>CBDBNQ010000002.1:1075000-2508421 GCA_965207835.1 Nitrospirales bacterium | reverse complement strand
GACGCGGTGGCGTATTGTCAAGAAGAACTTCTGCCTCAATTCGCCTTTTCCAAATCAGCAGCGTCACCTGCGGTGGCGCACGCCGGCAGGATTCAGTCTGGAACGGATTACAAGCCGTGGATGAACGGACGAACATCGTCGTTGTCCACGATGCCGTCCGGCCGTTCGTCACGGGTGCATGGTCGAACACGTGGTTGAGCGTGCCAGAACCAACGGCGCGGCCATTGCGGCAATTCCCCTCCACGATACAGTCAAGCGGGTGACCCCGGACGGGACGATTGAAAGCACTCTCAACCGGCAGCGACTCTGGTCTGCCCAAACCCCTCAAGCCTTCAAGGTCGCGCTCTTACGGGAAGCCCACCGGGCAAGCCGGCAGTCGGGGCGTCGAAGCGACGGACGACGCCTTTTTGGTTGAGCAAATCGGCCACCACGTGTCCATCGTCAACGGTAGTCCTGACAACATCAAGATAACCCGCCCCGAAGATTTGGCCATGGGGGAAGCGATTCTTCGATCGGAATTCCGATCACAGGCACCGCACACAGGCTCTTCTTAATCGGTCATCAGGCATCTTTATAAATCTCCCCTTTTCACTGATTGGTTTTTTCCTGTATCCTTACTGGTTTAAGCGTGTGGATAGACAAGGATACGTATGCGGGTCGGCATCGGGTACGACATTCATCGACTAAAAGAAGGACAGCCGCTTATCCTGGGCGGCGTGCAGGTTCCTCATACCCATGGCTTGGACGGGCATTCCGATGCGGATGCGCTCACGCATGCCGTGTGTGATGCGTTGTTGGGAGCCATGGGAGAGGGCGATTTGGGCCGCTATTATCCCAGCAGTGATTTGCAATTTGCGAATATGAACAGTTTGGAGATGTTGACGGGCGTTTGCGCCAAACTCGAGGAGCGGGGGCTGCGTCTCGTGAATCTGGATACGGTCATTGTGGCACAGGCTCCACGGTTGGGGAATTATCTGGCTGAGATGGGCAAGCAGTTGGCCCGGGTTTTACGCGTGGACCCGTCGATCATCAACGTCAAGGTCAAAAGCCATGATCATCTCGGGACGCTCGGCAGACAGGAAGGGATTGCTGCCCAAGCTGTTTGTCTTCTGGCGCACGTGCCGTCCGGTGAGAAAACAGGTTGAACGATGTTCACTATTATTCGACAAGATCTACGGGCTGTTTTTGATCGTGACCCCGCGGCCAGGACTACGCTGGAAGTGTTTCTGACCTATGCCGGGTTTCAGGCATTACTGGCGTATCGCGTGGCGCACCGGTTGTGGAAGATGCGGTTTCGACTCTTGGGACGGTTGGTCTCGCAAGGCGCTCGTTGGGTAACAGGTGTGGAAATTCATCCCGGTGCGTCAATCGGATATGGGTTTTTCATTGATCATGGTATGGGCGTGGTGATTGGGGAAACCACGGAAATCGGCGATTACGTCACGTTGTTTCAGGGTGTCACGTTGGGCGGAACGGGAAAAGAAAAAGGAAAACGTCACCCCACGTTGGGCAATCACGTGGTGGTGGGATCGGGTGCCAAGGTGTTGGGCAACATTCGAATCGGGGATTCAGTAAAAATCGGAGCGAATTCGGTGGTCCTGCGATCAGTCCCATCGAATTCCACGGTCACCGGCATTCCCGGACGCATTGTCAAGTCAATTGGGGAGCGGGTTCCGGAAGAAGCCATGGATCATGCGAATATCCCTGATCCGATCGCCGAACGTTTTGACCTGATGGAGCGGGAATTGATCGAGTTGCGGAAAAAATTGGAAAATGATTGATTCTCACCACGTTCATCGGAGGAGGAATGGCTTGTGAGTGAAAGAATCACCAAACGGGTACAAGAAATCCTCGGATATTATCAAAGCGATGCGCCGAGCATTCGGGCGAATTTAGCCAGGTTATTGATGAGTGGCCGATTGGCGGGAACAGGTAAACTTCTGATCTTGCCGGTGGATCAAGGCTTTGAGCATGGTCCGGCCCGCAGCTTTGCCGCAAATCCTCCCGGGTATGACCCCCTCTACCACTTTGAACTGGCAATTGATGCCGGCTGCAACGCCTATGCGGCTCCCTTGGGTTTCCTGGAAGCCGGCGCAGCGGAATATGCCGGACATATTCCCTTGATCCTCAAGCTCAACAACAGCGACTCTCTTTTTGGCAGCGACGACTATAGCCAGGCGGTTACGGGCAGTGTCCAGGACGCACTTCGTTTGGGGTGTTGTGCGGTTGGGTACACGATCTATCCCGGGTCGTCGTACAGCCAGGACATGTACGAGAGCCTGCAGGAAATTGCTGCCGAAGCCAAGTCCGTCGGACTCGCCGTCGTGGTTTGGTCGTACCCCCGTGGCGGGAAATTGACCAAGGCCGGCGAAACGGCGATCGACGTGGTGTGTTATGCCGCCCAAATCGCGGCTCAATTGGGGGCGCACATCATCAAGGTCAAAGTGCCGACGGATCATATCTGTCAAGCGGAAGCCAAAAAGGTCTATGAAGCCGAGAAGATTCCCATTAAGACTCCGGTCGAGCGTATTCGTCACGTGGTACAAAGCGCGTTCAACGGGAGGCGTATCGTCATATTTTCCGGTGGCGCCAAGGGGACGGACAAGGCCATTTTTGATGAAGTGCGGGCGATTCGCGATGGGGGAGGATTCGGTTCGATCATCGGCAGGAATTCGTTCCAGCGTCCGAAACCTGAGGCTGTCACGTTCTTGGGGGCCTGCATGAAAATTTATGCGGGGGAGACGGCGTAAACGTGTCTTGTCAAGGGTAGAGCCCTCTAACGGTATGGGCTCGTGCAACCTGGTCGATGCCGTTCATGAGGGCGGCCGTCCGCATCGTGGTTTTTCTTTCTTCCGCAAAGCAGAGGGTTCGATGAAACGCCGTGGTGATGAGTTCATGAAGGCGTTGCCGGATGTCACGTTCATTCCAGAAAAAACGTTGGACGTCCTGGACCCACTCGAAATACGAGACGATCACTCCTCCTGAATTGGCCAGAATGTCGGGGATAATGAAGACGTCCCTATCGTCTAAAATTGCGTCCGCCTCCAGCGTCGTGGGTCCATTAGCCGCTTCCGTCAGGATGCGACAACGAAGGGTACTCGCGTTCTTTTCGGTTATCTGTTCCGAGAGCGCAGCGGGAATCAGGACCGTGCAATCCAAGGCGAGCAACTCATCGTTGGTCACGTGATCACCGGCCTTCATGTCCTGCAAGGGGTGGCCGAGCCGGTGCTTCCGAAAGATTTCGTCTATCGGTAATCCCTTGGGGTTGAAGACTCCGCCTGCCATGTCGCTTATGCCGATCACGCGCCCTCCGGCTTCGCTGAAAATCCTGGCGGTGTGGGATCCGACGTTTCCAAATCCTTGGATGACAATGCTCGCATCCTCCAGGTGTATGCCTTTATGGCGGAGAGCTTCGATCGTGACGTTGACGACGCCACGTCCAGTGGCTTCTTCGCGGCCCAAGCTGCCCCCGATTGCAAGCGGTTTGCCGGTGACTGCTCCTGGGACAGAAAATCCGACCTGCTGGCTGTAGGTGTCCATGAACCAGGCCATGACTTGCTGGTTCGTCCCGATGTCCGGGGCCGGAACGTCTTTGTCCGGGCCGATCAGCGGGAAGATTTCAGCCGCATACCGCCGGGTGAGCCGCTCCAGTTCGGAGAGGGATAACTGACGAGGATTGACTTGAACGCCGCCCTTGGCTCCTCCATACGGCAGCCCTGCCAGGGCAGTTTTCCAGGTCATCCACATGGCCAGGGCCGCCACTTCTCCCAGTGTCACGTCCTGATGGTACCGGAGCCCGCCCTTGGACGGCCCACGCGCGGAATCATGTTGGACCCGGTATCCGTGGAAGACGCGAACGGTGCCATCGTCCATGCGGATCGGGAGCGCCACCAGCAATGATCGCTGTGGAGTCTTCAAGCGTTCGCGCAAATTCGTGTCCAGGTTCATGGCTTCTGCCACCTGATCGAATTGAGCAACGGCTAAACGAAAAGTCGGGTGATCGAATTCGGCGATCATGGCCTTCAGTTCCCCGTGATGGTCGGCGGGCGTGATTCCTTCCTGATAAAATTTTACTCTTTGAGCATGGTCATGTCACTCAAGTTTGTCATTAAAGGCGTTTACGCAACGTCTGTCACCTTGTATGATGAGATACGAGAGACGGTTGGGATGGTTGCTGTGTCACGTCTGGGAAAGAGTGCCGCGTGTCGAAACGATGGTCTTATTTGTGTTGTCTTGGCTGGTTGATGCTGGTCCTGCCGGCGGGCTTGAGCCAGGCGGGGAATACGCAGATCGTTCTTTTGGACCGGATGCCGTTTTATGCGCCCTCGACCGTGACAATCCTTCCGGGGCAGCCGGTTCAATGGGATAACCAGTCGATGCAGCCGCATACCGTGACACACGACGGATGTGGGCGTGGCAGGGACTGTGCCTTTGCCTCCAAACATCTTCATCCCGGCGAGCGGTTCAGCGTGCAGGGATTGCCTCCGGGAACCTATTCCTATCATTGCGAGATCCATCCGTTTATGCGCGGTCGCATTCAGGTTCAACGAATTGTGCCTGTCCCCGGTATTACGGAATTGTAGTCAGCTTTCCGCGCCTTCCGTTTTATAATGGACATGAAGAAGATACAGCCCTTGAGGGGGGGCGGTGAGCCCTGCTTGGCGACGATCCTTGGCTTCAAGGATTGCTGATAGGGCATCAGGACTTCTTTTCCCATGGCCGATTTCAACGAGGGTTCCGACCAATGTCCGGACCATTTGTTTCAAAAAACGGTTGGCCTGGATCGTGAAACGAATCAACGGCTCGTCATGTGACCAGTCGACTTGGTGAATGGTGCAGACGGGATTTTTAGTGCCGGCATTTGGACCTTGAAACGACGTACAGTCGTGTTGTCCCAAGACGTGACGTGAAGCCTCGCGCATGACGTCGACGTCAAGCGGTTTTGCAACCTGCCACACGCGGAGACGATTCAGCGCCGGGCGCGTCGGCTGGTTGATGATGCGATATTCATACGTTTTGGCGTATGCGTCGTAGCGCGCATGGAAGCCGTCGGGCGCAACCTCCGTTTGGCAGACGCTAATGGTCTTTGGCAGTACCCCGTTTAACGCGCGAGTCCATTCATGAGGCAAGAGCGGATGATCCGATTGAAAACCGACGACTTGCCCGATTGCGTGTACGCCCGCGTCCGTTCGACTGGCTGAGATCGTTGAGGCCGGCCGTCTGGTAATCTGGCGCAACGCGTCTTCCAGCGCGGCTTGGATGGTAGGCCGGTCGGGTTGCCGTTGCCATCCGGCATACGTGGTCCCGTCATATTCAAGCAGCAGTTTGTAGGTGGTCATAAACGGGTTCCGGACCTGTTGCTTTACTGTGCCTTGAGATACGTTTCAATGCCTCGGTAAATGCCTTCGGCCAGCTTTCTTTGAAACACTTTTGTCCTGAGCCGTTTTTCTTCCGTTGAATTTGAGATAAATCCCACTTCAGCCAGGATGCTCGGCATGGTCGTGAAGCGTAGGACGTAAAATGGCGCGGTTTTGACGCCGTGATTTTTGATTGTGTAATGCTTGCGCAAGGTGGTGACAAGCCTATCATTAGTGGCCTTGGCAAAAGCCTGGGATTCCTGGATCTTATGGTCATTCAGACTATCGGTAATAATGAACTGCCAAGGTGGCGTGTCGCTCTCCATCTTCATGCCGTTTTCCCTCGCGGCCACTTCCAGGGCTTGAGGATCACTGGCTTTTCCAAAGTGGTAAATTTCCAGTCCTTGGATGGATCTTTGAGGATGAGAGTTCACGTGAATGGAAATGAACAAACAGGTCCGCGACTTTTTTGCGGCATCCACGTTTGAGCCCATGTCCTTCCCACACCATTTCCGCTTCTTGGTATTGGCGAGTTTGACGCGTTTTTCCAGGTCGAGAAATGTGTCTTTTGTTCGGGTCAACAGGACTTTGGCCTTCTGACGTTTGTGAATCAGGTCGCGCAAATATTTCGAGATCTGCAAGACAAGGGCTTTCTCCTTCGTGCCTTTTCTGCCGATGGTTCCGGGGTCTCTTCCGCCGTGACCGGGATCGATGATGATCAAGACGTCTGCGTGCGTCGTCGAAGTGGAGGGGGAGGCTTGTACCACGGGAGCATCATCTCGCTGAATGGTCGTGGCGGGTTTGTTTGTCTTGGTTTCAGGTTTTGCCGGACGTGTCTTTATTGCATAGAAGAGATCCACTGCCACGCGGTCCGGATCATCAAGGGTCAGGATCCGGTACCTTCGAAGGGCTTGTAAATCCAGAATGATATGAACGGTTCCCGCATCTCCCGGGGCTATGGAAATGGCTCGCGGGAAATTTTCTCGCTTGATGTGTTGCTGTGCGCGTTTGCTCAGTTGGACATGGCTCAGGGAAATCGTTGCTTTCCGTACGTTTTTGGTTTCCTCCACAACGACCCGGCCGGTCAGGTCCAGGACGACGCGGGTATATTGCCTATGAGCGTGATGCCGGACTTTGGTGACGGTGAGCGGAGCGGTGGTTCGACCTGGCGCGGCTCCTTTTTTGGCAAAGAGAACCTGCTCCCGGCTTACCGTATCGGACAGGGCAGGGTGGGGGGATGACGCGGGTGCCGTTGTTGGTCCGGTTACAGTCCCCCAAGCCACCGCGCAAGAGATCAGGGCAAGGGTAAATGCGTTTTTCATGAGAGTCGACGGCAGAAAATGACGTCGTTTCAGAATACCAAATTCTTCACGCTCTGTCATTGACAGTATCAGGACACTGGGCTAGCGTGTTTCTCCGTATGCCACTCATTATTCTCATCGACGGATACAATGTATTGGGGGCTTTCGGCAAGCAAAGACCGGAACAGGCAGGTGCTATCGACGAGATACGGGAAGCCCTCATTACCCGGCTTTCGTTGTACAGCCAGCGCAAAGGACATCCTGTGATTGTGGTGTTCGATGCCTGGCGGGAGCGGACCGGGCGTGAGCATCATGAAAACCGGACCGGGGTGCGGGTGGTATATACCAAGCGAGGGGAGCGGGCAGACCAAGTCATTCAACGTTTGGCACGGGAATATGGTCGAGCCTGCGCCGTGGTGTCGTCGGATTTGGAGATCATCCAGACGGCTAAATCTCACGGGGCTTTTGTGATGAAGTCCCAAGAATTTAAAGTAAAACTCGAATTATTGGGAAATTCACAATCCTGCGAAGGGAAGGCTATGGCCCCGAAACAATCCTGGACCAAGTCCGAAGAAGAGAGTCCTCCTGCGCGCCTGGATAAGAAAGGGAATCCCCGCAAGTTACCAAAAGCCGTCCGTAACCGGAAGCGGCGACTCAGGCTATTCTGAAAAGCCGTTTGGTATTGTCCACGGTCGCACGTGCAAGCGATTCGAAGGACCCGTTCCCACGAACCTCCGCCAAGGTTTCCGCCACGTATTGCACGTAGGCGGGTTCATTCCGTTTCCCGCGATAGGGAACAGGCGCCAGATAGGGACAATCCGTTTCGACCATGAGACGGTCCAGGGGAACGGTTTTTGCGATGTCCCTCAGCATCGTCGCATTCTTGAACGTCAGCACGCCGGAAAAGGAAAGGTAAAACCCCATGTCCAGCGCGTCCTTGGCGAGCCACGCGTCTCCTGAAAAGCAATGGAAGACACCGCCTGCCTCACCGGCGCCTTCCTCTCGAAGGATTGTCACGGTATCGTCCTGGGCTTCGCGTGTGTGAATGATCAGGGGCAGGTTCAGTTCGCGCGCCAAGTGAATCTGTTCACGAAATCGTTCGCGTTGGACTTCGCGTGGAGAATGATCATAATGGTAGTCCAGTCCAATTTCGCCATAGGCCACGACTTTCGGTTGCCGGGCCAGTGACCGAAAGGCCTCATACCAGCCGTCTTTGATTTCTTTGGCTTCGTGCGGATGCACGCCGATGGTGGCGAAAACCTGGGGATGCGCGCCGGCCAAGGCCGCGGCAGCCTGGCTGGTCGCTAAATCACAGCCGATTGTGATCATGGCTTCAACCCCCGCGGCTTCGGCACGTTGAAGGACGGTCTCTCTATCGGTATCGTATCGCAGGTCATCCAAATGCACGTGGCTGTCGATAAGCATAACCTTTCTCCGTGTTCGTCATCGTGAGGTGATCCTAGCATATCATGAGTCACCAAAGAAGCCGGGAGAGATAATGGATTGGGATACGGCAGTGTTTTACGCCGTCAACGGCTGGGCGGGGCAGTCGGCCGCCTTGGATTGGTTAATGCGGCAATGTTCATCGGCCAGCAATCTCATCCTGCTGATCGTGGCGTTTTTGACCTGGCGCGCGTGGTATGATTGGCGTCACGGCCTGCTGGTTACCTCAGTCCTGGGTGTCTCAGTCGGGGTAGGGGATTTTGTCGGAGCCCAACTCAAGTCCTGGATTGCCCGTCCCCGGCCGTGTCAGGTTCTGCCGGACGTTCATGAACTGACCGGTTGCGGGGCCGTGTTCAGCCTGCCTTCGAATCATGCGGTGAATGCGGCGACGGCCGCGGCCTTGCTTGGAGTTCTTTTTCCCTCAACCCGCTGGGTCGCCGCCCCGCTTCTGCTCCTCGGCGGCATCTCCCGCGTCTATCTCGGTGCCCATTATCCCACCGACGTACTCGCAGGCTGGTGCATGGGTGGCCTCCTGGGCGCAACGGCCGGTTATTGTATCGCAAAACGTCCTTGGCAGGAATTCGGCACCAAGTAGCCTGGCGTTGAATAGCCTTGTTCGCATTCCCAGTCAGCACGAGCAAGGCAACGGTCGTGATCGTTATAGCTTCTGCAAGGCGGCGACGCGGTCTTCAATAGGCGGATGCGTCGAAAAGATCTGCATGAAACTTCGGGTTTGACCTGAGATTTTCATGGTCGCCAGCGCGTCTTCCGTCTGATATTGATATTCGACACGATTCACCCACCTCTCGATCGCTTGCAGTGCCGAGATCATGTGTTCCTTGCCCACGGTATTGGCTGCAAACTTATCGGCGGAAAATTCCCGGCGCCGTGACCACCAACTGATGGGAATCATCGCGAGGATCGACAGGACGATCTGAAGAAAGAAGTAGACCCCGAGGCCCAGCATGGGATTGCGCTCGGCCACCTGGCGATAGACGATCCGGCTGATGAAATAAACGAAGGTATTCATCAGGCCGGCCAGGATCGTGGTCGTAAACATGTCGCCGTTATACACGTGCCCCATTTCATGGGCCAGGACGGCCCGCACTTCATCTTCGTTCAGGTTGTTCAATAAGCCGGTTGACACGGCCACCATCGAGTTGTTCTTCGACGGCCCCGTGGCAAAGGCATTGGGGTCCGGCGAGTCGTATATCCACACTTCCGGCGTCTTGATGTTCAGCCGGTTGGCGATCTTCTGCACCGTTTCATATACCAGTAATTCGGCGGCGTTCCGGGGCTGGGTAATCTGCTCGCAATTCAACATCATGCGCGCCATTTGCTTGGAAAACGCCAGGCTGATGAAGGCTCCGCCGAAGCCGATGACGAAAGCCCATAAGAGGTCCTGTTGCATGAACGAACCGCGGAGGTCGATCCCGAACGCGGGCAGGATCATTTCCATGAGAATCGTGAAGGTGATCGACAGGGTGACAAAGATCAGAATATTGGACAGCAGCAGCAAGCCAATGCCTTTCAGCTTTTTCATGCATTCCTCCTCTATAAGAACACGTTGATGCGTGATGCTCTGTTCATTGAAACGCCGCAATCGGGCCGTTAAAGACGGGGTAAAGCCTTTTGGAGAGACTTGAAAGAAGTCCCTTCTCTATTCATCTTATCATGATATAGTAATACGATTTTTAGGAGAGTCAAGGCGGCAATCGACACCCTCTCCTGAATGTGAGAAAGGGGAGGGTGAGGGGAAAAGGCTCTGGATTCCGGCTGCTTTTGTATCAATTGTTCACGATTGAGACATACAGGAAAGAGTGGCTGATGAGACATATATCTTGGTTTACCGTGTTGCTTTGCTGCGCGTTACCGGGTTTTTCTTCGGGGGTCGCTCTCGGGGAGACCGACCAGGAGTTCCTGGTGCTTCAACCGGGTGCCGATGGGATCCAGCGGGCTTCCATCGTGCTGGACAGTTATGCCTATACCCCGTCGCATATTAGCATCCAAGCGGGTGAGCCCGTCGAATTTCGCTTGGAAAACCAGAGTTTCCTGACCCCTCATAATTTCATTATGGATCATCCTGACGCGGGTCTTCAGCAGGATGTCAACGTGGATGCCGGCGACGATATCACGATTCGGTTTGTGGCGCAGGTGCCGGGAACGTATACCTTTTATTGTGACAAGCAGTTGTTGTTTTTTCCCAGCCACCGCGAAGAAGGGATGGAAGGTCTTCTCGAAGTCCGGCCATACAGTCGATGATGGGAGCGGATTCCGTTGAGCGGTATTTGCTGCATGACGTTTTAAAGCAAGTGTCGCGTTCGTTTTACCTGACCCTGGCCGTGTTACCGGGGTGCGTAGCCAAACAAGTGGGATTGGCCTATCTGTTTGCCCGCGCGGCCGATACCATCGCGGATGCGGGCCGGGTGGACCGGACCACCAGGGCCGAGTTGTTGCGGCAACTCAAACTGCAATTCGTGCAGGAAGTTTGTAGTCACGAAGATATCAAGGCCATTCAAGCCGCGACGGTCCCGCAACAGGAGCATCCCGGCGAACGGACCTTACTCGAACACCTCGACCGTTGTTTTCACGTGTACGAAAGCCTGACGCCCGATGATCGGGTGGAGATCCGCCACGTCCTGCCGATTCTCATCAGTGGCATGGAAATGGACCTGGACCGTTTTCCCGGGGCCTCCGAGGCCGATCTGGCTGCCCTTTCTTCGCTGGAGGATCTCGACGACTACACGTATAGGATTGCAGGCTGTGTTGGGGAATTTTGGACTAATATCATCTATGCCCATTTGCCTCGCATCCGCCGGAGTTGGGACAGGGAAGCCAAAATTCGCACGGGCATCCGGTTCGGGAAAGGCCTGCAATTGACGAATATCTTGAAGGATCTGTCAACGGACCTTCGCCGCGGGCGGTGTTATATTCCACTGGAGCTGTTAGCCCCGGCGGGGCTGGAGCCGCGGGATTTATTGGATACGCGCACGATGGCCGGCTTCAGCCCGGTCCTGCATACGTTGGTACAGACGGCGCTCGCCCACCTGGATCAGGGATGGCTGTATGCCACGTCGATTCCACGACGCGACCTTCGTCTTCGTCTGGCGTGTATGTGGCCGGTCCTCATCGCCTTGAAAACGCTGCATCTTCTGACTACGTGCGACAATCTATTGGATCCGGCACGGAAATTGAAGATTTCACGGTACGAGGTTTACCGGATCATCGCCGCGTCCACGTTGACCGGAACCACGTCGGCCGGCACGGCCTATTGGGGATACCTGCGCAAAGCCGTCGGGTAGAGGCGATTACTCGGCCTGGGGAACGAGTAGCTTTTCGCCTTTGCGAAATACCGCGTAAATCGCTTGTGAGGGACAGGCATCAAGGCACATCCGGCACGTATCCATGCACCGCGATTCGTCGAATTTATACGGGGGAGTGGATAGCCAGGCCCCCGTGGGGCAGACGGGTATGCAGACGGCCCTATGTGTGCAGCGGTCCGGATGACGGATCAAGTGATCTCGAGATACCATCATGGGTTTCACTCCTTCGAATAGACCCCCTGAGAACATATCCAACATGTTTTCGGGACGTCGCATATTATGAATTCCATTGCTTGACGAGCGACCGAATCCGGTCCTTTAACTCGGGGATGCCGTCCAGGTTGTTGTGAATGGCACCCAGGATATTTTCCAGGCGTGCCGTCCGGGTTGCTTCCCGGTCCCGTTGGGCCAGTGCTTCGTATTCGCGATAGGCGTCGGGATACAAGTCCCGAAGACGGGCTTCTGCGGCCTCTATCCCGTCCCGGAGTTGCTTCGGTTCCGGTGCCGGAGGTGGTACGATGGCAAACGTCCCGTTATCGAGCATGAGCACCTTGGCGTCGCTGTGTTCAATTGCGGTCACGGACGTGACGGTGTGGCCGGTTGCCTCATCCCAGGACCGGAGCAGTCCGGGAAATTGTTTGAGGAACGCGACTTTTTCCTGGTTCGCTTTCCATTTGGCTTCATTCACCGACATGCAGGGCTCATATATGTTGATCGTGATGATTGAGACGACTTGTGTCGTGCCATGGAACTGAATGTTTACGAGGCAACAGGAGTGGCGCGGGATTCCAGCCGGAGCGGCGGAACGTCGTGCCCGGGCATGAGCAGGCGTTCGACTAATTCGCCCTTGATCACGTGTCGTTCCATAATCTCCGTGACGTCGGCTTCGCTCCCGACCCAATACCAGACGCCCTCCGGGTAAATGACGATGCTGGGACCGTATTCACAATGATCCAGACACCCTGCCTTGTTGGCCCGGACGATGCCCTTGAGCCCGAGTCGCTGGACTTCCTGTTTGAAGAATGCGTGCAGTTCCGCGGACCGGTTGTCGGCACAACACCCTCTCGGGTCGCCCTTGGGCCGTTGATTAATGCAAATGAAAATATGATGCTTGAATCCACTCATGCTTGCCCCTCTTAACAGATTTTGCCGCGAAGCACAAAATAGTACAGGAGGGTTCTTCCTCGTGTCCAGTTCTATGCGATAAGGGAGAGCAAGGAAGATCGGCATCGCCAAAAAGATCAAGGGCCATGAATTATTCCCGGAATTGTGCCACAAACTTCCACCTATACCTTGACCCAAGCAACCCTACCTTCTATAGTCCGGTTGGCCAACAGGGGAATCGAAGCGGCTCTGCGTGATCCGGGTATGGCCCTCGGGGTGAACGTGCGTCATGGGGCGATCACGTATCCGGCGGTCGCCGAGGCGCATGGATTACCCGGTAAGCCGCCGGTCAGGAGAGAGTAAACGAAAGCAAGGTCGTCGGGGCGTAGCGCAGTTCGGTAGCGCACCGCGTTCGGGACGCGGGGGTCGGAGGTTCAAATCCTCTCGCCCCGACCAGCCATGGTTTCCTGTCTTTCTTTGGCGGTATGATAAAAAAGATGTGTCAGCACGACGCGGCCCTGTTTCTCTTGTTCCATTTTTCTACCTTCTCTTTGCTCAGCCTTTCGTCAGTATCCTTATCCAGCCATCATGGTTACAGGGGGTTGGTCCAATGACGGTCCTGATGGTGATCGGGCTCGGAATCCTGGTTGGAGGTATCGCCCTGACGTGGTGGCGTCTCGGGTTTCTGTCGCAAACGGTCAAGGATCTCACGCGTCAACAGTATGACGATCAGAATGAATCGAGGGAAACAGCCCGGCAACAGTCTGAAGCGTTGGCCATTCTGCGATTGCAGCTTGCCCATTTGGCATCGGGCCGGGAACTCGACGGCACCCTGGTTCGGGCAGGGACCCTGTATCGCCAGGCGGATGCCGACGAGGCTCGGCAATTGGTGGAGCAGTATGACGCAGGAACCAACTCGGATTTGATGATTGTGGACGTTCGTAGTCAAAAAGAATTTCTCCAAAGCCACGTCCCGAGAGCCAAACATATTCCGTTTGAGTATCTTGAAACGCGTTTCAGTGCCGAAGTGCCCAAGGAGACGAAAAATATTTTAGTGTACTGTTCTCAGGGTGAACGAAGTCGTCTCGCGTGTGACTTTCTGAGCCGGGATGGGTATACGACTCTCGTCAATATGAGGGAAGGTTTTCAAAAATGGACGGGCCCGGTTCTCGGCACGGGCAGTCCGGACCTGGTGCAAATTCAACCCAGGGCTTCAGAGGGGCACGTCGTTCGAGAAAGGGCACAGTTGTAATGGCTGAACCGTATACGATTCTGAAGGTGATGGGGCCGTATCGTGAGCCCAGGGAGTCCGCATTGTCCTTCGATTATTCCGTGCAACGTCCGTATTGGGCGACCCCGCAGGGGGTGCGGGTCAAGATCGCTCTTGAAGAAGAATTGGACCTGCTCAAGACGAAGATTTTGCAGCTTGCAGGCGGAACGGTCGGCCAGCAACTTCGCATCAATCAACTGCTCGGGCGCGCCATTGCAGACTGTAAGCTTGAAATCGCCAATGAGGAAAACCTGTTCAACGACCGCCGGGACGTCATGCTCGACCCCTTCACGGGCACTTGGGCCCACCTCTTTCCCCGCCTCGAAGCCTGGATGCACCAGGAACGCGACAGCCTCCGACAAGAAATTCGCGACAAAGTCGGGCTGTAGCCTCAAAACAAGGGTTGATACCGGCGTGAGTACAGCCCCGTGGCTTTCTCGCCGAACCCCAGGGAGGCCCTTTCGGGGCGACTTTTCTGATTGAGATTCACGGCGTAATGCCCCCGCACGTGTTCCATGGCTATTTCGAATGGAATGGAACTTTGGTAAAAGTCCCCGGGTGCGTGGGCACCTACCGACAAAATTTCAACGGCCTCCGGCACGGCGTACTTTGGATCGGAAAAAATATACACGTCGGCGATGACAAATTCCCCCAGATCGTTTCCCGGCGTGGTGGCAGGAACCTGCGAGGCCAGAGATCCATTCATTCGAGACCGTCTCAGGTGATTGAGTAACGCCACGACCTGACTGTCGGTGGTCTGTTGTGGAACAAGCAGGCTCAGGGCATTCATTTCCTGCACGTGAGCCGTGACTTTAACCGAAGGCACCGGCGTTGATTCGGCTTCCTTCAGCAGCAGGGCGAGTTGTTCTGATCGCACTTCATTTCCCTGTGGGGGCTGAATGTTTTTAGATTTTGGAATAATCGCCTGGATAAACAGCCACAGCCCGATAATCACCCCAAAGAGGACGATCGCCGGATGCAGGCCTACGCGCTTGTTTTGTTCCTGGGGTTCCGGGTCATTCATGGTCATGGTCCCGTGTTTCAAGTGTGACGGTCGTTTGGGAGCCTTCGGTTGTTTCCTGCTCTTTGGCGGCTTCCCATAACCTCTCCCATTCCAAAGCCGTCATTTCTCCAAGGGGGTTTTTCTCTTGAGCCCCTTGACGTTCCATATATTGGAAACGTGTGGTGAAACGGTTGTTTGCCTTGCGCAGGGCCTCTTCCGGATTGATCCGTAAAAAACGCGCCACGTTGACGATGGTAAATAACACGTCCCCCAATTCGTGTTCAATGGCCGCGTGTGTTTCCGGCTCCTGCAAGGAAGGCTCGGAGTTGGGGCGGCAGGGAACTGCCGCTTGCAGTTCCTCCAATTCTTCGTCAAGTTTTTCAAATACCTGTTCGGGTGTCTCCCAGTCAAATCCGACGCGTGCCGCTCGCTTTTGAATCTGATGGGCTCGCAACAAGGAGGGAAGCGAAGCGGGAATTCCCGCTAGAATCGAGTCGGATTTCGTTGAACGTTCGCCCCGTTTGATCGCCTCCCATTGAGTGAGGACCTGTTCGGAATCGAGTTTGCGAGCCCCAGTGGTTGAAAAGACGTGAGGATGCCTGCGGATGAGTTTGTGCGTCAATTCCGTGATGACGTTTTCAATGTTGAATGCCTGCTTCTCCGACTCGATATGGGCATGGAGTAAAACCTGAAGCAGAAGATCCCCAAGCTCTTCACACAGGTGCTGAGGATTTTCCGCATCAAGAGCCTCAAGGACTTCATAGGCTTCCTCTAATAGAAACGGTTTGAGTGATTCGTGGGTTTGCTCGATATCCCAGGGACATCCCTCGGGAGAACGAAGTTTGGCTACCACTTCGACAAGATCGTGAAAGGGTTGAGTCATGTTGTTCTCCATTGTTCCGCCTCGCATTTGTGAAGTGAGTAAGATAGCCGGTTTTCCCGCCAGCTTCAATTGGCTTCTTCTCTTGCGAGGCTGTTGGGATTGTGTTAATTTTGCCTGGCATATTGGTGAGTGTGGGGCATGGCTGACAATCAAGAATCAGGGTTCGTGATCCGCGATAAACGCGGTCAGTCGAGAGAAGAACCGGAACCCCTTAAAGACACGGTTTCTTCCGCTGCTACGGCGCCTTCCCCATCACACTCAAAAGCGTCCCACGAAGATCCACCGCTTTCCTTTTCGACATTTATTCTTTCGTTAGGTACGTCAGCGTTGATGTTGATGGGGGAGCAGTTGTCGCCTGAGAACCCCGCCCTCCCGGTCAACCTGCCACAAGCCAAAGAAATCATCGATATTCTTCGCATACTGGAAGAAAAAACCAAAAGTAACCTCACGGAAGAAGAGACGAGTGTGCTTCATGACATGTTGTACACGTTACAGATGAAGTACGTTGAGTTGGCTTCTGGATCCCCTTAATCGAATTTTCGTTGTTCCTGCCTTTCCTTTCCCGTACACTTGGGTATTGCCGCGCCCATTCAATCCGTGGGATTCTATTGGCAATGAGAAACAGAGCCCCGCTTACCTCCGTTCGTGAACGCACAACGTGTACCTTTATTGTTGCGAGGTAACGTTATGGCGACTTCTAAATTGCCACCACGTTTGTTTCCTTCCTCGAAATTGAATAAACGGCTTATCCTCGATGATGAGCCAACCCCCCAAGCCCGCCGGCTTCATTTGAAACCGGTCTGGATCGTCCTGTTTCTCCTCGTTCCGTGTTTGCTCCTGACGATGTATTACGCACAGTACGGTGGATTTGGAGGAAGGTCCGCCGATTCGCTTCTGCCCAGCCCCAGTTATGCCTTGGTGATGTTCCTTATCTATCTGGACGTCGTCGGATTGGTTGTCCTGACCCTTCTCTTATCTCGTAATTTGATCAAAGCCTATTTCGAGAAACAGCAGGGGTCGGGGTTTCGCAAAAAATTGATTGCCGCATTCATTGGTTTTTCATTGATCCCCACCCTGTTGTTAGCGGTGATGGCCAGTGAGGTGATCAATGAGGTGATGAAAGTCTGGTTCAATAACCAGATCGAGGTCGTTCTGAAGGATTCCGAAGAATTATCCAGAATGTACCATGAGGGACATATGGCATTGGCTGTGCAGAGTGCCAGGGCCATCAGCAGGGAAATTTACCGGGAAGATTTTTTGCGACCGGACTATCATGAATTATTAACCGCGGCCGTGGCTCGGAAGCGTGAGGAATTCAACGTTACGGGCGTGGAAGTCTTCTCGTCGAAATTGGAAATGCTCGTTCGCCTGACTGCCCCGGAGGCAACCAACAGGACATTCCAGTTGCCGGTGGGACAACTCGTTCGTCGAGCTTTGGATTTGCAAGACGAGGTCACGTCGGTGCAAGTCGCCCAAGCCGGACGGCTGATCCGTGCCGTGGTGCCGGTCGCCTCCAATACCCAACCCGGAGGCATTGATGGAGTGGTGGTGGTCAACGTCTACGTCTCGGAATCGATTCTGGCGAAGATGCAAGGGATTACCAAACAATATACGGACTACCGGCAAATGAAGGCGTTGGAAAATCCCATTAAGGCTGGAGCCTATCTGTTCGTCGCTGTCATCACGGTCTTGTTGCTGTTCAGCGCCACATGGTTTGGGTTTTATGTGGCGCGAGGCATCACTGTGCCGATTCAAAAATTGGCCGAAGGGACCGATGCCGTTGCCCGAGGTGATCTCAGCGTGAGAATTGAAGGAGTCAATGCCACCGATGAAATCGGAACGTTGATCGGTTCGTTCAATCGAATGACTGAAGACCTGTCTAACGGCAAAGTTAAACTGGAAGAGGCCAATCAGTCTCTCGTAGAATCAAACGTCGAAATCGACCGTCGCCGGGCCTATACGGAAGCCGTGGTGGATACGATTGCGTCAGGTGTGATGTCCATTGATGCCCGCGATACGATTACGACGTTCAACCATTCGGCTGAACGGATTTTAGGGGTGGAGGGAGAGGCCGTTCGCGGATATTCGCTATTCGACGTGTGCAAATCGCATCAATGCACGTTGTTTCAGGAAGCCTATGACAGGATCTTACTCGACGCGCGGGATACGCTCACCCTGGAAGGGCAAATGGAGGTACAAGGAAAACTCCTCACAATGGGATTGAATCTTTCCCGCATGAAAAACGAGGCAGGCCAAAATTTGGGGTTTGTATTTGTCTTCGAAGACCGGACCGAATTGATCAAGGCGCAAAAAACCGCAGCGTGGCAGGAAGTAGCACAAAGTGTCGCGCACGAGATCAAAAATCCCCTGACACCCATTCAATTGGCGGCGCAGCGGTTACGAAAAAAATATTTCGAACGGTCGCCCGATTTTACAGCCATCTTCGATGAATCAACGAACGTGATTGTGAACGAAGTCGGCAGTTTGAAGCGCATGGTGGATGAATTTTCCAAGTTTGCCAGGTTGCCGTCTCCTCATATGTCCATAGAATCGTTGCATGATATCATTGAAAAGGTGAGTGCGTTATATCGTGGAGGCCACCATGACGTCGAATTTATTCAGGACTTCGACTTTTCGGTGCCGGATATCAACGTCGACCGGGAACAGGTCCGCCGCGTCTTTGTGAATTTGTTTGACAATGCCATCCAGGCCATGAAGCATAAGGGGCGAATTTGGATTGCGACGAAAATGGATTGGAAGAACCATCGGATTTGTATTACGGTGGTCGACGAAGGGCCGGGCATTCCTCAGGAAGATCATGAAAAATTGTTTATCCCGTATTTTTCGCGAAAACGAACGGGAACCGGACTTGGGCTGGCGATTGTGCATCGAATTGTGAAGGATCACAACGGAACGATCCAGGCTTCCAATCGTTTTCCTCATGGGGCCTCGTTTACGATCGAATTTCCAGTCGCCTGACGGCTGGAGATGGTGCATGGCACCGCAAGACCTCATTCAGCATATTTGTTCATAGAATCTGTTGTCGTTAAGCTTTTGATCTCACGTGACTTGGAGGAATGAGCATGTCCGGTACCATCTGCGTCGTCGATGATGAGCCGTCCATTTTGAATGCCCTGAGTAGCATTTTGGAGGACGAGGGGTACCAGGTGACGCTCGCGAAAAATGGTGAAGAGGCCATGAAAGTCATTCAAATGGAGCCGCCGGACGTCGTGATTCTGGATATTTGGATGCCGGAACCGGATGGGTTGGAAGTCTTGACGCGCGTGCGCGATCTCTTTCCCAACATGATGGTTATTATGATGTCCGGTCACGGCTCAGTCGAAACCGCAGTGAAAGCTACGAAGCTGGGTGCCTATGACTACCTGGAAAAGCCTTTGGACCTTGAAAAGGTCACGATTCTGGTCCGGAACGCCTTAACCCAACACAAGCTGGAAGAAGAAAATATCAACCTTCGTGTCAAGGTTGAGCGACATTCAAAACTCGTTGGGGCCTCTACTGTGATGGAAAAGCTTCGACAACAAATCGCGGCTGCGGCGCCCACTCACAGTCGCGTGCTGATTTCCGGCGAAAACGGCACAGGGAAGGAATTGGTGGCAAGAGCCGTCCACTTGCAAAGTCCTCGCCATAATCGTCCGTTTGTCGAAGTCAATTGTGCGGCAATTCCCGAGACGTTGATTGAGACGGAACTGTTCGGCCATGAACGCGGCGCATTTACGGGAGCCGTTGGTCAAAAACGCGGGAAATTCGACTTTGCCGACGGCGGCACCCTGTTCCTCGACGAAATCGGCGATATGAGCCTGGCGACCCAAGCCAAAGTGCTTCGCGTCCTGGAGGAGCAGCAGTTTACCCGGGTCGGAGGTGGAAAATTGATTAAGGTCAACGTTCGCGTGCTCGCGGCTTCCAACAAGGATTTTCAGCAGGAAATCGAAAAAGGAAACTTTCGCGAAGACCTGTTTTACCGGTTAAACGTCTTGCCGATAGAAATCCCGCCGCTTCGTGCGCGACGCGAAGATATTCCGGCTCTCACCCGCCACTTTTTGAAAATTCATGCAGAAGAACAGGGAGTGAAGTTGAAAGATATCACTTCAGAGGCATTGGACGTTCTGATACGTCATGATTGGCCGGGCAATATCCGGGAGCTACGCAATCAAGTCGAGCGTTTGATGATTATGGTCCCGAAAAACACCATTGAGACGGACGACGTCTTGCCGTTTATGCCGAGAGGATTCAACCGGGTCAATCCTATGGACGCCTACGATTCCCTGCGGGAAGCCCGGAACGCGTTTGAACGTGAGTATATTGCCGTTCGTTTGCGCGAAAACAATTGGAATGTCTCAAAGACTGCAGACGATCTGAAAATCGAACGAAGTCACCTGCATCGGAAAATTAAACTGTTGAACGTGGAACTTCGTTCGGAGCACTAATGCCTCAGACTTTTACCATTGAACGTATGGTTGCCGGCGGCTGGGGTCTCTCTCGATCAGACTCCCTGGTGACGTTCGTCCGGGGTGGATTGCCCGGCGAAGTGGTCACGGCTGCCCCCGGCGAACGGCATTCCGATTACCAGTTCGCAACCCTCAAAGAGGTTCAGGAAACGTCACCCCATCGCGTTGAAGCGCCATGTGCCGTCTACGAAGACTGTGGGGGCTGCCAATTTCAACATGTTCGTTATGAGGCACAATTAGAGTATAAACAGGACATGTTGAAAGAGGCGTTTTCGCGTATAGGCCGGATCGAACAGGCCGTCTTCCTGGACCCCGTTCCTTCTTCGTTGCCTTATGAATACCGGCGAAGGGTTCGCTTCAGAGTGTTTCAACAGCAGGGGACGTTTCACCTGGGATTCGTCCGTGAACGTTCGCACGTTCCGGTCAAAGGAGCGGGTTGCCTGTTGGTTGCAAAGTCCATGGAAGAGGTGATCAAGGGCGTCGAAGGACGGTTGGCTCACCTGCGCAGGCTTCCCGCGTTTCTCTCACACGTGGAAATTCGATCCTCGGATGCGTTCGGGACGCACCTGATCCTCTGTACGGTCCCCCGTGCGACCCGACGCCAGGCCCACAACCTCTTGGCATTGTTTGAAGACGTTCCTTCCGTGGTTGGGTGCGTCCTGACCTCCTCTTCCATGACGGCGTCTGAAAGAAGATACGTGCGGCGAGTCGTCAGAGGAGAACCACATCTGTTTGAACGCTTCCAGGATCTGGTTTTTCGAGTCAGTGACCGTTCCTTCATGCAGGCGAATTGGGCGGTCTATTCGGAGATCTTCGAAACGGTAAGGGATTGGCTAAACGTGGAGGATGGACACATTCGCGTACTTGAGCTCCATGCCGGAGTTGGTTGCATCGGATTGGGGTTAGCGAAAAACGGAGCAATGGTCACGGGAGTTGAGGGAAATCCCTATGCCGTGGCTGACGCGAAACGATCAGCCTCTGACAATCACATCGGTCGTTACCGTATCCGTGCGGCAAAAGCCGAAGACTTCTTGGAGACGGTGGCTACGGACGAATACGACGTGGTCGTGATGGACCCGCCTCGCGCGGGGCTGAGCCGACGATGTGCCGAGTCTCTCAATCGTATCAAGGTGCCCCGCATGCTGTATCTTTCGTGTAACCCTTCTTCCTTGGCTCGAGATCTTAACCGGCTGTGTGTGACCCAATATCGGGTCCGGCGAGTTCAAGTGTTTGACATGTTCCCGCAGACCGCGCAGATCGAAACCCTGGTGGAACTCGTTCGTGCATAAAACAGATTTTGGAGTCGGTGAGTCGTTGGGCATGGAGATGCTGCCATGAATATGCTCCGGCTCGGCGTTCTTGTTTCGGGCAGGGGGTCCAATTTGCAAGCCATTATCGATGAGATTGAAGCCGGTACCCTCAAAGCTGAAATTGCGGTCGTGGTCAGCAATAAACAGGGAGTGCCGGCACTGGAGCGCGCAGAACGTCACGGACTCACAACCGTATTTCTCGATCCCAAATCAGTGGCGAGCACGCCGGATCCCCGGCAAACGTATGACCAAAGATTGCTGGAGACGTTGCAGTATCACCAGATCCAATTAGTGATCTTGGCGGGATACATGAAAATTGTTACATCGGTGCTCATCGATTCGTATGAATCGCGCATCATGAATATCCATCCTTCACTGCTTCCGAGTTTCCCCGGCTTGCATGCTCAACGACAGGCATTGGACCATGGGGTGAAAGTCGCCGGCTGCACGGTTCATTTTGTGACCGAAGGGATGGATACGGGGCCTATTATCCTGCAACAAGCCCTGCCCGTGGAAGAAGGTGATACGGAAGACGTGTTGTCGGAACGCATCCTGAGGGCAGAGCACGGCCTGTTACCCAGGGCCATTCGGTTGTTTGCGGAGGGACGATTGAGTGTGACGGGTCGGACCGTCCATATACGTGATACCTGATTTGATTGCAGGGCGCAGGCCCTTTTGGTAGAGTGCGGGACGTGGGGGGCTAGCTCAGTTGGGAGAGCACAACGTTCGCAACGTTGGGGTCGGGGGTTCAAGTCCCCTGCCCTCCACCAATTTTGTTTTGCGGAATCCATCGTGTTGCCGGCCCAACGGCAGACGAGAAAAAATGGGGAAAATTTTTTCCGATAATTCTTAATAATTTTTCTAAACAATATTAAGAATATGAGGCTTTCCAGAAAAAGCGAATACGGATTGAGTGGGGTATGGATACACATCTTCGAAGCGTGGTGAAAGGCATCAGTTGGAGAGTCTTGGCCACTATGGTGACCACAATCGTTGTTTATCTGTATTCGGGTGAGTTAGTGGCAGCGGCTATCGTCGGTTCTCTCGACGCTCTGGCCAAAATTGTCCTCTACTGGGGGCACGAACGAATATGGCAACGCATCACGTGGGGTCGAATCATGCCCACGGTCTTTTCACCCTAGAAAAGGTAGCCGGATGCGTCACGGGGTTTCAACGCTCCTGACCGGATCTGTCCCGCTCATGTCGTCAGTCCCGCCCGCACGTTTTGAATTTGACATTTCCTGTCTCAACCGTTTTCAGGACGGAACGTTTCTCCCGGGAGATCGTGTCTTGTGCTAACGCCCAATCTCTCCGAGGGGCTGTTCCGTGACGATACAAGCTCCTCGTGGGTTTTGAGTGAGGGTGTTGCAGGATGGGAGTTGGTCCAACTCCGGCGTTGATTTGGAGTCTGGCGTCATGACGAGTCCCCAATGACAGTTGTCGTAACACTCATTTTCCAGGAGCATTGCCTGAGCTCCATGAAACAGGAGTATGCCGCTGAGCATATTATGATGGCAGACGTTTTTGAGAAAATCCGGTCGAGTGCCATCGTCCCTGACCGCCAGGCCAAAATGGTGATTGTCAAAACTGATGTTTTTGGCCAGATAAGGCTGTGCTCCGGCGAAACAGAAAATGCCTGACTCACGATTTTGGCATACCTCGTTTTCGATAAGCGAAGGTCGGCAATTCGGGCCATAAATCACGATTCCCGAGAGGAGACCATCGGTGGCCCGGCATTGGGTAATCGTGCAGGTGGAATCAAAGATATTGACCGCGGAATGCTGGTCGCTGCCGATGTAACGGAACGTCATGCCGGAAATACGTCCGCTGGGAATCTGTTGCAAATACAAGGGCCCGCTTCGGCGGCTGAAGATTTGGACATGGTCCCGTCCGGCTCCAATTAAGTGAATGGGTTGCTGTGTGCCGAATAGACGGTCTTCATAGATCCCTGGGCGAACAAAAATTTGATCATCCGGTCCTGCGTCCTTAAGGGCGGCACTCGGTCGAGGATAGCAGGTAGGGTCGGCGTGATCCACCATAAGGGTCTTCCCGCCCCCGGGATTCGGAGGCGGTTCGTTGAGCACGGGAGGATTCCCCGACGAATCTGAATGTGAGGTGGAGTCTTCAGGCATAACGGTTAACTCTATAACACAGCTTATTTGTAAGATTCAGTATATAATTCCCAATAATTTTGTCTTGACTGTTAGCTGGAACTGATGTAAAAACCCCTCATTGTCGAGACATTGAGGTCCCGGCTTTTCTCATTTGTATTCAAAGGACGATGAAGTCCTCAACCGCGTAATAACGGGGTTGGGGGCTTTTTTTTTGGGTTGCAGATAAACAGAATCCAAGGCTTTTTCATTCAGGAACGGGAAGGGCGCAGGGAGTGAACCGCATTTTTCAGTTACCAATATCGAATTTGCAAAAGGAGAACCGACAATGACCAAACCGATGATGACATGTATGGTTTTGTTTGTTTTTAGTATGGCGGTCGTTGGGTGGCTACCTTTGCCACTATTGAGTTCCGTCGCGCTGGCTGACGATGACTCTTTGGCGAATAAACTCAACCTTTCACTCTACGGCTTTGTGGAAACGTCGTATACGCAGAATTTCAATAATCCCTCTACCGGTGTGAACAACAACCGGAGTTTTGACGGCGATGCGAATTCCTTTCGGCCTAACATGGCGCAACTCGTCCTGGAAAAAGCCGTGAGTCCTGGAGGAGCCTTAGCCGACCGGGCCGGATTCCGTCTGAAGCTGAATTTTGGGGAGGATGCCAAATTTACCGGCGGGACAGGTTCGGACGATTTTGACTTCCAGGAAGCGTACATCCAATACATGCCGGCCGATAATCTCACGTTTCAGGCCGGACGCATGAACACGTTGATTGGGTATGAAGTGATCGAAAGCCCGCTCAACCCCAATTTCTCGCGTTCGTTCATGTTCGGCATCGGGGAACCATTCACGGTGACAGGGATTCGCGCCACGGTTGATTTTTCAGAATCCGCCTCATTGGCCGTGAGCGGCATCAACTCGTTTACGGGGCTGCAACAAGATGACAATAACAGCAAATCCATTGAGGCACTTCTTTCTCTCTCGCCTATGGATAACGTAGGAGTTTCCGTGTTCGGTTTCTGGGGACCGGAGGGCAACACGAGAGGACAAGCAACCGCTGATCGCATGCAAGTCGGAGGCATCCTCGACGTACAGGCCACCGATCAACTCGAACTCGTGTTGGAAGGCTATTACGGAAATCAGGAACGTCCGGGGATGGCCAACGCCCGATGGAACGGGGTGGCAGGCTACGCCATCTATAAGTTCAACGACCAGTGGGGACTTCATGCCCGGGCAGAAGTCTTTGAGGATGCAGCAGGTTTCTTTTCCTGCGGTGGACGTGACGATGACAATACTATCCTATACAGCAATGCTCAAGTTTGCCCTATCGGAGCCGCAGCCGATCAAACCTTGTGGGAGACCACGTGGACCCTGCAATACAAGCCGGTTCCCAATCTCATCACCCGGGCGGAATTCCGCTACGACAAATCCGACAGGAACACGTTTGCGGATGGTGAGGGTGTGACGGACAGTCAATCAACCTTGGCCGGAGAAATGATCTTCCTCTTTTAGAGAAAATCTAAAACGCTGAGGACGAGAGAGAAAATGAAAGATAAGCGAAGTGGGGCAAGCGGTGCCATCTGATTTTGTCGATTTGGATCGGTTTTGGTGCCGGTGTGGTGTGCTATTTAGCCGTGGTATGGAAAACCAAATTCGGCTATGATGATGCCCTTGATATCTTGGGCATCCACGGCGCATTGGAGGAACGTGGGGTGCGGTCGCCACAGGGCTCTTTGCGAGCATCGGCGGGACCACCGGCTTGTTTTTCGGAAATCCGGGGCAGGTTTTCATTCAGGCCGTAGGCGTCGGAGCCGCTTGGGTGTTTTCGTTTGTTGGGACCCTTATTATCTTGAAAGTGTTGGATGCCATGATAGGCCTTCTTATAGGCAGGGAAGAAAAAATCATTGGGCTCGATCTGAGTGAACATAGCGAACGCGCATAGACTTAGGTTTCAGATCGATTCATGAAATTGCATCACGTCAGGTGAGAGCGACACAGGTCGTTCACGTGTTTCTGCTGACACTTTCAATCTTGAAAGGGGAAAACCCATGAAACTTGTGAAAGCCATAATCAAGCCCTTTAAGCTCGATGAAGTGAAAGATGCCCTCACTGAAATAGGCATTCAAGGCATGACCGTCACGGAAGTCAAAGGGTTCGGTCGCCAAAAAGGTCACAAAGAAACCTATCGTGGCACGGAGTACCAGATCGATTTCGTGCCGAAAGTCAAGCTCGAACTCGCGATTGCCGATGACTTGGAAGAAAAGGTCATTGAAACTCTGGGGAAAGCCGCCAAAACGGGCAGTATCGGCGACGGCAAAATTTTCATTTCAGATTTGAACAGCGTGATTCGCATTCGTACCGGAGAGACGGGTGACGGCGCATTATAGCTGTTTTTTTAGGAACCTTTTATACGCCCCCATCGCAGAATAGGGGCAGTTGTCGGAATGCCCGGGGTGGCTGCAAGGGGTGAATACCCGGCAACGAATTGCTTGTGACGGTTTGCATGTCCGGCAGCGCTGGTTCATATAACTCTTAACCCGAGGTGGAACCGTGAAGCACTCGACCTTCTCATTTATGTGGCTATTGGTTGTGATTCTGAGCATATCGTACGGGGCGGCGACCGGATGGGCCCAGGACGGTACTCCGGGAGCCATCGATACCGGCGATACGGCGTGGATTCTGGTGTCATCCGCATTCGTGTTATGTATGACCTTGCCCGGGTTGGCGCTCTTTTATGGCGGCCTCGTCCGGAGCAAGAACGTACTCGGGACGTTGGCGCATACCGCCGTCATCCTGTGTCTGATCAGCATTGTCTGGGTGTTGCTCGGCTATTCATTGGCATTTGGGACCGACGTGGGCGGAGTCATCGGTAGCCTGGAATTTCTCGGCTTGATGGGAGTGGGCCAGGATGCCTTTCCCGGTACGGGTATCCCCCATTTGGTTTTCATGGTGTTTCAACTCATGTTCGCGGCCATTACCGTGGCGCTGATCACCGGCAGCTTTGCCGAGCGAATGAAATTCACGGCGTTGCTGCTGTTTGCCGTACTCTGGTCAGTCCTGATTTATTCGCCCCTTGCCCATTGGGTGTGGGGAGGCGGGTGGCTTGCAGAGATGGGCGCATTGGACTTTGCCGGAGGAGCCGTGGTGCACATCAGCTCTGGTTTTGCCGCGCTCGTCTGCGCCCTGGTGTTGGGGCAACGGAAAGGCTACGGGGTTGAATCCATGTTGCCGCACAATCTGCCGATGACGGTCCTGGGAACGGGCCTGCTCTGGTTCGGATGGTTCGGGTTCAATGCAGGGAGCGCCCTGGGTGCCAACGGAGGCGCGGCGACGGCTTTTGTGGCCACCCATATTGCGGCATGCGCCGGTGGGCTCAGTTGGATGGCCGCGGAATGGGTGCGGACCGGCAAACCCACCATGCTCGGGGTCGCCAGCGGAATCATCGCGGGCTTGGCGACCATCACGCCCGGCGCCGGATTTCTTTCGCCCTTGTCAGCCTTGCTGATCGGACTCGTAGCTGGGGTCCTTTGTTACGCCGCGGTTGTCCTGAAGGTGAGACTTGGGTACGATGACTCTCTTGACGTGGTGGCCATTCACGGAGTGGGAGGATTTACCGGAATCCTGGCAACGGGGTTGTTCGCCTCAGTTGGAGCACAGGGATTGTTTTTTGGAAACCCGGGCCAATTCGTGATTCAAGTCGTATTGGCCGTTTCCACGTTGGTGTTTGTGGTGATCGGAACTTTTGTCATTTTAAAAGTCGTCGATGCCCTAGTCGGCCTTCGGATTTCGCCCGAAGACGAAGAAACCGGGCTCGATTTGAGCCAGCATAGTGAGCGCGCCTATTCCTGAAAAAATATTCGTATCGGCGTTGGACAACAAAACCTATTGTGTGAAGAAGGAGGTACGGAATGACTCCCCGTGAAGTATTGGATTTTGCCAAAAAGAACAAAGTGGAAATGGTCGATCTCAAGTTTGTGGACCTGGTCGGGACGTGGCAGCATTTTTCCATCCCGACATCCGAACTGAACCTTGATTTGTTTAAGGATGGCGCGGGCTTTGACGGATCATCCATCCGCGGGTGGAAAGCGATTCAGAACAGTGACATGTTGGTATTCCCCGACCCGAACTCTGCCCGGATGGATCCGTTTACCGAATTGCCCACTCTCAGTATGGTGTGTAACGTGCAAGATCCGATCACGCGCGCCGTGTACGAGCGGGACCCGCGAGGCGTGGCTCAACGGGCGGAGCAATACCTGAAGAGCACCAGAATCGGCGACGTCTCCTATTGGGGACCTGAAGCCGAGTTCTTCGTTTTTGACCACGCGAGTTATGACCAAACCAGCAACTCTGGCTATTATTTTATCGATTCTGAAGAGGGGATTTGGAATTCAGGCGACGACGGTCATAACTTGGGGTCGCGGCCAAGGCATAAAGAAGGCTATTTCCCTGTTCCCCCGACGGATACACAACAGGACATTCGTACCGAAATGGTCCGGGAAATGGAAAAGGCCGGGATTCACGTTGAAAAACACCATCACGAAGTGGCCACGGGAGGACAAGCTGAAATCGATCTTCGTTTCGACAGTTTACTGAAGATGGCAGATAAAATGATGATGTACAAATACATCGTCAAAAACGTAGCTAGGCGGCACGGCAAAACCGCGACATTCATGCCGAAACCGTTGTTCCAGGACAACGGGACCGGCATGCACACGCATCAAAGTATCTGGAAGGGCGGAACCCCAACTTTCGCCGGCAAAGAATACGCTGGCGTGTCCAAAGCGTGCCTGCATTACATCGGCGGCGTGCTGAAGCATGCTCCGGCTTTGGCGGCGTTCACGAATCCGACGACCAATTCCTACAAACGGTTGACGCCTGGATTCGAGGCTCCTGTGTTGTTGGCGTATTCCAGCCGGAACCGGTCGGCGGGCATTCGAATCCCAATGTATTCGACCAGCCCGAAAGCCAAACGGATCGAAGTGCGTTTCCCTGATCCCTCGGCTAATTTTTATCTTGCGTTCAGTGCGATGTTGATGGCGGGACTCGACGGCATTCAAAACAAGATCGACCCGGGTGAAGCCATGGACAAAAATCTCTACGATTTGGCACCCGAGGAGGCCTCAAATATCCCAACCGTTCCCGGAAGTTTGGATGAAGCCCTCGACAACCTGGAAAACGACTACCAGTTTCTGTTAAAGGGCGGGGTTTTCAGTGAAGACCTGGTGGAGTCTTGGATCAATTATAAACGGGAAAACGAAGCCGATGAGGTTCGCATTCGTCCTCATCCCCATGAATTTTTCTTGTACTACGATATTTAACGCGACAGTTTGTAGGTTTCTGATAAATGCAAGAACGGCGTGCTCCTCGTTGAATCAGGAGCACGCCGTTTCGTTGTCAGAGACGTGTTTTGTCATCTATGCTGAAGGCGCTGGCTTTATCCCTTCCTTTTGGGCAGAGGCAAAATGCCAATTCTGAAAAGAGAAGAAGAGAGGCGGACTAGTTTGAAAAGAAGGATGCATCTTTAGAAGCCTTTTTTGATAATGCCAAATTTTTAGCGTGAGGAGCAAATAGTGGATTTTCTCACTGTGGTAGCAGGCCTGTTTTTGATTTTGATTGTGATAGTTGCAGTGGAGTGGCGGCGTAAACTCAGTGATTATCGATGGCGTGAGCTTCAAGATTATCTCAAGAATCACAGACCTAAACCTAGTTCTGGTGTTGTTTAACCATATGAAATCCCGACGAACAGTTTATTAAATCTCGCGATCGAGAGATTGATGAGGTTGAATTTAGAGGCTGGCCGCGACCGTCAAATCTTATCCGAAGTCATTCTGCCTTATTTACAGCAAGCCAAAGAGAACTTCTCGAAAATTCTGGATCCCAAGCCGTTTTCATCGTACTCGTATACGGCTTTCTCTGGTTTCTGAGCTAACGCGAGTCCTCACGCACGAAAAGGGGTTCATTGTCTTCACCTTCTTTTTGTCAAATTCTCTACTAGCAGAAAAAATCTGAACAATGCCAAGCTGTTTTGAGTTAGAAAGGCTGAGTCCACGTCTCGGACATAGAAGCTGTATAGAAATTGATGTTCCGGTAACTGTTATTGAAGGATAACCTTATACGCAGGCTTCATCCATGTAAGAGGTTTTGGCTCTTTACGTTATTTGCCTTCCGGACGATAGGAAAAGCAGGATACTCGGAATTCCACGACATAGCGCGAAGCTAGAAGTGGAAGAGCAAAGTATTGAAGACACGTCTCTTGGTTGACAGGTAATTTCTTACTCGTGGGCTATGATTACAGTTGACAGCAATCGTGAAACGCATACCATAGTTGTAGAAATCAGAAGGCCATTAATCTATTTGGATCATTGGGCCTTGCGATGCCTCTCGTCCGATAGATCTTTTCGAAAAAGATTTATAGAGTGTTTCAAAAAGCATGGAACTCTCTTGTTTTCGTGGGCAAATGTTTTGGAAGTCGCTATGAATTTCGGTTTATCGCTTGATGCCATACAATCCCTCTTAAGTGAAATCGGAGAACAGTGGTGTCCAATTGAATGGAATGCGATCAAAGTCATCAGACGAGAAGAAGGATTCGTGTTGGGTAACGATGCCCCATGTTTTGGTTTAGGCTTTCTGAAAGCTTATTACCCACACATACCAGATGGGCTGCTATCTCTTTCAACGGTGTGTGACTTGACTCAAGATAGCGAAATTAACTCTGCATGTCATCAACATCTTGAATGCGTAAAAGAGGAAACCAGAAAAACGTTAATTTATTGGCGTTCACAGGACCCGAAAAGCGGCAACATTTCCATATATTTCGATCCGAACCGCCCAACCATCTATGTGGTTGAAGGATTTCGACAACTGATGCAGAAAGAAACTTTTAGTATAGATGAGAATGATGCTATCGATTTTCTGCATGCAACAGTGCCAATTGCTTATAGTGACTTTGTATTGCTGGACCGGCACTGGGCTGACTTAGCCGGAAAGCTGAAACTTCCGTTCGATTATGTTAGAGTATACTCGCCTAAAGATATTGAGAAGTTTCTTGAAAATTTGGAACAGTGGTCTGGACTGACTGTAAATTGATATTTTCCTCTGGCCATTCATAGCAGACTGAGATGGCATGACCTCAATCGCATTTGATACGTACAAAGCCGTGAAGGCGCTCAAGAAAGCCGGATTCGAGGAGGTTCAAGCCGAAGCCGTGGTTGCTACCGTCGGCGAAGCTATGGGTGAAAATGTGGCGACCAAAGCAGATATGGCTGAAATCCGCGCTGAGATAGCAGGATTGAGGGCCGATGTCGCGAGTGACTTCAAAATTCTCTACCGGCATCTTTGGATTATGGCTGCCAGTATTGTTGCTGTAACAGTCACCTTATTAAAGCTTGTACCATAGGCAGTCCTGTTCTTTCTTATTTTCTCTTCTTTGTTTTTCCCTTTTTCCAGCAGTCCTTTTGAAAGAGTTTTGTAAACATCTCGTGTGTCCGGTTCATGCGTTGTTGTAACTCATTTTCAAACGTTTGCGCTCCTTCTTTCCAGACATCGGTGAGATATCCCAATCTTCTTGCCAGATAGGTCATGTCGTCGGAACCGGATTCCGGCAGCACCAGGTCCTTGGCATTTCCGCGAACGATGCGCAAGCCATCGATCACCTTTCTCAGGAACAGATAATCTTCCATCAGGATTGTTGCGTCGTGACGTGAAAGAACTCTTGTCGCTTGAAGGGCCTCAAGTGCGTCCAGGGTATTGGGGGTATGCAGTGAGGCATCCCGGTGGCCATGCTGTATCTGAAAGTACTGAGTGGCGTATTCAATGTCGATGAGTCCACCCGGACTGTATTTCACGTGGATGGCGCCCTTGGGGACCAATTCCCGGATCTGCCTGCGGCGTACATGCAGGGCGGTGTCCAACGGCCAGGAAGTTGGACTGTAGACAAACTCGTCCCGGTAACGTTCAATGCGGCGGCCCAGCGCGGCGTGCCCCGCGACGTGCCGCAACTTGATCAAGGCCTGCCGTTCAAACGGCGCAGCAGCGCCTTCCGTTTGATAATAGCGTTTGACGTCGTCAAAGAAATTCGCCAACGGGCCTTTTTCTCCATGAGGTCGCAACCGGATGTCGAGCTGAAAAATGCCTTCCTGTTTTGCCTCGATCCAATGAAGAAATTCCTGTACCAGTCGTTCGTAGTATTCCACCATGCCGGGGGTGGGACGACCCGAGGCATTCATCCCGTAGATAAAAATCAATTCGATATCGGAGGCGTAACCCAACTCACGCCCGCCCAACTTGCCTAATCCGCAAATACTGAACGGCAGGGGACTTTTGTTCAGCGTGGATGGCGGTGGATGTTTTCGGTTGACCACTGCCTGTGCCTCGACGAGAGCTTGTGCTAAGATCACTTCAGCCAGGGCAGTGAGCGATTCGGAGAACGAGGGGAGGGACGTTTCGTTGAGAATATGATGCATGTCGATACGAAACAATTCCTGATCTTTAAACCGGTTCAAGATCGTTTTTCTGTTTTCCGGATTTCGTTTTTCCCCAAGTGTGGCTTTCAACGCCTTAGCGAGAGCGGTTTTTGATGAGCGGGCCTGAGGTTGATGGAACGTCTCGACAATGGGCAGAAGGTTGACGTGTTGCCGGCGAAGGAAGTCTTCCCATAAAAAATCGCTTGTACCGAATAACCGGGCGAGGTTGGCTAACGAATCTCTTTTGGTGAGCACGCTGATCTGTTTTTTGCTGAGACGATGTTCCAGTAGCTGATCCAGGAAATGACTGAAATGATTCAACGCCTTGCCGGGATCCGGAGCCCACGTGAGGGAATGGGTAAATTCCTTGATAAGGGCAGCGGCGACGGTCAGTTCCTGTTGTTCTTGTGCCGAAATAATCTTCTTGCCGTGTCGATCCTTGACAAAAAACCGGTTACGGACTCTGCTGCCGTCTCCATCAATCACGGCTTTTGAAAAATACAGTCCTCTCATGGCCAACGCATTTGTAAAGGCGTATAAGAAAGCTGGAGAATCCGTGCCTCTGATATCGACGACGGTATCTCGCATGGAACGCACGTTGTTGAAAAATATTTCCACCGGATGCACGAGGGCGGAAGCCGCCGTTTTTCTTTGGCCAAGCATTTCCACTAATTTGCGATTGACATAATTACGGACTTCCTGGAGCTTCTGGGATTCGAGCAAACGTACCATGTGGGACAAGTCCTGGCTCAATTCCTGCTCAATAGCCGCATCGAACGTCGTTCCCGGGAGAAGGTGAACCTGAAAGACGTCCACAACTTTTCTTTTGAAGAGGCTCTGTCGTTGGCGAGGGCGCCGGATGGGCCATTTGAGTGCTTGCACGTGACGTAGAGTTTTCGACGTAGAAACCGGGTCGTCATGATACGTGAAAACAAGAGCTTCACGTATGTCGAAACCATAGGCGGACAACAGGCCGCAAATCGTGGCAAATTCTGCAAAATAGTCATAAGCGACGATCGTGAAGCGGTACTGATTCGCATCGTCTGCTGGTTGAACAAGGAGTGTGCAGGGATCTTCCAGGGTCAGGGTGTTGGCCAAGGTCACGTGTTCGGTCACGGTCTGGGTTGAAAATTCCAGGAAATAATCCGGATCCATGCGATCCAGAAAATCCTTGATAACTGCAGGGTTGATTTGTGGAGAGAGTTTTTCCAATTCCGTCTGGTCGAATGGCTTTTCCATGGCAGTGAAGTATACCGTAACGTGTGACTATTGTGAGAAGGATCAAACCTCAAATATTTCTCGTTATTCGTCCTAATGGCGATTATGCTCAACCCGCGTTTTCACTCTGACCCTCGTCCCTTGCTGCTTTCTCCGAATTTAGCCCATTCGGAAGTCGAACGGCTGTTGGCTCCATATGAGTTCCGGAATTGGAAGGAAGCCGATGCCAATCTTCAACTTATGGCTGGAGAACCTAGAAGCAGAACACTGCTCGCAGTCATTCTTTCTGATCTCTTGCACGCTGTTTCAGTGACGGCCGATCCCGATCAAGCCTTACGAGAATGGGAGCGATACCTTGATGCCGGCAATGCCAGAATCCAAGTTTTTGGTTTTTTGGCTCAGGTGCCGCACGTCCTGCAAGTATTGTGTGTCTTGTTCGGAAACAGCCCTGCGATGGCGGAAACACTCATTCGAGACCCCATGCTCATCTATTGGATCGAGCAAGAGCACGTCCTGCAGAGCGCCCCTGATTTCAAATGCCTGCAAACGGTTTTGGACGAAACCCTTGGTCTTGTGCACACGTACGAACACAAATTCGACGCACTTCGACGTTTCCATCGCCGGGAAATGCTGCGTATCGGCGCGCGAGACCTTTTTCGCGTTGCATCTGTCGCGGAGACGGTTCAATCCCTGTCGCGACTTGCGGAAATCGTGATCCACGCCGCGTACCGACTCGTTCACGAAGAACTGTGTCAAGAATATGGAATTCCCCTTTATCGAGGCCCTGGGATGAGTAGAAGCAGCAAGGGATTTGTGGTGTTGGGAATGGGAAAACTCGGTGGAGGCGAACTGAATTACAGCTCCGACGTCGATCTCATCTATTTATACTCGTCGGGCAATAGGCAGATAATAACCGCGAAAAAACCAATCAGCAGCGAGATGTTTTTTCAAATTGTTGCCATGGAGCTTACCCGGGTCCTGTCGGCATCCACTTCGGAGGGGCGATTATTTCGAGTGGATTTGCGTTTGCGACCTGAAGGAGACGTTGGACCATTGGCTTGGGCAAGCCGTGACGCCGTGAAATACTATCAAACGCGCGGAAGGACTTGGGAGCGGCTGGCATTGTTAAAGGCGCGTCCCATAGCAGGGCATCGGTATTTGGGACGGACCTTTCTCAAAAAAATCCGGCCGTTTGTCATGGGGCAAACAGAACAGGGAACTCGAAATCTTGTTGAAACGGTTCACGCGCTAAGGGCTCAGATTCACCAAAGAGTCGAGAGGAAAAAAGAACGTGAACGTAACGTCAAATTCAGCTCCGGAGGAATTCGTGACATTGAATTCACGGTCCAGACGCTTCAATTGTTGCATGTTTCCAGACATCCACAATTATTTGAATCGAATACGATGACGGGGCTTCAACAACTCCAAGCACTTGACCTTTTACAAGACGCTGACGGGAAGTTTCTGGAGGAGGCCTATCTGTTTCTGCGTGATATTGAGAATAAGATACAAATGGTCCATGAACTGCAAACGCATACATTGCCACATCAACCTGCCGAATTGACCAAATGTGCCGTCCGCATGGGCTACGCGGACCAACCCTCATTTTCTGCAACCTCAAGCTTTCTCGCCCGCTATGAATCCGTCAGGACCCGGGTTCTCGCGATTTACGAACGACTGATATCATCGCTTATCTAATCATCGGGAGTCAGGAACGACGATCGTCGATTCCTACTTGATCTTTTTGGGGATGTGATTATCTGATGGTATCGGATCGTTGATTGAAAATATCTCCGGAGGAGTCGGTAATCATGGATATGAACCGTATGACGCTCAAAGTACAGGAAGCGCTGCAAGCCGCGTCTGCCCTTGCCATGCGCCGGAATCACCAGGGCATCGACGTTGAGCACGTGCTGGCGGCTTTGCTGGCACAAGTTGACGGGTCTGCCGATTCGATCCTGGAACACAGTGGGGTGTCCGGTTCCGCCGTGAGAGCCAAGATCGAGCAACGACTCGCAAAAATCCCCCAAGTCCGTGGCACGGGAGCAGCGCCCGGTCAACTACATTTGACTCAGCGCACGGCCACGCTCCTGGCTCGTGCCGAAGATGAAAAACAATCCTTGAAGGACGAGTACATCAGTGTCGAGCATCTCCTGCTGGCCATGGCGGCTCAAGACGGCGCGTTAAAGGACCTGGGGGTAACGCGCGATAAACTGTTGGCCGGCCTGCAACAGGTTCGTGGTCATCAACGAGTGACCAGTCAGGATCCTGAAGGGACCTTTCAGGCGCTGGAAAAATATGGCCGGGATTTGACCCGTTTGGCGACCCAGGGAAAGCTGGACCCGGTGATCGGACGTGACGAGGAGATCCGGCGGACGATTCAAATCTTATCGAGACGGACAAAAAATAATCCCGTGCTCATCGGTGAGCCCGGTGTCGGGAAAACGGCCATTGTCGAAGGGCTGGCTCAACGGATCATCAAGGGCGACGTTCCTGAAGGGTTGAAACAGAAACGCGTGGTCGTCCTCGACATGGGAGCCTTGGTGGCTGGAGCCAAATTCCGGGGAGAGTTTGAGGAACGCCTGAAGGCTGTCTTAAAGGAAATTCAGTCGTCGCAGGGAGACGTTCTCCTGTTTATCGACGAATTGCATACCGTGGTGGGCACGGGAGCGGCCGAAGGGGCCATGGATGCCGCCAACCTGTTGAAACCGATGCTGGCGCGAGGAGAGCTTCATCTGATCGGAGCGACGACCCTGGATGAGTATCGCACGCATGTTGAAAAAGACGCGGCACTTGAACGCCGGTTCCAGCCCGTGCTCGTGGAACAACCGTCGGTCGCCAGTACAATTTCGATTTTGCGTGGACTCAAGGAACGGTATGAGGTTCATCATGGGGTCCGCATTAAAGACGCGGCTTTGGTTGCGGCTGCACGGCTTTCCCATCGATATATCGGCGACCGGTTTCTCCCGGACAAGGCCATCGATCTCATTGATGAGTCCGCCGCACGACTGCGTACGGAAATCGACAGCATGCCCGCGGCATTAGATGAAGTTTCCCGAAAAGTGATGCAACTCGAAATCGAACGGGAAGCCCTCAAGAAAGAAGGGGATCCGGGTAGCCAGGTACGACTTGAAACATTAGAAGATGAACTTGAGGGCAAGCACCGGGAACTTGCCGGATTGAAGCACCAGTGGGAAGCGGAGAAATCTGCGGTCGGACGCTTACAACAAATCCGACAACACATTGAAGATTTGAAGCACCAGATTGAAAAAGCTGAACGTGAATATGATCTCAATCGTGTTGCGGAACTCCGCTATGGAACGATGCCGAGGCTGGAGAGAGAGCTCCAGGCTGAAGAAGCGCATCTCGATCGACAGGAAGGGGAGTCTCGTCTCTTGAAAGAAGAAGTGGACGAAGAAGACATCGCCGCAGTGGTCAGTCGTTGGACGGGCATTCCGATCAGCCGTCTCCTCCAAGGAGAAATGGAAAAATTATTGCAATTGGGAGCGTTGCTCCATCAACGCGTGGTCGGCCAGGATGAAGGCGTTCGAGCCGTCGCCGACGCCGTCCTCAGGGCGAGATCGGGCATCAAGGACCCCAGCCGGCCGATCGGTTCATTTTTGTTTCTCGGTCCGACCGGCGTTGGGAAAACTGAACTGGCTCGGGCCTTGGCTCACGTCCTCTTTGACGACGAAGCCAATCTCATACGGATAGATTTGTCGGAATACATGGAAAAACATGCCGTGGCGCGACTCATCGGTGCCCCGCCAGGCTACGTCGGCTATGAAGAGGGAGGGCAATTGACCGAAGCCGTCAGGCGTCGTCCTTTCTGCGTGATTCTCTTGGATGAGATCGAGAAAGCTCACCATGACGTGTTTAATATTCTCTTGCAGGTCTTTGACGACGGCCGGTTGACCGATTCCCAAGGACGAACCGTTGATTTTAAGAATACGGTCTTGATTATGACGTCGAATGCCGGCAGTCAGGAAATTCTGGAGGCACAGGAACGTGAACAAAACCATGAAGAATTGCAAGCCCTTGTTTTGAACGTGGTCAAACGATATTTTCGTCCGGAGTTCTTGAATCGTATCGATGAAACCGTCGTCTTTCATCCGCTGAGCGCGGATGAGGTCGGTCGAATCGCGGATATTCAACTGGAGCGATTAAAAGCAAGACTGGAAGATCGGAGAATTCGGTTGACGGTGACCGAAGAGGCACTGTCGAATTTGGGGTCGCGAGGCTACAGTTCCATATACGGCGCTCGACCGTTGAAACGCCTAATCCAGCACGACGTCGAAACACCTTTGTCGAAGCTGTTGGTCAAAGGAGAGATAAAAGACGGTGACGCGGTGACGATTGATTGTAAAGACGGAGAGGTCGTTATCATTCCCGCCATTCAGGAATAGACTTGCTTGCCCCCCTTCATCATTCGTCAGCGACGTATGCTCACGCAAGCATGCGCACTCATTTGGTTGCTGTCATAATGGCGTGGCGAAGACCGGCCGAGTGCTTATTTTTGACGGATTTGGTGACAAGAATATCAACGGGCCGAACCTTTTTCCCATAATAGGCTTGATTGGAATCATCGTCCGCATAGATGATCGATCCTTCCAATGAGACCCCCGCATAGGCCCCTTTTGAACGAGAAAATGAAAGAAAGTCGGCATTCAAATTGGCTGAGGTAGCGCCCTCGACTCCGCCTCCATAGGGTCCGGCTGCCACGGAGACATCACCGCCCAGTTTAAAGGATGAGGAATAGAGCTTTTCGACTGCGCCTTGGGTCATGGCCAAGATGATGACTTCCGAGGCTTCCCCGCCGAATTGCAATCCAAAGCTGAGTCCTCCCAAGATGTAAAAGACCGGTTCACCCCACTCCCCCGTCTTGTCGTCACTGGCGACCAAAACTCCGCTGCCTCCATCCGCACCAAAGAAGAAGGCAGCCTTCAATTGTTGAGGGATAATCAAAAGAGCTTTGGCTTCCTTGACGTGATCCTGAAACCAGGTGAGATTCGGGTCCTCCATAAAGCTTGTAACGGTATGCGTGGCTTTTTCAACAAGTTGTTGCTGATCCATACTATCAGCCCAAACGGGAGTCCAACACAGGCAAGTGAAAAGAAGGGCCGTTATCCAGAAGAACAACGGGGTGTTGTGTCGTTGTTTGTCGTCTTGGCTTTTTTGTGTCATGGATTATCCCTTCCGCGAAACCACGATGAAATGAGCTCTATTGCCTCCTGTCCTCTGTTTCATTGTCTCTCATTTTTTAAAAAAAGCAAGAAAGATCTCCCCGTTCGCCCCCGTGCTCTAGAAGCGGTGAATCGAAAAACAAGGACAACTCAAAGAGTCAGCCTCACACGCATTCAAGCTCACTCGCCCATTACTTGGACGATGATCTCCCGAGAGCGTGCCCTTGTATCAAAATCGAGAATAACAATTTCTTGCCAGGTCCCCAAGAGTAATTGGTTGTCGGCAAAAGGAACGGCCAGTGATTGGCCTTGGATTTGGCCTCGCAAGTGACTGTGCCCATTGTTCTCCCCGGGGTTTCTCGCGTTATGCTGCCAAGGTGAGTCTGCCGGAATCAAATGATCCCAGACGGTTTTGGTGTCAGCGCGCAAACCCGGTTCATCTTCGATGATAAGAACCGAAGCAGTCGTATGTTTCACGAAGATCGTGACGATGCCGGCTTGCATAGGTGTGGAGGAGAGGACGTGCCGAATACGGTCGGAGATATTCTCGACGTGCGAATGGCCTTGCATCGCGATCGAGAAGTGATGAGTAAGAACGGGCATCGGATCGTATCTCTTGTCTATTGGAGGGAGCGAAGGAATTGTTGCTCTGATCGTGATAATGTTCCCCCTCGGGCTGCCTTGAGAATGGCATCAAAACTTCCGGAAGCCGTCAATTGTCGAACCGCCTTGACGACTCTTGTCCGTAAACGTCCCTGTCGTTTTAATGAGTCGAGGTAACAAAAGGCCTCGTGAAAACTTTCTTGTGATCGCACGTAGTAGTCTGTTCCACGCCGACGATTGCTGTAGGCTTCCAATTGTTCACAAGCGACTAAGATTTCTCCAAGTTCCCTGACCCAGTCAGGAGACCGTGCCAGTTTTTCAGGATAATAATAATATAACGTCACCTTCTCCATCCATGGCAACCAACGAATATCCAGGCTTTCCAGGAGGGGGGTGACTCTTGTAAGTTGCCGACGATGGCGACGAGCGAATCCCAATCGCATTTCAATGTGCTCACGTGCCCACGGGGTGAGCGGTAATCCTTGTTCGGCCAATGCATCTTGATACGTTTTCACAAATGCTTCGGTTTCCTTGCCATAACTCGAATCGGGGTGTCGCAACCGCCATTCGGCAGGTCTCGTGGGAATATTCCGGCTGCGCGCCCATGACCATATTTTGCCAAAAAGCCGACGCTCAAGTCCGGCCCTTCCCAAATCATGCAATAAACAGGCAATTTGAAACTGTCGGACACGTGAGCGTTCATACGAAAGGTGCTGGGCCACGACCGCACACATTTTCGCCGTCCGAAAGGCATGGGCCTTGTCGTACCCTCTGATTATGACATCCGGTTTATGCGGATGAGGATAGTCATAACATTTTAGCAGTGTGCCGGCTACTGATCGTGACACGAGAAGATGCGTGTATGAATACGGCAAAGAGCATGCTGCGCGGGGAGCAGGTTTCATGGTCAGGAAACTGGCGATAGAATAACGAGTGGACTTTCGTTAGAATGGGGGAGGACCATAGCGCTGAATTCCTCAGACTGTCAAGAAAACGCTAAGACAACCATTGATACGACAAACGGCCCGTAGCGAAACGCCGGTTGGTCTAGCCCCTAAGATTTGTGCCCATTAAGACCAGGAATAAATACATGTCTTCCAAGCGCAAGCGTCTCATTCCGATCCTCCTTCTAATCATGATCGTTTGCGTTGTGGGTGTCGTCTATCTTGCGACGTTCCACACGGAGGACATGCAAGTTGTCGTTCGAGATCTTGTCACAAGATCCTTCGGAGAGCACGTCGTTATCGAACGCATACGGGTAGGGTTTTTCCCTTATCCTCACCTGGAACTGAGAGATGTCAGCATTCAAGACCCGAAGCACGGCACTTCGATCTTTCAGGCCACGCACATTCAACTGGATTTGAATTTCTTGTCCTTCGTACAGGATATACCCATGCCGCATGCCCTGACCATCGAACATTCCGTTTTTAATCTCAGGCGGGACGAAAATGGACGATGGAATTATCTAAACGTTCTTCAAGGGGAATCATCCGATCAAGTGGAGATAGGGGCGTGGCTCTTGGGGCGTTCATTGAAATTGACCAACGGCACCGTTCATCTGGAGGATCGATATCGCCGTGAATCCGCGTTTATCATTCACGTGGAAGACGTAGAACTGCAAATAGAGCAACTCGTGTGGGATGGCCCCACGGAAATGTTTTTGTCCGCGCGATTTTCCGAAGGGGGCACGGAATCCGTGCTCTCTGCTTATGGGACGCTCCAGGATGTCGGTGGTTTTCTCAAGGAGGGAAACGCATCAGGCCGTGACGCGTCGCCTCAATTCGATATCCATACTCGTATGGATCTTGATCGCGAAACGCTTGTGCAATTGGCCGATCTTTTCGATGTCCATGAAGTCCCGATTGGGTTGCAAGGTCGCACCAAGGTCCAAGGGCACCTCCATTTTGCTCCCGGCATTGAAGGGTATGACCTGTCTGTATCCGATCTTGTGGTTTTAACCGACAGCATTGATCTGAATTCAGAAATCAGCGTGAAGGGGTTGTGGCTGTCTGAACCGCCCACCTTTTCGGGGCAATGGTCTAGCGCACCTGTGGCCATTCAACATTTGCCCCAATTACTACCCGAAGGACTTATTCCGTCGGAATTGTCTGATACCATTCATCGTCAGTCTGTCAGTGGAAAAATTCAAGCGGTTTCAGCAACGTTTACCGGCTCCTCCCACAAGGAAGCGGGCTATACGCTGACGGGAAAGTTTCAGCTTTCGGAAGGAAAATTGGATTTAGGTCCTAAGGCAGGAACTGTTAAAGAGATGACCTGCACCATCAATGTTGGGGCTGATGAGATTCGATTCTTCGACTTTCATGGCCAATATGAGGAGATTCCCGTCACTCAAGGCGAAGGGATGATTGTTTTTGCCGAACAAGGACCTTGGTTGACAACCGAATTCGAGGGGCGGGTTTCCGCCTCAAAAATTATTGGCCTTATGCAAACCATTGCCGGGTGGAGCGTACCACAACGACCAGGAGAATCTTTGCAAGGCATGGCCGGGAGTGGATTGTTGGGCCTGCGCTTTGCCGGACCACTCAAGGACCCTCAAGCCATCGCGTTTCAAAGTGCCGAATATCATCCTGAACGGATTGCCATGCAATTACCGGGACTGCGTATGCCTCTTACCCGAGTGGAGGGCATTTTTGCCATTTCAGAAAATCATCTTCGTTTCGAAAACGTTACAGGGCTCTATGGAGATAGTGATTTTCACATTCAAGGGACGATTGATCTTGAAGGTGAATCGTATACTGATGGCTTGAGAATTCAAGGACATTTCAGTGACAGCGATCTACGAACTCTCTTGTCCGGCCCGGTACTTCCGACGCAAGAAACAATTTCAGGCAAGTCGCAGTATCTCCTCATGCTTGCAGGACAACTGCGAAGTCCCTCGGTGAAAGGGAGAATTTCCATGCAAGGATTGGAAATTCACTTGCCAGGCGTTCTCTATAAACCCTCGAGTCTGGCCGGCAATCTTGATTTTCACGTTCGAGTCGGCAAAAAGCATCAATTCACGTTTGAAAGCATGACCCTGAGTCTGCCGTCGGTTCGCTTCGCCGGAAAAGGAACATTTCATTACGACCAAACCTTGACGTTCAATGCCTCACTGAGGGCCGAACCGATACACTTCGAGTCGTTACCGCCGGACCTTGAATTATTTGAGAAGACGATTTCCTCCGGGACCATGGAAGGGGTGGTGCATCTTCGGGGAACGGGAGGTGATTGGAGGTCATGGAGCAAATCTGGGCAGGTGACGTTAACGAATGGAGTCGTCAACGTTGAAGGAGTCAGATCGCCGATTTCTCGGGTGGCGCTTCAAGTGAAACTGGCCGGCCATACCGCCGAACTCAAGAGACTTCAATGGAATCTTGAGAAGAGTCAAACTCAAGCCAAGGGAATCATTCTCACGTGGGACAGTAGACCGAACATGAAACTGTCGCTGACTGCGACTCGATTCGATCTCGATTTGTTGCTGCCGAGAGACAAACAACGTTCTCCCCTTCGTGAATTTTTGGAAACGATTGCCGACACGGCTAAAGTCTCCGCAAGACTACAGTTCAATCGTGCCTCGTACCACAACCTGAAGATGCGGAATTTGTCCGGTCAACTGAATATCAATAAGGGCATCATCCGCATAGACCGCATTCGCGGGAAAGTCGATGACGGGACGATTCAAGGGCGTGTATCAATCAATCTGCCCGTGCAACAACCGGCCGCGATGAAGACGTGGTTTTCGGTCAACTCGATTCCATTGTTAACCCTGGAAAAAACCCTTCTTGATAAACAAACACTCGACAAACGATTGATGACGGGCTTGATGACCGTGGAGGGTGCACTACAAGGACATGGGAGAAATCCCCTAGGCGTGCTTTCGACCCTCAAAGGCACGTTGAAACTCACCATCAAAGACGGCCGGATCAAACGAGGGGTCGTGATTCCTAAAATTCTAGCCATCATGAACCTGCCGAATATGCTGCAGGGGAAAGTGGACCTTGAAAAAGATGGGTATCCCTTTGATCGGCAAAGTGGAACCTTTGCCATTGTCGATGGCCGGATTGTCTCAACGGACATGGTGATGGATGGACCGGTTGTGAGAATGACGGCTGCCGGACAATACGACTTGGTAAACGATGATTTGGATGTGGTGGCCGCGGTCAGCCCCTTGGGTTCGTATTTTAAGCTTCTCAAAGAAATTCCGTTGGTGCATCTTTTGCTTGACGATGAGGAGCGGGGAATCGACTTGGCCATGTTTTCAGTCAAAGGCCCGTTTCGGAATCCGGCAATTGAGGCGCTGGCCGTGGAATCCGTGGCACGTGGATTAAAGGGATTTGCCAAATTGGCATTGTCGATTCTGAAAAATACCATCACGTTGCCACAGAAAATATTGTTTCCTGAGGATAATAAGGAAGCCGGCGACTCATCGCACGAGTCCAAAAAGCAAGAATCCGGAGATACGTCCATGGAAACGTACTGATCGTTTGAAGTGAAAACGTTTTTCTTTGGTTTTATTGATAGACGATATGGGGAAAGCATACCGGTTTCTCGATGAAATTGTCTTGGGGGATCTTGCTTTTGAAGCCACTGGCGATTCGGTGTCAGAGTTGTTTGCGACGGCGGCATTGGCCCTAATTGAAGTCATGGCTGACCCACTGACCGTAGAAACCAATTGGACGAAGAACTGTCTTCTGTCAGACAGTGAGCTGGAGGATTTATTCTTCGAATGGTTGAATCGCATCGTGTTCATCAAAGATGCCGAAGGAGTTGTCTTTCATAAAGTCCATGCTATGGTAAGACATGATTCGGAGAATAACCTGTGGCATCTCGATGCCACCCTAACCGGTGATGAGGTGGATGCAACTCGTCAGGATTTACGAACCGACGTGAAAGCGGTGACCAGGCATTTATTTGAAATCAGGTCTAACGAACGTGGTTGGTATGCTCGTGTGGTCTTGGACGTATGATAATATGATTTTTAAAATAATTGATATATCAATTAGTTATAGACACAAAATAATCTAAAAGACCAATTTTTTATATGAATCTCTCCACTGAAATGAAAGTCGATCGGCTCGCCGAGACTGTCTGGGAGATTCCCAAGACGGAAAAATCGGGCATGCTGGTTCCTGCCAGAATTTATGGAACGAAAAAAATTCTTGAGGCAATGGATGCCGGTGTATTTGAGCAAGTCACGAACGTGGCATGTTTGCCCGGCATTCAACGGTATGCCTTGTGCATGCCGGATGGACATTGGGGCTATGGATTTCCCATCGGAGGCGTCGCGGCCTTCGACGTTCAAAACGGCATCATTTCTCCGGGAGGTGTGGGCTATGATATCAATTGTGGAATGCGGCTACTCCGCACGGATTTGACGCTGGCCGACGTGAAGCCGCGATTGGATGCCTTGATGACGGAATTGTTTCGTACGGTGCCTGCAGGGGTCGGGGCAAAAGGTTTCGTGAAGCTGTCCCGACGCACCTTTCAGAATGTGATGCGAAAGGGGGCAAGGTGGGGCGTGGAACAAGGGTATGGATGGGAAAGTGATCTCATCCATACGGAAGAGCAGGGCTGCTTGACCGGCGCCGACCCTGAACACGTTTCCGAATACGCTTGCCAACGGGGTATGGGGCAATTGGGAACATTGGGCTCAGGGAATCACTATCTTGAAATCCAGGTGGTCAAAAATGACCGTATTTTCGACCGGTCCGTGGCTGAACGATTCGGCATTCATGGGCATGACCAGATCGTGGTCATGGTGCACTGTGGGTCTCGAGGTCTCGGACACCAGGTTGGCACCGACTACGTCCGTATCTTTCAAAAGGCCATGAAACGCTATGACATCTCCGTTAAGGATCAGCAATTGGCTTGTGCGCCATATCAATCACCGGAAGGGGAGCAATATTTTTCGGCCATGAACTGTGCGGCGAATACGGCCTTTGCCAATCGGCAGGTCATTGCCCATCAAATTCGTGAAGCCTTTTGTCGAGTGTTCCGGGAATCTCCCGAAAGGCTCGGTATGCGACAGGTCTATGACGTTGCCCACAATATCGCCAAAGTCGAACGGTACGAAAAGCAAAATCTCCTGGTCCATCGTAAGGGCGCCACTCGGGCGTTTGGCCCAAGGAGCCCCGATGTTCCGGATCCATTCAGAACAGTCGGCCAGCCTGTTATCTGCGGGGGCTCCATGGAGACCGGATCGTACTTGCTGGTGGGAACGGGGCAAGCCAATACGGAATCCTTTGGATCGACGATGCACGGTGCCGGCCGGACGATGTCGCGGGCTCAAGCTAAGCGAACAGTACGCGGGGCGACTCTTCAGCAAAATATGGCCCAACGGGGCATCCTGGTAAAAGCGGTTTCGATGTCGGGATTGGCCGAAGAAGCCGGAATCGCGTATAAGAATATCTCCGACGTCGTGGAGTCGGTGGAGACTGCGGGGATCACCAGAAAAGTAGCCGAATTATTGCCGATAGGGAACATCAAAGGGTAAAGCCCCGGTACTTTAAGGAACAGATTACAGGTTTTGAATATGATTCCCACAATGGAATGGAAAGAGGGGCGCGTGTGGCTCCTTGATCAGAGCCGGTTGCCTGGCCATACCGAACGGCTTGAGTGTAAAGACGTGGCTGCCGTGGCATCCGCCATTCAAGAGTTAAAGGTGCGGGGTGCACCGGCTATTGGCGTGACCGCCGCCATGGGGGTTGCGTTGGGAGCGCAATCCGTTTTTGAAACCGATGTCCCGGCATTTGAACGAAAAGTTTTGGCTATTTGCGATCAATTAGCCGCAACTCGCCCCACGGCCGTAAATCTTTTTTGGGCTCTGACGCGGATGAAGGCCGTTGTACGGGAAAATCGTGCTTGCACGGTGGCCGAGATCCAGGCCCGGCTCGTGCAGGAAGCCTTGACGATCCAACAAGAAGACATTGCCACGTGTAAGGCCATGGGCCAACAAGGAGCTGTCCTCATCAAGGATGGACAGAACGTCTTAACGCACTGTAATGCCGGGGCATTGGCAACTGCCGGATATGGCACGGCCTTGGGAGTGATCAGGGCGGCGTCGGAGCAGGGGAAACAGGTGCACGTCTTTGCGAATGAGACCCGGCCCGTTCTTCAGGGGGCCCGGTTGACGGCGTGGGAATTGATGGAAGACGGCATTCCCGTCACACTGATCACGGATAGCATGGCAGCCGTTGTCATGCGGCAAGGCAAAATCGACTTGTGTGTGGTCGGTGCCGACCGGATTGCAGCCAATGGAGACGTAGCGAATAAAATCGGGACCTATGGCGTTGCGGTTCTTGCCAAGGCCCATGACATTCCCTTTTACGTGGCGGCCCCTTCTTCGACCATCGACGTGTCAACGCCATCCGGTTCCGCTATTCCTATTGAAGAACGTCCTGTTCATGAAGTCACGACCATCAATGGAGAAACATGCATTGCCCCAAAAAATGTAGCCGTCTTTAACCCGGCTTTTGACGTGACACCCGCGCAATACGTCACCGGAATCATTACGGAGCAAGGGGTCGTGTCTCCGGAGCAGATTGCAGATAGGTTCAAGAGCTAGGGAACTGCCTGAAACATGAAGGATGAAGTTCCCCGTCAACCGCAGTCAGGTTGCCTGATTTATGATTCTCATTGTCGTCTTTGCGTGGCAGTGAAAAGAAGATTGGAGCAACGTTCTACGCGCGTCCAGTATCTCCCCTATGACAGTCAAGATGCTGCGGAATATCTGGGAAGCCGCCATCAGTCTGACTCCCGGCCTCCCATGGCCTATTGGATCGATGAAAAGGGGAGCGTTGTCGGTGGGTTGGAAGCGTTTTTTCCTTTTCTGCGCGGCCTGACGATCGGAAAACTTGCCCTGTTTTTCTGGAGGTTTCGCTTGTGCCGTCAGGCCATGACTGCCGGCTATGAATTCGTAGCGAGGTATCGCTATCGGTGGTTTGGCGCGAGTGAAAAACTCTAGCCAGGGGTTTAGTCTCAGGAGGTTTTCTCAGGAAGACGAAACTTGAGAGCCTCTCCTTGGACCTCGACCTTTTCCAGAAATTCTTCGAAACCTTCAGTGAGTATTTCCCCGATCAGTTTTTCCAGATCTTTTTCGGAGAAGAATACTTCATGATCCGTTCCACCGACTCCGATTGCAATTCGAACGGTACTTTCGTCGGTTGCATTATGGACGGTGAAAGCCATGATCGTGTCGACTTCAAGGTAGGTAGCCAACGATTTATCGGTCGCCTCGACCTTGAATTTTTGGATAGTCGGTTCAATTCTTACATTAGCGGAACCAGAGCCATTAACCGGTACGGCAGAAAATCCCGCCTGGTTCAGAAAATCGACGAAAGAATTTGTGACACGTTGACTCAGCGTGCCGTCCATGACTTCAAAATAGGTTTCGCCTCCTCCGCCACGGACTCTCGTGCCCAAGTGCTCTGATGGTTGCCGTTTATCATCGAAAGGAGAGACTGCGACCGTGAGGGGCGACCCTTTGGACTCAACTGCGGATTCGATATGCTGGATACGTAATTTAGTAATTTGTCCGGGGCCTTGGCATCCGAAAATGAACAGAACGGCCAAAAGAAATCCAGGGAGACACCATGGTTTCATGAGGCGACACTCCTTTTTTGTGTGATTTGATAAGTGGTGCTGCACATCTCATGAGCGCCTTCTACAAAACAATCTCGGCACCCACTATTCCACGAGAGGTTCGTCCATAACACTATGACAAGCCGACAAGAAAATACAAGGGTTATCTTGAACAAGAAGCGACATTTGACTTTCATGCCAGCTCCTTGCCACTATGAAACCAGTTTTTTGTAACCCCCCTTTCCCATCATGTGGAATCGAAATTTTCTCTTCCGGGCTCATGAAGCCGTCCCATTATCCGAAACGGAGAATGACGTGTTTCATGAAACGGACCCGGCGCTGGACAGTTCGGGATTAACCATGGACAAGTATATTTCGGTCTGGCTCCAAGGGGAGGGAGAAAACGATCACCCCCTGGCTTATACCAACGTTTATGTACGTACTGCCACGCTTGATCCCGTCAAAAAAGTCGGATTTTTACAGCCCCTGCAAGGCCGTTCCCACCAGATCAGGCAAATGCTTTCCCCGGAGCAGAAGGCATTTCTGAAAGATTGGCTCAAAAAGATGAACTCCACGGCATGGGATGAAGCCGACGAGCATTTTCAAAAGATATTTGAATAGGCAGTTTGCCGGTAAATCAAATCCTGACTCCTTCGATTCGCTCCTTTCCCTCGTATGGACATACACGTTGATGTCGTTGTCGTCGGTGCCGGAGGCGGGGGAGCAATCCTGGGTCTTCTGCTTGCGAGGAAAGGTATCAGGACCCTCGTTCTCGAACAGGCTTCAGGGCCTCCCCACGGGATACGCGGAGAAATTCTCCAGCCGAACGGGCAAAAAATTTTGGATGATCTGGGTCTGCTGGATCAATTGCCCCAACACGCGGTACAGCCTGTCCGGCATTTTCATTTTCGCCAGATCGATGGGAGACGGTTGTGTTCGATTGATTACGGCGAACTGCCTCCTCCGTATAATCATGCCCTTGTCACCTTACCACACGTCGCCCATCGGACGGTCCTGGAAGCCTTGGAGAAACAGAACCCCGGAGGTTTGTGGTACAACGCGTCGTTCACCAACGTCTTGAAAAGAGATAGAACTATCATAGGAGTGGAAGCGAACGTGCAAGGCAAGCCAGTACGTATCTCTGCCAAATTGGTCGTCGGGGCCGACGGACCGGCATCCAAAGTTCGCGAAACGCTGAAAATCCCCACCAGGCTGTACCGCTACCGTGACAGCTATCTTGTCGCTATTTTGGATTGCCCCGAAAAATTGGATGAATCGCAGTATTTTCTTGGGAAAAGAGAAATTCTAGGTTTATTCCCGGCGGCAAAGGAGAAACTCTATCTCGTCTACCTGATCGACGCCCAATCCCGGGACGCGCTGCACACGGCCGGAGTGGAACCCCTTCAGCAACGCTGGTCCACCATCTATCCTGAGCTATCGGCCACGTTTCATGGCTTCACGAGTTGGGAGCAAACAACGGTGATGCCTACGGGTCAAACGCGGGCGCGAACGTGGGTTGCCGACGGGGCCGTGCTGATCGGGGATGCCGCCCATGGGATGAATCCTCATGCGTCTCAAGGGCGCATGCAAGCTATGGTCGATGCCACGGTGTTGGCGGATCTTGTTCCTGCGTGCCTGGCGGAAGACAATTTTCAAGCATCACGTTTAAAAACGTTCGAAAAAAAACGTCGTCCCAAAGTCGAAATGCTGCAACGACTTGCCGATGAAGAAGCCTTTTTTTGGAATACGGGGAATCCGGCACTCGCGTGGCTGCGCAACCGGGTCTTTTCCACCATCGACCAAAACCGGCGGCTCAAATACCAAGTTCTGACTGCGACCGCAGGACTTCGTGAGACTCCACCCTTCGGGTTATTGGATCGCTTTCTGGCCCTGGGATTTGTGCCTGACCCTCGCGCCGACCAACGACCACCTCATGCGCTTACGTAAGATCAATTTTCACGACGCATTACGGATGAGGTCATAAGTATGTCCGCTGATTCGCCATGGCCTCAACTTCAGGAAGACACGCATGCTCCGCTTCGGGGTTTTCTTCGTTCCATAAAGAAACAGAAGTCCCTTGAATCTCAAGCCATCCTCGTCTATGGAAGTGCGGCACGCGGTGAGTTTCTGCAAGGATATTCCAATATTAATGCCTTGGTCGTGCTTGAACACATTACGCAACCCGTGCTTCAACAGTGGAGCGGCATTCACAAACAATGGACCAGGGAAAAAATCGTTGCCCCGTTGTTTCTCACGCATGAAGATCTCCAACAATCATCGGATGTGTTCCCATTGGAGTTTCTGGACATCAAGGAATGCCACGTGCTGCTTGAAGGAAGTGATCCGTTCCTTGAATTGCAGGTCGATCAGGCGCACCTGTTTGTCCAATGCCGGCAGGAAGCACGCGCAAACCTCCTGCGGGTTCGCCAATGCTACGTCGAAGGGTGGGGCAGGGTTGAAGCGATTCAAACCCTGTTGCCCCTCTCGTTAACCTCGCTACTTCCGTGTCTCCGAGGCTTGTACCGTCTGCTGGGCCGTCAGTTGAACATGAAATCACCGGAAATTCTGGACGAACTGAAGACCACGTTGAACGTGGATCCTTCAGTGTTCCTCGAAGTCTGGCGGTTAAAGCGCGGCCTCAGTACCCCGGGAAAACATGAGCTTCCCAAGTTATTGGAGCGCTACCTTGCCGGCCTGGGGCAACTGGTGGACCGGATCGACTCGATGAAACATGAGGAGCGGTTTCGATGAGCGGGATTGCTTGAAAATCAATGATTAGCTTTCATGGAGAGCTTCATGGCATCCGATACGCCACGAATTGATCTTTATCGCTTTGAAGGCCAATGCGAAGCGTTTAGAAAATTCATCGAAGAACAGTCCGGCAGCCCCTTCGTGTCTTTCGCATCTAACACTTATATCCAAAAAAAAGAAGGCTATAAGCCTAAAATCTATTATGACGGTCGAGATGCACTCGCGCTTGATAAATGGAAGAAATCGGCAATTGGAAGCGGAAAGATCGCTCAGGCGGTGGTCAAAGCTATTGAGATACCGAAGAACAATCTTGTTCGTTGGCAAGCTCGCTATGGCGAGACAGCCCGTCCACATCAACCGCTCTACGAAGCCGAAAAACAGCGAGACACCTTGTTAAGAGTCGAAGGGTGTTTGTTTGCGTTCTATCGAGAGCAACAAGAAAAGTTCTCCTTTGACGAATTGATCGATATATTCGGCAAAACTTATCCATTGATTGCCTATCTGTTCTTCCTGAAAGACTGCTCCCGATATCTTCCAATAGCGCCGACATTCTTTGATCGTGCCTTCGAACTATTGGGTATTGAGTTCAAGACGAGTCATCAATGTTCTTGGGAGAACTATCTCATCTATATCTCCCTTATCCGCAGACTTAAAACTATGCTTGCCGAAAGCCTCGATCCTGAGGCGACCTTGTTGGACGCTCACTCATTCGCATGGATATTGGCTGCGCAGATGTGGAAGGCAAATAAAACCGCCGATACCCAAGCGTATCCCAACCTTCCATCTTCGGAGCGCGAAGCCATAGTCAAGGCGCGGATTGGTCAGGTCCAATTCAGACAGAGTCTGATTGAATACTGGTCTACTTGTGCAGTCACGGGCTGCAGAGAAGAGAGTCTGCTTCGCGCCTCTCACATCAAGCCATGGAGCAAAGCTACGTTGGAGGAGAAAATCGATCTTTATAATGGCTTGTTGCTGTCTCCCGCACTTGATGCGTGCTTTGACTCAGGTTACGTGAGTTTTGACGATGAGGGCGGAATATTGATTTCAGAAAGTCTTACTGCAGATGACGCGAAAGTCCTCGGGATCAATCCCAAAATGCGCTTGCGTCGAGTCGAGCCGGAACACAAAAAGTATTTGGCCTTTCACCGTGAGCATATCCACGTGAAGTTTAAGGAATGATTTGCTCCCCCATCTTTTGGCCATATATTAGGGTCCTAATTCAGGGTCTCACTATGGGGACTTCAGGCGGAGGTCGTCATGATTCAAGCCAAATTTAGTCTTGAAGAGTCGCATATCCAATTTCCTGAACAACGCAAGCGGTATGGATTCAAAGATAAAAGCGACGTTGTACGGACTGCCCTCGATCTCTTGCACACCGAATTAACCCAGCGAAGCTTGCGCGAATCGGCCGATCTGTATGCCGAAACCTACGAGAAGGATGACGAAACGCAAGAATGGACCGATGCAGCTCTGTCGGATTGGACTTTGAGATCCAAGAGTAACTGAGAGCAGATCCTGAGGCATCGGGTGTTTTGTAAAGTAGCGCACATGACGGATCAGGCCCAATACCGTATAATGAAGCGGAATTGCTGCTTAATTAATGGTTATATGATCTGATAGCGTGATGATGGGCAAACGATCTGATTTCAGGATCAAACTATAATCAGGAGGATCAGACTGATGGATGATCTCCTAACTATAGCCCAAATCGAAGCACAGTTTTCCTCAGAATGGGTTCTCATCGAAGACCCACAGGTCAATGACGTCTTGGAAGTGCAAAGCGGCAAGGTACGTTGGCACAGCAAGGATCGCGAAGAGGTTTATCGCCAAGCCGTAACCTTGCGCCCTAAACGGTTCGCCGTCCTGTACACGGGGAGGATGCCCGAAGACACGGCGATCGTCCTATGAGTTTTTCCTTTGACCCGCAACAGGGCTTGATCTTTGTATCAGCAGAGTTGTGGGGACCGAGCGGCAGTGCCGTCCTTCGCCTCGCACTTGACACTGGAGCGACGTTCACTGTGGTGAACATAGGGATGCTGGTTGCCCTCGGTTACGACCCAGCATTAATATCTGACCGTATCCAAGTAACTACAGGTAGTGGCGTCGAATTTGTGCCACGCGTCCCACTCGATAAACTCATAGCTCTGGGGCAGAAGCGTACCAAGTTTCCAGTACTGGGGCACACCTTGCCACCGAGTACCGGCGTTGATGGACTTCTTGGACTCGATTTTTTTCGTGGGTGGAACTTGACCGTTGATTTTCGAGCAGGGCAAGTGGCGTTAAACTAACTTGGCATTGGAGCGGATGACTCATTTGAAACACTTTTCCCTCTGTTTCAGGCATGGATAGTCCCCTACCTCAAACAGTTTTTTCGCCACAAAACCAACTTAATCAGAGGGCTCTAAGAAGAATGATACTATGTGGAACATGAATGAGGCCATAAATATTAACTATAAACGAGATTACGTCTTTCATGTTGAGTTTGATAATGGCGTGGCCGGCGATATTGATTTCCGTGAATACATTGACAAAGGTCCCGTTTTCAGGCCGTTGAAAACTAAAGAGTTCTTTAAGAAGGCAGTCATAGAAGGTGGAACGATAACCTGGCCGAATGGAGCAGACATTGCTCCGGAGACACTATATGGGAAAATTGCTGGTTGACAAGACACTGTGCCGATCGGCCCCCATGCTTATTCTATTCGTTCTGCTTGTCTGGGCGTCTCCTTGGCCGGCCAATGCCGCCGGAGGAGACAAGAAATCCAATTTCCCGACGCCGCTGGGCTATGTCAGTGATTATGCGGATTTAATTGAATCCGACTGGCAGAACCGCATTCGGCAGGTCTGCAAAGAACTGGAAGATCGTACGGGAATCGAAATGATCGTTGTCACAATTGAGACGGCCGGCCCTCACTCGCATGCACGGGACTATGCGCAGGACTTGTATAAAGAATGGCACATCGGCGCGGCGCAGCAGGAGCGGGGAATGTTGTTGCTCGCTTCGTTGAAAGAACGACAAGCCGTGGTGGTTCTCGGACGGAGCTTGCTTTCGGTGATCGGGAAGCCGCAGTTGGATGAATTGTCCACGCAGTACCTCATTCCCATGTTCAAAAATGCACGGTACGGAAAATCCTTGTATCGTACCGCTGTCGGATTGGCTTCGGCCTCGGGCAATGCGATCCAAGCAACCGCAGAACCCAAGCGCTCTTCGAGTGCGGGGTTCTGGATGAACGTGGCCGCAGCGTTGGCCATGCTGTTTGCCCTCTGGCGATTTACGCGCCCGGAACGGCGGCATCCTTTTCAACGGTGGAGACGGGGCGGGTATTGGGGCACCGGCCAGGGTGGATTCGGGGGGAATTTCGGAGGGTTCGGCGGGAGCACGAGAGGGCAGGGGTTGTCGTAATGGGAGGGTTCCTTGCTGCGGCCATGTTGGGGAGTCGTAGGGCCTTAAAACCCTCTCCCCTGGAGGGAGAGGGCAGGGTGAGGGGGCACGTTGTAGCGGTGGTAGTTCCCGATCAGGGCCGGGACAGGTTGATACAGCCTAGGAAAATTTTTTGGGCGGGCACATAGGCCCGCCCCTACAAGGGAAGCCACTGCGCGTTACAGCGGCTTATGGTTTGCAAACGTGATGGTCCGCGTCACCGTGGTGCCTTTTTCATAGGAAATGATACGGCGGGTCGCAGGCAGGTCCGCGTTTCCCACCCTCGTATGAGAATCCGAGAAGCTCTCCACGTTGGCCAGTGAGCCATCCTTGGGCGAGTAGTAATACACGGTATAACGGGTTGTGAGATATTTCTGATCCTGTGTCAACGTGCTGTCTTCGACGTTGATCGTAAAGGCCACGTGCGGCATCTTCCGGTTGATCTGGGTGATACGATCGTCTTTGATGCGATACGTGGAGCCCATGGAATCCCCCAGACTGATCCGCGGCCCCTGGGGATGATTTTCTTCGCCCGCAAACGACAGATTGTATTTTCCATCGGATTCCTCGAAGTTTCGCGGTCCCCGGTGCGTCGCGATCATCGAAATTTGACCTTGAGCCCACTGTTGAAGTTCTTCATTCGGAAGAGATACGTCGATTTCCCTCGATGACTTGACCGTGACTTTTCCGGTGGTTTCTTCACCGTTCACATTGATGCAAAGATCGGCTTCAAATCCACCAAAGTTATTCGGCCACCGTGAAGTTTTCTCAAATGCCCGTCTCAACAACTCGCGAGCCCCGGAGTCATCCGTGTTTTCAGTTTTGGCTTCTTCGCGCGTATAGGTTTCCATTCTCTGCTCCTTCCTCATAAAAACCGGACATGGATAAGTGAAAAATGCATAATGAGCGTATCATAAAAAAAATCGCCGGAGCAGGACAACTGTTCTCACGCCAAAAGCCTTGTCCTGTCGCGAACAAACGGTGTGACCGTCTCGTGAAAGTTGCCCCTAGCGTCACGTTGCGTCTTTCCTTTATGATACACCTCTGCACAGCAACGCCATGTCATACGGAAACACAAGGCCCCTTTGATGAAAAGATCGCGCAAGCCTGCCCGGAAACGACCGTCCATGGCTGAGCGGGCCGATCCTCATGTCCTGTACCAGAAAAGTGTCCAAAGTCCGGATTTCGACATTCCGTTTTTTGCCGAATATTTTGAGAACTATACAGGCCGTCCCTTGCGTTCACTACGGGAAGATTTCTGCGGCACCGCCGCGTTGTCCACGTATTTCGTGACGCAACACTCCGAGAATCACGCCATCGGCGTCGATCTGGATTGGCCGACGCTCAATTGGGGCATCAAACATAACGTGTCGCCCTTGACCGTGGATCAGCAAAGCCGTCTGACGCTCATCCACGGTAACGTGTTGGAGGCTCATCCTTCACACGTGCAATTGGCAATGGCGTTGAACTTCAGCTACATGGTCTTTAAGGATCGTCCCACGCTGCTACAATATTTCAAAAGAGCAAAAGAATCTCTTCAGCCGGGCGGCATATTTCTCCTGGACATTTGGGGAGGGAGTGAAAGCCAGGTTTTACAGGAAGAGCCCCGTGATATCGACAACCCCGATGATGACGGCATTGGCGATTTTTCCTTCATTTGGGACCAGGACGCTTTTGACCCTGCCACGTACTTCTGTACGATGCGCATGCATTTCACCTTTCAGGACGGAAGTGAAATGCGCAATGCCTTTGTCTATGACTGGCGCATGTGGACCATGCCCGAAGTCATGGAATTACTGAATGAAGCCGGATTCCGGGACGTACATTTTCTGTGGGAGGGCACCAACAAAAAAACCAACGAAGGGACAGGCACCTATCACCGCGCGGAAAACGGGGAACCCGATACGGCATGGGTCACGTATATCCTTGGTGGCAAGCCTGACTAATATAAATGAATAAAAAATTAAATAATTACAAATATTTATGAATTATATCTTAATTTTAAAATGAAATATTATGGAGCAGACATCAACACACATTACGCCAGAAATGGTTCAGCGACATGGCCTGACAGAAGGGGAATATGAGCAGATCCTCAAGCACCTGGGCCGGGAGCCTAATCTAACGGAACTCGGGATCTTTTCGGTGATGTGGAGCGAACATTGTTCGTATAAGAGTTCAAGGGTCCATTTGAAGCGATTTCCCACCGAGGGCGAGCGGGTAGTTCAAGGTCCGGGGGAAAATGCCGGAGCTGTGGATATCGGCGATGGGCTCTCAGCGGTCTTTAAAATGGAGTCCCATAATCATCCATCGTTCATCGAACCGTTCCAGGGCGCGGCCACCGGGGTCGGTGGGATTTTACGCGACATTTTCACGATGGGCGCCAGGCCCATTGCCCTGCTGGATTCCCTCAGGTTCGGTGAACTGGACCTGCCCAAGAATCGTCATCTTTTAAAGGGCGTGGTTTCCGGTATTTCCTGGTACGGGAACTGCATCGGCGTCCCCACGGTCGGCGGCGAAATCGCCTTTAACGATATTTACACCAAAAACCCCCTCGTGAACGTCTTTTGCCTGGGCATTATCAAAACCGATGAGTTGCTTCTGGGCCGGGCCGGTGGCGTCGGCAATCCGGTCTTGTACATTGGCGCCAAAACCGGTCGCGACGGCATTCACGGAGCTACGATGGCTTCGGACAGTTTTGACGACGTCTCCGAACAGAAGCGACCCAACGTACAGGTCGGCGACCCGTTCCTGGAAAAATTGCTCCTGGAAGCCTGTCTGGAATTCCTGGACCAACGGCTCCTGGTCGGCATACAGGACATGGGCGCGGCCGGGCTCACAAGTTCATCCTGTGAAATGGCCTCACGGGCCGGCACGGGCATTGAGTTGGAACTGGCCGACGTGCCCCGCCGCGAGCCGAATATGACGCCCTATGAGTTGATGCTGTCGGAATCCCAGGAACGCATGTTACTCGTGGCTGAGGCAGGGAAAGAAGAACAGGTCATTGCCATTTGCCGAAAATGGGGGATTGATGCGGCGGTAATCGGAAAAGTCATGGATGACGGGTACGTCCGTATCAAGGAACAAGGAACCGTGGTGGCGGAAATCCCGGCCAAAGCCCTCGTTGATGACAGTCCCAAATACGAGCGCCAGGCCAAGCCTCCCGAATACCAGGATCTTCTGCAATCCCTGACAATTGAAAATCTGCCTGATGTGCAGGATGCGGAGAACGTCCTTCTCCGGTTATTGGATTCGCCGACCATCGCCAGCAAGGCTTGGGTCTATCGTCAATACGATCACATGGTAGGCATTGATACCATTGTCCGTCCGGGTTCGGATGCCGCCGTGATCCGCATCAAAGACACGAACAAGGCCTTGGCCGTCACAACGGACGGCAACAGCCGGTATTGCCTCCTGAACCCATACGTGGGCGGCACCTTGACCGTGGCGGAAGCGGCCCGAAATCTCGTGTGCTCGGGGGCGCAACCCATCGGAGTTACGGATTGTCTGAATTTCGGAAACCCGGAACGGCAGGATATTATGTGGCAGTTCGTGTTGACCGTCGAAGGTATTGCCGATGCCTGCCGGGCCTTCGGCATTCCTGTTGTCAGCGGCAACGTCAGCCTGTATAACGAAACTAACGGCCTGTCCATTTATCCCACGCCCATTATCGGCATGGTCGGGCTCATCGAACCGGCCGACCGCATGATCACGCAATGGTTTAAGACTCCAGGGGATCGGCTTCTTCTTTTAGGCGAGACCCAGGAAGATTTAGGTGGAACCGAATACCTGAAAGTCGTACATTATCGGGAGCAGGGTGCTCCTCCATGGCTCAATCTCGAGACGGAAAAAGCATTGCACGCTTGCATGCTCCGCTTGGCGACGGAAGGTTTGGTACAATCCGCTCATGATTGTTCGGACGGTGGCTTGGCTGTGACGTTGGCGGAATCCTGCTTTTCACCTCAGGATGCCCCAGGCAATTCATTAGGTGCGACGATTCGGCTTGATTCGAACGGCCTTCGTACGGATGCCTTGTTTTTTGGAGAAAGTCCTTCGCGAATTCTTCTCTCGATATCGCCGGTGTACGCCGAGCGCGTTATGGCTATTGCCCGAGAGCATGGCGTACCCGCGCAGGATATCGGTTCGGTCGGCGGAGACCGTTTGATTGTCCGTGTAAATGAACAACCGACGATCGATATGCCTGTGGCGGCATTATTCGAACAATGGAGCCGAAGTCTGGAATCGAAACTGTCAGCCTGAAGAAAAACAGGAGGAGGTCATCCTGAGCAATGCGAAGGATCTGCTTTTGAGACATGAATAATTCCCCGAAAAAAACTCACGCGCCTTTGCACATGATGGCCCCTGACAAATTTCATGATGAGTGCGCGGTGTTCGGCATATACGGGCACAGGGAAGCCGCGAATTTTACCTATCTGGGGTTGTATGCGTTACAGCATCGCGGGCAGGAAGGTTCCGGCATTGTCTCGTCTGATGACCGGAATTTTTACATGGAAAAAGGCATAGGGCTGGTCTCGGATATTTTCACGAAGAAAGAAATTCGACGCCTGCGTGGAAACAAAGCCATTGGGCACAACCGGTATTCCACCTCCGGAGCCAGCCATGTCCGCAACGTCCAACCGCTCACCGTCAATTTCGCATTCGGAAATTTGGCGGTGGCGCACAACGGCAATCTCACCAATGCATGGATGCTGCGTAGCGAACTTGAAGCCTATGGCGCCATATTTCAATCCGATTCCGATACGGAAGCGATCATCCATCTGATTGCCCACTCCAGAGGAGATACCTTACTCGAACGCTTAACCGAAGCGCTCTCCCTGGTCCGGGGAGCCTATTCCCTGGTGTTGTTGACCGATCGTGACCTGATCGCCGTGCGGGATCCTTATGGGTTCCGGCCCTTGTGTCTGGGAAAATTCAAGGACGCTTGGATGATCGCCTCAGAAACCTGTGCTTTTGATCTCATGGGCGGCGAGTTTGTACGAGAAGTCGAGCCTGGAGAACTCATCGTCATCAACGATGATGGGATGACCTCGCATCATCCGTTTATCCTGCCTGAAAAACCTGCAAAATGCGTATTCGAATATGTCTATTTTGCGAGGCCGGATTCCAAAATATTCGGTGACCACGCCGTCTATCCCATTCGGAAAGCCTTGGGCCGCCAACTGGCCAAGGAAGCGTACGTGCCCGCGGACGTCGTCATTCCCGTGCCGGATTCCGGTGTGCCCGCGGCCTTGGGGTACGCGGAAGGGTCGGGGATTCCGTTTGAAATCGGGCTCACGCGCAACCATTACATCGGCCGGACGTTTATCGAGCCCGAACAATCCATCCGGCATTTCGGCGTGAAATTGAAATTGAACGTGGTCCCCGAGGTCCTCAAGGGACGCCGCGTCGTGGTGGTGGATGATTCCATCGTGCGCGGAACGACAAGCCGAAAAATCATCAAAATGATCCGGAACGCCGGAGTGAAGGAAGTCCACGTGCGCATCAGTTCGCCGCCCACAATCGCTCCGTGTTTTTACGGCATTGATACGCCCACGCAGAAAGAATTGATCGGCTCGAGTCATTCCGTCGAGGAAATCCGCAAGTACATCACGGCCGACAGCCTCCAATACCTGAGTTTGGACGGCATGCTCAATGCTGCCCCCGGTCGAAACGACCACTACTGCCACGCCTGCTTCACCGAACAATATCCCATCGCCTTCACCAAAGCCGAAGAACAACAACTCGGCCTGTTTGACGCGAGCACTTCCAGGTAGTTTCCCTCTCTCTCTTTCCGTCATTCCTGACGCTTGTCTCCGACCCCGACCGGGAATCCAGAAGATGATCTATAGGAATCCAGAGTCTTGTGTCTTTCGCTTACCTAAAATAGCTCGTTTTAAGAGAGCTGCAAGGAAACCGTATAGTCTCCATTGATTGCCCGCCTCAAAAATCGTGTGATAGAATTTTATAACTGATGTCGATTATCCGTACTGACTGCTTCTTTGCAAGGTGGAGGATGCCATGAAACGCCATATCTGTTTGCTCGCAGTGACGATTTCCCTGGCCATGACGACGGTGGCCTGGGCCGCAGGCTTCTTCAAAGTCGGTGAGCCGGCACCATCGTTCTCGCTCACCTCGGTCACGGGAGAACCCGTTTCGCTGAAAGATTTTCAGGGTAAAGTCGTGGTGCTGGGTCTCTTTCATATTTGCGAACCGTGTTTGGTGCAAGGCACGAATTTGCAAAAAGTGCATGACGCCACGCGTGGCCGGAACGTCGCGGTGATCGGCGTGAACTCCTCGGGCGATTCCCGGGCCGACGTCCTGGAATTTCTCAGCGTCTTTCCCATGAAAATCACGTATCCTTATCTCACGGACCCGGATCAGATGACCGACAAGTTGTACGGCGGAGGGCGCTTTATTCCGAACGTGTATATCCTGGATCAAAACGGTGTGATCCGATGGCAGCGAGTGGGCAACATGGATCTGGCGAATCACGAGGCTATTCTGGCCGAAGTCAATAAATTGTTGGGGCCATCTTCCGGATCGACCGCCTTATGAGATTTGGAGCCATGCGTTTCTCGGAGCATGGCCTGCCCGTGGCGACCAGTGGCTTTTCAGCCCGCCCTGGTTTTTTCCATTTGAGCGAAAGGGTTCAAGAACGATATGGATGAGTTTGAAGAGGGGAAAACAAAATTTCTTGAATTGGTGAAGGGCATCGAGAGCACAGTTGAAGTGGTCATTCCAACCACTCCCTCCAATGGCCGGTTCCTGATTTCTCTAACCAAGGACGGAAACCGTAAATTCATCATGGTGCCGGAGGACGACATCCTTGACCTTCCATCGGAAGAGGATATTTTATCCAAAACGACGGCCATGCTACAGGAGGCGATTGCCGAACTATGAAACCTATTCTGCCGGGGATAGCCACATGGTCATGGTTTTCCGAGGAAAAGCAGCTAAATTTTAACGGCCACTTGTTGGACGTGGGCGAACACCGGATCCTGGTTGATCCACCGCCGCTTGCGGATGCCGACTTGTCGAAACTGACCAGCGCCGGCCAGGTTGATTACATCCTGCTCACCAACCGGGATCATGAACGTGAAAGCGCGACGTACAAAGACACTTTGAAGACCCGCGTGTACGTACCCCAGGCTGACGCTCCCGAAATGTCCGTGACTCCGGACAAGACCTTTGTTGATGGAGAATTGCTGCCCGGTGGGATTTGGGTCGTGCAGCTTTCCAATCAAAAATCACCAGGAGAATCGGCTCTGTTTATTCAACAAGGACGGGGCATCCTGATTGTCGGTGATGCCTTGCTCGGCAAACCCGAAGGGTCGGTGAGCATACTGCCGGACGGGAAATACACCGATCCCGCCAAGGCGCGTGAAGGCCTGCGCCGCTTGCTCAAGTATAATTTCGATTCGCTCCTGGTCGGCGACGGGACTTCGATATTGACCGGGGCCAAAGCCATTGTGGCTCAGGCGTTGGAATAGACGGGAGCCGTAATCTCACTGATATAAAAGTAGTCACTTTTGTCATTCCTGTAAATGTTCAGTAATTCGTTGACAGAATGATGCTCTGCCCGCAAGAAGGGAGGGCGGACACTCGTTCGCTTTGCTCAGGGCAAGTTCCGGTCCGCCCCTACCGAACCCCCCTTCCCCCCTTCTCAGGGGGGCGAGGAACTCTGTCGTCCCCCTGAGAAGGGGGATTGAGGGGGTTGTCTTCCAAAGGCGGGGCAGTGGGGCACAACAGGAAGCGGGAAAATTGTCAACAAATTACTGAACACATACAAGGATGACGGAAGAAAAGGTCATTGACGACCATGCGACAATCCCATTCGGCTCAACTCAATCAACGGGGCAATGTCCATTTTTCCCGGGGGTTTTACAGGGAGGCTTACCAGTGTTACGCCAAGGCGTTAGAGGCCGATCGACAAAGCGGCGACCCCAGGGCTTTGGTGGCGACGTTGGGAAATCTCGGAAATATTTGCGCCGTCAGCGGCAAACGCCAACAGGCCCAGGAGTATTACCAGGAGGTCCTGGAACTGCAGAAGACGCTCGGGGACAGCCGCGGGATCAGCGCGACACTCGCCAACTTGGGTAACCTGCACGTGGACGCCGGTGAATGGGAACGGGGCCGCGCCTATTATCTCGAGGCTCTGGACCGGATGGAACTGTTTGAAGACGATGCAGCCAAGGCGGTGCTGCTCTCCGATTTGGGTTTGGTGGCCAAGGAAACCCGGCACTTCGAGCAGGCCATGAACCATTATTCTGAATCCATCGCCCTGATGAGGCGGGTGGAAAATCATACCGGTGAGGCCGACGTGTTCAAGATGATGGCGCGAATGTATCTGGCATGGGAGCGTTATGACGACGCAATGGCTTGTGCGCACACGAGTTTGGCGATTGCCGAGCGGCTACGAGACGAACTGCGGATGGGCGGGGCTTGGTACGTGATGGCCGATTGCCATAAAGCCATGGGCTGCGAGGAAAAGGAGGCCCAATTCCTTCATCGCGTGGTTCGCGTGGACCAGAAATACGAATTACCTAAACTGGAAGAAAATACCCGGCGCCTCGAAGCGCTTCGGGTACGGTTGCAGAACCGCATGGAAGCCGGAGCAGGGGAGGGTGTCTCGTGAGTGACGGGTCCCATCCGCGTTGGCAACACGTCCAGAACCACCTGAAACACGTTCATTCGCACTTTGTTCAATATGAACCCGGTGGGGCTTTGACTCTTGAATTGGATGATGAAGATTGGCAACTCGAAATCACGCCTGCAGGGTTGTTTGTCTGCCAGGCCGGGTATGCCCTGGAAGATATGCAGAGCCTGCTCTCCGACGGCACGGCCGAAGATCTTGGAAGCGATGAATTGGCCAAGCAGGCCAAATTTTACATTCAACAAGTCGTGTCGAAATATCGTGACTGTCTCGTCGAGGACGGATTCAGTGAACGTGTGGAGATGAATGACGAGTACGTCGCGGTATTTTTCGAGCGTCCCGTTGATTTCAATAACCTGTCGGAACTTGAGCAGTTGATCACGCGATATCGCCGGCGATTTGCCGTGGCCTGATTTTTTCTCATCTCAGACTTAAAAAAGGAATTGTTATGAACGCGCAACTTCCGATTCGTACCATGGATGACTTTCGTGACGTGGTCTATACCTTTCGGTTGTCACGGGTGATCGCGACCGCAATGGATCTCGACCTCTTTACCCGTATGGGAAACCGGTTCTGGACGCCTAAATCTTTGGCAAAGACGCTCAAGGCCAATGAACGGGGAGTCGAGATTATCCTTCGCAACCTGAAGACCGCAGGTCTGCTCATACAACGGGGAACGTCCTATTGCGCAGGGAAACTCGGCCGCACGTGTTTAAACCGGAACAGCCCGGATTATCAGGGCGCATATTTGGAACTGGTTCATCGCCAGTGGGAGGATTGGGCGCATCTCACCGATTCCGTTCGTATGGGCAAGCCGGTTGAAAATGACGGTCCGGACGACCCGGCCTACCGTCGATCCTTCACCTGGGCCATGCATCAGCGTTCCATAAGACCAGCCAAGCAAGTAGCCGCACAACTTGATTTGAACAACACACAAACGTTGTTGGACGTGGGGGGAGGACCCGGCACGTATGCCCTGGAATTCCTGAAGAAGAATTCCGCCTTGCGTGCAGGCATCTGGGACCGCCAGCCGGCCCTTGAAGTCGCCCAAGAGATCGCCCAGCCTTTACGACACGGCAAACGACTGTCCTATTACCCCGGCGATCTTTTTGAAAATCCGGTTCCGGGAAAATTCGACGTGATGTGGATGTCAAACGTGCTGCATATTTTTTCACCGGCGGAAAACAAGACCCTGTTCAAAAAGCTTAAACGCGCACTCAACCCCGGCGGACGGATCCTGATTCAGGACACGTTCCTCATGAATAAACCGGGGTGCGATGCCCTGGAAACCAACCTGTTTGCAGTCACGATGCTCCTGTTCACCCCAACGGGCAATACCTATAGCGCCCAGGACGTCCAACAATGGCTCAAGACCTCCGGGCTCAAGAAAACCCGGTGTCTTCGATTAAGAAAGGGAACAGGCGATTGGGACGGCGTCATCATCGAGGGGAGAGTATAGAACGGTTATACGGTTAACACCTGTCGCCCGCCGATGACAATGAGTAGAAAATTAAAGAGGGCCGTCAGGAGGATCAAACCGACGACATGCAGTGAGTCCGTTCCGGAAGTCACGCTCTGCACAAACGTGGCAATGTCCAGGGCCAAGCCGATCGTTCCGTACAGCACCCCAACCATGGCACTCCACCGTTTGCCAACCAAGCAGACTCCCCCGACGAATAGCGGCACGCCGAATTGAAACCCGTACCAGATGCCTTGACGAAGATCCGAGACAAATGTTTTTTCGGGTTCCAAGGTATCGAAAGCTACGGCGCTGACGAAAAGCCCCAAACAAAGCATTGCCATCAGGCGAGACATCAGGGTTCCGGCATTGGTCATGAGGAATTCATATCCTTGCAAACAAAGAAAAAACAAAGACCCTGGATCCCCGATCTGGTCGGGGATGACGGAAAGAGACAACGAAAGTGTCAACGAATGACTGAACACATATAGAGATGACAGATATGGTGTCTTGAGTCTCTTGTCCTGTCAACGAACACATCACGTTTCCATCCGCTCTCTGCCTGCCTTTCATTGACACCCTAATTTGGCCGAGCCTAGAATGGTTCCACATACTAAGGGAGGGCGTATGACACATTCTCAATCTATTCGAAACGTTGTTGTCACGTCGTATGTTGGTGCCGGGAAAACGTCTCTCGTGGAAGCCCTGCTGTTTTCCGCCGGCGTGACCTCTTCGATGGGGGCCACCGCGAACGGAAACACTGTGGCCGATTTCGAGGCGGAAGAAATTCAGCACCATCATTCCATGAGTGCGGCCCTCCTTCAGTATGAGTACAAGGAAATGTTCCTGAACTTGCTCGATACGCCGGGGTCCTTGGATTTCTTCGCCGATACCAAGAATACGATCCACGTGGCGGATGGCGCGGTGTTGGTCGTCGGCACTTCGGGCATACGTTCGGAATTGGATCGGGTCTGGGAATATATTCAAACACGTGAACTGCCAAGCCTGATCTTTATCAACGAATTGGACAAAGAGCGAGCAAAGTTCGACGCCACTTTGGCAGAAGTTCAGGAGGCACTCGATGCCAAGTGTGTGCCGATTGCCTATCCGGTCGGAGAAGAAGCAAACCTCCGGGGCGTGGTCGACCTGGTGACACAAAAGGCCGTGATCCCCGTTCCGAACAGTCATAAGGTGCAGGAAGAAGACGTCCCCGCGGACCTGAAAGAACGCGTTGCCGAATTGCGGAAACAATTGATCGAAACTGTGGCTGAAACCAATGATGAATTAGTGGAGAAATATCTTGGTGAAGGAGACCTGACGCAAGAGGAGATCCTGCAAGGGCTGATCCTGGGCACGAAAACACGCCAATTCATTCCGGTCTTGTGCGGGTCGGCTCTCCTGAATCTCGGCACCACGGTTCTGCATCAAGCCATTATTCAATGCCTGCCGTCCCCGGAAGAACGAGCCGAAGCCATACAATCAGCCGGATCTCATCCTCAAACGAGCGAAGAACTCGTGCGGCCCATGGACGCTACAGAACCGCTTTCTGGTTACGTGTTCAAAACCACCATCGATCCCTTCATGGGACGGCTCACATATCTCAAGGTCTACTCAGGTGTGCTCGAAGCCGATTCAACCTTTTTCAATTCCGTGAGAAACGTCAAGGAAAAAGGCGGACATTTGTATTACATGCAGGGGAAAAAAAGCACACAGACGCAACAGGCCAAGGCCGGCGAGATCGTGGTTATGGGAAAATTAAAGGAAACCCAGACGGGTGATACGATCTGCACGGACAAGGCCCCGATCGTTTTTCCGTCGGTGCCGCTCCGCCGACCCGTGATGTCCTTTGCTTTGGAACCGAAATCCAAAGGCGACATTGATAAAGTCAGCCTGGGGCTTCACAAGCTGGTTGAAGAAGACGCGTCACTGGAATTCATCCGGAATGACGAGACCAAGGAGATGTTGTTAAGTGGAGTCAGCCAGACGCACATCGAGTTGACCCTGGAGAAACTCCATCGCAAATACGGAGTGGACGTTAATTTACATACGCCGAAAGTCGCCTATCGTGAGACCATTCAAAAAATGGCCCAAGCTCAGGGAAAACACAAAAAACAAACGGGCGGCCACGGGCAATACGGCGACTGTTGGCTTCAGATCGACCCGTTACCCCGCAACGGCGGATTTGAATTCCTCAATAAAATCGTCGGCGGCGTGATCCCCAGAAATTTTATCCCCGCAGTGGAAAAAGGCGTAGTCGAAGCCATGCATGAAGGTATTCTCGCCGGCTTCCCGGTCGTGGACGTACAAGTGAAGGTCTATGACGGCTCCCATCACCCTGTGGATTCGTCGGAAATGGCCTTCAAGGTTGCGGCCTCGATGGGCTTCAAAAAGGCCATGGAATCGGCACAGCCCGTGCTTCTCGAACCGATCATGAACGTCGAAGTGACAGCCCCGGACGACATGGTCGGAGCGGTGATCGGCGACCTGAACAGCCGGCGCGGCCGTATCCTGGGCATGGATTCAAAGGGGCACAACCAAATCGTGAAAGCCGTGGTCCCGTTGGCTGAAATCCTGAAATACGCACCGGTCCTGACTTCTATTACCGCGGGAAAAGGCTCCTATGCCATGGAATTTTCCGGCTACGAGCAAGCCCCCCGTGAAGTCGTCAACAAGGTCGTTGAAGAACACAAAGCTGAAAAAGAAGCTGCTTCGTCGTGACAACATTTCCTCTCCCTTGATGGGAGAGGATTACGATGAGGGTGAAAAACGACCAAGGAAAAGAGAGACGTAACCCGTCAGGTCCAGGTCAACCGTCTTCTTAACGTTACGGTTTCAACACCACAAAAAACGCCTTCGACTCTCGAAGGATCCGCAGAAGGATCGTCTCGCCGGGATGAATCGCTTCGAGGATTTCGCGAAATTTCCTCATGGTCGGCACTTCGACCCGATTGACTTCCCGGATAATGTCTCCTTTTCGTAATCCTTCCGCATATGCGGCACTTCCCTGAACAACCTGAACCACCAGGATGCCCGTCGTTTGTTCAAGGGAAAACTTTTTGGCCAATTCCTCGGTAATGGGAGACACGTCAATGCCCAAATCGACTTCCGCCGCGGTCGGGGGCAAGGACGCCACGATGGGCTTTTCTTGTTTTATGCCCAACAAGACGGGGAATTGGAGTAACGTCCCATCCCTGATGACGTGGACCCTGACCTTATCGCCCGGGGAGAAACCGGCCACCACCCGGGACAATTGGTTGGGAGACTCCAGGCGTTCCTTGCCGATTCTGGTGATGATGTCCCCGGATTTCAGCCCTGCCTGATCCGCAGGATTGCCGGCAAACACTTCATTGACCAGCACGCCTTTACCGTCAGGAATGCCGAATTTTTCCGCGAGTTGGGGCGTCAGCGGCTGAATTCCGACCCCGAGCCACCCTCGAACGACTTTCCCGCCTGTCTTGAGTTGCTCGATGATCCGGCTTGCCATATTAGATGGAATCGCAAAGCCGATACCCTGTGCGAAATTGATAATGGCCGTATTGATCCCAATGACCTCGCCTCGCAAATTGAAGAGCGGTCCACCGGAATTCCCCGGATTGATCGACGCATCGGTTTGAATGAAGTTCTCATACCGGGACAGGTTCATGTTTTCCCGGCCGATCCCGCTCACGACCCCCAGGGTCACGGTCCGGTCCAACCCGAATGGATTGCCCACGGCCAGGACCCATTGTCCGACCTTGACCGTGCCGGAATCCCCGAACGACGCACTCGGCAGTTTCCGGTCCGTCTCGACCTTCAACAGCGCAAGGTCGGTATCGGGATCCTGGGCCACAATTTTCGCAACCAGCGTCGATTGATCCGAAAAATGGACCTCAGCTTCCACGCCATTATTGATGACGTGGTTATTGGTCACGATATAGCCGTCTTCATGAATCACGACACCTGACCCCGCCCCCGGCACCTTGAATCGACCCTGACGCGGAATTTTTCCGGGTGTAGACAGTTGCTTGATAGCGGACACACCCACCACCGTCGGCGTCACGTGCTCAGCCAACTCCGAAATCGCGTCCTGAATTTCTTCAAGGAGCCGAAGCCCCTTGGATTCTGGAGGAGCAGAAGCAAAGGCCGAACCCGAAAGGATTGCAGATAAGATCATCAAGAGAAGAACGGGGCAATACCGAGGAACCACCATATCCGTTTTCGACGTCATGCGATTGTCAATCCCCAACGTGCCGACAACGTCAGTGCGACACCAAAAAGAAGGTCTTCATGAAGGCTCCTTTGATAGCGATTATTGGAAGAGAGGACGGAAGGCGAAAGAATCAAGAAGAAGGAAGGAGCAGGTATTGTATGGCTCCTAAAATCACCCCGGTCGATGCGACTACCATCGACCCGGTTTTGATGGTGAGACGATACTCCAATTCTCGCATTTCTTGTTGCAGCTTTTGTTCCAGCTCTTTCATGTCGCGTTTGGTGGCGAGGTCGGATTCGATGATCTGTTGAAAGACCCGCACCTGTGCCTTGGCCTGGTTCTCAGGAATTCCAGCTTCCTGCAACTCCTCAACGGATTTCAAGGTATCGAAAACCATGACGCTGGCACCTTACCATGGCCCAATACGTGCTTCAAGAGGAACACTTCCACATCCTCTCCCCAACGCGGGAGAGCGGAGCCGTAGGGGACGGCCCCTGTGCCGTCCCGCTTGGCGCGCAAATTGTACAAAATGCAACTAAGTTTACAATATGTACGTAATGTCCAAAACTTTACAAAATGTAAAGGTAATTAGGGCGTTTCGTAACCAGTGTGTGGTAGAAAACACGCATGGTTACAGGACGACATACGGTTTTTAGTTGTGCGGCCAACTTTTTGCGCGGGCGCAAGTGCATTTTCTGCGGCTCTTTTCAGGTCCTGCACACCCGCCGCGGCTATGTGAAATGTAGGCGCTGTGGCAAAAGCAAGAGCCTCCGACGGCTGCGCCGCGAGATCCAGATCCTACAAGGCTTCTATCAATTGCAACCCGCCTATCGGTTGAGCCAGGATCTGGGGCTGGACCTGAAAGTTGTCACCCGTGTCTATCACCGCGTGCGCGAAGCGTTGTATCATGTCACTGAATTGGAAGCCGGGAAACTGAAGGGCGAGATCGAACTCGATGAAGCCTATTTCGGCGGTCGGCGCAAAGGCCAACGGGGTCGCGCCTCCGCGGGCAAAAGCGTCGTCTTCGGGCTCCTGGAGCGGGAAGGGCGCGTGTATACCAAGGTCGTCGAATCGGTCAGTGCGGCGGAATTGATGCAGCATATTCAAGCGCATACCCGGAAAGGGTCGGTCTATTTCACGGATGCCTTTCGCGGCTATCAATCGCTAAAACGTTATGGCCACCATCATACGGTGAATCATGCGAAAGCGTTGGTGAGCCGGCGGACGAAGACTCACATTAATGGCATTGAAGGCTTTTGGAGTTATGCCAAACATATCTTGTATCAGTATCGCGGGGTCTCCAAGTATCATTTCCCGATGTATCTGAAAGAAGTGGAATATCGCTTTAATCACCGACAGGAGAATGTCTTCAAACAGTTTCTCAAGATCTATTTTGGTTACGTTTCGCCCTAATTACCAATGTAAATATTGTACAATTTGTCACAAACTTTACAAAAATAAATTTCTTGAAGAAATGCAAAAAAGGAAAAGATGGTGCTCCATGTCCAAGATGGATATACGGCATAAAGCGTCACAAAGGACAGGAAGGGGCAAGAATTCCCGTCAAAAATGGGCATGACGACGCGAACCGTGAGAAATTTTGAAGGTCACCGTGATGATGACCAAATCCGTAATGTCGGATAAGAAGTATTATGTCAAATTATGATTATTCATGAGGAACGATCTATCGAGGGTTCAGTTCCATTCAGCAAACGGACGATATTCCCCTTATGTTTGCCTATGATAAGGCTGCTCAGGAGAAGGCTGAAGATCAAAAATTGGAGATCAGAGGTCATGAACCAGCCGATCAACGGTAATGTTGCAAAGGCCATGATTGCGCCTCCTGACGAATGTTTCCAGGCTCCGACGGTGGCAAGCCATATTGCTACCAGAATGAGTCCTATGGGAAAGTGAATCCCCAGAATCCCTCCTAAGCCCGTGGCAACGCCTTTGCCGCCACGAAACTTCAGGAAAACAGGAAAGAGATGCCCCAGCACAACAGAGAGTACAGCTAACAAGGCCCACCGGTTCAGGGCCAGCCCTGAACCGGCGAGCCACCCAATCAGCCACCCTTTTCCCAAGTCACCGGCTAACGTGAGGATACCGACTTTTTTCCCGCATACGCGCAGCACGTTCGTAAAGCCGATGTTCCGACTACCCGCCTCCCTGGGGTCCGGCGCGCCGAGTAGACGTGAAAACACGAGTCCGAATGGGATTGAGCCAAGCAGGTAGGCTCCGAGGCAGGAAAGCGGCCCGAAAATTTCAGGAAACATGACCGGTGCGGACGTTATGCGTGCCACCCTTTTCTGGAAAACTCGGTCCAAGCTTCGAAAATGTATTGTCCACCGGAGATAATGGAAAAAACCAGAGCCACCTGAAGAGTCAGGGTTCCGACAAAATGCAGGTTCAGGGTGGACATGGTAACCGCTCCTTCGAGGGTTAAAATGATGATCGCAATAATTTGAAGTACAACCTTGCATTTCCCTAATGTCCCCGCCGCAATGATGATGCCTCGACTTGCTGAAACAAACCGGATCCCAGTCACGGCCAAGTCGCGTACAATCAGCGCAATAGCGAGCCAAGCTGCAATTCGTTGAAATTGCACAAGTAACACCAGCCCGGAAATCACTAGAAACTTATCGGCTATAGGGTCGAACAGCCTGCCAATTTTGGTAACCTGCCCACGTCGCCGCGCAAGATATCCATCCAGCCAGTCCGTCAGAGCTGCTAAGCCAAAGACCGCAGCCGCTGACGTGGACCGTACGGCCGTGGGTGTTGAAAAGAGGCCTATATAGACCGGTACCAATAAGATTCGTAAAAATGTGAGCGTATTCGGCAGGTTGAAGGTACGCTCAGCCTGGTCGTTCACAGGGACGGATTTCGATTGGGTTTTGGCGACCTGAACCGGCGACATGGTTAGAGTGTAACGCCTGAGCCCTTTCCTGCCACCTGACAAATCCCCTTCAATTCTTCAAGTAAAACTTTCAATTTATTGAGTGGAACCATCGTTGCCCCGTCAGAGAGAGCGTCATCCGGATTCGGATGGACTTCCATGAAAAACCCGTCACAGCCGGCTGCCGCCGCGGCACGAGCCAAGGGGGCAATAAATTCACGCTGGCCGGATGAGTGCGTTCCCCCTCCTCCTGGTAGCTGCACGCTATGCGTAACGTCGAATACCACGGGATACCCCAACCCCTTCAGGACAGGAAGAGCGCGCATGTCCACCGCTAGATTATTATAGCCGAACGAGAACCCTCTTTCAGTGAGGACGATTCGGCGAGTCCCGCTCTCCTCCAATTTTTTGACGACGTTACTCATATCCCAAGGAGAAAGAAACTGCCCTTTCTTGACGTTGACGGTTTTACCTGTTTGCGCCGCTGCTACCAACAGATCGGTCTGCCTGCACAGAAACGCCGGAATCTGCACCACGTCCACGACCTGAGCGGCTTGCCGGACTTCTTCAACACTATGAACGTCCGTCAGAACGGGGACGTGAACCTGTTCTTTCACTTTTTGGAGGATGGCCAGGCCTTCCTGAATCCCAGGTCCCCGGTATGAATTGATGGAACTGCGGTTCGCTTTATCATAGGATGATTTGAAGAGATAGGGAAATCCGGCTGATTGGGCGATTTCGGCCACCTGAAACGCCGTGTCCAGGACGATCTGCTCGTTCTCGATGACACAGGGTCCCGCAATCAGGAAATGCGGATGCTCTCCTCCACCGGTAAAACCTCCCAACGGAACATCCTGCATCATGGTGTTTTTTGTCATTGAAGACCCTTACAGGAAATTTTACTATCGGCCGAATTTGCGTTTCAGCGCCGCTTGGATGAACGATTGAAACACAGGATGCGGGGCATGCGGCCGTGATCGGTATTCAGGATGAAATTGGGTCCCCAAAAACCAGGGATGGTCTTGTATTTCGATGATTTCGACGAGGCGCCCATCCGTTGACGTACCACTCAACACCAGGCCTTTTGCCGTCAGGATCTCGCGGAAATCATTGTTGAATTCGTACCTGTGCCGGTGTCGTTCCCGAATATCCGTCGTCCCATAGATGTGTTGGGCGAGGGAACCTTCTCGTAGACGACAGGTGTAACTGCCGAGTCGCATGGAGCCGCCCTTGTCCTCCACTGTCCGCTGTTCCGGCAACAGGTCAATCACCTTGTGGGCCGTAGCCGAATCGAATTCGCCGCTGTTGGCCCCTTCCAGCCCGGCAACGTGACGGGCAAATTCCATAACCGCACACTGCATGCCCAAACAGAGTCCCAGGAACGGAATGCCCTTTTCCCTGGCGTAGCGGACCGTCGTCACTTTGCCCTCGATGCCCCTTGTGCCGAACCCCCCTGGTATCAAAATCCCATCGGCATCACTCAAGAATTGCTCAGGGTCGCCCCGTTCAAGATCTTCCGATTCGATCAACCGGACGTTGACTCCGGTGTCATTGGGCAAACCACCGTGCACAATCGCCTCAGACAAACTTTTGTACGACTCCTTGAACGCCATGTATTTTCCGACCATCCCGATGGTCACTTCATGCGTCGGGCGTTTAAGTTTTTGAAGCATGGCGTCCCAATCACGGAGGTTGGGCGGACCGGATTCCAACCGCAGGAAACGCACGATCAATTCATCGAGTCCTTCTTTTCGCAACACGATCGGTACTTCGTACACGGTATCGACGTTTTTCGCCGTGATGACTGCACCCTTGTCCACGTTGCAGAAGAGCGCAATTTTGTCCTTCAACGACGGTTCCAGGAACCGGTCGGTCCGGCACAACAGGATATGAGGTTGGATGCCGATTTCTCGAAGTTTGTTCACTGAATGTTGAGTGGGTTTGGTTTTCAACTCCCCTGCAGTTTCAATGAACGGTACCAGGGTCAGATGAATGTACAGGACGTTTTCACGGCCCACGTCGAACGGCATCTGCCGTATGGCTTCGAGAAAAGGCAGGCTTTCGATGTCCCCGACCGTTCCCCCTATTTCCACGATCACCACGTCCGTCCCGTGCGCGACCCGGAGAATCGTCTGTTTAATCTCGTCGGTAATGTGCGGAACAACCTGCACCGTGCTTCCCAGATAATCGCCCCGGCGTTCCTTCTTGATGACCGACTCGTAAATCCGCCCCGTGGTGCAATTGTTGTTTTGTGAAAGCGTGAGATTGGTAAATCGTTCATAGTGTCCGAGATCGAGATCGGTTTCGGCTCCGTCGTCCGTGACGTAGACTTCGCCATGCTGATAGGGATTCATCGTGCCGGGATCAACGTTGATGTAGGGATCGAGCTTGAGAAAGGAAATCCGTAATCCCCGGCTTTCCAGAAGATGACCGATGGAAGCCGAAGCCAACCCTTTCCCCAATGAGGACACCACCCCGCCGGTCACGAAAATGAATTTACCCATCGGTTTCTCTCATGATGATTCCAAACCGTTTTCCCCGTTCTTTTCCCCTCACCCCAGCCTTCTCCCACCAGGGGCGAGGGAGCAAGAGCGCATAAGTTCGTCCCATGACGCGTTCGCCTTTTCTAAGTCTTCTTCGGTATCGATTCGAAGTGAGGCCTGGCTGGTCTCCCACACGTGAATGGGAATCCCATGTTCCAGCGCCCGTAACTGTTCGAGTTTTTCCGCCTCCTCCAATTCCCCGCTCGGCAATGAAGCGAATCGATTCAAGGTGTGTCTGCGAAAAATATACACTCCTAAATGGAGAGAGGCAAAGGATGGAGTATCCCGGACGTGATCGCGCACGTGCGGGACCGGGGCCCGGGAAAAATAGAGAGCCTTCCCTTGCCGGTCCGTGACCACTTTGACGACGGAGGACCGTGCAAATTCCTCCTGGCACGTGAGCGGGCGGCGCAAGGTGCCTATTTCCGCGTCACCGGCAAGAAACGGATCGATGAGATCAAGCAGTAGATCGGGCGACAACAGGATTTCATCAGCCTGGAGGTTCACGACAATCTCACAAGGAAGTTGCCGGATCGCCTCCGCCACACGGTCGGTTCCCGTGCGGCAGGGCGTGGTCACCATCGCAGAGCGGCCACCGAACCGTTCCACGCTTTCGTGTATGCGCGCGTCATCCGTTGCCACGAACACCTCGGCAACTTTCGGAACGCGAACGGCTTGTTCATACACGTGCTGAATCAAAGGTTTTCCCGCCAGGAGCGCTAATGGCTTGCCGGGAAATCTGGATGACGCATGCCGGGCCGGAATGACGATCGTGACATGAGGACTATCCACCGGCATAACGAAGAGCCTCTTTCAATCGTACTGTGGAAATGGAAAACGGCGCGATGACCAACGAGGCCACAACCTGTCCTCCTATTATTCAATCACTTTCCCGATGCGATTCCATCGAACCCATTCCATCACCGAACCCTGCCCGTGCCAGGACCAATACACGAGGAACGCCCGGCCCTTGATTTTATGCTCTTGCACGTATCCCCAAAAACGGCTGTCCAGGCTTTGGTCCCGGTTGTCGCCCATGACGAAATACGAGTTCGGAGGAACCGTCACAGGCCCGAACGTGTCACGGGAATTGATGCGGCCATCGATCATGCCGGGATCCACACGCTGGGTAAATTGGGTGTCCTGAAATCGTTCGCCGTTAATGTAGACGATTTTTTCCTGAATCCGAATGGTGTCGCCGGGCAGGCCGATAATACGTTTGATAAAATCCTTGCGCTCGTCTTCCGGGTATCGAAACACGATAATATCTCCCCGCTTGGGTTTTTCAAACTCAAAGAGCATGGAAGAGGAATAGCAGGTGACCGGGAGCAGCGCGACCTCAAATTCACAATCCCGGGGAATCTGTAACCCGTACGCGAGTTTGTTGACCAGGATATGATCGCCGATCTGCAAACTGGGAATCATGGAGCCCGAGGGAATCTTGAATGCCTGCACGAGAAACACGCGAATGGTCAGGGCCAGGACCAATGCAATGATGATAGCTTCCGTGTATTCCCGCCACACGGACTTGGTCCGGGTCGTCTCCGGCTGGCTTTCTTCATGGGAGGAGGAACATTCAGGATCACCGGACGAGGAGTCCGGAGGCAGCACCGGTTTATATTCGGTCATTACTCATCCTTTACTTTCAAGAGCGCCAGAAAAGCCTCTTGCGGAACCTCCACGCGCCCCAGTTGTTTCATCCGCTTCTTGCCCTCTTTCTGTTTCTCCCACAGCTTGCGTTTTCGCGTGATATCTCCACCATAACACTTGGCGGTCACGTTCTTTTTGATGGCGGAAACCGTTTCGCGTGCAATCACGCGTTTGCCGATTGCGGCTTGAATCGCCACCTCGAACATTTGCTTCGGGATCAATTCCTTCATTTTTTCGACAAGTTGGCGGCCACGATGATGGGCTTTCTCCTTGTGCGTGATAAAAGACAGGGCGTCGATGGTTTCTCCGTTCAGCAACAGATCGAGTTTCACTAAATCCGATTCCCGATAATCCATCAGTTCGTAATCCAATGAGGCATAGCCTTGGGTGCGGGATTTCAACTTGTCGTAAAAATCCAGCACCATTTCATTCAAGGGTAAGGCATAGACCAGCATGATCCGCGTCGTATCCAGATACTGTAAACTCTCCTGGACGCCTCGGCGCTCCTGACACAGGGCGAGGATATTTCCGGCATATCGTTCCGGGGCGATCATTGTGGCCTTAATGAATGGTTCTTCCATGGTTTCGATGGCTTCAGGCTCCGGCAATTTCGAAGGATTTTCAATGTCCAGTACCTCCCCTTCCAGCGTCCTGACCCGGTAAATCACGGTGGGAGCCGTGCTGATGAGGCTTAGTCCATATTCGCGGTGCAAGCGTTCACGAATAATTTCCATGTGCAGCAGGCCAAGAAATCCGCACCGGAAGCCGAAACCCAAGGCCAAGGACGTTTCCGGTTCATAGACAAACGAAGAATCATTCAGGCGGAGCTTGTCGAGCGAGTCCCGAAGGTTTTCATAATCCGCGTTGTCCATGGTATAGAGCCCGCAGAAGACCAGTGGCTTCACGTCACGATAACCGGGTAACGGCGTTGCCGTGGGCCGGTCGGCATCGGTGATCGTGTCGCCGATTTTGGTGTCTGACACGTCTTTCATGCCGGCGACGACGTAGCCGACCGCGCCGGCTCTCAACGCCTTGGTCTTGGTGCGCTTGGGAGAAAAAATGCCGACTTCCGAGATTTCAAACGTCCGCCCCGTGGACATGAGCCTGATTTTCATACCTGGTTTGATCACGCCGTCGAAGATACGAACCAGCACGATCGCCCCCTGGTAACTGTCGAACCAGGAATCGAAAATCAGGGCCTTCAAGGAGGCATTCATTGACCCGGTCGGTGGCGGCACTTGCCGGACCATGGCGTCCAACACGTCATCCACCCCGATCCCCTGCTTGGCGCTTACCAGGAGCGCATCGTCCATCGGCAGGCCCAAGATCTCTTCAATCTGATGCTTGACGCCGTCGATATCCGCACTGGGCAGGTCGATCTTGTTGATAACGGGCAGGATCACGAGGTCGTTGGCCATAGCGAGATACACGTTGGCAATGGTCTGCGCTTCCACGCCTTGCGTGGCGTCCACTAACAACAAGGCGCCTTCACACGCAGCCAAACTGCGAGAGACTTCATAGGTAAAGTCCACGTGACCGGGAGTATCAATGAGGTTCAGTTGGTAAGCGTGCCCGTCATGCGCCTTGTACGACGTCGTGACGGCGTGGGCCTTGATGGTAATCCCACGTTCGCGTTCCAGGTCCATATCATCCAGGATCTGCTCTCGAAATTCCCTGGGCGTGATCGCTCCCGTCAGTTCCAGCAGACGATCAGCCAGGGTGGATTTTCCGTGATCGATATGGGCGATAATGGAAAAATTGCGGATAGAGGAGAGTGTGTTCATTGCAAATGCACAATTTGTTGATTCTATTAAGGTTTCCTCGTCTTGTCAAAGAAAGAATGCATTCCTATAATCTCGTTGCTCACGCGGCCTACCGTTCCATCTTTTCCCAGTGGGATGAAAAGAGCCAGCACACGTTATCCCTAACTGTCATTCCCGCGTGCGCGGGAATCCAGGGTCTTACCCTTCCATGCGTGCGGACCGATGACAAATTGACAAATGAAGCAACCCAAGAAAAAACAAAAAAATAATCCTTCCGCTTTATCATCGAAACTCTCAAAATGGGACCGGCAATATGTCTGGCACCCGTTTACCCAAATGAAAGAGTGGGAACAGGAAGACCCGCTGATCATCGACAAAGGCGAAGGCATCTACCTTTACGACATCCACGGCAACAAATATCTGGATGGATCTTCATCCATTTGGGTCAATCTTCACGGACACCGGCACCGTACGCTGGACGCGGCCATTCAAGAGCAACTCGGTAAAATTGCCCATAGCACGTTGTTGGGCGCGGCCAGCCCTCCCTCTATTCTCCTGGCCAAGGAACTCGTCAACATCGCGCCGAAAGGCCTGACACGCGTCTTCTATTCGGACGACGGCGCGACGGCCGTGGAAGTGGCCTTGAAAATGGCGATTCAATATTGGCAACAGCAGAGTCCCCCGCAAAAAAAGAAGAAAATGTTTGTTCGCCTGGATGCCGCCTATCATGGCGATACCATGGGGAGCATGAGCGTAGGCGGTACCGCCCGGTTTCACGAACGCTTTCGACCTCTTCTGTTTTCGACCATTGCCCTTGATGCTCCCTATTGTTATCGATGCCCACTTGATTTGCGTTTCCCTTCGTGTCAGACGGCATGCCTGGAACCCCTTGAAGACGTCTTGAGGAAGCGACACGAACAGATCGCCGGCGTCGTTATCGAGCCCATGGTTCAGGCCGTCGCGGGGATCATCACGCAGCCACCCGGCTATCTTTCACGGGTTCGTGCCTTATGCGCTAGGTACAACGTCCTCCTGATTGCAGACGAAGTGGCGACTGGCTTTGGCCGAACCGGAACCATGTTTGCCTGCAATCATGAACGCGTGACACCGGATCTCCTGTGCATGGCCAAGGGATTGACTGGAGGGTATTTGCCGCTAGCGGCCACTCTGACCACGGAACGCATGTATGAGGCGTTTTTGGGTGAACCTGAGAAAACATTTTTCCACGGCCACAGCTACACGGGAAACGCGCTGGGCTGCGCCGCGGCTCTGGCAAATCTCGAAATCTTCAAAAAAGAAAAAACACTCGTTCAGGTCAGGAAACGTTCCAGAATGCTGCAAACCCTGCTCAAACCCATGGTTGAATTACCGATTGTGGGAGACATTCGGCAATGTGGAATGATGGCAGGCATCGAATTAGTCAAAAACAAGGATGCTCGCGAACCGTTTCCATTGTCCGAACGCATAGGCTACAAGATTGCAACGGAATGTCGTCGTCGCGGCCTCCTTATCCGGCCGATCGGCGATATTATCGTACTCGTTCCCCCACTGGCAGCCACTGAACGGGAATTACGGAAAATGGTGAGTATCCTGACGAAGGCCTGCCGAATCTTATGCTGACCAAAATTTCCCACGTTCGCGAAAAACGACAACAAAATTTGCCGGCAATTACCGTGGTTGTAATATTCCCCCTTTAATTTCAGCGCCAGTCGAGGTTGTCGAGACAACAAGGTGTGATATGCTCTCACTAGGACAGACCATGAATGTGGCATTGTCTCGTACATTTATGTGCGATATACTATGACAGGTGGAGATTTTATCAGAAGCGTGGGAAAACTCGGTCGTCAGCGTGGTATCCAGGTACGCTTCGAGTCCCGGAAAGGCAAAGGAAGCCACGGACGTCTTTACTATGGAGATCGTTTCACAACAGTCAAAGACCGCCGAAAAGAAATCGGCAAGGGGCTCCTTGCTGCAATGCTCGCACAACTTGGCTTGTCCTTTGAGGATCTCTGAGAACTAAAAGGAGATATAGAATATGGCGAAGTCAATGCAATTGGCGTATCCGGTGAAGTTGGAGACACAAGAAGAAGGCACAATATTCGTATCGTTTCCGGATGTCCCCGAGGCACTGACAGAAGTTACGACTGAACGAGAGGCACTGGCTGAAGCAGAAGATTGTCTTATTGCCGCTCTCGGTGGATATATCAACGAACGGCGTAGCATTCCGTGCCCATCGCCGGCACGCGGATGCCCTGTCGTCATACTTCCGGCGTTGGTGGCTGCCAAACTTGCCCTTTACCAGGCAATGCGCGAACAAGGTGTCAGCAATGTGACTTTGGCTGGCCAACTTGGGGTTATGGAAGGAGCCGTTCGACGTCTGCTTGATCTCGATCACCGTTCACACATTGGCCAGATAGAAACGGCTCTCAAGATATTCGGCAAGCGGCTGGTGCTTGCCGCACGTGCTGCATAGCCGAAAGATTTTACAACAGTTGATTCCGGGTTCCGTCTGGACATCCTACATGAATTTTGACCCTGCCATCACCGCACAGGAGGCCCTGGCCCGGGCATATGCCCACGATGACTTGGGCGATGCGCAACCGGAAATTGAAGAAGCGGAGGATACGTTTTCTTCTGAAGCGGGCTTGGAGGCAAGACGCGCCTATGACACCCTGATCGCTATTGGGGAAACACTCCCGGAGGCCCAGGCCTATCAGGAATTTTTGATTTTCATCACCTGGCAACAGGTCACGGAGGAAACGATTCCCCACCATTTTCAGAAGGGCGTGCAACTGACCGGGCAATTTCTTACCCGCTTCGGTGCCCAACTTCAAGGAAGCGACGTGTACGAGCGTATCGTCGCGATTCGACAGTCCTTTAAACAAGGGTTGGGCGATCGCAGTGAATCAATGCTGGATGAGTACGATCGTGATGCGTTTCACGGCGGCGATTGATTGCGCAAATCTGCATGAAAAGTTCTTATGCAGACTTGCCGCTTGCACCCCAAGGAAAACAGCGACTTTCTTCAATCTGTCATCTTCGACTCCCCTTCCGTCATTCCCGACATTGTTAATCGGGAATCCAGCGTCTTTATCTTTTTCTGCGTTCGTGAGGAGAAAGACTCTGGATTCCTGCTTTCGCAGGAATGACAGAAAGAAGCGAATATCGCATCAATACGCTTAAAGAACCCCTGGTTGATTATTGAATTTCCACGGTCGTCCCGGTTTTGATCCCCAATCGTTCCGCAGCACTGCCTTCCTTCATAAACACTTCGAGATAACCATTGCTGTTGATCAAGGCATCAGGCTTGTCCGGAGAGCCCTGCTCATAATGCGTCTTGATCGTGTCGATGGTGAGACCGCCGATTTCAAACGCAACACTCTTGCGCTTCGTGATTGCTTGGAGTGCTTGAATGTCAGATGGAGTCACGTCGGTGATAATGTTACCGAAGCGATCGACGTAAGCCACGCGACCGTGAAGGGACCCGTCCCGCACCTCGGGTTTCTGAACCTGTAATCTTTCGTAATCGGCAATCAGGCGTCCGTAGGCTCCGGGCGTTTGTCCTCGCGTCAACCAAGCTGCAGCCGGTGCAAATACATCCCGCCCCTCGAACGTCGCGCCTTCGGAATCCAAGCGAAATTGACGATTTTCGATATGCCGGACTTCGACGGAACGTTCGTTTTCAAAAATATAGGTCAACACGCCATTGTCAGGGGCGACAAAGAAAAACCGCGACGTCGTGACAATTAATCCTCGACGTGCCGACCCGACTCCCGGATCGACGACAACGACGTGCACGGTGCCGTCGGGGAAATAATGGTAACAGGAGTTCAGCAGAAAAGCGGCTTCTTCGATGGAGTAGGGTCCCACCTGATGTGAGACGTCGATGATACGGGCCTGATTGTTAATGCCCAGAATCACGCCTTTCATGCTGGCGACAAAATGATCCCGGGCACCGAAGTCGGTCAACAACGTCACGACGGAAATGGCTGACGGCATGGCATTACTCCTGGAAAAAGATTTCTTGAATTTCGTACTCGATCATCCCCGCCGGCCGATTCACCTGCACTACGTCCCCGACGCGGTGACCGATTAATGCGCGCCCGATCGGCGATTGCACGGAAATCGAACCGTTTTTGAGGTCGGCTTCTTCCTGGCCAACGAGGGTATAGGTTTTCTGTTCTTCCGATTCGACGTCCAGGAGCCGGACGGTGGTGCTGAACACCACGGTTTCACTGGGGCCGGTGCCGGACTCGATGATCTGGGCGTCTCCCAATTTATGTTCGAGCTCACTCATCCGCGTGTCAATAAATTGCTGTCGTTCCTTTGCCGCCTTGAATTCTGCATTTTCCCGCAAATCTCCGTGTTCCCGCGCTTCGGCGATGTCCTGAATGTTTTGCGGACGATCGACCTTTCGCAACCGGTCCAATTCCGCCTTGAGCGCCTCATACCCTTTTTTTGTCATCGGAACAGCCATAATTCCTCCAAACGAAACTCCGTCTTTGGGTCAAGCGAGATGCCTGACTTTTTTACCTCCCCTTTGTAAAGGGAACCAGCCATATGAAAGATTTTTTCATTCTCAGGTCGGATGATAGTCTTGTAACGGTTTTATCGTGAGTGAAGATTTCCTCATGGCTTCAATGGCCGTCACCGCCGCCTGAATGCCTTGAATCGTCGTGAAATACGGAATGTTCTGTTGCAAAGCCTCTCGTCGAATCGGCAGCGAATCATGATGTGAGGAGGCGGTGCCCACGGTATTGACGACCAACTGGGCTTGGCGGTTTTTAATGTGATCCACGAGATGGGGGCGTCCTTCTTTCACCTTATTGACGGGTTCAACGTCAAGGCCGCGTTCAAGTAAATACGCGGCGGTTCCCCGTGTGGCTTGGAGCTTGAACCCCAACGCCTGCAACCGTTCGGCGACGTCCACCGTTCCTGGTTTGTCGCCGTTTTTCACGCTCATGATGATCGTGCCCTTATGGGGCAGGCTCAAGCCCGCCGCCGCCTGGGACTTTGCAAACGCCCATCCGAAGTCCTGATCGATCCCCATCACTTCCCCGGTCGAACGCATTTCAGGACCCAATAATACATCAACGTTTCCCAGTTTCGTAAAGGGGAAAACCGATTCCTTGACCGCGATATGCTGCGCCACCGGAACCTCGGTAAAATTCAGGTCACGGAGTGAATGCCCGACCATGGCTTTCATGGCAAGTTTTGCCAATGGGATTCCAAGGGTTTTACTCACGAAGGGGACTGTACGGGAAGCCCTGGGGTTCACTTCCAGGATAGACACCTCATTCCCCTGAACGGCAAATTGCACGTTCATGAGACCGACGACCCGAAGCTCACGGGCCAGTGCCACCGTCTGGGTGCGAATCCGGTCGATCAACTCCGGGGCCAACGAGTGCGGAGGGAGAGAGCAGGCGGAATCCCCCGAATGGATGCCGGCTTCTTCCACGTGTTCCATGATGCCGGCCACGACAACCTCGGTCCCGTCGGAAACCGCATCCACGTCAACCTCGATGGCATCGGTCAAATACTGGTCGATCAGGAGAGGAAATTGAGCAGTCGTTATAATGTTCGTTTTGATGTATTGCCGCAAGGATTGTTCGTCGTACACGATTTGCATCGCCCGCCCACCCAGAACGTATGATGGACGTACGATCACCGGGTAGCCGATGCGTGAAGCAATGGCAAACGCTTCCTCGCCTGATCGCGCGGCGCCGTTTCTCGGTTGCCTAAGACCCAACGCGGTGATTAACGCACTGAACCGTTCACGATCTTCGGCCCGGTCGATTGCATCGGGACTGGTGCCTAAAATCGGAATCCCCGCCCGGGCTAGAGGAAGCGCCAGCTTGAGTGGCGTTTGCCCGCCGAATTGCACGACGACACCCATGGGCCGTTCCACTTCCATGACGTTCAACACGTCTTCCTCGACAAGCGGTTCGAAATAGAGTCGATCGGACGTATCGTAATCCGTACTCACCGTTTCGGGATTGCAATTGACCATGATGGTTTCAATGCCCAATTCCCGTAGAGCCATGGTGGCATGGACGCAGCAATAGTCGAACTCGATCCCCTGCCCGATGCGATTCGGTCCGCCCCCCAGAATCACAACTTTTTCTTGGTCGGTCGGGCGTGCTTCACACTCATGGCCGTACGTGGAATACAAATAAGGGGTGAAGGCTTCGAATTCTGCGGCGCAGGTATCCACTCTGGAGTACGTCACCCTTTGATCGGACACGTGCGTTTTGCGAAACGTTCGCAAGTCTGCGGCGGTCGTGGGGAGCAACTGGGCCAAACGTTCGTCGGAAAACCCAAAACGTTTCGCGTCTTTGAGAAGGTCGCACGCGCCGGGTTTCAGAAATAAGACGTCCAGCACGGTCTTACCTTCGTACTCCTGCTTATCTGACCAAGCTTTCAATGTTGCGGTTTGGACCTGTAGTACCTGATCGTTGTACGTGTTCACGTGCTTCAGCAATCGTTGCTCAAAGCGCACGAGTTCATCCAATTGATCCAAAAACCAAGGATCGACGTGCGTAGCCGCAAAGATTTCGTCCCTGGAGATTTTGATTCGCAGGCCATCCACGATGTGCCAGGGACGATCCGGATGGGCGACCTGTATGGCCGTCCGAACGTGTTCCAACACAGATGGATCGAGTTCGTCTCCCGGAAGGTAATGATCTAAACCATTGAGGGAGATCAGGCCGCAGCGGTCGGTTTCCAGGGAGCGTAAGGCTTTTTGAAACGCTTCCTTGAACGTTCTTCCCAAGGCCATCGCCTCGCCCACGGATTTCATCTGGGTCGTGAGGGTGGGATTGGAGTCATGGAATTTTTCAAAGGCGAATCGCGGAATTTTGACGACAACGTAGTCGATGGTGGGTTCAAAAGAGGCTTGCGTCACCTTGGTAATGTCATTGGCAATTTCATCCAGGGTATACCCGACTGCCAGTTTCGCCGCGATTTTCGCAATCGGAAAACCAGTGGCCTTGGAGGCCAAAGCCGAACTCCGGGACACGCGTGGGTTCATTTCAATGACGATCATTTCTCCGTTTGCGGGGTTGAGGGCAAATTGAATGTTCGACCCGCCGGTATCCACGCCGATTTCCTGGATAATGCGAATCGCGGCATCCCGCATGCGTTGGTATTCTTTATCCGTCAGGGTCACGGCCGGAGCCACCGTAATGCTGTCACCGGTATGGATACCCATGGCGTCGAAATTTTCTATGGGGCAGACGATGACGACGTTATCGTTCAGGTCCCGCATGACCTCAAGTTCATATTCTTTCCATCCGATCAACGAACGTTCGATCAATGCCTCCCCGACCGGACTGGTCAGCAACGCCCAATCAACGTACCGTTCGAACTCTTCACGATTATAAGCAATGTTCCCGCCACTTCCTCCCAACGTGAAGGAGGGACGCACAATGGCCGGAAACCCGACGATTTCCAGAAAACTTATGGCGTCTTCCCTATTTCGAATCAACCGGCTCAGCGGCGTGTCCACGCCGATATTGTGCATGGCCCGTTTGAACGCTTCTCGATCTTCAGCCTTGTTGATCGCTTCGTAATTGGCCCCGATAAGTTGCACGTTGTACTTCTCAAGCAGGCCCCGTTCGTGAAGGCGCATGGTTACATTCAACGCCGTTTGACCGCCCATCGTGGGAAGCAAGGCATCGGGACGTTCCCGCTCAAGAATCCGCTCCACGACCTCGACCGTAATAGGTTCAATATAGGTTCGATCCGCCAGGTCGGGATCGGTCATAATCGTGGCGGGATTACTGTTGATGAGCACCACTTCATACCCTTCCTGTTTCAAGGTCTTACAGGCCTGAGTGCCGGAATAATCGAACTCACAGGCTTGGCCGATCACAATAGGCCCGGAGCCGATCAGGAGAATGCGCCGCAAGTCGGTGCGTTTCGGCATAACGTGTCAGTTCTTTGAAGGTGAAGCCTGTGACGGAGTCTGGGGTTCGGGGGTGCTCGGGCCAATGGCCGAGTCGTTATCATTTTCGTGCGGTCGATAGAATTTCATAGCCTCGGGAATCCATGCCTGTATTTGTCGAATCCGCGTGACATCTGAAGGGTGGGTCGAAAGAAATTCGGGGACAGCCGCATTGGAGCGGAAACAGAACTTCCCGATCATTTGCCTGGGGCATCCACTCATTCGTTCCCAGAAACCAATGGCTTCACGAGGATCATATCCCGCCTTCGCCATGAGTTTCAGCCCAACATAGTCAGCTTCCGATTCCTGTTTTCGATTGTGCGGGAGTGTCACGCCAACGCCGTACGCACTCATGGCACCCATGGCAAGTTGAGGATTGACGGCACCACTGGCTGCCCCGGCAATCATGCCTATTTGTGCGATTTGATCGAGAACCCCGCGACTCATACGTTCGGCGCCATGGCGCTGAAGGGCATGCGCGACTTCATGGGCCATGACCGTGGCCAGCCCGTCTTCGGTTTTCGCGTGTTTCAGGATGCCCGTAAAAATCGCAACTTTACCTCCGGGCAAGGCAAAGGCATTGACCATTTGGTCCTCTTGAATGACCGCAAATTCCCAATTGTATTCCGGTTTGTCGGCTGCCTCGGCAATACGCCGGCCCACGCGGTTGACCATTTCATTGATTTCGGGATTCGTACTGAGCCGGGCCTGTCGCAATACGTCGCGAAACGCACTGACCCCCAATGCGATTTCCTTTTCCTCCGAAAGAAAAATCACCTGGTCACGCGCGGTTCCCGGGGCCTTGATGCAACCGGCCAAAAGCATCAGCCCACAGAGGATGGCAATTTTCCGGATCGTGGATAGAGAAAAGATATTCATGCCGTCACGAGTCTTTCGGCTGCTTTTGTTATGAACATAGTCCCCTTCTGTCATTCCTGTAAATGTTCAGTCATTCCCTTCATGTACATCTGCAAATCTGCAAGAGGAATTCCTAGGGAAGCCAAAGATACATAAACGCCGGTGTGCCTCCCCCCAGCAACAGCGAAACCGGAGCGAGTTTGGGAAAAGCCCAATCGGTCGGAGCAAGTCCTCCTGGTCCTTGGGCATAAATATTCGGGTGATAGCCGCCTGCCCGCCGGTACATGACAACCTGCGCTTCCTCAATTCCGGCTTTCTTCTTGGCAAGTTCAATGGCGTCATCCAAATAGCCTATCACATCAACCAATCCATGGTCTTTAGCCTGGGTTGCCGAATAAATTCGACCATCAGCCAATTGACGAATGGTTTCGGGCTTCAGATTCGGTCTTCCTTGTTCAATGACCCGAAGGAACCGGTCATAAAAATTATCGATCACGCCTTGAAAAATGGCTCGGTCCTGTTCGGTCATGGTGCGGAACGGTGACCCCATGTCTTTATGGGGTCCTGACGTCACAGCATTGGCCCGGACGCCTATTTTTTCCATCAAGCCCGACGCATTGAGCGTCAACATAATAACCCCGAGACTACCCGTGACCGACGATGGATGTGCCACGACCTGATCGGCAGCCATCGCCACGTAATAGCCGCCTGAGGTGCCCAGGTCCATGATAGAGGCAATAACCGGGATTTCCCGGATTTTTTTCAATTTCTGAATTTCATGGTACAAAATATCTGAGGCCGTTACCGTACCTCCCGGCGTGTTGATCCGAAAGACAATCGCCTTGACGTCCTCGTCATCCTCAGCCTTGGCGAGTTCTTCCTTGAACCGTGCCGGCAGGCTGAGCCGGTCGAAGAACCGGTCAAGGACGCCACTGGGTTTTGCGGAGGTCAAAACCCCGGAAACCTCGACCAGCAGAATTTTGTCCCGTCCCTCTCCTGAAAGCACGACTTCCTCTAACGGGCTCGCCTGAGGGAACAGGGACGAGGTCATACAGCCCGTCGCCGTTAGCAACAGGAAGCCAAGAAGAAAAAATTTAGGCATGGGCTTGTTCCATCATGGTTTGAAATTGACTGAACAGGTACGAGGAATCATGAGGGCCCGGAGAAGCCTCCGGATGATACTGGACCGAGAGCACCGGCACCGTCGTTCCAGCGAGGCCTTCCAGACATTGATCATTGAGACTCACGTGCGTCGCTTTGAATGCCCCCCAAGGTGTCTCCAAAAGGCTCTTGGGTTCTTCGGCTGAAGACAGACGAACTGCAAAGTTGTGATTTTGTGAGGTAATTTCCACTTTTCCGGATCGCAAATCCATCACAGGATGGTTGGCACCGTGATGTCCGAATTTCAATTTGTACGCGGAGAGCCCCAACGCCAACCCCAACATCTGGTGGCCGAGACAGATTCCCATAATCGGCCGCCATCCGAGAAGAGCCTGGATATGGGGCACCACATAGGACACTCCCTTGGGGTCCCCGGGGCCGTTGGACAAGAAAACACCGTCCGGATTCAGGGTGCGAACCGTCTCTGCGGTGGTGGATGCGGGAACGACGGTGACCGTACACCCTTCATCTACCAGCCGCCGTAAAATATTCCGTTTCACGCCAAAATCGTAGACCACAACGTGGAATTGTCTCTCCGGGGTCGGATCGACTTGTCCGTTTGCATTCAACCGCTGGGGCCAAGCCCCGGTACCTTCGTTCCAATGATACGCGGAATCGCAGGTCACGGTCCCAACCAAATCCTGTTCGGAAATGGAGGGTAGCGCGTTGGCTTTTGCAACAAGATCATCCGGAGAACCGTTCACGCCGGCTTCGTGGGAGATGATGCCCGCCTGCGAACCATGAGTGCGCAAATGGCGCGTCAGAAACCGGGTGTCGATTCCTTCAATTCCCACGATTCGATGATGCACCAAGTACTCGTGCAACGAAAGTTCCGAGCGCCAATTACTGGGGCGACGGGACGCTTCATTGACGATAAATCCTTCGGCCCACGTGCGACGGGATTCATTATCTTCCGGCGAAATACCATAATTACCGATATGCGGGCAGGTCATTAGCACCATCTGTCCCTTGTAGGACGGGTCCGTAAGGATTTCCTGATATCCGGTCATCGCAGTATTGAACACCACTTCACCGGACGTTTCACCTTCAAATCCCAAAGCCCGTCCTTCAAGAACGGTCCCGTCGGCTAACGCCAGAATCGCTTTTTTTGTCATTAGACAGATATCCTTCTGTCATCCTCGATCCCCGACTACAAACGTCGGGGACAGGCTATTTTTAATCGAGGATCCAGTGTCCTTTTTTTCTTTCTTTGCGAGTACAAAGACACTGGATTCCCGCTTTCGCGGAATGACAATTTTGGCGTGTAGCAGGCTATGTTCATGCCACTGCTTTTCATTCAAAACCAAACGCCCCTCTATTCCGAACCCAGTGCCGGAACTTGACCGCAAGCAAACTGATAGCCAACCCGGCATTGATCAGATGAAGGGCCCGTACGATCATATGCATTCGAAAAAAAGCCTCAAGGGCCGTTTTTTTTGCATCCTGCGAGTCCGCTTCAAACGCGATCTCCTGCAAGGCAACGGCCTTTGGTCCCAGGACCGCAACAATCAATACCGTCACGAACGTGAGGGCCATCAACAGACCAACCTCGGATCGTTTCAGTGGCGGGTTCCCTTGCAGCTCCTGCCGGTGTTTCCAATAGCGAAAACTCGCCGTGCCGATCAACACCACGACGACGCCTGCGGTTACGGCATTATACCCGTCAAAAACGCGGCGCAAAAACCGGCCTCCCGTTTCCATCCCCAGGGTATTGAATACCGCGGGAATCACCATCGTCAGGAGCGCGGTCAGGCTTCCGATCCACATCATGAGCCCCAACAATTCCAGCAAGGAACAGGAAAGCTGCCAGCCTGAAATGCGCCGGACCATTTATCGCTCCTGCCGGACGTGCCGGTCGGGATGAAACAGACCGTTCATTGTTTGCTCACAATATTTCTTCCCGGTCATACACGACGACCCCGCCGACGAACGTCTTGACCACCTTCCCCTTCATGGTCCAACCGGCAAACGGCGTATTGCGGCTCAGGGAATGTAGCCGGGCGGTATCCACAACCCATGTCGCATTTGGATCGATTAACGTGACATCCGCTTCTACGCCCGGGACTAAAGTGCCGTACGGCAAATCAAAGACCCGGGCCGGTTCCCGCGTCAGCTTGGCGATGGCCTGTTCCAGTGTCAGAATCCCCTCCTCGACAAGATTCAAGGTGAGCGGGAAGGCCGTTTCCAACCCGATGATGCCGAACGGAGCCGCGTCGAATTCCAACTGTTTCTCCTGAACAGCATGCGGCGCATGATCGGTGGCTACGATATCGATGGTATGATCCTGCAACCCTTCCTTGATGGCCTGCACGTCCTCATCCGTCCGTAACGGAGGATTCATTTTGGCGTTGGCGTCATAGGAGCGAACGGCTTCATCCGTGAGCGAAAAATGATGCGGGCAGGCTTCGGCGGTGATGGGAATCCCCCGTGCCTTGGCTTCTCGCACCATCCGAACCGAGCCCAACGTGCTGACGTGAGGCAAATGCAACCGTGCACCGGTCAACTCGGCCAGGGAAATATTCCTGGCGACCATGACTTCTTCCGCGGCTTTCGGGATCCCGGGAATGCCCAGTTCGGTGGACACCGCGCCTTCATGCATACAGCCGCCGCGTGAAAGCTGCGAATCTTCACAGTGATCGACGACCGGAAGGTGAAAAGCCGAGGCATATTCCATGGCTCGGCGCATGACCAGACTGTTCATGACCGGAGATCCGTCATCGGAAACGGCCACGCATCCGGCATCGAACAGTTCCCCGATTTCTGCGAGTTCATCTCCTTTCGAGCCCTTGGTAATCGCGCCGATGGGGAAGACCCTGGCTTTCCCCGCAGCCGCGGCCCGGGTAAGGATAAATTCCGTGATCGACCGGGAATCATTGACAGGGTGAGTATTGGGCATGCAACAGACCGAAGTGAAACCGCCGGACACGGCCGCGGCGCTACCCGTGGCAATTGTTTCCTTATATTCGAATCCCGGTTCCCGAAAATGAACGTGCAAATCCACAAAACCCGGACACACGAGCAGCCCCTTCGCGTCGATAATTTTCAGTGCTTTGATCTTCTGAAATTTTTGTTGCAGGTTCGGCTCCACCGCACTGATTTTTCCCCCTTCGATCAATACGTCGGCCATACCATTCCATTGACCGGGATCAATCACGTGCCCACCGGCGATCAGCATTTTCGTGTCATTCGTCATAGAACGTCTCTCAATAGGAACCACGGTTAATTTCGTTGCGACAGCAGATACATGAGCCCCATGCGTACGGCCACACTGTTCGCAACCTGCTCCAGGATCACGGCAGCACTGCCGTCAACCACGTCATGAGCGATTTCAACGCCTCGATTGACCGGACCGGGATGCATGACAAGTACGTCTTTGGCTGCCCGTTGCACGCGTTCCGAAGTCAGGCCGTATAATCGGGCGTATTCCCTGATGGAAGGAAAAAGCGAACGGCTTTGTCGTTCAAGCTGGAGTCGCAACATGAACACGACGTCGACTCCGGAAATCGCTTTGTCAAAGTCGTGATAGACCGTGACCCCAAGCCGATGCAGATACAGGGGAATCATGGTCGGAGGTCCCACGACGCGCACGTTCGCCCCCATTTTCGTCAACGCGTGAATATTCGATCGCGCCACCCGGCTGTGAGCCACGTCACCGACAATCGCCACGTGCAAGTCCCGAACCTGCCTTTTCTTCTCTTGAATTGTCAGCAAATCGGAAAGAGCTTGCGTGGGGTGCTCGTGCCATCCGTCTCCGGCATTGATGACGGACAACCGGCTATTCCTGGCCAGGATCTCCGCTGCTCCGGCCGACGGGTGGCGAAGCACCAGAATGTCGGCCTGCATGAATTCGATATTTCTGGCGGTATCAAGGAGCGTTTCTCCCTTCATCACGCTGCTCGATGAAGGTGAAAAATTCACCACGTCGGCACTCAACCGTTTGGCCGCCAACTCGAATGACGTCCGGGTCCGCGTGCTTGGCTCAAAGAACAAATTGATCACGGTTTTTCCTCGCAGAGCCGGAACCTTCTTGATCTCTCGTCCACTCACTTCCTTAAACGGCTCTGCCGCATCAAGGATCAAGGCCATTTCTTCCTGAGACAATGAGGCGAGCCCCAGCAGGTCTTTTCGCTTGAAACTCATGCCTTTCTCTCCGCATCGATGAGCTTGGATACCCGATCCTCTTCACCCAATTCATCGAGAAATACTCGAATATTTTCATCTTTGGCAGTCGGAATATTTTTCCCCACGTAATTGGCTCGAATGGGCAGTTGCCTATGTCCGCGATCGACCAACACGGCCAATTGAATTTCAACCGGCCTGCCCAAATCCATGAGTCCGTCCATGGCAGCGCGAATGGTTCTTCCCGTAAACAGCACGTCATCGACCAGGATAATTTTGAGATCCGAAATATGAAACGGGATATCCGTCTTCTTGAGAACGGGTTGATCTTTCCTCAAGGCCAGATCGTCCCGATAGAGCGTGATATCAAGTTCCCCCAGGACAACGTCGGTTCGCTCAATTTGAGAAACGAGCTGCTTTAACCGTTGAGCCAGATAGACCCCGCCGGTACGAATGCCGACCAGACCAAGGTCATGACACCCTTTGTTCCGCTCCAGAATTTCATGTGCAATCCTGGTCAGGGCCCGTGTCATTTCATGACGGTCCATGATGACGGATTCGTGGCGGGACTTGGTTTGTGACATAGCGTTCATCAGTGCAAAAAAAAGCCTTCCTCTCGCTGAACGAGACGAAGGCTAACAGATGGAGGGCAGAACTCGCCCGAACACGTAATCATGAGGATCTCCCTTCTCACCTCGCAGGATGAGCATTAAAGGTGCTTCTATCCTAAAAGGTCCACAGGGTTTAGTCAAGATTTTCTTGCAGGGAACGAAATGCCGGCTTTTTGACGATCCAGATGGACAAGCGAGCATGTAACGTCGCCTTGGGCAGGATTGATTGATGCATGCGAAACGGCTGCAAATGTGAAACACGGTCGCCAAACACGATTTCCAACGGAAGCCCTGAGACGATGGAAGACAGGGAGTCTGGCCCGGCAAGAAAAGCCAATGCACTGGGCCGGAGTGCTTCGCTGATTCGACGCAGCCGATTTTGCAACGTCGATTCTTCGTCATACGAAGTAAACGGCAGCCAGACGTACATGAGGTCGTACGCGGATACACCATAACGGAAATCCTCTTCGCTCAAGAAACGATAGGATGTTTGCCAGCCCAACCTGTTGCCTCGGGCCAATTGATTCCATGCCGACTGGGCGTGTTTTTGGGCATAGGCTCCGTGTGAATAGACAATGGTTGTGGAACGGGGACGGTCAAAAGTCAACAAGGATCCGATGACTCCGTCAAACCCATGAACGAGAATGTGGCCGGCTTGCCCGACTTGGACAGCCAGACGCTGATCCTGCTCGATGAAGTCGTTCAAAAAATCAGCCACAAAGGGTTGGCTCGCGAGGTCACCGACCGGCGTCTCATCGTCCGGATAGAGCAGGACGGCCGAGTATGCTTCCTGTGGCGATACCACAGGAATGCCATCAGGGAAAAATCCTTCCCAGGAATTTTCCCTATTCACAACTTCCTGACCGCCTGCCTGACGTTCCACTGGGCGTGAAATTCCCCAAGCTGGTTGTAGAGCAATCTTGTATACGGTCTTGTGGTCGTTCAAATGCAGATGTCCTGAGGCCACGACCAACTGTTTCCCACAGGGCACAAACCCTTGTTGATTCGGGGGGACAAACGGAAGACCGCTGGCGTCATCTGTTTTCGTCACCTTGAGCACGTTGCCCTGTTTGACCGTCAGACAAATCCGCTGCCGTGGATTAACGTAGCGCACAGGTGGATGGGAATGCGGCAACCAGTCGATTTCATGGGACCGGGGTGGATCCATAAAGACCGTAAAAGGATTTTCTCTGCCTCGATGCGTAGCCGTGAAGAAATTGCTGAACAGCCCAAAAGCCGCTGCCGACGGGTAGGTTGGGATACCCCTGTATTGCAGGGCCCTGGGATGATGCGGGTTCTGATCGTCATATAGCCCACGGATCAATTCAAACGCGGCACTCCCCGTTCCCGGCAGCAATGCTTTGAATAATTCTACCACCGGCAAGTAATCAATCCTTGCCCAATGCATTGCACTCATGCAGGACATAAACCTCGCCCGGTTCCAGGTGCCGTCCTCTAACACGTAGAATGCATCTTTTCGTTGACGGATCGTGGCATGACCGGTGCCGTCAAGCACGAGATCATCGTCGGCATAAAAGAATGCCACTTCCTCGGCAGCCACGTTCATGGCCTGTGAAGCCATGATGCGGAGGTCGTGCCGGGTGAGTGCTTGCCAATTGGGGCGAGTCGTCAGGTCCAGTTGCATGGTATTCACCAACCCGGCGGGCTTGAGCCCCACCCATTGTCCCCAGTCCAAATAGAGCCGGGCAGACACCAGATAAACCGTACCATCGTCACGTTTACCCCACTCACATTCATGCAGCGGGTGACCGTCGGGATCGGTCATCAGGATTCGCCGTCCCAACGGACCATAGACCACGACATGGTCAGTAGGGAGTTGTTTGTACGTCATACTGTCCGACGACGCACTGGCAATAAGCTCCTGATTGCTTTTCAGCAAGAAGCTTTGTGGACTTTGCAGGATGGACAAAAACATCGAAGAATAACTTTTGACGTTCAGGCTGGAACCGGCACGGTACACTTTACTGGACGGCTGGCAATTTGAATTCTCGTTTCTACTCGCGAAGCTGCCCCGACCCGTACACCACGTATTTGGAACAGGTCAAATCTTCGAGACCCATGGGACCTCGAGCATGAATGCGCGTCGTGCTGATGCCGATTTCCGCACCCAGGCCGAATTGGTAGCCGTCGTTGAGCCGGGACGAGGCATTGATCATCACCGCGCCGGCATCGACTTCCTGCAAAAACCTCATGGCACGACCGTAGTCCTTGGTCACGATGACTTCCGTATGCCGGGACCCATACGTCCGGATGTGAGTCATGGCTTCATCCATATCCTTGACAACTTTGACGGCCAGCGTCAAAGACAGAAACTCCCGGCCGTAATCCTCTTCGGTCGCGTTTTGGGCCTCGGGAATATATTGACGGGTTTTTTCGCAACCCCGGATTTCCACGCCGGCTTCGACCAAGGCCTTGCCCAGCTTCGGCAAAAACGTTCTGGTTATGCCCTGGTGGACGAGTAACGTCTCCATGGCATTACACGTGGAAGGCCGTTGGACTTTGGCATTCACACTAATGGCCTCAGCCATCGCGAGATCGGCCTCGGCATCGATATAGGTGTGGCAGACTCCTTTATCATGCTTGATAACCGGGATAGTCGAATGCTCGGTCACAAGTTTCATCAGGGACTCTCCGCCCCGCGGAATAATCAGATCGATGAATTGGTCCTGTTTCAACAGTTCCAGAACCGCCTCCCGTTCGGTGCGTTCGACCAGGGAGATGGCCCCTTCCGGAAGACCTGCCTTTTGTGCAGCCTCGGATAACACGCGGGCGATGGCCATATTGGAATGAATGGCTTCCGAACCGCCTCGGAGTACGCAGACGTTCCCGGATTTGAGACACAAGGCCGCGGCATCGGCCGTCACGTTAGGGCGGGATTCGTAAATGATCCCAATGACTCCGATGGGTACGCGGACTCGTCCCACCTTCATGCCATTGGGCCGTTCCTGCATGCCTGATGATTGACCAACGGGATCGCGTAACCGGGCAATTTGCCGGAGTCCATCCGCCATTTCCCGCACCCGCTCGGACGTCAGTCGAAGCCGGTCGGCCATGGCCTCCCGTCCGTTACTCGCATCAAAGGCTTCGAGATCTTTTGTATTTTCTTCCAGGAGCGCATCGGTGGCCTCTTCCAAGCCTTCGGCCATGGTTCTCAGTGCCTCATTCTTGACGGATGCCGACAGGCGACTCAATTGAGGAGCGGCAGAACGCGCCTGTTCCAGAAGCGTACGAAGGTACGTCGGGGTATCGACGACCTCCTCCTCAACACCTTCTTCAGGTGGCGTATCAGCATCGACTGTTGCCGCTTGTACGGATTCCTCGTTGGATTCTTCTTGGGTCTCTTCAGTGTTCATATTCTCCAGCCTCTGAAATGTGATGGTTTATCCAGGATCGAGAATACCCATGCGTCATAAACATGGTCAAGATCAGGCAAAATCATGTCCTTGATTTTTCGCATGCAATCCTGCTACACATATCGGCGTTTTTACTTCAACAGCCATAGAAGTATCGCCTTCCCCATCGCGATCTTACCTTGTTGTGCCGAGGTAGCTCAGTTGGCAGAGCACAGCCCTGAAAAGGCTGGTGTCGGCAGTTCGATTCTGCCCCTCGGCACCATATTTCTCTTTCTCCGGCACTCTCGACACATACCTCAGACCCTGCACGATGCATTTCTGAAACGTTCCTGACTGCACGCAGCAGACTACATTACGGTCACACCGTTTCCCCAATCGAAGCCACAAATGGCGGGAATAGCCTGATTTTACAGTAGAAATAGCGTCAGATTAGTGTCATGATATTGACTTTATTTTATTTACTGTCATATTTAGAGAAGTTAATGTAAATGTAAAGTCAACCTCACGAAAGATTATGGATAAATTAAAGCTTCGCGTGAAAGCCTCTGATTATGAGCTTGAAGCTGAGGGATCGCGGGATTTCCTTAACGAGCAATATGAGGCCTTCAAGCAACTCCTTGACGATATGACACAAAAATCTGTTACGTCAGGTTCTCGGGCGAAAATTGATTTTCCGTCATCACGTGACTCGCACGTTGTTCCCCTGCCCGGCGAGAAGACAGATGTTCCAGGAAGATCCCCGGCCAAGTCTTTTCAGAAATTGCTGGTATGGAATGACCGGACCCAACGGGTCACAAGTACGGTCCTCCCGGATGGCCCTACGAAAATAGCCGATACGGTTTTGCTGCTCTTATTGGGATATCGCGAACTTCGAGGGCTCAGTCAGGTATCCGCATTGGATCTGAACCAGGGACTCAGATCCGCAGGCTTTGACGATTTTCGCTTGGACCGGGAAATAGCACCTTATCTGAAGACCAGGTTGGTGCTGCGCTCCGGAGTCGGGAAAGGCAGCTGGTATCGACTCGCCACACGGGGCGTCAAACAAGCCCAGGAGCTTATCCAAACCCTCGCTGCACTGATCCCTGATCCCCTGCCCTGATCAGCCGGATGATGCCCCCTGCTACGGCCCTTGGTGTCGGTTGAAGCTTCAGTCTGGTAGGTCGGATTAGCGCAATGTCATCTGACAATCCCACTTGATACTCGTACCGGAACACAGTACAGTTTCTTATGATTCGGACGATTCGACATCGGGGACTCAAACGGTTGTATGAGCACGGAGATCCCAGCAAGGTACGTGCTGACCAAGCAGAGCGAATCGCACTCGCTCTAGCGGACCTTGATGTAGCCAGCAAGCCCTCAGACCTAGGACTCCCAGGGTATGAACTTCACCCGCTGAAAGGTGTTTGGAAAGGATTCTGGAGTATCTCGATCTCCGCCAATTGGCGGATCATCTTCCGCCTTGAAGAAGGTGATGCATACGATGTCGACTTGGTTGATTATCACTAAAATGAAGGAGACTCCATGGCTATGAAAGATCCGCCGCATCCTGGCTACAGCATCAAGCAGAACTGTCTCGATCCCCTGGGTCTGAACGTCACCGAGGCGGCAAAGGCCTTGGGCATAGCCCGTCACACGCTTTCTCGCGTGCTAAACGGCCACGCGGCCATTTCACCTGAGATGGCTATTCGACTGGAGAAAGCCGGGTGGTCTAACGCCGAGTTCTGGCTACGCCGTCAGACGACATACAATCTGGCGCAGGCGCGCAGGAGCGAAGATCGCATCAAGGTGAATCGCTACCAACCGCAGGCGGTGTAATGGAAGTAAGATCAAGCGTGGGAATACTGTTTAATCTACGTGAACTTCCTATGGCCGATGATTTAGGCAGGGACAGTGCCTACTGTCACGAGACGATGTGCTGAAAGACGGTGCACATTCAACTGGGCCGGGAAAGGGTGATGCTGACCTGTCTTATTCCGTAAAGAGGTCTTCGGCCTTGCCGAAACGCTTGCCTTTGCCTTCGTTCAATTCCTTCATGGCTTTGAGGGTCGTGACGTTCGGCACTTGGACGGCGAATGGTAATCGCTTTTCGTCGGCCACGCGCACCAACAACAGGCGAATGGCATCGGATACGGACAGGCCCATGGATTGGAGTACTTTCGTGGCTTGTCTTTTGGTCTTGTTCGCAATCCGGGCACGCACGACGCTATCGGCATTCATCTTGGCGTCCTCCTATTCTGTAACTTGAATGTAGCTACACATGATTGCCATGTCAAAGGATTTTCCCGGGAGATGCTGATTCCCGTCCCCTTCCCTGACGCTTGGTTTATAGCTCGGGAAGGCGGAGAAAACGACTGAACACATACAGGGATGATAGAAAAGGAAAAGGCTGTGTGTGCCAGGCTAGGAGGTCGTCTGCTTCTTGTCTCGCCCGGCCATGACCGCATCGATCATGGAGCGAAACAATAATTGCCCGTCTTCGTTATCCAACAGGGCTTCTGCACAGCGTTCCGGATGCGGCATGAGGCCCAACACGTTGCCCGCGGGATTGCGAAGCCCTGCAATACTGTCGAGCGAGCCGTTGGGATTGGCCTGTTCCGTAACAACTCCATCCGCCCGGCAATACCGGAACACGATTTGGGCATTGACCTGGAGCGCGGCCAGGGTCACGGGATCGGTATGGTAGTTGCCCTCCGCGTGAGCAATGGGAAAACGTATCACCTGTCCGGATTCATAGTGCCACGTAAACGGGGTATCGACATTTTCCACTTTCACGCAGACGTCGTCGCATATAAAGGAAAGTCCGACGTTAGGCAGTATGGCCCCGGGCAATAATCCCGCTTCGAGCAGGATCTGAAACCCGTTGCAGATTCCCAGGACCAACCCGCCTGTCCGGGCGAATTCCTGAACGGCGTGCATAATCGGCGAGAGTTGCGCGATGGCCCCGCTACGCAGGTAATCCCCGTACGAAAAGCCGCCGGGCAGGATAACCGCATCCAGTTTCCCCAATGACGTGTCGCCATGCCAGATGAGGTTGACGTTCTGATCCAGTACATTGGCCAGGACGTGTGCGCAATCGCGGTCACAGTTGGATCCGGGAAAAACGATGACGCCCCATTTCATGAGGAGTGCCGCGGCGGGTGGGGGTCCAATTCGTATCGATATTCTTCGATGACCGTGTTGGCGAGGAGTGTTTCACACATGGCCTTGAGTTGGGCTTCCGCCTCAGCCGGATCATCCTGGTTCAATTCGATTTCCAGAAACTTGCCCACCCGGACGTCATTCACGCCGGCAAACCCCAGGGTTTCCAATGATTGCCGGATGGCCCTGCCCTGCGGGTCCAAAATGCCCGATTTCAACGTGACGTGAATTTTGGCCCTGATCATGGGTGAGTTCTACCTTTCCGTACGCGCTTCGTTTTCGGAGGGACAGCTTTTGAGCCAAAGACCCGGCGATAGACTTCATCCAGATGACGAACGTACCATTCAGGATCGAAGCAGGCTTCGATTGCGGCTTGTGTCAACTTTTTGGAAACGAACGGATCTTCAGAGACGAGATCGTGAAAGGACTCCCGCCCGTCCCAGGCTTCCATGGCGTTCCGTTGAACCGCTTCATAGGCGGCCTTGCGTTCGACTCCCCGGTCCACCAAAGCCAACAACACGCGTTGCGAATACACCAACCCGCCCGTCCGGTTTAAATTTTCCAACATCCGTTCCGGGTACACCGCCAGGTTTTTCAGGAGTTGGGTCAAGCGCACGAGCATATAATCGGTCAGGATCGTGCTGTCCGGGATAATAATACGTTCGACCGAAGAATGGCTGATGTCGCGTTCGTGCCACAACGCAACGTTTTCCAACGCGGCGAGACTATTGGCTCGAATGACCCTGGCCAGGCCGCAAAGATTTTCGGACCCCACCGGATTCCGTTTATGCGGCATCGCGGAGGACCCTTTTTGGCCGGCGCTGAAATATTCTTCGGCTTCCAGAACCTCGGTTCGTTGGAGGTGGCGGATTTCCGTCGCCACTTTTTCGACACTCGCGGCCACAAGGGCCAGGGCGCCCACAAACGCGGCATGCCGGTCCCGTTGCACGACCTGGTTGGAAACCGGAGCCGGTTTCAACCCCAGCTTCGCACAGGTGATTTTTTCGATACGCGGCGGCAGGTGGGCGAACGTGCCCATGGCCCCGGACAGCTTCCCAACGGCAACGTCCTCTCCGGCTGCCATCAGGCGCCTGCGTTGCCGCTTGAATTCCTCATACCAGATGGCAAACTTGAAGCCCAGGGAAATGGGTTCGCCGTGGATACCGTGTGACCGGCCCACCATCATCGTCTTGCGGTACGCGAAGGCTTGGTCCCGCAGGACCGTCAACAAGGCGTCCAGATCCTCCAGGATGATGCCCACCGCCTCGACCAATTGAATGGCCAGCCCGGTGTCGAGCACGTCGGAGGACGTCAGCCCCACGTGTAAATGCCGGGCCGGGTGACCGGCTTGTTCGGCAACGGATTCCAAAAACGCAATCACGTCATGCTTGGTGACCCGTTCGATTTCCTCGATCCGGGCAGGATCGATGGCGACCTTTCGTTCGACCCGTCGCGCCATGCCCTTGGGGACTTCACCCTTCTCTTCACGCGCCTCGCAGACGGCCAGTTCGACTTGCAGCCAGGTTTCATACTTCCGCTGGGAAGTCCATACGGCCCCCATGCGTGGCAAGGTGTAGCGTTCAATCATCAGAAGTATCTCTCAGGCTGTAAAATGCAGCGAATTTCACGTTTCTCGACGGCTCACTAGTGGGCGAGAGCGTCGCGTTTGGACTCCAGGCGCGCATCGTGTTTGATGAATTGATCCAGGATGCCGTTGACGAATCGCCGGGTTTCATCGTCCGCAAAGTTTTTGGCCAGTTCCAAGGCTTCATCCACCGTCACCTTCGCCGGCACGTCAGGGACCCAAAGCAATTCATAGATCGCTTGCCGCAAAATATTCCGATCCACCACGGGCATGCGATCAACGGTCCAATTACGTGCATAGGCAGTAATCAGTCCATCGAGTTCAACTTGATGGGTCCGAACGCCGGCAACCAGTTCAGACGTAAACGTTCTGACCGATTCCGACGCATCTCTTTGCGCCCAGAATTGTTCCAACCAGAATTCGGTAGATCCGTGAAAGTCGCATTGAAACAGAATCTGAAGAGCCAATTCACGCGCATCGTGCCGCGTGTACCCTCGTCGAGATTCAGAGGATGAGTCTTCTTCTTGTGTCATGTTCATGGACATGTGTGATCACACGTGTCGGAAGCCGGTCGGGTTTCGATTGCTGTCGTGCAATTCTTTCATGAGAGTCGCCATCTCAATGGCCGTACACGCGGCTTCCCTACCTCGGTTGACTTCAGTTGTGCCGGCCCGGGCCAATGCCTCTTCCGCGGTATTCGTGGTCAGGACGCCGAAGATGACGGGAATACCCGTTTCCCATGAGGCTCGCGCAATGCCCCGGCTCATTTCCGCACTAATGAAATCAAAATGAGGGGTTTCTCCCTTGATGACGGCACCCAAACACATCACGGCATCGAACTGCTTGGATTGGGCCAACTGCCTGGCCACCAACGGAATTTCAAACGCCCCGGGGACACGGACGACGTGAATGTTGTCTTCGGGCGCACCATGTTGTTTCAGCGTTTCGAGCGCGGCGGCTTCCAAACGCCCGGTGACGAATTCATTGAATTTGCTGACCACGATGCCAAATCGCAGGTCCCCGGCATTCAGATTTCCTTCAGTGGAATTCATGGGAAGTCCTCATGCAGGCTCGTCACCTGCCTTCCAAGAGATGGACATGGGACGCCTCGCATCAATTTGTCGCCCCGACACCCCTCCCTCTTGTCATTCCTGTATGTGTTCAGTAATTCGTTGACAGAATGGTTAGCTTGAGCAAGGGCGAACGGGTTCGTTCCCTCCCCTTTGTAAGGGGAGGATAGGTGGGGTAGAGTCATAGAACAATGGACACGCTCCCTGACGATCACACGCGTTTTGTCCACTCCAACTCCAGCTCTACCTCTACCTCCCTCGCCCCTCCTTACAAAGGAGGGGAAGAAAAAAGCGGAGACGTATCAACGAATTACTGAACATTTACAATCCCTGACGTCTTTAATCGGGAATCCAGCGCCTTTGCCTGTTCCTGCGTTCGTAAAAAAAAAATAACGGCACTGGATTCCCGCGTTCGCGGGAATGACAGATTCTGAATATTTTCATGTCAATGATAACTAGGATGCGATTCTGCGGAGCCGGCCCGTCAGATGCTGTTCAGACGTTGTTTAAAATATGCCCCAGTTTGCTTTTTTTCGTTCGAAGGTAATGGACGTTCGTTTCCTGGGGATCGATTTCAATGGGGACCCGTTCGACAACATTCAAGCCATAGCCTTCGATTCCCACGATCTTCCGGGGGTTATTCGTCATGAGACGGATCTGCCTGAGTCCCAACGCGACCAGGATCTGCGCGCCGATACCGTAATCCCGCAAGTCCGGTTTAAACCCCAGCTTGAGGTTGGCCTCAACCGTATCGCTGCCTTGATCCTGGAGGTGATACGCTTTGATTTTATTCAACAACCCGATGCCTCTCCCCTCCTGATTCAAATACAGCAACACTCCCTTGCCTTCCTTCTCGATAAAGGTCATGGCACGATGGAGTTGATCGCGACAATCGCACCGCAAGGAGCCGAAGACGTCCGACGTGAGACAGCCGGAGTGCACACGAACCAAGGTAGGCGATTCATCGATACGACCCTTAACCAGAGCCATGTGTGTACCACTATCCAACTCATTCTCAAAGACCCAGGCTTCAAAATTTCCAAAAATCGTAGGCAATTCCGCGCTCACGGACTTTTTGACGAAAGTTTCGCGCAACAACCGATGTTGAATGAGATCCTTAATGGTAATGATCTTGAGAGCATGTCTCTTGGCAAAATCCATCAAGTCGGGCACCCTGGCCATGGTTCCGTCGTCGTTCATAATCTCACAGATGACCCCGGCCGGATACCTGCCTGCCATCCGGGCCAAATCAACGGACCCTTCGGTCTGCCCCGCCCGTTTCAGCACGCCACCAGTATGAGCCCGCAAAGGAAAAACGTGTCCCGGTCTCGTGAAATCAGAGGGTTTGCATAAGGGATCGACAGCCATACGAATCGTCGTCGCCCGGTCGGCGGCCGAAATCCCCGTCGTCACGTCCCGCGAGGCATCGATGGACACGGTAAACGCCGTACCGAACGGCGCGGAATTTTGCGTAGTCTGGGGATGCAAATTCAGTTGGTCCGCCCGGTCGGAAGTGACGGTCAGACAGATGAGCCCCCGGGCATGTATGGCCATGAAATTGATGGCTTCCGGGGTCACGCATTCGGCAGCGAGCACCAGGTCACCCTCGTTTTCGCGATCCTCATCGTCTACCAGGATCACGAATTTCCCGGCACGAATGTCCTCAAGGGCTTCGTCGATGGTATTGAATTCGGTCGTCATGGATACATCCCTTTCTACCCCATCCGCATTCCCTCTTCGGAAATGCGCTCTCTTACCCTTCGGCTACGCTCAGGGCAGGCAAAGGGGAGGAAACGACAAGCACTCCTTCCTGATTCCCCTCCTTTGTAAGGACGGGAACTTTTCCGAAGAGGGAAAAGTTGGGAGGTAGAGCGTGCTAAGAGAAACCATAAGTATCCTGTAACAATCAAACGCTAAGTTGTATATGGGGTTATACGCGCCTTGTCAATAAAAAGTCCATGACGCACGGTTTCGAAAAAAGGAATCAAGAGCCTTCCTCTTTTATCGAAAGAGCGAGGGATCGTTGAATGCAGATCACGCTGCCGGTGGCAATCCCGGTCAGAACAACGAAGACGAGAAATCCACTCGCGTACGTCCCCGTTACGTCCTTTAACAGACCGAACCAGAACGGAAGAAAGAATCCGCCGAGCCCACCGGCTGCTCCGATAAAACCCGAAGCCGTCCCCATTATGTTCCTATAGCGTAACGACACAACCTGAAAGACCACCCCGTTTCCAAAGCCCAAGAGAAGAAGGGTCATCACGGTCAAGGGGAAAGCCCAGAATGGAGGCGGCAACCACGCCAGCAGGATGCACAGCCCCCCGATAGCCGGCAATCCAACCTGAAGTAAATTGAGTCCGCCGACCCGGTCGGCCCAGTGACCGCCAACTGGCCTGGCGATACTTCCCGCCAACCCGCAGAACGCCGTCAGGCTCCCGGCAGCAACCATATCCAAGCCATACTGATCGTGGAAGAAAATGGGCAAGAAGCTCGAAAATCCGACGAATCCGCCGAATGTCACCCCGTAAAAAAAACACAGCCACTGCATGAACCGCTCCTGATACACTGTGCGAAATGAGCCTGCCAAGCCCTTCCCTTGCTGGTTTTGCAGGGGAAGTTCTTGAACAAACAGCGCAAACACGATAGCCGCGAGTAGAACCGGTACAATCATCAAGCCGAAAACTCCGTGCCATCCAATGTGAGTCGCCAGACGTGGCGCAAAGAACGTAGCGAGAAGAACTCCGCTGTTTCCTGTCGCGGCAATACCCATCGCCAGCCCTTGATGTTCTGATGGATAAACGCGGCTCGCTATGGGCAGCGCTACGGCAAAACTCGCGCCCGCCGCGCCCAGCAAAAAACCGATTCCGAACATTTGGGCATAGCTTTGCCCAAACAACCAGCCCAGGACCAATGCCACCACTTCAATCCCGAGAATGCCGAGGCCCACTCGTTTCGCACCGAACTGATCCGTGAACGGCCCAACCACGATGCGCAACAAGGCTCCGCCAAGTAAGGGAGTCGCAACCAACAGCCCTTTCTGGGTAGCACTTAAAGCGAAATCTTCCGCAATGGCAATGCCCAATGCGCCGATCAACAGCCAGACGACAAAACTCACTTCGAAATGAAGCCATGCCCCCAATAACGAAGGCCAATGGCCGCTTTTCAGGGCATTCTTGATGACGTGTGGAGTCATGGGCGCAAAGCAATGAAAAAGAAAATTCGGCGAAAGACGTTAATCTTTTAAACGACTGTGACTATAAAACACGACACCAAATCGCCGCAATCGAACAACAAAGCAAGGAAATCATAGAAGCCTTCTTTTGTGATTCTTCTTTCCACGGTTTATAATTTTGAATCAATTGCCTGAAGTGTCCGTGTTCGGTCATTCGTTGGCATTCCCCCCTCACCCCTGCCCTCTCCCATGGGGAGAGGGAGAAAAAGACACATCAACGACGCTGGACCCTCGATTAAAAATAACCTGTCCCCGACGTTAATAATCGGGGATCGAGGATGACAGCAGGGAAAAACCTGATGCCTGTTTCCGACCAAAACGAGGATCAACTCAAAGAGAACGATATTCCGAAGCCGGTCGAGGCTGAATTCGTTGTCGAGCCCGAGGACAAGGAAGATCTCTCCGAAGACGTTGCGGAATCCAGCGACACGGCACAAGAAGAGACAACGGCCCTTGTGCCCACCACGGCATTGGGCCGGTATCTTGTTGAGGTCCGTCGCTATCCGTTTCTTTCCAAAGAAGAAGAATTACATCTCTTCCATGAATATCAGGTCATGGGCAGCCGTGACGCGGCGGTTAAACTCATCCTGTCCAACTTGCGAGTGTCGGTGGCCATCGCTTCGGAATACGGGCATACCAGTGCCGACCAAATGGACCTCATCCAGGAAGGGAACGTTGGTCTGATGCAGGCCATCAAAAAATTCGACGCGTCCCGCAACGTCCGCTTCTACGCGTATGCCGCGTGGTGGGTCAGGGCCTATATCCTCCGGTACCTGTTGCAATCTCATCGCTTGGTGAAGATCGGCACGACCCAGGAACAACGAAAACTCTTCTATAACCTGAAAAAGGAAAAGGCCAAACTTGAACGGGAAGGATTCGTGCCGGATGCCAAGCTGTTGGCCGACCGCCTTCAAGTCCGGGAACGGGACGTGCTGGAAATGGACCAGCGACTGGGAAGCTGGGAACTGTCTCTCGATCAACCCATCAGCAAAGACAAGGAGGAAGGGACCTTCCTCGATTTTCTGCCTGCCCCCACGCCCCGGGTGGACGACACCATCGCGAAGAAGGAATTGATGCTGCTTTTCAGGAAAAAACTCGGAGAATTCTCGAAAACCCTCGACGAGCGGGACGAAGACATCCTACGGAACCGGCTGCTATCAGAAACACCATTGACGCTTGAGGAAATCGGCCGCAAATATTCGATTACCAAGGAACGGTCCAGACAGTTGGAAGCCAGAATAATCAAGCGATTGCGCGAGTTCATGAAGGCCGAATTGCAGGATTTCGACGCATTGCGGAACTGAACCTCCCACTCCCCTGCCGATTACCCACATTTTTTCGTTTCTGAAGCTTGACTTTTGGAAAACAGGCCTTATCTCTCTACTTGACCATGCATGAAGTCCTCAATTTCAGGATTTCGAAACACAATCATCCAATTATCACACATCAAAACCCGAGAATATTAACCAAAGGAGGAAGTTGTCACATGGCCACACAAACAAAGGAAAAGGAAGCAACCAAGGGAACGGCGGCCAAAGGCTTTTTACCCCTTGGCGACCGTATCTTCGTGACCTATACGGAAGAACTCGAACGCACGGCCGGAGGCATTTACGTGCCTGACTCCGCCAGGGAAAAGCCCCAACGGGGGACGGTTGAAGGTGCCGGACAAGACGTCAAGAACCTGAAAGTCGGTGATCAGGTCCTCTTCGATAAGTATTCCGGAACCAAGATCAGGATCGAAAACGATGATTGCCTCATTCTGAGAGAAGAAGACATCCTCGGCGTTTTCGTCGATTCGTAACGTAATCCCCTAAAAAAATCAAGTACGACTTTAATTTGATGGAGGAACATTATGCCAAAGCAGCTACTTTATAGTGATCAAGCCAGGAGCGCGATTCTCCAAGGCGTGAACCAATTGGCCAATGCCGTGAAGGCCACCTTGGGTCCGAAAGGCCGGAACGCCATTTTGGATAAGAAATTCGGCGCCCCCACGATCACCAAAGACGGCGTGACCGTCGCCAAAGAAATCGACCTCAAAGACCCCTATCAGAACATGGGAGCCCAATTGGTCAAGGAAGTTGCCAGCAAAACCAGTGACGTGGCCGGTGACGGTACCACGACCGCCACGGTGTTGGCACAGGCCATTTTCCGCGAAGGCGTGAAACACCTCAGCGCCGGCGCCAACCCCATGGAATTGAAGCGCGGCATCGAGAAAGCCGTTGAAGTGGCAACGACGGAACTGAAGAAGCTCAGCAAACCCTGTCAGGATAAGAAAGAGATCGGGCAAATCGGCGCCATTTCCGCGAATAACGACTCCACCATCGGCGACCTGATTGCCGAAGCCATGGACAAGGTCGGCAAAGACGGCGTCATTACCGTGGAAGAAGCCAAATCCATGAGCACCTCGCTGGACGTGGTTGAAGGCATGCAATTCGACCGCGGGTACATTTCCCCCTACTTCGTGACCAATGCCGAACGCATGGAATCCTCCCTCGAAGATGCGTTCCTGCTCATCCACGAAAAGAAAATCAGCGCCATGAAAGACCTGCTCCCCATCCTGGAGCAAGTAGCCAAAATGGGCAAACCGCTCGTCATCGTGGCCGAGGACGTTGAGGGCGAAGCCCTGGCGACCTTAGTGGTGAACAAACTGCGCGGCACCTTGAACATCGCGGCGGTGAAAGCCCCGGGATTCGGTGATCGCCGGAAAGCCATGCTGGAAGATATCGCCATCCTGACCGGCGGCCAGGTGATTTCCGAGGAAGTGGGCGTGAAACTGGAGAACGTGAAACTCACGGACCTCGGTCGCGCCAAGCGAGTGACCATCGACAAGGACAACACCACGATCGTGGAAGGCGCCGGGGACCCCAAGAAGATCGAAGCCCGGGTCAAACAAATCAAAGCGCAAATCGCGGAAACCACGTCGGAATACGATGGCGAGAAACTGCAAGAACGGTTGGCGAAAATCGTGGGTGGTGTGGCGGTCATCAACGTCGGGGCCGCGACGGAAACCGAAATGAAAGAGAAAAAAGCCCGCGTGGAAGACGCCTTGCACGCGACGAAAGCGGCCGTGGAAGAAGGCATCGTCCCCGGCGGCGGCGTGGCACTACTCCGGTCTGCGCCCGCCTTGGAGAAAATGACGTTGGAGGGTGATCAACAATTTGGCGTCAACATCGTGCGGCGGGCATGCGAAGAGCCGATCCGGCTGATCGCGGAGAACGCCGGCGTCGAGGGATCGATCGTGGTGGACAAAGTCCGCAACTCCAAGGGCAGCAACGGGTACAACGCGGCCACAGACGAATACGTGGACCTGGTTCAGGCCGGCGTGATCGACCCGACCAAAGTGACGCGATGCGCATTACAGAATGCCGCGAGCGTCGCCGGGTTGATGCTGACCACCGAGGTGACCGTGACCGATCTGCCGGAAGAAAAGAAAGAACCGGCCGGCGGTATGGGCGGCCATGACCACGGCATGGGCGGCATGGGCGGCATGATGTAAGATCGCTGAAGCATTACCGCTTCTAAAAGAAGGCCCGGGGGACTCTTCCCCCGGGCCTTCTTTTTTTTGCGAGAATTTGGTCTGTAGAGGAAAATCTGCATTCGCATGAAGAGAAAACTCCTGTTGAAGCAAAAAAGATTGATCCCAATATGACTCATTTCCTGGGCATTTGCTCAATTGACAGATAATGACTATAGTGGTCTGATAATATTGTCTAGAATAGTCATTTATGAAAACTGCAACCGTATCGAAGCTCAAGATGGCGTTAAGTGCCTACCTGCGCTGGGTAAAGACCGGTGAAGAAATCTTGATTACCGAGCATGGCCGCCCTATTGCGCGGTTGCTGCCGATTGCCAATCCCGTGTCCTTATCTGCACATTTACAAGACATGGAACAAAAAGGTCTCCTCAAGCGCGGGGAGAAAGCCTTGCCAGCGGATTTTTGGAATCTGCCTCGCCCGACAGACCGTCAAGGTGCCGTACGTTCGGCGATTGTAAGTGAGCGGGAAGAAGGCAGGTGAATTTCTGGGATACGTCGGCTATTGTGCCACTCTGTGTACATGAACCCCATTCAGGCACCGTACGAAAGATCCTCATCGAGGAACCGTCCATGGTCGTATGGTGGGGCACGCGCACCGAATGTCTTTCCGCACTCATGCGACAGGTACGGGAAGGCAGCTTGACACCAACAGACGAACGAGCCGCCCGCCACGTCTTGCAGATTCTTATGCAAACATGGACGGAGATGCAACCGGGCGAGGCATTACGCAGTACGGCCGAACGGTTGCTCTCCATGCATCAGTTACGGACAGCGGACGCCCTGCAACTGGCTGCAGCCATCCAATGGTGTCAGGGACTGACAACGGGACAGGGCTTTGTTGCGTTCGACCGACAACTGCGTGAAGCAGGCTATCGGGAAGGCTTTACCCTGCTTCCTGAGACGTTCTGATTTTTCCAATTCGTGGACCACAAGCGACACCAGCCGTTTGAAACGAAATCAAGATGTCTCGACTCGGCCAAGTTCCGGTAAAGCTGTAGCAGATCCTGGCGCGTCACTTGCAGGGGCGTCGTGGTCTGGCCTTGGGCACAGTCGAGTACGGCGAGGCGTTCGAGACTTTTGTATTGCAGGAGATCAAGGCGTTCTGCGATTACCACCTGCTCGGCCCGCCCAGGTACTGGCGCTCCAAATCCCAATTTGAAGTGGATTTTGTCGTCGGTAGACTTGCCATCGAAGTGAAGACCAAGAAAGCCATATCACATCGGGACCTGAAAGGATTGAGGGCGCTCCGCGAAGAGGCCCTGATGACACACTATATCCTGGTGTCCATGGAACCGGCGACTCGTCAAGTGGACGGCATTGATATTCTGCCATGGCAGCAGTTCCTTGATCGACTGTGGGATGGCGAGTGGATGACCAGCATGGGACGTCCGTGCTTTCCGCAAAGGCCGGTATAACGTCGTCGTAGGGTTCAACGGTCTACGTGGCGGCGATTGTTTTTATCGTCTTGTTCCTCATGTGGCCGTTGCGGTATGTTGCCGGGATGTCAGACACCGACTTGAACATCACGCTTGGAGTTGAAGAAGAGTTTTTTCTGGTCGATCCCCAGTCGCGGGATCTGATAGCCGACCCAAACCCAGCGATCTTCGAAGCCTGTGAACGTGCCAGCGGGCCGCACAGCGTGGTGCATGAATTCCTGCGCTCTCAAATCGAGACTAACACCAAGGTCTGCGCGAACTTCGCCGACTTGCGCCAGGCACTGACCGAGACGCGTCGAATCGTCATTGATGCCGCGCGGCAGCATAAGGTCGCCGTGATTGCGTCGTCCACGCATCCGTTCGCCGACTGGCGGGTACAACTGCCAACGAAGAAGGAGCGGTATCAGCGCTTAGCGATTACTCTTCAGGAGATACGGTCCCTTCTCGTGGGCAGCATGCATATTCACGCCGGGTTCGGCGACCCCGACTCGCGCATACGGGTGATGACCGCCTTACGACCTCATCTGCCGTTGCTGAATGCCCTGTCGGCATCGTCACCCTTCAGCTCGGGACGGGAGACCGGGTTCAAATCCTATCGGCTGAACCTCTTGAGTGTAATGCCGCGGTTCGGTCTCCCGCCGGCATTTGCCTCGCGACGCGACTACGAAAGCCTGCTGGAAGGATACCAATCACTCAAGTTCATCGACGACGGCAGCGAGTTGTGGTGGGACCTCCGCCCGTCGTCGAAGTATCCCACGATCGAGTTGCGTATCTGCGATATCTGTACCAGCCTTGACGACGCCTTGGCCGTCGCGGCGATGTATGCCTCTCTGATCCGTAAGCTGCTCCGCCAAAGCACGGAAGATGCTTTGCCACCGGAACCGCCATCCGGAATCATCGCTGAGAACCGGTGGCTGGCGGCGCGCTACGGTGTACTGGCGTTTTTCGGCGACGTCGCCGCGGGCGGCCGCATCGACATCGACGACTACCTGTCGGCGCTTGTCGAGGATCTTGTCGAGGACGCCCGAGCGCTCGGTTGCGAGGCGGAATTGCGTCACTCCCTCACGATCATCAGGGAGGGCACCGGCGCGGACCGGCAACTCGACCACTTCCGGCTGCGCCGGCTCGAAGGCGACAGCATTGAGGACGCGTTACGGTCAGTTGCCGACCTGGTCATCCAGGAAACGATGGAGGTCTCCTAGCAACACTTCTATCTCCCGCAAAGTGACCTCCTGCTTCACTGCCCGTTGCCAGACACAGGAGCAAGCGCAGAAACATGACGGAAAAGAAAGACTATTTTTCCAGGGTTTACGAACTGGAAACAGTTGACGAGACGCTCGCGTTATACAGCGAGTGGGCAAAAACATACGCCGAGGATATCACTGCCAGCGGTTACGCCACGCCGAAGCGGTGCGCCGAGGCTCTTGCTTGCCACACACCCGATCTCGCCCTCCCTGTTCTTGATGTCGGATGCGGAACCGGCATTTCCGGAGCGGCCCTTCGAGACGCTGGCTTTTCCAACGTATCGGGTACTGACGTCAATGCCGAGATGCTGGCCGAAGCCAAGCTTCTTGGGATCTATCGGACACAATGGGTGTCCGACCTTGATGATCCTTTTCCCTTCAAGCCCGGAACCTATGGTGCCATTTCAGCCATCGGTGTCATCGGAAGCGGTGCCGCGCCACTTTCCTACCTTCACGCGTTCCTTGGAAAGCTTGGGCCTGGCGGCCTGACGACGTTTTCCTTTAACGATCATACGCTGAAGCAACCGGAGTTCAACAATGCCGTCGCCGACCTTGTCGATTCGGGCGCTTTTACCTTGCTGCACAAGGAATACGGTCCGCACCTGCCCGGTAAGAATATGAAGGCCAACGTCTACGTGCTGCGCAAGACCTGAAGACAATGACTGATAGTCGGGAAAGGCTTGTTCTAGCCCCCCAAAGAGTTCTATGGTATAGAACACTCCCACGGTTTCCGGAATGAGAACATTCGAAAAAGGACTCTGATGATGAAATACTTGGCACTTTCTCTGGCACTCGTTTTAAACGGAATCCTGTTCATGAGTGGCGGGATCGCTTATGCGGAGCCCCGAACTGAATCGATCTGCAACCTCGGCATGGTGAAGGGAGATCAGGGTCGCACCTGTGAGGTGCCGATCCCGTCAGGATGCAAAGTCGCAAATTTTCCGGGCTATGATGATCCGTGGGTCGATATCTCCAAGGGCGGCAAGACGAGTTGTGCCATCGACGAGGAAAAAACCGACTGGAAAACCAAGATCGTGGGCTCCTGTAGTGCCTGCGGCACGGACAATTGTTCGGCCCGGTTCAGCGTGATGTTTGCGTGTGGCGACAGCCAGCCCATGACAACCCAACCGAGAAAAGTCTATAAGGATTGACAGGCAGCGCCTACAGGCATGGCCTTGCCTGTAGGGGACGGCCCCTGTGCCGTCCCGAATGGATCGCGTGACGACTACGTGACTCCTCGCTTCACTCGGAATGACCACGTTGGCATCTTGCTTGGAATGGCAGAAGGAAAAGAGGGGGTTCTTTCATGTCATCGACGACCTGTCTTCTCAAACAAGCCGCCCTTGATCAGGGGTTTCATGCCGTAGGCATCGCTCGCATCCTGTCGTCAACCACCGACCAGGATTGCGTTCCGTCCAGTCATTCCCATACCAACCTGCTCGAACGCCTGCAACATTGGTTGGCTCAAGGCTACCACGGCACGATGGCGTGGATGGGACGCAATCCCGAACGACGTGCCGACCCCGCGCAGGTGTTGCCGAACTGCCGTTCGATTCTTGCCGTCGGCCTCAATTACTGGACCGACGTGGCTCCGGATGAGCGACGAGGTAACGGGCGGATTGCCCGGTATGCCTGGGGTGAGGATTACCACCGCGTATTCAAGAAAAAACTCAAGGCCCTTGAACAGGTGCTCAAGTCTCTCGAACCGAATTGTGCCACACGCAGCTACGCGGATACGGGCCCGGTGATGGAAAAATTCTGGGCGCAACAAGCCGGTTTGGGGTGGATCGGTAAACATTCCAATCTTGTCTCCCCTGCCTTCGGATCGTGGCTGCTGCTGGGAGAAATTTTAACCACCGCGGAGTTGGAGCCTGATGAACCCGGGGCCGACCTGTGCGGGACGTGCACCCTGTGCATTCGCGCCTGTCCGACCGGCGCCATTGTCGATCCCTACGTGGTCGATGCCACGAAATGTCTGTCGTACGTCACGATCGAATACCGCGGCGACAGTCCTTCGCTGGACCACGACCTCCAAACCCGCATGGGCAACCGCATCTTCGGCTGCGATGATTGTTTGGACGTATGCCCGTACAATGCCTTTGCTCCGGCGACGGACGAGCCGGCCGTGCAGCCCACCGACCTGACGCAGGGCCCGAACCTGGCCCGGCTCTCAGCCTTGAGTGAAGAGGAATTCTCCCGAACCTTTGCCCTGTCCCCTATCCGGCGCGCGAAATTTTCAGGATTCCAGCGCAACGTCGCCATTGCCTTGACGAATGAACCCGGGTCTTGAACGTGGGCACAGGCTAGGTCAACTCCGCCATCGTCACGCCATCGCCGCCTTCATCCTTTACTCCCGGTCGAAACGCCGTCACGTAGGCCGACTGCGCCAGAAATTGTCGAATCGCGGCCTTGAGCTTTCCTGTCCCATGCCCATGAATGATCCGGACGGATTTGGCGTTGCTCAGCAAAGCCTGATCCAACTGAGCCGTCAGTTGTTCAAGCGCTTCTTCTGCTGTTTGCCCTCGCAGATCAATGCCGGCGAAACCCGACGCCGTGGAGCCCGTCGCGACGTTCTTGTTGGACAAGGATTGGCCGGGTTTCGATGAACGTGGTGCGAATGGCGCCGGACGCGAGACCGCATCCGGCATCCCCTCCCCTTTTCCGAGCCCGACGAGTCGGTCTACGTGCACGGACATCTCGGATTCCCCCACCTGTACGCGTACGGATTTCTTGCCTTGGGGCTTTTCCAGCAATCGCCCCAACGTGTCCAGATTGGCGATTTCCACAATATCGCCTTCTTCGAGCGATTCGACCGGCACGGTTTCGAGCGATGCCCTGGTGTGTTGGGTCACGGAATCCTCGACACGTTGTAACTGGTGTTGCGCTTCCTGCGCGTGCGTCCACGTCCGTTGCCGTTGCAACGATTCGGTGATCCGGCGAATCTCCGCACGGGCCGCCGCCAGTTCTTCGCGAAACTTCTTTTTCATTTTTTTGATTTCTTCGCGTTCGACCGAACGCAATCGTTCGGTAATCGCATGGGCCTCCATCGCGTCACGGTCGGCACTCTCGCGTTGGGTCCGGGCCTCTTCCCGATCTTCCTTCAATTCCTGATGAGTGTGTTGCAGGTCCGCGAAGATATGATCGAGTTGGCGATCTTCCTGATGGACCAGGCTCAAGGCATGGTCGAGAATCGACGGGTCCATCCCCAAACGACCGGCGATATCGAGCGCGGAGGATCCGCCGGGGATGCCGGGGATGAAGCGGTACGTCGGGGCCAACGTGTTCACGTCGAATTCCAGGCTCGCATTCAGAAACCCCGGAGTCGACAGGGCCAGGGTCTTCAAGGAATTGTAATGCGTGGTCACCACGACCTTGAGCTTGAGTTCGGCGAACCGGCGGAGGAGTGCTTCAGCCAGAGCCGCACCCTCGGCGGGGTCCGTTGAACTGATGACTTCATCCAGGAGCACCAGCGTATGCGGAGACCCGCCGCCGGTGCGGTGTTCGATATTCTTGAGCAGACCGATCAGTTTTCTGATGTGGGCGGAAAAACTGGAAAGATCTTTGGTCAGGTCCTGCGCATCGCCGATGTCCGCGAAGGTTTCCTCAAAAAACGCCATCTCCGATCCGTCCCTGCAAGGCAAATGGAGCCCGCCACGCACCATCAGACTGTAAAGGCCCAGCAGCTTCAGCAGCACGGTTTTTCCTCCGGTATTGGGACCGGAAATGACCAACACGGCGGAATCCCGCTCGAACATGACGTCGTTGGGCACTACCTGCTCTTTGGTCAACAGCAACAAGGGATGCCGGGCCTCCCACAAACGAACGTGCCCGTCCGTATTGAGACGGACCGGCGCACCGTTCATGCGGGTGCTCAGGCGTGCCCTAGCTCCAATACAATCCAAGGTGGTCAGGACCTGCAACAGGCTCCGCAAATCATCCAGGTGCCGCACAACCCGGCTCGTGAGTTCCTGCAAGATACGGGCGATTTCCCGGTCGACCTGAAGCTCGGCAACTTTGATCTGATTGTTCAGGTCGATGAGTTCACGAGGCTCCATGAACACCGTGGCGCCACTGGCCGACATGTCATGCACGATCCCGGGAAGATCATGCCGGCGCTCAGCCTTGACGGGCAGGACGTACCGGTTCTCCCGTTGGGCATAGTACGGTTCCTGCAACAACTCCCTGTAGCGTGAAGACGCCACCATGTTCTCCATGCGCTGGCGTATACGGTGCTTCAACCCCTGCGAAAGACGGAGTGCCTCATACAATGCCGGTGAAGCATGATCGAGTATTTCCCCTTCCGCGCTCACGCATGTATCGATCTCCTCCCGCAGTTCAGACAGGTCCGGCAGAGATCCATAATAGGCAAACAGGACCGGCGCGGTCTCTTGATTTACTACAAGACAACGCCTGATCGCCCCCGCCACGTGGATCAGGACGGAGAGGGTTCGCAGTGTTTTGAGATCGAGCATTCCGCCCTTTTCCGCCTTGCGCAGAGCTTGCGACGAGTCTTCAAATTGCACCGCGGGACATGGCACGGGAGCATGGGACAACTCAAGCATTTCCGTCGTTTCCTGCATGCGATACTGCGCAAGTGCGAGCGAGTCCTCCAACGGCAACCGCCGGCACAACTCGGCTCCCGACACCGAGTGCGCCTGTGCGGCCAACGCCTCCAGGACTTGCGGCCATTCAAGGGCTTGTTGCGTTTCGAAAACGTGGTCAGACACGAGAATGATGAATGGGGGTTATGAGATTACTCTTGCTTTCCTTTAGGCAGGTTTTCCGTACCAGACAAGGGGCACAAATTTCATTCCAGAACAGGCGCATGAGCCTACAGGTCTTCTGAATCAAAATAATCCTCGTCGATCCGTTTGATCTCATATGGCGGCATCTTCAGGCGGACGCCGATATTATGCTCAACCATGAGTCGCGCGAGTTCTTCACCGTCGATCAGAATAATGCGCTTCGGACTCTTCTCTACATAGGCTTTGGCGGCTTTCGTAAAACTAGCTGTGGTGACGAACACGCCTTTGGTCGTACCCGCAGCATCAATTGCCCCGGCAAAATTGCGCAGGTCGCCTTCTCCCACGGTATTGTCAGCAGCGTATCTCTTGGCCTGAAGATACACCTCATCCAAGCCGAGCGCATCTTCCTTGATTTTTCCGTCAATCCCGCCATCGCCCGAACGCCCAGTCACCTGCCCCATCGCAGCATCGCCTTTGCCATAGCCCATGGCACGCAAGAGGTCTACTACTACCCGTTCGAGAAACGCAGACTCCGCCTTCCGGACACGTTCCAGTACTTCCGCCTTCAGTTCATTGCGCAATTCCCCAACCGCGCGCTCCAGTGCCTCCTCCGGCGTGACCGACTCATCTTCCGTCATTGTAAGCGTGGCATCACTCTTCTCCGACGGAGTATCCCTTCCCATCCGCCACCCGGCATAAGCTGAATAGTTACTTAGAACTTTAAGGTCGATCCGCGTAGGAGCTTGAACCAACAGATGCTCGCCTTCAGACGTTAACCGATAGACACCACGCCGAACCTTTTCCACCAGCCCGGCGTGGCTCATATGCGCCACTGCCCAAGCGATCCGATTGGCAAAAACTGGCTGCTTGCCACTGGGGAGCAATTCTCGTACCTCTTCGGGAGTCAAACCTTCTGTGGTGGCGACGCGGGCTCTCACCTCAGAGATCGGAGTTTCCGCACCACCGGACAGCGCCTTGAGGACCGGAAGCATAAGTGATTGAAAGTCAGAAACGGGCATGGTGGATTGGCGCTCCTTCGTGTTTGAGTTTATGCTGCTATTTGGCTAAACATCGGCAAAGATGTCAGGTTGCGCTTCGCTAACCTGACCTACCGGGCTTCAACTTCACCATAGTTAACCTTCCGGCATCCGTCAATAATGATGGCAGGTCGTACGGGTGAGTACGAGCAAGGCGACCTGACGCCGATATTGTTCATCCGCCGGCATCAAGATCCTCCGGAACGGTGATCTGATATTGCACGTCGAAACGTCCGCCACGTACCAGCATGCGCTTGCCGCTGCCAAGGTCAATACCTTCACGGTCAAGCTGTGTGCACCAGACATGGCGATGCCGGTCGGCGAACCAGAGAAACAGTCGCTTGACCTTGACGTTACGGCATTCCCGCAGAAGACGGTTCAACCGTTTGGGGCTGAGGCTTGTACAACCTGCCAGCAGCACGTCGGCTTGGTGAAACGTCTCTTTTTCCGGAAGCTCGTCCAGTAGTTCCAAAACCGCCCGTTCCGGTGTCGAAAGCACGAGCGGCCAGTACCGGTCACCGATATCCGTCCACGTCAGACTGCCATGTATGGGCATACGGAAATCCGGCTCGTCGCTTAACAATATGGCGTTAAGCGTCTCAAAGCCTTTGACGATTGGTTCCGCACGAAAAAGCTTCTTGGCGTTGTGAGACACGAATGGCGTCTCGATAGGAAGCTTCTTGAGCCAGCCAGGTGCCTGCTCGTCACCGTACAGATGGATTTCCCGTGGGCCGGAACTGGACACATAGTGAGCGAAACCGTGAAGTTCCAGCGCGGTCCGCCCGCCTATCACGATTGAACGCTTTAGTATCATCTGAAGGGAGAGAACGACATGCTGCCAGCTCAATGGCACCGTCTCTTCTTGAAGACCGGATTTGTGCAGCGGACGGCGAAATACGCCCCTTGTGACCGGTTTCAACCAGCCACTGGTGAGGTAGCGGCTACGCAAGGAACTGGGATAGCCCTTGCGGGTAAACCAGGCAGCATCTGCCAAGAGGCCTTCTGGCAGAAGACGCTGCAGCATGCTTAGTTTTGTTGGTTTTTGGTATTTAAATTTCATAGTGACTAAAACATAATATTCGTAAACCAAGTTTAGGTTTATGATTATTTATATTTAACAACTTAAAAGTATTAAAAATATATATTTTTAAACTTAATAAATCAATAAAGGTTTATATATTTCTATAAATGCTTACTTAAATGAACTTAATTTTAAATATTTTAAACTCATAGCCGATACAACTTGTGTGCGAGGTATCCGAAAGCCAAGTCAGTGAAACCAGACATTGACAGGGCTGAATGAGGCTGTCTGTCCTCTTGTCAGCAGGCCTCGACGAAACGTACAGTAGCTGCCATGAGATGCCTTGTATAGTGGACTTGGAGAATATGATGCGTAGCAAGAACTTTCGAGATTACCTATTGTGACCAGCATTCTTTTGCTGGGGCTCCTGATCGGCATGCAGCATGCGTTGGAAGCTGATCACGTGGCGACCGTCTCGTCGCTTTGTACGGACACACGATCTGTTCGCCGGATTGCCACACATGGCGCAGTTTGGGGCCTGGGTCATTCGTTGACCTTGTTCTTCTTTGCCGGTGCGGCTGTCCTTTTGGATCTGCGCTTTGGAGAAACCTTGGCACAAGCGCTGGAGTGCGTAGTCGGCGTGATGCTGATCTTGTTGGGCGGACAGGTGCTTGTTCGCCTGTGGCGCGCCGGTTTTCATTTCCATCGTCACCGGCACGCTGACGGCCGGACCCATTTGCACGGCCACAGTCATGCCGGTGAAGGCACTGCCCATGATCCCGACCATCACGTTCATGCCCATGCAAGCGGGTTGCCCGTGCGGACGCTGCTGGTGGGCATGGTTCACGGTCTGGCCGGATCAACGGCCCTGGTAATCCTGACCGCCTCGACCGTACAGGACCAGGTCATCGGGCTGCTCTACGTCGCGTTGTTCGGCCTTGGCTCGATCGCCGGCATGCTGGTATTGTCTTCGGTACTGGCCGTGCCCCTGGCCTGGACGGCACAGGCTTTCACCCGGGCGCATCACAGCCTTCAGGCCGTCGTGGGGCTCGCCACAATTGTACTCGGCACGCTGGTGCTGGTGGAGGCCGGAGGCTCTTTCCTGTTCTATGGCTGAGCCTGCACACAAAAAAGAAGGTACTTGATGAAGTTCAGTCTTCCCCTTGTCCTGACAGACCTCGTTTCCTTAGAATTGCGAATGTTTGTTCGTTGACAATTTCCGCTGTCTCCTTCTGTCATCCCCGACCCCGATCGGGGATCCAGGGTTTTGTTTTTCTTTGCGAGGAGAACGGCTCTGGATTCCCGCGTGCGCGGGAATGACAATTTCGGGCCAATTTCGCATCAATGACCGAAAGTTCAGACTATGACCCAGGATGAAGCCCGTTCTTATCTTAATTATCTGCTGACGCTCGGGCTCCGCCGCGAAGAGGCGTTTGGGCCATTGGCGATCTCGTTTCTTCGTGAACAGGACTTGACGGCACTCGGCATTGCTCCGGAAGAACAGTTCAGTTTGATCATCGCAACGACCCAGGCCATTGCCGCGGAACCCAAACGCTATTCGCTCAAATTGGAATTGCTGCAAAAGGCCCGCCAGCTTCTCTCGACCACGCGGTTCTTCGATCCCGAATTAGACAGGGAATTGGAGCATGACGTTCAGAAAACCACTGCCGAGTTGGCCATCTACAACGATGCCATGAAGTCGTCCCGGAATGCGTCAGTCGATCGTCACACGTTGATTGTCGAGACGGATCTTCCGGACTATTTTCTGGATCTGGCACAAAAACGGGCCGGGGCGTATTACCAGAATAAATACCGGCTAACCAAGGAGGCCAAGACCGCACAACATTTCGGCGGCACACCCAAACGATTTGAGCCTGACAATGAAGCCCTGCATAAGGAATTTCCCGGCGCCTGCGCGCCCTTCATGGCTGTTCGGACGAACGGGTTTCATATGATGCTTCCCTTCGACCTGAAGATCAGCCGACGCCCCGATGACCCCCTGGAAGCAGGCATCCGGATTTTTTACGCAAAAATGGGGTATTCGTATCCTCTCCGGTACGAAATGGGTAAGCTGTGCAGTTATCACGACGGGCAGGTCTACGATATTGCCTTGGACGACCCCAACCTCTTATTCGTGTCCTTTTCCGGCATCAAGGATGCCGAGTTTCCATCCCAGTCCGTGCCGGCTTCCGGAGACGTGCCTCCGGAATACGCCTATCCACTCGCCGTTCTCGAACATACGGGCAGTCTGGGACCGTTCATTCAGGTCAGTTGCAATTTCAAAGTTTGGTTCGACGCCTCCAAAGTAGCCGTCCTGATCCAAGGCGCACCGGACCTGTACGAATATGGTCTTCAGGGCGGCGCGGGGCTGATGACGCGATCCTACGCCTCGGACAAGGTCCCGACCTATGCAGAAGCCCAGTCTCAACCCTGGCAGGAAGGGTTGAGTTTTAATTTCGTGAATCTCCATCTGACCTTGAGCCCGGGAACGGACGCCGGCCTTATTCCGCACAGCACGCCGATCTTCACGGTCTTTCCCGTCCTGAGCAAACAAAGCTACAAATTCGACCGGTTATCCGAGACATAGAACTGTTTTCTCTCTCGAAGTTCTGGCTACACCAGAGCCTTGGGTGCCTTACTTTTCACAAGAAATCCAACACACCTGTTGATACGCAATGAACGCCTATGCTAGGATGGCTTTTCCAATGGATGACGACGGTCCCAGACGACATTTCCGTCACCAGCGCCCTAATCTCTACCCGTCCTATTCGTTTTTCTTTGCCCGTTTCCCAACACGTGATCGGTACAAAGCAAAGGCGTTGATTTCTCTAGCCTTTCCGCCCCTTCTGCCCTCTATCAGGGGTTTACTCTGATTTGATCCCATGGAATACGTCGTCATTGTGATCTGCTTGCTGCTTTCCGGCTTGTTTTCAGGAGCGGAAATCGCATTCTTTTCCCTTTCCGAGACCAAGTTACAAACCATGACAGAGGAGGGCCGCCGGACAGCGAAACTGGCGCTTTCCCTCAGACAGAATCCCCAGCGACTGCTTTCGACCATCCTGATTGGAAACAACGTCGTCAACCTGACGGCCGCCGCGTTGATTTCCATGGTCACCTTTGAACATTTCGGCTCCGAAGCGGTTGCGATTGCGACGGGCGTGTTGACGATTTTTGTGCTGATTTTCGGAGAGATCGTCCCCAAGACGCTGTCCGCCAAACACGCACCCTCCGCCGTCCAATTCTTCGCGCATATGATCTATTGGATGGAAAAACTCTTCGCTCCGGCCCTCTTCCTGTTGGAACCTCTGATTCTGAAATTGACTGGAGGACGAGGGCTGGCCGTCCCTTTCGTGACGAAAGAAGAACTGAAAATCATGATCGAGGCCGGAGGGAAAACCGGAGTGCTCGAGACCGAAAAGGTTGAGATGATTAAAAATCTCTTCGAATTCACCGAGCTCACGGCCAGGGACGTGATGACCCCGAGAATCGACACGGTCGTCATCGACAGCAATCTGTCTTTGGAGGAAGCCAAAGACGACCTGTTTAATATCAAACATTCACGGATTCCCATTTATGATGATCTCCGCGACAACATCACGGGCATTCTGTATCGTACGCATGCCTTGATCGAATTGGCCCAGGGAAATCGCACCATTAAACTGAAGGAATTGGCCCTCCCCCCGCTCTTTATACCCATTTCCAAGCCGGTCGGTGATCTGTTAAAGCAATTTCAGCAGGAGAAACGTCACATTGCGATCGTCGTCAATGAATTCGGCGGAGTGATGGGAATCGTCACTACGGAAGATCTGTTGGAGGAAGTCGTGGGTGATATACTCGACGAGACGGATGTAAGCGAAGAGCTGATCAAACGGACCGGCAAAAACGAGGTTTTGGTGAGCGGTCGAACGGAAGTTCGCAAAATTAACGAATTTCTAAAGGTGGCCTTGGATAAAGACGAAGACGTTGTCTTCTATACCATCAGCGGGCTTATCCAGCAGCACCTCGGCCATATCCCTGCGGTCGGAGAGGAACTCCAAGTGGCCGGTTGCCTGTTAACCATCAGGGAAGCCGATAACCGATCCATCAAAAGCGTTCAGATCCTCAAACAGGAGGACGTGTCACAAGAAGAACCGGAACCCGCCCAAGCCGGTTCCCCTACGTAACGCCGGACGTTTCGTCTTTTCTCAATTGCCGGATCGAATCAAGTCGAGAAAACCGGTTTCGTCAAGCGAAGCAATTCCCAACCGTTTGGCCTCGTCCAATTTCGATCCGGGGTCTTTTCCGACGATGATGTACGCAGTGTGTTTACTGACGGCAGAGGTAACCCGGCCGCCAAGTGCTTCAACGCGTTGCGCGGCTTCCTGCCGGCTTACACTCTCCAGCCCGCCGGTAAACACAAAGCTTTTCCCTTCCAAGGGTCCGGCCTGTCCTCTCTTTTCAGAGGAAACAGTCCGAACGTTGACTCCTAGCGTCTTCATGGCATTGAGCACAGTCACGTTTCGCTCTTCGCCGAAGAAACTGACTACGCTCTGCGCAATTTCCGGCCCGACGTCGCGAATCTCCAGCAATTCCTCACGGGTCACAGTCAGAAGCTTATCCAACGAACCGAATTGCGAAGCTAAAATTTGCGCAACGTGATGGCCGACGTGATGAATGCCGAGCCCAAAGAGAAACCGTTCCAATGAGGGAGTTTTACTGTGCTCAATAGCCGAAAACAATTGGGCGGCTGATTTCTCCGCGAATCCGTCCAGGCTCAAGAATTGCTCTTTAGTCAAGCGGTACAGGTCCGACAGGTCTTTCACCAAGGCTTTATCAACCAATTGCGCAACAGTTTTCTCCCCCAAACCTTCGATATTGAGGGCGCCTTTGGAGGCAAAATGTTGAATGCCTCCCTTCAACTGCGCAGAGCAGACCGTTTGCCCCGTGCAATAATAAACTGGACCTTCCTGCACTACGGCTGACTGGCACACCGGACAGGCAGGAGGGACCACAAACGGAGCCGCACGTTGTTCGCCGGGGAACGCAACTCGCTCGACAATATCAGGAATCACGTCACCTGCCCGCTCAACCTTGACCGTATCTCCGACCCGCACGTCCTTACGCGCCACCTCTTCCACGTTATGCAACGTGGCCCGGCTGATCGTCACGCCGCCAACTTCCACCGGTGTCAATAACGCGATAGGGGTCAACGCGCCGGTCCTCCCCACCGACACCACAATGTCCTGCACGGTGGTCAATTCCTTGCGCGGGGGAAATTTAAAAGCGATGGCCCATCGCGGGCTCCTTGATTTTTCGCCGAGTTGCTCCTGGAAGTCCCGGGAATTGAGTTTCACGACAATACCGTCGATTTCAAACGGCAAGTCTTCTCGCTTTTCCATCATGCTGCGGTGAAAGGCTATGACCTCCTCGACGTCGCGACAGACGCAACGCATCGCGGACTCAGGAATGGGCAAGCCCCACGCGTCGAGTAAATCAACGGTCCCCCAATGCGTGCGCGGTAACGGCTCCGAAGAGACCATCAAGTCGTAACAGGTGAGTGCCAGAGGTCTGGAGGCGGTCATCTCAGCATCGAGTTGCCGAAGCGAACCGGAAGCGGCATTGCGGGGATTGGCAAATGCCTTTTCTCCGCGCTCGGTCAGTTGGCGATTGAGTGCCTGGAAATCGGGAAGGCGCAGATACACTTCCCCTCGGACTACAATCCGCTGCGGCACGTCTCCATGAAGCGTCAGACAGGCCAGCCGGTCAAGAATTGCCAGAAGGTTCGGCGTGACGTTTTCACCCGTGTGCCCGTCTCCCCTGGTGGCGCCGAGGGTGAACGTCCCGTGTTCATAGATCATGACCACGGACAACCCGTCGTATTTCGGCTCAACCACATATTCGATCCGGTCCACGTCGAGTTCCCTTCTCACCCGTTTGTCAAACGCAGACACGTCGTCCGGGGCCAAAACTGAATCAAGACTCAATAACGGGCGATCATGCGGCACCTTCGCAAATTGTTCGAGTAGATTCTTGACCGGCACCTCCGCAGAGCCTGCCGGCGCACCAATGGCTGCACGAGCTTCACGTTCCACCACAGGTACCCCTCCAACTTGTTGTGTGGGCGAATCCGTGGTGACCAGATCAGGGTGGAGTGCTTCCAGGTCCTGAAGCTCCTTGAACAGGTTGTCGTATTCCGAATCCGAAATTTCCGGTTCACCGAGACCATAGTAGAGATCGTTGTGTCGGCGAATCTGTTCGCGTAATTCGGCAATACGAACTTCAACGTGAAGCGGAGCGTCGGATGGGGACATGCCTGCATGCAACAGCCCACGAAGCTTTGGGGGCTGCACCTATCCTTGAATGAATTGACTGGCGAAACTTCGGATTTCGTGCCCGTTCAGCACGTGAAAGCGTCGCAACTGCGCGACGGTTTGGCCCGAAAACCGCGATAGGGAAATCGGGATGAGCCTGCGCTCAAATTTCCTGGCAATATGTCTCCATCGGGCCAACGGCGGAACGGGACTCACGAGTGTGATGTGTTTTTCCCGGGAATGAAGGGCGGCACCGGCTATCAGGCGCTCCTCCAACGTTCTCGCAAAATCGAGCCGGGGATCTTCCCAAATATCCGGAACCGGCCGTGGAGGAAACAGGAACAGCGTGCCCCCGTATTGAGACTGCCCGATCCCGGGTCCGGTCATGTTTTCCAAAAATGGGGTGGCGTAAAAAGAGAGCGTGGATTCTTCGACGTGCTCCGCGTACCACGTGGCCTGCCATGAAAATTTTTCAGGATTCGCCGGCACCTCGAAGATAAAGACCACAATTTCCACGGTTCCGCGGGATGGAGGGAGTTCTTTCACGTACAGATCGGCAACCTTCTTCCGGGGATCCCAATGGCGCAAGGTTTCCCGCATGTCGATCCCGTCACGGATCGAGGTTGTGAATTTATCCACTCTGGCCAGATCTTCCCCTAGCAACGCTTTACTTTGTTCACGAACATGAGCCGTAAAGCCTTCGATGCGATTGTCTTCCGGCGGCCAGGAACATTGGCCCAAGGGATTCCAGCGGTAGGCCCATTCGCGTCGTCTGCGCGGATCATGCCGCGGCTTGAGCGACAACGTTCGCCATGACGGCAATGTGCTCCTCAACCGATCCTTCGCGGCGGAAACGACGCCTTCCGGGGATTCGAGCAAGCCGAGGCCGACGGAAGACGGCGGCGATGCCGCGCGTAACGATTCATCCGGCTCATACTCGTAACTCTTGGCCGTTTCGAGCAAAGTCACCGCAAACTCATCTCCGGCAAATTGTTTGGCTGCCAAGGCCAACGTATACAGGTCAGGCGTCAACCGGCGTTCACCCAACGAAAGGTTTCGCACGTATTGGAGATACATCTGAAGCAACTGGGGCGTCACCCAATTGGACTCCTGTTGCAAATGCGCCGGTCGCGTGGCAAGCCAACGCAGCCGGGTTTCGAGCAGCAGTTCTTTGATTCCATCGACGGATAACTGAGCGTCGGATCGGGCTTCGATCCGTCTCCGCTCAACCAACCCGGTCAGAAAGGGCAATTCGCAAAGCAGGAAATACAACGTACGAGGTTCGACCGGATGCAGCGCCGGACGACCTTCCAAACATTCAGGGACCTTATACGGCCACCGGTTTTGATACGCGTCGCGCAGCCACGGCCAGTCTTCTACGGCACACACACACAGAATAGAGTGATAGTCCAATTCAAGCTCGTGTAATTTGAACGCCATCCATTTGATCCGAGACCAACGTTGGCTGTGCGGTTTGGGATATGGAAGAAAGGGCAGGGCGGCTCCGGAAAACGCGGCAAGAGAGATGCTTTTCAGCGCATACGGATCGGGAGCAGGATATTCCGTTGGATCGTACACGGTGACGTCCCGGTCGATATACGCCCGGTCGATCCCTTCCTCCATAGCCGTCCGAATCATGGCAATGACGGGTTGGCAGGGATCCAGAGGGACGTAACTGCATGCGGGACGTTCGTCACAATCCGGCTCCGGTATCACCACGACACTGACGACGGGCAACTGCCTGACCCCTTCCTCAACCGGGTCCTCGACGGACGCGGGCAACGGCAGGGCCACACAATCAAATCGCTGCTTCAGCCACAAATCCCGGACGGCCCTGGCTACGTCGGCACTGCCGTGACAGACCGGCACAACGTGCACGCGTGGCGAAAGACGATACACGGCGGCGTCCTGTTGCGACAAAGGACTCATGGACGTTTATCTGTCGGGATGAAGTGGATCATCGGGCTCAAAAAAGAAATCACCCAATCCGCGTGGAAGTGATTGCTCACCGACTGCTCCTTTCCGCTGTTGCGCCAAGGCATCCAAATCCAACGCCTCTTCACCAAGCACCTTGATGAGCGCCTCTCGCCACACTTCGTCTCGGGACAGAGGATGTGACGGATCCAGCGCCAACCGTTTGAGCGCATACTGCACCAGGTGAATGCCATCCCTTACTGAAAACCCCAGATCGAGTCGATGCGCCCTTTGCAGAAACTCGACGGTGACGTTCAGAATTTCCTGCGGAGAAAACGGCAAATGATACTGGAGAATGGCCAACTCGTGCTCACGAGCCGGGAACTCGAGTTTCAAACTGGGCTGGAGACGTGACAGGATGTAATCAGGCACTTCATAGGTAGAGGCATCTTCATTCATCGTCACGCAACACCGGAAATCCTGATGGGCCTTAACCTGAATGCCGGCCACCACGGATTCCACCGATCGACGGTGATCCAGCAAGGGAGCGAGCGACGCCCAACTTTTCTCGTTCATCCGATTGCCTTCATCCAATAAACATACCCCACCGGTCAACATCGCGGTTACTAACGGAGACGCTTGGTACTGAAGCGTGTGTCCTTCGGCGATCACCGGAGTCACCAATAAATCCTCGGGCCTCGTATCGGCCGTACATTGATAGACATAGAAGTCCTGTTTTCGTTCACGCGCTGCGGACGTAGCCAAGGTTGTCTTCCCGATACCAGGCTGACCGATGATCCGCGGACACAACGGAAGGTCTTTTTCATCGACGACGAGCCAGCACGCAAGGAGTTGCTGAAGGACTTCCCGGTCACCGATCCATTCCTGTTGAGACGTATCAGGCTGGGCCAGGCGCAGAGAAATCCCCTCGATTTCCATCCTGCCATGCGAATCTGTGTGTCGTTTAGAGGTATCAGACATGGGGTATCGTGTTTGGCGAAACGGAGAAGTACGACCAAACACAAGCTAGCACAGGCATTTTCGAGGGTCAATAAACCGGCTTCCTGTTAAAATTTGACATTCCTGCGCGTCTCTCTCTATTCTCAAATAACAGGCTGTTCATAAGTATCTACCAAATCTTTTCTCCAGACTGACGCTGAAAGTCAAAAGAGAACCTGCTGATGATTCAAAAACCGCAGACCGCACCCCAATGCCAACCAACATCTCACCGCTACTCGGCCAGAAGGATGTTTTACCTAAGCATTCTCTGTCTGCTGGGCGCCATTCTGCAATCCGGATGCGTCAGTTCCGAAAAACTCAAGGCGGAAAAAGTTCGAAGCCTGAACTTCCAACGCTTGTTGGCACAAGAGGAAAAACGCAACGACACATTGGATGCTCAATTGGCGCAAAAGGATAAGGAAATTGACGAACTCAATGCCCAATTGAAAGAGACCAAGGCCAAAATTGTGGCATTGGAATCGCAAAATCGAACGCTGACCGCCGAGCTTGACGTTCTTAGAAAGGACAATCTTCCTCCGCAGGAGCAGAAATCGGATCAGGACTCCCCTAATCTTTCGCAGGACCCCAACACGGACAAAGACAGTCCGCCTTCCGAACCATCGCTATCCGATCCCTTTATGAGCGATGAAGAATTACTGAAAATTCTTGAATAGGTCCGGCCAGGAAACACAGCCCGACAGTTCACCACGTTCCACAAAGCCACTCATCAGGATTGACATTTTCAGGCTCTCATTTTATTCTATCCTTAATAAGGATGGTCGTCGTTTTTCTTCCAGCCCAACCATCGACAGTTGCGTTTCCTCTCAAACCTACACGGATAAAACCAGAAAGAGAGCCTAACGATGACCTTAAACACTCAGCCCATAGCGCAGCACCCGCAAAACCTTGGCTCATTTTCAAAAAGATTCACGCCTCGGTTTGGAATGCTTTGCCTGATGAGTGCCGTCTTGTTATCGGGCTGTGTCAGCACAGGTGAATACGAGGCTGAAAAAGCTAAAGCTCTCAACTTCCAACGTCTGTTGGCACAAGAGGAACAGCGGACGGACGAACTCGATGCCCGCTTACAAGAAATGCAACAGGAAGTCTCGTCGTTGGGATCTCAAAACCGTGAGTTGGCCGCTGAGCGTGACACCCTGCGAGACCAAGTCTCGCATCAGCAGGCAGGTGTTCAAGACGGCAACGCATCCGGTTCTGCAAGCGACATGGACATCTCTCCCGATACGTCTTTTTCCGACCCTGCACTATCTGAGTTTGAATTGAGTGATTTTTCGTTTGACGAATCAGAGTTCAGCGACTTAGGCATGGAGAAAGCCGACGCCGGCCGTATGGATATGGAGCAATCCGATACCACCGGCATGGGCACACCGACCTATTACACGGTTATAAATGGAGATACCCTCTACCGGATCTCCCGCACGTATGACGTGACCGTTGAGCAATTGAAAAAGTGGAACAACCTGACGGATAACATCATCGCCATCGGTCAACGATTGATCGTCAGCCAGCCATAACCGTTGCCTTTACAACCATACTTCTTCCTCTTTCAACGATCTCTACCTCCCAACTTTTCCCTCTTCGGAAAAAGTTCCCGTTCTTACAAAGGAAGGGAAAGAGGGGAATGACCGCTTGTAACCTCTCCCTTGTAAAGGGAAATCGAGCCAGGTTTGCCCCTGCAAAAGCGGGGGTGGGGTAGAGACGACAGGCCCGGGAGCTGCCGTCCGAGGTCAATCTCGAACGAAGGAAGGGTCTCATCGTTAACCGGCCAACGAAATGGAGCGTTCTTGAGCCAAGGCCAGAGAACCCTTGGTGCTGGAATGTTCAAATCGTAACCCGTTCACTGAAACGTTCCAATGCCAGTATTCTCCATTTTGGCTTGAAGACATCTCTGCGTCGATACGGTTGCCGGGACCCACGGAAACGGGACGGTCAATGGGGAAAAAGGCCAGCCCCCAATGCGAGGCTTTATCTTGAGGACCATTGGAGATAGAAAGACCAGGAATCAATTCGGCGTTGAACCAACCCGCCAGTCCATGAAGCCAGCCCTGCCGCCTGGCATGAATGGTGAAGCCTGCCTTGACTTCCGTCTGAGCCGTTTCTCCGAATTCAATTTCCTGTACGCGCAGAGGATCACCCAAAAACGTTCCTTCGTGCAGTTTCAACGGATGAAAATTATTCACTGTCAAATGGCGAACGGGTGAGAAATCAAATCCCTGACACCGGTTCACCCAAAAATCGACCACGTGTTCGTAAAACTGGGGCAATTCGACTGGAACGAGGAATAGGTTTACGCCGTGAGGAATGAGTCTTCCGCCTCTTTTAAGGAAGCGCTCCCGGGCATCGGTCAGGGATCCGAGAATCCCTTCTTCAAACCCGAACGTGCCCATTGTCTCCGTCACGATGACGTCTGCAGGTTCAGGCAACTCCACGTTGAAAGACGAGGCATTGTAAAACGTGATCCGATCTTGAAATCCGTTTTTCGCCGCCACAAGTTCGGCAATGTTGATGACGGGTTCACTCTCAATAGCATGCACGTGGCGGGCACCGGCGCGGCACGCGAAAAACGAGAGAATACCCGATCCGCAGCCCACGTCCACCACCACGTCACCCGGTTTGACAAACCGGGAAATCGCTTGACTGTAGGCACTCGTCCGGGTCTCATCAACCAACATCGACAGGTGATAATTGATGAAGTCGGTGTATTTCGTCATGACGATCCTTCTCCGTGCCTTCATCCCGGGCCAACCTTGCCGCGTCGGGCTTCCACGTTCTAGGAAAGAAGGCTCATACTAGAACATGGTACACTGCCGGGCAAGGCCCTGACACCATCAATCCCAAACGACGAGACACCGGAGTTTTTCGGATTATCGAGAAAAAATGCAGACCACCTCACAGTCCTGGCGGCATTCCCTGCAGTCGTTCGGACACCCGCGGGTCATCACGATGTTGTTTCTCGGCTTCTCGGCCGGGCTTCCTCTCTTATTGATTTTTTCCTCGCTCTCATTGTGGCTGCGTGAAGCTGGAGTCGAACGGGCAACCGTTACCTTCTTCAGTTGGGCTGCCTTGGGCTACTCATTCAAATTCGTCTGGGCCCCGCTCGTGGATAGGCTCCCCATCCCGCTCCTGACTTCGAGGTTGGGACGGCGACGCGGATGGATGCTGCTCGCACAGGGATCCATTATTGCGGCGATTGTGGGCATGGCCTTTACCGATCCTGCCGGAGGGCGCTTGACCATGATGGCATTGGCCGCTGTACTGCTGGGTTTTTCATCCGCCACACAGGACATCGTCATCGACGCGTACCGTATTGAATCCGCAGACGTCTCGCTTCAAGCCCTGATGTCATCTACGTATATCGCAGGGTATCGCATCGGGATGCTGGTATCGGGAGCCGGGGCATTGTTCCTTGCCAGTGCATTCGGATCAGCGAAAGGCGCGTATGACTATCAAGCATGGCAATGGGCTTATCTCGCCATGGCCGCGGCTATGGCGACAGGCGTCCTCACGACGCTCGTCATTTCCGAACCGGCCGCCCATGAACGGCCTGAATCTTCCAATTCAACCGGAGATTATGCGCGGATACTGTTCACGTTCATCGCAGCCGTCGCCGGATTCATCATGATTTTTTATTATTCAGCCGAAACGGCATCCAGGCTCAGCCGAATACTGACGGGCATACTCGGTGCAGAAGCCACCGCAAGGTTCATGATCGAAACCGCGCGACTGGGCGCGGGCGTGGCAACGGCATGGCTGATCGCCATACTTCTGATCCGTGCCGGAGTCGTTAACCGGGACATGATGCAGGACACCTATATCGCCCCGCTGAAAGATTTTTTCAAACGATACGGGCTGAAATCCGCTTTACTGCTTCTACTACTGGTCGGGGTTTACAGAATCTCCGACATTGTGTTGGGTGTCATCGCCAACGTGTTCTACCAGGACATGGGATTCACCAAGCCGGAAATTGCAGGCGTCGTGAAAACCTTCGGACTCTTCATGACCATTGCCGGCGGATTTCTGGGAGGTCTGCTGTCCGTCCAATACGGCGTGCTCCGCATTCTTTTGTTTGGGGCCTTGTTGTCCGCCGCCACCAATCTCCTTTTTATTGCGTTGGCCGCAGTGGGCCACGACCTGAGCATGCTCTATGTAGTAATTTCCGCCGACAATCTATCAGCAGGACTGGCCAGCACGGCCTTTGTTGCTTTTCTCTCCAGCCTCACCAATATCCGGTTCACTGCCATGCAATATGCCATTTTCAGTTCGCTCATGACCTTATTCCCTAAAGTCCTGGGCGGTTACTCAGGCACTATCGTAGACAGCCTGGGATATTCATATTTCTTCATGTTCACTACCTTACTGGGATTGCCCGTACTTATCCTCGTTTGGCAAGCGCGAAACTATTTGGACCCGCCTGCCAAAACGAACCGTCATAAGGGTTCACTTATGCGCTGAGCGAATGAAGGCCTGTCCGTACATCATTGTCGGTGTACGGGACGGCCCCTGTGCCGTCCCGTATGAACCACGTGACCCCTCCTTCGGACAACCACAGGGGGGTTGTCCCTACAGCAAAAAAAGAGGAACTGAAAGGTGAGACACGCCATCCTTTTACGCTTCCTCGGAAACGGGATTGACAAGCGTGCCGATTCGTTCGATTTCAATGGCGACCCGGTCACCTTTTTTGAGAAAGACCGGCGGATTTCGTGCAAACCCAACGCCTTGCGGAGTACCCGTCAGGATGACCGTCCCCGGCAACAACGTCGTCCCTTCGCTCAAGAAGCTGATCAGAGATGGCACGTCGAAAATCATGTCCGCGGTGGTGGAATCCTGCATGGTTTCGTCATTGAGCGTGGTTGTGATCCTGAGAGTATTGGGGTCCGGGATTTCGTCGGTGGTAACCAGGCAGGGGCCGAGAGGACAGAACGTATCAAATGATTTTCCCCGGCACCATTGCTTACCCCCACCCTCTTTTTGCCAGCGCCGCGCACTGACGTCGTTGGCACAGGTGTACCCCAGCACGTGGTCGAGAGTCAGGCGCCGTTCAATGTTCTTTCCGGGCTTTCCAATGACCACTGCCAATTCGCATTCATAATCGACCTGCCCAGGGGCGATCTGGGGAATGACGATAGGATCACTTGGATTATTGAGCGCATTGACAGCTTTGATAAACAACACCGGATAGTCCGGTATCTTTGTGCCTGTTTCTTCCGCATGCCGCCGGTAATTCAAGCCCACGCAAAGGATACTCCGAGGTTCAACCGGAGCGAGGAGCTTGCCAATCCGCACAACCCGGTCCGTAACCCGGTAGGTTTCGAAAATCGTTCCCTCGATGAGTCGAGCCGACCTTTTATCTACCCACTCGCCATGACGGATAACACCCGTACTGTCTTGAAAGCGGACAATTTTCATGACACGTTCATGTGGATGGCATAACCGGAATTTTCGCTGCCTTGCCCTGCCTGCCCGTTTCCAGCTTTCTTGTCTTACTGAAACAACAAGTATATCATGCTCTTCGGGCTCATTTTCCAGCAGGCCTTCACGTGACCCGTGGAGGCCATGGGCACCAATCACATTCGCGCAAGTTTTTTAAGGAAAATTAAAAACCCGTCACATACGGAGATTAAACGATGCAGAAGCCATGTTCCCGTAAGGCAGGAATCCGTAGCGCATGGATGGTCGCTCTGTGCCTGACCGGCTGTCCGGTCCTGTCGTTCGCAGAAACCATCAAGGCCCAACTTTCGACGGCACCGAACGTTCCTCCTCCCGTTACCCGTACCAAGCCGGCAACGGTTGTGGTTGAAATGGAAGCGAAGGAATACGTCGGCACGATCGCCGAAGGGAAGCAATATAAATTCTGGAGTTTCAACGGCACGGTGCCGGGTCCCATGATCCGGGTCCGGGTTGGCGATACCGTACACATCCATTTAACCAACGCCAAGGACAGCACTGAAAGTCATAATATCGACTTCCATGCGGTCAACGGGCCTGGTGGCGGTGCCGTGATGCTGAATACCGAGCCCGGGGAGAAAACCGGGCTGAGCTTCAAGGCGATCAATCCCGGTCTTTACGTGTACCATTGCGCCACTGCGTCGCCATCGATTCCGGCTCACATTGCAAACGGCATGTATGGCATGATCCTTGTGGAACCGGAGGGCGGCCTGCCGCCAGTGGACAAGGAATTCTACGTTCTCCAAAGCGATTTCTATACCAAGGAAGGCAAAGACGGCGTCTTGGAGTTCGATCACAAAAAAGGATCGGACGAACACCCCACTTACGTGGTGTATAACGGTATGGCCGGTTCCCTGGTGAAAAATCCGCTCAAGGCTACAGCCGGCGACAAGATACGAATTTTCTTCGGCAACGCCGGTCCCAACCTGGTGTCGTCGTGGCACATCATCGGCGAAATCTTCGACAAAGTCTGGACAGAAGGTTCGCTCACGACGCCGCCTATGGAAAACGTGCAGACCACACTGGTGCCGGCCGCGGGATCTTCCATGGCGGAATTTGTCGTCGAAGTGCCTGGCACGTATATCTCGGTGGACCATTCGATCTTTCGCATCGAGAAAGGCGCCTTGGGTCTGCTGAAGGTAAAAGGAAAAAAGAACCCCGACGTCTACAAAGGTCTCCGGTAAGCCGGTCCGGGGAAGGGTGAATGGGCGTCACGGCATTCCCAAAACCCTTACCTCTTCCAGAATTGTTCATATTCGCGCAAGTGCGTGAGTGTTTTGAGGTCCGGCAATCGATCCAAAAAGACCTTGCCGTTCAAATGATCCACTTCATGCTGGATCACGCGGGCGAAAAACCCTTCGGCGTCCAATTGCACGGCGTGGCCTTCACGATCGAGGCCGGCAACCTTGACTCGGGTCCAACGCGGCACGAGCCCGCGTAAATCCGGCACGCTCAAACACCCTTCCCACCCCTCTTCCGTGATCTCCGCGTAATCCATGATCATGGGATTGAGCAACACCATAAGCGGAACAGCCGGTTGGTTCGGATAGCGCGGATTTTCCGGTGACACTTCGATCGCGATAATCTGTTTGGACACGTGAATCTGCGGCGCAGCAATGCCCACGCCATTGGCATCCCGCATGGTTTCAACCATGTCATCAATGAGTCGCTGGATTGTCTGCGAGTGCATTTCCTCCGAAGAAACCTGTTCGGTTCCCTGTCGAATCTTCGGATGGCCCAGCCTGGTAATTTTTAACAACGACACAATCGATTCTCTCCTTCACCCTCACCTTGATCCTCTCCCATCAAGGGAGAGGAAATAAAGAGCGATGGTGCTCTACTGTATTCATACCGGGTGCTGACATCAAACGTTGCAGGCTGTTCGGCCAATCCCGGGCGCTACCGGAGAAGAAAGGATTCGGATTCCTGTGTTTCATTGACTTGTTTTGAAGCTGCATGATACCGTGCCGGTCATGAAAAAGCCTTGTTATTCAATAAGTTTCGACCAATTCAGCCAATTGGCCACAATGGGGAATCTCGTACCGGTCTATCGTGAAATTCTGGCGGACCGAGAAACGCCGGTTAGTGCATTTTCGAAAATCAATACCGGCCAGACAGCGTTCCTGTTTGAAAGCATCGAGGGTGGTGAACGTTGGGCACGATATTCCTTCTTAGGTAACAGCGCCACACAAGTGCTATGGGAAAAAGATGGCGTCCTCTACGTCAATAAAGGGCGAAAAACCGAAACCTTTCCCTTGGGAGACAATCCGTTGGACCATATCCGGACGATCCTGTCCGAATTTCAGCCGGTACAGGTGCCCGACCTCCCGCGCTTTGTCGGAGGCGCCGTTGGTTACCTGGGATACGATGTCGTACGATTTTTCGAGTCGATTCCCGAGTATGCCAAGGATTCGGCACGGCTACCTCTGTTCGCCTTTTTCGTCACGGATACGCTTGTGATCTTCGATAACGTGCGACATACGGTCAAAGTCGTGGCCAATGCGCATATTGCCTCCTCTAAGAAATCGGACGTCAAGTCCGCCTACGTGGATGCTACAACCCGCATCGAAAAAATGATCGCGAAGCTCAAGACACCCTTGCGGCAACGGCCTTCAACCGCGCGCAAGCACGTTCTCCGCTTCACCTCCAATATGACCCAGGCCACCTTTGAAAAGATAGTGATGCGGACCAAAGAGTATATTCAGGCCGGCGATATCGTCCAGGCAGTGGTTTCCCAGCGGTGGCAAACCAGGATTCGGACGTCGCCTTTGGAAATCTACCGTGCGTTGCGGGTCATCAATCCGTCACCGTACATGTTCTATCTCCGGGTAGCGGGAGTTGAATTGGTGGGGTCCTCACCGGAAATCCTGGTCCGATGTGAAGAAGACCAGGTCGTCGTCCGGCCAATCGCCGGAACCCGAAAGCGTGGAGATACGATTGCGAAAGACCAGGCATTGGCCGATGAACTGTTGGCTGATACAAAGGAACGTGCCGAACACGTCATGCTGGTCGATTTGGGACGAAACGACGTCGGCCGCGTGGCGCAAACGGGCACCGTCACGCTTGATCCGTTCATGAAAATCGAACGCTACTCTCACGTCATGCACATTGTCTCACAGGTGACGGGTACGCTCTCTCCCGGCAGAGACGCCTATGACGTGATGAAAGCCTGCTTCCCGGCCGGCACGGTCTCGGGAGCGCCGAAGATCCGCGCCATGCAGATCATCGAAAAACTCGAACCCACGGAACGGGGCCCCTATGCCGGCGCCGTGGGCTATTTCGGTTTCTCGGGCAACATGGATACCTGCATCAACATTCGAACCATTGTCTTTAAAGGCCGGGACGCCTTTATTCAGGCCGGGGCCGGAATTGTAGCCGATTCTGACCCGGCCAGGGAATACGAAGAAACGTGCAACAAAGCCCGCGCCATGATGCGCAGCATCGAAATGGCCGAAGAAGGGTTGGAATAATTTCATGTTGCTCATGATCGACAATTACGACTCCTTTACGTACAACCTGGTTCAGTACCTCGGGGAACTGGGTGCCGATATTGACGTGTATCGAAACGACAAAGTCACGGTGGATGAGATTACGGAACTGGATCCGAAACGTATTGTGATCTCTCCCGGTCCTTGTACGCCCAACGAGGCGGGAATTTCCGTGGAAGTGATTCGACGTTTTGCCGGACGCGTTCCGCTGTTGGGCGTCTGTTTGGGGCATCAGTCCCTGGCCTTTGCCTTCGGTGGTGACATTATTCGCGCTGATCGTTTGATGCACGGCAAAACGTCGTTGGTCAAGCACGACAATCAAACAATTTTTGAAGGCCTGCCCAACCCGTTTGAAGCCACGCGGTATCATTCGCTGATTGTCAATAAGGAAACCCTGCCCGATGATTTTGAAATTTCAGCGGTCACGGAGGAAGGCGAAATCATGGGCCTCCGGCATCTTCCGACCGGCGCGGAAGGCGTGCAGTTTCATCCGGAATCGATTCTCACGAAATGCGGCATGGATCTGTTACGAAATTTTCTTGAACCGGACTCCGGTCATGGTGAAGGGAAGACGGCATGATCAAGGACGCTCTCACAAAATTGGTTGACGGCATCAACCTGACGGAAAAAGAAGCATACGACGTCATGCTGGAAATCATGCAGGGAACAACCGCCGAATCCCAGATTGCCGCCTACCTTATGGGCCTTCGGATGAAAGGCGAGACCGTCGAAGAAATCACGGGCTCGGTCAAAGCCATGCGTGAAATGGCCGTGCGGATCCACGTGGGAGATCCACGGGTCGTGGATACCTGCGGGACCGGCGGAGATCGATCCAATACGTTCAACATTTCCACTGCGACCGCCTTCGTGGTTGCCGGAGGAGGCATGACCGTTGCCAAGCATGGGAACCGATCAGTGTCTTCACGGTCCGGAAGCGCAGATGTGTTGGCTGCCATGGGCATCAAGATAGACCTTCCTCCTGAACGAGTGGAAGCATGCGTCAATGAAATCGGCATCGGCTTCCTGTTCGCACCGCTCTACCACGGGGCCATGAAACATTGTGCTAAACCTCGCTCTGAAATGGGTGTACGAACGTTGATGAACATCATGGGTCCGTTGTCCAATCCCGCCGGCGCCGGCATCCAGATCCTGGGCGTGTACGATCAGGCCCTGACGGAAAAACTCGCCCAAGTCCTTATCCGTTTGGGCACCCAACATTGTTTTGTCCTGCACGGCAAGGACGGATTGGATGAAATGACTTTGACTGATTTCACCTACGTGTCCGAAGGTAAAGCCGGGCGGATTTCGAGTTATCACCTCGCCCCGGAAGATTTCGGATTGCCCCGGGCAAATCCGAAAGACCTGCGTGGCGGAACTCCCGAAGACAATGCCGTCATCATCCAAGATCTTCTCAAGGGACATCAGAGCGCCAAACGTGACGTGGTTCTCATGAATGCCGCTCCGGCGTTCGTGGCCTGCGGGAAAGCCAAAAACTTGAAAGACGGATTCGCCCAAGCCGCGAGTGCACTGGATAGCGGTGCCGCGTATGAAAAGTTGCAGAAACTCGTCAAGTTCTCCAATAAGGCGACAGCATGATCCTGGACCGCATCCTGGAACATAAAAAAGCTGAACTTCGCCGAAAAAAAGGGCGAGGATACCTGGCCGAACTCAAAGGAAGAATAGCCGGCCGCCCCGCGCCATCCGGCTTTATCAACGCCTTGGAGAAAGCCTATGCTGCGGACCATCCTGCCCTCATTGCGGAGGTCAAGAAGGCATCGCCCAGCCAGGGATTAATGCGCCAGGAATTTGCCGACAGATATGAACCTGTCGGCATTGCCAACACGTATAAGGAACACGGGGCGGCAGCGGTCTCTGTATTGACGGATCAGGAATTCTTTCAAGGGCATTTGGATCACTTGGCTAGCGTCAAGGACCACGTGGGGCTGCCGGTGCTGAACAAGGAATTCATGATCGAAGACATCCAATTTTATGAGGCCCGGGCCCACGGAGCCGATGCCGTTCTGCTGATCGTGGCGGCCCTGGATCGGATTCAACTTGAAGATTTCTATTCAATGGCCAAGGGCTTGGCGCTCGACGTGCTGGTGGAAACACATAATGAATCGGAAATTGACAGGACCTTGGAACGAATCCCCGACGCAATCCTGATTGGCATCAATAACCGGGATTTAAAAACCTTCTCAACCGATCTCTCGGTGACCCAACGGCTGGCCCACCGGATTCCGTCCGAAAAAATCATCGTCAGCGAAAGCGGAATCCATAAACGCGAGGACGTCGTGCAGATTCTGGAAGCCGGAGCCAAAGCCATGCTGGTGGGTGAATCCCTGGTTCGAGCCGATGATATTGGCGCCAAGATTCAGGACCTCAGGGGAACGACCGGGCAGGAAGATGGAGCCTCGCAGCCCGTTCAAGGCACCCGCTGGGTTTAACCGCTACGCTCAAATCCTCAAGTCATGGCTCTGCCGAAAATCAAAATCTGTGGTATCACGAACCAGATCGACGCCCTGCAAGCCGTCGATGCGGGGGCCGATGCGCTTGGTTTCGTTTTCTACAAGAAAAGCCCTCGCCACGTGAATCTGAACGTGGTCAAGTCCATTGTGGCCGATTTATCGCCGTTTGTGTTGCCGGTCGGGGTATTCGTCAATGAGAAACCCGAGAAGGTGCGCAAGACGATGGACGAGTGCGGATTGGCACTCGCACAAATTCATGGAGACGAATCAGCCGAATATTGCGAATCGCTGGGACGTCCGGTTATCCGAGGGATCAGGCTTCGTGACCACAACACCTTGTTTGCCATGGCCGAGTACAAGGGACGGGCGCGCGTTCGAGGATTCGTACTGGATGCCTTTTCAGAGACGGCCTATGGAGGCACCGGCAAAACCGCAGACTGGAACCTTGCCACGGAAGCCGCTCAGTCGTTTTCTTTTTTGCTGGCAGGAGGGCTCACCTCCGATAACGTTCAAGAGGCGATCAGGAAAGTGCAACCGTACGGTGTGGACGTCAGCAGCGGCGTCGAAGCCAGTCCGGGCAAGAAAGACCCGGCCAAAGTCACGGCCTTTATCCAAGCCGTCAAACTTGTCTCGTCATAAAACGAGCCGGTATATTTCGATCCAAGGCCTGTCGCTCAGGCAACGTCCCAATGGACAGGCACGGGGGCCTGTCTCTACAACCCAGAAACCTCTTTCTCTGAAACGGCAATAAGACTCCATGTCACGAATTCACACTAAACAACGCCGGTTTGGCAAATACGGAGGGCAATACGTTCCCGAAACCCTCATGCCGGCTATCCTGGGACTGGAAACAGTCTATACGAAACTTCGGCAAGACCGCGGGTTTCAAAAGGAGTTCCACGATTGTTTACGACAATACGTGGGACGTCCGACTCCCCTGTACTTCGCCAGACAACTCACCAGGACGTTGGGCGGAGCCAAAATCTATCTCAAGCGCGAGGACCTCTGTCATACCGGCGCGCATAAAATCAACAACACCGTAGGGCAGGCCTTGCTGACGAAACGCATGAAGAAACGGCGCATCGTCGCAGAAACCGGCGCCGGGCAACACGGCGTCGCGGTCGCGACCATCGCCGCCATGTTCGGGCTGGAAGCGGAAATCTACATGGGGACCGAAGACATGGCGCGCCAGGCGCTCAACGTGTTTCGCATGCGACTGCTCGGATCGAAAGTCACCGGCGTGGACGCGGGCAGCCGGACGCTCAAGGACGCCATCAGTGAGGCCATGCGTGACTGGACCACGAACGTGCGGACCACGCATTACCTGCTGGGCTCCGTGCTGGGGGCACATCCTTATCCGATGATGATCCGTGATTTTCAATCGGTGATCGGCCGCGAAGCACGACGACAAATCATAGCTGCAGAGGGCACACTCCCCCATTGCCTGGTGGCTTGCGTGGGAGGTGGCAGCAACAGCATCGGCCTGTTCTACCCGTTCATCAAGGATGCCCGGGTTCAGATGGTCGGGGTGGAGGCCGGTGGAATGGGCTTGGCCAGCGGTAAACATGCCGCTCGATTTGCCGGTGGAGTGCCTGGCGTGCTTCATGGAACCATGACCTATTTGCTCCAGGACCGGCACGGCCAAGTCAGCAGCACACATTCGGTGTCTGCCGGACTCGATTATCCCGCGGTCGGCCCAGAACACGCCATGCACCATGACTCGGGTCGCATTCAGTACACCTCGGCGACCGATCAGGAAGCCTTGGAAGCCTTTGATCTGTTGTCCCAGGAAGAAGGGATTATTCCCGCCTTGGAAAGCGCACATGCGGTTGCCGAAGTCATGAAGCGGGCACCGAAGATGAAAAAAAGCCAAGTCCTGATCATGAACCTGTCCGGACGCGGGGATAAAGACGTCAACCAGATCGCCCAGATGCGGGGCATCCAACTTTGATGATGACCGCTCCTTCGAATCGCATCACCGCCACGTTTGACCGTCTTCGCCGGCAAGGGGAAAAGGCGCTGATCCCATATATCATGGCCGGGGACCCTTCATTGGCTGAAACGGAAACCCTGGTAGTGGCCCTGGAAAAGGCCGGAGCCAACCTGATTGAACTCGGTGTCCCCTTTTCTGATCCCATTGCCGACGGACCCGTGATCCAAAAAGCGGCTGAACGCGCGTTGCGGACAGGCACCTCGTTGCGAGGAATTTTACAGTCCATCAAATCCTTGCGAACCAAAACTCAGGTCCCGCTCATTCTGATGACTTACTACAACACGATCATGGCCATGGGGGAGTGGGAATTCTGTGACGCAGCGGTTCGTGCCGGGGTCGATGGCGTCATCATTCCAGACATGCCGCCCGAAGAAGCCGACTCGTTGGAACGGGCCTCCGCGGAAAAAGGTCCATGCCTGATCTTTCTGCTCGCACCGACGAGCACCACAGCCAGAAAAGCCGAGGTCATCAAACGCACCAGCGGATTCATTTATTACGTGTCCATTACCGGAATCACCGGGGCGAAACTACGGGACCAGGATTCCATCAAACGCAACGTGCGCGCGCTCCAAAAGAAAGCCAGGAAACCCGTGGCTGTAGGATTCGGCATTGCCACCCCCGACGATGCCCGGCAAATCGCGGCTTTCTCCGACGGCATCATCGTGGGCAGTGCCCTCGTGCGAAAAATAGAAGAATTCCAGCATTCCACCGACTTGATCCCGGAAATCAGCCGGTTTACAGCCGAACTGAAAGCCGCCCTCTCCGATTCGTGTTGAGTCTTGATGACGTAAACGCAGTCCTTGCAGAAATGACACCGGCTTGCGTCGGCGGATTTATTCAAAAAATCCAGCAGCCAACGCTCGATACCATCATCCTTTCACTGCGCCGGCCTGGACGTTCTCTTTCACTTGTACTTTCAACCCATTTCCAATACGGACGGCTGCATATATTGAGTCAAAAAGTGCCGTCTGTTCCAACGCCGCCGTCGTTCTGTCAATATGCACGCGCCCATCTCTCGGGAGCACAAATCCATCGTCTCGCCCAAACCTCTGATGACCGCATCGTGTGGTTCGAGCTAAAAAAAGGCGAACGGGTGTTCTTGCTGGTCGTTGCATTGACCGGCCGTTCGGCCAACATTTTCATCCTGGATGCGCAAACCACAGTGCTTCGGTCCCTCAAACCGAGTCGACAGGCCATTGGACAACCGTTTAACCTCGCTCCTTGTCCTTGGAGGAGTGACGGGCCGGCAGAAGCGTTTCCGCCCATGGCTGATGCGGAGAAAATGGCTTTTCCCGTTTCTGAACGAATCGAAGCGTCTTATTTCACGTCCGAACTGAACGTGACTCTCGAAGACGAACGCCATCGGCAAATCGCGCACGTCCGCAAACACGTAAAAAAATTGCAGCGACGGATCGAGAAATTGACTCAAGATTTTGCAAAAGTCGATGCTTATCGTGAATATGGACGGTACGGCGAGCTGTTGAAGAGCCACGTCTCTGCTCTGGGCAAAGGGCAGGAACACGTTACAGTCATTGATTACTTTGATGACAGACTGCCGGAGATCACGCTACCATTAAACCCAGGGAAAGACGGACCCGAGAATCTGAAAAACTATTTCACGAAATACGGAAAATTTACGGGAGCCCAGAAAAACCTTGTCCCCCGGCTTAATCAAGCCAAAACAGAATTGATGAAATATCAGCAAGAATTGGAAGCCTTGGAGAGTGGGAAATTGGTAAACGCACAAGAAACTGAACCGGTAGCGGCGCTGCCGAAGCGGCAGGTACAGCTACGTGACCCACAACGTTCCAAGCAAAAACCCCAACCTGCTGTACCATATCGGGAATTTTCCTCTCAGGAAGGGTACTCCATCCTGGTCGGGAAAACCGCCAAAGATAATGATGCCGTCACCTTCAAGGTATCCAAACCCGACGATCTTTGGCTGCACGCCAGGGGCACACCGGGGTCGCACGTGGTCATCAAACTGGAAAAGAAACAGCAGGTTCCTCCGGAAACCTTGAAGGACGCCGCAACCCTGGCTTTGTTTTACAGCGATCTACGAAAAAGCGGAAAAGGCGAAGTCATCTATACCTTGAGAAAAAACGTCAGGAAACCCAAGGGCGCGAAACCCGGATCGGTCACCGTGACTCAGGAAAAAAATCTGTGGGTCTTCGTGGATCAGGCCCGTTTGGATCGACTGAAAGAATCCGGTTGATATTGATACGAAGACAGGCAGCAGAGGGAACAAGCGGTGCGTGAAAGGAGCACAACATGAGCGATTCATTGACGGAAGAAGTACGGACACGGAGAAAGCCGAACTATGACGTGCATCCTCTTATTGTGAACCGATGGTCTCCCCGTTCGATGACCGGTGAAGAACTATCCGATGATGAACTCATGCCGCTGTTTGAAGCAGCTCGTTGGGCGCCGTCGTCGAATAATGCGCAACTGTGGCGCTTTGTTTATGCAAAACGCCAGACGACGTTTTGGGAGACATTCGTGGATTTGCTGGCCGAAGGCAATAAAGTATGGGCCCGGCAGGCAGCCGCATTGGTCCTTGTCACCTCCAGGAAGCTCTTTGAACGGAACGATAAACCCGCGGTCACGTATGCCTTTGATGCCGGCGCGGCGTGGGAAAATCTTGCATTGGAAGGAACACGGCGAGGGTTTGTCGTACACGGGATGCAAGGATTCGATTACGAGAAGGCGAGAAGAGAGCTTCACGTACCCGAAGACTACGACGTCCTGGCCATGATCGCCGTTGGGAAGCGCGCGCCAAGGGAATCCCTGCCCGATCATCTTCAAGAGAGAGAGCAGCCAAATGACCGGCGGCCATTGGCTGAAATCATCATGGCCGGACGGTTCGAAAAAGAAGAACATCCTTGAGACCGGTTCATTTTTTGACAAGAATATTCATTATGGCCATTTGCCTTGACATTTAAATTCTCTTCCGATATAAGCCTTCAACTATAAGATGGCGCGGTCGGGAAACGAAGAAGTTTTCCTTGCCGGCCTTTAAAAATGGGCAAGGACATCGACGTCCTTTTGGTTTGTGGTTCAGACCAGAAGGGCGTTTTTTTTGTCCATTTCATTGATGTCGGCAAAAGAGGGGCTCAAACGGATGAACGTAACGTTTCGTCTCGCTGAAGGAAACAACGGTGTTTCCCGCATTGCCGAAGCAGAAAAATTTTGGGGTGCCTGCAAAAGACAATCCTGTAAAATCGACTCTGACACGAAAAGGACATATATCCATGAATATACTCAAACAAAGCACGTTCAATATCGTTTTCTTCGCAATGCTTTTAATTGCATTGCCTGCATTTGCCGGTCCGAAACTCGAATTCGGCGATGACAAGTGGCTCAGTATCGGCGCCGGAGCACGGGTCCATTTCTTCGCACAGGAGGATGGTGCCGCCGATGGCGAGAATTGGAGCAAGCATTTCGGGTTGGAGAATATGCGGCTCTACGTCAACGGACAATTCCACAAGTACCTGAAAATCGAATTCAACACGGACTGTACGAATTGCCTCGGTGACAATAGCAGCGGCACGATGATCATCCTGGACGCCATCGGCAAATTCGAGTTCAACCAGTACGTCAACGTCTGGGGCGGACGGCAGTTGGTCCCATCGGACCGCGCTGAACTCGACGGGCCGTATTTCCAAAATACCTTCGACTTCAATAAAACACCGTTTTACCCGTCGGATTTCGGCAATTTTGTGGCAGGCCGGTTCGGCCGTGACGACGGGATAAACCTCTGGGGAGCCTTTTTCGAGGACAAGAGGCTGACATACGTTGTGGGCGTGTTCGATGGAGTCGATCATTCGAATATGGCTGGACGTCCGAATACAAGTGACAATCTGCTTTGGGCGGGTCGTTTCAGCTACAACTTCTGGGACGTGGAAAAAAACCCGGGCTACTACACCAGCAGCACCTATTATGGTAAAGGAGGAGACATCCTGACCCTGGCTTTCGCCATACAACACCACGAAGACGGGGCCGGCACAGCCGCCAATCAATCGGATTTCACCGGCTACAGCACCGATCTCCTGATGGAAAAAGTCCTGCCGAACAAGGGCGTCCTGACCTTTGAAGGAGAATATAAAGCGTTTGATACCGGAATGTCCCACACGACTTTCGATGAAGCATTGGCCGAAGACGGCCCCGGCTGTTTTTGCCTATTCGACGGAGATTCCTGGACGGCAACGGCGTTGTATCTCTTTCCCGAGAAATTGGGAATCGGACAATTGCAGCCTTATGTCAGGTATACGGCGAACAACCCGGACTTCAGCACCAACCGGAGTGAAATCGAATTCGGAACGAATTACATCATCGACGGGCACAACGCCAAAATCGCGCTGTTTTATCAGTATGGTGATATTGCCACGAAAGGAAGAAATTGGACACCTGGTGTCACCGGTGACGACGTGGGTGTCATCAAGCTGGCCCTGCAGTGGCAAATCTAACGATCAACCGACTATTTGACAAAGTGACAAACCAACATTCCATGATATTTTGAAGGAGACGCAAAACATGAATTCATCCAAAGACCTTATCCCAGAAACCATAAACAACAAGGCGGAGAACCCGCTCGACCAGACACCTGAGAAAAGCAGGCGACAATTTTTTGCGGACGCTGGGAAGACCGCGGCAGGATTCGGCATCGCGGCACTTCTGGGCAACCTGGGGAATTACGCGCTGTCCTATGCCGCGAGCAAAGAACCCATTAAGATCGGCATCCTCCATTCGTTGAGCGGCACGATGGCCATCAGCGAAGTTTCATTGCGAGACGTCGTGCTGATGGCAGTCGAGGAAATCAACGCCGCGGGCGGGGTCCTTGGCAGGATGATCGAACCCGTTATAGTCGATCCTGCGTCGAATTGGGATCTGTTTGCGGAAAAGGCTAAACAACTCCTCTTGGTCAACAAAGTCTCCGCCGTGTTCGGGTGTTGGACGTCCGTGAGTCGCAAATCCGTGCTTCCCGTGTTTGAAAGCAACAACGGGTTACTCTTCTATCCCGTGCAATACGAAGGAGAAGAATGTTCACACAACGTGTTCTACACGGGAGCAGCGGTCAACCAACAGGCCGTTCCCGCCGTCGAGTATCTGATGAGTGAAGAAGGCGGCGAATACAAGAAGTTCTATCTCTTGGGGACGGATTACGTGTACCCCAGAACGACGAATAAAATCTTACGGGCAATGTTGCTCGCCAAAGGCGTCCCTGCTTCCGGTATTGGCGAAGAATACACCCCGTTCCACCACCAGGATTACCAAACCATTGTCAGCAAAATCCGGCAATTCTCCCGTCGCGGAGACGCGGCCGTGATCAGTACAATCAACGGTGACAGCAACGTGCCGTTCTACAAGGAATTTGCCAATCAGGGGCTCCGGTCCGAAGACGTGCCCATCATGGCATTCAGTGTGGCCGAGGACGAACTCCGCAGCATGGACACAACCGCGTTAATCGGGCATTTGACGGCCTGGAATTACTTCCAAAGCATCGATTCTGCAGGAAATAAAAAATTCGTGAGCGACTTTAAATCCTATTGCAAGAAAAACGGCCTGCCCGGCGGGGCACAACGGGTCACGGATGATCCGATCGAAGCCGCCTATTTTGGGGTGCACGTCTGGAAACAAGCCGTGGAAAAAGCCGGTGGCACGGACGTAGACGCCGTGCGAAAAGCCGTTTACGGATTGGAGTTCGATGCACCCGGCGGCAAGAAGAAGATGGACGCGGTCAATCATCACACCCACAAGCCCGTGCTCATCGGGGAAATTCGCAAAGACGGACAATTTGCGATCATTTCTCAAACCGATCTGGTCAGGCCGGAGCCCTGGAGCGAATACACCAACCCGGAAAAAGGCTGTGACTGGCTCAATCATAAAGGTACCTACAAGAAAGCCTAAGCCCGTTGCGGGCTCGGGAGCGGCCTTCGATCCTGAGCCCGCGCTCGTACTCACTGAAAACCCGAACATCAGATGAGCTCATTCATGAGGCGCAGCATTATCAGACGATCGCTCATCCCCATGTTGTCCGCGTGGCTTCTCCTCTTTTTAGGGACCCCGTTGAGCTTGGCAACGACGCAGGAAGAGCCGATGTCGGCACCCGTGGTCACGACGACGCAAGAAGCCATGACCGCACTGCAGGAAGGCCCATGGCCGGACAAAAAACTGGCGGCCGACTATCTCCTGAAAAATGGGGATCCCGCCCTGCTCCCTCAACTTGAAGAACTTCGCTCAAACACAAACCGGCGCGTTCGCAGGCTGATCAAACCCGTCATCAACCTGCTCAAAAACAAAGCGGGCCTCACCAGTCAGGACAAGGGAACCCGGCGCGCCGCGGCCAGAGATCTCGGGACACGTGGCACGCCAGAGGCGTTGCCGGTCCTCAAGCAGGCCTTGTCGAATGAAAAAGAGCATTGGGTTCGATACGACTTGGAAGAGGCCATACAATTACTCAACCTGGAGAGTGCCGACCCACAAGTGAAATTTACGGCCATTCAGCAACTGGGCGATATGCGCAGCGCCGCGGCCCTCCCGATTTTGCAGGATTTGGCAAAGCAGCAGGCCGACAACCTCGAACAGCAAACACTCAAGGACGAAGCGGAAAAAGCCAGTCGCCTGATACAAAAATGGCAGGACGTGACCCGCGGCATTGAAATGCTGCTGCAAGGCCTGAGTCTGGGGTCCATCCTCCTCCTCATGGCCTTGGGGCTGGCTATTGTGTTCGGTCTCATGGGCGTCATCAATATGGCACATGGGGAAATGATGATGATCGGAGCCTATGCCACGTTCGTCGTTCAGGAAACGTTCAGAATGTACCTGGGCGAACACCTCTTTGATTACTATTTCTTTTTTGCCCTCCCCTGCGCCTTTTTCGTCGCGGCGTTCATCGGCTGGATCCTTGAAGGCACGCTCATCCGGTTCCTCTATGGAAGACCCCTCGAAACGTTGCTCGCGACTTGGGGCGTCGGGCTGGTTTTGATCCAAACCGCCCGCCTTATCTTCGGCGACCTGACTGCAGTCCAAGCCCCAAGCTGGCTCAGGGGTGGCGCACAAGTCGTGGTCGGCGTGCAACTGCCTTACAACCGGCTCTTCATTATCGTGTTGGCCCTGTTCAGCGTCGCCGGTATTTATCTGCTGTTGTTTCGGACAGGCGTCGGGCTGCGGGTCCGCGCCGTCCTGCAGAATCGTGACATGAGTGCCTGTTTGGGCATCCCAACAAGAAAATTGGACGCCTATACTTTTGCCTTCGGCTCAGGCTTGGCAGGGTTGGCCGGGAGCGCCCTCACCTTGGTCGGGAACGTCGATCCTGAACTCGGGCGGAATTACATTGTAGATTCATTTATGGTCGTCGTCGCCGGCGGAGTCGGAAAACTCGCCGGAACGATTACAGCCGCGTTTGGTATCGGCACGCTTAATAAACTGTTGGAACCCAGTTTCGGCGCCGTGTACGGCAAAGTGATCATTCTCGTACTCATCATTCTGTTCCTGCAGGTGAGGCCGTCCGGACTCTTTGCATTGAAGGGACGACACCTTGACTCCTGAACGCTCCATCACGTCACGCCTCGCAGCCGCGGCCTCGAACGTCGGAGCGGGTCCCGCGTTCTGGATCATAGGAGCGATTCTGTTCGCTGGCGTGCCTCTGCTCAATTTGCTACCTGATGATTCGTTTTTTCACGTTTCCGATTTTACCTTGAACCTGTTGGGGAAATTTTTTGCATTTGCCATTTTGGCATTGGGGATCGATCTGATTTGGGGCTACACCGGCGTCTTGAGTCTGGGACACGGCGTGTTTTTCGGCCTGGGAGCCTATGCCATGGGAATGCACCTGATGCTGGGGATTGGAACGGAAGGCGTCTATGGCAATGCCCTTCCCGACTTCATGGTGTGGAACCAGGTCGAAGAGCTTCCCTGGTTTTGGAAACCATTTTACAGCCTGCCATTTTCATTGGCCGCCATTGTTCTGGTGCCGATGGCCGCCGCGGCAATGTTCGGGTACTTCGTGTTCCGCAGCCGGATTCGCGGCGTCTATTTTTCCATTATCACGCAAGCGCTCGCGCTCGTCGCCTGGCTGGTCTTCAATCGCAATGAAACCAACCTGGGCGGGACGAACGGGTTGACCGACTTCAAACATATTCAGGGATTTTCCTTGAACGACCCCTCCACCCAACTCGTCATGTACATGGTGACCATCCTGTTCCTGGGCCTGGCCTATATGCTCTGCAGATGGATTACCCAATCCCGGGCGGGACGTGTGCTCATCGCCATCCGCGATTGCGAACAACGCGTGTTTTTTTCCGGATACTCACCGGCAAATTACAAATTGTTCGTCTTTGTGATCTCGGCCGGATTGGCAGGGCTCGCCGGCGCACTCTACGTACCGCAGGTCGGGATTATCACACCTAACCAAATAGGCGTCCTGCCTTCGATCGAAATGGTAATCTGGGTGGCCGTGGGTGGACGGGGAACCCTATCAGGCGCCATTATCGGAGCTGCGGGCGTCAACTTTATGCGCAGTACATTGACCAATCATTTCCCCGAACTCTGGCCCTTTTTCCTTGGCGGCCTGTTCATCGCCGTGGTCATGTTTTTTCCGAAAGGAATCGTGGGATTGCTCAAGAAGATGGCGGTGATGCTGCCTTCCAGAAAATCGAAAGTCGAAAACACGGCGACAGCCGACTGATCAGTTGATTCACGACATGAACGAAAGCATTTCGATCCCCAGAGAGATAGCCGGCGAACGAAAAGTCATCGGCTCCCGGCACCAACGGTCGATCATTTATCTCGACAACGTGACGGTTGATTTCGACGGGTTTAAAGCCTTGAATCAACTGAACTTGATCGTGGACTACCACGAGCTTCGCGTGGTGATTGGTCCCAACGGCGCCGGCAAGAGCACGTTGTTGGACGTGATATCCGGCAAAGTTCAACCGGCGTCCGGCCGTGTGGTCTTCGGTCAGGCAACGGACTTGATTGGCCTCAGGGAAAATCAAATCGCGGCGTTGGGCATCGGCAGAAAATTTCAAACCCCCTCGGTCTATACCACCCTCCCCGTGTGGGACAACCTCGACCTTTCGCTCCGTCGAACAAACAAAGGATTCGTCGCCACCTTGTTATCAAAGCTGAATTCAGAAGAATCGGACAAAATTGCCCTGACCTTGGAGGCCATCGGATTGACGAAAAAAGCTCACGTGCTTGCCGGCCAACTGTCGCACGGCGAAAAGCAATGGCTGGAAATCGGCATGGTCCTCCTCCAAGACCCCGAACTCCTCCTCATTGATGAACCCGTTGCAGGCATGACGGAACAGGAAACGGAAAAAACCGGCGAACTGCTGAAATCCCTCACGGACAAGCATTCCCTTATCGTGATCGAGCATGATATGGAGTTTGTCAGACAAATTGCGAAAATGGTGACGGTCCTGCATGAAGGCACCGTGCTGTGCGAAGGATTCGTGGAGAACATCCAAAACGATCCTCGCGTGATCGAAATTTATCTCGGACGACAAAAAGAAGCCGATGCTCCGGTGTGACGCACTAAACGTTTTCTATGGGGAAAGTCATATCCTGCGGGATATTTCCATTGATGTGCCCGCGGGTCAGGTCATTTGTCTCATGGGACGAAACGGCGTGGGCAAAACCACGCTATTGAAAACCATCATGGGTTTACTCAAACCTCAAACCGGACACGTGTACCTGCACGACAAAGAGGTGACCGAAACATCTCCGGATCAACGGGTGCGCCGGGGCATTGCCTACGTGCCCCAAGGCCGGGAACTGTTTCCACATTTAACGGTCGAAGAAAATCTCCGGTTGGGATTTGAAGCCCGGCAAGGCCCCCGGGATTCCCTCACCGCGGAGTCGGCCTATGATGAAGTCTATACGCTGTTCCCGGCCCTACCGGGACTGCTCGGCCGTCCGGGAGGCGTCCTTAGCGGCGGACAACAGCAACAGGTCGCCATTGCCCGGGCCTTGCTCACGCAACCCAAATTACTGCTGTTGGATGAGCCCACCGAAGGGATCCAACCGTCGATTGTGATTGACATCGAGCGCGTCATCGAAGGCTTTAAAAATCAACGCCGGTTCGCTATCTTGTTGGTGGAACAATACTTTGAATTTGCAGCCCGACTGGCCGATACGGTTGTACTCATGGCCAAAGGCACCATAGTGGCATCGGGGGCCGTCTCCGAACTAACGGAAGAAATCGTTCAACAACACTTGGTGGTATAAACGATGCACCTAAGCCCGAGAGAACAAGAAAAACTCCTGATTTACGTTGCGGGACAACTTGCGAAGGACCGCAAGGCCCGTGGACTCAAGCTAAACCACCCCGAGGCAGTGGCATACATTACCGCCGCCATATTGGAAGGCATTCGCGATGGCCGCTCCGTCTCGGACCTGATGAGCGATGGAGCCACCCTCTTGACCAGGGAAGACGTCATGTCCGGCGTACCGGAAATGTTGGCGGAAATTCAAGTGGAAGGCACCTTTCCCGATGGAACAAAGCTGGTCACCGTGCATAATCCCATCCGATGAGGCAGCGGGCATCATGTCCAATCCAGAAACTACTCCTGCGTTGACAAACGCGTCCTTCATGAGCACAAGGTACATTCATGACCAAATGGAGTATTGATAATGGCAAAACGACAGCCCGCTAAGAAATCTCCCTCTCCGAAAAAACCGCAACAATCCCGAACCGCGGCTACGGCAAAGAGTGCAAACGTTTCCAAGGAGAAGAACGCCACGCGGAAGACCGTTCGTACGACCAAACGCGCGCCCCTTATTCCCGGCGAGATCGTATTGGGTACGGGTGACATCGTCGCTTTGGCCGATCGTCCGACTCTGGCCCTGACGGTGACGAATCATGGCGACCGGCCCATTCAAGTAGGATCACATTGCCACTTTTTCGAAGTGAATCGCGCTTTGCGGTTTTCCCGGGAACGAGCTTTCGGCTTTCGTCTGAACATCCCTTCAGGTACCGCCGTGAGATTCGAACCGGGAGAAGAGAAACGGGTCACGCTCGTTGCCTTTGGAGGAAACCGGATCGCCCATGGCATCAACGGCTTGACCAATGGTGCACTCGATAATACTCGAGTCAAGGCCCAAGCGCTTCAACGCGCCGTTAAATTGGGGTTTTGCGAAGAGGGAAACGCCCAATGAAGATACCGCGCCGTCAATACGTGGATTTGTTCGGTCCTACCGTCGGCGATCGCATCCGCCTAGCTGATACCGAACTACTCGTGGAAGTCGAACGAGATCTGACGACCCCCGGAGAAGAGGCCAAGTTCGGTGGAGGGAAAGTTATTCGGGACGGGATGGGACAATCCCCGACTGCCACGCGAGCCGGCGGTTCTTTGGACGTGGTCGTGACCAATGCGGTCATTCTCGACTATTGGGGCATCGTCAAAGCGGATATCGGCATCCGTGACGGACGCATTGTCGCCATCGGGAAAGCCGGCAACCCTGACCTCATGTCTGGTGTTTCGCCGGGCATGACGATCGGTCCGGGCACGGAAGTCATCGCAGGAGAAGGCAAAATTGTGACGGCCGGCGGCGTTGAAAGCCACGTGCATTTCATTTGCCCGCAACTGATTCAGGAAGCTTTGTCCTCGGGAATGACGACTCTGTTGGGCGGTGGAACAGGACCGGCAACCGGCACGAACGCCACGACCTGCACTCCCGGCTCCTGGAATATCGGTCGCATGCTGGAGAGCGCAGAGGAGTTCCCGGTCAATCTCGGTTTTCTCGGAAAAGGCAACGCCTCTCTTCCCGAGGCGTTGGTCGAACAAGTCAAAGCAGGCGCCATAGGCCTGAAATTGCACGAAGATTGGGGGACGACGCCGGCCGCCATCTCAACGTGTCTCGACGTTGCGGATGACTATGACGTGCAAGTCGCTATTCATACGGATACGTTGAACGAGGCGGGCTTTGTAGACGACAGCATTCGCGCGTTTGCAGGACGAACCATTCATACCTTTCACACCGAAGGAGCAGGAGGCGGCCATGCCCCAGACATTATCCGTGTCTGCGGGGAATCAAACGTCCTGCCGTCCTCCACCAATCCAAGCATGCCGTTTACGGTCAATACCATTGACGAACACCTCGATATGCTCATGGTCTGTCATCACTTGAGCCCTCGTGTCCCTGAAGATATTGCGTTTGCCGAATCGCGCATTCGCGGAGAAACCATTGCGGCGGAAGACATCCTTCACGACATGGGTGCCATCAGCATCATGTCATCGGACTCGCAAGCCATGGGCCGCATCGGTGAAGTGATTACAAGGACGTGGCAGACCGCCCATAAAATGAAAGTCCAACGAGGACACCTGAACCCATGGGACGATCACGCGGTCACGAAACAACATGACAACTTCCGGGCAAAGCGCTACGTCGCCAAATACACCATTAATCCAGCCATCACGCATGGGATCTCCTCAGAAGTGGGATCGGTGGAGGTCGGGAAGTTAGCCGACCTCGTGATCTGGAGCCCGGCCTTCTTCGGAGTCAAGCCGGATCTCGTGGTCAAGGGAGGGTTTTTAGTGGAAGCCGCCATGGGTGACCCCAATGCCTCCATTCCCACGCCGCAACCGGTGTTGAGTCGTCCCATGTTCGGGGCTTGGGGAAAGGCTCTCTTCAGCACGAGCGTCACGTTTCTGTCACAGGCCGGAATCGATTGCCGGATCCCCGAACAGCTCGGTTTGCAAAAACGGATCGTCGCCGTGCGGAATTGTCGCCGTATCGGCAAACGTGACCTGAAACTGAATGACGCCACGCCCAACATCGAAGTAGATGCCGAAACCTACGTGGTGAAAGCCGATGGACAACGTTTAACCTGCGAACCCATGGCCGTCCTGCCAATGGCCCAGCGATACTTTCTCTTCTAGTGTTCCATTCATGACCTCAGGTTGACGAACATCCCAATGGACACTCGCCTGCTTCTTCAAGGGTTCCGCTATCTCGATACGTTTTTCCCTTCCGGCGGGTTCGCCTTTTCCTCGGGTTTGGAAACAGCCGTCCAGGAAGGCCACGTCCGAACTATTGAAGACTTGGATCAATACGTCGTGGATTTCTTCCGGTGGGGGTTGGGGACATGCGAAGCCGTCGCTCTGGCCCAAGCCTACCAGGCTTCCTGCAAGAGAGATCTCGATGGTATCATCCAAACCGATAACGCCCTTGAGGCGATGAAATTATGCCAAGAAACACGGGCAGCCAGTCGTCAAATGGGGCGCAGCCTGTTACACCATGCCATTCCCCCGCAGGACGACCAGGGAATCCTTGAAGGGTTTTCTGCGGCGGTATATTCAGGACGTTCCCCTGGTCACTTGGCCGTGACCTTCGGAGTCGTGTTTCAAACAATCGGATGGGATCAACCACAGACGATCGCCGGTTTTCTGTATCAAGCCGGCGTCGGGTTCGTATCGGCTTCATACAAATTACTGCCTATCGGCCAACGGGAAGGCCAGCGATTGCTGGAATCGTGGGTCCCCGTGATTGAAGAACTCAGCCGGACCATTGATGCCCGTATGACCCTGATGTCCTGGACGCCAATCCAGGAAATCTACTCCATGCGACATTCACAATTAACCTCCAGGCTCTTCAGGTCATAACGCCATGCATCTCATTGACAATGTACCAGGCGGTGGAACACCCATCACACGGTCCGGGAACGTCACCGTCATTGGCATCGGGGGCCCCGTCGGCTCAGGCAAAACGGCTCTGGTCGAATCCTTATCCCGTACGCTGCAATCCCGCATGCAAATTGCGGTTGTCACAAATGATATTTTCACGAAAGAGGACGCCGAGTTTCTGACCAGGCGAGGCGTGCTCCCCGAAGAACGAATTCTCGGCGTTGAAACCGGAGGCTGCCCCCATACGGCCGTCCGCGAAGATGCCTCCCATAATCAAAGCGCCATAGAGGAACTGATCAACCGTATCCCCGGCTTGGAACTGGTCTTTCTGGAAAGCGGGGGCGACAATCTGGCGGCTACCTTTAGCCCCGACTTGGTGGATGACGTCATCTATGTCATCGACGTGGCCGCAGGAGACAAGATTCCACGAAAAGGCGGTCCGGCCATCACACGGTCCGGACTGCTCGTCATCAATAAAATCGACTTGGCTCCGCACGTCGGTGCCGACCTCGCCGTAATGGATCGGGACAGTCGTCTCATGCGCGGTGAACGACCGTTCGTGTTCACCAACCTGCACTCGGGAGAAGGACTCGACCAGGTGGCAAAATGGGTGGAACACCACGTTCGTTCGCGCGCCTCAGGCTGATGACTCATGCGCCGGCAACGCGTTCTTCAAGCTGAAGCGCCTCCCCTGCCGTTTCAGCCACGTCCATCTTCCGATACGGAACGTTCTCATATTCAAAAAGGTGAACTGTTCCTCGAATGCGCAAAGCGGAATGGCAAAACCGTTTTCACCCGGTCACGTTGTTCTTACCCCTGGTATTTTTTTCAGCCCCTGTATCTTGACCACACGGGTTGCGCCACGACGTTCCTCACAAATCCGTCCGGAGGTCTGGCCGGAGGAGATACATGCTCTCTTCTGGCAACATTAGGAAAAGACTCACACGTGCTCTTTACAACTCCCTCAGCGACCAAAGTCTATCGAACGCTACAAGAACCCGCTGTCCAGTCAATCGACCTGAACGTCGAGGCCAACGCCAACTGTGAATGGATACCCGAACTCACCATTCCATTCGCAGGCTCATCGTTTGAACAAACGGTAACCGTGCGACTCGAAACAGGTGCGTCTCTTATTCTCTGGGATGCCCTGGCAGCCGGACGGATCGTTCGTGGAGAACGGTGGAAGTTTTCCTCTTATGCAAACCGGATCAGGATCCTGCTTGCAGACGGGAGATCCCTTGAAGAGCGATATCGCCTTTCACCGGACCACGACAATCCCTGTCTCCCGTTCAACCAGGCATGGAATTACACGGGATCGTTCTTCATCGTGAACGATCAGGTGCCAGGGTCAACATGGGGACGAATCAAGCAAGACATAACGATGGTGATCGAGAACCATACCGGCGAGGTTTTGGGAGGTGTATCAGAACCATCAGTCCCGGGCCTGGTGGTAAAATTGCTGACGCGCTCAGCACCCGACCTCAATACCGTGCTGGAACAACTTTGGCGAATCGCGCGCCTGCATTTATGGAATACGGCGGTCCCTTCCCTGCGACGTTACTAGGAAAAACCAGCAACACACTACTCCCCGACCCTGACGAGCATACCGCGATCTTTGCACACGGAAAACGTGTATTGATAGATCGCAATCATCAGCAGCAGATACAGGCCGTTCAGGCCCATCGCCCACCACAGGTGCGACCACGGCACGACCTGATTCAGTAAAACTTCCCGCATGCCTTCAAACACGTGCGCGGACGGATTGGCCAGGGCGAACGGTTGCAGCCAACTCGGCAACACGGACAGCGGATAGAACACGCAGGAGATCGGTTGGAACAGAAACACCAACCCCCAGGCGAGGACTTCGGCTTGCTGGCCGAATCGCATAATCACCGACGTGGTCAAGATCCCGATGAGCCAGCCGGAGGCAATCAGGTTCAGGATGAATGGGATCAAGGTCAGCCCCATGATGAAGACGTTGTAGGAATAAAAGAACAGGGCAGCAAACGCCATGATGACGGAAACGGCGGCGACCTTGAAGACGCTCATGGCCATCATCGCCACCAGGAATTCTCCGGCGGTGAGCGGGCTGGCGAATAAATTCATGAGATTTCGCGACCAGATTTCTTCGAGGAAGGAGATCGTGATCCCCTGTTGCGCCCGAAAGAGAATGTCCCAGAAAATCAGCGCACCCAGAAAAAAGACGACGGCCCCATGCAGTTCTTTCCCTTCCTCGGCCAGATACATCGTAATGAATCCCCACACCACCAGATCCAACAAGGGCCAGTAAAAGATCTCCAACAACCGCGGAAAACTCCGGCGATAGAGAAACAGATGCCTGATGATCAGTGCGGTGATACGACCGAGGTTCATATGCTGGTTTTCCTGGATGGTTATTAATTTTCTCTGGCGATTTTGAGAAAGACCCGTTCGAGGTCGTCCTCGCCGTATTGGGCGATGACTTCCTGGGCGGTGCCTTCGGCGATGATTTTTCCTCGTTGCAGGAACACAATCCGGTCGGACATTTCCTCTATCTCCCGCATGTTGTGCGAGGTGTACAACATGCTCAGGCCGGACGTCTCACGATATTCTTTTAAAAACCCTTTCACCTTGTGGGCAATATCCGGATCCAGACTGGCCGTGGGCTCATCGAGAAACAGAATTTTCGGTTCGGTCAGGACCGCCTTCGCCAACGTCAGCCGCGTCATTTGTCCTGACGACAATTTGCGGGTCACTTTATGGCGCATGTCTTCCATCTCGAGTTTCTTGATCACGTCATCGATTCGCCTGTCGATATCCGATACACCATATAGCCTACCCGTCACCCGGAGATTTTCTTCCGCGGTCAGGGCAAACGGCATCGAGATATAGGTGGATGAAAAATTGACCTGCCGGAGAATCGTTTCCCGATGGCGCAGGAGATCGAGTCCAAACATCTCGATCGTCCCATGTGTGGGGGTAATCACCCCCAGGAGCATTTGAAACGTCGTGGTTTTCCCCGCGCCGTTGGGTCCGAGCAGGCCAATGGTTTCTCCGGGTTGGATCTCGAACGACACGTGATCCACGGCGGTAAAATCGCCGAATCGTTTGGTCAGGTTTTGAACGCGAAGGATTGGTGCCGACATCGGTGACGTTTATTGACGTAGGGTTAAAATAAAAAATCTCCAATTTTGTCCGGGAGATGACAGACTCCACAATCTTTACTGAGCACTTTGCCTTCATAGGTGGTCTTGCTGTCGTGGCACCGCACACAATCCACCAAGGCAGATTCCCATAACGCCGAACCTTCGGGGTGGTCGGGATGGTACGGCTGCATGTCCAACTTGACGTGCCCCCGTGGGATCACGATGGGATAACCTTTGACGGGTTTACCGTGAACCACGCGCGCATGACAGGTGGTGCAGCCCTCCCCTTCCCCACGTTCTCGGAAGGCTTCCATGTGTTTTCGGTGACTCATGATCAATCCGATATCCTTGACGGGTTTCGGCAAATCTCTCGTGGACACTTCCGACACCCTGAGTATCGCACGATGGCAACTCAAACAGAGGTTTGAATCCACCTGCGCTTGCAAGTCATGGGGTTCGGTCGGCGTGCCGAACCACGTAATCGCCACGTCTTTCATACCGGCATACACTTTATCTTCGAGAAACCCCTGCAAGCCCGGTCGAACGTGGCAGGCCACACAGGTCACGTCCTTATGAGACGACGTTTTCCAACTGTCCACCGAGGGACGAATCGTATGGCAGGAAGCACAGAACTCGGGATGGTTGGTAACGGGAATGGCCACCGCCCCGGCTAAGCCAAGGACCACGACAGCGACCAGGAGGACGATGACGGTCCTTTGGTTCATGTCAGGAGGAAGGCGGCTTGGGGTAATGCTGAATAATTAACTTGGCCAGTCCCGCGATATCATCACGGTCGATACACGGCACTGACGCTTCGATGGGTTTCATCGAGACAATGGCCAATAACCCGTCAACGGCGACGTTCACTTCTTCCAGTTGTTCGCGAACAACGGCAATTTTCGGATACCCCTCGCTTTTCCAGCCCTCCGCAATGATGAGATCCGTCTGGCCGTCGAGAAACCGGTCGCGGACTTCTTCGACTTTCATTTCTTCGTCGACGTCGGCAAACATGGCCAAGCTTCCCTTGGAGATCACAATGACGGCATGAGCCCCGGCCCGTTTATGACGCCAACTGTCTTTGCCTTCCGTGTCCAACTCGAACCCGTGTCCCGCATGCTTCACGGTGGCAACCCGATACCCCACGCGGGTGAGTTCGGGAATCACCCGTTCGATCAACGTGGTTTTGCCGCTATTGGAACGGCCGACAAAAGATAGGACAGGTGGCGCCATGGGTTAAAAATTCTTACTGAGTACTTGCACGCGAACGGTATCACCGGGATTGATCTTTTCCACTTCTTCCGGAATGTCGATCAACCCGTTGGCCTTCACCATGGAGGTCAAAATCCCTGAACCTTGCGGCCCTGTCGTCCGAACGATGAGTTTTCCGTTTTCTTGTTCCAGGATCCCTCGAAGGAAATGCCGGCGATCAGGGTGCTTGGAAAACTTTTCCTGAAACTCGGCCTCGACCACCGGACGCACCAAGTGCCGGCAGCCCCCCATCTTCATGACCGCCAACCGAACCAACTGTTCAAACGTGACCATGGACGACACGGGATTCCCGGGTAGCCCGAACGCCAATTTGCCTTGGATCTTGCCGAAGGCCAGGGGTTGTCCCGGGCGAATCGCCAGCTTCCAGAAATGCATGTCGGCGCCGAGTTCCGCGAACACGACCTTGGTGAAGTCGTAGTCACCCATGGAGACGCCACCCGAAAGTACCAGAATGTCACATCCCAATCCTTGCGAGATCTTTTCCTTGAGAGATTCGGGCGTATCCTTGGCAATGCCCAGCAAAAACGGAATTCCGCCCGCCTCTTGAACCGCCGCCGCGATGCCATAGCTATTGGAGTTGACGATCTTATTCTCGTCGAATTTCTCATCAAGGTCGGCGAGTTCATCACCGGTCGACAGGATGGCAACCCGGGGACGCTGATGCACCAGCACGAACGACTTCGCCAGGATCGCAAGCATGCCGATTTCTGCCGGGCGCAGTTGGGTTCCCTTGGGAATGATGCAGTCCCCTTCTTTGACGTCCTCGCCCTTGGGCCGAATATTGGCGCCCTGGGGTTCGGGCTGGAAAATCCTGACGCTGGCATCGGACGGTTCCGTGAACTCGATTCGCACCACGGTATCGGCTCCGGCCGGAACCGGTGCGCCGGTCATGATGCGGATAGCTTCACCGGGTCCCACGGATTTCTTGGCAACCTGGCCGGCCGGCACGTCTTCAACGATAGTCAACTCCGCAGGTTTGGTGATTTCATGCTCTTTTTTAATGTCTTCCCAGCGGACGGCAAACCCGTCCATGGCCGAATTATTCCACGGAGGATTGTCCCGTGGCGCCACGATATCCTCACCCAACACCCTTCCCAAGGCGTCCAGCAAGCCGACTTTCTCGCACCCCAACGGCGTCGCGGCATCCAGCACAATTTGTTGTGCCTGCGTGAGAGAAGTTAACCCGTCCATGTGTCTTTATTTTTTCTTGAAGGGACTCTTGGAGGCAACTTGTACCAACGACCCCTTTTTCTTGCAAAAATCATCGACCTTGTTGGCAATGTTGTGATAGGCGTCAGCCGTCGGCAAATCGGAATAGAACAAGGCATAGGGTTCGCCGTAATCGCTTTGCTTCACCACGTCGGGATCGAGTGGAATCCGTCCCAAAAAGGGCACGCCCATATCGTGGGCGGACGCTTCTCCTCCACCCAGTCGAAAGACTTCGATATGCTGGTGACAATGCGGGCAATCGAGACCGCTCATGTTCTCCACGATGCCGATGATCGGCAATTCACTATCCCTTGCGAAGGTGACGGACTTCCGGGCATCGAGCAGGGCCACTTCTTGCGGGGTCGAAACGATCACGCACCCGGTCACCTCCCCGATCAGGTCGATCGTCGTGACCGACTCGTTTCCCGTTCCGGGCGGCAAATCCACGATAAGAAAATTCAAATCCTGCCATTCGACGCCGCCGAGTAATTGATTGATGAATTCGAATTTATAGGCGTCCCGCCAGATAATGGGGTCATCCGAATTTTGGAGCAGGAACGACATCGAGGCAATTTTCATGTTGTAGGCCTGATGGGGAATAATCCCTCCGCCCGTGCTGATCTTGAGACGTTGGCCTTCGGCTCCGACCATTTTGGGAATATTCGGGCCGTGAATATCCATATCGCAGATCCCCACCTCGTAGCCTTTCAAAGCCAGGCTGACGGCCAGGTTCGTGGAGAGGGTGCTCTTGCCGACTCCACCTTTGTTACTCATGACGAGGATCTTATAGTCGATCCGCTCCATGCGTTTGTTCACCAACCACCGGCTATGACCTTCCTTGTCTTTTTGGCACGTTTCATTCTCGTCACAAATCGCGCAGGCCCACATATACGTACAAGCATCGCCTTCTGTTGTCGAAGGTTGAAACATTTTCAATTCAGGACTCATGAATGCCTCCAAGTCTCATATTACGATCAATACCACTGTCAATCTCTTATCCTGCGTGAGCCCTCTCACCTCTTTCCAGAGCACACATTTCATATCTTTCCAACGGTGTGATCGAGAATCGGAAGCAGCGTCGCTAAATTATCGATCGAACCCTTCGGACTACCCGGAAGATTCACCACCATGGTCTTGCCGCGAATCCCGGCCGTTCCCCTGGACAGCATGGCCGTCCTCATTTTTTTTAGACTTTCCGCCCGCATGGCTTCCCCGATGCCGGGGATTTCCTTCTCGATGACGTCCCGCGTGGCTTCCGGAGCCCAATCCGCGGGCCGAACCCCGGTTCCTCCTACGGTGAAAATCACCTGGGGCTCCTGTTTCTCGCACAAGCTCACCAAATGCTTGCGAATGGTCTCGCGGTCATCCGGCACGACTTCATACCCGACAAGACGAAGGTCATTGTCCTGCAAATATCGGCACAGGCTCTCTTTTCCTCGATCTTCCGCTTCTCCTGAACAGATTTTACTGTTGATGACCACTACCGCAACGTCGATCATCATAATCTCTAATCGCTACATCCTCTCTTTATTGCAGTCGCTCAGCATTCTTTCTCTTTATACAAAGCTTCCAAGTGGCGTTGCCTTTCTTTAGCAGCTTCTATCGCATCATCGGCATTAGAGTAAGTGCCAAGAATGGCGGGCCAGAAGAAAACCGCTGCCACGACATTAGTGCCGGTAACACCTTTTTCGTCACGAGCTTCTTTTTCAAAACGTTTGGCTTCGGCAATTTCCTTGACCAGCGAATCACAACTTAAATCCTTGTCAGACATTTTTTTTTCATCCACAACATGAGGAGTTGCGCACCCTGACAAGAAAGCTATCGTGACAAAAAATATGGCAAGTCTTTTCATTGTTTTTTCTCCCTTTTCTGATGATTTTTTTGAATAAATTTATTTGATGCAAACGCAAAAACGTCAGGGAACACCCACGTAATCGTCATCGTGCCCGCCGGTAGCCGCTTGAGGTTGCAACGCGCCGGCGCCCTTTGACGCAGGACTGGCGGCAGCCGTCCCTTCCTCTTCGGTGGCCTCCGGTTTCTTCTTGAAAAATCCGGCGCTGATAATGCCGACTTCATAGAAAAAGTACATCGGCAGGGCCATGAGACATTGATTGAAGGGGTCGGGAGTCGGCGTCAACAGCGCGGCAAAAAGAAACGATCCTAAAAATGCCCATTTCCTGTACTTTTTCAAAAACGGCGCGTCCACCCACCCCAATTTGGCCATGAGCGTGAGTGCCAGCGGCACTTCAAAAATCAGCCCGAATACCACCAGGAACCACAGTGAGAATCCCACGTAGTTGGCAATGGATATTTGCGGGATAAAACCCGCCTTGACGCCGTAGGAAATCAGAAAGTTCAAGGCAAACGGCAGGACGAAGAAGAAACAGAACCCCAACCCCAAATAAAACGCCACGGCGCTGATTGCGACAAACGGAGCTACAAACCGGCGTTCCTGCACGTGCAAGCCGGGAACCACAAACGCCCAAATTTCCCAGAGGATATATGGCGTAGCGAGCACCAGGGCAAACAAGGCAGCGACTTTCAGGTTTTGCCACAGCGCTTCAGCCGGCGACAAAAAGATAAAGGGAATTTTCGGCAAATCCGTCGGAACCCATTCCAGGGTTCCGGGCACGAACATGTTCTGCAATGGAATACGCAACCACTGCACCAGGGTATCGGCATAGAAGAACGTTCCGATGAAAAACAGGGCCACGACCACGACTGTTTTGGTCAGCCGTTTCTGAAATTCAAACAAGTGCTGCATGACCGGCATCTTTTTATCCTCAAGAGGATTAAAGACCTTGTCTTGCAGCCACTTGGCAATTTTCGATTGTTCCGCCATGACTCAGTACGACTCTTCGCGTCCGCCCAAAACTCCTGTCAACAATGATCGATAGACATACGACGATCCGGCGATCTGAAAACGCTATTCAGGATTCACCGCCACAAAAAGATTATTCCCTCTCCGGCTTAAAAAGAGTACGACCAATTCCTCTTTTTTAATCATCGGGGCCACCCGTTGATAATCGTCCAGGCTCTTGACGACTTCCCGGTTGACTTCCTGAATGATGTCCCCCTGTTGCAAACCCGCGGATTCTGCTGCACTTCCGGGCTTCACTTCATTCACCACGACACCGGCAACGTCTTCAGGGACGTTCAGTTGTTTGCGTCGTTCATCAGTCAACGGGGCCACGTCCAGACCGGCAAGCACATTGTCGAGTTTTTCAGTTGTCGCAGGAGGCGCCAAGCCTCTGCCGCTGGCCAACATCTCATCCGTCGGCCGTTCTCCCACTGTCATCGTTACTTTCTTTTGTTCGCCGTTGCGTAAGATGGTGAGTTCAACCTCGGAGCCAACCGGCGTCCGCGCGACAATATTGCGAAGGTGATTGACGTCTCTCACTTTCTTGCCGCGATATTCAAGCAGCACGTCTCCTCGTTGCAAAAGTCCTCCCGCAGATGGACCTTTTTCATTCACTTCGCTAATCAGCACTCCACCCTGATGAGATTCCGGCAATTGAAAAGACTGCGCCAGGGCCGGACTCAACTCTTGAATCGCAATCCCCATCCACCCTCTCACGACACGCCCGGTTTTAATCAGGCTGCTCGTAATGTTCTGGACAATATCAACGGGAATGGCAAACCCGATCCCTTGCGAACCGCCGGTTCGGGAAAAGATGGCAGTATTGATGCCGACAATTTCACCCGCCATGTTCACAAGGGGCCCGCCGGAATTGCCCGGATTGATGGGCGCATCGGTTTGGATAAAATCCTCGTATTCCGTGATCCCGACGTTCCCCCGTCCCATAGCGCTGATGATGCCCATCGTAACGGACGACGTCAGACCGAATGGGCTTCCCACGGCCAGAACCAAATCGCCCACCTTGATCGACTCCTGAACGCTCCACGAAATGAACGGAAGTGCATCCCCTTCGATCTTGATCACCGCCAAATCGGTTTTGGGATCAGTCCCCACGACTTTTGCGGGGTGCTCTTTTCCATCAAACGTCGTCACCGTAATGTCCGTGGACTCCTCCACAACGTGGTTGTTGGTCACGATATACCCTTCCGGACTGATGATGACACCGGACCCGGCACTCATGCCCGGAGGTCCGGGTGGCCGTCCCGGAGGACCTGGGGGTAGCATGGGAGGTCCAGGAGGGCCTGGCGGACCACCAAAGGGGCCGGGAGGTAAGCGGCGAGGGCCCCGGGTTCTGGCTGGTTCTGCAACCGCAACGTTCACCACGGCGGGTTGTACTTTCGCAACGATGTCGGAGAATCCCCTGCTAAAGGCTTCAGGGACAGTGGCCGATGCCGGTGGGGGCGAAAAAACAACCATGAGTCCCGAAAAAACCAAAGCCGTGAGACCGAAGATCACATTCCCCTTGCGACACCCGTATAAAATTTCCATAATCATAAAATCTATCCTTTAAAGTTAATGGCTTAAGCCAATATCAACACAGATCCGGGACCGGGTCGGACCCTCCTGCCTGTTTCCCAGAGGAACATTAAGCCTAACTGACCGATTCTACACTAATCTCTTTCAGCTATTCAAAGGCAAACCGGAAACACCCTCTCCCCTTGTGGGAGAGAGCCAGCCCCGGACTTGATCCGAGGGCTGGAGTGAGGGGGGATATGGTCAGCAAACGAGTAAACCACCTATACCCTGACCACATGCGCGCCCTGACCCAACGTTCCGGCTTGGAATACTGCGAGAAGTATCCTACCCCGACTCCGGCTGACGGTGAAGCCGTCGTGCGAGTCATCCAGGCAGGAATCTGCGCCACGGACCTGCAACTGGTGCAGGGCTACATGGGTTTTCAGGGAGTGCTTGGCCATGAATTCGTCGGAATCGTTGACGAGGCCCCGCACCATCCGGATCTCGTCGGAAAGCGGGTTGTCGGTGAAATCAACGCGGCCTGTCGAGTCTGCCCGGTCTGCCAAACCGGACGCTTGACGCATTGCCCCCATCGAACAACCTTGGGCATCGACCGCCGTGACGGAGCTTTTGCCGACTTTCTAGCCCTGCCCGTTGAAAATCTGTATCCCCTTCCCAACGAGATCACCAACGATCAAGCGGTCTTTACTGAACCACTCGCCGCGGCCTGTCAAATTCTCGAACAGGTATATATCCACGAAGCGGATAGAGTCCTGGTGATCGGTGATGGAAAACTGGGGTTGCTATGCGCTCAAGTCCTGCATCACGCCAGGTGCTGCTTAACGGTATTGGGACGTCATCCCGAAAAATTGCAGATCCTTGCTGACCGCGGCATTCACACGAGTCAGGATCCCGCATCGCTTTCTCCGGGATTCGATATCGTGGTTGAGGCCACCGGCACAGCCGACGGATTCAAATTGGCCTGTGAGTACGTTCGACCCAGAGGAACCATCGTGCTCAAGTCAACCTACCACGGGCAGACCACCGTGGACATGACCGCACTCGTGATTCATGAAATCACCGTGGTGGGTTCTCGGTGCGGTCCGTTCCCCAAGGCGATTGCGTTGTTGCGGGAAAACACCATCGACGTGCAATCACTCATCCACAAGCGCTTTCCGATCGAACAGGCCACTGATGCCTTTAAACTTGCTGCAACAAAAGGGGTGCTGAAGGTACTCTTGGAAATGAAATAGAAGAGGCGCTGCGCAGCATATGATATAGATATTTGCATTTGTATATACATAGATATATTATTTAACTACAATGAAATTACAGTTTTCCGGCTTTGAATGGGATGACGGGAATCAGAGGCATTGCGAAAAACACGGCCTCAGCCGGAAACAAGTCGAACAGTTTTTCCAGCAAGACGACTTGTTGGTTGCGCCTGCTCTGCTGCACGCGCAACAGGAGGAGCGTTATCTGGCTGTTGGTCAGGCACGAACAGGCAAACCGATGCTGGTGGTTTTCACAATCAGGAGAGCCGATGAGATTGTGAGAATCCGTCCGATCAGCGCCCGATACATGCATGAGAAGGAGACCCGGAAATATGAAGAAGAAAGTTCCAAGATTTAAGACCGATCAGCAAGCCGAACAGTTTTTGGAGCGGGACCTGACGGACTACTTGAATCTGAAAAACTTTACGCCCGTCACGTTTGAGTTGTTGCCCAAAACCAAGCAAGTCAATCTGCGATTTTCCGAATCGTTATTGAACGCCGTCCGCAAACGAGCGGCGCAGGAAGGCATTTCGTATCAGAAATTTATTCGACGGGCGGTGGAAGTCTCACTCAAGAAGAAGCCCAAAGCGCTCGCATGACCAACTCTTGTCAAAGTCATCTCAGTACGCAACAATAGGCGTGAGGCTGGCGTAGCTCAATGGCAGAGCAGCGGTTTTGTAAACCGCTGGTTGGAGGTTCGATTCCTCTCGCCAGCTCCATTTTTCTGAAGCGACGTTCCGGTCTTTCCTCAGCTCATTTCTTTCATCCACGTTTTTTCATGCCTCCTCACCCTGCCCTCTCCCTCGTTGAGGGATGGGAAAAGTGCGATGAGATCGCGCGGCTACAACGAAAACCAAATGCCAAGGCAAAGACGCTGGATCCCCGATCAGAGCCTGTCTTTGACGTTAGTAATCGAGGATCGGGGATTGTAGATGTTCAGTCATTCGTTGACAGAATGGTCAGCGTGAGCGGGGCGACCGGGTTCTTTCCCTCCCCTTTGTAAGGGGAGGCCAGGTGGGGTAGAGTCATAGAACAATGGACACGCCCCCTGACGATCACACGCGTTTTGTCCACTGCCAACTCCAGCTCTACCTCCCCTCGCCCCTCCTTACAAAGGAGGGGAAAGAAAAATCAGAAAGTGTCAACGAATGACTGAACACATACAGGGATGACGAAAGGGAGAAGCCCTTTCACCCGGATCCTTTCCCTTGTTGGTGTACGGACCTGAGAGGGAGTGGTTACGAAATCGTCACGGTCATTTCGATGCGTTCAAGCGGATTGTCACGACCGTCGCGTTTGGCGGCGACGACGCGATCAACGATTTCCAGGCCGCTGATGACTTCTCCGAAGGCCGTATATTGCCCATCCAGGAAGGACGAATCGGCGACGCAGATAAAAAATTGTGACCCCGCGCTATCGGGGTCCTGGGCCCGTGCCATCGAGAGCACACCCCGCTTGTGTTGCTTGGAGTTAAACTCGGCCTTAATGTGATACCCGGGGCCGCCCATCCCATGATTGGAGCGATCGGGATTTTTGCTGTTCGGGTCGCCGCCTTGGATCATGAATCCGGGAATGACTCGATGAAACGTGGTCCCATCGTAAAAGTTTTGCGACGCGAGCTTGCAGAAATTCTGCGCGTGGTTCGGAGCCACGTCCGGATAGAATTTCAGGACGATGTCTCCCCAGGACTCGCCCTGAGACGACACGGCAATCGTGGTACGGGTATCTGTGGTCACCTCACTCATCTCTGACATACGTTCTCCTTTCAAAAATAAGGCCGGGGCATCACGTCATGCATGCCCAGTGTTTCACTGATATTGACCCAATGGTTGCCGGCATCCTGACTGCGGAAGGCGCCTGCACTGGTCCCGACGTACAACTCCCCTTCCGAAGAGGCCATCATGACTTGAATCGACAATTCGGTTAACCCGTTATTGACCGGCACCCATTTGGCATTTTGAAAATTGTTCTTGAAAATTCCTCGCCCCGTCGCGACAAATAACGCCGCTCTGGTGACGACGATGCCGCGAATCGAATCATTCGGCAGCGACCGGCCGACGGGTTTCCACGTCTTCCCTGAATCCTTGCTGCGATACACGCCCCCATCCTGGGTGCCTACGTATAAGTGCTGTTGCGGGCTCACCGTCGTCACGCGAATATGCGTATGGGTCAGGTGTTCCTTGGGATCTACCAGGGGATCGCCCACTTTTTGCCACGTGCCGTGTTTGGTTGCATTGATTTGATACAAGCCCTTGCCCGCAGTACCGGCGAATAATTGCGACGTACTCGTCATCGCCAGACTGGCGATGAGTATCTGCTCGAGACCGGGCGCCACGGCAGACCACGTGCGCGCGGCTTCGTCCCACTGGTAGACACCTTTTCCCGTACCCGCATACATAATCCCATGACCGGCCAGCAGAGATTTGACCTCCACGAATCTCAAGCCGGCCTTGATCGACTCCCAGGTTTTTCCATCTTCTTTTGTCCGAAAGACGCCGCCACGTACCGTCCCGGCGTACACCGTCCCTTTCTCATCCGCACTCAGACAAAGAATAAAGCGATCCCCCAAACCGTTGTTGATCGCTTCCCACGTCTCGCCGTAATCGTCACTGAAAAACGCCCCGAACCCGAACGAACCCGCGTAGAGCACTCCCCCACCCGTCGTGGCCAGGGCTTGGATGCTCGGCGGAACACCGCCCTCCCGTTTCAAAGGATCGGGGTGCCCGCGGTCTTCAGCCAAAACGGGAACGCCCCCACATGACACCATGAGGATGAACAGGCACGCGACCCGGCGTAAGAGATATGCCGTCACGAAGTAAACCGAAACGAGTACGTTCGGTCAGGACACACGATCGCCTGCCGTTCCGGTTGGCATGGGTGTTTCTTCTTCAGGGTCGTCGCCGTCCTCTTCCTCTTCAACTTTGGGAGGAATACGTCCGAAGATCTTGGCTCCCCACACGCCGATTTCATACAACACGATAAGCGGAATGGCCATAAGGAGCATCGTAAACAGGGTGGCATCGGGAGTGATGACCGCCGACAGGATCAGCGCCAACATGGCCGCGTGCCGGCGATATTGCGCCAAATGTGCGTGAGTGACCAGCCCCGCGCGAGCCAGGAGCGACAGCGCCAAGGGGATTTCAAACGCGAATCCGAAGGCCACCAAAAACTTCACGTTGAAATCCACGTAGATACCCACGGCCAATTCCGGTTTGAGTTCCCGTTCCAGGCCGAACGACACGAAAAAGTCGATCACCAGCGGGAGGATCACCAAATTGCAAAAGACGAGCCCCAACACGAAGAAGCCGGTCGCAAGCAGAAACAGAGGGATGCCCCAACCTTGTTCGCCGGGCAACAGGGCCGGCTGCACGAATTTCCAGAATTGATACAGAATGACCGGCAGGCTGACCACAATACCGGCGAGAAACGAGATTTTGATCGACGCGAATAAGGCTTCGGCCGGGCCGTAAAACAACAGGTCGTCTGCAAAGGGCCGCTTGAACCATTCAATCAGGTCAGGCGACACCGAGAACATCGCGACAAACGCCACCATGATCGTCGCCCCGACGATGATCAGCCGGCGTTTGACGTCACGGATATGGCGCGCAAACGGATGAGCGAGTGTAGCCATGGGGTGTTTGGTAAGGACAACCGTGAATTACGACGCTGCGGTTTTTTGTTGCTCATTTCGGTACTCACGGATGAGCATAGCCATGCGGTCTTTCTTACCGAGTTTTGCTCTTTGGATCTGCTTTTTCTGCACTTCTTCTTCAGGAGTCAGAAGATGATTTTTCAACAATTCCTGCAGTTGCTCATCCAATTGATGGTGCGCCTCTTGGAGTTCACGAAAATCGGCATTGGTCGTACGGAGGTGTTCGGCAATTTGGTCATCAGTCAGCATGAGACCCCTCCCTTGTCATGAAGTGAATCTTATAGGTGAATAGTGTTCGTTAATGGCAATTGCATAAGGATAGCATCCTCATTCGGGTTCGTATAGTAGGATCGGCGGCAGCCGTATTGCCGAAACCCCAAGGCCTGATAGAGTTGCTGTCCCACGCGGTTGCTGGCCCGGACTTCCAGAAGGGCCCGCGTCGTTCCTTGCGTAACCCCCTCCTCTATGGCATGCCGGACCAGACGGCTCGCGATGCCCAGACACCGGCAATCCTGCCGCACGGCCAGATTCATCAGGCGCAACTCCTCAAAGACGACCCAGTAACAGATATACCCGAGGAGCGGCTTCATAGAAGACACCTCGCCCGAAAGAAAAGCTCCAAGGAAACGGCCGAAAGGATTCCCCTGTAACTCCGCCTCAAACATACTCCGGGTCCAGGGTTCCGAGAACGATTCCTGCTCAATAGCGAGGACGTCGTCCAGATCCCGGGTTTGAAACGGGCGAATATCGAGATCAGGACGGGCTGCGGTTCGTGTTGCCATCGTCGAATCATCACGGCGACGCGTGCCGCGTTTTGAGATCCCATTGGACTTCCGCATCCGAGCGTTGAACATAATGCGGCGAGATACGGGAGCCAGCGAATTTTCCGTCGTGAAACGCGTCCAAACTCGCCAGCCCGACGTGGTAGGCAGACGGGTTCATTGATTCCGGCTTCCCAGCAATCGCCATATCACCCAACGTCTCCATGAGTACGCGCTGGTGACGCAGCCACCCTTCGCCAAACAGAACCGTGGGTTGGCGAATCGAATGCATCATGTCTTGAATCGTTCCGACCCGATCTTCCAGTAACCGAACTGCGTGCCCGTTTTCCCATTGAAACTGCGCCCAATAGACTTCATCGGTTCGGGCTACCAGCACGGGACACACGGGATGCCCTGAGGCCCTGTGATTCCACGCCATTGCTTCCAACGTCGGCATGGTGACAAGGGGCAAGCCTGTGACCGTGCGAAATCCTACCATAGTCGAAAGACCCACGCGCAAACCTGTAAAGGATCCGGGACCCGCGGAGACGGCAAGTCCCTCAATCGCCGAGAATGGGCACGACAAGGAAGTCAGGAGGTCTTGAATGGCAGGAACCAGGGAACTGGCGTGCGAAGCACAGTTTTCCTGATTCCTTTCAGCCAACAGGACCGCTTCATCCATGAGGGCCACACTTTGACACCGTGTCGCGGTTTCAACGGCCAGCAGTTTCATCGTGGCTCCAACAATTCGCAGAACCCCTGGGATGACGCACCCGCGTCACTGGAATTCAAACTCCTTTGCAGATACCGGAATATTGGGCACAAGCTCCGAAAATTTCAATCTGACCGATCCCGACGTCACGTACTCTTTCACCTCAATCGAAAATGGCAGGACCACCGAATTCGGTTGCCCTGACGGTCCCACGTTCCGATAATCCGAAGCCGTGAGGGTGACCAGCTTTTTCCCCTTGGTCGTATGATATTCGATGCCCTGAATCAGGGCCGAAGAGTGATCCACCCACACGTGTTGCAACACGGAGACGTTCGATTCATTGCCATGAGAGAGGGCCACGGTATACCGATAGGCCGTATTCGCCACCCGAACTTCGCGAAACTGCTCCGCGGTCCATTGTAGTCTGCCAAGAAGAACGTCAACGGCACGCAGACTGAGTTGAACCGGAAGGCCCAAATTCCCGAGGGGACGAAAATCCGGCACGCGCCCAACCATGGGGTACAGGCGACCGGCCGTCTGCAGGGAATACGGCCGGTCGTTCAACAGGAAATCGAAGAGCGTCCCACCAAATCGTGTAAAGCCTTTCAGGCGAATGGAGCGTGGTCGCTGGTAGAACAGCGTTCCTTGAATGCTGTGCGAAAAGGGAGAAAACGATCCTTCGACGTCGGCGTGAAACAACCCTTTTAAACTTGTGATGTTCGCTTCACGGGCGTGAAGGGTTGTAAGCACTTGCTGGGGAGTCAGCACGGGGGCCCGTACCGGAGCCGGCTCAACCGGCGGTGAAGGAGCACGGCCTGCGCATGCGCCAAGACTGAGGCACAACACCCCAGCGGCCACCCACCGGACGAAAGGGTGCCTGCAATATGACACGTACGCGCCCCTCCCCTGCGGCTACGAAGCTGACGTTACGACGTGATCGAACACTTCCCCGACTTCGTGAACGCCATAGAGTTCCATCCCGGGATTACTCAAATGCTTGGTCAGATTCCCCTGCGGTAACACGCACCGTTGGAAACCCAGTTTCATGGCTTCACGAATCCGCAAATCGACCTGACTGACAGGACGGATTTCCCCACCCAAGCCCACTTCCCCAATGCAGCACGTCTGACCGTCAAACGCCTGATCACGGAAACTGGAAACGATCGCCGCAACAATGCCGACGTCAATCGCAGGTTCGTCGAGTCGAAGCCCGCCCACCACGTTGAGATACACGTCGTATCCGGACAGGTGCAATCCCAATCGTTTTTCCACCACGGCCAGCAACAGCGCCACACGATTCAATTCTATCCCATTCGCCATGCGCTTGGGCATCGCATATCCCGTGGCTGTGACCAGGGCTTGCAGTTCGACCAGAATCGGACGGCTCCCTTCGAGACTCGACACGACCACCGATCCCGTGCTTTTGGCAGGCCGGCCCGCCAAAAATAATTCGGACGGATTGGCGACCTCCTGCAATCCGCCGTCATTCATTTCAAACACGCCGATTTCATTTGTTGCCCCGAACCGATTCTTCACGGCACGCAAAATCCGGTAGGCATAGCTCTTGTCGCCTTCAAAATACAATACGGTATCGACGATATGCTCGAGCAGTTTGGGACCGGCAATCATGCCCTCCTTTGTCACGTGCCCGATAACGAAGACCGGCACGCCCGTTCGTTTAGCATACCACATGAGTTGGCACGCCACTTCCTGCACTTGGCTGATCGTGCCGGGGGCAGACGTCACCTGATCGGTATGGACGGTCTGAACGGAATCCACGACCAAAGCCGTGGGCCGAAGGGTCTCTGCTACCTTGAGCACGCCTTCGAGCGAGGTTTCCGTCAGAATGTATAACGAGGAACTCAGGACACCCAGACGATCCCCACGCATTTTGATCTGTTGCGCGGATTCTTCACCCGTAACGTAGAGCACCGGCGGATTGCGCTGCTCAAGTCCATGCAGAGTTTGCAGCAACAAAGTGGTTTTCCCGATGCCGGGATCGCCGCCGACCAGGACGATCGATCCGGGCACGACGCCGCCGCCGAGCACCCGATCGAGTTCGGTCAAGCCGGTGGTAAAACGGAGTTCCTTGGTGACGGCCACTTCATTGATCGGCATCGCGGATTCCCCGTCTCCGATCGCCTGCCGGCCACGCTGCCGAACCGGGCTTTCCTCTTTCAGGGAATTCCACTGCCCGCAATCCGGGCAACGTCCGGCCCACCGTGGCGATTGACCGCCACATTCCCGGCAGACAAAAATCGTGCGCGGCTTACCGGTTTTCATAGGACAGGTGTCCAGCCGGAGAACCGTCGGCGGTTACAATTGTTTCCGGACTTCTTTCCATGAATTGACGATCTTCGCACGTCGTGGATACTTCTTGTTTTCCCTGGGATCGGGAAAGATGACCGTCTTAACCCGGTTTTTCACCAACGTCTGAGCGAATTCCCACGTTCGCCCAATAGCGGCTTCGAGGTTATCCCACCCACCATCCTTCAGCTTTTCCATAAACGCCAACAAGGCTTTTCCCTCTTGGGGAACCATTCTTGTGATCCCAACGGGAAATTCGTGCTGCCTCAGCCATGCACGAGTTTCATGCAGAGCGGTGTCCGGACGGTCATGCACGTAGACGACGTTGTAATAGAATTCGGTCAACTTCGACAGCTCGTGCGCCGCATGTTCCTGAGGCTTTCCCAATGCACTAAGACTCGCAATACCGGGGAGAGCCCTCAACGGGTTCGAGCCATCTTCCTGAACGAGGACGGAACAATCCACCAAGAGAATCGGACGACGGCGTTCCCAGGACGCCAGATTGCCTTTGCCTTCCGCAGACTCGACACGTGGGCTGGATTCCACGGTGGCAACAATCTTGTGATTGCCCCGCATGTGGGTCTTGAATTCCAAAAAAGCGCGGCCGTCGCCGCCAGTCAGCGACGTCCCGGCATGCTGGCCTTGAACGGTAAAGGTCACGGTTTCTCCACCCAGGCCTCTATCTCCCAACAACCCTTTTTCAATCAACGCGGCTTTCAACGTCACGGAAGTCCCCGGTCGAGCCAGGACGTCTTCGACAATCAGGTGTCCTTTGATTTTATCCTGCGCCGCAGTCGTGCCGGGGATGAGCAGGAAGCCGATGAGAATCGACCGGAAGAATAAGAAGGGAAACACTCGGTTCACGAAGGGATTCCTAAAGAACGTCGCACCACCACTACCACTGTCACCGGGATACTTTAGCACGTCAATTTCGAATAGATCCAGTCGTGACCTTTCACGTCGTCAGGCCTCGACAACTCATGGCAAACAGTTCCCTGGCACTAGCCCAATCGACGTTTGCTCAGTTCTTCCCGATACGTCTTCTCGTACAGCACGTCCCATTCCGAGGAGCCTTCGGGTATCCGGCGGGAGTAGGACTGCAGGCGGGACCGGACTAACCGGTGAATCTGCTCCTCGACGTTCATCGAATCCGCGAGGATCCGCTTGATTGCTTTTAACGCTTGAGTGGAAGTTCCACGAATTTTTCCTTCAGACGTCCCTTGAAGAGCCTGAAGAATGACGTGCGAAAGATGGCTCTGCTTGTCTTCAGATAAGAGAGGGCCCATATCATCACTAACGTGGCGACAAGGTTCACGTTTACAGAACCAAACCGCGTTCTTTGACCAACTTGGTTTTCACCATCGTAAACATCTTTTGATAATCGGCCCGACCGCTTTGAAACTCCGCGTCGTACTGTTTCAACAGAGTCCGGATTTCGGCATGAAGCCGGTCCTCCACGGAAAGTTCCTCGGTGATCGCTTTCCCGACGCCACGGATCAATCGCTCTTTCGACCCGGAGACATCCAGGAGCCCTTGCTCCTGCAAACGGTCCACGACCTCCGTTGCCAACAATTGAATGCGTTCCTCGGTGACTCGCATCCCGCTATGAAGCAACCTTTTCGACTTTCATCATTGTGGCACCGGCGGCTTCATGAAGCACCTTCGGATCTCCGATCAATCGTCCGACGACGTTCACCCGATCAGCCGGAACAGGATCTTCACCGATACTCATCGGGGTTCGTCCGAAAAACACCGCGAACATCCCCCCAAGTCCCCAATACGCCACGTCACCCACTTTCACGTTCGTCGTCGCGGTTTCACGGTAGTCCTTGACGCCGGGAACCTGACAATAAAATTCTTCCCCCCATTGATTGACCTTGGCTTCGACCGGCAAAGCATCATAGATGGCCTGCGCCGTCCGCGTCGGCTTCAACGCCGCTTCCACGGCAACCCCGCCAATCGTAATTTTAATCCGTTTTGGTTTGTCTTCCATGTCTGCGTTTCACTCCCTTTACCATCGATAAATGCCTAATCTCCTTGAATTTCCATTAACGAATGAGTGAACATTTGCAATCCTCGACCCGCCCTTGCTGTCATCCCCGACCAGATCGGGGATCCAGGGTTTTTTTCTGCACCAAGCTTCCCAGCCTTGTGTGGCAGTTGAGCGGTCCGTGTCGAGAGCAGGATCATGAGATATAGCCCCATTTGCGGAAGGTAGGTTGGAATTCAGGATCGTCTCGAAACGCCTGGTAATAGATATACTCCGGTGCCAAGTCCGTTCCATTAGGCCATACGATCTATAGTCGTAGATGTCCTTCAGCCACGTTTCGGCCTCATTTGTCCACCTTATTTCTGCCACGATCGAATACGGTGCTCCATTTTCTCATTTGATATCACATGGCCTTCACGGGAATCTGCAAGACCACGCTCCACCATGCGTTCGAACGTAAGTTCACGCAGAATTTCCTCATAGGTTGCATCATCCGGCTGCGACTCGATGACTTCCTTCATCTTCTCTTTCGCGATTGCCATAGCCCTCTCCTTAAGACATACCGTTGCAAATCAATTGTCGAAAAATGAAGCATTGTAGGTTGGATTAGCGTAGCGTAATCCAACAATTCTATGTCTGGTGGTCATCCTAAACGAAGTGGGGGTGTCGGGTTACGCTTTGCTAACCCGATCTACACCATTCATTTATTCATCCACACGACCTATTCTATGCCACGCTTCTCTAAATTGTGGTGCATCATAAGCGGTTGGTTGAAGCCAATACGAAACCTTTCTATCTTTTTCGCCTCGATGTGCTAAAGACCTGACTTCTCCAGGAACCATTACAAAAACATTTGGCTCCTTAGCCACATTGTTCACTATAATCCAAAAATCACCCATTACCTTCTCAAGACTGTTGCCAAGAGGAACAGGATTTCTTTTCGATAACGCTTTAACCTGGACGCCAATGAACCTGGTGCTGCTTTTGTTATAGGCTATAATATCTATGCCGCGAGCATTGCGTGCTGTAGGCATAACATTCCACCCCAAGCACGACAGCTTATAGCATGTGTAATACATGCCCATATTTCCTGTGATCTGCGGATTAAGCTTCATCTCCTTGAATTTCCCCAAAACCGACTGTAGCGTGTTCCCAAATGCGATCGCAAGACTCCGTAGATACACGACTTAGTCATGCTTGAATCTTCGTTTATTTTTCTCAAGGGCATCGGAGAAACCACGGAACGGCGGTTGTGGGCCGACGGGATCACCCACTGGCGACAATTCCTTGAGGCTTCGACTGCCCTGAGCATCAGTCCCGCACGAAAAGCGCTTTATGATCGTGAAGTGGAACGAGCCTTGGACGATTTGCAACGTGCGCAATGGCGCAAGGTGGCCAAGCGATTCAAGGCAGCCGATCATTGGCGATTCTTTGAAGCCTTTCGCGAAAGAACAGTCTTTCTGGACATTGAAACCAACGGTTACCCCGCCGGAGAAGGCGAAATTACCATGGTCGGCTTGTACGGTCATCACACGATGACCACGTTGGTTCGCCATCAAAACCTGACGTTGGATCGCTTGCAGGACGAACTGTCCAACTATGACCTGATCGTCACATTTTTCGGATCAGGGTTCGACCTGCCGTATTTGCGAGCCAGCTACCCCCGCCTGGATCTCTCTCATGCCCATTTTGACCTGTGCTTCGCCGCCAGGCGCTTGGGCATGCGAGGTGGGTTGAAGCATATCGAGGTGGAACTCGGACTGTCTCGCTCCGACGATGTACAAGGGTTGAATGGCTGGGATGCCGTCAATTTATGGCATGCCTGGCAAGCCGGAGATGAGCGGGCCGGTGAAACCCTGCTTCAATACAACGAGGCGGACGTCCGCAATCTCGAGCCGCTTGCCGAATATCTGTATCAAGCCCTTCGGGAACGGCACGGACCCATTGACGATTGACCATGGACCAGACAGGACAATGGCATGGAACCGGCACCACACACACCGGACTTGTGCGACCCACTAACCAGGATGCGTTCCTGGTCGCAAATGATCTGGGCTTATGGATCATAGCCGACGGCATGAGCGGCCATGCAGGAGGCGACGTCGCCAGTAGAATAACCATAGAAGCGATTCACGGCTACGTCGCTGAACGTGCGGGACGCGCTTCGGCAAACAAAACGGACGAGATTCCCTCTCTTTTGCGGTCGGCGGTCGGGTACGCCAACGAAGCCGTTCTTGCCCATGCCAAAGCCAACCCTCAATTCACCGGGATGGGAACGACCGTGGTCCTTTTCTTTCTGCCTGACCCCTCTTTCCCTCTCGCATGGGTCGCCCATGCCGGGGACAGCCGTGCATATCTCATGAGGGATCAACAGATTTCCGCATTGACCAAGGATCACACCGTGCTGGAAGAATACATACAGCAAGGCCAACTACCGGAATCAACGCCGGACACTCATCCGCTCGGGCATAAGCTTACTAGAGGAGTTGGAGTCAATTCCACAATAGAAACAGATATTTCAATAGTAAAAATTAAAACTGAAGATGAAGTTATTCTGTTTAGCGACGGCTTGAATAAAATGTTGAATGACGAGCAGATTCTTGACACCCTCATTACGATGCGAACGGAAACACCGGAACACAGATGCCAGGCACTCATCGATCAAGCCAACGGTCGTGGTGGAGCAGACAATATCACCGTGATCCTGATTGCACGATCAGGATGCTCCCTTCCTCAACCAACAAATTGACTATTTTCGAATGAATGAGGGAGAAGGAGGTTCTGCAACTTAGAGAGGCAGGTCAGCGCTGTTTTCCCATAGGCTCGCACGTAATCCAAGTCGCGCAATTCCATTCGTAGAATTGCACGATCAGCCATAACAGCAATGGAACGGCAATGGCCACAAGCATGGCGAAAAACAGGACGCGAAGAGGCACCGGAAGTTTTCTGATCAGCGAGGGAACCATCGTCTCTCGTTGCCCTACGTCAATCCTCGTTTTTGCAGATAGTCGCGGTCGATGACCGGAGCCGCTTTTTCCGGCAACTTGCCGCTACGTTGAAGCAGCCGCTCGACGTATTTGCCAATCAGGTCCGATTCCAGGTTGACGGTATCCCCGGGCTGCTTGACCCCCAAGGTGGTGACCTTGGCCGTGTGGGGGATAATCGCCACGGACACCCCGTTCTCCGACACGCCGTTGATGGTCAGACTCACGCCATCGACGGTAATCGACCCCTTGGGAACACAATACCCCAAAATGGGCTCAGACACTTCCAGTGTCAGCAGCAACGTGTTGCCCGCTTGCGTTCGCTCCCGAAGAATACCTGTCCCATCCACGTGTCCCGTCACGAGATGTCCGCCCAGACGGTCATTCAGTTTCAATGCCCGCTCAAGATTCACCGCCGCACCCGCCGTAAGCGTACCCAGCGTGGTCACGTCCAGGGTCTCGACGGAAACGTCCACGGAAAAATCTATTTCACCAACCTCAGCGGCCGTCAGACAGGCTCCGGAAACGCTCACGCTTTCACCAAGCTGAAGATCCTTGAGAACGGTCCCCGCCAAAATCGATAACCGCGCACCGGCAAGGCCCGGCACCAGGGACTTGACCACACCCATTTCTTCGACGATCCCGCTGAACACGTTACTTGTCCTTATCGTTGCTGAAAAACACCATGCGAAACACAAGGATAAACACCACGATCAAGACGACGACTCCCCCCGCGGCCAATACGCCAATCACGAGGTCGCCCGTTGTCATCGCTTCTTCCATGCCTGGTTATCCTTTCCTTAGAGACGACCAGACAGCCGGCTTGTCGCTATCCAAAACCCTGCTGCCGTCAATAATTGCAGACATCCAATAATGATGAAGGCCCCAGTATAACTGATTGTGGCAACGAGCACACCTGCCACGATCGGTCCACCCGCGTGCCCGATATCCATAATGGTCCCGCGCAACCCCATACCGGCTCCGACGTTTTCGGCTTTTCCCAGGTCCGCAATCATCGCAGCCGATGACGACGTAATGATCGCTTCGCCAAATCCGAACCCTGCCGCGCACAGGGCCAACCAAACCATCTGGGTCGTTTGCGGAACGGCCATAATGGAAAGACCACAGACCAACAAACCCAGCGTAATCAACGGTCGCCTTCCAACGCGGTCAGAGACGCGGCCCATCACCGGCTTGGAGAGAAACGACGTAAACCCTTGTATGCCAAACAGCACCCCACTCTCGGCCAAGCTCAGCCCGATGGACAACGCGTATAACGGCAGGAACGCCATCAGGGTCCCGCTGGCCATCATTTTGGAGGCTTCCGTGATACTCGCGGCGACCATGCCGAGATGTCTCAACACGGTCCGCAAACCATGGAGGATGTTCGAGAAAAGCACCTTGGCTTCCAGCTTCACGTGACGCGATGGAGCCGGACAGCGCCACCACAGCATCAGATACAAGGCAAGCCCAACCAGCCCGAACGCGCCCCCGGTGAGAAACGTTTCCGTATAACCGGCCGTATCGATGAGCCACCCACCCAGCATCGGGCCCACCAATGCGCCGCCTTGTGCAGCGGAGGTATACCAACCCAATGCCGCCCCTCTGGTCGCGGGATAGAAATCCGCCACCATGGCCAGGGCCAACGGTGTAAAGACGGCCGTAGCCAAGCCATGGACTAACCGCAGTACCGTCAAAACTTCCAGGTTCGAGACCAAGGGATAGACGAAGGGCGGCAACGCAAAGGCCAGGACACCCACCATCATCAAGCGTGAGCGGTTCACCAGGTCGGACAATGTTCCAACCGGAAGTTTCAAAACAATACCCGTCATGGTCGAAGCGGCGACGATGAACCCCACCGTGACCGGTCCGGCACCCAATGATTCGGCAAAGGGAGCCAAAGCCGGCATACGAACGAGGTTGTAGCTGACAAAGGAACAGAATCCCACGCCGCACAGCAGGACAAAAATCGGGGTAACGGTCATTCGCGTACGTCTTCACTCATGTATTGACGATGGATACTAAAAAATAGTCGCCGGCACACAGCCTTGCGTTTTATCCATGCCATGGATAAAACGCAAGGATAATGGGATTGCGAAAGGTAGCAGTGAGATCGCATGACAATACATGCTTGACTTCGTCGATTGGCGGTCTCCTTTGTACTCCCAACAAGTTCCTGTTACACTTTCCCCCGTTCATGCCACCTGCCATACACCCAGTCGATCTTCTTCGAGTTCTTCGACACCAACGTCTGACCCCGGCCATTGTCTTTTTGACGTCCCGGCGCGCCTGTGATGAAGCCATCGGGAGCTTCGAACACCGCCAACTCCCTATTCCTCCCACGCGGTCGGCGGCCATCACGGACGTACTGGATCACATGATTACCGAATATCCCAGCATCGCCAGCCATCCCCTCATCCCCACGGTTCAACAGTACGGAGTGGCGGCCCATCACGCCGGGCACCTGCCGTCCTGGAAAATCGCCGTTGAAGAACTCATGCGTCAGGGATGTCTGGATGCGGTCTTTGCCACCACGACCCTGGCCGCCGGGGTGGATTTCCCCGCCCGCACCGTCGTGATGACTCAATCGAGCGTCCGCAAGGACCGCAATATCACGGAACTGACCGTCAATGAAATCCAACAACTCGCCGGCCGCGGCGGAAGACGCGGGAAAGATTACGTAGGTTTCGTCGTGGTCACGCCGTCGCCGTACATCGACCTCAGCCCCATCGCGAATGGGCTCACGAACCACCCGGAGCCCATCGACAGTCAATTTGTCATTTCCTATCCCATGGTCCTGAATCTCCTGAAAGCTCATGCCATCGACCATATCCAACCCATTCTGGAAAAGAGTTTTGCGCAATTCCAGCTCAATCAACGAGCCGATGCGTATGAAACAAAGCTGGACGACGTGGAAGTGCAACTGGAAGCCTATGGCCAGCGTGAATGCGCCGATTGGATTGCGCAGTGGCAGTCTTTCAGTCTGGCCAGGAAACGCCGCTCGCACCATCGCCGGAAAACGCAGCACGACCCACCGGAAATCTCAGCGCAATTGGCGTTTCTGACGCCGGGTCGCGCAGTCGAATTTTCCAAGGATCATGCCATCGTCCTGCGGCAATATCGAAGCCGTGGACAAGGGGCTCCCATGTTGACCGTGGTGCGAAACGGCGGACGCATCATAGAATATCCCGCAAGCGCGGTGACCGCAGTGATCGACGAAGTCATCGACGTCACGGAGGCCCGCCGGTTTCCCTGGTGCACGCCCCAGAGCCTGAATCACGCCATTGAAACGTTGGAACAGTTTCCCGCTCGTTTACGACGTCTTCCGATTCGCGTCGATCAGGACGGCGCCGATAACCCGATCCTGACCGAAACGCTCAAGGATGAATTTCCCTGTCCAACCTGCCCGTCCCGTCCAGCGTGCCAAAAGGACCACCCACAGGCCCTGAAGCTCCGCCAGGAAGAACAGCGACTGACGAAAACCATTCATGCCATGCGCACCGAACTCCGGCATCGCTTCCAGCAACACGTGGAAGTATTGCAAAAATTCGGCTACCTGACACCCGCGTGCCAACTGACCTCCGAGGGTGACTGGGCACGTCTGATTCGCATCAACCATTCGTTACTCATCACGGAACTGATCAGGATGGGAGCGTTTGAAGGCATCACGGCCTCTTTACTGGCCGGCGTGCTGGCGAGCATCGCACATGACGACGACCGGCCGGCATCCTTTCCCGGACGCCATCCGGCCCTGACCTCGACCCTCGGACAAGTGAGAAAGATCGCCCACTCGTTATCCGCGTATGAAGAGCCGCCCCTCCTGAGATGGGACGTCGCAGCGATAGCCGACCGGTGGATCGCCGAACCTGCCCTGCCCTGGAACGAACTGATTCACTCGACCACCATGGCAGAAGGGGACGTCTACCGGCTCCTGGCCAGAACGCTGGAATATCTCTCGCAAGTCCATGGACTCAGAGCGACCCATCCCGGACTGGCCGGCGTCGCCAGGGACGCCATGGATCTCATGCGCCGGGACGTGCTGCAAGAATTGCCATGAGAGACGAAGGGCAGGAGAGGGGCATTCCAAACGAATGAGTCAATACATGACCAACGACGCATTGGCAAAACACCTGGCCGGCCTTTCCGTCAGGCTGCTTCACCGTCTGGCGAAGAACCGGGTACACCGGCACTTCCGCATGGGGAAAACCCGGCTGATTCAATCACTCCTGGTACTGTCACCCGAGCAACGGGCGGAAATCGAAACGACGCTCGCGTCCTTCCTGCAGGAACCTCCACGCCCTTCCAAACCTTCCAAGCCGGACAGACCGGCCAAGCCAAACCATCAGCCTGATGCGCCGTCTCACCCTGTCCCGCCTTCCCTGCAGCACCAGGTCCCAACCGAACCGGCTATCAACACACAGGCGCTGCTTGAAGGGATCGGCGTGCCTCCGTCACAGCCTTTCAAGCCTGACGACTGGCAACAGGATGCCATCGACCGCCTGGCGACCAATGACGTGATCTTGAGTGTCCCCACGGGCAGCGGCAAGACCTACGTAGCAATCGAGGCCATGCGACGGGCCATCGAAGCCGAACGAACGGTGATTTATACGTCCCCCTTGAAGGCACTCTCAAACACAAAACTGACGGAGTTTTCGCAGCTCTTCGGTGCGGACCAGGTCGGTATTCTCACGGGCGACCGTCGTGACAATCCGCAAGCTCCCATCCTGATCATGACCACGGAGATCCTGCGGAATTTACTGTACGATGCCGCAAGTGGCGAGATCGACATGCGGCTGGATACCTTGGGCTTGATCATTTTGGATGAATCGCAGTTTCTGGCTGATCGGGAACGTGGAGTGGTCTGGGAAGAAACGATTATTTTCGCTCCTGCGCAATCGCGACTCCTGCTGTTGTCGGCCTCCATCGGAAACCCCGAGGAAATCGCCGCCTGGATCAGTTCCATCCGTTCCACGTCCTGTCACCTGATCCATCATCGAAACCGCTCCGTCCCGCTTCGCGCCGCCTACCTTGATCCCTCAGGAAAACTCGCCCCGTTCTTTCGCACGCGGGATATTGCGCACGGCAAGGGTTTTTCCCTCCATCCCGACACCAAACGCCTGTTTGCGAACTACGAAGACCGGACCCTCGGCCCGCGATACAGACGGTAATACCATCGGCTTCGACCGGCCCGCGCGTCCAGGTTCCCGCAAATACCCAAAATCGTACCAAACCAAACATTTTGTACGTTTTGTACAAAACTTTACAATTTGTAACATTTGTACAAAATATGTCGAATTGTACAAAATGAACGCGATTCCGGAGCCACACGGAATGGCCATGAAGAAACTCAGAGAAGGCGACGGGAAGGTTTCATGTCCGTGGTTGGATCTTTATCGGGACGGCAGACGTCGCATTGACACATCCGGCGAAGCTGTCCGAATGCATACAACCCGGTATCGTGCCCGTCACTCCAAATCAGGCGTAAGGCATAGTGTCCCACGGGCTGGATATCCTTCAGCATGATCAGCATTGGGACGTCATCGGGTTTCAGCTTCAATTCGCCGGTCCATTCATCCGTACAGGCCGCACAGGGGCAATGCAACCGCAGGTACCGAATCGGATAGACGCCCGGATGCCCGTCATTCCACGTGATACCGAACACGCCCTTCTCGAGCCACTTCATATCTTTAGGCTGAATGATCTCCGTGCCCATGGCTCGGTTACTTGCCCCCCATCACGTCTTTCTGAGGGAGGCCATACGGGACCGCAGCCGGTTCCATGGCCAACAACTCCTTCTCCGGCAACCGTTTTCCGATTACGGATCTCGCATACGTTTCGACGATGGTTTCCACTTCTCTCCGCACCTGACCCGTCGCTTTTAGGCGCGTCGCCCGTGTAAAGGATATCCGACGTGCTTGCCGGAGAAACGCCATGCTCCCCTGAGACATAGGCAAACAATAATCCCAACTACCCCGGTCACAGGACCCACACAAACGCCCACCGGCCGATGGTGAAAACCGGGAAGGTTGCTCTTCCAAATCCCGGCCACAGGATGCACAGAGATCGACCTGTGGTTGGAACCCGGAATGACTCAGGATATGAATCTGAAACAGCAACGTGAGCAACACCGGATCGTCCGTTCGGACCAGCGATCTTAACCCTTCCAGTAACGTGTGATAAATTGTGGGGTTGGAATCACGGTCCGCCGTCACGCCGTCGACCAAGGCCACCATACAAGAAGCCGCCCAGATCAGATCCAAACTCTCTCGTAACGGACTGAAGAACTCGATACTATCGATGTGGCTGATGGACCCAAGGCTATCGTTTCGTTTGTTGAAGAACGTGAGGTTGATGGACGAAAACGGTTCGAGCATACCGCCGAACCGGCTTTTCATCCGTCTCGCGCCACGCGCAATTCCTCGAACCTTGCCCAATTGAAGAGAATAAAACGTGAGGATGCGGTCGGCTTCTCCCCAGCGCATGCTTTTCAGCACAATCGCTTTTGTCGTGACAAGAGCCATACGAAGGCATCCTTTGTCGGACGTGGAGAACGCACAGGGACACTCGTTCTCCACCGTAGCCGCTACCTCCCCTTCACCCCTCCTTACAAAGGAGGGGAAAAGAAGTGCGCGGTTATTTCAGATACTCCAGCATGAAGGTGGCAAATCCAAGGTAGATACTGACCCCCGTGATGTCCATGGCCGTGGTAATGAACGGCCCTGCCGCCACGGCCGGATCAACGTGAAATTTTCGTAAGAGCAAGGGCGTGACCGTGGCCATACTCGAAGAAATCAGAAACGTAATCAGAATGGCCCCACCGACGACCATGCCAAGATACCCGTTTCCCTGCCACACCCATCCCGTCAGAAAGAGCAATACTCCGCAGATGACGCCGAGAAGCAGCCCGATTCGAAATTCCCGGGACACGACCTTCCAAATGTCACTGTGGTCGACGCGACCCGTCGCCAGCCCCCGAATGATCAGGGTCGAAGATTGGATCCCCAGATTTCCGCCCATTGCCGCAATCACGGGAATAAAGGTCACCACGGCCACGACTTCCTGAATCGTGAACCGGAACCACCACAGGATCAGTCCCGATACCAGACTTCCGGCCAAGTTGGTAAACAACCAGGGAAACCGCAGGCCCGCGGCCACGAGACTGGTCGTGCTCATTTGTGCGTCTTCCTCGGTCGCCCCGGCCATCTTCAACATATCCTTGGTATCTTCATCCCGAATCACGTCCACCACGTCGTCTACCGTAATGATCCCCACGAGCCGATGTTCGGCATCAATAACCGGAATCGCCAACAGGTTGTAATTCGCCACTTGACTGGCGACTTCCTTTTGCGCGGTATCGACGTTCACACTGATGACGTCCCGGAAAAGCATGCTTTTCAAGGGAGCCGTTGGAGCAACGACCAGCAATTCGCGCAACGAGACGACGCCCGTCAGCCGCCCTTCACGGTCAGTCGCGTACACATAAAATACGGTCTCGGCCTTGGTGGCCTGCTGAAGACGCTGGATGGCCTCACGGGCCGTGGTTTCTTCAGGCAACGAGAAGAACTCCGTCGTCATGATACTGCCGGCCGTTCCCTTGGGATACGCCATCAGATTGGCGACTTCCTGAGATTCCTCGGCTTTCATCAGCGGCAAGATATTGTTCGCCACCTCATCAGGCAGCACGCCTAGAATATCCGCGGCGTCGTCGGCCGGCACGGTTCGTAACATCCACGCAATATCCGCGGCGTTTCGATCTTCAAGCAGTTCAAGAATCATTTCGTCGCTCAACTCACTCACGACCTTGCCTTGCCCAGCCACGCCTTCGACCAATTCAAAAACCGTCCGTCGTTCTTGAGGGGTATCCAAATTCATAATCACCCGGGCGACGTCTGCGGGATGCAACCGGGCAATCAGATTAGTCAGGTTTGAAATAGCGCCACGCTTCAAAAGACGACGCGTCGAGAGCCTTACCACGTCGAATTTGCTTTGACTATTGGTGGACTCCGACGCCACCTGATCCTTGGTGGCCGGAGGGGCACTGGGAGTCATTGTTTTGGCTGGGTCCGTCATGGCTGTGTCGTGTATCCCAATTCTACCAACCAGCGGTCGTCGTCTCGCCACGCGTTTTTTACTTTCACGTGGAGTTTCAAAAAAACTTTGCTGGCCAACGCCTTCGCCAACTCCAACCGGGCAGCGGTACCAATCGCCTTTAACCGTTCTCCCGATTTTCCGATCACAATCGCCTTCTGGCCGGGTTTCTCGACAACAATGGTGGCTGCGATCGTGGTGACGCGCCCTTCTTCCAGAAACTCGTCCACCTTTACGGCAACGGCATAGGGCAGTTCCGCCCTGGTCGCTTCAATGACCTTTTCCCGTATGGTCTCCGCCGCCAGATAACGCCATGACTGGTCCGTGATAAAATCTTCATCAAAGGCGTCTTCCTGTTCAGCCACCCGGTCAAACACCAGCGACGCCAACAGGTCAACGTTCAGACCGGTCTTGGCTGATAAGGGAACGATTTCCGTCCACTCTCCCAAATGACGATAGGCCTCGATCACCGGCAACACGTGACGTTTACGAATCAAGTCAATTTTATTCACCAACAAAAAAGCCGGTAACGCCGACGATTGGCCATGTCTCGAGAATATTTGCTCTACCACAAATCGATCAACAGGGCCAGGCAAATTTCGTCCATCCACCATGACCGCCAGCACGTCGGCATCATGCATGGCATCGAGCGCCGTTCGCACCATGAGTTTATTCAGTCGATGCCAAGGCCGATGCAGCCCCGGCGTATCCAACAACGCTAATTGACCTTGCGGGAAATGCGCCACGCCTAAAATCCGCGAACGCGTGGTCTGGGGTTTGTCGGACACGATGGCAATTTTTTGATTCACCAACGCGTTCACGAGGGTGGATTTCCCCACGTTGGAACAACCCAGAACAGCCATCGTACCGAATTTCATGACGCAACCAAAACGGAAGGCAGATACAGAGGAGGAGTCCTGACAGGCAAGTTTCGCTGATCATTCACTCATTGCCAGTTACCTCCCCCTACTCTGACTCTCTCCCTGAAAAAAATTCGTCTACGGCGATTCGACGAATTGATAGACCATTTCTCTTTCCTTCACGTACCCTAACCGCTCCCGCGCCAACGTTTCCAAGGTAAAGAGATCGGATTCCAGATGATGAATTTCCTCGCGAAGCGCGGCATTCGCGTACTCCAGCGAGATAATTTCCTCCTGCGTTCGATCAAGTTCCTGGGTCATCATCCAATACTGCGGCAACCCTGTTCCCTGCAATGCCCACACCACGCACAGCACCATCCCAATGCTGACACCCAAAGGATAACCCAGTGATCGTGAAACGGACCAGCGACTCGGCTTCTTTAGTTGTTGGTTCTGGCGGACCACGTTATGCCTTTCGGATTCGAAGCACCTTTCTTCCTTTATAGACCGCCGATTTTCCCAACTCTTCTTCGATCCTGAGGAGTTGATTGTACTTGGCCAAACGGTCCGTTCGAGACAATGAACCCGTCTTGATTTGCCCGGCGTTGACCGCCACGGCCAAATCGGCGATGGTCGTGTCTTCAGTTTCGCCTGAACGATGAGAAATCACGACACCGAACCCCGCCCGCTTGGCCAATTCCACCGTCTCCAAGGTTTCGGTCAACGTACCGATCTGGTTGACTTTTATCAGAATAGCAGTTCCGACACCTTCTTGAATACCCCTTGACAAATAATCGACGTTGGTGACGAACAAGTCGTCTCCAACCAACTGAATCCGTGAGCCAAGCCGGTCAGTTAGAAGTTTCCAACCTTTCCAGTCGTCTTCATGGAGTCCATCTTCGATAGAAACAATGGGGTACCGATCGACCAACCCTTCGTAAAAGTCAATCATGCGGGTGGCATTCCGTGCCCCGCGCTTTTCCGCATGCAACACGTACCCTTTCTTGCCGTGGAATTCACTGGCCGCTGCATCAATCGCCAACACAATATCCGAGCCAAGTCGATACCCTGCCTTGCGAACGGCTTGACTGATTACGGCCAACGCCTCTTCGTTCGACTGCAAGGCCGGCGCAAAGCCGCCCTCGTCGCCCACGGCCGTACTCAATCCCTTGGCCTTCAAGACGCCTCGTAACTGGTGAAACACTTCCGTACCCATCCTCAACCCCTCACGGAAACGCGTCGCGCCGACGGGCATGATCATGAATTCTTGCAGGTCCAAGCCATTATTCGCGTGAACGCCGCCATTAATAATATTCATCATGGGAACCGGTAATTCGCGGGCCTTGGCCCCGCCAATGTACCGATAGAGTGGTTGCCGCGTTTCCGCCGACGCTGCGCGAGCCACGGCCAGCGAGATCCCCAACACGGCATTCGCCCCGAGTCGGGATTTTCCCGGAGTGCCATCCAACGCGAGCATAGTGGAATCGATCAGTGGTTGATCCAGAGCGTTCAGTCCCCGGAGCTTGGGTGCCAAGGTCCTCGTGACGTTCCGAATGGCCTTCGTAACCCCCTTCCCCATCCACCGTTGAGGATCGTGGTCTCGCAGTTCAAGGGCCTCTCGTGTCCCCGTCGACGCACCGGACGGCACGGCTGCCCGTCCCCACGCACCACTGGTCAACAGCACGTCGACCTCCACCGTAGGCGTCCCACGAGAATCAAGTATGGCTCTTCCTTTAATGTCTTTAATTCTGCTCATTCACGCGTCGCTTCTTGAAAATGAAACACTCCGAACGTTACGGCGAAAGCCGCGTCTTGAACAACGCATTCACTTTTTGGGGATTGGCTTTGCCCCCGGAACGTTTCATTGCCTGACCGACCAGGAACCCGATCACCGTTTCTTTGCCTCCTCGATATTGGGCCACTTGAGCGGGATGCTGCTCGATGACCGCATCAATCAAGGACAGTAATTCCCCTTCATCAGACAGTTGCCTGAGCCCCTTTTCTTCGACAAGTTGCGCCGCCGATTTGTCGCCGGCGTAGAGTTCGGGAAAAATCTCCTTGGCGACTTTCAAACTGATGGTGTGATCGTGCACCAATTGCAACAAGCCCACCAACCGTTCCGGAGACACGGGGGAAGATTCCACGGTCGTCCCGGCTTGATGCAGTTCACGCAGAAATTCACTCATGAGAAAGTTGCTGATGAGTTTGGGTTCTGCAAACAACGTGGCGCAAGCCTCAAAATAATCGGCTAAGGCCCGGGAACTTATGAGCACACCGGCATCATAATCCGGCAATCCGTAGTCCTGGAGAAATCGCCGGTGACAATCCTTGGGTAATTCCTGAATCGTGGCTCGCAATTCCTCGATCCACTCCTCGGAAATGACAAGCGGAACAAGATCAGGATCGGGAAAATACCGGTAATCATGGGCTTCTTCCTTGCTTCGCATGACCGCGGTCTGGTTCCGTTCAATATCCCACAACCGGGTTTCCTGGTAAATCGTTCCTCCCTCGCCGAGAACTTTGGTCTGCCGTTTGATTTCATATTCAATGGCGTCTTTGACGAACTTGAACGAGTTGATATTTTTGAGTTCCACCTTGGTGCCCAATTCATCGGACCCCGCGGGCCTCAATGAAAGGTTGGGTTCACAGCGCAGACTGCCTTGCTCCATGTTTCCGTCACAGACGTCGATATACATCAACACGTCCCGCAGGGACTTCAAATACGAGACGACTTCATCTGCCGAGCGCATGTCGGGCTCGGTCACAATTTCGATCAACGGGGTTCCCGCCCGATTCAGATCGACAAGACTGCGGGCATCCGCGTGAATGTTTTTCCCCGCGTCTTCTTCTAAGTGCGCTCGACGGATTCTGACCTTTTTGGACGTCCCGTTAGCCTGCAACTCCAACCAGCCATTCTCGCAAATGGGCCGGTCATACTGGGATATTTGGTAGCCTTTCGGCAGATCCGGGTAAAAATAATTCTTCCTGGCAAATTGGTTCGTCGTCCGAACGGTACAATTCAACGCCAATCCCGTCCGAACCGCCATTTCCACGGCACGTTTATTCACGACCGGCAACGCACCGGGCAATCCCAGACACACGGGACACGTCCGGGTGTTGGCAGGCAACCCGAACTCCGTCGCACAGCCGCAGAACATTTTCGACTGCGTTCGGAGTTGCGCGTGAACCTCCAGCCCAATGACAGTCTCGAACGTCACCGTGACGGATCAGATTCTTCTGAAGAGGAGTTCCGCATGTGCTGCACCGACTCCCGGCCGGCATCCACGGCATCCTTGACGACAGTCTCGGCCTCATTCAACAACTCGCGGCCCTTGACCACCACGTCACTCCAGGTTTCCGTGGCTTTTTCCGAAATATCCCGGACGTCCTCGCCCACCCGGCGCGCAAGACGACGTACGGTTTCTCGCGATTCCCTGCCGGTTTGTGGAGTCAACAACAAGGCCGCCACGGCACCACACGTCATCCCGCCCAAAAACGCCATCATCACCGTGCCGATTGACGCGATGCCGCTCAAAAACGCCAGCGCCACGTTGCCGGATGAATCATGATTGTTTCCCATTTACCCGTCCTCCTTTTTTTGCGCACGATTTTTCAAAGCGACCGCCACGGCTTTCACGCCCACGACCGCTTCGACCACACTTTTGATGAACGTCAGACCTTTTCCACGAAACACTCCATGGACCTGGTTGACCGTCTCACCCACGTGACCAATGGCATTCATCAGAACCGATGCCCGGTCCACGCCCTCCCGAGCTTGCGTGGACATGACCCGGACGTTCTCATTCGTCTGCTTCAGATCCTTCAGGATCTCCGGCAACTCGGCACTCACCTGCAACAGTAATCGCTCGGATTGCAGGGCGGCCTTTCGCAATTGAAGCACAGTCGGAACGATCACTCCCACAAGGACCACAAAGGCCAGGGCCATGATCACGGCAGCTACCTCAAGCATACGTCACCTTCCTTATCGAATATATGGTCGTTTTTTGCGCCAGTCCGTTACCAATTCATACGCCCGTGCAGCCCGAAGCACAACGTCTTCTTCAAAGGGGCGACCCAAAATTTGCATGCCGATCGGCAACCCTTTCCGGCTGAACCCGCAAGGCAAAGAAATCGCCGGAATCCCAGCCAAACTTGCGGAGATGGTATACAGATCCGACAAATACATTTGCAACGGATCTTCGATTTTTTCACCGAGTTGAAACGCCGGAGTCGGCATCACGGGGGTCACGAGCAAGTCCACGTCCTGAAAGACCCGATCGAAATCCTCTCGAATCAGGGTTCGCACCGCTTGGGCCTTGGCATAATACGCATCATAATAACCGCTACTCAACGCATAGGTGCCCAACATGATCCGGCGTTTCACCTCCGGTCCAAAGCCTTCCTGTCTCGTGGCCCGGTACATCTCCAGAAGGTCAGTACTCTCCTTGGCCCGGAATCCATATTTGACGCCGTCATAACGAGCCAGGTTGGAACTCGCCTCTGCCGTCGCCACAATATAGTAGGTTGCCACCGCCACTCCCGTATGCGGGAGCGAGACCTCTTCCATCGTCCCGCCCAGATCTTCCAGCACGGCGAGCGCTTCGCCCACGGCGTCGTACACTTCTTCGTCCAGGCCTTCCGCAAAAAATTCCAAGGGGACGCCGATTTTCAGTTTTTTGACGTCCTTCTTTTTGAAGACTCGCGTAAAATCGGGAACGGCTTTGTCCGCGGATGTCGAATCCCGGGTATCGTGGCCAGCCAGCACGTTCAACATCAACGCGGCATCCATGACGTCCTTGGTAATGGGCCCGATTTGATCCAAAGAAGAGGCAAACGCAATGAGGCCATACCGGGACACGCGTCCATACGTCGGTTTCAGTCCGACGACCCCGCAACACGCGGCCGGTTGGCGGATCGACCCACCGGTATCCGTTCCCAGGGCGGCCACGCATTCATCTGCAGCCACGGCCGCGGCCGAGCCGCCACTCGAGCCGCCAGGCACATGGGAGAGTTTCCAAGGATTTCGACTCGCGCCAAACGCCGAATATTCCGTGGAGGACCCCATCCCGAATTCATCCAAATTGGTTTTGCCGATCAGGAAATATTGTTGCGACCGTAACGCGTCCACCGCGGTAGCGGAGTATGGCGGAACGAAACCTCCCAGAATGCGCGACCCGCACGTCGTCGGCAGGCCTTCCGTGCAAATGTTATCCTTGACGGCAATCGGCATCGCCATCATGGGCTCGGTTTTTCTCCACGAACTCAACGCGTGATCCAGCCCTTCGGCCTGAGACAACATGGTCTCTTTGTCGTTCAGCGTGATATAGGCTTTGACCTTCGACTCCACGACGCTGATCCGCAGGAAGTACGCACGGACGATCTCCACGGCGCTGACGTCCCCGCGCGTAAAGCGATCCTGAAGCTCTTTCAGGGTACATTTAACAAGTGACATGGCTATAAAACGGGGTTACGAGTGCAGGAAGAAGCGACGACCGGCCGCTACGTTCGGTATCAGGAACAATTGGCGATTCGATTGTCGTCGTCGACTTGAATGATTCGCGGGCTATGATGCTTGGCTTCGTCGTCATTGTAATATTCATAACAAAAAATGATGACACGATCTCCAGTCACGCCTTTTCTGGCCGTGGGACCATTGAGCACGACTTCGCCTGATCCCCTCTTTCCACTAATCGCATAGGTCGTGAACCGCTCCCCATTGTTCAAATTCGAGACCATCACGAGTTCATAGGGTAAAATACCGGCCGCGTCTAATAGGTCCTCATCGACCGTCAGGCTACCCTCATATTCCAAACAGGCATCCGTGACCACCGCCCGATGGATTTTCGCCCGTAACATGTGTCGGAACATGATATCCTCGACTTTCTCCAGTTACCGGTCACTGATAATTTGCGGCACCCGAAACAAGCCATCGACCGCTTCCGGCGCGTTGCTCAACGCCTGATCTTGTGAGAGCGACGGTTGGACCTCATCTTCACGCAACACGTTGGCGTCACCCGCCACCACCGACGTTGTCCCGGGAATCCCACCCGTATCAGCAGCGTTCAGTTCTTCCATATAGGTCAAAATGCGACTCAGTTGGGTGCTCAACCGATCCAGTTCCTCATGGCTCAGTTGAAGCCGCGCAAGTTCCGCCACGTGCTCCACTTGACTCATCTCGATACTCATTGCAAAAGCCCTCTCCTCCTGGATTCTGGTATTCCCGATATTCCAAGGGAAGGATTATACCATTAGGGATGACATACTACAAAGGGCTGAATATCCTATCATGACAGGTGTTGGAAAGCTACGGCAGACCTTCACCTTGAGACGGACTTTTCAGGAGAACGACGTTCGCTCAACGCAGTGACTGGCGCGACAACGAAGACGGCGACATCCATCCTTCATCGGCGAAAGAGACATACCGTCCGTCACCAACGATGACATGGTCCAGCACCTGCACACCGAGAATGTCTCCGGCATCCTGCAAGCGTGCGGTTAGCGCCCGGTCTTCTTTGCTGGGCTTGGGATCCCCACTCGGATGATTATGTAAAAAGATCACGGCCGCCGCCGATTCGCGCACGGCTTCATTGAACACTTCACGCGGATGCACCAGACTGCTCGTCAAACTCCCTTCGGACACGGTCTTTTCCCGAATGACCGCGTGTTTGGCATCAAGAAGAACCACCTTAAAAACCTCGCGGCGTAAATCCCGCAACAAGGGATAGTAATGTTCGAAGACCGTTTGACTGTTGGTAATCACCATCCCCTTTGTCAGCGGAGTCGCCAGTACGCGTTTCCCCAACTCGATGGCCGCCATGATCTGGGCCACCTTGGCCGGACCAATGCCCGGGACGGCACAGAGTTCTTGGACACTCCGATTGGCCAACCCCTGTAACCCACCCACACGTTTCAGCAGATCTCTGCCAACTCCGACGGCCGACGTCTTGTGCCTGCCCACGCGAAGCAAAACAGCCAGCAGTTGCGCCTCCGTCAGCGATTCCGGCCCTTCTTCCAACAGTCGCTCGCGGGGCCGTTCGCCTTTCGGCCAATGCAGAATACCTTGTAAAGGTTTCTCGTCCATCTCTTCCTGGTCGTCTCTCACCGGAAGCCTTCAACGGTGTTTGTCGCAAACATATCGCATATTAGACCAAACCTTCACATATTATCAAAACGGCGCCGTCTGAGCGTATCTTGCCGCTCGAAAAATCAGTATGCTACTTTTTTGTTTAGAGGGAATATCCATGCGCATCGTTGCCGGCATACAAAAAGGACGTCGTCTCAAGGAACCCGACGGGCAAGGTCTTCGACCGACTTCGGCCCGGGTCCGCGAGGCCTTATTGTCGATCCTGGCCCATCAGATAGAAGATGCACGCGTGTTGGATCTCTATGCCGGCACCGGGGCCTTGGGGCTCGAATCCTTGAGTCGTGGAGCCCACCAGGCCGTTTTTGTGGACAACGACGTCGCCTCGGCACGAATCCTTCGAGAAAACATCGCCCGGTGCGGCTCTGACAACCAATGCCTGGTCATCTCCCAAGACGTTGAGACGTTTGTCACGTCACCTCCATCGTTCGGCGAACCGCCGGCGTTCGATCTTATCTTTGTGGATCCGCCGTACCACGGCACCGACCTGACCCGGTTGCTCGAACAACTGAGCGTGAGCGGAAAAATCGCTCCCCAAGGAACGCTGGTTCTTGAACATTTTTTCAAACACGCAGTCCCGAACAGGACCGGAGATCTCGTACAGACTCGTCAGTCCCGATACGGCGACACCATGCTCACCTTCTATCAATGCGCCGCGGAGGCGACATGCGACTAGCCGTCTATCCGGGCACCTTCGATCCCATTACCCGTGGACACACGGACATTGTCAGTCGCAGTCTGAGCATCTTCGACCGGCTGGTCGTGGCAGTGGCTCCCAACCCGAGGAAAGGAGCGCTCCTCTCTCTCGAAGAACGAGTCGAACTGGTGAAAATCGCCACAAAGGGATTTCCCAACGTAGAAGTCGAATCATTCAACGGCCTGTTGGTGGAATACGTACGGCAGCGAGGCGCCCATGCCATTATTCGAGGATTACGCGCGGTATCGGACTTTGAACACGAGTTTCAAATGGCCTTGCTCAATCGTAAGCTCGATGAACGGCTGGAAACGGTCTTCCTGATGCCAAGCGAAGAATATTCGTATTTGACGTCGAGCATCGTCAAAGAACTGGCCCTGTTCGGTGGCGAGTTGGAGGCGTTTCTCATCCCCGAGGTGTCCAAACACCTTCGCGAAAAGTACGGACATCCATCACCATGAAACTGGCCGCCCGTACCACCCGCATCGTCCCGTCGGCAACCTTGAACGTTTCAGCAACGGCTAAATCCATGGCGGCCCAAGGCGTGGACGTTGTGAATTTTTCCGCCGGAGAACCGGCCGCCGACACGCCGGAAGTCGTGAAAGCGGCGGCCAAGGCAGCCATCACGGACGGGTTTACCAAATACACGCCCGCCTCGGGCATCGACGAACTTAAACAGGCCATCGTTGACAAATTTTCCCGGGACCAAGGCATCCGCTACGACACATCGCAAATCCTGGTGTCCTGTGGGGCCAAGCATACCCTGTACAACGCTGCGCAAGCCCTATTGGATCCCGGGGACGAAGTCATCATCCCCGCTCCCTATTGGGTATCCTATCCCGATATTGTCAGACTGGCCGATGGACAACCCGTGATCCTGGAGACCAGGGAAAGCGATGGATATACCCTTGATCCGAAACAATTGGAAGCCAAGGTCACCCCCCGCACCAAGGCGCTGGTCCTGAACAGTCCGTCCAACCCGACCGGGGCGCTGTATACCCGGGAGACCCTTGAAGCCGTGGCCGACGTGGCCAAACGTCACGGCTTTCTCGTGATCTCCGACGAAATCTACGAAGAACTCGTCTATGGGGAAACCCCGTTCATGAGCATCGTGTCCGTCGCACCTGAAATCGCCGATCAGACGCTTGTGGTCAACGGCGTGTCCAAGGCGTTTTCCATGACGGGATGGCGAATCGGCTACGCAGGCGGCCCGAAAACGTTAATCGCCGCGATGTCGGTCATTCAAAGCCAAAGCACGTCGAATCCCACGTCGATTTCCCAAAAGGCCGCGGTGGCCGCCCTCAGGGACGGGACTCCATTTTTCAAAGAGTTGGTGGCGGATCTCACACCCAAACGTCGCCTCATGGTTGACACGTTGAACGCGATGCCCGGCGTCACCTGTCCGACCCCTGCCGGAGCCTTTTACGCCTTTCCGAATGTTTCGGGAATCTTGGGCAAACAACACGCCAATGGAACCATCACGACCTCGGCGGACCTGGCCACCTACCTATTACACGAAGCGCACGTGGCCTGTGTGCCAGGCGATCCGTTCGGAAGCCCGCACCATCTGCGGTTGACCTATACTCCCACGCTGGATGTAATCGAACGAGGACTCAAAAGGATCGAAACGGCTATTCGGGCCCTGACGTAAGCTCCAAAGTGCCTTGACTTTGCCGATACAAATATTATTGAACAGAGAAAAGTTCTAACACGAGAGGATCGCGATGCCCCTTTACGAATATAAATGTGAAGCCTGTCACCATCAATTCGAAGTCCAGCAAAAATTTTCCGATCCGTTGATCGACACGTGCGTACGGTGTGGCAAAGGGGTTCGAAAACTCATATCGGCTTCCGGCATTATGTTCAAGGGAAGCGGCTGGTACGTGACGGATTACTCAAACAAACTGAAGGATCCCAGCCAGGCGAAAGAACCTGAGAGCCCGGCCAAGGAAGCCAAGGACAAACCAAGCGGTGAGTCGGGAAAAGTCGCAGCCAAAAGCGAATCCGGGGCCAGCGCTGAAACAACAGCACCCGCCCCCGCGTCTTCTCCATCGAACTCTGCATCATCGAGTTCGTCTTCAAGTTCCTCTTCAGATCCCGCCACCTGATTTTCAGGCATTCCCGGAGACCTTCCTCTTGACAGCACCCGGTCTCAATGAATAGCCTTATTTGTAAGATCGTTCGCTTCCAGAACGTCTCCCGTTTTCCCTTACCGACCATCACCTGTTTTGAGGAAGGAGTTCCGTCTTATGCAAGAACGTCATCAGTTTACTTTACATAAACGCAGCACGGTGATCATCTCCCTGCTGGGATGGTTCATGATCCAAATCCTGTTTTGTGGCCTCCCCTCCGCCTTTGCAGAGGAATCAATTCAGATAGGCATCATCGATCCCCAGGCAGTCCTGGAAAATTCCAATGCAGGGCAAAAGGCGCTGGCGACCTTAAAGGAACACGTGATGGTTCGTCAAAAACTGTTGGAAACCGACGAAGCAGAAATACAGAAATTCGAACAGCAACTCCAGGACGGCGCGGCCCGGAGCGAGACCGAGACGCAAGTCTTACGGGAAACGTTGCAAGGCAAGATTCAGGAATACCAAAGGCGGCGCCAAACGTTTCAGCAGGAAGTTCAGGAAAAGCAGAAAAATCTGATGGTGGATTACATGAAGAAAATCCAAGGGGCAACCAAAACCGTCGCGGAACGACGTGGATTTTCCTTGGTCATCGACAAGGGCAATGAAGCCATCATGCAAATCGTGATTTACTCGGCCAAAGGGATGGATATCACCGACGAGGTCGTCAAGGAGTTTAATAAAACCTACAAATAAGGAGCCCAACTTTCTCTACGAGGAATGCCTAATGGGATGATCGCGTTCCAGGGTTAAGTCGCGGGGCTGGGCTCCAGAGGATATCCTGCCTGCCGCCATGCCTTGATCCCTCCTCCTGTCATGGAAAAGACCTGCGGGGGACCCATCTCCTGCAAGATTGGCAGCCGACGGGTTGGCGTAGCGTCGTACGACAGCGAACACAGCCTCCGGCAAGTCCATCATGACGCTACAAATTGAAGACTCACTCCACATGCGGAGGCGATCCTGGCGACCGTCCCGAGCCGGGGATCCCGGTTGCCTGATAGACTGCGGGAGAGGCCCTCACGATTGACCTCGGCCCGACGCGCAAGTTCAGAAACGCCCCCTTGCGCCGCTGCCACGTTACGAAAGGCTTTCATCAATAATCGAGGGTCGCCGTCAAATTCTTCAATTGCCGCGTTCAGATAGGCCGCAATATCTTCCGGGGTTTTGAGATAATCACTGGCTTTATGGACTGTTACGGGCATCGCGCTTCTCCTCCTTATACAGCTTCCAACAGGTCTGAGCGATTTGAGGTCAATCCAGGAGAGAGTGGCGCGCCCGGCAGGGGTCGAACCTGCGACCCTCGGCTTAGAAGGCCGATGCTCTATCCACTGAGCTACGGGCGCCGGCCTGACTCTTTAATCAATGATGAAAGGTGGCGTGTCGGCTGAGACGTGGAATGAAAGATCGTGGTCAGCCAAATGCTTCACATTTCTTTTCCAAAAAACTGGTCGGGGCGAGAGGATTTGAACCTCCGACATCCTGCTCCCAAAGCAGGCGCGCTACCGGGCTGCGCTACGCCCCGATGTTTCTCCCAAGTATACGTTTCAACACGTCTTTGGCCTTGGCCAATGCCCGTCCACGATGACTGATTTGGTTTTTCTGGTCAAGCGTCAATTCCGCCAGGGTTTTTCCAAGTTCCGGGACCATAAAGACCGGATCATACCCAAACCCATGGCCCCCGGAGCAGTGATCCGCAATTCGTCCCCGCAACGCTCCCTCCACAAATTCAACGGATGAAGACGGATCGGCAATGGCCACCACCGTGAGGAAACGGGCACCTCGCTGGTCCGAAGGAACGCCCTCCAGTTCGTCCAACAATTTTCGACAATTGTCTGCATACGTGGCCTGGGGTCCGGCATATCGAGCGGCAAACACGCCAGGTTGTCCTCCCAAGGCGTCGACTTCCAAGCCGGTATCATCGGCGAGGGCCAACGTACCCGTGAACCTGGCAATCTCCACGGCTTTTTTGCCGGCATTCGCCCGGCACGTCTCACCGTCTTCAACTACGACCGGAGCACCGGGAAACTCATCCAGCGTCCGAATGGTAACCCCCAAGTCCCGCAGAAAGGCTTTCATCTCCCGCTGCTTATCCCGATTGCCCGTTGCCAACACAAGCTCCATGAGGTTCTACCCAAGATGGCCGATGCAGTCTTTTTGCAGCGTGATCAATTGCTGGATTCCGTCCCACCCCAAGACCAGGAACCGGTCCAACTCCTCTTTTGCGAACGAACCACGTTCGGCTGTCCCTTGCACCTCGACCAAGCGCCCCCTGCCGGTCATCACGAGATTCATATCCACCTCGGCACGGGAATCCTCCTCGTAGCACAGATCCGCCAGGGCCACGCCACCGACCCGGCCGACGCTGATGGCAGCCAAAAAATCCACCAGCGGAGTCTTCTTCAGCACCTTTTTCTCTTTCAACGTGGCAAACGCATCGGCCAGCGCGATAAAGGCTCCGGTGATCGAGGCCGTCCTCGTGCCACCGTCCGCCTGAATCACGTCGCAATCAATCCACACCGTCCGCTCCCCCATCGCCGACAAATCCGTTACCGCACGAAGCGCCCGGCCCACCAGACGTTGAATCTCCAGGGTCCGGCCGCTTTGCTTCCCTCGCGCCGCTTCGCGGGGCATACGATCATGCGTAGCCCGCGGCAACATGGCATATTCGGCCGTCACCCAACCCTGCCCCTTATCTCGCAAAAACGGCGGAACCTTTTCTTCGACCGACGCCGTACAGATGACTTTGGTTTCGCCCATTTCGATCAGCACGGACCCATCCGCATACTTGATAAAGGGGCGCGTCACTTTGACCGAACGGATTTCATCTGTCCGCCGTCCATCAATTCGTTGCAGTCCAGACGTTTCATTCATCGGCTTCTCTTCCTTTTCTCTTCTGTTTTTTGGCAACGATCACTCGCAAGAATAACAACCCGAGAATCACGCATGCCACACCCCCGACAAAAAAGTCTTCGTACGGAAACACATACGGCATCGCCACAGAGTAGGAAAAACTACATGCCACTGCAAGTGTCACGACTCATCTCAACTCCGTTGACTGCCTCGGAGACACATGCTAACTTTCACCCGCATTTTCAATAAGTTGGGATTTCTCCATGTATGACCTTCGATCTCTCAGAGACCTGTTATCCACCATTCGTGACCAACTCGGGTCCCGTGGAGCAGACGTGACATGGGAGGAGGTTGAAAAGCTGCTCCAGGACCGCCGCGACCGGCTCGCCCAGGTTGAAACCCTGCGGCATCAACTCAAAAAAGGCTCCGATGAGGTTGCTCGATTAAAGCGTGCGAAACAACCGGCAGAGGAAACTGTGGCCGCCATGCGGGCACTGGGGGATAACATTGCCATTCAGGAAGAGCGCTTACGAGCAATTGAAGTTGAACTCGAAGAACATGCGCTACGCATTCCCAACCTCCCACACGATACCGTTCCACAAGGAACTGATGCGTCGCAGAACGTTGAAATTCGTCGATGGGGCGAGCCACCTTCGTTTGGCTTTCCACCGAAACCGCATTGGGAAATCGGAGAATCTCTAGGCATTCTTGACTTTAAACGGGCCGGCAAAATCACAGGAGCCCGATTTTCCATGGCCTTGGGCGCCGGCGCCCAACTTGAACGTGCATTAACGTCGTTGATGCTGGATATCCACCTGCAGAAGCATGGATATACCGAAGTCCTCCCACCTTATCTCGTCAATCGGGAGGCCATGATCGGCACGGGACAACTCCCGAAATTCGAACACGACCTGTTTCACCTGCGCGACGACGAATACCTGTTAATCCCAACGGCCGAAGTGCCGGTGACCAATATGTACCGGGACGAAATTTTTCCGGATACCGCCTTGCCGATTCGACACGTGGCCTCGACACCCTGTTTTCGCCGGGAAGCCGGCTCCTACGGACAGGATACCCGTGGCCTGATTCGTTTACACCAATTCCATAAGGTCGAACTGGTGGCATTCACAACTCCAGAAGAATCGTATCCAGAACTTGAACGCCTGACTAACGCGGCCGAAGCGATCCTGCAAACACTCGAATTGCCTTACCGTGTCGTCAGCTTATGCCGCGGTGACCTGGGGTTTGCCGCCGCCAAGACCTATGATCTCGAAGTCTGGATCCCCTCTCAACAGGCGTATCGGGAAATCTCGTCGTGCAGTAACTTTGAAGCCTTTCAGGCACGGAGAGCCAACATTCGATTTCGACCTCAAGGCGGAAAGCCAGCCTATCTTCATACGCTCAATGGGTCCGGCGTGGCCGTGGGCCGGACGATCGTCGCCATTCTGGAAAACTGTCAGCAGGAGGATGGCTCGGTTATCATTCCCACGGCATTACGTCCGTATATGAACGGGATTGAACGGATCGTCTCAAATCCGGCACCATAATGTGTTCGTCAGTTGGCAGGCACTGGGGCTTGCCTTACACCCATATGCAGCTAACAAGGAGGTCTTCTGTGAGTATCGGGAACCTGATCAGACTATCGGCCTGTACTTTGGTTGCCCTTGCTATCGTGAGCGGGTGCGCGACGACGCAAGTCAAGACCTCATGGTCCAAACCCGGCGCATCGCCGGGTGAATTCGAACGCGTGAGCGCCGAGTGTGAAAACGACCCGGGCATAACCGGACTCAAAGGTTACGCAAGTTACCAGGTCTGCATGAAAAAACACGGCTGGTTCCTGATCGAAGAACCCGTGCAATAGAAGCCGCCACACGGAGGGGTGCTGGAGTGGACGAACAGGCCGGTCTTGAAAACCGGAGTCCTTCACGGGACCGTGGGTTCGAATCCCACCCCCTCCGCCACAGTCTCCTTGTTACAGAAAGGATTCCCCACCTGTTTTACTATCTACGCTCCAAAATGCCGATGGGATTCGAACGGGGGTTCTGAAGGGGGTATGCCCCCTTCATGGGGTGACCGGCGCCCCGCGACGGCGCTAGGGGGCATGGCCCCCTAGCGGGAGCCCGGCAGCTCTTCGCCGGGCGACTTCGAATTTCCCACCCCCTCCGCCATTTACACAGTTTCACGTAGTCTCCCTGGTCCGCGATGTCCCCACCTGTTCAATCATAATACCTTAATTAAAACCCTCACTACACCCGGACGATATGGTGCTCGGCATCACGTTCCAAGAAGCGGCAGACACCGTGATCAAACTCCACGAACCCACCTGGAAGGACGGGGGAAAGTCCGCGCAGCTCTGGCGGGCGACCCTGCGCATCTATGCCTTCCCGTTTATCGGACAGAAGCCGGTCGCCGCGATCACGCCGGCGGACGTGATGACGATGCTTGATCCCATTTGGACAACCAAACCGGAAACCGCCAAGCGGGTCAAACACCGGGTGGGCCGGGTGATGAAATGGGCCAAGGCGCAGGGCCTCCGGTCCGACGACCCGACGGACGGCCTCAGAGCGGCCCTCCCCAACACGGCCACCCTCAAAAAGCGGTTCAAAAGCATTCCCCATGAGGAGGTCGCCCAAGCCCTCAGCACGGTGCAGGCCTCGGGTGCCCACCGCTCCACCCGATGGTGCTTCGAGTTTCAAGTCCTCACCGCCACGCGCTCCAAAGAAGTGCGGCTGGCGACCTGGGAGGAAGTCGACCTCACGGCCAAGGCCTGGCGCATCCCCAGAGGTGGCTCGGGAAATCTGAACAAGGGGGATAAGTGACATTTCTGCTCACAAGCGGCATCATTGCCGTGAATGAGGAGGAACCATGACGAGACGACTACGCCGAAACCATAGCCCGGCTTTTAAGGCCAAGGTGGCGCTGGCGGCCATCCGCGGAGAACAGACGCTGTCGGAACTCGCCCAGCAGTTCGACGTGCATCCGAACCAGATCAAGCAGTGGAAGGAGCACCTGCTGGCCGGCATGCCCGAGGTTTTCGACGGTGGGGTGAAGAAGGCGACCGCGCCCGAGATGGACGTGACCGCGCTGCATGCGAAGATTGGGCAACTGACCCTGGAGAATGATTTTTTAGAGGGTGCGCTCAGCAAGGCCGGTCTGTTGCCGAGCGCAAGACGATGATCGACCGCGAGCACCGCTTGAGTCTCAGCCGCCAGGCACGGCTGCTGGGGATGAGTCGCGGCAGTGTCTATGACCAACGCCGTCCCGCTTCCGTAGCCGATCTGGTGTTAATGCGTCGGCTCGATGCGTTGCACGTGGACTATCCCTTTGCTGGCAGCCGGATGCTGCGGGGCTTGCTGCGGCAAGAAGGCTCTATCGTGGGCCGCCTCCATGTCGCCACGCTGATGAAGCGGATGGGGATCGCGGCGCTGTATCGGCGCCCCGCCACGTCGCACCCGACGCCGGGCCACCAGATCTACCCCTATCTGTTAAGGAAGCTGGCCGTCACCCGACCAAACCAAGTCTGGGCGATGGACATCACGTATGTCCCCATGGCGCGGGGGTTTGTGTATCGGGTGGCGGTCGTCGACTGGTTCAGCCGCAAGGTGCTCGCGTGGCGGCTCTCGATGACGCTGGAGACGGGGCCGTGCGTGGAGGTGTTGAGCGAAGCCTTGGCTGGGCATGGGAGGCCTGAAATCATGAACACGGATCAGGGCAGCCAGTTCACCTCCGTCGCTTTTCTCAAAGTCTTGCAGGACGCCAAGATCGCGATTAGCATGGACGGCAAGGGCGCGTGGCGCGACAATGTCTTGGTCGAACGGCTCTGGCGGACGATCAAATACGAGGAAGTCTACCTCCGGGCCTACCGAAGCGTCTCGGAGGCTCGGAGCGGGCTTGGTCGCTATCTGGCGTTCTACAACCGGCGCCGACCGCATTCCTCGCTTGGCGGGCAAACGCCCGACCAAGTCTATTTCAACCAGCCCAAGCCAATCCAGGCGGCGGCATAACCAGAGCGGAGAGCCACTTATCGACAGCCTGCAAACTGTTCAAAGAAACCGAGCCACCTCTCCCGCCACCAGAACCAAAACCGGCAAGGAGCATCGGGTGCCCTTGTCCTCCCGGGCCTTGGTGCTCCTGAAAGAGGCCAAGAAGTCCGGTGACGGCAGTCCTCTCGTCTTTCCCTCTGCCCGCGGCAAGCCGCTCTCAGATGCCACCATTTCCAAAGTCGTCCGAGAAAACGGGATTGAGGGCGTTCCACATGCCATTGCCAGGGCATGTTTCAGGTCATGGTGTGCGGACGTGAACGTATCACGAGAAGTGGCCGAAGCCTGTCTCGCCCACGTGGTCAAAGGAGTTGAAGCGTCCTATCAACGCTCCGATCTGTTCGAGCGCCGGCGGTCGGTGATGCAACAGTGGGCCGACTATGTCATAGGGGCCCCAAGTGCCGACGTGATCCCGTTGCACGGATGATTGACACGGACCATTCAGTTGTACCAGAAAACTCACTCTCGAAGTGGACCGTTTTATGGGGGGAAGGTCATACCGAGACTAGAAGCTCGGATTTAATTACTATTGTGTCTTGCATTCACGGCTCTTTACCTCTTGGTCTCCTAATCGCTAGTTGAGCAACGTGGAAGACCAATCTAAACATGTCCAAAGGTTGAAGTGTATCCGCTACGGCATCTGCAACTACTACGATTGTTTCCTCCCCTGGATTCTTCAGTCTTGCGTACCGAGCAAAGCTTGCCGAATGGTTTTCTTCCAGTAAGCTGCTTCTGATATCCTGCATTTCCTCATCCGTGTATCCTGTGTAGTCGCATTTTGCGACGAATGACACGAGGACATGCCCGTATGTATTCTGCCATACTGGCAATGCTCTCACCTCTATTTCCTCTTGATGTTGTTCGCTCTGGACGATCAACCCGGTTGTAAAACATTTGCCTAAACCTGGTTCATCCCCAATGTGTCCTTTGAATCCTGCTTGCATGCCAATTTCTCTCAGTTGGGTGGCTATTCTGGACTGAGTATCTCTTGACACTCTTTCGTCGAACATAGCAATCGAGATCGGCAAAGGTTTATGTCCTGTTTCCATGGTTTCTTCCGCTTCCTCTTCGATCAACGTGCTGTATCCTTGGTTTTGTGCCAATCTTTCGTCTGCTTCGATCGCCTGAAACATTGGGCTATTCCTCAGTCGTTCTGGATCCGTTTCTGCCTCTTTCTGCGCCTTCTGGTCCGTCCGTTCTCTCTGACGTTCCGACAGTAACTTCGACATTCCTTGATATTGCTCCGCTTTTTCATTCAAGTATGCGTAAAACCAGTCTGGAAGTTTTAATGTCTCATTTCCTGGAAGTGTCCCGCCTGAAGACAGTACTTCCATTCTATTCCAAAGGCACGCCTGATCATCTCTGATTATGCCAAAGATGAAAATGCCAGGTAACTTGGTGTATATGACAACCCCTGTCTTACCACTCAAGATGTCCTGGTGAGGAGCCCTCTGGATGTATTTGTTGATGCCGACTCTAAAGTTGGCCGTCACACTGTCGATTTTTCCCATAATGCAGATGTGGTGTACGAACTTTTCCGAGCTCCTGCCGTTTCCATTAAGGTATTCTTTCCATTCCGTGCCTGCTCTGGCTATTAGTTCTTGATCTTTGTCATCTAACTGCGATATTGGGCGTCGCTCTGTCTCATCTTGTTCTATCTCTTGGTATCGCAGTAAGGTCCGCCAAGACAACGAAACGCAGAATCGTAGTAACTCCGGCCCGTAGGCTAGTTGCGGCTGATGTCCTTCGTTTGTTGGTTTGAATATCTTCTCGTTGAATTTCTTTTCATCCTTGGAGAACTTGACCTCACACGCCTTGCAGAACCAATGTCGCTTGTCTCCATCTTGGACGACTTTATTGGGCTCTTCCGCGAATCGAAGTCCACCTCCTTCTATCAGGCCAGTTTCTTTGATGTATCTGAATATGAAGGCGGGAATTATGTGACCAGCTACAAGCTCTCCAAAACGTCCACACAGCTTGCACTCTCCGGATATTCTATTGTTCTTGCTCGGCTCTTGCTGCATCTCTCATCCGCTGTGGTTGCGCCGTATCCCTATATCAGCAACTTCTCGCAAGCAGCACCGCTAAAGATCGCCTGATGAAATTCAGCCCGTGTTCTGAATATCACATCTCTCGCCTTTTCTCTCGTGCTCTCCACTTGGTTTTCAAGCCTCAATTCCGCACGGGACAAAGGGCCCAAGGTTGTCGATGGGTTGTCGTGTGAATTGTCCTCTGCTTCTGGCTTTGACAATCCGCTCTTTCACCTGCTTCATCTAAAAATAATGTCTAATGCTTCGGCGCTAAATCCCCTTCCAACCAAGACCGCCCTATCCCAATCGACAAACCGATAACGCTTTCTAAAACTTGCTTCATCGTCAACATTACTGAAGAAATCTACAACCACAAGCGGTGTTTTTGTCAGGTTGAATGCCTCCTTGGTCCGCTTGAATGCCTCTTCGCCCCAATTTCTTCTTTGGTAGTTGGTAACCATCCCATAGATGATTTGGCGAATATAGTCATCTTGTGGGGGCATGGAAAAACCAATAATTGACATGCCAAAATTGAGCGGCCCAGCCTTTCCTGCACCGCTCCAGAAATCATGCATTTTGGTGGAATAGACAATCTTTGATGCCGACGGAGGAAGCATTTTGGGCGTCGCGAAAAACATAAGATCACGACTATACAGAGCCCGAAGGTTCCTGGCTCGGTAAACACTCTTGAGTGGATCATCATCATGACGTGGACCGTCGGCTAAAGGGACGAGTCCAAGTTCGGCTCCGTTCGAAAAAATAATGTCCTCTGGTGGTGGGGCTTTCAATTCCTCGCACCGTGCTTCATGCCGATCAAAGAGGGAACGGTCGAACCAATCAATGGAACCGTGCATCTTGAGCAATATGACCTCATCACAATCCATAGCAGTCTCGCCGCCATACTCATGGATGCGCTTATATCGGTATGGGAACAGCCGATAAGGCTTCCCCACTTTATCGAGTGCGCTTTCCAATAGCGTGTCATAATTGAATGTGATAACAACATCGTCCGGTTCCAATCGTCTAGCAAATTCTAAATATAGATCTGGTATTTTAGTCAGCTTGTTTATCTTCTGAGCGAGGATTTGCCCAATCAGTGTTTTAGTGACAATGGTCCCTTCGTTCCCGTCTTCACTCCATGTATCGGAGCCGCGCACACCCAGAAAATGTTCGATGTCGAGGTATTTCATAAAATCCTCGAAGTTGACCTCATCAGCCGCAATTTCTAGACCGTCACATTCTCTGCAATAGTTAATATAGGCCTCCAAGTCCTCGTGGAACTTAGCTGCTCGTCCCCAGAGTGTTTTCGCCTTCTCAAGTATTTCCTGCCAAAGCTCGATTGCTGTCGGCAATCCTGCAGGGCACGAAAAACCGGCGCCTAGAACAAAAATGCGATATTTTGGCATAGCTGGTGATCTTCCCCCCAATTTAGGTCCAAGGCGAGAGTTTCATAGCCAGACCGCCTCATCAGATGACAGACTGCCAGAAATCGCATCCTTCGTGGCTCAGTTTTTGGGAGACCCTCATCAGAAAACTCACCCTCGGAGTGGACCGTTTTAGGGGGGGGGTCATAGTTGGGAAAGACTCCTTAAGGCCGGAATAATCAATTCCCTTCGCGCATTTGAGAATTCTTCGAAGTAGTCAAGAGTATAGTCAGGCAGGTCAGGTATGAGATGCCGTGAACGGAATTTCGAATCCCGCGCTCTCAGCCATTTATCGAGAGGTGTAGCGTTCTTGGATGTATTTTCTGAATCGGTGAGAAGCTGAAGGTTCTGCAGTGTATTGAAACTCGACATGTAGCATTCGATTTTGTTTTCGTCATAACCTCGTCTCCTCAGCGAAGGAATCGTGAATTCAGATTTCGGGAAAATGTGGTCCTCGTGAAAAACGGAACCCTTCCAATCTCGGTCAGGATACAACAACGAGAGAACCAAATTGGTGTAACGCCCTTGATACTGATATTCCAAGACTCGCTCTATTTCCGCATCGCTCAATGAAGACGTGATCTCAAGAGATTTATACAATTCCTCTGCAGGAAAGAGAGCGTCAGAATTACCTCTTATCAGTATCTGTCGAAGGCGTGTCAATGTTGTGTCTGAGGAGCCACCAAAAGCGTTTTTCAGAGTTGAAAACACAAACCATTTGCGAATAGCAACCTGAGCCGCCGCATCTTCTTTCGTTGATGACTTATCAAACTGGGGATTGTCTCGCTTCAACAGGTAATATGCGATGGGCAGCAACGCCAGTGGGGCGACGACATTTTTTGAGTGGAACCCAAATCGAGATATCAAACGAACCGTGCACGCGAGCGCTTCCTTAATGGAATCCCAATTTTTCTCAATGGTAAGCAGGTTGGTCCTTGTAAAATTCTTGACCTTGTACTGAATAGGCAGCGATTCGCAAAGATAGAGACAGGCCTTTAGAACAAAGTCTTTTCCAAATTTGTAACCCGCCCCGGTTTTATTGATCAAATCAGTGAAGTTGGTAATCTCACTACGTGCATCGAGTGTCTCCCATTTCGCTGTTGCCGTAGCAAGCAGCAAATCAGAATATGCCAAAGGCTCTCCGGCGGAATTCGCCCGAACGAAAACCTGCAGCACCTTGTCATAGTCCTGAGACCTCTCTTCGTAGTAGTTTCCAATACATGTAGTGTGGATACGATTGTGCAATTTTCCAATGAGCCTGTTCGCGATTCTCTGCGTCTCTTCTGGCAAGTCAGACAGTTGTTCCTTCATATCCTCCTTGGCATCCTCAGCGTCGTCAAAATCAAGAATGCGACCAACTGGATACCAAAATTGTTCATGGGCATCTGAAGGTTCGGCGTTTTCACGAAACGAAAATTCGTATGTTAGTTCCTCGGGGTTCTCATCATTCGGAACTGGAGTTTTCAATAGGTTAAGATATAATTGTGTTTTTCGCCAACGATAATAGAAGTAGCGATACGATCCCTTCAAACCGATGAAAAGCGACGTAATTCGCTGTTGTCCATCGAGAACAAGCGTAATGTCCTTTTGAATCCCATGCATGTTGGCTAAGACGTTATGAGGTTTCTCTGCATCGTATTCACGAATGAACTCATAAATCGGCCATTGACTCTTGTTTCTCTGCTCTAAGTTCCAAAATAAGAATGAACCAATGGGAAAATCGGACATTATGGAGTCGAAGAGAAGTTCAATCTCCTCCGGCTGCCATACGAGTTCACGCTGAATTGCCGGAAGGTACCAGTCACGGTTTACCTTACTAACAATGTCCCTAACACGTATTGACGTGTATTCCATCGTTCTATGCTCCTCTTAGTTTTTCGCTTCTACGACACTGACACGCATTTTCTTTTCATTCTTCTTGGTGTTCTCCCCAAAAACTGAGCCAGGGGTTCTGCGAAATTCTGACTTAATTGGTCTTGCATTTCTGTCCCGTTCTCCTGGGTCTCAGAAAATTCCTCCTGCGTACGATGCCCCAATCGGCTGTGGGGGCGTTCATGATTATACATCTCCCGCCATTGCTCAATCTTGGCACACGCCTCGGCAAGCGAGAGAACCCAATATTAATCAAAGCATTCTCGCGTGGGCGCGCGGGGGTTCACGCCCGTTCCAAGGCATGGGCGATCATCTGCTTCAGGCAATCGCTTTCTTCAAGAAAATAAACGCCGCGTTCTTTCCAGTCGTTGCGGGAACTCACGGACCCATCTATCAGGGAAGGCTGCGTGACGGAGAGGATGTAGGCGTGCAGGCGCACATCGGGATCGCTGTCCCGGATTTGTGCTTCGGTTTTTTTGATCTCGTGATGAAGGCTGACCTTTTGTTGCTCACGAGATCCGTAGCGACTCAGACCCTTGGGGTCCAGAAAGATGACATGCTGGCAGGCTTCATCTTTCAACCAGACGATGAAGTCGGGATAGTAGGCGTAATCGTCGAAGAACGACACGCCCCTGCCGCGCGTCAGGTTGCGGATAAGAAACAACTCCTTGCCATGCAGGCAGGGGTCGCGGTGTTCAGCCAACTCGGCGAGCTTTTCAACCACATTTCTTTCATCTTTGTTCAGGGGAACCGGCTGAACCGTCACCTTGCTGTCCGGCCCGGCATACAGTAACGGTTGATAGGCATGAGCTTGCGTCATGATGACGCTGACGTTCAAATCACGGAAATCGCCTGCCCGAACGTTCGATGCCAATTCACGAACGTCCTCGATCAACCGGTTCTCGGTCGCGTCCACGGATAACTCGTAGACTCCGATATTGTTCGGATCGTCCTCGTCCAGCGTGACCACCTCGATCTTGTCGTGTTCCCATTGCCGTCGCTGGTTGCGCCAGAATTGATTGGCATATTCGGTGATGAGATCAAGCCCGACGTCTTCGAGTTCAGCTATCTGCGGAAATCCGGTCACGGCCAAGCGTTCCGACGGCATATATAGGTCATACCAATCGTTGCGTTTCAGAAGACGGTCCACCGTGTCACGCTCGATGATCAGGTTGTGCCAGCCCCGTTGTTGCTTCCGTTTTAATAACTTGTCGTACAGGCGTGTTCGATTGAAAAATGCGACCTGACCTGGCCGGAGTTTGACAGATTTTTTAGGAGCCGACTGTTCGGCCACGGCATCGGAAGACGCGACGGCTTGCAACCGTGAATACAGGTCCAGGGTGACGGGCTGGCCTGCATCGGGGCCGGGAAGGACTGGGCGCTCCGTGGAATGCGCGTATTGCACGTCCGCCTTAAGCCGGATCAACTTCAAGTCCGTTTTCCTGGCGAAGTTCCAGGTGACGGGCAAACGAACCGTCTCCCTTTCGACGCGCACGCCTTCCTTTTCCAGAAGGTCCCGAAAAGTCTGCATGTAGTTGGCCCGCAGGCCGAAGATATTCAGCGTTTCCAGATGAGTCAGTTCCGTGCTGCCTGCTGGCAATTCCGCTCCGCTTTTCTGATGGCGTTTCAGGCTCATGTTCCAGCCTTTCAAACGCACACCGCGCCCAAACATCTGAATGATCTCCGGCCCTTCGCCGACGCCGACGTGCATCAATCCCATCGTCGCCACGCGCCACGAGTTCCAGCCGGCAATGAAACGCCGCGCGCCAATGACGATATTCACCGGCGAATCACGTTTGTCCACGTCGGCAAAAAGCCGCTCGGCAAATCCGGCTTCCCGGGAAACCGCAACGTGCGGGTTGGCCTGCTCCGTTAGCAATTTATACAGTGACGCTGAATCACCGACGTTAACCACACCAAAGGCCTGCTCATCGCCAGCATGCAAGTGCAATTCACCCTCACCCGCAGTCAGGTACACAACGTGCAGTTTTCCCAGTCCGTGAAACAGAGTGGCGCACAGGTCGGTATAGAGATCGCCGACTTTGTGTGCAGGCACGTGTTCGGAAAGATACGTGAACCGGTCCCTGAAATAATCCCGTCCGCTTTCGTCGGTCAGGCCGGACTGCCCACCCAGCAGCTTCCCAATCATGGTGCGTATCGCGTCACCATCGGCCAACACCCAGGCCAGGAAATTCAGGATGCTCACGACGTCGGATTGCGTTTCCTTATCCGTCTTGCCCGATCCGGTCACCGTCTTGCCCAGGAAAACCCAAAGGGGCTTGGTCACGTTGAAATCCGCCCAGGCCGCGGCATTGTCCCGCCAGATGTGACATTGCTGATAGAAGGTCAGCAGACAGCCCAGCAGGTAAGCGTCGCGGTTCACGTCTTCCATACCCTGAAGCAGGTTGGAGATGACGTAGTCCTTGCCGTAGCCGTCCTCGTGAAACCAGCGATAGGCGTAATCGAATAAGAGGCACTTGCCGTAGGCGTCGCGGAGTGCGTCATCCTTGCCTGCGATCTGGTTGAAGGTGGCGGAATACTCGAAGGTGAAGCCACCACGGGAGAGTTCCTTGCGTCGCTCGCGCCACACCTTGCCCAACGCGCCGAGGTGCCCTTCGTCCACCAACACCAGGTTGTTGTCGCCGAAATCCCCTACTGCGATACGCTTGATGCCCTTCTTTTCCGCCAGTTTGTTCAGGTCGATGATTTCCACGTGCGGGAACAGGTCGGCCCCGGCCTCTGCAGAAAACAGCCGCGCGGGCAAACCACTTGCCTTCAATTCATTCTGATGCTGCATTGACATCTGTTCGTTGGGCGTCAGCAGGACGACGTTGTTGAGTCGCCCGCCGGAGGCGGCCAAGTAATGCCGGTATTGCAGGATATGGGCGTGCATCAGGAGGGTCTTGCCGGAGCCGGTCGCGCTCTGAAACGCGATGGTCCGCAGGTCGTCGGGTGTGTATTCCGGCATGTCCCGCATCAACCGGTGTGCGGCCCGCGCCCGGTTCAGGTCGGCGCAAAGAGCTTCGGGATCGCGAAAATACCGGTGCAGGTAATGTTCGGTGAACAACAGTGCGAGGTATTGATAGGGCTTCCAGACACGGCCCTGTTCCGGGGTCATACGCAGCTTGTAGCTATGCGCGACAATGTTGGCGTCGTATTGGGCCAGTTCCTCGGCCTGGACCTGTGCGGCTGACGAAAGATATAAAGCGCGGGCGTATTCGCTCTCACCACCGGCATCGAAGCCGGCCGGAACACCGCGCAGCCGGTCCAGCATGGTGCGCATGTCATCGTACCCGAACTCCCTGCACATTAAGCGATGCAGGACAAGGCGGTTTTGGAGAAGAGAGGTTCCGACCAGGCGACGACGCGGAGGCATCAGCGGGGCTCAGACAGCATGAGTTTCATGATTTCGCGGAAAACCGAAATGGCGTTTACTAAAAATGTTGCCATGCCCGATTTTCCTCCTTCGTATTCCAGTCAGCCGCGAGAGTGTTTTCACTCAATTGAGCGCATTCGCCGGCACCTGATACGGCCTCTTGCCCCTGAACCCGCTGCTTAACAAACAGAAAAAAATCGTAGACTTCCTGCTGCGCCGCTTCCGGCAAGGCAGACAGATCGATTGATTTCATTGTTAATTCCTCCAGTTTCTGTAGGTCGGATTAGCCCTTCGACTACGCTCAGGACAGGCATGGCGTAATCCGACATGAGGCTACGGCGTCGGGTTATGCCTTCGGCTAAACCGACCTACGGTTTTTTATACATCTTGCAACCAAGGCAATCTACTTTCAAAAATTTCTAAAATTTCTTTGGCATTATCTTGAGATATATCATCGACTCTAGAATTCTCAAAGAGATAGCTATGAGATTGTTTCATGTCATATAGTGCCTGTTTGAATTTGGTGCGATCATTTTCAGATAGATACACTATATGTTCACGTTCAGCGAAATCTAAATCATTCATAAACTCTTTTGTTGTCTCAAAAACGGCTGATTGTGCATTCTTATAAACACATTGGTTCCCATCCGAATGAGACATTCCACCCGTACGTGTTCCATATTTCGTTTTATAAGTAACATGTCGATCAGTAGTTTGTTGAGCAACAGCTATTTCTTGTAACCGATTACGGTATTCTTGGAAAAGTTGTCGTACAAAGTTTCTTGTCTCTCGTTGTTTATTTCTTTTCTTTACCCAATCAACGATTTTGTATGCTGCCCCGAGCAGGATAAGTAGATGAGAAACAAATTCGAGAATCGCCATGAAAGATTTATCTGAAAATTAGTGTGATGTCGGGTTACGCCTTCGGCTAACCCGACCTACGGCTCTACTGAACATTATTTTGACAGCTGCTGCATCTGACGGTGTTTATTCACGAGATACGCAGCAAAGGACGCACAGGCGCCGAACATGAAAACCGCCTCGTCCAAGCCGACATCGGGTGAGTCTTTATCGAGAAGCGCATGACGGATGCCCTGTTCGTCGCTTGTATAACCGTAGAGCTTTTTGAACGCTTCTATAAAGGCCATATGTTTCAGAACCCCAGTACCTTTAAGAGAATCGAGGGCTGGATCAAGGGTTTTGCTTGCTCTCGGGTCGATTCTACGCGCGACGGACTCAACCGCATGGATGCTGTCGGCAATCGAATCTGCAAATTGTTGTGCTTTGATATGTTCCGCAGCTTGACTCAGGTGTGTTAACGCGCCTTCCATACCGCTTTCGCGAAGTGTCTCAATAGCTTGTTGTGTGGCCGCGCCTTGCTCTTGACTGCTGCGAGGACAAACTCTGAATGGACGGCTCGACATATCCAGCCAGTAAGCAGCGGAACATCCCTCGAACGACTTGGCTATACGATCTGCGAAAACCTCTGAAAAAGCTTTGTCGTTGATCACAATTTGTACAAAATCCAAAAATCTGTTGAATTTTCCTTGAAATAGAATGCTTTTAAAGGTGTCCGTTGCTCTGCTGTAATCAGTAGGAATTTCATCTTCTGGGGTTTTTAAAACTTTTCCGAGCACACGCTCAATAAATTTCTTTACTGTACTTGAAAAATAAGGCGTATGCGCGTCGTGGTCTAAGAACTCACGGAGCGCATTCCAGATTTCGCGTCGCAAATCATCAGAAATGTGCTCTAGCCGCATCGGTTCCGGCAAAGGCTCATAGCCGTAACGTTGTGAGAACGTGAGCTGATCGGCGGACGTATCGTGTTTCGCAGTCATCACTCAGTCTCCTCAAACATCAATTCTCGGAATATGGGTTCAATGGTTTTTGCGGTCCAGGTTTCGTTTCGCTTCTTCAGGGCGTTCAGGGTGTGGTCGCCGTTGGTGTAGATGGCGTCCAGGGATTCGGCGAAGCCGGCGCGGTGACTCGTGAACCAGGTTTCCAGTGCGGTGTTGTCGATTTCGTTCAGGTTGCGCCAGAGGATCAGGCAGTGCTTTCCCTCGGGGTCCGTGCCAGTGACGGCGAGCACGCCATCCACCAGGCGGCGCGATTTGACGCGCAGGCCCAGCAGGTAGTTAAAGGTTTCGGGCAGATCGACAGGGACTTCCCGTCGCGTGCCGTCGCGTACCACGGACAAGGTATATGCAAAGGGATCTGTGAAGTCCTTGCCAAGCAGGCAGGCGCTGCCCGCGGTCTCCACGCCCAGGGCGTAGCGCAGCCGATAGTCTTCCGCCAGCGCGGGATTCTCCGCAAGCAAATCCTGTTGCGCAGAATCCGGCGTCGTCACTTCCAGGCTGTCCAGCGTGTCCTCGTAGGATTCGAGTCGGACGTATTTGAAGAACTGCGAGACACCTTCGCGTGAGAGCGGCTTGCCGTCCTTCCAGTCCGGCGAATAGGCAACCTTTTTCATACGTGGCAGCAATGCCGTGTCAAAATAGTCGCCGACTTCTACCAGGATATACTTGCGTTCGCCCTCATCTTCGCGGTTGAGATTGATGACTGCATGGCCGGTCGTACCGGAACCAGCGAAGTAATCCATAATGCAAGCATCAGCTTGTCCACCACCTGCAGTCCGCAAGCAGTCCTCAACCAACCTAGGCGCCTTGGCGAAATCGAAACCATTGCCTCCAAATAGCTTTTTCAGTTCTTTGGGTCCGTAATTTGAAGAGGCGTATTCCTTGTGCATCCACCACGTTGAAGGCGGAGCAGCCTCGTCCAATCGCACCTTGAAATCTATATTGATGCTACCCTCTCGGTCACGACGCACGCGATATTCAGTCAAATCCCTTTCGACTCTCTCCCAGCTGCGTTGCCAGCGCTTCTCAATGAGCTTTCCGTCTTCTTCGCGTACGGGCCACACAGCTACTTCATCTGGCTGTGGTTTCTCCAACATATCATGCTTCCGACTTCCTTCATTCCACCTCATTTTTGGTATACGGATTGAATCGTCATCCCGAATATAAAGCGGATAAAACTCGTGAGGACGATCCTCTCTCCTGTCACCTGTGCCTGATCTGATGAAATTCAGCCAAGCATAAGATCCTTTAGCGTCTTTGAAAGGATAACGCTTTAGCTGCTTCTCAGTTTTCTCGATGTAACCTGGAATCGACTCCATCGACTTCCCGAAAAAGAAAACGTACTCATGGGAGGGTGACAGTTTTCCTGTCGATTTTCGACTCACGGGATTAGAACGCACAGCAGCAACACCTAATTCATGGGCGAACAGATTTTGCATAAGTGCGCGCAATCGCCAGACTTCTTCGTCGTCAATGGCACAGCACTGAATTCCGCCTTCAGACAACAAAGACTTTCCGAACAGAAGACGATTTTCCATTAAGGAAAGCCACGAAGAGTCTTTATAATCATTCTTATACAAGATCGCCGAAGCATCCGTATTGTACGGTGGATCGATATACATGCACCGCACCTGTCCCTCATAACGCGCCTGCAACAAGTTCAGCGCCTGGAAGTTCTCACCGTGTACCAGCAGACCGTCCATTTGCTTGTCCAGCGGTCCGGCGTCGGAGAGTGCCGCCAGCAGGCGTCCGGTGAAATCCGCGTCGAAGTGTTGGGTGTCCAGCACCAGATAGGGGTTGGCTTTGAGGAAATCCACGGTCAACGGGTTGGTATAAGGCTTACCCTCACCCTGACCCTCTCCCAGTGGGAGAGGGAAAGAGTTGATTTCATCGATGGCGAACAGCTTTATCCATTCGTCGTGCTGTGCTTCGTTGGCTGCGATTTCCGCATACAAGGTTTCCGGTACGCGGTCCAGGGTCACGCAATACTGCGTTTCCAGGATGAATTTCTTTTTCAGCCAGAGTTGTTTCTGAAAATTTTCCAACTGCGCCAGGAAATCGATGATCTTGTCTGCCACGTACCGGACGGCGCGCATCCGTCCTAGCGCCCGATCCAGCCGGGCTGCGTCGCCCAGCTTCAAGTCGTCCAGGTTCAACACCTCGCTTTTCAGGTAGAAATCCAGTTCGCGGCGCAGGAACCCGCCCAGGTCCTTGTGAATGAAGTAGTCGAAGCTGTTCTTGGCGGTATAGGTGGACAGATGTTTGTCCAGCACTGTGCGCTCGGGATTGTGTTCCGTGGGAGCGGGCGCGGTGAGCAAGGCCAGCCAGTCCGGTGGCAACGCTTGCAGGATACGCTTTGCGATTGCCTCGTTGAGCCCGTCCTGCTGTTTTGCCCCGTTGCCGGGGAACTCTTTCTTCTCGTGGTCGGTCAGTGGCCGGTGCGCGAAGCGCACCACCAAGTCCGCACCGTTGAAGGTCATGGCCTCCGTGTTGTCGCCGGCAAGCAGGAACCGGCGTTGTTTACTGCTTGCCTCCTTGACGTTGTCTTTTTCGTTATCCGCGTCAACAATCTCGAACCGCACCCGCCGCGTTTCTGCGCTCGTGCCCACGGTGAAGACGTAGGACGAGTAATTTTCGGTCGTCTTGATGTAATATTGGTCGGCATTGGCCCAGTGCAGCTTGACTTCTTCGCCGTCGTAGGGGATCAGGTAGCTCGGCTGGCCGGAGCCTGAATAACGGCGCAGGGACATGAAGTCGCCCTCGTCGTAATACCGGGCGAAGAAATTGGCGAGATGATTGTAGACGTCGGTTTCCGCTGCTACGTCCGTCTTGGCGTCGCAAAGTTGCCGTTTCAACTCTTTGACTTTACCCGCGCTTTCCGGATCGACGCCCAAATCACTGGCCTTCCTTCGGGCCTCGGCCAATTTTTCTTTCAGTTCGGCCTGCCTGTCGGTGATGTTCCCCGTCAGCGCCGTCCGTACCTGCGGCAACAGGTCGTTGTCGAGAAATCCTTCGATTTCCTTCGCCTTCAGGTTCATGATCCGGTACAGACCGAAATCCAGATCGCCCCGGTCGAGTTGGAACATCTCGCGCAGGATGTCTTTCAGCCGGTCGAATTTTTCGGTGGATTGCGAAGCAGAATGCGTCTTTCCCATAGCCGCTTCGGACGCTTTCGGATTATTCATAGATCGTGAATATAGGCTTGCCGGATTATCCGGTCAAATGTGAAATTTAGGGGAGTTTTCTTGGCAAAGAATAGGGAAAGAGGGGGACCCCGATTGTTGGAGGCGACGATCTAGGTCGTCCTCGCCGACATGTCCCGCGGCGCAGACTCGCTTCCCCAAGCGAGTCAGGCGGCCCGGCGAGCCCCAGCGAACCGGCCGCCGGTGCGGTTCACGTGGATCGCCAGATGCGACGTGAACGAACAAGGAGCCACCCTCCCTAGAGGGTGCGACTTGTGACCTGAAGACCCACGGCACTGCCCCCCGGCAGAGCCGACGTGAGGCCGAGCCCCAGCGACGCCTCACGGGTGGGGCTGCTGCGCTGTCGCGGCGCACGGGAGTGAGCCGTGACCAACCCCTGGAAGAAAGCCGCGTGCAGCGGCGGGAGGGTGTGCGAATGCACAACCTCTCCGGGGGTTGGTCACGGCTTGCGACCCCTCGCAAAAGCCGGGACAGCGCAGCGGGGTGAATGGCCCACGTCCGCCGCGTCCAGCGGAGGGCGTGGCGCCAGAGGGGAGACCCCTGGGCGGGGCCTGGCGCTCCCAGGCTCCGCCGGTGAAGGGGCCAAAAAGCGTTGTCCAAACGCGCAGTTGGCCCCGAGGCGCAGCCTCCGCAGGGCATCGGCGCTCCCGGTGCCCTGCCAGGACCGGACACGGGCCGGTGCCGCAACCGGCGACGATCTGGAGCCGGTCAATGTACCGCCTCATTCACCGGTGGGTTTACCCCTGACGCGCGTCAGGGATCAGGTCAGGGGTAGAATAGGCGGTCGAATGGGCGAGGCACGCCCCGGACACGGGGCTCGAACAGGACGGATCAGAGAAAATTTCGAGTGAGCCGGCACCGCCATGTCGCCCCGCAAGGCGCCCGTGCCGGGCTGGGGCGTGAGAGGGTAGATTCACGGGTCACGTGACCCGTGAATCTACCCGGTACAGAGGTCCGGGGGACAGGGCGATGTCGCCACCCGGCATGGACATCGGCTCTCCCGGGAGCCGCGTGAGGATGGGGCCGTATCCGAGACTCGAGACGCATGCCTGGAGTCAGGGGAATCTCCAGCAGAACGGATATGCGCGACCGGACGGCGGGCTTGCCGGAGAGCCCCCGCCTCATGATCTCCGGCACAAGCTGAACAGCTCGACAGCCCTCCCCGACAGGATGTGACACGCGGGTCGCGGAGGGTGTGCCCCCTGACGCGGACGACCGCTCCTGCTCTGGCCGCGTGGGTCCTACAGCGACCGGTCACGGCTTGAGCGGTCTTTCGTCGTGGAGTCGGGGAAATGCGGTCTCGTCGGCTACACGCGCCACGACCAGCATGTCGGAGAAAAGCCACGATCCAGTCCCGTCGCGTTCCAGCACACTCCAGGTCCATCATGACAGGTGGAAGTGGGCAACGAGAGGCCGCCCAAGGCCAGTTCCAGCATCGCCCACCTCGGCCCCGGCCAGGAGAATACAGGCATCGATCACACAACCAGATACAACCGGGTCGGATCGGTGGCAAGCAGGTCCTTGCTCCAGTGACGGCAGTCCAGAGGCCCTCATTCGCCCGCTTGCTGCTGCACAATCCGCCGTTTCTCCTCTCTTAACTTAGGCGTCATGCGGTTCATCCCCGCGCTTGCGGGGAACATGTCGCAAGCTCAAGCCATCTGAAAGCTGCAAGGCGTTTTTCCACTTTCATGGTCACGACACTTTGCTATAATACATCCTTCAATAAACCCGACTGAGGTGCAGAATGGAGTATCCGATCGTCATCGAAGAAGATCCTGAGGCTGGCGGGTATGTCGTCTCTTGTCCAACGCTCAAGGGGTGCGTCTCCCAAGGTGAAACCGAAGAAGAAGCGTTGGACAATATGAAAGACGCGATTAAAACTTATCTGGAGAGCGTTGAAGAACTGAAAAGGTTGAAAAAACTGAGAACCGTCGAAGTCAGTGTATGACCAAGCTCCCCCAGGTGTCGCATGAACGCGTGGTGAGAGCCCTCAAACGCGCCGGATTTTACACGCTCTGAGAAGGCAAACATATTTCCATGACAGATAACAAGCATCTTGTCATCATCCCGCGCCAGCACGTCATCAAACCGGGCACATTGAAGCACATTTTGAATGCTGCCGAAATTTCCCTCGAACGATTCAGGGAACTGGTATGAAGATTTCAGCCTCTGCCCCGGTTGCCGATTGAAAACTGCTTTAGGCAAAGACGACCTCTTGCGGTTTTTCTCCTCGGCGGCGTGGACTTACTTTCACCGTGACTTTTTGATCTAGCTTATTAAGAAAACCAAACAGCCGCTCCTGGGAAAACAGGGCGTACCGTCCATTCATTAGGTTGGATACTTCCGGCTGTTTGATCTTCAGCAGTTTTCCGATATCACGCTGTTTTAAGTTGCGCTTTTCCAGGATCATCCTGACCGAATGCCCCAACTGAGCACGGGTGAGCAATTCTTCGGAATAGTCCAGACCCAGATCGGCAAAGACATTTCCCGAGCTTTCTTCAAACTCGATGTTTGTGGAAAGACTTCTACTTGTTTCCATGAATCGCCTAATGACCATGCTATCAACGAATGACTGACCCTTGATAGCTTTTTCATGCGTGACGCCAGATCGTCCTTTGACAGACCAACTTCTTACCTGCTTTACTCCTTACAGTAAAGAGTAAGGATAGGGAGGCACACGTGAACATCAGTAAGTTATCAGCCAAGGGGCAGGTCACTCTCCCGCGTAAAGTTCGAGAACGATTGGGCGCAAAGCCCGGCGACCTCATTGGGTATGAGATTAAAAACGGTGTCGTGACGCTTCGGCGTCTTCTACCTTTTGATGCAGCATTTCATGCTGCACTCTCGGCCACGATAGATGAATGGACAACGCCGGAGGATGATGAGGCGTTCCGTGATTTGTAAACAGTGGGATGTGGTCGTTGTGCCCTTTCCATTCACGGAACAGGCGGGCACCAAGCGTCGTCCGGCCGTGGTGCTCAGCAAAAAAAAATTCAATGATCATGGCCATACGCTCTTACTCATGATCACGACCCAGGGCCACCAGCCGTGGCCAGGCGACACCGAAATTACGCAATTTCAAGTCTCCGGCCTTTCCAGGATCTGCGTGGTTCGCCTCAAAGCTTTCACGCTTGACAATCGCCTGATACTCAAACAGCTCGGCGCCTTGTCCACCCGAGACCGTCGTGTGGTTACTCAGCACGTCCAGCAATACCTCATTTGATCAACGCATGCCTGACCCCAATTTTCTGGTCTCAGTCGCGTGACCAGAGCGCGGCAGACCCTGTTTAACCTTTGTCCTTAATGACTTCGACTTCCAATTTAAGCTGCACGTCATTGCCGACGACGAATCCCCCGTTGTCCAACAATTTGTTGAATTGTATGCCGAAGTCTTGACGATTGAGGGTCCCTTCCGCGGTAAATCCGGCTCGTGTATTGCCCCACGGATCTTGCACGACCCCATTAAACGTCCCCACCAAGGTGATTTCTTTCGTGATGCCTTTGATCGTCAGATTTCCGACCGCCGTATACGTCTCACCAGTCTTCTTATAACTCGTCATGTTATAGGTCATGGCGGGGAACGTGGCAGCATCAAAAAAATCCGGGCTTCGAAGATGCTCATCCCGTTTCTGATGATCGGTGAAGATAGACAGGGTTTGGATGGTGGCTTGAATCGTTTTAAACTCCTGGGCTTCGGCATCCATTTCGACTACACCGCTGTAGTCCAAAAACTCCCCTTGGGTTCTTGAGATTACCATATGTTTGACCGCAAATCCGATGGTGGTGTGATCCTTATCCAGATGCCAGGTGGCCATCTCCGCCAGCGCGCCTGGCGTAGCGGTACAAACGGATAGGGTAAGAGCCAAGAAGAATGGAATGATGTTGTGTCGAACGTTCATGAGAATGCCTCCGTTAATCGTCAATAAAAACACGTGTCTGATCATCCTGTCTGCTAAGAGCGGCGATATCGAAATCCATGGACAGGTTCCATTCTTTTATGAAAGGGCGGGCTGCTCCGTGAAGCCACGCAGTTGACAGCGATTCCATGAATTCGCAATCGTGTTTTCAGGACTTTGTTGTACGAGTTGGTGCCTACGTTGGAAATCATCCTTATTCGAGATACCATAGGCAAGGCAACGTTGCAAGACATGGCCAGCCGGCAGTTCGGGGACATGGTCAAGGCGGTGGTGGACGTCGAAGCGGGTATTATGGCGATTGGCGGTGAACTCCATGCAGATGAAGAGGCTATGCTTCTTGATGAAGGTTCACGCCAATCAAATCTCTGGGGGATCAACTTGTATCCGGGAAAGCCCTCCCAAGAGTGGATCGAGTTTGATGCGATGATCAACGTGCGTCCATCCGGAGGAAATCGCTCTCGCTACATAGAAAGTGTGGAGATTCGCGTGGCTGTCACTCGGATCGTTCAACGGTTGGTAGAGGACTGATCGGCATGTCCTATCAGCATGCAAGCCTGGCGGGAGGGAGATGGTTCACCATGCCATTGGTGGAGCAATTGGCCCATGTTGGCAGTGAGGTTGGACGCATTCTCCGTTGGAAAGAGAAGGATCCGCAGGCCTGTGAAAAGGCTTTCAATCGGGCACTGGAATTGCTTGACTTGACCATACAAGATCCACGCTGGAAGGGTCGCCGGAAGGAACTGACCCGTGCCCGAGAGTTCCTCTGTGATGCGATGTTGGGAGGAAATACATACAGGAACGACCTGATTGATCTCGATCGCTATTTCTACCATTATGCCTTGGCCTCCAGAATCAGTCGATAAATGACTGTGGAGTGATTTTGCCCCGCTGCCCATTCCTTTCAAAAGGAGGATCATCCATGCCGTACAGAAATCTGTTCATGAGCGTTATGCTCATCTGCCTCGCGGTTCCCGGAGTGTTCGCCCAGGAGACCGATCCCACGGAGGCGCCGGTCAGGCTCGAGGAAATCGTCGTGATCGGCAGCAGGATCGAGGGCAGAAGCATCACCGATTCCCCCGTCCCTGTAGACCTCATCAAATCGGAAGATATGCGCAACACGGGACAACTGGAAGTCGGCCGGGCCATCCAGCGGTTAATCCCCTCCTTCAACTTCTCGAGTTCCACGATCAGTGACGGAACGGACTCCGTGCGACCCGCGACGCTGAGAGGAATGGGACCGGACCAGGTGCTGGTGCTCGTCAACGGGAAACGACGTCACGGCAGCGCACTCATTCACGTCAACACTTCTGTCGGACGCGGCAACACCGGCACCGACATGAACGCGATCCCCATGGGCGCGATCAAGCGCATCGAAGTCCTGCGGGACGGAGCCTCCGCACAGTACGGTTCGGATGCCATCGCCGGTGTCATCAACGTCATCCTCAAGGATGATTACGAGGGCGGGTTCCGCACGAACTATGGAACAACCTACGAAGGTGACGGCGATCAATTCGTGGCAAGCCTGGACAAGGGCTTCAAGGTCGGACAGGACGGCACGTTGCACGGGACATTCGAGTATCGCAACCGGCAGCGGACCAACCGGGCAGGACTGACTGGAAACATCCAATACCCCAGTACACAAAGATGCACATTGAGCGATTGCACGACCACCCAACTCCCCAACAAAGCTGACCTGCTCGGAAACCACCCTGGTAATACCAACGTCATTCTGAATGACCCCGGTGACAAAGAGAAAAACTTCAACCGTCGTAACTTCCGCATTGGGGACGCGGATTCGGAACAGTTCAGCGGCGCACTCAGCTTTGAAAAATCTATTGATTCGGTTTGGCGTGGCGCAGAGTTCTATTCTTTTGCCGATGTCTCAAGAAGAGAAAACGAAAGCGGCGGCTTTTACCGAAGGGCAAACCAACTCGATCGAAATCCCGCCGGCTCAGGTTATCCGGATGGCTTTTTGCCCCTGATTAACACCACGATCTGGGACTTTTCATTCGGTGCGGGTATCGTCAAAGAATTCGACAATGGACTCAAGGCTGATCTCGGAGTGGTACACGGCGGGAACACGTTCAATTTCAACATCACGAATTCCCACAATGCTTCATGGGTGGCCGACAATAGCCGGCCAGGAGCAACATCTGCAGATGCCGGGGACCTGGAACTTTACCTCACCACCGTCAACTTGGATTTCACCCTGCCGGTACCGGACAAAAACATGAATTTGGCATGGGGAGCAGCATACCGGCGTGACAACTACCAAATCCAAGCTGGAGAAGAGTACTCGTATGCAGACTACGACGGACCTGGCGGAGGAGGTGCGGGCATACAGGTTTTCCCCGGCTTCAAACCCATCAACGAGGTGAACGAATCACGACACGCCTTTTCGTTTTACACGGACGCGGAGATGTTCCTCAATAATCTTGGTGTGTTCGATAGGGTCATGGTCAGCCCGGCTGTACGTTACGAGCATTACAGCGACTTCGGCCATACCGTGAACGGCAAATTGGCCACGAAACTGGACTTCTCCAGAGCACTGGCCGTCAGAGGATCCATGAGCAGCGGCTTTCGAGCGCCTTCGATGCAGCAGCTCTACTTCAACAACGTGAGCACTCAATTTGTTACCAGAAACGATGTATCGGTTGCCGAAGAACGCGGCACGTTCAGAAACGACAGCAGCATCGCCAGGGCTATTGGCATCCCGGAACTCAAACAAGAACTCTCAACCAACCTGAGCGCCGGTTTCGTCTATACGCCGTCTTCCCGGTTCACCCTCACCACGGACTTCTACCGCATTGAAGTCAAGGACAGGATCATCATCAGCGGAGGACTGCAAGCAACTGACCCTGATCTTTCATCAAGCGTCGTTGCTGCCCTCGAAGCTGCTGATATTAATTCAGCACAATTCTTCATGAATGCAGCAGATACCGAGACCCGGGGCATGGACGTCGTGGCTTCATGGAACGTGCCGTTCATCAACCGTGGGAACCTGGAACTCAGCTTTCTGGGAGCCCTCATGCAAACCAAAATCCGAGACGTCAAACTTCCGGCAGGGCTTCCGGCCGGACTATTTACCGAACAGGACAGATCCATCATCGAAGACTGGCAGCCCAACAGCCGGTTTGCGCTGTCCGGTTTATATCAATTGGACCAATTGTCAACCTCGGTGACGGTTCACCGCTTCGGCTCGTACACGGTGACTGACGGAGGAAAGCAGAAGTTTGATCCCCAATACGTGACCGACGTACAACTCAGCTACAACTTCGGACCATTTGGGATCCTCAAACTAGGAGCCAACAACGTGTTCAACGTCACACCTGACAAAAACATGATCGGCCAATCAAGAGGCGGAAGAATCGTTGACAGCCAGGGCAATCTCATCGTGGACTCCCCCGGTGTCTTTCAATACTCGCGACGTTCCGCGCCCTTCGGCTTCAACGGCGGGTTCTACTACGCAGCGATTGAATACCGGTTTTAGTAACTTAACGACCCCCTCACCCCAACCCTCTCCCATCCTAGGGAGAGAGAGGGATTAAATCTGCCAACCTCGAAAGGGGTGTTACTTGCGCATGTAGAGCAACTCACAGGCTTCACAATAGCCGTCCACCCGGCCCCGGTGGAACGCCGCGGCCAATTGCCGTTTGACCCACTCCGTACCTTCCTGGCCGCCGCGGCCGTCAACGCCTTGAGACAGCATCATGTGTAAGGCTACGTCTAGCAACTGCTCTTTGCGTTCGTCCATCTCAGGGGTCACGATTTCCCCAATCGAATCTTTGGCATGCATCTTCACCGTCTCTTCATGAAATTTGTCATAACCGAACTTGGCCACCGTGGTTTTGCGAATATCTGACAATTCCCGCTTGACCATGGGCAGATCCTGCATCAATGACCGAAAAATCTCCAAACGGCCTTCCTCCCACAACTTTTTCTCCATGGCATCGAGGATAACGCCCGGATTAACTGCTTCAGTGGGTTCTTCGGCAAAATCCGATTTTCGGCCATGGCCGCCGAACCGCAGCCGTTCATAGGATTTCCGGGTTTCAGGGTTACCAAGCACTTCATACGCAGCATTGATTTCCCGGATTTTCTCTTCAGCCTGTTTGTTTCCCTGATTGCGGTCGGGATGATATTTGAGCGCAAGTTTCCGATAGGCCCGTTTAACTTCTTCGTCCGAGGCCTGCGGCGTCACTTCCAGCGTAGCATAGTAGTCGAGATGGTATTGTGCCATCGATTCTCACCGGTTGTGTTGATCATAGCCAGGGAGTGGATTGCAAAACAAGCCGCACCCATGCACACTTCGCGGATGTTCACAGACCATGGCATCACCCGGTCGTCCTTCTATCCCATTCTTACGCATCAAGGCACTTACCGCCGTGTCACGAGTTTTTCTTTGCAAGTTGATTTCAGGCGGGTAAACCGGCGTCGACCGGGCAGCCCTCGACGTTGCTCTGTCTGCAGGTCTGCACGTTGGAGGTTGGTGCCCGAAAGGACGACGGGCTGAAGACGGCAGGATTCCATGAGACAGTGCGTCAAATACGTGAAGGTGCCGTAAAATATGTGTATCCTCTGGTTGGGGCTCATCGTATCAGGTCTGTCAGGTCAGATGGTCGCTGGCTATGCCGCATCACAGAACTTCTTACAACCAACTGAAAATAAAAGATTTATTGAAATTGTCACCATTCAGAACCTTCTTCAAGCCCCTGGTCAATACCATCAAAAACGTATCAGGGTCAGGGGAACCGTCACGCGGCTGGAACTTCATCTCGACGACTCGAAACATTTCATCAATTATGTTTTCTACCTCAAGACCGGGGCGGACCGCGTACTGGTCTTCGGGCGCCATGATCGAACCCAAGGAGACATCCAAATGACCACCGGTCAAACCGTTGAGGTTGAGGGCATTTTTTGGAAGGAACGAGAAGCCAATGGCCACAGGCTATTGAATAATGTCGAAGCCCAACGGGTCAGGTTTTATCCTTTGCTCACCCCGGATCAGGCGGCCCGCTCTTCCCCCCTCTTGACAAGCCTTTCACGCAACCTCCTCACCACGTTTCGGACCGGAAACTGAGCGGAGTCAATTGTGCTTGCTCCAGTCCTAAGACGAGTTGGTCCTTTGCCAGCGCATTACCACAGAACCGCAGGTGGCACTGCGACAAATTCGGCTCCAGCGCAACAAGTGGTTCCAGATTCACATGCGTTTCCTGTCCTTCGGTCAGCACTTGCGTGATTCTTCCTTTCCCATGAGCCCAATCATCCGGCCACTCCCGGGTTAATACCGGATGGTACGTAAAGTGTTGCGGAAATTCCTGCGACAGACCCAGCAAGACCTGATGCTCCATCAATTGGCGGGGCTTCTTGACACTCACGATCAGGCTGAAATGCCCACCCGCTGTTCCGTCCAAGGCTCCAAATGCCCTGGCTTTCATATGCTGCAGATACGACAAAAACGGCGTAATGCCCGTTGAAAGCGCCAGCGCCACAATCCGCATGGAACCCCATTCGTGATCGGCTTCCAACACCAGCGTCGTTGGGTCCACCGTCCGGCTGTTTTGATACACTACCAGTTCCGAACGGATTTCGTCATAATTCACGCACACGTCGATGGAATCACCGGAGTGATAACGCTGAACAAGATCATCGGTTTGCCACCAAGGAGAGGTATCGGCTTTTTCCTTATGCGTATCGTTGATGATCGTCTCCAACACGCGAGGACTTTCATCGGAACAATTGGAGCGTGTATACATCCGGCGGCGATATTTTTGCGTCCGGACACCAAACGGTTTCACCAGAAACGCTGAGCCGGGATGCATGCGATCCCGAATGGGGACGGGCCGTCCATCGACCTCGAACGTTTCCGGCAACGTCATGGAGACCTTTCTCACTTCACCAGGATCGTATGTCTCCACGTGGGATATCCTGGCAGGAATAAAGAGTTCACGCAGTCTGGTCATCAAGTACTCCTTTTTCTTCTGACGTCCGGATGGCTTGGGGGACTCTTGCCACTTTCTGTATCACTCCTATTCTATGACAATATAGGAAACTGCAGGGACGACGCCAACCGCAATCAACCAAGGCACCACCCCCTTGTATCTGACAAAGGAGAGGGAAACCCTCATACATCAACTCGTGTACCAAAGCAGGCCTGCCCATACCTTCTCTTGCGAGGAATTTTCATTTTCGCTAAGCTAAATGGGTCTTTGTACGAGTGTTATTCATTTTTTGGGGGAGTCTTTGCATTTCTCAGGAAGATTGTATTCATGAACGAACCGCTTAACAATCGATACGTCATCGAAATCAAGGAACTGGTCACTCCCCGGCAGATCAAGGAACAAATGCCGGCCAACACGGCGACAGAGACCACGGTCCTGGACACCCGTCAGGCCATTCGGGATATTCTCTATGGACGAGATCAGCATCGGCTCCTCGTCGTCATCGGACCCTGCTCTATACATGACCCGGAAGCGGCCATGACTTACGGAGCCGCCCTCAAAAAGGTTAGTGAAGCAACCAAAGATCATCTGCTGATCGTCATGCGGACTTACTTTGAAAAACCGCGAACGACGGTCGGGTGGAAAGGTCTGATCAATGATCCGCATCTGGACGGGAGTTGTGACATTGCCGAAGGCCTCCGGCAGGCCCGAACCGTTCTTCTGGACTTGAATGCGCTCGGTGTCCCCTGCGCCACCGAATTACTCGATCCGGTCACCCCCCAATACCTTTCCGACCTTATCAGTTGGTCTGCCATCGGTGCACGTACCACCGAAAGCCAGACCCATCGGGAAATGGCGAGCGGATTGTCCATGCCGGTCGGTTTCAAAAACGGCACGGACGGCAGTCTGCAAGTCGCGCTCAATGCCATGGTGGCGGCGCGGCAGCCTCACAGTTTCGTCGGCATCAATCTCGACGGAGTTACGTCCATTATCAAGACCAATGGGAACCCCGACCGGCACGTCGTCTTACGCGGTGGCGGCGGAAAGACAAACTACAGCCGGGAACACATCCTTCAAGCCCAGGACGGGTTGGTGGATGAAGACATCGCAAGACCCATTATGGTCGATTGCTCACACGGGAATTCCGACAAGGATCACACGCGCCAGATTCCGGTCGCCCATTCCGTGGTACAACAATATTGCGAGGGACAACGATACATCCTGGGTCTGTTGCTGGAAAGCAACCTGAAACCAGGCAAACAATCCTGGGGAACCGGCAAAACCCTGGAATATGGAGTCTCGATCACCGATGCCTGCATCGGTTGGGAGGAGACTGAAGCCCTGTTGTATGAACTAGCGGAGACACTGGCACAACCATCGCCCATGCACGTCAGCATCCCTTAAAGAAGGGGGGGGTAAGGCGCAATGCACTGCGCACACCAGTGAGATGATTGAACCAGCCCTCGAAAGTCTCACCCCCAACGTCGTCATGCCGAACCTGCTGTAAAAGCTATTGACATTTTGGACCACTGAGCCATTCTGTCACTATGCTGCCGTGCTCTATTTTCAACTTCTTCAATAACGACGCGGGCGAGGTCGTACCGCACGGAGTATCTCATGACTGTTGTCCTTCCCTTTCGGGAACCACGGCTGGGACAGGATTATTGGATAGAAGACGATATTCTTCCCAATGCCCTTGAAGTGGCCCAACGGTGCATTGCCAACAGTACTTGGACGCTGGGCTCACCGTGGCGTCCGGAACCTTGGCCCGGCATGAGGGCCCCCCATGCCCTTTTGCCCGAGGAATTACGTCGCGTGGAGGAATGCGTGACACAACGACTCGGCATCACGGCCCTGCAACCGCAAAGTGATTCGGACATGGGAATTTCCGGACATAATCATATCCAACTGTGTGGCGGAGCCGAAGGCGTGGCTCGTCCCCACGTGGATTCCGCAGCCATTTGCGATTATGCCGCGGTCCTGTACCTCCACCCGAATCCCCCGACGCCTCATGCGGGAACGTCGTTCTACCGGCTCCACCTCCCTGGCGAAGAACCCGGGGGCAACGTCTGCCCGCGGGAACATGAAAGTTTACGCGACGTTCCGGGGATGCCGGAAGAAATGGACCCGACCCTGTTTCAGGAAATTCTGGAAGTGCCCTACGTCTTCAATCGCCTCTTGGCCTACAAATCCGACCTGATTCATTCTGCCACTTCGTATTTCGGGTGGGGCACCGAACTCGCTTCAAAACGTATGGCGGTGGTGTTTTTCTGGAAAGTGCAATAAAAACAAAGAAACGGGTGGGTGATTGAGATGACGTGCTTTCCCACCTGATGCGGAGTCAGTTCGTCGAGTTCAGCATTTCTCCGGCTGCCTTCCTAACGGTTTGCGTCATTGTCGCTCCCCCCAACATTCGCGCAATTTCTTCTTCCCGCTCCCCGGCGTGAAGCCGTGTGACCGTTGCCACGGTTCGCTTATCCACGCTTTCCTTCTTCACCAGATAATGATGGTGGGCTTGGGCTGCAATTTGCGGCAAATGGGTGATGCACATCACCTGATGCGTTTGCCCCAAGGCTTTGAGCCGTTGCCCCATGGTCGAAGCCACGTTGCCCCCGATACCCGCGTCCACTTCATCGAAAATCAACACCGGCACTTGATCCACGCTCGCCAAAACCGTTTTCAATGCCAACATCAGCCGGGAGAGTTCTCCTCCTGATACCACCCGTGCCAACGGTTGTAGACTCTCCCCGGGATTCGCACAAAACGTGAACTCGATCTGATCGAGGCCATTCGGTCCGGCCTGCTCCATTTCAGAAATCGCCGTAAGCCCGACGTGAAATCGTGACTTGTCCATCATCAAATGCGCCAATTCGGCGGTGATGCGTTCTTCAAGCTTTCTGGTCACGGCTTGACGAGCTTCGGACAGCTTCTGGCCCAACACCAACGCGTCCTGATACGCCTGCGAGACTTGTTGCTGAAGATCCTGCGTGCGTTCTTCGATGTTCGCCAATTCCTCCAATTCGGATTGAATCCGGGTTTGACGAGCCAACAAATCTTCCAGCGACTCGCGATATTTCTTTTTCAACCGTTGCAACAAGGCCAGGCGTTCGTCGATCTGCGCGAGCCGGGCCGGGTCGTGCTCAAACCCGTCTTTATAATTCCGGGTAGCCCAAACCACTTCCTCAACCTGGGCAATGCCGCCCTCGACCGACTCATGCCAATTTCGAACGTTGTCGTCAATCAGGCCCAGTTCATGCACCAGTTTCCTGACCTCCGTCAATTGGGAAAGAACCGATGCCTGATTGTCGTACAATAGATCATAGGCCTGATTGACAATCTCCAACACCCGGCCGCTGTTCTGCAGTTTCCGGTGTTCCCGCACGAGGGCTTCATCTTCTCCGGAAACCAATTGGGCCTTCCCCAATTCCTCTGATTGAAAATGCAAGAACTCCTCCCGTTCCTGCCGCTCCTTTGCCCGTTGCATGGCGTCGGCCACGGCACGAACAAGATCCTGCCAGCGATGATAGTGCGTCGCGTACTCGTCGCGTAATGCCAGCAAGCCCCCAAAGGCATCAAGGACGTTCAGTTGCACTTTTGGCGAAAGCAGCGATTGCTGTTCATGCTGCCCGTGAATGTCAACCAACCAGCCGCCCAATTCCACCATCTGGTGTAAGGGTACCAGCCTCCCATTCACGTACATCCGGCTCCGCCCTTCACGGGAGAGCGTCCGCCGGAGCAGGAGATCCTGCGTGCCTTCAGGCAGCAGATCCCATTCCTTCAATTTTTCGAGAATCAGCGGATGCCCGGATAAGGAAAACACCGCTTCCAAGGTGGCTTCCTTTGCTCCGCTTCGGATATGCTCAGCGGACGAGCGTCCGCCCAGCAACAGGACCAGGGCGTCAACCAGGAGAGACTTCCCGGCGCCAGTCTCTCCGGTAAACACCTGGAAGCCCGGCGAAAATTCAAGTTCGAGGCTTTCGATGAGGGCAAAATGGGAAATCCGCAGTTCAGTGAGCATAACGACGGCGCATGCTCACCACCCTAGGCCGGAGCGGAGTGTTCTGCGAGCAGCGAATCGATGACTTGTTTGAATTGGGGTTTGGGTCTCGCACCCACTATTTTTTCAACCGGTTGCCCGTTCTTGAAAAAAAGAATCGTGGGAATGCTCATGATTTGAAACTTGCCGGCAATCTCGGGAACTTCATCGGTATTGAGTTTCATGACCTTCAATCTGCCTTCATACTCTTTGGCCAGTTCTTCGACGATCGGGGCGACCATCTGACATGGTCCACACCAGACGGCCCAAAAATCAACCATGACCAATCCATCTATCTGACCAACCTCGGCTTCCCAATTGGCAGCCGTTGCTTGCGCGACGAGTTCGGACACAGCATCCTCCTTTTTCCAATCGTGACGGCACGATCTCTTAATTCAAACGACGGGAAGAATCCTAACCATGCCGTCGAAGGGGTGTCAACTTCGGCCAGGATTCATCGCCCGGTGCTGTCTTCCCATTGCCATGATTCAGGCACCCCGGCCCACCAATTGTCAGGGCGGCTCTTTTCCCAGGCTCGGACTTCCAACCATAGTTCATCGGCACGCGTCTTATCGAGCCGGTTGGCCATGCCGGCCACCACGTCATATTGCTGTCGGATCCCCTCATGAAGTATTTCTTTGGCCATCCTGGCCAGCATGTCGGGAGGATCGACAAGATCCATGGTCCCGCGGTTGACCATGGAGAGCGACAATTGCCCTACCTTGACCCATTCATCGCGTTTAGCCAATGACTCCAAGTAGCCGTCCAGTGCATGATACACGTAAATGAGGTACACGTAACTTTCGACGGATGGCGATTGATCGATGTTCATTTGACAGGCTTCAACTGCGCGACGGTAATCCCCGGCTGCCAGATACACGTTGGCTCGCGCCAACGGATACTCGGCTCGAAGGTCGTCCCCTGCGTCCGCAAGAGATACATTACTTCCTGTCAGACACCATCCGAGAAACAACACCAGAAGACTCAGATGAATCGTTCGAGACTGCTTCGGCACGTTCATCATACCCTCCTATGGTTGACGGTTCGTGACGCAATCCAAGCCAGAATACCACGTATCAATCGATATGTGCATGCAGCTTAACTTATTCATGGCGATGTGTTAAAAATCGTTCAGCCTTCTTGTGCCATACAACCCGGAATTCACTCATGTCTGCTTTGATACTGGTTTTGGGAATAGTTTTGGTTTCTTCCCCCGCGCAAGCGGAAACGGAAACATGGAAGACGTTGAACACCGCCGGCATGCTGGCCTACAAAGAAAGGGATTTTGTCCTGGCAAAAGAGATGTTTCACCGGGGCCTGAACGTCCTGGAAAAATCGACGGATCTCGATTCACGAACCGCCACCACCCTGAACAATCTCGGCGCGACTCACGAAGCCCTGGGTGAGTACAAACAAGCCGAACTCCGTTATCGTCATGCGCTCACGATGATCGAAACGATCCAAGGCACCGAACATCCTGACGTCGTGGTCGGACTTAACAATCTGGCCTCGTTATATTTTTCGCAACAAGCGTTTGAGAAGGCCGAGCCGCTTTGGCAAAGAGGGCTCTCCATCAGTGAAAAGTTTCTGGGAGACGCGCACCCGCACCTCATCCAACCCCTTCTCACTCTGGGACTTGTCACGCAGGTGCAAAAGGAGTTTGATCGTGCGGAGTCCTACTATCTTCGCGCCATTGAAATCGGCAAACGGGCCTTGGGCGCAGACCATCCCAGTCTGATACCGCTCTATGAACGCTATGCGTCATTCCTGCGTCAAGCCGGTCGTGACGAAGACGCACTGGCTGTTGATCGCCAAGTGGAAGCCATTCGAGCTGCGAATCAACGCCCTCCCCCACCTGAATAAACTTGAAGCCGATTGATGGGAAACCGCACGATGGATTCACAACACACCTTTCCCGATCCTCCTGACGTGTCACTTGCGTCATTCCATCCCATCATTGCCCGCTGGTTCCGGGATACGATCGGCACGCCCACCGACGTCCAAACCGCAAGTTGGCCTGCCATTTGCTCAGGCGAACACGCCCTCATTGCCGCGCCCACGGGGTCAGGCAAAACGTTAGCTGCTTTTTTAGCGTCGATCGATTCCTTATTCCAACAGGCGCTCTCCAACGATCTGGCCGACCACACGCAAATTCTCTACGTCTCACCACTCAAAGCCCTGAGCAACGACGTGCAGAAAAATCTCCGGCAGCCTTTGAATGAAATTTCGGAAAATGCCCTGGCAGCCGGACTTTTCCTTCCGGAGATACGAGTCGAAGTCCGCACGGGCGACACACCCACAAAAAATCGACAGGACATGCTTCGTCGCCCACCCCATATTCTTATCACGACGCCCGAATCCCTGTTTCTGTTACTGACGGCTCGCAAGAGCCGGGAAATACTGCGTACCGTCCGCACAGTCATCGTCGATGAGATCCACGCCCTGGCGGGGAACAAACGCGGGACGCACGTCGCGCTTTCCCTTGAACGCCTGGATACCGTCACACACGCGAAACCGAATCGCGTTGGGCTTTCAGCCACACAAAAACCTTTGGAAGCCATTGCCCAATTTCTGGTCGGCGGCGACCACGTGGTTGAAAACCAGGAAACCGTATGGTCGCCAAACCCCTGCCACGTCGTTGACATGGGACAACGCCGGCAAATGGATCTGGCTATTGAAACACCCAAAGACGAACTTGGCGCGATCGCGACCAATGCCATGTGGGCGGACGTGTATGATCGCCTCACCGAGTTAGTCCAAACCCATCGCTCCACCCTGGTGTTCGTCAACACCAGGCGATTGGCGGAACGCATCGCCCACCAGTTAACCGATCGATTGGGCGAGGACATCGTGGCAGCCCATCATGGCAGCCTGTCTCGCAAGATACGGTTATCCGCTGAAGAACGTCTCAAGAAAGGACAGACTCGCGTGGTCATTGCAACGGCATCCCTGGAACTGGGCATCGACGTCGGCTTTGTCGATCTCGTGTGCCAGGTGGGGTCCCCGCGCGCCATCGCCACCTGCCTGCAACGAATCGGCCGGTCAGGCCACTGGGTGAGGGCCATGCCAAAAGGCCGTCTGTTGTGTACGACCCGTGACGAGCTCATGGAGTGCACCGCGCTCATCCGCGCGATTCATCGCGGAAACCTGGATCACATTTCAATTCCGCAAGACCCCAAAGACATTCTGGCCCAACAACTGGTCGCGGAAATCTCGGCTCAAGAGTGGCCCGTGGATTCGCTCTATCAACGATACACCCAGGCCTATCCGTATCGGCACTTGACCCGAACGGCATTTGACGAGGTTGTTACCCTGTTGACTCGTGGTTGGAATCCGAGCCGCGGCAAGCAACAGGCGTTTCTCTTTCACGACCACACGCGGAACCGATTGCGCGCTCGAAGAGGAGCGCGACTGGCGGCGATCACGTCCGGTGGCGCGATCCCGGATACCGCGACGTATGCCGTCATTGCCGAACCTCAAGGCAACACGGTCGGCTCGGTGGATGAAGATTTCGCCGTGGAAAGCATGGCCGGCGACATTATTCTGTTGGGCAATACGTCATGGCGGATTCGTGGGGTCGAGACCGGCGTGATGCGCGTGGAAGACGCGCACGGTGCCCCTCCAACCATTCCATTCTGGCGGGGCGAAGCCCCTTCGCGAACCTTTGAACTCTCGCAGGAGGTGGCGGAGTTACGCCAAGCCGTTGTGGATCGACTCAGGACGCGGCCCACAGCAGCCCCTGCGCCGTCTGAACACGACCCACAACACGCGACCCTGCTCTGGCTGGAATCGGAATGTGGAGCCGATCAACGTGCAGCCGAACAAATTCTGGCTTACCACCAATCCGGGATACGGATACTGGGGGCCGTTCCCACTCAACGGACCGTTATCGCCGAACGCTTCTTTGACGAAGCCGGTGGCATGCAGATGGTGATTCATGCGCCATTCGGCGGACGCATCAACCGGGCCTGGGGGCTCGCCTTACGAAAGCGGTTTTGCGTCAGTTTCGACTTTGAGCTGCAAGCGGCCGCCACCGACGAAGGGCTGGTGCTATCTTTGGGCGAACGACACAGCTTTCCCTTGGAAACCATGTGGACTCTGCTCCGGCCTTCCACCGTCAAGGAGGTGCTCACGCAGGCCGTGCTGCAATCCCCCATGTTCATGGCCCGCTGGCGCTGGAACGTCTCCCGCGCGTTGGCCGTGCTGCGTTTTCGAAACGGCAGACGGGTTCCCCTCCATTTGCAGCGCATGCGAGCCGAAGATCTCCTGACGGCCGTGTTTCCCATGGCCTTGGCCTGTCAGGATAACCGGCCTCCCGGGAACGTCGAAGTCCCTTCTCATCCCCTCGTGCAAGAGACACTTCGGGATTGCCTGGAGGATGCCATGGACATCCAAGGACTGACGACCCTCCTGCAACGCATCGAACAGGGCGACGTGCAATGCCTGTCCGTCGAATCTCCGGCGCCGTCTCCTTTTTCTCATGAAATCCTGAACGCGAACCCGTATGGATTCCTGGACGATGCCCCACTCGAAGAACGACGCTCACGAGCCGTGAGTATGCGACACGTGCTGCCCCCCGAGGAAGCCGCCACAGTGGGCGCGCTGGATGCTGATGCAATTGCGGCGGTGTGCGAAGAAGTGTGGCCACGGGTTCGAGATACGGATGAATTACAGGAAGCCCTCCATCTGCTGACCTGGGTCCCGGAGGACCGTGCTACCGATTGGCACGCCTTCCTTCCCGATCTGCTCGATTCAGGACGAGCCCTCGTGCTATCCCACACGGACTCGACAACAGGAACGACGATTCCCATATGGACCACGCCCGATCATCTTTCATTCCTGACCGCGATCTATCCTGATTTGGCCGCGGACCCGGATATCCAACAGCATGAACACACGCCTTCGCCCAGCTTTTCCGGCGATGAGCAGAAGGCACGGGGCACGATTGTCCAAAATTGGATGGAAGTCATCGGCCCCACCACGGCGCGGGAATTGGCAGCAACCCTTCGATGGCCCATTTCGGTCACGCACACAGCGCTCAAACAACTCGAAACACAAGGCCAGGTCCTCCAAGGCACGTTTCGCCCCCGGGAACGTCACGTCCCTGCACCGGTGGCCGCGCGTGGGGCAGAGTCGCATCCCCCTTTGCGTGAATCCGAATACACGCACGACTCCGAAATCGAATGGTGCGACCGTCGTTTGCTGGCTCGCATTCATCGACGCACCGTCCTGACGCTTCGTCGGGAGATTCAAACCGTCTCCGCTTCAGACTTCATGCGCTTTCTGTTCCGGTGGCAGCACGTTGCTCCTACCACCAGGCTGCACGGAGAACCCGGACTCCAAACCATCATCGAACAACTGGCGGGCTTTGAAGCCGCAGCTTCCGCATGGGAACCCCACGTGCTTCGCAGCCGCATCGGCGATTACAGGCCGGACACGTTGGACTATCTGTGTTTGCGTGGAATTATCACGTGGGGGCGGCTGACCCCACCTACTCCTGACCATAACTTCCTCGGCGTCAAACAGAAAAGACGAGTGATTCCTACGAGTCTGGCCCCGGTCAGTCTCTTCCCCCGAAATGATGCGGACTGGTTGCTGGGCCTCGCTCGCAAAGGACCTAAAGGCCCGCAGGCGTGCCTACCGGAAAACCTGAGCAGTGTTGCCCAGACCGTGTATCATTATCTCTCACAACGGGGCGCGAGCTTTTTTGCCGACGTCACACACGGCACGAGCCAACTCCAGGCAGAAGTGGAACAAGGATTATGGGAACTGGCCAGTGTCGGGCTAGTCACCGCCGATGGATTCGACAATCTCCGCGCCTTGCTCGATCCTAAACGCCGTCGAGGAACCGGACGCCATCAGAAGCAGCGGCCACGACATACAATCGGACGATGGTCATTGCTCAAGACCGGCACGGTTGAACCGGATGGGGCATCGGCGAAACCGGCATCCAACACCACCGAAACTTGGGCACGGCAATTATTGCGACGGTACGGAATCGTATTCCGCGATCTATTGAAACGGGAATCCCTGTCCATCCCGTGGCGCGATCTGCTGATGAGCTATCGACGAATGGAATTGCGCGGAGAAATTCGCGGTGGGCATTTTGTCTCAGGCATGACAGGTGAACAATTCGGACTGCCGGAGGCCGTGGAAGCCCTGCGAGCCGTGCGCAAAGACCCGCAAGCCGGGGCACAGGAAATCCGGCTCTCCGCATCCGATCCTTTAAATCTCGTCGGCATCATTCTCCCCGGCGACCGGGTCCCTGCCCATCCTTCACGATACGTGATCTACCACAATGGGATTCCAGTCGCCTCGGAACCCCTTTCCCGTGTCTCTGCGTGAACCTTCACGGTCCAGACTGTGATTGCCTTGCAAGGTGGACATCATCGTGGCACCTCTCTTGACCACGCGATATGCCCTGAGTAAGATCCGGCTATGGCACGCATTCCATTTGATCCGCGCTCTTTCGGGGGGTCCCGGCAACCGGGCATGCGGCCCCAACCCAGCCCGCCTCAAGACGATCCTAACGCCCAGTTTCGTTCACTGAATGCCACCCTCCTGTTCTGTCCGAATTGCAAGGAGGCAACGCCGGCTCGCGAACGGCTTTTGCTTGTCCTGCCGTCCGGCAACAAATATGAATACGTATGTTCATACTGCGGAACGACGACAGGCGAAAAGATCGACCAGGACCAGCAGAACCAACCCACGTTATTCATTCCCTGAATTGTCTGAAATGCTTCTCACGACCCTGAATGTGTTTCGGGAACCGGCAAACCTTCCATGGCCATGATGCGTAGCGCGTTGGTGGTGGAACAGGGTCCGGGGCGGAGCCGATAGTCGAACTGCAATGCCTTGTCACCAAGTGTTTCCTGAAAATGCACGTTGGTGAGATTTGCCAATTCCCGTTCCACGTTGGCCAACTGCAGGTCGTGCGTGGTGACGAGGCCCAATCCCCGCCCGGCGGTCAACTCGCGGATGAACGCTTCGCTTCCCAATAATCGTTCCCGATTATTCGTTCCCTTGAAGATTTCATCGATCAGAAACAACACCGGGGCTTTGTCCCGATCAGCCATCGCGACCAACAAGCTTTTCAGACGTTTGACCTCGGCGTAAAAATATGACAGCCCTTCTTCCGGGACGTCTCCGACTCGGATGCAGGTCTGCATCCGCAACCACGACCAGGCCCAGGATTCGGCACACACAGGTCCCCCGGCCTGTGCCAGGCACACGTTGATCCCAACCGTTCGCAAGAACGTGCTTTTACCGGACATGTTGGAACCGGTGACCAGCAGGACCCGGCCCGGTCCTTCAAGGAGCAGGTCATTGTTGATCCGTTGGTGATGGGCAAGCAGGGGATGGCCGATAGCCGTTCCGGAAATGCCGATTGTAATGGTGTTCCCCTCGGGCCGCCTGTGAGGCCACGCGTAGGAAGGATTCAGGTAGGCAAACGTGGCCAATGCCATAGCCGCATCGATAGTCGCCAAGCGCACGATCCAATCCTGCAGAACGGGCCGCAACCAGTTGCAGACTTTCTGCAAATACCACGTCCATGCCAGATCCCACGGGACCACGAGGTGCACGGCAATATGCAAAAGAGGATGCGCTTTCAGACTGAGCCCGCTGCAAACTCTCGCAAGTTGTCTGATGGCAACCGAGGGACGACTATCCTTGTTTCGCCATGGGTCGGTCATCGCCTGAAGCGCGGGATAACGTCTATACGACCGCTTCTCGAAAATTCCGATCACCGCGGCGAGTTTGTCCAACTCCAGGTGCAAATCGAGAGCCCGTCCAAACACGTGACTCACCCGCCCTCCGGTGACGAGCAGCAATATCGCGTAGAGTAGAAAGGAAACGACCCAATAACCCGGCCCACCGAGCAACCAGAAAACAAAAAGAACCATATTGAGACCGGCCAGAGCACTCGCCGCCAGCAACAACGAACCTAATCGAGCCACAGGCTCGGAATTCTCCAACAGGCTCTCCAGCCGGTCCGTCTTGATCGAATTGGGACTCAGGTAGTTCGCGACGAGCCGAATCCGGTCCCGCAATCCTCGCAACGAGGTCAGGACCCGGACGAGTTTCTGCCGGCTCTCCCATCGATCGAACGAAAGCGCATCTTGACGAGTCATCCAAGCGATCAATAACACCTGCCCGTCCCGCGACACCGTCGTGTCCAGCAAACGGAGCAAGGAATACTTCCCGAGGAGATCCAGATCTGCGGCGTACGGATGTTCGGAAGATAGACTCAGCGTCGTTTCCGGAATGCATTCCCAATCCACCCGCAGACGCGCCAAATTGTTTTCCTGAACGTCGATCCACATTCCAAGACGACGCAACCGTCGTTCCAACCGGTTATGGACGTTTGCCACACCCAGAAAACAGAGGAAAAATCCCAGTAGCGCCCAATTCCCCGTGACGAACCATCCAAGTTTGTACGACGAAACACAAACCAGAAGCCCGACCAGCACCAGTCCCATACGGCTTCGGCTCAATGCCAAACTGACGCGCCGGCCTTTCAGAAGAAGCCGTGTTCCTCGATCACGACCGCGAACAATCATGCGTTCGCGTTTGCGGCGGATGTTATCCATGACGCCGGCTCACGACGAGAAACAAGGCGTCACCACACATGAAAACCCCTTTGGTGTCACGTTCGCTTCCGTGGATACGAGTGAGGAAAGAAGAGACGATCAGTCTGAAGACGACCGCAGGTTCTCGGGCAGACTTTCCAGATACTCCAGCAATGCCCGATACGTCAGTTCGCGGACTCGGGCTTTTGTCGCCGGCTCTTCATCCAGGCTACGCCTCAGCCAGACCGTGTCCTGCAACTGGTCGTTGGCCCTGTTGCACAGGGTCCACATGTGATGCAGAAACTCGACTGATAATCCGACCTGAACGCCTTCCGATTCGATACGGTCATCCAGGATGGCCAACAGGTCTGAAATAGCCTGGTCGGCCCGATACGGTTTGGAGGCATACCCGAATGCCGCCGTGGTGGCCTCTTCCTGTTTGGCCTGCTCAACCAGGTCATGCATGTACTCCTTCAAGAGTCCGATTTGCCGACCTGAGAGCCGCATGGTCATCTCGCGGTGAATTTCATCTGTATTCCGCCAGGAAGATGCACCGTACCTTATCGCAACTTCTCGAAATCGACAAGCCGTCATGATCTTTCGTTATGCCCGCCGTCGGCTCCCCACAAGGTAGTCAACCGGGAGTCGCGGCCACAGGTCAGGCGGTAAAATTTATATCGAATGGGATTTTTCTGATAAAAATTCTGGTGGTATTCCTCTGCCGGATAGAACGCCGTGGCTTGAGTAATTTCCGTTACGACCGGAGCACTGAACGTCTTGGTCCGTTCGATTTCCTCTTTCGAGGCTTCCGCCAATTCACGCTGTTCATCATTGTGATAAAAGATTGCGGGCCGATACTGGTCGCCATGATCACAGAACTGGGCATTCGGCGTCGTGGGGTCCGTATTGGGCCAGTAGACGGCCAATAACTCGCGATAACTGATTTTCTGAGGATCATACGTTATCTGAACGGCCTCGGCGTGTCCGGTTCCCCCGGCGGAAACGTCTTCGTAGGTCGGATCGACCGGCTGCCCACCGGTATACCCCGACGTCGTGGAAATCACTCCATCGAGTTCATCGAACGGGCCTTCCATGCACCAGAAACATCCTCCGGCGAACGTGGCGATCGCATAATTTCCCTTGGCCGTTTGACTAACTGACGTGCTGTTCATGCCGAGGAACAGCCCTCCACTCAGCACGAGCAAAAGAACAAATTTGTACATTTTCATGACGGCGACTCCTTTCCTTTACTGAGTTCCTTCTCCACACACGGGACACAATCGATTGGGAAAAACTTTCTTTGTTCTACTCCACAAAGAGAAGGCCGTGCCGACACTTCTCCCGAACTTCCTTTATGGTACACTGGAATCCCATTCAAAGCACGTGGGAACTTGAGTAATGGACGGTTCAAGAATAGCATTGAAATGCAAGATGCCCTGGTGAGAGATGACTCTTACATGACCCCATGCCTAGGCAACAGAAGACTGCAAGAAAGGCGGAAACAGCGGACATGTTCCTGACTCAAACATTGGTCAACCGGTCAAACATCCGCAAGAGCCACGCCATGCTGAAAGCAATCGTCATGTGCGTGGCTTGGAGCGGGTCCCTGCTCATCCCGTCGCTGCTTTGCGCTAACACAGCCGACTTTGCCGAAGTTGTCGAGCAAGCCAAACTCGGGACCGTGGGCATTCTCACTCAATCGACTCAGCCTGAGAGGAAGACTTTCTCCGTAAGAGGGTCGGGAATTTATCTGGGAGACGGCTATATCCTCACTGCCCGACACGCCACAAAGCACCAGGGCGCCGGAACAACTGCGGATCCTCCACACGTGTCCGTCATAACCAGCACGTTGGAGGAAGCACCTGCTGTATTAGTCGGTGCGAATCACTTTTTGGACGTCGCCCTGTATCGCATCTCTCAAGAGAACGTGCCCCACGGGCTCGCAGCACGAACGTTCAGTCAAACCGAGGCCTTGCCGGGAGAACGGGTCTTCACCGTGGGCTACCCCCTGGGTTGGGGCCCTGCCATCAGCTATGGACACGTTGGCAACCCCAATACGTTTTTGCAAACCGTACAATCCCGTCTTTTGCAAATCGACCTTTCAGCATGCAGCGGCAATTCCGGCGGAGGGTTGTTCAATGCGCGAGGAGAAATCGTCGGCCTTGTCCACGCGATCATTCAAACCGAAACCGTTCGAGAGGAACGTCGATGCAGCCGGTTCGCCTTTGCCGTACCGGGACCATTGGTCAACAAAATCGTGACGGCCCTCAAGCAGGGACAGCCGTTTCACTTTTCGAAACTCGGGCTACAACTTACCTCCGTCAAATTTGAAAACCGATGGCACATGGCCGTAGCGCAGGCAACGGGACCGGCACGACGGGCAGGATTCAAGAAAGGCGACGTCCTGCTGTCGATCGACGACCAGCCGATTCACTCGGCCAGTCAACTCAAGACGTATGTCATCGAACACACACGCCCCTCGCAGCCGGTCAGCATCCACATCCTGCGGCAACACAAAGAACAAGTGCTACAGGTGATTCTGGGAAAGGCCCTGCCTTCTGCTTTGAAGTGAGAGAACCCTTTGCGTCCTCCGCGCGACAACGAGTATCATGAAGTACGCTTCAATTCAGTTCCTCCCCTTTCTCTACCTCCCCTACGCCTCTCCTTACAAAGAGAGGGAATGGAGGAAAGAGTAGGAATTGTCAACCAAGCAATGAACACCGACTGTCATGGCAAAGCACCGTAAAAGGCAAAAGGCCGGGAGCACGGGGAGCCTCCAGCACACTCCGCCAACTCGCGCGCCGGGTCCGAACGCCCCACTTACCCTCGTCCTGCTCACGCTGAGCGTCCTTGGCGTCGTGCTGACGACGTACCTCAGTTACACCGCCTTATTTGAAGTACACCCGGCTTTCTGTAGCGAGGGGTCGGGATGCGACCTTGTTCAGAGCAGTCGTTGGGCCACGTTTCTCGGAATACCCATGGCCACGTGGGGTCTGTTCACTTACCTCGTGTTGACCGCGCTGGCTTGGCGAGCCAGGACGAAACTCAAGAGTTGGACTCCCCTGATTTTCGTCACAGTCGGCGGGTTTGGGGTCAGTGCCTATCTGACCGTGATCTCCATCGTGGAAATCGAGGCGACCTGTACCTACTGCCTTGCCTCATTCGGCACCATCACTGCCATTATGATCCTGACGCTCGTGCAGCGGCCTTCGGACTGGGCAACGTCGTTAAAGGAAGCAAGCGTGGTCGCCGTGCTCATCGTCGGCGGACTCCATCTGCACTACAGCGGGGTGTTTGACGAAGCAGCCGGCCCGGAGGATCCACAGCTTCAGGCCCTGGCCATCCACCTGACCGAAACAGGGGCCAAGTTTTACGGAGCCTATTGGTGTCCCCGCTGCCAGGAGCAAAAAGCCCTGTTCGAGGCGTCCGCGGAGCGGCTGCCTTACGTCGAATGCAGTTCCGGCGGTCGCGGCAGCCCTCTCACTGCGCCATGCGTGGCAAACGACATTCGGAGTTATCCAACCTGGATCATCAATGACAAACGCTACACTGGCTTGCAGAGACCTCGAACACTCGCCGGTGCCGCTGGTTTCACGTGGAAGGAATGATGGCGAAGCTGAAACCAGTGCAACCTTGATACAGCGGTCATGCTAAACGGGGAACAAAGAGTAACATATGGAATTTAACGAAAAAACCATTCAAGCCAAACAGAAGATGGCTTTGCACCGTCGTGAGATCTCCGGGCGCGAGGTTGACGAGGAGTATCAAGATGATCGTCTGCCCCCCGGGCAGCATCTTGTCAATAATTGGCCCGTGCTGGACCTTGGATACAAACCTCAAATTTCACTTGAAGAATGGAAACTCTCGGTGGATGGATTGGTTGAGCATCCTCTCGTGTGGACCTGGGAGGATTATCAGGCTCAGCCATACCAGCCGTTTGTGTCGGATTTCCATTGCGTGACCTCGTGGAGCCAACTTGAGATGGAATGGACCGGGGTGAGTTTTCGGCATTTGCTCAGCCTGGTGCGACCCAAACCGGAAGCCAAATACGTGCTCTTTGAATCATATGACGACTATACGACCAACTTGCCTCTTTCAGTCTGCGACGACGAGGACGTCTTTCTGGTCCATTCCTGGAACCACAGGCCGCTGTCCAGGGATCACGGGGGACCGGTTCGCATGATTATCCCCAAACGATATGCCTGGAAAGGCGCCAAATGGATCCGCTCCATCACCTTTGTGGAAAAAGATCAAAAAGGGTTTTGGGAAGTGCGCGGGTATTCCAACACAGCCTTACCGTGGGAGAATGATCGGTATGGGTGATCTATTAGTAGTGGTGATTGTTTCTCCTGACCCTGACTTTTTCCTTCTGACGCTTCACGTTCAGGAATGAGCACCTCCTCCTACACCATCGCAAATATTGAATTCTGTTCACTGGATCTTCCTATCACCGACCCCTTTGTCGTGGCCACGGGCCAACTCCAAGTGGCGAAAAATGCCTTCGTACGGCTGACACTGAGTGATGGAACCATCGGATACGGCGAGATTGCCCCATTTCCCGCCATCACCGGTGAAGATCGCGAGAGCAGTCTAAAGGACGCCCAGTTATTGGGAGAACACCTGCTCGGACAATCGACGCTTCATTATCAACGACTCGGCCACGAACTATCCGAACGCGCACCCGACGCGCCAGCGGCCCGGTGTGGATTGGAAACCGCGCTCCTTGATGCCCTGACACGCACGCTTCACGTCCCCCTGTGGGCCTTGTGGGGTGGAGCGGACGTGCGTGCGCGTGAAACGGACGTCACCATTCCCATCGCCTCTTTGGAGCGAACCAAGGAACTCGCCAGACAATGGCATGAACGGGGTTTTCGCCTCTTCAAAATGAAGGTCGGCCATAACGTGGACGAAGACATTCGTCGAGTGGAAACCCTGCATCGTCATTGTCCCGGCGTGGCGTTTGTGATTGATGCCAATCAGGGATACACTCGCGAAGAGGCCGTTGCCTTGATACAAGGCATCAACCGCTTTGGCGGCACAATCATCCTCCTTGAACAACCGCTGGCCAAGGACGACCTCGAAGGCCATGCCAAACTCCGGCGTGACTTCCACGTTCCCATTGCCGCAGACGAATCAGCGCAATCCCTGCACGACCTCCAAGCCGTCATCCGGCACGACGCGGCGAACTACGTCAATATCAAAATTACCAAAAGTGGCTTATTGGACGGAGTCCTCATGGCAAACGTGGCGAAAGCCGCCGGTCTCCACGTGATGCTGGGCGGGATGGTGGAGACCCGAGTCGCCATGGGATGCTCTTACAGCATCGCCTTGGGTATCGGCGGGTGTTCCGTTCTGGATCTCGACACACCGTTGTTACTGAAAACCGATCCTATTGCTGGAGGATATACCTATGAAGGGCCACTCCTTCAACCCTGGCACGGTCCAGGGCTCGACCTTGATATCCCCTCCTTTCAGACCGCCACAAAAAACTTTCGATAGTTCGTCTGACCGCATTCTCCAACCAGCTAGTTGTTGCGGCCACATAAGGTCCGTTTGCCCTTCATTCGCAAGAGCCAGTGAACTGATTATGATTGCACACATTCAGTAAACTAATCTAAATTATTTAAGTAATTACCTAAGTACTTGAATTATTTGCCAATTTGAGATAGCATGTGTTCGAATATTCGTGGATTCTAATCTCAAACGGGAGACACCCATGCCGAGAAAAAAGCAGTTTGCCGTTGATGACGTCAAGCAAAAAGCGATGCTGGTCTTCTGGGATCGAGGTTACAGGGGGACGTCCCTGCAGGATCTCGTGGAAACCATGGGTATCAACCGCGCCAGCCTGTATGACACGTTCGGCGATAAGTACGCTCTCTTTATCGAAACTTTGCACGACTATAATGACACCTACGCGAAGCCCTTTCTCACAAGGCTCAGAAAGACGAATTCACCCCGCCAGGCTATCATCGCCTTATTCAACGAAATTTGTGATGGAATATCGAAGGGTGAGGAACAAAACGGGTGTTATATCATCAACACGGCCTTGGAGATGTCCCCGCATGATGTAAAGGTGGCAAGAATCGTCAATCGAACTTTCGCCTACGTAGAAAAAAGTTTTTTTCGCAAAATGATCGAGCAAGGCCAAGCCAGAGGAGAGATTTCCCTGGAGGTGACTCCGAGCACAGCCTCTCGCACCTTACTGAGTCTGTTGATCGGCTTACGGGTGCTTTCCCGCAACCACCCAGACAAGGCCTTGCTGAACTCATTCAAGACGCAGGTAGAAATCCTTTTGCCCCCTGGGGATCGTGCACCCCTGCCCGCCCCAGCCCCCATTTCCGTCAAGCGCACTGGCCGCAAAGTCCACACCAACTTCGCTTATGCAAAGTGACGCGTGGAAGGCTGATTCCACGTGACTCTGCCGTAGTGCTGTGCCTCCCGCTTTCCTTCTCAAAGAGAACACGGTTCCACGGACACCCTGACCGCAGTCTCTGACCTGCTGGTCGTTCCAGCCTCATACGGTCGATTTGCCTTTCACTTGCAAGGCATCATTGAACTGGTTAGGATATCAGAAAGCACTCTTGTGCAAACCTGCCCATGCTTTCGATTCCCACACAGCGACCGCTACGATGTCTTTTCACCCTGCTTCTGTTCTGCATTTTCTGTTTTCCTTCCACTTCTCAAGCAATTGATCTTGCGTCGTTCGAGCAACGCGTCACGGAATACACCGTCAAGAACGGCTGGACCTTTATTCTCGTTGAACGCCCCGTAGCCCCGGTGTTCGCCTTTATGACGGCCGTGAACGTGGGGTCCACGCAGGAAGACACGGGACGGACCGGGCTCGCGCACATGTTCGAACACATGGCCTTTAAAGGCACACCTCGCCTCGGCACCACGAACTACAAAGAAGAGAAAAAAGCTCTGGAAGAATTAGAACGGGCGTATCTGGCTTATCAGGAAGCCAAGTTGAGTGCCCCGTCCGATGTCCAACACATCAAAAACCTGTCGGACATCTTTAAAGGCAAGCAAGAAGCCGCTGCGAAATTTGTGAAAAAAAATGCCTTCGGGGACATCATTGAACGAGAAGGCGGGGTCGCCTTAAACGCCTTTACCAGCGCCGACGTCACCGGCTATTTTTATGCACTCCCGGCCAACAAGATCGAACTCTTCTGTTATCTGGAGTCGGAACGATTCCTGCACCCGGTGTTTCGCGAGTTCTACGAAGAACGGGACGTGGTGATGGAAGAACGCCGGATGCGCACGGAGAGCCGGCCCGTCGGCCGGCTGTTTGAACAATTCGTGGTCACGGCCTTCACGGCTCATCCTTATCATCATCCGGTGATCGGCTATGCCAGTGACATTCAATCCTATACCATGACCGACGCCAAAAAATTCTTTGACACGTATTACGTGCCATCCAACATGGTCACGGCGATCGTCGGAGACATTGACCCGAAGACCTTGATCCCCTTGCTGGAAACCTATTTCGGTCGGATTCCCAGCCGACCGAAACCGCCAGCCTTAAGAACCGTGGAACCCCCGTCTATTGCGGAGAAAGTGGTGACGATCAAGGATCCCGCTCAACCCTTTTACATGGAAGGGTACCATAAACCTGCAGCCACGCATCCCGATCAACCAGTCTTCGACGCCATCGACGACATTTTAACAAACGGACGGACATCCCGGTTCTACCGTTCTTTGGTTCGGGACAAACAGATTGCAGTCAGCGCCGGCGCCTATGGAGCCTACCCGGGAGAAAAATATCCGCACCTGTGGGTGGCGTATGCGGTACCCGCGCGCGGGGTTGCCAACGAAACCGTTCAGCAAGCTATCCGTGAAGAATTGGATCGCCTGAAGACTGAAGACGTCACGGACGAGGAATTGGCCAAATTTCGAACACGGGCCAAAGCCAGCCTGATCTATTCCTTGAAAAGCAATCTCGGGTTAGCCATGAGCTTAACGGACTACCAGACCCTCTTTGGCGATTGGCGTGAACTGTTTCGCTACATTGAACGGTTTGACCGCGTGACGAAAGAAGACATCCGACGTATCGCCCGGCAAACGTTCACAGACTCCAATCGGATCGTGGCCCAGATCGAAACTGTGGCACCCGCCGCATCCACGTCAACCGAGGCCCGGAAAGGACTCTGACGTGAGAGAAGCCGCACACCAATGCCGCTGGCAGATCCCACGACGTCCCCTGCCCTATCTGATGACGTGTGCTGCGATCGTTCTCTTTCTGGCCACCCAGGCAATCGGTCAGGTAGACACAGTTGAGCAACTGACGTACCCCCCTCTGCCGGATCTGCATATTCCCCAACCAACCCGGGTTATCCTGGACAACGGCATGGTGGTGTTTCTCCTGGAAGATCATGAACTCCCAATTGTCCAGGTTTCGGCACGTCTCCGGACCGGCTCCCGTCTGGAACCAGCAGACAAGGTCGGCTTGGCCGCATTCACGGGAACCGTCATGCGAAGCGGAGGAACGACGACGTGGACCGGCGACGCGCTCGATGACTACTTGGAACGCAAGGCCGCGTCGATTGAAACCGGCATCGGCGTGGCCAGTGGCTCGGCCTCGATGACGTGTTTAAGTGAAGACTTTTCCGAAATCTTTGCCGTATTCGGCGACGTGCTGCGAAACCCGCGCTTCGATCCGGAGAAACTGGCCCTCGCTAAAAAGAAGGCCATGGCCGGAATCGCCAGGCAAAACGACAATCCCGACGGCATCCTGTCCCGGGAATTTGCAAAGTTGATATACGGCAAGGATTCACCGTACGCCAGGGTCGAGTCCTATGCCACCGTCAACAATATTTCCCGACGAGACCTCATCGATTGGCATGCAACATATGTTGTCCCGAACCGTATCGTTCTTGGCCTGGTCGGAGATTTTCAAATGGAACAGGCGCTGGACCTGGTGAGACGCACGTTCGGAGCATGGCCCCAAGGGAAGCCATTCAACGATCCGGTTGTCCCATACCAGACCTCCACAACGAAAAACGTCTATTACGTTGAAAAAAACGACATGACCCAAGCCAAGATCATCATCGGACATTTGGGCCTCACACGAAAACACCCGGACTACCATCCGGTGGTCATCATCAATCAAATCATCTCCGGTTCTTTTGGGGCCCGACTCTTTTCCAACGTTCGTTCGCAGAAGGGGTTGGCCTATGACGTGCACGGCGGAATCGGGTTCGGGTGGGACTATCCGGCCACTGCCAATTTTTCCATGTCCACCAAAACAGACACGACACAAGCCGGCATTGACGCCTTGCTGGAGGAAGCCAGAAAAATCATGGATGCGGAACCTCCGACTGAAGAGGAAGTCCGCAAGGCCAAGGCCAGTCTCCTGAATTCTTTTGTCTTTTCCGTGAATTCGCCTGGGAAAATCCTTGGGAAATTTCTCACCTATGAATATTTCGGCTATCCTTCTGATTGGCTTGTCCGGTTCAGAACGGGCATCGAGCAAACAACCATGGATCAGGTCAGGAAAGCGGCCCGCACACACATCAAACCGGACCAATTCGTGTTCCTGATCATCGGACCCCGCCAAGGCACGGCACCGGCCCTAGCACGATACGAAACGGTTGAAGAACTCGACATTTCCATCCCGGAATCGTAAGAAGAAAATTCTACCCCCATGGGGCAAAACCGGTCAGACAAAGAGACTCCGATGCACGTTCGGCATATGGTCAAGCGTGCGATTCAAACGCTTACCCTGTTGTGTATCATCATCAACGTAGCGGGATGTGCGACGAACCCGTACACGAACCGGTCCCAGTTTCTGCTGATCCCGGAAAGCCAGGAAGTTCACATGGGCAACCAAGCCTATGCCCAAACGCTCAATGATCCAGAAGTGGTCATCTCCAGCAACCCAGAGGAAGTGGAACCCGTGCAACGTGTGGCTGAACGGATCATTGCCGCGGCCAAACGATCCAAATACGCCGAACGCGCGAAATCATTCCAATGGGAAGTCACGGTGATCAAAGACGACAAGACCAAGAACGCGTGGGCCCTGCCCGGCGGTAAAATCGGATTTTATACGGGCATTTTCCCTGAGGCCAAAAACGAAAACGGGTTGGCGGCGATCATGGTACATGAAGTCGTTCATGCCCTGGCCCGCCATGGCGCCGAACGTATCAGCCAGCACTCTGCAGCCAATCTGGGAGTGCAGATCGCCGCGATAGCTCTGGACATGAAACCTGTCACTCAGACATTGGCCATGCAGGCATTGGGGATCGGTGTCCTGCTGCCCTTTGGTCGAAGCCATGAATCAGAAGCGGACTACATTGGGTTACTCCTGGCTGCCGACGCCGGCTACGATCCGAGAGAGGCCGTGCTTTTATGGAAACGTATGGCGGAATCGTCCAACAGTTCTTCGCCAGAATTTCTGTCAACCCACCCTGCTCATGAGACGCGCATTGAAAACCTTCAGAAATGGATGCCCGAAGCCATGGCCCGTTACGAACGTGCCACCAAAGCACCCGTCTCTACCCTCACCTCTATCGAGTGAAGTCGTTCCGGTCTTGCTTAATAAATATGGCACGGAGGATTGTCGGTGAGAAAACTTGTCCATCACCCGATTGCAACGGTTGTCCTGCTCCCGATCGCGGATGTGGAAGCTTCAGAGACCACCACGAAGACACGTTGATGCGCCTCCCATCACTTCTCATTTTGTGTCTATTCTTCTCCGCTTGTGGAGGAAGCGGCGAAACAGTCGTTGAGATCGCGTTACACCCCACCAAGCCCAACCTGCTCTACGTGGCCACGAACGACTACATCTTCAAGACCCGCGATGCCGGTAAAACCTGGGTCAACGTATCCAAAGGCATGACCCATTCACGCGTGATTTCGCTGGCCATCGACCCCCTGCTTCCGGCCAACGTGTACGCCGGCACCAAGGGCGATGCGGTCTTTAAGAGTTTTAACGGCGGCCAGCAGTGGATCTCGCAACGCAAGGGTTTGGAAGGCGTGACCATTACCTCGGTGGTACATGAAATCAAATTCGTTCCGGGATCGAGCCAACATATCTTTGCCGCCACGTCGATGGGCGTCTTCGAAACAGAGAATGCCGGCACCACCTGGACCAAACGCATGGACGGGATGATCGAAGTCCTCATGGTCGTGACTATCGACGTGGACCCCAACCAGCCACAAACCCTGTATGCCGGCACCAGCGGGGGCGTCTATCGTTCGCTCAATGGAGCCAAGAATTGGACAAAGGTCAACAACGGTCTGGTGCCGCCCGAGGTATTGAAAGCGTCACGCGCCCTCAGCGTGGTGAAAATCAAGATCGACCCCCATGCGCCTCACACCGTGTATACGGCCACGTTAAAGGGTCTCTTTAAAACAACCAACGGTGGGGAATCCTGGCAACGGGTCGGGGAAGCCCTGCCCGACCAATTTTTCAGCGATCTCATTCTCGACCCGATAACCCCGGGCGTTGTCTTTGTGGCCAGTCGAGCCGGCATTCATATCAGCCGGGACGGAGGCCAAACCTGGGATGCGGTCAATGAGGGGCTGACCAATCTCAACATTCGGGCTTTGGTCATCAGTCCGACGGACCCTTCGACCTTGTACGTCGGCACGAATCGCGCAGGCCTTTTCCGGTCACACAACGGAGGCAGTACGTGGGCACCTCTTCCGTTGTTCTTGGCTCAGCAGCCTGCATGAGAAGAAGATGCCGTGAGGCCCATCCCTGCCTACGAGCAAGGGATGGCACAGCAACCACAACGCTCTTCTTCTTGCAGAGGGCCGGGCACTGTACTATTATAGTACTTGCAAGAGGCTAAAGATCCTCGACAACGTCTCCCCTTCTCGCCCATGGACATCACCCGTCGCAAATTGTTTCAACTTGGCAGCTTTGGCACCTTGGTGGGACTCAGCAGTCTTACCGGCGGATGCGACATCGGCAGCATGTTTGCCGTCCCCCCCCGCGAAACCCTGTATTTCACGCCCAATGAGAAATTTTATACCGTCAATTATATGGACTCTCCGTACAACCTCTCGCGCGATGTCGACCAGGAGCAATGGCAGATGGTGGTCAAAGGTGCAGTCACCAACCCCATGGTCCTCACGTGGCGGGACGTCCTGAATCGTAAACCATTCGACCAAGTTTCCACGCTCATTTGTATCGATACCCTCCCGGGAGGGACGAGTCTGGGCAATGCGATTTGGCGGGGGATTTCTCTGAAAGAGTTACTCGTCGAAGCCGGTGCCGACCCTGAAACCGCACGGGATGTCATTTTTCGAGGAGCCGACGCCTATCATGACAGCATTCCCTTTGAACGGGCCATGCACGATGAAGTGATGTTGGCCTATCTCATGAACGGGGAAAAACTCCCGAAGGCCCATGGATTTCCGCTCCGTCTGATCGTGCCCGGATTATACGGCATCAAGAACGTCAAATGGATTACGGAAATCGAAGTATACAACGGGGACTATCAGGGCTACTGGCAGCGCAAAGGGTGGACAGACGAAGGCACGATCCATATTTTTTCCCGAATCGACAGTCCGGGACATTACCAGGATATCCGCGGCCCCAACGTGCAGTTCCGCGGCGTTGCATTCGGCGGGCCCAATTCCATTGCTCAAGTGCAACTGAGTTTCGACCAGGAGAAAACCTGGAGCGACGCCACCATCGAACCACCCCACTCCCCCTGGTCCTGGGTGGTCTGGAACTATCAACGACCCGACATGCCGGACGGCAAAAGTATGATCTCCGTGCGCGCCGTCGATACGACCGGCACCGTGCAAACTTCAACCATCACACGCCCCCAACCCAACGGCGCCACGGGCCTGCACAGCATCGTGGTGAACGTGTTCAAGGCCTAGCCCGCATCGCCAACGTGTGGCGATCTGGATTTGATTTAGGACGTATTTCATGACGGAACGTCGCATGACACAAAGGGAACCCGAATACGGTAAAGTGGAAATACTGCTGGGCGACACTCGTGAGATCTCACCTCAACTTGAAACCCGATCGATTCAATGTTGCGTGACTTCTCCGCCATATTGGGGATTGCGAGACTACGATCATTCGGCGCAGATAGGCACTGAATCCTCTCCTGAAGAATACGTGGAAAACCTCGTAGGGATTTTCCGCGAAGTTCGAAGAGCGATGACTGATGATGGCACGTTTTGGCTGAACGTCGGTGATGGATACGCCCGCAACGGCGGAACCGGCAATTGTGGTCCCAATGCCCAAGTCGGCAACACCAAGAAACTGATTCAAAGACGCAACTGTACCGTACCTGATTGTTGGGGGTTGAAAGACCGCGATCTGATGGGACTGCCGTGGCGAGTGGCGTTTGCGCTACAAGCAGATGGCTGGTTACTACGTTCGAAGATAACCTGGGCCAAGAAAGCGCCCATGCCGGAGAGCGTCAAAAATCGTCCCTCAAACGCAACCGAAGAGCTTTTCTTATTCTCAAAGACTCCAAATTACTATTACGACAATCAGGCCGTCCGCGAAGAAACCAGCGCAAATCTCAAGAATTATTGGTTATTGGGACCCGGTTCCAGTGGCACGCCCCACCCCGCCGTTTTCCCAAAAGAATTGGCAAGACGTTGCATCCTTCTGGGCAGTCGTCCCGGAGATTTGATTCTCGACCCGTTTTCCGGTTCCGGAACGACTGGCTTGGTAGCCGCCGAACTGAACCGCAGAGCCGTCCTTATCGAACTGAACGAGGAATACGTGACGCACTCAAAAACACGGCTCGATGACGCCGCACAACAAGCCCTTCCCATCCAGTTATAGCCACTTGTTGCTCGATTTGTGACATGAAGACACTTGCGTCCTGGTCAATGGCGATACCTGACAACCCAGACGCAGATTTCCAACTTTGTGCAGTATCAACACCTGGAAACACTCGACTCCCTCGTAAGTGACAACCAAACTCTCTCGGCGGCTCTAGGGCATGGATACATTGTGACACCGGACATCGTCATTGCTCGCTACCCTGCTACACAAGATGAAGTCAACCAGTCCCAGGCTTTTCTGGACGATTCCGGCATGGCGTCTTCTCACACCTTTCCTGGATAGCAATCAAACGACATCCGTTCCTTTCTTGCATGCAAGTATCTCGTGTAAGTGGACAATTCGAAGCGACCGTTCCCAAAATACGCGCACAGAGGCATTGAATCTCATCCGCAATCGTAAGGGCAACTTACCGCATATCGTAGCGGTCACGGCTGAACCTCTCCCGATGCGGATTGCCTCTCCGGCTCTAGGGACTGGCGACCTTGACTGCGTCTATCACTTTGCGCTGGACGAATTGAGAGAAGTATGCAAAAACCTTCCCAGAGGAGAAGATCAATTGGAGATGCTGGAGACTATGGTTCAAGGAAGTCGATTACGTGACATCAGCGATCTCCCGTTCGATCTCGCCGTTTAACGCGCTCAATCTGCGACTGAAGGATTTGTCATGCGTTCACAAGCGCAAGACTTCTCTGAACAATTCAAATCATCTCTCTTCCAAGCAACCTGGCCGGACCCGCGCCGTCGCGCGGCGTTAGGGAACCTCAGATTTAATCAGAGGTTCCTTAGATTTCAAGATCGAGTTTGATGCCGAGTTCTTTGAGTTGGGTCTGCCCCACGTCCGATGGGGCTTCGGTCATCAGGCATTGGACTTTTTGCGTCTTGGGGAAGGGAATCACTTCTCGAATGGACTCGGCTTTGCCGAGCAACATGATCAGGCGATCCAAGCCCAGGGCAATCCCACCGTGGGGAGGGGCGCCATATTCCAGCGCGTCCAGCAAAAACCCGAATTTTTCCTGAGCGGCTTCCCTGGAAATCCCCAACAGGCTGAACACCTTCTGCTGCAGCTCGCTCCGGTGGATACGAATACTGCCCCCGCCGATTTCAAACCCGTTGAGTACCACGTCATAAGCTTGCGCGTGAACGTGTAACGGGTCGGAATCCAGGCCTGAAACATCATCGGCACGAGGCGACGTGAAGGGATGATGCAACGCGACGTACCGTTGTTCCGCTAAATCGTATTCGAACATGGGAAAATCCGTCACCCAGACCGGCTCCCATTTGTCGTGATCGATCAATTCCAATTCGACGCCGAGATATAAGCGAAGCCGGCCCAACACGTCATACGTGACGGTGGGCTTGTCTGCGACAAAAAGCAGAAGGTCACCGGGACCGGCATCCGGCAGCGCAGATTGAAACAGTCCCGCGTCGAGAAATTTGGCAATAGCCGACTCAAACTGCCACCCTTCGGTGATCTTGACCCAAGCCAAGCCCTTGGCCCCAAACCCTTTGGCAACGTCGATGAGCCGATCAATCTGGTTGCGGGCAATGTCTCCACCACCTTTGACCACGAGCCCGGAAACCTGCCCGCCTTTTTCCACCGTTTCTCTGAACACTTTGAACTCGACCTGCTTGGCAACTTCGTTCAGGTCGCACAACTCCAACCCGAACCGACGATCGGGTTTGTCAGTCCCATACCGCGATAGGGCTTCCTGATAGGTCAAACGCGGAAACGGAGACGGCAACGAAATACCCGCAGCGTCTTTGCACACAAGTCTCAGCAACTCTTCCGTGAGGTTCATGACGTCGTCTTGCTCCACAAACGACATCTCGATGTCGATCTGCGTAAACTCAGGTTGCCTGTCGAGCCGCAGATCTTCGTCGCGAAAGCAACGGGCGATCTGAAAGTACCGGTCGGCTCCGCCGACCATCAGGATCTGTTTGAACAATTGAGGTGATTGCGGCAAGGCAAAAAATGACCCTTGATTGACGCGGCTCGGCACCAGGTAGTCCCTGGCCCCTTCGGGGGTACTCTTCGTGAGGATCGGGGTTTCGATTTCCAGAAACCGGCGTTCATGGAGAAACTGCCTCGTCAGGTAGGTCACGTCATGACGCAACGTGAGCAAGCGCTGCATGGGCGGCCGGCGTAAATCCAAATAGCGATGTTTCAACCGCAGGGCTTCCGTGGCCTGGCTGTCATCTTCTATTAAAAAGGGCGGAGTATTGGCGCGATTCAACACGTCCAATGCGTCAACGCGGATTTCGATTTCCCCGGTCGCGATCTGCGGGTTCACTGACTCCTCTGGTCTCAACCGCACCTGTCCCGTGGCGGCAATCACAAATTCGTTGCGGAGTTCGTTGGCCCGCTCATGAATGGCCTGATCGGTCTCCACGTCAAACACGAGCTGTGTCACACCGAACCTGTCACGCACGTCGATGAACAACACGCCCCCGTGATCACGACGGCCATGCACCCATCCCATCAACGTGACGATTTGGCCATCCTGGTCACGAGTCAATTCTCCACAATGGTGTGTGCGCTTCACTGTGTTGCTCACCCTTTTCGAGTTCGTGTACGACCTTTGCCTTTCACCACTCCTCCCTGTGGCCGGGCACTGCCCGAAGCCGGACGCACGTTACGGCCAGCGCCGCTCGAATTCCTTTTTGCCGGAACCTTTGCTGGACGCACGCGCGGCGGCACAGTATCTCCAGCAGGTCTCGAACTTTGCAAGTCTGACGACTTAACCGGTCTACGAATGCTCCGGGTTCCGGACGTTCGATGCACAACTGCCCGCAGAGCATTGGCCTCGGCATCGGTGGCAAACCGGGAAGCGCCCACGGGCAGATCTCCCAGATCGATCGGACCGAAACGAATACGCTTGATACGCACAACGTGATGGCCCAAGGCTTCGAGCATGCGTTTGATCTGATGTTTTCTGCCTTCGTAAATCGTGAGTTCCAGCCATGAATTGACCTTGGCTTTTCCGGATTTTCTGACGGTGGCCGGAGCGGTCATCCCGTCATCCAAAGCCACCCCGTCCTCAAGGTTTCGGATTTCCTCATCCGTACACACGCCCGACACTTTGACCAGATACGTCTTCGGCACGTGATAACGGGGATGAACGCAGGCCTGCGCCACCTTTCCATTATTCGTCAACAGCAACAGGCCTTCGGTGTCATAGTCCAGCCGTCCGACCGGAAACACTCGTACTTTCACCTTCGGTACCAGATCCGCAACCGTGGGACGGCCTTGCGGATCGTCCATCGTGGTGACGTACCCTGACGGCTTATGCAAGAACACGAACACTTCAGGCTCGGCCGGTTGCACGTGACGACCATCGATCTTCACGTGGTCTTTCGACGGATCGATGCACGTGCCAAGCACGCGCACGACTTTCCCGTTCACCGTCACGTGACCGGCCCGGATCATGGTTTCGGCCGCACGCCGGGAAGCCACTCCACTGGCGGCAATGACTTTTTGTAATCGAACCATCATGGTTTTTTAAGGTCTCTAGCCCGGAGCATAGCTTATTCACCTGTAAAAAGATTCAAAATGCTTTTCTCTCTCATCCTTTAACATTCCAATAGTTTCGTCCATAAATCTATTTCTATCTTCTCGATTCCTAAACACCCAAATACAGATTGTGTCCTGACTGTGATAAATGGCTTTTAACTCATCGTCAATTTACATGCCTCATAAGGAATTTCAGCTTTAATACAAATCATTTTCATTCCCATTCAATCGTACTCGGTGGTTTGGAGCTGATGTCGTACACGACGCGGTTCACCCCCGGCACTTCGTTGATGATCCGGTTCGCCACGTGTGCGAGAAAGGACTGCGGCAATGGCGCCCAATCCGCGGTCATGCCGTCCACGCTCGTCACGGCTCGCAACCCGATCACGTGCTCATACGTCCGTTGATCACCCATCACTCCGACGGTCCGAACGGGCAGCAACACGGCAAACGCCTGCCACGTCTTCCCGTACAGGCCCTGGGCCTTTAATTCATCAATAAACACGGCATCCGCTTCTCTGAGCATTTCCAAACGAGCCGGCGTCACGGCGCCGAGCACGCGAATGGCCAACCCCGGACCCGGAAAGGGGTGACGATGGACCACGTCGTCCGGCAAACCCAGTTCCTTGCCAAGGACTCGGACTTCATCCTTGAATAATTCGCGCAACGGTTCGATCAATTCGAGTTTCATCCGTGCGGGAAGACCTCCGACGTTGTGGTGTGTCTTGATCGTGGCGGACGGCCCCTTGTGGCTTACACTTTCGATCACGTCGGGATAGAGTGTGCCTTGGACCAGATAACGAACGTTGCCGATGTTTCGCGCTTCGCGCTCGAACGCCTTGATGAATTGACGTCCGATAATCTTACGTTTCTTTTCCGGATCGATCGTCCCACTCAACGCCTCCAAAAAATACTCGGAAGCATTGATCATACGACAGTTGAAGTGAAACGACTTGAACGCCCTCTTGAGTTGTTTGGCTTCCTGTTTCCGCATCACGCCGTTATCGATGAACACACAGGTCAATTGCTTTCCGATTGCCCGATGAGTCATGGCCGCTGCCACCGTGCTATCGACCCCCCCGCTCAGGGCACAGAGCACGTTCTCCTTGCCTACGTACTCGCGGATTTGATCAATGGAATCGTGCAAAAACGACCCCATAGTCCAAGTCGGTCTCGCCCCGCAAATATGACGGACGAAGTTTTTGATGATGCGTGCGCCATGTGTCGTATGGGCGACTTCGGGATGAAACTGCAAACCGTAGAAACGACGTTGCCTGTGGACCAACTTCATCGCGGCAATGGGAGAATTAGCCGTCCGCGCAATGGCCTTAAACCCGAAGGGCAACGTTTCAATCCGGTCGCCGTGCGACATCCAGACCGAAAAGGGACTTTTTTCAGCCAGTCCTCTGAATAAATCCGATTCATCCTGAACCAGCAACTCGGCGCGACCGAATTCCCTATGCTTCGCCCGGCCGACTCGCCCACCCATGGATTGCGCCATCAATTGCATGCCATAGCAAATGCCGAGAATCGGCACTCCTTCCTTCATAATCGCTGTTGACCATTCTGGCCGGCCGACGTTCGTCACACTGGCGGGCCCTCCGGACAGAATGATGCCTTTGGGTTGATTCGCTTGAATCGTTTCCAGGGAAGCGGAAGAAGAAAGGATAACAGAGTGAACGTGGGACTCTCGAATCCGGCGAGCAATCAGTTGAGTGTATTGTGACCCAAAATCAAGAACGACGATGGTATCGTGACAGGACACCATGGATGAGGTTGTCGAAGTTGGGTCCTGTTTCACTTATTCGACGTCAGCCCTATAGTTGGGCGCCTCCTTGGTTATGACCACGTCATGCACGTGGCCTTCGCGCAATCCTGCGTTGGTGAGACGAATGAACCGGGCGTTTTGTTGCAACTCCGGAATCGACCGGCAACCGCAATATCCCATTCCGGCTCTCAGGCCACCGACCAGTTGATACACCATATTGGCCAGCAGGCCTTTATAGGGCACACGGCCTTCGATTCCTTCCGGCACCAGCTTTGCCGCGACCTGCCCTTCCTGCCGATAACGGTCACGACCCCATCGCTCCAAGGCTCCAAGCGACCCCATGCCCCGATACTCTTTATAAGTACGGCCTTGATACAGGACGGTTTCCCCTGGCGATTCCTCGGTACCGGCAAACAGGGACCCAATCATCACGGCAGAAGCTCCTGCAGCCAAGGCTTTGGAAATGTCGCCCGAATATTTAACGCCGCCATCAGCCAGCACCGGAACGCCGGTTCCGCTGAGCACCTCGGCACAATCCGCAATCGCGGTCAGTTGGGGCACCCCGGCTCCCGAGACAATCCGCGTCGTACAAATCGAGCCCGGCCCCACGCCCACCTTCACCGCGTCGGCCCCCACGCTCACGAGTTCCTTGGCGCCTTCCGCCGTCGCGATGTTTCCGGCCACAACATCCATGGACGCATAGCGTTGTTTGATCATTTTCACGGTATCGATAACGCTCTGGGAATGCCCGTGCGCCGTATCGACCACGAGCATGTCCACACCGGCTTTGACCAGTCGCTCGACGCGTTCGGGCACGTCTTCTCCCACCCCGACGGCCGCGGCCACTCGCAAACGGCCGTGGGCATCCTTGCAGGCGTTCGGGTACTTGATCTGTTTTTGAATGTCCTTGATCGTAATGAGCCCCTTGAGCTCGAATTCATCATTGACCACCGGCAATTTTTCAATGCGGTGCTCGTGCAAAATTTCACGGGCTTTGGTGAGACTCGTCCCTTCTGGTACCGTCACCAACCGTTCCTGCGTCATCACCTGGGACACCGGCAGGTCCAACCGGGACTCGAAACGTAAATCCCGATTGGTCAGAATCCCCACCAACTTTTTTTCTCTCGTGACCGGAATACCGGAGATCCGATACGTCGCCATAATCTCATGGGCATCACGAATGGTTTGATCGGGTGCGATCGTAATGGGGTCCAGAATCATACCGCTTTCGGATTTTTTCACCTTATCGACTTCGAGGGCCTGCTGTTCAGGTGACATGGCCCGATGGAGCACCCCAATACCGCCCTCCCGCGCCAACGCGATGGCCAAACGACCTTCCGTCACGGTATCCATAGCGGCACTCAAAATCGGGATATTGATCGTAATATGCCGCGAGACGTGCGTGGAACAATCCACGTCGCTGGGCATGACCTCAGATTTGGCCGGCACCAAGACCACGTCATCAAAGGTTAAACCGATTCGTGTCTTGTCCCAGAGAGCCATCAGCACGTCCCCTGAAAGAGATGTATTCCTGATGATCGAGTCATCAGAAGTGAAATTACTACGTTGTTATTGAACGCAAACGGTGAGAAAAACTGCAAAAGCAGCTTAGCAAGTTTTTCTAAAAAAATCGACTGGCGCAATAGCCAAAACTGAAAAAATAAGCCCCCCTGACGGCACAGACGTCCGGAGGCCTTGCACAGCGCCTCGCGAGACGGTTATTGCGCTTCGCTTTCCGGAAGAGCCGCCACTGTTTCCGATTCCTCGCGCAGGAAGTCTTCGGCGTCTTCGGCCGGCATGAAATGTTGCACGCGCATATTGCCGCTATCTACCACAAAGACATGTCCTCGATGATCGACTACGAGCCCATAGGGAAAGTTGAATTGCCCGTCGGCATTGCCGAACCCTCCCCATTGGGTGATGAAGTTTCCGTCCCGATCAAATTTTTGCAGCCGCTGATTTCCAGTGTCCGAGACGTAGACGTCACCTGCGCCGTCTACCGCAATCCCCCAGGGCGAACGAAATTGGCCTGGCTCTTGGGCCTGCGCGCTACTCGCGTGCCCAGGACCAATCCCTCCACCCCATTTGGCCACGAGTTGCGGGAGGACGTTGGTGCTGGTATCGAACTTCTGGATACGGTGATTCCCCATATCCACGACGTAGACCATCCCGTCATTCTGATCGACGGCAATGCCACGGGCAAAATAGAATTGCCCGTCGTTATTCCCGAAACTGCCCCACTGCATCACAAACTCACCCTCCTCATCGAATTTCTGGACGCGGAAATTGGCACTATCGACAACGTACAGGTAGCCGCGAACCCGGTCGACGGCAATGGACCAAGGCGCATTGAACTGACCTTCTCCGTTCCCACGTCCACCGATTCTCATGAGGTATTGGCCCAGTTTCCCATCAAACTTCTGCACGCGATGGTTGTTGGTATCGCAAACGTACACGTCACCTTTTCCATCGCACGCAATACCCGTGGGACTGTTGAAATTCCCATTGGCCGTGCCGAAATTTCCCCACAGCAAGATGAAGTTCCCATTGCGATCGAACTTTTGAACACGGGTGTTGCCGTTGTCGATGACAAACAGGGAGCTCTGGTTGTCGATGGCCAGCCCGTAGAGCGGCGCCATGAACTCACCGCCGTGCAGCAACGAAGCCCCACGACCGGGTTTTCCCCATTTCCCCGTACATACGTACCCCGAGGTATTCAGCAAAATGTTCGCACTGGCTGGAATCGAGATGTTATTGCCGACATCCTTAAACCACGCGTAAACCGTTTTCGGCCCGTCACCGGGCGATAAAGTCAGAGGAATCGTCGCCCCGAAACGATGTTCCGGTTCGACTTCGATCCATCCCGGCAAGGTTGCACCGGGAGTCATGGGATTTTCAGAGATAAAATAGCCCGCTACGCCGGTATCCACGTCCCTGGCTGAAATCGTCGCTACCACGTCCAACGAATTCGTCATATACGCCCCATGATTCAGGACGATATCCGGATTCTGCGGGGCGGCCACGTCAATCAGCACGGGCATGATTTCCTGCTCTTCCGACAGGGAGCTCTCGACGTCATGCTCATCAATGCTCGTGAGCGCATAGTAATAGGCCGTATTGTTCGTCAAGCCGGTATGAGTATAAGGACTTGTCACCCCTTCAATAAGCGTCGCTGTCTCTTTGGACACACTGGGGTCGGTACTGAAGTAGAGGTTGTAAGACACGGCACCGGGCACCTCCATCCAACTCAGCATCGCTTCCGTATCACCGGGTTTCCCCACCAACGGCACGGCAAGCGGAGCGCCTTCTGCTCCTGCGACTTTGTCGGCTTTTTCCCGGCCCCTGGCGAGTTCCTCTTCAGTGGGTGCGAACTTCAGCACCCGGTAGTTTCCGCTGTCCACCACGTAGACGTACCCCTCCTTGTCTACCGCAATACCAGAGGGAAAATTCACCTGAGCTTCCGTGAGTCCACGATTGCCCCAAGAACACAGATACGTCCCGTTCGAATCAAACTTTTGAAGACGGTGATTCCCGCTGTCCACCACGTAGACGTTGCCCAGAGCATCGCACGCCACGCCCCAGGGAGATTTGAACTGCCCGATACCCGTGCCTTCTCTTCCCCACTTCGCGAGAAAATTGCCCCGGGAGTCGAATTTCTGAATGCGATGATTGCCTTCATCGGCTACGTAAATATGCCCGGCAAAGTCGATCGCTAGGCCTCGCGGGAAGTAAAAGGCGCCGTCAAAACTCCCGTCCTTTCCCCATTTGATCAGGGGGCTGCCGTCTGACTGGAATTTTTGGATACGAGAGTTACTCGTGTCCGACACGTAGAGATTGCCCTGCTGGTCCGTGGCCACCCCCCAGGGCACGTCGAATTTCCCAGCCTCGGCCCCGCGCCAGGCAAAGCCGAACTTGCCCCAGGCATTCAAAAAGTTCCCGTCGGGATCAAATTTCTGGACGCGGTTGTTTCCGCTATCCGCCACGTACACGTGGCCTTCTGGAGCGGTCGCCAACCCGCGGGGATAATAGAACGTGCCGTCTTCCGAATCGGCTTCCCCGCCCCAACGAGCCAAACAATTGCCGTCCTTATCGAACCGTTGAATGGCATGATTATCGGTATCCGCCACGTAGATGGTCCCGTCGCTGTCGAGGGCAATGCCGGTCGGCGAACGAAATTCCCCGTCATCGACGCCTTCCTGCCCAAACTGCAACACAGGCAAGTACGGCGAAGGGATCGACATGACTTCTTCCGATTCCCGACTCTCTCCGTCCGCGGTCACGACGGTAACCACGTAGTGGTAACACAACCCATTGGCAAGATCGTTATGCGTATAGGGACAGGCAGGACCTTCGACACAATTCCCTTTTTCCTTGGTGACTCCGATCACGGGGTTGAAATCTTCCTGACTCGCAATCGGACGAGTCAGTTCATTGGGCTTGATGCTGACCCCTTGAGAGGTCTGATAATAGACGTTGTAATACATCGCATCCGGCACGGCATCCCAACTCAGCGTAATAAACCCGTTGCCCGCGACGGCCCTGACGCCGCTTGGTGGATCGGGAAGCTTTTCCTCATCACCTTCTTCGCCCGCACCCCAGTCCTCTTCAAAGCCTTCGGCCCTCAAAACCAGCCGTTGCAAAATCAGACCACAATCCAACTCAAAGAAATCCTTCATAACACCCCTCACAATATTCAAGTCATACCAAAAGCTTGTTTCGCACTCAATTGAACTTACGTAATTCTATTGCCATGCATTGAGAATTTTTCAAATAAAACCAAGAAGTTGGGAAAAAGTCTAGCAGGCCATTCTTTCCGAAGTCAAGGCAAGCACGAAGCGCCATTGACAATCTTGTCGGCGATGTAGCGGCGTGAGCAGAAGAACTCAGTATTATGTTAATTGAAAAACTTGGAGTTGCCGAGGAAGTGAGATTCTGACTCCCAGGACGGTTTCAGATACTATTCCTCTCTTATCGGTTTACCCTCTTTCCCCTGTTCCCGCTCCCATTCAAGGGCGGCGTCACGGGTGGTGCGGAGACCTACCTGCTTGATATGTCCTTTGCTATATCCAGGTTCACTCCGGTGCTCTTTCTCACGTCGGTCTATATCATTGGTAATGCCTGTGTGGACAATCTTGTTGCCTTTCTTGAAATGGTATTTGTAGGTATCTCTATTCGTTGGCATTGTCAGCCCCCTCAAAAGCGTTTATCAAAGTATCCGCTATCCGCACGAATTCAATTATATCAAGCTGTGCACGAGTTGTCTTGCCTTTGTGAGTGCCCCGTACAGTGAGTCTGTCAGTATAAACTCGCTTGACCGTTCTTTTTGATTCCTGTTTTGGAATCCAATAAGGCAATATCTCTTTGGCATGAATAACAGAATTGCAAGCCTGCCTGAATTCTAGACCTGCCATTTCGCCGTTTCCAAAATCCGCCCAATATTCCCCGCAATGTTGTCCGCCGAAGTTGTCTTTTTCTTCGTCCAGCAGGTCCAGCAAGCCACGCATCGCTGCCGCCACCCATAGCATCAACCTTCTCACCTCGTTTTCGTGGAAAGCCTCTGTCCAGTCAACCACGTTATGTAATTTGGCTACCTCTTTATCAGCTAAAAGCAGACTCATCACAAAGTATAAGTCTCTGCGCAACGTCAACATATCAACGATGGGTTTATCTCTGTCCTTCATTGCCAAACAATATGCTTGTTTATGATTTTTTCATTGCCAGATGCGGAAACTCGAGCAGGCCATTCGTCCAAGAAAAACTTTGTCATCGTCCATGTTTTTGTGAATTCCGAGAAATTATGTAATTCACAAAAGAAGAGCAGGCAATCAACATGAACCGGGCAGTGTGTTGGTCTGGAGTTAGAGATTTGCTGCTTACGCCGTGGCGGATGCCCCCGTCCGTACTGGTCCAATTGTAGAGTTTGTCAAGCGCGTCTTTGAAACTGGGGTGGAGTTGCAAGCTCTGTGTCAGGGCGTTGAGTGGTTTTTCTTTTTCAGTGATTTCTTTTGCGATGGATTCCACAGCGCTGATAGATTCTTTGATGCTGTTTTCATAATCAGGCTCTTTGCGATCAGCGAAAAGCTTTATGGCCTTTTTAATATGCTGATTGGCTCCATGAAATAGCGTGTTGAGAGCTTTTTCGACTTCTCGGGCTTCTGATTCAGACGAAATCGGAACAAATATATTATCGATGATTTTATAGCCGACCTTCGATTCCTCCAAGACTCGGGCAATTGCTGAAGTGAAAGATTTTCCCCTTTTCTTATTGTAAATCCAATTTAGGTCTTCATATTCATAAGCAGCGGTACATCGCAAAAGGACATACTCAACAAAATCAAAGACTCTATGCCATGGATCATCGCTAAGCAGCATACTCTTAAGAGAAGCCTCACAAAGATCTCGCGTATATTCATCTACAGGTTGCAAATAAAATTCAGCCCAAAAATGATACAGATATACAATGTCCCATGCCTCATTATCTGCACGCCAAGCAAGATCATTATCATCATACGGATCAGCGGAAGGATGTAAAAAATTGAAAATCTGATTGTAGATTTTCACCCTTGTGTCAGCGTCTATTGTATCAACCTGACAAATTTTCATTGGAACAAAACCTTCTCTCTCTGAGAAAGGTCTGCAGTCATTCATTTCCCCCACCTCATCCTGTATCAATGCCGTAGTTGATACAGCTTTAAAAACTTTCCACATACGATTTCTAATCGAACATGAGGTGTTACGACTGTCGAAGCCTGACTGGCAAGTCACCAAGACCGGTAATGCAGGGTATCGTTCCACCCGTCCCGTCTCGATCGAGGAGCACCCCCGATAAATTGGCATTGGTGGCTCCCTCGAAGTCTTCCTTGGGATCGTCTCCCACGTGCATCGCTTCTTCGGGTTCAACCACGTGTTGGTCCAAGGCATGCCGAAAGATCTTCGGAGACGGTTTGGCCGACCCGACGATACTGGAAATCGTGATGGAATCGAAAAAATGCTCCAACCGTAACGCCCGGATAATTTCAAAAAACCGTGTATCGAAATTGGAGATGACTCCCAGTTCATAGCCTTGCGAGCGCAATTGCTGCAGAACCTCCGGCACTTCAGGATAGATGTCCCACGCTTCTGCCCCGCTAAAAGCTTCGTAGACCTCCTCGAAATAATCATCGAACCCTTCGAACATGCCGACGCGATAGAACACCGCATGCACGATGTCAAACCACCAGAGCCTTTCGCATTGCTTCAATTTTTCAGGTTGCTCCACGGCAAAAATCGGTGGGGGCGCTTGACGAAAGGCATCCTTGAACGCCTGGTTCACCTTGGTCACCATGTCAGGCGAACGAGGCACGCCATACTTTGCGGCATACCGCAGATACACGTCTCCGACGGATCCCTTGACATGAAACAAGGTTCCGGCCGCATCGAAAAACACGACCTTGATGTGCGATGCCTGCATGGCGATGAGGCTAGGAAAGGACGGGCTCATCCCTGACCCGGGTCAAAAATGGGCCGCAATGAGCGAGAGAAAGGCAGGTACTTATTTCTTGGTGCCGGCTTTGCGTTGGGCTTGCTCAAGAGCCTTCATGCGTCGTTGATTCTTTCGGTGTTTGCGACGAAGCTCTCGATCTTTTTCTCGTCCTCTGGGCATCAAATTCTCCCTGGTCCTGCTGGGTGTAATTGCCGATAGCTCAGTAAAATCCCCGGTAAAAGCGTGTTGGGGTTCTATCACATTCGTTCTTGTGAACACAACCGGCGCTTTGGTTGCGAGGGTCTACCCCCCATGCTAAAATTTCTGGCTTTATCAGCGTGAGTTTCATCCCTATGGCGTCCCAACAACTCAGTAAAACCTACGAACCGCAAGCCGTTGAAGCCCGATGGGCCCCATATTGGATCGACCAGGGCTACTTCGGCGCCACTCCCGACTCCACGGGACAGCCCTATACAATCGTCATCCCTCCCCCCAACGTCACGGGCTCGCTGCATATCGGCCACGCGCTGAACAATACGCTTCAGGACATTCTGATACGCTGGCGCCGCATGCAAGGGCATAATACCCTCTGGCTTCCGGGAACCGATCATGCCGGCATCGCCACGCAAAACGTGGTGGAGCGTCAGCTTTTGGAAGAAGGCACCCAACGAGACCAACTCGGGCGAGACGCGTTCATCGAACGGGTCTGGTCCTGGAAACAGCAATCCGGCAATACAATTCTCGATCAACTAAAACGACTCGGAGCTTCCTGCGATTGGTCGCGCCTGCGCTTTACCATGGACGAGGGGTTATCTGAAGCCGTTCGAGCCGTTTTCGTTCGCCTGCACCAGGAAGGTCTCATCTATCGCGGACACCGCTTGATCAATTGGTGCCCCCGCTGTCTCACCGCCCTGTCCGACGTTGAGGTTGAGCACGAGCCGGTTCACGGCACCATGTACCACGTTTCTTATCCCTTGGCCAACGACGCGAGTACGTCCCTCACTATCGCTACCACAAGACCGGAGACGTTATTCGGCGATACCGCGGTGGCCGTTCACCCCAAGGATCCCCGATACAACCGGCACATAGGCAAACGCATCAGGCTGCCGCTCACCAACCGGACCATTCCGGTCGTGGGCGATCCGATCCTGGTGGACCGGGAATTCGGGACCGGCGCCGTCAAGATTACCCCCGCCCATGACTTCAATGATTTCGAGGCGGGTGAACGGCACCTGCTCCCTCGCATTGCCCTGCTGACCCATCAGGCCCTCCTGAATCCCGAGTCGCTTCGGGACGCCGGAGTTGAGACGGACATCCTGGAAACCATTGCCGGCCTTCCGGCTATCAAGGCCCGTCCCATTGTGGTTGACGCCCTGAAGCACCGGGGACTCATGGTCAAAACCGAAGATCATCAAATGGCCTTGGGGAAATGTTATCGCTGTAAAACCGTGGTGGAGCCGTTCCTCTCACCGCAATGGTTCGTCCAAATCCAACCGCTGGCCGACCCGGCAATCGCCGCGGTGGAACAGGGACAGATTCGTATTATCCCGGAGGAATGGTCGAACAATTATCTCGGCTGGATGCGAGAAATCAAAGACTGGTGCATTTCCCGGCAGATCTGGTGGGGCCATCGCATCCCGGCATGGTATTGCGCCACGTGCCATCCTGAAGCCCGTATAATTCTCGAAGGCGGGGGCAGTCACCTGATCCCCGCGCAAGCCGAACCCGTTGTCGCCGAGACGAGACCGGACACCTGCACCACCTGCGGGCACAATCAATTCATCCAGGACCCCGACGTGCTCGACACATGGTTTTCATCGGCCCTCTGGCCCTTTTCCACCTTGGGCTGGCCTGCACAAACCAAGGATCTCGAGACCTATTACCCCACTTCCACTCTGGTCACGGGGTTGGATATCCTGTTCTTCTGGGTGGCGCGCATGATCATGATGGGCCTCAAGTTTACCGGCAAACCACCATTCCGTGACGTCTACATTCATGCCCTGGTGCGCGACGCCGAGGGCGAAAAAATGAGCAAGTCCAAAGGAAACGTCATCGATCCCCTGACCAAGATGTCGGAATACGGGACCGACGCCCTACGCTTTACCTTGGCCTCAATGGCGTCACCCGGTCGTGACATCAAACTCTCGGAAAACCGGATCGAAGGTTATCGCAACTTTGCCAACAAGATCTGGAATGCCGCCCGGTTCATCCTGATGCACGCGGACGGGCCGTCCGAAGCACGGCCCATTGCCGACAGGCCGTTCGTGGATCAATGGATTCTGAGCCGGCTTAACCGCGTCACAACCACCGTGACGGCCCGGCTTGAAGAATACCGGTTCGATCAGGCCGCGGGGCAACTCTACCAGTACCTCTGGCACGAATACTGCGATTGGTATCTGGAACTCATCAAACCGGCACTACAGAACGGGGACTCGCCCACAGCCAGGTCGACGCGCGCCACGATGCTGCACACGTTTGAACACCTCCAACGCCTGCTGCATCCTTTCATGCCGTTTTTGACCGAAGAAATCTGGCAAACGATTCCCCATCAGGGCGAGAGCCTCGTCCGCCAACCCTTTCCGGTAGCAACCCAAGAATGGGAGAACGTCGAGGCGGAACAGACATTTGCCATTATCGAACAAATCGTCACCACCATCAGAATCGGGCGTGCCCTCCTGGATTACGGACCATCCAAATCACTGACGATCCTGATCACGTCCAAAGATCCGGATGAGCTTGCGCGATTGAACGAAGCGCGAGACCATATCGCACAACTCTGTCGCGGAACGGTCACTATTGCCGATCAGGAAACATGGACGGATGGCCGCATCCTGCATCTGGCGGTAGGAAATTTCATGGTTGGCCTGACGATCGAGGGTGAGGTGGACCTCAACAAAGCCTTAACGCGCATCAACAAACACGCGCAAGCCAAACAAAAGGAAGCCACGCGTCTCCAAGGACGCCTCGGTTCTCCGGACTTTGCGGCCAAAGCCGCCCCCGAGGTGGTTCAAGAATCAAAGGATCGTCTGGCCCTGCTGACCGCCGAACTCTCACTTTTTGCCAGCAGTGAACAACAACTCCGGAAGATGGTGTCATGAAATCCCACGTGATTCAGCCTCCGCCTTTTGAACTTGAAACGCTGGTCACAGCGGCGCTGAAGGAAGACGCGCCATACGGCGACGTCACCACGCGTGCGCTCCTTGATTCGTCACTTCAGGCTCAAGCCCACATTGTGGCCAGGCAGGACCTGACCCTTGCCGGTGTCGCAGTTCTCCACACCGTGTATCGGGTCCTGGATCCTGCCGTGACGGTAACGGCCACGTTCCAAGACGGCGCGACCCTTGAAGCCGGACAGACGTTCGCCACCCTTCAAGGACCGGCGCATGCAATTTTGGGCGGGGAACGGGTAGCGCTGAATTTTTTGCAACGTCTTTCCGGCATCGCCACCTTGACCGCACGATTCAAAGCCGAAATCCAGCAGTATTCCACTGTCCTCGTAGATACCAGAAAAACCATTCCCGGTCTTCGTCGGCTTGAAAAATGGGCGGTCGCTCTCGGGGGTGGAACCAACCATCGCATGACGCTGAGCGATGGAGTCCTCATCAAGGACAACCACCTGGTGTTGTTGGAAGCCCAAGGCACAACCGTCCGCGAAGCCTGCCGCAAAGCCAAAGAGCGAGTCTCCCGTCAGTTCCGCATCTGCGTGGAAGTCGAAAACCTCAAACACGTTATCGAGGCCTTGGACGGCGGGGCCGACGTGCTGCTCCTGGACAATATGCCCCCTGCTCTCGTCCAAGAAGCCGTAGACCTCATCAAAGGCAAGGCCCACGTCGAGGTCTCGGGAGGCATGACGCTCGAGAACGTGCGCGAGTATGCCGCCACGGGCGTGAATTCCATTTCCATCGGGGCCCTCACCCACTCCGCACCCGCAGTCGATATCAGTCTGGACGTGTATCCCGCGTCCTCTCAATAACCTGACTTTGCGTATGGCGAATCCCGTGCAATCCGCACCGCTGGAGGCCGCAGGCATTGAACGGCGGTTGACCACGCGCTGCCTGGGTCGCCCGCTTCATCTCTTTGCGGAACTCGCCTCCACCAATACCACGGCCTTTACACTGGCCGACTCCGGAGCACCTCATGGCACAGTGGTTCTCGCAGAAACTCAAACAGCCGGAAAAGGACGGCTGGGAAGGCAGTGGACATCACTACCTCATCTCAATATCTATTGTTCCCTGATACTGACCGATGCGAAACTTTCGCGTCACGTGTCATGGATCCCGCTTGTGACGGGACTCGCCCTGGTTGAAGCCACCCACCGTGCCTGCGGCATTGAGATTTCGTTAAAATGGCCTAATGATTTGTTGTATGTCGAGAAAAAAATCGGGGGCATTTTATGCGAAAGCACGAGTCAAGGCTCCCGAATCACGACATGTGTCGTAGGGTTCGGGCTGAACGTCAATTGCCGGGAGACGGATTTCCCTGAAGAGCTGCGCTCGCTTGCCACGTCGTGCCACCAGGCCACCCGCCAATTCCATGATCGCAACGGCCTGATCGCCGATATATTCAACCAATTGGAAAACTGGTATGATTGCGTAATATCGGAACAATTCGAACACGTGCGAAAATCCTATGAGGCGTCGTGCGTCACGCTCGGCCGGGAAGTGGAGATTGCCTGCTTGGCAGGCCAAACGATTCGCGGAACAGCTATCGACATCGGGCAAGATGGCGCATTACTGGTGTCCACCATGCGAGAAGGCAAGAGCCACAACCTGGAAATTCGATCCGGGGACGTTCACCATCTACGATAACCCATGCTCCTGACGATTGACATCGGCAATACCCAAATCGTCTCCGGCGTATTCGACGGGCAAACCCTGCGAAGTTCCTGGCGCCTGTCCACGGAACACACGAAGACGGCTGACGAATACGGTATCGTCTTCGCGTCGCTCACACGGAAATCCGGCATTCAGGCCAAGGATATCCACGGGACCATCATTTCAAGCGTAGTCCCTCCCCTGACCCCGACGATTGAATCCATGATCGAAACCTTTTTCCAGCACTCCCCGCTCATCGTCTCCTCCGACTTTCCTTTTGGACTGACGCTCGAATATGCCAACCCCCAGGAAATCGGAACCGACCGTTTGGTCAACGCGGCTGCGGCGTTCGCAAGCTATCGAACCCATCTCATTATCGTGGACTTCGGAACCGCCACAACGTTTTGCACCGTCACCAAAGACGGACGATATTTGGGTGGGGCGATTGCTCCCGGGATCAAAAGCGCCGCCGAGGCGCTGCATCACCATACCGCCAAATTGCCCAACGTCGAGCTGACCCGTCCGAAAAGCGTGATCGGAACCGATACGACAAGCAGCATCCAATCCGGTTTGATCTTCGGTTATGCGGGACTAGTCGATGCAATGGTTACCAGGATCGAACAGGAAATCGGTCGCTCAACCAAGGTCGTCGCCACTGGCGGCCTTGCCCCAATTCTTGCGCCAATATCGAGAACTCTCCAAGAAATACGGCCGTCGCTCACGCTGGAGGGCCTGGAATTGCTCTACCGCCGCAAAACCAGCCGATAGGCGCCCGTCCGATGGCAGTTCCGGCATAAACCGGAGCCCGCCTTTCTTTCGCATTTTTCATCATTTTTTCACTTTTTTCAGTTGACTTACCAAGTCTTGATGACTATCTGAGCAAGACACCCGAGCCGTGACATGAGCGAAAATATTCAACAATCAGATGAAGTTTGTGGTGAAGACGAAGTATCCACAACACTTTCCGATCATCAAGATGATGAGTTAGCCGGCACGAATGTCGAAGGATCTCCTGAAAATCCTCAGGAAAATGCAGAAGTTCCAAGTCTAACCGACCAACTTCTTCAAAAAGATGAGGAACTGCACGCCCTGAATGACAAATATTTGCGCCTGGCCGCGGAATTCGACAACTACAAACGTCGGGTTCAACGCGACCAACAGGATACCATTCGGTTTGCAAACGAAAAATTGTTCAAGGACTTGCTGCCTACTTTAGACAACCTGGAACGGGCGCTACAATCCGGGCGCGAGCAAGACCGGGGCGAGGGACTCCTGGAAGGGGTTGACCTCACATACAAACATTTTCTCGATACCCTCCAAAAAATGGGCATCAAACAAGTATCGAGCGTGGGAGAAGTTTTCGATCCGGCCAAACATCAAGCCGTAGGGCAAGTCGAATCAACGACCGTCCCCGAGAACGTCATCGTCGATGAGTATCAGAAAGGATATTTTGTCCATGACCGGATATTACGACCAGCCATGGTGACCGTCGCGAAAACCAAAGAACCGGATAATAGAGAAGGACTGCAGGAAGGAGCCGAAGCATGAGCAAGATTATTGGAATTGACCTGGGAACGACAAACTCGTGTATTGCCGTCATGAGCGGGACCGATCCAGAGGTGATTGCCAACTCGGAGGGCGGACGCACCACGCCGTCCGTGGTGGCGGTGACGGACAAAGAAGAGCGGCTCGTTGGCCAGATTGCCAAACGTCAGGCTATTACGAACGCCGAGAACACCATTTTCTCGGTCAAACGCCTGATGGGAAGGAAGTTCAATACCAGGGAAGTCAAAACAGCTACCGAGCGGTTGCCTTATAAGATTCTCGCCGCCTCGAACGGGGACACGCACGTAGAAATCCAGGGCCAACAATACAGCCCCCCCGAAGTGTCGGCGATGATCCTCCAAAAGATCAAACAAACGGCCGAAGACTTTTTAGGGGAAAAAGTCACGGAGGCGGTGATTACCGTCCCCGCGTACTTTGACGACAGCCAGCGCCAAGCCACCAAAGACGCAGGTCAGATCGCGGGGCTCAACGTCCTTCGGATCATCAACGAGCCTACGGCGGCCTCATTGGCCTACGGCCTGGAGAAAAAGAAAGAAGAGCGCATCGCCGTCTATGACCTCGGCGGTGGCACCTTCGATATTTCGATCCTCGAAATCGGGGACGGCGTGTTCGAAGTGAAGGCCACCAACGGTGACACCTTCCTGGGCGGTGACGACTTCGACATTCGCGTCATCGATTGGCTGGTGGATGAATTCAAGAAGAATCAGGGCATTGATCTGAAGAACGACCGCATGGCGCTGCAACGCCTGAAAGAAGCCGCAGAACGCGCCAAGATCGAACTGTCATCGGCCCAGGAAACGGAAATCAATTTGCCCTTTATCACCGCCGATGCCAGCGGGCCCAAACACCTGGTGCTCAAACTCTCCAGGTCCAAACTGGAACAGCTCGTCGACGATCTGGTCACCCGCTCCATCGAGCCCTGCAAAAAAGCCTTGGCCGATGCCGGCATTTCCGCCGGCGAGATCAATGAAGTGGTACTCGTCGGCGGGATGACACGGATGCCCAAAGTCATCGAACGGGTGAAAGCCTTCTTCGGCAAGGAACCTCATAAAGGCGTGAATCCCGACGAAGTCGTGGCGGTCGGGGCCGCCATCCAAGGCGGCGTCCTCAAGGGCGACGTCAAGGACGTGCTGCTGCTGGACGTGACTCCTCTGTCCCTGGGCATTGAAACACTAGGCGGCGTATTCACGCGCTTGATCGACCGCAACACCACGATTCCGACTAAGAAAAGCCAGATTTTCTCCACCGCCGCTGATAGTCAGACCGCTGTTACCATTCGGGTCTTTCAGGGCGAACGGGAAATGGCCAATGACAATAAACTGCTCGGCCAATTCGATCTGGTGGGTATCCCTCCGGCCCCGCGAGGTATGCCGCAAATCGAAGTCACGTTCGACATCGACGCGAACGGGATCGTCCACGTTTCGGCCAAAGATATGGCCACGCAAAAAGAACAGTCCATCAAGATCACGGCTTCGAGCGGCCTGAGCAAGGAAGAAGTCGAGCAATTGGTGAAAGACGCCGAGGCGCATTCCGAAGAGGATAAAAAGCGCCGCGAAACCGTAGAGATCCGAAATCAAGCCGATTCCCTGGTCTATGGAACGGAAAAGAATCTTCAAGAACACGGAGACAAGGTTCCCGAGGAGGAGAAGACCAAGATTCAGGAAGCGATCGACGGCATGAAGCAAGCCATGGAGGGAGACGACGTGGAAGCCATCAAAACGGCCATGCAGACCCTCACGACTGCCTCGCACAAACTCGCGGAAGAAATGTACAAAAAGACGTCTGCTGAGACCGGCAACACCGGAGATGGCGCAAGCCCCAACGGTGAAGCGACCAATGGAACGCAACAAGATGAAAAAGTCGTCGATGCCGAATTTGAAGAGGTTGATAAGGAAAAATAATGCTATCCTCAGATCGTTTTCCTGAAAAACGTCGACTTGACAGGGAAAAAACTGAGATGCTCATAGACCGGAAAAGATGGCTAGCGTGACCAAACGGGATTATTATGAAGTGCTCGGAGTCGATCGGGCCGCCTCGGACGACGAGATCAAGAAGGCTTTCCGAAAGCTGGCCCGCCAGCACCATCCCGATTTGCAGAGCGACTCACAACTCAAGAAAAAAGCCGAAGAAAAGTTTAAGGAAGCGAATGAAGCGTATGAAGTCCTGAGCAATGAGGAATCGCGGAAACGGTACGACATGTTCGGGCATTCGACGGGCCAGCAAGGTTTCGGCGGAGCTGAAGGGTTTGATATCAGGCAAGGATTCGGCGATGTGTTCGGAGACATTTTCGAAGATTTCTTCAGCGGAGGGAGAGGAGGTCGAAGCCGGCCCGAACAGGGCAATGACCTGCAATATAACCTGGAACTGTCCTTTGAAGAAGCCATCGAGGGAAAAGAGGCCAAACTTAAAATCCCGCGATGGGAAGGCTGCGACGCCTGTAAAGGCACGGGAGCCAAATCAGACAATGCCGTCCAACAATGTCGCGGCTGCCAGGGCACCGGGCAGATTCGGCTGCAACAAGGCTTCTTCTCGATCAACCGGGCTTGCGGACAGTGTCAGGGCACAGGACAAATCATTACGGATCCCTGCCCCACTTGTCGCGGGCAAAAACGGGTGTACCGGGAACGAACCTTATCCGTCACCATTCCCGCGGGAATCGATACCGGCATGCGCTTTCGCTTGGCTCGCGAAGGTGAACACGGTGTCAATGGCGGTCCGCCCGGCGATCTCTACGTCGCAGTCGCAGTCAAACCACACCCAGTCTTTACCCGAAACGGCAATGACGTTCTCGTCGAGTTGTCGCTGGACATGGTCACGGCTGCCTTGGGCGGCAAAGTCGATGTGCCGACTCTCAAAGGTAAAACCAGCGTCAAAATTCCCGAAGGCACCCAACACGATCAGGTTCTTCGACTCAAAGGACTGGGAGCGCCTGCGTTGAAAGGTCGCACCACCGGCGATCAACTCGTTCGGATCAACGTCACCGTTCCGACCAAACTGTCGGCCAAACAACGGGAACTGCTGACCGCCTTTGCCGAAGAAAGCGGAACCGCATCGAAAGACAAGGAAGACGGCTTGTTCGGCAAGGTCAAGAACATATTCGAATAAGCGACTGTCTCGTCCTATCCCCTCTGCCTCTCTTTACCACATGCCGGTCTTTTTCATTCAATCAAACCGGATTGCCAACCACACGGTCACGATTGACGGTCCCCTCTTCTCTCACCTGTCAAAGAGCCTCCGCATCCGTGAAGGCGAGACCATTTGTGTCGGGGACGAACGCCGGTTTCGATACCGGGTTCGGATCGACCACTTGGAGTCGAAATCACTACAGGCTTCTATCCTTGAAACAATCGAAGGTCCACCCGCACCATTGGCTCCGATTGTCCTGGTTCAGGCCATTCTGAAAGGGGATCGCATGAACTGGATGATTCAAAAAGCCACGGAGCTGGGAGTCGCCGAGATTATTCCATTGCTCACGTCGAGAGTCATCGTTCGTCCACCGGCAGGTCGCGTCCAAACCACACAAGAACGGTGGCAACGGATCGCCGTCGATGCCGCACAGCAATCGGAGCAATGGACGTACCCTAAGATCATCCAACCCATGACATTGTCTGGTTTATGTACACACATTTCCCACGCGACACTCCGGTGTGCGTTCCTTGAACGAAGTGCGGAACGAAGTCTCGGTTCCCTTTCCATCGATCACACGTTCCAAGGCACTATTGCACTCGTCGTCGGCCCCGAAGGAGGATGGACACAGGAAGAGATGCAGGAAATTCTCGACCAACGCTTTCAACCCATTACGCTGGGCAAAAGCATCCTTCGGAGCGAAACCGCTCCATTGGTTGCACTAAGCATCCTGCAATACCGTTTGGGAAACCTCTGATACCCGATAGGAACATCAGAAATCATGCAGGGATGACGGAAGGAGAAAAACCAACTGGCTTAAGAGGAAGCTGAGGCGATTTTCAGGATGATTCCGCCTTCGCCCACAACCCAGCCGGTCTTGGAATCTGGAAAGGATAACCCATAGAGGCTGAAGGGCTCGGAGAGCTCCGGTTCAGTCCACGTGAAACCGGCATCCGATGTGGTCAGAAATGCGCCGCGCTCGCCAATGATCCACCCGGCCAGGAACCCGGTAAACTGGACTTTTAAAAAGTCCGGCGGCCTGATACAGGGAGACCCGCACGGCAGGGTGCGATCAACCCATTTTTCTCCACTGGTGATCGTTTGAAAGATGGCACCCTGGGAGCCGACAACCCAGCCACCCTCGGGATCCGTGAAGTACAGATCGAAGAACGTCGTGGCACTGTCGGTGGCCTGTTGAATCCAGTTTTGCCCGCCGTCTCGCGTGACGAGGATTGTTCCGATCGCACCGACCGCCCACCCGTTTTGCGTATCAATGAACTGTACGCCGAACAAATCCACCGCGGTCGAACTGCTTTGATCCTCCCACGTCGCGCCACCGTCCGCAGTCCGCAGAATGGTGCCCCGGCCTCCAACGATCCAACCCTGCGAGGGATTCAGGAAAAACACGTCATAGAGTGCGGCACCAACCCCGGCAACCTGCCGGCGCCACTGTTTTCCGCTATCGTTCGTATGCAGGATGGTCCCGTTCTGCCCGACGATCCACCCGTGTTGAGAATCCGTAAAATAGACGCTGGTCAACAGGGCCGCCGTGCGACGCGTTACTGCCTGCCACGTCTCCCCCGCATCCTCCGTTTTCAAGACGGTCCCCCCCGCGCCTACGGCCCAGCCGTGTTGCGCGCTCACAAAGAACGTCCCGAGGAGCGTGGATTTCGTGCCGCTCTTCTGGATGGTCGAAACCACGTTCTCTCCGGCTTGGACCTGTCCCGCTAAGCCCGGGAGACAGACCAACCCCACGACCATCAACCGAAGGAGAGCATAAAAAGAGGATGAAACGACGTTCACGGTGCCTGGTCGGTTCTCCAAGGTTCTTGCGTGTAATCGTAGAAAAATTCCTTGTGGGGCAATCCCCGTGGCAAAATCTTGAATTCGCCTGCCACGGCGCTCTGCCACTGCTTCCGGGAACAGCACCGGCCATTCTTGAGTAAATCCCAGGACCCGCGACGCACGACAATTTCCCCTTTGGTGGGATCAACGTAAAACCCTTCAGGATGCCCGAACCCGAACACGTGCCGCCTGGGTACCTGAACCTTGATTTCGGTATCCTTCCAAGAGACCACGACGGCCGCGACCCCGTTCACCAGCACTTCCGTGCGTGAGACGTCGGGCCCCAGTCGATAGTTCTTCCAATCATGGGCATCGGTATTCAATTCCAGGCGCGTCGCCTCCGCGATTTTCAGAAACTCGCCGAACCCTTCGCCTTTCAAGGTCACAATCTCATCGATACCGGCTTCCTTCGGAGAGTAGGACGTGACCGCCGGCGTCTGCACGGTAAATGAGCCCACTTCCAAGTCGACGACGTCTTGTTTGGCACAACAGGTTCCATCAGGCTTGGGAATTGTACCGCCCCGCTTCACGACAACGGGACCGGACTTGGCGCTATAGGGCACCCACACGTTGATTTCGGTATCCTGCCATCGGTGAATAATGGCCGGAACCCCGCCAATTTCCACACGGTTCTGACCGGGATCGAAATCGAACGCATACGCCGTACTCCCCGCTTCGGAAAATACCCCGAAATTTTTCCCCTTGATATAAATCAAGGTGCCGATCGGCCCCTGAGTCGGGAACAGTCCATCGGATCGGGATTCGACCAATTCGAATTGGCCCAAGGTCCTCGCACGCCCATCCTGTTGAAACGTCACGGGCCCGCTCACGGCGTTGAGCGGCACGTGGACCACGATGGTGCGCGGAGCCCATTTGGCAATCGTCACGGGCTTGCCGCCGATCGTAATCGCATCATTCGGCCCCTTGGCATCACCAAACTGTTGCCCACTCAGCACAACCTTGGTTCCGACGGGCCCCTGACTCGGCGCAAACGAAATACTGGGGATCAAGGAAACCGACATGCGATTACTCTCGGCATATTTGACCGGCGCGCAACAGGAACCATCCGGCAGCGGATCAGAGGAAGCCAGTTGTACGACCACGTCACCGGACTTGGCATTGGCCGGAATCTTGACGTCAATCTTCCCGGGTCGCCATTTCAGGATTTCCGACAGAATGCCGTTGATCAACACGCGATTCACGCCGAACATGGTATTGGGATCACGTGATCCTGCGGTATTGCCGAAATGTTCGCCCTCAATCGTGAGCACCGAGCCGGGTTCCGCTTCCGGCGGCACCAACTTGGTAATCTTCACCTGCTGAATGGTAAACCGGCCTGCCACCACGGTGCCTTTCGGTCTCGACACGTTGACATCCCCACTCTTGGCACCGAGCGGGACCTTGACCATGATCAAGTCGGGTTCCCAGAGCTGAATCAACGCGGGCACGCCATTGAAATCCACCCGATTCTCTGCCGTCGAAACAAACTCCCCGAATGCGGTCCCACCAATCGTCACCGTGCCCCCCGGAGGTCCCGAATCCGGAAACAATTCAGCTTGGACAAACGAAGCCGTTGCAAAGATAAACAGTACAGCAAGAAACACGTGTCTCATACCGAACATACCTTTCCGTTGTTACCTGTCAGAACTAATACTTCATATTGAAACTCACGCCCCTCTCCTCTTGAGAGAGAGCCGGCCCCGGACTTGACCCGGGGGCCGGGGTGAGGAGAACTCCTACACGTCCCAGGACCTGAAACGAAAAGCGGCCGCGCCACAGTATATGACGCGGCCGCTCTATACTGTATAACGACGCACTTTTTGCCGTCAACCAACGGCAAGACTCAGGCCAAAATACCACCTGATACCCGAACAGCGTGTCCAATAGTTATGGTGAGGGTTCGGTCAGGCGAAGAATTGTTGCGGAGGCCGCATTTCTGACTTCGATTTCTTCGGCATCTTTTTCCAGATCCTGCAACAAAGGAAGGGCCTCCGTGACGCCGAAATCCCCAAAGGCCTGGATACTGCGGACTTTCACGTATACGTCAGAATGATTCAACAGATCCGGCAGAAGACTGACAATACTGTGGTCTTCCACCTGTACGAACTCTCCGATCGTGCGTCTAGTGGCCACTGGTTCATACAGCGTATGAGCTTGTTGCATGCTATGGATACCTTCGGGAATCCATTCAGGGTTGTCGGATACCTGTGGAACAGCATCGTGGGCAACGTTGGCGCGCAACTCTTTCAGGAAAACGGCATGGGCGTCCTGGTTGCGATGAATCTGTCCGTCCACGATTTCCCCGAGAAAATGATAATAAGGGTTGGTCAGAAAATTATGCAGGGAGTCAAGATAGGGCAAGGTTCCCGATGGTGTGAGCGTGGCTCTTTCCTGAAGCGTAATCTCAAACAGCGGGCCTTTCTCATGATGTTCGATCCGGAACGTACCCGCCAGCACCGTACCGTATCGATTGATGCCAAACTGTCTGCCTCTGGTTTCCTCATACGAACCCGTCAAGGTCAACGCGTGTGGTTGGGTCTTCTCCCGCACAATCTCGAAACCCACCGCAATCAATTTGGCTCGAATGTCCGCCGGAGGGTCCCACAGCAATCTGCCACGCGGCTTCCAACTCGATGCCTGCACGTCCACGTAAATCGTGTTGGCCGTTCGCAGGGTAGAGAAGACCGCCGGGTTGGTTAAATACGTGACGTTCGCCAACGCACGGTCAGACGCAACCCCGCAGGCCATGACCAATAGAAAAGCCTGGAAAAACCGGCTCGTATGTATTTCCATGTTTATGCCGAAAAACGAAGGTTACGAATCACCGGGAAATAGTTGAACGGTCAATTCGAGTTCGACTGGAACTCCCAGAGGCAATTCGGCCACTCCCACGGCTGCGCGGGCGTGCCGTCCGGCCTCCCCAAAGATTGCCACCAGCAAATCCGATGCGCCGTTGATCACGTAGGGCTGTTCCTTGAATCCTTCGTGAGAGGCCACGTATCCCGTCATCTTGACAATCCGTTGTACCCGGTCGAGCGAACCCGCGGCTTGACGGATATTGGCCAGGGCATTGAGTAACGATACCTTCGCCGCTTCATAGCCTTCTTCCTTGGAGAGATCACGCCCCACCTTTCCCTGAAAAACAATCTGCCCGTCACGACTGGGCACAACGCCACTGATGAAAAGCAGGTCGCCGACTCGAACGGAGGGCACATAGGTAGCCACTGGTTGAGGAGGCGCAGGCAAGGTCAGTCCCAAGGAGGTGACACGTTGTTCAAAAGACATGGCGGGAAAAGCTTACGAGGAACGGCGACGTTGACGCAACTGATATTTCCTGACGGCCCGGTTGTGTTGGGCAAGCGTGGTCGAGAACTCGTGGCTCCCGTCATTACGAGAAACGAAATAGAGATAGTCGGTCGGTTCAGGATAGAGGGCCGCATGGATAGCAGCACGTCCCGGGTTGGCAATCGGCCCCGGTGGCAACCCAACAACCAGGTAGGTATTGTAAGGACTGTCGATCGACAAATCTTTTTTGCGGAGGTTGCCGTCAAACTCATGCACGGCGTAGATAACGGTTGGGTCGCTTTGCAGCGGAATATCTTTTTGCAGTCGATTGTGAAACACGCCGGAAATCAACGTGCGTTCATCAGGCTTGGCCGTTTCTTTTTCGATCACCGACGCCAGTGTCATGACCTCGTGTAAAGACAAGTCCAATTCCGCGGCCCGCCCCTGGTCTTCCTCGCTTACGGTTTGCCTGAACTTGGCCACCATGGTCTCGATTAACCGTTCTGGCTTCATATGACGGGCAAACCTATAGGTATCGGGAAACAGATAGCCCTCCAGGGTATCAACAGACAGCGACAAGGTATGAATGAAGGCTGGATCATTGGCGCGCCGCAGAAACGCATCACGATCAGCCAAACGTCGTTCGTGCAACAAGTCGGCAATCTGGCTCATGGCAAAACCTTCGGGAATCGTGACCGTATACTGAAGCACCTCGCCACTGATGATCTTCTCCAGAATGGCTGAGGGGGCCATGCCTCCGTGAAATTCATACTCTCCCGAAATGATTTTCCGATCCAACCCCTCAAGGCGCCCCATCCACACAAACGCCCAATCGCTCTTGATCAGCTTCTGCCGGTACAGTTGGTCCGCCACCTCGGACAACGAGGCTCCTTCGGCAATATCGACAAGAACCATCCGCGAAGAATTGCCAACGGGCTGGAGTTGGTTCATCACCGCGAAACCGGCACCAAAACCCAGCAGAAGAAACCCGAAAATGATAAGGAACGTTTTTTTGAGCATCAATGATTCAATGAAACGACGCAGGGATCAACAATCGTTTGTCCCTACTAATGTAGATAGGACGCGACGGGCTCAGGACTGGCTGGAGACTTGCGCTTCGACCAGATGAAACACTTTTTCGAGAGCTTGGCTCAATTTTTCTGGATGCTTCCCGCCGGCTTGAGCCATTTCGGGTCGCCCCCCGCCTGATCCGCCAACGTCGCGTGCTATTTCCTTAATCAATTTCCCGGCCTGTAACGTGTGGGTCAGATCTGGAGACACGATCACCAATAACGAGACCCTGTTATCCGCAACCGAGCCCAATGCGATGACGCCCTTGGGCACCCTGTTTCGCACTTTGTCGGAAAACAACCGAAGTTCCTGCATAGATAAACCCTGGGCTTCCTGAACGTGGACAGGAATGCCACGAATCTCGCGAGTTTGGGCTTCGTCACCACCTGCGCGCTGGTCCATCAACTTCAACTTGAGTTGTTCGAGTTCCCGCTCCTTTTCCTTCAACAGGGAAACGAGTTTCCGGGTTTTCGGCACGATTTCCGATGGACTGCCTTTCAACAATTCCGCCAATTCCCTGACGTCGGATTCCAGTTTTTTTCCGTGATCCAACGCCCCTGTCCCGGTCAGCGCTTCGATGCGTCGCACCCCTGACGCAACCCCGCCTTCTGAGGTAATACGGAACGAACCGATCTCGCCCGTATGGTGACAATGCGTGCCCCCACACAGTTCCTTGCTGAACGCCCCAATCCCCACCACTCGCACCTGTTCCCCGTACTTGTCGCCGAAAAACGCCAGAGCACCGGCGTGAATGGCTTCCTGGATACCCATGACGTCGGTTTGGACGAGCGTGTTGCCCAACACATGAAAATTAACCATGGCCTCGATTTCTTCAAGGTCCCGTGTGCGGAGCGGCTTGAAATAGGAAAAATCAAAACGCAACCGGTTCGGGGCAACCAGCGAACCATATTGTTTCACCTGAGAGCCCAGCACTTCTCGAAGCGCCGCATGGAGGAGATGGGTGGCGGTATGATTCCGGGCTGCGCCGTGCCGGGTCGTCGAGTCCACTGTCGTAGCCAGCGGCTCGCCCTTGCTGACGCGGCCTGCAACGACCGTTCCCTTGTGCAACAGAAGCTTGCCGCCGACCTTGATGGTCTCCCGGACCTGAATCCGGCCTTCCGATCCCGTCAACGTACCCTGATCGCCAACCTGCCCCCCTCCTTCAGGATAGAAGGGGGTGACATTCAGGACCAGTTCCACGTCATCCCCCTCCACGACTTCTTCCGCCAAAACCTCTCCTTTGAGCATGACCTGCACCACGCTTTCGGATTGAAGCGCCTGGTACCCGAGGAATTCCGTAGGAGGAAGTTGTTGTGCCAATTCGGTGATGAGTGGTTTCTCCTGTTCCGCGACGAAAACAGCCGATTTACGTGCCCGATCACGCTGCGCTTCCAACGCACGTTGAAAGCCTTCGAGATCGGTGACCAAGCCCTCTTCACGGGCAGCCTCTTCGATCAAATCCAAGGGAAAGCCATACGTATCGTACAGTTTGAAGACGTTCTCGCCGTCCAAAGCTCCGGCCTTGGCTTCACCGACCATACGGTTCAGGATCGGTAAGCCTTGATCCAACGTGCCGATAAACCGTTCCTCCTCACCTTCAACAATTGTGCGACACGTCTCAGCCGCACCGGCCAGTTCGGGATAGGCCCCTTGCATCTGAGTCGTCACCGCGCCGGTCAATTCATGCAGAAACGGTTCAGTGACGCCCAAGAGCCGTCCATGCCGGGAAGCTCTGCGTAAAATCCGTCGCAACACGTATCCCCGGCCTTCGTTCGATGGAAGGATCCCGTCCGTGATCATGAACGTGATGGCCCGCAAATGATCCGCAATCACTCGCATGGAACGATCGGAAGCTTCGGCCTTACCATATGCGCAACCCGTTCGACCGGCAATCGCCGAAAGTAACGGCATGAACAGGTCGGTCGCATAGTTGCTGTCCACGCCTTGGACCACGGCCGCGAGCCGCTCAAGCCCCATGCCGGTGTCGATACTGGGTTTCGGCAACGGATGCAGGTTGCCTTCGGCATCGCGGTCGAACTGCATGAACACAAGGTTCCAGATTTCCAGGTACCGGTCGCAGTCGCAGCCCACCGCACACGCGGCCCGGCCGCACCCGAGGGCCGCCCCCTGATCGATGTGGATTTCAGAACAGGGCCCGCAGGGCCCGGTCTCCCCCATTTGCCAAAAATTGTCCTTGTACCCGAGTCGCACGATCCGCGCCGTGGGCACGCCCACACTGTTCTCCCACAATGCAAAGGACTCATCATCGTCCTGAAAGATCGTGACCCACAATTGGTCCGGGGGCAGACCCAGCGTCTTCGTCAAATAATCCCAGCCAAAATGGACCGCGTCCTTTTTGAAATAGTCGCCGAACGAGAAATTGCCAAGCATTTCAAAGAACGTATGATGACGACGGGTATACCCGACGTTTTCCAGATCATTATGCTTACCTCCGGCTCGCATGCATCGTTGAACAGACACGGCCCGTGAATAAGAACGCTGCTCTTCGCCCAGGAACACCCGCTTGAACTGATTCATCCCCGCGTTGGTGAACAGGAGCGTAGGATCGGCCTGGGGCAGCAATGACGCACTGGACACCACGGCATGGTCAACGGCCCGGAAAAAATCCAGAAACGACCGGCGAAGCTCATTGGCAGTCAGGGACATGGGAATTTAAATGGAGGAACAAAAGGAGAAAGACACTGGATTCCTGCTTCCGCGGGAATGACAAATTCGACGTGTTGTTGACTCGTTGCATACCAATGACAGATTCGAAGTATTTTCATTCTTCCTAGGCTTTACCTCGCGTGGGGGCCGGTCTTTTTTCCGGTTCTGCATCTGTCGAACCCGTGCCTATCGAACTCGCAACCAATCCAGCTTTTTCCCGAATTTTCGTTTCAATTTCTGCGGCAGTCTCAGGGTTCTCTTTCAGAAACGCTTTCGCGGCTTCACGGCCCTGGCCCAACCGCTCCTCGTGAAACGAATACCACGCTCCGGCCTTATCGATAATTTTCTTTTCAACTCCCAGGTCGATAAGTTCCCCGGCTTTGGACACACCTTCGGCAAACATAATGTCAAATTCGGCTTGCCTGAAAGGAGGCGCCGTCTTGTTCTTCACCACCTTGACGCGGACCCGGCTCCCTACCACCTCCTGACCATCCTTGATGGACTCGATCCGCCGGATATCCAGCCGCACTGAAGAATAGAACTTCAGGGCGTTCCCGCCGGTCGTGGTTTCGGGATTGCCGAACATCACCCCGATCTTCATCCGGATCTGGTTGATGAAGACCACAGTGGTCAAGGATTTGGAAATGGCTCCGGTCAATTTGCGAAGAGCCTGGGACATCAGACGAGCCTGAAGCCCCATGTGCGAATCACCCATTTCACCTTCGATTTCAGCGCGGGGCACCAGGGCAGCGACGGAGTCCACAACGACCAGGTCGATCGCACCGCTCCTGACCAACGTCTCGGCAATCTCCAAGGCTTGTTCTCCTGTATCGGGTTGGGCCACCAGCAAATCATCGGTTTGAACTCCCAGTTTCCTCGCATAGGACACGTCAAGGGCGTGTTCCGCATCGATGAATGCCGCGGACCCACCGGCTTTCTGCGCTTCCGCAATCGCATGCAAACACAGGGTGGTTTTCCCTGAGGACTCCGGACCAAAAATTTCCACCACTCGACCTCGCGGCAACCCCCCGACGCCCAAGGCCAGATCCAGGCCCAACGATCCCGTGGACGTGGCTTGAACGTCATCCGACACGTCGCCAGTTCCCAGTTTCATGATCGAGCCTTTCCCAAACTGCTTTTCAATTTGGGTCACGGCCAGTTCCAATGCCTTCGTTTTCCCTTGACTATCGATATTTCGATCGCTCATAGCGCCTCCTGGATTCAATCCTGCGTACCTCTATCATACTGAAAACCCGTCAGGAGGCCAACCATCGTTCGTAAAGAAAACTCACCACTCCTCACGCATTCAAGGGGACGTCCCATAATTTGGTATAGACAGCCCCACCCGGTCGAAGTTCGCTCTTGAATAAGGTGACCCGTTCAACGGGTAACGACCCGCAGAGAAAGGGGGCCGTGAACACGCCCAAAGTGTGCAATGTCCGGCTGACCGCACGATGGTCCTTTTTCACGCGAGCCACGGTCAGATGAGGTCGAAACGGCCTGTCTTCCTGGGGAAACCCCAAAGGGACGACGGCCTGCCCCACGCACCCGGCCAATGTGATCAGGCGATCGAGGGCTCCGCCAAGACCGATCCACAACACGCGTGGCGAACGGTCATCAGGAAACACTCCGAACCCTTTGAGTTCAACGACAAAGGGAGAAACGTGGGAAATCGCCGGTTCCACAGCCTGGCGAATCTGGTCAACCTGTCTCTCTGTCGTGTCGCCAAGAAATTTCAAGTTAATGTGGAGGTTTTCAAGTTTACTCCATGAAAGTCCACACAATTCCCGTTTGACCGTTCGGATGTGCTGCCCTATGACCAATTGCAGGGAGGAAGGCAGATCAATCGCCAAAAATGTCCGGAGTCCCATATCAAGGCCTCTTCAAAACCCGTCGCACAACCAGCGTCGTAATACATCCAAGGCCGCCTGTGATGCCCGAAGTGTAATCGCGTCCCGTTCTCCATAAAACCGGAAGGCTGTCGTCGAGGTTTCCTTCGACGTGGCCAGCCCGACGTAGACCAGGCCGACGGGCTTGCGGGCCGTTCCGCCATCGGGTCCGGCAATGCCCGTCACGCTCAGGCCCACGTCCACCTTGCTTCCCGTCCGAACGCCCTGAGCCATGGCTTTGGCGACCTGCGCGCTCACTGCCCCATATTTTTTCAACAACGACTCGGACACCCCCAGCAGTTCGATCTTCGCCCGATTGGCATAACACACCACCCCCCGGTCCACGTAGGCCGAACTGCCGGCCACCCGGGTCAGGCGATGGGCAATCAGCCCGCCCGTACAACTTTCAGCTACGGCAAGGGTCAAGCCTCGATCCCGGAGATGCCGGCCCACGACTTCCTCCATGGTTTGCCCATCGACGGAAAAGACGAACTGCCCCAATTCGGCAATCACGTTATCCATCAGGCTATTGAGTGACGGAGCGGACTTCACCGGGACACCCTTCCGCGCCTGGCGGTTTTCAGTGGTTTTTGATCGCGTGAGGGACACTGAAACTCCGAGCGGGGAAGCGAGAAGACCGAGACGAAAGGGACCTGTGGCTGGGAGGAGCCCTGAGAGCCGATCATTGATTTCTCCTTCCAGAAGACCAAAGGTATGGATTGTCCGGGTCTCGATAGCCGAAGAAAGAAACCCATCCCGCCGGAGAACCGGCAAAAGCGATTCTCTCCATATCCTGCGGACCTCGTGGCTGACACCGGGCAGGCACACGATTCGGCAACGCTTCCACTGTACGACAAAACCCGGCGCGACCCCGCCTGTATTGTGAAGGAGTATGGCACCGGCGGGCAGTAACGCCTGCCGTCGCTGGTTGGCCGTCACGGGCCGGCCGGCCGATTGCAGGCGCATCGTGATGGACTTGAGAGCCCGGGGACGGAGACGTAACGGACACCCGGTCACCCGGGCCACGGATTCGCGGGTGACGTCATCCACGGTCGGACCAAGTCCGCCGGTGATCAGCACGAGTTTCACCCGCCTGGCCGCGTTCGAGACGGCTTCCCCTATGTCATCGACGTCGTCCCCAACGACGGACTTGAACCGGACTTCGATCCCATGCTCCGCCAGCGACTCACTGAGAAAAAGCGAATTGGTATCGATCCGCCCGCCAAACAGCAACTCCGAGCCCACCGCAATGATTTCAGCCGTGATCATTGAGAAAAATCCGTGTCATAAGGTATGTCCCTACCCCCGAGCAGGGATGACGCGGCTACAAACACAGGAAGCAAAGCCCCTGGATTCCCGCTTTCGCGAGAATGCCATATTGGGGGTGTCGAAGGCTATCTTCAGACCGGTAATAAGAACAAGAAACAATGGAAGGTGCGTAAGGCTGGGGGATGCACTCAGCCGGCCCGGTTGCTGTTGTATCCGGGCCGGCAAAAAGCAGGGATGTCCTAAAAATGATACTTCATGTTCACGCTGATGCCGAAAAACTGGATGTCGTTTGTGCTCATATTCCCTGACACCGGATTGGTATTTTCTGCTCCCACGTAGGGCGCGTGACTTCGTAACGGGTCCCAGACCATACCATCGCGAAAGGAACCGAAATTGACGTAGCGTCCCTTCAGACCAAGCGACATGGCTTCCGTGATCGCATAATCCACCCCAAACAGTACCTGGAAACCCCAAAGTGTATCGCTGAGTGTGTTTTGAGCAACGCTTGAGGAGCCGGCAAGTCTATCGACGTATTCATCATTCGCGGCCAAGTTAGGTCGCCCATCAGCAGTCAGACCTCTCCGCAGATCTTGCTTGCTGTTGGTTCTCGTCCAGTTGCTACTCCAGTCAGCATCCGTAACCCCGAAACCACCGCCAATCCCGATATAAGGCGTGAATCGGCTCATATTAGCAAAGTCGTAATACACATTCCCGAACAGATTGTGCGAGGTGATACTACCGAGACGTTCAAACGGGCCAGATGCAAATTCGCCACGTTCAATCTTCTGCTGAGTAGCTCCAGATAGACCTCGAACCTGTTTGGTTTGATCGTATTTTGACTCCCGATAGAAATATTCCAACTCAACGCGGAACCCACCCAAGAGGCTGTTCGGATTTTGCTTTGCAAAGCTGTAACCCACAGCCGCTCCAGCCAGAATACCCTGTCCGCGGTCGAAATCGACCGCCCAATCCGGGATAAACGTGTTGGTATAGCGAAAATCATCGGGTCTACATCCTGGGAGGCCAGGATTGGTCAAGGCATCGCAATGGCTGGCAACATCGTTGCTGTCTCCAGTGAATCCCACACTCGAGGCAAAGTTGGCACCAATGTCGCTGCTGATGTAGACCCCCTCGTGTGCCTGGGACCAACCTGGGGCTAGCACAAAGGCGGCGATGACAAGTATCAACAGTGGAGAAATATGTTTCTTCATTGTTTTCTCCTTTTTTTATGAGGGTTTGCGAAATTTACAAGAAGCACATGCTGAAGTACGAGACTTATAGCCTTTTCACTATTATATGTCAATAGTGCAGTTAATTTTATTGGTAATTAGGGCGAAACGTAACCAAAATAGATCTTGAGAAACTGTTTGAAGACATTCTCCTGTCGGTGATTAAAGCGATATTCCACTTCTTTCAGATACATCGGGAAATGATACTTGGAGACCCCGCGATACTGATACAAGATATGTTTGGCATAACTCCAAAAGCCTTCAATGCCATTAATGTGAGTCTTCGTCCGCCGGCTCACCAAGGTTTTCGCATGATTCATCGTATGATGGTGGCCATAGCGTTTTAGCGATTGATAGCCGCGAAAGGCATCCGTGAAATAGACCGACCCTTTCCGGGTATGCGCTTGAATATGCTGCATCAATTCCGCCGCACTGACCGATTCGACGACCTTGGTATACACGCGCCCTTCCCGCTCCAGGAGCCCGAAGACGACGCTTTTGCCCGCGGAGGCGCGACCCCGTTGGCCTTTGCGCCGACCGCCGAAATAGGCTTCATCGAGTTCGATCTCGCCCTTCAGTTTCCCGGCTTCCAATTCAGTGACATGATACAACGCTTCGCGCACGCGGTGATAGACACGGGTGACAACTTTCAGGTCCAGCCCCAGATCCTGGCTCAACCGATAGGCGGGTTGCAATTGATAGAAGCCTTGTAGGATCTGGATCTCGCGGCGCAGCCGTCGGAGGCTCTTGCTTTTGCCACAGCGCCTACATTTCACATAGCCGCGGCGGGTGTGCAGGACCTGAAAAGAGCCGCAGAAAATGCACTTGCGCCCGCGCAAAAAGTTGGCCGCACAACTAAAAACCGTATGTCGTCCCGTAACCATGCGTGTTTTCTACCACACACTGGTTACGAAACGCCCTAATTACCATTTTATTATATAGTGCAATGTAAAGAAGAAAGTCTTGCGTGGCTGGAGAACGAAAGGGCGACATCCACGCTTCGTTGACAACACCGGCAAAAAATTGATAGATAGTTACCTTTATACAATCGCTTCATATTCAGCCTGTCTGGGGGAGGAATTCGTATGGCTGCCGCAGAACAACCAGCCAAACGGCAATACGTCAACTTCATCTTTTTCAAAGTCGATCCGGCTTGGCGGAGACTTCCACATGACGAGCGACAAGCCGGGAAGCAGGAATTCACCCGGGCCATTGAGGAATTCACCGGCAAGATCATTGTCGTCCCCTATTCCACGATCGGCATTCGCGGCGATTGCGATTTTCTGCTCTGGCGCATTACCTACGATCTCGAGCTCTTTCAGGAGCAAATGTCCAAGGCGTTGGCCACCGGGCTTGGAAAATACCTGACGATCCCCTATTCCTACCTCTCGATGACGAAACGTTCGGTCTACGTGGACAACCACGTGCACGAAGGCCAGGAAAGCCGGCGGATGAAGATCACGCCAGGGCGCAGCAAATACATTTTCATCTATCCCTTCGAGAAAACCCGTGAATGGTATCTCCTGACCAAGGCCGCGCGACAGGGCATGATGGATGAGCACATTGAAATCGGCCACAAATACCCGTCGGTGAAACTCAATACGACCTACTCCTTCGGCCTGGATGACCAGGAATTCGTGGTGGCGTTTGAAACGGACGAACCGCAAGACTTTCTCGATCTCGTCATGCACCTGCGCGAAGCGGAAGGCAGTCGCTACACGAAGCGGGACATCCCCATTTTCACCTGTATCATGAAGAGCCTGAAAGAGGCTCTCGATACCCTCGGCGGCTGATCCCGCCCTTCGGTTTTCGCGGCGAGCCGGCCGTTCATCTTCTCACCCTCCCAAACCCGGCCTTGTGCCCGGGAGCCCGATGAAAACCATGGAGCCACCGGATTCTTCGGCGACGTCCGCTACGGAATCCTCCATCAAAGGCGCCGCCCTGTCTTGCTTGGTGCCGGGCCTGGGGCAATGGGCCCGCGGCTATCCTCTCCACGCGGCACGGGTCCTGGCCGTGGGGGGATTCTTGGGCACCATCACGTGGGGACTCGGCCATCTCGGTGGAACCGGAGCGGGGTTCTTTTTTGCTCTGATGATCATCGTACCCTGGTGGTGTCTACAGGCTTATGAAGCTTCCCTGCCCACTCCCCCGGGTCAGGTTGAGGCCTTGAAAACAGCTTGGCGGCGAGCCCACGACGTTCGGTACCTTGGCGGCTTGTTTTTCTTCACCGCGTTCACGGACCTCTACATCATTCTGGCGAATCCCGAATACAGTCTCACCCTGTTCTGTTCCAAACCCGAGGGCCTGCCCGGACTCCTGGCCAAAGCCCAATCACCCACCCTGCATCTCGCCATCGGCTACGGATTCCTGAAACTCCGTCCCTGGGCCCTGTTGGTGTACATGGCCTATGCCGCGTTCGGTTTGTGCAACGCCATGGCCAACTTCGCCTGTTTCGGATACGGGCGCATTCGGACGGTATTTTTTCTTTCGCTGATAGCGTTTACCGTCTACGTCTTCTGGCGTCGTTCCTGTTTCCGGCCCGTCACGGCAAGATAAACCAGCACGATAGCCTTTTTTTTGACAGCGTTTAGTGCGGTATGCTATCCCCAACACATCTCGCTTGGAGAGGCTCATGGAAGAGATCCAAGATCAAGAAAAGGATATCCTCTTCGTGTACCGTCATCCGGACGGTGCCGTCACCTTGTATTCGGATGAAGAATGGGCGATTGAACGTGGCATGAAACTGGAAGACCTGCACGTCGTGGAAATTCCCCGGAAATTGTACTCCGAGGGAACAATTCAAGACGTCCGTGAATACGTGGCCCAATATCTGGAAGCGAAAGACGAAGCCTGAAAACCATGACGACCACGGCCCTGACCCATTCACCGATCACGTCTGAACTCATCGAATCCGTCATCGGGACCCTGCCCGTCCAAAGCCGGATCATGATCCGCCTGCTCATGCTCCAGTACCTGGAACCGTCTGAAGATGACGTTCAATTCATTGTGGAGGATCAGCCGGACTCCCGTTTCATGGCCGGAGATCAACCCGAGACCAAAAAGTCGCTTGTGGCTGCGACCCGCGAAGTAAACGAGCGTATTGCCCAATACAGCGGGTTTCTGCGTCAAAAACGCGAACGGCCCTGGTTGCAAGTCGAATGCCTGAAGAAACAGGTAGCCCTGACCGATCTGACCATTCGGGCGGCTGAAGGGTTGCTCACATCAAAATTTCACATTGACAGGGCGGAGCTGAAAGACCGCAAACAATCTGCCATGTCCGCGCTTCCGCGACCGGAAATCCGCCGGTTGGAACGCGCATTGGAACAGGAAGAAATCGCCGAAGACGACTATCATCGCGACCGGATGCTTATTGAATATCAGACCCTGATCCGGCGACGGGAACGACAACGACGGCGGTTAAAAAACGCGGAGCAGGAGTACGAACTCTCGGGCCTTACTCCCCTGCAGGACCACGAAGTCGCGCATATTTGGGGCATCCCGCTGGGCAGCCTCTCCGCAAGAAAGGTCAAGGCCTTGACCCACTACCTGTCCGCTCTCCAAGCCAGACTCGAACAAGAGGCAGAGGCAGCCGGGCCCGAGCAGGCGCAATCGGACATCTGGAGAGAAACGTTCCGCGTGCTGTCCAGGAAACCTTCACAACGGTCAATTGTCACCTTCATCCCTGGCATTGAGCGAACGGAAGAGGCATTGATTGAAAAACTCAAGACCTTTGCGGACGGCACCATGCCGGAAGCCGCCGAATCAGGCTTTTGGCAATTGATCACGCGAGTCCATGACAGTGAACACAGCGGACCCTGGTACAACCATGCCCGGGCTATCTTTGCCCTGCAACGATTGTTCGCCATTCAAGCCGATTCCGAACCCACGCTGGACGAACTCGAGGAAGATCTCCTCAAGACCACGAGACCCAAATCCAAAGACGATGCCCTCCCCGCCCAACAGGCCGATGAGCATCCGGCGGAACTCAGTGAGCAGGCACTCGGCGTTCTAAATGCCTTGGCCGGTGAAGTCGACGACAAACGAACCACTTAGATTTATTCCTCTATCAGACGAATGGCGGCGTTGTGTCCTCGCTCAACCCTCGTCTTGCTCTAATTTTCGACGAGTGGAATTGTCGAAACTTCGTATCATATGGTATATCCATCATGGAACGTGGCGGTGTAGCTCAGTTGGTAGAGCAGCGGACTCATAAGCCGCGGGTCAGGGGTTCGAAACCCTTCACCGCCACCATTTTCCCGTCCGAAACCTGAACAATCCCGTCTCTCCTGCCGAACTGTTCGCTATCGCTCACCAATCGCTTCGGAGTAATAGGTTTCCAAAAGCGCGCTTCGCTCCCGGTCCATGATCACGATTTGCCGTTGATCAAAGGTATTCGCCCAATACAGGTAGAAAAACTCTCCCGCGCAGCGTCCGTATTCAATGTGACGTTGTCGCCCATCCGCTTCCTCATCAGTCTGCTGTCGCAGGATGACCCGGTCCGGGAGCATCTGCCACACCTGCTCGGCAACGGGAAAATGGTTTTCGTAAAGAGGGGCCTGTTCGGGCGAACCGCTCGCCTGCTCCCACCAGAGACGCGCAAGCCGGGCCTCGATAGGTTCTTGACCGTATTGCAGGACATCTCTGACCAGTTCGGCCATCAGGGGTTGGGTGTCCACCATGGCAACCAGAAGACCGGAAAACGTCCCATGCATGACGAGCCGGACGTAGCCCAACCCCGCACCCGTTCGACCCGTTTCATACCAGCCGTTCTGTTCCCCGAACTTCGCAACGATCGTTTCCGAATGCGCGTCGTCTTTCGGCAACCTGGCATAGACAAAATCCGCATGGACGCCCTGGCAACGATACAGCCCTTGTCGTGGATCCTGCCGCACGTCTTCCCGAAACGCCGCCACAAGAGACGCAGGACCTCGCTGCACGACGTACAAAGGCCCATCTTCAATCGCCTCACCGAGTTCCGAATACGTCAATAGTTGCGGCTCCGCAACGGGAACACACCTCCTCGCTTCCAGTGCCCGCTGGAACAACACACGCCTGCCCGGATGCACGGCCTTTTCAAACAGAACGACCTTTCCCGGGGCCATCAGTGCGTTCAACAGCCGGTCCAAACGAGGCCCGATGCCCGTGCGCGCTTCCAGGTCCTGCTGTTGCCGGGCATCCCGGTCGCGTTCAAAGGTCGTCCAATTCCGGCTCGGGAGTCCGGGATCGGATTCCGATTGAAACAGGGCCTGCGTGGCGACAATGGTGTCAAAGGCCCCCGGTATATCGTGTTGGGGTATTTCACAATGGTGAAAGCTGGCGTTTTCGAGTTGATGGAATTGAGCAAACTGGCGCGCCATTCCGATTGATTTCAAGGACCGGTCAATACCCACAAACGTCACGTCAGGAAAACAGGTCGCGTACCAGGTCGTGAGAATGCCGACCCCGCACCCCACGTCCAACACACACTGTGCCCCTGCCAATGCGTCCGCGACCGCGGGGCCGAGCACGTTGTAATACCCGTATCGTTGGCTATACAAAACGGGAAGGATGTCGGGAGACGCCGTCAGATCATAAAAGGCTTGATCCGCGTCCTCTGTTTCACGACGGGCTTGAGCCGCTTGTTGCAGAAGCTGAAGTCGCGCTCCGGTTAAGGATTGGCGTTGCCAGGCATAATAGGAATCTTCATCGGGAAACCTGCGAAGTCCCCATTCGGCAAGATGCCGGGCAATGTCCAATTTGGCCATGGGAGCAAAACCGGGCCGTGCGCCCTCGTGTTTGGAAGAGAATTCGACGAAACGCCTAAAACTTGGAAGAAAGCATCATCGCATCCTGATACGCTTGGGGAACGGGGTGGGGTTGTCGCAACTGACCGTTCCCGAACGCGACGTATTTTTCCGTGGTCAGGGATCGAAGCGTCAACGGCCCTCTCACGTGGAAATGCGAGGTATTCGTTCCCAGTTCTTCACCCAGGTCCATCTGCAAACCCGAATGCAAGCGGGTCGAGGCATTCACCAGGACCGAACTGGAATCCACCTCACGGACGAATCGCATCGCGGTATCATAGCGACGGGTCACGATGGTGTCGGTATGGCCAGGTCCGTAAGCCGCAATATGGGCCAACCCTTCGTCGAGATCACCGACGACCTTGATCCCCAACGTCATCGCCTGTCTTTTCTGTTCCCAATCCTCATCCGTGGCCGCTTGAATCCCCTTGTGTCCGGTCATGGCCATAATCCCCATCATGGAGACGGTTTTCGGACAGCCGATGAGATCAACCGTAAATTCACTGAGTAACCGCCGGAGCAAGCCCGGCAGTAACTGCCGTGCAATGGCCTGATGAACCAACAGCGTATCCGCGGCATTGGTGGCAACCGGATCCTGAATCTTGGAATTGACTACGACCCCTTGAGCCAACGGCACGTCCGCGTCTTTATCCACGTAAACGTGACACAGGCCGCCGTCGTACCCCAGGACCGGGACCCGTGACTGCTCCATGACGACTTTGCGCAAGCTTGCTTTTCCCCTGGGCACGACGCCGTGCACCACGTTTCTCAACCGGGTCAGTTCGAGCACGCCCTCACGATCGGGGCGATCCACAAACGTGAGAGCCCCTTGAGGCACACCATGTTGTTCAGCAGTCTCACGCAAGACCTTCGCCAATGCGGAATTGGTCAAAAACCACTCTTTGCCGCCCCGCACCACACACACGTTTCCCGACCGCAGACACATCGCCATAGATTCGGCAACCACGGACGGGCCATATTCGGAAATGACGGCGATCACGCCGATAGGGACGCGTACGCGATGCACGTGCAGACCTTCTTGCGTCAACCAAGCCTGTGACGTTTCTCCCGTGGGATCGGGTTCCTCCGCAATCCGCCGAATATGGGCGACGATGTCGAGAAGACCTTCCTCCGTAACCGTAACGAGCTCTCTCGCTTTACGATACTCATCCGGCCCCCATTCCTTGGGAATGGCATCGAGATCCTCTTTGTTGGCAGTCAACACGTCGTCCATGCTCGCTTCCAACTGTTCCGCCATGGCCATCAGGGCCACGGTTCTGTCCTGACTCGTCATCAATGCGACGGCACGGGTTGCAACATTGGCCTGTTTCGCAAGACCTTGCACGTACAGCTTGATAGGAACTTCAACCATTTTTAACCCCTCATCTCAAAATTTTCAGCAACCACAGCCAGTAAAGAAAACACTGTACCCACAATCAGGAATCGCCGTCAAAACATCACATCCTTTTGTGCTCATTCCGTGAATTGTGCTATTTGCTTTAATCGTGTTCCTTTCTTGAAGGAATGGATGGCAATTGACCTTGCATTAAAAACGGGGGTTGTGTTAAACATTTTTGGTTTGAGTCAACTGATTGACGGCATGAGCCAACGGCCGGCTCTCACCGGAATACCGTTTAAAGTGATGGTTTAATTCCTAATCTCTCTGAATGGAGGCGAAAAACCCCAATATGGTATCCATCAAAGACATGTTAGAGGCAGGCGTACATTTTGGGCATCAAACCAATCGCTGGAATCCCAAAATGAAGCCGTATCTCTTCGGAGAAAGAAACGGTATCTATCTCATTGATTTACAACAAACCGCCAAATTTTTCTTCGACGCCTATAGTTTTGTCAGGGATACCGTTGCGGCCGGGGAATCGGTCCTCTTTGTGGGCACCAAGCGTCAAGCCGTTGACATCGTGGAAGAAGAAGCGACACGGTGCGGCATGTATTACGTCACCCAGCGCTGGCTGGGAGGTATGCTCACCAACTTCGAAACCATCAAAAAAAGCATCAGACAACTCAAGAAACTCGAAGCGGCTCAAACCGATGGAACGCATGAACGGCTGAAGAAAAAAGAAGTGTTGCTGATGGAAAAAGAGCGGGGCAAACTGGAGAAATACTTGAGCGGCATCAAGGCCATGGAAGGCTTGCCCGGCTGCATTTACGTCCTCGACACGCGCATTCAACACATTACCGTCAAGGAAGCCAACCGTTTAGGCATTCCCGTTGTCGCCATTGTGGATACCAATTGCGATCCCACGCGGATCGATTACCCCATCCCCGGGAATGACGATGCCATTCGCTCCTTGAAACTCTTTACCGCCCGAATTGCCGACGCCTGCCTGGAAGGCGTGGACCTTCGTAACAAGCAGGAGGATTCGAGTGGTGGTGGAGGAGAAGAAGACACGATTATGAGCGACTTGCTCTCCACCCGTGCAACCGAGAATCCGGTGGAAAGCGTTCAGACGCCTTCCGCGTAGAACGTCACAGCACGTCGTCGACATTTCTTTTCATCCTAGCCAAATAAAGGGAGAAGGATACACGATGTCCAGCATGGGTACCTTGGTGAAAGAACTACGTGGCAAAACAGGAGCCGGAATTCTTGACTGTCAGAATGCGCTGAAAGAAACCGGTTCGGATATTGAAAAAGCCATTGATCTCCTCCGCCAACGCGGTCTGGCCGCGGCTCAAAAAAAAGCCGGGAGAGAAACCAAGGAAGGCGTCGTCTCATCTTACATCCACGCCGGAAGCAAAATCGGCGTCCTGGTTGAAGTCAATTGTGAAACGGACTTCGTCGCCCGCAATGAAGAATTTCAGGAATTGGTCAAAGACGTCGCGTTGCAGATTGCGGCCGCCAATCCGTCCTACGTGAAACGCGAGCAAGTCCCGTCCGAACAGGTGGAACGGGAAAAAGCGATTTACCTGGCCCAGGCGAAAGAACTCGGGAAGCCTGAAGCAGCCATCGACAAAATCGTTCAGGGAAAATTGGAAAAGTTCTACCAGGAAAATTGCCTCCTTGAACAGAGTTTCATCAAAGATCCCAACGTCTCGATCACGGAAATCCTCACGCAGAAAATTGCCAAGCTTGGTGAAAACATTTCCATTGCCCGGTTTACGCGATACCAATTAGGCCAGGAGTGACGCCCGTGCAGTACCGCCGCATTCTCCTCAAGATCAGCGGGGAAATGCTTGCAGGGAACCAAACCTACGGCATTAACCGCGACATCCTCACGGCACTCGCCGGTGAAATTAAAGACGTCGTGAGCATGGAAGTTGAGGTCGCGCTGGTGATCGGCGGAGGCAATATCTTTCGGGGCTTGGCCGCCAGCGCGGACGGGATGGAACGCGCGGCGGCCGACTATATGGGCATGCTCGCCACCATGTTAAATGCCCTCGCCTTACAAAACGCCCTGGAGAAAGCCGGGGTGGCCACGCGGGTTTTGTCGGCCATTGAAATGCGGCAATTGGCCGAGAGTTACATCCGCCGGCGCGCCATCCGGCACCTCGAGAAAAAACGGGTCGTGATTTTCGCCGCCGGCACCGGGAACCCCTATTTTACGACGGATACGGCCGCGGCTTTGCGCGCGATGGAAATCAAAGCCGACGTCATCATGAAGGGCACCAAGGTCGACGGCATTTATGATTCCGACCCCTTGGACAACCCATCGGCGAAAATGTTTCATGAACTGCCATTCCTGTCCGTCCTCAACAAAAAGCTGAAAGTCATGGATGCCACGGCCATCACGCTGTGCATGGATAACAATCTTCCCTTGATCGTATTTAACCTCACCGAACCGGGCAATGTGAAACGCGTGGTTCTGGGGGAAAAAATCGGAACCGTGGTCAAACACGACGCGGTTCTCAATTAACAGGGGTTCATCATGCCGTCTCAGACAACGATTGAACAGCTCACACAAAAGATGAATGGCGCCATCGAGCACCTGAAAAAGGAACTGGCTTCCATCCGGGGCAGCCGGGCGTCTTTATCGCTCTTCGATCATATTAAAGTCGAGTACTACGGGACGCCGACTCCCTTGCAACAGGTGGGGAACCTCTCGATGCCGGACAGCCGATCAATCATGATCCAGCCGTGGGACCCCACAAGCATTAAAGACATCGAAAAGGCCATTCTGGCCTCGGATCTCGGATTGAATCCGTCGAACGATGGGAAGGTCATTCGTATTCCGATTCCCGCCTTGAGCGAGGAACGTCGAAAGGAATTCGTGAAAGTCTGTCGGAAATACGGGGAAGAGACGAAAATCCACGTTCGCGGCCTTCGTCGAGAGGGGAACGATGAACTCAAACGCCTCCAGAAAGACTCCACGATTACCGAAGACGACTTGCGACGCGGCGAGGTGGACATTCAAAAAATCGTGGACGGGAAGATCAAACTGGTCGACGAACTGCTCAAGAAAAAGGAGGAAGAAATCTTAGAGATTTAAGGTCTGCGTCGTGTCCTCTCCCGCCCCTCCAACCACCGCGCCCACTGCTTCCGCGCTGTCACCGACCCTGGCTACCATTCATCTCTCCGCCCTCGCGCATAATCTGCGTGAACTTCGTCGCATACTCGCGCCGCACGTGGACGTTTTAGCGGTCATCAAGGCCGACGGTTATGGCCATGGATGCTGCGCCATGGCCGGCGCCCTGTCGCAACTCGGCATCCGGCGGTTCGGTGTGGCTACGGTACACGAAGGAGTTCTCCTGCGGGAAGCCGGAAGACTCGAAGACATTATCGTGATGGGTGGTATCCTGCCAGGGCAAGCCAAAGATCTCATTCAGGCCAACCTGATTCCCGTACTCTCCGATACCGGCACCATGCAGGCGCTGAGCCGGGAAGTTGTGCAAGAACATGCCCCCTACCCCGTTCACGTCAAGGTGGACACGGGCATGAGACGATTGGGATTCGAGACCGGGGACGTGCCCGGTCTCTTGCAGGCACCCATGTTTTCCCACACTCTCGTGTGCCAGGGCCTCATGACTCATCTGGCCGATGCCGACAACCCGGATCCGACGTTCACCCTTCACCAACTCGACCGATTTCACCAAGTCGTTTCGAACCTGCCCACAAATGGACCTTCCCCCTGTCGCCATTCGGCCAACACTGCGGGAATACTCTGGCACCCTTCCACGCACTTGGACATGGTTCGTCCCGGACTGTTGTTATACGGATACGCGCCGGCACAGGGCAGGAAGGCTCCCGTTTCCCTTCAACCGGTCATGTCCCTGAAGACCAAAGTCGTGCACCTGAAAACGGCGGGAAAAGGCGAATCCGTCAGTTACAGCGACCTCTATCGCACGCGACGGGATTCACGCTTGGCGGTTCTGCCCATCGGCTATGCTCACGGGTACAATCGCCGGTTGTCCAACAAGGGAGAGGTCATCATCCACGACCGGCGCTTCCCGATTGTCGGACGGATTTGCATGGATATGACCGTGGTCGACGTCACCGACGACCCCACGATTAAACCCGGCGATGATGTGATTCTGATGGGCAAATCGGAAACCCAGGCAATTACGGCCTTCGACCTGGCGAACTGGCAGGATTCGATTCCCTATGAAGTGCTCTGTAATCTCGGTCCCAGGGTTCCTCGCGTGTATGAACCGCTGACGGAACTTTGTGAGGGATAAGAGTGATTTCCACTCTAAAGAATTGCCGGTATCAGGGACCCATTGACGATATTCCCGTAATTATGGGAATATGGATTGATGAAAACGACTATCGAACTCCCTGAGTCCACGTTCCGGCAGGCCAAAGCCCTTGCCGCCGGCCGCGGCATGACGTTGAAGCGGTTCTTCACCGAAGCACTCGAGGAACAACTCCGCCGCTGCTCCAGCAACAACAAGGCACCTTGGATGGCCGGATTCGGCGCGCTCTCCGAACTCTCAGATGAAAACCGCCGAGTTCTTACCGTCATCGAGCAGGAATTCGAGACCCTCTCCCCCGAAGACCTCGCATGATCCTCGACACCAATGCCTTATCTGCGTGGGTGGAAGGGCTAGCGACGGTGGAGACCGCTTTTCGATCTGCCGACAGGCTTGTCGTGCCGACCGTCGTTCTCGGTGAATATTATTTCGGCATTCGTCAATCGCGGCATCGCAGCCGCTACAAGGACTGGTTGCACCACTATTTGCCGTTGGCCGAAATCGCTGCCGTGACCTCGGCCACGGCAGACGCCTATGCCGACATCCGACTGGAATTGAAGCGGCTGGGGCATCCCATCCCGCCGAATGACGCCTGGATTGCGGCGCTGGCCCGCCAGCATGCGCTCCCGGTATTGAGCAACGATACGCATTTCGACGTGGTCGATGGCGTCCGGCGTATCGCGTTCTGACTTTTTCACGTCTTCAGTTTCTTCTTGAGCCGTTTTTCCACGCTGGCGACTTTCCCACTGAGACGGTCCTTGTGGCCTTTCCGGTAATCGACTTTCATCGTACAGGAGATGCGGCCGCAATCCTTTTTCATCCGTTCATAACATTGACGCACCACGTCGAACACGTCATCCCATTCGCCTTCGAGGACCGTCCCCATAGGATTCAGACGATATTCGACTCCACTTTTATCGATAATCTTTAACGAGCGGGACACGTATTTCCCCACGCTTTCGCCTTTTCCCAGGGGAGACATGCTGAATTCCAACAAGACCATACCGCACCATCCTCGTTATGAATCAGAAGAAGCTTTCTGCTCCAGCCAAGCGGCGGGATACTCGACGGTCCCGGTCAACCGGAAGCCTTCGACCGCCGCTTTCAATCGCGCTCTCCGTTTCTCCACACTCGGCTCGTTGGCCTGAACCTCTTTACGCAGGCCTCCCAGCCAATCCAAATACTTCTCGAATTCCTCATCGAAAATCTCTTCACTGTTCCGGCGCAAGGTTCCAGCCAGCGCAGGAGACGCCCCACCCGTGCTGATGGCCATACGAAGCGATCCTCGCTGAACCAGGGCCGGCATCATGAAGTTCGACAACTCCGGCTGATCGATCGACCACACCAGAAACCGTTCCGCTTCCGACAGGTTGCGCAACGATTTGGCAAGATCCGTATCATCCGGCAGGGTATTGAGAACGACGAAAGCTCCTTGGGTATCCGTCGAACGGAACCGGCGGCCCCGGTGTAAAACTTTTCCCGCAGCCGTGAGCTTCCGAAGCGCCACGTTCAGGGTGGGATTCACCACGGTGACTTTGGCCCCTACGTCCAACAACAAGCTGGTCTTGTGGGCCGCTTCATCTTCGCCGCCGATCACCACGCACAAACGGCCATACAGATCCAACGAAATTTGAAAACCGGCATTATTCATCGGAGTCCAGTTCCATGTGCCAGTAGAGGTAATCCCGCCAACTTTCCGGAGCATTCCGGATACCGATCATGATGGTGAGGGTGGGATTCCATCTCGGCTTTTGCGGTTTCTTCTTCAAATGCATGCGGGCTTCTTCCGGAGTCCGCCCGCTCTTTTTGTTGTTGCAGCGCCAACACGCCGTGACGATGTTTTCCCATGTTTTCATGCCGCCCTTGGCAATCGGCACCACGTGGTCGAACGTGAGTTCTTCCGTACGAAACCGCTTGCAGCAATACTGACACGTATATTTGTCACGGGTAAAAATGTTGATCCGGGAGAACTTGACGGCCCGGTGGTTCGACTTCAACTTGACGACTTTCAGCAGCCGCATCACCGAGGGCAGTTTGAACGTAATCGAGACTCCTCGAATGTCCCGGTCATAGAATTCAAGAACCTCGACCTTCCCCTGGCACAGCAGGGTAGTGGCTTTTTGCCATTGCACGACCCGCAGAGGTTCATATGTAGCATTCAACAAGAGCGTCATCGCCTGCCTCGAAATTTGAATGCTTGTATAGCATCAGAAACAAGACCGAAGCAACAACGCCACCATCCATGGTTTGCAATGGAAACGAAGACCTTGGTAGGGTTCTTGCTCTTTTGCAAAAATTTACCGTCATGAAATATCTCGACGTTGCCAAGCTTGAAGATCTCGAACCGGGAACGTGCCTGTCGGTTGAACGCGACGACACCCCCGGTGTGGCGTTATTCAACGTGGATGGGGAAATTCTGGCACTGGACAATACCTGCCCTCACGCGGGAGGCCCGCTCGGGGAAGGAACGCTGGACGGAGAGGTCGTGGAATGCCCGTGGCATGGATGGGAGTTCAACGTGCGCACGGGCCAGTGCACCAAAAATCCTACGCCGGAATGGGCCGTCCCCTGTTACCGAACCCGCGTGGAAAACGGCATCATCCAGGTCGCGTTTCAGACTGAGTATCCATGAGGGTCCCTGAGATCTGGTCCTGATGCGGCAACGGCGGCAACTCGTGAAACGGCATGAAGTGAATCGCAGCCAGAGAAATTACCCTGATGGTTTTATCCTTTAACGTGACCCGCCAGGCAAACTCCCGTTCAATCCATTCGTTGAACCCCTTCTCACGCACCAGCATCCTGACCGCATAGACGCCGTCACGTTCCTTACCCACCTGCCACTCGCCTCGATGCAGGGGCGTTCCCTGAGCTTCCAGCGTTGCCACGTACGCGTCAATCGCATCCTCCAACGTGGGAGCATTACGAGCGGGATGGGAACGCACCAACTCCAAGGCTTCATGTGCCTCGGGGTCGTCCGGAACATCAGGCGTCCCTCCCTGTGGACGGGAAAACACAAAACCCGCGACAATCAGCACAACGAGAATGCCAACCCCGGTCAGATTCCGAACGTTCATGATTGAGCCTGCACCACGTGCTGCAACTGTTTCACCAATCGAGCATTTTCGCGTGACGTTCTCACGGCGACCCGAAACATTCGTTCATGCAGCCCTGGATAATTTGAGCAGTCCCTGACAATGTAGCCGCGTTCCATCAACGTGGCCTGTACCTGATGACTCGTCAGCGGTCCGGGTAACTCTACCAGAAAAAAATTTGCAGACGAAGGATAAACGCGAATCCCGGGAATCCGCTCAAGCGCCTGCCTGAAAACAGGACGTTCCGTTTGAATAAATAATAACGTCCGTTCTCTATAACGGTGGTCCTGCAAACAAGCCAGGGCCGCTTCCTGGGCCAACGTATTCACAGACCAGGGGGGAAGCCGGTTCCTGAGCCCCCACAGACTCTTTTCCGTGCCCACGGCATACCCGACCCGAAGACCGGGAATCCCATAGAATTTCGTAAAACTTCTCAGTACCAGCAGCGAATCATCACAAGCGGCCCGCCGGATCACGGACTTCTCCTCACAAAATTCCACGAACGTCTCATCAACGATCAGGCACCCATCCCGTCGTTTGACGGCTTCCAACAAACGATAGACGCTGTTTCGCGAGACACTCCGGCCCGTCGGGCTGTTCGGATTACACAGAAACACGGCATCAATCGGCAGACGGCGCTTGCCCCAACCTGAGGGTGAGTGCTCCACCTTTTCCAGCACTTCACGAACAGGCGGACGATACTCGTCTTCTGAACGCGCCAGAATACGTGTCACGCGAGCGTTTGCCAACGTCAATGCCCGTTCATATTCGGAGAAGATCGGCCCAACAATCAACCCGTGTCTGACGTTGAAAGCGGCAGGAAGAGCATAAATCAATTCCACCGTTCCATTCCCCAAGACCACGTTTTCGGGTGAGATGCCATGGCGTTCAGCAATGGCCTGGACCAAGGCCAAACCTTGGGGATCAGGGTAATGTTGAACTTTGCCGATAGCAGTTTGCAGGACGCGTCGTGCAGCCGGCGGGACCCCCAAGGGATTGATGCTGGCGCTGAAATCGCACAAATCCGATGGGTCCCGGGCCAAGAGCCGGGCGGCGTGGTACACGTTCCCGCCATGGCTTACATACCGTTCCACAACGTCGTACCAACCACGGCCAGCACAATGGCCAGCCCAAATGAAATCCACATCAATTCTATCGCCATGGGCACGTGACGGGGTTGAGGCAAATTCGCGGGATCGCCTATTTGGGGGCGTTCGATCCGAACGCCGTCGTAGGCGGCCGGACCACCCAACAGAATCCTCAATACACCGGCCATGGCCGCCTCAGGATGCCCGCTGTTGGGGCTGGCATGCTTGGTGCAATCCCGTCGATAGAGACTCCACGCGTTCGCCACAGCGGCATGGCGAAAGAGCGACGAGACCGCCAGCAAGCTCGCGCTCAATCGTGATGGGATGAAATTGGCAAGATCATCGAGTTTGGCTGATGCCCATCCAATGTCACGATGCGATTCATCCTGATGCCCGATCATTGAATCCAGGGTATTGACGGCCTTATAAGCCAACGCCAACGGCGGTCCACCGATGACAAGATAGAACAACGGCGCAATCACGCCATCTGAGGTATTTTCAGCCACACTCTCAATGGTCGCTCCGGAGATTTCGGTTTCCGTCAACCGGTCGGTATCCCGTCCGACCATCAACGACACCGCGTGACGGGCCCCCCGTAATGATCCGGAGCAAAGACGGTCATAGACCACCCATGCGTGATTCGCCAAATCCTTTGCCGCCAACGTGGTATATCCCAACACAATCCACAGAAGGTTGCCAAACCATGGATGCACGAGAAAGGCAAGGTGCAACGAGCCCCATGCCATCAGGAAGCTCAGAACCGGGACAAACACGGCCAGGATGAATCCTGCGACGCGCCGGCTCGTAGCGGAGATACACCGCTTTCTGAGCACCGGCTCACACCAGTGGATACACGCCCCCATCCACCTGACCGGATGAGGCATCCACCGGGGATCTCCCAGTAACCCGTCCAAGGCACAGGCAGCCAAAAGGTTGACGGCCAACATGGGCTCCACCATCAGACGCCGTCGAGATCAAGGTCTCCCGCGCACAAGGCCTTCAAACATGACGGACACAGGCAATCCACGAACCGTTCAACAATGGCCGCGTACTGGGCATCGGAAACCGGCACGCCGGTACACCAGCACCCGTACAGCCCGCACGTGAACGCACAGCCGCATCGCCCGCACGTTTTCTGGAGGTGGCGCTTCACGGATCAGAACACCACCAACATCAGGATCAACGGAGCGGCAAACAGAAACAGGATTTCCGTGACTTCATTGATCGCCCCAAGCACGTCTCCCGTAATCCCGCCGAACACGCGAGAGCACACAAAAATCATCCCGCGTGCCGTGACTGCACTGAGACCTAACAATAACCCGCCTACTTGCCACCCGAGAGTGACACAGACAACAACTCCGGCCCAGACGGTGGCCCACAACACGTCCCTCAACCGGATTTCGTTCAAGAAGCCGGACGCGAGGCCGCCGCCAACCCGGGCATGCGAACTGCCGAACGTACTGATCACCATAGCCCATTTTCCCATCACCGGCATGCATAACAAGAGACCCATTCGCTCAGAGGCAGGCAGATGCAGAATGCCTGCGAATCGCAACGCCAATGCCAGCACCAAACCTGTCGCACCCAAGGCACCGATGCTCCCGTCTTTCATGACGGCCAATCGCTCCACCGGACTGCCCCTCTTAGCCAACCCATCAATGGTATCGGCCAAGCCATCCTGGTGTAACCCTCCGGTCAGGACAACCAGGACGCACAGGACGAGCAGCGCCGTCACGTCCGGCGTCAGGACCATGCCGAATACCGTATCGGCGGCAACAAGTATTCCCCCGATAGCCAAGCCCACCGCGGGGTACCATTGCATGGAGGAAGCCAGTTCTCGCGGAGCAGGCTGAACGTGCGGCGACCTGCAAAGCGGGATGATCGTGAGAAAATGCCATGCCAACAGGCAGGATCTGATCATGAACGTCCGGACTCCGGGTTATGATGCGGCAGCGCACCGGAAACCCGTGCTTCGTCAAACGTGGCCATTTCCCTATAGATTTTCAAGGCAGCGTGAATGAGCGTGACAGCCAGACAGGCACCGGTCCCCTCGCCAAGACGCATTCGCAAATCCAAAAGCGGGTCAAGCCGCAGGTGATCGAGGACGATCCGATGTCCGGGCTCCTGTGACAAGTGCGAGGCGATGAGATATTCCCGGCACTTGGGTTCCAAGGCCACGGCAATCAACGCACTTGCGCCTGTAATGAATCCGTCCAGCACAACCGGTACGTGACAGGCCGCCGCCCCGAGCATCAGCCCGGTCATCCCGCCGATTTCGAATCCACCAACCTTCGTTAAGACTTCGATGGCGTCGGAGGAAGACGGATGATGCAACTCAAGCGCCTGCTCAATAACGGAGATTTTCCGCTTCAGGGTTCGAGCATCGACACCGGTTCCCCGGCCTGTGACCTTTTCCACGCTTTGCCCGGTCAACACCGACACGATGGCCGCACTCGACGTCGTATTACCGATTCCCATTTCCCCGGCGGCAATAAGATTTTTTCCATCCGCACAAGCGGCCTTTGCCAAATCCATCCCAACCTGAATCGATTGCAACGCCTGTTCGCGGGACATTGCAGGCTCGCAAAGAAAATTCTTTGTTCCATAAGCAATCTTATGATCCAGGAGACCGGCACACGCGCTAAGGTCCTCAGCCACCCCCATGTCCACCAAACGCAGGGATGCTTCAGCATGGCGAGCCAGGACGTTCACGCCGGCACCACCATGGACAAAATTCTTTACCATCTGCGCAGTCACGGATTGCGGATACGCACTCACCCCCTCGGCCACCACACCGTGGTCGGCCGCCAGAGCAAACACAACGGAATCGAGACGCGGAGCGGAGACGCTTCCGTTGATCGCAAGGTAATTCGCGGCAACTTCTTCAAGTCGTCCCAGGCTTCCCGTTGGCTTGGTGAGTGAATCGAGCCGGGCTTGCGCCTGCAGTCGAACGCCCTCGTCTGGAAGTTTCACTGCCGGAAGGATCAGATCAATGTTTTCTTCGCCCATGTTGTGACACGCTTGTTATTTCAATTGCACGGGGAGACCGCTCACGCACAAATGTACGGCATCGACGGCCGCGGCAACGCGTTGATTCATGGCCCCTGCGAGGTCTCGAAATTGTCGCGTCACGGCGTCGCCGGGCACGATGCCCAGGCCCACTTCATTGCTCACCAACACCACCGTTCCCGGAACCATTCGAGCCGATTGCATCAACTCATCCGTATAGGCCGGGACTTGAGACGCCTGAATCCCGCTACCCAGAAGATTCAACAACCACAAGGTCAGGCAATCGATCACAACCGTCTTATACGCCGCTCCATGGGTCTTGAGCCATCCGCTCACGTCAATGGGGATTTCCTGAGTTTCCCATGCCGGGTCACGATCCTCCTGATGTTTTCGGATACGCGCGGCCATCTCCTCATCACCGGGTTCGGCAGTCGCCACAAAAGCCCTGGGCAAGTCACGTCCTGCCAAGGTCAATGCCAACCGGCTCTTTCCTGAACGCGCCCCTCCGAGAATAAGGCACAGCATCTCATCCTCCTTCCCGTTCCCACAGGTATTCGTCTTCCCCTTGCATTTTTGCGGTCCAGCGCGCCAACACAAACAGGGCATCACTCAACCGGTTCAAAAACCGCACAAGCTCAGGGGAAATCTCTTCTTCACGCGACAGGCTCACACAAAGACGTTCGGCCCGCCGGCAAACTGTTCGAGCCTGGTGTAAAAAACCGGACACCTTCCCGCCTCCCGGCAGGATAAACTCTTTCAAGGGCTCCAAGTCTTCCTGACAGGCATCAATAAGACCTTCCAACTTGCCCACGTGGTCAGCCGTCACCACCGGCATATTCTTGAAGGTCTCTCCCGGAGCCGTCGCAAGGATCCCTCCGACGTCGAACAACTTATTTTGAATCCACCGCAGGTGATCTTCGAGGGTTGACTTGGCGTTCACGCGGTCCGGTTGATCCGCATTCAACGCCCTGGCAAGACCAATCACGGAATTCAACTCATCGACCGTGCCATAGGTTTCCACGCGCAAGGAGTCCTTCCACACTTCCTGCCCACCCGCCAGGCGGGTTTTCCCGGCGTCGCCGGAACGGGTATACACTTTACTGATCCGCATGCAGCACCGCCCTGTCTTCCGAACCTCCACCCGGTCCGGACAAACTAAAATTCAACTCCCCTTTGATAAACTGCACAATCGCCACCTTCATACCGTGCCCGATGCAGCACATGACCATGCCCAGAGCCGCGGTGGTTTTCCCTTTCCCCGCGCCGGTGAACACGATCAGAATACCACGCTCTTCCTGAGCGGCCTCGATACGACGATCAACCGAGGCTTTCACCCGCTGCATTTTTTTGGTCAGTTGCTTCACTCATGATGGTTTCCTCTATCACCGCGACGACCTGCTCTTCCCTTGAGGAATGACATTCTACTTTATACTCGACCCAAACGGCAGATCGAAATTCGCACGGATACCGCCGAAGATTGAACGCCCGGGGGTACCGAAAAACAATATTTCTTCATACTCTTCATCAAAGAGATTGTCCACGCGGACATAGGCCTGGAATTGATCGGAAAAATCATAATTCACGGCCAGATTGACCACTTCAAACGAACCGACGGGCTGGGTATTCCCGTCGCCATTATATTGTTCTCCCACAAAACGAAAATCGAGAATCGTGTGAACGGAATCCATCGGTTGATAATACAGGCTCAGACTGGCTTGATTGACAGGCCAACGACGCAATCGAGCATCGGTCATAAGATTACGGGTCAGAGTCATCGTGTATTGACCTTTCAATTCCAACCGCTTGACCCACGGTTGATCCTGAGCCACAACAATATTCACCATGCCCTCCCACCCTTGTGTTTTTGCCGATGCCACGTTGACGGGACAATAATTGGCGCCAAACGAGCCTGTCCCACATATTGCGGCACTCTGAATCGTCTGAATAAGATCGCGATACCGATTCCAGAAATAGCCGCCGCTGATGGTCATCCTATCGGCAAACAAGGCCTGATCGACGCCCACGTCGAAACTCTGACTTTGTTCCGGTTGTACATCGGGATTCCCAAAATTCGGCCAGAACAATTCATTAACCGTTGGAGCCCGGAACCCCGTAGCATAGCTGCTGCGTATTTTCGTGTTCGTTTCCTTGATCAGGTATCCACCCGTTAAACGGTAGGTCGTAGCATCACCAAACGTATTGAAACTGTCGTGCCGGACCCCGGCGGTGGCAAAGACTCGATCAAACAGGTTGAATTGTATGAGGCCAAAACCGGCATGAGACGAGATCACCTTTTCCGAGAACGGACTGGACCCTCCTTCGTTCTCTCCCGTCTGCTCACGAAATTGATAGCCGCCCGTCAACGTGACGTACTGATTGAGGTGAAAGTCGTGTTGGCTTTCGATTCGATTCGCCACAACGCGTATTTCATTGGGATTCCCCGAACCAAATGGCACTTTCGTCATTCCGGTCACCAAATTGCGCTGTAACGTTCCCGGGTTATCCAGAAGAGCATTTTGGGACCGGGAAAGTGTCAACGCGTGAGTCCACCAATCGGTCAGCGGTTGCTGATATTTTCCGCCGAAGATAAATCGCTCGCTCTCATTTTTGTAGTTGATGACGTCCGAGGGACCGGAACTGCTGTCGATATTGACCGAGCTGTTCCACCATCGAAAATTGAAATCCAGCCGGCCATCCAGCGGCAAAGTCACGCCGATGCGGGAAGAAACCTGCCAATTCCGATAGGCATCGCGCTCGGTCGCCCCTCTTCGAGAGTTGATTTGCGAGATGCCCGTCGTATCCCACCGTGAGAGAGCTACGGAAAAGTCAACCGGCCCCTTGCTGCCGGACAGGTGCCCGCCTTCCCGCAACGTATTGAACGATCCGTATTCGAAGAAGGCACCGGCCTTCAAAGGCCCACGTCCCCGTTTCGTCGTGATATTGATCACTCCACCCATGGCATCCGCCCCCCAAAGCGTGCTCTGGGCGCCCCGCACGATTTCGATTTTTTCAATATTATCGGTCGTCAAGTGGGCAAAATTAAAATCTCCCGACGTCGCGCTATTCACGATCGCTCCATCGATAAGAACCAGAGTTTGTCTGGAACTTCCACCTCGAATCCGTACGTTTGCCGTGCCACCCGGGCCGCCGCTTTGAAACACGGCCGTACCTTGCGTCAGACGAAGAGCTTCCACCACGGTCTTGACCTGACGCCGTTTAAAGTCTTCTTCGGTCCAGACTTCGACCGCGCTCGTCACCTGACGAAGAGGAACCGGTGTTTTCGTGGCACTCACGACCACGGGGTCCAGAGTCTGGACGCCCGAGAAAGTTGTATCTGATTCACCGAAAGAGACGGCGGGGATCAAAAGCACGTGGACAAAAAGATAAAAGAAAACAAACCGATGCAACATACGTCACCTCCCTTTGACTCGAAGGGTGGGTCCAGAGGTCAACGGCAGTTGGGTCTCCTGACTCGCGGATCATTGCTTCCCTGCGCCTTCCCATGAACGTTCAGTTCACAGTGGCCTTGTGCAGGTTCACTCCCCGCTTACAGTGGCGGCACCGTGATGGATTTGCACCATCTTCCCCGTCGCTGTCGTTTTTTGTCCTTAGGAACGCCTCCTGAATTGTTGAATGTGTAATACGTGCGGTGAACGTTTCAAGGCCGTCACCACGTCGGCCATGTGCCACATCTTCTTTTCCTCGCCGTTGAAAGACAACCCCCTCAATCCCCCTTATCAGGGGGACAGCAGAACTCCGTTCCCCCCTGACAAGGGGGGCAGGGGGGTTTCCGTAGGGGCCTGGGGGGGGTCTGCATGAAACGTCCCCTTCCCTTCACACCGGCAAGGTGACCCGCGGCATACCGGATTGCGGATGCGGATCAACGAGAACGGGGCAGTCGTAGACCCGCTCCAGAGATTCCTTTGCAATGACTTCTTCCGGTGAACCCATGGTCACAATCTCCCCTTCCCGTAACAGCAATAACCGGTCGCAGTATTGACTGGCCAGGTTCAGATCATGGGACACCAGCACGACGGTCAACCCTCGTTCCCGATTCAGACGTCGAATGATTCGCGCAATTTCCAATTGATGATGGAGATCCAGAAAGGCCGTCGGCTCGTCCAGGAGCAGGATTTCCGGCTCCTGGGCCAGGGCACGAGCAATCACGGCGCGTTGTCGCTCCCCACCGGAAACGTTCGTGATCAGCCGGGCCCCAAGGTGGGAAACGCCCAGGTCAGTCATGGCCTGCATCGCAACGGTACGATCCCGTGAGCTTTCCCATCCCAACCCCCACGTTCGATTGTGGTGGGGATACCGCCCCATCAACACCATTTCGCTGATTGTAAAGGGAAACGCCTGCTGGGTTTCCTGCGGAACGAAAGCCACGCGACGGGAAATCTCTGCCTGGGAACACGCCGTATGAGGTTGACCAAACAGTTCTACCCTCCCCTGTTGAGGAACCAGGATTCTCATGAGTATTTTCAACAAGGTACTCTTCCCCGAGCCATTGGGACCCAGGATACCCAATACTTCGCCTGGCGCAATCGTGAACGAGACGTTTTTCAGAACCGGAGACTGCACCGCCGTTTCCTTTCGCCCGAACCCGAAGGTCACGGCATCCACCATAAACGGCGGTTGGCTGTGTAACCTGTCCTGACGCGCACTCACGTAATGATTCTCCTGCGTTGCCGGATCAGCAGATACAGAAAAACCGGTCCGCCGACCAGGGCCGTGACGACGCCCACGGGAATTTCCGTCGGACTCAGCAACGTCCTGGCCAAGGTATCGGCCAGCATCAGAAAGATGCCTCCGACCATGCCCGACGCAATCAGCAGCAACCGGTGGTCGGCGCCGAACACCAGGCGAACGGCATGGGGCACGATGAGTCCCACAAACCCGATCAGGCCGCTGAAGGCCACAACCGATCCCGTCAGCAGCGCAGCCGAGGCAAAGAGAACGCGCTTCACCCGTTCGACTTCGACGCCCAACGACCGGGCCGCTTCTTCACCGAGCGTAAGCAGGTTCAAGGCAGACGCCTGGGAAACCAGGACCGCCACCCCCAAGAACAGATACACGGCCAGAACCAGGACGGTGGCGAAATCCGGCCCCGTCAACGAACCCATCAGCCACGCGTACATCCCCGAGGCCTTATACGGGTCGGCCAAACTCGTCAGAAACAGGATGAGCGCCGAAAAAATCGCATTCAGGACCACTCCGCCCAGCAACAGCGTATGAATGGAAAAACTCCCATAGGACACGGCAATGCGATAGACAATCAGAAGAGCAAGCAGGGCGCCCAGGAACGCATAAAACGGCAGAATCGACAAACCGAGAATGGAAAGGCCGATGCCGAACAGGACGGCCACGGCCGCGCCGAGCGCAGCCCCGCTCGAGATGCCGATAACGTAGGGATCGGCCAAAGGATTCCGAAGCAACGCCTGAAGCGACGCTCCCACTGCAGCCAGGCTACCGCCGACCATAAAGGCGAGCAGGACTCGAGGGATCCTGACCTGCCAAATAATTATGTGGTGGGGGGCGTTCTGCATCGCTCCTTCGGCAAACGGTCCCTGTGCCAAAAGAGCCACAACTTTCGGAAATGAAATAGTCTCGGTACCGAATCCCAGACAAGCCACGAAGACCACGAGGGCCAACGCCCCCAACCCTCCGGACACGCCAAGCCATTTTATTGGTGAAAGCGTGGCAACCGTTTGCGAAGGTCGAGACCCTTCCACAAAGGAGTCCGGTGCCGGTCGGGAGAGAAACGCCGGTGCCGGCACGGCTGAAGTGCCACCGGCATGGGATTCTCCTGATTGAGACGTGACGGAAGCCATAACGGGACGGTCATCCCTCCTGTCCGGTTGCGGATTGCACCACGTCAGGGTGAAGAATAGTAATCAGTGCTTCCAGGGCTTCGAGCACTCGCGGGCCTGGTCTATTGAGGATGTCACTGTTGATGTGCATGAATTGATTCCGTTTAACCGCTTCGAGAGACGTCCACCGCCGCCATTGATCCTGCTCGGCCTGGGGAATGCCTTCAAATTGACCCGTAGGGAACAGCAAAAACTCGGGGTTCTGCCGGAGCACTTCCTCGATGCTCAGGCGCGGATACGGGGTCCCGGCAGATTCCGCGGCGTTTCTCGCCCCGGCCAGTTCTATCAATTGATGAATATAGCTCCCTGGACCGACCGTAATGAGCGGGTCGGTGTTGATCACGAATAAAAGGGTGGGACGCGGCCGCCCTTCCAATCGAGCGGTCAACACGGTCATTTGCTTTCGAATCGTTTCCGTCACCTTGAGGGATTCGGGGACTCGTCCGACCATGCGACCCAACAGTTGAATGTGGCGCAAAATATCCTCAACGGTTTGGGCGTCCAGCAGCATCGTTGGAATCTTCAATTGCTCCAACCTGTTGAGCAAGTCGACTCTCAGGAACGATTTGGGCGCAACGATAAGTTCAGGCTCTAGCGCGACGATGGATTCCAGGTTCGGTTGGGCGTACCCAACTTTGGGTTTGTCCAAGGCGGCAGGCGGATAGTTGCAAAATTCCGTCACGCCGACTATTTCCTGATCCAAGCCAAGGGCGAACAACATTTCCGTAATGCTCGGAGCCAGGGACACGATGCGCTTCGGTGGTTGGGCAAGATAGAGTTTGCGGCCAAGGTCATCGATGAATGTGCGGGGAGCCACGTTGGCCATGAACGGCATGCCGGTGAGAATACCCTGTTGACGACGTTTCATGGTCTTGGAAGGATCAGAGGCACTCCCAAAGGGGGCGCCGGCCATACAGGCCAACAGCACGATCGTCAGGAGCAGCACAACGCGAGAAGGCCGGTGCCTTGCTTCACGGCTACCCCGGCAGAGCCGGCGAAACATAAAAAAATCCCCAAGGCCTAAACGACCCTGAGGATTGTTCCCGCGTCTTCATCCTCACCCGCTCCCCAGCCCACGAGGGATCGAAGGTCGTGAATCCCGGTCGCCGGCTTGATTCGGCACCATGGGATTCTCCGCCCGGGTAGGTCTTCTGGCTTCCGGATCCTAACCTACTACCCGCACCTTCCCGTCAACGTTTTGACAGTGGCTTCTGCGGGATTCGTTTCCGGTTACAGCGGCGGGACCGCGAAGGAATTGCACCTTCTTCCCTGCACCCGAGCATACCATCATGTTGGCTGAACTGTAGGGAACCCGGAATCCGTTTGTCAAGCAGAGGGCAATTGTAAAGCCTGAAACACGGTTTTCATATCCACGTAGCGCGCAACGTGATCGGCCCACTGATCGAGAGCCGACGTCAGGCGTCTGGTCACCATTTCCGAATCCGCAACCGGATTCGGAGCCAGCCCCTTGCGGGCCCGCACACGATTGATCCAGGTCCGGCGAAAGGACGGATCATCAAACACGCCGTGAATATAGGTGCCCCACACCAACCCATCAGAGGAAACGGCGCCGTCTTCACGGTCTCCGTCCGGGTCAAGAATGCGAAAACACGGTCCGCCTTGACGACGGGACGTCAGTCCCACGTGAATTTCATAACCCTGAATCGTTTCCCCGTCAGACGTGCCGGACAGCAGGGACTCCGCCTGCACCTGCCTCGTCTGCTTCTCACGATGTAACCGGGTCTCGACCGGCAACAGCCGGAAACCCTCCGTTTCCCCACCGCCTTCGACCTGATCAGGGTCGTCAATTCGTCCGCCCAGCATCTGAAACCCGCCACACAGACCGACGACCTCACGTCCGGCCAGAACGTGTGAGGCCACGACCGGTACAAACTCTTTCTCCCTGAGGTATTGAAGGTCCTGAATCGTATGCTTACTACCCGGCAGGATAAGCACGTCCGCACCGGCCACGTCCCCAGGAACCCTGGCATACCGCAACGTCACGTCGGATTCCGCGGCCAACGCGTTGAAATCCGTAAAGTTGCTCATGTGAGGCAACAGGATGACCGCGACGTTCACCATCTCCGGCGAAAAGGAGGCAACGGACGAACCCGGTTCGATGGTCACGCTATCTTCCTGGTCCAACACCAGGTCCCGTAAAAAAGGGATTACCCCGAGCACGGGGATGCCCGTCTGCTGCTCGAGAAATGCCACGCCGTCATCGAATAGACGGCGATCCCCGCGAAATTTGTTGATCACGATTCCGAGTACCCGTTGCCGTTCACCCGGCTCCAATAAGTCCAGGGTGCCGATGACCTGGGCAAAAACCCCGCCGCGATCGATATCCGCCACGAGAACCACTCCGGCACCGGCCATCCGGACCACCGGCCAGTTGACAATGTCCCGGTCGCGCAAATTCACCTCAGCCGCACTGCCCGCACCTTCAATGACGATCAACTCGTATTGCGCAGCCAGCCGCTCGTAACTCTGCCGGACAAAGCGAAACAACTCCGCTTTGGAGTCGAAATAGTCTCCGGCATCCTGACTCCGCCACACGTGTCCCTGCACAATCACCTGCGAACGCCGGTCGGCCTCCGGTTTGAGCAGGATGGGGTTCATATCCACGTGCGGAAGAAGCCCGCACGCCTGCGCCTGAAGGACTTGCGCACGGCCCATCTCCCCGCCCTCCACGGTCACGAACGAATTCAGGGACATGTTTTGGGACTTGAACGGAGCCACCCGGATCCCGGAACGATGAAAAATCCGTCCGAATCCTGCCGTGACGAGGCTTTTTCCAACGTCGGAGCCCGTTCCAAGAACGGCAAGGGCTTTAGCCATGGGCGACTCAGGGACAGGCACGTCCAGCACGTTCACGGCAACACGTCGATCGTCAATTGGGCGGGGAAGAGGCGGTCGACGTCCTGACGCCGTCTCGCCTCGCGGAGCAGCGTCTCGACTTGCGGCGTCACAGGGCCTTGAAAACTGGTGCGACCATCGGTCACCACAGTCAGGGGTTCGGAAAAATCGACCAACGCCTCATTCAAGAAGAGGGTATATCGCCGGACCCGTTCGGTTCTGACCTCAAGATGATTCTCGCCTCTCACTTCAATCGCCAGCCTCGCATAGACCTTGTTCTTGATCAGGTCACCGTGCCGATCGATCAACTGCTCCGAAAACATGGCGATACGGTCGGTGGCATCGATGCGCACCCACCCGAAATTCGTCAAGTGACTCGCGTCACGCACCACGGTCAATTTCCGCGGATACGGATCACGGCGTTGATGATCAAACCACTTCACCAGGGCCGGCAACTCCTGTCGAGGGAAAAAATGGCCCCCGGCATGTGGATGCGACCATTCATGTTCACGATACGTGAACGCGATACCGAGCTTGGCCAACTCATTGGTCACGTTCCGGCTCAACCAGACCGGCATGATCTGGTCCCTGGCCCCATGGATCACGTACAACGACGTGTTCCGGAAGTTCTCCAGAAAGGGAAACAACACGTCATCGATCCCGCTCGCCATCGGCGCCACCGCGGCAAACCGCGGGGCGTGATGCATCCCGATAATCCACGCGCCGATGCCGCCGTTCGACATGCCCGTCAAGTAAATGCGATCGGGGTCAATGCGATAGCGCACGCGAACGTTCCTGATGGTCGCGAACACCAACTCCTCGCTCGACCTGGTCCACCACGTCCCGGCCATGGATGTCGGACAGGCAAGAAGATGAGACTCGCCCAACCGCTTCGCCCACCGCTCCAGGTACGAATCTCCGGTAAACCCCGCCCCATGCAAACACACCACCAAAGGCAACGCGAACTCCGGATCATAGGCAGGCGGCACGAACAACCCGTATGACAAGGTTTTTCCGCGGACCCGAACCGGCTGACTCGGGAGCATGCCCACCGGAGCCGCCGCGTAGGTCGGGCGCGTGCGAAGCAACTCGCCCACTCGTTCAAGACTCGCTTCGGGATGAACCAGAATCGACTGCAACGACGCTTCAGCCCGTTCACGATCGTCAACCGTCAGATACTTCGCGACGAGCGTCGCCAGGGATCGGCCGGACGCTCCGGCTTGTACAATCGCCGAACCGGATTGCGTGTCCTGACCCCATGCATCGACACCAATTTGCGGCCCTCCGACAACCAGCAATCCAACAACCACAATACATGAGGGAATATTAGAAAAACCCATGAATACATATAAGTGCTTGACCATTCCACGGTCAATAGCGTCTAATTTTGCCTCGTCTCTGATTAGGACACTGCCGTAAAATCATACTCCGTTCCTGACATCTTTATAAAGCAGATGACATGCCAACGGTTCCCAATATTCCAGGCCCCTACCGTTTTTTCTTTTATAGCTTTGACTGTCATGAACCTCCCCATGTCCACATACGTCGAGAACGAATGGTATGTAAATTTTGGCTGGAACCAGTGGCGTTAAGTATAAATTATGGGTTTTCACCCCATGAATTGAATCGTATCCGAGCAATAATTCTGGAGCATCAAGAATACATCATGGAGGCGTGGCATGAGCATTGTAGCGAGTAACGATCCACGGATTATGACGGTAGAAGTGACGGACGAACTCATCATCGCTCATCTCGCAGATGGCCGTACGGTCAGCGTCCCACTAGCGTGGTCTTGGCGTTTATCCAATGCAGCCCCAGCGCAACGTCAGCACTTTGAGATTATCGGGACAGGGCAGGGAATCCACTGGCCGGCTATTGATGAGGATCTCAGCGCCATCGGCATGCTAACTGGTGTACCAGCCCCACCACCAAAGCAGAAAGCATTGGCAAAGTAGAAAGCACCAACTCTTCACTCAGCAGAAATGAGCGACAGGTATGTTATTCACCATCACGCTCTGCCTGCACGTATTCCCGCACGACCCGCAAAAACGCCTCACCATATTTCCTCAACTTATGCTCACCCACACCTTGGATGCGCTCCATTTGTTCCAGCGTCAGGGGTTTGAGCCGCACCAACTCGCGCAGGGTCGTATCGTGAAACACGACGTAAGGTGGGACTCTCTGCTCCTTGGCCAGGGTCGTCCGCGTCGTTCGCAAAGCCTGCCACAGGACTTCGTCGCCTGGCACAATGGGTACAGAATTCACGGCAATCTTTCCTTGTTTCACCGTGACGGCACGCCGCAATTGACGCAAGGTCAGCCCACGCTCGCCGCGTAACACCCGGAACGCCTGCTCCGTCAGGCGCAAGGCATCGAAACGCTCGGCGTCCACCCGGAGACAGCCTTGGGCAATGAGCTGGCGAAAAATGGAGCGCCACTCGGTGGCGGCATGCTCCGCGCCGGTGCCGAATACTTCCAACCGGTCGTGGCGCCAGTCGCGGATACGTGCATTGTCCTTACCGATGAGCACGTCGACCAGGTAATTCACGCCGAAGCGTTCGCCGGTGCGGGAGACGCAGGTCATGGCCTTCTGCGAAGCCTCGGTGCCGTCCCAAGTCTGCGGCGGGTTCACGCAGTTGTCGCAATTGCCGCAGACTTCACCCGGCTCTTCGCCGAAGTAGGCGCGGATGGCACGGCGGCGGCAGGTGGCGAGTTCGCACAGGCCCACCATGGCTTCCAGTTTCTGGTGCTCTACCCGCTTATGCGCCGCATCGGCTTCGGACTCGGACAGCCACTGGCGAAAGATGATGATTTCCCTCAAGCCGTAATTCATCCACGCGCTGGCCGGCAGGCCGTCGCGGCCGGCACGCCCCGTTTCCTGGTAATAAGCCTCAATGCTCTTGGGCAGACTGAGATGGGCGACAAAACGTACGTCGGGTTTGTCGATGCCCATGCCGAACGCAACCGTGGCAACGATCACCACGCCGTCCTCGCGCAGGAACCGTTCCTGGTGCCGGTGGCGCGTGTGATCCGAAAGACCCGCGTGGTAAGGCAGTGCGTCACGCCCGCGGGCGCGCAGCCACTCGGCGGTCTCCTCCACTTTCTTGCGCGTCAGGCAATAGACGATGCCGGCGTCGTTGGAATGCTCACTTTGGAGAAAGCGCCACATGCGCTCGCGCCCGTTATCGTCGTCGGAGATGGCGTAACGGATGTTGGGACGGTCACAACTGTGGATATAGACGTTGGCTTTTTCCAGTTGCAGTTGGGTGATGATTTCTCGACGGGTTGCATGGTCAGCGGTGGCCGTCAAGGCGATGCGCGGGACCGAGGGATACCGTTCGTGCAGTACCGACAACTGCAAATACTCTTCGCGGAAGTCGTGCCCCCAGCGAGACACGCAGTGAGCTTCGTCAATGGCGAACAAGGCGATGGTTTGCGCGTCCAGCCACTCCAGGGTCCGCTCCTGCAGCAGGCGCTCCGGCGCGACGTAGAGCAAATCCAGCTTCCCGCCGTTCACCGCCGCTTCCACCGCCCGTACCTCCTCAAAGTCCAGGGTGGAGTTCAGGCAGGCCGCCCGCACCCCGCACTGGCGGAGCGCGTCCACCTGATCCTTCATCAACGCAATCAGGGGCGACACCACGACGCCTACCCCGTCACGCATCATGGCCGGCACCTGATAACACAACGATTTGCCCCCGCCAGTCGGCATCAGCACCATGGCGTCCCTGCCATCCAGCAGGTCTGCGATCACTTCATCCTGGCGCAAGCGAAACGCCGAATGGCCGAAGACGGTCCGGAGAAGACGAAGAGGCTCGTCGGTGGATCTGAGAAGTTCCATTGCGTGTTGTCCCTGATTCCTGTTCCAGCCCGATGAGGCAGTTGACGGTTAATCCGCGTTACCGGCGCATTATAGCAGAACGACAATTGAGGCGAAGGATAGACGGATTCGTTAGTGATTGGGATATAATACTTCTTTAACCTGATCACCAATAGCAACCATTGTTGAGGCTAACCCCATGAGCAAATTCGTGCATGCCGACCGCAACCAACCGTTCCTGTTACCGCCGGATTTACGTGACTGACTGCCGGACGATGCCTTGGCCTGTTTTTGGGTGCAGATTAGAAAGGTGCTAAAAGGATGAAGGATCCGACAACTTTTTATTCAGATATCAGGCAGATTCTTCAAAATGCTCGCAACCGGGCTTATTCTGAAATCAACAGTGCCATGGTCGAAGCCTACTGGATGATCGGCAAACGAATTGTGGAAGAGGATCAGGAAGGCAAATCCAAGGCGAAATATGGCAAGAAACTGCTGGAAAATTTGTCAAGAAACTTAACCGATGAATTCGGCAAAGGATTTTCCTATGCTAACCTCCGCAACTTTCGTCAATTTTACCTTACCTACTCCGATGAAGACATTCGCTACACACTGTGTAGCAAATTGAGTTGGAGCCATAACCGGTTGATTATGCGGCTGGAAAACGCGAAAGCAAGAACCTATTACCTTACAGAAGCCGTCCAGCAGAGGTGGAGCGTTCGACAACTTCAACGCAACATCAACACGTTCTATTACGAACGCCTACTTTCTTCACGACAACCGGCTGAAGCAATCATGTCTCCTGACGATGCCCCTCAAAGTGAATTGCGGTCATTTATCAAGGACCCGTATGTACTGGAATTCCTGCAACTTCCTGATCGCACTGCTCCCAAAGAAAAAGACTTGGAAGCCGCCATCATCAATAATCTCTCCCAGTTTTTGCTCGAAGCCGGCAAAGGATTTTCATTTGTCGGCAGACAATACCGCATCAGTACGGAAACCAACCACTTTTACATCGATCTGGTGTTCTACAACTACCTGCTCAAGTGCTTTGTGTTGATTGACCTCAAAACCGATCAACTGACCCATCAGGACATCGGACAAATGGATACCTATGTACGAATGTTCGACGAATTTAAACGCGGTGAGGACGACAACCCGACCGTCGGCCTGATTCTCTGCACATCCAAAGATGAAACCATCGTCAAGTTCTCGGTACTCAGAGGTAGCGAACAACTTTTTGCCTCAAAATACCGCCTGATTCTGCCAAGTGAGGAAGAAATTATTGCGGAAATTGAGCGGGAGAAGCGGCTGATCGAGATACGTGAAGAGGAGTGACGCCTGACGAACTGCTGGCGCAACGTTGGAGGGACTCAGGGCAGTAAGATCTGACTTGGTTGTAAAAAAGAGGTCGTTCTTAAAAGGCATTTACACCGGCATGATGCTCACGAATGAACAACAAAACGTCTTTGATTGGCTAAACGACAAGCTCCAGCTTCCCATCTTTGCTGAAATGTACAAGGGAGCCTCACATTGTAGCGAGTAACGATCCTCGGATTATGACGGTCGAGGTGACTGAAGACCTCATCGTCGCTCATCTCGCAGATGGCCGTACGGTCAGCGTCCCGCTGGCGTGGTCGTGGCGTTTATCCAATGCGACGCCAGCGCAACGTCAGCACTTTGAAATTATCGGGACAGGGCAAGGGGTCCACTGGCTGGATATTGATGAGGACCTCAGTGCTCTCGGCATGCTCACCGGCGTACCAGCTCCGCCACCGAAGCATACGGCATTCTCAAAGTAGAAAGCACCGGCCTCTTACGCCATCTTCAGCAATTCGGCAATGGCGCCACTCACGCCTTCGAAAATCCGGTGGGGCTTGGCTGTTCCGTACATATAAGCCGGCGTGGTGATGACTTTATTGGCGGAATCCACCACGAATTTCTCGACCGCGCAATTGGTGTGCTTGGCCCCGGTTTTTTCGACCTCCGAAGCCGTCCCCTGATCCTCACCGATCGTGACGTTCACGCCTTTCTCGCCGAAAGCCAGGGCCATGATAGCCGGGGCGATACAAATCGCGGCAATGGGTTTTCGGCTTTCATGAAACTCCTTCACGATACGCAGGACTTGCGGATCGATCTGCCCGCCGCTCCCCTTTTGCGCAAAATCACACAAATGGAGTGCCGCTCCATACCCTCCGGGAAACGCCAGGGCATCGAAATCCTGCGCCTTGAGTTGGTCCAGGGACTGAATGTCCCCGCGTGCAATCCGGGCCGCCTCCTGCAACACGTTTCTCGTTTGCCCGGTGGCCTGTTGCGTCAGGTGGTTCGTTTCAGCCGCATCCTTGTCCGGCGCAAAACATGCATACTCCGCACCGTGTTGCCCAATCGCCACCAGCGTACTGATCGCTTCGGTGATCTCCGCTCCATCCAAGAACCCGCAGCCCGATAAAACGACAGCGACTTTTTTCATGACACCCTCCCTTGAGTGCTGTTCCGTATATTCATGATGAAACTCCTCAAGTTACAACATGACAAATCTCTTTTCCTTCACTTCATTGCACTGTCCGCACAGCCATGAAATAATATCATCCACGCAACCCCACTATCTATCAGATACCCAAAAATGTTGTGAGCTTTGCCATAATCTCTCTTACACATCTCCCGTGATGAGCGCGTCCTCGCCCAGAGATTGAATATGAAGATTGGATACCGGGACGACTTCGGTCAAACGTCGAGGCGAGCGGCCGCCCAACAGGCCTTTGGTCTGTTGTCCGCCCAACAGGGCCGGCGCCACGTAAAGACAGACTCGGTTCACCAGGCCTGCACGTAAAAAAGCGGCGTTCAGTTCACCCCCTCCTTCCACCAGCATACTGGTGATCCCCATGTTCCCAAGGGCTTGAAGACACTTGCCAAGAGAGACGCGGGTTCCTTTTCGAGGCAGCACCAGGACTTGCACACCCATCTTTCGTAATCGTTCGACTTTTCGGTGGCCGGCCATGTTCGTCGTGACAATGACCGTCGGGGCTTCTTCGATCCCCTCAAGCACGCGCGCGCCGAAGGGAATCCGCAGACGGCTGTCAAAGATCATCCGAACCGGTTGACGGATGCCGGTCGAGGACCTTTTACCCACGGCGACCCTGACCGTCAATTGCGGATCGTCTTTGAGAACCGTCTCCGCGCCCACGGCAATCACGTCGAACCGGCTTCTCAGTTGATGGACGTGTGCCCGTGCCTTGGTTCCCGTGATCCATTGCGATTCGCCGGTCGCCGTGGCAATCTTGCCGTCCAGCGTCATCGCCGCCTTGAGCACGACAAAGGGCCGGCCGGTTGTGGTCCAATGCAGATACACTTCATTGAGCGTGGCCGCATCCTTGCCGAGACACCCAACGTCCACGCAAAGTCCCGCCCGCCGGAGTTGCCGGATGCCGCGACCCGCCACTCGCGGATTGGGATCGCGCATCGAAACGACCACGCGACGAATGCCGGACTCAAGAATTTCCGGCACGCAGGGCGGGGTACGTTTCTCCGTATGGCAACAGGGTTCGAGCGAGGTATAGAGGGTCGCGTCACGCGCCCGGGCCCGGGCTTGTCGTAACGCGACGATTTCCGCGTGGGGGCCACCGGCCCGTTTGTGATAGCCGGATCCCACGACCGCCCCGTTCGCCACGACCAAGGCGCCGACCATGGGATTCGGGCGAGCCGTCCCCCGGCCTCGAGCCGCAAGCCTGAGGGCCTGTCTCATGAAAAGGACGTCTTGCTCGACGTCGTTCACCGGCGGGATCGAGCTTTGCGTGACTGCTCTCGGGCTTTCGACTTGGACGAAGACGTCGCGGCAGTCACCCGGCGTGCGCGGGATTTGGCCGAAGCCTTCGCCGTTTTGTTCTTCAAATCCGGGCATTCATCTTCGTCATCCAACGCGGCCTGGGCCGCGGCCAACCGGGCGATGGCAACCCGATAGGGAGAACAACTCACGTAGTTGAGACCAAGGTGATGGCAAAATTCAACGGAACTGGGTTCCCCGCCGTGTTCCCCGCAAATCCCGAGTTTGATATCAGGACGAGTCGCTCGCCCTTCGCGCATGGCCAACCGCATGACCGCCCCCACCCCCTCCCGGTCGAGCACGGCAAAAGGATCGAACGCCAACAGATCGTTGTCGCGATAAAAGCTCGTAAATTTAGCGGCATCGTCCCTGGAAAATCCATACGTGGTTTGGGTCAGGTCATTCGTGCCGAAAGAGAAGAACTCGGCATCTTCGGCGATCTGTCCGGCCGTGACCGCGGCCCGCGGCAACTCAATCATGGTTCCGACCAAATAGGTCAAGCGCTTCCCGTAGCGCCGCATGGTTTCCTCGGCGACTTCCTTGATCAGGGCTTTTTGCGCTTTCATCTCCGAGGCCATGCCCACCAGGGGAATCATGATCTCCGGCACGATCTTTTTCCCTTCCCTGGCCACTTCGCAGGCCGCTTCCATGATCGCCCGCACCTGCATGCGCGTAATTTCCGGCATGGTAATGCCCAAGCGGCAGCCTCGAAGTCCAAGCATGGGATTGAATTCATGCAATTCCTCAACCCGCGACAACATCTTCCGCTTTTCTTCGACCTCCGGCGACCGCACGTTCGCGGCTTCGGCCCTGGCGATGTCCACCATAAGTTGTTCGCGTTTCGGCAAAAACTCGTGCAAGGGCGGATCCAACAGCCGGATGGTGACCGGGTACCCCTTCATTTCCCGGTATAGCCCGATGAAATCCTGTTTCTGGAGGGGCAGCAATTGTTCCAGATAGTGCTCGCGCTCCGTTCGGTTCGAGGCCAGGATCATGGCTTGCATGATCGGTGCCCGTTCCTCCGCAAAGAACATGTGCTCGGTACGACAGAGACCGATGCCCTCCGCGCCGAACCCACGCGCGATTCTGGCCTGATCCGGGGCATCGGCATTGGCCCGAACGTTCAGGTGCCGGATCTCGTCCGCCCATTTCAGGATGGTGAAAAAATAACGAACCTTGTCCGATTGCGCAGTCGGATGCGTGCCTTGGAGTGCCTGGATCACTTCCGAGTCAACCACGGACAACATCCCGCCGTAGACACAACCGGAGAACCCATTGATGGAAATATACTCCTCTTCCTTGAAGACCGAAGGACCAATGCGGACCTTGGCTTCCTCCTCGAAGACTTCCACGTCTTCACACCCGGCGACGCACACTTTCCCCATTTGCCGCGCCACGACCGCGGCATGGGACGTCATCCCTCCCGTGGCGGTCAGGAAGCCTTCCGCAGCGTGCATGCCGTGAATATCGTCCGGGCTGGTTTCCTTCCGCACCAACACGGCTTTTTCTCCACGTGCCTTGAGCGCCACGGCATGATCCGGGGTGAGAGCAATTTTCCCGCAAGCCGCGCCCGGCCCGGCCGGCAATCCCTTGCCGATCGGTTGAAACTTCTTTTCTTCGGCCTGTTCAAACACGGGATACAGGTACTGCGCCAACTGTTCCGGTTCGACCCGGCGCACGGCTTCTCTCTTGTCGATCAGCCGTTCCTTGACCATATCCACGGCAACCCGCACCGCGGCAATCCCCGTTCGCTTACCCACCCGCGTTTGCAGCATATAGAGCTTGCCTTCCTGAATCGTAAACTCCATGTCCTGCATGTCGCGGTAATGTTTCTCCAGGATCTTCTGGGTGGTCATGAGAGATTGATAGGCGGCGGGGAGGGTGTCCTTCAACGCGGACACGGGAAGGGGCGTGCGTAGCCCGGCGACCACGTCTTCCCCCTGCGCATTCAGCAAACATTCCCCGAAAATCGCGCGTTCGCCCGTGGAAGGATTCCGGGAAAACATGACGCCGGTGCCGCTGGTCTCACCCATATTGCCGAACACCATGGCCACGACGTTGACCGCCGTGCCCCATGAATCCGGAATGCCGTAGATCTTGCGATACGTGACCGCCCGGTCACCAAACCAGGAGGTGAAGACCGCCTGAACCGCCATGTCGAGTTGCTCGATCGGATCCTCGGGAAACAACCGGCCGGTCTCCTGCTTCACGACGCGTTGATACGTGGCGACCAACTCCCTGATGGCCTCCGCGGAGAGGTCGGTATCGGTCGCAGCCCCGACCTCCCGCTTCTTGTGTTCCAGGACTTCGTCGAATTTTTCGCGTGGCACGTTCATCACCACGGAGGCAAACATCGTGATGAACCGGCGATACGAATCCATGGCAAAACGGGGATTGTTCGTCTTCTCGGCCAATCCCCGAACGGTCCGCGAGTTCAGTCCAAGATTCAACACGGTATCCATCATCCCGGGCATGGACGCGCGCGCGCCTGACCGCACGGACACCAACAACGGATTCCGCGGATCCCCAAATCCGGATTTCATCAACCGCTCAACCTGCTTCATCCCTTTCAGGGTTTGCTCCCACATGCCGGCGGGATATCGTTTTTTGGTTTTGAAATATTCGAGGCAGGCGTCGGTCGTGATGGTAAAACCCGGAGGGACAGAAATCTTGAGATTGGTCATTTCCGCCAGGCCGGCGCCCTTTCCTCCGAGCAACGTTTTCATGGCGCCCGTGCCTTGCGCTTTGCCGTCGCCAAAAGAATACACGTACTTCCTGTTACGCATGCATGAGTTCTCCCCTTGCCCGTCGCCGATAAACGTCAAAAATTGAAATGTAACACAACGACTGGATTTCCCTCAAAAATTTCTTCACGGCCTGTGAAGATGCGTCTCGTACCAAGTCAGCAAAACGCGTTTGGTCCACATGCCCAGGTAAATGACGGCCACGACAAACAGCAACAACCCCAGCACCCAATGGTCGGCATTTCTGGCGTTTTCATAATACAGGTTTCCATCGGTGCTCATGGCCAACGGCTCACCCACGCGCAAGGTATGGACCCGGCCGGTAGGGTCGGTCGTATCCAACCATTCCGAACACACCCGGACCGGCCCCTCCACTCCGGTCACTTCGGTCCAAGCCACCCCTACACAATGTCCCGCTTTGGGGTCGTAGAGTTCGGAATTGGTAAGTATGAAATCCAAATCAAGACCGGAGACCCACAAGGCACTCAATAGCACCAGGTTGCAGACGACGATGAGGCTCAACGTCACCCCATGGCGAAACCACCGTAATCCGGACTCTGAAAAAGTCATGGCGACATATTTGACGCAATAGTGATCTTATTTGAGTACGATGTGAATCATTTCAGTGATATTATTGCTTCAATTTGATGTATTTCTGCACAATTTCTTTCCGTCACCCTTGCTTTCTTTCTGTCAACGCCTGTCCTGAGCGTAGCGCGAGCGAAGTCGAAGGGAATGAGTGAACACATGCACCTCCTATTGGCTCTGCACCTGGATTTGAGACAAATCACCGAAGGCTGAAAACAGGTCATCCACCCGGCGCAAGAGCGACAAGCGATTCGCACGCACTTCAGGTTCAGGGGCATTCACCAACACGCCCTCGAAAAACTGGTCGATGGGGCTTTTCAGCCCGATAAGATGCTTTAACGCGCCGGGATAGTCATGGGCATCGAGCGCCTGCCCGACCACACGTCCGGCCGTTTCCACGGCCTGCTGTAGCGTTTGCTCCGTGGGGTGGGTCAACAGCGCGACATCGACGGTCCTGTCCGTCCAAGCCTCTTTTTCCACGATCCGGTGCGCCCGCTTGAACCCGACGATCAACGACTCAAATTCCGGTTGACTCGTAATGGCCTGCAACGCCGTCATGCGCAAAAACAAATCGCGCAGATCGCAGACCGCACCGCCGGCACGACCCAACACACTCTCCATCACGTCCTCACGAAAGCCTGGCCCGGTGCGGCCGTAATAGCGAAGCCGTTCCTCCAGAAATGTAAGGAGGGGCAGAGTCGCATCGTCGCCCTCTTTGACATCCTGCGCAACAAGCCGTTGTCCCTGCCGCACGACCTCTGCCAGGTTGACGTTCAGCCCGGCTTCAACCACGATGCGAATCACACCGAAGGCGCTACGGCGAAGACCGAAAGGATCCTCAGACCCGGACGGAACGATCCCGGCACAAAAGAACGCCGACAAGGTATCCAGCCGGTCGGCCAGCGCCAACAGCCGGCCCACCGTGGTTTCCGGGATGGAGTCTTCCGGCATACGGGGCCGGTAATATTCGCCGAGGGCCTGACAGACTTCAGCGGGTTCCTTGTCATGCGCCGCATAGTGTTCCCCCATCACGCCCTGGAGCGTCGGGAATTCGCCGACCATTCCCGTCACCAGATCGGCCTTGCTCAAAAACGCCGCACGCCGGCACAACACCATCATCTCCGGAACCCTTGCGGCCTCAGCCAAGTCACCCACCAGCGAGATCATCCGTTGAGTTTTGTCGTACAAGGAACCCAGCTTCTTGTGAAACACAACTCCATTCAGGTCAGACACGCGGTCGGCCAGTTTCACCTTGCGATCCTCGTCGAAAAAGTAGCGGGCATCCGCCAAACGGGCTGTCAGGACTCGCTCATTGCCGACGACAATCAACTCCATGTTTCTCATCTCCATGTTGGTGGGAGCGAAAAACCGGGGGAGGAGTTCCCCTTTGCGATTGACGACCGAGAAAAACCCTTGATGCTCTGCCATGGAGGCAATCAGTACTTCCTGCGGCACGGACAGGTAAGCCTGATCAAACGTCCCGCACACAACATTGGGACATTCCAATGAAAACACGGCCTGATCGAGGAGTTCCTCCTGGTTGGCCTGATACACCCGTCCATTGACCGACCGGGAAAGTTGTTTAAGTTTTCCTGCAAGCGCCTCCCGTCTCTTGGCTGGATCAACGACCACACCCCCTTGAGCCATGGCCGTTTCATACATTTCCGGCCGGCGGATTCTGATTCCTTTGCTCGCCACGCCTTGTTTCCCGGGCAACATGAACCGATGCCCCCGCGAATGCATTCCCGACGCCACCCCGGCAAAATCAAAGGACAGTGCCCGCCCGCCCACGAGTGCGACCACCCAACGAACGGGTCGTGGATACCGGACCCCCGACGCATTCCATTTCATGGTTTTCGGAAACGTGAGGCGTCGAAGAAGATTGGGAAGATGCTCGGTCAAGGCCGTTGCCGCGGGCAACCCTTTCTCCCGTTTGACTGCGCAGAGGTAAACACCTTTGGGGGTTTCCCGTGTCTCCAGTTCGCCGACGCCCACCCCTTGAGATTTCGCAAAACCCTCCGCGGCTTTGGTGGGATGCCCTTGGGCGTCAAACGCCACGGCTTTGGACGGACCCAGCGCTTCCTGCAGGCTCGAGGTTTGCCTGAAAGCCAGTCCTTGAACCAGGACCGCGAGACGCCGGGGAGTCCCGAAGGTCCGGATTTGGTCATGGGAGAGACGGTGCTTCGCCAGAAAATCTTTCACCAAATGGGCGAGTTGCGTCATGGCCGGTTGAATCATCTGCCACGGCAATTCCTCCGACCCGACTTCCAGAAGAAAGGAAGTCGTGGAAGGAGGCTTTCGTTTGGGATTGGTCGTGGGCACTGAAATCTACCGAGTGAACACAGACAGGGATGACATAAGGCAGACTATGGACATTTATGACACAAGACGTTTCGACTTGCCTTTGACGGGCGCGACAGACTCCGCCCCTGCTCCAGCCAGTAACGGAAACCCCAAGGCCTTTCGTCGTTCGACGTAAGCGTCCGCGCAGCCGCGCGCGAGTCCGCGAACGCGCCCAATATAGCCCGTTCGCTCCGCCACGCTCAGTGCGCCCCGCGCATCCAGGACATTGAACAGGTGCGAGCTTTTCATACAATAGTCATAGGCCGGCAACACGAGCCCCTTCTCCAACAACGTGCGGCATTCGACCTCACAGGCATCAAACGTCGTTCGGATCATGCCGATATCCGCGACTTCGAAATGATAGTGGGAAAACTGGACCTCCGAATCGTGGAAGACGTCTCCATAGCTGACGTCGTCCGACCACCGGAGATCATACACGTTATCGACGCCCTGCAAATACATGGCAATCCGCTCCGTCCCATAGGTGAGTTCCACGGTCACCGGATCGAGGGTATGCCCGCCGGCTTCCTGGAAATAGGTAAATTGAGTAATCTCCATGCCGTCGAGCCGGACCTCCCACCCCAGCCCCCACGCGCCCAACGTCGGCGATTCCCAATCATCCTGCCGGAATTGGATGTCATGTTTTCGGGGATCGATCCCCAAGGTCGAGAGACTGTCCAGGTACAACGACTGGATGGTATCGACGCACGGCTTGATAACAACCTGGTACTGATAATAGTGCTGCAACCGGTTGGGATTTTCACCGTACCGTCCGTCGGTCGGACGACGGCACGGCTCGACGTATGCCGCACGCCAGGGCTCCGGCCCCAGGGCACGCAAAAAAGTGGCCGGGTTGAAGGTACCGGCGCCTTTTTCCAAATCATACGGCTGACAAATGATACAGTCGTGTTCAGACCAAAACTGATGAAGCGAGAGGATAAGATTTTGAAGAGTCACGGAAGTCGTTGCCGCCAGGTTCCGGTAGCCGTTTGCCCTGACCGGCAAAAAATGAACTGAATATTGGAACCTAACAACAAACCCCAATAGTGTCAAGCAGGAGGCCCAAGCCGCCCCGGCAACTGCGGCAAACAGCAAAAACCCTGGATCCACCTCTCCCCACAAAAAAGGATCGGGGTAAGGGCATGCCTCTACGGGGGTCCAGGGTTATTGTCGTTGCGAACGGAGGAAAAAGAAAAGATTCTGGATAAGAGAGCGCGTAGGTCGGGTTAGCCCTGAGCTTGTCGAAGGACGTAACCCGACAACCCGCTAGAGAAAATTGGCACTGAGTCCGATGAAGAAGTATCGACCCAAGACGTCGTAGAGACCGGGAAAAGTGTTGCCATTGCCGGAGATGCTTGGCCCGGCCCGCTGGCCGGCGATCGGCGGCTCTCGATCGAACAGATTGTTGATCCCGACCCGCAGGCTGGCGTAGCCGGCGAAATCCCACATCGCAGCCAGATCGATATAGTGTCGTTCTCCCAAGTCAACCCCGCCGTCGCTGAGGGCTTCGACGCCACTGACGTAACGCCACATGAGGCTGGGTCGTACACCCCAAGGCGTCATCCATGTGGCCCGCAGATTGTTGCGCACGTCCGGGGTCGGCGAGCCGCACGTGAGCCCCCATTTGCCGGCGCAGTCAATCGTCGGCGCACCTGCCAACTCCTGTTGATCCCACGTGGAGGTGATCGAAAGAATGTCATTGAAATTCACCCGTCCCCACTCGCCCACGTCAAGGGCATAGAGTGCGGTGACGTCATACCCTTGCACCTTCTCGATAGCCAGGTTGTCCAACAGGGACGCGATGCGGCCGCTTCGGTCCACGTCGGACCCCAGCCACAGATCACCGCCCTGCCCCCGTCTGACCTTGGCGCATTGTACGGCATTGCCGTCCAGGCATTCATTCAGGATAAACTGCGGGTTCAAACTGCTGATTCCTTTTTGGATTTTGATCGAATAGTAATCGACGCTGAAGTTGAACCCTTCGACGAAGCGGGGCGTCCACACCAGACCGAAGGAGTACGTGTCGGCTTCTTCCGCTCCCAGATCCTGGTTCCCCCCTTGCAGCAGGTTGTACTGTTTAGCCGGCGAGTGGGCGATATGGCCGAACTGGGCGGCCGAGACGCCGCTCCGGGCGCACTCTTCCAAGGTACGGCCCGCCTCCGTTCGGCCATTGGTCACGGGACCGCCGCAGGGATCACTTGGCATATCGAACAGGTTGAAGCCCGGGGGCTGGAACCGTTCCCGTACGTTTGGTCCACGGATCGCCCGTTGAAAACTGGCCCGCAGCTTGACGCCGGAATTGACGGCCCAACCCGAATGGACACCGAAGGTATTGGTTTGCAAGTCGTAATCGTAATCGGAATAGCGATAGCCCACGTCGATCCCCAGTTCTTCCGCATAAGGTGCGCCTTCGACCAACGGGATACCGGCTTCAAAGAAAAATTCCGTCACGTCGAATCCTCTGCTGACCGGAGGACGGGCACCGCCCTGCCCGGCACCGTCACCGCTACGGTAGGCCTCGCCGGGATTGAACGCGAGGTTCTCTTCACGGTATTCGCCGCCCAGCACCACGTCCACGCTGGTTTCAGCAAAGGGCGATTTGATGCCGTATTGGCCCAGATGACCGGTCAGGTAACCGGACACCACCGTCTGGTCCGTTGAGCCTTCGGCCGACAACGGCAACGTCAGGTAGTTCACCATATCCGGCGTCACCCCGCCCTCCCGAAAAATGTTCCAGGGCACGCAGCCCGGGTCGAAACCATCCAGTACGGACCGGCACACGGGTTCACCTGTCCCCGGGTGTTCCACCGCATCCAGTGCGCGCCTGATCCGGGGGATCGACAGATCGTTCCGGTAGGTATTCTTCATGTTCACCTTGGAGTATTGATAATGCAGTTCATAGAACCAACGGTCGCTCAGATCGCCCCGCAGACCAAACACGCTCCTATAGGAAGTGTGGCGCAGATCGTCCTGACGGCTGGCTCCCTCCACGTTGCGACGGCCGATCTCCACCGTCTGCATATCGTCCTTTGTCAAACCATAAGCGCCGCATAACGCCTCGAACTGTTGCGGGGACAGGAGGGGATTGCCGCAATTCAGCGTGTTGGTGACGAAGAACGCCCCGGACGGGGCGATCTGGGCCACCGACCGGTCATCCATGAACATGAACTCGGTATAGGCTTCGACCTTGTCGTGCACGTCATAGTGCGCAAACAGGCCTGCGGTCCAGCGCCGATCAGGACGCTGGAAATAGTTCATCGGCGCATAGTTGTACAGCGACCCTTCCCGGGGCACGAATCGATGGCCCTCCACTTTGTAATCGAAGCTCTCCAACCCGCGGCTACCCAGCACGCCGAAGTCGGAGAAGGTTCCCTGCGGTGTCGTACTCGAACCGCCGCACGCCGTCAGGCCCTGGACCAGGTCACATGAACTGTAATCGCGATCCCCCTGCAAGACCGCGGCGATGTTGCGATAAGTCCCGTAGACCGTGACGTTCCCTCGTCGCCCCAGATTTTTCCCCATGACCAGAGAGACATTCGAAATATCGCCGTCCCACGTCGAGCCGGCGGCCGGTGAATACCCGGCGCCCCGAACAATCCCCTGCCACCTGTCGCTGTCGTTGTTGTGTTGGTATTGGCTGAACTGGTAATCGAGCTTGACGCCCTCGAAGTCATCGACCATCAGGAAATTGACCACCCCGGCCACCGCATCGGCCCCGTAGGTCGCCGAGGAGCCGCCGGTCAGCACCTCGACGCTCTTGATCAACGCGCCGGGGATCTGGTTGATGTCGGCGCCGATGCCGCCTTGGATCGGCGAGCCGGCCGGAAGTCGCCGGCCGTTGATCAGCACCAACGTCCGCTTCGTGCCCAGGTTGCGCAAATTCAGGGTGGCCGTCCCGGTCGCGCCGTTGGATATACCGGCATTTTGCGTGGAAAACACCTGCGGCAGGATGCGCAACGTGTCTTCCACCCGGACGTTGCCCTGGAACGACAAGGCCTCCGCGTCGATGTGGTAGATCGGACTGGCGCTGGCCAAATTGGGGATGTGGATGCGGGAACCGGTCACCACCACTTCTTCCAAACGAACCGGCGCGTCGGCAACGTCAACCTCCGCCGTTTCCTCATCCGCGGCAAAAACCGGCTGGACGACGGCCAGCAGCAATACCGCACCCACCGCCATCCCTCTCCACAGGACAACCTTATTCGACACGTGCACTCTCTCCTCTAATAATGGATGCGCAAGCTCACTCCTCTCTGCTAACAGCAAATTCTATCACAATAAATACGTGAACTTCATTGTAGGTAAAGACAACCTGGACGGCTCAACATTTTGCCGTGTGCAAGGCAGCGAAGGCGGCACCCTACATGGAGTCCGCCGGAAATCCTTTCAATACACACCCGGAAAAATCCGGTACTTTACCCGCGCCTGATACTCCGCCCACTTTTCGGCGCCGTATTTCTCGGCACAGAACCTGTCATCAAAACGTTCGCGAAAGACAAACAACGACACGATAAAGATAAAGTAGGTCCAAGCTCAGGGATTCGTGAAGTAGCCGAAAACCAAGACAATCGACAGGGCAAGGAACCCTTCGCCCATGTAATTGAAGTGGCGGGCGACACCCCAGAAACCACTGCATAGGATCTTACGTTCACCGGCCTCAATGTACTGGGGCTCGATCAGTCCGAGAAACTTGCGGTCGGGCCATCGCTTGAACGTGTATTTCTGATTGTTGGCGCCTCGCGAGATGCCCCAACCCAACAGGAACAGCGCCGTCGTTCCGATAAGCCACACAGACGTCGCTGCCGGCGAGAATCCGGGGTCCGGGTACACGGCCATACCCCACAACGGGAGAATAAACAGCCAACCGTAGACCACGAGCCCACCCCAGAACAACTTGAAGCCGATACGCTCATGGATCAGATCGTAGGTATAGAGTTGGACGTGCTCAAAGACACAGTAATCCAGGATGTACAACGTAAAGAACGCCGCATACAGGAACACGCCGGGATTGTAATTTTCCCCAAAAAGTTGGTAGTGGTACACGGCTCCGGACAGGGCGTTGAGCGCAAACATCGTCCCACCGGCGACATAGAAGTACATCTTGACGTCGAAGCGCTCATTGAAGAACGACAACTCCTGGACCCGCCCATCCCACAGCGCCAAGAACGGATTTTTTTCCTTATCCGGCGGCTGGCTGTACACCCCGATGATTGCAAAGATAGTGGTAAAGACCGTTCCGCCGGCCACCGCATAGATCGTGGACCGGTAGAACCAATCACGCGGCATGCCGGTCAGTTCGAACGCCCACACGACCAGCGCGATGACGAACACCAGCAAACCGTTCAGACGATAGTTGCGGGGTGCACGGGTTTCCGGATTGATGACATAGCCAGGCACTCGCCGTGCAGGCAGCATGATCTGTGCCAGAAAAAAGACAGCGAAGATCACCAGCGGCGTAAAGAACCCCGCAATCGCTTCCGAGCGCGAAAGCTCGAACAAGTGGCCAATACCCAGCCATTCAATCATGACCGAATCCCCCTTCCTCGCAGCATAGGCGCGTTCCCCCATCCAGGTTCGGCCAAAACTATATCATAATTATTACGTGGATTTGATAAGACGGACAGTTGAGGCAAACCCTCTTGGATTGACAGGCCCTGTGCCGCCTGATAGTATCTGCTTCTGTTTTGGGATCATATTATTTAGGATAATATTGGGAACAATTAAGACGCTGTGCGCATTCTCTCCAAGAGGACGCTCCGGATGTTCTGGGAGCGATACCCGGACGCCATGGAACCGCTGTTGGCCTGGTATCGCGAAATCCTTCAAGAGGATTGGGAAACGCCAGCCAAAGTCAAGGAGAAGTATGGCAACGCCAGCATCGTGGGCGACAATCGGGTGATCTTCAACATCAAGGGCAACACCTACCGGCTGGTGGTGAAGATCAACTATCCCTACCGCATAGTCTACGTGAGGTTCGTCGGTACACACGCGGAATATACCGTAATAGACGTAGAGGAGGTGTAACATGCACAACATCAAACCAATCCGAACCGAGGCGGACTATGAAGCCGCGCTGGCCCGCATTGACGAGTTGATGGACGCCACGCCCGGTAGCCGGAAAGGCGCGGAACTCGACGTGCTGGCCGACTTGGTCGAATTGTACGAAACAAAGCACGAACCGATGGGGTATCCCAGTCCCATCGCCGCAATCGAGTTTCGTATGGACCAAGCCGGCCTCCGGCCGCGCGACCTGATTCCCTTCATCGGCAGCCGGGCTAAGGTCTCCGAGATTCTTTCCGGGAAACGGGCCATCACCATGTCGATGTCGCGCGCGTTGCATGAACATCTTGGCATTCCGGCGCAGGTGTTGCTCCAAAAGCCGGACATACCGTCTAACAAGCCGTTGGACAGCATTGAGTGGCAGCGGTTTCCGCTTAGGATAATGGCCAAGCGGGGATGGATTCCAAATGTCACCAACCTCGCCAAGCATGCTGCGGAGTTGATCGGCGAGTTAATTGAACGGGCCGGCGGGCCGTCCGTGGCGACTGCTGCCCTGTACCGTAAAAACGACCATCTCCGCGTCAACGCCAAAACGGATGAACACGCCCTCAAGGCCTGGTGCTGGTACGTCCTGGCAACGGCGAACGAGAACCCGCCCACGACTGCCTACCGGCCCGGCACGGTCACGTTGAACTTTCTCAAGCAGGTCGCCCGATTGAGCCCGCATGCAAATGGGCCGCGACGCGCACAAAAATTTCTGGCGAAACACGGCATCCCGCTCGTGATCGTGCGCCACCTGAACAAAACGTATCTCGACGGCGCAACGCTCCGGCTCGGCGACGGCCGCCCAGTCATCGGCCTGACCCTGCGTTATGACCGTATCGACAATTTCTGGTTCTGCCTGCTGCATGAATTGGCGCACGTGGGCCGCCACTTGGACCGCAACCAGGGCGATACGTTCGTCGACGATCAGACGCTACGTAAGATAGAAGGAGCGCAGGTGGACCCGCGAGAGGCGCAGGCGGATGAATGGGCCGAGGAAGCACTCATCCCGCGGAAGAAGTGGGAAGGGAGCGCAATTCAAAAGCGGCCCAAACCCCAGGCCGTCATGGAACTGGCTCACGAGTTGCAAATCCATCCTGCCATCGTAGCGGGCAAGGTTCGATATGAACGACAGAACTACCGGCTCTTGTCGCAATTCGTCGGAACCGGCGAAGTCCAGCGGCAATTCCCTGAACCACTACGAGGCAAAAGAGCGAAACGGAGCAGACGAACGAGGCAGTGAAGTTATGCAGGGGGAAGCGTATGCAACCAGAAGCCCCTCAGGCGATGTAAACCATGTGCCCGGCCTTTTTCCTTCCCGTCATCCTCGACATTCTTAATCGGGGATCCAGAGTCTTAGCTTTTGTCTTCTCCGCGAAGAAAAACCCCTGTATTCCCATTCACGAAAAAGAGAAAACGGAGGCGTTGCCTGTGCAGTAGGTGAGGCTTGCCTAGAGTTCACAGGCCGTTTATCCTTCCCAATACTAGCGCATCACTGAAGTGTGTTGGGGGCAAAAAGCCGGCGTTTTTCAACAGCACTGGCAACGCCTACCGGCTAGCAGCAAAGAGCAACTATCTATACCGCAGTAGACATTCAGGAGGTTTAGTGTGGAGACGATCAAGCCGATCCGTACTGAGGCGGACTATCAAACCGCGTTGGCCCGCATTGATGAGTTGATGGACGCCACGCCCGGTAGCAGGGAAGGTGATGAACTCGACATAATTGAGCACGACGGAGAGCGTTAATATGGGAGACCCCTTAGACAGACTGACGATCCGAGGGTTCAAATCTATCCATGAACTGGAAGATTTCGAGTTCAAAAGCCTGAACGTGTTGATTGGCGCCAATGGAGCGGGGAAAAGCAATCTCATTTCCTTTTTCCGAATGCTGCAAGCAATCATCTACGGAAACCTAAATGAGTACATTCGAGACAGCGGTGGGATCAGTGACCTACTCTTTAACGGACGAAAGGCCACGAGATATCTTGAATTTATAACTCGCTTCGGCTCCCGCGGATACCGTTTCAAGATTAAGCCCGGACGATTGGGAGACTGGGCTCTGACAGATGAAAAACGCTACTATGAGCACGGAACGTCAGACTGGTGGGAACTTGGAGACAGCCAGGATGGACAATCCTTGCTTGTGAAAGAGGCGACCGGAAAGTCCCGCGATGCCTCAAAAAGCAAACCTGTCTACGACGCCATATCTTCATGGAAGATCTATCATTTTCACGATACCAGTGAAGAAGCCCTAATGCGGAATGAGGAGATCGTCCAGGACAACAAGACGCTACGCTTCAATGCCTCGAATATTGCACCGTTCTTGCTGAAGCTAAAAAACGAAGACGAAGAAACGTATGAAGAAATCCTCCAGTCCTGTAAATTGGTGATCCCCTATCTTGATGATTTCCTTCTTGACGTGGAACGCCTTGGGCAGAAAAAGAAAGTTGCGCTTTCATGGAAAGCCAAGGGGTCGGATTACCCAATGCAACCGTATCATTTCTCAGACGGGAGTATCCGGTTTATCTGCCTGGCAACCGCTTTATTGCAACCTGATCCCCCCTCTTCCTTGATTATCGATGAACCGGAATTGGGACTTCATCCTGCGGCAATCAGCATTTTGGCAGAACTGATTCAAAACGCTTCCAAGCGCACCCAGATCATCGTGGCGACGCAGTCACCGGCACTGATCGACAACTTCTCGATCGAAGACGTCATTGTGGTCAGCCGGAAAGATGGTGCATCCACGTTTGAACGTCTGAACGAAAAAGATTATCGAGTATGGCTTGAAAGCTATTCAGTTGGCGAACTCTGGCGCAAAAACGTCATCTCGGGAGGGCCTGTTTATGGGCAGGCCCATCGAAGTGGTGGCGCTGGTAGAAGGCCGAACCGAGGAAATCTTTATCAAAGCTCTTTTATCTCCTTATCTGACACGGGCAGGAGTATACATGACTGCCACTATTCTGACGAAGCCCGGTCAGAATGGCGGCGACGTTCGTTTTGCACGCGCCAAAAACGACATCGAACGTCATCTCAAACAAAGAAAAGAAACCTGGTTGACGTTGCTTGTTGATTACTACGGTATAAAAAGTGACTGGCCCGGTTACCAGGATTCGAAACGTAAGACACCACCAGCGTCGAAGGCCCGCGTGATGAACGAAGCGACTAGGATGCAGGTTAACGAACTCTTCAGAGATCACGATTCAGAGCGGCGATTCATACCGTACGTTTCGATGTTCGAGTTTGAGACATTGCTCTTCAGCGATGCCAAAATCCTGTCGCACAAGCTGATCAGCCGGGCCGATGTGGCTGTTTATATTTGGGGATCCAATGCCACCTGGTTATTGTTCCCGCTGCTGGGGTTGTATGTTTCGATTCGTCTGATTGTTGACGGCGACTATACGGTGTTGGGCTACCGGTAAGGCCTCATGGCCCGGGGTGGGACTGTGGTTTGGGGAGAGTGTGAAATACTAAAGACAAAGACGCTGGATCCCCGATCAAGCCGGGGATTGTAGATGTTCAGTAATTCATTGACAGAATGGTCAGCTTGAGCGGGGGCGACCGGGTTCTTTCCCTCCCCTTTGTAAGGGGAGGCCAGGTGGGGTAGAGTCATAGAACAATGGACACGCCCCCTGACGATCACACGCGTTTTGTCCACTCCGGCTCTACCTCCCAACTTTTCCCTCTTCGGAAAAAGTTCCCGTCCTTACAAAGGAGGGGAAAGAAAAATCAGAAAGTGTCAACGAATTACTGAACACATACAGGGATGACGGAGGGGGACCGCAAAAGCAAAAGAGGAGCCCCGGATCACGTCCGGGTGGGTACTTGAACCACGATCATGCCTCGCATGCCGCGGTGGCCTTTGATGGGACACCGAAAGTGATAGACGCCCGGCGGCAACGTCAGATCGAGTTCGAGCCGTTGGCCGGGAGCCAGAGGTATCCCCTGCTCGAGAGAATGAGCCTGCGGGCTGGCTTCCGGCGCGACCCGGACCTGGGGTTGAGCAGAAAAGGCACTCTGAAACCTGTGCGTTTCGCGGCCTTGATTCCTCACCACGAGGTGCACCGGCTGCCCTGCCTGCACGTCAACCCGAGCCGGTGAGAATCGAAAATCATCGACGACGATGGTCACGTCCTGATACTCGGAAGAGCAAGCCGCGAGTCCCAGCAGGAGGAGAACTGCCAGGCATTTGACCACTCCCAGGCCCCGTGCTAGAGTCGAAGCCCGTGACACGACGACCCGGCTTCCATGCTCCCGTTCTCTTTCCCGTACCATGCTGAAACAAGTCCTGACCATCGCCGGTTCCGACTCGGGTGGCGGCGCCGGGGTCCAAGCGGACCTGAAAGCCATGTCCGCCAACGGCACCTATGCCATGTCGGTGATTACGTCGATTACCGCCCAGAATACCACGGGCGTCACGGCCATTCATGATCTCCCCGAATCCATCGTCGAAGCGCAGATTGACGCAATCTTTGCCGATTTCGACGTGGCCGCGGTCAAAACCGGCATGCTGTCCTCGGCCTCACTCGCGTTACTGGTCAGCCGGAAGTTGAAACAGTACCACGTGCCCTGGATTGTCGTCGATCCCGTCATGGTATCGAAAAGCGGGCATGACCTGTTGCAGGGCGACGCGGTTGACGCCGTGAAGCAAGCCCTCATTCCCCTGGCTTCCGTCATCACGCCCAATATCCATGAAGCCGAACGGCTCACCGGCCTGACGATCCAGTCGCTGGCCGAAGCCCGGCAGGCGGCAAAGGCGCTTCACCAGCTTGGCTGCCAACACGTCCTGATCAAAGGCGGGCATTTACTGGAACGCCCCGCCACCGACCTGTTGTATGACGGCCGGTTCTTTCGCATGTACAAAGGCGAATGGATCGACACGCCGCACACCCATGGCACCGGCTGTACCTTCGCCTCGGCCCTCACCGCACACCTCGCGACCGGCAAACCCCTCCCCGACGCCGTCGATGCGGCCAAACAATACGTCACGGAGGCGATTCGTCACGGCCTGGCCATCGGCCAGGGCCGAGGCCCAACCAACCATTTCTATTTTCTCTCCTGAGCGCGACGCCGTGGTAGAAACACCCCTTACCTTTCAGGATGACGCCAACAATACTGTCGCGGCCATCCTGGCGGAGCCTGAAAACAAAACGGGCCGCGCCGTCATCCTTTGCCACGGCTTTCTCTCGAATAAAGACAGTCGGACGAATCTCCGCCTGACGGAACTCCTGGTTGCCCAGGGGATCAGCACCCTGCGCTTCGATTGGTTCGGAATGGGTGAATCCGAAGGAGAATTCAGCCGCATCACGGTGGCGACGTGTTGCGACCAATTGGAGCGCGCTATCGGCCTGATGCGTGAACGCGGGTATTCTGAACTGGGGCTGATCGGCTCGAGTTTCGGCGGGCTCCTGGCTATCCTGGTGGTGCAGCGCCATCCTGAGTTGCGAGCCGTCGGGTTAAAATGTCCGGTTCCGGATTTCCCTGAAATGCTGGAACATGAATACGGTTCCAACGGTATTGAAGAATGGAAACGCACCAATTATATTCCCGACGTGACGGGTGGAACGGCGCCGGTTGCATTGGATTTCGCTTTTTACGAGAGTTGCCGCGTCTTCAATGCCTATGAAGCCGCAGGCTCCATCAAGAGTCCCGTCCTGATTGTCCATGGGGGACAGGACGAACTGGTCCCCTTCCACCAGATCGAACGATTGAAAGAATCCTTGCCCGATGACACAAAACTCGTCTTGTTGCCCGAGGCCGGCCATCAGTTCGGCAGACCTGAAGACTTTCGCCGGATGACCGTCCATCTGGCAGACTGGATGCAGACCCATCTCCCGACGATCAAACAGTTATGAACACGCCGCCCGTCAAATTGACCGATGAGCAACTCGAAGTCTTTCGGGTGCTCTACCCCTGGTATAAGGAAGAGGTGTTCCGCCGCCGGGAGCAGATGATGCGCCTCACGGCCTTCGGCAGCGCGTTTCTGGTCCTGCTGCTCATCACGATTCTCGCCCTGTCCCCGCCAGGTCCCGTTCACCTCACCATCAAGGTCTTTGCCATTACCGGCACCGCCCTGTTCTCAGCGCTGTTTATCTACCTGATCCTGCAACAACGAGATCGCCACCGCATCGCCAAGCAGACCCTGATCGAGATGGAACAGGTGCTTGGCCTGTACGAAGAAGGCCTCTACCTGGTGGGAAAAGCCCTGTACCCAAAAGATTGGCAAACCGCCTGGTTGAACGACCGGAGCGTGACCGTGTACGTTGCCGTAATCACGGCCCTGACGATTCTCGTCGTGGCGTCGATCGTCGGCAAAGGCTGACGAACACGCATGATTCGAAAAGCGAAGCGAGCCACACCTCACCACTATCCTACCTTCCCCTTTTGCGCTCTTTTCCTTCCCTTTGTAAGTGGGCGCATTTCCGAAGAGGGAATGCGGGTGGGGTAGAGTCAAATAGACATGAGGCACAGGCAACGAACACAACAAGGACTCCAAAAAACTCTCGTTCAGAAACGGCGACTTCGGACGGAAATGACTTCCGCCGAAAAGATTCTTTGGAGCAAACTCCGTTCAAAACAATGTCACTTATTCAAATTTCGTCGGCAACATGCCATTGGTCCGTTCATAGTCGACTTCTTTTGTCCGGAACAGTCACTCGTTATTGAAATTGATGGCGACATTCATGCCGAAAAGACGAAGCGAACAAAAGACCGGCAACGTGAAAGATACTTGCATTCGTTGGGTCTTCAAGTCATTCGTTACACGAACCATGAAGTGCTGAACAACCTGGATGGTGTACTCGAACATCTTCTTTCAGTACTATCCTCGGACTCTACCTCCCAACTTTTTCCTCTTCGGAAAAAGTTCCCTTCCTTACAAAGGAGGGGAACAGGGACACAGAAGGAAGCGTAGCGCCAACGAAGTCGAAGGGAATTGTAGATGCTCAGTAATTCGTTGACAGAATGGTCAGCTTGAGCGAGGGATCAAGTTCTTTTCCTCCCCTTTGTAAGGGGAGGATAGGTGGGGTAGAGTCATAGAACAATGGACACACCCCCTGACGATCACACGCGTTTTGTCCACTCCAACTCCAGCTCTACCTCTACCTCCCCTCGCCCCTCCTTACTGTTCAGACCGGAGTCAAGGGTGACAGATGTACCGGATACATGGGTAACACTTTTGCTCATCCCGGGGCCCTCGGGGACGGCGCCAATCGGACATCAATGGTCGTGAGCCGATGCTGACAAAAGAGCACTTCATACTGGCCGTCCACGGCTAACGGCCGCACTCCCACGGGGTAGCCCCGAAAGGCTTTGCTGAGCTTATACACCCGCCCCTGAAACGAAAACTCCCCTTTGTGTTGCACCTTCCGCACGAAGGTCCCCGTGTCATACTCGATCGGCGGCAAGCTTTCCGGATAACTCCGCAGACTTGGCTGATAGCGACTGGCCGGGACCGCCAACCCCAAGGCCTCATGGGGGCGCTCCTGATTATAGACCGTGCGCCAGCGGTCTAAGACCGTCTGCACATGGGCCGGATCGCGCCATTGCACGTCCCGCAGCACTTCCCGGGTCAGGGTGCCATGAAAGCGTTCGTCCTTGCCCAACGTTTGCGGATGATACGGGCGGCTATGCGTGACCGCGACGCCGACCCGCCAGAGCCAGACCGTCAAGGGCGTGTCCTGATGCGCGGCATCGCTGCCCCAGGGACTGCCATTATCCACTAAGATCCGATCCGGTAGCCCATAGCCCCGAAACGTCGCAATCAAGGCCTGTTGCACGGTGGCCGTTTGTTGATTCGGCAACACCCGCAGCCCGACGTTAAAGCGGGAATGATCATCCAAAATCGTCAACGGGTGCGCCGGTCCCGCCAGGGTGGGCACCGCCCCCTTGAAATCCATCTGCCACAGTTGATTGGGCACGGGGTGTTCAAAGCGGCTGCGAGCCGCCGCCCCCCGGGGCTGATTGGCACCGAGTAAGCCCGCCCGGTGCAATAAGGCCGTGATCGTGCTACAGGCGGGGACCGGGGTAAGCCCCTGGGTCACGAGCCGCTGCCGTAACTTGCGTGCCCCCCAACAAGGATGCGCTCGGCGCTCGGCTAGCAGCGCGTCCCGCACCGCCGCCGGGAGCAGCGGCCGCACCCGCCTCGGTCGCCGGGAGCGATCCGCCAAGCCGGCCCGCCCCCCGTCGCGGTACCGCGCCAGCCACTTGTAGCCCGTCTTGCGGCTGATCCCAAACCGCTTACACAAGGTGGCTAAGGGGAGCCGCTCTGTTTCAACCAAGTGCACAAATTCTTCGCGTAATGACATGAGATCCTGCTGCATCCAAGACATACACGCCTCCTTCCACAAGGTGAGGGGGAGAGTATGCCACACGAGGTCTGAGTGTTACCTATGTATCCGGCACGTTTGTTACCTATGTGTCCAGTCTATACACTTACAAGGAGGGGAAAGAAAAATCAGAAAGTGTCAACGAATGACTGAACACATACAGAAATGACTGCAAATACAAGAATGACCGGCCATGATTAAAGCCTACAAAGGCGTTACCCCGACCATCGCAGACTCGGTCTTTATCGAAGACACCGCGGTGATCGTCGGCGACGTGGTCATCGAAGCCGGCTCCAGTGTGTGGTTTCACAGCGTCGTCCGCGGGGACGTCAATTCTATCCGGATCGGGCGGCGTACCAACGTCCAGGACCTCTCCCTGCTCCACGTGACGCATGAGACGTATCCCCTGATTCTCGGCGACGACGTCACCGTCGGCCACCACGTCGTGCTGCATGGCTGCACCATTCAGAATCGGGTCCTGGTCGGCATGGGGGCCGTGCTGATGGATGGCGTCGTAGTCGGAGACGACTGTATCATCGGAGCCGGGGCCCTGGTCACCGAACATACCAGAATCCCGCCGGGCAGCCTGGTGATCGGCTCACCGGCCCGCGTCACGCGGCCACTCCGGGAAGCCGAACTGGCGTGGCTCAAGGAATCGGCTCAGAACTACGTCAACTACGCCCGCGACTATATGACCGGGTAATACCCGCGGCCCTGCCCGGCCGATACCGGCAGACCCCAGGAGTCGCATGGTACATGCTCCACTCGTAATTCTCGGCGCCGGTTATACCGGGCGTTTCATCTATCACATCGCCCAACGCCGTCGTCCGGTATTCGCAACCAGCCGTGACCCTGACGCGCACCTGACCTTTGCTCAGTCCCCCCACCGCATCCGGTTTGACTTGCGGCAACCCGGGACCTGGACGCGGATCCCCCAGCGGTCGGATATCATCTGGTGTTTCCCGGCGTTGCCCCAGGACGTCGCCGACACCTTCGCACAACACGCGCTCGACGCACAGAGCCGCTTGATCCTCCTCGGCAGCACCTCAGCCTATCGAACGGGCCGCTCCGGCCTCGTCGATGAACGCGTACAGGTCAACCGCTCCCTGCCCCGCGTCGCCAGCGAAGAACATCTGCGCACCACGTATGGGGCCGTCGTCCTTCGACTGTCCGGGCTTTATGGCCCGGGCCGGCACGTGTTCGATTGGATCCGGAACGGAAAAATCAAGAACTCACAAAAATTCGTCAACCTGATTCACGTGGAAGACGTGGCCGAGCTATGCCTTCTCGCCCTGCAACATGCGGCACCCGGCTCGACCTATATCCTGAGCGACGGCCAACCACGACCCTGGGCCGACATCTGCCGCTTCGCCGCCGAACGCTTCCAGATTGCCGTCCCCCCGGCCACCGTCACCCGCGAAGCAGGGAAACGCCTCTCGCCCCGGAAAATCCTTGCCGATTTCAACTACCGGCTCAAACACCCGGACCTGTTCGCGGCTCTTGGCGAACTCGAATCCACGACAAGAGAAAGACCCGGAGCCACCTCTCCCCACAAAAAAGGACCGGGGTAAGGGCATGCCTCTACGGGGATCCAGCGTTATTGTCGTTGCGAACGGAGGAAAAAGAAAAGATTCTGGATTCCCGATTACTAACGCCGGGAATTGTAGATGTTCACTAATTCGTTGACACGTCTCCGCTTTTTTCTTTCCCCTCCTTTGTAAGGAGGGGCGAGGGGAGGTAGAGCTGGAGTTGGAGTGGACAAAACGCGTGTGATCGTCAGGGGGCGTGTCCATTGTTCTATGACTCTACCCCACCTATCCTCCCCTTACAAAGGGGAGGAAAAGAACTTGATCCCTCGCTCAAGCTGACCATTCTGTCAACGAATGAGTGAACACATACAAGGATGACGGAAGGAAGCGTAGAGCCGGCGGTGACTCAACTCGTTCAAGCTCAATCACCGAACAGGTATTTCAACGTCAACATCACCGAGAATTGACGTGGACCGCTGAACGTGGTGTCGTTGGTGAAAGCGGGATCCTGCGCATGCATCGCATGCTTCGAGTACGTGCCCGTGTCTTCCACGTCATCCATCAGGGCATACGTCAGCTTCATCCCCAAGAGCGTCTCGTCGGTCAGACTGTAATCCGCACCGGCATGGATATTCCCCAGGAAAACGGTATCGGAAAAATCGGCATCCTGTCTGCTGTCGAACCTTGACAGGTTTCTCGACGGATCGGCCGGGTCTTCATAGCGCGTGGAAAAATGAACGCCGGATACCTCCACAAACGCGACCCCCAGTCCGACGCCCACGTACGGGGTGATCCGCTCGAACACGTCAGTGAAATCATAATACGCGTTGACCGAAAGCGTGCGTGTCGTGAGATCATCAATGCCGAACGTGCCGTTGGATTCCACCGTATTGCCGGATGGTCGAGCGTCACGCCGTCCATTCAACAAGGCAATATCCTTGAATTTCTGTTGAATGGCATTGTTGCGTTGCGAAGCAGACAGTTCCAGTCGCCACCGGTTGAACATGCGGCCCACCGAAACTTCAAAGGCACTGCCGGCGTCCATGTCAAGATCATACATCCAGCGGTAGCCCGGGATACTCTCACTGGGACCCGGGTTGGAACAAAAACCGGAATCCGGATAGCAATAGGTGTCCCTGTTCCACCCCTCCTGATCCATTTGGGACGTCCAATTCACCCCGATTCCTCCGCCGACGTACCACCCGGACCGTCCCGGCTCCGCGCCCGCCTCACCGGACGCGGCAACGATCATCGCGAGCACTCCAACCACACCCAACCATGCTACCGAACATTTCATCGAGTCGCTCCTGAAGTTAGATGAAACAGACAAATGCCGGATCGTGACGTTTCAGGCCGACCCGGAAGGCAAGGATTATGAATAAAGCCCTTCGGAATTGCCATCGTGCAAGACACCCCGCACCAGCACTCCCGCTTTCTCTTTCTGTCGTCCCTGTATGTGTTCACTCATTCGTTGACAAGATTCGTTCATGTGCTTCGCCGACGCTGTCCTTCAGGGTGTCCCCACCACGTGGAACCCGTTGGCTCTGGCGGCAAGGGCTAATGAGGTATCATGCGTAGCCATCACAAGGTTTTCCTGTCTTCCCTCTCTCCACAACAGCGCCGTGGCTAAATGAATGGCATCCAAGGTGCCCAGTGCAGTGGGAAGAGGTTGCGAAGCCCGCGTCAGAATCGGGCTCGTCAGATCAAGGATCTCCATGGATTCGAGCAGTCGAAAGACGGCTTCTCTTCGTAACGCAATCGCCTCATCCGGAAGTCTCTCATTCAACCGCGATCGGTCCAACGTGCGCAAACATTCAACTTCAACCAAGGCCGAGGCAACACCCCGTTCAATGTCCCGCCATTCTTTGACTGCGTTTCGTTGTCCCAGAATAACCCGGAGAAGTACGGAGGAATCCAGGTAGGCGATCACTGCTCAAGCTCGCGCTCCTGCAAAAGGAGACTGACGATATCCTTTCGCAGTCTGAGGGGGGGAGGTAAGGGGATCTGACGCAATGTCGGAGCCCCGGGGAGCGGAGCCCGGACACTGAGTAAAGCTTTCTGCTCTCCACAGGGCACAATCTGCGCGATTGGAGTGTGACGGTCCAGCACCGTAAACGTCCGGCCTCTCCGAACGTGATAAAGATATTCACTCAAGCGGCTTCTCAAATCAGCAATGCGGACGTTCTGCATGACCATAAGATAGTCAGAGTTGACTAAAAATACAAGCACGTGGATGAGGCCACCACTCCCCGATGACAACACTCGGGGACAGGCGCTGCTCTGGGATCCAGTGGCGGTGGCGGGTGACGCCCTTCGACAAGCTCAAGGCTAACCCGACCTACGCAAAACTTGCTTTTCTTTCTGTCATCCTTGCGCACGCGAGGATCCAGCGTATTTGCTTTTTCCTCCGTTCATAACGACCACAACCCCGTCATCCCCGATCAGAGTCGGGGATGACGGTAAGGAAGGGCGAGGGGAGGAGAGGATTCTTGATCCTCCCTGGTTAATCGGGCTGCGTATTGACAAGGGTTGCACCCTGCCACCATACTCACGATAGAAAGCTTGAACCCGTCCCTAAAGGAGGGAGTCCATGACGACACTCGCCACCAGAAAGGAACAAACCTTTGCCGAACAGATTCACGCAGCCAATCATCGAGTCCAATCGAACTTCAGCACCAGGAAACGGCTGACGAAGAAGGACCTCGACGCCATCAAAAACTGCTTCTTGGACTACTATGAAATTTACATGCACGCAAAGCGATCCGTCCCAAAACCCGAGTTACTCGACGAGAGCGGACTCCTTGTGGAGATTTTGGAGAATTGCGAACAGCGTTTTCGGACAGCCCTCACGTCACACGATACACAGATTGTAGAATGGAGCCTGAACTGGATAGAGATTCTCCAAGAACTTCGGTGGCTCATCATGATCAATGACGGACTCGTTGACAAGCCAAACGCGGAGGCCCAAATCTATACCAATGTTGACGAACTGATGGCATCATTGGATAAAGAGTGAATGACCCCGCAACCTACGTTGCGTATTGCGGGTATTCGTGGCGTCAGCACTCGTTTTAAGCATAAGACTGCGCGGTTGGTCTTTGAACTCAAGAAGGACCACATGATTTTTCTCGTAGCCGTCGATAGTCACGATGCAGTTTACCACCCCTCTTAAACATTCCCTACATCCCCAGTTCGTCCTGACCCTTCGACTTCGGGCGTGTTCGCCCTACGCTCAGGATGCACGGATTCTCCCTCCCCGTTCGTCCTGAGCGTAGCGCCAGCGAAGTCGAAGGACCTTTGCTCCCTCGCCCTCTGGGAGAGGGCCGGGGTGAGGGAGGAAGCCAACGTCGGTGCGAGGTCTGTCACACAAGACGGCCAGGACCGGTGTATTCCGGTTCGGGACTTATGTAGGTAATTTGACAATACTGAAAACAGAGAAAGAAGGGAGGGTTAAATAGAGAGGGTATTACATACTTAACGGTGTGAATCAAAGAGCTTTTATTACTCAAGAGAGAGGTCAAACCGTTTAAATATTCGATCACGAAAGACAATGCCGAGTACATCAAGAACTTGATCAAGACGAATGTCATGGTTAAAAGCTGCCATTTTGAGGTCTTTGATCATCGACGGCATTTGTTGTTCTAGTAATGAGATAATTTTCTCTTTGGCAAAAGCAAAGCATCGTTCTTGAATTTCATAAGGAGCCATGCCTTCCGGTGGAGCTACATCAAAAGATAAGGTTCCCGGTTCTCCCACTTCATTGCCAGCAAAAAATACAACTTCATCTAAAATTTTATTGAAAAATTGATCTACAATAAGATCAGCATGAATTTCCTTGGCGATGTCTTCTCCCATTGGGGTTAATCGAAGCGGGCTCCCTGCCATCACGGGGCCAATGAAATGATCAAACAGTTTATCGACCTTCCATTTGAGGTCTTGTAAGGTCTGATCAACGCTCGTTTTCCAGGCTGAAACATTCCAGAGTGTTTTCCCAAATCGGGTTAAGGACCATCCAAAGAGTGTCAAAATTCCAGACACGATTGCTCCAATAACGGCTGCCATTAACGCTATGACCATTGGATTATTTATAAATTGTTCCATGGTTAATTCTCTTCTTAGCCAACGGATATTATAATAAGTAATTATACTAATATCTAAAGAAAAAAGCAACGTTGAGATTGTAGACCAAACATAATACCAGTCTGAGTCCAAAACTCCAAGTAGGTGTTCGCATACTGTGTAGAGAGCACATAATCTGTCCGGTCTTGTAGCACATAATCTGTCCGGTTTTCATCGGATGCAGAAGGAGGCATCTGATGAGACGGACAGCATGGTTACAGGAGACACACATGGCACGATTTGAGGAGGCGTATGGGGGCTGGACGGAGAGGCGGCTGACGCAAGAAGAGGCGGCGCGCTTGCTGGGGGTCTGCACGCGGGCGTTTCGGACGCACCAGGATCGCTTGGTGAAGGAACTGGCAGCGGCAAGCTGTTGAAGGAGGCCCGCAAGGCTGCGGCGTAGGGTCCGCCGCCCCGGCCCGCGCCCGTTGGGACCTTCCAGGCGCAAGGATCAAAAGCGGACAGTTCATGTGCTACAGAACCGGACATTTCTATTTGCTATTAACAGCCTTAACAAGAAACATTAAACAGTCCTGTCAAATTACCTACATAAGTCCCTCCGGTTCCGTTTTGACATCAGAGGTGGGGTATGATATAGCGTGCAGAAATCAGAGGCTGGGGTCTTCGCGCGTATGACCGTCGGCGTCATGCCGGAAGGACTCAGGAAGCCCAGTCAAGGCGGGGGGAGTGCTCTCTCTTTCACTCCCGGGTCCCGCCCGGAGACGATGTGAACACGCTGGACATGAGACGTGTTCTCACCAGACTGGGTGATGGCAAGAGAACCCCTCGCAAAGGTTCAGCCCCCATCAAGAGAAGCGGCAGGTACCCCTTTCTAGGAGGTACCTGCCGTGACAACCCTCTCACAGAAAATTCGTTTTCCATCGAACAGAAACGAGATGGCCAGACTGGAGCCTGGCCACCACCTCCCTGCTTACTTCTTTGTTGCCCCGAAAGCGCCGATCGCGTGCCCGTTTTCGAAATGGCCAATAAATTCGCCAGCGACGCCGCCCGGATAGTTCGTTTTACCGTAGTCGTGTGTTTCTGTTTCTGTGTCAGTATCAGGGGAAGGGCCGTAAAATCCTCCCTCCCATCTTCCTGGAGTACCATCCTCCATACCGCTGGTGGAACCGGTGAAGGTGTTTGTGTGGGTAGTTGGTGCAGCATCAACTACTCCGGTGTCCGCATCATATATGCGGGCAGCAAAGGGGGCCGACTGCAGATTCAACTCCCACTTATTATCGATCGTGGTATCGTCAGAATTCGTGAGGACGAAATCGTATACCCTACCGCTGATGGTGAATTTGTCCCTATTATTTGTGTTAGTGTTGCCGTTGAATATCGCCGTTAGAGTCGTGGCGGCCGTGAACTCACCTGAACCGGTCTCCACGGGCCCCTTGTTGTCACCGTCGAGGTCCGTCTTCGTCACGAACTTACCAATTGCCGAACCTGTATAGGTCGCGTCGCCTGTAAGGTCCGAGATCGCAGCGGCTGCTCCATCCCCGCCGAAGGGCATCGAGCCACTGGCAAAGGTGCCGACCTTATAGGCCGTCGCGTCACCTTCTCCAGTCGATTGCAGCCAATAGCCGAAGGCCAAGTAGTCATTGTCATGACTGCCGCCTGCAATGAAATGATCCCCTGCAGCAGGTGTGAAGATCCACGTGCCAGCGAGTGAATCAAGGTTTCCGTTTTCGTCGGTCCCAGCCGTGCATGGGGCAACAGTACATGCAAACTTACCCGGAACACCGTTGAACATGCCATCAAATGTCCGGCCACCACGCCTTTCCTCATTCATGTTCGCAGTGTCGGGGTCGTCATTTATATAAGTGTAGGTCTGGTCGCCTGCGGAGGGAAGCGCCGCCGAAGAGAATAATTCGTGGTTGCCAGCAATGGCATCCGTATCAATGCTCAAAACTCCCGCCGCGTTGATTGAGGAGACGGCGTCCCTGTTGTAGGGGGCGACGCTTAAAACTGCGCTGTCAGTGCGGACCACGGGGGCGCCGTCCCCATCATCATAGAACTCACGGTACGCCAAGGTTTTCGCCGCATCGATGTTATCCAACACCGTGACCTTATCCACCACCTTATCCCCAGCGATGGTCCGAGTCCGCGTATGGACATTGCGGGCAAAGCCGCCCACGGCTGTTCCTGCCTTTTCGGCGAATTCAATATTATCGGGGATAGCGTCTGGCATACCCAACCTGTCACCATCGGCTTCAGTACCTATCCTGATGACCGGTTGAATGCCAATCCCACCTGCCACAACCGCAAAGTCATCGGTATCCGCCGTGGTTTTGCCTGGTCGGGATGGATGTTCGAGGTCGTCATTGGCAGCCGTTGTAGCGTCGTTTTCTCCTAGCTCCGTGGTACCATCTGACTCGAGACCATCTGGGTTGGCAATGGCCGGGGCGATTTTCGCTGCCATGGCCCTGACCGCCGCACTAGCCGCAGTGTTTGCCGCTGTCGTCACCATGCGGGTGTACTTCATGGCTTCCGTGTTCGCAGTCCGTGCCATGTCTCTGTATTTCTCGGCATCCGCCACAGTCGTGGCTGCCTGAGCCTTGTCGCTAGCATCCTTGGCTGCATCCCTCTGCATCACGGCTTTTTCGTAGGAGGCCATATCGGCATCCTTGTTAGCTTCCACGTTATCCACCGCCTGCTTGGCTGTAGTATATGCCGCCATGGCTGCCATCTTCGCAGCATCCAGCGCCGTCGTATCCGCTGTGTCGTCTCCATTGCCCATTGGCGACCCGCCGTTGCCGCCACATCCAGCCAAGGCAATCAAAATACCTAACATTAGAAACCATACGAGTTTCCTGCTTCTCATGCTCGTCACCCTTTCTGTGAGAGGTTGTCTCGAACTCTATCTACTTAATGGCTGAACCCCATGGGTTTCAGAACGCCTTGCGTTTTGATTGCCGTTCTGAATGCGAGTCAGCGTGTATTTCGTTGTTCGTGGCGGAAATTTAGCATACTGAATTATTCAAATCAAGCATACTTCATCAAAAAAATACAGCATGCTAATAAAAAGGAGGGACCGCTATTTTCCATGAGTACGTTAACCGAACGAATTCGGGACGCACGGGAACAGGCAGGGTTGTCCCAAGCGGACGTCGCCAAGGCGTTGCGCATCTCGGCTTCCGCGGTGAATCAATGGGAGCTGGGGTTCAGCAAAAATATCAAATTGGAGCATTTCTTCGCTCTTGCCCGTTTGCTGCGGCAAGACCCGCAATGGCTGGCTACCGGCACGGTCTTTCCTTATGTGCGTCAGACCCAGGCGACACCCCCGAAACTGGACGGTCCCCTCCTCACCCGGGAAGAAAAAGCGATCCTTCATCATATTCGCCACCTGCCGGACCCAACGCGCAAAGGGCTGCTGAAGTTCCTGCGGGTATTGAGCGACACCTGGGGCTCGCCGGACACCCCCGATCCCTGCGGCTGATTCGCGCTGACGCTATCGCTCTGCGCAGGGGTTGCATGTGTTCACTCATTTCCTTCGACTTCGCTTCGCTACGCTCAGGACGAACGGGGGGTGGGATACTCCGTGCATCCTGAGCCTGTCGAAGGACCACGCCCGAAGTCGAAGGAAGGACTCTCTTTGCTGTCATCCCTGTATGTGTTCAGTCATTCGTTGACAAAATGGAGAGACTGACCGGGGGCTCGCTCCTAGGTGTAGCCGCGCCATCTTATGGCGCTTCTTTTTTTGCCGGCCTCTCCTAGCCGCATAAGATGCGGCAGCTACAACGGCGGAGAGGCCGATGAGATGCCGCCGCGACAACAGAACGAGGCTGCTGGGGGACAGAAGGCCGCGTGAGAAAAGTGTCAACGAATGAGTGAACACCTACAGGGATGACAGGAAGAACTATCGGCAGGAAGAATGCAGACGAACCATGGTCCTTTACGCGACAAACCGAGGACATGGCTTATTGACGACGAGCCTTGATCCCGTTGATAATATCCTTTGCCGCCATGCCCTGAAACAGCCCTTCGCGCTCCGCCGTGTAATCACCATGCCCGGTTCTGAATTGGTTCAGGAAGCGAATGGTATCAACTACGCCTACTTCCCGAATCAGCGCGTCAGTCACATGCCGGTTCAGAGTTGTAGGTCGGATTAACGGAGCGTAATCCGACAGGAAGTATCACCCGACGTGTGGAGTGTTCAAAGAAAAACAGCGTGACATTTGCAGTGGACTTTATTATCGTGTACGCAATGGCACACAAATATACATATACATGAGGTCTCCCATGGATCATGCCCCCACGAAAGTCAGCATCCGTGAATTTCGTTCCCACCTTGCCCATTATGCAGACACCCATTCACCTATCGCGATTACTCGCCACGGTGCGACCGTCGGCTACTATATTCCAGCACGCCCCAGTCCTGGTAAAGCGGAACTCGATGCGCTCAAGGAAGCCGCCTCACGCCTCGACGCTCTCCTTGCTCAAGCCAGCGTAAGCGAAGAGGAAATGCTGTCGGAGTTTCGTCAACTGCGCAACAACAGGGCTTGATGGCTCTTCACAACACCCTGGTTCTGGATGCGAATATTTTAATCCGTGCCGTGCTGAGCGCAAACGTGCGAACATTGCTTGAACAGTCCTCCTCAACTGTACGGTTTTTTGCTCCTGACGTTTGTTTCAACGATGCCGAAAAATATTTGCCGCTTCTCTTCGAGAAACGCAAACTACCGGTAGAGTCGGCACTAGAGGTCCTGACTGGAATCTCCAGGATTGTTCAGACTGTTGAAGCCGACCTCTATGATGACTACCGAAAGGAAGCCATGCAACGCATCGCCATCCGTGATCCGGATGATTGGCCGGTTGTCGCAACGGCCCTAGCCTTGAATTGCCCGATTTGGACAGAAGATTCTGATTTCTTCGGTTCGGGGATAGCCACGTGGACAACGGATCGCATCCACTTGTTTGTGAGACCCATACCAGATGAGTAAAAGGCTGCTGAAGTTCCTGCGGGTGTTGACACATTTCACTGCTTCTTTCCGTCATCCTTGTCTGTGTTCGCGGATTCGTTGACAGAGTGGGAGAGTCGGGGATGACGTGACCGGCCTTTGCGAACCGGATTCAAGAACGTGGTATAGTGAGCAAGACCCACGTCTGTCCTGACGTATCCGTCTCTTCACATCTTGCACCTGAAAGGTAGAACCATGACACAAGCTCCGTCTCCGTCTCCGGTCCTGTTTTTAGAAACGGCTTTTGCGATTCAACGCACGTTCTCGCTCAAAGCCGCAGTCGACCTGGAAGTCTTTACGGCCATTAAGGAAGGGCACAATACCACGCCAGCCCTGGCGGACCGGTGTAAGGCCTCGGAGCGGGGCTTGCGTATGCTGGTCGACTATCTGGTCATGCTCGGGTTTCTCACAAAATCGGATGACACTTATGCTCTTACGCAGGATTCTGAAATTTTTCTGGTCAAGACTTCTCCGGCTTACCTCGGGGGGACCCTGGAATTCCTTCTCAGTCCGACGCTGTTCAACGGCTTCTGCGATCTCACCGAGGCCATCCGCAAAGGCGGGACGACGTTGCCTGCACAGGGGACGATCGCCGAGGACCATCCTGAGTGGGTCACCTTCGCCCGGGCGATGATGCCCATGATGACCGGACCGGCCAAATGGATCGCCGAACACCTGGCGTCAACGGGCGGGACGATTACCAAGGTTCTGGACGTGGCCGCCGGGCATGGACTCTACGGCATCGAGATCGGGAAACGGTTTCCGGAGGCCGGAGTCACCGCGGTCGATTGGTCGAACGTCCTCACCGTCGCCCAGGAAAACGCGGACGCCGCGTCGCTGGGAGACCGCTTTCACACGATTGCCGGCAGTGCCTTTGACGTCGATTTGGGCGAAGGGTATGACCTGGTCCTGCTTACCAATTTTTTGCACCACTTCGGAATCCCGGCATGCGAGGACTTTCTCCGCAAGGTGCGGGCCTCCATGGCACCGGGCGGCCGGGTCATCACCCTGGAGTTTGTCCCGAATGACGACCGGATCAGTCCTGCGTCTGCGGATTTTGCCCTTATCATGCTCGTGACGACTCCGGCGGGTGACGCATACACGTTCAAGGAATGGGACGCCATGTTCCACAACGCCGGATTCGGCCGCAGCGAAATGCTGGCCGTGCCCAACTCCAAAGAGCACATCATCATCACGCATCACACGACGTAGGGCTGCTTGGCCTTTTCGGTCATGTCCGTCATCCTTGTACGTGTTCACTGATTCGTTGACACTTTTCCCGCTTCCTTTTGTGCCCCACTGCCCCGCTTTTGGAAGACAACCCCCTCAATCCCCCTTATCAGGGGGACGGCCGAGTTCCTCACCCCCCTGATAAGGGTGTATAGACCGGGGACATAGTGGACGGGTGTTCGGGGACATGGTGGACACATGGTGAGTTATTTTGCGGGCTGGTGCAAATCCAGTTCGCGGATATATTGGTGACAAAAATAGATCCGCCACCGACCCTCTTGGGTGGTCGGCCGCAGGGCGACGGGGTAGCCGCGCAAGGCTTTGGTCACGTGGAAGGTGCGCCCGCGAAACGAGATGACGCCTTTGTCTTGCACGCGCCGGACGTGCGCGTCCGGGCCATAGTCAATGGGCGGGAGGGCCTCGGGAAACGGGCGGGGACTGGGGGTATAGCGCATCGCCGGAACCGCGAGGGCTAACGCGTCATGCGGGCGGTCCAAGTTATAGTGGTCGCGCCAGCGGTCAAAGTGCTGTTGGCAGTGGGGCAGATCGCGAAAGGTACGCTGGTGGAGTAATTCGGCCTTGAGGGTGCGATGGAAGCGTTCGTCTTTGCCCAAGGTTTGGGGGTGGGCCGGCCGGGCATGCGTGAGGGTAATGCCCAAGCGCATAAGCCAGACGGTCAGGGCCGTGAAGGGGCTGAGGGTGAGCGGCACGCCCCAAGGCGGGCCATTATCCATCAACAGGCGGGCGGGCAAGCCATAGCGGCGGAAGGTCTGCGTCAAGTGGGTTTGGACGGTGCGACCCTGTTCATTGGGACAGGCGTGCAGGCAGAGGGCGAAGCGGGAGCAGTCGTCCAGCACGGTCAGAGGATGGCACCGGCCGGTGGCCAGGGCGAAATGGCCTTTGAAATCCATTTGCCATAGGGCATTGGGCGTGGCGTGTTCGAAGCGCTGCCACGCCCGCGTGGGGGCCGGGGTGGCGGCGGGCGGGAGCCACCCGGCGCGGCGGAGGATTGCGGTGATGGTACTCGGCGCGGGGACGGGGGCAGAGCCCAAGGCCTGGAGCCGGGCGTGCAGCTTGCGGCCGCCCCAGGTGGGGTGTTGGGTGCGTAAGGCCAGGACCGCCGCTTCGAGCGCGGTGGAGGTGCGCTGAGGCATCTGGTGCGGGCGGCGGGAGTGATCGGCGAGTCCCGCGAGGCCGGCCGTCGCATAGCGAGCCAGCCATTTATAGGCGGTGGTGGGGCTGATCTCGAACCGGCGACAGAGGGCGCGGAGGGAGACCCCCGGCTGCTGGGCTAAGAGCATGAATTCGTGGCGTTGCGACATGGTCGACACCTCTTTCCAAGGCATGGCGCTCCTCCTTTTGGGGTGATGCCATGCAGCTTAAAGTGTTCACCATGTCTCCGAACAGGTGTCAACCATGTCCCCGGTCTATACAAAGGGGGGAAGGGGGGTTCGGTAGTTGCGGACCGCTGCTACACCCAACGCATTCCGGCAACGGCGTTACGTGGATGCCGGGCCCAACGGCTTCACGATCATGAGTAACGCAGCCAGGAGGGTCAGGTTACTTATGAGAGCCACCATCATGGCCAAGCCGGTCAGCAAACCGAAATAGATGGTGGGAATGAAATTGGAAAATGCCAGGATACTGAACCCCACGGTAATCGTGAGCGCCGTATAATAGATGGCGCGACCGATACTCCCGTGGCACGCCACGATGGTGTCACGGTACGATTGGTATTTCACGAATTCCACCTGAAACCGGTGAATGTAGTGAATCGCGTGGTCAACGGCAATACCCACCGTAATCGCCGCAATGGTAATAGTCATGATGTCCAGGGGTATCCCCCACCAGCCCATCAAACCGAGTACCGCACAGGCCGCCAACAGGTTCGGCAGAATCGCCACGATCGACAGTGAAATCCTGCGAAACAGCATCACGAACATCAGGAGAATGCTCACAAACACCGCACTCATCGTCAGGATCTGCGAGCGGTAGAGACTGTGCAGCAGGTGACTGTAGAGGAGCGCCATGCCGGTGGGATGCACGGTGGCCTCGGGAAATCCCATTTCGTCGACCAGGTACCTTTGGATGCGCTCAATCAATTCTTTTCGTTTGAGCGTTGGAGCGGATTCAACCAGTCGCATCGTCAACCGGGTTTGGTTGGCATCGGGAGACAGGTACGGATCGAGCAGCGCTTTTTTCACGTCCTCCGGCACGTACTTTCTCAACAGCGCCAACTCGTAATCCTCCGGCATCCGGCCGTCATTCAACTGCTTCAAGACTTTCGCTCCGGTTGCCAGGGACAGGACCTTGCCTATTTCCGGCAACGATTCGAGATAATCGTGAACCGTTTCAACCTGCGTCAACCGGTATCCGTTGAACCAATAGGACGGTTGGTCAGCGGCATCCTCTTCCTGGGCGAATGGGTCGGCAAATGAATCCGGGGCATCAAACGGATCATCGAAGGGATCGTCCGTCGCTTCAGACGAAGCGGCAACCGTTTCACCGGCGTCGATCACAAAGTCCAACGGAATGGTTCCCCCCAACTTCATATCAATCAATTCCATGCCCCGGTAAATTTCCGTCGTGCTTTTGAAATGATCGATAAACCGGTTTTCCACCTCCAGTTGCCCGATCCCCATTCCACCCAACACGGCCAACAGCAAGGCCACCGCCACAATCGGCTTGGCATGCCTGAGCGTCAAGCTTGCCACCGCCATGGTAAATGCCTTGGTGGCATCCGTTCGCAGACTCACCTTTTCCGGCTTGAGCAGCACCAGCATTGCGGGGAAATAGATGAAATTCAGTGCGAACGCCAGGGCGATGCCGATCGTCATCATCCAGCCGAAATCAATGACGGGCCGGATATCACTGACGATCAGGGAACAGAACGCTACGATTGTCGTAATGGCCGTGTAGAAGCAGGGTTTCGTCATGTCCTTCATCGTGTGGAAGACCAACGTTTGCTGATCCACCGTCGAAGCTTCCTCATTCAGAATCCGGTAACGTACGATGAGATGGATGGTTAAGGACATCGTGATAATCAGCAACAACGACACGAAATTGGATGAAATCACCGTCACCCGCCAATCCATGAATCCCAGGTAGCCTGCCATCACGACAACGGAAATCAGGCAGCAGGACATGGGCAACAGCACCCAGCGCAGCGCCCGAAAAAAGTACACCAGCGCCACGAGTAAGAACACGAGGATGCCGGCACCGAACGTGGTCATGTCGTATTCGATGAAACTGATCATGTCGGCGACGACCATACGCGCCCCGCCCAGATACAATTGGGCCTTGTCACGATACTTATCGAGAATGGCGCGGACGACTTCGGTCTCCTTGTTTTCGGACTCGATCACCACGGCATGCAATGCATGAAAGGTCTGCTCGACCGACTGCAACGCAACGGCTTCTTCCGCCGTGAGCCCCGACTCGGCTTCCTTTTCTCTCAACCAGGTCCGCTTGTTCAGCAGTTCATTATAGGTTGCGTCTTCCTTAAAGATGACTTGCAGTGCCGTCGTCCGGCCGTCCGTACTGATCAGGTTATTGCGATAGATGGGACTGTCCTGTAATTCTTTCCTGGCCAGTTCCTTATCGATACCCGGAGATTCCAACGTCCGTATCCCCTCCCCGCCTTTCAATTCCGTCAGGGACACTCTGGGACTGTTCACAAGCGGGACGTCCAGGATCGAGTAGATCGACTCGACCGAATCGATCCGGGCCAGTTCATCACGGAGTTGTGTCAGGTGGGCCAGCGAGGAGGGAGCGAACAAATCCTCGTGCGGTGTATAGACGACGATGAGAAAATCATCCGAGCCGTAGATTTCCCGGCTGGCCCGGTAATATTTCAGCGCTTCGTCGTGCTCCAGGATAATCGACTCGGAGGATGCATCGAGCTTGAAATCCGGAACGTACGATGCGAAAAACGCCACAGGGAACAACACCAGCCCCAATGCCACGACTGGCCGATCGATCACGATCGCTTTATACAACCGGAGCAGGAGTGAACTCACCGTATTTCTCTCTGCAAGGGGGTTGCCTCGATGCCGTGCCGTTTCGAACCCGACGTCCAAGGCCGAAGCCATTCTCCGAGACAGTACCGTAAATTAACACGTGAGGCGACGCAAGGGGAAAATCCCCGGTCGTGATGGAAGGACTCACGTATCCGAAACAGTCGCATCGAATGGCCGAAACACGGTACAATACGCTGGCATTTCTACTTTTCGGCAAACGACAGAGAGAGGGGACACTCATGACCGGGACACCCGGTAACAACAAGGACGTAGCCACACTCGGAGGCGGATGTTTCTGGTGCATCGAAGCCGTGTACCAGCACGTGCGGGGTGTGACAACCGTGGAATCAGGCTACATGGGTGGCAAACACCCCAACCCCTCCTACGAAGCCGTTTGCACCGGCGTGACAGGTCATGCTGAAGTGGTGCAGGTCACGTTCGACCCTGCCGTCGTGACCTACCGTGACGTGCTGCAAATCTTTTTTGCCGTGCACGACCCCACAACGCTCAACCGCCAAGGCCACGACGTCGGCACGCAATACCGTTCCGTCATTTTTTCCCATTCCCTTGAACAAGCCGCGGCGGCCAAACAACTCATCGCCGCCCTGACCGCAGACAACGTCTTCTCTTCCCCGATCGTGACAGAAGTCTCACCCGCCCAACCCTTCTACCCGGCGGAGGCCTATCACCAGGAATATTTCATACGAAACCCCAACCAACCCTACTGCGCCTACCTGATCGCCCCTAAACTCGCCAAATTCCGCCAGCAATTTACCGCAAACCTGAAACCCACTTCATAACCGGGGATCCAAGGTCTTTGCGTTTTTCCGTCATCCTTGTATGTGTTCGGTAATTCGTTGACACTTTTCCCGCTTCCTTTTGTGCCCCACTGCCCCGCCTTTGGAAGACAACCCCCTCAATCCCCCTGTATAGACCGGGGACATCATTAACGGGTGTTCGGAGACATGGTTGACACATTGTGAGTTATTCGGAGGGGGCATGCAAATCAAGTTCGCGGATATATTGATGACAAAAATAGATCCGCCACCGACCCTCTTGGGTGGTCGGCCGCAGGGCGACGGGGTAGCCGCGCAAGGCTTTGGTCACGTGGAAGGCGCGCCCGCGAAACGAGATGACGCCTTTGTCTTGCACGCGCCGGACGTGCGCGTCCGGGCCATAGTCAATGGGCGGGAGGGCCTCGGGAAACGGGCGGGGACTGGGGGTATAGCGCATCGCCGGAACCGCGAGGGCTAACGCGTCATGCGGGCGGTCCAAGTTATAGTGGTCGCGCCAGCGGTCAAAGTGCTGTTGGCAGTGGGGCAGATCGCGAAAGGTACGCTGGTGGAGTAATTCGGCCTTGAGGGTGCGATGGAAGCGTTCGTCTTTGCCCAGGGTTTGGGGGTGGGCCGGCCGGGCATGCGTGAGGGTAATGCCCAAGCGCATAAGCCAGACGGTCAGGGCCGTGAAGGGGCTGAGGGTGAGCGGCACGCCCCAAGGCGGGCCATTATCCATCAACAGGCGGGCGGGCAAGCCATAGCGGCGGAAGGTCTGCGTCAAGTGGGTTTGGACGGTGCGACCCTGTTCATTGGGACAGGCGTGCAGGCAGAGGGCGAAGCGGGAGCAGTCGTCCAGCACGGTCAGAGGATGGCACCGGCCGGTGGCCAGGGCGAAATGGCCTTTGAAATCCATTTGCCATAAGGCATTGGGCGTGGTGTGCGCAAAACGCTGCCAGGCCCGGGGGGGCGCGGTGGCGGGGAGGCCGCTGGTGCGGCGCAGAATCGCCGTGATGGTACTGGGCGCCGGGACCGGCTGATACCCGAGCGCGCGCAGGCGGGCGTGCAGTTTGCGGCCCCCCCAGGTAGGATGCTGGGTGCGCAAGGTCACGACCGCCGCTTCGAGATCGGGCGCCGTGCGGTGCGGCGTCTGGTGCGGGCGGCGGGACCGATCCGCGAGGCCCGCCACGCCGGCAGTGGCGTAGCGGGCCAGCCATTTATAGGCGGTCGGGGGGCTGATCTCGAACCGGCGACAGAGCGCCCGCAGGGATGTCCCCGGCTGCTGGGCTAAGAGCATGAATTCGTGGCGTTGAGACATGGTTGACACCTCTTTCCAAGGCATGGCGGTCCTCCTGTCATAGGGGTGAAGCCATGCAGTTTAAAGTGTCAACCATGTCCCCGAACAGGTGTCAACCATGTCCCCGGTCTATACACCCCCTTATCAGGGGGACGGCCGAGTTCCTCGCCCCCCTGATAAGGGGGTAAGGGGGGTTCACCCGCCCTTCTTGTGGGCAGCGCCTCATTCTGTCAACGAATTACTGAACATCTACAATCCTTGACATCTTTCATCGGGGCTTCAGTGTCGTTGTTGTTTGCTGCAGTTGTCCTGGCGGCGTCCCTCATTCGGAAGAGGACACGGGCAGACAATAGAAGAGGCAATCGCTCACGGCAATCTGCGGGTTCGTGGTCATCATCATGATGCGAGAAGCCTGTGCGACCACGAGCCGGCCTGCGTCTACGGCAAACAACTCCAGGGTCCGGTCACGCCCCTTGGCGTCACGGGCCACGACCACACCGGGCGAAGTATCCCGGACCCACCCCAGAATCTGCCCTTGATTCAGGATGCCGAAATTGAAGTGATCGGCGTCCTGCCGTAACGTCAGGTCCACGCCGGGCACGGCTGCGGTGCCATACGCCACCTGTTTCCCCGTTTCCAGTGATACCCGGATGGGATGATGAAAGGTTTTCACGTGCGCATAGTGCTGAGGCTCGTCCCATAACGATTCTGCCATGGCATAGGACTTGAGCGCCGTCATCGCGGTTTGATCGGACCGGGCATCGCCAGCCCCGCCGCATTCGGCCGTAATGGTGGGGCAATCGTCTTCTGTGGCTTCCATCAAGGTCCCCAGCCGCAGATCCGTCACAATCAAATGATTCGAGACCAGAGCAGTCAAGGCTTTCTGCGGTTCTCCCAATTGCGTTGTCACGCCGTACGCGGGACTGCGACCGGACGTATTGTGAAAATCCACCAGGGCCTCGGGGCCGATGACGCGCAACCGGTCGAGTACCCCGGCTGCCAGCCGGCCTTCACGGCCATCGAACGGCATACGGAAACAGCGGTTCAGGTCCCGGCTGTCCGGCAACTGCCGATGGGCAAATCCCGGTGGAGCCATGGCAGCCTCCACGGCCCCGATGAAACAGGCAAGATTGACGCGAGGCCGGGTCCCGGCACGGAGCCACTGGAAGATCGCCCGGACCCCGGATGGTTCGTTGCCGTGCAACAGGGTCGTCACGGCTCGCGTGCGGGACGGGTCTTCCCCGGTCAGAAACACCCACGCCGGCCCACCCAGGCGCGCCAGAAATTCTTCAACTGTCGCACCGGCGTCCTGCATCGTGGGGTCCGTCCATTCCCCGGTCGTGATCTCACTCAATCGGGCATCGTCCATTTTTTCTTTTTTTTTCTGGCTTTATCGTGAACTTCATGTTATTCTGTTCAAATTTGGAAATTGGGTGCGGTCAATTTTGCCAAGAAACCGTAGCCAACCATCGAGAGTTTTCATGGTTTTGAAGCATCGCCTTACCTTTTTGCCTCGGTGTGGTTATAATAATCAACTGGGATGGAAAATACACAGTTTTTATTGTACGATTCAAAACGTAAGGTAATTCACCTGTACTGCAGAATGGATACAGACATAAGGGGTTGCACAATGCCAAAAACTAAGAACTCGGGAGGCCGCGGGACGTTGGAACCGCTCAGCGCCTGGAAACGACACCAAGCCTTGCAGGAATTGGCGCGATTCATGGGTCAGGAAGGCCGCCCTCATTTGACACAGTTGGAATACGATCTTGCCGAAGAAAAGGCATATTCGGTTCAATTTTTTGTTCGGCATTGGGGGTCATGGGCCCGTGCCGTCGAAAAGGCGCGGGAACTGGTCGACCAACAGGAGATTCCGGAACCCGAACCATCTCCCTATGCAGGCTGGGTGAGTTGCCTCTGCGGAAAAGCCTGTCATTGCGAAAAACGCTTTTGGAGTCCCGACCGGCGCAAAATCCGGATGTGCGACGCCTGCCGGGCTTGGTCAGACAAGTTGTCGGTGGACGATCAATTTTTCTACCTGACGGACGACACGACGTTAAACACTCGCGCCCGGACCCGGGCCAAACAGGGACGGCCTAAGAAGGACGCCGCCGAACAGGTCAGCGTGAAATAAAAAGAACTCCGTGATCCCCGGTCTTCCTGGCCGGGGATCACAACTCTTCTGTCCCGGTCCAAGCCCCCCACAAGTCGTGTCTTTTTCATTCATCAATTCCATTCAAACTGTCCCGATGGGACTGCTCATCGTCCTTCTGGCCCTGCTACCGGGTTCGCCGGGTTGGGCTTATACCGAGCAGCCCATCACCAACGGTGGCCATGTGTCCGGGAAGGTCATCCTGAACGGTACCCCGCCGCCGCCCAAGGCGTTTAATCTCATTACCTATCCCGAAACCGTGTTTTGCGGACGCATTTCCACCGGTACGGTCTGGCGACTGCTTGACCAGGTTCGCGTCGCACAGGACGGAGGCCTGCAACACGCCGTGGTCATGTTGGAAGGCGTTGATCGAGGGAAACCGTTTCCCGCTGCCTCACCCACTATCGAAGCCCGGGATTGTACGCTCACTCCGCCGGTCATGGCGGTACGGAACCAGCAGGATCTCCGTATCGTGAACATGGATCCCATTATCCACGACATCCAGATGTATGAAGTCGCTCCGTTCGAGTCCGAGGTCATGTTTCATCGCCCGTTGCGCATGAATCCCCATCACCCCAAGCACGACGCCGGGGCCCACGATCACCTCCCGGGCACGCCGCTCGTCGATACCATCGCCTTTACCAAAGGACGCCGGATCTTTTACCTGGAATGCGGATTTCACGAATTCATGCAGACGTGGGGCGTGGCCGTGACCAACCCCTACTTTGCCGTGACGGACGCCCAGGGTCATTTTACCATCTCGGACGTCCCGGAAGGCGTCTACACCCTGGTCGCATGGCATCCCGGCATGGGCGGCATCCTGGATATGAAGGCCGTCGTGCTGAAAGACGATACGCTGCACGTCCGGTTCGAATTCGAAAACGCCACGGACCGTCGCATGGCCCACACCACGATGGTTGAGAATCCCCACTTCGGGATCGGAACGCTCGACACCTTCGGTGACCGCATCGACATCCAACCCACCCACGAAATCCAAGCACCTTAAGCTGAAAAGAAGTTGTAGAAGTTGTAGGTCGGATTAGCATAGCGTAATCCGACAGCGGCGAACGGCAGGTTGTCGGGTTACGCCTGCGGATGACCCGACCTACGGGGGCTTGTCAGCGATTTGACGCGCGCATGCGGAATATTGGGGCTGGCAGGATCAACCGTGAGTTCTCTGCGGCTTGGATTGACGACCAGATCCATGTCTTCCATCGGCACTGCACCCAACAGCACTTCATCACCGATCACCAACGCGCCGACGTAGCAAAACCGTTTGCCGAACGTGACTTTCAACGGACCGACGTATGGAACGTTGATAGCTCTCCCATCGGCAACCGAAACCTCTCGCATGGATTCCATTGTCAGATTCAGTTGAAGAGCAATGTGCTGGGGAATACACAACATCAAGGCACCGGTATCGACCAACGCTTTCGCTTGTACGGAAGTCAGGTCCGGCTGCCTTGGATTACTTAATTCTATTTCGGCAAAAACATGTCCCCTACGGTGCCTCATTCCTCTCACTCCACACAATTCCACCACCAAATCTGGTGCCCCCGAGACGATTTGAACGTCCGACCTGCGGTTTAGGAAACCGTTGCTCTATCCACCTGAGCTACGGGGGCAGCCAACGACACGATTGCCGGAAGGGATGTATGACAAACCGGAAGTCTACCGCAATGCCCGGAACGAGACAACGGTTTGAGATCAATGAAAGACGGTTGGTTCGAGGGACCACGACGCGGTATGATGGATGCGGAAATCGAGCGGTCGCCTATTCCGCCGGCCAATGAACCCGTGAAACCCATTGCCAATCCACCGAACCCGTTTGAGACGCATCACCGGGAGCTGCTCGAGCCGGCACTTCACACCACGACTGAAGTATTCGAGGAACAGACCGGAGCCATTCTGAGTCGAAACGACAGCCCGGATCTGCCCTTCCGGTGGAGTGTGAATCCCTATCGCGGCTGCTTTCACGCCTGCGCGTATTGCTATGCGCGACCGAGTCACCAATATTGGGGATTCGGGGCGGGCACGGATTTCGAATCCAAACTCATCGTGAAACCCAACGCGGCGGCGGCGCTTCGCACGGCGTTTTTGAAATCCTCGTGGAAAGGCGAGCTTGTCGTCTTTTCCGGCAACACCGATTGCTATCAGCCGTTGGAAGCCACGTATGAACTCACGCGCGCCTGTTTGGAGGTGTGTACCGAATTTCGCAACCCCGTCACCATCATTACCAAAGCCGCGCTCATTCAACGGGACCTCGATCTTCTGCAAACCCTTCATGAACGGGCCTGGGTCCGCGTGTATTTCAGTATCCCGTTTGCAGACAACGAGGTTGCTCGAAAAGTCGAGCCACAGACTCCTTCTATCACCAAACGCCTGGAGGCCATGGCAGCCCTGTCTGCAGCCGGTATCCCCACGGCCGTCATGATCGGCCCCGTCATCCCAGGGCTCAATGAACAGGACATTCCGCAGATTCTTCACCGTGCGAGACGGGCCGGTGCCACACGCGCCGCTTATACGCTGTTGCGGCTTAACGACAACGTACAACCGGTGTTTCTGGAACGCATGGCGGAAGCTTTCCCCGACCGGATCAGGAAAATCGCCAATCGGCTGAAAGAAACCAGGGGCGGCACGTTAGAAGAAAAGCGGTTCTTCGCACGACACCAAGGACGAGGCTCAACGTGGCACACCATTGAACAATTATTTGATCTGGCATTTCGCAAAGAAGGTTTTGATCGATTCGAACGAGACGACACCGTCCCTGCGACCTTCGCCAGACCACCGAAGGATCAACTCGACCTGTTTTGAGGCAACCCGGTCCATCCACGTTTTTCAGTTGGCATGAAGCCGCTTCTCTCTTTACAATCGGAGCACATGGTTTCTGACGACAGACAACCATGAGGATTCGATTCTCATTATTCTTGCAAATACGGAAAAAGGTGACGGCATGCTGAATCGTTGGTGGAGAGGACTGATGGCCACTTGCCTAATCTGGGCAATCGGCATCACAGGATGCGGGGATACGCAATCTCCTTGGGACACACACGTAGACCGGGGTGATCTGCTCTTCCAACAAGGGCGCTTCAAAGAGGCCAAGGAACAGTACGCCGCCGCGATCAAGGAAGCGGAAACCTTCGAAAAACAGGATCACCGGCTTCCTCGTTCGCTGACGAAACTGGCCGCCGTCCATGACGCGCAGGGTGAATATGAGCAGGCCGAACCACTCCTGAATCGAGCCGTCAGTCTGAATGAAACGATTCTTGGAGATCGCGACCCTCAATTCGCCGCCAGCCTGAGCAACCTCGCGGCGCTGTATTTTGCGCAACGACACTACGGGAAAGCCCTCCCCCTTTTTGAACGGGCCTTACACGTTCGTCAAGAAGCACTCGGGGCGGATCATATCGATCTGACCCTGGATCTCAAAAATCTGGCCGGCGTTCTGGCCGCTCAAGAACACTATGCCCAAGCAGAGACGCACTTACTCCGGGCCCTTGAGATTACAGAAAACGCCACGGGTCCGGACGACCCCCAACTGGTGGAGCGCCTCAACAATCTCGCGCTCCTGTACCGGGCCCAACGGGATTACGACAAGGCCATCCCGTTGCTGGAACGTGCGCTCGCCATCACGACGAAACAATACGGCACCGAGAGTCCGGGTCTGCTCGGTAGCCTCAATAACCTCGCATCCATGCTCGTGGCCCAAGGCACCCCCAACAAAGCTGAAGAACTGCTGAAGCAGGCGCTCACGATCACGGAACAATCGTTTGGGCCGGAGAATCCACGATTGGTGGCCAACCTGACCAAACTTGCCGACTTCTATCGCCTGCAAGGGCAATTGGAAAAGGCCGAACCCCTGCTGAGCAGCGCATTGGAAATTAACGAAAAGAAATTCGGCCCGGACCATGAAAAGGTCGCCAACGTCGCCAACAATTTGGCGCTGCTCTACCTCTTACAGGAGAAATACGCGAAAGCCGAACCCCTCTTCGCCCGGGCCATGGCAATCAACGAAAAAACCTTGGGGAAGAAACACCCGATCGTCGCCCGCACGCTCAAGAACTACGTCGCGCTGCTAAAAAAAACCAACCGGGGAAAAGACGCGAAGGAATTCGAAACCCGAATCGCTACTATCGAGAAGGAATGAAGAGGCTCGAGTCAGAGGCCCAAGACTATGATACACTCTCGAACGCAAATTTCATGAGACAGCGCACAATGTCAAGCACAATAAAGACAGTGATTAAAGAGCCTCTTGGCGAATACCGTAATTGGGATGCCAATAAAGTTCAGAACAATGACAGCGCCGCGCATCAGTGGTACAGGTTCGTCCTGTCCTTCCCTCCACATCTGGTCAGGGATTACCTGGATGATTTTGGTGTACGCAACGGCGGGCTGGTGCTGGATCCATTCTGCGGAACCGGAACAACGATCGTAGAGAGTAAGAAGTTGGGGATTTCCGGCATCGGCCTTGAGGCATTGCCTATGGCTCACTTTGCAAGTCGCGTGAAGACAGATTGGAGCCCTTCACCCGATGCGCTCGCCGAGCATGCGCAACGTGTCGCCGACAAAACGTTGTGCCGCTTAAAGGCCGACAACATTGAAGATGTTCCGTTCTTCTCTGATCCCTCAGGCTCCACGAATGGGCTGCGTACCCTACCACCGGAAGTTGCAAAGATCCTGCTAAGAAACTCCATCAGCCCATTGCCGTTACACAAGGTTTTGGTCCTGCTAAACGTATTGGAGGAAGAACAGGACAAACGATTCCTGGCTCATGAAAAGTTAGCATTGGCTAAAGCGTTGGTAGCTGATATCAGCAACCTGCATTTTGGCCCGGAGGTCGGTGTGGGAAAGTGCAAGGACGATATCTCTGTTGTGGCTACTTGGCTCTCCCGTGTCAACGCCATTGTGGAAGACCTGCGCCAGCTTCCCCGGAAAAACGGTGCAACGGCTCAGGTATTTCTAGCTGATGCGCGTCAAATTCCTGAAATACTTGAACCGGAGTCCGTCGATGCGGTGATTACTTCTCCTCCCTATCCCAATGAGAAAGACTATTCGCGGACAACACGCCTCGAAACCGTGCTTTTGGGGTTTGCGCACAGCATGTCGGACCTGCGGACGTTGAAGAAAACTCTCGTACGATCCAATACGCGAAGCGTCTATAAAACGGATGATGATGATACGTGGGTGAAAGGGCATAAAACGATTGAATCCATTGCACGTGAGATCGAAGAGCGACGCATGGTGCTTGGCAAAACTTCAGGCTTTGAACGACTGTATCACAGGGTAACGAAGTTATACTTCGGCGGGATGGCGAGGCATCTTGAGACGATGAAGCGAGTTCTGAAGCCTGGAGCCAAGTTAGCCTACGTCGTGGGGGACCAAGCTTCATATTTACGTGTCATGATCCATACGGGACAAATCCTAGCTGGCTTGGCGAAGTCACAAGGATATGAACCCATAAGAATTGACCTCTTCAGGACGAGACTGTCGACGGCAACAAAGGAACAACTTCGAGAAGAAGTTCTTGTCCTGCGGTGGCCGGGGAAAAGGCAAGCCGCAGGGAAGAAATACAGCCATGGCAGCACCTAACCGGTCCATGCAAATCATCGAACGCATCTTCCTCTCAATTCACAAGAAAGGTGAACAAGAAGTACTTTTCAGTCGAACCGACATAGAGAAGGCTGCCGCAACATTAGACATCACGCTGCCGAAAAACATCGGAGATGTAATTTACAGCTTCCGTTACCGTGTTCCGTTACCATCCTCAATTCTCAAACGTGCCCCCAAGGGCAAAGAATGGATTATACGACCAGCCGGACGTGGGAAATATCGCTTTGTAGCGACCGGGGTGGCTCAGATCACACCGACAAAGCACATGGCTGAGACAAAAGTTCCGGATGCAACACCTGGACTGATCTCGATGTATGCCTTGAATGACGAACAAGCCCTGCTTGCAAGGTTACGATACAATCGACTGGTTGACATCTTTACACGGGTCACGTGTTACCCGTTGCAAAGCCATTTGCGAACCACGATTCCACAACTTGGACAAGTCGAAACAGATGAAATCTATATCGGAGTAGATCGTCGTGGTGCGCACTATGTTTTTCCCGTACAGGCAAAGGGCAAGACAGACCGACTCAACGTAGTGCAGATCGAGCAGGACGTTGCGTTGTGCAGGCACAAATTTCCCAATTTGATCTGCCGACCGATTGCTGCCCAGTTCATGCCTGATGATCGCATCGCACTTTTCGAATTCGAGGAAAGTAACAGGGGAATCGTCGTCTCTCTTGAGAAACACTACCGCCTTCTTCCTCCTGAAGAAATCGACCAAGCTGAGTTGACAGACTATCAAGTACGGAGATCTGATGAACCGCTTGCAGGATAAAAGATCATTTCGCTTTAGCCCGCACGCTCAAGAATCAATCCATCCCTGAAAGGCAGCCGATAAGCTAAGAACGCAACCAGCCGGGGGCAAGGCGGGACACTACGTCTGTAGCCCCTCCCTTGCATGACGGTCACCAAAGCCGCACAATGAGGAAAAGGGAAGCCCAATGGAAAGTGCGCTTCGATTCGTGATTGTTTTTTTGTGGTGCGTGTGTTTCGGGTTTTTTAGCGTCATGGGCTATTTGGATGACACCATGTCGACTTCCCCAATCCTGGCCGGACTCTTGGCTGCTTTGGTCGTCTATTGCGCCATCGAATGGTCTACGAAGAAGGGGGGGCTATCATAGGGCAACATCAGGAAGCGTTTCCTGACAACGAACAAGCCCTCGGTTTCTTCGACTTGCCGGAACTGCTCAAACACCCGGTCACTTCACGTCCGGACGAGGGTCCGGGACGAAGCCCGTTCGATGCAACATCCGAACCTTGGGAAGCGTCTCTCTGTCGAGGACAACGGCTTTATCCAGCAGCCCGTTTTGAAACAAAATCCAGGCCGTCACGGCATACACCTGATCCGGCGTCAGGGATTGAGGCGCCGCAAAAGGCATCGCCCGATAAATGTAATCGAATAGGGTCGTGGCATACGGCCAATAACTGCCGACCGTTTTCACGGGGTGCGCACTCGCCAGCGTTCCCTGCCCGCCAACCAACTTCGGGTTGGGACCTTCCACACCGGTCGCGCCATGACAACCTGCGCAGTGCTCGGCATAGACGCGCTCACCTTCCTCTACTGTCCCCCTGCCGGACGGCAACCCTTCACCGTCCGGTGCAACGTCAATATCCCAGGCTTGAATCTCCTCCGGGGTTGCCACACGTCCAAGGTGAAAAGGGCCACTCTTCGATGTTCCCCACGAATCAGCCGGACCACCCATCACCATGATAAACAGTGGCAGGCAAAGGAGGGGAACCAGGGGTAATGCGAATCTTTTTCCTCCCCTTTGTAAAGGGAGGCCAGGTGGGGTAGAGTGCAACCCAGGCCGTAGTCTGGCTGCTGATCTCGCATGACCTTCATGCCTGAACATTTCGTACATCCCCCTCTTCGTCGATTTGCCAACTCTGGATAGCGTTGTAATGATAGTACGAATTGGTCCCCCGGACCTCCACCAACTCCTGACGCGTCGGTTGCCGGTATCCGGTCTCATCGATACAGCGGCTTTGAAGAACGGCTTCTCCCCCGTCCCACCACCAATCGAGACAAAACCTGGTGTGACATTTCGGCAAAATGGGTGCCTGCAACCTCGCGGTTCGCCAGTTCTTTCCCCCATCCACGCTCACTTCCACTTTCTCGACCCGGCCACGCCCGCTCCACGCCAAACCACGGATTTCAACGTAACCCGTCTTTTTCAATCGCTGCCCCCCGGAAGGGGCCGTGATCACGGATTTCGCTTCCATGTCAAAGGTGAATTGACGCGCGGTCCCATTCGGCATCAGATCGGTGTATTTCGACGTTTCTTCACGAGTCATCACTGGTGAGGGAACCAGTTTCAGCCGTCGTAACCATTTAATACAGGTGTTGCCTTCATAGCCCGGCACCAACAAACGCAAGGGATACCCTTGCTCCGGACGGAGCGGTTCCCCGTTCTGGGCATAACATAACAAGGCTTCATCCAAGACCCGGTTCAACGGAAGACTCCGCGTCATCGCTGCAGCATCGCTGCCTTCGGCCAACATCCACGTGGCCCCAGGGGTGAGACCCGCTTCCAACAGGACGGTCGCCAGTCGAACGCCCGTCCACTCGCTGGTGCTGGTCAGGCCATGGATCTCCTGCACGGTCTTGCCCTTCGGCCCCTTCCATTCCTTCCCGCTGTTACCTGAACATTCGACAAAAACAAGACGTGAGGTCGAGGGAAAGCGTTTCAATTCGGCGATGGTAAAGAGCAACGGCCGTTCCACCAAGCCGTGAACCAGAAGCCGGTGCTTCGCAGGATCGATGAGCGGCACACCGTTATGGTGGCGCTCAAAATGCAGGGCCGATGGTGTCACGATGCCATGCAAGTCCTGTAAGGGCGTTCTCGACCGCTGTGGTTTGGCCAACCGCTTGGCACGTTCGAATGGTGAGCGTCGCCCATATTCCGTTGCCAAGGCCCCAGGAATCCGGGTGGGATCGCCGGAAGCGTTCGCCGCATGGCCCAGAAAAGGTGCCAGCAGCACGTGCGCCGCAGCCGCCCCGAACAATGACGTGGCACCGGTCAAAAACGCTCGACGCGTCGGTGGCTCTTTCGGTCGCGTCGTCACAGGGGCATCGCGTGACAGAACTCCCGGCTCCTGTTCATCCGGTGTTTCCTTCCCGTTTTTGTCAGCCATCTTTCATTGCCCCAATAGATTGGTTCAACGTGATGAACAGTGTAAAGGAAACGGGTACCGGTTGAAAGACACCGTCAAGAGAAGAAGGGGATAAGACCATATCCTCAGACTTGACCCGGGATGCCACTCTGCCTTTACAATGAACAGTCTGTGATTTTTTGCTTGACTGCCCGTTCACGTCTTGAGTAAATCGGCTTTCAAAAGCGAGAGTCCGGAAAGAAGACCTGTCGACGGCCGTGCGAATTGCCGGGGTACGCCTGCGGCTAATCCGACCTACGGGGCCTCTACCTCCCCTAGCCCCTCCTTACAAAGGGAATTATGTAGCAAAATCCGCATTCCAGTTTATGATTGTCGTTTGAGCGACCATTTCTGATTCAATTCTTCTGTCGTCGGTTCACGATTCTGACTGTGCTGCGCTTTGGGCTTTGATGAGAGCAGTACCGCTTTTATCACCACTTCCAAGTCAGACAACAGGATCGGGTCACAGTCCACAGGCTCAGGCGGTTTCCGTTTCGGGCGTGGCATTTATCGAATCCCTTCCTGTTTGAGCTTGGCAATCAAGGCTTCCTGCGTCCCTGATCCTTTCATCGAATTACAGGCCCCACAAAGAAGCTGGAGGTTGTCAAGGTGGTCCGTGCCACCTTTGGCTTGTGGGACAGTATGATCAATGGTGAAATTCCGAAACTGGAACGAATGACGGCACCCGTTGCAGACCCCTTCCTGCTTCCCGAACAAAGTGTGTTTGTGGGTCTTATAGGAGACAATCGGTCCTTGGTCTGTACGCCTGGGAATGTCGGTGCGATTGACTGTTTTTTCAGCAAGCATCCCGATTTCTTTTCTGAGCCGGGAACGCACCAAAGTATAGGCCAGTGGAGAAATGTCGATTCCCATCCACTGCCGTTCATTTTGCTCTGCGGCAACGCAAGCCGTCGCGCACCCACAGAACGGGTCAAAAATTACATCACCTGGATTTGAGGAAGACCGCACAATCCGGTCTAGGAGACTCAACGGCTTTTGTGTAGGGTAGCCAGTCCGCTCCTTGGCCGACGAATTAAGAATCGGAATTCCCCAAACACTATCAATTGGTTTTCCTTCGGCCATAACCTCAGCCGCTGGGCGCTTGTACCGTTTTCCTGTTTCTCCGGCATCAGACAAGATATAGGCATTACCTGATTCGTCGTATTTCACATCATGCCGATGTGTGAAAAAGTCTTTTTCGTCCCAGGGCGTAGAAATCTTATTCAATACAGTTTTATCGCTTCTAGCATAAAAAAGGATCACATCGTGTTTTCGGTTAAATTGACGACGCATAAATAACGTTCGTTGGCCGTAGTGCCAAATAAGTTCATTCCGAAAATGCTTGCACCCAAAGACGGCATCCATCAACAGTTTCAGATAGTGGCTTGCTGTGGGGTCGCAATGAAGATAAATACTACCTGTCTCTGTCAAAATCCGATATAACTCCATCAGCCTCACAGCCATCATAATGAGATACGATTTCATGCTCTTTCCGTGGGCGTGTCCTGCCGCGTCGATAATGCCATAGAGAGCCGGGTCACGGTCTGAAATTTCGCCGTGCCAAGCTTCGTCAACATCACTGAGAGTCCATGAATCCTTGAAGGCTGCTCCTGCCGCCTCTGAACCAATCGGAGCCGCATACGTCTTATTGGAATTGAACGGCGGGTCTAAGTAAATCAAATCAACAGACGAGCTATTCATGCCCCGCATGATGTCCAAATTATCGCCCGTCCAGATCGTCTGATTTTCCCAGTTGGGTTTGCCCATTAGGAGACCAACTCCCGATACGGAATCCGCTTGCCTGGCATCCCCGTGACCACGGCTCGCATGCGGTCCAACGTATCCACTTCACAATTCCCATCATTCAAGCGGAACGTGGCTTCATTCACATACCGATGCAAGTGTTTGCCCGACACATGATGGTACGTACCATAGAGACTCCGTTTGAGCACAGACCACACGCTTTCCATGCCATTCGTATGGACAAAGCCTTTCACATATTCCCCCGCTGAATGCCTCACAGAATCATGATAATACGTGGCGGGATCGAAATCCCTGTAAGCTCCATGGTCATCGGTACACAACACACTTCCTGGATCCACGGCTCGCGCAATCATAGGCACTAACGTCTGTCGGTCTGTCCCTGGCACAGGTTGGGCCATCGTCTTTCCACCACGCTGTCGCATCCCGAACACCGCCTGTTTGCCTTCCGTTCCTCTGAGGTTCTTCGGCTTCTTGTCCTGATGTTTGTTCTTGGCCTTTCCCCCGATATAGGTTTCATCCACTTCCACGATGTTCGACAAAGTGAATTCGCCACTGGCACAGGCTTCCCGTACACGATGCAGGAGATACCACGCCGTCCGGTATTGCACCCCTAATTCTTTGCTCAGTTGCAGCGCACTCACGCCCTTGCGAGCCGTCAAGACGTAATACAACGTCACGATCCAGTTCTGTGTCGGAGTTTTTGATCCATGCATGACAGTGCCTGTTTTCACGGTAAAGTGCTTCCGGCAACCCCTATGCCAGTAGGTGAATGGCTTACTTTGAGCCGGTGAAATCGAGTCCCGTCCGTGGCAATGCGGGCAAACAAGTGTGCCGTTCCAGCGTGCCTGTTCCAGCCACCTAATGCAGGTGCCTTCATCAGAAAAAGACTTGAGCAATTGGGTGATGGTCAGTGTCTGTGCAATCCGTTTCCGTGCCATTGGTCCGCCCCTCCTGGCTTGATCGTTCATCTTGCGGATTATTATAGGCGTTATCGGAATCCTTGTCAAGCAAAACACACTTCTCACAAACCCGGTTAACTTGCTCGACAGGTTCGTTCCGATCAAAAACACCTAGACACTGCCGGCACAGATACCGCCAATACATACGGCCTTTCATACGGTCTTTCCCTTGAGTATCATGTTCTGCTATAAAGATGCCTAGGACGGGATAGCACCCCGCCCTAGGCCGATCCCATGATTTATTCACCCATCTCAAAGGAGCCTCATCATGGAACCGTTCCCCTTTGTCTCTCAAGCCCATGCTGAAATCACCCGCTTGACTTCCTCGTTCCAACCCCCAGGTGTCTCTGCCGTGGCCGAACTCCTTGCCCAAACTGAGCGCATCGTCCACGCTACCAGCTGGCAGCATGAGATCCTTGACCCACTCCCCTATCCACACCTAGCTTGGCAAACAATCAGACCGCCAACCAGAGTGTCACCACAAAAACCACAAATCAGAAACCTCAAAAGCTTGCCGTCGCTTCGAGGTGACTGGGTGTAATACTTGCGGATTTTGATACATAATTCCCCTTACAAAGGAGGGGAACCGGGGCGCAGAAGGAGAGGCCGGCGAATGAGTCAATACATACAAGTGACGTATGCCCTATCTGCCAATTGAAGAGTACGGCCTGATCGGCAACATGCAAACCAGTGCCTTGGTCGGCGTGAACGGCTCGATCGATTGGTTCTGCTTTCCTCGCTTCGATTCTCCCAGCGTATTCGGCGCCATCCTGGATGACCGCAAAGGCGGGTGGTGGAAAATTGCATCAAAGGGCAATGAGGCCACGCAAAAACAATTCTATTGGCCGGACACAAACGTGCTCGTCACCAGGTTTCTCTCCGATCAGGGCGTGGGACAAGTTGTCGACTTTATGCCGGTCGATCTCAAGGCCACTGAGGCCGGCTATCACGGCATCATTCGCCGCGTCCAGGCGATTCGCGGGAACATGACGTTTCGCCTGGAGTGTTTCCCCGCCTTTAATTACACTCGAGACGCCCACGCGACGGCCCTCACCGCCGACGGCGCCTATTTCGAAACCCCGAAGCTCAGTTTGTGGTTAGGATCAACCATTCCCTTGAAACAGGAAGGCAACGGCGTTGTCGCCGAATTTGAGATACAAGAAGGTCACGAATTGACGTTTTCACTTCAAGAAGTGGAGCAAATCGATGCCTGCGGCAAGGCCATCTCCGAAGACCAGGCAGATCGACTCTTCCGCCAGACCGTCGCCTACTGGCGGCAATGGCTTTCCCATTGTACCTATCGAGGTCGATGGCGCGAAATGGTGCAACGCTCGGCCCTGACGCTTAAACTGCTGACGTTTGAGCCGACGGGAGCGATCGTCGCCTCTCCGACGTGCAGCCTTCCGGAAGACATCGGGGGAGAACGCAATTGGGACTATCGGTATACGTGGATCCGTGATGCAGCCTTTACGATCTATGCGCTCCTGCGCATCGGGTTCACGGAGGAAGCGAAACAATTCATGTACTGGCTGGAAGCACGATGCCACGAACTGAATCCGGACGGGTCCCTACAAATCATGTATGGCATCGACGGCCGGCATCAATTGCATGAAGAGACCCTGTCTCACCTCGACGGGTACAAGGGCTCGCGTCCCGTCCGCGTCGGAAACGGCGCCTATGATCAATTGCAATTGGATATTTACGGCGAATTACTCGATTCGGTGTATCTCTACAACAAATACGGCAGCCCGATTTCTTACGACCTCTGGAGCCATTTGCGCCGGTTGGTGAACTGGGTATGCGACAACTGGACGCGGACTGATGAAGGGATTTGGGAAGTCCGGGGCAGCCAACAGCATTTCCTGTATTCGAAACTCATGTGCTGGGTCGCCGTCGACCGGGGCCTTCGCCTTGCCGACCGGCGCTCGTTTCCCGCAGATCGTGAACGGTGGCTGAAAGTCCGCGACACCATTTATGAAGAAATCATGGAAAAAGGGTGGAGTGAGACCAGAAAAGCCTTCGTCCAGCGGTACGGCAGCGACGCCCTGGACGCGGCCAACCTCATGATGCCCCTGGTCTTTTTTGTGTCGCCGACCGATCCCCGAATGCTCCAAACCCTGGAAGCGATCAACCAATCCCCGGAGAAAGGAGGCCTGGTCGCCAATGCCCTGGTGCACAGGTACAACCTCAACGAAACGGAGGATGGCCTCAAAGGCAAAGAAGGCACCTTCAACATCTGTACGTTCTGGTTAGTCGAAGTGCTCACCCGTGCGGGCCGGATCGATGAAGCCCGGCTGATGTTCGAGCAAATCCTCGGCTATGCCAATCACGTCGGACTCTACGCCGAGGAGACCGGACATCACGGCGAAGGTCTCGGCAACTTTCCCCAGGCGTTTACCCACCTGGCGTTGATCAGCGCCGCGTTTAACCTTGATCGAGCTTTGGGATCCCGGGGTTAATCGTGTTCCGGCTCAGCCGGCAGGTGCACGATCGGGCGACACGACTCCGGCATACCCGTTCGCGACAAACCACGCCCAAGATTTCTCACCATACGCATGACCAATGTTCCGGCAAATTCCCTTGTCTCTCATAGGCCTCAGGATCCTGTTGGCACCCGTCCTGCTCCTCATGTACGGCTCCGGCGTGGAATCCGTCTGGTACGGTGTCGTCCTGACAATCGGCCTGCTTTCCGACGTTTTTGATGGCATACTTGCGAGAGCATTGGGAGTGGCGACTGAGAAGTTACGTTCCCTGGACAGCATAGCGGACACGATTTTCTACGCCGGCGTTTTTCTCGTCGCCGTCCTGAAGCACCCGCAACTCCTTATGCCCTTCTGGTTTCCCTTAGCCTGTTTTTTTCTGTTGGAGATCGGACGTCACGTTTTTGATCACGTCAAATTTGGCCGGTCGGCTGCGTATCATATGTGGAGCGCCAAAGCCTGGGGCATTTTCCTGTTTGCCGGATTCACGGAAATTCTGGTGTTTGACACTGTAGGGATCGGCTTTCTTGGAGCCCTGACCCTGGGAATCCTGACCAACCTGGAAGGTCTCGGGGCGTCAATCATTCTGCGTGAGTGGCATCATGACGTCCCGACTATCTATCATGCCTTGGCCTTGAACCAACGGCGGCCATGAGCAGACACGTGGCATAACGGGGATGGATTCGGTTTACTCCTACATGAAGGACCGTGTGCCAGGGCCGTTTTTTTCTCTCTTACAAAAAACCGGTGAACTTGCCGAGAGACGTCACGTTCGCGTGTATGCCGTCGGCGGGTTCGTCAGAGATCTCCTCCTGGGTGTCCCGAACCCGGACCTGGACTTGGTTGTCGAAGGCGATGGGATTCGTTTCGCGAAGGCCCTCGCCCAACAATACCGGGCCCGCGTCATCACGCATGACCGATTCGGTACAGCGACCGTGACATTGGCGGACGGACAGACCCTCGACGTGGCCACGGCTCGAACCGAATCCTATGAAGCTCCGGGCGCACTCCCAACGGTGCAACGGAGTTCCATCAAGGAAGACCTTCGCCGCCGGGATTTCACGATCAACACCCTGGCCATCCGGCTCAATGCCCCGCATTTCGGCGAATTGGTGGATCTCCACGGCGGTCTACGGGACTTGCAGAACAAAACCATTCGCGTGCTGCACGGACTCAGCTTTATCGATGACCCGACTCGCGTATTCCGCGCTATCAGGTTCGAGCAACGCCTGGGTTTTCAACTGGACCAGGATACGGTCGTTCTCATGACGGAAGCCGTTAAAATGGGACTTGTACACCGCCTCTCTCCGTCTCGCCTTTCGGCTGAACTCCAGCACGTGTTGTTGGAACGTGAGCCCGTCAAAACTCTCACCAGGCTGGCGGGATTCAACGTGCTTCAATGCATTCACCCGCGATTGAAATGGTCTCCCGGACTGGCTCGGCTGATGAAGGCCGTGGAGAAAGCCGTCGAATGGCATGCCGAATTTTCTCTCGCACCACTCGCGTCTCCATGGGTCGTCTATGGCATGGCCTTACTGGATGAGCTTCCTCAACCGGCCAGACAAGAAACCCTGGCCCGGTTCACGTTTCCCCGGCGTCAAATCCAATCCCTCTTGTGGACCTCCCAAGTCAGTTCTCGTCTCCTGCGGACCCTTGACCGGACCGTCAAGCCGTCCGAAACGTTCCGGGCGCTCTGCAACTTCCCGGACGAGACACTGGTATTTCTCATGGCCAAAACCCGGTCGAAACGGGCAAAACAGAACATTGTCGATATGATCACCACCTCTCGACGGATGAAACCGATCTTAAATGGAACCGACTTGAAAACCATGGGCCTGAAACCGGGGCCCTTGTACAGCCGGATCCTGGATCTACTGTTGGATGCACGATTGGACGGAACCGTAGAAACGGAAACCGACGAGCGTCACTTGGTTCATCAGTTGGCTCAACAAGGGTAAAAGAAACCGCTTCTCTTTTTTCGGGAGGAAAGCTACAATCGAATGGGAACTCGGAGGGCCGGCCGGCCTTTCCCTCCCTTTTGTAAAGGGAGGTCAGGTGGGGTAGAGGCCAACCAGACAATGCAGAAATTATTTGTCTCCTCGAATTTGGTCGAAGTCGAGTCACTGAAAGACATCCTGGATCAAGCCGGCATCGAATCCTGGGTCAAGAACCAACGAGGTTCTTCCTTGGCCGGTGAAGTCCCGTTTGCCGAAGTCTTTCCCGAACTCTGGGTGTTGAATGACGCCGACTATGCCGCAGCTCAACAATTTCTGGAAAACTGGCGCGACGCCAGCCCTTATGAATCCACGGCCTGGACCTGTTCCCGTTGCGGAGAATCGCACGCGAAAGATTTCACCTCGTGCTGGAATTGCGGAAGCGATCGCCCGCTGCTGGCCTGATTCGTAGAAGACGCCGCGGTGTTCAGGCTCTCACGACCCGTTCGAAGGACGGACTAACCGTCTGACAGTCTCTCCAATGCGGCTTGCTTCAGGGCACGCAGGTCCAACTTTCCCGTCCCCAGCACCGGAAGCTGATCGACCTTGATGAAAGCATCTTTTCGGGGAATGAATAAATTCGGCAAGCCGCTCGCCGCGATTTTTTCCAACACACCGGGGATAACAGCTTCATCGAGTGTATAGAGCACGGCCAATTGTTCCCCTTTTTTTTCATCGGGAATGGACGTCACGGCAAACACCTGCTCGTCGGATTCGACGGCCTGCTGTAAGGCTTCTTCTACCTTTCCATGCGGGACCATCTCCCCGCCGATTTTGGCAAAACGGGACAGCCGGTCCGTAATAGCCAGGAAGCCGTCTTCATCCAGAACGGCAATGTCTCCGGTCACGTACCACCCATCGTGCATGGCCCCGGCCGTCAGGTCGGGACGATTCAGGTAGCCCTGCATGACGTTGGGCCCCTTGACGAGCAACATACCGGCCGTTCCCACCGGAAGAGGTTCAAACGAATCGGGATCGACGATACGCAGGGACACACCGGGCAAGGGCTGGCCCACCGTCCCGCGACGCGAGGCCGGCTGATGAAATCCCGCCGCACGAAAATCCGGACAATTCACGGAAATCACGGGAGCGCATTCCGTTATCCCATATCCTTCGAAGGGACGGATTCCGAACTTGTCTTCAAACGCAGCAGCCAGGCGTTCCGGTAATTTTTCAGCCCCGGTCAACACGATGCGTAACGATCCGAATTGCTCCGGCATGCACCGCCGCCAATACAGTTGCAGAAAGGTCGGCGTCGCGATCAGGATCGTGACCCGGTGTTTTTCCATGAGTTCGCCAATGCCCCCCGGATCCAACGGCGTGGGATGATACACCACGCCCACGCCATGATTGACGGCCAACCACAACGTCGCGAGGTAACCAAAGGAATGAAAGAACGGCAGGATCCCCATCACCCGGTCGCCGGCGCCCACGTGAAAAACCTGTACGACTCCCTCAATGTTGGCATCGACGTTGAAATGACTCAGCATGACCCCCTTCGGCTCTCCCGTACTGCCGCTGCTGAAAATGATCGTCGCGAGATCGTCCAGTTGCGGACGATGGATTGCCCCGACGCCCTTCTCCAGCATACCAATGGGCGCAGCCAATGCCATGGCCAATGCTTTCACCCGTTCGGACGTCCCGATGGTTTTGCGAACCTCTTCGATCCACACGATCTTGATGCCTTCCGGTATTTCAAGGTTGGCTTTTTCAAGAAATACGCGACTCGTCACAATCGTTTCGAGACCAGCTTGCCTGGCCATCGACTCAATCCCGCTTCGCCCGACCGTGTAATTGAGATTGACAACGGTGCGTCCCGACAGGGTGGCGGCAAGATTGACCAAGGCACCCCCGACACTGGGAGGCAACAGAATACCCACGGTGTACTGGTTTATCCAATGCGGGTGGAGCGCCCGGGCCAACGCCACGGCGCCGACGAGCGACTCCAGGCTCGACACCCTGGAACGGGTTGCATCGGCAAAGGCAAAACGCAAGGGATGGCGGCGAGCCGCACGAATAAAGGAATGCTGAAGCAGCCGCCTATCAGACTTGCGAGAACGCCAGGCTTCCTCGCCCAATTCCTGGACTCGCTGCCGGACTTCGCTCGCCGTGACGGTCGACGGCATGGGCGCACCATATGAAACCGTGACAGGATAGGGTATGCGGTCAGGCCGTTTCGTCAAAAATTTTCCGCCGATAAAACTGAAGAGGCTCCCCCATACTCGATCAAGATGCACGGGAATCACGGGGATCTCCCGGCCCTTGACGATCCGTTCAAACCCCTGGCGAAACGACAGGAGCCCGCCGGTCCGGGTAATCTGCCCTTCGGGAAACACGCAGACGACTTCACCTTCATCCAGCCGGCGACCGGCTTCACGGAGGGCATGGAGAACCTCCCGCGACGATCCTCCGGCGGAAATGGGAATCACTCCCATGATACGTGCCGCCCAATGCAGGAAAGGCATCTCGTAGTAACGCCGGTCGGCGAGAAACCGGACCGGACGATCGATACTTGCGATCAGAAACAACCCATCGACAAACGACACGTGGTTCGGCAGCAACAACGCACCACCTCGTTCAGGCACGTGCTCCAGGCCGGCGACTCGGAGCCGATAGAAGGTGTGGGTGACAAGGAACAACGCCATCCGGATGAAAGACTCAGGCATAAGCCAAATGACCCATGCCGTCAATGCTATTGCGGCAATCCCGGCGACATTCAGGATCCCGGCGGCATTGAGGCCAACGGAGGACAACATCCAAGCCCCCAGTGACCCGGCCACCACGCCGCCAAACACAAAAACATTTCCGAATGCGATCACGGCGCCTCGCCGGTCCTGCGGCGCACGCCATTGGATTAAGGCGTTGACCGGAACCAGAATGAATCCGCTGGCAAACCCCAGCCATCCCATACCCAGCAGGGTCCCCGTCAATCCCGGAGACAGCGTGCCCAGCAGAAGCAACCCCAGCGTCAGCCCGACCGCGCCCAATGGAATCTGCCCGACTTCGATTTTGGCGTGTGAAAGTTTCCCGGCCAACACCGATCCGAGGCCAATCCCGATTCCGAACGTCGCCAAGGGCAGTCCCGACAAGGAATCAGACAGGCCCAACACGGCCTTGGCATAGACGAGAACGTCCTGGCCCACCAAACTGGCGATGGTCCAATAGCCGACGTTGCCGGAAATACCCAATCGCAACACGCGATCCGCTTGAACGGCTTGCCAAGCCCCTTGCAGTGTTGAGACCAACCCGCCTTCGTCGCGCGCACGCGGGACAACAGGAATCATCAGGGACGCTGCACACCCTGCGACCGAAAACAACAGCAGCACCGCTCCCCCCAACCACGGGGATGAGCCCGACATCTGCAATAAGACACCCCCTGCCCCCGTCCCTCCGATAATGGCCAGGAAGGTCCACAATTCCAGTTGCCCGTTCCCTACGGCCAATCGTTCATGAGGAAGCAATTCCGGCAGGATGCCGTACTTTGCCGGACTGAACAGCGCACTTTGGACGGCCATCCCACCCAACACGATAAACGGCAGGATGCCCCCGGAAGGATTATGGTAAAGGGCCAACGTCCCCAAGGCCATCAACACCACTTCAACGACCTTCATGACCACGATCACGGATCGCTTGCTGAATCGATCAGAAAAGACGCCGGCAAAGATGGATACGAGCATCAGCGGCAGGGTGAAAACGACGAACGTGAGAGTCGTTTGGGCTTGGGACGCGGCTTCGAATTCCGGGCCGGCGCCTATCTGCGAGGCTAACTGCTTGATAGCCAGCAACGCGACCATCAACTTCCACGCGTTGTCGTTGAACGCCCCAAAGAACTGGGCAATCAGCAGGCCGCGAAGGGGAGAAGGGCTAAAATTAAAGAATCTCTCCGGCATCTGTCCTTTCACCCACTCCCAGGATTGCGTCATACTCCCGCCGTTTTGCCGCAGTCCCCCCGGAACTCGTCAGCAGACTGACCACCACAAACGACACCGTCGCCGCAATCAAAGCCCAGGTAATGGGACCCACGACGGGCAGGTACGCATCCAACCCAACCAGCCGGAACTGCTTCACCAGGAATGCCAGCAGTCCCAGACCCATTGACCAGGCCGCCCCCTGGGGCGTGGCCCGTTTCCAGTAGAACATACCGAAGACGCACGGGATGAAGATGACCGTCAGGCTCATGCCGAACACGATCAACGCCAGGACCGGTTCCGATTGCAGGGTCAGACTCCAGAGGTACAGGAGAACCAGCAGACCCATGGTCGCCCAACGACCGATCAGAAAATTACGGCGCTGATCAATGCCGGTGACCACGAGCGGGAAGAGGTCGCGGACGAACAACGACCCGGCCGAGAGCATCTGGCTATCGACCGTAGACATGCCGGCGGCAAAGGCCGCGACGAGGACCATCGCCCCAAAATAGGGCGCGTTTTCCCGAAAAATCGCTCCCACGACCGTATCGGCGTCCTGTAGCCCGTCCGGAAAGAGGGAAAAGGCCGACGTCCCGATCACCCAGGCGGAAAAAAACAGTATGATGAAGATGACGGGGTAAGAGCAGAGGCTGAAGGCCACGGCCGACGCCGAGCGTGCCATATACATCCGCTGCCAGATGTAGGGCAAAAACGGAAACGACAGCGTCAGCAACCCGTATTCGTAATACCTTGCCCATGACACTTTTCCCTCAAACGTCACGTTCTCGGGAGCATGGGTCATCAGGGCATCGACCATCGCGTTCCATCCACCGGCCCACTTCATCGACAACAGACCGGCGAGTATCAGCAGGAACGCCAACAGAAACCCTTGGGCCATATCCGTCCATACCACCGCACGCGCGCCGCCAAAGTACAGGTACGCGGCAATCGACGCCGAGGCAATCGTCACGCCCCAGAAATAGGTGACGTGGCCATCGGTCAGCGCCTCGAAAGTCTTGCCAATGGCCACGAGTTGCGCCACCGAGTACGGTAACAACGCCAGGAGACCGACCGCTCCCGCCCAAAACGTGACCGAGCGACTTTGAAAAAAGTCGCCGAGCATTTCCCCGGGGGTGACGTAGCCCTTCACTTTCCCGAGTTTCCACATCCTGGTCGCGAGGAAAAAATAGATCACGGGCATGGGGGCAAAAAAGAAGAACCAGAAATAGCCCGTTCCCTGCCTGAAAAACTCGGACGGCGCGGCTACGATCGTTCCGGTCGAGAAGATGCTGGCCATGATCGTCCCGGTCAGGGCGAGCATGCCGATGTTACGACCGGCCAGAAAATAATCCTCCGAATCGTTTCTGGAGATCCGGTAGGCAAAATACGAAATGCACTTGATCCCTACCAGATAGACCAACAACAGAAGAATGGTGAATTGCGCCACGCTCATGGTCGCCGCCGGTTAGGGTTTCATGCTCCGGTCGAGACCTGCCGCATATGGCTTTAACCACGTGAGATAGACGATCACCATCCCAATGACCACCATCCCCGTGGCCATAAACAAGGCGGCGATTTCAGCCGGCAGACCCAACCAGCGACCCGTGGGCCTTCCCAGGACACCAAGCGGGACCAGCACTTGAAACAATATCCCCAGCACCATGACGAACCAACCGGCATACTGCATGACCGTTCCTTTTCTCAAACGCATGATGGATTCTTCTTGCAGGGGTTCAGCAGGAATTACCTGCGACGATCACATACACGAATGGACACATGCTTGCCCAAAAAGGCGCCGTAGCCGGAGATGACAAGATGCTTCATGACGTGATTTTTGCCTTGAGCGGAAACCTGTCAGGGTTATTAATAATCTCTCTGGATAAATCCACATCGATTTCCGGCCAGTAGAAGTGACCTTGAGTTGGCTGTTCCACATTTAATATTGCCCTGACAGGCTGATCCTTAAACCAAGGGAAGTCATCATACGACATAAAAAATTCCTCGTTGTCTGCAAGCAGCCATATTCCATATGAGGAGATATGCGTAATTTCAGTTGCCGAAGTGTCGTTCCCAGGCGTTGATGATTTCATGGTAATGTTCCTCGATTAACTTTTCGATATGGGTAAGGTTCCTGCTTGAATAACGGTAATTTTTTGCAAGCTCAATTTCCGGTTCCAGCCAGAACTTTGCCTCACCCTCCGCCGAAAAAACGTGAACATGCTTTCTTCCCTCGAAAAAAAGAAAAATCGGTATCCATCCGAACTGAATATTGTGGGGCTCATGATCGAGCTTTTCGTGTTGTTGTATGGGAAGGAGTTTTGTCGATAATACTCTTCTAAATTGGCTGGCGACGCTCAGGGCAGTGTGCCGTTCTTCAACCATTGGGTGAGCGACGTACACTACTATCTCACCGGCCCCGTTTGCAAAGACCGGCGGACATAGAAGACTGTCGGACCGGGATCAACCTTTCTACGGTCCAGCCATCTTTTTCAACAGGAGAAAGTGTGGAGCAGAGTTCGGCTTCACACCTTCTCTGATATCATGGTATCCTAACTGACAAACCAAAAACTGCACGAAGCCTGAAGCGGCAGAAAATGAGGAGCTATGAAGATTGACGGTTTATGGACTATCGAGTTCATTTCAACCTTACACCTTGTAGAATCAGGGGTTGCCGTTCTAAACGACAAACGGCTCCTTGGAGGAGATGAAGGGTATTATTATAGCGGCCATTACGACACAGAGAACGGTCAGTTTTCCGGAACCATTCACGTCACCCGTTATAACCCCAAAAGCCTTTCTGTTTTCGGAGATATCGGACAATATACCTTGAAACTCGAAGGAAAGGTGCAAGACTATCAAATTGAAGGAACGGCTATGCTGGCAAGTGCACCTGACCGTAAACTACGGATCGTAGGCACAAAAAAGGAAGAATTGTAACAAGCATGAATGGTGAAGAACTCAGAGAAAAGTATGACCAGAGATTGTCTGACTTTGAACGTATGAAGAACGAAATTGCAAAGAGCCTGCAACAAAGCATTGATCACAAAAATGCGCATCAAAATCCAGCAAATCGCATTTGCGCAATTGTCGGTGATAGGCTTCGGCAATTTCAGCTGGGCCGTCACCAGCAAGCACGGCTTCCCGCTGCCGGTCATTGAGGCTATCAAGTAAACTGTTGATCTCGACGTTCATCGACGCATCACTTTGCCAAGGGAGCCCGCAACAAACGAAACGTGTCAGAACAATGATGTTTGCGAGGCATGGGATTGCCGATCCTCCTGGGACAGCAGGCAAACGGTTCCGTACTCCCCGTCGTAGCCAGGGGCGATGGTCACGTTGCCCTCACGCATGCGTTGGATCGCCAGGGCCAGGAGCATTCCTCCATTCTCTTCGATGGCCGCAATGGGCACGTTCATCAGAATCTCGAACTCATTGCCCAGACTCGCCAGTACCTGATTATAGGCTTCGGTGACTCCTTTGGTTTTCACTCCGGCGCCACGAACCTCGGCAATCAACTCGACCAACGGAACCAAACTCCGGTAAGGCAACGCCCTCTGGGCACGATGCCCGGCAGGCTGGTCAGCCAATATTTCGACGCGGTGCATGACCCCGCGCGTCACGGGCTTCCCGCATTCGGGACACGCATCATCGTGGGCACTGGCTTCCTCCGGAGACATGCGGACCCGGCAGTTTCGGTGTCCATCGAAATGGTACTTGCCTTCTTCCGGAAAAAATTCGATCGTCCCCAAAAAGAGCGCGGGATCCCCACTCGTAAAGGCCGCCTTGATGCCGTCGAACGACAAGTCACCGTTCAACACGTTGGCTTCACGGCCAAGTTTGCTCGGCGAATGGGCATCGGAGTTCGAAATCAGGGTAATGCCGTCGAGTTGGCTCAGTCGCCAGTTCATGGGCGGGTCCGAGGACAGTCCGGTCTCGATCACCTGGATATTGGGACTCAAGTCCCCGAAACATTCTTCCAGCGAATCAAATCCCGAGTTGGCCCCAAACACCGAAAAATGCGGGGTCCATGCATGGGCAGGGACAAACAAGGCCTCCGGAGCGCGCTCCAGCATGATGCGCAACAATTCCTCACTGTCCAACCCCAGGATAGGCCGTCCGTCCGAATGCAGGTTGCCGATACGCGCCAGTTTATCCGTCATGTTCGCCACGGCACTGAAACTCGGCGCAAAGATCAGGTTATGCACTTTACGCGTACGTTCATGGCGCTTATAGATACTACTGATCTCGGTCGTCAGCATGAACCGGACCTCGGTCCGGCACGACTCGGGGATCTCGGCATCCACTGGAGCCGCCAACTCCGGCTTCAAGCGATAGAGACCCGGCTCGGCCGGTTCGAGTTTCTCCTGAAGTTCGGTGAACCAGGCAGGATGCGTGAAGTCTCCTGTTCCGACAACGGTAATCCCCTTAAGCTGCGCCCAGCGATAGAGATTCTCCGGGACCATGTCCCTGCTGACGGCACGGGAATAGCGGGAATGAATGTGGAGATCGGCGATGAATGACATGAAGGATTTCCGGAGAATCCGGCAAGCTTAGCGGGTGCCCCGATAAGGGACAAGAGACGTGAATTACCTAATGGAAAACCGTATTCAATTCGGAACGATTCTTCGCTTCACCACTTCGTGACCACGGGATCCAATCTGGAACGAAATTTGCTTAATTTAGTATTCATTGCTAAGGTCGTGCGTATTGGCCAATACGCATTGGCCAATATTCGAGAGCAAGGCCATGCAAAAACAGGTGGAGTTCTCATCCCATGCACTAAAGTGGCATGGTGGCCGTCCATGGTCCCTGACCCTTGTGACCGCCATTTTTGGCACACTTCTGTGTGCAAATTTCGCCACAGCCGTTTCGCTTTCGCCTCATTCTTCGGCAACCACCGCCTATGAAAACCCGCCCACTCTCGACGCCAGAGCCATCCTCCCGTCTGACGTTCGGAAAGGGCCGCACCATACCGTTTTGGATGAGGTTGTCCCCTTTCGCCATACTCACCGCTACAGAATCACCTCGCCGTATGGCCAATTCGATGCCTACGGGGGTGAGATGCTGAAAATCCGCATTCAAGAGATTCAGGCGATCGCGACCATGGACGAAGAAGTGAATCACATGCAAAGTGTGGCAGCGGGGGCACAGCATGCAATCCTGGGCCCCTTGAAATTTGCCCTGGGTCTGTTCACCAACCCCATCGAAACTCTGTTGGCCATACCTAAGGGCATGTGGCACATCGCAACACGCATCGGCGAAATGACGGCCGGCGAACGAGGAAGCCTTGAAGGCCCCGAGAACGAAGAATGGCTGGGTTTTTCAACAGTGAAACGACAAGTGGCCAATCACTTTGGTGTGGACGTCTATTCCTCCAACCGGGTCTTGCAGAAAAAACTCAATAGTTTGAGTTGGGCAGGATACGCCGGGAACGCAGCCGTTCAACTCGCAACGCTACCCATTGGCGGTCCGGCTGGAGCCGTGCTCACCGGAACGTCGTTCAGCACAACCATCGGCGAACTTTTACGAGATCATACGCCTGAAGAACTGCGACACCTGAACCGTGGCAAACTGGAAATTATGAGACTTGATGACTCGCTCATCGAAGCTTTTCTCCAACATCCCTGGTACTCTCCTCGTCATGAGACGATGCTGGTCGAGGCGCTGTTCGAAATGAATATCGTCAAGAATCGAAAAGCGTTTTTTAAAGTTGCCACGTCGGCCCGGTTCGAAGAGGATGCCTTGTTTTTCCAACGAATAGCTGAAATGTTCCTCTCATACCATCACAACGTGAAACCTCTTAGGAAATTCGTGGCGATTGATGACAGGCTGTTGATGGGATTGACACGCGATCACACGTTGATCGGCATGTTGCCCGTCGAGTTTCTTCCTTGGCGAGCCCAACTTGCCAAATCCGCAGAAACCATCTCAACCTGGACATCCTCCAAACGACTCAAAAAAGTCGAATTGTGGATGACGGGCAAACCTACACCACGTGCGCACCGCGAACTCCTCGCAAAAGGCATTACTGTGCGACGGGGAGCCACAGACCACCTCACGTTTCATCGGCTCGCAAACGCATCCGGCCCTTACACCCTTCCCCAAGCACTCCCCTGAGGGGAATCAGAGAACCAAAAACGCGGCCCGTGCAGGTAAACAGTCGAGGCCGTACCTCCGGGGGCAGACTTGACGATGCTCCCATTTTCCCCTGACAATACAGTCATGACAAAAAGAACGACAACGGAAAGTTCTCAAGACTGGCTTTCCCAACTGCGTGACATGTATGAACAAGCCGTCGACCGGTTTGAGCAAGGCCGGCGGGGGCCCGAACAGGTCGTTGGCCATGAGGCTCTCGCGTTTCTTGATTCGATCGGCACCTCCGCCCAAGAACTGTACGATTTCGTGGAAGATTGGGTTGAAGATGGTGAGCCCGGCTTCGAGACCGTTGCAGCCATGACCAACGTCCGCCGCACGTACTTTCTGACGGTGCAAGAGGGAAAGGCCTCGAACGTGGTGATTTCCTCAGCGACCCTACCATCCGGCTACGCCAAGTTGGGAGGGTACCGATGGCTGCCCCGCATTATCGCCAAAGCCCGCGCCAAACTCCGCGGCGAACTCGCACCGGATATCATGTTTGGCTGTGGTGCCGACCGGCCGTTTTTACGAAGTGTGAACATGGAACCAGCCGAATTCTTGAAGACCGTGTGGGACGCCGGCACGGATGATCATGCGATCCTGGACGCCGTGCAGAAAAAAGCCGTGACGTCCTCGACGTCTGCCTCTCCTGCCGGATGAGAGTCTGCCCCGGATTTGATCCAGGAGTCATCGTGAGGAAACATGACTGAGAAAATTCACAAGTCCGAGGATGAATGGAAGCAACAACTCACCCCGGAACAATATTACATCACCCGCCAAGCCGGAACCGAACCGGCGTTCAGTGGTCTCTACTCTCACCACAAAGCCGACGGGACGTATCATTGCATCTGTTGTGAGAACCCCCTGTTCCGGTCAGACCACAAGTTCGAATCCGGGACGGGCTGGCCGAGTTTTACGCAACCCTCGAATGAAGCGGCCGTGGGGACGACAACCGACCACAGCTACGGCATGACGCGCGTGGAAGTCACGTGCAGCCGCTGCGATGCCCACCTGGGACACGTCTTTGACGACGGCCCCGCACCCACGGGCCAACGGTTCTGCATCAATTCCCTGTCCCTGCGTTTCAAGGGTTCCTCAGAGGATTAGCCGGCATTCACGTTCACGACGAGCGACTTCAGGTAGGTCATCCCATCGTAATCCACGGGCACCTGCTCTAGAACTTCCAAACCACCAACGTCTGCACCACGCTCTCATCAGTGGCTCTGTCGCCAAGTTTGTTCATCCAAAACTGATATTCAATGCCCAGGGCAAACCGTTCATGTACATTCCATCGCAATTGGGGCTGTGCCAGAATCCAGGGCTCGACGGTGCCGCCGAACCCGTTCTTCCGTCCGCCGATATATTCCGCGTGCCCTTCGATGCTGAAACTCGCCTCGCCAATCGTAAAGGGCCGCCTGAAATTGAAGTCAATCATGAATGAGTCGCTTTCGCTCGGCGCCCCTCCGGAGGATACGCCGTCGCTATCGTCAATATACGCCGTGAAATCGAGATTGGCGAACGCGAATCCGCCAAGGTCCAGGGACAGCCGGAGGCCGGGAAGGTACTTTTTGATCCCGGGCTTACGCGCCCAGTTGAAGCCGAGAATCACGCCGACGTCCGACACGATCCCGGCGCCGATCTTCCGGCCCGTGATCTTGCCGAGGCTCAGATTCGCGTACCACTCGCCATAGGTGTCGAAATCCTGAAACTCCGAATCCTGGGCATCGAGCGTATCGACGAAAAAATAGTTATCCCCGTATTTCCAGCCACTGGCATGTTGCACCGTATAGATCAAGTGGTACGCGTCCCCGCCGCCGGCAAACGTCGGCACGGCCAGGTTGCCGTATTGCAGGTGCAATTCGGTCCTGCTCCAATCAAGGGCATAGGCCGGTTGCAGCAATGCACATGACAGCAGCACCCACACCGGCCAAAAACGGAAATATTTGAGAGCTTTCATGTGGGAATTCCACGCGTCTGCGGCAATGATGCCTACATTGAGAAACGCATGGTGAGGTGGCCTTGCCGGCCAGCAGGATCAGTCACAGGGATAGGACAAGCCTGAGACCGTCGTCGATCGTAGTCATTCGCGTGCCACCCAGGGAGCCCAGCCGTTCGTCAAGATATCCTTTATCAATCGTCAGAAGTTGCGAGACGTTAACAATGGACTCCTCTTGCAGGCCACTCTCTGCCCGGCTCAGCCTGACGTTTCCCGGGACGGCAGCAAGCCTCAAATTGGTCGTCACCACTGCCACGACCAGCGTTTGAATCCGGCTCCGGTTGAAGGAATCGGCCTGTACAACGACCACCGGTCGGCGAAACCCGGGCTCGGACCCACGCGGAACAGGGAGAGACGCCCACCAGATCTCACCTCTCTGCAAGACCATCCTCCTTTACAGAACGATACTGAAGGTCCTCCAACACCGTGTCCAGCCTGGATTCTTCCGTATCGTACACGGCATTGAGTTGCTCCGTAATGTGTTCCTCTTGTTCCAGATAAGCCCTGACGGCCCTGGTGTAGAGTTCGCTCCGCGAGATGGCCTTGCGTTTGGCGAATCGGTCTGCCCGTTGAAACACGGTATCCGGTATGGAGATAGCTGTTTTCATGGAGTTGAGTATAACGCCGGTAATACCTTCGGGTCAATCCAATGTATGGATTCACTACATTTGGCACTGAAGGCTCTGGGCGTCCCTGTAAATGTTCACTCATTCCCTTCGACTTCGCTGGCGCTACGCTCAGGACGAACGGAGGGAAAGAACCCGGTCGCCCCGCTCAAGCTGACCCTTCTGTCAACGAATGACTGAACATCTACAATCCCCGATCGAGGATGATGGAAAGAGAGAGAAGGTGACAATTGTAAGATTTTTGACAAAAAACAAGTTTTGTACATTTTGTAAAGTTTTGTACGTTTTGTACGTTTTGTAAAGTTTGCAAAGTTTTGTACGTTTTGTAAACTTTTTATGAATACGACTGGATTCCCGTTAAAGAATTGCGGGGATGCCAGAAAGGGAGAAAACAGATTCCTCGCTTCGCCTGGAATCAGGAGAGAGAGAGAGAGAGAGAGAGAGAGAGAGAAGGATGGGGATGGGGTCGAGATCGAATGATGACGCTTGCAGGCAGGTTACTGCGATAGTTTGTTGAAGGCGTCGAGGGAGGCGACTTTGTAGCATTCGGCCATGGTGGGGTAATTGAAAACGGTGTTCAAAAAGTAGTCCAATCCACCGCCCAAGCTCAACACGGCTTGGCCGATGTGCACCATCTCCGTGGCTCCCGATCCGATGGCATGCACACCCAGCAGTTGGCGGCTCTTACGATGGAACAGCAGTTTGAGAAGCCCGCTGTCATCGCCCATGATGTGCCCGCGCGCGATTTCCCGATAGCGAGCCATCCCGATTTCATAGGGCACTTTCTTCATGGTCAGGTTCTGTTCATTCTCGCCTACCATGGAAATTTCCGGCACAGCGTAAATCCCGATGGGAAAATTCGCCGACATGGGCTCCGCCTTCATCCCAAAGGCGTGACAGGCCGCCAGACGACCTTGCTCGGATGACGTGGCGGCTAAACTGGGATACCCGATCACGTCACCAGCGGCAAAGATATGAGGCACGGCGGTCTGAAATCGTTCGTTGACCTTCAACCGGCCACGCTCGTCGGCCTCAAGGCCCACCCGTTCCAACCCCAACAATTCAGTCGCCCCGATACGGCCGACTGCATACAACACCAAATCGGACACGAGCTTTTTCCCCGACTCCAGATAAATCACGGCCTTTGTCGGTTTCCCTTCGGAACATTCCATCTGTTTGACCGTTTCCCCAAGTCGAAAAGTCACGCCGTAATTCCGCATTTGATGAATGAGTTCATCCACAATTTCGGTATCCAAAAATTCCAAGGGCCGATGACGGCTATCCACCAGCGTCACGTCGACGCCGAGGGAGCCAAACATCGAAGCATATTCCAAACCGATCACCCCTGCGCCCACGACGACCATGGACCGGGGCATACGCTCCAAGCCCATCACTTTATCACTGGTGATGATCTGCGGATACTCGTCTTTCATGCCAAGCGGCGGAGCGGGAACGGTACCCACGGCAATCACAATGTGTTTGGCCTGTACCCATTGCAGGGCCTCTTCTGCAAAGACTTGAACGGTGTGCTCGTCAATGAACGACGCTTCGCCCCGGACCACCGTGATGTCGTTGCGTTCCAGTTGCCGTTGCACCACGTCCCCTTCCCGTTCCACCACCTCGTTCACTCTCGCAAATAACTGATCAACACCTAGACGGGATGGTGCGGCAAATCCATGAAGTTTGCGAAATTGTTCGGCTTGACGGCCAAACGCCAGCACGGCTTCCCGAAAGGTCTTACTGGGAATGGTTCCCGTATCCAGACAGACGCCCCCGACTACCCGTCGTTTTTCAATGACGACCACACGCTTGCCCAGTTTCGCCGCTTGCACAGCGGCCCGCTGGCCAGCCGGCCCGCTGCCGATACACAGAAGATCGGCGTCTATCATGTCACGTATCGCTTTTGGCATATCAGGCTACCTCAGAGCTTGTGGCTCATTGATTTGTTGATGGTCGTTGAAGGGTATCAGAAAGTTGCGGACCGATTTTTGTAATTTTGATAATATTATCCATCAGGGCATCATGATTCCACTAAAAAATTGTCTCATCACGTTTCTTTGCTCCTGAGTCTGAAGGCACGATGATTGGATCATCTTTCCGAACCGCCAACAAAATCCTGCCGCTCAGCCTGGTGGCCGCGGGTCTTGTGCTCACGGCTATTGTGGTATACCGGTCAGGGATTCCGCAATGTGAACCGCAAGCGGCCAAAGCCACGCTGGCCACGTATGCCGAGCAGGGCATCCGGGGCACGAGCCACCCGCCCAGCCTGTCCAACCTGCTCTGGGTCCACGTTGGATCTCGCTGGCACGCGCTGCCGCTTGCCGAGAAACACGCGCTGGATAAAGTCGTCCGCTGTGCCGCAACCACGCGTGACGACCAGGGACGTCCCACGTGGCAAGCCGCCTACTATGACGACACAACCGGCGCCATCGTCGCCTTGACCAGCCGGGGATACGGATTCCGCTTGAAAGAGGCCGAATAGGGCTATCATGCTATAATGAATGGCCATGCGTATTCTGATCGTCGAAGACGAACCCAAGGTCGCTTCCTTTATTCGCCGCGCATTGGAAGAGGAGAGTTACGCGGTGGACGTGTGTTCCGACGGCATTCAGGGTCGGGACCTGGCATCGGAAGTCGACTATGACCTGATCATCCTGGATCTCATGCTGCCCGGCCTGCCCGGAATCGACGTGCTGAAAGCCGTCCGGGACGCCAAGGTCACCACTCCGATTCTCATTCTGACCGCGCGTTCGAAAGTGGACCAGCGCGTGAAAGGGTTGGACGCCGGCGCAGACGACTACCTGACCAAACCCTTTGCCATTGAAGAATTGATCGCCAGGACCCGGGCATTGTTGCGTCGAGCCAGTGGAGACCCGGCTGGTCTCTTGCAGGTTGACGATCTTATCCTTAATCCCACCAACCATGAAGTCACGCGCGGCGGGCAACGGATTGACCTGACCTCGAAGGAATACGCGTTGCTGGAATACATGATGCGCAATTCGGGACGTGTCCTCACGCGCCCGATGATTGCTGAACACGTGTGGGACCTGGATTTCGACACCTTCACGAACGTCATCGACGTCTATATCAGTTATCTCCGGAACAAAATCGACCGCAGCTATGACCGGGGGCTCATCCACACTGTCCGCGGCAGTGGCTATACCCTGAAGTTGACCGATGCCTAGCCCACGGGCCAACGCGTCCATCCGCGTCCGGTTGACCATCTGGTATGGCGGGGGCTTGGCCTTGATCATGCTCCTCTTCGCGACCGCGCTGTACGTCGTCATGGCCCGCGCGTTGGAAGACCAGATTGACCGTTCGCTGGAGGAAGCGGCCGTGGCAGCCTCCCGGTCGCTTGAAGATCATCGCTTTGGTCCATTCCTGTTGTTGGACGACTTGGCGCAAGCCTTTCCCGAGTTGGCCCTTATCGACAAATTCTTCCAGATTTTCGGCCCGCAGGGGCAAGTCACCCTCCAGTCCGCTAACATCAAGACCCGCAACGTTCCCCTCAGTCAAACCGCCCTTCAATCGAGCCTGCAAGGCCAGGCCGTCTTCGAAACCATCCGGTTCCATGACGAAATCCCCATACGCTTGCTCTCGTATCCGGTTCGACATGGACAGACCCTCGTCAATATTTTGCGGGTCGGGATGTCTCTCCAGCCCGAGAAAGAAATGCTGGCTCGCCTCGTGTTCGTCTTGCTCATCGGCTCTCCGATAGCCGTGGCGGTGAGTATGTTGGGGGGCTGGTTCCTGGCTGGGCGGGCGTTGCGGCCCGTGGACGATATCACCCTGACCGCTCAACGAATTGCCAGAGGCGATCTCACGCAGCGGATCGAAATCACGTCGAAAGACGAAATCGGCCGCCTCGCGAGTACGTTTAACAATATGATCGGCAGGCTGGAAGCTTCGATTCGCCAAATCCGTCAATTCAGTGCCGATGCGTCACACGAATTACGCACCCCGCTGACAATCACGAAGGGTGAAACCGAACTGGCGTTACGAAAACCCCGTTCGCCGGAAGTGTACCGGGAAGCCCTGGAAAGCAACCTGGAAGAAATCGACCGGATGAGCCGCATTGTGGAAGAACTGATGTTCCTCTCACGCGCCGATCTCGGCGAAGTGCACGTCGCATCAGACCCTGTACAACTCGATACGTTGGTGCAGGAAATTCACATGCAAGCCATGGTCCTGGGCAAAGAGGAACAGATCTCAACGACCTTGGGGCAAGTCGAACCGCTCCGAGTATCGGGAGATGAATGGCGGCTTCGGGAGCTGATCCTGAACATGGTCGACAACGCCGTCAGATATTCCTTGCCCCGCGGCACCGTGGAACTCGGGTTGACGCAAGACCGCGGAATGGCCCGGGTGACCGTTCGAGATCATGGGATCGGCATGACTCCGGAAGAACAACGTCTCATTTTCGACCGATTTTACCGAACTGACGCCGCACGGGCGCATACACAAAAAGGAACCGGCCTTGGGCTGTCAATCTGCAAATGGATTGCCGAAGCGCACCACGGCACCATTGAGGTCACCAGCGCCTTCGGGCAAGGCTCCTGTTTTACACTATCGCTTCCGCTGCTTCCTGCTACGCCGGCTTCCTGATCATTTCCACACGTTTCCCCTCACCCCAGCCCCCGGATCAATCCCCGATTAAGAATGTCGAGGACAGGGTCCGGGGCAGGCTCTCTCCCCCAAGGGGCGAGGGAGTTGGGATGTTTTTCCTCACTCCGGATTAGAAATTTTTAATCCGCGATTAATTTTCCTTTCATGTTCCAGTGCTACAACTGTTTCAACGCATGATTGAACAGGGTGAATACACCACTTCACCCCTACCTGCATAAAGGAGGAACCCATGAAACAATCACCGTATCGTTCATCGTCCACGTCGCTTACCGAGACGCAGGGGAGGAAAAATTTCCTGATCGCTCTCACGATGAGCGTCTTGTTTACGGGAATGTTGGTCGCCGCGTTTTCGACCGGCGCGGTGGGATCACCGGCTCCTGCCGCAGTTCCGACTCCGGCTCCTTCCATGACGCAAGCCGGCTCGTCCGATACCGAGGCCGGACGCGGGTTCGCACACATTGTCAAAGCCGTCAGGCCGGCCGTCGTCAATATCACCGCCTCCAAGGTCATGGGCACCGGACTCTCTGACGCGCCAGACCTCCCTGGTCTACCCGACCGGTTCAAGTTCGGCCCGCGGGACAAACATTCCCATGGGACGCCGCCCTTTTCCAATCCCTGGGAAGGACCTCGCGGCAAGGGGATGGGATCCGGGGTCATCGTGAGTCCCGATGGATACGTGGTCACCAACCACCACGTCGTCGCTGGCGCGAAGACGGTCACGGTTGCCTTGCTTGACAAGCGGGAGTTCACCGGCTTGATCGTGGGCAGCGACCCGCAAACGGATTTAGCCGTGATTAAAATTCAAGGAGACAACCTGCCGTTCATCGCCTGGGGCAATTCGTCTCAACTCGAGGTCGGGAACTACGTCCTCGCAATCGGAAGTCCATTCGGGCTGCACTCCACGGTCACACAGGGTATCGTGAGCGCCAAGGGTCGCGGCATCGGCATCACGCAATATGAAGACTTCATTCAAACCGATGCCGCGATTAATCCCGGGAATTCCGGCGGTGCCCTGGTCAACATGCGCGGTGAATTGGTGGGTATCAACACCGCGATTCTATCGAGGACGGGCGGCTACCAGGGCGTCGGATTGGCTATTCCTGCCAGCATCGGCCAACACGTCTATGCCAGCCTGGTGTCGACGGGAAAAGTCATTCGCGGATTTTTGGGCGTCGGGATTCAAGCCGTCACGCCTGAACTGGCCAAGTCGTTTCACCTGGACCGTCCGGACGGCGCCATTGTGACGGAGGTCCGTGACGCGAGCCCGGCTGACCAAGCCGGACTCCGGCGAGGCGATACCATCATCGGCTACCAGGATCAACCAATTGCCGAACCCAGAGGATTGCAACGGGCAGTGACCACCACCCCTATCGGAACCGAGGTCACCATCACCGTCATGCGTGACGGAGCCAAGCAGGTCCTGCGCACGACGATCGTTGAACATCCGATGGGACAACGGGTCGCCGCCTCGCAGCAACCCGATGCGGAGTCCCGCTTGGCCGGGCTGACCGTGGAGGATCTCACTCCCCGCACGGCCAAACGACTCGGCATTGACGGTCACGTCGCGGGTGTCGTCGTTACGGACATTCGCGCGGGCAGCCAAGCTGAGCAGGCCGGACTCATTCAAGGTGACGTGATACATGAGGTCAACCATACGCCGGTGAAATCGTCGCAAGACTTTCGACAAGCGGTGAACGCCTTGCCGAAAGAGCAAACGATTCTCCTGTTTATCAACCGTCAAGGAACGTCACTGTTCCTGACCGTCAAGGTGTAACCGGGGAGGGACCCGGACCTTTTTGTGACGAGAGAGGAGACGGCATGAAGACGACCGACAACAAACTGTTCAACGTCAACAAAGTCGAGGACCAACTTCCAACAAACGGCAAGCCTCCTGTCTCGAAAATTTTCCCTCATGATATCCCGACGCTGGATACCATGATCGAGGATTTTCCGGAGGACAAAAAACATGAAGAGAAGAAAACTCAGGACACCGCGCTGGAACCGATCTATTTTCGTACCTTCCGGTCACGCCCACTCCTGAACAGACACGATGAGTTGGATCTGGCCAAACGGATTGACGAGAGCAGCCAAAACATCCGGGGCGTGCTCGCCCAAGCCATTCGAGACGTCAGCGCCCTCGGCGACAGGCCTGAGTTTCATGAAGCGTTGCATTCCCTGACCGGAATTCGGGAACTGAGCGGCTTATCGGCCCCTGCCCTGAACGAGGCGAAGGAACGTCTGGCCGGACTCAGCAACGCCTTGCCCGGTCGCGCATTGAAAGGCCGCATGCTCAGGAAACGCCTGCAAGAACTGCAACGCGAGTTGGCTGACAACCGCGCCCAATTGGAACAGGCCAAGGAAGAGTTGGTTCAACGCAACCTTCGTCTTGTCGTCGATATTGCCAAACGCTTTACGGGACGAGGGCTGGCGTTTCTCGATCTCATCCAGGAGGGAAACATCGGATTGATGCGAGCGGCCGAACGGTTTCAATACCGGAAGGGGTTCAAATTCAGCACGTATGCCACGTGGTGGATCCGCCAAGGTATTTTACGCGCCGTGGCCGACCAGTCCCGGACCATCAGGGTTCCGGTTCATACAACCGAAACGTGGCAGCGCATGATCAAGGTTTCCCATCGTCTGGCACAAAAGCTGGGGCGCGAGCCCAGTCACGAAGAAATTGCCCTGGCTTTGGCCACCAATCCCGAACGGGTACAGCAGACGATGCAGGCGTTCCTGGAACCGATTTCCTTTGATCAACCTAATGCCGACGGGGAAACGTTCCTGGAAGATTGTCTTCCGGATGACAGTGCTCAGGCTCCTGATGCCAATATCCAGGAAGAACAGATACAGTCTCAACTTCATCGTTTGCTTGGGTTCCTGACGCCACGGGAAGAACAAGTGATCCGGTTACGTTTCGGCATCGGCAACGGAAAATCCCGTACGCTCGAAGAAGTGGGGAAACTCCTGAACGTGACGCGCGAACGGATCCGGCAAATCGAAGTACTGGCCCTGAAAAAACTTCGCGAACCGACGGTAAAGGCGCAGTTGGCTACGATGTGTTGACTAGCCTCCGTGGCCGCGACATGTTTTCGGGACGGCACGGGGGCCGTCCCCTACAAAAACCATGATGTAGGGACAACCCCCTGTGGTTGTCCGTCAAGGTGCGCCACGGTTCACGAATCCGCCAAGCCTGCCAGGTCCAGGAGGAAGGTGTAGATGAAGGCCAATTCCTTGTATCGCTGAAACCGGCCGGACGCCCCTCCATGGCCAGCCTCCATGTTGGTTTTGAGGAGCAACCTGTTCCGGTCGGTTTTCACACGGCGTAATTTGGCCACCCATTTCGCGGGCTCCCAATATTGCACTTGAGAATCATGGAGTCCCGTGGTCACGAGGAGATGCGGATAGGCCTGTTCCGTCACGTTGTCATACGGCGAATAGGACAGCATGTACTCGTACTCTTCTTTCCGGTTGGGGTCCCCCCATTCATCATATTCTCCCGTGGTCAGGGGAATTGACGTATCCAACATCGTGGTCATGACGTCGACAAACGGGACCTGCGCCACCACTCCGTGAAACAGATCAGGCCGCATATTGATCACCGCCCCCATGAGCAACCCGCCGGCGCTGCCACCCATGGCATACACGTGCTCTTTTGCGGTATAGCCTTGTTGCACCAAGTGTTCGGCACAGGCGATAAAATCCGTAAACGTGTTTTTCTTGTGAAAAAGTTTCCCTGACTCATACCAGTCACGCCCCAACTCCTCTCCTCCCCGCACGTGCGCAATCGCAAACACGAATCCCCTGTCGAGCAGGCTTAAACGCGGAGAGCGAAAGCCCGCATCCATGCTGATGCCGTAGGACCCGTATCCGTACAGCAGGAGCGGGTTCGCTTCGGGTTTTCGGAGCGTTTTCCGGTACACCAACGAAATCGGAATCCGTTGTCCATCCGGTGCCGAGGCCCACGTTCGTTCGGTGGCGTAATGCGAGATCTCGAACCCGCCCAGGACTTCTTCCCGCTTCAGCAGGACTTTCTCACGGGTGTTCATGTCATAGTCATAGACCGACTCCGGCGTGGTCATGGAAGTGTATTCGTATCGCAAGGTGGATGCATTGAAATCATGATTGTCCCCCAACGCCGCCGCATACGCGGGTTCCCCGAAATCCACGTCGTGTTCGCAGTCTTCTTTCGCCGGTATGATGCGGAACCGCACCAACCCCTGATGCCGTTCTTCCGTCACCAGGAAATCCCGGAATAGTTCAAAGGATTCCAGGAGAACGTCGTCACGATAGGGAAGAACCTCCTGCCACGACGACCGGTCCGTCTGCCGAAGCGGCGTCTTCATGAGACGGAAGTTCTTCGCCTGCCAGTTGGTCCGAATATAAAACGCGTCCCGGGCATGATCCACGTCGTACTCATGAAACCGCTCGCGAGGCAGAAACACCGAAAATTCGCCGTCCGGATTGTCCGCCGAAAGATAGCGATATTCCGTGCTCACGGTTTGATGCGACGCAATCATCAGGTACTGCTTCGACTTGGTCTTGAAGACGGTCGTGGAAAACGTCTCGTCCCCTTCTTCGAATACCAGGACGTCGGAGGACGGATCATGACCCAGCCGATGTCGAAACACCTGAAACGCGCGCAGGGTATCCGGGTCCTGTTTGCCGTAGAACAGCGTCGCGTTGTCGTTGGCCCAAGTGAGGTTGCCCGTCACGTGTTCCAACACGTCGTCCAACAACTCGCCGGTTTCCAGGTTCTTGAAGCGTACCGTGTAGATACGCCTCCCCTGCGCATCGAACGCATACGCAAGCAGATCCTGGGCAAAACTCACGGCCATCCCGCCGATGGCAAAATATTCATGACCTTCGGCCAATGTGTTCACATCCAACATCAGCTCTTCCTGGGCATCCAACGTTTCCCGCTTCCGGCAGTGCAGGGGATATTCCTTTCCCTCCTCGTATCGCGTGTAATAGTAGTAGTTATCGAGTTTGTAAGGGACGGACGAGTCGGTCTGTTTGATCCGGCCTTTGATCTCTTCAAACAGGACGTCCTCGAACGTCGCGTGGTGGGCCATGACTCCCCGGGCATAGGCATTCTCTTCCTCGAGATAGGCCAGTACGTCGGGGTTGTCGCGCTCGGACAACCAATAGTACGGATCCACCCGTGACCGGCCGTGTTCTTCCAGAGTCGTGGGAATCGTTTGGGCTCTGGGAGGATTCAATGCTTCGGAAGACGGGGCTCTGTTAACCGGCATGAAATGCTCCTTGTCGGGTCCTGGCTCAATCGTCCACTCGAATGGATCGATGACGCAATTGCTTGACCCGTCCTCGCTGTTTTTTCTGATCCAGTCGTTTTTCAACGGAACGTTGGGAGACGCGGGTTTCTTTTCTGGCCTTCCGAGGCGCCAACGCTTCGTGCAGGAGACGACAGAATTTGTCGACCAAGTCGGCTCGATTCAGGGCTTGGCTCGCAGCCCGTTGGGCGTGCAGGTACAACACGCCCTCTTTGTTGATCCGGGTTTGGAGTTTGCTGCTGATCATGGACTTTTGCCAGGTGGTCAACGACGGTGAACGTCGAACGTCAAAATGCAACGTCACGCGCGTATTCACCTTGTTGACGTTTTGCCCGCCCGGGCCACTACTGCGTGACGCGCGAAAGCGGAGTTCTTGTTCAGGAATCGCTAGCTGGGGCGTGACAACAATCACTCGGTTCCTCCTGATATTGACCGAACGGGACACCCGCAATCAGGAGGGGCAGATTAAACGAGCAGGACATTTTTCACAAGAAAACGGGAGAAAAAACCAACGGGATTGGCTGCGGAGGATCAAAGGCCAGACGCGACGACGCGAAACGTGGGGTCATCCCCCCACCGGTTCGCCTGCGGGCTGCGCCCTTGGCTCCCCGACTCCCCCTCAAGGGGGGAGTCAGGGCACGTTCAGCGCGGACACCCTTAGCCCTTGACGTCGATCGCGATTGATTTGGGCTTGGTTTCTTCCCGTTTGGGAACCTGAATGGTCAGCACGCCTTTCTCATACCGCGCCGTCGCCTGATCCGGGTTGACGTAGTCGGGAAGACGAAAATTCCGGGCAAACGATCCGTACTGCGCTTCACGGAAATGATAATTGTCCCGGTCTTCCGTGCGTTCCTCTTTCCGCTCTCCGTGCAGTTGTAACGTATCGTCGGTCACGGAGATCTTCACGTCCTGCATGTCGATACCCGGCAATTGGGCTTCGACAAATAAGTGTTCTTTGTCTTCATAGACGTTCACCGGCGGAACCCAATTGGTCACCGACCCTTGCGGATCATCCCATTGAGGACGCCGAAACGGTTGTGTGTTCCACCAACCCATGGTTCGTTCGAGTTCTTGAAACGGATTCCATTTGACCAACATCCCGCACCTCCTCTCGTTCATATTTTCTGCTTTTGTTGGATGGCTTCTATGTTTTCAGATAGATCCCGCCTTCAAAAAGTCAAGGCCCGGCGCTTGCATCCAGTTTCTCTCTCCTCACGAACTGAAGAAGCAAAGACACTGGATTCCGGATTAAAAATGTTGGGGATGACAGCGGGAGAGGCGGGGGCCTTTCACGTTGGTACGTCTACGAGGACTCGGGGTTGGGTTGCTGAGGGGTTTGTTGAATCACGTTGAAATCTTTTTGGGTCACGAAATATCCATTCGCAAACAATCGAAATTCATACCGGCCCGGTGCCGGAAACACCAACGAAGGAATATTCACGCCGAAATCATGGATCTGCAGCCGGTCCTTGATTTCAACCGGCGGCAACGAGGCTTTCCCGATAAGCTGGTCCTGATCCAAATACACGAGACGGAGTTCGAATTCATATTGCCCTTCCGCGTCCGTCAAACAGAAATAGACGCCCATCTGGGGATGCTGGCAGGGAAATCGTGGTGCCCACAAGTGCGTGAACGTGCCGATGATGCTCTTCTTTCTGGTGAAACTGTCCAGGATGACGGAATCGCATACCAAAAAGGCCTGCACGATGGGTTTGACAAGTTCTTCCATGGCGTGGGTCCTTATTTTACTCCAGGTTCAATCGATTTCATCGTTCATCATCGTAACATGACCTTCGTCACCGATACGAACAAAATGTACAGCGTCATCGCTCCGGCAAACGACATCCGAAATCCCAACCGTGGAACACTGAAGAGCAGCACGCCGCGGGAATCATATCAGTGCCGTTTTCACGCTGAGATACAGGATCATCACCTCGATGGCATGGGCTGCAATCACGGGTACCAGATTTCTCCACCACAAAAAGAGGCCTGCCCAAATGAGTCCGTCCCAGACGGCAATCCAGTGAAGGTGCCGAAACGTCATCACCATGAATGGATCGAATGCAAAGACCAAGGCCGACACCAACATCGCTATGATCGAACCAAGGCGAAAGCCGTGTATACCCGTCACCGGTAGCCACCGGCAACAGAAATACTCCAGCCGGCCCAGAAGAAATCCTCGAAAATTCAATTCAACGGCGATCGCGATCAGGACCGTGAACCAGGGGATCATCACGAACAGAGGCATCCGGGCATGAGGTGTACCGGCCAAAAACAGCACGTCGCCACCGAGAGCCGGCACCACCCACAGGATTACCGTCGAGTTGACCACTCCCAGGATGCACCCCGTTCCGATTCCCCACCTCACGCCGAGGGTCGAGCTGTCCCGAGAAAGTCCCAGGGCCGGCAGCACACCGGTATTGGCTTTCCACCAAATGACCAGCACCCCGTATGCGGCGAATTGCGGCAAGAATTGCAAGAACAGGTTTTGCCGGGCCGAGGCCGGAAGAAGATAAAAGCCTGCCGTCAGACCAATCGGCACCAACGCCAGCCACGCTACCCGTTCATCGGGTGGCATGACACTTGGCCACTGTTTTGGTCTCCCCCATGACAGAGAGGCATTCCTGCCCGATTCGCTCATTCTTCTCGCCGCCCCCTCCTTTTGTCACCTTGCAGCAAGAGACTTGTTCTTCGTATGATCCCGTCGAAAACCCATTGGCAAACATTCATCTATTTGGTGAGATTCATGCATAACACGGTTCCCTTTCCATGTTCCCGTATTTCATGCCGTCGCCCTTCATCAGAGACGGTCCATTGGCTTTCACGCGGCCTCATACTCGGTTTCGCAGCCGTGACCCTTACCCTGTGTGCGGGCGTTTCCGATCTTTTCGCTGAAGACGCCGGGCCCTTGAAGGAACTGCCCCGCGCCGTCTTGCGGCATACTCCTCCGATTTTTGAGGAATGGACTTTTGAAAAACACCTTGATGCGGCGCTCCCACCGGGGTTTTCCTCCCATACCCTGGGAGACGGATACCCAGGGGAATGGACGATTATAACGGACGATAAGGCTCCCAGCCGTACGCACGCGCTGCTTCAACCAACCTCCTGTCCAAACCCCGGCTGTTATCAACTGCTCATCAACGACACGATTCACGTGGAATATCTCGACCTTTCGGTGGGCATGCTTTCACAACTCGGGACACCGACTGCGGCAGCCGGCCTGATACTGAACTTCCAGGATCCCGACAATTTCTATGCCGTCATCGTTTATCCGGCCAGCAACATGCTCAAGGCCTATCGTTTTGACGACGGGAAACCCGTCCTGATCGAGGAGCACGAGGTCCTGCCGAAAAAACGAAACCCGTGGCATTTCCTGCGGGTCCAGAGAAATACGATCGTCAGCAAGGATTTTTTCGAGATTTCATTTGACAACCAATTCTTCCTTTCCGTGTATGACTCCAACTTGCGGACGGGCCGGATCGGAATCATGACCACCGGAGACGGGAAATTCGCTTTCGACAATCTACGAGTCGTGGAATTGGTCACCAGCGAACCACTTTCCCGGCCACCGGCCTATTGAATATGAATAGCCTATGGCACCATTAACGGGTTCCCATGACTCTTTCTCGCAGAGATGCCCTCCTGCTTTGACCATTGCCCCTCTCCCACAATGGGGAGAGGGTGTCTCTTCAATTACCTCTCTTTTAATGTAGGGACAGGCCCCCGTGCCTGTCCGTTGGCCGGTAGAGCAAAATCCGGTTCAGGCGTCATTCAATAGATCGAGAAGCGTTGCCGGATCAGCGGCAACGCGAATCAACGCTCGATTGTCCGGAGCCAAGAATCCTTCGCGGGTCTGATAATCCAAAAACGCCAGGAAGAGATCGTAAAATCCGTCCACGTTCAACAGACCACAGGGCTTCCGGTGCAACTCAAGTTGGCGCCAGGTCACCATCTCACAAAATTCCTCCAGGGTCCCGTAGCCGCCGGGCAACGCGATAAAGGCATCGGTCAGATCCGCCATGAGGGCCTTGCGTTCATGCATCGATCCCACGACGTGAAGCGTTGACACGTCGTGCCGGGCCCATTGCTTGTGCACCATGAATTCCGGAATGACACCGATCACCCGGCCGTTACCGGCTCGACAGGCGTTCGCCAGCACCTCCATGAGCCCGATGTTGCCACCCCCATAGACCAAGCCCATCCCGCGTGCCGCCAGTTCTTTGCCCAGTAGCCCAGCCATCTCGGCATACCGACTGTTCGAGCCGGGACTGGAGCCACAAAACACACAGACATTGTTCATGGATACACGCCGGAGAACCGGTTACGATTGGGCGTCAACGCTCACGGCAAGCAACGAGTAAGGATCGACCCGTGATCCGTTCAGGCGCACGCCCCAATGGAGATGCGGGCCGGTCGCCCGTCCCGTGGAGCCGACCTTCCCGATCACCTGTCCTTTTTTCACGACCTGGCCATGCTCGACGTCCACACTGGATAGGTGAAAATACATGGAAAAGAGACCAAGCCCATGATCCACGATCACCCCTTTTCCCGAAAAGAAGTGATCTGCGGTGAGGCGCACGATCCCATCGTTCATGGCGACGACGGGCGTTCCTTTGGGCGCCGCGACGTCTTCACCGCTATGGGGTTTTCTGGGTTGGCCATTGATGATCCGGCGACTGCCGAATCGCCCGGAGATTTTCCCCCGGACCGGCTCCACAAACCGGCCCTTCCACAGGGGATGCGGCACGAAACGCGCAAAAGCCTCGTGAACGGCTTTGGATTCGGTTTTGACCCGCGCCAGGGTTTTCTTATCGAGATCTACCATTTTGGAGGGCAACGTCAGCCGTTGCTCGGGATACTCTTCTTTCATGACCAACACCGTCAGACTCCGGCGTTCCGTCCGTTGGGGATAGACCACGTCGATTATGAGTTCATACCGGCCGGGGCGGTCCTGCATATCCAATCCCAGCAATCCGGCATACGTGTGCTCCTTGACGGGGAAAAAAGTCAGCGTGCGTTGTAAAAATTGCCCTTTGACCCGATCCGGCCGGTCCTTGACGGGAATCGTCACCAACACCACTTTTCCTTGTTTGCCGCTGACTTGTCCGTCGGCCCCCACGGAATACTGCGGCCCTTCCTTGAACAACAGGCTGACCGGGAACACGCTCGCCAGCACCAACACCAGTACCACAAGCCACGGACGAACGATTGCACGGGACGAAAAGACAGGGAAATTCATGTCACATCCTGAGGGAAGCGGAAGACACCTGGGCCAACAGTTCATCCACCCGCCGGTTGAACGCACAAAAGGGATCCATGCACAAGATCGTTTCTTCCCAATAACCGTTTAATTTCAAGTACGTCCAATCGACCGTGTAGGACCGGTTTTTGGCCCGGGCGAACCGGATAAAGTCACCTCGCACCTTGGCGCGGGTGGACTGAGGTGGCATGGACGTGGCGCGTTCCACGGCTTCCTCGTCCACCATCTTCACCGTCTTTTCGTGCGCCTCCAAAATGTAATAGAGCCCGCGCTTCCGGTTCACGTCGTGATATTGCAGGTCCATCATCGCCACCCGCGGGTCATCCCACCCACATCCTTTTCGCTCGATGTATGACTGGATGAGCCAGCGTTTTGTCACCCAATCGATCTCCCGCACCAACTGCATGGGATCATCCTCCAACGCATTCAACACGCGTTCCCATTCCGTCAGGACGTCGGCCAGCACCTTGTCATAGGGCCGGGCATGGAGAAATTCCGAGGCCTTTTCCAGGTAGATGCGCTGGATCTCCAGCGCAGACAACTCCCGCCCGTCATCCAACTTCACCTTTTTCTGCAATGTGGGGTCCCGGGAAATCTCCCTGATGGCCTTGACGGGGTCTTCCAATTCAATGCTCTTGACACAATACCCGGCCTCGATCATAGACAGGACCAGGTCCGCAGTGCCGATCTTCAGGTACGTGGCAAACTCCGACATATTCGAATCCCCAAGAATGATATGGAGACGTCGATACCGTTCGGCGTCGGCATGCGGTTCATCCCGCGTGTTGATGATGCTGCGGGATGAGGTGGTGGAAGACGATGTTTTTTCATGAATATGCTGGGCCCGCTGGGACAGAAAGTAGTGCGGTTTTCCCGACACCTTCAGCACTTTCCCGGCGCCTGAATAAATCTGTCGCGTCACGAAAAACGGGATGAGCTGTTCTGCCACTTTCCAAAAATCCACGTCACGCTGCATCAGAAAATTTTCATGACACCCGTAGGTATTCCCCAGGGAATCCGTGTTGTTCTTGAAAATGTAGATGTCGCCGGCGAGGCCTTCTTCACGGAGACGTTCTTCCGCCGCAGGCAAACAGGATTCGAGAATCCGCTCTCCGGCCTTCTCATGCACCACTAACTCGAAAATGTCGTCACATTCGGGTGTGGCATATTCGGGATGGCATCCGGTGTCCTGATAAAACCTGGCCCCGTTCGTGAGAAACGCGTTGGAAGGCCAACTGTTCGGGATCAACCCTTCGAAGATGTATCCCAGGATTTTTTCAATGGGCAGATACACCCGGCCATTGGGTGAAAACGTGAGGCCGTATTCACACTCCAGTCCAAAAATGCGTTTCATACACTCATGTTAGCATAGACACGGCACAGACGGAACAGACCACACGGGCTCACCCTCTCCCAGTGTTCAGACCGGAGTCAAGGGTGACAGATGTACCGGATACATGGGTAACACTTTTGCTCATCCCGGGGCCCTCGGGGACGGCGCCAATCGGACATCAATGGTCGTGAGCCGATGCTGACAAAAGAGCACTTCATACTGGCCGTCCACGGCTAACGGCCGCACTCCCACGGGGTAGCCCCGAAAGGCTTTGCTGAGCTTATACACCCGCCCCTGAAACGAAAACTCCCCTTTGTGTTGCACCTTCCGCACGAAGGTCCCCGTGTCATACTCGATCGGCGGCAAGCTTTCCGGATAACTCCGCAGACTTGGCTGATAGCGACTGGCCGGGACCGCCAACCCCAAGGCCTCATGGGGGCGCTCCTGATTATAGACCGTGCGCCAGCGGTCTAAGACCGTCTGCACATGGGCCGGATCGCGCCATTGCACGTCCCGCAGCACTTCCCGGGTCAGGGTGCCATGAAAGCGTTCGTCCTTGCCCAACGTTTGCGGATGATACGGGCGGCTATGCGTGACCGCGACGCCGACCCGCCAGAGCCAGACCGTCAAGGGCGTGTCCTGATGCGCGGCATCGCTGCCCCAGGGACTGCCATTATCCACTAAGATCCGATCCGGTAGCCCATAGCCCCGAAACGTCGCAATCAAGGCCTGTTGCACGGTGGCCGTTTGTTGATTCGGCAACACCCGCAGCCCGACGTTAAAGCGGGAATGATCATCCAAAATCGTCAACGGGTGCGCCGGTCCCGCCAGGGTGGGCACCGCCCCCTTGAAATCCATCTGCCACAGTTGATTGGGCACGGGGTGTTCAAAGCGGCTGCGAGCCGCCGCCCCCCGGGGCTGATTGGCACCGAGTAAGCCCGCCCGGTGCAATAAGGCCGTGATCGTGCTACAGGCGGGGACCGGGGTAAGCCCCTGGGTCACGAGCCGCTGCCGTAACTTGCGTGCCCCCCAACAAGGATGCGCTCGGCGCTCGGCTAGCAGCGCGTCCCGCACCGCCGCCGGGAGCAGCGGCCGCACCCGCCTCGGTCGCCGGGAGCGATCCGCCAAGCCGGCCCGCCCCCCGTCGCGGTACCGCGCCAGCCACTTGTAGCCCGTCTTGCGGCTGATCCCAAACCGCTTACACAAGGTGGCTAAGGGGAGCCGCTCTGTTTCAACCAAGTGCACAAATTCTTCGCGTAATGACATGAGATCCTGCTGCATCCAAGACATACACGCCTCCTTCCACAAGGTGAGGGGGAGAGTATGCCACACGAGGTCTGAGTGTTACCTATGTATCCGGCACGTTTGTTACCTATGTGTCCAGTCTATACACCCAGGGGGAGAGGGTTTTTTATGTAAGAAGGGTGGAGGCTTCTTCTGCGGCGATCCGGCGGAATTTGCGTCCGGTGCGGGTCCGGTCGAGGAGTGCGACTTCGAGCGCCTGCAAGGACACGGTCTGGCCCGTGACGGTTTCGAGGGCGTTCATGCACCGGGTGAGGGCGGTTTTCAGGTCGGGAACGTTTTCCGGTCCCTTTGTGCGCAGGGCGGACACCACGGCGTCGGCTCGTCCTCCAATGGCGACAAATTCCTTTTCGTGAATGATCGTCCCATCGAACGCAATGCGGTACAATTCCGTCTGTTCGGGTTGTTCTCCGATTTGAGCCAAAAGAATTTCCACTTCGAAGGGTTTCAGTTCCTGGCTGAATATCGTGCCCAGGGTCTGCGAATACCCGTTGGCCAAGGAACGGGCCGTCACGTCTTCACGACTGTACATGAACCCCTTCAAGTCGGCGTGTTGAATGCCCGCTTTTCGCAGACTTTCAAATTCGCTGTATCTCCCTGCTCCTGAAAAAGCGATATTGTCGTAAATTTCGGAGATCTTGAACAATGAACTGCTGGGATTATCCGCGACGAACAGCACGCCGTCCCGGTACTCGATGGCCACGATCGACCGGCCCTTGGCAATGCCTTTTTTGGCATATTCCGCCTTGTCCTGCATCAATTGTTCGGGGGACACGTAAAACGGCAGCGTCATCAGGATGCACCTCCGGGTCGTGATTGAGCCAACTGGTCGCATTGGGACGCCACCTCAGATTCCTCCACGTCCCGCACGCCTTGGGCATCGACGACTTTGACCGTGGGATAAATACCCCTGAACGAATCAGGTCCGCCGGTTCCCAGATCCTCTTCTGCCGCGCTCAGGATCGCCTGGAGCCCCAGGGAAATCGCTTCGGGTTGGGAGAGGTTTTTGCGAAACCGTTCCTTGATGGTCACCCGGGCGTCTTTTCCCCCGGACCCGACCGCGTGATATTCCGTTTCTTCGTATTTTCCGCCGGTGACGTCATATTTGAAAATCCGGCCTTCCCGTTGCTTCAGGTCAAACCCCACGAACAGCGGGATCACGACCAACCCTTGGATGACCATAGGTAAATTGGCTTTCACCATCTGCCCCAACCGGTTGGCCTTCCCTTCGCAGGACAACGGCACGCCATCCAGTTTTTCATAATGTTCCAGTTCAACGCCGAACAACTTGGCCATTTCCATGCACGGTCCCGCTGCCCCGGCAATGGCGATGGCTGAATGGCTGTCGGTTTTGAAGACCTTCTCCATACGACGCGATGCCACTTGGTAGCCTTCAATGGCGCGGCGGTCCCCGACGATCACCACGCCCTTCTCGTATTTCACGGCCAACACGGTCGTCCCGTGAGCCAGTTGCGACAGGACGTGCCGTTGAATCTCGTCCACCGACGCCGAGACGTGCCCTTCGCTCCCCCACCGTGCAGCGGGTGTCAGTTCGGGTCGAGTCTGATGGATAAAATCAAAAAAACTGGAGCACTGGCTCACGGGCATTTTGGACAGGAACGATTTCATGCTGATCAGAAGCCTTTCTGTCTGATTACGCTACGCTAATCCGCCCTACAAATACTACGGGCCCGGACACTCTACCCCACCTACCCTCCCCTTGTATCTGGCAAAGGGGAGGCACAAAGCCCCCAAAGCCTTCCCTTCCGGGGCGAGAGGATGTAGAAGCGTTGCTCCTTCAAGCCGACAACAGGTCCAGGAGTTGTTGCGCCGTTTCCACGCCCTCCAACAATTCATTGGTCAGATCCTGCGTTCCTCTCATAGGGTCCATCAAAGGCACCCGCTTGACAGCCACGTCTCCGACGTCGAAAAGCACCGAGGTCCAACTGGCTCCGTAGATCTGGTGGGGAAATTTCCGGAGACAGGCTCCACGAAAATAGGCGCGCGTCCCTCTCGGGGCCTGTAATTCCGCGGCGACGATTTCCTCGTCATCCAGCAGACGTTCAATCCGCCGGCTCCGTTCGAGCGTATAATACAGGCCCTTGTCCGGCCGCACGTCGTGGTATTGCAGGTCCATCAAGGCCACGCGCGGATCATTCCATCCGCAGCCTTTCCGGTCCACGTACGACTCAATCATTTGCCGTTTGGCCACCCAATCGAGTTCCGCGGTCAATTGCCTGGGATCGCGTTCGAGTTTATCCAGAACATTTTCCCATCTCACCAACACGTCCTTTGTCGCGGGCGATAACTCGCGACACGCATAAAACTCATGCGCGGCCCGGAGGTAGGCACGTTGGATGGCCAACGCATTGGTGACACCACCCCGGACCAACTTCAGGTCGGCCCTGACGGTAAGATCACGTGAGACGACCTTGACGGCATCCACGGGATTCTCCAACTCAAACGAAGGGACGCCGTGGCCTTCGTCCAGCATGTGCGTGACGATCGCCGTGGTGCCCACCTTCAGGTACGTGGAGAGTTCCGCCATGTTGGCATCACCGACGATCACGTGTAACCGGCGAAACCGCGCGGGGTCAGCATGAGGCTCATCACGGGTGTTGATCAGAGGCCGTTTGACCATGGTATTGAGGTCCGCCACGCATTCAAAAAAGTCCGCGCGTTGAGAGATCTGATACGGTGCGGGCGCGGATCCATTTTCCGCTCCGACTTTCCCGGCTCCCGCAACAATGGGACGCGACACGAAAAACGGCAGTAAGCCTTGAAGAATCACGTCAAACGGCACCGAGCGGTTCATCAGATAATTTTCATGGTACCCGTAGCTGTTCCCCTTGCCGTCGGAGTTGTTCTTGTACAGCACGTACCCCTCCGTCGTCCGGTTTACGGCCTCCAGGCACTTGGCGGCCACGAGTTCCCCCGCGCGTTCATACGCGACCAGTTCTCGAGCGGTACTGCACTCCGGCGTTGAATACTCGGGATGCGCCCCGTCCACGTACAGGCGACCGCCGTTCGCCAAGAGTTTGTTGAGCGCCCGGTTATACTCGGGACCCGGACGTTCGCGTTCGCCTTCGACTTCAAACCCGCGCGCGTCACGCAGGGGGTTTTCGTTTTCGTAATCCCAAATGGCCCGTGGGACGATGAGCGAGGGGTACTGACTGATCAGATGGAGGGAATTCTCAACGGGATCGGACGTGTGGACGTGACGCGAGGCGACACCAAATTCCGTTTCTGTGCCGATAATGCGCTGCAAGGGTTCCCCATCGGGCAAGAGTACTAAAAGTAATGCCCGGCGCTCACGGTTTCTATCTCGCGTGTTCCTTCCGAGCCGGGGGTCAGGGTCCGCACGTGGATGATTTTTTCGCCTTTTTTCCCGGCGATGCGGGCCCAGTCATCGGGATTGGTCGTATTGGGCAGATCCTCATGCGCCTTGAATTCATCCCGAATGGCGCACAAGAGGTCTTCTTCCTTCAGACCTTTTTCTCCCTTGCCGATGGCCCGTTTCACGGCGATTTTTTTCGCCCGTGAGACCACGCCTTCGATCAGGGCGCCACTGGAAAAGTCTTTGAAGTAGAGAAGTTCTTTTTCACCGTTGGCATAGGTGACTTCCAGGAACTTGTTGTCTTCCGTCGTGGCATACATCGCTTCCACCGTCAGGTCGAGCAGGTGTGAGACCACGGCCTGCCGGTCCTGGGCGTGCCGGTTGAGTTCCTCTTTGGCGAACGGCAGGTCATCGGTGAGGTACTTGGCGAAAATATCCCGCGCACCTTGTTTGTTCGGTCTGGGGATTTTGACTTTCACGTCCAACCGCCCCGTTCTCAACACCGCGGGATCAATGAGGTCCTGCCGGTTGCTCGCCCCGATGACGATCACGTTCTTGAGCTTTTCGACCCCGTCGATTTCCGCCAAAAACTGCGGGACGATGGTGGACTCGATATCGGAGGAGATCCCGGATCCCCGCGTGCGGAACAACGCGTCCATTTCATCGAAAAACACGACGACCGGATTGCCGGTGGCCGCCTTGTCCCGCGCTTTGGCAAAGACCTCGCGGATGTACCGTTCGGATTCACCCACGTATTTGTTCAAGAGTTCGGGTCCCTTCACGTGCAGGAAGTAACTGCGCACGTCCTTGCCGGACAAATGCCGCATTTTCCTGGAAATGGAATTCGCCACGGCTTTGGCGATCATCGTCTTTCCACATCCCGGAGGCCCGTACAACAGGATACCCTTGGGCGGAGTCAGGCGATGTTCCTTGAACAGTTCAGGATACAAAAAAGGCAATTCCACGGCATCCGTGACCTGCTCAACTTCTTTGGTCAACCCCCCGACGTCTTCATATTGCACGTCCGGCACTTCTTCGAGCACCAACTCTTCAATTTCGGCTTTGGGAATTTTTTCGATGACGTAGCCGGACCGGGGGTCGTAGAGCAGGTGGTCTCCCACGCTCAACGACTCGTGCAGTAACGGCTCTCCCAGTTCGACGATGCGTTCTTCGTCGTGGTGCAATTGAATCAACGCCCGCGGGCCATCCAGTTGATCTTTCAACTTCACGACTTGTCCCTGGGGATCGAAGGCCCGCGCCTCGATGATGTTCAGCGCTTCATTCAAGATCACTTCCTGCCCTTTTCGCAGGGACGCGCTCGCCACCGAATTGTGTACGCTGACACGCATTTTTCTGCCTGAAACGTAGACGTTGGCGCTGGCATCGTCATTCAAACTGCAGAAGAGCGCATACGACGACGGCGGAGCCGTGAGTTTGGCGATCTCCGTGCGAAGGGTTTCAATCTGAGTTTTCGCTTCCTGGAGACTGGCCGCCAACCGTTTATTCTGTTTTTCCGATTGCTGGAGTTTCATGCGCGTCTCGTACAGGTGGCGCATTTCGGTTTCCAGAGCCTGGAGTTCGCCACGGAGTTTTTCTATTTCCCGGTTGTAGTCTTCGTGTTTTCTCAAGCCCATGGAAGCTTCTCCTGCTCGATCACGAAAACAAGAACGCCCTGCTTGACTCTATCTATCGCTGAAACCCTTGTATTGATAAGGCCAAACCCAAATCCAACCCGCCCCACGCCGGGGGGCAGATTCTAGCACTGGCTTTCAGAAAGGGTCAATATATACGGGACCGTTCTACTGCGGTCGCCATTTGCGCAGTTGCATGGCATACTTCGTGACGGCCTCACGTGAAGACGCCGCTTGAAAAATGGAAGAAATGACGGCAACGCCCACGGCGCCGGCCGCCATCACGTGCTCCACGCGACCCGGCGTCAGTCCACCGATCGCATACACGGGGATGGTACAATGCCGGACGGCTTCTCGAATCACGTCAATACCCAACGGGGGACCATACTGTTGTTTGGACGGCGTCTCATACACCGGTCCGAGCACCACGAAATCCGCGCCATCCTGCTCACTTTGCAGGGCCTCTTCCGCGGAATGGACCGATTTGCCGATGAGATAGCCGTTGCCCAGAGTTTTCCGGGCCTCTTTGGTCGGCATGCTGTCCGCGCGAAGATGCACGCCTGCCGCCTTGGTTGCGAGAACCAGGTCCACGCGGTCATTGATTAAACACGGAACATGAAAGGGGCGCGCCAATTGGTGAACCGCTTCCACAAACCGTAGAAGCTCACGGGTACCGAGGTCTTTTTCCCGGATTTGGATCATCATCCCCTGTTCGGGAATGAGGTCTTCGAGGATCTGCAGAAATCGATCTTCTCCAGCCTGGAGCCGGTCGGTGACCACGTACAATGGCGGGAGCCGACTCATTGTCACAGACATCGAAGGCCTCGTCGGTCGTCTCGGTCATCCTCGACTCCTCCTTCTGTCATTCCCGACCCCGATCGGGAATCCAGTGTCTTTGCTTTTGTACTTGGTTTGTGAAAGAGAAAGACGCTGGATTCCTGTTTTCGCAGGAATTGTATGTGTTCAGTAATTCGTTGACAGAATGGTTAGCTTGAGCAAGGGCGAACGGGTTCGTTCCCTCCCCTTTGTAAGGGGAGGTCAGGTGGGGTAGAGTCATAGAACAATGGACACGCCCCCTGACGATCACACGCGTTTTGTCCACTCCAACTCCAGCTCTACCTCCCCTCGCCCCTCCTTACAAAGGAGGGGAAGAAAAAAGCGGAGACGTGTCAACGAATTACTGAACACATACAGGAATGACGGATTCGGGTTCTGCTCATACCGATGAGACATCGAAGGGCTCGTTCAGAGTGTGCCTACAGCATGCCTTCGATCGGGCTGCTTGCGGTGGCATAGAGTTTTCGGGGGATGCGCCCGGCTTTGTACGCCAACCGGCCAGCTTCGACCGCGTACTTCATGGCTTCAGCCATGGCAATAGGTTCCTTGGCCCCCGCGATCGCGGTATTCATCAACACCGCGTCCGCTCCGTATTCCATGGCTAACGCGGCATCGGAAGCCGTGCCCACGCCCGCGTCCACAATGACGGGGACGTTTACGGTTTCGAGGATGATCTTCAAATTGTAGGGATTGCGGATGCCTAATCCGGAACCGATGGGGGCCGCCAAGGGCATGACCGCAGGGCAGCCGATATCGACCAGTTTTTGGGCCACGATGGGATCGTCGTTGGTATACGGTAACACCACGAATCCCTCCTTGATCAAAATCTTGGCGGCTTCGATGAGCCCGGCGGTGTCGGGAAACAAAGTCCGCTCATCGCCGATCACCTCGAGCTTCACCAGATCCGATACCCCGGCCGCGCGGGCCAACCGAGCGTAACGGACCGCGTCTTCCACCGTGTAGCAACCCGCGGTATTGGGCAGGATGGTGTATTGTTTGGGATCAAGATAATCCAGGAGATTCTCGGAATTTCTGTCCGTGACGTTGACCCGACGTACGGCCACGGTGACCACGTCCGCACCAGACGTTTCAATGGCTTTCTTCGTCTCGACAAAGTCCTTGTACTTGCCCGTTCCGACCCACAAACGAGACCGGAACTCCCTCCCGGCTATAGTCAAACGATCGTCATTCATGGTCACGCTCCATCTCTTTGCCTCTACCTCCCCTTACCCCTCCTTACAAAGGAAGGGAACAAGCCTCATCGGACAGGGCAGCGATAATCGGCGGCCCCACCTCCGATGAAGCTTAGAATTTCTATCCGGTCGCCTTCCTGTAACGTTTTGGTATCGAAGTCCCGTCTATCGAGGATTTCCAGATTGACTTCCACGGCCACCCGTTCGACGTTCAGTTGTAAATCCCGGAGCAGGTCCGTCACGTTGATCTCCTCACAAACCTGCCGCGGCTCCCCATTGACTTGGACGTGCATGCGTGATTAAAAACCCTCCGTCACTCAACGGCATCCTACGAGAGCCTCTCAAGCCTTGTCAATTTGGGAACAAGGGCTTCAGGCCGATGAACCTATCATCGCCAGGCATAATCTTTTACAATAGACTTACAGTATGCCGACCGGTCACGACTCAAACCACACCCTCGCCAATCTCTTTCTGTCCATGGCGGAATTGTTGAAGAAACACGAAGAAAACCCTTACCGCGTTCGAGCCTATCAACGAGCAGCCGACACGATCGCTAACCTGGGGTCGCCCGTCGAAGAACTGGTACGGACCGGAAATCTCCGGCTCTTGCCCGGCATCGGGAAAGACCTTGCGGCCAAGATTCAGGAATACGTGGAAACCGGTGCCATCCAGACCTATGAAGAACTCAAGACACCCCTGCCGCCTGCCATTCGACAATGGAGCACCCTGCCTGGCCTTTCCGACCCTATCGTGCATGACCTGTACTATCGGCTCGGGATCCGGACGCTGGACGACCTGGAGACCCTGGCCCGCTCTCATATGCTGAGAACGCGACCGGGAGTCGGCGTCACAGCAGACGAACTGCTGGCGGCCATTCAACGTTTACGTGATGAGCAATGGCAGAGTGATTGACCGGACAGGAAGGCCTTTGATAAGGTCACTCGCTGCAGAACCGGTGAAGAGGGCTACACGCGCCCTTCTCCCAGAGGAAAGAAATGGCCGTATCCGCATTTATCATGGTTGACGTGACGGGAGATCACACGAAGAGTGCGTACAAAACCATCACCCGTATTCCCCTCGTCAAGAAAGTCGATGCCGTCACCGGCCCCTTTGATCTCGTGGTTCAGATTGAAGCGGACACGTTGGAAAGCCTCAACGAATTGGTCCTTTCACGGATACGCGGCGTGGACGGCGTCGTGAAAACCAGCACCGCCATTATCCTCAACCTGTGACTCCCGATTCGAGGGGGTGCAGGTCCTTGAAGACTTTCCAGGTCTTGAGCAACTCGATCGCCTTTTGAAGCTGCACGTCCTTTTTCATGAACTCTGCTTCAAGATCCTTCGGCTTCTCCGCATCGGCGTCCGGCTCAGATGAAGCCCCTCCCTCCGCTTCCGGTGAGGGCGACTCTTTTGGTTCTTCATCAGCGGTGACCGGTTTGGGCTCCACCACGATGTCCGGTTTGACGCCAACGGAATGGATCGACTCGCCGCTGGGCGTATAATATTTCGCCGTGGTCAGCCGAAGTCCTGACCCGTCCGACAACGGGAGAATCGTCTGAACGGAACCCTTCCCAAACGTCGTCTTGCCCAGGATGACGGCTTTTCCCCAATCCTGCATGGCAGCCGCCACGATTTCCGACGCACTGGCAGAACCCTGGTTGACCAAGACGATCATCGGATATTCGGGGGGACCCATCGGCGGGCTGGAACGATACTCATCCTTACGACCGTCACGACCCTTAACCGACACGACCAACGTATCGGGCTGCAAAAACTGCTCGGATACCCCTACCGCCGCGGACAACAGGCCTCCGGGGTTATTGCGCAGATCCAGGATGAGGCCTTGCGTGCCATCGTCGTGCAATTTCACCAATTCTTTCCCGAGATCCTGGGGCGTAGATTCCTGGAACTGCGAGATCCGCACGTAGCCGATGTGATCGTCGAGGAGCCGGGACCGGACGCTTTGAATCTTGATCGTATCCCGGATCAGGGTGAAGCTCAGCGTGTCCGGAGTCCCTTCCCGCCGGACCGTCAGCGTGACCGAAGTCCCCTTGGGCCCCCGCATGCGTTGCACCGCCTCCATCAGCGTCAGGTCTTTCGTCGGTGTCTCATCGACTTTCAAAATCACGTCTCCGGTTTCGATACCCGCAGCGTGAGCCGGCGTTCCTTCGATCGGAGCAATGACGGTGACGTGATGGTCCTTGATCCCGATCTGAATACCCAAGCCCTCGAATTCCCCCTTGGTTTCCACTCTCATTTCCTTATACATCTCCGGGGTCATATACGCGGAATGCGGATCCAAGGTTTTGAGCATGCCACGAACGGCCCCATGAACAAGATCGTTCGTCTGAACCTCTTCGACGTAATGCTTCTTGACCTGGGTCAAGACTTCCGCAAAAATTTTGAGTTCCTCGTAGGATTCACTGGCATAGCCCGTTTTTTCGACACCCTTTCCAATGATCAACCCCAAGACGAGTGCCCCGACTACCACTAACCCTGAACCCCACGTGAATGAAGAGCGTTCCTTTTCCATAACGACGTCCTAACTCTTTAAAAAGATAATGAACGTGGTGTATCCGTCACCGTTTGGCCAACCAGCGCAATGGATTCACCGGCTTGGTGCCTTTTCTCAACTCAAAGTATAAAATGCTCCTGTTGGTCAATCCGGAGGAGCCGGTTTCCCCGAGCACGGCTCCTTTCACCACCATTTCCCCCTCCTTCACCAACAACTTGGAGGCATGGGCATAAAACGTAAAATAATTGTTGCCGTGATCCATAATCACAACAAGTCCGTATCCCCTGAGCCAATCCGCGTAGACCACGTGGCCGCCTGAAACGGCCCTGATGGCACTCCCTTCTTTTGAGGCGATTTCAATCCCTTTCTTCCGGACGTACGTGTCAAACGTCGGATGCTTTTGCCGACCGAAGACGCCCACCAAATCTCCGTCAGCCGGCCACAACAAAGCGCCTCTTCGAAAGACGTCCGTGGTGTGTTTCTTGATTGTTCCGGAAGCAATTTGACTGCGCTGCTCCAATTCTTTGAGCAGGAATTCCTTTCGGCTTTCAGCTTGATCGAGCGTGCGCAACATGAGCTCTTGAGAACGAGTGGTCTTTTTTAAACTCGACAGCACCACGCGCTTTTGGGACTTCACGTCTCGAATGACGCTTAATTTTTCAGCGATGCGACCCTTCTGGGCGACCAAAGATTTCCGGATTTTCTCTTGTTTGGCATGGAGTCGCTCACGTTGAGCCACCTGTCTCCGGTATTCCTCAAACAGGTTGCGTTCCCACTTGGCCAGCGAGGAGAGATACAACAAACGGCGTTGAAATTGCGGATAAGAAGTCGCGGCCACCAACGGCGAGACCCAGCCGGCCCGTCCTTCCATATAGAGTCGTTTCAACCGGGCTCCCAGCACGGCATGTTTCTCCCTCATGTCCGATCGAAGTCCGGTCAACTGCACGTCAATTTTATCCAGTTCCCGGTCAATTTGTTTGATTTCCCGATTGATTGCAGTCGATTCCTGCCGTTCCTTGTGCAACTGGCGATCAAGACGCTCGATCGATTGCAAGACCTTCGCTTGTTTCTTTCGTGACTGATCCCGCTGTTTCCGAGTCTCCCGAATTTCCTGTTTGAGTTGTTGAAGGGTCTGTTTTTCTTTTTCAATTTTTTCCTGAAGAGAGGCTCCCCACGACCACAAAGAGGGCACCAAGGACAGCACGACACAGCACGCGAGCACAAGGCAACGCGTTACAACCTTGATTGTGGATCGCGGCTTTTCCATCAGCTTCTCGTCTTCATCAAGCCAAAAACCGAGAGCACGCTACTCCCGCATCCTAACAGCATACCGGTCATCACCAAAAGAAACGAGACCTGGCTCGGGAAAACCGGGAGAATATGCTCCACGCCCACAAACCAACCCGACGCATTGAGTTCCAATCGAAAAAATTCGAACACTCCTTTCAACAACGCAAGAGACAGACCACCGCCCATGGCACCGAGGATCGTGCCTTCGATCACGTAGGGTATCGCAATAAATACTCCCGTCGCACCGATCAGCCGCAGGATCTCAATTTCTTCTTTTCTGGTGTATAATGACAAACGGATCGTATTGGCAATAATCGTCACTGTGGCCATGGCCAGAATCATCCCGATCACAGCCGCTCCCAACTCAAAATAACTGACCACCAACGTCAACGTATCGACCCAGTCCTGACTGTACGCCACGTGTGTGACACCGGGAATCTGCTTGGCGCGTTCCGCAAACGCACCGAGCGATTCAGTATCCAGAAAACGCGGGGACAGATTGACGACCACGGACGCGGGTAACGGGTTGGCGTCCATCTCTTCCAACAGGAGCGATTCCTCCGGAAATTGTTCGGAAAATTCTCGAAGGGCCTGTTCCCCGGACACAAACGTCAACGTCACGACTGCCGGTTCGGTCTCAAGACGTTTTTGGATCAGGGACACAACCTGCTCCGAAGCTCCAGGATCCAGATAGACAACCACTTCAACGTCGCTCTGAAGCGTTCCCGTCACGTTTTTCAGATTCAGATACAGCAACACAAACACGCCGAAACATACCAGAGTGAAGGCGGTCGTTACGATGCCAATCAGCACGTTTCCGCGATTCACGCGAAGATTGTTCATCGCCTCCCGCAGGAGATACAGCAGCCGCATCACGAGGGGGCCTCCTTGTCAGACACGACCCGGCCTTCCTGTAAATGAACGACCCGGCCATTCATCTGCTCCACCACCCGTTCGTTGTGGGTCGCCAGGAGAATCGTCGTCCCCTCGGCATGAATCCGCCTGAACAATTCCACGATTTCTATCGTCAAGTCAGCATCCAAATTGCCCGTCGGTTCGTCGGCCAACAACAGAATGGGACTGTTCACAATGGCCCGGGCAATACAAATACGTTGCTGTTCGCCGGCCGAGAGTACACCCGTGAGAATCTTCTGTTTATGCTCCATGCCGATGGCCTTCAGGACGTCCATCACTCGTTTGCGCATTTCGCGTCTTTTAACACCTTGAATGATGAGCGGCAGGACCACGTTTTCATAGACGGTCTTTTTCGGCAGTAACTGAAAGTTCTGCAGCACGATTCCCATGGTGCGCCGCAGATAGGGAACGGCACCTCCTCGCAACCTGGCAACGTTCCGGTTCTGGACGAGAATCTGGCCCGAATCCGGAATCTCCGCGCCGAAGATCACCTTCAACAGGGTGGTCTTGCCCGCGCCACTCGGTCCCGTGAGGATGACACATTCGCCCGTGTCGATCCGAAACGAGACATCATCAAGCGCCACGCACCGGTCATAGAATTTGGAAACGTGGAACAACTGAATCATCGTGACAACGGCCCGGCACGGCCACCTGTTCCCCGGCCCTTATGGTGATGTTCCGTGTGCTTACCAACGCCGGTCATCGCCTGCCACCTCAAAGGCGTTTTCGACGTGTTCAAGCACGGGGGACGCAGAACCCCCAGCATCATAGAGGAGCACGTCGAACCGGCACGGCTGACGTTCCAAGCGACGACGCGCCAGGTAGCGGGCAGCCAATTGAATGAGTTGACGCTTCTTTTGTGCCGTCACGGCGTAGGCGACGCCTCCGTAACGATCCGTACGGCGAGCTTTGACTTCGACGAAAACCAACGTCTCTCCCATTCGGGCCACGATGTCCAATTCGCCGCGACCGACCCGCACGTTCCGCTCGAGAATGCGGTATCCTTTTCGGCGAAGCAACCCTTCGGCAGCAGCTTCGGCTTCCCTGCCCAGGAGTTGCCGGGTGAGACTCACTCACCCTCCCGTAAAAGACACCGTCGCACCGGACCAAAACTGTGCCGGTGAAGTGGACTCGGTCCGAACTGACGGAGTAACCGGAGATGCTCCGGCGTGGGATACCCCTTATGAACGTGGAAGCGATACCGGGGATCCCGCTGGTGGTATTCGCACATAATCCGATCACGGAAGACTTTGGCCAGGATGGACGCTGCGGCGATGGAACACGAAAGCCGATCGCCGTGAATTACGGATCGATGGGGGATGCCGAAATCAGCCCCCAGGTGCCCATCGATCAACAAAAAATCCGGTGGGGCATGCAGTTGGTTCACGGCTCGCTGCCAAGCCAGCCGCGTCGCGCCGAGCACGTTCAGCGAGTCGATTTCAGCCTCGGAGGCGACGCCAACCCCCCAAGCCGTGGCTGACCCGGTGATGACTGAAAACAGCTCTTCCCGTTCCGTGGGACTCACTTTTTTCGAATCATCGAGGTTCCGCAATACAAACCGGCGAGGCACAATCACTGCTGCCCCGACCACCGGGCCGGCCAGGGGTCCACGACCGGCCTCGTCCAGTCCAGCTACGCGTCGATAGCCACGGGTCCGTGCTTCCTCTTCGAGATCGCACGTGGGACCAGCGGTGCCCAACCCTATAGCGTCATCGGTCAATGTCACACGACATCGAATTATTCGGCAGGATGCTCTGCCGGAGTCTCTACGCTTGCCGTCGCTGCCGGTTCGTTCTTGGGAGCCTTGGGTTTGTTGGCAGCCCGGAAATAATCCCGTTCAGCGACTTTGGCCCGCTTCCCTATCTTGTCGCGCAAATAATACAACTTTGCCCGGCGCACTTTCCCTTTGCGAATCACGTCGATTTTCGCAATATTGGGCGAGTTGACCGGGAAAATCCGCTCAACTCCCACCCCATACGAGATTTTACGAACGGTAAACGTCTCACTGATTCTCTTGCCTTTACGAGCAATCACCACGCCTTCAAAAACCTGGACTCGTTCTTTTTCACCTTCGATCACTTTCACGTGCACACGGACGGTGTCCCCGATTTCAAAGACAGGTACTGGGTTCGTCGGGAACGTTTGCTCTAAACGTTGAAGCCGATTCATGATGTTATCCTCCACTCTCACTCATGACTTGTTCACACTCCTGGGAAATATCCGACAGCAATTGTTGATCTTCCTGAGTTAACGATTCCCCTTGTAACAAATCCGGTCGCTTGCAATAGGTGTTTCGCAAGGCTTCTTTTCGACGCCACCGCCGAATAGCCTCATGATTACCAGAAAGTAAAACGTCAGGCACCCCGTATCCGCGCACCATCTGCGGTTTGGTATAATGGGGAAAGTCCAACAGGGGTTCGACAAATGAATCCTGCTCCACCGACGCAGGATCCCCTACAACCCCGGGCACCAATCGCACGGCGGCATCGAGCATCACCAAAGCCGGCAGTTCTCCTCCGGTCAGCACGTAATCACCAAGCGACAGTTCTTCGGGCTCGAGCCGGAGCAGTACGCGTTCATCGATACCTTCATAGTGCCCGCATATCCACACCAGCCGTCGCGCTTCCCGGCTCAACTCTTCGGCAAGGCCTTGCGTGAATGGCCGTCCCTGCGGTGACGGCACGATAATCCGCATTCCACCCAGGTCCTCGCCCAATGCCTCGACCGCCCGGAAAATGGGCTCGGCCTTCATGATCATACCGGACCCGCCCCCGTAGGGGGTATCGTCGGCCACGCGATGCCGGTCGTCACTGTAATCACGAATATTGTGGACGCGAATCGACACCAACCGCTTGTCCTGGGCACGCTTCACGATCGAATGCGATACGACGTTCTCTACCATTTCGGGGAACAAGGTGAACAGGTCACACTGCATCGTTACCCACCCATTCCACACTCGGTTTGACGATCATGACGCCTCCGGCGGGATCGACCGACATGATCCATTTCCGCAAAGCGGGCAAGAGATATTCCTTGTCCGGTCCGCGCACCACGAATACGTGTTGGTGCGGTAAGGTCATCACTTCCTCCAACGTCCCAAGGACGTGGCCCGACTCGTCCTGTACCGATAACCCGATTAATTCAAACTGGTAATGATGACCATCCGGTGCGGGAGGAACCTCCGTTCGAGGAATTTTCAACCACGCCCCGCAATAGGTCCCCACCTCTTCGGGCGTCGAGAATGCCCCGAATCGCAAGAGATAGGACCGGCCGTCCGAATGGACGTCCGTAACCGTGGTCACCAGAGTTTGGCCCGCGGGTGACTCCAGGGTCACTTCCTTGAGATTCTCGAACCTGTTCGGAACGTCCGTGAGTGAAAGAACCCGGGCTTGCCCTCTCACACCAAAGGGCTTGACCAGTTTCCCGACAGTGACCATGTGCTCCAGCGACGTCACGGTTCTCTCATCCGTCAAGGTTCCGATACGCACGCTTGTCAAAGCCCCGATACCCTGCATCGAAGAAAACGATCAGGCCTCCGCCTTCTTTTTCGATTCTTCGAACGTCTTTAAAATTCCCGCGCGTCGAAGGAGCGTACGAACGGTCACCGAGGGTTGGGCCCCTTTGTGAAGCCAATCCAACACCCGATCCGACTTCAAATTCGTGACAGCCGGGTCCTTCAAGGGATCATGCGTCCCGACGATCTCGATGTACTTACCATCCCGGCGCGCTCTGGAATCCACGGCCACCACCCGGTAAAAAGGCCGTTTGTGCCGGCCCATGCGAGTTAAACGTAAATGCACTGCCACGATTCTACACCTCCTACAAAATGAAATTTTTCAAAAACTGGGCATTGTACTTGGTTTATAGTCAGAAATATACCCCATGCCGCGGTTCCGTCCATTATAAGATAGCCGGGCTAAGGGGATTGAAGGGCACGAATCAATTTCCCCCGTTTCTTGAGTTTTCCCAATTTCCCCGGTTTTCCGGGCTTTCCCCCGGTCAATGACTTCAACATATTGCGTGCCGTCAGAAATTGCTTGATGAGCCGATTGACCTCCTGGACGGAAGTTCCACTCCCCTTGGCTACGCGTTTCTTGCGGCTGCCGTTCAGAATCGTATGGTCCGAACGCTCGGCGGACGTCATCGAATCAATCATTGCGACGACTCGCTTCATTTCCTTTTCCGGCAGTTCCTGGCTCACCCCGGCGTTCATCATCGACTTGAGTTTACCGGCTCCGGGCAACATCCCCAAAATTTGCTCCATGGACCCCAACTTGTTGACCTGTTTGATCTGGTCGCGAAAATCTTCAAGGGTCAGGGTATTACTCGAAGCCCGTTTCTGCAGCGTCAGAGCTTGTTCCTGCGAGAAAGACTGTTGCGCCTTTTCAATCAGCGACAACACGTCGCCCATTCCCAAAATCCGGGAGGCCATACGATCCGGATGAAAGGGTTCCAGGGCATCGGATTTTTCACCCACACCGAGGTACTTGACCGGCTTTCCGATTGCCGCACGCATCGAAAGCAGGGCACCACCTCGCGCGTCGCCTTCGATCTTTGTCAGGATCACGCCGGTCACGTCCAGGCGTTGATCGAACCGTTCTGCCACGTTGACGGCTTCCTGGCCGGTCATCGCATCCGCGACCAACAATACCTCTTGCGGAGTCACGCCGGCTTTGATGTCTTCGAGTTCCGACATCAATACGTCGTCAACGTGGAGCCGCCCACCGGTATCCAGGACCACAACGTCATAGCCGTGGTCCCGACCGCGACGGACACCCCCCAAACAGAACTGCACGACCTCCTCGCGGGTCGACAGCATCCGGTCGGCACAATGAACCGGAACGTCGAGGTCAGCTCCCAAGGCAGACAACTGTTCCGCTGCAGCCGGACGACGGGGGTCCGCGGCAATCAGCAACACACGCTTGCCCTGTTGAGTCAACAACCGAGCGACTTTGCCGCAGGTGGTGGTTTTCCCGGCCCCTTGCAGGCCCACCATCATCACAATGGTCGGTGGGTGAGAAGCCAGCAACAGGCCGGAATGGTCATGCCCCATGAGGTCGCGTAATTCCTCCCACACAATTTTGACGACCTGCTGACCGGGAGTCAGGCTTTCGAGGACGGTGTTGCCCGTGGCTTTTCCCTGTACGCGGCCGATGAAGTCCTTGACGACTCGAAAATTGACGTCGGCCTCAAGCAGAGCCAAACGGACTTCCTTCAAAGCCTGAATGACGTCCTGTTCTTTCAGAACACCGGTGCCCCGGAGTTTTTTGAGAACGCCGTCAATTTTTTCGGTGAGAGACGAAAACACGAAAAACTCCTAACTATTGGAAAATACGAAAAAAAGTCCGCATAGTCTAATCAAGACTCAAAAAGACTGTCAAGAAAACCGCTTTCTTGACTTACATGGAAAATTGCCGTACGTTCCCCGTAATTTCCCTTACTTTGTGGAAGTATCCCTTCTCAATGTTCCACCGCAACGAGCGCGTCCATGAAAAAAACAGGCTGGAGGTTACTCGGGTTTATTTTTATCGGTGGTCTATTAGGTGGAATGTTAGGTGAAATCCTCTCCGTCTTTTCACCCTCGGGGCAGATTCAAACCATTTTTGCAGGATCGCTGACACCGGGCATCGATCCGCCCCTGACCATAAACCTGATCCTGATCAAGGTGACCCTCGGCTTCCTCTTCAAAGTAAACCTGCTCACGATCCTGGGCATTTTACTCGGCGTGTACCTCTACAAAAACATCTAACCCACGCATGACCGGGATCGCCGGCCACGGAGTCCGTCAGCGTACCGTTTCCCCAAACAACAGTTCCTGCTGCCGCAGCGCCCGAATCCGATCGCGCAACTTCGCCGCCCGTTCGAACTCCAACTTCCTGGCCGCCTCCTTCATCTCCCGTTCCAAGGAAGCCATGGTCTGCTCCACGTCGGCGGCATAGACGGTTTCCTCCTCCGCAGCGATGCCTACGGCCATGTCATCGGCCTCGGCCACGTGATAGTCCAGATCGTGGATACGCTTCCTGATGGTCTCCGGCGTAATCCCATTCTCCTGATTGTACCGGGCTTGGATCTGACGGCGACGCACGGTCTCTTCGATAGTTACCTGCATGGAACCGGTGATGGTGTCGCCATACAGCACGACTTTGCCCTCGCTGTTCCGGGCCGCGCGCCCAGCGGTTTGAATCAACGCACGGTGACCCCGCAAAAACCCTTCTTTATCCGCATCCAACACGGCGACGAGCGCCACTTCGGGAAGATCCAACCCTTCACGCAGCAGGTTGATGCCGACCAGCACGTCAAACACGCCCCTGCGCAAATCGCGAATAATATCCGCCCGCTCAAGCGTCCGGATATCGGAGTGCAAATACCGCACCTTCACCCCCAAGTCGTGGTAGTATTCCGTCAAGTCCTCAGCCATGCGCTTCGTCAAGGTCGTGACCAACACCCGGAAACCCTTGGCAATGACCGCCTTCACTTCCTGCAATAAATCATCTACCTGCCCCTTGGCCGGCTTGACCTCGATCACGGGATCCATCAGACCCGTCGGCCGGATAATCTGTTCCACCACGCTCCGGCCGGCATGCTTCAATTCATACGGCCCTGGCGTGGCCGAAACATAGATGACCCGGTTCATAATTCGTTCGAATTCCTGAAACTTCAGCGGACGGTTATCCATGGCCGACGGCAGACGAAACCCATATTCCACCAAGGTCTTTTTGCGTGAATGGTCGCCTTCGTACATCCCGCCGAATTGCGGCACCGTCACGTGGGACTCATCGATAATCAACAGATAGTCCTTGGGAAAATAGTCCAGCAGCGTCGGGGGCGGTTCACCCGGCGCACGCGCGCTCAAATGCCGCGAGTAATTCTCGATACCGTGGCAATACCCCATGGCCCGAATCATCTCGAGGTCAAACATGGTTCGCTGCTCAATGCGTTGTGCTTCGAGAAGTTGACCGTGTTGCCGGAAATCGTTCAGGCGCGCCTCCAGTTCTTCTTCAATGCCTGCAAGGGCTTGGTCGTATCGATCGGGCGCAATCACGTAATGACTCTTGGGATAAATGGGCACCTTGGACAAACGCCCGAGCGACCGGCCGGTCAGGGGATCGATTTCGGAGATCGACTCCACCACGTCGCCGAACAATTCCACGCGGATGGTATTCGAATCCGAAGCGGCGGGAAAAATCTCGATCACGTCCCCGCGCGCCCGAAACGTGCCGCGCTGCAACTCGACGTCGTTCCGGGAATATTGAATCTCCACCAGCTTGGCGAGAATGGCATCCCGTCGAATGGTCATGCCTTCTTCCAGATACAGCAACATGCCGTGATAGACTTCCGGTGAACCCAGGCCATAGATACAGGAGACCGAGGCCACGATCAGAATGTCGTCGCGCTCCAACAGAGCCGACGTGGCCGCGTGCCGCATCTGGTCGATGGTATCGTTGATCGAGGCGTCCTTGGCAATGTAGGTATCCGTTGAAGGGATATAGGCTTCGGGCTGGTAATAATCATAGTAACTGACGAAGTACTCCACGGCGTTGTGCGGGAAAAAACTCTTGAATTCCTGGTACAACTGGGCTGCCAGCGTCTTATTGTGGACCACGACCAACGTCGGCTTCTGGATCTTGGCAATGACGTTGGCCATGGTAAACGTCTTGCCCGAACCCGTGACCCCCAGCAGCACCTGATGCCGCTTGCCGGCATGCACCCCTTCGGTCAGCACGTCGATCGCCTGTTGTTGATCGCCCTTGGGCGAAAAATCCGACTCAAGTTTGAACGTGTTCATAGCCCACCCGGACCCGTCATCATAGCACACTTACTGGTGTGCCATGGTAAAGAGCTTGCCCAAGCCGTGGCGATGAAAACGCAAAACTGTGTTATCCTTCGACCGTTTGCGGTTGCCGTTGATTTTGAATCACCACAGTCGGATCAGGGTTACGGGACGGGATAGAGAGCCCGGTTTCTTTTAGGAAAGAGACATGCTCTTGCATACCCCATTTAGCCTTGTAGACACAGTCTTCAATGGAGTGACCGACTCCGGTGAACCCTTCAAGTTCTTCCGAATAGAACCCAAAAAAATTGGGATCGTCAGTCGCTTCAATGATTAAAGAGTACTGAAGATCAATCATACTTGTCTTCCCCATCAGAACAACCCGACAATCGTCCCATCTGCATCGAGGCCCACGGCTTCGGCAGCCGGGACGCGCGGCAGCCCGGGCATGGTCATGATGCCGCCGGTCAAGACGACGAGAAATTCAGCCCCCAAGGACAGCCGGATTTCTCGAATGGGGACTGTAAATCCGGTGGGCGCTCCTTTTTTGTCCGGGTCGGTTGAAAAACTGTACTGGGTCTTGGCCATGCAGATGGGAAACCGGCCATACCCTTTATTTTCCAGTTCCTCGAACTGTTTGAGCAGTGCCGATGGAATGTCCGCATCATCCGCACCATAGATCTCTTTCGAGATGGTCCGGACTTTTTCGGCCAGCGGCAGGTCATCGGCATAGAGGGGTTGAAAGCCGGTGGGTTCGTCGTTGATCGTCTTCACCACCAATTCCGCCAACGCCGCGGCGCCGTCCCCGCCTTTGGCCCAATGCTTCGCCAGAGCCACTTTAACTCCTCGCCCGGCGCACACGTCATGGACCAGTTCCAATTCGGCCTTGGTATCGCTCGTGAACTCATTGATGGCCACCACCACGGGGACCCCGAATTTCTTCACGTTGTCCAGGTGGCGGACTAAATTCGGCAGGCCGCGTTTGAGCGCGTCGAGGTTTTCCGTGGTCAGTTCTTTGGGATCGGCTCCGCCGTGCAGCTTCAGCGCCTTGACCGTTGCCACCACCACGGCACAATCCGGCTTCATCCCGGCCCGCCGGCATTTGATGTTGAAAAATTTCTCCGCTCCCAGGTCCGCCCCGAACCCTGCTTCGGTCACAACGTAGTCCGCCAATTTCAAGGCCGCCTTCGTGGCCACAACCGAATTGCACCCATGGGCAATATTGCCGAATGGCCCGCCGTGCACAAAGGCGGGGTTGCCTTCCAGGGTCTGGACCAAATTGGGGTTCAACGCCTCCTTCAACAGCGCGGTCATGGCACCTTGGGCTTTCACGTCCCTGGCAAAGACAAATTCCTTTTGCGGAGTCAGCCCGACCTTGACGTTCCCCAACCGCCGTTGCAGATCGTGCAGGTCCGTCGCCAGACACAGCACGGCCATGACCTCGGAAGCCGCGGTGATGTCGAAGCTCCCTTCCCTGGCAAAGCCGTTCACGGCAGAACCCAACCCCGTGACGATCTGGCGCAACGACCGATCGTTCATATCCATAATCCTCCGCCAACTGATCTGCCGCGCATCCAGGAACGGGGCATGTCCCCAATACAGATGATTATCCACCATCGCCGCAAGCAGATTATGCGCCGAGGTAATGGCGTGAAAATCTCCCGTAAAGTGTAAATTGATGTCGGTCATGGGTACGACCTGGGCGTACCCGCCTCCGCAGGCGCCGCCTTTCATTCCGAAACACGGCCCCAGGCTGGGTTCCCGCAAGGCCACCATGGCTTTTTCCCCGATCTTCGCCAAGCCATCGGTCAGGCCGACGGACGTCGTGGTTTTGCCTTCCCCGGCCGTCGTGGGCGTCATGGCCGTCATCAGGATCAATTTCCCGTCCGGTCGTTCGTTCACATCGCCGGATAAGGTAAACGGAATCTTGGCTTTATACTTTCCATGGAAGTCAAGCACGTCCCGACCGAGCCCCAATTTTTCCTGTGCCACCTGCTCAATCGGGCGAAGGATCGCCTTGCCGGCAATTTCACTATTAACGTTTGTCGATGCCATGTCTCACCTCAGTCAGCTTTATAGACGTATATTCATCAGATCGCTCATGAGCATGCCGTGCCGTGTGCCGTCCCATCCCATGCCCCGTCCCATGTCCCAACAGGCAACGACAATCTACGCGCCATGGGGTAGGCTTTTGGGGTCAAGGTCTGGTATGAATGTATGCGGGAGATCGCGATGCGGGTTTGCTTTTGGGTTGCCGGTTTCATTGTCGTTGCCACGTTCGGTGGTCTCGACGCCGTTCTTGCATACGCCTTTGAAGCGGGGCCTCATCCTGCTGTCCATCAAAGCTCTTCCGCGGAAGAAGCACTGGTGTGGAAATCTTCGACGCACTGTGAACGCGTTGTCAAGGATGGCGGCCGCATGGCCGTCCCCGATCCGGACGTCCTGCGGGTCGGGACGTGGAATATCCGGTGGTTCCCCCATGGCAGCCCACCTGACCGTCCGAATCGTTCCATTCCACCGACCGACTTGGAATGGCTGACATGCACCCTTGTCTGGATGCAAACGGATATCCTGGTTGTTCAAGAGAGCCTGACCACCACCGGAGCCCGGTCCGCGTGGGACCGGATGTTGACGGCGCTCGACCGGCGGACGGGAGCGTCCTGGCAATGGTCGGTTCAACCATGCGGAAGACCTGATGGTCACCACGTGGGAACGTTATGGAACGCAAACAGGGTGACGCTCTCCGCCATTCAAAGTCTCTGGCGTTTAAACAGTAAAGCCACGTCCACACACAATCCATGTGAGGGCGGACTTCGTCCCGGCCACTACGCGCGCGTTCAATCCAAACACCAACCGGGTGCGGACTTCCACGTGATCGGTCTTCATCTCAAGTCGGGGCCTACGGTCGCAGCAGTTGAAGCACGGCATGCGGCGCTCAACCGGATCGATACCGCGGTTGCGCGTTTTCTCGAAGAGGACCGAGACATGATGATCCTCGGGGATTTCAACACCATGGGTGCCGGCGACCGGCATTCACGACGATCGGAATTGAAATATCTCAGACGAATGGTGGCGAAAGAATCGCCCGGGTTTCACGACCTTGCCCCAAAGCCCCGGTGCTCGCATTACTTTCGCGGACGGGACAATTGGTTGGATCACGTGCTGGTCTCACAGGACATGACCGAAATACGCACGCGGTCGACGCGTGTGACCGGCTATTGTGCCGTGGCCGGGTGCCGGCGGATCAAAGGCCAATACCCGCTCGCCTATCAACGACTGTCCGACCATTGCCCCGTGATCATCGAGATCGAAAATCGGGACCTGGATTAAGCATGAACAGACCGGTGATCACTCGCTGTTCATGGGCCACCAATGCGCTCCTGATTCAGTACCATGATCACGAATGGGGCGTCCCCGTACACGACGATCGACGGTTGTTTGAATTTCTCATTCTTGAAGGCGCCCAAGCAGGGTTGAGTTGGAACACGATTCTGCAAAAACGTGAAGCGTTCCGTATGGCCTTTGATCACTTCGACCCTGCATCAATCGCCAGGTACGACGCACGAAAAGTGAGTGCCCTGTTAAACAACCCCGGTATCATCCGAAATCGGCTCAAAATTCAAGCGGCTATTTCCAATGCACAGGCCTTTCTTCTCGTTCAGGAGGAAAACGGCAGCTTTGATGAGTATATTTGGCAATTCGTCAAAGGCCGGCCGGTTCGCAATCGATGGACCTCTCCCCAAGATGTGCCCTGTCAGACGCCAGCCTCCAATGCCATGAGTCGAGACCTCAAACACCGGGGCTTCACCTTCGTCGGCTCGACAATTTGCTACGCGTTCATGCAAGCCATTGGCATGGTCAACGATCATACGATCGATTGCTTTCGATACCGTCAGTTGCGCTAACCAGCCTTCATCGCCCACGGCATTCATGGTGTATCCGGCCAACAGGCGTCTCGCAAAGGCGTAGCGACAAACGCAATAGAGAAAAAATTACGTAATCTTCAACGGAAAATTAAATGCCACTATCTATTGTATTTTATACAAATATGACTACAATATATTGTTGACGTAACATAAAATAATAAATTGAAAAAAATAAAACATATTGGTATAGTGTAGTTGGAACGTTTGTTCCATAAATCGTGTGGAATGGCAAAACGTTGCCATTCTTTTTGTTGCTGTCACTACTGCGGTAAAGGATTTTCGATACAGCGTACTGCTCTCAGTTTCGATGGTTCATTCAGTTATGATTGGAGAGAGACATAGCTGTTTCCACACAAAAGGAGGCACGTTATGATAGGTCAAGGCACCATTGAACGAGAAGTCGCAATTTTTGAACAACACCAGCGCGAGGGACAAACACGGTGGTTCGTTCGCGTATCCTGCAACTTTTTCGAACCACGAGTCTATGGTCCCTTTCCGGACGAGCATGAAGCCGAACGGTTTCGAGGGGGTGCGGAGTTCGAACTCCGAAAATTGTTAGACTACCAACTCCCGGGCCTGTCCGACGATTGTCATTTCCCTGTCCTTCGTTAAAGCGGATTCCCGCTGGCTATCAGCGGGAATCTATTGCATGGCAGTGCGGCATCTCACCGCCCGTGTTCCGTTCTGAACAACGGTGCGAGCTTGTCAGTCATCCACTGCCTGTTCACAGGAACTTATTGTGAATTACGTACATGATTAAACAGAACTTTATGTTTTTATTTCACTATTGAACATCAACCGGCTTCGTCCACAAAAAATGGGGACAACTTTGTGGATTCTTTTTGTACTGTATAAAATTGCAAAGTACCTAAGGTGATTGCGACCAAATTGCCTATCATTTAGGCATAGCGGCTCCATGGTCTGCACCACAAAATCTGGTAAGGGAAAGACCCTTGCGGGCGGGTACTTAGATCTCTCCCTTCACACGTTTTCCATCGGCAAGGGTTAACGCCGCATCGGAGTTCCCTTTTTCCTTTTGCACGTCACTTTGCGTTCGGGCGTAGCCCTTTGTACAGTCTTCCTGGTCGCGCCCCAATCCGTTCAATAACAAGAAGCACTGTACATGTCCGATCCAACGCAAACCCTGACCGCTCTCAAATCGAAACTCCTGGAGATCCAACACCTCAAGAACGCCGCAGCCCTGTTGTCCTGGGATCAGGAAACTCATATGCCGGCCGGCGGAGGACAAACCCGTGCCGAGCAACTGGCCACGCTCCAGACCCTGGCTCACGCCAAGTTCGTCGCTCCGGAGATCGAAGACCTCCTGTTGCATCTTATCGATCCGGCAACGGGTTTGGCGAACACCGACGCCGACGGGCTTGATGAGGCCTCAAAGGCCCTGCTCCGGGAAACCTGGCGGGACTTCAGCCGGGCCAAGAAACTTCCATCGAATTTCATCAACCGCCTGGAGCGCGAATGCTCCTTGGCCCAGCAAGTATGGACCGAGGCCCGCCGGCGCGATGACTTCCTGCAATATCTTCCCAACCTGCAAACGATCATCGCGTTGAAATTTGAAGAGATCGACTATCTGGGCTACGACGATTGCCCGTACGACGCGCTCCTGGACACCTACGAACCCAGGGCCACCGTGTCTCAACTCCAACCGCTGTTCGCCACGCTTCGTCACGGATTACTCGAACTGTTGGCACGCGTCCGGGAATGCGCTTCACCGCCAGATGATCGAATCCTGTTTCAACCCTACGATAAACAGCAGCAACTCGCGTTCGGGGAACTGGTACTTCAGAGGATGGGATACGACTTCAACCGGGGACGATTGGATCTCTCGGCTCACCCCTTTACCACGTCTTTCCACCCGACGGACGTACGCGTCACGACGCGCGTCTTCGAACAGGATCTGCCCTCATGCCTCTTCAGTTGTATCCATGAGGGAGGACATGGCCTTTATGAGCAAGGTCTGGCCCAAGCACAGTACGGCACTCCTTTGGGCGAAGCGCTTTCTCTCGGCATTCATGAAAGCCAATCGCGGCTATGGGAAAACAACGTGGGGCGATCCAAAGCCTTTTGGACGCATTTCTTCCCCTTGCTGCAACAATACTTTCCGTCACAACTCGGGGCCGTGTCCATGGATCGCTTCCATGCCGCCTTGAATAGGGTGAAGCCCTCCCTGATCCGGGTGGAAGCGGACGAAGTCACGTACAATCTGCACGTCATGGTGCGTTTTGAGATAGAACTGGCCTTGATTGAAAAACAGGTTGCCGTCAAGGACCTGCCCGGCCTGTGGCGGGAAAAAATGCAGGAATATCTGGGGATCGCTCCCGAACGGGACGCCGACGGTGTGATGCAGGACGTCCATTGGTCCCTGGGAGCCTTGGGCTACTTTCCCACGTATACCCTGGGTAATCTTTATGCGGCCATGTTTTTTGAGCAGGCACGTCAGGACGTCCCCGCCCTGGAGACCGACATCCAACGGGGTCACCTGCTGCCACTCAAAGACTGGCTCAACCACAACATCCACCAGTACGGACGCCAATATTCGTCCGGCGACCTCCTGCAACGGATCACCGGCCGCACGCTAAGCGTCGAACCGTTCCTCTCATACCTTCGCACCAAAATCGGGGACGTGTACGGTTTCACCATGAATCCCTGACAGCCACGGCATCGTCTCCTGCGTCAGGCTTACCTGCCACACCTGAAAAACTTCTCTCGCCTGACACCTGAAGATACAACCTTGCGTCCCAGAATAGACGGTTCATACCGTTTCTCGCAGTCACGCGGTCATGGCCTTCCGAAAAGAAAAAACACAAAACCCTTATCAAGCAACGCCCTCTGCGCAAAATTTGGTTTTCCGTCTTTCCGGCACGTTCCTTGCTCAACGTAAAAACTAGAAATACTTGACGCTATCTTTTCCACTCACCATTTTTCACAAGGAGGAACAGCCATGAGAAACATTCATCAATTGAACCGGTCGCATTTCACGATCAGCATCCTGGCGCTGATGCTCATCGTCAGTCTGTCAGGAATGGGGATTGCCGCTGAGGGCCAAGTGGACCTGAATACCAGCACCGCCAAAGAGCTTCAACAATTGCCGGGAATCGGTAAAGGGTTGGCCAAGCGGATTATCGACTACCGCACCGCCAATGGGCCATTCAAGACCGTAGAAGACTTGATAAAGGTCAAAGGCATCGGCAAGAAAATGTTCGCCAAGATGCAGGATCGCCTGACGGTCGGAAGTTCACCTCAGGTAGCCGCATCAGAATAAGTGCCGTGCTTGTATCGATCATGGCTGGGACACCAGCAACGCGAGGAGCGGGGCCGGGTCGGACCAATCGGCCCAGCGCCGCTCCGCTTTCCCGACACAACGAACCAGCGACTATGAGCCGAGGGCCTTATTCAGGAGAGCCAGTGTTTTGGCAGGAACGGAAAAATCTCCCGTGACCTCAATGCGGGAGGGAACAAGCACGATGGAATGAAACGGAATATCCCGGACACACAATTTTTCCTCGGGTCGATCGACCACGCTGATTTCAACGTCCTCCACGGATTTCGTGATTTCTCCCACGTCCTGAGGCCCATAGGTCTCCACGACGGATTGCAGAATTTCCACAATTTGTTCATTAGCCTCAACACCGGGGGTCACCTTTTCCTCCACCAAAGGAATACATTCTTCCGCGGAACCGACGACGTCAACATTCTGCAGCCGTTCTTTCTTGCGCAAAGCCAGCAAATCATTATCGAGGTCTTTGCTGAAGGCTCCATAGGGAAACCGCATGAATTCGTAATGGAACCCGCGCACCCCTTTGCCGAGCATTTGCAATTCGGCCAGAAAAATCAGTTGGTGCACTTTCACGTCGCTGACCATGGAACATTCTTGTTCCTGGGCCAGGTGAAGCCCATAAACCAACAACGTCCGGTCAACCGTAATCTCTTGTGGTTTTCGCATAACAAGTGGCTCAGCAGGAGGCTGATCCTAACGAGCCACGTGAAAACCCGTCAACACAAGAAAAACGTGAATGCTCTCGGTGATCTCATCAGGGAACCAGAATTCCCGCTTGACCCTTCGGCCATATTCCGGTTTAATAGAACGCCTATAGACTCAGGAATTCATTGATGGCGAAGCCTTCCAAAGAGCTTGACATTCTCAAGCAACACCTTACGAAAAACGGCCTGAAACTCACCCGTCAACGTGAGAACATCCTCACCACCTTTTTGAAAATGGAACACGTGACGGCCGAACAGATGTACCGGCTCCTCTCCAAGAAGGACCCCCATATCGGCTTAGCCACGGTCTACCGCACGCTCAAACTCCTGTGCGATACCGGCCTCGCTCAAGAGCAACACTTCGGCAGTCAGACCCAGTTCGACAACGTGGCCCATAAAGGGCACCATGATCATCTTATCTGCACGATCTGTGACAAGATTATAGAATTCGAGAATTGCCAGATAGAAGAATTACAGGAAGAAGTCGCCAGAAAAAACGGTTTTTCGATACGCACCCATAAACTGGAATTATATGGCACTCCCATGCAGTTGCCGAACGGCAATTGCATGAATTGCGGACGAGACCTGAGTGCCAATGCAAGGACTGGCCCACGCTGAATTGTGGATTTTTGATTTGAGAATATTTCAATCCACAATCCGTTTCACCATTCCGATGCAGAGAGTCTTTTTTCTATCGTTCGTCGTCGTGGCGGCCCTGAGTCTCCCTTCCTGGGGATATGCCGATGACACCCTGGTCGTCTACTCCGGCCGGGCCGAACGACTCATTCAACCGGTGCTCGATGCGTTTCAAGCCGAATCCGGCATCAACGTTCAAATGCTGACGGCCGACAGCACGGCACTGATCAATCGGCTTCAAATGGAAGGGGGCCGGACTCCGGCCGACATACTCATCACCAATGACGCCGGCACACTGGAGCGCGCGCGTGAATTGCAGTTACTCCAACCCGCGACCATCCCCGGCATTGAGGAAACGATTCCCAGCCGGTTCCGGGCACCGGACAACAGTTGGATCGGGTTGTCGGGTCGAATTTGGGTGATCGTCTATAACACCGCCATGGTCCGACCCGCGGACATCTCCTCCATCCTGGATCTCGCCGATCCGAAATGGCGAGGCAAAATCGCGATCCCCAGTGCGGGTAGCGTCTATTTGCAGACCGGCGTGTCGGTCATTCGTGCGGTGAAGGGAGATGAGGTGACCACCGCGTTCCTGCGAGGCTTGAAGGATAATGCGGGATCACTCGTCTATGGGAAAAACCGGCAAATCGTGGCAGCCGTGGCACGCGGGGAAGTGGCCGCCGGGCCGGTCAATCACTATTATATCAACCGCCACCTGGCCAAGAATCCGGATGCGCCGATTGCCCCGCTTCCCACGGATCAAGGAACGCAGGGCATGGGTGTGGTGCTCAATGCCGCGGGAATCGGCGTCACCGCGCACACCAAACATCTGACGCAGGCCCAGGCCCTGGTCCGATTTCTTATCTCTCCCAAAGGGCAACGCATGTTCGCGGACGTCAACAAAGAATACCCTTTGAATCCGAACGTGGCGGCCGCCCCCGAGTTGTTGCCGCTCCAGAGTATTCTCGTGGCCAGCGTCCCGTTAAGCCGGTTGGCCCAACTCCGCGACCCCACGATGACCGCCATTGAAGAAGTTGGACTTCGCTAACTCCTTTCCCACACTGTCATCCGTCCGTTTTCGTTTTCCTTCTCCGGTTGTTCTGCTCGGCTTTTGTCTGGCCGTTGTGCTCATGCTGCCGTTGCTCTACGTCGTCTTGTCGGCCATAACGGCGGACCCGGCCGTCTGGCGGCGACTCTGGACCACGCGGGTCCCGGAACTGTTCCTCAATACGCTCTCCCTCTCCCTGGGCGTGGCCATCATCAACCTGACCCTGGGCATCTCGCTCGCCTGGATCCTGACCCGCTATTCCTTTGCCGGGTCGAAAACATGGGATTGGTTACTGATTTTGCCCTTGTCGATTCCCTCTTACGTCCTGGCGTACACCTATACGTACCTGTTGAAACGCGGGGGCTTGTTGGAACAGGCTTGGCAGGCCATTGCCGGACCGGAAGCCGTGTTCTTTTCACCATTCAGTTTCGCGGGCGCCGTGCTCGTGCTGGCCTTGAACACGTTTCCATTCGTCTACCTGCTGGCCCGTTCGGCGTTCAAGAATTTCAACGTCTCCTTTGAAGAAGTCGCCCGCACGACCGGAGCCGGTCGGGCAACCACGTTTTTCCGCGTCTCGCTTCCGCTCATCCGTCCGTCGCTGATCGCCGGATTGTTCCTGGCGATTCTCTACGTGGTATCCGATTTCGGCGCGGTGTCACTGTTACGTTTTCAAACCTTCACCTACGCCGTGTACCAGCAAATGACCGGACGATTCGACAACACCGCGGCCGCCTGCCTGAGCCTGGTGCTGGTGGCCTGCGCCTTCGTCTTCCTGTTCGGCGAACGATGGTTCCGGCAGCGAAGCCGGTTCTACCAGACCACCGGCCGGTATCGGAAACCGGTGCCCCAACCCTGCCGTCCCTTCACGGCCCTGCTGTTTACGGGCTATCTGCTGCTCGTGTTCGGAGCCGCATTCGGCCTGCCGGTGCTCCTGCTGATTCAATGGACCGTCACGGCGGCATCAGCCGGTGACATTTCTCACCAGTTCTTCGGCTACGTGTGGAACAGTGTTTCCCTATCCGGGCTCACAGCCACCGCAGCCGTCCTCTGCGGGATTCCCCTCGCCTATCTGGCATGCCGGCGACGGACTTGGGCAAGCACCTTTTGCGTGCAAGGGGCGTATACAGGCTACGTGCTGCCCGGACCGGTCGCGGCCCTCGCGGTCCTGGCCCTGGTCTCACAAACCGTTCCCCAACTGTACGGCACTATTCTCGTCCTGCTCTTGGCGTATCTGGTCCATTTTCTCCCGGCGGCGTTGCAAGGCATGGAGTCCACGCTTCAGCAACTCACCCCGAATCTCGAGGAAGCGGCGCGAAGCCTGGGGGCCCGCTCCCTGCGTACGTTCTTTCAGGTGACCCTGCCGTTAGTGCGGGGCGGATTTCTGAGTGCCTGGATCCTGGTCTTCGTCCAATGCATGAAAGAATTACCGGCCTCACTCCTACTGCGACCCGTGGGATTCGATACCCTGGCCGTTAGAATCTGGCTCGAAGCCAGTGAGGAACTGTACCAATTGGCCGCACCTCCAGCCTTGTTGATCGTGGTCATTACCATTCCGGTCGTGTTACTATTGATGCGGAGAGATCAAGCGTAACCGCTCCCCCTGCCATGCGTACATCTTCGGCAAGCTCCGCGAGTATGATTCCTCCGACACGAATATGACTGCGCCCGACGACAACCCCGTTGTGCTCGAACTGACGGACGTGACCTGCTCGTATGACACCGGCTCCCCGGCAGTGGAAGGGATTTCCTTTTCGGCGCGAAAAGGCGACATCATTTGTTTGTTGGGACCGTCCGGTTGTGGGAAGACCACGACGCTTCGGGCCATCGCGGGATTTGAGCCGGTTACTTCCGGCGAAATCAGGTTGAACGGCAACGTTGCCTCGACAACAGGCCGGCACGTCCCGCCTGAACAACGGCGGGTCGGCATGGTGTTCCAGGACTACGCCCTCTTCCCTCACTTGACGGTACGGGATAACGTCGGCTTCGGGCTGACTTCCGCCACGGCGAACGACCGTCGCGGACGAGTTGACGAAATGCTGTCTCTTACCGGTCTTTCGGAATTCGCCGGGCGATACCCACACGCGCTATCCGGCGGCCAACAGCAGCGTGCGGCATTGGCGCGAGCCCTGGCCCCGCAACCCGTATTGCTCTTATTGGATGAACCGTTCAGCAACCTGGATCCCGACACGACCGAACGCATGCGCATCGAACTCCTGCACCTGCTGAAAACCACCCGCACCACCGCCGTGCTCGTGACACATGACCATGAAGAGGCCTTTGCCATGGCTGATTATGTGGCCGTCCTGAATAGCGGGAAACTGGAACAATTCGCCACACCCGAAACCATCTACCATCTTCCGGTATCGCCTTTTGTCGCGGAGTTCGTGGGGCAGGCCGACTTCATTCCCGGAACCATTCGCAATTCCGGGGTCATGACGCAACTCGGCACGTTCCCGGTTCCTCCGAGCTACCGTGGTGGTCCGGACGTCTCGGTCATGATTCGACCGGACGACGTGCACATCCGTGAAAACGGGAATGGAGACGGAACCGTGGAATCCCGTCAGTTTCGAGGTTCGGAGATCATCTATGGCATCCGCCTGGGATCCGGCGACGTCGTGCACAGCAGTGAAGCCTCAACCCGATTCTTCCCTCTCGACTCGAAGGTGGAGTTGGAAGTCATAGCCACACATACGGTGTTATTCGACAGGAAACCATGAAGCAGGTGACGAGTGAGTTGTCTCGCGTCGCTTGAAAACAGGCGGCATTCGCAATCTCGGCAATCCATGTTTATAATGTGGTCATGGCCGAAGTGGCGAGGCCCGAAACCGTGAACCGTGAGACCTTTTCCAGTCGCCGGTCTCAAAGCGACTGAACGTTTGTGTCGTTTTTTTCTTTTTTAGGAGGAACTGAACATGAGAATCCATGAATCCCCGCGCTGGCGTTTACCCCTTTCCCTCTTAACCGCGTTCTTTCTGCTGACGGCCGTTCCGGCCTTGGCCGAAGCGTCCGGGTCCATCCATCGTGACGGCCATCACCCTAAGGGGGCGTCTGAGGGGCATGAGGACCATCCCCATTCTGCACATCACGACGGGATGCAGCGTGAGGACCATCCCCATTCCGCTCATCACGACGGGATGCAGAAGGGACACGACGAAGGCCATCATTCAATGCATTCGTCAGGCCATGGGAAGCACGGGCACGGCGGCCATGGGCACGGGTCCACGCACCCCGGCCACCATCGGGATGCCATTCAATTCATCAAGCACATCCTGAAATTCAAAGATGGCATGAGCTTGACGGCCGATCAGGAACAGAAACTGCAAGACCTCAAGGTCAACTACAAGAAAGGCCGGATCACAATGAAGGCCGAAGTGAAGTTGGCCAGTATCGATTTACATGAAGTCCTGAAAAACGAGAAGGCGACTCTTGCCGACATTGAAGCGGAATTCAACAAGCTGCATGCCTTGAAGACGAAACTCTACATGGCTTCAATCAAAGCCAAGCGGGACGCCAAAACCGTGTTGTCCGAAGAGCAACGAGCGCGGATGGACAAAATTCACGAACGCATCAAGGCTCATGGCGGCGGCATGGGACATTCCGGCGACTATTCCAAGTACAAGAAAGGTAAGAAGAGCATGGGCTACGGAACTACCGGTCACATTAAGTAATTCATTCCGTTTTTAGCTTGCTCCGGAAAAAAGGCCGCCTCGTGCGGCCTTTTTTTCTGCCCTAAGGCCTCTCCAAGCCGTTTGGCGCCGCAGGCTCAACTAATCAGGCTAAGCAATCCCGACGAGACTGACACCGGTCAGCCCGCACCGCAATCACTTCCGACTCCAAGAAGACGTACAATCAATGCCTTCCCTCTTTCGGGACCCATGACGCAGTCGCAGGCATGTTGACTTTTGATAAATTGACAATTATAGTAATGATAATTAGAATCACTACAATAATTAACGTCGCAAATCGACGGCGGGATTCTTCGGCCTACCAAGCCCTGCAGTACCGCCAAGACGTTTGCCAACCACTGTACCTACAACTCTCTGTTTTACCAACAGACCGTTTCAAAGGAGGTAGTCGACATGAAGTTCCGTGAACAACGTTCCCTATTTTCATTCATTTCACTGTTTGCCGTTGTGTTTCTGCTGTCTGCCGCTCCGACCTTTGCCAACCCTCCCGGCTCCATGCATGGGAAGTCGAAAGGCATGTCTTCGAGTTCAGGCGACTATGGCCAATCCGACCATAAGAGATTTGGAGACCCTAACAAATCTTCCCATCGCGACGGCATGCACACGAGACGCGGCGGCGGCCGTCATTCCATGCACGCGTCTGGATCCGGCATGGGCCATCGCAAAGGACATGGCGACCATGGTTCCGGTGCCCTGCACGACCGGGCCCATCAAAAGGCTATGAAATTCTTCAAACATATGTTGAAGAACAAGGATGCTATGAGTCTGATGGACGAGCAGGTTCAACAGCTTCGCGATCTCAAAATCAATTACAAGAAAGACTGGATCAGGATGCAGGCCGACGTGGACATAGCCGAAGTCGACCTGCATGTCTTGCTGTGGGACGAAAAAGCCAAGCTGGCGGACATGGAAGCGCAAATGAACACCGTTCATGGCTTGATGACGAAACTTCACATGGCGTCGATCAAAGCTAAACGTGACGGCAAAGCCGTACTGACCGACGAACAGCGATCACGAATGGACACAATGCACAAACGCATGAAGTCCCATGGCGGCAGCAAGGGACATCCCGGCGATTCTTCAAAGGTAAAGAAATGTAAGAAAAGCAAGGGCCAGGCAACCGACGGTGACAAGAAGTAATTCGCTCCGTTTCCACGTTCGCCATGCAAAAGGGCCGCCTTGTGCGGCCCTTTTGCTCGTCACTCCTTACCCGCCTATTCTTCCGTTCATCCTCTTGCGTCCATGAAGGGAAAAGAGTACTTTACAGCCCGATAGCGTATGGAGCCGGTACGCCTCAAACCGCCTTAGGTTCATGACAATCTTGTCGTTTATTCGATACTGTAGAGGTAGCAATTCATTGTCCAGAACTATCGTCAGCCTGCCCGACGAGGACAAGACGTGGCTCGCCCGCCAAGCTTCCGCCCAGCGGGTACCCATGAGTGAACTTGTGCGGCGCGCCGTGCGCGAATACCGAGAACGTCACGGCAACGGCCAATCAAGACGCCTAAGCGAGTTGCTCGAGAGCACTCGGGGTAGCTGGAAGCATGGCGACGGACTTCGCTATCAGTCCAACACTCGCAAAGAGTGGGAGCAACGCCATTGAGATGGCTGCTTGACTCAGTCATCCTCATTGACCACTTCAACGGGATCAACGCCGCCACCCAATTCATCGCCGACGAGTGCGAAGACATCGCCTTGTCACCGATAACCCGTGCGGAAGTGCTCGTGGGCTTTGACGACAATCACCTTCTCGTCGCAGTCGAACTGCTTGATCAATTCCCAACACTGCCCATCACCGCGATCGAGGCGGATTTGGCAGCTTCGCTACGTCGCTCCGAACGCTGGCGACTTCCGGACGCTTTGCAGGCAGCCGTCGCCCGATGTAACGGACTTGATCTCGTTACGCGGAATGTGAAGGATTTCTCACCGGATCGCTACGATTTCGTAAAGGTGCCGTATACGCTTGATCCACGCGCCGGATGAGCCATAAGGTAGGGATAACTTGTCAGTGTCAGGCTATTCTCCCTCTTTTGCCTGCTTGTCTTCATCAGGCACTCTTTTTGCTTCCCTTAGCAAGGACAAGACAGATTCCCGGTCATCGTAAAAATCTTCAAGAATTCTCTGCATGTAGTGACGGGCCGCTTCCACGTCATCTTCCGGGATTTCATGCCATTCATCATGGAGCACATCATTGCCAAGAACGCGAATTTCCTCATGTGCTTTTCTTTGCCTTGATACGGTAACAACGCCATCCTTGGTAGCCTCGTCTATTTGTACTTTAAGGTCAGTGCGAGGATTTGTTTTGTAGCCATTGGCCCGGAGGGTTTTGTCAAGAACCGATCTAAACATACCCGCCGCAGCCCGAAGGGTACCATTCTCCTTGCACTTTTCTCCCTCTCGGAATTCCCTAACTAATCCCTCTGGTACCGCCTCAGGAAGTGATAGACGTTCCTTTGCTTCAGGCATAAACCATAGGAGCTTATCAATGTCATCTGGATAGACAGCATGTTCCCGAGACATCCTAATGCACGCTAGCGCACCCATGCCACAACCAGCACAGCGAAGCAACCTGTATTGAGCCTCAACTTCTCTAGGCCAACTACTTGGAGGTGGCGTCCAAAACCTTTTAGTTGTGGTTACACCCACCTCATGTCCCTGATATACATGTTCAAATGTGCTAGTCGATCCGCCACACCCTTGGCATGAAGCAGTAATGTTTCCCAACTGGTTAATCTTTGCCATTAACCCTCCCTCACAAAACAAATGACTGAATAATGGGTCCCCAAAACTTTTTCTAAGAAATAGTTATCTCTCCTATCCAGTCCTAGTGGAATAGCAAGCTGGTCTCAAATACTCAACATGGAACCATCGTCACTTGCTAGACATTTTGCTCTGGCACGGAGAAGTATTTCAAATAATACGCATCTGGAAGTCTTTGCTTGATGCCGATATTGCGACACACGGCTTTCATCAGCTTGATTAAAGCCTCATTTGCTGCTCCCTTTGGTCTAGCATCTGGAGATGTTGCTGCGATAGTAAGAGAATTCTCTACTGCCTCGATTATTTCCTGGCTGTCAGAAAAGACAATCATTATTTCGTTCAGCGATTCTTGGAATTTGGGACTGCTGATATCATGACGGTTACCGAACATTTTTCTTGCAGTTTCCATTTTTATTCTTCGTTTCTCAAGACGCGCATAAAACAAAGAAGAGACTGCCACCCCTACGAGTCCTGAGAGTAACGAGGATATTACCGTTAGCAATATTTGTTCTTTGGTCATTTTTGTCTCCCTTAACTTATCAGACCACTCGTAGCAAAAGGCAGGGCGAGGAGCAAGGCTATTTCTGTGGATTAAACTGCAACCGGTCTTGCAGGCCCGACGAGACGAACACGGTGCCATCCGCACCGACGATCACGCCTTCGACTCCGGGCAGGCGTTCGATCAACGCCATGCCTCTGTCCGGTCCCATGACGAAGATGCCGGTATCCAGTCCGTCGGCCAGCACCCCGGTTTTCGCCACGATGGTCACGCTCTGAGAGAGACGCGCAGGCTGAAGCGTTTGAGGATCGAGAATGTGATGGTAGCGAATGCCGTCTTTCTCGAAAAATCGCTGATAATCGCCCGCAGTGGAAACGGCTTCATCTTCGAGTTCGAGTTGCCCGATCGTGATCCCATTTTCCTTTCGGGGATGTTGAATGCCGAACACGAACCGTTGACCGTCGGGCAGGCGGCCGAAGGTTTTGATGTCCCCGGAAATGGCGACCACGCCGGCCAAGGCGCCGGCTTCCCGCATCACACGGGCCGCGAAATCCGCAGCATACCCCTTGCCGATACCGCCGATATCCACCCGCATGCCGGACCGGGCCAGATATACGGTGCCGGCCTCCTTGTTGATATGAATGGCGGAAAGATCCATGAGCGGGCGCGCGCCTTCCAATTCGTCACGCGCCGGGATACGCCCTTCGCGACTGACGTTCCAGGCCTCGACGGCCGGGCCGATGGCAATGTTGAAGCCTCCCTCCGTCAACCGGGCCATTTCCAGGGAGTATTCCAACAGTTCCATGGTTTCCGGACCGGCCTTCACGGCACGTTGCCCTGACCCGGCATTGATCCGGGAGAGTTCGCTGTCGGGAATCCACGTGCTCAGGATCTGCTCCAAGCGATGAATCTCGGCGAACCCCTGTTCAATGGCAGCGTGGGCCCGTGATTCGTCCGAAGCCACGGCAGTCAGGAAGACCAGGGTACCCATATGCATCTGGCCGCGCTTGACCACGTGCGGTGAAGCGGCATGGGCAGGCAGGTCAACCCCCAGCCCACACGCGAAGGCGACACCCATGAGCGTCAACAAGATGGGAGAAATCCGAAGTCTTACTCCCTCTCTCTTGGTGGGAGAGATCCTGCCCCTGCCCCGGACCCTGTCCTCGATATCTTTCATCGAGGATCCAGAGTCTTTTCTTTTTCTTCCGTTCGTAACAACAACCCTGGATTCCTGCTTCCGCAGGAATGACGGTTCAAGGTGCAATAAGTATTTTCATGCCAATAACAGAGAGAAAGGGGATACGACAAACCAAACGCCTTATTCTATCAGCACGAGAAACGGCTTGCAGGAATATTTTTCATTGCAAAATAAAGTTGACAGGGTTCCGGAAATTCTATATTTTAATAACCGTTATCAAAATCAATTTAGATAAAAACAAGAATCATTTTTATTTTTGCTAATCTGCCACGAATTTGCTACATTCCAACAACTTTTCTTTTCAACCCAATGAATCTTGACAGAAACACCCGGTGGGCGGAGAAACAACTCAAACCTGCCGGAGCCGGATCCGAAGCCAGATGTGAATGCGGTCAGCTCATCGCAAAACTTCGTGGGGATAATCTCGAAGTCAAGTGTAAACGCTGCAAACGGATTGTCACCATACCCTACAACAGTCTGAAGGAGAGTGAGGTCATCCTGGCACCATGCGCCCAATAACGAACACGTAAGGATGCTGTGAAGGAGACCGGCAAACCCATTATCCATTAACCAAAACAAGACGCGAGGGCCCCAAGAGCCCCTTTAGTGGTCAAGAGGACCGGCTGAGTCCCCAACAACAAGGAGGTCGTCCGATGCGACGATTTTTTTTGATCGCGGGGGCAATGATGGTCCTCATGATTATTCCACAGGCAACGGTTCGGGCTGAAGATGCGGAATTTACGCCCGCCCAAATGAAACAGATACGCAAGATGTTTGAAGAGTGGTCAAAGCAACAGCGACAACAACAGCAGCCGCCACCTGCAGCGGGAAGGCCGGCCATTGCGGCACCGCAGCCACCGCCCCAAAGGGGGACTTCCATGCCAGGCATGGGGGACACCACAAAACAGTCAATCCGTTACGGCACAGAATTCTCTGGTGGGAGCGGCCTGCAAGGTGGACGGACCATCTACGCCAGACCCTTCGTCAAGGCTCCGAAGACCATCCTCGGGGGTTACATCGACTTTACGCTCACGAAATGTGACAACGGAGGAGCACGGGATTGTGATGCGAAGTCGGGATTCGACCAGGAACGCTTTGTGCCGTTTTTCTATTCCCAAGTCACGGACCGGCTCAGCGTGGCAGCCGAACTCGAGATTGAACACGGCGGACCCCAGGGTAACCAATCCGATGGGGACATCAAGATGGAATTCGCCACCATGGACTACCGGTTCAACGACGCGTTCAACCTGCGGGGCGGCATCATCCTGGTACCCATGGGCCGGTTCAACCTCATCCACGACTCGCCCTTGAACGATTTGCCTCTCCGGCCAATGGTGAGCCGTTCGATCCTGCCTTCCACCTTTGCCGAAAGCGGACTCGGCTTTTTCGGCACGATCTATCCGACCGCGCTGTCCAAGATCGACTACGAATTCTACGTCGTGAACGGCTTTGTAGGCGATAACGGCCAGTTTCAGGACGGAAACGGGACGCGAGGATCTCGCGGAAGCCTGAAAAAGGACAACAACGAAAACAAGGCGGTCGTCAGCCGTGTCTCGTTCAGTCCGATGTTGGGTGTCGAGGTGGCCGGGTCGGTTCACCACGGCAAATGGGACAAGGAGGACGAGTATGACCTGACCCTATTTGCCATAGACGGGGCCCTGCAACGAGGACCCTTTGAACTCATGGGTGAAGCCGCCTGGGCCAACGCCGAAGGGCACGGGTTGTATGAGACTGTGGCGGGGACAGTATCCCGTCAGGACGGTGACGACTCAAACAGGCGCCAAGTTGACCAAGAAGGAGGCGAATTCTATGTCGTCCCTGAAAACATGTTCGGATATTACGTGCAATTGAATTATCACTTTATGCCGGAGGGCCTCACCAGGACCCTGCCCAGCTATTTCGGCCAGGACTCGACGTTTACGGGCATCCTTCGTTGGGGACGGGCGGACACCAACACCGATTCCGACATTAACCGGAATGACGAACAACGGTTGACCCTGGGACTCAACTTCCGGCCGGTGGAAGATTCGGTGATCAAGTTCGCCTATACGTGGAACGAGAAGGGCGTGAACAATCCTGTGGGGTCCACGAATCACAACGGGTTCCAGTTCAACTTGTCGTCGTATTTCTAAACGAAAGGCCCCCTCACCCCAACCCTCTCCCTCCAGGGGAGAGGGAGGAAGAAATTATGGGTAGGCAAATTGTTCTTTCCTTGTTTCTGGTTGTTTCCACGGTGGGGTGCGCCGCGGTTTCCGGCGCGCCCAGCACCGTGAAGGCTGGCTGTTCCTATGACCAAACCTGGGCCGCGGCCATCTCGAGCATGGATGAATTCGTGTTGACTCAAGAGGACAAGGAAAAAGGGGTGATTGAAACCGAGTGGGCAACTTTTGCTTCCCAGCAAAGTATCGGGGTGTTCCAACGCCAGGGCAACAAGGAACGTGCGCGGTTTTTTGTGAACGTCGACGCGGCCCGGCAGCCTGTCAGGATCTCGGTCCGGCAAGCCCGGGAGTTTTTTTCTCCCGTAGGCGCGCGGTCGCAAGGTATAGCCTGGAAACGTATTCCTCCCGACGCCGAGGAAGAACAGCGTCTCATCCAACGGATTACCAATCAACTGCTGAGTGAAAAATGTACGGTCGTCAGTTGAGACAAAGGCTTGCAAAGATTGTTGCCGTCAGGAAACCGGCAGCATCTCCAATGAAGTCTCTACCTCCCCTTTCCCCTCCTTACAAAGGAGGGGAAGAACTAGGAGCTGTCATCCCCCCCCTTTGTAAGTGGGCGCATTTCCGAAGAGGGAATGCGGGTGGGGTAGAAGGCTCCGGCTTGGCAGGAAAGTGCAGAAGGGCAAAGACGCCAGGATTTCCATTAACACCCGCCGGCATCAGGGTTGCGGTTCTTTTTATCGCGTGCAGTGTTTTAACGGGTTTTCTTTCCTCCCAGGTCCTTGCCCAGGAGCAAGCTGCTGAACAAATATGGGACCATGAACTCAATCGCTGGCTCACGCCGGAGGAGCTGGGACATCTGGAAATTTATTTCACCGAGGACGAAGCCGCAAGAGCCATGTTTCCGGATTCCGAAAAGATCCGCCGAGAAACCCTGACCTTGACGACCGAGCAAAAAACGTTTGTCGAAGACGTCATCGGCTGGGAATTTCCGGAATATACCTTCGACGTCTTTATCGGGGAAACCCAGGGGAACATCGACGGATACGCGGTCATCCAGAATACCATCGGCAAGCATCGCCCGATTACGTACATGGTGGGCGTGACTGCAACAGGCGAATGCATGAACTTTGAAGTCATGGTGTACCGGGAAGCCCGGGGCAATGAGATCGCCACCAAACGGTTCAATTATCAATACCAGGGCAAAACCATCAGAGACCCGATACGGATCAATCGCGATATCATCAACATCACCGGGGCCACGATGTCCGTGCGGTCCGCAAGTGCTGGGGTCAAACGCGTGCTTGTCCTGGTGAATGAATTCTATTTGAAACCTCGCGGTCTCGGCGGAGATGTTCTGGCGGCCAACAAGCAGGAAAAAGGGTTCTTTGAAACCCTCTTGGGACTCTGACAGAAGAGAATAAGATCGACTCTACCTCCCCTCCCCCCTCCTTACAAAGGAGGGGAATTGAAGAAGACGCCCTCTCCCCTGGAGTGAGAGGATTGGGGTGAGGGGGAGGAAACCATCAATGAATTTGTAAAGACAGGCAGACGGGGCTCAATGACGGAAGGAGGTCAGGGCTCTACGTGAAGACGATTTGCCAATGCGGAATTTCAATACCAGGTTTCGGTTACGCGACACTGACCGGCAGATCAGGTTAGTGTACACGTGGTTTTTGCTCCTCATGTTCGTGGGATTCGTCTTTACCTTTGTCTGGGCACACAGCATGACCGACCTGACGCCAAAGGGCATTGCCCTCCACTATCGCGGGTCCCCTGAGAATTTCGGCGAGCCCATGTCCTTCGGGCAATTGGCGGAAACCACGCATTTCCACCTGTTCACGATGCCCGTCGTGTTCATGATCATGGTGCACGTCTTGTACCTGACCATGGCCAGCCCTCTCGTGAAAATGTTGACCACGTGGGTCGCCTTTGTGGGCGTGACGCTGGATCTCGTCTCACCATGGTTGATCACCTACGTGTCTCCCCTCTTCGTGTTGACCCTGTTGACCGGCGACGTGCTCATGACCGTCTCGTTTTTGATCATGTTTGCGATACCCATGTACGAGATGTGGATCTTGAACCATCCATTTATGATGCGAAAAGGTGACGGTACGGAATAACTGACCTGATTGCTCAGTCGAGTAGAGCCAGAGACCATGCGTCCAGAGCCCAAGTGTGCCATATGCATACTTGGGCTTTTTTTGTTGAAGGAGTGGGGATGCCTCACTCCTGAATGCCGGGAGGTACTCCTCCTGATACGCCTCCCGGCCCCCTGTTCATCCATGACTATTCACCGTGCGTCGTCATATTGCAAAAACCGATCGACCCGTTCTTGCAACGTCGTTTGAATGGATTCGCACGTCCCGGTGTCTTCGACTTTGTTGCCGTTTCGTTCCGTGACGTGAAACACGTCCACGACTTGGTCGAGACGCGTTCCGATCTTGGCCGAATGGACCGAGAGCCCGAGGTCATAGAGGGTTTTTGCGATCTCATGCAGCAGGCCCTGTTTATCATCGGCAAATACGTCGATCACGGTAAAATGATCCGACGTCTCGTTGTCGATCTTGACTTCGGTGCGATGCCGGCGAATCGGCATGCGACTGCGAAATGATACGCGTTGATTCTGTTTCATACACGCTTCGATTGAGAGTTCACCCTTCAAAACACTGACAATCGCCTTCCCTACTTTTTCCAGCCTCGCCGGCGTGGGTTCGCCGCTGAAATCATGATCCTTGACCAAAAACGTATCCACCACAATGCCGTCCGGTCTCGTCACAATCTGGGCATCAAGCACCCGCAGGCCCTTCGCGGCCAGCACGCCGGTCATCTTCATAAAGATCCCGGACGCCACGGACTCGAAAGCAATGAGCGAATACTCGCACACCTTCAATTCGCAATTGTAGGTGGATTCGACCTTGGGACGTTCCGGGGTCAAGGACCGGATGGCAGACAAGTGGGCGATGATTCGATCCTTGGCCGTGCCGGAAAGGTAGCGCACCGGAAAAGCTTGCAATTGACTCCTGACCCATTCGCGGTTCGGAGCACCCTGGCCCTCGGCCGCCTGCCCACCTGCTTCAACACGAAGGAGGTGCGCTTCCCAAGCCGCCAGGACTTCGTTGATCACGGACTCGACGTCAATAGCGGCTTCCACCCGTTCACGTGTCCCGGACATGTCAGGAAGCGCCAGTAGATAGAGTTCGATCAGTAACGCCTCTTTCCATTTGGTCAGCATATCCGGACCCACCGCGGCAATATCCGCTGCCGTCAGGAGCAGGAGTTGTTTCAATCGTTCCACATCGCCCACGGCCCGGCAGAACGTCCGCCGTTCTTTTTCATCATGGGGGTCCCGTCGAAAAGCCGTCTTCGCCATCAACAGGTGTTCATGGACAAGAAATTCCAGGGTCCGTGATTCCTGTGCATCGAATCCCAATCTGACGGACATGTCCCCGGCGATTCTTTTGCCGACTTCGCTGTGGTCTTCAGGGAGGCCTTTCCCTACGTCATGAAGCAGCAAGGCCAAATGCAGGAGGTCCTTCGCGTGAATCTCCTGGTAGACCGCTCCCAACATTCCGGACTGTTTTCCCAAAACCTCGACTTTCTTTACGGCGAGGAGACTATGCTCATCCACCGTATATTTGTGGTATTGATTAAATTGCATGAGGCCCCGAACACGACCAAAGGCGGGGACCAGTTTTTCCAAAACCCGGGCCTGATGCATCAGCATCAGGGTTTCGGCAACCTCCCCGGGGCCGGACAACAATTCCCGGAACCGCCGGCTCACGGACGGGGAAGCGAACAGGTGGTCAGGCATGCTTTCCACGTGGCGGTGAATCTCTTCCAACACCAGGCCGTCGACCGTCACCCCCTGTCTCTGAGCGACCTGAAAGAGACTCAAGAGATGGTCCGGATCATCCAGGATCTGCATGAGTTTTTCATCACGGATGGACAGTCTCCCGTCAACGACCTGAAAGAAGCCGTCGATCACGGGAGAAGGCCACCATTTTTTGATGCGGGTCCAGAGAGACCCGGGGCTCGCACGCTCCACAAAACGCATCGCCCGATGGTGGATGCCCGTGGTCAGACGATAATAGTGCTGCATGAACTGTTCGACGCCCAGCATATGCGGTTCATCCCGGTAGCCGAACTCCTGAGCCATACGCACCTGTTCGTCAAACGATAATATTTCCTGGGCGCGATCCGCCCCCAAATGAAGCAACGCGCGCACCTTGAACAGAAACTCTCTCGCTTCGAGTAACGCCGTATAATCCTGGTGCGCCAAGGCTCCCCGGTCGGTCAACTCCTGCAACGTGGAGGCCTGATACCGGGCCATGCCGATCCATTGGAGCAAATGAATGTCCCGCAAACCGCCTTTGGTTCTTTTGATGTTGGGTTCCAGAAGAAACACGGTCTCACCGAATTTGGCATAGTCCTGCTTCCGCTCTTCAAGCTTTTCACGAACAAAGCTCTCCACTCGTCTTCCGAGAACCCGCTTGGCAAAACGTCGCCGAAATTCCTGAAAGGCCGACGGACTGCCGGCCAAAAACCGCGACTCCATCAACGCAGTCTTGGCCGACAAATCCCCTTCCGCCACAACCACGCAATCGTGAATCGACCGGACGCTGTGTCCCACCTGAAACCCCAAATCCCACAAGTGGTGGAAGACCTGCTTCGAGAGATCCTGGGCGAGCGTTTCGCCGCCGGCACGATAGAGCATCATGACGTCGATGTCCGAATAGGGGGCCAGTTCGCGTCGCCCATACCCGCCCACTGCCACAAGGCAACAATGCTGCATGCCGGAAGGCACGTCGCTGCTCAACTGCCTGACCACGTTTCGATACCGGCCGATCAGGACCGTATCCACGAGGGAGGTAAAATCTGACACGATTTCTGTCCCGGATGCCCCTTCGCGCAATCGCCCGAGCATGCCTTCACGGCGCGCATCGAGGACGGCTTGCGTGGAAGACGCACCCGATTGAGGCACATCCACGGTTTGTTCCATGCGTTCCTGATTCACGGACGGACTCCTGTGCCGTTGCCGTACACCACGCTCCTGATTTCCTCGCATACCGGCTTGAACATGGTCCGTCAACGCTTGACGTATCGATTGGTGATCGGCATCCGCCGATCCTTCCCCAGTGCTTTTTGCGTGATCTTGATCCCGACCGGAGCTTGACGACGTTTGTATTCACTACGATCGACCATGGCCATCACGTGCTTGACGGTTTGCAGGGAAAAGCCCCTGCCGGCGATTTCCCGAAGGGAACATTCCTGTTCAACGTACGCTTCCAGAATGGGGTCAAGGACTCCATAGGGCGGCAAAGAGTCCTGGTCGGTTTGTCCGGGCTTGAGTTCGGCCGACGGCGCGCGGTCGATGACCCGTTGAGGAATCGCAACCTTGCCATGGGTATCAACGGCCTTCAAGTTCCGATACCGTGCCAGGTCATACACCAGGATTTTGGGGACGTCTTTGATCACGGCAAAACCGCCGGCCATATCTCCATACAAGGTGGCATACCCAACGCTCATTTCGCTCTTGTTGCCGGTGGTCAAAACCAAGTGGCCGAACTTGTTGGACAGGGCCATGACAAGGGTGCCACGGATGCGCGCCTGGAGATTTTCTTCCGTGACATCGGACGCGCGTTCTCCGAACGTTGCAGACAAGGCCCGAACGTATTGTTTCCAGAGACGTGTAATCGAAAGGGTCAATAATTCAACGTGTAAAGCCTTCATCAAGGCCTTGGCGTCACTGCGGCTTTCTCGCGAGGTAAACGGTGAGGGCATGAACACCCCCGTCACCCGGTCGGGGCCGAGGGCATCGGCGGCAATCACCGCCGTCAAGGCCGAATCGATCCCTCCGCTGACGGCGACTAACACGTGCCGAAAACCGTTCTTCCTCACGTAGTCGCGAACCCCCGTCACCAGGGCCTGATAGATTTCTTCCAAATCGTGAGGCAAGTCTCGATTGTTCAACGGCACCGGCTTTTTCGGTTTCCGTCGCTCCACCGAAGACAGTCTGACTCGCTTGACGGGATACTGTTGCCCGGCCCGTGTTTTCCGGCCCGCCGGACGCACTTCCCCATCGAACAACAGGTCGGCCACCAGCAACTCTTCTTCAAAGGCTGCGGCCCGCGTGACGACCGTTCCCATTCGATCGACGATCATACTGTTGCCATCGAAGACGACTTCGTCCTGTCCTCCGACCATGTTGGTGTAACTCACCACCACGTTATTCTGCTTGGCACGCTCGGCCAACATGCGTTGCCGCGTTCTGACCTTGCCCACGTGATAGGGGGAGGCGTTGATATTCAGGATTAATTGCGCGCCGCCGACGGCGACCTGATCGCGGGTAGGCCCACCGGCGTACCAGATATCCTCACAAATGTTCACGCCGAACCGCACGCCCCGGATTTGGCAGACCAAGGCTTTTTGGCCGGGCGAAAAATACCGGCTTTCGTCAAACACCCCGTAATTCGGCAGGAACGTTTTTTGACAGGTGGCCGCGACCCGCCGGTTATGAATCACCGCGGCCGCATTGAATACCTGCCGGAACCCCGAGGGAACGACGAAGGATGCCCTCTCCCGCGGACGGGTCCTTCCTCCTTCTTCAAGATATCCGACGACCACGGTGAGGTCCCGGCACTGAGTCGTCAACCATTGAAGGGCGTGAACCGTGTCGCGGAGAAAACTCGGGCGCAGGACCAGATCTTCCGGTGGATAACCGGTGATGGCCAATTCCGGGAAGACGACGATATCCGCTCCATCCTGACGAGCCTGTTTCACCCATTTACCTATCGCACGCACGTTCCCATCCACGTCGCCCACGATGGGATTCATTTGAACCATGGCAAGTCGGCAAGTTCGCATCACAAAAAAAACGCCCTCTTCCTTTCTGGGGAAGGAGGACGCCTTTGTCCCAACAACCGTCAAGTGTACATGAGTCGTCTCTTGAGCTTGTACCAGCGATTCGGACGGCCTGTCAAGAGAACAGGACGGACCGCTGATCGATGCTCACGACTGATCCATGGGTCCACCTTCTAATTCTCCGGCCAGAATGATGGCTTCAGCAATCTCCCGCATGGATTTTCGCATGTTCATGCTTTGGCGCTGAATCAACCTGAATGCGTCAGGTTCGGATAACTTGCGGGAATGCATGAGGTAACCCTTGGCCCGTTCGACAAGTTTCCGGACAGTCAGGGCTTCCTGCATTTCAAATGATTTTTCCATGAGACGCGTATGCTCAATCGCCACCGCCGCCTGGTTGGCAATGGCCTGCATGATTTTGATTTCCTTGTCGTCAAACGCATGCAACGTGGAGGTGTAGGTATTGAGCACGCCGATCACCTTTTCCTTGCTCATCATGGGCACCGACAAGAGCGAACACAACGACTCCCGTTTGGCCAGATCCTGGTAAAAGAACTCTTTCTCCTTCTTCACGTCGGACACGTAAATCGGCCGTTGTTCCTTGACCGCCAACCCGCTGATGCTCTGGCCGATCTTGAGCGGAGGTTTCCGGCGATAGGCTTCGCTCAGACTCTGGGTCGCCGCAATACGCAAACGTTGGTTCTCCTCGTCAACCAACATCAGCGAACAGATCGTCGAATCCATCATCTGGGCCGTCGTCGTCACGATCAATTGCAGCACTTCCTCGATCACGCGATTGGAGGCCACGGTTTCCGAAACCTGGGACAGAGTATCCAGTTGTAGCGTTTGTCGCTTCATTTCATCATACAAGCGAGCGTTCTCAATAGCGCCCCCGACCTGGTTGGCAATGGTCGACAGCAGCGCAAGTTCGGCGTCCTGATACCGCCTCGCCCGTTTGTGTTGCACGTTAACGACCCCAATCACATTGCCCTTGGTCACGACAGGAAGCGAGACGAACGCCTGGTACCGGTCTTCCGGCAGATTGTGAAACAACTTAAACCGCGGATCATCGCTCGCGTGACGAGGGATAACCACCGGCACCCTTTCTTGGGCTACCCAGCCCGTAATCCCTTCTCCCAATCCCACGGAAATCCGGCCGATGAGTTTGGGATGGGGATTCTTGGATGACCGCAAGACAAGTTCATCCCGGTTCTCGGAGACGAGATACAATAAACAGGAATCGGCTTTCGTCACTTCGACTACAACCTCGACGATCTGTTTGAGCACGGCTTCCAAATCGAGCGTGCTGCTGATCGACTCACTGATCCGGTACAGCACTTCGACTTCCCGCGTTCTTTCGCGAAGGACGGCCTTGACGTCCGGCTTGGACCGACTCGGAGGTTTCCTCGCCGGCGTTTTCTTTTTCAGGGTCATCTCAAGATTTTCCGTGTCTCCCGCTGTCCTTGAAGGGAGCGGGTTGGGGTGAGGGGGCCATCATCACCGGAGTTGCGCATACCACCGTCTCACTGCGCGTGGGTCCAACGGCATGACTTGAACGTGCCCGATCGACCGGGGCAGCACGCAATGGATGGTTCCACCCGCCACTTTTTTATCATGGCCCATGGCCCCCCAGAATTTCAAAAAACTGTGGGCCGGCATGCGCACGGGAAGGCCCGTTCTCTGTATCAGGGTCCGTTGCCTGTCTACCACGGCCGGCGAGCACAACTTCAAATGATGGGCCAGGAGAGCTTCATGCACCATACCGATTCCCACGGCTTCGCCATGGATATATTTCCGGTACCGGCTCAGGGATTCCAATGCGTGACCGATCGTGTGTCCATAATTCAAAATGCGGCGCAGGCCCGATTCCCGTTCATCCTTGCCCACCACCTTCGCTTTGATCTCACAACAACGCTTCACGACCGTTTGGACGTCCATTTCCCGCATATCGAGAACGTGTTCCATGCGGTCTTCCAAAAACGCGAAAAATTTTCTATCGGCAATGACCCCATATTTAATCACTTCGGCCAATCCGGCTAACCACTCACGCCTGGGTAGGGTTCGTAACGTATTCGTATCGGATACCACGAGTGCCGGCTGGTAAAACGCGCCAATCAGATTCTTGCCCGAGGGATGGTTGACCCCGGTTTTCCCACCTACGCTGGAATCCACCTGGGCCACCAGCGTGGTCGCCACTTGAATGAAAGGGATGCCTCGAAGATACATCGACGCGGCAAAGCCCGTCATATCGCCAATGACGCCTCCACCCAACGCCACGAGCGCCGACCGGCGTTCGAACCGATGCTTGACCAGTTCATCGACGACGTGCGAGACCCACCGAAGCGTCTTGGTTCGCTCACCTTCCGGAATGCTTATGAAGTGACAGGTGAAGCCCGCTTTGACAAGCGCCTGTTTGAGCGATGCCCCATAGAGACGCGCCAGTGTCGGGTTGGTCACGACGCCGACTTTCCCGGACAGTCCCAATGACTGCAAATACTTCCCCGTCCGGTGAAGGCTGCCGGGAGCGATCACGATGTCGTAGCTTCGCTTGCCGAGACCGACTTTGACGATTTCGTGAGAGCGAGTCATGAGCAGCCCGGCACTCGGCTTTTCCGGTTGAACGATACCATCGGTTGAAGTTGGGGCCAGAGGCTAAAAATTCTTTACGTATTCCTGGTAGGCGTCGAAATTCCGTTTCATCTCATCCATGCTGTCGCCGCTGAACTTTTCCAGCATGGCATTCGCCATTTCATAGGCAATGACGGCTTCCCCCACCACGCCGGCCGCGGGAACCGTACAGATGTCAGAACGTTCCACCGTGGCTTCAAATGGTTCTTTCGTTTGAATATCCACACTGTTCTTCGGTTGATACAGAGTGGCAATCGGTTTCATGGCAACCCGCACGACAATGGGTTGTCCGTTCGTCATGCCGCCTTCCAATCCACCGGCATGATTGGTCTTTCGAGCAAAGCCGGGCTTGATGTCACTGGGATAAATGTCATCATGCACTTCAGATCCCAAGCGACGTGCGGTCTCAAACCCCATGCCGATTTCCACGCCTTTCATGGCCTGGATGCTCATGGCTGCCATGGCCAACCGCGCACTTAGACGTCGGTCCCACTGCGCGTAACTGCCCAACCCGATTGGAGGATTGGTCACGACCACCTCGAAAACGCCGCCCAATGAGTCACCGTTCCGTTTCGCCGATTGAATTTGCTCGATCATCTTTTGATTCGCTTCCGGATCAGGACATCGCACCTGAGACTGCTCAGCCAGTTCATACGCGACCAGAGGATCGTCCACCAGCGGAATCGCCACGGAGCCGATGCGGGTCGTATAACTGACCACCCGCATACCGAATTGCGACAAGAGGGCCTTGGCCACGCCGCCGAGAGCCACCCGGATGGCTGTTTCTCTCGCACTGGCCTTTTCGAGCACGTTGCGAATGTCCCGATGGCCGTATTTGATAGCCCCCACCAAATCGGCATGCCCGGGTCGCGGACGGGTGACGACGCGTTCTTCCGACGAGGGACCCGGTTCGGCCGCCATGATCTCCTGCCAATTTTCCCAATCCCGATTGCGAACCAGAAGGCCCAACGGATTGCCCAACGTTTTCCCTTTTCGGACGCCGCAATAGAATTCCACCTGATCTTTCTCAATTCGCATCCGGCCTCCGCGACCATACCCGCCCTGCCTCCTTGCCAGATCCTGATTGATCATTTCCGCGGTGAGCGGAAGCCCGGCCGGGACCCCTTCCAATACGGCCATCAAGCCCTTGCCATGGGATTCACCGGCATTCAAATAACGTAACATGTTGCACCTTATCCATCTGAGTGTTCAGGAATTCCCACCGGAACGCGGTTCTCCGACGTCCAGTTCCTGGTCCAACCAATACGTTTTCTCCCCTTGAGCCTTTGTCGCCCCTATCGCCGAAAGAGTCACCCCTTGTTCCGTGATACGTTTCACAACCCGGGAATACGCGGAAATGATTTGTCCCGGCACAACGATGAGTCGCTCACCTCCATCGAATTCCAGCACAGCCCAATGACCTTGAGCGGACGAAATAATTCCCGCGACCCTCACGGTTTGAGGGCTTACGTCCACTGCCTGCGCGGCAGACCCCTCCGGCGTTCGGGTCACTGCTGCCGGAACAAAAGGATCGCGATAGTGATCCGAGCGATAACTGAACGAGGCTAAAGGCTCTTGTGTGTTCGCCACCACCTGATCATCGGGTCCTGCCTGAACTCCGGCAACGCTCCCGCACAGGAAGCCCATGAGCACTAAAACAACACGCATCATGAGGCTGCGCCTCTACCCTGTGATTGTTCCGGCAAGAGACTCCTCCCTTTCGACCTCCGCCGCCTGAAAACCCGTCAATTCAATGGAGGCTTGAATAGGATGCTCAGGATTTACCTCACTCCGTTCCCGTGCGTGAAAGTCCAGCGATTTCAACGGCAACGCGTTCGGCAGCGTTTGAAGCTCTTCGAGAAAGTGGGCAAGCGCATGATACCCTCCCTCGGCCCGGAGCCGAATCGTGACGCGATGCAGGTTCGTTTCCGGTAGCGGGATGGGCTCTTCGGACTCCCAGGACCTGAGTACCACGTCAACCGATTGCGCTTTGTCCACAATACCCGCGAGCATATGATCCATGGAGGTCGCCAAGAGTTTCTTCTCCATTGTGAGCCGGCTTGTCAGGCTACTAATTTCCTTTTTGAGCGTTGCTAATTTTCGATCCGGTTTTGACGTTGCGAGTTGGTGATCGAGGGATCGAAGGGTTTGTTGAAACGCCAGGACGCGCTCCCGTTGAGGCTCCACGACAAATTGAAACAGGATGATCGACGTCAACCCTGCGCAGAGCAACAAGAGCATGGCCTTATGGCTCTTGGGCGTGTCTTCCACCCAATCAAGAATTCGTTCCACCATGATTCGGCGAGTCCATCCATACGTTCATGGAAAATTGAAAGAGGTCCGGCAGTTGCGCGTGAGGCCCGGCGCCAACGACGTCGACCGGTCCAAGCCCCTTTTCGAAATCTTTTGCGAGTTTCAACACGTCCTGGAGGGACCGGGCAACGCCTGATAACGTGATCTTTTCATCCTTTGCCTGAAGGTGCAGCAACCACACGTCCAGAGGATCAACCATTCTGCTGATGATCGACAGCAGGCGAATGGGGCTATCCAACTCACTCGTCAAGGCATTGATTCTTTCCTGTTGGGCAGCCATGGCTTGTCGTCGTTCTTCCAGCGCCAAAACCTCCTGTCGGGCTGTTTGCAACAACGCGACACGGGCCTGTTTGGCTTGTATTTCCCGCTCGAGCCGTTGCGTTGACTGAGTGACATCGATGGCGACCCATCCCCAAAACACACAGACGCTCGCTATGACAAAGCCCCCCGCAAACAACTCCAACTTGGCGCGCTTACGCGCCAGATGCTCATCGTCTCGTTGGCCTCTCAATAAATTAATGCTAACCATGGTTGTCCTGATGAAGGGCCAACCCGACGGCCACCCCTCCGAGATGGGCCGATGCGCACAGCAGGTCCTGACGATCAGCCGAACATTCGATTTCCTCAAAAGGATTGAACGGGAGAGGCGGAATTCCCAACGCGTCGTGCAAGTCAGTTCGCAATCGTGGATCATTCGATTGCCCTCCGCACAGAAACAGCTTTTCCACGTCGAGTTCAGGGTCGCGCTCCAGGACCGACTCGAAGCAGCATTTGATTTCCCTGACGATCTCCGCCCTTGTCGATGGATTCTCAGGGGAATCGGTCCTGGCCAGAAATGAACCATGCCAGGCCGAGCCTTCGACGGCTACCGCGTCTCCGGCGTTCAGGTTTGATGACGTTTCTTCAAACATGACGTCCCGAATCACGAGGGGTTGTTCATCGGCAACAAAGATGACGTTCATGCCACTGGCTCCCACGTTGGCAACGGCAAACGACTTTCCCCTGGAGGCCCGAGACGTTCGCATAATCGTCTTCATCAACGCGAGGCCATCGACGTCACACACGACCGGATGCACCCCGATTTCTTCCAACAACGTTTTTCGGCTTTCAACCACCTGCTGCTTCGCGGCCACCAGCAACAATTCGAACTCCTTTGGGGCAGGTTGAGGTTGAGGCAGAATCCAATAATCAAAATAAATGTCATTCATGGCATAAGGAATGTATCGATGGCCTTCCCACGTCAAATATTCATCAAGGGCATCTGCCTTGACACCGGACACACGTATCCGCTTGACCATCACCGAGGGTCCGGATACGGAGACGGCCACGGGACTGCCGAGAAGACCACATTCTTGAAGCAGATCGCTGAGTGCGGCTTTGAGTCCGGAAGATTGGTGACTCGACCCCGTTTCCGCAACCGTTGATTCAAAACGACGCACGCTAAACCGTTTGAGACGATACCGGCCGGCACGGTGCTCAAGCTGAATCAGCTTGATCGTGGAAGATCCGATGTCCAATCCGACACGGGTCTGCGGTCGTGAGAACACTTCGGCCCATTTCCGGAGTCGCTTCTTCATCGGCTGTCAGTGGCGACGGTTCGCCTGCCGCCGGTGGCACAATCTTTGGGGTTCCGCGCAGAGGATTAAACCCTACACTGTTATCAATTGAGCGTCAAACAATAGCGATTCGGCTCACCTGCAGATGCGATTTCTTAGTAAGGGACTCGTAACGGCTATCACAATTTGTCCATGCAGCATCCAAGAAAAGAAGGGCCAGCCGTGAGGAAAAGCGCCTGGCCCGAAGAAGAGACGTCAATATTCCGAACGGTCCAAGTCCCGGTGACTAAGGGTGACGCCATAGCCCAACAACCCGAACAGGTCCTTCACCTTGTTGGCAATTGCGACGGAACGATGCCTTCCGCCCGTACAACCAATGGCGATGGTCAAATAACTCCGTCGTTCTCGCTCAAACAGCGGAAAGAGAAAGGCAAGGAAATTCTTTAGATGTTCGAGAAAATCCTGTGCCTCTTTGTTCCCGAGCACGTACTGCTGGATGGTTTTTTCATTTCCCGTTAACGGCTTCAACTCGGGAACAAAATGTGGGTTTTGCAAAAATCTGACGTCAAACACGAGGTCGGCTTCGTAGGGCACGCCAAACTTGTAGCCGAACGTGAGCACGAATATCTTCATCGAATGCCAGTGCTCATGGTCGCCGTACTGCTGAACCATCCAATCGCGAAGTTCATGCACGGTCAACTCCGACGTATCCAGAACCCGGTCGGCGCGAGCACGTAATGCACCAAGGCGCTGCCGTTCAAGACGGATTCCTTTCAGGATGGGCTCTTGCGGCAGGAGTGGATGGGGACGACGGGATTCAGAGAATCGGCGGGTCAGGACGGCATCCGTCGCTTCCAGATATACCAGTTCCACGACAGAGACGTTCGCTTGAAGCCGCTCAAGATTTTCGGAAAAATCCGAAAAGAATTCGCGCTCGCGAATATCAACACACAAGGCGATCTTTCGAACCGTGTGACTGCGCTGGCTACAGAATTCTGCAAATGACAGGAACAGCGCCGGAGGGAGGTTGTCGACGCAGAAGAACCCTATATCCTCAAGACATTTCAGGGCTTGGGTTTTCCCGGAACCGGACAAGCCACTGACGATCACGAGATGAAGCGCACGTTCCGGTGCAGTATCAGTCACGGCGACCTCAGCGGCGTCTTTGTCGAAGGGGTACACAGCAAGCAGGCGGGATGAGAAGACGGCACAGTGGGGCAGACTCAATACATCCGCTTGCGCTGGCTGGCCGGGGCGATGTTGAGTTCAGCCCGGTATTTGGCAACCGTCCGCCTGGCAATGACAATTCCTCTGGCGCGTAACCTCGAGACAATTTCCTGATCTTTCAAAGGTTTTCCCGGATTTTCCTGCCCGACCATTTCGCGGATCAACTCACGAACGGTGATCGAAGAGAAATCTTCAGCACCCGGTTCCGCATGCTGAATGCCAGCGTTAAAGAAAAATTTCAGTTCCAACATGCCTTGGGGACAATACATGTATTTATTCGTCGTGACCCGGCTGATCGTCGACTCATGCATGGCCACGTCTTCGGCCACCTGCTTCAGGACAAGCGGTTTCAAGTACTGGATGCCTTTTCCCAAAAAGGCCTTCTGGAATTTGATTAAACTTTCAACCACTTTCAGAATCGTTTTGTTCCTCTGCTCAAGACTGCGGATAATCCACTGCGCCCCACGCAGTTTGTCCTCCAGGTACGCCCTCGTGGCGTCTCCAGCTCCCCGGCTCGTTCCTAACATCTCAGTATAATACGGATTAAGACGCACACGGGGCATCCCATCGTCATTGAGGACGACCCGCCATTCGTTTTCATCCTTGAAGACAAACACGTCAGGCACGATGACCTGGTTATTGTCGAAACCATAGGGACGACCCGGTTTCGGTTCCAGCCCTTCAATAATATGCACGGCCTCCACAATTTCTTCGACGGACCTCCCGACGGTTTTGGCAACGGAGGCGTATCGCTTTTTCTGGAGATCGTGCAGATGGCCCTTGATAATCAGTTCAAGTAGTGATTCCTGGCGAGTCCCGTCACGCACGAATCCGTTGCCGACGGGTTTATGCAGGTGGCGAAGTTGGATCAATAAACATTCCTGAAGGTCCCGGGCCGCGACCCCGAGCGGATCGAACGTTTGAATCAAGGACAACACGGAATCCACCTTGGCGATGGAGACCCGCGCTTCTTCAGCAATTTCCTCTATCGACGTTCGAAGGTACCCGTCTTCATCGAGATTGCCGATGAGCATATGACCGATAGCTTTTTCTTCTTCATCTTCAGAAGAAAGCCGCAACTGCCACAGCAGGTGATCTTCCAACGTAGCCGGTTTGGTCAGCGTTTGGTCATAAGAAGGAAAATCTCCTTCCGGGAACGTTCCTGACCCTTCACTCCTTGGGCGCCAATCACTCTCAAAATAGTCTTCCCACCCCCCCGGCGAGAGCGGTTCGGAAAATTCATTCACGTCGCCTGATTCGATCTCTCCACCTGTGTCACGGTCAACGGTCGCAGCACTCCCGCTGGTTTCTTCTGTTCCTCCCGCGACTACTTCTTCCGACGTTGGCGTATCTCCTTCGTCCGCATCAGCACTCAACTCCTCAAGAATCGGATTCTCCAGTATATGTTGAGAGAGGACCTGCTGTAATTCCAGTCTGGATAACTGCAAGAGCTTGATGGCTTGTTGAAGTTGGGGCGTCATCACCAACTTCTGACTGAGCCGAAGATCGAGTTTGAGTTCCATCACCACTATGCGGGCCAGCTTGAAACGTTCAGAGCTGAAAGCGTTCGCCTAAGTAGATTTCTCTGACCTTGGGGCTCCTGACAATGGCTTCTGACGTGCCTGCCTCGAGGATCGTTCCCTCATTAATGATATACGCCCGATCGGTTATGGAAAGCGTTTCTTGCACGTTGTGATCCGTCGTCAGGATACCGATGTTTTTTCTTTTCAGGGACTGAATGATTTTTTGGAGGTCGGCGACCGCAATGGGATCAATTGCGGCAAATGGTTCATCCAATAACAAAAACTGAGGGGTCGTCGCCAAAGCCCTCGTGATTTCCAACCGGCGACGCTCACCGCCGGAAAGCGTGAAGGCTTTGTTGTTTCGAATATGGGCTAACCCAAGTTCGTTCAATAAACTCTCCAAGCGCTCTCGACGTTCATCCCGGGAAATGTCCAGGGTCTCCAAGACGGCATGAATATTATCCTGAACGGATAACCGGCGAAATACGGAGGCTTCTTGCGGGAGATATCCAATACCCAGGCGGGCCCTCTGGTACATCGGCAGGTCGGTGACCGGATCGTGATTTAAGAAAATCTGGCCATGGTCCGGCTGACAAAGGCCAACTACCATGTCGAAAATCGTTGTTTTCCCTGCTCCATTCGGCCCCAATAACCCAACAATTTCTCCTGATTCAACTTCTAACGAGACACCTCGTACCGCATCCCGTCCTTTGAAACTTTTGCGCAATTCCTGAACGGAAAGACAGGCAGATTTCCCGATAGGACCAATGGGAGCATCGAACAACGGCATCTGGGAAAAATGCTCTTGTTCATTGATGAAAATCCTGGAGTGCTCCATGACGGGCTGTAACAGGTCAACAATGGTCCACGGCTGGAGGCCCCTACTCTTCGAAGATCACCACGTGGGACCCGCCCTCGACGACACTTCGTTCTTCTTTTAAAAACATGGTCATTTGGGCTCCCTTGACCTTGGTCCCACCCTGCCAGGCCACCGGCGACTCCGTCAGTACAAGTTTTTCTTCGTCCTTGTCATACAACGCGCGTCCGCACGTCGCCTTCCCATCCGATTTCTCGATGACCACGTTGCCGCTGGCTTCAATGCGGTCAACTTGTCCTGCGGTCCCTCCTGCCCCTGGCTGCTGTCCAGCTTGCGCTCCCTTTTTAAACGTCACAACCATATGATTGGCTCGCATGACGAAGTCTCTTTTCGTGAGAACCACCATTCCTTCAAAGGTCGTCTGCCTCGACTTTCCTTGGACGGTCATCGTCTGTGACGTAATCGTGGTTTGCTCTTTTTCGTCAGCAAAAGCCACAGGGACGGCCCATGCCGAGACCAAACCACAAACCAGAATCACCATAAGCATTGGCATGCCGTATTCAGGACGTAATCTGAACGTGGACATCATCGAGAACTCCTAACGTTTCTGTTTTCAATTCCGCGACCAAACCAATACCGGTAATGATGACGCCAGGACCACGTATAGTCACCGGCTTGTCCGTGCTGATTGTCTGTTCCGCGTCCACCCAGTGAACGTGCGGGGTCAGGATGGTATATCCATTGGCCAACTCAATCGTAATCAAGTCTTCCTGATTACGAAGATCAAAATCACCGTTGGCCGTATTAATTGTTCCCGCTTCAGCCTCCAACTGCATTTCTTGCTCTTGTCCCTGCTGGTCAAACAACCGAACCTGAACCTGCTTCAGCAATACGTGCTGTTCGGACTTGTGGCTTTCGGCTTTTTGCGCTTCCACCTCCCACTGGACCCGCCCTTCATCGGTCTGACGGTAGGCAAACCCTTCTATACCGGCATCAATCGTTTCAAAAACCGGTTCCGTCATGACCGGGAGAGGACGATTGGACTGCATTTGCTGCATGAGGACATACCCGAGAAAGCCCGCCAAACACAGGGTCATCCCCCTTAGAATCCATCGAATCCATGAACGAAACATAGGTTGGCACGTCAATGATGGCTTGGAAGGAACCTGAAACACAATACCATACGCCCCCAACCAAGTAAACTAAACGGGCCGTCGAGGTACGCTGAGGCTTGCCTATAAACGCAAAATCTGCGAGGAGCAGGGTCACGCGTCAGGGACTTCCACAAGGCCGGACACGCAAGAAGGAAGGACTGCAAAAATGCTTATGACGTCTTGTCTTCGATCACCGGTTCATCGACGACCTCACTCACCGGTCCACGTTCGATCAACTCAACAGCCACAAGCTCCGCTGCATCCCCGGGACGACGTCTCGTTGGAATGATCCTGACGTATCCTCCGGACCGGCGGTTGAATCGTCCGGCAACGTCACTGAACAATTTCGAGACAACGTCTTTTCTTCTGATGAAATTCAAGGCCTGCCTGCGCGCATGCAGGGAACCATCTTTCCCCAGGGTGATCATTCTTTCAGTGAAACCGCGAAGCTCTTTGGCTTTGGCCTCCGTGGTCTCGATACGTTCGTGTTCCAGTAACGAGGTGACGAGGTTCCGAAACATCGCGTGTCGATGTTTGGAATTCCGCCCTAATTGTCTGCCTTTTTTTCGATGTCGCACGCCGTAGCTCTCTTGGTAATATGTTAATGCGATTGGTTGTTGGTCTGCACCAGGTTTTCTCGTCTAAGACCCAAGCTCAACCCCATTTCAGCCAACACTTCCTTGATTTCATTAAGAGATTTTTTTCCGAAATTTTTGGTTTTCAGCATCTCGATTTCCGTCTTCTGCACGAGGTCTTCAATCGTTTTGATATTCGCATTTTTCAGACAATTCGCCGCACGCACGGAAAGTTCCAGTTCATTGACGCTTCGAGCCAGATGTTTGTTCAATTCGGCTTGTGTTTCCTCGTACGCGGAATCATGTTCCACTTCTTTCATTTCTTCGCTGGGAATGCAAATGGCCAAATGTTCACGAAGAATAGAAGCCGATGAGGAAACGGCTTCTTGTGGGGTGATACTTCCGTCGGTCCAAATCTCAAGATTCAATTTGTCATAATCGGTCACGCGACCGACTCGAGCATTTTCCACGTGAAAGTTCACGCGCTTGATCGGGGAAAAAATCGAGTCGACCGGGATGACGCCAATGGGCAACCCTTCTTCTTTATTGCGTTCCGCCGGTACGTACCCGCGACCCGGCTTGACGATCAACTCTATGTCGAGCATCCCGTCTTTGTCCAACGTCGCGATATGCAGTTCCGGATTCAAGATGGTGATATCCGCGTCATGCTGAATATCGGCGGCACTGACTTCGCCCGGCCCTTTCTTCTTTAACCGCATCGCCTTTGATTTGTCGGTATGCAGCTTCAGCCGAAGATTCTTGACGTTCAAGATGATAATGGTCACATCTTCCGCAACGCCGGGAAGGGTGGAAAATTCATGAAACGCCCCTTCGATCTTGACGGAGGTCACAGACGCCCCGGTTAACGAGGACAGCAACACGCGTCGTAAGGAATTCCCAACCGTAGTCCCAAACCCGCGTTCAAAAGGCTCTGCCGTAAACTTTCCATAGGTGGGTGAGGCTGTTTCCTTTTCCAATTCCAGTCGCATCGGCAACTGAAAATCCTTGATCCCTTTGTTCATTGCGCTCCCTTTCACCTCAATCTGTCATAGCCGGGATACCGGCTCACGTCCGGCTCGCCAACGTGTTCCCTGCTAGCGAGAATATAATTCGACAATGATCTGTTCATTGACCGGGGCTCCGATGTCCTCTTTCGTCGGCAATGCCCGAATCGTCCCTTTCAAGGCGTCACGGTCACAGTCGATCCAGGTGACACCCGGCAGGTTGTCGGCGGCATCCGCCGCCGCTTTAATCGCCACCAACTCCGCACTCCTTGGCCTGACTTGAACCACGTCGCCCACGGCCGTCGTATACGAAGGAATGTCGGTTTTCCGGCCATTCACCAAAATATGACCATGATTGACCAATTGACGAGCCTGCTTGCGCGAAAACGCCAACCCGACCCGGTAGACGACGTTATCCAAACGTCGCTCAAGCAACGCCAGAAGATTCTCACCCGTCACACCTTCCTGACGTTCGGCTCGCTCAAAGATCCCCCGAAACTGACGTTCCTGGACGGCATACATCCGGCGCAATTTCTGTTTTTCACGCAACTGCATGCTGTAATCCGTCACACGGGGACGAGATTGTCCATGTTGCCCCGGAGGATAACTTCGACGTTCGATCGCACACTTGTCGGTCATGCAACGTGTTCCCTTGAGGAACAGTTTGACGCCTTCCCTTCGACAAATCCTGCATACTGGACCACGATAATTTGCCACGTCTCTAGCCTCTCACTTTCGAAACTTCAGAGTCCACGTTGGCACGTCTGAAGGTTGAGTCCCTCACCGCTTTACACCCGTCGCCGTTTCGGGGGCCGGCATCCATTATGGGGAATGGGCGTCACGTCACGAATCAAATTCACACGTAGCCCCACGGACTGTAGCGCGCGCACCGCCGACTCACGTCCCGATCCCGGGCCGTTGACGTACACGTCGATCTGACGCATCCCTTGCTCCATTGCTTTTCGGCCGGCCGCTTCCCCCACGCGCGTCGCCGCAAAGGGCGTACTCTTTCTGGCCCCCTTGAAGCCCAGACCGCCCGCGTTCGACCACGAGACCGTATTGCCGCTCATGTCGGTAATGGTCACCAAGGTATTGTTGAAAGACGCCTGAATATGGGCAATACCCATTTGCACGATTTTCTTCTCTTTTTTCCGACCTTTTTTTATGCTCATGCTGTCACCTGGATGGCTGTTTATTTTTTGGACCGGCCGATCGACGCCCGTTTCCCTTTCCGGGTTCGTGAATTCGTTTTGGTTCGTTGACCACGAACGGGAAGCCCTCTGCGATGACGAAGCCCTCGATAGGTTCCCGTATCGATCAGTCGTTTGATGCTGAGAGTGATTTCCTTTCGAAGATCCCCCTCGACGGTGTAATCTTTATCGATTGTCTCACGAAGTTTGACAATGTCTTCCTCACGAAGATCCTTGACGCGCACGGCGTAATCAATGCCGGTCTTCTGCAAAATCTGCCTCGCGTTCCACGGCCCGATCCCGTAAATATAGGTCAAGCCTATCTCAATGCGTTTGCCCACGGGCAGATCGACGCCTGCTATCCGAGCCATGTCTCCTCCTTCTTCACCTGACGAGGTCTTCCGCCTTACCCTTGTCTCTGCTTGTGGCGAGGGTTACTGCATCGGACCCGAACGATACCTCGTCGTCGGAAGACAATACATTTTGAACACATCGGTTTGACTGACGATTTGACTTTCATGAGAGCTGCCTCTCCTCGCTATTTGAAACGATAGGTGATCCGTCCCCTCGTGAGGTCATACGGAGATAGCTCCACGGTCACTTTATCGCCCGGAAGAATGCGAATAAAATGCATCCGCATCTTCCCTGAAATATGTGCCAAGATCTTATGCCCACTCTCCAATTGAACCCGAAACATGGCATTGGGCAACGTTTCCATGATCACCCCTTGTACTTCAATGACGTCTTCCTTTGCCATCAGCCTGAAACCGCGTCGCTATGAATTAACACTTACCTGCTCCTTGACCGTCGTCAGAATCACGGGTGGCCCCTCGGGTTGGACCGCCACGGTATGTTCAAAATGCGCCGACAGGCTCCCATCTTTCGTGACGGCGGTCCATTGGTCGTCCAACACTTGCACCTGCGCCCCCCCGACGTTCACCATGGGCTCAATGGCCAACACCATTCCGAACTGAAGGCGCGAGCCTTGCCCCGGACGTCCATAATTGGGAACTTGCGGTTCCTCATGAAGTCGCCGGCCGATCCCATGCCCCACAAAATCCCTCACGACGGAAAACCCGTGTGCTTCCACGTAGCGTTGAATCGTATGCCCGATATCGGACAGCCGGTTGCCGACCCTGGCCTGATCGATCCCTTTATGCATCGCAGCTTCTGTCACCTTAAGGAGAGTTTCGACGTCGTCCGAAACCTGACCCACGGACACCGTCACGGCCCCATCACCATAAAATCCCTGAACAATCGCTCCCAAGTCAAGCCCGACGATGTCCCCTTCCTTCAGCGCCCGGTTGGAGGGAATCCCATGAACGACTTCATGATTCACCGAGGCACAAAGGGTGTTTGGGAAACTACGGTATCCCTTGAAGGCCGGAACGCCTCCGTGGTCACGAATGAACGTCTCTGCCAGTTCGTCCAAATATAACGTGGTGACCCCAGGTCTGACCGCCTGTTGCAGCACCTGGTGGGCTTCAGCCACAATCTTCGAAGCTTGGGCCATCAGCGCAATTTCCTCCTCGGTCTTGAGCATGATCATGAAACGCTACGTCCCGGACAACAATGCCGACAACCGCTCCTGGACCTCTTCAACGGTTCCCGTACCGTCCAATTCAGCCAGCACGTGTTTCTCTTGATAGTAATCAATCAAGGGAGCCGTTTGCTCCTCATACACCACCAGCCTCGATTCCACCGTCTCCCGTTTATCGTCGCTACGTTGAACGAGGGCCGCCCCACACTCGTCACAGCGCCCCTCCTGCTTGGGCGGCACGTAATCGACGTGATACACCGCCGAACAGGCTGAGCAACTTCTTCGTCCGCTCAACCGCTTCACCACTTCCTCTCGAGGGATGACGAAATAGATGACCCGGTCCAGCGTCGCCTCCTGCTTTTGAAGGATGCCCGACAAGGCGTCAGCCTGAAGAATGGTTCGCGGAAATCCATCAAGAATAAATCCCTTTTCACATTCGGAGGACGCGATTTTTTCCGCGACGAGTCCGATGACCACGTTGTCGGGTACAAGTTCTCCTCGCGTCATGTACTGCTGCGCTTCAAGCCCCAACGGCGTCTTTTGGGCCACACCCGTTCGCAATAAGTCCCCCGTGGAAATTTTGGGTATCGCCAGTTCGACCGCAACCATTTCAGCCTGCGTGCCCTTGCCCACTCCGGGCGCACCGAGAAAAACCAGTCGCATGGCGTGCTAACCGCTCCGGCCTTTCAACCGTCCCTTGGCCAGGAACCCTTCATAATTCCGCATCAGCATGTGAGACTCGATTTGCTGGGCGGTATCCAACCCGACCCCCACGACGATCAACAACGAGGTTCCTCCGAAATAAAAGGGCACGTTCAACTTATAGATCAACAATTCCGGAATCACACAGACGATCGCCAGGTAGATGGAACCGGCAAACGTAATCCGGGTGAGAACCCGGTAAATATAATCGGCCGTTCGCTGCCCAGGACGAATGCCAGGAATAAACCCTCCATATTTTTTCATGTTGTCCGCCATATCGACCGGATTCAACACGACCGCCGTATAGAAAAAACAGAAGAAAATAATCATGCTCACGTACATCAACGTATAGACGACCGACCCCGGAGCCAGATGCGCCCCCAAGGCCTGCACCCACGGCACCTGAATAAATGAGGTGATCGTGGCCGGAAAAGCAATAATCGAAGACGCAAAAATCGGTGGAATCACGCCCGCCGTATTGATTTTCAAGGGGATATGAGTGCTTTGTCCACCATACACCCTGCGGCCGACAACCCGTTTGGCATATTGAACCGGAACCCGTCGTCTCCCGCTTTCCAGGAACACGATAGCCGCGATCACGGCCAACATGCTCACGGCCAACAGGATCAGGAAGAGCAGGCTCAGTTCCCCGACCCGGTACATTTCAAAGGTTTGGGCAACTGCGCTTGGAAGACGGGCGACAATCCCGGCGAAAATGATCAGCGAGATGCCGTTCCCCACTCCGCGCTCGGTGATTTGTTCGCCCAGCCACATGAGGAACGCAGTTCCCGCGGTCAGGGTAATCACGGTCATGAACCGAAACGGCCAGCCCGGCTCCAACACGTATTGACCGCCGTTCATGCCTTCGAGCCCCAAGGCAATCCCGAATCCCTGGACCAGGGCAATCCCGATGGTCCCATAGCGGGTATATTGAATGATGGTTTTTCTTCCTCGTTCACCCTCCTTGGCCAGTTTCGATAAATGCGGGATCACCACGGTCAAGAGTTGCAGGATAATCGACGCACTGATGTAGGGCATGATGCCCAGCGCAAAAATCGTTAACCGTGATAGCGAACCTCCGGAAAAAATGTCCAGGAACCCGAGGAGGGCTCCGCCTTGATCCAATAAGAATTGCGCCAATTCATCATTGTTGATCCCCGGAGTCGGAATATGAGCTCCGATCCGGTACACAGCCAACATTGCCAACGTAAACAGGACACGGCTACGTAACTCCGGTATTTTAAGGATGTTCTGGAAGCTCGTAATGAGCCGTTCAAGCACGGCCGATGACCTTGGCTTGTCCGCCCGCCTGTTCAATTTTCCGGAGAGCCGACTGACTGAATTTATGCGCTTCAATAGTCATGGGCTTGTCCAGCTCTCCTACGCCAAGAATCTTGATGGGCAGTGACTGCTTCTTGACAATCCGTTTCTCATATAGGACTTGAGGGGTCACGTTTTGGTCGAGGGTCGCAAGGGTTTTGAGATTGACCACGGCGAATTCGGTACGAAACGGATTGTGAAATCCTCGTTTGGGCAACCTCCGTGCGAGCGGCATTTGACCACCTTCAAATCCCGCAACGTTCGCCCGCCCGGAACGGGCGAGCATACCCTTATGCCCCTTGCCGGCTGTCTTGCCCAACCCCGAGCCCGGACCTCGCCCTAAACGTTTTTTCGATTTCCTGGAGCCCGGAGCCGGCTGCAATTGATGGAGTTTCATTGATCGTTGACCTCAACGAGGTGCTTGACCTTTCGGATCAACCCCAACACCTGGGGCGTCTTGGGGCGCTGCACCGTTTGATGAATCTTTCGTAAACCGAGCCCCTGTAAATACAGGCGCTGTTTATAAGGTCGCCCGATGGGACTATGCTTCAACGTAATGGAAAGCTGATCAGAAGATTGAGACACGGCACGACTCCTCACACCACGTTAGAGTGACGACTCATTCGAAACCTGACGGAGATGCTTGACGTCTTCCGGTCCCTTGAGTTGGGACAAGCCGGCCAACGTGGCCTGTACCACGTTATAGGGGTTGCCGCGGCCCAAGGTTTTCGCAATGATATTGTGGGCTCCAAGGACTTCCAAAATGGCTCGAACCGCCCCGCCCGCGATGATTCCCGTCCCTGCTTTCGCCGGTTTCATGTACACGTGTTCTCCACAGAAACGCCCGTGCACGTCATGGGGAATGCTGCCGTTTCTCAAAGGCACCTGAAGCAGTTGTTTCTTTGCCCGGCCAACGGCTTTGGCAATCGCCGGCGGCACCTCGGTCGCCTTGCCCTTGCCAATGCCAACCCATCCCTGCCCATCCCCAACCACGACCAGCGCACTGAAGGAAAACCGCTTTCCTCCCTTGACGACTTTCGCCACCCGGTTAATCGAGATCAACTTGTCTTTGAGGTTCAATTCTTCAGGGTTGACTTGTTGCACCGAATGCCATCCTCTTCGTTAAAAAGCCAGACCTTCTTCACGGGACGCGTCAGCCAATGCTTTGACTCGTCCATGGTACAGTCGCCCATTCCGGTCGAACACGACCTCGGTCACATTCGCAGCCTTGGCCCGTTCGGCCAACAGTTTCCCGACGGCTTGCGCGGCCTCCTTCGACGAACCGGACTTCACGGTTTCGCGAAGCCTCGCGTCCATGGATGACGCGGCAGCCAAGGTGAGACCCGCGGCGTCATCGACGACTTGGGCATAAATGTGCGCATTGCTTCGAAACACGGTCAGTCTTGGCCGTTGAGACGTACCTTGAACTTTTTTCCTGACACGTGTTTTGCGCCGTTCCAACCGGCGACGTTGCGTCTTTAAATTCATACGTTATTTCTTCCCGGCTTTTCCGGCTTTCTTAATCAAAACTTCACCCGCATACCTAATGCCTTTTTGCTTATAGACATCGGGAGGTCGCACGCGTCGAATATTGGCGGCCGTCTGGGTCACGAGCCGTTTATCAATGCCCTTGACGGAGATCATGGTTTGTTTCTCGACCGACGTCTGCACGCCTTCCGGGATTGACAAGGTCACAGGATGTGCAAAACCGACGTTTAGCGTCAACGATTGACCCTGCACTTGCGCTCGATACCCCACCCCCGTCAATTCCAAGGTGCGTTCGAACCCCTTGGTCACGCCCTCGACCAAATTCGCCAATTCAACGCGGGTCAGCCCATGGAGGGCTTTGACACGAGACGCATTCCCCCGTCGCCCTACCTGGAGAGATCCCTCGTTGATGGTCACGTCAATCCCGTCGGCGAGTTCCCACCCCAATTGCCCCAAAGGTCCCTTCACGGAGACGGAACCCCCTTCCACCTTCACCTCGACGGTGGAGGCCAGCGTGATTGGTTGAATCCCGATTCTAGACATCGTTGACCTGACTGTTTCGTTGAGATGAACCGGTTTGTCCCGGCTCTACCACACGTGACACAACACTTCCCCCCCGATACTCTGTTGCCTGGCTTGCCGGTCGGTCATGACCCCTTTCGAGGTCGATAGCACCGCTACCCCCAACCCACCCCGCACTCGCGGAATGGAAACAACACCTACGTACACACGCTTGCCCGGCTTGCTGACCCGCTTGATTCGCTCAATCACGGGCTTCTTTTCCCGTCCGGGGACATACCGCAACTCGACCTGAAGGGCCGGATGCCCATCGAGTGTGGTGGGCGAGAAGTCTTGAATAAAGCCCTCGGCCTTAAAGACGGCAAGCACGTTGGCCTTCAACTTGGAGGCCGGAACGTTGACCGTCGCGTGCCCCCGTCGCATGGCATTCATGATACGAACAAAAAGATCAGCAATTGGATCCGTCATACTCATAACGTCATACCCTTATCATCCGCAGCCTAGCGCCCGGCTACCAACTCGACTTGGTGACCCCTGGAATGTTTCCGCGCAGGCTATGCAGCCGAAAACAAATCCGGCACATGTGGAAGCGGCGCAAAAAGGCCCTCACGCGACCACAGAGAGGGCAGCGATTATAGCGCCGGACGAGAAATTTCGGCTCAGCAGCCGCCTTATTCCGTAATGCTTTTCTTGCCACGCAAGCCTCCGTCTCAATTCCTTAGGTTCACCGAAACGGCATACCCAGATGAGTCAGCAGGGATTTAGCCTCGTCATTTCGTTGAGCGCTCGTCACAATGGTAATATCCATCCCGTGGATGGCTGCCACGTTGTCATATTTGATTTCAGGAAAGGTCAACTGCTCCTTCAACCCGAACGTATAGTTGCCACGGCCATCAAACGCCTTGGGGGACACTCCCCGAAAATCCCGAATCCGGGGCAGGCCGACGTTCAGCAAACGATCCAGAAATTCATACATACGGCTTCCGCGAAGCGTGACCTTGGTTCCGATCGGCATCCCCTGTCGCACCTTAAAACCGGCGATGGCTTTTTTCGCCCTGGTCACGACGGGCTTCTGCCCCGTGATCAAGGCCAATTCGGCCACGGCACCATCCAACAGCTTGACGTCTTGAATGGCTTCTCCCATACCGACGTTCAGTACTACCCGTTCCACGCGAGGCACTTGCATCGGATTGGCATACGAGAATTCCTTCATCATCCGGGGGACCACTTCATTCCGGTAGAGGTCCCTTAACCGCGGAGGAGGTCCTGCCTGCGCCGCCTTTGGTTTGGCTGCTGACTTGGTTTCTTTTTTCGCCATCACACCTTATCCAGAACGTCGTCCGGACTTTTCTGCAAGACTCGAACCCGGCGTCCATCATCCAATCGCTTGATGGCGACCCGCGAAGGTTTACCCAAGGTTTGGGAATACACCATGACATTTGAAATCGCCAAGGGTGCCTCGCGCTCCAAAATGCCACCTTGTTTCATTTTTTGGGAAGGCTTCGTGTGCCGTTTGATCACGTTGATTTTTTCCACCGTCACCCGGTTTGTCCGTGGATTCACGTGCAAGACTTTCCCCATTTTCCCTTTCTCCCGTCCGGCAATCACAATCACCGTATCGCCCTTGCGAATACGCGATTTCGTTGCCGAAAGGCTTCCAGTCGCAACCCGGCTGCCCATGTGTCCTACAACACCTCCGGAGCAAGAGAAATGATTTTCATGAACTTCTTTTTCCTTAATTCCCGGGCAACGGGCCCAAAGATTCTCGTGCCCACGGGATCCCCTTGATTATTCACCAGCACACACGCATTGCGGTCGAAGCGAATATAGGAGCCATCCTCACGACGCCGGCTTTTTTTCGTTCTCACGATCACGGCTTTGACCACGTCGCCTTTCTTGACGGACGCTTTGGGTATGGCCTCTCGAACCGACACGACCACAATGTCGCCGATGCCCCCATACCGCCGGCGGGTCCCCCCCAACACGTGAAAGCACCGTACGCTCTTCGCGCCGGAATTATCTGCGACGTCAAGGTAACTGTAATTTTGAATCATTGGAACACCACGCCATTTCCGCGTTACCGTTTACGGCGACGGGCTCTGCTCGCCGCGCTCGATAATGGCCGCCACCCGCCAATGTTTATCCTTGCTGAGCGGACGCGTCTCCACGATTTTCACACGGTCGCCGGTCCGGGATTCATTCTTTTCGTCATGGGCTTTCAGTTTGGTGAGGCGTCGCACCACTTTTCCGTATAACGCGTGCGACACCAATCTCGGGACCGCCACAACGACCGTTTTTTCCATTTTATCGCTGATCACACGTCCATACGATGCCCGCTGTCGCCTTACAGTCATGTTTCGTCAACCCTCGCCTTTCAATTGCCCCGACGATCGCTTTTCACGAAGGACGGTCTTGGCCCTGGCCACGTCCTTTCGCACCTGACGAATTTTCATCGGATTTTCAATCCGTCCAAGGGCATGCTGGCAGCGAAGGTGAAACAATTCCTGCTTCAACTCATGCACCTTTCCCACCAATTCTTCCGCTTCCATGCCTTGCAATTCCTTGACGTCCATCAATGTGCCTCAGGCGGGATATTCGCCTCGGGCGACAAATTTTGTCGCCAACGGCAGCTTGTGACCGGCTAAACGAAACGCCTCTTCCGCGACGCTTCTCGACACGTCATCCATTTCGTAGAGAATGCGACCAGGCTTCACCACGGCCACCCAGAACTCGGGGTTCCCTTTGCCCTTCCCCATTCGAACTTCCGCAGGCTTTTTGGTGATGGGCTTATCAGGGAAGATACGGGTCCAGATTCTCCCGCCGCGCTTGACGTGGCGCGTCATCGCGATTCTCGCCGCCTCGATTTGCCGGGCAGTAATCCGGCCAGGCTCCAGCACCTTGAGCCCAAACTGCCCGAAAGACACGTCACCGCCACGGTAGGCCTTCCCTCGCATATTGCCTTTCTGCACTTTTCGAAATTTAACTTTTTTCGGAGCTAACATATTTTAAGCCCATCAAGACGATGTGTATTCATACCAGTCGTTCTTATCCGTGCAGCACGCGTCGCCACTCTACAGCAAATTCAACGACGCTTCGTCCTTCGCCGCGTTCGGCAACTCGGCATTCCCTTTGTAAATCCACGCCTTCACCCCGATAATCCCCATGGTTGTATGGGCTTCTGCAAACCCATAATCCACGTCCGCCCTAAGCGTATGAAGCGGAACCCGGCCTTCCCGATACCATTCCGTCCGGGCGATTTCATTACCGCCCAACCGTCCCGCACATGACACCCGAACGCCTTGAGCACCCAAGCGAAGCGCCGAGGCCACGCTTCTTTTCATGGCGCGACGAAATGACACACGTTTCTCCAATTGCAAGGCGATGTTTTCAGAAACCAGTTGCGCGTCCAACTCCGGTTTCTTGATCTCCTTCACCGTCACGTAGACTTCCCGGCCATACCGTTGCTCCAGCATCGCTTTCAACTTATCGACTTCCGCACCCTTTCTCCCAATGATAATACCGGGACGGGCCGTGTAAATGATCACCTTCACCTGATTCCCGGAACGTTCGATCTCGACCCGTGAAATGCCGGCGTGAAACAAGCGGGATTTGACGGTACCGCGAATCTCGACGTCCTCATGCAGCAGCTTCACAAAATCTTTTTTGGCATACCACCGGGAATTCCACGTCCTGGTATACCCCAGCCGAAAACCAAATGGATGCGTTTTTTGTCCCATACTCCGGTTTTACCTCACTGTGCCGACAGAAATGGCCGGCAATGATTTCCCCTAGGAATCCTCTTTCGTCGGAGAAACTGCAATCGTCAAGTGACTGGTCCGCTTATGAATGGGATTTGCCCTGCCCATGGACCTGGCTCGAAACCGCTTTAACACGGGACCGCCATCGACGTATGCTCTAGAGACTTTCAACGATTCAGCATCTCCCAACTCCTGTTGTCCGGCATTCGCAACCGCGGAATGCAACACCTTTTCCACAACCGGAGCCGCGGCCCTAGGCAAATACTTGAGTACCGTCAACGCCTCGGACACGTCACGACCACGGATCAGGTTGACGACCATCCGCACTTTTCGCGGCGTCATTCTCACGTAGCGTAAGATTGCCTTTGCTTCGGCCATGAGATCCCTTCTCTACTGCCCTCGTACCATATGCTACTTCAATGGAACGGCTTTTTCCGATTTGGCGGCTCCATGCCCCTTAAAGAAACGGGTCGGAGAAAATTCTCCGAGTTTGTGCCCAACCATATTTTCCGTCACGTAGACCGGAATAAATTTCTTCCCGTTGTGCACGGCGAACGTATGACCGATCATTTCAGGAATGATCGTGGAACGACGCGACCAGGTCTTGATGATTTTCAGATCGCGGGACTCATTCATTTTTTCCACCTTTTCCAAAAGGTGGGTATCGACAAACGGCCCCTTATGAATCGAACGCGGCATCGACGCTAGCTCTCCTTATTTCGTCCGTCTGGAGATAATGAATTTCGACGACTGCTTCTTCTTCCGGGTCTTGAAGCCTTTCGTCGGAACCCCCCAAGGAGAAACGGGATGAGGGTTTCCCTGTCCAGACTTCCCTTCGCCGCCACCATGCGGATGATCCACCGGATTCATCACGACACCCCGGACGTGAGGCCGCTTTCCCTTCCACCTCGAACGACCGGCCTTGCCCACCGAAACGTTCTCGTGATCGAGGTTCCCGATTTGTCCCACGGTCGCCATACACGTGCCCAAAATCCGGCGCATCTCACCCGAAACCAGACGGACCTGAACGTATTGACCTTCCCGGCCCATCACCTGACACGACGCACCCGCACTCCGCGCTATCTGAGCGCCCTTCCCCGGCTTGAGTTCAATGTTATGAATGGTCGTGCCAAGCGGCATCAACGACAAAGGAAGCGCATTGCCTGGACGAATGTCCGAGCCGGGACCAGCTTGAATCGGATCTCCGACCGACAAGCCGACGGGAGCCAGGATATATCGCTTATCCCCGTCTGCATACGCGATCAATGCGATACGAGCCGAACGATTGGGATCGTACTCCACCCTGACGACTTTGCCCGGCACCCCGATTTTATTCCGCTTGAAATCGATGACACGGTACAAACGCTTATGCCCGCCGCCACGAAATCTCGTCGTAATCCGCCCGAAATTGTTTCGTCCGCCGGAGCGAGGCAGAGACGTCGTCAGGCTTTTTTCAGGCTGCTCTTTCGACAACGTCTTGTCCTTGATAACCGTCATGCCGCGCCGGCCCGGCGACGTTGGACGATAAGGTTTAGTCGGCATAATGTGCGTCCCCTTTTTTCAACGTGCTGCTAGGCGCTCTCATACAACTCTACCTTCTCGCCTTCATGCAAGGTGATGATGGCTTTTTTCCAGTCCGCCCGTTTCCCAAGATAGCGCCCCTGGCGTTTCTTCTTGCCCATGACGTTCATGATATTGACGGACTTCACCTTGACTTTGAGCACGGACTCCACCGCCTGACGGACCTCGATTCGATTCACGTCGCTCTGCACGACAAAAGCGATACGGTTAGCGGACTCTTGAAGCCCCGTGATTTTTTCAGTCAGCAACGGCTTCACCAACACGTCATAGGGATCGCGTTTCATGCCCATAACTCCTCCACGCCGGGCAATTCATCCTTCAACACCACGAGCGTCTGGTAGCGAAGCACGTCGTACACCGTCAACTCTTCGGGCGACACGGCCTTCACTTGAGCCAAATTCCTTGTTGCGCGAAACACGGCATCGCGGTCTTTCCCCACGACGAACAGAACGGGGCTCGTCGCACCTAATTGTTTCACCGTTTTGGCCATCAATTTGGTCTTGGGTTCCGGAAGCGACAGTTCAGAAAGAACCAGAAGCTCCCCGGCCGCCATCTTTGCAGACAGAGCACTTTGCATGGCCTTTCGATACATTTTCTTCGACATGGCAGAACGATACTTTCGAGGCTGCGGACCGAATACCGTCCCACCATGACGCCACACCGGTGAACGATTCGAACCCGCTCGAGCCCGGCCCGTATGTTTTTGCCTCCACGGCTTTTTACCTGTTCCACTGACATCACTGCGGCCTTTCGAGCTTGCGGTGCCTTGCCGACGCGACGCAAGCTGCATGACCACTGCGGAATGAACCAGTGACCCATGAGGCTGAGAGCCGAATACGGCCTCGCTCACCTCAACGGAACCGACAGCCTTCCTCGTTTGGTCTACGATTTCTATCGAGGCCATGCCGACGCGTTACCCTCCTGCCTTTCGGATAAGGACCAATCCTCCCACGGGACCGGGAACGGCTCCCCTGATGAGAACGAGATGTTCTTCTGGTCGAGTGCCGGCCACAGTCAATCCTTTCACCGTGACCCGCTTGTTGCCCATTTGCCCGGGCAGCGCCTTGTTTTTCAACACACGCGAGGGATACGAACTGCACCCAATGGACCCCGGCGCACGATGGAACATGGAACCGTGACTGGCCGGACCGCCTCCGAAATTGTGACGCTTCATGACACCCTGGAATCCTTTTCCCTTTGAGGTTCCCTGGACGTGCACCATTTCGCCTTTTTCAAAAAAGTCAGCCGTCACGGCATCCCCCACCTGACAATCCGGAACGCAACGAAACTCCCGCAAATATCTGAACAATTTCTCTTGCCCGGAAGCACGAAGATGCCCCACTTGTGCCTTGGTGAGTTTCCGGTCCTGGACCTCAGAAAATCCAAGCTGTACCGCATCGTACCCATGACGATCCTTGGTCTTCACGGCTGTCACGCGACAAGGCCCCACTTCAATCACCGTCACGGGATGCAGACGGCGATGTTCATCGTAGATCTGCGTCATGCCCAGCTTTTTTCCTATTAAACCACTAACCATGCAACACCCCTGCAAATCCTCATCAACGACGCCACGCTACAGCTTGATCTCCACGTCCACACCGGCAGCCAGACTCAATTTCATGAGCGCATCCATGGTTTCCGGGGTGGGCTCATGAATATCCAATAAACGTTTATGCGTACGGATTTCAAATTGCTCGCGAGACTTCTTATCCGTATGAGTGGATCGCTGAATCGTAAACTTTTCAATCCGGGTGGGAAGCGGAATGGGACCGGCAACGCGCGCGCCCGTTTGCTTGACGGTATCCACAATTTCACGAGCCGATTGATCGAGGATCCGATAATCAAACCCCCTCAACCTGATACGAATACGTTGATCGACGCTTACCACCACTGGATTCCTTCCTTAACTTACGCGAGGATGTCGGTCACGACGCCGGCACCCACCGTGCGGCCCCCTTCCCGCACCGCAAACCGTAAGCCCTGCTCCATCGCAATCGGCGCAATCAATTCCCCCGTGAACGTCGTGTTGTCCCCCGGCATCACCATCTCCACCCCGTCCGCCAACTGCACCACCCCCGTCACGTCCGTCGTCCGAAAATAAAACTGCGGCCGGTACCCGTTGAAAAACGGCGTATGCCGCCCCCCTTCTTCCTTCGTCAAGACGTACACTTCCGCCTTGAACTTCGTGTGCGGCGTAATACTCTTCGGTTTCGCCAATACCTGCCCCCGCTCCACCTCGTCCTTCTTCGTGCCCCGCAACAACGCCCCGATGTTGTCCCCCGCCTGCCCTTCGTCCAACACCTTCCGGAACATCTCCACGCCCGTCACCACCGTGCTCCGCGTTTCGCCCAACCCCACAATCTCAATCTCATCGCCGACCTTCACCTGCCCCCGCTCCACGCGGCCCGTCACCACCGTCCCCCGCCCGCTGATCGTAAACACGTCTTCAATCGGCATCAGAAACGGCTTGTCAATCGCGCGCTCCGGCGTCGGAATGTAACTGTCAATCCCCGCCAACAACTTCATGATCGCCGGCACCCCCACGTCCCCTTCGTCCCCCTCCAGGGCTTTCGTCGCCGACCCCACGATGATCGGAATGTCGTCCCCCGGAAATTGATATTTCGACAGCAATTCCCGTACTTCCAATTCCACCAACTCCAGTAACTCCGGATCTTCGACCTTATCCGCCTTGTTCAGAAACACCACAATGTACGGGACCCCCACCTGCCGCGCCAGCAGAATGTGTTCCCGCGTCTGCGGCATCGGCCCGTCCGCCGCCGACACCACCAGAATCGCCCCGTCCATCTGCGCCGCCCCCGTAATCATGTTCTTCACGTAATCCGCGTGCCCCGGACAGTCCACGTGCGCGTAGTGCCGGTGCTCCGTCTCATATTCCACGTGCGAAATCGCAATCGTGAGGATCTTCGTCGGGTCCCGCCGCCCCTGTGATTCACTCGCTTTCGCCACTTCATCGTAGCTGACGAACTGCGCCATCCCCTTTTGCCCCATCACCTTCGTCAGCGCCGAGGTCAGCGTCGTCTTCCCATGGTCCACGTGCCCAATCGTCCCCACGTTCACGTGCGGCTTCTTCCGATCAAATTTCGCCTTCGCCATCTGCCCCTCCCTCTTCGATTCCGAATCTTCTGAGGCTACACGAGAAAGAAACGAATATCACCACGCCGCTTTCCTGCCTCTCACAACAATCTCCCCCGCTATTCTCCGCGTTGCTTGCTGACGATCTGATCCTCCAACTGCCTCGGAACGGGGTTGTACTCCGCAAATTCCATTGAATAAGTGGCACGCCCCTGCGTCTTCGAGCGGAGACTCGTGGCATACCCGAACATTTCTCCAAGGGGAACCATGGCCTCCACGGCCTGAGAGCCGACTCGCGCCTTGATGCCCTGCACTTTCCCGCGTCGTGAATTCAAGTCGCCGATCACGTCGCCCATGAAATCCTGGGGGACCAGAACCTCCACTTTCATGACCGGCTCAAGGAGGATCGGGTTGGCCTTGCGACAGGCACTCTCAAAGGCCATCGACGCCGCGATTTTAAAGCCCATCTCACTGGAATCGACCTCGTGAAAGGAGCCATCGAACAACGTCACCCGAACGTCCCGCATGGCATATCCGGCCACCACGCCCGACTCCATGCGCTCCCGCACCCCTTTTTCCACCGCCGGGATATATTCACGGGGAATAATACCACCGACAATCTTGTTGACGAACTCAAGTCCCACGCCCGGCTCGGACGGTTCGACGCGCAACACCACGTGCCCATATTGTCCCCGACCACCGGATTGCTTGATATATTTGCCTTCGGCTTCACCCGTGGCGCGTATCGTTTCACGATAAGCCACCTCGGGTTTACCGACGTTCGCCTGCACCTTAAATTCCCTGACAAGCCGGTCGACGATGATTTCCAAATGCAGTTCCCCCATTCCGGAAATAATCGTTTGCCCGGTCTCATCATCGGTTTGCACACGAAAGGACGGATCTTCCTGCGACAGTTTTTCCAAAGAAAAACCCAGTTTTTCCAGATCCTGCTTAGTCTTCGGTTCCACTGCCATGGAAATCACGGGCTCGGGGAATTTAATGACCTCCAACAAGACCGGACGCTTTTCGTGGGATAACGTATCGCCCGTCCTCGCTCCCTTCATGCCCACCGCAGCGGCAATGTCCCCAGCATACACGGCGCCAATGTCTTCCCGTTTGTTCGCGTGCATCTTGAGCAAACGCCCGATGCGCTCCCGCTTACCCTGCGTGACGTTGTACACGTACGAACCTGTTTCCAGGCTACCGGAATAGACGCGGAAATACGTGAGTTGCCCGGCAAAGGGATCAGCCATGATCTTGAAAGCCAATGCTGAAAACGGCTCCTCATCGCTGGCCGGACAACTTATTTTCTCACCGCTGGACGGCTCGACCCCTTCCACTTCCGGAACGTCCAGGGGCGAAGGCAGGAAATCAACGACGGCATCCAGTAACGGTTGGACTCCCTTATTTTTGAAGGCTGTCCCGCACAACACCGGCGTCATCCGCATTTGATTGGTCCCGACACGGATGGCACGCTTGATATCCTCAGGCTTCAACGGATCGCCGTTCAGGTATTGCTCAAGCACCGCTTCATCAAATTCGGCCACGGCTTCGATCATTTTGTCCCGGTATTCCTGGGCCGCCGGCAGAAGATCCGGCGACACGTCTTCGACGACATAATCCGCGCCCAGCGCTTCATCGTTAAAGAGGTAGGATTTCATCGAGACAAGATCAATGACGCCCCGGAAATCCGCTTCTTTTCCGATGGGCAACTGAACCGCAACAGGATTGGCTTCCAAACGATCGACGATACTTTGAACGCTGCCTGAGAAATCGGCACCCACCCGGTCCATTTTATTCAGAAAGGCAATGCGAGGGACCCGGTATTTATCAGCCTGACGCCAAACCGTTTCAGACTGCGGTTCGACTCCCTGTACCGAATCAAACACAGCCACGGCTCCATCCAACACGCGAAGGGACCGCTCCACTTCAACCGTAAAGTCCACGTGTCCCGGGGTGTCAATGATGTTGATACGGTGGTCGTTCCAGAAACAGGTGGTCGCCGCAGACGTAATCGTAATGCCTCGCTCCCGCTCCTGCTCCATCCAGTCCATTTGAGCCGCACCTTCGTGCACCTCACCCATACGGTGAGAAACGCCGGTATAATACAGGACGCGCTCGGTCGTCGTCGTCTTCCCAGCATCAATATGGGCCATGATACCGATGTTTCGCGTGCGCTCTAATGGATATTCCCTGGACACCGTTCCTCCGAACACAATCAGACTGCCACAACACTGCCATGCTCCCAATCCGAGAGCGGTTCTTAAAAAAAACCTATGCGTGAAGGGTGATTCGACTACAGCAACAAGAAACAGCTACCAACGGTAATGGGCAAACGCACGATTTGCTTCGGCCATCCTGTGCGTTTCATCGCGTTTCTTGACAGCAACCCCGGTATTATTGGCAGCATCAAGCAACTCGGCGGCAAGCTTGTCTTGCATACTCTTTCCCGTTCGAGACCGGGCACTGCGCTTAATCCATCGAAAGGCCAAGGCAACTTGCCGAACGGGTCTGATCTCGACGGGAACCTGATACGACGCACCTCCCACCCGTCTCGATTTCACCTCCACCATCGGCTTGACGTTGCCAAGCGCAGAATGAAAAACCTTCAAAGGATCACTCCCCGTCTTCTGTTGAATGGCGTCGAACGCCCCATAACACACACGCTGGGCTGTACTCTTTTTCCCTCTCGTCATAAGAATATTAATAAATTTCCCCACAAGGGTATCCCGATATTTGGCGTCACCCACGGGAGTTCTTACGACGGCACTTCGACTACGAGACATATTCCAAATACACTTTCTCTACGATCAATCCGTTGACTACTTCGGTCGTTTCGCCCCGTACTTGGAGCGCCCCTGTTTCCGGTCAGCAACCCCGACCGCATCGAGTGCGCCCCGGACCAAATGATAACGCACGCCGGGCAAGTCCTTCACCCGGCCTCCCCGCACGAGCACAATGGAATGCTCCTGCAAATTGTGTCCCATGCCCGGAATGTAGGTCGTCACCTCGACACCCGTGGTCAAACGCACGCGAGCCACTTTCCGCAATGCGGAATTCGGCTTTTTCGGAGTCGTGGTATACACGCGCAAACAGACACCTCGCCGTTGCGGGCATCGATTAAGTGCCGGGCTCTTGCTCTTAGCCTTGGGAGCCTTACGACCTTTTCTGACAAGCTGGTTCACCGTTGGCATATTCCGATTTTTCCTTCAAGGGCGTTATAAATGTGACTCTCTCGGACAACCTTTCGATTGTAGTGAGACTATTGTTATGTGTCAAGGTAAAACACTTCATTTATGAGGTGGACTGCATTTGCAACTCTTCACCTTCAGGAATCGCCAAGCCAGTGGTCCCGTCATCCTCGACGACCTTCTCTTCAGGAGCAGGCACGAAGGTTTCCCTGTAGTGGGAGAATCCCGTTCCCGCCGGGATCAGGCGACCCACGATGACGTTTTCCTTGAGCCCCCGCAAATCATCGACCCGACCATTGATGGCGGCTTCGGTGAGAACCCGGGTCGTCTCCTGGAAGGAGGCTCCGGAGATGAAGCTGTCCGTATTCAGTGATGCCTTGGTAATCCCCAGCAACACAGGTTTTCCAATTGCCGGCTTCCCCTTTTCTGCAAGCACCCGCTGGTTTTCATCGGTGAACGCAAATTTCCCGACCTGGGTACCCGGTAAAAAGTTCGTATCGCCGGGATCTTCGATGCGGATCTTCTTCAACATTTGTCTGGCAATAATTTCAATGTGCTTGTCATTAATCGAGACCCCTTGCAAGCGATACACTTCCTGAACCTGATTGACCAGGTATCGCTGCAATTCTCGCGGCCCCAACACGTTCAGAATATCGTGAGGATTCGCCGATCCATCCATGAGCGGTTCACCGGCACGCACCCAATCTCCTTCATGCACGTTGACGTGCTTGCCTCGAGGAATAAAGTACTCCTTCACGTCTCCCATCTTGTTATCAACGACAATCTTGCGCATCCCCTTGACGAACCCACCAAAGGAGACTTCACCGTCGATTTCACTGATCACCGCTTGCTCCTTGGGCTTCCTCGCCTCAAACAGCTCCGCCACCCTGGGCAAGCCTCCCGTAATGTCTTTGGTCTTCGTGGTTTCTCGGGGGATTTTCGCCAACACGTCTCCGGGATGCACAATTCCGCCTTTTTCCACGAAAATATGCGCGCCCACGGGAAGTAGATAACGAGCCGGCGCACCAGAACCGGGTAATTTCGCGGTCTTGTTCCCGTCGTCTTTGATAGAAACGCGAGGACGCAGGTTCGTGCCGGCCTGCTCAATGACCACCTTCCGGGACAAGCCGGTGATTTCATCGACCTCTTCCTTCATGGTCACGCCTTCGGAGATGTCACCATAGGCAATTTTCCCGCCCACTTCCGTCAGAATGGTCAACGAGTATGGATCCCATTCCACAAGTTTCTGCCCAACCGTCACACGGCCGCCGTCTTTCACGATGATTTTCGCCCCGTAGACAACCGGGTACTTTTCCCGCTCTCGCCCGGAGTCGTCATAAACCGCAATCTTCGCGTTGCGATTCATGACCACCCATTCGCCCTGTTTGTTCTGCACCGCCATGTGGCGATTGTGAAAATCGGCATTTTTCTTGGCATCGAAACTGAGGTATTTCAAGACTCCGTCGTGCCGGGATTCAACCACGCTTTGTTCCACGACTTTACTGGCCGTTCCCCCGATGTGGAAGGTCCGCATGGTCAACTGCGTGCCGGGCTCGCCGATGGACTGCGCGGCGATCACCCCCACGGGTTCACCCAATTCGACCAACTTCCCCCTGGCCAAATCCCGGCCGTAACACTTCACACAGACACCCCACCGGGCCTGACAAGTCAATACCGACCGGATACGGACGTGCCCGATACCGGCTTCGACCACGGCCTTGACGCGTGTTTCATCCAGTTCATCATTCCCGGCCACCACCACGTCACCGGTCAACGGATCAAGAATATCTTCCGCCACAATACGACCCAAAATTCGTTCTTCAATAGGTTGAATGACCTCTCCGCCTTCGACCAGAGCGGACACGTCGATTCCATCGGCCGTCCTGCAATCATCTTCACTCACGATGACATCTTGAGAAATATCCACCAGCCGTCTCGTCAGGTACCCGGAGTTGGCGGTTTTGAGTGCCGTGTCCGCCAGCCCTTTTCTCGCCCCGTGCGTCGAGATAAAGTACTGAAGCACGGTGAGGCCTTCCCTGAAATTGGCGGTGATAGGCGTTTCAATAATTTCACCAGAGGGCTTCGCCATCAAACCCCGCATGCCGCCCAACTGCCGGATCTGCTGTGAACTCCCACGCGCGCCGGAATCAGCCATCATATAAATGGGGTTCAAGGTATCTTCGGGTCCTTGCCCGCCGCCGGCCTTGATTTCTTTCATCATCTCGTTCGCAACCTGTTCACTCACGTGAGCCCAGATGTCAATGACCTTGTTGTAACGCTCACCATTCGTGATCAACCCTTCGCTGTACTGCCGCTCAACCTCGGAGACGTCCTTGTGCGCCTTACCAAGCAGGACTTCCTTCTTGGTCGGGATGTGCATGTTGTCAATACACAGGGAAACCCCGGCCTTCGTGGCGTAATAGAAACCCAGATCTTTGAGTTTATCGAGCATCCTGACCGTATCGTGAAGCCCGACTTCACGATACACCGCATCGATCAGCTTGGTCATTTCTTTCTTGGTCATCACCTGATTGACGTGCGTAAACCCGATGGAAGGAGGCAGGATTTCCCCGAATAGCACGCGCCCGACGGTCGTTTCGACCAACGTGCCATCGACCCGCACCTTGACCTTGGCCTGTTCGTCCAGTTCACCGGCGTCATAGGCAATGCGCACCTCTTCGGGAGAATACAACACTTTTCCTTCACCCATCGCACCCGGTCGTTCCTGGGTCAACCAATAACAACCCAACACCATGTCCTGGGAAGGAATGGCAAGCGGGCGACCGTTCGCCGGCGACAGCACGTTATTGATGGACATGATCAGGACGCGGGCTTCAATCTGGGCCTCGACCGACAAGGGAACGTGCACCGCCATCTGGTCGCCGTCAAAGTCCGCGTTGAAGGCTGCGCAGACCAACGGATGCAAACGAATGGCCTTGCCTTCGACCAAGACGGGATCAAACGCCTGCATACCCAACCGGTGGAGCGTCGGCGCCCGGTTCAAAATCACGGGGTGTTCCCGGATCACCTCATCCAACACGTCCCACACTTCCGGGCGTTCCTTTTCGACGAGCCGTTTCGCACTCTTAATGGTGGTAGCCGCACCGCGCTCTTCCAACTTATGGAAGATAAACGGCTTGAACAATTCCAACGCCATTTTCTTGGGTAACCCGCATTGATTCAATTTCAATTCGGGCCCCACCACAATCACCGACCGGCCCGAGTAGTCAACCCGTTTCCCCAGAAGATTCTGTCGAAACCGGCCCTGCTTGCCCTTGAGCATGTCGCTAAGGGATTTCAACGGCCGTTTGTTGGCCCCGCGAATCGTCCGGCCGCGTCGTCCGTTGTCGAACAACGCGTCCACGGCTTCCTGCAACATTCTCATCTCGTTGCGAATAATCACACCGGGAGCCTTCAACTCAACCAACCGCTTCAACCGATTGTTGCGATTGATCACCCGTCGATACAGATCATTCAGATCAGACGTGGCAAACCGCCCGCCGTCCAACGGCACCAACGGTCTCAGTTCAGGCGGGAGCACAGGGATGACGTCCAGAATCATCCATTCCGGCCGATTGCCCGACTTGTGAAAGGCCTCAATGACCTTCAGGCGTTTCGTGATCTTCTTGTTCAAGGCCGCGGAAGTCGTGGCCTTCACCTTTTCGTGGCGCTCGGCCCACAGGGCTTCGATGTCAACTTGTCTCAGCAGTTCACGAATGGCTTCCGCTCCGATACCCACGCGAAAACTTTGCGGCCCGTGCAGATCCACGCATTCACGGTATCGCTCTTCCGTGAGCAACTCTTTTTCTTTCAGCGGGGTGTCCTGGGGATCAAGGACGACGTACGCCTCAAAATAGAGAATTTTCTCCAATTGCTTGAGGCTCATGTCCAGCAGGATCCCAATGCGACTCGGCACTCCTTTCAGGAACCAGATATGAGCCACGGGTGCGGCCAATTCGATGTGCCCCATACGCTCACGCCGCACCTTTGACTGAATGACTTCGACCCCGCATTTATCGCAGACGATCCCACGATGCTTCATGCGTTTGTATTTTCCGCAGTTACACTCCCAGTCCTTGGTCGGGCCGAAAATCTTCGCACAAAACAGGCCATCCTTTTCCGGCTTGAACGACCGGTAGTTGATGGTTTCCGGTTTTTTGACTTCCCCGTACGACCACGAACGAATTTTCTCAGGCGACGCGATCCGAATGCACATGCCGTCGAAAGACATAGCATCGCGCGGCCTTTCAAACAGAGCATAGACGCTTTCCAAGGCTCTACCTCCCTTTTCAGAAACTGAGAAATTCTCGAAGTGGCAATTACTCGGCGGACTTCATCAATTCGACGTCCAACCCCAGGCTTTGTAATTCTTTCACCAACACGTTAAACGACTCCGGCAAACCCGGCTCCAGGAAATTTTCACCCTTCACGATCGCTTCATACATTCTCGACCGTCCCGGAACGTCATCGGACTTCACGGTTAAAAATTCCTGAAGCGTGGAAGCCGCCCCATACGCCTGGAGAGCCCAGACTTCCATTTCGCCCAACCGCTGCCCCCCAAATTGGGCCTTGCCGCCCAAGGGTTGTTGCGTCACCAAAGAATACGGGCCAATGGACCTGGCGTGGATCTTATCATCCACCAAGTGGTGCAACTTCATCATATAGACGTAACCAACCGTCACCGGACTCTTGAACGGGTCTCCGGTCCGCCCGTCAAAGACGACAGATCGACCATCCTCCGGCAAGCCCGCATTCTTCAACAATTCCTTGATCTCCGCCTCCGTGGCTCCGTCGAACACGGGACTCGCGGCGTAAATCCCCAAGGCCTTGGCGGTCCAACCGAGATGTGTTTCCAAAATCTGCCCGACGTTCATCCGTGACGGAACCCCAAGCGGATTCAGCACGATTTCGATCGGGGTGCCGTCCGGCAGGTACGGCATATCTTCTTCGGGAAGGATCCGGGACACCACGCCCTTGTTTCCATGACGTCCGGCCATCTTGTCCCCGACGGAAATTTTCCGCTTGATGGCAAGATAGACCTTCACCAACTTGATGACACCCGGCGGCAACTCGTCACCGCGCCGGAGTCGTCCGACCTTCTCGTCATAAAAGGTTTGCAGGCTCTCGATTTGATCCTTCGCCGCCAACTCAATATCTTCGAGCTTTCGTTGTTCTTCCGGATCCCCCAGAATAACGCGCCGCACGTTGTCATCGGGCAGTCTTCGCAAGACGTCAGACGTGATTTTCCATTTTTTCTTCAAAATGATTTCGCCGTTTTCGGGATCCATCAAGTCACGACCCACCACCTGTCCGAGCAACAGCCGCCGAATCTTTTTGTTCCGTTCATCCTCAATGATGTGGAGTTCATCCTGATAGTTCCGTTCGATTTTCACGCGATCCTGGGATTCGATGTTCTTCGAACGCTCATCCTTATCGATGCCTTTTCTGGAAAAAATCTTGACGTCGACCACGATTCCCTCGATTCCCGGAGGAACCTGTAGAGACGTATCCTTCACGTCTCCGGCTTTTTCGCCGAAGATCGCGCGCAGCAGTTTTTCTTCCGGAGTCAGTTGCGTTTCACCCTTGGGCGTCACTTTGCCGACCAGGATGTCCCCGGCTTTGACTTCGGCCCCGATGCGAACGATTCCGCTTTCATCCAGATTTCTCAGGGCCTCTTCGCCCAGATTGGGAATGTCGCGGGTAATTTCCTCCTTCCCCAATTTGGTATCACGGGCTTCGACCTCAAACTCTTCGATGTGGATGGACGTGAAGGTATCTTCGCGCACCAGTCGCTCGCTTAACAGGATCGCGTCCTCGAAGTTGTATCCGCCCCACGGCATGAACCCGACCAGGATGTTCTTTCCCAATGCCAACTCCCCCCGGTCAATCGCCGGACCATCGGCCAACACCTGCCCTTTCTTGATCTGCTGGCCGACTTTCACAATGGGGGTTTGAGTCACGCACGTGTTCTGGTTGGTGCGTTGGAACTTCACCAGGTCATACGTATCCCAAAAACGTCCGGTTTTCTTTTTGCCTTCGTCCACCTTGCCGGGTTCGGTTCGGACAACGATGCGACGGGCATCCACGCTTTCCACGACCCCGTCCCGTCTGGCCTGTTCGACGTAGCCGGAATCACGGGCCACCACGGCTTCCATGCCGGTTCCGACCAACGGCGCCTCACTCTGCACGAGCGGGACGGCCTGACGTTGCATGTTCGAGCCCATTAACGCACGGTTGGCATCGTCGTGTTCGAGAAAGGGAATCAACGCGGTGGCGACACTGACCACTTGCTTCGGAGACACGTCCATGTAATCGATGCGATCCGGCGTCGTGGCAATGAACTCTCCCTCGGACCGCGCCGTCACCGAATCGGATATCAGGCGACTGGTCGAATCCACCTGGGAATTGGCTTGCGCAATGATGTACCGCTCGCCTTCCAACGGCGAAAGAAATTCCACGTCACGCTGGACACGTCCTTTTTGGACTTTTCGAAACGGAGCTTCAATAAAGCCGAATTCGTTAATGCGCGCGTAGGTGGCTAACGAGGTGATAAGCCCGATATTCGGTCCTTCAGGCGTTTCGATGGGACAAATGCGGCTATAGTGCGAGGGATGGACGTCGCGGACTTCAAATCCCGCGCGCTCACGCGTCAACCCGCCGGGCCCCAACGCGGACAACCGGCGTTTATGGGTGATTTCGGCTAATGGGTTCGTTTGATCCATGAACTGCGACAACTGGCTGCCGGCAAAAAATTCCTTGATGGCGGCCACGATGGGTTTGGCATTAATCAAGTCGTGCGGCAACACCGTTTCCATATCGAGCAGGTTCATCCGCTCCTTGATGCTGCGCTCCATTCGCGCCAATCCCAAACGGATCTGATTCTCAAGCAACTCGCCGACCGTCCGCACCCGGCGATTCCCCAAATGATCGATGTCGTCCACGTCGCCTTTGCCCATTTTCAATTCAACGAGGCAGCGGACCACTTCCACCACGTCCTGCGCAGTGAGGACCCGCTGGGTGAGGGGAAGATCCAACGAAAACCGGTTGTTCATCTTGAGCCGGCCGACCGGAGACAGATCATAACGCTTCGGGTTGACGAACAGATTCTCAAACAAGAGCTTGGCCGAATCCACGGACGGCATTTCTCCGGGCCGCAGGCGCTTGTAGATTTCCACCCAGGCCTCTTTTTGAGACGTCGTCCGTTCAGCTTCCAAGGTATCCAGAATGATCGGCGTGGCCGTCACGTTGTCCAGATAAATCACCTTGAAACTCGACGGCTTCAACTCGAACAGCCGTTCAAGCATAGGCAAGGTCAGCCGTTGATTTTTTTCAACCAACACCTCCCCTTTTTCCGAATCCATGATTTCCGTCAACACCACTCGTCCAACCAATTCTTCCGGTTTCACGGGGATCTCTTTCACCCCGGCGGCTCGCACTTTCGCCATCAACGATTTGTTGAGCCGCGTTCCTTCTCGAACGATCGGATCCTTGCTGCCCTTCTCGATGACTTCGATTGACGAACGCAAGCCGGCATGCAAGTCGGGATCCAACTTGCGCATCAGCTTTCCATCCGTGACCCGAATTTCCTCAACGGGGTAATACATCTTCAGCACGTCGTCCGTTGACAACCCGAATGCCTTCAAAAGAATCGTGGCCGGCATCTTGCGCCGGCGGTCGATGCGAACGTACAAAATATCGCGGGCGTCAAACTCGAAATCCAGCCAGGACCCGCGGTAGGGAATGATGCGCCCGGAAAACAAGACCTTTCCGCTGGAATGGGTGCGGCCCTTATCATGGCTGAACGAGGCACCGGGAGAGCGATGCAACTGGCTCACCACAACCCGCTCCGTGCCGTTAATGATAAAGGTGCCACGGTCCGTCATCAGGGGCAGTTCGCCTACGTACACTTCCTGCTCCCGCACGTCGAGGACCTTGCTGTTCTTCACCCCTTTTTCCTGCGGATCAAAGACCACCAAACGAATGCGCAGCTTCAGGGGAGCGGCAAAGGTCATGCCCTGTTCCAGACATTCGCGCATATCGTACTTGGGCGTACCCAACGAATAACTGGAAAATTCAAGAATGGCCGAACTGTTGAAGTCTGCAATGGGGAAGACGCTCTTGAGCGCGGCTTGCAGCCCTTTTTCCGCACGACGCTCAGCGTCGGTCTCTTTTTGCAAAAACCCCTCGTACGAACGTTTCTGCACTTCGACGAGGTCCGGAATGTCAATCGTGGACTGAATTTTCGAAAAATCAGTACGCTTGATAATTCCCGGCAATGGAGGTTGAGACATAGTCGGCTCCTTCTGTATCTAGGCTTGTGTAAACGACCCTTCCCGATCAATCGGGTCCCGCAGCACCCCTTGCCTCTTACTTGACTTCAACCGTGGCCCCCACGTCGGTGAGCTTCTTCTTAACCGTTTCCGCCTCGTCCTTGGCCGCCCCTTCCTTGACCGGTTTGGGCGCCCCTTCCACCAGATCCTTGGCTTCTTTCAACCCAAGCCCGGTGATCTCGCGCACCACTTTGATGACCTGAATTTTCTTATCGGCCGGCGCACTGACCAACACCACGTCAAAGGCGTCTTTCTCTTCGGCGGGAGCCCCCGCGTCCCCCGCGGCCGGCGCAGCCACGGCCACCGGCGCCGCTGCCGTCACACCGAATTTTTCCTCGAATTCCTTGACCAATTCGGACAACTCCAACACCGTCATGCTTTCAACGGCACCCAGAATGTCTTCCCTTGAAAGCTTTGCCTCCGTTGCAGCCATTTCTCCTTCTCCTTTCTTTTTGTCTTGGATCGCCAGCAGCACAGCTGCAAATCCTCGTAAAATTCCTTGAAGGACTCCCGCCATTCCTCGAAGAGGCCCTTGCATCGCCGACAAGAGCATCGACAGCAGAACCTCTTTGGAAGGCAAATCAGCCGTTGCGATGAGTTGGGCGGGGTCAAGCGCTTTTCCCTCGATCACGCCCCCTCGCCAGAGGATCTTCTCGTCACATTTTTCGTGCTTGATGAAATTCCGAAGAATCTTGGCGGGCAACACCGGATCATCGTAGCCGATGACCACCGCGACCTGCCCCTTAAACAACGACGCGACGGGAAAGAGCGACGTGCCTTCCGCAGCCCTGACAGCCAGGGAATTCTTCACGACCTTCAGTTCCGCCTGCGCGCCACGAAGCTGATGGCGCAACGCGGTCACCTGAGTCACCGGCATGCCTCCGCATTCCGTTACCACGGCCAACCTGGCCCTGGCGAATTTCTCGTGCAAATCGGAAACCACCACCGATTTCTGTTCCTTTTTCATGCCCGGCTCCTTTTCACACCACGACTATTCAACGTGTCGCCCCAGAATCGTGCATTCCAAAGGAACGCCCGGCCCCATGGTGCTCGACATGGTTGCACCTTTAAGATATTTGCCCTTGCTCGAAGAAGGCTTGGCCTTCACCACCGATGAAAAAACCGCATGGGCGTTCTCGGTGATTTGGGAGACGTCAAACGAGACTTTGCCGATAGGCACGTGAACGTTCCCGGCCTTATCCACTTTGTACTCGACGCGGCCCCTCCGGATTTCCTGGATCGCTTTCCCGACCTCAAACGTCACGGTGCCCGTCTTGGGATTGGGCATCAAACCACGCGGCCCCAACACTTTTCCCAATTTTCCCACCGAAGACATCAAGTCCGGGGTGGCGATAGCCTGATCAAACTCCAACCAGCCCCCTTGAATTTTTTCCAACAAGTCATCGGCACCCACGATATCGGCGCCCGCTTCCCGCGCCTCTTGCTCTTTTTCCCCTTTGGCAAATACCAGGATCCTGACCTTTTTCCCGGTACCGTGAGGCAACACCGTGGTGCCGCGCACCATTTGATCCGCACGTTTGGGATCGACACCCAAGCGAATGGCCAATTCCACGGTTTCATTAAACTTGGCATACGCAGCCTGCTTGACCAATTCACTGGCCTCTTGGAGCCCGTACAGTTTGGATTCGATTTTTGCTGTGGAATTTCGTAATTGCTTTCCCACGACTCACACTCCCCTTGTCAATGCTAACCGACGCGTCAGTCGGTCACCGTGATCCCCATGCTCCTGGCGGTACCTTCAATGATCTTCATCGCACCTTCAATCGTCACCGCGTTCAAATCTTCCATTTTTCGCTTGGCGATTTCCTGTACCTGAGCACGTGAGATCGCGCCGACCTTATCCTTCTGCGGCACCCCGGATCCCTTGATAATCCCCACCGCCTTCTTCAAAAGGTCGGTCGCCGGAGGGGTTTTCGTGATAAAGGTAAAACTCCGGTCCCGATAGACGGTGATGACAACGGGGATAATGCTACCTTCCTGCTTTTGCGTCTTCGCGTTGAATTGCTTGCAAAAGTCCATGATGTTCAGCCCATGCTGACCCAATGAAGGACCGACCGGCGGAGCAGGATTGGCTTTCCCCGCGGGAATCTGTAATTTGATTTGTGTGATCACTTCTTTTGCCATCGCTCTGTCCTTTTCAATTCACGCCGACGTTCGCGGCCGCCCACGCACTCCTGCACGCAATCTCCTACCCTCGTTCGATTTGCGCAAACACCAATTCAACCGGCGTCGAACGGCCCAGAATACTCACCAACACCTTGGCCCGGCTATGCTCGTCGTCCACTTCGTCAATTAAACCGTTAAAGCCCATAAACGGTCCGTCGATGATCCGCACGTTATCGCCCTTTGAGAAATACACCCGCTCGCGAGGAAGAGAAGCGCCGGATTCGATTTGCTTCAGGAGCGAATCGGCTTCCTCTTTCGGCAACGGCATGGGCTTAACCCCTTCCCCCCCGACGAACCCCGTGACCTTGGGCGTCTCCTTGATCATCGTCACGGTTTCGTCCTTCAGAGGATCTTCCAACTCGACCAGCACGTACCCGGGGAAAAACTTGCGCTTGGACGACCGGCGCTTGCCGTCTTTGATCTCAATCACGTCTTCAGTCGGAACCAGAACCTGCCCGAACTGCTCTTCGAGACCCATCTGATTCGCACGCTCGACCAGGGAGACGCGCACTCGTCCTTCATAGCCCGCATAGGTGTGAATCACGTACCAGTTTTTGGCCATCGCGCTCGACCTCGACCATTCAAAGGATTTGACTGACGAGCCACACTAAAATGGAATCGGCCATCGAGAGGAACAAAGACATAATGAAACCAAATATGATGACCACCGACGAGGAACCAATGGTTTCATCGCGCGTCGGATACGACACCTTCTTCAGTTCTCCTCGCACCTCAATGAGAAATTCCGTAATTTTTGACCAGAGTTTCTTCATGTCACGTGCATCCCGTCCGTTTTACCCAACCCGTATGCTGGCAGGGGCACCAGGACTCGAACCCGGACCTTCGGTTTTGGAGACCGACATGCTAGCCATTGACACCATGCCCCTGTATCACTTCCGGCCAAGCCGTCACTTCACTTCCTTGTGGGGAACGTGCTTCCGGCAGAAACGGCAATACTTTTTGATTTCCAAGCGATCGGGATCATTTTTCTTATTCTTCATCGTCGAATAATTCCGCCGCTTGCATTCTCCACAGGCTAAAGAAATGATGACCCGCATTGTATATCCTCCTTCGTGCCGACCCCAGGCAACGACCGTCCTCAGGCGAGGATGTCGGTCACGACGCCGGCACCCACCGTGCGGCCCCCTTCCCGCACCGCAAACCGTAAGCCCTGCTCCATCGCAATCGGCGCAATCAATTCCCCCGTGAACGTCGTGTTGTCCCCCGGCATCACCATCTCCACCCCGTCCGCCAACTGCACCACCCCCGTCACGTCCGTCGTCCGAAAATAAAACTGCGGCCGGTACCCGTTGAAAAACGGCGTATGCCGCCCCCCTTCTTCCTTCGTCAAGACGTACACTTCCGCCTTGAACTTCGTGTGCGGCGTAATACTCTTCGGTTTCGCCAATACCTGCCCCCGCTCCACCTCGTCCTTCTTCGTGCCCCGTAACAACGCCCCGATGTTGTCCCCCGCCTGCCCTTCGTCCAACACCTTCCGGAACATCTCCACGCCCGTCACCACCGTGCTCCGCGTTTCGCCCAACCCCACAATCTCAATCTCATCGCCGACCTTCACCTGCCCCCGCTCCACGCGGCCCGTCACCACCGTCCCCCGCCCGCTGATCGTAAACACGTCTTCAATCGGCATCAGAAACGGCTTGTCAATCGCTCGCTCCGGCGTCGGAATGTAACTGTCAATCCCCGCCAACAGCTTCATGATCGCCGGCACCCCCACGTCCCCTTCGTCCCCCTCCAGGGCTTTCGTCGCCGACCCCACGATGATCGGAATGTCGTCCCCCGGAAATTGATATTTCGACAGCAATTCCCGTACTTCCAATTCCACCAACTCCAGTAACTCCGGATCTTCGACCTTATCCGCCTTGTTCAGAAACACCACAATGTACGGGACCCCCACCTGCCGCGCCAGCAGAATGTGTTCCCGCGTCTGCGGCATCGGCCCGTCCGCCGCCGACACCACCAGAATCGCCCCGTCCATCTGTGCCGCCCCCGTAATCATGTTCTTCACGTAATCCGCGTGCCCCGGACAGTCCACGTGCGCGTAGTGCCGGTGCTCCGTCTCATATTCCACGTGCGAAATCGCAATCGTGAGGATCTTCGTCGGGTCCCGCCGCCCCTGTGATTCACTCGCTTTCGCCACTTCATCGTAGCTGACGAACTGCGCCATCCCCTTTTGCCCCATCACCTTCGTCAGCGCCGAGGTCAGCGTCGTCTTCCCATGGTCCACGTGCCCAATCGTCCCCACGTTCACGTGCGGCTTCTTCCGATCAAATTTCGCCTTCGCCATCTGCCCCTCCCAAACACATCGTCTCCGATGGAAACCACGTCATTCCCACGTGAGACGAACAATCCTAGAAGCTAGTAAAAAATAGACCTCATTGATGTTTCAGTGATATTATCAGCGGGATAATGGAGCCCACGACGCGGATCGAACGCGTGACCTCGTCCTTACCAAGGACGTGCTCTGCCAACTGAGCTACGTGGGCCTTGCGAATGGAAACGTGAATTCCTGTATCGCTGGTCAGGACAACCGCGTCACGCTTCAAGCGTTCGCTGGAGCGGGCGACGGGATTTGAACCCGCGACAGCCAGCTTGGAAGGCTGGAACTCTACCACTGAGCTACGCCCGCCACCGTTGTTTTCGAATTCGCCGTCGGCCTTACTCACTCCTTTGACTCAAAAGGCCTGTAATAAATATCCCGTTTATCTCGTCACACACGTTTCAACAAATATGGTGGGCAGGCAAGGATTCGAACCTTGGAAGCCGACGGCAGCAGATTTACAGTCTGCCCCCTTTGTCCACTCGGGTACCTGCCCATTCAACAACTCAATCGCTCGGCAGTCCCCTCCTACATCAATATGAAATTAAGGGAAAAAGCGGGGATACAAGACAAAGCCCAATTTTTCCTGCAAAACAGGTAAAAATGGGCGTTTCGAGCATTTCCTTTTAAAGACCGTTAAGAGCCGACCCCACCAAACGAAGCATTATATATACGGGTCGGTGGTCCGTCAAGCGACAAAGTCGGGGCATTGGCAGACGCTGCCCCCGGTTGACAGGCTTTTTCCAGAGCCCCTAGCATGGCCGCCATGGCACGACCGGAACCGGTTTCTTCGACGCTGACCAAACGGGCATTCATCCGGCGGGTCCTCTACCTGGCGGCCTGCCTCATTCTGGGCACAAACCTCCTGGCGTTCGCCGCACCGCCGCCGCCACCATCCGGAGCAGGCGGTTTTGCAGGCGGGCTGGCCACGGTTTCGACACCCGATGGACTCATGATTTATTGTGAAATCGCCGATACGCCGGCTAAACGGAGTCAAGGCCTGATGTTTCGAACGCGCATGGCCCCGGATCGAGGCATGTTGTTTACCTTCCCGGAATTTCAAGAGCCCGGCTATTGGACGTTCTGGATGAAGAACACCAAAATGCCCCTGGATATTCTATGGCTGGACCAGGATGGGACCATCGTTCACATCGAGCGGTATGTCCCGGTCTGCACGAGAACCGACAACCTCTGTCCCCGCTACCGGCCGAAAAGCGCTGCGGTCCAGGTCCTGGAACTGGGTGCGGGGCAAGCCGCGACGCTGAACCTGGGTGTCGGCACCCAACTCACGATCGAACTGCCGAAATAGCACGTTCACGAATGTTCCCATTCCCGAACGCGTTTGGCTGAGATGACGCCATCCACCCGCCCGATGCCTTCGAGCGCAAGTTCGAGGTGGCGGGTATCGGAAATTTCGATCATGAAGTCCAGAACCGCCTTTCGATCTTCGCGAGTCGTAATTTCCGCGCGGCTGATGTTGGCCTTGGAAGCAGCGATAGCTGACGACACGTTGGCCAGCACGCCGGGACGATCAAAGGTCAACACGCAGACCTTGACCAGGTGCCGTTCATCGATCATCACGTCCCATTCCACTTCAACCAGGCGATCATTTTCATAATCCATGGTCTCCAGCTTGGGACAGCCCTTGGCATGAATCGTGAGCCCACGGCCCCGGGTGAGGTAGCCCAGGATCGGATCACCCGGCACCGGCACGCAACATTTTGACAACTGCATCAATGCGTCACGCCCGCCCATGACCTTCACCGATTTCACCGGGCTCTGGGCCAGGGCCGTCTTGGGTGTCCCCCGAACGAGATCGCCGGTTTTCGCCGTATCCCCGCCGGGCACGAGCCAATTGACCAATTGTACGGCGGACAGACGCCCGTAGCCCACCATCCGGATCATCTCCTCGACGGATGCATAGCCACGCTTGCCCGCAACCTGGGACAGCCGGCCTGATTCGGACCACTGCGCGAATGGGAGTTGATGCCGGCGAAATTCGCGTTCAAGCAATCGACGTCCCAATTCCAAGCCCTGCTTTTGCTCTTCGCCTTTCAGGTAATGTTTGATCTTCGCCCGCGTGCGGGACGTCTGAACGAACTTCAACCACTCCTTCTGCGGGACCTGGGTCGGCGACGTAAGAATTTCCACGGTATCACCGCTGGCCAACTCCTGCCGCAGGGGTACGATCTTTCCGTTCACTTTTGCCCCCACGCACCGGTCCCCCACCTGGGTATGAATCGCATAGGCAAAATCGACCGACGTGGAGCCAAGCGGCAGTTCCTTGACCTCTCCCTTTGGCGTAAACGCAAAGACCACGTCGTGAAAGACGTCCAGGTGAAACAGGTCGAGTTTGACGGAATCCATGAACTGGCGGTTGTCGGACAGGTCCCGGTGCCACTCCACGAATTGCCGGAGCCAACTGAAGACCTTCTCGTCGCGCTCGTCGACCTTCACCTGCTCCTTGTACCGCCAATGCGCCGCCACTCCATATTCGGCAAGACGATGCATTTCTTCCGTACGAATCTGAAACTCCACGTGATCGCCCTGCGGTCCCAACACCGTGGTATGCAGCGACTGATAGAGATTGGTGCGCGGCGTGGCGATGTAATCCTTGAAACGCTCGGGCACTGGCGGCCAGGCTTCATGCACGACGCCGAGAATCGTATAACAATTGATCTTGGTGTCGGTGATCACGCGAATCGCCACCAGGTCGTGCACTTCCTCGAACGTAATGCCCTGGCTCTCCATTTTCTGATGAACGGAGTACAGATGTTTGGGACGTCCGACCACCCGACCGGGCAACCCGGCCTTGGCCAACGCATCCACCGTCTCCTGAATGATCGACTGGACGTAATCCTGCCGTTCCTCATCCCGTGTCGCCACCCGAAGCTTCAACATGGAATAGGCTTCGGGCTTGAGGTATTGAAAGCACAAATCTTCCAGTTCCTGTTTCATCCCGCTCATGCCCAGCCGGTTGGCCAGCGGCGAATAAATTTCCAGAGTTTCCTGGGCGATCTGCTTTTGCTTTCTCTCCGGCAAATGGCCCAGCGTCCGCATATTATGCAAACGGTCGGCCAACTTGATAAAGACCACCCGGATGTCGTCAGCCATCGACAACAGCATCTTCCGGAAATTCTCGGCCTGTTTCTCTTCATACGTCCGGAACGGGATTTGACCGATCTTCGTCACCCCTTCCACGAGGTGCGCGACCTCATCCCCGAAATGCGTCTGCAACTCTTCCTGGGTCGCCACGGTATCTTCCAACGTATCGTGGAGAAGCCCGGCGACGATGGCCGTCACGTCCAGCTTGAGCAAGGTCAAAATGCCGGCCACGGCCAGCGGGTGTTGCAAATACGGCTCGCCGGACCGGCGAGTCTGCCCCTCATGCGCCCTCGCGGAGAACTCATACGCGCGCCGGAGCAAGGCCTCATCGGCCTCCGGATAACAACTCTGCACCTCCCGGACTAAATCATCGATTTCTGTAACACTGGTTACCGACATAAGAAGTCTTCTCTCTTCACCCTACCCGGACGTCACGCAGCCGGAGTTGAATGCGGCTCGACCCTTTCCATTCATTCAACTCGGGAGTGAACACCGCGTCGATTCGCCCGTTGCCCGCATCGATTGTGTCGGCCAGGCTTCCCATCCGAAACCCGATACCGTCCAGAGGAACGGATCCGGGTTGGCGAAGAACCAACTTCAGGTGACTCTCCCCGACCACCCGTTTCTCCAGCACCGAAATCCCTCGACTCACAAAGGCCGGCTCGGGATTACCCATGCCGAAAGGTTGCAGACGCTCCAATTCCCGAATCAGGGGAAATTGGACCGCGGCAAGCCCAACCTCCGCATCCACGTCCACGCTGGGAACCTTCAACCTGGGATCCAGCAATCCCTCGACGGCTCCCACAAACCGGTGCCTGAAACCGGCAAACGCTTCCTCCCTGACCGTGAGACCCGCGGCCATGGGATGCCCGCCGAAGGTCACCAGATCCGGTTCACATTGCTGCAAGGCCTGACACACGTCGAAGCCGGACACGCTTCTGACCGACCCCTTGCCGATCCCCAGTGCGTCGAACGTCACCACGACCGCAGGCCGATGATAGCGTTCCACCAACCGCGACGCGACGATGCCGATCACTCCAATATGCCACCCCTTCGCACTGACCACAATCGCGGGCTGCAGATCCCCGGCGTCCACTTGTGCAATCGCCTCACGGGTCATCTCTTCTTCAATCTCTCGCCGGTGACGGTTCAGGTTCTCCAATTCCTGGGCGAGTTGAAGCGCCGCGGGTTCGGACTCCGTGGTGAGTAACCGGACCCCCAACTCGGCATGGGCCAATCGCCCGGCCGCATTCAGACGCGGGGCCACGCGAAACCCGATCGTGCCGGCTGAACACGTCCCATTCAGACCAAGATCCCGGGTCAACGCCCTGATCCCACAGCGCGTGCCTTGAGCCACCTGGGTCAACCCGTCCCGGACCAGGGTCCGGTTCTCATCCGTGAGCGGAACCAAATCGGCGATGGACGACAACGCCACCAGGTCACGGTAGGGCTCCACCGACGTGCCCGCGGGCCGGTATTTCTGCACAAACGCTTCGGCCACCTTGTAGGCCAAGCCGCCGGAACATAATCCACGAAACGGATAGGTGGAATCCGGGCGATACGGATTGATGAATGCCACCGGCTCCGGCACGCGGGATTGAAGCTGATGATGATCAGTGACAATGACGTCCATGCCCAAGGACCGGGCGAGTTCGATCTCCTTGTACGAGGTGGTACCGCAGTCTGCAGTGAGCAACAGTGAAACGCCGCGCCCGGCCAGTTTCCGAATAGCCCCTTCATGAAGGCCGTATCCTTCCTCTTGCCGGTGAGGGATATAGGCCTCGGCTTGAGCGCCGACGCTTCGCCAGAACAGGAAGTGCAGGCTCGTGGCCGCCATCCCGTCAACGTCATAGTCCCCGTAAAAGCAGATCCGTTCTCCGCGTTGAATGGCCAGATGAAGCCGGTCGATAGCCTGTTCCACGTCCGGCAGCGCGAACGGATCATGGGTCAAGCCGCCGGAAGAGGACAGCCAGGCTTTGGCCTGCTCCGGCTCGACCACGCCGCGGCCACACAAGACCGTCGCCGCCAGAGGCGAAAGACCCAAGGCCCCGGCCAGGGCCGAAACCCGTTGCTGATCGACCGGCCGGACCCGCCAATTCGAGGATTGCATCGTCATACGCGCAGATTCACTGGTAGTGGAAGACCCATCAACGACAACGATCATAGAAACTGACCCAATGAGAGTCAAACGAAAAGGCCGCGCACGCGCGCCGGACTCGCCGATGCTCCGGCCACACTGTACTGGTGAAACAAAAATGACGGCGGAAAAAAGAAAGGAAAGAGGAGCTACTCTCCCCCTTTCTGGACGTAATTCTTGACGAATTCGGCGGCGTTTTCTTCCAGGACCTCATCGATCTCCTCGACCAACTGATCGATGTCTTCCTGGAGCTTCTTGCCGCTTTCAATGACCTGAGGATTCGGCTTGACTTCCTGGGCCTGTGAGGAATCTCTGGCTGTCTCGGATTTCCGTTCCTGCTTTTCCATGGCCTTTCCTCCCGGTTTTCAAGGAGAGATGCACCTTATGAATAGAATAGCCCAGCCTCTCGAAGGGGTCAAGACACTGGATGGCACTGCCATTGGCACACCGCCGGCGCCGGCACGCCGGCGCGCGCGACATCCGGCCGGCGCTCAGGTCAGTTTCCGCGAAAACCGAAAGGCCCGTTGGGGCAGGATTCGCTTGCGCCGTTCGTCGATGTCCACGTCCCGGACCAGCCAGCCTTTGACCGTCATTCGGATACCGGAGCCATTGCCGTAGCGTGAGAAGGCTATGGTCAGAAAATGCTCGCGAGTGCGGGTACCCGGGTAGACCCACTGACGCCAACTGGTCTTGTGGGCTATGTCGTACCTCGAACCGTCCCGTGCCTTGTTGAGATAATGATTGACGGCCCGGGGCTTCCAGTCCCACAGGATCTGCTTGCCCCGCGGGTGGCTGAACGCGCGTGGGTCGGGAAACTGTCTCGGAGTCAGGCGGTTCCGGCTGGTGGCGAACCAGGCATTCAGATACGTCAGGTTCGAGAGCGGCGAGGAGACCACTTCATGCAACGTGGCGCCCCGGGCACCCAGCTTCACGCTCACCACGCGACCGTAGTGCACGTCGCCACTCATGACGACAATATCGTGCCCCGTACTTCCCAGGGCCGCGAGCAATCGGCAATAGTCTTCCGTGTAGTCGAGCAGGTTAGCTTCGTGAGGGTTCCTGGTGACGATCAGGGGCTGGGAACTCACGAGCACCCCCGGAGTCGTGAGCCCATTAGCCCAAGCCAGCACGCGCTTCAGGTCCTTCGGGGTCATCAGGCCGCCGTGCTTCGGTTCACGATACGACCGCAGGTCGGCGAAGCAGATACTGAGATCACCCGGGAACTCCATGATCTCCACGACCGGACTTTGTTGAACGTTCACGATGCCCTGACGCGCCGTCTGCTCCCAGGCCTTGCGTACCGTCACGTCCTGTAAGGCCCACAGGTACGGATTCCTGGGATCGGGATCAGGAAAGCCGTTGTACCACTCGTGATCGTCGGGCAACATGTAGGTGGCCCCGCGGGTCAACACGTCGCTGAGACCTTGCCAGTGGCGGGCATAATCCTGGGCGATCCGGCGACGGACTTCCTTGGGCACCCAAGAACGCAGATCGAGCCCGACGTCCAGATAGACCTGGTCGCCGGTGAGAAAAGTCAGGTCCGGGCTGTCGTGCGGATCTCGGGGGTGGTCATACAACCCCCGGTATGCCATGCCCACGCGCCCCCCGTCCTGGTCCGGCCAATAGCAACTCCCCAGGGCGATGGTGAAGGGTTTGGCGCGCGACGTAGACAAAGGCAGCCGTTTGGGCAGCGTGCGGATACTCGCGGAGCGGAGGATTTCCCAAGCCTTCACGTCGACACGCCACCGCTCGAAGTAGGCGCGATACATCCTGCCCGGCCTCAACCCCTTGAACGTGAAGCTCTTGTAGAAACGATCTTGTGACGCAGCGGGAAACGGGTGTTCCCAGTCGGCACGCCGGACAGGGCGAACCCTGACCTGGCGGCCGGAACCATCGCACAAGCGCACCCGCGCATCCGTGGGCTTGCGCAGGTCCCGCTCCAGCGTCCCCACCCAAAGACGCATGCCGTCGGTCGTCACCCGCGTGGCATAGCAATGGAACTCACTCAACCCCTGATAATACCGGTTCACCATGTGAGAGAACCTCTTGGCCTCCCCTGAGGACAGGCACGGGGGCCCGTCCCTACACCGCGGGGCTGTCTTTTTCAACGGGCCGTTACGGCACGAGGAAGGAGATGATGAGGAGGGAGACGATGTTGATCACTTTGATCATCGGGTTGATCGCCGGACCGGCGGTGTCTTTGAACGGGTCGCCGACGGTATCGCCGGTCACCGCGGCCTTGTGGGTTTCGGTGCCTTTCAGACCCTGTTCCTCGATGTATTTCTTGGCATTGTCCCAGGCACCGCCGCCGCTGGTCATGGTAATGGCCAGGAACAGCCCCGTCACGATACTGCCGACCAACACGCCGCCCAACGCCGCCGGACCCAACAGGACGCCGACCAGAATCGGGGCGATCACGGGGATGATACCGGGAACCAGCATTTTTTGAAGGGCGGATCGGGTCACGATATCCACGCACGTGCCGTATTCGGGTTTTTGCGTACCTTCCATAATCCCGGGGATCTCCCGGAATTGCCGCCGGACTTCTTCCACCACCAAGCCACCGGCTTGACCCACGGCCTTCATGCAGAGCGCCCCAAAGATAAACGGCAGCATCCCGCCGAGAAATAATCCCACCAGGATGTTGGGATCGGACAGGTCGAAGGTCAGGCCCTGGTTGCCGGCCTGAGCTTCGCGAGCATACTCCGCAAACAGCACCAGGGCCGCCAGCGCGGCCGAGCCGATGGCATAGCCCTTGGTCACCGCCTTGGTGGTATTCCCCACGGCGTCCAGCGCGTCCGTGATTTTTCGCACGTCTTCTCCTAAATGGGACATCTCCGCAATGCCGCCCGCGTTATCCGTCACCGGCCCGAACGCGTCGATCGCCACCACGATGCCCGCCATCGACAGCATGGCCACCGCCGCCACCGCGACCCCGTACAACCCGCCGCCCTCGGCACCACCACAAATCCCGAAACTCAACAGGATGGCCGCGACGATGACGATCACCGGCCAAGCGGTGGACTGCATGCCCACGGCCAGCCCGGCAATGATGTTCGTCGCATGTCCGGTTTCACTCGCCTTGGCGACCTCCTGTACCGGCGAATAGCCGGTGGCTGTAAAGTAATCGGTGATGAACACCAGAGCCAGGGTTACTACGAGGCCCAGGAGCGCCGCGATAAAGTAACTGATGCCCGAAACCCCGCCGATGCCGTCCATCATATTGAGGGTCACGGGAAAGAACGCGATCGCGGCCAAGCCACCGCTGACGAACAGGCCTTTGTACAGTGCCGCCATGATGCTCCCGCCTTCACTCGCCTTCACGAAGAAGATCCCGATAATGGTGGCGAAGACGGTCAGCCCGCCAAGGGCCAGGGGATACAGCACGGGAGCCGGGTTTCCGGGGAAGAGACTCATGGCCAGGACCATGGCCGCGACGATGGTTACGACGTAGGTTTCGAACAGGTCCGCGGCCATGCCGGCACAGTCGCCCACGTTGTCACCCACGTTGTCCGCAATCACCGCGGGGTTGCGGGGGTCGTCCTCGGGAATCCCGGCTTCGACTTTGCCGACGAGGTCGGCGCCCACGTCCGCAGCCTTCGTGTAAATGCCTCCACCCACGCGGGCAAAAACCGAAATCAGGCTCCCTCCAAACCCGAGACTGATGAGGGCGTGCACGGCCTTTTCCTGCCCTGCGATCGCTGACCCGATGGCATAAAACCCGGCCAGCGCCACCAGGCCCAACCCGATGAGCAGCAACCCGGTGACCGCGCCGCCTTTAAAGGCGACTTGCAGCGCCGGGTCCAACCCGTTGGATGCGGCCTGCGCTGTCCGCACGTTCGCCCGCACGGCGATCATCATGCCCACGTACCCGGCGAGTGCCGAGGCTGCGGCGCCCACCACGAATCCCATCGCCGTCAACAACCCGAAATGGTCCGACCACATCCCGGCCAGCCACAGAATCAGGAACATGACACCCGCCACGATGCCGACGGTCCGATATTGTCGATTCAAATACGCGCCAGCGCCTTCCTGGATCGCCAACGCAATGGCTTGCATGGTGTCGTTACCTGCGTCCTGTCGCAGGACCCAGAAGGTCAGATACAAACCATAGGCAATACCCACGATACCCGACACCAGCGCAAAGATAATCACCGAACCCGCACCGAATTCAACGTTCACGGATCAACCCTCCCCAAAACAGTTCCTTGAATGTTGCAACTTCAAAAGGCACACCTCTTCATAAATCGGGAAGAAGAGGGGCCATTCTACGCAGCGCACTTTCAAATGTTCAACATAAATCCATTGGGACTTCTTGAAAAGAGAGTTGGGCAAAGACCAAACGAAAGGGGACATTTCAAAATTATATTGACAAGTCGCCCCGAAGGTTTATACATATGGAACGATAAGTGTAAATTCTGGATCGCGGCCTCTTCTTAGTAGTGTCGTAGCCGCGAGAGTTAGAATTGGCTTGATTTACTTGATATGGGAGACAGGAGAATGCACATGGAACGACAAGAGACCGGGGGGAAAGTATTTTCCGATCTCAAAATGGATCGCCCAACCTGCGTCCGGGCGCCGTCCATGAGGGCGCTCGCACGGTTGCGCCGCTCAGGCCCCGTCAGCTTCTCCGCCTGCGTCTTCTTCCTCCGCCGTCCGGGCAGCCTGCGGCGCGGCCTGCTGCCGGCACTGCTTTTCCTGCCGCTGCTGGCCGGCCTCGTGCCCGGTGCAGTTGCGCAGACCCAGCCGTGCACGAACTGCGTGTGGATCACGGGCGGCGCGACGGTAGACGAGGGCGGGAACGCGGTGTTCACGGTGAACGTGAATCCGGCACCGACGATGGCTGAGGGGAACATGCGCGTGCCCCTTGTGGTGGACGACTCGCCGGGGAATTCCGTTTCGGACGTCGTCCTGTTCAAGCACGAGGGCTACAAGGAGGTGACGGTCCCGGTCAACCAGTCCGCGGTGACGTACACGGTTCCGACCCGTGACGACATGCTGGACGAGCCGGACGGCTCGGTGAGAGCGAGGATATGGGGGACCCCGAGGAAGGCCGATGACATGATCTACCCGGTATCCGGGGGCGGGTTCTTCTACCGGAACCACGGTCCGCAGGGGGCGAGTGTGACGGTGAGGGACAATGACGAGCCGCCGCCGCCCATGGTGTCCTTTCAGGAGAGTGCCGTATCGGTGGACGAGTACGCGGGGATGGCGCGCCTGAAGCTCGTGCTGTCAAAACCCGCGCAGCCAGTCAACAACCGTCACGGCTAACGCCACCGGCGATTCCGCCGTCGGAGGCGTCGACTTTACCCCCGGTCCGTACACCGCCACCTTTGCGGCCAACGCAACCACGGCCACGCTGGAAATCCCGATCACCAACGACACCGCGCTCGAAAGCAACGAGACGCTGGTGGCCCGGCTCGCGAACTCCGGCGTGCCTGCCGGCGTCGCGCTCGACAGCGCTCGGTCCGAGGCGACGGTGACCATCGTGGACGACGAGTACACGGTCAGTATCAATACTCCCAATCCTAGCATTGTTTTCGAGGGTAGTCCTATCAAGCTGATCGGCACTCTGTCGAGGGCGCTCACGCGGGATATCGAGCTGGGTATCGAGTACCTTGATCTTACCACCAACGATAGAGATTTCGCTTCCCGCCCCGTCACGGTGACCGTCCCGGCGAAGCGAACGTATTTCGTCGTGCACATCCCGACCGTCGACGACGTTGATGCCGAGAGCAACGAACTCGTCCGGATCACGGTAGTACCTCCGGATGTGCCCGATGGTGAAAGTGCTCCTGGTGCGAACGAAGTTATCATTCAAGAGAACGATATCCTTACCATTCCGAGAAACCTGACCACCGTCGCAGGAGAGGCCGTACGGGTGCCGGTACAGTTTTCCCGGTCGACCCGTGGCGGGCGGACGATGGTGGTAGGCGTCACCGCGACGCAGGAGAGCGGCGCCGGCAAGGCGACCGAAAACGTCGATTACCAGGCTGGGCGGTATGTCATCACCATCCCCGTCGGCTCGGGGTATGGGTGGGTGGACATCCCGACCACCGGTGACGGGGACACGGCCGCCGAGACCTTCAAGCTGGAGTTCGACATCACGAATGAGCTGGGGACCCAGGACTATGATCAGCTTAGCGGTGAGGATGCCATTGTCACGATCCTTCCCTCGTCGTCCCCGGTGCCGGCGATAGCGATCGAGGCGGGCCAGGCCGAGGTGGCGGCGGGCGGGACGGCAAGCTTCACGGTCACGGCGAACCCGACGCCGCCCGAGAATCTGATGGTGGGACTGCGGGTGTGGTCGCGCGGGGGCAGGTTCCTGTCCGACGCCGACAATGGGGCCTACCACACGGTGGTGGTCGACGCGGCCGACGGCCAGGGCACGCTGAGCGTGTCGACCGTGGACGATCCCTCGAACGTCTCGGGTGTGATCGCCGCGGCCCTGCTCGACCGTAACCTAAGCGAAGCCGGGAGGGGGTCCTACCCCTACCGGGTCCCCAACAATCGTATGGCCATCGTCAGGGTGGCGGTGGGCACCAGCGGCACGAGCGGGCAGATCGAGGCGACGCCGCCGGAACTCACCATTTCCGCGGATGCGGACTCGGTGACCGAGGGCGGCGACGTGACCTTCACCGTGACCGCCGACGCGGCGCCGGGGATCGATATCGCGGTGAACCTCGGGACCTCGGAGGAGATGGGGGAGGGTCTGAACTTTGTTGGTGTCGGGCAGACCGGCACGGTAACGATTCCGGCAGACGAGACCTCGGCGACCTGGACAGTCACGACGTACTCCGACGACGTGGAGCGAGCCGACGGGACGGTGGTGGGCCGAATCAAGCCGAGTCAGGACTACCGGCTGGGCGAGCCGTCTTCGGTGACGCTGGCGCTGCTCGACAACGACGGCACGGGCGGCGGCACGGCGGACTCCGTTAGGGCCCCGGTTGCAACCGGGCCCCCGGCTGGCGTGCCCATGGCGCTGATTGCGGAAGTCAGGAGGCACATTGCGGACTTCAAGGCGCGGAACCACCCAGCCGGCATCCGCGACTGGACCCTGATCCACGACCGGCTGGAGGGCCGGACCGGCATGAGCGACGAAGCCATTGCCGCGTGGCTCGCGCGTTCGCGCTTGTATGGCTGGCAGGACGGCATCGTGACGCTACCGAAGGTGCAGGCGGCGCTGGCCGCGCTGGAGGCGGCGCCCGAGCCGCAGCAGCAGCCCGTGACCCTGCCCGAGGTGAGCGTGGCGGCGGGCGCGTCGCCGGTAACCGAGGGCGGCGATGCAGTCTTCACGTTCACGGCGACCCCGACCCCGGCATCGCCGCTGGCGGTGAGCGTGAACGTGGCGGCCGGCGGCGACTACGGCATCGACGGCGGGAGCCGGACGGTCACGATCCCGCCGACGGGCAGCTTCACGCTGACCCTGGCGACGACCGGCGATACGACGGACGAGCCGGACGGCTCGGTGACGGTGACGGTGAACGACGGTGCCGGCTACACGGTGGGCGCCTCCGCGTCGGGTAGCGTGGCCATCCGCGACGACGACGAGCCGCTGCCAGAGGTCACGGTCGTGGCGGGGGGCTCGCCGGTGACGGAGGGCGGGGACGCGGTCTTCACCCTGACGGCAAGCCCGCTCCCGGCATCGCCGCTTGCGGTGAGCGTGAGCGTGGCGGCCGATGGCGACTACGGCATCACTGGCGGGAGCCGGACGGTCACGATACCACCGACGGGCAGCTTCACGCTGACGCTGACGACGGCGGACGACACCGCGGACGAGCCGGACGGCTCGCTCACGGTGACGGTCACGGACGGCGCCGGCTACACGGTGGGCGCCTCCGCATCGGGCACGGTGTCCATCGAGGACGACGACCTGCCGCCGCCGGTGGTGTCGATTACGGCGGATGCGGCGTCGGTGACGGAGGGCGGCGCAGCGGCGGTCACGGTGAGTGCCGACCGGGCACCCAAGGCGGACCTGACGATAACCCTTTCGGTCGCGGAGGCCGAGGGCAGCGACCATGTGGCGGCGGACGACGAGGGTTCGCGAAGCGTGACGATTGCGAAGGGCGAGACCCAAGCGGCCTTCTCGGTGGCCACGGTGGACGATACGGTGGACGAGCCGAACGGCTCGGTCACGGTCACGGTGGCCACCGGCGACGGCTACACGGTCTCGTCCTCGCAGGGCGCGGCCACGGTGGCGGTGGCGGACAACGACGCGGCGGTGGGGCCGGGGCTCTCGGTGGCCGACGCGACGGTGACGGAAGGCGACCAGGCCTCGCTGATGGAGTTCGCGGTCCGGCTGTCGGCGCCAGCGGCGAAGCGGGTACAGGTACGGGCGTCCACCCGGGTGTCGACCCCGGTATCGGCGCGGCCGAAGGAGGACTACTGGCCGCTGCGGGGGTTTTCGGTGAACTTCCGGCCGGGCGAGACCGAGAAGACGGTCTGGGTGTACATCTACAACGACAGCCATGACGAGGACCCGGAGACGTTCGAGGTGGTGCTGTCGGATGCGGACGGCGCGGCCATCGGCGACGGGGTCGCGGTGGGGACGATTGTGAACAACGACCCGATGCCGGCGGCGTGGCTGGCGCGCTTCGGCCGCACGGTCGCGCAGCAGGCGCTGGACGGCATTGCGGGCCGGCTGGCGGCCCCCCGCACGCCGGGGGCTCAGGGCACCCTCGCCGGGCAGCCCTTCACCCTCCGGTCGCAGGGCGGGGACGACACCGCGCCGGACGCCCCGGCACCCGGGACGCCCCTCCTGGCGGGGCTTGCCGCGCAGATGCTCCCCACCCTGACCACCCACGGGGGGCCCGGGGCGGGTCCACCGGCCGGCTTCGACCCCGGGGCACCGGGGCAGGCCGGGGGCGGCGGGCCGGCGGGCCGCACGCTGACCCTGCGGGACGTCCTGCTGGGCAGCAGCTTCACGGCCACGGGCCAGCCGGATGCCCACGGCGGCAGCATGGCCTTCTGGGGCCGCGCGGCCCAGGCGACGTTCGAGGGCCGGGAGGGCACCTTCGCGCTCGACGGCGAGACCACCACGGCGATGCTGGGTACGGACTACGCCCAGGACCGCTGGCTGCTCGGCGTCACCCTGCTCCAGAGTCTGGGCACGGGCGGCTATGATGATCGCGATGCCACGGACGCAGAGACCTGCGCCAATTTGCCCGCGGCGCTGAGGGCGGTGCTGCCGGCGGAGCTGTGCAACGGGGCGGTACGAGAAGGGGCCGGCTCGGTCGAGAGCACCTTGACTGCAGCCGTCCCCTATGCGGCGTTCCAGGCGTCGGAGCGCCTGAAGCTCTGGGGGGCCGCCGGCTACGGGGTGGGGGAAGTGACGCTCGCGCCGGAGACCGGGGGCACCTTGAAGACGGATATCGCGTGGACCATGGCGGAACTCGGCTTACGGGGCACGGTGCTCGCGCCACCCCCGGCGGGCACCGGGCCGACCCTGGCGGTGACCTCGGATGCCTTGTGGGCCCGGACCACCTCGGAGCAGGTCCAGAATGGGCTGGCGGCCTCCAACTCCGCCGTGACCCGGCTCCGGCTCGGGCTGGAGGGCCAGTGGGCGGTGGTGTTGGAGACCTTGGGGCAGCTCACCCCGACCTTGGCGGTGGGGGCCCGCCATGACGGGGGGGATGCCGAGACCGGCTTCGGGGTGGAACTCGGCGGCGGGCTGGCGTGGCACGCCCCCCGGGTCGGCCTGGCGCTGAATCTCGAGGGGCGCACGCTACTCACCCACCGGGACGAGGCCTTCAAAGATCAGGGCGTAGCCGCCGCCTTTACCTTCGATCCCGACCCCACCACCCCCCGGGGGCCGTCATTGACGGTGCGGCAGGATTGGGGAGGCCAAGCGACCGGTGGGGTGGACGCGCTGTTCGCAGCGGACCCGCTGACGCAGCGCCCGGGCACCACGGCCACCCAGAGCCGCTGGGCGGCGGAGGCGGCCTGGGGCTTCCCGGCCTTTGGTGGACACTTCACCGGCAGCCCCCATGTGGGCGTGGGGCTGGCCCCGGGGACCCGGGACTACCGGCTCGGCTGGCGCCTGGTGCCGGCCACGCCGGCGTCGACCCTCTCGCTCGATCTCCAGGCGACGCGCCGGGAACTCGACGCAGCCCAGCCGGAACACACGGTCGGGCTGGAGCTCTCGACCCGCTGGTGAGGGTATGTGTTCACTCATTCGTTGACAGAATGAGGCTCTGCCCATAAGAAGGGAGGGCGGACACTCGTTCGCGTTGCTCAGGGCCAGCTCCGGTCCGCCCCTACCGAACCCCCCTTCCCCCCTTATTGTATAGACTGGACACATAGGTAACAAACGTGCCGGATACATAGGTAACACTCAGACCTCGTGTGGCATACTCTCCCCCTCACCTTGTGTATAGACTGGACACATAGGTAACAAACGTGCCGGATACATAGGTAACACTCAGACCTCGTGTGGCATACTCTCCCCCTCACCTTGTGGAAGGAGGCGTGTATGTCTTGGATGCAGCAGGATCTCATGTCATTACGCGAAGAATTTGTGCACTTGGTTGAAACAGAGCGGCTCCCCTTAGCCACCTTGTGTAAGCGGTTTGGGATCAGCCGCAAGACGGGCTACAAGTGGCTGGCGCGGTACCGCGACGGGGGGCGGGCCGGCTTGGCGGATCGCTCCCGGCGACCGAGGCGGGTGCGGCCGCTGCTCCCGGCGGCGGTGCGGGACGCGCTGCTAGCCGAGCGCCGAGCGCATCCTTGTTGGGGGGCACGCAAGTTACGGCAGCGGCTCGTGACCCAGGGGCTTACCCCGGTCCCCGCCTGTAGCACGATCACGGCCTTATTGCACCGGGCGGGCTTACTCGGTGCCAATCAGCCCCGGGGGGCGGCGGCTCGCAGCCGCTTTGAACACCCCGTGCCCAATCAACTGTGGCAGATGGATTTCAAGGGGGCGGTGCCCACCCTGGCGGGACCGGCGCACCCGTTGACGATTTTGGATGATCATTCCCGCTTTAACGTCGGGCTGCGGGTGTTGCCGAATCAACAAACGGCCACCGTGCAACAGGCCTTGATTGCGACGTTTCGGGGCTATGGGCTACCGGATCGGATCTTAGTGGATAATGGCAGTCCCTGGGGCAGCGATGCCGCGCATCAGGACACGCCCTTGACGGTCTGGCTCTGGCGGGTCGGCGTCGCGGTCACGCATAGCCGCCCGTATCATCCGCAAACGTTGGGCAAGGACGAACGCTTTCATGGCACCCTGACCCGGGAAGTGCTGCGGGACGTGCAATGGCGCGATCCGGCCCATGTGCAGACGGTCTTAGACCGCTGGCGCACGGTCTATAATCAGGAGCGCCCCCATGAGGCCTTGGGGTTGGCGGTCCCGGCCAGTCGCTATCAGCCAAGTCTGCGGAGTTATCCGGAAAGCTTGCCGCCGATCGAGTATGACACGGGGACCTTCGTGCGGAAGGTGCAACACAAAGGGGAGTTTTCGTTTCAGGGGCGGGTGTATAAGCTCAGCAAAGCCTTTCGGGGCTACCCCGTGGGAGTGCGGCCGTTAGCCGTGGACGGCCAGTATGAAGTGCTCTTTTGTCAGCATCGGCTCACGACCATTGATGTCCGATTGGCGCCGTCCCCGAGGGCCCCGGGATGAGCAAAAGTGTTACCCATGTATCCGGTACATCTGTCACCCTTGACTCCGGTCTGAACACCTTGTGGAAGGAGGCGTGTATGTCTTGGATGCAGCAGGATCTCATGTCATTACGCGAAGAATTTGTGCACTTGGTTGAAACAGAGCGGCTCCCCTTAGCCACCTTGTGTAAGCGGTTTGGGATCAGCCGCAAGACGGGCTACAAGTGGCTGGCGCGGTACCGCGACGGGGGGCGGGCCGGCTTGGCGGATCGCTCCCGGCGACCGAGGCGGGTGCGGCCGCTGCTCCCGGCGGCGGTGCGGGACGCGCTGCTAGCCGAGCGCCGAGCGCATCCTTGTTGGGGGGCACGCAAGTTACGGCAGCGGCTCGTGACCCAGGGGCTTACCCCGGTCCCCGCCTGTAGCACGATCACGGCCTTATTGCACCGGGCGGGCTTACTCGGTGCCAATCAGCCCCGGGGGGCGGCGGCTCGCAGCCGCTTTGAACACCCCGTGCCCAATCAACTGTGGCAGATGGATTTCAAGGGGGCGGTGCCCACCCTGGCGGGACCGGCGCACCCGTTGACGATTTTGGATGATCATTCCCGCTTTAACGTCGGGCTGCGGGTGTTGCCGAATCAACAAACGGCCACCGTGCAACAGGCCTTGATTGCGACGTTTCGGGGCTATGGGCTACCGGATCGGATCTTAGTGGATAATGGCAGTCCCTGGGGCAGCGATGCCGCGCATCAGGACACGCCCTTGACGGTCTGGCTCTGGCGGGTCGGCGTCGCGGTCACGCATAGCCGCCCGTATCATCCGCAAACGTTGGGCAAGGACGAACGCTTTCATGGCACCCTGACCCGGGAAGTGCTGCGGGACGTGCAATGGCGCGATCCGGCCCATGTGCAGACGGTCTTAGACCGCTGGCGCACGGTCTATAATCAGGAGCGCCCCCATGAGGCCTTGGGGTTGGCGGTCCCGGCCAGTCGCTATCAGCCAAGTCTGCGGAGTTATCCGGAAAGCTTGCCGCCGATCGAGTATGACACGGGGACCTTCGTGCGGAAGGTGCAACACAAAGGGGAGTTTTCGTTTCAGGGGCGGGTGTATAAGCTCAGCAAAGCCTTTCGGGGCTACCCCGTGGGAGTGCGGCCGTTAGCCGTGGACGGCCAGTATGAAGTGCTCTTTTGTCAGCATCGGCTCACGACCATTGATGTCCGATTGGCGCCGTCCCCGAGGGCCCCGGGATGAGCAAAAGTGTTACCCATGTATCCGGTACATCTGTCACCCTTGACTCCGGTCTGAACACTTATCAGGGGGGCGAGGACCTCGGCCGTCCCCCTGATAAGGGGGTGTATAGACCGGGGACATAGTGGACGGGTGTTCGGGGACATGGTGGACACATGGTGAGTTATTTTGCGGGCTGGTGCAAATCCAGTTCGCGGATATATTGGTGACAAAAATAGATCCGCCACCGACCCTCTTGGGTGGTCGGCCGCAGGGCGACGGGGTAGCCGCGCAAGGCTTTGGTCACGTGGAAGGTGCGCCCGCGAAACGAGATGACGCCTTTGTCTTGCACGCGCCGGACGTGCGCGTCCGGGCCATAGTCAATGGGCGGGAGGGCCTCGGGAAACGGGCGGGGACTGGGGGTATAGCGCATCGCCGGAACCGCGAGGGCTAACGCGTCATGCGGGCGGTCCAAGTTATAGTGGTCGCGCCAGCGGTCAAAGTGCTGTTGGCAGTGGGGCAGATCGCGAAAGGTACGCTGGTGGAGTAATTCGGCCTTGAGGGTGCGATGGAAGCGTTCGTCTTTGCCCAAGGTTTGGGGGTGGGCCGGCCGGGCATGCGTGAGGGTAATGCCCAAGCGCATAAGCCAGACGGTCAGGGCCGTGAAGGGGCTGAGGGTGAGCGGCACGCCCCAAGGCGGGCCATTATCCATCAACAGGCGGGCGGGCAAGCCATAGCGGCGGAAGGTCTGCGTCAAGTGGGTTTGGACGGTGCGACCCTGTTCATTGGGACAGGCGTGCAGGCAGAGGGCGAAGCGGGAGCAGTCGTCCAGCACGGTCAGAGGATGGCACCGGCCGGTGGCCAGGGCGAAATGGCCTTTGAAATCCATTTGCCATAGGGCATTGGGCGTGGCGTGTTCGAAGCGCTGCCACGCCCGCGTGGGGGCCGGGGTGGCGGCGGGCGGGAGCCACCCGGCGCGGCGGAGGATTGCGGTGATGGTACTCGGCGCGGGGACGGGGGCAGAGCCCAAGGCCTGGAGCCGGGCGTGCAGCTTGCGGCCGCCCCAGGTGGGGTGTTGGGTGCGTAAGGCCAGGACCGCCGCTTCGAGCGCGGTGGAGGTGCGCTGAGGCATCTGGTGCGGGCGGCGGGAGTGATCGGCGAGTCCCGCGAGGCCGGCCGTCGCATAGCGAGCCAGCCATTTATAGGCGGTGGTGGGGCTGATCTCGAACCGGCGACAGAGGGCGCGGAGGGAGACCCCCGGCTGCTGGGCTAAGAGCATGAATTCGTGGCGTTGCGACATGGTCGACACCTCTTTCCAAGGCATGGCGCTCCTCCTTTTGGGGTGATGCCATGCAGCTTAAAGTGTTCACCATGTCTCCGAACAGGTGTCAACCATGTCCCCGGTCTATACAGGGGGATTGAGGGGGTTGCCTTCCAACGGCGGGGCAGTGGGGCACAAAAGGAAGCGGGAAACGTGTCAGCGAATTACTGAACACATACGGGGAGGACAACTCGTGGCGTTGTTGGATGGTTTCGCAGATCAGGACCGATGAATGGACAACGCCTGGTACATGTTCCAGGCCAGCATGCTTGCAAACACACTCGTCCCGGCGGCAACGAGCCATAAAAACCACGGCAGCACGCCGAAACAGGCACAGGCCAGCACCACGATGGAAAAATCACGATTGGCCACGCGCTCAAGGATGAAATCCAAACGGGTCCGGTAGACCTGACGCAAGCGTTGCCAGGACAAGGCGTTGGCTTTCAGGGACTGGAGCCGGCTGACACACCACAAAGCCAACCCGGTCGAGATCACCGCCATCATACCCAGGAGCAGCGGCAGGAAGCCGGTATGCACGGGACTTTGAGCGTACGCGCCCCAGGCAATTCCTACAAACACGGCCACGTGCACGATATTGTCCGAGACAAGGTCCAACTCCTGTCCCAACCGGGATTCTGCAAAAGTAAGCCGGGCGACTTCTCCATCACAACAATCGACAATCACGGCGAGTTGAAACAGGAGAGCCCCGAGAATGCCCGACCGGTACGAGCCCATGGCAAAACACGCCGCTCCCATGAGACCGAGCACCATCGACAACAGGGTAATGGTATTGGGAGAGAAGCCCAGTTTCATAAACAGCCGGCTCAAGGGCTTGGAGACCTTCCGATTCACGTAGCGATCGATGAACCCGTCCAAGGACCCTTGCACGGTTTGCAAGGAACGGAACAACGTGCGCTCCGCGGCACGGACTCCACCAGGCTCACGAGCATCCTGATAGCCATGGGACGAAGCAGACAGCGCCTGCACGACGCCTTCCGCAGCCGCCTGTTCCAACGCCAACCGGACAGGGCTCGGGTCCGGGATTCTCCAGGTACCGGATACCCCTAACAGCCGAGACGGCAGGACGACCAGATCTGCGGTCCGGGCGACACCCTGGCCTTCTGCAAATTCCACAGAGTCCGTCCCATCGTGTTCCCGGTCACAAAAAACGACTCGAGAAACGGGTCCGCCCGTATGAGGATCGGCCCGCATCACCACTCCCGGATTCCCGCTCCACCCGGATTCACCCGGCCGGCCGACCGCCACCACGGCCCGTCCCTCTCTTCCTTCTTCCCTCAGTGATTGGATTAATGATGGCGCAAACACCATGTGGCAACCGAGGATGAGACATGATCCCTTCACCTCGTTCGCCAAGGTTTCCCACGTCTGCGGGTCCGACGGAGGAAATTCCCGAATGGGGAGCCAGCGAATCGCCACGTGAAGACGGTGATCGCCGTCAATCAGTGAACGGAGTGATTGTTCTTCCTGACCCACCAAGGTCAGGATCTGTGAAATCCCGCCGTGCTGAAGAGTGAAAAGAGTCCGTTGAAAGAGCGTCATCCCACCGACGCAGGTCAACGCGCCGGCAACGGAGGTATCGTCACTTCCCCCCAAATCAAATACGCCTGACGAGGCCAGGACAATGGCCGTGTCGATGGTGCCGGTTTCGGACTTACTGAGTATTCCGTCCATTGGGAAACCTCTGCCCCTTATCCTCTCTCACCCCAGCCCTGCCCCGGTTGGAGAGGGGGCCTCTCCAACCGGGGAAGGATCTCCTGTTCCGCGCGTTCCAGGTCTTCGGGGAAGTCGATTTCGATCCACGGCAGGCCTCCGATTTTCTCGACCCCGACCGGGACTTCGCGGAAAAAGTCCGCCAACGCATCTTCATATTCCATATCCAGCAGGCCTTGGTGCACGCGCGTTTCCACCGATCGCAACAATTGCGGCACGGTAGCTTGCGCCACGCGCAAAAACCCAACGCCCTCACCCACCAGGTCATACTCATCCGGCACCTGTTTGGACAAGGCAGTCACTCGCCCCTTCCGCATCACGACCATACATTCTTCCGTGTGTTGCGTCACGGTTTCATCCATCAACAGGGCATTGGCATGCGATGAGTTCAGCAATCGATCGAGCACGGCGGGATGAAACAGCACGTCGGCATCCATGATCACCACGTCGTCATCCATGGCCTCCCGGGCCATCCACAACGAGCCGATGCTGCCGCGTTGAAAGTCGGGATTGACCAGGAACGTCACGTCCGCCGTGGTGGGATAAGACGCCACCGCTTCACGAACGTGTTCCTGTTTATACCCGACCACCACACAGATGCGGGTCACGCCCAGATGCGCCAAGGCATCGAAATAGCGATACAGGAGCGGCTTGCCCCCAACGTCGATCAAACACTTGGGACGATGCATGGTCACGACGTCCAGCCGCCGCCCGCGGCCGGCCGCCAGGATGACCGCTTTCATGTCGCCCGGTTCGCGTGCGTCAACACCTCTTCAAAGGCACCCAGAAACCCTTCGACATCGGATTCCTGCAAGGCACCCATATTGGCCACGCGGAAGATCTGTGATTCCAGATGTCCCTGCCCGGCGTAGATCACGAAGCCACGCTCCTTCAGGCGGTCGTGCAGCACGTCATAGGCCCGTCCTGAGCCATGTCGAAGGATCAGGCCCTCCGGCAAATGAAAGGCCGTCAACGAATTCGACTGAAATTCGGGAGGCAACACGGCTCGCACCCCGAGAGCGGCCATGCGTTCCCTGATCAGAGCGGCCATCTGCGCGTATCGTTGAATGCGATTGGCCACGCCTTCTTCCAGGAGTTCCGACAAGGCTTCGTTGAACGCGGCATACACCTGGACAGCCGGCGTAAAAGGGACCGTGCCGTTTTCCTGGTCCTTGTAGTAATTGGCCAGGTTCAAATACCACGTGCGTTTGGGGTACTTCAGCACGTTTTCCATGAAGCCCTTGCGAACCAGGACAAACGAGACCCCCGGAAATCCCTGAATACATTTACCCGCGGTCCCGGCCACCATATACATGTGCCGCCCGGCGATATCCAAAGTCTCCCCGCCCAACCCACTGACGGCATCCACGATAAAGACCCCCCCGCGGCTGTCGACCAGATCGGCCACTTCGTGAACCGGGTTGAGGAGCCCCAGGGTGGTTTCATGATGCACCATGACCACCCCATGCGCCGACGGCTGCTGCTTCAGGGCTCTCAGAATCGCTTCCGGGTCAGGCACGGCGTCCCACTTGTACTTGATTTCCACGATCCCGAGGCGTTGCGTCGCGATGATGGAGGAAATCCGTTCGCCGTACACTCCGTTATTGACGTGAATCAGCCGCTTCCCCGGCGGCAGAGAGGACATGATGGAGGCCTCCACCGCGGCGGTGCCGGAGCCGGTGAGCAGAATCGCGGTGTACTCCGATTCCGCGCCCGGGACAAAGGCTTCCAACAACTTGCGACGAACGTCGCCGATCAATTCCGCGCATTCGGATTCCCGATGACAGATGTCCGGTCCCAGCAAGGCGTTTCTGACGCGATCCGACACGTTTACCGGACCCGGATTGAGCAGTATCATGAGCGTACCATCATTCTTTGTTTCCTCACCCCTGCCCCCGGATCGATCCCCGATTAAGAATGTCGAGGACAGGGTCCGGGGCAGGCTCTCTCCCGGACGGAGAGGGTTCTGTTTTACATGTGTTCCACGGCCGCGCGAAAGCGTTTGGTCACGTCAGCCGGATCCAGCGCAACACGATCCGCGTCTTCTATCTGTTCGTTCACTTTGATCAGCAGGAAATGCGGGCCGTCGTTGGCGAGCATGTGTGTGAATTCATAGATGATGTCTTCCCGTTCCCAGACCCGTTCGACAGTGGCGTACCCGGCCGCCTTGGCGACCTGATCCAGCCGCACGGCACGCGAATAGGACGCCTGGTTGCCGGTTGTCCCGTAGACCTCGTTATCGAACACGACGTGCGTCAGGTTTTTGGGCTGCAAGGCTCCGATCGTGGCCAGGGTACCCATCCCCATGAGCACGTTCCCGTCCCCATCGAACACCACGACCTGCCGGTCCGGTTGAGCCAGGGCCAACCCTAACCCGATGGACGCGGCCACGCCCATCGATCCGATCATGTAAAAGTTTCCGTCCCGGTCCTTGATCTTCTGGGCTTCCCGCGAAGGAAAGCCGTTACAAATGATGACCGGCTGATCGCCAACGATGTCAAACAGCGCTTGCATCGCCTGGGCCCTGCTCTGCATCACGCCTTCTTCAGGTCGCATGGTTCCGGGTCTTCCTTTAACTCCCTCTCCCTTTAAGGGAGAGAGTCTGCCCCGGACTTGATCCGGGGGCTGGGGTGAGGGGTGGTAGAGCGTATTTGTGTCAGGGTTGAATCGTTTTGACCACGCCTTTTTTCAAAAACAGCGCTACGGGGACACGTTGATCCATGAAGGTCTGCGCGGTCCATTGCAGATCCTCGACCAGAGTTTCCGCGGCCAACGTTCGGTGCGGAACCCGGATCATGTCCATCAATTGCGGCATGGTTTGCCCCATCACCAGGTGTTCCGGCGCGTCTTTCCCTTCAAAGCCTCTCCAGGAAATGATGAGCAGGCACGGGATCCGGTAGATCAGATGGAGCGACATCAACACGTTCAAGGCATTCCCCAACCCCGAATTCTGCATCAGCACCACGGGGATTTTCCCGCCGAGAAATGCTCCGGCGGCCATGGCCACCGCCTCGTCTTCCCGCACCGACGGCGTATAGAGCCGCCGTTCGCTCAACACTTCGATGATCCCGCCCAGGATAGTGTCGGGCACGCCGGTAAAGAAATCAAACCCCATATCCTGGAGCGCCTTCACAAAATCATCGCTGTCAATCACGGCCATTGTGTCGTTCCCGGCTGGTTTCACTCATTCGATTATTCCCGCTGTCTCCTTCTGTCATTCCTGTAAATGTTCAGTAATTCGTTGACACGTCTCCGCTTTTTTCTTCCCCTCCTTTGTAAGGAGGGGCGAGGGGAGGTAGAGCCGGAGTGGACAAAACGCGTGTGATCGTCAGGGGGCGTGTCCATTGTTCTATGCCTCTACCCCACCTGACCTCCCCTTACAAAGGGGAGGGAACGAACCCGTTCGCCCTTGCTCAAGCTAACCATTCTGTCAACGAATTACTGAACACATACAAATGACGGAAAAGAAAACCGGGGATGACAGAAAAACAGGACAACGCGGCTCAACAGTCACCCGGCACCAACGCAATCATCGGGAGAAAATACCAGACGCCTCATACGCTTCTCAACAAGTCGATGGCTTTTGCAGCCGTCTCGCACGATTCCAATTGCGGAGTTGTGGCGCGGCACGGTACAGTAGCGGACGTCGCTCACGAAACGTGGCATGAATCGCAAGAAGCAGGGAATCCATGAAGCGCGGCCAGAAAGGATACACGAAACGACACGCCGAAAGCGGGATTGCCGCACCACTCCCCCCTTTGGAAACCTGGCCCAACCAATATCCCGGCTATGAGATCACGATCGAAATCCCGGAATACACCGCCATCTGTCCCAAAACCGGACTCCCGGACTTCGGCACGATCGAAATTCACTACATGCCACAGAAAGCCTGCGTCGAACTCAAATCCCTGAAACTCTATATCCACGCCTATCGCAACGTCGGCATCTTTTACGAAAACGCCGTCAACCGGATACTCCGGGATTTCGTCAACGCCTGCCGGCCCGAATGGGCCGTCGTGACCGGCACCTTTACGGCTCGCGGCGGGCTCAGCAGTACCATTCGAGCGCAACACCCGCAAACAAGCCGCGGATCATAATGCCTCAGCGGTTGACGACGTCCGACGCACTGATTATGTTGAACACCATAGGACATTAAGCAGGCAATGGGTCTCACTTTCATCACAGCCAGTATTATCAATCCCGCGAATCCACGCAGAAAGACCCGTCTGGAATTTTTAGTGGATTCGGGAGCAATTTACTCCGTCGTTCCCAAAAAACGCCTGAAGCGAATCGGTATCCAGCCACATGGCACACGAGTCTTCACGCTCGCAGACGGCACCCGGATGACCAGGGAAATCGGGGACGCGGTCTTTGCCATCAACGGAGAGCGAGCCGCCTCCCCTGTCATTTTCGGCGAGGAAGGAGACAGTCTTCTATTCGGCATGGTCTCCCTCGAAGCTCTAGGCCTGATCCTCGACCCAATTCGACGCGAACTCCGGCCACTCCCCATGGTCCTCGGATAAAAACGGGCTTAACGGCTGTTGTAAAATTCGCTGATCCGCGTCGCCACCGCTTCCATCTGGGCGTCGGTGAGCTCGGGGTACACCGGCAGAGATACCACTTCTTGCGCCAGTTGCTCGGACACCGGAAGATCGCCCTTGGCATAGCCCAGCGGTTGGTAACATTCCTGCAAGTGCAGAGGGACGGGGTAATAGACTTTGTGGCCGATCCCGTGTTCCTTCAGATAAGCCATCAGCTCATCCCGTCTTTGTGCGCGCAGGGTATATTGGTTGAAGACGTGGACGTTGCGCGGGTCCGTAACCGGCAACGTCAGGTGCTCCAGTAACCCGGCCCGCGTGAACAGGTCATTGTAGTTCGCCGCGTTCCGGACGCGTTTGGCATTCCATTCGTCCAGATGTTGCAGCTTGACGCGCAACACCGCCGCCTCCAGGGCATCGAGCCTGCTGTTGAGTCCGATGTGGTCATGATGGTAATCCGAGCGGCTGCCATGCACCCGCAACGCGAAAAGCAGTTCGCAGAGGTCCCCGTCATTCGTCACGATCAACCCGCCGTCACCCACGCCTCCGAGGTTTTTGGACGGGAAAAAGCTGAAGCACCCCGAATACCCGAAGGTTCCGGCTTTGCGACCCTGCCGGCTGGCGCCGATGGACTGGCAGGCGTCTTCAATGACCTTGAGGCCGCGCCGGTCGGCCACTTCCATGATGGACTCCAAATCCGCGCATTGCCCGAAAAGATGGACGGGAATGATGGCCTTTGTGCGAGGCGTAATCTTCCGCTCAAGCTGTTCGGGATCCATCGTAAAGGTATCGGGAAGGACGTCCACGAACACCGGCACCGCGTACAAACGCGAGATGCTGCCCGCCGTGGAAAAGAAGGTAAACGGCACGGTGATCACTTCATCACCGGGATTCACGCCAGCCGTCATGAGAGAGAGCAGCAAGGCGTCGCTTCCCGAGGCCACCCCGACGGCGTGACGGCACTCGAGATACCCGGCGATGGCCGTCTCAAAAGCCTCGACCCGTGGACCGAGCACGAAGCTCTGCTCATTGCAGACCTCTTCAATCGCCGACAGGACGTCAGAACGGATCTGCTGAAACTGCGCCTGTAAATCCAACAAGGGAACCTTCACGAACCGCCTTGCTCCTGTTATGATGGGTCAACCGGAGAGCACGTATTCAAGCACACCTGATAAGAACGAGCAAGTCGGAAACGGCAAGGTTGTGAAAAGAGCCAACGGCACAAATACTCGACTCTACCGGCGATCGTTATGAACTATTGCAGCGCCTGTGGTGCACCGCTCGTCACGAAAATCCCCGAGGGGGATACGTTACTCCGGTTCGTCTGTGGACGGTGTGCAACCGTTCACTATGAAAATCCCAAAATCGTGGTAGGCTGTCTTCCCGAATGGGAGGACCGGATCCTGCTATGCAAACGTGCCATCGAGCCGCGTGCCGGGCTCTGGACGTTTCCCGCGGGATTCATGGAAAAAGACGAAACCCTGGAGGAAGCCGCGGCGCGCGAAACCCTGGAGGAAGCCGAAACCGAGGTCGAGATCTCCCGGCTGTACGCGATGTTCAGCATTCCTCACGTGAACCAGGTGTACGTCGTCTTTCGCGGAACCATGAAACGTGCCGCGTTCGGTCCGGGGACGGAAAGTCTGGAAGTCGATCTGTTCAACCGTGAAGACGTACCCTGGTCGAAGCTGGCGTTCCGGGTGATTTACGAAATCCTGGAGCGCTATTGCAAAGATGGACCCCACGCACCGGTTCACGTGGGCACCATCATGCCCTCCCCCCAGCCATAACCCATCGAAGGGCGCCGGCGATGCAGGGACCGGGCATGCCGGTTCCGAAACACGGCTCACGAAACCGCATATACGATGACACCATACCGTGCCGCTTTCCCGATGGCGATCCACACCAACGCCGTGAACCACGGCACGCGGAGCCATCCCCCGACCAGACACAACGAATCGCCCACGAAGGGCACCCAGGACAACAACAGGGCAGGGCTCCCCCATTGCCGCAACCATCGGAGAGGTCGATCATATTTGGGTTGAGTGAACCGTGAGGCCGGAAACCGCCACCCGAAAAAACGGCCGACGGCCCACGTGCTCATCCCGCCCAATGTATTCCCGGCCGAAGCCACGACCAACAGGAGCCACGGCTCATGCTCATCCCGGACGGCCAATAGAGCCAACACGGCCTCAGACCCGCCGGGAAGCAGCGTGGCGGCCAGGAACGCGCTCACGAACAAGGCCCAGAGACCGGACCCTTCAACGATCATGACACCGGATCATTCATTCCTCCAGCCAACGCACCGGATCGATGGGACCGCGCTTCATGCGCTTGATCCAAATGGCTTCAAGCCGGCCTTCTGCCACCTGTATCTTTCCCGGCATCATCCTGCCTCCGATTTTACGGAATTCGTTTTGACTCTCCGGTACAGACGTTTTATAGTAAATTAATGGACCGTCAGACTAGCTTACGCCAACCCAAAATCCAAACCGCCAGGACGCGGCGCGTGCGGCCGCACGTCCTCCTGCTCGTGCTGGCAGGAAGCCTGTGGGGCCTCTGGTCAGGACAGGCCTTGGCCGAACATCCCGCCCCGCTTCCCATGCCGTTTGAACTCGTCAAGGAACTGGTGGGGACCTGGCAGGGCAGCAAGCAGGCTCTCGACGGCCAGGAAACCATCACTGTGGAATATACTTTGACAGCACACGGCACGGCGGTGATCGAACGCATGCACCCCGGCACACCCAAGGAAATGGTCTCGATCTATACGCAAGACGGGCACCAGATGGTCATGACGCATTACTGCCTGTTGGGCAACCAGCCACGCATGAAAACCAGCAGCCCGGTAGTAGGAAATTCCATTACCATGTCCTATATCGACGGCACGAATATGCGTTCCGTACAGGACAAGCACATGCACGAACTCACCCTCACCATTATCGACGACCGCCATATCAACCACGAATGGACGGTCTTCGAAAACGGCCGGGAACAAGTAACCCATACGTTTGCCTTTACCCGGCGCTAAGAACGCGCCCTCCTCGCCGCGATTCCTTCATGTACAAGTCGTCGTAGGTCGGGGTAGCAGAGCGTGACCCGACAATCCCGCCCTCCTTCCGTCATTCCCGACCCGATCGGGAATCCAGTGTCTTTGTCGTTGGAACCTGCGATCATGGCGGGACGGCACGGGGGCCGTCCCCTACAGAGGGAGACAGACCTAATCACATCTGCCGTTGACGGCCGCTTCAAGCGGTATGAAACACGTTCAAATATCCAATGTCTCCACGACCTGCCAATCCTGCGGGTTCGTTGAACCGGCTCGAATAAGTTGGAGGCGAGAGGCGAAAAAGCTGCCGGGCAGATCAGGGGGCAGGGATTTGATGATCGCCTGCTTTACGCTTTCGGGAAACACCCCGTACAAAAGACTGACGTGCGGATCAAACGTACTCGTCGATTGTCTGTCGAAGATCTGCGCGGCCTGTCGATGCGCCTCCAGGACCGATGGAGACGGCTCCACCGGCAAAAAGAGGCACCGAAAGTATTGTGCCTCATCGCTTGGCGCCTTGAGCCGAACCTCGAACGGATAAAGCGCGTGCGCCAACTGATGCATGCGGTCAACCAGCGATGCCTCTTCGCCCTCAAGTCTGCCGAGCAGGGTGAGATGGGGGTCGAATGCCGGGCCATGATACCGGGCGCTCAGGTCGGCGGTCACGCCGGCGAGCCGGTCGTACGCCGTCCCCGTCGGGGCCAGCCAGAGATGAAACGTCCTCACGTTCGATGACTTACTCTACAGTCACGCTTTTCGCCAGGTTTCTCGGGCGGTCCACGTCGATGTTGCGCAACGTTGCGACGTGATACGCCAAGAGTTGAAGCGCAGCCGTGAAGGGAATCGGTGAAAGCAGGGCATGGGTGTTGGGAATCCTGAACACGCAATCGGCCAGAGTTTCCAGTTCTTCTTCGTCCTCGCTCACAAACGCGATGACCGGCGCGCTTCGCGCCTTGACTTCCATCAGGTTGCTCACGGTCTTTTCGTATAACCGGTCGCGCGGGGCGAGGACCACCACCGGCATGTCCTCGTCGATCAGGGCAATGGGGCCGTGTTTCATTTCTCCCGCCGCGTAGCCTTCCGCATGGATGTAGGAAATTTCCTTGAGCTTGAGCGCGCCCTCCAACGCAATTGGATAATTGATTCCTCGTCCGAGGTAGAGAAAGTTGTTCTTCCGGTGGAACCGTTCCGCCATCACCGCGAATTCGGCTTCCCGCCTGATGACCCCTTCCACGTGCCCGGGCAGGGCCATGAATTGATCCAGCCACCATTGCCCGTCTTCCACGCTCAAGACCTGGCGCACTCTCCCCACGTGCAGGGCCAGGAGATACAGGGCCATGAGCTGGCCGGTGAAGGCTTTGGTCGACGCCACGCTGATCTCCGGACCGCACCGGGTGTAAATCACGCCGTCGGATTCCCTGGCCAGCGTACTACCCACGACGTTGACAATCGACAGGACGTGCGCACCCAACCGCCTGGCTTCCCTGGCGGCAGCCAGCGTATCCGCGGTTTCTCCCGATTGGGAAATGGCAACGAACACGTCCCCTTGCTGAACCATCGGGTTGCGGTACCGGAACTCCGAGCCGATGTCCACTTGGACCGGCTTATGCACGAGTTCCTCCAACAGATATTTCCCCACCAGACCGGCGTGCCAGGACGTTCCGCACGCGACGATCCAGATCGACCGGGCGTTCCTCAGTTCGTCGGGCGTGATCGCCAAATCCGGCAGATCCGCTTCACCCGAGTCATAACTGTAGCGACCCCGCAACGTATCAAGAATGGTTTGGGGTTGCTCGTGAATTTCCTTGAGCATGAAATGCGGGTACCCGCCTTTTTCCGCGGCCTCCGCGTTCCAGTCGATGCGAACCTCGTCCCTTTGGACGGGCCGGCCGTCCGCGTCGGTCACCGTCATGCCCAGCGGGGTCAACGTCCCGACGTCGCCGTCTTCCAGATACGTCACGTTTCGGATATGCGCAAGCAACGGTGTCACGTCGGAAGCCAGCAACGCGGCTTTGTCACTGTGTCCCAGCACCAGCGGACAGCCCGACTTGGTCACCACCAGGGTTTCGGGTTCGCTCACGCACATGCCGGCAATAGCATAGCTCCCGTGCAATTCCCGCACGGTCGCGCGAAACGCCCGCTCAAGGGAATGCCCCTCTTCCATATGAAACGCCAGCAGATGGGCGATGACTTCGGTATCCGTCTCGGATTCAAACCTGTACCCCGCGGTCTCCAAGCGCCGTTTGTGGGCCAGGTAATTTTCGATAATGCCGTTGTGCACAATGACGACGTTGCCGGACCGGTGCGGATGGGCGTTTTGTTCCGACGGCTTGCCGTGCGTGGCCCATCGCGTGTGCCCGATCCCGATTGTCCCGAAGAGATGCTCTTCTTTCAGCGCGTCTTCCAGGTGCACCAATTTGCCCACGCTTCGCCGGATCTCGATCCGGCCATGCTCCAACACGGCAATCCCCGCGGAATCATAGCCCCGGTACTCCAGCCGCCTCAGACCCTGCATGAGCACGCTGGCGGCATTGTCATCCCCGATGTATCCTATGATTCCACACATGCGCTATTTGTCACCAAAATGGTGCACATTGGTAGCACTTTTACATACTTTTTGACACATTTTGTACAACTTTCAGCATCATAATGGCACTGTTTGTCGTCTGTATGAACAGCTTCCGGTCATCCTCTCCTCTCCATTCCCCTCCTTCGCCTCTCCTGTTGTCATTCCTGCGAAAGCAGGAATCCAGGGTCTTTCATCCTCGCAAACGGAGGAAAAAGCAAAGACACTGGATCCCCGATCGGGGTCGGGGATGACAGAAGGGGAAAGGCGGGAATGACATGACTTCACGATGAACCCTTGGCTCCTTTTTTTCTCCCGCGGGAAGAGGGAGTGGACTTCGGGGTGGATGATGGCTTCTCCGAATTATAGGCTCGCCGTTTGGCGGCCCATTCTTCTTTGGTGACCTGCGGGCTTCGTGATAGCGCCAGCGCATCAGCGGGAACGTCTTCCGTAATCGTGGAACCCGACCCGACCACGGCGCCCTTGCCTACGTTCACGGGTGCAATCAGTTGCGTGTCGCTGCCGATGAATGCCTCATCCTCGATTGTCGTCCGGTCCTTTTTGTAACCGTCGTAATTGCACGTGATGGTGCCAGCACCGATATTGACCCGTTTCCCCACGGTCGCATCGCCCAGATAGGTCAGATGATTCGCCTTGGACCCGGCACCCAATTCCGTGTTTTTCACTTCGACGAAATTGCCGACCTTGGCTTGCTTTCTCAGCACCGCGCCTGGACGAATATGCGCGAACGGCCCGATTGTGACATGGTCTTCGATGACCGCCTGCTCCACAACTGAACTGTCCTGAATGGTGACGGCCTTCCCGACCACGCTGTTCGTAACCCGGGAAGCGGAGCGAATGACGCAGCCGGGTCCGATAGTCGTTTGCCCTTCCAAGGTCACGCCCGGATGGAGCACGGTGTCCATGCCGATCGTGACCGTATCATCGACGAACGTGGTCCGGGGGTCGAGCATGGTCACGCCCGCGTTGAACCATCGCGCCCGAATGCGGTGGCGCATCGCCTCTTCGACACCGGCGAGATGCTCACGGGTATTGACCCCGAGACATTCCTGGGAGTCGGAGGTCTTCAGCCCCGCCACCTTGCGACCCTCGGCCACGGCCAGGCCCACGACGTCAGTCAGATAATATTCGCCTTGCGCATTCTGCGCGTGAACCCGGGCCAGAGCTTTGAACAGGAACGACGTGGCGACGACATAGGTACCGGCGTTCACTTCATGAATGGCGCGTTCGGTCTGAGTGGCATCCCGCTCTTCCACCACCTTGAGAATGTGCCCCTTGGAGTCCCTAACTACGCGACCATAGCCACGGGGATCGGGCAGATCCGTACTCAGGATGGTCAGCGTTGCTTTGGCTTTTTCGTGACGGGCCAACAACCGCCCCACGGTCGCGCGACGCAGCAACGGCGTATCCGCGTTCAGGATGAGACAATGCCTGCTCACGGCCTTCCCGTTGGGCATCAGGGCCGCCTGGGCTTTTCGCACCGCATGACCGGTGCCCAACTGATCGGGTTGCAGGGCCACGTCGAACGGCTCGAATTCCGCTTTGGATTGGTCCAGAAACGCCCGGACCCGTTCGGCCTGGTGTCCGATGACCACCACCACGCGCGCGTCCACAACCCGCCTGGCCAACGAGAGCATGTACCAAAGCAGGGATCGCCCGGCCACGGGATGCAACGCCTTGGTCGTCCGGGATCGCATGCGTTTTCCCCGGCCCGCTGCGATGACAATCGCGGAAAACTTTTTCATGGATGATGCCTCATGGTGAGGCGTGGCGAAGAACGCGGAGGCTACCCCGTCCTGACTTCGACTTTTTGCTCAGGAAAGGGGGGAGACTCTCGTGCCGTATCGAAGGTCGGCACGTTCATGGGTTTTCCGGAAGAATAAAGCCCGCCCGAGACGATTAATTTCATGGCTTCTTCCACGCTCATGTCCACGGACACCACTTCACGCTCCGGGACCAACAAAAAGTATCCGGACGTGGGGTTCGGCGACGTCGGGACGTACACGTGGACCAAGGGTTCCGGCGCCAGGGTTTGGATTTCCTCCCTGGTCTCCCCGGTCACGAAGGCCAAACAGTAGTTCCCGTCCTTGGGGAATTGAATCATCACCACCTTGTTATACTTCTTCCGCTGTTTGAACGACAGGATATCCATCATCGATTTCAAGGTCGCGTAAATTCCCCGCACCACGGGCACCCGTTCCAACGACTCTTCCCACCGTTTCACCAACCGGCCCCCGATATAATTCGTCCCCATGAACCCCGCAAAGAGGATCAGAAACAGCAGCGTCAGGATCCCCAGCCCTGGCACGTAGTAGTCTTCAGTCACCACTTCGGCCAGCATGTTCCCCAGAATGCTGTCCACGGTGACGAACAGGGTCTTGAGGACGAGGACCGTTCCCCAGATCGGCGTGACGACCAACAGGCCCGTCAGAAAATATCGCTTGAAGACCGCACTGGACATAGTGACTGGCATGTTACAAAGCCGGAAGCCTTCCTGCAACCCCCTTTCTTGCGAATATCAACGGGTTAGATTACGATGCGCCGTGGCAAACAGGAGATCGCAAGAAACCCCGTCCGCGCCGAAACGTCCCCGTCGGAAAGGTCTTTTCATCACGTTCGAGGGAATCGAAGGGAGTGGCAAATCCACCCAGGCCCAAACCCTCGCCCACTATCTCCGGGACCAAGGCTTCGAGGTGGTCGAAACGCGTGAACCAGGGGGCACTCCGTTAGCCGAACACATCCGCGAGGTGTTTCTCCAGCCCACGCGCAAACAGCGCTCAATCGATCCGCTGGTCCCGGAATGCGAAGTCGCCCTGATCCTGGCGGCCCGCAGTCAACACGTCGCCAACCTGATCCTGCCGGCCTTGGAGCACGGAGCCGTGGTCATCTGCGACCGCTTCTCCGACTCGACGCTGGCGTACCAGGGCTACGGTAGAGGACTCCCGTTACCCGAACTCCAGTCACTCACGCGGTGGGCCGCCAGGGGCTTGACGCCCAATGCGACCTTTTTGTTTGATCTGCCCGTGTCCCAAGGATTGCGACGGCGACTGAACAGCACCGACGTGAATCGTCTGGATCATGAAACCGCGGCCTTCCATCAACACGTGCGGAAAGGATTTCTAACCTTGGCCCAACAAGCGCCACGACGGATTCATACGATCAACGCCGGCCGGCCGGCCCGGACGATTGCCCGGCAACTGATCACGATGATCGCCCCCCTGCTTGACGAGGAGTTGAAGGCCGGACGCCTTACGGTCAAGCGTGCCTAACCCCCTATGCCGTTTGCAGACGTCATCGGTCAGGAAGGACCGAAAAAGAAAATCCGGACGGCGCTGGCCCAGCAGGCCATCGGCCATGCCTACCTCTTTTCAGGGGACGACGGCATCGGCAAGCGCCTCATGGCCCTGCGGTTCGCGCAGGCCCTGTCCTGTGAAACACCGCCTTCCTCGTCGCAACCGGATTCCTGCGGTCACTGTCGCGCGTGCGAGCAAATCGACTCCGGCATCTATCCCGACCTGTTGGTCATCGAACCGGAACAGGACAAAGCCAACCCGCAAATCAAAATCGACCGGGTCCGGGAAATCGAACGACACGTGATCTACCGGCCGCTGTTGAGCGCACGCAAGATTTGCATCATCGACGATGCCGATCGTCTGACCGCCAATGCCGCGAACGCGTTTTTGAAAACACTCGAAGACCCTCCGGAACACAGTCTCTTTATCCTGGTGACCAGCCAGCCCTTGCGCCTGTTGGCCACCGTGCGATCCCGCTGCTTGACGCTCAGGTTTTCGCCAGCGACACCCGAGCAATTCCAAGGGGCGCTGGCCCTGAAACAGGCCGTGGCACCTGAGGACGCCCGGTTTCTTTCGCAGGTGTGCGGAAATCGTATCGGCGTCGCCCTGCGCACGGATCTGTCGGAACTCCGTAGCCGCCACGACCGGTTTTTTGATTTATGCCGGTCCGAGACCTTGGCCCACCCCACGGCCGTACTTCAGCAAGCCGAGGAACTCTCGAAAGCCCAACCCCTCCCGGACGTCATCGACTGGCTTTCGCACGGACTGCGTGACGTGCTGCTGATGACCCTCGGGACCCGGCAGAACCTCTTGTTGCACCAATCGCAAATCCCGTTGCTTGAACAGATCGCTGCCCCCTTGACCCCGGCTGACATCGTGGAACTCATGGACGTCCTGCAAACCCTGGAACAGGCTCTCACGCAGAATTTGAATCTCCAACTCTGCCTGGAAAATTTCCTGTTTCGTTTTCATGAAACCCTGCACCGTGACGCTGCCTGAAGAACATGATATGAATGGACATGCCTGACCCCTTCTATATCACCACGCCCATTTACTACGTGAACGACGTGCCGCATATCGGGCATGCCTATACCACCATCGCGGCGGACGTGCTGGCACGCTGGCGTCGACTCCTCGGGCAAGAGGTTTTTTTTCTGACGGGCCTGGACGAACACGGGCAAAAGGTCCAGCAGGCCGCGGCCAAAAGCGGGATTTCTCCGCAGGAGCATTGCGACCGGCTGACCCCGCAATTTCAAACCCTGTGGCAGAAGCTCAACGTTTCCAACGACGGGTTCATTCGCACCACGGACGCCCGGCATCAGGCCGTGGTTCAACGATTTCTCCAGCAACTGTATGACGCCGGCCTCATCTACCGCGCGGAATACACCGGCTGGTATTGCACGTTCGACGAACGCTTTTGGACGGAGAAGGACGTTGACGCCGGCCGCTGTCCCGACTGCCAACGCCCGGTTGAGCAACTCAGCGAAAGCAATTACTTCTTTCGCATGAGCCGGTTCCAGCAACGGCTCCTCGGCCATCTCGACGCCAATCCCACGTTCATCCGCCCGGAATCCCGGCGCAACGAAGTACTGGGGTTCTTGCAGAAACCGCTGGAAGATCTCTCGATTTCCCGCCCCAAATCCCGTTTGTCCTGGGGCATTGAACTGCCCTTCGACAAGGACTACGTCACGTACGTGTGGTTCGATGCACTGGTGAATTACGTGTCGGCGCTGGAATATCTGCCGCCCCAGCCTTCGGTTGATCGCCTCTGGCCCGCGACCGTTCACCTGGTCGGCAAGGACATCCTGACGACGCATGCCGTGTACTGGTCCACGATGCTCATGGCCATGGAAATCTCCCTGCCCCGCACGATCTTCGCGCACGGCTGGTGGACGGTAAACGGCGAGAAAATGTCCAAGAGCCGGGGCAACGTGATTGACCCATACTCCGTGGTCGATCGATTCGGCGCCGATGCGTTTCGCTACTTCCTGCTCCGCGAAATCCCGTTCGGACAGGACGGAGACTTTTCGCACGAATCCTTTGTCGGCCGTATCAACGCCGACCTGGCCAATGGACTGGGCAACCTGTTAAGCCGGACCGTGACCCTGATCCAGCGGTTCTGTCACGGCATTGTGCCGGCTCAGGATCCTTCCGCCGTCACCGAACTCGAAACCGGTCTCCAAGCCGCGGCTGAAGCTCTCATTCAAACGACCATACCCCATCACTTGCAGCGGATCGAATTCAACCGCACGCTCGAAGCGACGTGGGGCTTGGTGCAACTCGGCAATCAATACATCGACAAGACCGCACCCTGGGTGCTCGCCAAAAATCCTGCCGAGACAGCGCGGCTCCAGACCGTGCTCTCTCACGCAGCGGAAACCCTCCGGTTCCTTTGCCTGGCCGTGTATCCCTTCATGCCGGATACCGCACGGGAAATGGCCCGGCAACTGGGATTGCCGTATGATTTTTCCCAACCGCTCCTCAAGGATTCGACTGCCTGGGGCGACCGGGGAACAGGTGCCGCCGTGGTCAAGGGAAAGGCCTTATTCCCGCGAGTCGATGCAGCCGCAACGCCATCCTCTGCGAAGCCCCAACCGAAGGCAGCCGCTCCTCCGACGAAAGATGAAGACAACCGGATCGGCATACAGGACTTTCAAAAAATCGAGTTGAAAGTCGCCAAAATCCTCACGGCCGAACGCATCCCGAAATCGGACAAACTGCTCAAACTCCAGGTGGACCTCGGTGCCGAACAACGACAGATCGTGGCGGGCATCGGGAAACGATACGGTCCGGAAGACGTTGTCGGAAAGACGATTGTGGTAGTGGCGAATCTGAAACCGGCGAAACTGATGGGCGTGGAATCGCAGGGCATGGTGCTGGCAGCAGGCGATCAGGACGTCCAAGGCCTGGTCACGTTCGAGGACGTTGACCTTCAGCCCGGCACAAAGGTGAAGTAACGGGAATGGTGCTTGGACAGGCCCCTCGTGCCTGTCCAAGCAGAATGGTGTAGGGACAGGCCCCCGTGCCTGTCCAAGCATCGCAGGCCGGATGAACGTCGCGTAATCCGGCAGGGAGCATCAACCGTTGCACGGGTTGATTGTCGGGTGACACCTTCGGCTACCCGACCCACTGGCCCTACAGCCCGCGGGCCACGAGGTCATGGAGATGGATCATACCCACGACCTTTTTTTGCCGATTCAAGACCGGTAACACGGAAATGGGTTTCGTGCGTTTTTCCATTTTCTCCAAGGCCGCGTACGCGTTTTCGTCTTCATACACAAACTCCGGGGTCGCGTTCATGATGTCCAGAATCGCCAGGACGAACATGTCTTGTTGCGCTTCCAGCACACAACGAACGTCATAGTCGGTCACCAGGCCCAGCAACCGGTGTTCATCATCGATGATGGACACGGCACCCGCCCGTTGTCGCGTCATCTCCGTCAACATGAACCGTACGTCTTTCGTTCCATGCACAACCGGGTTGGCCTCACCGGAGCGCATGAGATCACCCACCGTCAGCAGCAACCGCTTACCCAGTTGGCCACCGGGATGATTGACGGCAAAATCATCGGGCCGAAAATCGCGTAATTTCATGAGCGTCACGGCCAAGGCGTCACCGACCACCAACGCCACGGTCGTGCTGCACGTCGGCGCCATGTTCAGCGGGCAGGCTTCTTCCTCTATGGGCGTATGCAGGACCAGATCTGAATGTCTGGCCATCGACGAACGCGGTTGGGCAGTTATCGAAATGACCTTCGCCCCGATTTTCCTGGCGACGGAGAGAATCGCGAGCACTTCGTCACTTTCACCCGATTTCCCGATGGCCAACACAATGTCGTCTTTCTTGATGATTCCGACGCCGCCATGCAGCCCATCGGCACTGTGCAGAAACACGGCCGGGGTCCCCGTGGATACCATCGTGGCCGCAATTTTCTGGGCAATGATGCCGGATTTTCCCACCCCCGTGACCACGACCTGCCCTCGACAGTCGAAGATCCACCGCACGGCCTCTTCGTACGCCGGACCCAAGGCCGGTTTGAGCGCATTGATCGTTTGCGCCTCGAGATCAATCACTCGTTTGATTTCAGCCAGGATATCCATAAGAAATTCTCTCAAGGGGCTCTTTCTGTTGTCCTCGACATTTCACTCTGTCATCCCCGACTTGATCGGGGATCCAGAGTCTTTGTCTCTTTCTCGTTGGTGAGGAAAAGACCCTGGATTCCCGCTTACGCGGGAATGACAGAAGGGAGTCGTCGGGAATGACCGTTCTGGGGGGATGGGGTATTTTCGTCTCAACAATATTTGAGATTGCCTTCCTGATGCGTAACAAGGAAAATACTTCATCATATTCCCCGAATCGGAGTCAATGCCATCTCAGCCTTTTGGCGTAAGTGAATGTACGATAATGGCTATTCGTCCTGCATGAAGACCAGGAGGACAACCGGCACCATGCCGTCGAACCCGCGAAACGCCAACGATCATTCCCTCGGCACACGAACGAAGCACGCAATCAGGGACGTCTTTTCCAGGCTGGACTATGACGAGCTTGGCGACGTGTATTGCGAAGAGGGCGGCGAGGCCTTCTGGAAAGCCCATAAGAAGAAATGCCAAACCATGGGAATCAGAATCGCCGAAGCGCTGAAACAACGGCTTTCTCAAAAGGGAAGAAGCCTCTACGTGGGAGCAGGGGTGGCCGAACTTCCCATGCTGATGCTGGAAACCCTTGACATGAATCGGACCGTCGAGGCCTATAACCTTCGGGAACGGGAAGCGGACGTTCTCAACGAGGCGTGTGGCGGCCTGCCGTTTACCATTCAGGCAACCGATGCCCAAACGGCCCTGGGCACCTTTGATCACCTGTGGGTCGCCAGCGTGTTCAATGATCCTGAATGTTTTCCGGAAACCTCGGCATTGTCCTATGGGCGGGCCGACCCCGTACGATTCAATCCTGCGGCCTTTCAACGGGAACGAACTCAGATCCAGAAATTGTTGGATGCGTGTTTGCCCAAACTTTCACGCCCCGGCATTCTTTCCACCACCGTCGAGGAAGTCACATGGATAACGGATTGGCTCACTCGCAACCGAACCCCGTTTCACGTGGAAGAACGACTCTACCCGACCGCCATCGTCGGCGACCCGCTATGCTTTATCCGCCTTGAGCCGGACAGAAGTTAAGGCTGAGGTTGTCGAGCGCCGGGCATGGATGCTCGTTGGGCGGCAAATACCGCATGCACCTGCTTCCCCTGTTTGAGAAGCTTGTCCTTCGCCTTGGCAAACACCTGCGCTACGTACGCCCAATCGGCTGCGGTGACGTTATACTCGTGGAACAACCCTGCCCAACGCGATTCATCGGCCATTGATCGTGGCGCGGTATAATCAACCAGCGCCTCGAGCGTCTCCGATGTCCAGCCCGTTACAGTGAACGCCTGACTCAACGACGCAGCCTTCTTCGCGCCGAATTTATCGGACAGTGCGGAGACAAACATGCCCCGCACAACGGGATCCCGATTGTTGAGAAACAGCGACTGTGATTGGATCAGCGCATGGATGAGCCGGTCGGCTTCACGGCTGGATTCCGGCGGCAACACGCCGGCCTCGTGAAACGTGGCCAACAGGGCCATGATCGATCCGATGTGAGCAGCCGGCGTCCGTCCGGATTTCATGGGACGAGCCGGGGCAGGTGGAACAAAAATCTCATTGGCCCGGCTGTACGATCCTCCGGGTCGCGGACCGCCGCTCAAGACGTAGATGTGTCCGTCAACCGCCGTAGCGACCTCGGTTCTTGCCGCCGGCGCCGCAGCCCAGGTCATCCAATACCCCAATCCGACTTCGCCGGCCGCATGCGCTCCATCCTGGGCTGTCACCCGGGACCCGACCCCACACAGCAAACAGGACATCATCAGTATGATGGCGTAAAACCAAACATCGCCGTCGAGCGTTCGAGGCAGATCATATCTCCGGGATTTCATTCCGTATCCTTCAAGGACGTCGAACTGGACCGTTAAGTTGAAAACTCACAAGATCCACAACTATAATCGTCGTACGCTCCCCGTTTCACTCACCCCTCACATGAGGCAGCCGTGCTTGCAAAAGTCTTCAGTGCCGGACTGCTCGGACTCGACGCCCATTTGATCGAGGTCGAAGTCGATATCGGCGGCGGCCTTCCTCAATTTTCCATCGTCGGCCTGCCCGACGCAACCGTCCGGGAAAGCCGGGACCGTATTCGCGCGGCCCTAAAAAATACCGGCTTCGCCTTCTCACCCAAAAAGATTACGGTCAACCTGGCGCCTGCCGGCTTAAAAAAAGAAGGTGCGGGACTCGAACTGAGTATGGCCGTCGGCATGTTGGTGGCCGAAGGCATCATTGACCAGGCAACGGCTCAACGCTACGTGCTGGTTGGTGAACTGTCACTGGACGGCCGGATCAAGCCCATCAAGGGCGGATTGTCCATCGGCCTGTTGTGCCGGAACCAGCACCCGCTGATCCTCCCAGCCGAAAGTGCGCATGAGGCTGCGGTCATTGACCAGGTCGAAGTCTATGGAGCCCGGACACTTCCCGAAGTGGTGGAGGCATTAACGGGAAAGCACCCGCTCACCCGGCTCATCACAGACCCGCAATCGTTTTTCCTGGCCTCAGCCACACAGGAAGAAGACTTCTCGGAAGTCCGTGGTCAATTCCACGCCAAACGTGCCCTGGAAATCGCCGCAGCCGGAGGCCACAACGTCCTGCTCATCGGACCACCGGGTTCGGGAAAAACCATGCTGGCCCAACGCCTGCCCGGGATCCTGCCCTACCTCAGCATCCAAGAGGCCCTGGATACCACCCGGGTCCATAGCGTGGCCGGCACCTTGCTGACAGACCAATCACTGATGACCACGAGACCCTTTCGCGCCCCCCATCACAATGTCTCGGACGCAGGCCTGATCGGAGGGGGCACCATTCCCAGGCCGGGGGAGGTCTCTTTGGCGCACAACGGCGTGCTCTTTTTGGATGAAGTGCTGGAATTCAAGCGGTCGGTCCTGGATGGCTTACGCCAGCCGCTCGAAGAGGGGACCGTGACCGTCACGCGGGTGAATGCGTCACTCCAATATCCGGCGCGGTTCATGTTGGTCGTTGCCATGAACCCCTGCCCATGCGGGTACCATGGAGACCGGACACGTGACTGTATTTGCACCCCTCACCAAATCAGGCGGTATCGAGGCCGCCTGTCCGGCCCGCTCCGGGACCGGCTCGACATTCATGTGGAGGTGCCCGCGGTTCCGGTTTCGGACCTGGGGCACGATCAATCGTCCGAATGTTCCACCTCCATTCGGAAACGCGTGGCCGATGCCCGCCATATCCAGGCGAACCGGTATGCCGCGGAGCATCTGTTTGCCAATGCCCAACTCAAACCCCGGCACATGAAAACGCATTGCCGGCTCGACCAGACCGGCAAGCAACTCCTGGATCAGGCCGTGACCCGCTTGGGGCTCTCGGCCCGCGCCTATGGGCGGATATTGCGTGTTGCACGAACGATTGCGGATTTGGCAGACTCAGAGGCTATCGAACCATCGCATCTGGCCGAGGCCATCCAGTATCGGAGCTTGGACCGAACGACCACATTTTAAGCAAGGATTCGCATGGACATTCAGATCGGACCTCACCTGTACCGTAACAGTAACGGCACGATTGAAGTCGAAGGCGTGCCGCAAATCGATATCGAGCCACGTCCCTCCGGCGGATTCCCGAAAGTGAATTTTGCCTTGTTTGAGACGGGAGGAAAAATGCCGGCCAAACTCACGGACAGCACGTTGGCGATTAATGAAGGGCAGGCCTATGCCCTTGAACGAAGTTCCACAAGTCTGGTGATGCGGCGTCAGGACAGCGGGAAAGAAATCCTCAACATGACTCTTGAGGAAAATGGCCGGCTCGTGATCTCACAGGGCGAGTTCTATACCTTGAGAGGCCACACCCTCACGATTACGCCCTCGGAATGGACCCTGGAAAAAACCACGGTGACGAAAGGGGAAACCGACGTTCAGGGCAAAGCCGTTCCCTTGGAATAGCCCAGCGACTCAAATCTCCGCAGCCGTGGCTTCTTTCGACTCGTCACAGTTCACACACATTTGACTGTGAATCCCTTCACTGGCCACAGCCGGCCCCAAAGCCATGTTCCGGTCCAAGGCGACCACGTCGGGGCCTTGATACGTCCAGAGCCGCTCGCAACCGGGGCAAAAAAACCACACCGTATACCCCGGCCAATCCTGGTCACGCGTTGCCATAACGATACTCTTATACGTTTGCCAGCACGTTGCCGATTGCGTGCGTCGCCTGTTCAACGTCCGCATTCGACACGTCCAAATGGGTTACCGCACGAAACCGGTGATCGCCGACGGCATTCAACAGGACCCCGGTTTCCTTGAACGCTTGCAGGAGTTCCTGGGTCGAACGGTCGCTTCGCACGACCTCGAACACCACGATATTCGTTTCAACGTGGTCGGGGTCCACGTACACCGTTGGAATCTGTTGCAGTTGCAGGGCGAAACTTTTGGCATTTTCATGGTCCTCCTGAAGCCGGGTCACGTGGTGCTCCAGAGCATAGAGGCCCGCAGCCGCAAGAATGCCTGTTTGCCGCATGCCACCGCCGAACATTTTTCGTAAACGCCGAAGCTTGGCAATCCGGTCCTTGGTCGAGGTGATCAATGAGCCGACCGGAGCCCCCAACCCTTTGGACAGGCAGAACGACACGGTATCGAACGGTTGCGCAAAATCGGCGGCGGATACCCCGGTGGCGACCGCCGCATTGAACAACCGGGCGCCGTCCAAATGCAACGCAAGGCCCTGGTCTCCCGCCAGCTTCGTGATCTCCCGGATCGTGGACAGGGGATAGACCGCCCCCCCTCCGAAATTATGCGTTTGTTCCAGACACAGCAGCGTCGTCGGGGGATTATGGACGTCTTGAGGCCGGATGGCCGCGAGCACACTATCGGCGGTCAAAAGGCCACGGTCGCCGACGATGCAGCATAATTGGACCTGAGACAAGGCCGAGGCCGCCCCCCCTTCATACCGAATAATATGGGCCGTGCCTTCCACGAGCACCTCGTCCCCCGGACGGGTATGGAGACGAAGGCACAGTTGATTCGCCATCACCCCGGTGGGCACGAACAGGGCCGCGTCTTTTCCCAACAATCCGGCAGCCTTGGCTTCCAGGGCATTGACCGTCGGATCTTCACCGTACACGTCATCACCCACTTCTGCCTGAGCCATGGCGGCTCTCATGCCCGGAGTCGGCTTGGTCACGGTATCGCTTCGCAGATCGATCATCATCAGCCTTTCATCGTTCGATGCACTCGCGCTCAACGTTCCTTTCCCTTCGACAAGCACGTCCTGAGCTTGCCGAAGGACTCAGGACATGCTTTATTCTACGGCAGTCCTCTGACGGGAACAAGAAGCCCGACGTTCGACAAGACCCGTTGAATCTCTTCTACGGAAACCGGGCCTGCACGGAGGATGGCCGGCTCATCCACCACGCTCAACAGGGTGGAAGGGCGGTTTCCCGCGGCCGGTCCGGTATCCAGAATCAGATCGACGTCGTGACCCAGTGAGGCTTCCACCTCGTCAGCGGTCAAGCACGAGGCTTGTCCTGACCGGTTGGCGCTCGTCCCGGTCAACGGACCCGTGCGACGTAACAAGGACCGCAAAAACGCCGGCGCGGGTTCTCGAATCCCGATGGTCCCGGTCCCTGCCGTCAACACGGAAGAAAGCCCGGGCTGGGCTGGAACGATGACGGTCAACGGCCCGGGCCAGAATTCATTAATCATCGCGTGGAACCAGGATGGAACGGACCCGGCCAGAGTATCGAGTTGGCTCCGTTCTCCGATCAGCACGAGAAGGGGTTTCCCGGAAGGCCGTTCTTTCGCATTGATCACGCGGCCCAGAGCCGTGGGATTGGACACCGATACGGCCAATGCGTACGAGCTTTCCGTCCCGACGGCCAGCAGGCCACCTCGATGAACGAGTTCCACGATCGGGACAAAAAAGGAAGCTGGAGGATCTGCTGGAACCGGAAGGATTGTGGCCACGAGCGTTTTACCCGAGCGGAGATGGTTTACGTCAAGACTCGTGCGGCAATATCGGTGCGGAAATATTGCCCTTCAAACGTGATATGTCTCCCCGCATCATAGGCCCGGTCACGCGCCGCTCTGAGGGATGGTCCCCAAGCCGTCACCCCCAACACTCGCCCGCCGGCCGTCACGACGTCTTGACCATTCCAGGCTGTCCCGGCGTGGAAGACCGAGACCCGGTCATCGGCTTCAGCCTCCAAAAGCCCGTTGATCGGCAGGCCACTCGGATACGTACCGGGATACCCGCCGGACGCCATGACGACACACACCGACGATTCCTCCGACCAGTCGAGATGGATCTGATCCAACCGATGTTCCACGACCGCTTCGAGGACGTCGGCGAGGTCCGTTTTCAACAACGGCAACACCACTTGGGTCTCGGGATCACCGAACCGCGCATTGAATTCCAGCACGTAAGGCGTCCCGTCCTTGACCATGAGGCCCGCGTACAAGACCCCGTAAAACGGACTGCCCACGCGCGACAACCCTTCGATCGCAGGATGCAACACGTCTCGCATGATCGCATAGCGTAAGGACGGCGTGGCCAGCGGCGCCGGCGCATAGGCCCCCATGCCTCCGGTATTGGGGCCGGTATCGCTCTCTCCGAGCCGCTTGTGATCCTGAGCGGCCAGCATGGGGACGACGGTTTTCCCATCGGCAAATGCCATCAGGGTCAGTTCCTCCCCTTCGAGACATTCTTCAATGACCACCCGGTTGCCGGCGTCGCCGAAGGCCCGATGTTCCAGCACGTTGACGACCGCGTCCTTGGCGTCCTGCACCGTCCTGGCCACCACCACGCCTTTCCCTTGGGCCAACCCGTCCGCTTTGACTACGATGGGGAGCGCGCATTGCTCCAGGTAGTCCAGCGCGGGACGGACACTCTCGAAAGCACTTGCCTCCGCGGTCGGAATCCCCTGGCGCATCATCAGGTTCTTGGCGAAAGCTTTACTGGATTCGATCTTGGCGGCGTTCCTGGTCGGACCGAAGACCTTGAGTTTGTTTTCTCGAAACAGATCCGCGATGCCTAGTGCCAGCGGTGCTTCGGGGCCGACTACAGTGAGATCCACGGCTTCCTGTTCGGCAAACGTTTTCAGACCGATCAGGTCCGTCGCCGCAAGAGGCACACACGTGGCCAGTTGACTGATTCCCGCGTTCCCTGGTGCGCAATAGAGTTTGCTGACTCGAGGGCTCGATGCAAGTTTCCAGACCAATGCATGCTCGCGCCCCCCACCGCCGATGACCAGGATCTTCATAGGGTTTGCCGATCGTGAAGTGTAGCTCAATGCCGGAAGTGGCGCATGCCCGTCATGATCATCGCCACGTCCTGTTCATCGGCAGCCTTGACCACCTCTTCGTCCCGGATGCTACCGCCAGGTTGGATAACCGCGGTCACGCCCGCTTGAACAGCCTCATCGAGTCCATCCCGGAACGGGAAAAAGGCGTCCGAGGCCATGACGCACCCTTTGATCGGCAGATTGGCTTTCATCCCGGCCAATTTGACGGAATCGACGCGACTCATCTGACCGGCCCCGACACCCACGGTTTGTGTGGCATTGGCGAACACAATGGCATTGGATTTCACGTGTTTGCCTACCTTCCACGCAAAGGCACAGGCTGCGTATTCGTCATCCGTCGGCTTTCGTTTGGTCGGAACCGCCAAGGTTTTCAGGTCCGCGAGGACGCCCAGGTCACGATCCTGCAGGATCAGCCCCCCGACGAGTTTTTTCAAATCATAGCCTTCACGGGTCCGGCTTTCGAGCGAACCCACCGTCAACAGCCGCAAGTCCTTTTTCCGTTGCAACTCGGCCAAAGCCTCGTCGGTGAACTCAGGAGCAATCAGGACTTCGACGAACGTTGACGTCACTTCCCTCGCCATATCCAGATCCACGAGCCGGTTGGAGGCAATTACCCCTCCGAAGGCAGAGACCGGGTCGGTTTCCCTGGCCTTTCGATAGGCTTCGACCGGAGTCGCCCCTAGAGCCACGCCACACGGATTATTGTGCTTGATGATGACCACGGCCCCATCGTCGAATTCTTTCGCCAACTCCAACGCCGAATTGGCGTCCAGATAATTGTTATAGGACATGGCCTTGCCGTGCAGTTGACGACCCAGGGAAATCGAGGGTTCCGTGCTGCCGATCTCCCGGTAAAACGCTCCTTCCTGATGCGGATTTTCTCCGTATCGCAGGATTTCGGCCCGTTCATACGTGATTGACAAGCGTGCCGGAAATTTGTCTGCCCCATCGCCTTGCCGGCTCAAATAATTTGCAATCAGACCGTCGTACCGCGAGGTGTGCTGGAACACTTTCCAAGCTAATTCACGGCGAAGCGTCAACGGGACAGCCCCTGACTGCAAGGCTTCAAGGACACGACCGTAGTCGCCCGGATCCACCACAACCACGACGTCTTCGTGATTCTTGGCAGCGGACCGGAGCATGGACGGGCCGCCGATATCGATATTCTCGATGGCATCCTCGAAGGTACAATCCGGTTTGGCAATGGTCGACTCGAAGGGATAGAGGTTGACGACCACCACGTCGATGGGCTCAATCCCCTGCTCCTGCATTTGTCGAACGTCGTCGGCCCGCCCCCGCCGGCCCAACAAGCCCCCGTGAATCCTGGGATGCAGGGTTTTGACCCGTCCGCCCAGAATCTCCGGAGACCCGGTATGCGATGAAACTTCCGTGACCGGCACGCCGGCCGTGCGTATGGCGTTGGCCGTCCCTCCCGTGGAGAGAATGGTGCCTCCGAGTTCAACCAATCCCCTGGCAAACTCCACAACGCCCGTCTTATCGGACACACTGATCAACGCATGGTTCAACTTGCCCATTGTTCGTCCCTCGATGGTCAATTCGACAGTGAGTGAAAGGAAAAGAGAACGTGGGAAATAAGCTTACCAAATGCGTCTCGCCAGCATCAACGAAACGTCAGCCGGGGAGGCCTTGGGCCGCGAGCCGTCGTCCATCCTGCAATCCGGTTTCTTGCGCCTCGGGGTATACGTCAACGGCCCATTCGGTATATACTCAAGAAACATTCCCCGATACGGCCATGGGTGCCGACCAATGCCCTTTCCATTAATTGCAACCCTCGTTCTCCTCTTTTTGACCGTTGCCTTTTCTCTCCAAAACGACCAAACGGTTTCCATCAAATTTTTCAAGTGGACGTTCGAAGGGTCGCTCGTCCTGATTTTACTGACCACCCTTTGCCTGGGCATCGCGATTCACATCCTGGCATCCATGCCGGCACGTATTCGAAAGTCCCAGAAAATTGCGGAACTCAACAAACGGGTGATGGAGTTGGAGAGTACGCAACAATCCGACGTTTCCCGGACGCAGCGGCACGACGCTCGCATACCAACTGAACTCCCATCGGAAGCTCGACCACGGTTGCATGAACAGGAATAAGGATTCAGGGCAAGACCTTGACACGGACACGCGAGCCTGACACCATATTGGGGGAATCCGTCAACAATACCTCAGCCCAAATGGAGCGAGCGTTATGACCTCTTTTACTTCAGGTTCGATGAATCAGGCCGACCATGAGCCGTCGGCAGAAGACCCCACCATTGATGAAGCCTTGGGCTGGGAGGGGCACGTCAACATTCCCCCGTCTCCGTTGTTAAACACACTGCTCCGCAATTTGTCTGAAGTGCAAACGGGTTTGACTTTCGGTATGGTCTTTGTGGTTGGAGTGTTGGTCGGAGGCGTCCTGTTTGCTGCCCTAGGGTCAGGTAAAAGACACTCCAACACCTAAGCACTGCACGAAGGCGCGGTCTTCAAAAAAACCGGTCTTTGAAGAACAACCGTTGCCACAGTCCGGCTTTGCGCATACAGTGATCGCCGTACACCAAAGTCCGGCGTTTCCCGCAACGGGTTTCGACTTCAATCGTCTCGTCATCAAAGACCCGGAGCACCTTCCAGAATTTCTTGATCACGTAAGAATAGGTGTCACCATGTCGAGATGGGAAAACGTTCTCGGCTCGCGGGCTGGGATGCGTCGAGATTTTCTCTTTCTGATACACGACAAAATCACCGGCCTTTAATTTCATCGACACCTCCTTTCCCGCGCGATGCATGAAGGCTGAGCCAAACCATCGTTACGAAGCCATCGCAACGCTATCATGCCACATTTTCCGTCTATTGCAAGCGTTATTCCTCAATAGTGCCCCAATGGATTGGGGGCATCCACTGATGCAATATATGGAGCCGGCGAGTGGGGTTGAACCACCGACCTGCTGATTACGAATCAGCTGCTCTACCACTGAGCTACGCCGGCCTTGGAGAAAACGTGTCGTGAACGTGGCGGGAGACGGCTGTTTCCAACCCGAAGGCCATCTTATTTTCTGAAACGAGTCGTGTCAACTTTGACAGCATTTTTCTTCTCCGCTACCGTGACGTGATGTCCTCTCCGGCCGGCAAATCTGCTTCGGCATCGATTCCCCCCCTTGTTCATCTGTGTTCTCTGATCAGGCTTGCGAATCAAACAGGCACCCTCTTGCTCATGCTTCCGTGCCTGTGGGCATTGGTCCTGGCATCAAAGGGCCGGCCATCAGGCCTGTTGGTCGTTCTTTTCATTGCGGGATCGTTCATCATGCGAAGTGCCGGAGTCATTATTAATGATTTGGCCGATCGTTCGTTCGACCGGCGAGTCACTCGTACCCAAACCCGGCCTCTCGCCAGTGGGGCACTTCGCCCCTGGCACGCGTTCCTGTTCCTCGGTGTCCTCCTTGCCATAGCCGTGAGCCTCCTGTTGTTCCTGAATCCGCTGGCCATACGGCTCGGCTCGGTCGCCTTGGCATTGGCCACGATCTATCCGTTTACGAAACGGTTCTTTCGTGTCCCTCAACTCTTTCTTGGGCTAGCGTTCGGATGGGGTGCCGTGATGGCTTGGGCTGCAGTTCGCAACCAGCTCGATCCTGCGACGTGGCTCCTCTTTTCCGCCACGATTTGCTGGGCCTTGGCCTACGATACCATTTATGCGCTTCAGGACGTCGAGGACGATCTGCGTATCGGGGTGAACTCGTCGGCGATTCTCTTCGGTTCCCGCGTGTGGATTGCCGTGGGAATCATCGAGACAGCCATGCTGGGACTCCTGGCAACAGCGGGTTGGCTGGAAAATCTGAATGCGGTGTTTTATGTGGGACTCGCCGGAGTCGCAGGGTTCTTGAGTCAACAGGTCCTTCGCCTGCGCGGTCAGGTCTCTCCCTCTGAGGCGTTTTCCATGTTTAAGCAACACACGGTCATTGGCCTTGTTCTCCTGGTCATGATGTGGGTAGGAACGCTGTAGGCGTGCCCACAGGTTTCCGGATCCATCCCCGACCCCCGATTACAAACGTCGAGGGCAGGCTATTTGTCATCGGGGATCCAGTTTATATGGTCGAGGATGACAGAAGGAGCAACGACGCGGCGTTGCTTCCGTTATTCCGGCGGGGGAATCGGCTTGTCGGGTTTGGGCGCCCGCAGGGTCTCAAGATACGCGGTCACGGCTCGTGCATCATGATCATCGAGGCCCAAGTTCGGCATGCGCGTGTGCTTTTTCATGCCTTGCGGGTAACGGACCCAGCGATAGACCCACGTGTCATTGAGACGAAACCCGGCACGGTCCAAGGCCGGTCCGACCAGACCACCGGTGTCTCCGATACTGTGACATCCGTTACATCCATATTTGTTGAAATACAGGTTTTTCCCTTTATCTTGCAGAGCGGCTCGCTCCTCCTCCGTCGCGGTCAGGTTCGGACGGGCGATTTGAGACATTTTCGGACGTTTCGAGAAATTTTCCCAAGCGGTTTTGACGACTTCAAAGCTTTCCGCCACTTTTTCATAGGCTTCTTCTTCGGGAAGCACGATTTCCTCTTCTTCCTCTTCGTAGTCCTCTAGATCGTCCTCTTCATCTTCCATATCCATATCTTCGTCATCTTCTTCGGCCTCGGCCCTGGCGTCTTCTTCGGCTTCCTGTTTCGCCAAAGCTTCCTCCATGACCTGTTTAGCTTGATCATGTTCCGCCGTTGCCGCTTGCAACTGGGACTCCAACTCGGCTTTCCGTCCCTCAACGTCAAACATCAACGACCCACCGTGAAGCGTCCGGACGTATCCCACCACAGCCCACAATTCCTCTTCGGACAGGGTGTATTTGAAGGTCGGCATCGTGGACACTGCGAAGTAATTCTCGTCGTCGAGTACTTCCTGCAACGAGGTATCCCGCATGTCCCGGGAAATCGTGTCGAAGATTTCCTTGTCGGAAAAGGTCGACATCGCCGCGTCTTCCGACAGGTCGCGAGGACGGGGGTCCGGCATGCGTCCCCAATTAAAGCCTTCCTGCTGTCTTCCATTTTCGCCGTGACAGTGCATGCAATAATGACTATAGAGCTTGCGGCCTTTCGCCGTACGTTCATCTTCAAACAAGGCGCATCCGCTCGTCATGGCAAACACGGCGACGACCACGACGGCGATCTTGCCCAGTACCCGCTGCATGCCTTGTTCTCCCTTCATGATTCGTTACCCCTCCTGATTTTTCTCACCAGGAAAAACTGAAAGCCGGCAGCAAGCACGATGCCCAGCACGACGTATCCATAAATGGAATTGTCCGGTGGCGGCTCGGCTCGAAAGTACCACCATGATGAAACGGCTTTTTGGGACCCTTTTTCTTTCACGGCTCCATCCACGATTTCCCCGTCCCAAAACGCGAATGCCACGTTTCGCCATTCTCCTGGCGTCACTTGTACGTCCAGGTCATCACCGGTTTGCAAGGGCCGGGAAAAGACAACGCGCCAAGTGCCTCCCTGCCATGCTCCCGTGGCCGAGACGTTCTGGTTTTCTTGCGCCCGGATCGTTTTGAACCCCTTGGCACTCATATCGGTGGCTTTACCGTCTTCTTTTTTCCAGTACCAGATATTGACCGCCCCTCCTTCGACCTGGAGCATTTCCTGCCCATGGGCAAAGTGGGCCATTTTGTCACCAACCATAAACTCGACCGCCGCGGCATCGGCGGCATCTTCCGACGGATCGGCGTACTCCAGCAGGATGGCCAGATCCTGGCCGTTATGCATCCCGCGAACTTTGACGGACTTCACCGTGACTTCCTGAATACGATCCGGCCAATGAACCTGTGGAGCCAATTTGAATTCCGCCGGCTGGATCGTGTCCCACACCGCGGCATTTGGATCATCCGCTGGAATCGCGCCGTCCGTTAAATGCAACCGAACGGCCACACTGCCGGCACCGCCTTCCGGGGGAGGGTCGCTCGCGAACACGCAGGAAACCTCGACTCCCGTCACTGTGAGGATGAGCCCGAGCGCGACGCTGAAGATCTTCTGATATCCCATTTTCCTACTCCCTATTCCTCTTCCTCCCAGGTCCGTGGAGACTGGCCGGCACCGTCATACTCACCCATGATGATTTTCCAGATCCATTCGTCCGGCAATTCCACTTCCCAGCGCGGCATGGCCGATTTCCAAGGCATCGCTTCAACCGGAAGCCCGACGCCGCCTTTCTTGATCCGCCAGAAAAGATAGGATTCCTGTAATTGGGCGATGGTGCCGGGATCGCTGAAATTCGCCGGGGGCGGGTTGAAGCCGACCGCCGCCGGGCCTTTCCCGTCGAAATTGGCTCCGTGACAGGGAGAACAAAACGCCGCGTAAAGGCCCTTCCCCATCATGATGTTTTCCGGCGTAGTCGGATAGGGGTTGGCCAGCCCGACGAACTCGCCCGGAGGCGCGGGATGAATGGTCCGATTTTCTGCCGGCGGCACATCACTTGGGGCAAGTCTGGTGTACGTTTGCCACCCCACCAACACCGGGAACAGCACGAACACCAGAATGCGCGCGGTCCCGGCAATTCCCGCCTGTCCCGAGCCGGTGAGAAATCGCCCGACCGGCCCCATGAATTCATCGAGGCTTCCCCCGCTCATGGTGTAGAAAATCGTCGCAGAGGCAAAGGTCAGGGCCAGGTACAGAAAAATCAAACTGGCCGGGAGTGGTGCCGTAAACAATGGGAGTATGAACTTGAGAAACACATACATTCCCACCAACAGGATAGCTGTTTTCGCAAGAGGACCTTTCATCATTCACCCTTTTGGTTAAGGTGCTCCATTGACGGTGAGGGAAGCGACTTCCACCTCGTTTTCCTTGCCGATCTTCATCACGTCTTCGACCTTGACGCTAATGGGTTCCCCGCTCATTTTCTGGAGAAAGGAAATGACCGAATAAATCTCTTGTTGCGACAAGGCAATCGGATTCTTATGGATATAGGGCATCCGTGCCGGATATTCTTTGGGCAGACCTGCATGCCTGAAATCGAGATAAATATAGGCTTGCGGGTCGGTGAGGCTTTCATAGATGAATTCCGGCGCGAGTTTCGCCCCAATGCCTTTCAAATCCGGGCACCGCGCTGATTCACTCGGACCGATGGAGTGACACAAGGCACACTGGCCTTTGCTGAAGAAAATCTTTTGACCGATCGAGGCCAGGTCATCCGGCGTCTTGACTTCGGCGATATCAAACGTCTCGATAGCCGGAGGAAGAGAGGCCATCTGCGGGACTCCTAACGCAATCAAGGTAAAGGTGCCCAAGACGATCACCACAAAGCCAACCACCCGGAGAAATTTCGCCTTGATGAAGAGCAGGATACAGATGCCGAATCCTACGACCGTAAGACCGATCAATTGGAGTAATGCGACTTCACTCATAGGTCCGCTCCAGTTCGGTAATACCCTCTTCTGTCATTCCCGCATTCGCGGGAATGACAGCTTTTGTGTGTCGTTACCTGTTTTCATACCAATATCAACGGTTTGTCGCGCACAATCCCGCCCGCGTGTTTAGGTGTTCTCCCGTGGGGAACCGCCGGCCATGGCCGGTGTCACACCTGCCGGGATCTTCGCCGGTTCAGGTTCTTTCTGGTCAGGGGTTTTCTTCCCCTTGTCACCCATCGTGGCGACCCAAAAGATAAACGCCACTAATAAGCAGAACACAAACGTGTTCAGGGACATGAAGGCGGCCGCGTAGCCCAACGCGGGAGAATAAGCGTAGTCCGACGTATCCCTCATCACGCCGTAGATGTGCCAGTGAACCCTGGACGATGATCGGGCATAGCCCATCAGCGACATCAACAAAATGACCATGACTGCATTGGATACCAACGCATACCCTGCCCGGATCGGCATTTGCCCCCAGACCATTTCCGTTGTGGTTTTGGCGCTTTTCATCAGGATGGCCGTCAGGGGAGTAAAGGTCACCATGATAAACAGGACGATCAAGACCTGGGCAACGGAGAAATAATTGATCCGGATAATGGCCGGAACGAAATACCCCCAGACCCCGAGCACGATCACCGCGATGCCCGCGATCACCAACAAGGCGCCCATCACCGATTTGGCAACCTTTGCCCACCCGGATGTTTCCTGCTTTCCGGCTCGCCAATACATGATGAAACTCATGAACGTGACCAGGATCATCAGATTGGCCACCGTCATTTTTGCGGACATCACCCCGAACACGCCAAGCAACGGGTGATGGGTCCCGCCCATTTTTCTGGCTTCCTCAAGACTGGCGACAAGAGAGTGGGGGGTCATCCAGACGCCCAGACACACCATGAGCACAACCAGCATGGCCAGAATCGGTCGTCTGTACGTTCTCTCGGAGCCTGGAATCCGGTAGGTAATGCCCATCCAAAAATAGTAATTGGCCCCGAGGAACAACACCCCGATGAGCATGGCCTGCAGGATGAAGAGCCAAGCCAGAAAACCGCCCATGAGGGTGATTCCCATCTGCTGGTTGTATTGATAGATCTCGCGCATGAGCCAATATCCGGCAAAGGGAAGGGGAAGCATACCGAATACGCCGATGAAGTTTCCGACGTAGCCCATCCAATCATAATGCTCCCGTTCTTCCTGGCTGGCCGCCAGAAGATAGCGGATACCGGCATAGGCGCCGCAAATGAACCCGCCCAATACGACGTTCGCAATGAGTCGATGAATATTGACCGGCCACCACGTGGGATTCCACGTAGCCGCCCATGCCCGCTCAATCGCCGTGCCTTCGGCTACCACGACGGGGCTCGCCTGGAACGTGGCCCAGGCGTTGGGGACGATCATGATACCCAAGGCAAAGACGTTCAGCAGGAATCCCAAAAACAGATGGAACGTCTTTTTATTCCCCTGCATGGCGTCCCATCCGTACCAGTACAGGTACAGGGTGACGGTTTCCAACAGGAACAGCAGACAATACACGATGAAGGACGGGAAAAAAATATCGGACAAATACGCCATGAGCTTCGGGTACAGCCCGATCAGCAAAAAGAGCAGAATGCCTCCAAACAGGGCCGTTGTGGCGTACGCGGACGTCAGGAGCTTGGTAAACTCCTTTGCCAGTTTGTCATACCGGGCTTCCTTGGTCTTCCACCCCACGATTTCACACACCCAAGCAAAAATCGGCACGCCCAATACGAACCCGGCGAGCAGCAAATGCTGCTGGGCCACGACCCAGACCACGTTCCGGCTTCCGAGTCCCGGAATGTCGCGATATTCGACGGACATCGCTTGGGTGGCCGCGTCCTGGGCACAGACAAGCGCCGGGAGAAGCACGAGCGCCCAAAAGACACTCCATCTGAAGAGTGACGAGGGTTTCACCGTTGGCACCAGGGACTCCAGATTTTCGATTATGCCGTGGTTCTTCATATGTGAGCCCTCATTGGTTCGTTAATGCTTATGATCGCCATGGTCGTGGTCATGCCCGTCGGACCCCGCAGCACCCGTTGCCGCCGGCTTCTTTGCAGCCGCCGGCTTCTTTGCAGCCGCCGGCTTCTTTGCAGCCGCCGGCGTCGCCTGGGGTGCCGGCTTCTCCTGGCCCGCTGCTACGTCCTCCCCTTTCGCCGTTTCCGCCACGGGATTCTCTTTTTCCAATTCTTTCAACGTGGCTTCGGCGCGTGTCAGGACCTGCTCGGCGCTTTTTATGACCTTTTTGGGAACGATCTTTTTTTCTACCTTTTGAACTTCCACAAATTCGTATTCTTCATGAGGGTGGGGCGTACTCACGGGGATCAAGCCCCAAAACACCATAATCAGCACAACGCCGGTTCCCGTAAAGGCCGTCAGCAAAAGTGGTTGATCTCGCGGAATCCTGAGAAGGTCCCATTTCGAGACGATATCCTGGAACACTCCCTCGACAGGCGTGGACGCGCGAACAAAGCGTTGAGCCAAGGCACCCAAGCCGAACAACCAGCCATATACCAGGATGATCAGGGCGATGGTGGCCGGCAATCCCCACATGACCAATTCCAGGCTGATCTTTTCCGCGATGGGAATCACGATGACGTTGTTTTCAACAAAATGCAACGTGGCGTGGACCGCGGATTGGGCCAAAGACTTGACGCCGCTCAGGATCATAAACAACAGGGGAAGATACACGACGGAAAAAACGGCCCACAGCCCCCACAAGCGAAGGCCCGTTCCCTTGGGTGGGTCCACGCTCAACCGTTCCAGAAAAACGGTTCGTGAGCACAGGCCGAGCGCCCAAACGTCGATGGGAATGGAAAGCACCAGCAACGCTTCCAGACCGACGCCTTCCCAGGGATGAACGCCGGCGGCCAACATGAGCAATGCAGCCACCATCTTCAGGGGAAAGCCCGTCCAGAAGGTTGGCCACAAGACCAGGAGACCGAGTTTGGCGTTCGACATGACGATTAATCCAAAAATTCCCTGTTCAGAATCGCGGAAACGGTGAAAATCAGGATCACCGCCATAATGGCAATCCAGCCGATCAACGCAATCGGCCGTTTAAAAATATTCCGTTCCGGATTCCTGTCAAGAAAAGGCAACGCCGCGAGAAACCCCATAAATGCTCCGGGTATTGCGACGGCCCCCAGAAACTGACCAAATTCTCCGCCAAAGATTTTCAAACGCAATAGCTGAAAGAGAAACAGGAAATACCATTCAGGTTCAGGATGATAGTCCCCCGGATCCGGTGTCGCCTCTTCCAACAACACCACCGGCTCGATAAACGCCAACGCACAAATGATCAGAAAGATCGTCGCCATGACCACAATATCTTTCCAGATTTGCCTGGGAAAGAAATAATCCGTCTTCGCCTTGATTTGCTCGGGAGTTCCACGGAACGGACCGGCCGGTCCGGCTTTCCGGAACAGGAAGAGATGAAGACCCGCCAACCCCATCAATCCTGCTGGCAGCACCATCACGTGAATGACGAAAAACCGGCTCAAGGTCATTTGACCCGGGGTTGGTCCGCCTTTCAAAAAGCGACTCAGGAAATCCCCAATGATTGGGGTCTTATCCATGATCTCGACGCCCACGACCGTGGCCCAGTACGCCCGTTGGTCCCATGGAAGCAGGTAACCTGTAAAACCGAATGCCATGACCAGCCCGAAGAGGGCCAGCCCGACCAACCAAATCAATTCCCTGGGCTTCTTATAGGCTCCCCACAAGAACACTTGCGACATATGAGCGAACACCATCACGACCATGGCCGAAGAACCCCAAAAATGGTAACTCAGCAGAAACCATCCGTAGTCCACTTCATGAATGATGTACTGCGTGCTTGCGTACGCGTGATCGGTGCTCGGGACGTAGTAAAACATCAACAGAATCCCGGTCACCACCTGCATAATGAAGATGAACAACAAACACGACCCAAACGCGTACGCCCATCGAGACCCGCCGGGAACGGGCTCATTCAACATTTTGGCCTGAATCGTTTTCAGGCCGACCCGTTCATCGACGAAATCGACAACTTTTTCAAAGGCGTTGGGTGCGTTGGTGGTATTGTCGCTCATGAGCGATGCTACAGAAGCCGGATTTGGCCTCTCACTCCGGCCTTATATTCGACGTCGATGATTTGCACTTCCCCGGCGGCATTGACTTGCATCGGCAGGACGTCGAGCGGCCGCGGGGCCGGGCCATCCAGCACTTTGCCCGCCTCATCATAGATACTCAAATGACAGGGACACAGAAAGACGCCGTCAGGAAAATTCTTTGTCCTTCGCCACTTGTACCCGCATCCCAAGTGCGGACATTTTCCAGAAAAACCGATGTAGGGCGTCTTGGCTTTATTCACCCACACCACGTCTCCCTTATGGTCATAAAACTTTTTGTCTTTCCCGCCGTAGACCGCCTTTTGCACTTCAGGTGTGGCCTTCACGACCCAGATGTTTTTTTCGATCTGCTGTTCGGGCATAAAGGCTTCTTTGAAGCCCCGGGTAAACTTGAACTGGTAGCCGATGTTGTCCTTTTTGATTTTCCGAACGTTCCCGACGGAAAACCAGGAATTGTCGAACGGCTTATACATGGGTTTCATGAGATATTTTAAAACGGGGAACGCCAAGGGAAGAGCGATTAACGTTCCAATGGCATGCGTCATGTTCATGAAAAAGCTGCGCCGGGGCATCCCCTGCTCCAGCCGGGGATAGGGCACGAGAATTTCACCGGGATCCACGTGGAGACGGTCTTCCAAATGCGCGATTTCCACGTCATGATGCGTGACGTAGGCATCGCGATCCAACACGGGACACGCCCTGAATTCCTCTAAGGAACCCCGCAGGACGATTTCTTCTTCATTCGGGATTTCCTGGACTTGGCCGATCGAAACCTGCCGGTCAACGCCTTGCCCGTTACCCTCCCTGACCACCACGTGACTGATCTCAAGGGACAACGGATCGACAATGATCTTGGAAATACTGCCGACTTCCCCGTCGGCGCACCGCGCTTTTGCCTTAATTTTGGGTTGCATCGACCACCTGGAATGAGTTTATTTCATTTTGATGGGTTTCGGTGTATTGACCGATGTATCTTTCAATGTCGCCAAAAAGGCCACCAGCGCGTCGATCTCTTCATCGAACATCAGGTCTTTATATTTGTCCGGCATTTTGCCTTTCTTGTACTGTTTGTCGAATCCTTCGGCCTTCCAGCTTTTGGGGTCGAGGATTTTTTGCCGGAGGGCTTCAGGCGTCATGAGATTGCCGATATTGTCCAACTCCGGCCCCCGCTTCTTTCCGCCTTTTCCGAAGAGTTTGTGACAGTTGTAACATTCTTGCAGTTCCCATTGCTCCTTACCGAGCGCAACCAGGTCACCGGCCGCTGCCGTTGAGGTGGGCGTCGCGACTTCCTCCACGACCTGTACGCCACCCCCAAGGATTTTCAATTGTTGCTCGATCGAGACAGCGCGCTCATTCAGGGCCTTGGCCCGTGCGATCAGCTCTTCGGCTTTGCCTTGCTGGGTCCTTGCCCGGCGTGCTTTCAGGATCTTTTCGATTTTTCCTTTTTCGACTTCCGGATCGTACTGAGGCAGGCCACTCGCTCCGCCGATGTAGACCCCGGAAAGCACCAGGTAAAACAGCACCAAGCCGATGATGGCCTTTATGCCCTCAAGACGATTCAGGGAGGGCGCATCAAGCAGGATGAACACACCTGCACCGAGCATGGCATAAATAAAGAACATGACCTGGAAGATGAAGGGGAAGTGCGTGGCCTTGGCCACCCCTGCCAGGACAACCCCCAGAAGGACGCCAATGGTGCCTTTTTTGATGATGTTTCGCGTCAAACTTTGCTCAGCCATACTCGCTTCCCACCTCCGTTACTCCGCACCGGCAGGCACCGGAGCCGCTTGCGGGGCCTCGGATTTTTGCCCGGTGGTTCTTAACGTCACGACAATGGCAAAACTCACCACGAGATAAAAGACCAGGGTCACACCCGTAATCCACCAGGCGGAATAGGCCAAAGTAGGCGTAAAGGCTTCGGGGGTAAAGTCCGGCACAAGGTTATACACGTGAAAATACTTCCTCGTGAGAGATCGAACCGTCCCCATCAAGCCCATGGTCCAAATCGCACTGAACGCCAGGAAAATCAGGACGAACTGGGACGTAAAGTCGATCTTCCCCCAAATAATGGTCCCGCTCCTGATGGCCCTGTTATAGAGCAGATAGTTGACGACGGTCAGAAAGACCAACGTAAACGCGGCCGCATTTTTAGCCGGCATCAGCGCCAACTCACTGGCCCACGAAGGAAGTTCCACTTCTTCAGTGGCCAACGCCTGTGTCGCTACAAATCCGTGAGGCGTCATCCAGATGGCGTTGGCGACCACGATCATCAGAAAGCCGACCTTGATCATGGTGAAGGAGGACACGGTAAACCGCAAACCAGGAAGCCTGCTCAACACCGGCGGCAGCACGATCAACGCCGCCACGAAAATCAGTGACTGCCATTCAGGCGGCGGGAACAGTTTCCACGCGACCCCCATGACCAACGGAATCAGAAGGACGGCAATCATGACCATGCCGGAGATCCGTACCCGTTCCACTCCTTCAATTCGCTTCATACTCAACCAGATATAATAATTGCTGGCCAGGAAGATCAGGCCGACCATGGCACCTTGCATCTCAAAAAACATCGACAATTGGTCCGCCATCATGTACGGGCAGATGGACGCGTCATAATCACAGAGTTCATACGCCAGCAGATACCCCATGAAGGGCAGGAACAGGAGGGCGCCCACGCCGATCATATTCCCTACGAATCCCATCCAGTCGTAGTACGAGCGATCTTCATCCGTCTTGGCGCCCATATACATATACGCCGCTACCAGCCCTGCTATAAACCCGCCGAATGTCACGTTCCCGACCAACCGATGGAGATTCAGGGGCATCCAACTGTAATTGGCAACCTTGTCCCACAGACCCGCTGATTGAACGAATTGAATCAACGAGACCCCTTCGGCGGATTTGGCAGGTGTGTTCATAAACGCCGTCGGACCGTCAATGACGAACAACGTGACCGTGCCCACGACGTTCAACAAGACCCCCAAGGCAATATGCCGGGCTTTCTTTTCACCTTTCAGCGTATCCCAGGAGTAAAAATACGTGTACAGAACAATAGTCTCAAGAATAAACAGGACCGGATACACCACGGCGAAAATCAGGAAAAAATGTTGGATGAGCCAAGTGGTGAAACCGGGATAGGTGGCCAGCAGGACAAAAATAAACAGACCGCCCGTCAAAGCGGTCATACTATAGAGAATCACCGTGACTTTGGTGATTTCCTTGGCTAATCGATCATATTTCGGATCCTGGTTTTTATAGCCCAACCATTCCGACACCACGGCGAATATGGGGGCTCCCAGAATAAAGGCGGCAAAAAGAATGTGAAGTTGGGCCACGATCCACACCCCGGTCCGATTCCCGGTGTAGGGGAACTCCACAGGTGGGGGATCCGGAGCCTGGGCATAGGCGACGGCAAGCCCCCCAAGCACAAGTCCGAGCAAAATCACAAGACTGCGGGTTAAGGTCTTCAAGGGTAGTGACCTCCTTCCGGTTTATGCCGCAAAAGAACGTGGGAATCGTCCACGTTACTGGGGAGATTCTCCTCCGGCCGCTTCTCCATTCGCTGGAGCCGCACCTTCTTCAGCCGCCGGAGCCGCGCCCTCTTCGGCCGCCGGAGCCGACGCTTCTCCATTCGCCGGAGCCGCGCCCTCTTCAGCCGCCGGAGCCGCCGCTTCTCCATTCGCCGGAGCCGCGCCCTCTTCAGCCGCCGGAGCGCCAGCGGTTCCCTGAGGCACCCATTTCTTTGCCGCAACGTCGTATTCCATGCCTTTCAAGCCGAACGTGGCTTCAAAAGCAATCACTTTCCACCGATCATCCTCGGACAGCTTGGATTTCCAAGCCTTCATTTTGGTTCCCTTGACCCCTTCGGACACGCGCCAGAACCATTGGGAATCAGAGAACAGCGTCATAAAGTCACCTTTGCGAAAATCACGGGCCCCGGCCTTGACGGGCTTCCCGTCCTTGCCGTGGCAACTGGCGCAATTCACGTCGATATTTTCCGCACCGGTGAAGATCGCCTTCCCTTGCTCAATAATCTCCGGATTATTCCAATAGCCGTCCGGCATATGCTTATCGGCATATTCCGGCGGCGCCGGGGGTGGAGGGGCCGGCGGTTTGGCTTCTCCGCAGGCTGACAACGTCCATCCCAACGCCACAACGGCAACAAGACTCATCATTTTTTGGCATGTATCCTTCTCCATAACCCCCCCTATATTCGGTCAAAAAACGATCTGTGTGTCAAAATCTCTGCTTTCTGCTGTCTTCTTTTCCCTCAGAAACCTTCTTCAGCCCGAAAATTCCTTTCCCCACATAACGCATTTCGGAAAAATTTCCCTTGGCCGTCTTCCCCCTATCTGTTTGCACAGTCAGGATGACCGACGGTCATGTTCTTAAGCGCCATGGCCCCCCTCGACGAGCCACAACATGGTTATATTTGAGCGGGATAGCGTATGACGGGCTGCGTAGAATCGAGTCCGGTACTTGCCACTTTGGAGAGACCACACCTTAATCCTTAAGCAACCGTTTGACAGGAAGGGAAATGCTGGGCAAAAAAAGGTCGGTGACTTCTAGCATAAGGGGCTTTCGTCTGTCAATAATCATGGCCCCTTCCTTCTACTTCTTCTGCCGGCGTGTTTGAATCCACGCTTCCCAGGATTCTCCGGAGGCCGTATCATGTCCCGTAAAATGGAAGGCGTGAATCTCGTGGCCGGGAATTCTCCGTGGACTTGAATGAGCAGCCTGAAACATTTCCACGTAGGAGTGCGGACCATTCAACACGCGATTAAACAGGTAGCCGTTGATACGTTCCCGGGATTTCAATTCCAGAGTAATGTCCCCTCGGTAGCCGAAAGCCAATTCAATGACGCTTTGCAACTCCTGCTGGGAGCTGGGATAAAAAACGGCTCCTTGAAGGCTTTGTGCAGAAGGATCTTCAAGCCCATCCTGAGACATACACACCGTACCGTGGAAACCGGCAAGAAGGGCATCAGGTGACGTTCGGGAACAACATGGCCCTCACGGTCCCGGCCAACCCGGACCACGAACCAAACGTTTCCTCTACGGCCGAAGCTTCGAACCCACAATGCACCATGCAGTCCCGACATTGTTCGTGGCGCCCCACGCCGTACCGTTCCCACTCCGTCGTCTCGATCAATGCCTTAAAACTCGACACGTATCCATCCTGCAAGAGGTAGCAGGGCTTCTGCCAACCAAAAATATTATAGGTGGGATTTCCCCACGGGGTACATTGATAATCACGTTTGCCCATGAGAAATTCCAGGAACAGCGGTGACTGGTTAAATCGCCAGCGACGTTTTCTCTTCCCAAGCAGATCAGAAAATAATTGGCGCGTCCGCTGACGTTTCAAAAAACCATGCTGGTCCGGCGCCTTTTCGTAGCTATAACCCGGGGAAATCATCATCCCCTCCACCCCGAGGTCCATCATCTCGTCAAAAAAGGCTCGAACCCGCGGCGGATTGGCATCGTTGAACAGGGTCGTGTTGGTCGTGACGCGGAATCCTCTTTTCAAGGCACTTTTGATCGCTTTCGTCGCCACGTCATAGACCCCGTCACGACAGACCGCGAGATCATGTTCCTCGCGCAATCCATCCATGTGAATACTGAAAATCAACCGGTCGGAGGGTTCATATTCGTCTATTTTGCGTTCCAACAGGATCGCATTCGTGCACAAATATACGAATTTCTTGCGGCGCACCAATCCTCGAACGATTTCCGACATCTCGGGGTGGATGAGTGGCTCCCCGCCGGGAATACTGACCACGGGAGCGCCACATTCTTCAGCCGCCGCCCAACACTGTTCAGGCGTTAAACGCCGGTCCAAGACGTGTTCGGGATATTGGATTTTTCCGCAACCGGCACAGGCCAAATTGCACCGAAAAAGCGGTTCCAACATCAACACCAACGGATAGCGTTTGACGCCCTTGACCTTTTGCGACAGCACGTAGCCGGCGACGGTCATCATCTGGGAGAGCGGCACGCCCATGGAATGCAAAGGCTCCTTTCTCTTTGACTCAAGTCATGCCTCATCGTATTTCCCTGGGACCGAAAGCACAGGTTCTCACCCCTTGGGCAACGACGGTCATCCCTGATACGTAAATCCGGATACGCTGGTTATGGAGGCGCCGAGCGGGATCGAACCGCTGAATCGCAGTTTTGCAGACTGCTCCCTTAGCCACTTGGGTACGGCGCCCGGACGGTATTATAACGAGCCCCCCGAACCCTGACAAGGAGACACCAAGCACCCACGACTACCCGCCACACGGCATCATGACCGGAGACTGGTGAATCAGAGGTTCCTTAGCGTGAGGACAAAACCGGGAGTTCACGACCGGACGCCGTGTGAGGATCCGTGGCAACGTGTGTGGCGGAGGAAGACGAGGAGGACGTCTCCGAATCATCCTGTTCCAACGCCATCAACTCGACTTCTTCGATGAGGACGTCCATCAGTTGTTCTGACGGCACTTTTTTGACAAGTTTTCCTTTTTTGAACAGGATTCCCATACCCTGCCCGCCCGCAATACCGATGTCCGCCTCTTTCCCTTCGCCGATACCATTCACCACACAGCCCAGAACGGACACGTTTAAGGGCGTTTTGATATGACTGAGCCGTTTTTCCAGTTCCTCGGCCAGTCGCACCACGTCGATTTCGACCCGGCCGCAGGTCGGACAAGCTATGACGTTGACCCCGCGATGACGAAGCTCCAGGGACTTGAGAATCTCAAAGCCCACCTTCACTTCTTCCACAGGATCGGCGGCCAGCGAGACTCTCAAGGTGTCACCGATCCCCTGAGACAACAACCAGCCCAATCCGATGGCGGATTTGACGGCGCCGGTGCTGGCAGTCCCCGCCTCGGTGATCCCGATATGAAGGGGATAATCCGATTGATGGGCAAACAACCAATACGCGTCAACGGCCATGTGCACGTCCGAGGCTTTCAACGACACCTTCATGTTCGTGAAGCCCATATCCTCAATGGCATGGACGGCGTTCAATGCCGATTCAGCCAGGGCCTCGGCCGTGGGATACCCGTACTTGTCCAACAGAGGGCGTTCCAATGAACCACCGTTGACACCGACCCTGAGGGGAATGCCCCGGTCTTGCACCGCTTTGATCACTTCGGCCAATCGCCACCACGGCCCGATGTTTCCGGGGTTGATGCGCACGCAGTCCACGACTTCGGCCGCTTTGAGCGCCAGACGATGATCAAAATGTACGTCCGCTATCAAAGGGATCGAAATCTGGGCTTTGATTTTGGGAAGAGCCGTCGCAGCATCTTGATCGGGTACGGCAACCCGCACAAGCTCGCACCCGACCTCTTCCATCCGATGAATTTGCTCGACGGTTCCCCGGACGTCGCTCGGATGAGGGACGGTCATGGACTGGACCGCAATAGGCGCGCCACCCCCAATTTTGACGGAACCTACTTGAATCTGTCTGGTCTTTTTTCGCGTGATTCGCATCGAAACACTTCTTCAGGTCGAGACCGATCCAACGGAGACGCGCGCAAACAATTGCTTGGCTTGTTGATAGATGCCGTCAACCGTCAAGCCATATTTGTCGCGGAGTAAATCCTGAGGGCCTTGTTCAATGAACCAGTCCGGCAATCCCAGACATTTCGTCGGAACGTTGACAATACCTCCCTCGGAGAGGACCTCAAGCACCGCGGAGCCGAAGCCGCCCATCGCCGCGCCTTCCTCTATGGTGAGCAGGCATTTCACCTGCCTTGCCACGGTTCCGATCAAATCGGCATCGATCGGTTTGACGAAACGAGCATTCACGACCGCGGCGGAAATCCCTTCCTGCTCCAACCGCTCAGCCGCTTCCATCGCTTGATGCACGCTCACACCGATCGCGACCAGGGCAACGTCCGTACCCCCTCGTAACAACTCACCCTTGCCCAAAGGCAGAGCTTCCAGGGCTTGGTCCATTTTCACGCCCAACCCCGAACCTCGAGGATACCGGACGGCGGCAGGCTGGTCTGAACTGATACATGACTTGACCATATGTTGTAATTCATTTTCATCCTTGGGAGCCATAATCACCATGTTCGGCATATGCCGGAGATACGCAAAATCAAACACCCCGTGGTGCGTCGTCCCATCCTGGGCCACGAGTCCTCCTCGATCGATGCAAAACGTCACTGGCAAGTTCTGCGTGGCCACGTCATGAATCACCTGGTCGTAGGCGCGTTGCAAGAAGGTCGAATAGATCGGGATCACGGGACGCATGCCTTGCGTGGCCATTCCAGCGGCAAACGTCACCGCATGTTGCTCGGCAATCCCCACGTCATACAGCCTGTCGGGGAAGAGCTGCTCAAAGGCCGTTAATCCCGTTCCTTCACACATCGCAGCCGTAATCGCCACGATACGCGGATCTTCTTTGGCTAGTTGAACGAGCGCGTTGACGGCAACGCTGCTATACGAAGGTCTTGCGGCTTTGCTCTTGGGTTTTCCCGTATCGAGGTCAAAAGGTGAACTGGCGTGAAACCACACGGGATCGTTCATCGCCGGTTTATAGCCCAATCCCTTCTTCGTGACCACGTGCAATAAGGTAGGCCCCTCCAGCTCGAGCACGTTCTTCAAGGTCGGCAGTAAATATTCAAATTCGTGGCCGTCGAGAGGACCGACGTAACGAAACCCTAATTCCTCGAAGAGCATCCCGGGCGACACCAATCCTTTAGCCAACGATTGAGCCCGACTCGCCACTTTCTTCACCTGTCCGCCAATGCGGGGAATCGTCTCCATAAGGCGATTCGCCTTTTCTTGCAGGCGAACGCCCAACTCACCGGTGATGGTCCGATTCAGGTAGGCGGATATTGCCCCGACGTTTTTCGAAATCGACATTTGATTATCGTTCAAGATCACCAACAGGTCTTTCTGGCTATCACCGGCTTGTTGAAGCCCTTCGAGGGTCAGCCCTGAAGTCAACGCACCGTCCCCCACAACGCAAACGACCCTGTGAGACTGCTTTTGTTGTTCCCGGGCTTCCACAAAACCGACGGCTGCGGAAACACCCGTGCCCGCATGACCGGCATTGAACGTGTCATAGACACTTTCTTCACGTTTACAAAACCCGCTTAATCCGCCGAATTGCCGAATGGTGTGGAACTGTTCTCGTCGACCGGTCAACAGCTTATGGGCATACGTTTGATTGCTGGTATCCCAGACAATCAGATCATCGGGTGTGTTTAAGAGATAATGAAGCGCGACGGTTAATTCAACAACGCCGAGATTGGAAGCGAGGTGCCCGCCTACGTTCGAGATCACGGAAATAATTTGATCGCGAATTTCCTGGCATAAATCCGGAAATTGTTCAGGCGACAATTTTCTGAGATCGGACGGCTCTTCGATTCCTTTCAGGATAGACACAACCCTTACCTCACCTCCGAATAATGCATTGCGATGCACTGACATGCTTCGGATTCAGGGAAAATTCAGTGACGTGCATACTCAGTTTTGCAAAATCGGAGTATGCTGTCAAGACTTTTCCCTAAGATATGCTACCGCCATGTTCCGGTCCATCTCTCACACGGGAACCCATCAAAGCGGAAACAATAACACCGGCCGGCCACAAGACATCCTAGGATTTGGAGCCGGCGGTCTTCGTTCGTAACTTCTCAAGAAGACCCTTGGCCGATTCGGCCTCGATAACACGTCCAAATTGGCTCCGAAAATTTTTAACCAAACTGACGCCGTCTATGAGCACATCATACACCTTCCAGGTATTCGAACGCTTCAGTAAGCGATAGGCGATGGAGGCGGTTGATTTGTCCGAGGTCACTGCGGTTTGAACCTCTGCGAAATCTCCTTTTCTCCGTTCTTTGAGATATTGAACCTGTTCGCCGGAATAGCCATCAACGTTTCCGGCGTACGTCCTGGATAAAAAGTGCTGAAAAAGCCGTACGAATTCTTCTCGATCGGTTTCGCTGAATTGCAGCCAATGTTTCCCCAGGGTTCGTTTCCCCATTTCTCTATAATCGAAGCGCTTCCCGATGATGTCTTCCAGAATTTCCAACCGTTCCTGGGATTTTTCCGGTGACGTGAGAGACTCATCCTCCAAGACTTTCAAAGCCTGACCGATGGTCTCTTTCATAGCCTCCATGGCTGAACCTGCCTCCGCGGCTGCTGAAAGTGACGAAGAAAATCCAAGGACCGACAACCCAAGAATCAGTGCGCCGGTCAAGATGGGGACGCGCAATTCAACCGTTCTCGTTATTCCTGGACGTAGATCGGGCATAACCCTTTCCTTTCTTGGCAACCCATACGGCTAGTACGGGATTTTTCAACATTGACAGAATCGCAACTCGGTCTCGACTCACGTCGAAGCTTCAGGGACTATTTTCCGTCATGGAGAAAAAGATTTCAAAGAATTGAGTCAGCCGGGCCGAGGCCACGTTCTTTTGCCGGCGCAGTCGATTGAACCCCGACCATTTTCCCGGGGTTGTGGCAACGGCCCACACCCCTTGCACGAACGTACCCGCCCGGCGAAACAGATTGAGGTCGAAAGGTAAATCTTCCTCCAAGCGGTCAGAAACCGACCGGATCACGCAAAACGGGATGCCGTGCCGGGCAGCCATCGACCCGATAGCCGCACTTTCCATGTCCAGGCTGCTTGCCTCAAAAGCCCTGCCAATGGCCAGTTTGTCTCCAGCCAACCAGACGATATCGCCGACCGTGACCAAACGTCCGGAGAGCACCGCGTTTTCGGACAACTGCGCCGTTTTGTAGGCTTGTTGGCGATACGAGACACTACAGACAATCGAGGAACCGGGAACGGAACCCGTGAGGCTCGAATCCGCACGGACGACCTGCTCGGGAATCACCACGTCGCCGATTCGTGAAGGAACCAAGGCACCCGCAAACCCCGATGAAATAAACACGGTCCAGGGTCTTTTTGGGCACACCGCCTCAGACGCGGCCCGCGCGTTTACCAACCCGATCCCAGTTTGAATGACGGCAACGAAACGGGAAGCGTCCGCCCATCGACGCCACTTGACCCCGTTGATCCGTTCGACGTGGCTCGCAGGCAACGCGCGCCCAATGGCGTTAAACTCCCAAGGAGTCGCGGCAAAGACGGCGATATTTTCCAGGAAGGACTCCGGAAACCGTTGAAGTGAGAAAAGACGGCGACAATCAGGGCTGTCGTTGCCTGGCTGATTGCGCGACGTCTTGCAACGCTTGAGCTCTCGTCTGACCGTACATCCGAACGTTACGATACATGGCCAGCGCCCACATGGGGAAATATTTGCTGTAACCATGATATCGAAGATAGAACACTCTGGGAAATCCGGTACCGACGTGGTACGGCTCGTGCCACGTCCCATTATCAAGTTGATGGCGAAGCAAAAAATTGATGCCCCTTGCGACGCTCAAGGAATCCGACAAACCCGCGGTCAATAAGGTCAGAAGGGCCCACGCCGTTTGCGAGGGGGTGCTTTCGCCTTTCCCGGCCCATGCCCGGTCGGCATACGACAAGCAGGATTCTCCCCATCCGCCGTCCATATTCTGTTTGGATTCGACCCACGCAACGGCGCGCCGAATCCACGGCGCGGACATGTCCTCTCCGATAGCCTGAAGGCCGACGACGACGCACCAGGTCCCGTAGAGGTAATTGACGCCCCATCGCCCATACCAACTGCCGTCGGCTTCCTGCTCTCGTCGAAGAAACTCAAGCGCCGGGGCTACGGCGGGATGGGATCGATCATAGCCCAGAGCGCCGAGCATCTCCAGACACCGGCCCGTGAGGTCCGCCGTGGGAGGATCAAGCAACGACTGATGATCCGCGAAGGGAATCTTGTTGAAAATCAGTTGATCATTGTCCCGGTCATAGGCACCCCACCCGCCATTGGAGCTTTGCATGGCCAACGCCCACTTCAGCCCACACTGAATGACTTCATCCCGGTCGGCAGGCTGAAGAGGCGAAACTTTTGCCAAAGCGGTCAGGACAGCGGCCGTATCATCAACGTCGGGATACAATTCATTTTCAAACTGAAAATACCATCCGCCTGGCGTAGCCCCGGGAGAAGACACGATCCAATCTCCTACCTTCTGCGTTTGCCGGGAACGCAACCAGGAAGAGGCATGCGACAGCGCTTCATGGTCAACGGGCAGGCCTCTTTCAACGAGCGCGTTGATGGTTAAGGCCGTATCCCAAATCGGAGAATGACACGGCTGCAGGTGAAGCGTAGATGGGCCTTCCGCTGAAGCCGGCGTGTCGATTTCCAGCGCCTCGATTTCTCGAAGAGCCTTCTGGACTAACGGATGCGACGCCGGATAACCAAGGGCCATCAAGGCAAAGATCGAATTGGCCATGGCCGGGTAAATTGCCCCAAGTCCCCCGTCACCCTGCATATGTTCCAGCAACCACGCCTCGGCTCGCTTCATCGCTTTTTTCCGTACGGACCGAAGCGGATATTTCTCATAGACCTTCAGAATCCGATCGACCCAGACAAAAAAGTTCCGCCAACTGATGAATTCGGGATCTTTTTGAAACGGCGGCACATGGCGATAGTTGATTTGATCGCGAGGCGTACAGAACAGTTCTTCAATCCCTCGCTCCGCGGAAATCCGGCATTCCCGGCGAACGGCAAACACAATCAGCAAGGGAATGACGACGGCTCTGGACCAGTACGAGATGGCGTACATGTTAAAGGCAAATTTCTTGGGCGCCAACACGATTTCGGGAGGCATGCTCGGAAGCCCTTTCCAATCGTATTGCCCGAACAAGGCCAACGCAATTTTCGTAAAGACGTTGGCTGACACCACGCCACCTCTGTCCAGGATCGCTTGTCGGGCTCGATCCATCCCCGGATCATCCTGTGGGACCCCGGCCAATTTTAAGGCAAAGTAGGCTTTGACTGAGGCGCTGACGTCCATGGGAGCTCCGGTATAAATCGGCCATCCCCCGTCTTCAAGTTGCGCGCCTTGAAGATAGCGAACCATTCTGGCTTCCTGCTCCGTATCGACGGCCCCGATATACCGGCGCAACATGATATATTCCGAGGTCAACGTCGTATCCGCCTCCAATTCGTGCACCCAATAGCCATGTTCAGGATGTTGTTGGCCGAGAATCCACCTCGCACTCCGCGACAAGGCTTCTTCTACGGCCTCCGCGTGCCCAACGGTTGATGGGGCGGTTCGGCTCTGCACACATTCCACGTCTCCCGCTATTCCACGGTTGTTGGAGATAAGCTTCAGAGAAGGGTTGTACGGCTTCCAATGACGAGGTTGGGCCTGGTGGGGGGCAGAGGGGAAAAAACTCTGGGACAACCGCCCCAGAAAATTTATCAGAAGATCCATGTGTAGGCTAACTGATATCGACAGGGTGTGTCGAGAGACGTGTACAGGCCCAACGACTGAGAAAGTGACTCATGAACCCCCATGATTGAGGGTTGTCGGCTTATAACAGACCCCCTTGAAGAGAGTCAAGGACATTACTCACTGGAAGAAGGAAAAAGAGGGGCCGGGTTCTTTCAACGGAAGAGCAGCTACAAGGCCACGTCATTCATGACGTTCACCAACGTTTTCTTCTCATCGATGGTCCACACGTCACAGGTTGAATCGCCGTCGATATTGGCGGTCGCCACGGCCGTAAATCCCGTGTCCGACACGTTGTCCAGGGTCGAAGCCGTACATCCGGGCGGCAGGGTTCCGAAACTGCTGCTCCCCAATTCGTAGTAATACAATTGAGAGGAGCCTGTAACGGCAAACCCTATCGCATTGAAATCATCGACGTAGGCATTGTTTTCGGCAAAATAGGCCATCTCGCTGGTATGAATCGCCACCAAGTTGGTTTTGGCTTCCGATTGTTTGGCCCGGGCTTGATATTTGAGAAAATTCGGAATGGCAATCACGGCCAAAATGCCGATGATAGCCACGACGATCATCAACTCCGTCAAACTGAAACCGTACCGATTGCGCATCGCGTGAACCATACGTGCCCTCTTCTCCCCGTTCTGTCTCGATGCCACCATCACGCCATGCCTCAGGGGTTGCCTTGCTGTGCGGAGGGTTGCCCCACGTGTCCGCCTGTCCGGGGAACGGAAACTCCGGATATGACGGGATCCGCGTATTGGCTCACTTGAACGTCTTCCTTCAACGGCTCCTCTGGCAAATGGGGCGGATTGCCAAAGCCCACTTCACGAAACCGTTTGATGAGCTTTTCATTGTGAGGATCCAATTGCAGCGCACGGATCCACGCAGCCTTGGCCGCGTCCCGGTGTTCTTGGATCAAATAAATTTCTCCCAAATGCTCAAAAATGACCGGGTCGTCTTCGACGAGTTCGGCCGCTCGCTGAAGTTCCCGAAGGGCTTCAGCCACTTTTCCGACCTTGAAGAGCGCCCATCCCAAGCTATCGACGTACGCGCCATTGTCCGGCTTGAGCGCCACGGCGCGTCGCGTCAACTCCACGGCCTCTTCCCCATTGATACCCCGGTCGGCATAGCTATAGCCAAGGTAATTGAGCGCATCGGTATGATCGGGGTTGAGGGCCAGCACCGCTTCCATTTCCCGGACGACGTCGGGGAATCGATCAAGCTTGTCATAGGCAGCCCCAAGGTTAAATCGCAAATTTTCATCGTTGGGGTGATATTCCAGTCCCTTTTCAAATGCAGACGTGGCCCGTTCAAATTCATTGGCTTGCAGGTAGCTCAATCCCAGCAAAAGGTGGGTCTCCGAGTTGCTGGGTTTCAGCCCTGCAGCTCGGGTCAAATGCTGCACAGCTTCATCATAGCGCGTGAGTCGATACAGTAAGATTCCGAGGTGAATGCGACTGTCGTAAAACGTCGCATCCAGATCGATATTCGTCCTATAGGCATCCAACGCTTTTTCAACGTCGTCGATTTGCTCGTACAACCATCCCAGGTAGTCTCGAACACGCAGTTCGGAGGGATGAGTTTGAAGGATTCCTTCCAACTCCGTTACGGCGCGGTGAGACTCTTTCATTTCAACGTAGACCAGAGCCCTTTGGATTTGCACCTTAACGTCCTGGGGCTCATCCACGATCATCTGCTCCAGAATATCCAAGACTTGCCCATAGTCTTTTTGTTCTACCAGGAACCGGACAAAGTCCTTGCGGAACGTATTGTCGCGAGGCTTCACCGATACCTCAAACTCATGGTAGAGCTGAATCGCTGCCTGAAGGTCCTCGTCGAACTCATACAGCTTAAACAAGGCCTGATAAGCGGGTTCAAACCATTTGGCTCGGTTGATCGTCTGGCGGTAGGCTTCCTTCGCTTCCGTTCTTTTCTCTTGGGCTTCCAAGGCTTTTCCTTGGTAGAAATGTCCGAAATGAGATTCCGGGGCATGCTCAAGACCTTGGGTGAGGACCGTTTCGGCCTGCTGGGGCCGCTTGAGATTAAGCAACAAGACGCCTTTATCAAAATAGGTCTCCCCTCGTTCGGGATTCAAACGAACCGCTTCGTCATACAACCTCAATGCGCGGTCAAACTGGCCTCCGCCTGCGTAAATCTTGGCCATTTCAACCAACACGACCGCCAGCCGCACCTGTGCTGACTCGATTTGATCCAACATAGCCATGGCTTTTTGCATATTCCCCGATAAAAATTGCAAGGCGGCCAACCGCACGCGCAGGAATGCCGATTTCGGGTCAAAATGCAGCGCGGCTCGATACTCGGCAACGGCCTTGGGAACATCATTCGCAAGTTCCGCCAGATAGCCTTGCAAAAAATGATAGTACGCCGGAGACGGAAGAGGGACGGATTCGGGGTGGACGACGGTGTCGTGCCCGGATTCGGGCACCGCGGCACAAGACACCACCAGCAGAGGAATAAGAAGGAACGCGACCAACACCCGCTCTTGCCACCTGCTGGACCTTGGACCCACGCCTCCAGTACAACTTTTTTGGGTTCGTCCCGGACGCCTCATGAATCGTTTATCATTCGAAGCATTAGAGATGCTGGGTCTCAAGATTGGCAAATTTCGCATACTGCTCCAGGAACGTCAGTCGGCAGTCACCCGTCGGGCCATTGCGATGTTTCCGAATCAAAATATCGGCAATGTTTCTTTTTTCCTCTGTATCCGGATTATAAACCTCCTCACGATAAATGAACATCACCACGTCCGCATCCTGTTCAATGGCCCCGGACTCACGGAGATCAGAAAGTACGGGGCGTTTATCCGTCCTGTTTTCCACGGCCCGGCTCAACTGGGAAAGCGCCACCACGGGGATATCCAATTCCTTGGCTAACGCTTTGAGTGATCGGCTGATATCGGAAATTTCCTGCTGTCGCGATTCGGAATCACTGCGTCCCTGCATGAGTTGCAGATAATCGATGATCAACAGATCCAGGCCGTGTTCGGCCTTGAGACGACGAGCCTTGCTACGCATTTGCTGAACCGTCAGTCCGCCGGAATCATCGATGAAAACCTTGGCCCTTTCCAGCCGATCGGCTGCCGCACATAACGCATGCCAATTTTCAGGGGTCAGTTGCCCCGTCCGCAGGGCATGAGAATCCAGGGAGGCTTGGGAACTGAGCATCCGAAGAACCAACTGGGCCTGTGACATTTCCAAGCTGAAAATCCCCACGGTCTGATTCGCGCGAATCGCGGCATATTCGGCCACACCCAGGGCCAGGCTGGTTTTCCCCATACTCGGTCGACCGGCAATAATGATAAGATCGGACGGCTGAAGCCCGGCCGTCATGTGGTCAATAAGGTGATACCCGGTAGGAACGCCAGTAATGCGTTCCTTATTTTTAGAGAGTCGATCGACAATCTCAATGCTCTCCTTGAGAACTTGCAGCATCGGGACAAACGACCGGCCCAAACGACCCTGTGCCAACCTGAAGATCTCCCGTTCCGCGTATTCCAAGAGGTCTTCCGACTCCCCAAGTCCGTCATATCCTTTGGTCACGATTTCCGTAGCGGTGCGGATCAACCCGCGCAACAGGGATTTTTCCCGGACGATTTTGCAGTGATACCGGATATTCGACGCACTAGGCACCGCCTGCACCAATTCAGCCACGTACGCCGCGCCGCCCACGTGCTCCAATTGGCCTTTGGTTTTCAGCAGTTCCGTCAAGGTGATCTGATCAACCACTTCATTGCGGTCAGCCAGTTCGATCATCCCCGCAAAAATGGTTCGATGCGCCCCACGATGAAAGTCTTCTTCGACGATGACTTCAAGCGCCTTATTGAGCGCACTGTTTTCCAGCAGAACGGCCCCGAGGATGGATTGCTCAGCATCGAGATTCTGAGGCGGCAACCGGAGGTCGGAAACGTCAGACGTGGGCATGCGCACCATTGAGAATCAGGGCAGGAAGGTCTTGGATGCGAACGGTTCGTGAAGTCTTGGCCTGTTTCGCCAACACCTCGACTTCCCGGCTAGAGCGGGCAGATAGGCCCACCATCACGGCCCAGGATGCGCCGGAAGCCCCGAGGCGCGTTCGAATCTTGTGAAGTCGGGTGGAATTCCACCGTGGCACGGTTTCCTGACACACCACCAACCCGTGCGAACGAAGGAACTGGCTCGTGTGGAACGCCTCCCCAAAATGAGAAGGAGGAGCCGCCACCAGCACGCCGGGCGTTTCCGGAGCCCATTTCTCTCCCTCCTTCCCTAACGCCATGAACAGGCGATCAAGGTCCAAGGCAAATCCCGTAGAAGGGAGATCCTGTCCGAATTGTCCGATCAAATGGTTATAACGTCCTCCCCCACCCAATTCACAACCGACGTTGTCGGAAAAGACGTCGAACACGACTCCATCATAGTAGTCGAAGCCGCGAAATTCTCCCAGATCCAAGAGCAGGTGCTCTTTGACGCCGGCCGCGTCGAGCAGCGCATAGACCCGGCTCAACCGTTCAATGGGGGCCAGCAACCGGGTATTACGACCGGCGACGGTCCGGCCCCATTGCAACATCTCTTCCCGCCCATAACGCCCTGGTGCTTCAAGGATAGGCCGGGCCTGCTTTGAGGGGACACGTTCCGTTTTCAAAATGCGTTCCAGTTTCGGCAAGTCCTTATGCGCTGCGGCGAGTTCCGCTTGCTTGCGCCCCTGTTCCGAGAGTCCTGACTGCGCCAGCAACGCCTGGTAGAAACCGACGTGTCCGAGTGAAATTTTAAAATGGGACAGCCCTGCGGCTTTTAGTGACTCGATGAGCAAGGTCAGAATTTCGGCGTCCATTGACGCATTGTCGGCCCCGATCAATTCAACCCCCAACTGGAACACCTCCCGTTCCCGGCCGGCGTGTTCGGGCTCATAGCGGAACACCGTGGAGCGATAACTCAACCGAAGGGGCAGTTGTCGTCCGGCCATTCCCATTGCCACGATTTTCGCGATCTGCGCAGTCACATCCGGTCGAAGCACCAAAATGCGTCCGGTTGTCCAATCGGCGACCTTGTAACACTTTTCGAGGATATCGGCCGGCAGCCCGGCGGAGAGCACGTCCAGATATTCAAAGGTCGGCGGGATGATTTCGCGATAGCCCCATCGGGTAAACTCCTGAAACAAGGCCTGTTCCAACTGACGTGCGCGTTCGGCCGCATCAGGCAACAGGGTCGTCATCCCGATCGGGATAAGGGAACGCGGCGTTGTCCCTGCAGAAACGGTGTGGCGCTCCGGTCGTGGTTGGAGGCGGCGAGCCATCGAACAAGAGCGGAACGTTACGAGACGCCCGACAGATCCACCAAGCGAGCCGAAACAATGTCCGTTTCGCCTTTGATGTTGTCCAACATAGGAAGCGGCGGCGGCGCATCCAAACCAAGGATCAGTAACGCATTGCTGCCTTTCTGCGCACGAGAACATTGCATCCGGGCAATATTGATCTCGTGTTCCCCGAGAATACGCCCCACCGTGCCAATGACACCGGGACGGTCGAAGTTGTAGATCAACAGCATATGGCCTTCGGGAATGACTTCGACCGGGTACGCATTGCTTTCCACGATACGGGCATCCTTTTTGTTATACAGAGTCCCGGCCAATTGATGCATCTGCGCGCCGGCTTTCACGTGGAGACGAATCAAGCTCGTATAATCGCCCGCGTCGCTCCACTTCACTTCCTTGACTTCGATGCCGCGTTGTTTTGCGATAAAGGGTGCGTTCACGGCGTTCACCGTATCGTGGAGAATCGGGGTCAACAAACCTTTCAGGACCGCGACCGTCAGGGGCACTAAAGAGAGCTCCGCCACTTCTCCCCGATACTCCACCGTCACCTCTTCAATGCCTTCATCAATGAGTTGCGCCTGAAACAACCCCATCCGTTCAGCCAAGCCGAGATAGGGCTGGAGTTGAAGCAAGGCGTCGGGCGGAACCGACGGGATATTCACCGCACCCCGGGCCACGCCTTTCTTGAAATAATCGACAAATTGTTCGGCAATCGAGACGGCGACGCTTTCCTGGGCTTCCTCGGTCGAAGCCCCGATGTGGGGCGTACAGATGAAGTTGTCCAAGGTGAGTAAGGGGTGATCCGGCTTCACGGGCTCTTCTTCGAACACGTCGAAGGCCGCGGCAGAGACCTTTTTGCTTTTGAGGGCTTCGTACATATCCTCCTCATCAATGATGCCGCCACGCGCGCAATTGACGATCATGACTCCGTCTTTCATCTGCCGGATGGCTTGGGCATTGATCAAAGACCGGGTCTCGTTGGTCAACGGGGTATGGACCGAGATGAAATCGGCCCGCCTGAATAACTCGTCCAAGGCCACGGTCTGGATTCCCAACTCCCGCGCGCGCCCCGGAGACAGGTAGGGATCGTAGCCGACCACCTGCATGGCCAAGCCCTGTGCCAACTTGGTGACGTAAGTTCCGATCTGCCCCAACCCCACGAGGCCGAGAGTCTTATTGTACAACTCCGTCCCCATGAATTTGGTCTTTTCCCACTTACCCGCCTTGGTCGACACGACGGCCTGGGGAATTTTCCGGCTCATGGACACCAGCATGGCGATCGTGTGCTCCGCCGTGGTAATCGTATTGCCGCCGGGCGTATTCATCACAACAATGCCCCGACGGGTGGCGGCCTCACAATCCACGTTATCAAGGCCCGTCCCGGCGCGCCCGATGATCTTGAGCCGACTGCCGGCGTCAATCACCTCAGCCGTCACTTTCGTGCCTGACCGAACGACAAGGCCGTCATACGCTTTGATCTCTTCCAGAAGCTGCTCTTTGGGTAACTTGGTTTTCACGTCGACGTGAAACCCGCCCTGTTCAAGAACGGCCACCCCTCGTGGCGACAAACTGTCACTGACCAGAATGTTCATGGAATCGTCCCTACGCTTTCCGTTTTTCAAATTCCGTCATATAGTCGATTAAGGCATCCACGCCGGACTCGGGCATGGCGTTATAGATACTGGCACGCATGCCACCCACTGAACGATGTCCCTGCAACGTGGTCAACCCAGCCTGGGCTGCTCCCGTGAGAAACTCACCATCCAATTCCGGGTCGGCCAGGACAAACGGCACGTTCATCCATGACCGGCATGATGGATCCACGGGGTTCCGATAAAAACCAGAACCATCGATCGCGGCGTACAGCTTCTTGGCCTTGCGTTCGTTGCGTTCGGCCATGACCGAAAGCCCCCCTTGCTCCTTCACCCATTTGAAAACCAAGCCGGCAATATACAGGCTATAGGTCGGTGGAGTATTCAACATGGAATCGGCTTTGGCCTGTTGCGCGTAATCCCACACGCCGGGAGTCATCAAGAGGACGTTGCCGATCAAATCCTCCCGCACGATCACCAACGTGACGCCGGCCGGCCCGATGTTTTTTTGGGCACCGGCGTAGATCAACCCAAACCGGCTGACGTCAAGAGGACGGGACAAAATGGTCGAAGACATATCACCGACGAGCGGAACGTCACCGGTCCCGGGAATCCAGTGAAATTCAACACCTTCAATGGTTTCATTAGTCGTGTAATGGACATACGCGGCATCGGCATTCAACGCCCAATGGTCAAACGGAGGGATGGTCGTAAATTTCTCGCCTTCGGACGAAGCCGCGACGTTCACTTCGCAATATTTTTTCCCCTCGCCGATGGCTTTTTTGCCCCAAGACCCGGTCAGAATGTAATCCGCCTTGTTTTTCCCGCGCAACAGATTCATGGGAATAGCAGCAAATTGCCCGGTGGCTCCTCCTTGCAGAAAGAGCACCTTGTACGTCTCGGGCACGCCTAATAAGTCACGGACGTCCCGTTCGGCCTCGGCATGGACCGAAACAAATTCTTTCCCACGGTGGCTCACCTCCATAATGGAGGCCCCTGCCCCGTGCCAATCCGTCAATTCGGCCTGGGCTCGTTGCAAGACGGCCTCAGGCAACATGGCCGGGCCGGCACTGAAGTTATACACTCGTGACATGAAAAACTCCCGGATGAGATAACGTAAATGGACTCACCGTACAACCATGAACATCAACGGCTCTTAGAATAATGGACCTGAAGACTGGCAGATCAGTTGTGAAGATGAAGATCAAGAATCGGTACGCTATCACATGGTCTATAGAGGGTCAAGAATCACGCAAATCAGTGATTCCCTTGTCAGCACGTTATCCGTTTGCATACAATAGAGGCCATCTCGCTAACCGGAGAAGCCAGAGACACGGACATGAACGGAGTACGATTCGAACGTCGCAGTGAAGGAGACTATTACAAAGTCATCCTGCACATCGGAAGCACGTACGTGCCGATCAGTGATGAAGACGTCGAAGCCCTAAAGAAGGAAAGCACGGTGGCAGGCACGTTTCTGGAATTTTTCCTGGACCGGATAGGTTATTCCTCTTACCTCAAAGATCAACTCAAAGCGGAATTGGGAAAAACCGGGAATTCGTCCGAACAGCTTTCCCTGCTCCAGCAAGCCATTCAAAAACTCTGACTTTTCTCTTTCTCTCTTCATTGAACGATTCATAACGAATTGATTGTATGGTGGGCCCACCAGGACTTGAACCTGGGACCAACTGATTATGAGTCAGCCGCTCTGACCAACTGAGCTATGGGCCCACGTTCGGTCACGCGTTAAAAGCCTTCGGCGAAACTGCGCAATTTCTTGCTCCGGCTCGGGTGGCGGAGTTTGCGCAAGGCCTTCGCTTCAATCTGCCGGATCCGCTCCCGCGTCACCTCGAAGTCCTGCCCCACTTCTTCCAACGTGTGGTCCGTCGCCTCCCCAATCCCAAACCGTTTCCGTAACACCTTCTCCTCCCGCGCCGTCAACGATTCCAGCGATTTCCCGATGTGCCGCTGCAAATCGTACCGCACCGCCGCCTCCAACGGCGACACCGCTTTCTTATCCTCAATGAAGTCCCCCAAATGGCTGTCTTCTTCCTCCCCAATCGGCGTCTCCAACGAAATCGGTTCTTTCGCAATCTTCAGTATCTTCCGCACTTTTTCCAACGGCATCTCCATCCGCACCCCAATCTCTTCCGGCGTCGGTTCCCGCCCCAATTGTTGCACCAGATGCCGCGAGGTCCGCACCAGCTTGTTGATCGTTTCGATCATGTGCACCGGAATCCGGATCGTCCGCGCCTGGTCCGCAATCGCCCGCGTGATCGCTTGCCGAATCCACCACGTCGCATACGTGCTGAATTTGTACCCCCGCTGGTATTCGAATTTGTCCACGGCTTTCATCAGCCCGATGTTCCCTTCCTGGATCAAATCCAAAAATTGCAGCCCCCGGTTCGTGTATTTCTTCGCAATACTGACCACCAACCGCAGATTCGCTTCGATGAGTTCGGCTTTCCCCTGCTTCATCTTGTCTTCCGCCCATTCCAACCCCACCAGGGCGCTCTTGAACTCCACCGTCGGCAGTCCCGTTACCCCCCGCTCCACCTGCGTCAGTATGGCCTGTGCCTCCCGGCTCCGTGCCACCACGTGCCGCAACACGGCCTCGCTCAGCCCAGTCTGCTGTTGCACCTCCCCGTAGGCCACCCTCGCCCGCGCCAGCCGCTGCAGCAGTTTCCCCCCTTCGACCGGGGCCTGCCCCACCCGCTGGCTGCACTCTCGCAACACCCGCTCCGCGTCCCGTACCCGCCGCCCCGCCGCTTTGATCTCGCTCACCAACGCGTCCCGTAGCGCCGGTTGCAGATGCAGCCCCTCCACCTGCGCCCCCAGTGCCACCTGCACCTCCCGCACCCGCTGCTCCCACCGCCCCTGCTGCGCCGGCGGCGCCCCCCGCCGCCGCTCGTACAACCGCCCCAGCGTCTTCCCCAACCGCCGTACCTGCTCCAAGTCCGCCAGCGCCTGCACCCGCACCTCTTCTTCGTCCGGCGCTTCCCCCACCTCCCCCTCATCCAGCTCTTCGTCCACGGGCTCATGCACCAGCACCACTTCCCCCACCCGCACCTCCCGCTTCTTCAATCGCCCCCACCAGGTCTCCAGCGTCTCCAGGGTCATCGGCATCCCCGCTATCGCCCGCGTCATCTCTTCTTTGCCCTCTTCGATCTTCTTCGCTAACTCGATCTCCCCTTCCCTTGAGAGCAGAGACACACCGGCCATCTCGTTGAGATATAAACGAACAGGATCATCTATCCTGTTGGCCGTACCGGGAGTCAGATCGATTTCTTTCTCGGTTTCCGGCAACGTTTCTCCTGGCTCATCGGCCGGGGTCACAGGCTCCGTCTTCATTTGGGATTCGAGGCTTTCATTTTGAAAGACGGCTGCCTGCTCAACGGTCTCCTCATCCAACGTGGTAAACAACGTCGAAAACTCTTGCGAAGAACCTTTCTCCGCGAGCAAGGGGGCGTTCATCCCTTCAAAGTTGGTCGGCTCTTTTTCCCTACCCGTAACCGGTTTCATATTCCGGAGGCCACTGTTCTTGGGCATCTCTTATTCCTCTTTCACGTTTTCGGGGATGATTAATAACTTCGTTCTCGTGCAGACGGAGAGAACACATGAAAAACCGTAACTCTCTATCGTATTGAAAAGGAAACGACGAATGCAAGAAACGCCGTAAAACGGGAATGAACCCGCGGCACCGGCATGTCTTCATTCAGTCACTCGGCGGTTCAAAGTGACCGGAGGGACGATTCTGCCAAGGGACCGTCGTCGTTTTCGCCTGCTTGAGCAGACTTCGAAGATTGACTTCGGCGGCACGGAGGAGCTTGGGTTCGCCATGGCGCAGCAGGGCCGTGAGGAGCACGTACAAATCCCGTTCGGCTCGACTCCCGCGGAGAATCTGTTCGGTCACGGGATCAGGGGAATCAAGGTTGGGATAGAGGGAGTCTTCTTCGTCGGGATCCCCCAACAACAAATCGAGAGCCCGGGGGGCACTGTACAACCAGGAAGGGGGAATCGCGAGGGCCTTGGCCAATGCCTCCACCGTTGAGACGGAGGGATCCGTCTCGCCGGCTTCGATCGCTTCGATGACGGAACCTTCGACGCCGGAATCGGCTGCCAACTTGACGACGGAGTATTTTCGAGCCTTTCGCCACTCCTGCAAAGAAAAAGACATGGAGCGGATCATAACGAAGAAGCCCAGGCATGTCTATCATAGGGGATGACCTACATTCCTTCCCGGGTCAAGGGTAGCCGAAACTGATGGACCAACCCGGCGTCGGGCATCGCCTCAAGGTCCCCATAAGGCGACCCCACAACCAAATCGCGTCCTGCACCGCTCAAAGAGAGTCCGAAGAGATCAGCCACGCCGGTTGTTTCCGACGGGTTGACGATCATGGATTGCAACGTTCCGGTTTTTCGGTCAAAGACGAAAATCGACCCGGCATCAATTCCTGCAGCATCATGTCCTGGCGCGCCGACGATGACGTGCTCAGGGAACAGAGCCACGGCTTCGCCAAAGTGATCGCCTTTCCCGGGCTCCGGGGCTTCGAATGTTCGCAGAAATTCGCCGGTTTTCGTATAGAGATACACGACTCCAGCTTCCGGTTGCGTACCCCCTCGTCCCAAAGCACCAACCACCAACGACTCCGCGTCGCTCGCCAATGCCCATCCAAAATATTCATTTGTCTGCGGATCAGGCGAAACCAGGGTACGTTTCAACCTTCCGCTTTTCCAATCGAAAAGAAACACCTGTCCATGATCAACCGGGTCCGTGCCGCCGAGCGGAGCGCTCACCACCAGAATGGAACCTAAAAACGTCACCGCATGTCCGAACCCGGCAGCGTTTCGATTTTCCGCATACGGAGAAACAAACGTCCGGAGAACTTCTCCGGTGATCGCATCAACCAGATGGACTTCCCCGACATCAAAGTCCGTCATAGTACTCGCTCCGGGGTCGCCGACGGCGACCAGCCCGTCCCGGGCAGCCACGGCGTGCCCGAACGCCGCTGCCGACTGATTGGGACTGACGATCACCTGCCGCGATGCTCCCGTGTTGCGGTCGAATACCGTCACCGATCCCACGGACCGGCGTAACGCTCCTTTTCCCCTGGGAGCGCCCACAATCACGTAGTCCGGCGTGAGGCTCACGGACAGGCCGAACAAATCATCACCCATCGGCGAAAGAGGGGCGAACTCTCGCAGTACTGCACCGGACTCGCGCTTGAACAAGGACGCTTTTCCCGTTTGCCCACGGGCACCTTTCGCATGAGGTGCACCGACGAGAACCTGATCCCCTTCAACGGATACGGAGAAGCCGAAACCGTCTAACAACGTCGGCTTGGAAGATTGGAGACTGGGGCCCTGCTCCAAAGCATGCAGGCCTGAGACGTTCCCGCTCGAAAGCAAGAGGACCAGAACCAGGGAAAAAAGATGGACCATGGCTCGACGAACTTTCACGGACGTTCCGTTGTCGGCATTCAGGGATCTTCCTCGTGTTCGGCTGGAAGTGAAGGCAAATCGATGACGTGGCGCGTGGGCCCATCAGAATCCGAATCGCGCTGGTACAGGTCAAACGGAGGGATATCGACTTGTAAACGTTTGAGCAACCGCCGCATAAACTTTTCTCCCGGAGCTTCACAAATCCACACGTACATGCCCGTTTCCAATTCGTGGAGATGTCGCTTCAGTCGAAAGCCGGGATCTTCCATGAAATAGGCCGATAAAAACCCCGTAATCGCCGGCATGACCCATTCATGCTCTTGCGCGTAGCGAAAACTGATGCCGATTTCGAAGAGCCGTCCGTGCCCGTCCATGGCCTTATCCTACACTGATTCCACGGGTGTCGTCATGAAACTATTCCTTTTTAAAAGATTGGTAACACGTGTTTCAAACCGACCGAACAAGCATGTTCCCCACGGCTCGTTGCCGCAGGTGACGAGTTGTGGCAGAATACCGGGCACCACGATGGGAGACTACACGTGTCGTTCCTGACCCAACCCAATATTGTCATTGCACGCGTCATCGGCATTATTGCGATCGCGGCGGGATTCCTGCTCGGGATCGAAGGCCTGAATCAACCGGATTCAATATGGTTGCCCATCGCACTGACCCTCATCGTGACGGGCTTGTGCGCCCAAGTGTATGCGTTCTATCGAACCATCATGGACAAAATGCCCTCACGGCACGCCCAGGACCGATGACTCAGACGTGCCGAAATGTCCCGCTTTCATCCACACGGGCGCTTTGGCCCATGATGCTCTTCCTGACCTTGTCCCTCGCAGCCTGTAGCTCCGGACGAGAGTCGTATCTCAATGGGGCTTTGAAGAAAGCGACGCCAGAAGACGTCGTTGAACAGCTTGGAGAACCGTGGAAAAAAAAGACCTCGGCGTTGAGGGGACAATCGACGTGGATCTATCGCTACGCGCTCACCCAGGATGAACTCGACCCCATTGGCGTCGACAAGCTCGGACGAAGCATGTTCAAGGCCACCGAAGGCGTGACCGCCATGATGGGACTGGGCGGCGGCTCCAGCAATCCGCTGGATCCGGGCACCAGACCTCACTGTTATCACTACATCCTTACATTTGATGACACCACCAAGATCCTCCAACGGTGGGGGCGAGAAGCATGCGCTGACACTGATCTCTGACCTCGTCGTGACAGGAGCGAGTTCGCATCCGAACAACCGGTTCCTTCTTGGCCTGACCCAATCTCACTTCCGATACCTGGCTCCCGGATTAGTGAACGTCAACAATAGATAAAACCGCATGGGTAACGTTTTTCAATCCGGCGCATTTCTGCAACAGTGCTTTTCCGTTCACCCCCTTTCGCTGAATTTCAAACTGTTCACCCCGCCCGACACCATCGGTATCTTTTGCATGAATTGCAAATCCCGGCATCGCCTGACCGTTGGAACCATTACCCGCATCATCGGGGATTCGGAGTTGAGCGAAGAAGACGCGAGCACCAAGCTGGGAACCTGTGCCAGCCAGCACCAGGAAGCCTTACACGTCACGGAAGTCAGCGTGGACCGGGACATTGTTCAATTTCGGTGCCGCATATGCCGCGCCGGCTTTCAGGCAACGGTCTCACTCTTCGAAACCTATCAACCGTAGGGTTCCTGTCGGCTTACGCCTTCGGCTAACCCGACCTGCCATTCGCATTGATAACCGCGCGATCATTCTCCGTCTGTTATTCCTGTCTGTGTTCAGTCATTCGTTGACAGAATGAGGCGCTGCCCACAAGAAGGGAGGGCGGACACTCGTTCGCTTTGCTCAGGGCCAGCTCCGGTCCGCCCCTACCGAACCCCCCTTCCCCCCTGTATAGACCGGGGACATGGTTGACACCTGTTCGGGGACATGGTTGACACTTTAAACTGCATGGCTTCACCCCTATGACAGGAGGACCGCCATGCCTTGGAAAGAGGTGTCAACCATGTCGCAACGCCACGAATTCATGCTCTTAGCCCAGCAGCCGGGGACATCCCTGCGGGCGCTCTGTCGCCGGTTCGAGATCAGCCCCCCGACCGCCTATAAATGGCTGGCCCGCTACGCCACTGCCGGCGTGGCGGGCCTCGCGGATCGGTCCCGCCGCCCGCACCAGACGCCGCACCGCACGGCGCCCGATCTCGAAGCGGCGGTCGTGACCTTGCGCACCCAGCATCCTACCTGGGGGGGCCGCAAACTGCACGCCCGCCTGCGCGCGCTCGGGTATCAGCCGGTCCCGGCGCCCAGTACCATCACGGCGATTCTGCGCCGCACCAGCGGCCTCCCCGCCACCGCGCCCCCCCGGGCCTGGCAGCGTTTTGCGCACACCACGCCCAATGCCTTATGGCAAATGGATTTCAAAGGCCATTTCGCCCTGGCCACCGGCCGGTGCCATCCTCTGACCGTGCTGGACGACTGCTCCCGCTTCGCCCTCTGCCTGCACGCCTGTCCCAATGAACAGGGTCGCACCGTCCAAACCCACTTGACGCAGACCTTCCGCCGCTATGGCTTGCCCGCCCGCCTGTTGATGGATAATGGCCCGCCTTGGGGCGTGCCGCTCACCCTCAGCCCCTTCACGGCCCTGACCGTCTGGCTTATGCGCTTGGGCATTACCCTTACGCATGCCCGGCCGGCCCACCCCCAAACCTTGGGCAAAGACGAACGCTTCCATCGCACCCTCAAGGCCGAATTACTCCACCAGCGTACCTTTCGCGATCTGCCCCACTGCCAACAGCACTTTGACCGCTGGCGCGACCACTATAACTTGGACCGCCCGCATGACGCGTTAGCCCTCGCGGTTCCGGCGATGCGCTATACCCCCAGTCCCCGCCCGTTTCCCGAGGCCCTCCCGCCCATTGACTATGGCCCGGACGCGCACGTCCGGCGCGTGCAAGACAAAGGCGTCATCTCGTTTCGCGGGCGCACCTTCCACGTGACCAAAGCCTTGCGCGGCTACCCCGTCGCCCTGCGGCCGACCACCCAAGAGGGTCGGTGGCGGATCTATTTTTGTCACCAATATATCCGCGAACTGGATTTGCATGCCCCCTCCGAATAACTCACAATGTGTCAACCATGTCTCCGAACACCCGTTAATGATGTCCCCGGTCTATACACCCCCTTATCAGGGGGGCGAGGAACTCGGCCGGCCCCCTGATAAGGGGGATTGAGGGGGTTGTCTTCCAACGGCGGGGCAGTGGGGCACAACAGGAAGCGGGAAACGTGTCAACGAATGAGTGAACACATACAAGGATGACAGGAAGGGGAGTTTAAAAAAAGAGCCGCCCCATAGGAGGCGGCTCTTTTCCGGAATGAACGAGGCCTGCGCGAAGGCCTTATCTGTTAGGCTGTGGCGTGTACCGAAGATACGGCTTAACCGCCCGGTGGCCCTTGGGAAACTTGGCGGGAATTTCCTCATCCTTCACCGCAGGGACAATGATACAATCTTCCCCGTCCTTCCAATTGGCGGGGGTAGCCACCTGATGCTTGGCCGTCAGTTGCAACGAGTCCACTACACGAAGAATCTCATCAAAATTTCTTCCGGTCGATGCCGGATAGGTGAGCGTCAACTTGACTTTCTTATCAGGCCCAATCACAAAAACCGAGCGCACTGTCATATTGTCCAATGCGTTTGGGTGAATCATATCGTACAAATTCGCAACTTGTCGGTCGGGGTCCGCAATGATCGGATACTGAACCGTACATTGCTGCGTTTCATTGATGTCGTTGATCCAGCCTTTGTGGGAATCCAATGGATCCACGCTCACAGCAAGGACTTTGACGTTCCGCTTGGCAAAGTCATCGGTGATTTTCGCCACGGTCCCCAGTTCCGTGGTACAGACCGGGGTGAAATCCTTGGGATGGGAAAATAAAATGCCCCACCCATCACCCAGCCATTCATGAAAATTTATCGTTCCTGCCGTTGTTTCAGCAGTAAAATTTGGGGCTTCATCCCCTAAACGAAGTGCCATGGTGTCTTTCCTCCTCTTAAAACTTACGAATAAGCATTACCGGCAAAAACGCCGCCGCTCTTTTGCCGTTCTGTAAGGTTCGAACTATACGCCTCATGGAAAAAGGCAGTCAACAACCTGGCACTTCCTGGGTAAAATACGCCGAGACGCCGCAATAAAAAACCCAAAAGGGCGGGATTGACCGCCCTTTTGGGTTCCACTTCGCTTTCTCTAAAAAATGGTATCAGGCCGATTGCTGAGCTGCGGCTGTTTTCACCACGTTGGCCGCCTGGGGACCTTTAGCTCCCTCCACCAGATCAAATTCAACGGGTTCGCCTTCTTTTAGGGTTTTAAAGCCCTCCCCCTGAAGAGCCGAATAATGCACAAAGACATCCTGCTCTCCTTCGACTCGAATAAATCCAAAACCTTTTCGATCGTTGAACCACTTGACCGTTCCCGATTTTCGATCACTCATGAGCACCTCCCTTCCTCACGGAACCCCACCATGGATTTACCGAAAGGTCCTAAAAAAAAACCGCAGACAGCCTTTTCGCCTTCTGCGGCAGAGCTAATAATATAAATGCCATGCATGAAGCCCTATCTGGAATAAAAGTTCTGTTATTCTGTATCACAAGAATACGTAGTCTGTCAATAACATTATACGAGCCCATAGCGTACCGTGTGTGGTATGTCTGAAAAAAGAGTTAAAAAAAACTCGATGACCGTGGCCCGGCTGTTAAATCAAACCTGAAACTGTGCTTCATACAAATTGGCGTACAGCCCTTTTTTGTCCAGCAACTGGGCGTGGGGTCCCTCTTCGACTACCCGGCCCCGCTCGAGCACGAGAATCCGGTCAACCTGTTGGAGGGTGGTCAGACGATGCGCGATAAAAATGGTGGTACGACCCTGGGTGAGCACGGCCAACGCCTCGCGAATTTTGACCTCCGTCTCCGTATCAATGTTCGACGTGGCTTCGTCGAAGATCACAACGGGCGGATTTTTCAACAGCACCCGGGCGATCGCCACACGCTGCTTTTGGCCGACGGACAACTTCACGCCCCGCTCCCCGATTCGGGTGTCATAGTGGTCCGGGAGTTCCATGATGAAATCATGAGCCCGAGCCGCGATAGCGACGCGTTCAATGGCCTCGTCGGTCGCAGAAAGATCGCCGTAGACGATGTTTTCGCGGATGGTCCCGTTAAAGAGAAACGGTTCCTGTTGCACCAGACCGGTCTGCGAGCGCAGAAACGCCAGCGGCATGTTTCGCACGTCGACGCCGTCCAACGACACCATGCCACCCGTCACGTCGTAGAACCGCATCAGGAGTTTCATGATCGTACTCTTGCCCGCGCCGCTCGGCCCCACCAGGGCGATACGCTCCCCAGCCTCCACACCGAAGGAAACGTCGTGCAACACCTGAACTTCCGGCTTATAGGAAAAGTCCACGCCTTCGAACTGCACGCTCCCACGAAAACGAGCCGCCGGCGCCACCACCCCGGGCCGGTCCTGCACGTCGGGTTCGGCATCCAACACGTCAAAGATGCGTTCGCTGGACGCCAGGGCGTGCTGAAGCATGTGGTTGACGGAATGGATTTGGTTGACCGGCACGTAGAACAGGGCCAGATACGATACGAACATCACGAGCTCTCCCACTTTCAGATCCCCCTGTGCGACTTCCACCGACCCCACCCACAGGATGAGCACCGTGCCCATGGCCCCGAGAAAAATCATCGCCGGTGAATACACGGACCACAGGAACATGGCCTTGAGATTGCTTTGGCTGACCTCGCGATTCCTGGCGTCGAATCGTTCCCGTTCGAACGCGTGACGATTGAAGGCCATGGTTTCCCGGATGCCCGACAGGGAATCCTGGAGATAGCCGCTCAATTCGGCCGTGTTCTGTCGAATTTCGTGGTAATACCCGTGAACGCGACGGGAAAATTTCACGGCGGAGACCATCAAGATCGGGATGGGCACCAGCGCCAGGAGCGCCAATTGCCAATTGACCACGAAGAGAATCACGGTAATCCCGATCAGCGTCAATAACGCGGTCAACATGCCCTCCAACCCATCGATGAAAATACGCTCCACGTGTTCGGTATCATTCATGATGCGCGACATGATTTCTCCGGTCGAGCGATCCTCGTAAAACCCGACCGAGAGACGCTGAAGCGCGTGAAACACCTGTTGCCGGAGCTGCACCACAACGCGTTGCTCAAGGACGTTGTTGAACCGGATACGCAGGGAATTCGCGACGTTCTTGAACGCGTAGGCCAGCACCAATCCGGCCAACACCCACGGCAATAAGGAGAATTGGTCTGCCTGGATCACGTCGTCGATGATCACTTTCACCAGCCAGGGTGGCAACAGATCGAACGCCGTGGTCAAGGTGGCGAAGGACAGGGTCGTCAGGGCCAGGGAACGGTGCGGCCGCAAATACCCGAGAATACGAAGGAGAACATTCACTGTGTTTTACACCAAGCGGCGAGTATCAGAAACGGCCGCGTGAGAGCAGGTACATGTTGACGGAGAAGAACAAACCAGAGGGGACGACATCTCACGAACCTCTGATCCCCGATTACGAACGTCGGGAACAGGTTTATGGTGATAGCGGGATGCAGGGCAAGGCGTCCCGCAGCGAAACCCGAGGCTTATCAGATTAGATAGGCGAGGGGTGAGCGAGGACACAACGCCGCCATGCGCCCGATATCGCAATAAATCCTAGATGACGGGTGAAGGTTCTCGCTTCCAATATACGTCGAATTCCTTCAACTGCGTCAGCGTGGAGAGATCCATCATCCGGTCCACAAAGAGTTTGCCGATCAGATGATCCATCTCATGTTGGATGCACACGGCAAACAAACCCGATGCCTCGAAGTCCATGGAACAGCCATCCCGGTCCAGCGCCTGGACCCGGATGGATGACGGCCGCGTTACTTTTCCGCGCAACCCGTCCACGCTGAGACAGCCTTCCCACATTTCGGCCTGAGCAGGACCGTAAAACACGATCCGGGGATTGATCAGGACCGTCTCGGGAAACGCCTCCTGGCCGTCACAGCGCATCACAACGAGTTGTTCGGACCGCGAGACCTGAGGGGCCGCCAGCCCGATACCCTCGTGCGCGTCCATGGTGGCGAACATGTCGTCGATAAATTGCTGATAGGCGCGCGTGGGGATGGTCGCCGGATCAACCGGTTCCGCAATTTTCCGTAAAACGGGATTTCCTATTTTGGCAATCGGCAACGTGGCCATGAGGTACTCCGTTGGTCTCCCTCCCAAGCTGAGTCCCGAACGTCACGCCGTCAGGAAACGAGCTCGGGTTGTGGCTTGTTTGGCGCGGCTCCGCGATTCTTGAGAGTTTCCTCCCACCACGCCTTCCATTCCTTGGACCACTCGATCCGCTGTTCATGCGTGGAACCCTGCCAATCATGCGGCGGCCCCCCTCGTCGGGTCAACCGCCAAAGCGAATCACGGGCTGTAATGGAAACGTATTTTTCCTCATCGGCCAACAAGTCGATAAGGAGCAATACCGATTCCGGACGTCTTACGTTCTGGCACTCAAACGCCACGGCTCGCCGGACGGTGTCCGCGGGATCCTTCGTCAACGTTTGCAGCGCCGGGAGTGACTCCACGGGCGCCAACCGGACGGCGACACGCAGGGCATGGGCTCGTACCCTCGTGACTTCCTCACCATCCTTGGCCACGTCGAGTAAATCCGGTACGGCCTGGGGATCCCTGATAATCGACAGCGTTTCAATCGCGTTATACCGAAGACGGCTTCCAGGCATCTTGAGGGCTTTCACCAGGACGGGCACGACCGGTTTCCCCAAATGGACGAACTCACCGATCACGTACAGTTCCTGACGTCCTTCCAATAACGGCAACAAGGCTTCCGCCCGTTGCAGTTCCTTTTCAGACAGGACCTCCGGCGCAGGGGTGGCCTGCTCGATTTCCGGGAATTCCGGTTTGGGCGGAGCGTTATAGGGGATTTGGATTGGGACGAGATACGCCGGTTGAGAAGCCGGAGTACCGCCTTCCGCCGGGGAAACCGATACACCGACAAGGACGCTCCACGCCACTACCATCCATACGAAACTCGCTCTCATCCGTTGTCTCCTGCTCAAAAACCCCATGGTTTTAGTCTAGTGGGTTTTCCTCATACTGGTCAAGCAACAGGCTTCCCCTCCCAAAAAATCGGAAAGGGCTGGTCTCACCACGCGGTTCTTCCATCTTGATTTCATGAATGGTAAAATGCGCGTTTAACTCGAATAAAATCATGACGACTGACAAGGAGGGCTCTCTATGAAACCGGTGCGATTGCTCCTTGGCTTGGGATTGGCAGTTGGACTGAGTGCCGGCCCGGGTTGGGGATATGAAGAAGTCCCCGTGCCCGACGGGGGAACCTTGCAGGGGATGGTCAAATTGATCGGGAAAGTCCCCAAACCCAAGGGATATAACCTCGTGACGTTGCCTGACGCCGTGTATTGTGGCCGCATCTCGACCGGAACGGGATGGCGTCTTCTTCAACCCTTTGTCATCGGCCCCAACGGCGGATTCAAAAACGTCGTCATCTATATCGAAGAACTTCGCAAGGGGAAATCATTCGACTACGTCCCTCCGCGGATTGAGGCGATCGACTGCAAATTCGAGCCGTATATCACTATCGTCCGTGACAGGCATGACATCGAAGTGGTCAACAAAGATCCGGTCTTTCATGACATCCAAGGCTATGAAACGTCGAAGTTCGGCGCCCGTGTTCTCTTCAACGTGCCCCTGCCGATGAGTAAAAAGCTGCGCAAGGCAGAGTTGCTGGCCGGCAAGAAGGTCAAGGACCGGGCCGGCAAGGTCCTGACTCAACCCATCAAAATGGGGAAACAACGCAACCTGTTCGTGATGCAATGCGGGTTTCACGCGTACATGGAAAGCTGGGGGTTCACGGTCAAAAACCCCTACTACGCGCTCAGTGCCAAAGACGGTTCGTATGCCATTCCCGACGTTCCCCCGGGGACCTACAAAGTCCAGGTCTGGCATCCCATGATTCAGAAAGAATACACCGTGACGATCGAGCCCAACGGCACCACAGACTTGCCGATCGAGATCAACGCGCCCAAAGGCCGGCTCTACGCCAATGAAGTGAGCGAAGGAACGCGCTTCGGCGTGGAATTGCTCGGGGACGTCACCATCAAACCCATCGTGGAACTCCAAACCTACGAGCCGTAAACTCCAACGCCCCGGTTTGTACCGTTTGTGCCTTCTCATCTCCTGTCCCTCCACGGGAGAGGACAAAGGTGAGGGTGAAGAACGCCGGTGTGTCGACGCGACGCCTTACAACCAATTCTCCACGGAGAGGCCGGGAACACGCTTGAAGTACTGAGGATTTCCGGAAACCAGCGTCAAGTTGCGGACCAGCGCGATCGCCGCAACGCGCAACGCCGTCTCACTCAACGGAGATCCCTTCCGCGCCAACGAAGCGTATAATTCCCCGTAACGCCTCGCCGCCGCGGCATCGAAGGGCAGGACCGGCAGGTTGGGGATGAGCCGCGCGTCGATCTGGCTCAGCAAGGCAGCAGACCGCCGGCCAAACCGGTTCGCCCTGACAATCAACTCCTCAAGCGTGACGCTGGACGTGCACTGCTGCTCAGGCGGCACCGAAGCCAGCTTCGCAATCAACGCGGTCGAGGGACAACGACCCATCAGATTCATCAGAACATCCGTATCCAGCAGATACATCAGGCTTTACCCTCCACACAGGCGTCTCCGCCCCGCTCGGATAGGACGTGGGCAAGCACTGTGTCCATCTCCCGCTCTTTCAAATCAGTCCAAGCCCCGGCCAAGGCCAGGGCACCCTGGGGATCGGCAGAGGTCGTCATCTGCTGTTCGATGAGTTGGAGAGCATCGACGCTGACCAGTGCAGCCAGGGGGTTGCCCCGCTTCTCGATGATCACCTGCCCGCCGCCCTTGCCCACGCGGGCCAAAAGCGCAGCCAAATCCTTTCTCAACTCAACTGTACTGACTTTTTTGACCATGGTTTCTCCACCTTACTTTATGTACAAAACCGTACGTTTTGTACATAAGTTACAAAACAGAATGAAATGTAAGTTTTGTACAATATGTAACATTTCTTACAAATTATACATTTCACAACTTCATTGGACAATATTTCATATGACAAGGGTGTCGTTCCTTGTTGAGGCAGCCCGAGGTTGCAATGGGAAATCCGCCTTCCGCGTTTGCACCCTGTGAAGAAGCGTCAGTCCTGGGAAAATGATATTTGTAAGTGTCTCTGGCCATGTACTAAACCTCCGTGCCTAAAATTGAGTTAGATATGGGGCTAGCTTTGATGCCTGGCCAAATACTCTTTCACCCTATGACGATCTTCGTTTTCCTTGTCTCCTTTGAAATAAATCTCGATAAATTCAATGCGTTGTTCCTGCTCAAAATACGAGTAGATGACGCGAAGGGACGACCCTTTCAGATATCGGCAAAATAAGCGGGCTTTGACAATGTGCACATTCTCGTTCTGTGCGATGACGGCAAAATGTTTCCGGTTCCCAAGCGGGACAACGGAACCAACGTTTCGAAACTCCCGGAGATCGTCGGAAAGTGATCGATATTTCCTGGCAAGGCGCTTTCGTTCTTTTTGAAATCCCGGCAGTTCATCAAAGGTCATCGTCATAGTTTCGTACGGAGTACTTCTCGTCACGATAAAAGACGCTCTCATACGAAAGCGGCTGACCGTCTTGCGCGGATTTCCAGGGAATGTCTTCGTGTGAATAGTGTTCTATCTCTTTCGCGTTTTTATCGGAGAGACGGGCTAACACCCCGTCAATATGGTCAACATCGCGCGCAGACAATACCGCAAGGTTCGGTCGCTTGAGGGGAAGGTACTTCTTTTGACCGTATTTAAAATATTGACTATTGACTGCCTCGATTTCTCCATCCTTTTGCATCTCTTCAAGAATCTTACCCAATTCAACCGAGGTGGGACCGTGATGATTTTTGATGTACGTCGCGCCCATTAAGTTTTCCTCGAATTGTTCGTAATAATCAAAATCAATGAAATACAGCAGCTTATGAAGCACGGTTTCCCCCACGTTCGGTTTGCCGCCGACTTTATTCAAGACATACAGAAGCACCTGCTTGAATATATCGAGATTTTTTTTCTCAACGCGAATGCGGAGATCGCCGGTTTTTCGTGCAGGCTGCTTTGCGAGCGTCACGGTATGCCTGGGCTCACGGCCCGCCAAAAAATCATCAAGCGACATATCAAAAATCCCCGCAAGCGTTCGGGCTTCGATGACCATAAGCTCCCGCTCACCGCGCTCAATGTGCATATAAGTGGGGCGAGACATCCCAAGCTCTGACGCAAGATACGCTTGCGTCATGTTACGTTCGGTTCGTTGCCGTTGAATAAATTTTCCAAGCATCGCTCTATCCTGCTTCGCTTCTTGCTATTAGCATGAAAAATAGCCAAAGACACCCCGATCCGTCATTCCTGCGGAAGCAGGAATCCAGTGTCCTTCTCTTCCTCTCCTGTCGTGTAGGCTGCAAACCTGCATGGAGAATTCGCGTGAAGATTGCAATGCTTCAACTTCTTACCGACACGAATATTTTTGAGTATAAGTCATGTCTGTTTTCTTTTCAATTTCAATGTAAAATATTTATACATCACGGACAAGGGCACCGGTGGCCTAGTTTATGGGACAGGTCCAATTGAAGTGAAGCTATCAAAGGTAATGGTACGCACCGCAGTGGTCGGCTGATGCGAGTACGGTCTGAGGATAACTGAGATGGAGAGACCTGCTAGATGATACCTTGCTCAGATTCCGCTGTTTCGGACTTTTGTCGAGAACGTAAACGTTCAGTACGCTTGTCCCAAAACTCCAACTCTTCTTGCTTGGACTTCCCGGCTAACAATTGCCCACGGTATTCCACACCACGTCGTTTCAAGGCGACACATTCAGTTTCCATGTTGCCCTCTACAACTTTTTTGCCGGTTCACTTATTCGCTTTACTCTTGTTGTTTCGGTCTCGACCCTATCTTCTCCAACACCTTCAGTCATCCCACACCCGCCCCACAACAGCCTGAATCTTTTTCTCAAATCACTCAATCGGTTTGCGGTTGGGGAGCGCGCCGGCGCGGAGGCTACCCCGGCACATGGAAGGCTCTCCCCAACGGTTCAAACTCTTCCACGTCCTGAGCGTTGAGCTTCTGACGAATCTGCTCGAACAGGCGAATCGTATCGGGAGCGTAGAGACGCTCTCCACAGCGCAGACAGACTTCTGCGGAGACGGTCATCGTAGCGAGATTCACACCCCCGCGCAGCAGCTTCTCGGTCTGCTTCGCAACGACTTCCCCACCGCACACCGGACACGTATTGAACAAACTCATTCTGACCTCCTTGTGCGCCACATGACCCAACGCGAAGGATCGGGCCTATAGGTCGTGATCAGGACTGCCGATTCCGTTTCCCGATTATAGGCCTAAATACTATGAACAGGCTCGCCAGTCGGTGTATCTCCATAAATCAAACAACTGGGATAGGGACCGTCGTCAGGGTAGGCTTCAACTATTTCACCGTGGACGACACTGTGTGGAATCTCGTCAAATGACAAATGATCTGCAAGCGCCTCAACATCTGCATGATCTGTAATACGTACCCGACTGTACCGTATCGCGGTGAGAATATCTTCAATATCCATCAGGATCAAACATGATTGGAGACAACCAGCTATTTCCCTACTTCAGAATGATGCGTAGAAGATATCAGTAACATCGTCGAACCTTTGAAAGCACAACAGGCTAATTTTTCGTCTCCGCAAGAGACCAACGTTTGGCCATCTTCTGAAGTTCAGGGAGATGTTCGGGCCAATCGTGTAAGGTAGCCGGATCAAAGTCAGCCCCATTCGGCCAGACCAACGTGTGGACATCAGAATCAATCCGAACTTGGCTGAATAGGGCGGTGTCACGAAGTGGACCGAATACGTCGCCCTCTAAGATGGTCCGGAAATCAATGACCTGTTCCGTCTCATCGTCAAAACAAACTCGAAGCGTGTAGGGAGCCTGGACTTCAAAAAAGACCACGCGATAGATGGGATGATTCACCTCGTACCTGCACTTTTCCATTTGTTGAGCTTACACGAATACCGAGGGTGAGACCCCGAAACGTTTTGACAAAGCGCGGGGCTGCCTGACGTTGAGTTCCCGTTTGCCATTCAGAATTTCCGAAACGACCCCTTGGGAACCGACCTCCGGCAAACCCGACTGGCTCAGATTGTGCTCCTCCATGAAAAATCGCAGCAAATCCGCTCCGCCGCATTCAGGCATGATATGGTGTTGCTCTTCCCAGGCATGAAGCACGGTGCCAAGCGTATCAAGCAGAGAATAGAGCGGATGCCGCTCATCGGTGCCCACCTCGTCAAGGAGTGTATTGAGGCGCGCCACCGCCAAATCATAATCCTGCTCGTTTTGAATTCTGAACAAGTCGCTCACCTGTGTCCAGGATCGCTGAATCTGTGGGCTTATCGCATTCATGTCATCCACCCTCCGCGCTCATAGGCTTGGTGCGTCAGAACGCGACGAATATACACCCGCCCTCGATTGAAGTGAGGGTCTCTCCAAAAACTGAGCCACAAAGGAAGCGATTTCTGGCAGACTATCATCCGAAGAGGAGGTCTAGCTATGAAACGCAAGCGGTATTCGGTGGAACAGATTGTCGCGGCGGTGAAGCAGCATGAAATGGGGCTGCCGGCGGGGGACATTGCCCGCAAGCTGGGGATTGCGGAGCAGACGTTCTATCGCTGGAAGAAGCAGTATGGCGGCTTGGAGGCCACCGAGGTGCGGGAACTCAGACAACTGCGGGAGGAGAATACCAAACTCAAGAAACTGGTGGCGGAACTCAGCTTGGACAAGGTGATGCTGCAGGAGATTGCGGCAAAAAAGTGGTGAGCGCACCAGAGCGTCGGGCGGTGGTGCGCTATCTCTGCGGGCAGTATGGGATCAGCGAACGGCATGCGTGTCGGGTGGTGCGGGTGTCCCGGGCAACCGTACGGTACCAGGCCCGGCGGCAACGCATTCGCGACCTCGCGACGAGCCGCGTCCGCTATGGGTACAAACGGGTCCACGTGTTGTTGAGGCGGGAGGGGCACCAAGGCAACCACAAGCGCGTGTATCGCTTGTATTGTCTGGAAGGGCTGCAATTGCGGGCCCGGCGGCCGCGTCGTCCGGTGAGCGTAGCCACCCGGCAGCCCAGCAGAGCGCGGCCTCACGCCCCGAACACGGTGTGGAGTATGGACTTTGTGACGGATCGCACCGTGGCGGGCCACGCGTTCCGGACCATGACGGTGCTGGACGTGTTTACACGGGAATGTTTGGCCGTGGAACCAGGCCACCCGTTTGGAGCGGCGGAGGTCGTCCGAGTGCTGAGTGCGTTGGCCGCCCAGCGCGGGGCGCCCCGGCGGATTTTCTGCGATAACGGCAGTGAGTTTGCCGGGCGGTTAGTGGACCTCTGGGCGTATGCCAACAAAGTCACGCTGGAGTTCTCGCGGCCGGGCAAGCCGACCGATAATGCCTATATTGAGTCGTTCAACGGGAGCTTGCGGGAGGAGTGCTTGAACGTGCATTGGTTCGAGGATTTGACGGATGCGCGGGCGAAGCTGCAGGTTTGGCAACAGGCATATAATGAGGAGCGGCCTCACCGGTCTCTCAAGAACCTCACGCCCTTGCAGTACAAGGCGCAATGGCACACACAGAGGTCAGAAACTCGCTAATCCCGTGGACCAAAAATTGGGGACCCTTCAGAAGTGAAGGGACACCTATCAAACGATTTTGAGGCGTGCCGCATCCGGCAGACCGCAAGGGGCCGTGCGTTTGGCTGTCTCAGGTGAGCAGGAAGTTCTCAAGCGTGCGGAGAAATGCTTTCCACGGTACCCGGCAATTGATTAAGGATAAGCTTGTTCAGTTCAACTTTGTTGCTCGCGTTGTCGATATCAATCCCGACCAACCGGCCCTTCAGATCATAATCAAGCACTATCCCTTCCGAAATTTCCTTGCTTTCCGAGCTGGGACGCCCTGACAAATCGATATACAGTGAATCCGTCTCCGGATGATAGTTCAGCTTCATGGTTTAAACCCCCTGTCTGGTGACCCTCAAAGCTTTTGAATTTCATTTGCACCCAACACCAACCCCGCACTTCTTACAGTATCTTTCAATAGGACACACATTGCATTTAGGACTATTAGCCGAACATATTTCCCTACCAAGAGATATCATATTGACATGCAACGAAAACCTTAAATTCGGTGGGATTTTTCCCTGCAGCCTATCCATATCCTTTTTTCTGCAACTTTTCTCTTTATTTGTTGGCCTGACCCAACCCAACCTACGTGTTATACGCCAGATATGCGTATCGACTGGAAAGACTTGTCGGCCTAATGAATACATCATTACACACCTGGCAACTTTTACACCCACTCTCGGCAATGAGGTAAGGAATACTTCAACTTCATGATCACCCATCTTTTTTAGTGGAGAAAGTGTTATCCGACCAAATCTCAACCGTATGGTTTCTACTATTTTTTTTATAGCAATCGCCTTCTGGTTAGACAGGCCACCCTTTTTGATTAGTGAGGCCATCTCTCTTGCCCGAACGCTATTAAGGGAATCAAAAGTCGGATACTTTTGTTTTAATTTCGTGAATATTCCCCTGTAACTACTTTCGGGGGTCATGACACTACACAAAATAAAAAGGAGTTCGTCCAGAGGGTTTTTGAGGTTGTAATGAGGGAAGTCGTTGTATCTTTTGGGACTTATCTATTTAAGTTGACGGACTTTGCGTTTTCCCCCGCGCCGTATCGTTTGTATCCGCGATCGGCAGTTCTGCTCCGGGACGCCTCCTCTAGGTGGGTCTAGGCATGGGAGTTCGACGATTCTGCCAAACGTTTTCTTTCGCTGCTCCATGCCTTTCCTCTTGTCAAGTTACATGGATAAATCCCTATCTTTTCTTTAAAGCCATAGAAACCAAGTATATATTTCTGGCATCCATCGCTAGGCACACTTCAATCCAGAATTTCTTTCAACTTATTTAAATTCTCCTTATGTTTTGAAATGTTTTTACGTGCTAAAGACAGCCATTCCTGATCAAATCTTATTTCCCTTGTTTCCCTGTTAATCCCCTCCAATGTAGTTGAGCCATCATCATTAATCTTTTTCTTTGAATGCGCTAAAATGTTCCTTTGATCAAATACCTCCTTGGCTAATTTGTTCATTATGTCATCTATACCCTTGAGTTCCGTAAGTCGCCCATTTTCTTGTCCCGGAAGTCCTATAAGACCTCTAACTATTTCATGGACGAATTTGTATTTCTCGTTTGCACTATATACTGGAGGTTTTGCGCTTATGACTTTCTCTGAAAATAATTCTCCCTTATCTCCAAATACCTTAGTCATGCATTCTTCCAGGATATTTTCAACATCTATTGCCTCTGCAATAATAAATCCCCTGACCAGAGTTATATCCTGTGCTTTTTTAATTGTCTCATCGATCACCCTTTTGATAAGTTCTTCCACTTCATTTCTAGGTGAAATATATACACCATTTACATGTCCGGTTGATGGAAGCGTTCCTTCAGAATAAAAAACTATCTCCGTTAAATATTCCTTGTTCCTTATCTGTTTAATTAATTCATCACCGTTATCCCCTGGCAACTGATAATCTATGATTATTAAGTCGATATGCGTAAGCCTGTCAGTAGCTACATCAGCTACAGATTGTTTTAATTCGATTTTTGGATCATAACCTTTTTCTTCAAGGTGACTTTTTATGGGGTCTTGAATCGACTCAACCCAGTCTGGTGCATCATCTACCCATAATATTTGATAATCTATACTCATGACCGGAACTTCAATTCAAATCCTGCCCCGCCCTTAATTCCATCAACGTAAGATATGGAACCCCTTATTTCCTCCATGATTTTTTTTACTTGATATAGCCCAAGTCCGGATCCACTCGTGGTAGTGTAAGCAAGGTCAAAGATATTTTTCATGGCTTCTTTTTTAATCCCTTTTCCATCATCCTGGATAAGGATATTAATGTAATCTTCACCCGCGGACTCCACAGAGATCTTGACTTCATTCGCCTGAGCCTTCCTTGAATTGCTAATCAGGTTATCCAGTATAATAGCAATCTCCATAGGCCTAAATTCCATGGAATGCTTGATAGCATTTTCATTGCTCCACGTAAATACCATATCATCTCTATTGTTACTCGTTTTAATTAAGCCTGCGCATACATTTTCAACGTATTCTTCTACGAATTCACATATATCATCTTTAATCTTTGTCGCTTCCAGGGAAAAATTTGCCTTGGTGGCAAAGCGTGTTATCGACTGAATTTTTCTGGCTTGGTAGCTGATCTTTTCAAAATACGAAAGTAAAGTATCTGGTGTTATAGACTTTCCTGTTTTTATTCTCCTTGTAATGTTCTTTACATAATTCTCAATGGCTCCTGCCGCTATTCCAACATGGTGGTGAAGACTCACGATATTTTCTACATCTTGAGATACTATGGATTTCAAGAACAAGTTTTGCGTGGTTTTCTTCTCCGCTACAGCCCTTGCTCTTTTTGTTTCCTGCTCCGCATGCCTTGCACGTACAGCTTCCCGCCGAGCCAGTTTTTCAGCTTCCTTGCGTTCTTTTTGTGAGATGTCTGCATATCTTTCAGCATCCCTCTTCGCTCTTTCCAATTCGTTTAACCGACGCTCGATCTTCCTCGACTCCCTTTCAAGCAGGGAGTTGCCTGAACTGGAAACAATGCCCTTAAAGTTCTTTAGGACGCCTTGAAGGCTGTTTTCTGACAACTCATTTAGGATATCCAGGATTCTTGCGTCATACGTAAATTCAACTATCTCCTCTGATTTAGTGAGACTTGAAATTAACTCAAGTGCTTCCGAACGATCTATATCGCGATAGTTGAATTCACTCCCTATATCCTCATCGCCAAACCTAATAACGCCAATTGCAAACCTTTCAAGTCGCTTTAAGGCAAAGGTAAAAAAGAGGTCCCGCAAATCTTCAAATTGTTCATTCTTAATTAAGCCTCCATCACGGCTAGAGGTTTCCTGGAAGTTATTGTTTTCCCCATTAATTTCAACCCTGCCCAGAATATCTCGGGTGCCTAGCGCACGGGAACCCTGTTGCTGTTTTCTACGGTCTATTGCGAAGACATCACCAGCTTCGACGTCGCCAAACGGGTGGATCCGGAAGCCATTTTTGTACAAGAAGACGGAACCGTATTCGACAACACGCATGCCCATCCTTCGAGTAAAGGTGAGTTTTGCCGAACGGTTCATGGCAAAGAGGTGGATGGCGATATTTGCTAGTTTTTCACTGCCAGATGAATAGGGATTTTTCTCCCCTATCTCATAGATAAGGTGCCCGCGGTCTTCAAGTCGGGTTATGATTTTTTCACCATCAGGTGTTACAAGGACGCAAATTTTAGTTGTCTTAAACCCTATATCTTCAAAGATGCGGTTCTCGACCTTTCCATTTACTTTCTTCCATGGTTCATCAGCAGACACCCCTTTATCCTCTAATGCTTCATCGGGTACTTTGAGATAAACAGTAAAACCCCTTGGGTCATTGTCCTGATTAGGGTTAACCAGCTTTTCCAACGATCCTTTTAATTCCAATAGCTTTTTCCGGTCCCACTGTTCCCTCAAGCCAGTGATTTCGAGGACGGTTCCCTTACCCAAATTGTATGGGTTCCTTTCAGTTGTCGAATAAGTGACGGGTATGTCTATAAATTCTTTGTGAACATCACTCTCGAAATCCTCCCAATGAACTTCGAGTTTATTGATAGCGCGATTACCTTCTTTTCTTGTGTAGATAGTGAGGTGTTTGCCTAGACGATCACAAGAAAAACGTCCAATACCTTTAGCGCCAGCATATATACGGTTGGATCGTATCTTATCCCTATAATCCTCGGTTCCCTCCTTCTTCGCCGAGTAGGCAACAAATAACCATTTCTTTTCTAGGGCCGCACTATCCATCCCTTTCCCATTATCTTCGATAATAAGTCTAGGGGAACCTGACTTTAAGCCTTGAAAAATTATATTTACTTGCCGTGAATGCGCATCAAAAGAGTTCTTGACAAGCTCAAATATGGCAATAAAATCATTGGTAATTAACTCCTTACCAATAATATCTTTTAGGGCTGAACTTATCCTAAATTTCTTATCAGTCATGTAGAAGGAAATAAACTATGGTTTGGATGCTAGCTTTAGCATAACAGTACCAAGTGCCTCAGCCAGTAAAGGTGGGACTGCATTGCCTACTTGCGTATATCTAGGACATTCCTTTTTTCTCGCTTTCCCCCCTGTCGTGTATTTTCTCCGAAAGGAATACCAATCAGGAAATGACTGCAAACGCGCATTTTCCCTGACTGTAAGGACCCGGGGTTCCGAGTAATGAATCATATCGTCTGGCAGGGTCGTAATAGTAGCAGAAGGCTGTGTCGGGGATAATGGAGTAATCGCACGTTTTTTAATCCCAAAATATTCCCTATCTTCTTTAGTAATCATTTTTCCTTTATCACATCTTTCTAGGATTTCACTAAATCTTTTTGCAATGTCCTCGCTATGCCTTGGTAACCTAAGGTCCGTAGGTGGTGCACCATTGATCATCCCGCATCTTAGTAACTTCTGGTAAGCTGTTAACCTTTTCGGCAACTCATATTGAATTTGCATAAATCCGTCTACGCTTGAATCTCTTGAAGGGATCATTTTTTTTCCCTTCACCTGTAAGTCTGAAATCGCCTCTCTTACTGTTATAAATTTATTTGGATTAAGGCCCTTTCCCATTAAAAATCTATCGCGAATTTCATCTAAAATTTCAAAGGGTGAATCATTGATACGTTTTGTTTTATTAACCTTAGCTGCTTTAACAGCGATTAAAAAATAACGGTACCTTCGTTGAGGTATCCCATATTCAGTACAATTAATAAACTTCGCGGATACTCGATACCCGTTATCGGTTAACTTATCTACAACATACTGGGCATAAGATTTGCCTTTCCGTCTTGGTGTTCCATCCTTGAACGCAACATCAAAACCCTTAACATTTTCGAGAAGGAGAAAAGTTGGTGATAGTATATTGACGACTTTTAAATACTCATGGATTAATTTATTTCGTGGATCTCTTCTACTTCTACTGCCCGCAAGCGAAAATCCCTGGCAAGGGGGACCACCTGCGATTAAATCTACCTTGCCTTTTAACCGTTGCAAGTTTGCTCGATGCTTGCCTAACAAACGCGATATAGGCATTTCTCCGCATTCTAACCAACTGGGCCAAGCAAACCCTTTAAGTTTTCCATTAATAAGGTTGTGCTTTAGTGTCGCAAACGCTAAAGGATCTTTTTCAACTGCAAACAAACCAGACCAACCAGCTTGAATCAGACCTAGTGATAGCCCACCACAGCCAGCAAACAAATCAATGAAAGTCATGAATTTTCACCCCTAAATTAACCTATAAATTTTGCATAATGCATTGCGAATTTCAAGTTTCCTCGCTCCAGTTGCGAGCGATGGCCGTCTAAACCGCGACCTTGGTCTCCGTGTCTCCGGCGGAGAGGGCGTTCATGTAGGCGAGGATGAGGTCGCGGGTGCGGTAGTGGCCGAAGGCGGCTTCGTCTTCCTTGCGGACAATGGGGAAGGTGTCCAGTACGTAGGCGGCGTCTTCCCTGGTCAGGCCGTAGAGGTGGAAGTAGAGCGCGTCGAGGCGGGCGCGCAGGTGGCGGCGTTCTTCTTCGTTCCAGACGAAGGGCTGGCCGTCGTAGCCGAGATCCCGGGCGAAGGGGGCCATATCGTGGGCGGTATACGTGAGACGGAGAACGTGATCGCGGACGAGGTCGCGGGCGGTCTTGGCACCGAATAGGCGGTCGTAGTCGTCTGGCGCGATGACAGGAAGTTGCTCAACGACGAACCAATTGAGATGCTGTCCTTGAACTTTCTGCCGTGCTACGAAGTCGAATGCAAAAGAGTTGAGGCATGCAGCCAAAAGCCATACATTTTCTCGATAAGTAGATATCCCAGCCACTTCAGGTATCAAAAGTGGCAACGTATTACCGCATGACGAACGAGGTACTATGGCTGCAATCATAGTCCGGATATTCGTCGGTGCTGTAACGTCTTTGAAGGCCACAGCCCACTCCAAACCCTTGGGCCAATCAACTTCGTCTAGGCTAACCCAGAACTGAGGCTTCGGCAGCCAATCGAGGGTGGCATGTTCTTCCTGAGTAGTTTCTCGTGGTTGGGCTGGCCGGTTCAGGTTCTCCGGGTTAACCACGACGCTGGCGGCTCGATGATCGTATGCCTGCACCATCTTGCCCTCATACAGCGGCAAATACAGTTCTTTTCCTCGCTTCCAGCGGTTGCTTTCGACGGGATAGAAGCCTTCGGTTTCGAGTTGCTCGGCGGTACGAAAAAAGTGTGAGTCGTTAGTCATGTCGAACATACGCACGTACTTCACCGGCCAAACCTTCCGATCTTCACCTCCTGAGCAATCCACCAGTACCGGATGCCGTTCGTAGATGCTGCGGGCGATCTCGGCGTCCCGGCGAGTTCGGAAAATGGGCGCGGTGCCGGTATTGGGGTTGGCACGGGTGAAATCCTCCGGCGTCAGCGGAAAGCAGCGGTCCTCGTCATGGATCTCTTTCGTATCGTGCAGGAAGAAGGCGCACTTGGTCTCATCGAACCGTCGCTCTTCTCCGCCGAAGATGAGGGCGCAGAATTTGAAGCGGGAATCCACGTCCGGGAAGAAAGGCGGCAGATCGGTTCCAAGGCGACGATTCTCGAAGTCGAATAGGCCACCCACCCGTCCACTTGTGGAAACGGACTTGAAGAAGCGGGCCGCAGTCTTGTCGGCGTAGATACCAGATGGGATCAGCAGACCCACAAAGCCATCCGACTTGATCAGACTCATGGCCCGCTCGACGAACAGCGAGTAGAGGTTGATGTCGCCTCCACTGAGTAACGGGTAATGACCGGAAGCGCGAGTGACCTCCCCGAGCCTGTCCGCGCGATGCTTGGCGTCGTCGAACTCAGCCGCAAGGGACGATCCCTGTTTGCGTAGCCGCTGAATCCCCTTTCCCCGCGCCGCGGCTGTCGGAGCGAGGGCAAGCTCGGGGTCGCGTGTTGCGAACCACTCGACTTCTTGTAGTTTGATGCGATCCCACGGCGGGTTGCCGATCACAGCGTCAAACCCGCCTTCCGGACTGGTGCTTTGCCAATCCTGCCACACCCCCGGAAATGCCACTTCCCAGTGCAGAAAACCCTCTCGGTCGGCGATGGATTTGGTTTTCTTCCACAATTCGATATATTCCGACCAAGCGATGGCATCGCAACCGAGTGGAACGTCGACTGCGTGCTCCGGCCCTCGGACCAAGAGCTTGTAGGCGTCCGCAGGCTGTAGGCCAAGCATCCGGACCAGTGGTCTCTCAAATTCAGCACGATCTTTTTTCTTCATTCCTGCGGTAAACCAGCGCAGGCCGCAGAGGGCGTTCAATAGCCCGCGGAGTTCCGCTGTCGTTTCCTCAACTCCATGAAACAGTGCTGCCGATTCACGCACTTCGGCCACGTCGGCGTCCGACATTTCCTCGATGCTCCGCATGCCTTCCGTGGCATTCTCCGCTCCTGCGATGGCGCTGCTGGCAAACATCCCACCGAGCCGATGCAAGTCATCGGTGGCGTCCCCCACCCGCAATCCGACCAGCGAGTCGCCGCAACGCAGGTGGTGGTCGAGGAAGGACAGCGGTGCGCCCACGGTGAAGCTGTGCAGCCACAGCGAAACCTTGGCCAGTTCGACGGTCAGGGGGTTCTTATCGACTCCGTAGATGCAGCGCTTGAGCACCATGCGGCGGATGATGGCCTGGTCGGTAAGCTGGGATTCGTCCATGACCCAGTGCGCTTTTTGGGCCCGCTGAAAGATCTCTTTTCGAATCGATGCTACCCGTTTCACCAGTGGTGAAACGTACTCACTGTCCAGCCAATCCGGTACAGCAGGAACGGACTCGATCAACTCGGCGACATAGTCGGACAAGAAATCTACCGCGGTGACCAGGAAATGGCCGCTTCCCATGGCGGGATCCAAAACCTTCAGGTTCAAGACCGCCTCGGCAGGGTCCAGCTTGAGCAACTCGGTTTTCCGCTGGGCCTTGGGCCGGCGTCGGCTCTTGAGTTCGGCGGCTTTGTCTTCAAACGCCTTGAGACGCTCATCGGCCAGCGGCTTCAACGTCCGCTCGACGATCAAATCGACGAGTTCCTGGGGCGTGAAGAAGCTGCCGCTGTCCTTGCGGGCGTAAGGATTAGGGCGGATAGTGATCTTACCGTCGACGTCGCGGACCGGCTCGTGCTCAAGGAGGCGCTCGTAGATCGAGCCGAGTTGCTGTACTGACATGTCGCGGTAGTTGACGAAGCGGCGCCCTTCCTGCGAGTCCCCGGCATGGCTCAGGTCGTAGATGATGGGAGCGACCGTTGCATCAGACAGGCGGGCTCCTTCCAGCAACGTCGCGGATGCGAACAGACCGCCGTTATAGGGTGGCAAGCCGATGGATGCGTCGCCCTTATCGATGAGCTTGGAGAGCGTCATCAGGTGATCGTAGTAGCTGGTCGCATGGGCGGAGAAAGTATCTCCGTCGGCCATCCTGCGTGCGATATCGTCCCGCACACGCTTTCGCAGGCCATAATCGTCGTAACGTGATTCGTTGACCGGCAGGAGTCCCCTGTCTTCGGCGTAGAGCACGAAGAGCAGCCGGTACAGGAAAATCAGGGCGGCCTCCCTGATTTTCACAAGATCCTTGCCCGTGGCATCCGCGAGCGCCTGTACGAGGCCGGGGAAGACGCGCTCGAACACCACACCCGAAAGATCCTGTGCGACACGTTCCTCATACCGACGACCCTCTGCGAGGGCGGCTTCCAGGAACGTGGTCGTAGCGCCCTTCTGAAGAATAAAGGACTCACGCTGGAACAGCAGGTGGAAGACCCGGAGGCCGTCTTCGTTGCCTGGTTCGAGCAGTTCCGCCAGATCGGCTTCAAAGTAGCCACTGGCACGGGGCCGAGCATGGTAATCGTAGAGACGCCACACGCCGCCGTTAGTCAGGATGCCCCAGCGAATGTTGCCATCCGAAGCGGTCTCGGCCGTTGAGAGATACCTGAGGATCTGCCCGTGTGGCGTGCCGACTATGACCTTGTCGTCCTTATCATGGGCATCCAAAGCGAGGCCGAAGCGCTTACTTTCCTGCACCACCAAAGCGTCCCGGTAGCGACCGCCAGGCTTCTTTTTTGCAGTAGCACACCGCTTGGCTTCGGGGTCGGCGAAAAGCAGGTGATCTGGAATGTCTTCGTTACGCGCCGCACCTTGCTGGGGCAGATAATCGATCCATCCGAGCAAATCCAGGATAGGACGGATCAAGTCCTGCTCGGTCACGGCTTCGTTGGGGGCTGCGGCATGTCTGAGCGCCTCGTACTTTTGACGTACGCCTTCTTGGAACGTGGCAAACGCCTCCGGCTTGGCGAGGGAGGCCTCCCACTCGGCCGTGGCCTTGATGCCGTCTGTAAGGAAGTAATGAGTGAATAATTGGCCGGGCACGTCAATTTCTCAGAGGCTTATCTTGAAGGGGGTCTGTTTCTTTCCGGCCAGCAGGTTCTTCATACGGACAGTGTTGATATGGCGTGTGGTATCGGCGTCGAGCATAAGCGATTTTTCGCCATTTCCAATTCGTGATTCATCTCTCGAACGGATTCAGCGTCTCCACACCGAGTTGGGCAAAATCACCGGTGTTGCGGGTCACGACCGTGAGTCTATGAACCAGGGCGGTGGCCGCGATCAGGGCATCTTCCATTAAGGTGTTTGACTGCCGATGCTTGAGCTGGGCCCAAACTCGAAAAACAGTCGCATCCGCCGCCAAGACGTTGTAGGAAGCGAGGATCTTGCCGAGCCAAGCTTCCAGTTCTTCCGCCTTGGCGGAGTCCTGCTCACGGGTGATCTCGATACCTGCCTGGAGTTCTCCAATCGTTATTGCAGAGACGTGCAATTCTTCGTCGGGCACACCGGTGAGCCAGTGCAGGACACCACGATCGGGACGAGGGCGCCGCGTTTCCGAGATGACATTGGTATCGAGGAGATACATCCGTTCAATCGAAACCCGTCACCGGCCGATGGGGTTGTCTGGTGCGCGGTGGTACTGGAAGGTCGGCTTGCGGTTCGGGCGCGAGCAGCAGTTGCTTCAAGGTGGGTTTTGCCAATTGCTCCAATCGTCGCCATTGGTTAATGGGAACCAATACCGCGGCCTCTACGCCCCGTTTCGTCACAATTTGCGGCCCTTTAGTAAGGCTGGTCTCAAGGAGTTCACTAAATCGTGCCTTTGCTTCTTGTACCTGCCACGTTTTGCTCATACTTCCTCCAAATATTTACAGTTATTCTGACTAGGCATATAACCGGTTTGTGTATTAAAGTCAATCTTTGTCATACGGCATGGTCGTTCATCAGTTTTCATACAACGACCCATTCATCAACGGGACGGAAACCGATCACCGTTTTCGACGCACTATCCACAGGCAATTCATTTCCACCGGGAAAGGCACTATACTGTAAGCAGAAAGCGAACTGCGCGTGTCCCTCATTTCCAGAAGAACGTTCGGGAAAAGTCTGTTGGCCTCGTTGGGTCTGGCAGTCTTGCGTCCCTCTTCGCTCGTTCAGGCACAGTTGTTCGGCTTATTTATCGGCAAGGGCCACGAAACGCCGGCCATTACTTCCAATGACGATTTTTACGTGACCTCCTACGACCTGACGCCGGAGATTGACTTGGAGCAGTGGTCCTTACACGTTGGCGGCATGGTCACACGTCCGACCTCGTGGTCTTTCGCAGATCTGTTGAAACGTCCGCAAACGAAAATGATTGCGACGCTGGAGTGTATCGGCAATACGGTCGGCGGTTATTCCATCGGCACCGCGGAGTGGGAAGGCGTGAAACTGAATCACCTGCTCGATGAAGCAGGATTCAACCCCAAGGCATTTGACCTTGTACTTCGCGGAGCGGACGATTATTCCGACAGCTTTCCCCTCTCCCGGGCACTTGAAGACGACGTCCTGCTCGCCGTGAAAATGAACGGCGTGCCGTTGCCGCCCGATCACGGGTATCCCGCCCGGGTGATCGTGCCGGGCATCTACGGCATGAAGAACGTCAAATGGCTAACCGGGTTGGAACTGGTGCCTCACGACCATAAGGGATATTGGCAACAACAGAGTTGGTCGGATACCGCGCTGGTGAAATTGTCCTCACGCATTGACGTACCGGGCGACAGGGAACACATCACGACGCCGCGTTACACGATCAAAGGCATCGCCTTCAATGGAAGGCACGCCATTCAACAAATCGAAGTGAGTACGGACGTAGGAAAAACATGGGAGCCGGGCACGCTCCTTCCGAAATTGTCTCCGTATACATGGACTCCCTGGCAGTATGAATGGCGCATTCCACAATCAGGGGAATACACACTCATGGTCCGGGCTGCCAATGCGCAAAACGCAGTGCAGACGCTTACCACCAAGCCTTCCTCGACCGAAGTGATGGAGATTCACGCCATTACGGTCAAAGTCGAATTGTCATAGAAAATACGGGGCTGTCATCCCTGTATGTGTTCAGTAATTCGTTGACAGAATGGTTAGCTTGAGCAAGGGCGAACGGGTTCGTTCCCTCCCCTTTGTAAGGGGAGGATAGGTGGGGTAGAGTCATAGAACAATGGACACGCCCCCTGACGATCACACGCGTTTTGTCCACTCCAACTCCAACTCCAGCTCTACCTCCCCTCGCCCCTCCTTACAAAGGAGGGGAAGAAAAAAGCGGAGACGTGTCAACGAATTACTGAACATTTACAATCCCTGATTTGATCGGGGATCCAGTGTTGTTATCTTTCCCTCACCCTGCCCTCTCCCAGAGGGAGAAGGTAAAGGATCCCCGATCAAGTCGGGGAGAAGCGTCGGAAATGACCGAAAGATTAGGGCAGTGAGGCGGAGGCGGTGAGGGAGACGAGGGGCCAGGGGTAGAGGCCGAAGAGCACGACGCCGGCGGCAGCGAAGATCAGAACGACGGTGGCGGTGGGGGACAGGGCCAAGCGCGTTTCGTTCTCCTGCTCCGGCGAAGGCTCGCGCATGTACATGACCATGACGATACGCAGGTAGTAGAAGGCGGATACCGCGGCAAAGATGAGGCCGACTACGGCCAGCCACGTCAGGCCGGCGTTGACCGCGGCCATGAACAGGTAGAATTTTCCGATGAATCCGGCTGTCGGCGGGATACCCGCGAGCGAGACCATAAAGAGCAGCATCAAAAACGCCACGCCCTTGTGGCGTTTGGCCAGCCCGGTGAAGTCGTCCAGATCCTCTCCTTCATCCCCGCCTCGACGAAGAATCGCCACGATGGAGAAAGCGCCCAGGGTCATGAAGGAATAGACGGCCAGGTACAACATCATGCTGGACACGCCTTTGGCCGGCACCCCGGCTCCGGTTCCGGCCCATCCCGCCACGACCAGCCCGATCAACGCATAGCCGGCGTGGGCGATGCTCGAGTAGGCCAGCATGCGCTTCACGTTCGTTTGCACGATGGCCACGAGGTTCCCCAGGATCAAGGTCAGGATACATACGCCCAGGATGAGCCCGCTCCAATTCGGTTTCATGCCGCCAAAGCCTTCGAGCATCACCCGGAGAAACGCCCCGAAGCTTGCAGCTTTCGATGCCACGGCCATGAACGCGGTCACCGAGGTCGGCGCGCCCTGATATACGTCCGGGGTCCACATGTGAAACGGCACGGCCGCCACCTTGAAGCCGAACCCCACGATGATCAGCATCAGGGCGATGAGGATCAGCGAGTCGTCGAGTCCCCGCGCATCGACTGCGGCAGCAATTTCAACAAGGCGCGTGCTGCCCGCTACGCCGAAGATAAGCGAAATGCCGTAGAGCAGGAGGCCGGACGAGAACGCACCCAGGATAAAATACTTGGCCGCCGATTCGATGGACCTGGCTTCAAACCGCTTGAAGCCCGCCATAATATAGAGCGAGATGGACATCAACTCAATGCCCAGGTAGATCACCAGCAGGTCGGCACCGGACACCATGATCATCATGCCCGTCAGGGAGAGCAACACGAACCCGTAGAATTCCGCCAGGTCGATCCGTTCTTCCTTGAGGTACCCGATGGAAAGCAGGATGGTCATCCCGCTCACCACGTAGAGCAAGAGTTTCCAGAACGAGGCATACCCGTCTACGACCACCAGGTCGCTGAACGCAAAGACCCGGTCGCCCATGCTGCCCGCCGTCACGATGAAACACACCGCGAGCGCGGCAACGCTCATCCAGGCCAGCAGGTCTTTTTTGCTCGACGGGGTAATCGGATCCAGTGCCAACAGGAGACAGGCAACGGACACGACGATCAGTTCCGGCAGGATGGTGACCAGATCTGCGAGGGGAATCATCATCGCGTGTCACCCTTTGTGTCGCCGATTTCCGGGGAAGAAGGGTTGGCGGCAATGACCTGCGGTGATACCGGAGGCCCGGCATCCACTGTCATGACGTTCGCCTGTTCTTGCACAAGATGATCGACGCTGGCATGCATCACGTCCAGCAGAGGCTTGGGATAGAGCCCAATCCAGAACACGAAGAACGCCAGGGGTGCCAGGGTGCCGATTTCACGCCAGTTCATATCATGGAGTTTCGAGGCCATGTGTTGCGCCGGGGTGCCGTATATCACGCGTTGCAACATCCAGAGAATATAGGCTGCCGCGAGAATGACCCCCAAGGCCGCGGCCGTGGCGACCGCCTTGTTCCACATGAAGGCCCCGACCAGCACGAAGAATTCACCCACGAAGCTGTTCATGCCCGGCAACCCCACGGAGGACAACGCGAAGATCACGAGGAACGTGGCGTAGACCGGCATGGACGCGGCAAGACCTGAATTGTCGGAAATCTCCCGGCTGTGCGTTCGTTCGTACACGATGCCCACGCATAGGAAGAGCGCGCCGGTGGTGATGCCATGGTTGACCATTTGCAGGATCGCGCCTTCGATCCCCTGCGCATTCAACACGAAAATACCCAGCGTGACGAATCCCATGTGGCTCACGCTGGAATACGCGATGAGTTTTTTGAGATCGGCCTGAGCAAAGGCCATGTAGGCGCCATAAATGATGGCGACTACCGACAGGAACAGCACCACCGAGGTGAACTGCTGCGTGGCGTTTGGCAGCATGGGCAACGAAAAGCGCAGGAACCCGTAAGCCCCCAGTTTCAGCAACACGCTCGCCAGCATCACGCTGCCCGCGGTCGGGGCTTCCACGTGCGCGTCCGGCAACCACGTATGGAACGGGAACATCGGCACTTTCACGGCAAACGCGGCGAAGAAGGCCCAGAACAACCAGGCTTGCAGCCAGGCCGGATACTCGGCGTTGCTCAACGTGAGGATATCGAACGATTCTTTCCCGGCGTAAAAATAGAGCACGATGATCGCCACGAGCAGCAGGACGCTGCCGGCCAGGGTATACAGGAAAAACTTGATGGCCGCGTACACGCGGTTGGGACCGCCCCAAATCCCGATCAACAGGTACATGGGGATCAGCATGGTTTCCCAGAACACGTAGAACAGCACGAAATCCAACGCGACGAACACACCGATCGTGGCGGTTTCCATCACAAGCAGGCTGATCATGAATTCCCTGACGCGCGTCTCAATCGCGGTCCAGGAGATCAGGACGCAGAGCGGCGTCAGCAGAGTGGTCAGGATGACCAGGGGGAGGCTGATCCCATCCACGCCCACTGTGTAGTTGATGGAGGGCGACGCGATCCATTGGTGCGATTCCACGAACTGCATGGCAGGCGTGGATTCATCAAACAGGATCCACAGCGGCAGCGAGGCCAGGAACACCAGCGACGAAACACCCAAGGCCACCCACTTGGCCAGAGCTTCCTCGACCAGGAGAATCGCGGCCACGCCCAACAAGGGCAGGAAAACAATCAGGGTCAGCCAGGGAAATCCACTGGAAGACATATCGATCAGGAACCTTTCATTTCGGGACGGCAAAGCCGTCCGGAACGGCACGGGGGCCGTCCCCTACAATATCAGGTACGCGGTCAGAATGATGACCGCGCCCATGGCCATGCTGAGCGCGTAATTTTGCGTTTCGCCGGTTTGAATCAGGCGGGCCATCCATCCCCACCAGGCAAACCCGCGGGCCACACCGTTCACCGCGTTATCGATGATGGCCACGTCCACTTTTTTCCACATCCGCTCCGCCAGCGTGAACGTGGGATTCACGAACGCCTTGTCATAGGCTTCGTCTACGTACCACTTGTTGAGTGAGCCGCGATACAACGCGTGCCACTGGTTCATCAGGCGTTCGGGCAAGGCCGGCGACTTCACGTACAAGACGTAGGCCGCGGCAATGCCGAGCACGCCCGCCAACGTGGCTACCAGCATGATGCCCGTAGCCGCTGCGCCGTGGTGCCCCCCGCCTTCACTGCCGGGGAAAGCCGGTTGCAGGAACTCCGGAATGCCCAGGTACCCCGTGGCAATGCTGAGCACGGCCAATACCAACAAAGGAACGGTCACGACTGATGATTGTTCATGCACGTGATCGACGTGATGTGGGTCCACGCGGGACTCACCCCAAAAGGTCACGAACACCAACCGGAAACTGTAGAACGCCGTCAACCCGGCGGTGAGGATCCCCGCCACGGCCAGGACCTGTCCCAGCATGCCCGCGTTCCAGGCGGACAATAACAATTCGTCTTTGCTGAAAAATCCCGCAGTCAGCGGAAATCCGGCCAGCGCCAGCGACCCGATGATGAAAGTCCAATAGGTGACGGGCATTTTGTCTTTCAGTCCGCCCATGTACCGCATGTCCTGTTCGTGATGGACGGCAAGAATGACGGACCCGCATCCCAGGAAGAGCAACGCCTTGAATGCCCCGTGCGTCAACAGGTGATAGATCCCGGCCACGTACCCTCCCAACCCGCAGGCCATCATCATGTACCCAAGTTGGCTCAAGGTCGAATAGGCGACCACACGCTTGATGTCGTTCTGCGTCAAGGCGATGGTGGCGCCCACGAACATGGTCAGGCCGCCCACGATTGCCACGACGGTCATGGCCGCGGGAGACAGATTGTACAGGGGGGCCAACCGTGCCACCATGAACACGCCCGCGGTCACCATGGTCGCGGCGTGAATCAACGCGGAAATGGGCGTGGGGCCTTCCATGGCATCCGGCAGCCACACGTGCAAGGGAACCTGCGCGGACTTGCCCACCGCACCCACGAACAGCAGAAGGCAGATCAGGGTCATCGCGGAGACTTCCCATCCGCCACCGAACGCGCCCAGCAGGTCGACCACGACACCGGCTTGGTTCGTGGCTTCGGCGAACACCGGTTGGTACTGCAAGGTCCCGAAGACCACGAACACCAAGAGGATCCCGATCAGGAACCCGAAGTCCCCAACCCGGTTGACGATGAACGCCTTGGTTGCCGCGGCCCGCGCCGAATGGCGTTCATACCAGTGCCCGATCAGCAGATAGGAACACAGGCCGACGGCTTCCCAGAACACGAACAGTTGGACAAAGTTATCGGACATGACCAGCATCAACATGGAGAACGTGAACAGCGCGATATTCGCGAAAAATCGTGCGTAGCCCGGCTCGCCGTGCATGTACCCGATGGTGTAGACGTGCACCAATCCGCTGACGATGGTCACCAGCAGCAACATGGCCGCGGTCAACTGATCCACGTAGAGCCCGAGCCTGATGGTGAGATCGCCGGAAGCCGCCCAGGTATACAGGGGAATTTCCAGCACGCGCCCGCCCGCGACTTCGGAAAAGGCCAACACCGACAACAGGAAGGACAACCAGACCGCGGGCACCGCGATCAGGTGCGCGCGCTCCTTCAGGACGTGCCCGGCGAAGCTGAGTACGACGAAAGCCAGGAGCGGCAGGAGCGGGATCAGGGCATACAACATGGCACTACCATTTCAACAGGCGGAAATCATCGACGTTGACACTGGCGTGATGACGGTAGAGAGCAATGATGATAGCGAGGCCTACCGCCACTTCGGCGGCAGCCACAGTCAAGGCGAAAAAGACGAAGACCTGCCCGGACAGGTTGCCGAAATGGGAGGAAAAGGCCACGAAATTGATGTTCGTGGCATTGAGCATCAATTCGATGGACAGCAGGATGATAATGAGGTTTTTCCGGACCAGAACGCCGACGAGCCCGATGATGAACACCAGCCCGCTCAACACCATGTAGAATTCCACGGGCACGCTCATTGCGATTCCATGATGCCTTTCTTGGATAGAATGACCGCACCGATCATGGCCACTAACAGGATGAGCGAGGCGATTTCAAACGGAAACAGATAGGTGGAATACAGGACCTCCCCGATGGATTCCGTGTTCCCCAAGGCCGACTCTTCGCGTCCGGGAACCGGCGTCCCGACGGCGAAACCCCGGTTGACCGTGAGCAACACGGCTTCGGTCAGCAACGTCACCCCGAGGAACAACGCCACGGGCCCTTGCCGGTTGAACTGCTCTTCCTGTTTCACGTTCAGGAGCATGACAACGAACAGGTAGAGCACCAGGATCGCCCCGGCGTACACGATGATTTGAATGGCGGCGAGAAACTCAGCATGCAGCGTGACGTAAAGACCGGCCACGTGAAAGAACATGACAAGCAGGGACAGCACACTGTAGATGGGATTACGAACCACCACGACGAGCAACGCGGCCATGACGATGACTGCGGCAAAATACAGAAAGACGAATGTAGCCACCGTTACACGTAACTCCCGTTAACAACGACTGCGTGTCGCGCGGATAAAGAAATAGGCATCGGGACAGGCAAACCGGGCGAAAATCAAAATTCCTTTTCCGGAATGTCCTTGAAGGAGACGTTGAAATAGGCAACGTTGGGATGCTGAAATTCCAACCGTTTTTCCCGTTCCGGAAACGCCCGGTCTCCGATTGCCAATAGCTGTTCTTTATTCAATTGCAAATGGCGTTTGTCGTACACGGCCCACTCGAATTCCTGCGACATGCCCAAGGCATCCACCGGACAGGCCTTCACGCATAACCCGCAGAACAGGCAGCGCGTCATATCCATGTAATACTCCTTGGAGTACCGCTTCGTGGGCTCCCCGGGCACTTCGGCGCTCACGACGCGGATCACGCGAGAGGGACAGGCTGCCGAGCACAGGTCGCACCCCACACATTTCTCCGTCCCATCGTCGTATCGCAACAGCCCTAACATGCCCCGGTAATTCTCGGGCAGCGGTTTCTTCACGTGCGGATACTCCAGGGTGATGGGACGATATTTCAGGAAATGCTTGAGCGTCTCCTTCATCCCCAGAAGAATTTCATAAAAGATCAGCGACTGAATCCATTTTTTGAGTTTCATCGACCCGGCTCCTTCGGCGTCAGGCATTGGGGAAGATGTAGGCAAGCAACGACGTTACCACAATGTTCCCCAAGGCAATAGGCAACAGCACCTTCCACCCGAACCGCATCAACTGGTCATACCGTAACCGCGGCAACGTGGCGCGGATCCAGAAGAACAAAAACAGGAAACAGTAGACCTTCGCCGTAAACCAGAAAATCCCCGTCATCCAGGCGAACATCCCGGGCGCCTGCAAGAACGGCAGAGGCGCGTGCCAGCCACCGAAGAACAGGACGGTGGACATGCATGACACCAGGATCATGTTCGCGTACTCCGCCATGAAGAAAAACGCAAACCGCATACCGCTGTATTCCGTGAAAAACCCCGCGACCAGTTCGCTTTCCGCTTCCGGCAGGTCAAAGGGCAGCCGGTTGGTTTCGGCCACGGAGGCGATCAAGAAGATGACGAAGGCAATAAACTGCGGGAAGGGCAAGGGATCGAAGGCAAACCAGTTCCAGAACCCGCCGGCCTGGGCTTCGGTGATTTCCACCAGGCTCAAACTCCCAGACAACAACAACACTCCGACGATCGCCAACCCTACGTTGAGTTCATAGCTGATCAACTGGGCGGCTGACCGGAGACCGCCCAACAACGAGTATTTGCTATTGGAGGCCCACCCGCCGAGAATGACCCCGTAGGCCCCGATGGACGCGAACGCCAGGATGTACAGCACGCCGATGTTGATGTCGCTGATCACGAAGGGCTTGAATTCCACCCCCATGACGTCGATCGTCCAGTTCGGCCCGAACGGGATAACCGCAAACCCGATCAGGGCCGGCACCAGCACAAGAATGGGGGCGAGACTGAACATGATCTTGTTTGCGCCGGCCGGGATGATGTCTTCCTTGAAGAACAACTTCAACCCATCGGCCACCGGTTGCAGGACCCCGTATGGTCCGACTTCCATCGGGCCCATCCGGTCTTGCATCCAACTGAGCACTTTCCGCTCCAACAGGGTGAGTACCGCCACAGTCAGCAGGACCACACCCATCACGGCCCCGATTTGCGATAAGGTCAATGCCAATTTAACGCTGGTATCAAACACGGGAACACTCCTCTATTGATCGTGTGGTACGTCTTCACTTTGTCACAGTGACGTGAGCCGTCTTCCACACGGGCACGTTGGTCTGCGGATCAACTTTCAGCGAAAACAACGCGCGGACGGATTCATCGAAATGCTCGGGGAACCACGCCACGGCATCGGGTACGCGGCCGTTCAGCTTCACGGACACAGTGGCGTGCCCGCCATCGTTCGAGAGCCGGACGGCCTGGCCTTCCTCGATTCCCAAGCGCCGGGCCTCGCCTGCATTGACGTGAAGCAGGCCTTGACCTTCAATTTCCATCAATCCCTTTGCGCGCGTACTGTACTTTCCGGAATGATACAGGGACTGGACCAACCGTAACGTCATCATCCCTTCCGGCGCGGCGGACGACTCATCCAGCGCGTATCGTTGATCGACGTCCTCCTTGAACCCGCCCGTCACGTATTGCGAGACCGTCTCTGCATCAACTTTGGGCGGGGTGGATGACGGGCCCAACAGACCATACCCGGAAATCACACCACGGATTTCCTTGAAGATTTCCTTGACTTCACCATACTCGATGGGCCGTTCCATCAACACCGACAGGGCCGAAAACATTTCCCAATCGGGCAGGCTCTCTCCCAGCGGCTCGGTCGCTTGGCGGACGGGCTGGACGTGGCCTTCCGTATTGGTGAACGTGCCGTCCTTTTCCATGGCCGAACAAGCGGGAAACACCACGTGCGCCCGCTTCGCGGTTTCCGTCAAAAACAGATCCTGGCACACCAGAAATTCCAATGCATCCAGCGCCCCGGTCACGCCGGCGTCCCCCGGCAACGATTCAACCGGATTGTCTCCCACGATGAATAACGATTTGATGTCGCCGGTCCGGGCCCGGTTCAACAACTCCGGCAACGTGGCCGCCGCGCCGGCCGGTACCGCCTGCCCCCAGGTCCGCGTCAAAATCTTCTGACTCTCTTCGTCGTGAAGATCCGCAGGACCCGGGAAATATTCGGCCACGGCACCCATTTCCACGGCACCCTGGTCGTTGTTCCCTTCGGCCAGGCAACCCAAGCCCGAGCCTTGCCTCCGGAGATGCCCCGTCAGGATCTGAAGATCCAGGAGGTTGGTCACCAGCCCTTCGCCACCAAGCGAACGAAGCACTTCACGGCCAACCAGCACCACGGCGCGTTCGGCCTGCGTGTACGTCCTGGCCGCCGCTTCGATATGTTCTTTCGGGAGACCGGACTGCTCCTGGATCGCATCCCAAGACACCTTGGCCACGTGGGTCCGGATCGTTTGCGCAAACTCCGGCGCCTCATGGGCGATATCTTCATGCACGAGGTTCGACTCGACAACAGCCTTCAACAGCCCCAGGATAGCCGCGCTGAACTGCCCGCTCCGCACCTGCAGATGATACCGGGACTGCGTCGCAATATTACTCACGGTCGAGCGGACCGGAAGCAATGACTCAAGCGTGATCAGTTGTGCGCCTCCGCGCTTCACGGCCTGTTTCACGTGCAAGGCCGTAATGGGATTGGACTCATTGACGTTGGTGCCCACCAGCATGATCACGTCGGCCTGGCCCACGTCTTCGTAGCGAATCGTCCAGCGATGCGTGCCCTGTATCCGCCGGAGCGCCCGCACGCCGTTGATATGCCCGTACCGTGCGCTGCTGTCGATCTGATTCGTCCCGATGACCACGCGCATGAATTTCTGGAACAGATACAGATCTTCGTTGGTGCAGCGCGTCGTGATGAGACCGCCGATCGCATCGGCCCCATGTGTGGCCTTGATCGTCGTGAACTGCCGGGCCACGCGTTCCAACGCTTCTTCCCACGTGACTTCGGCAAAGGAGCCGTCGGCTTGGCGCACGAGCGGACGTTGCACACGGTCGGGATGCACCGCGGCGTGGTACCCGAAATAGCCACGGACGCACAAGTCTCCGTTGTTCCGGCCGGCACCCAACGCCGAATTGACTTCGATCAATTGGTCGTCCTTGCGCTGGACCGTGATCTGACATCCGTCTCCGCAATAGGAACAAATGGTTTCCGTTCGTTTCAGCATCCACGGGCGATAATCGTACATCGACAACCGGCTGGTGATGGCACCGACCGGGCAGATCTGGATGCACCCGCCGCACATGTCGCATTCGAGTTCATTGCCGGACCAATGCGTGATCTGCGTGAGCGTGCCACGGCCTTGCGCCGCCAGCGCCTGGGCGTCCATGACTTCGTCGCAATACCGCACGCACCGCATACACGACACGCAACGATTCATCTGCGTTTCGATGACCGGACCGAGATATTGTTTCGGGAAGATCCGTTTCAGTTCCTTGAACCGGCTGACGGTGGGCGTGTACTCGTGCGAAAAATCCTGCAAGTCGCAGCGGCCGCCCTGGTCGCACACCGGACAATCCAGCGGGTGATTGACCAACAACAACTCCAACACCGATTTCCGCGCGGACTCGACGTGCGGCACCGACGACCGCACGACCATGCCTTCGGCCACGCGCGTGCTGCACGAGGTTTGGAGTTTCGGAATTTTCTCGATTTCCACCAGGCACATCCGGCAATTCGCGTCCGGCGCCAACTTCGGATGGTAACAAAAGTGGGGGACCATGATGCCCACCTGCCGGGCCGCTTCAATCACGAGCGTCCCTTCCGGCACCTGCGTGCGGATTCCATCGATCGTGATCGTCAAAAGGTTCGGAGAATTCGACATGGTTAATTTATGCGTTCAGTACTCCGTTGATAATTCCCTTTGTAAGGAGGGGGAAGGGGAGGTAGAGCGAGCATTTATAGCTACGCCAAACTTCCTTCGACTTCGCGCGCCTGCGCGACGCTCAGGACGGGGATTTCTTTCCGGCTTCCCTTGAGCGCCTCAGCCTCCTCGATCAGGGCCTCATACTCATTCCGCCAATATTTCAACGTGCTCTGCACCGGGGCGATTTCCGCATCGCCGAACGCACAGACCGTCCTGCCGCCGATGTTCTCGCAAATTTCCGTGAGCGTCCGTAAATCGTCCGGGCGCCCCCGTTTGTTCAGGATCCGTTGAAGGATCTGCACGATCCAGGAACTGCCTTCCCGGCAAGGCGTACATTTCCCGCATGACTCGTGATAGAAAAATTCCATCAGGCGAAGGGCTGCCCACACCATGCTCGTGCCTTCTTCCATCACGGTGATCCCGCCGGACCCGGACATCGAACCGGCCATAGCCACCGATTCGAAATCCATTTGCACGTCCACGTGGTCCGGGGTCAAAAACGGCGCCGAAGCTCCGCCCGGAATGAACGCCTTGAGTGGCTTATCCGACCGCATGCCCCCGCCCAGTTCAAAAATCAAATCCCGGAACGTCGCATTCACGGGCAATTCATAATTACCCGGACGTTCCACGTGGCCGCTCAAACAAAAAACCCTGGTTCCGGTGCTCTTGGGCGGGACGCCGATGGAGGAGAACCATTCGGCTCCCCGATTCACGATGTGCGGGACGTTCGCCAGTGTCTCCACGTTATTGACGACCGTGGGTTTCTGGTAGAGGCCGTGCGTGGCCGGGAACGGTGGCTTGGTCCGGGGTTTCCCCCGTTTGCCTTCCAGCGATTCGAGCAGTGCGGTTTCCTCACCACAGATGTAGGCTCCTGCCCCCGCGTGCACGGAGACGTGCACGGTGATCCCGCTGCCGTAAATGTCGGAACCCAGGTACCCGGCCCGGTAGGCATCAGCAATGGCCCGCTCCAGGATCTTCGCCGCCATCCGGAATTCGCCTCTTATATAAATGTAGGCCGTTTGCGCGCCAATGGCGTAACAGGAGATGGCAATGCCTTCGAGGACCTGGTGGGGATCCCGCTCCATCAATTGACGGTCCTTGAACGTGCCGGGCTCGCTCTCGTCGGCGTTACAACAGAGGTATTTGGGACCCGGATAATCCTTGGGAATGAATCCCCATTTCACGCCGGTCGGGAACCCTGCCCCGCCCCGGCCCCGCAGGCCGGATTTTTTGACCATCTCGATAAGGTCATTGGGCGGCACCTTCCCCAGGACGGTCTTCAACGCCTCATACCCACCAGCCCCTTCATAATCGGACAGGGAACCGGTGTAGCCGGGTCGTTCCATGTTGCTCAGGAGAATCTTCACAAAGGTCTTCATGACGATACCACGCCCTCGCCCCGTTCGGGCACCATAAAGGGACCGCTTTTCAATGAACAGTCGCCGGTTTCCCGCAAGTCCTTGAGAATTTGCCCGACTTTTTCTTCCGTGAGCCGTTCGTAATAGTCGTCGTTGATTTGCATCATCGGCCCGGTTCCGCACGACCCCAAACATTCCACCGTGCTGAGGGTAAACAGCTTGTCCCCGGTGGTTTGGCCCAGGCCGATACCCAAGTGCTTGCGCAACCATTCAATCAGGGGGTCGGCCCCGACCAGCGCACACATCAACGACCGGCACACCTGGACGTGGAACTTCCCGATGGGCTTGAGATTGAGCATGGTATAAAACGTCGCCGTTTCAAACACTTGAGGCGGGGTCAGGTCCAGAATCCCGGCAATCTCCCTGATCGCGGCCTGGCTCACGTACCCTTCTTCCTTCTGCGCCAGGTTCAATAATGGCAGCATTGCCGAGCGCTTCACCGGATACCGGCTCAGGATGTCGTTCACGGTGTCTTGATGCTTATCGAAGATCACAAACGTCCTTCGTGAGACGAACTCGTCGTTCCCCTCAGCCTGGGACGGCACGGGGGCCGTCCCCTACTTACCTCAATCCACAATCAGCAATCCTCAACGTCCTTCACCTGTCGCACTCACCCATGACGATGTCATAGGTGCCGAAGATGGTGATAATATCAGAAATCAGATAGCCACGCGCCATAAAATCAAACGCGCCCATGTGCACAAACGACGGCGAGCGGATTTTCATCCGGTAAGGCCGCGGGCTCCCGTCGCTGACCAGGAAGAAGCCCAGTTCACCCTTCGGCACCTCCGTCGCGCAATACGTTTCCCCCTTCGGCGGTTTGAACCCCTGCGTAAAGATGATGAAATGATGGATCAGGCTTTCCATGTCCCGCATGACGTTGGGTTTGGCCGGGGGAATCACCTGGGGCATATCCGCCATGATGGGACCGTCCGGCAACTGATCCAGGCATTGCTCAATGATGCGTGCGCTTTGCTTCATTTCCTCGACGCGAATCCAATACCGGTCATAGGTGTCCCCACCTTTGCCGACCGGCACGTCCCATTCCACCCGGTCGTACACGCCGTACGGCTCGAGTTTGCGTATATCATACGACACGCCCGACCCGCGTAGCGTCGGCCCGGTCAGCCCGAAGTTGATCGCGTCTTCCGCGGAAATGACCGCCACGTTTTTAGTCCTGGCCACCCAGATCCGGTTTTTCTTCAATAACGTGTCATATTCCTGCACGTGTTCGGGAAAAGTCTTCAAAAATTCGCGCAGGCGATCGACCAACGCCGGCGTAAGATCGCTGTCCACTCCCCCGATCCGAAAATAATTCAGCGTCAGGCGCGCGCCGCAGAGTTGTTCGAAAAAGTCGAGCAGGACTTCCCGTTCGCGGAACGTCCAGAAGAACACCGTCATGGCCCCAATATCCAGGGCCTGCGTACCCAACCAGAAGAGATGGCCGACGATCCGCTGGACCTCGGCCACGATCGTCCGGATATATTCGGCCCGCTCCGGGATCGTGACGCCCACCAGTTTTTCAACGGCACGCACGTAGGCGTAATTGTTCGTCATGGCGCACACGTAATCCAGGCGATCCGTATGCGGAACGACCTGCATGTAATGGAGTCCTTCCGCAAGCTTCTCCACGCCGCGATGCAAATACCCCATGTCGGGAATGGCCTTGACAACTCGCTCGCCGTCCAGTTCCAACACCACGCGTAACACGCCGTGCGTGCTGGGATGCTGCGGCCCCATGTTCAGCAACAGTTCGGTCGTGCGCTTGGCGGATTCAGGTTGGTCCCCGGCCAGAAACACGTGCCGTTGATCCTGCGGAATTTCGCGTTCGGTCCATTCACTCTCCGGCTCATCCAAACGGGGAATAAAATCAAAGGTACTTCTCCACCCCTTGCCTTCGGTGGGAAAATCCTTCCGAAGCGGATACCCCTCCTCGTAGTCCTCAGGCAACAAAATCCTGCGCAGGTCCGGGTGTCCGTCAAACCTGATCCCCATCAGATCGTAGACCTCGCGCTCCAGGAAATTCGCACCTTTCCAAATGGACGTCACGGACCCGATGGTGGGATTGTCTTCCTGCAACCGGGCTTTCAAACGAATCCTGGCGTTATGCGGAAGGGAAAGAAAGTGGTAGATGACCTCAAAGCGTTCCAGGTCGTCGGGATAGTCGGCCGAGCAAATATCGGTAATATGATCGAAGGCCATTCCGGGATCATCGTGGAGGAACCGCGCCACGTCCACGAGATCCTGCGCCCGCACCTGTGCGGACAGGTCTCCTCGTTGCGGGTCCTCACGCACGGACAGCACGGCCTCGGGAAAACGCTCGTGCAGGGTTTCAAGAACTCGATGCATACGATAGGTTGAAGTGACTGGTTAACCCTTCGCTGTAACTTCCAAATAATTTGAATAAGTACGCGACCGTGGGATTTCCTGATGCTCCAGCAGCAACCCCTCCAAATGAAATTTCAACGCCTCTTGCATATTCTCTTCCACTTCTTGCCTTGTTTTTCCAGTTGCGATGCATCCGTCGACGTCAGGAGAGTAAGCGGAAAATCCCGTTCCAGTTTCTTCAATGACAATTAAATACTTCATTTCTTAAAACCCGCCTGTTTAAAAATGCTATTTTGTGTCCCGGTTGCTACATCATCATTTGATTTTCCTGAAACCGTAACCAACCCATGCTTGCTCGGATGTTTAAATTGACGGTGACTCCCCTTTGTTCGCGACAAATACCATCCGTCATTTTCAAGCATTTTGATAACTTCCCTGACTTTCATCCACGAATTTTCATTTCAGATGACCTCAAAACGAAATCATCTACCCCACGCTATTTCACGAATACTTTTTCCTTCTGAATCTTTTCCTGGAGCTTGATCAGGGCATCCAGCAACGCTTCCGGACGCGGGGGGCAGCCCGCCACGTAAACGTCCACCGGCACGATCTGATCCACCCCCTGCACCACGCTGTAACTGTTGTAATGATTGCCCGAAGTCGCACAGGACCCCATGGAGATCACGTATCTCGGTTCGGCCATTTGGTCGTAGATCCGCCGGATCACGGGTGCCATCTTTCGACACACGGTTCCGGCCACAATCATGACGTCGGACTGCCTGGGAGAGGCCCGAAAGACCCCGGCCCCGAACCGGTCGATGTCGTACCTCGAGGACACCGACGCGATCATCTCGATAGCGCAGCAGGCCAGACCGAACGTCATCGGCCACAAAGCCGACTTCCGGCACCAACTCACCAGGTAATCGAGATTGGTGGTGATGATATTGGAGTCAAACTGTCGTTCGAGCACGCTCATGGTTTTTTATCCTTCGTCATGCAAACACAGCGTGGGAGATGGATTCCCGCGTTGAAAGACCCACCCGACTTGCTACCCTGTGCCGCGGGAAATTGTAGATGTTCAGTAATTCGTTGACAGAATGGTCAGCTTGAGCGGGGGCGACCGGGTTCTTTCCCTCCCCTTTGTAAGGGGAGGCCAGGTGGGGTAGAGTCATAGAACAATGGACACGCCCCCTGACGATCACACGCGTTTTGTCCACTCCGGCTCTACCTCCCAACTTTTCCCTCTTCGGAAAAAGTTCCCGTCCTTACAAAGGAGGGGAAAGAAAAATCAGAAAGTGTCAACGAATTACTGAACACATACAGGAATGACAGAAGTGGACAAAGTGGCCAACTACCGACGCCTGAACGACCCGCCCCGCCACGGCAACAACGAACGGTGACATTCGTTCTCGGGGCGGAATTCCACACGCTCCCGAACGCAGTACGACTCAATCCCATTCCAGCGCCCCTTTTTTCCAGACGTACCAGAACCCGACCACCAGGATGGCGATGAAAACCCCCATTTCAATGAGGCCCAACAATCCCAACCTGTGAAACACCACCGCCCACGGGAACATAAAAACGATTTCAATATCGAACACCACGAACAACATCGCGATGATGTAATACCGCATCGGAAATTGCACGCGGGCGTCCATGAAGAGCGGGCTCCCGCTCTCGTAGGGAAGCAGTTTCGCGCGATAGGGCCGGCTGGGCCGCACGATCCATCCCGCCACCAGCGATACCACGCCAAAGCCCAGCGCAAGCACGGCAAAGATGGCGATGGGGATATAATTCAACGGAACCGATTCGCCGCCCATCTCAGATCTTCACCTGCATTACGACACCGTTGACGTTCAATGGACCATCTCCAGCACCGACTCAAAAAACGCCCGGTGGCGTAAGCCACGAAGCGTCGGGACGGCAATCCCCTTGTGTTGCATCAGGACTTTAAACGTGGTGCCCATACCGTGCGGCCGCAACAACTGGGCCGCCGCCTGGATCGCTTCCGATTCCTGCTCGCATCCCTCGACCAATTCCTCGATTCCCAAGCTCATCAAGAAATGCTGAAGGTTCGTAAACCCCGTCGTGGTCAACCCTGCCTGCTCGCCGGTTCGGGCAAGGCTCGAAAAATTCACGTGCGCCGTCAAATCCTGCTCCCCGACTCTGGTGAAAGGATCCGTCGTCGCCGTATGCCGGTAGTACCCCATCAGGGTCCCGTTCTTTCGTTCGGGCGCATAATAGTCCTGCGCAGTGTGACCGTAATCAATCGTGATGACGACGCCACGATCGAGCACCCGCGCAACCTGTTTGATCCACGTCACGGCTTCCAGGTTGATTTCCGTGGTAAACCCCACGGGCAACTCCACGTCCAGGTCGGACAGGAACGATGCCAATTCAGACGTAGACGGCTCGCCCCATCGTTCCTGCAACGCGTGGTCGCAGTTGGTCACGTACAATTCCCGGAGACCATCCTCCTCCATGCGAACCCTGTGAACCGGAAACGCATCCACCAATTCATTCGAGAGCAGCGTGCCGGTCAGACTGCCGTCTGGAATCGACTGAAGATCGTCAACCCATTGCATCCCGACTCCTTGCTCCTGCCAAGCAGCCAGCGTGTCCTGTTGTCGCCGGCGAAAGGCCGCACTACGCTCAACCAGAATGCACGCCAAACGGGGGAAGAGCGAGGCCTGCTGCTCTTGACATTCCTGCAACAGATCCCTGAGTAACGTCCCGTCGCCCGGTCCCATCTCCACGAGATGAAACACTGGGGGATGCCCGAGCCGTTCGTCAATCTCCTCGAGTTGACGGACCAGACACCTGGCCAGGATGGGGGAAAGACTCGGAGCGGTGAAGAAATCGCCCCCCTCCCGACCAATGGGAGAAGTCACGGAGGTCGCCCTTCCACCACCCGTCATATAGTACCCATGCTCCTCATCATACAGGGCGAGTTCCATAAAACGCGCAAACGTCAGCGGACCCGTTTCCCGGATGAGCGTGGTCATCTGCTGTATGAAAGGAGAATCCGCCGATTCCATTTGCTTAGTCATCCTTGTGGGTGTTCACTATTTCGTTGACAGTTTCCGCCGTCTGCTTCTGTCATCCTTGTAGATGTTCAGTAATTCGTTGACAGAATGGTCAGCTTGAGCGGGGGCGACCGGGTTCTTTTCCTCCCCTTTGTAAGGGGAGGCCAGGTGGGGTAGAGTCGCGGACCCAAAGGGCACCACCCCTGACGACCACACGTGTTTTGTCCACTCCGGCTCTACCTCCCAACTTTTCCCTCTTCGGAAAAAGTTCCCGTCCTTACAAAGGAGGGGAAAGAAAAATCAGAAAGTGTCAACGAATGACTGAACACATACAGGGAATGACAGAAAAAGCTATCAATGAATTAGTGAACATGAACAATCCCCATAGGACCAATGGAATCGCTTCCATGGGCCAAAAGCTCTATAAAGTAGCTATCCCTCAACCGTTAGTCAAGGAAATGTCAGCCCATTGTTGATGCAACTTTGTCATGTCCCCCTTTTGGTCGAACCGGTGCCAGTCCAAGGCTATTTCGGGGACAAGAAACTATCGGCAAAAGAGCGTGGGGAAATCACGGAAACGCTGCAGGGTGGACTTTCAAAAAACAGCCGGTCGCCCGTAACGAGGCCCCCCGGTGATGGCTGGCGAGGAAGCCTGACGTTTCGTCATTCACGCCCCGTGACATTTTTTGTATTTTTTGCCGCTGCCGCAGGGGCAAGGCTCGTTTCGGCCGACTTTGGCCTCGGACCGTTGGACCGGTCGTGACGGGGACCCGTCGCCGCTGCGGTTGAAGATCATTGGGGGGGGAGGAGGCACGTCGTCTTCAACGGACGGACGTTCGCCTTTGACCACCTGAACTTTGAACAATCGCTCCAGGGAATCGGACTTGATGCGGTCCATCATGGCGGAAAACATGTCAAACCCTTCCCGTTTGTACTCCGCCAGCGGATCTTTTTGCCCATAGCCTCTGAGCCCGATACCGTCCCGAAGCTGATCCATGCCGAGGAGATGTTCCTTCCAATGATGGTCGATGACCTGTAAGGCCAGACTCCGTTCGAGCTGCGAGCGAAGCTCGGGCCCGATTTGTTCTTCGCGTTCCCGTTGCCGTTGCCGGAAAAGCTCCTGGACGCGTTCCAGTACTTCGTCCCGCAGGCCGTCGCGTCCCATTTCCGACACGTCCTCGTTCGCCATGACGTCCGTGCCGAATTGCGCGAGCACGGCTTCATGCAACCCCGCCAGGTCCCAGGCTTCGGCATAGGCTTCTTCCGGACAATAGGTATTGATTAAGGTGTCCACCACGTCCACGAGCCACTCCTCTGCGTCATCCTGAATGGAACTGCCCCCGAGGACGCCGGCCCGATGGGCGTAGATGATTTCACGCTGTTTGTTCATGACGTCGTCGTATTCAAGGATATGCTTGCGGATGTCGAAGTTATGCCCCTCGACTTTCTTTTGGGCGTTTTCAATGGACTTGCTGACCATCCGGTGTTCGATGGGAACGCCTTCTTCCATCCCCAGTTTCAACATCAGGTTGGAGACCCGTTCCGAAGCAAATATGCGCATCAGATCGTCTTCCAGGGACAAAAAGAAGCGAGACGACCCCGGGTCGCCCTGGCGACCGGACCGGCCTCGCAACTGGTTGTCGATCCGGCGACTTTCGTGGCGCTCAGTGCCGACGATATGCAAGCCCCCCAACTCCAGGACTTCCGCCTTTTCCGTTTCGCATTGTTTTTGAATCCGTTCAAGCGCCGTGCGCTTCTGCTCGTCGGTCAGGTCTTCGCCCCGGTACACCACCTGCTGCTTGTAGAGCGCGTCCGGGTTGCCCCCCAGGATGATGTCCGTACCACGACCGGCCATGTTGGTGGCCAACGTCACCGCGCCCTTGCCTCCGGCTTGAGAAATGATCTCCGCCTCCTTTTCATGAAACTTGGCGTTCAGGACGTGATGTTTCACGCCTCGCTGCTTGAGAATTTTGGCGAGCCGCTCAGACTTTTCAATAGAAATCGTACCCACCAGCACGGGCTGGCCCCGCTCGTGGTACTCCATGACTTCCTGGGCGATCGCCTCGAATTTTTCCTTCTCCGTGCGATACACCACGTCCGAATGATCCTGGCGAACCATCGCGCGGTTCGTCGGAATCACGTTGACGTCCAGGTTGTAGATCTTGGCGAACTCCGCGGCTTCCGTATCCGCAGTTCCGGTCATCCCCGCCAGTTTGTCATACATGCGAAAATAGTTCTGGAACGTGATGGACGCCAGGGTCTGATTTTCATTGGCGATCTTCACGCCCTCTTTGGCTTCGACCGCCTGGTGCAACCCGTCGCTCCATCGCCGGCCCGGCATCAACCGGCCTGTAAACTCGTCGACAATCTGCACTTCCCCTTCTTTGACCACGTAGTCCACGTCGCATTTATAAATGGCGTGGGCCTGCAAGGCCTTGATGACGTGGTGCACCACGTCAAGATTTTTTGGGTCATACAGGTTGTCACCCGTCAACAGGCCCTCCGCGGCCAGCAATTTTTCCACGCGGGTGTTGCCTTCTTCCGTCAGGGCCACCGTTCTTGATTTTTCCTCGATGGTATAGTCCCGTTCGGCGTTGAGCCTGGGAATGAGCCGGTCGATCCGGTTGTAGAGTTCCGTGCTCTGTTCGGCCGGGCCGGAGATGATGAGCGGGGTACGCGCTTCATCGATCAGGATACTGTCCACCTCATCCACGATCGCGTACGACAAATCCCGTTGAACGCGCTGGCTCAAATCGTTGATGACCAGGTTATCCCGCAGGTAATCGAACCCGAACTCGTTATTGGTGCCGTAGGTGATATCGGCGCGGTAGGCTTCGGGTCTGGTACAGGGACGCAGATAGTTCAACCGTTTATCCGCCGCCTCGTATTCGGGATCGAACAGGAACGAGGATTCATGCTGGATCACGCCGATTGTGCAGCCCAACGCGTGATACACGGGTCCCATCCATTGCGTGTCCCGTTTGGCCAAGTAATCATTGACCGTGACCAAGTGCACGCCTTTTCCCGCCAGAGCATTTAAGTACGTGGGGAGGGTGGCGACCAGCGTTTTCCCCTCGCCGGTCTTCATTTCCGAAATTTTCCCCGCGTGCAACACCATACCGCCCACGAGTTGGACGTCGAAATGGCGCAAGCCGATTTTTCGCCGGGAGGCCTCGCGGCACACGGCAAAGGCTTCCGGCAGCAGGGCATCCAACGTCTCTCCTGCGTCGAAGCGTTTTTTGAAAAGCTGGGTCTTGTCCGCCAGCGCTTCGTCGGAAAGCGATAGCAAGCTGGGTTCCAATTCATTGATTCGCGCGACGATAGGGTGCAGCGCCTTCAACTCACGATCATTTTTGCTTCCAAACAGCAGATTGAGCAATCTCACGAACATGATGGGGTCAATACCTCTGGAGAAATGTGCTGAAACTTGGGGGGCGACCTGAACAGAAGAAATCGCTCGCTCAGGAACACCTTTTCACCTAGTAATATACCTGAATAGTTTCGTGAATCAACCAAGGAACCGTCGATCGAAAAAAGCAGACGATTTTCAGTAGGCACAACGGCTACTCGTTAGCTTGAAGCACCTAAGTATATATGGTATAAGTGAGGCTTATTGCATTTAGTAGCATCAATTGCATTAACCTGCATTGAAAAACCACTCCACAAAATGACTTTTGCATTCTCAAGGGCCAGGGGGGCCGTTCTTGTACCTTTGCTGGGCTGTTTCTTCTGTTATTCCGCATGGGCACAGGACTTGTCGGATCAATCAGTCGAATTCCTGGATACCATCGAAATTGCCGACACATTGGCCGAGCAGGAAGAGCGGAAAATCAGCATACCCATACCCAAACCCGATACCACGACGTTGCTGCCGGTCAATGACCCCATGGTCGCCGCAATCCCCAGAACGTCCATTATCCCGCAAGGCAGGCCGAAACCGAAACTCCCCAGGGACGACATTGCGGACCGCAAGGGACTGTGGCAAACAGTCGCCCCGGTGCCACGGGCAGCCGAGCGCCGCATCAGCCTGGCCGCCCTCGACACCCCAACGGTCGTGCCGGTCAACGGCCCCATAGTTGCCACGATTACCCAAACGTCCATCGTCCCGCAGGACGGACCTGAACCCAAACTCCCTCGGGATTCCATTGCAGACCGTAAAGCACTTCGGAAAACCGTCAGACTCATTAAATCCGAACGTCCCGTGTATCCGCAAGCGGCTCGCAGGGCAGGCTGGGAAGGCACGGTCGTGTTACGAATCACCATCAGCGCCGGCGGGAACGTGGAAAACGTCATCACCCAAAAAAGCACGGGCTTTGACGCCCTTGATGAAAGTGCCTCACAGTCCGTCAAAACGTGGCGATTCGATCCGGCAAAAGACGGAGAATTTCCCGTTTCCGCGGTAGTTGACCTGCCCATCAGATTCGACCTTGACGAATATGGAATCCAGTCCTCGCGTGAGAAACCCGAACCTGAGCCTGAACCCGTGAAGGTCAAGAAACCCGCCAGGCTGGTCAAATCCGAACGTCCCCCGTATCCAAAAGAGGCTCGACAGCAAGGCTGGGAAGGCACGGTCGTGTTGCGAATCACCATCGGTGACGGCGGGAACGTGGAAAAGGTCGCCATTCAAGAAAGCTCGGGGTATCCCACGCTTGACGAGAGCGCCGCACAATCAATCAAAACGTGGCAATTCGACCCGGCAAAAAATGGAGACGATCCCATTTCCTCCGCAGTTGATCTGCCCGTTAAGTTCGACCTTGAGGAATATAAAGAAGGGACCAACTGAAAATAACCTGCCGAAGGAGAGTTTTTCATGAACGATTATCGAATCATTTCATCCATGATCCTGTTGTGCCTGTTGGCAATTCCGGTTCAGCAGTCCCTTGCACAGGAATCCGAGGATCAGGACAAAGACGTGATCAAACTCGAAGAAGTGATCGTGGTCGGGTCCCGGGTTCCAACGCGATCAGCCCATGATTCTCCGGTGCCGGTGGACGTGATTGAAGGAAAAGACATGAGGAACTACGGGGTCAGGGACATGAACTCCCTCCTCAGGGCTACCGTGCCGTCCTACAACGTCAACCAGCAACCCATCGGCGACGCCGCCACGCTGGTTCGCCCGGCGAACCTGCGCGGCCTGCCCCCGGACTCCACCCTGATCCTGGTCAACGGCAAACGGCGTCACAGGGGCTCCGTTCTCACGTTCCTGGGCGGCGGCATTTCAGACGGGGCGCACGCGACTGATCTGGCCGTAATCCCGGCAATAGCCCTCAAGCGCGTGGAAGTGCTGCGCGACGGCGCAGCCGCGCAGTACGGGTCCGATGCCGTGGCCGGCGTGATGAATTTCGAGTTGAAAGACGCCCCCGACAGCGGCACGGTGGAAGCCCGCTGGGGCAAGTATTATGCAGGAGACGGCGACACCAGCAGTATTGCGGCCAACCTGGGCATCCCTCTGCCACTCCCGTTCATCCAGTCCGGGTTTGCCAACTTCAGCTTCGAATATGGAACGAGAGACTGGACCGACCGCAGCCAACAACGCTCCGATGCGCAGGCACTGATTGACGCGGGCAACAGGGACGTAGTGAGCAGCCAGTACACGCGGAAACCCAATGCCATGGTCTGGGGTGCACCAGAGGTTCAATATGACTACAAGCTCTTCGGGAACCTCGGCATGAAACTGAACAGCAAGACCGAACTCTACGGCTGGGCCAACTATTCCCAACGTAAAATAGAAGGCGGGTTCTACTACCGTAATCCCAATACGCGAGGCGGGGTATTCGACGGTCCGGTGGTCAATGATGACGGTACATACAAAACAGAGGCGATGCCTGATGTGCCCTATGCCAACCCAGATAACCCTACAGACGCTGAAGCAGAACGATATGAAAAACAGATTAAGGATGGTCTAATGAGCGGGAGGTATACTGATACAGTTAAGGTCGCGGACCTGAGCGGCGAAGGCTGCCCTTCCGTGCCGGCTAATAACGCGGCAGACTACAGGCAAACCATCGAAGAGCTTCCCCCTAACTGTTTCATGTTCAACGAAAAATTCCCCGGGGGATTCACCCCGTTTTTCGGGGGGACGGTACGCGACTGGAGCGTTGCCGGAGGTATCCGCGGGGACGTCTCTGACTGGCACTATGACTTCAGCGCCGTGCTCGGTCAACACAGCACGGACTTCTTCATGAGGAACACCATCAATCCACAACTCGCCACAATGAGAACCGATATTCCCACGGAATACAACCCGGGCATGTACACGGAGACGGATCACGTGTTCAACCTCGACCTCTCCAGGTCTTTGCAGACCGCCATGCTCCCCTCCCCCCTGAACGTCGGCCTCGGCCTGGAGTATCGGGTGGAGCAATTCGAGGTCACGGCCGGCGGGGAGAATTCCTGGTTGGTTAACAATGATCTTGCAGCACAGGGCTTCGGCATCGGGTCCAACGGATTTACCGGATTTCACCCCAATATCGCGGGGACAAACAACCGGGGCAGCTACGCCGGCTACGTCGATCTGGAAACCAACGTGTCCAAGGACGTACTCGTCGGCGTGGCCGGACGGTATGAGAAGTTTGAAACCTTTGGAGACACCCTGAACGGCAAGTTCAACACCCGTTGGCAAGCCACGTCCATCATGGCACTTCGCGGCTCGGTCAGCACGGGATTCCGCGCCCCGACCGTGGGGCAGGCGAACATTACGAACGTGACCACCGCGTTCGTCGATCAGCGACTCACTGACGTAGGAACCTTTCCGGCGGACCATGCGGTTGCGAAACTGAAAGGGGCTCGGGAACTGAAGCCGGAAAAATCCTTTAACCTGTCCGCAGGCACAGTGTTGGATGTCGGCAACCTGTCCGTAACCGTCGACTACTACCGGGTCGCAGTACGGGACCGTATCGCACGAAGCGCCCAAATTGATTTGGATGCAGATGATTATGCTGAGTTGCGAGATTTAGGAATCCAAAATCCCGAGCAGTACGGCCGGGTAGCCTACTATGCCAACGCGTTCGATACCGCTACGAATGGAGTGGATATCGTGGCGACCTACCCAATGCAGATAGCCGGCGGGAACACTCTCTGGACGTTGACGGGCAACTATAATCGGACCGAGGTCACCGATATCAATAATCCTTTGGCCATCAATGCCAAACGGGTGACCCAGTTGGAAAAAACTTTGCCGTTGTTCCGAATGACGTTGACAGGCGACCACAGACAGGGGGCCTGGCGGTTCCTGGGCCGGGTCTACATGTACGACGGGTTTACGGAGTTTACGACGGACGGTGGAGATAATACCCGTGTCGACGCCGGTCCGCAGTGGCTAGTGGATTTGGAAACGTCGTACACCATGAAAAACGGATTGACGGTTTCATTGGGAGCACAAAACCTGTTCGATTCGTATCCTGATCGAAGTACAGGAGCTTCCGGCACGAGGTATCCCGAGTATTCGCCCTATGGATTCAACGGCGGGTACTATTACCTGAGGGCGTTGTATGCGTTCTAATTATTCGTTGACACGTTCGTTATCTCTTGCCGTCATCCCCGACGCTTGTCCCCGACTTGATCGGGGATCCAAGCGATCTATGGGATCCAAGAGCTTTGCTTTCTCCTCCGTTCATAAAACAACGACTCTGGATTCCCGCGTGCGCGGGAATGACGGAAGGAAAGGCGGGGATGACGAATTCGGGTGTTGTGACTATTTTCATACCAAGGCTGTTCCTTTTCTGAATTTGAACGTGGGGAATTCCGTTTTCATTACCAACCCCTTACACACAATATAGAGGCGTTATGAACAGACAACTCTTGCGAATCATGTCTATCGGTATCCTGGGCCTCACGCTGTGCCTCGCCCCTCTCACGGGCTTGGCCGCGGATGAAGCCCAAACCTTGTTCAACCAGGGTGCTCTCCACTCCAACAATGGCGAATTCCAGCAAGCAGCCCAATCGCTGAAACAGGCCTTGGAAATATTTCCCCGCTTTGCAGCCGCGCATCATCTCCTGGGGGTCGTCTCGTTTTCGGGCCTGCAACAACCCGACCAGGCCATCACCCACCTGAAAAAAGCCGTTGAACTGCACCCCAATTTCGCCAGGGCCTATTTTGACCTCGGGCTGGTCTATCAACACCAGAAGAACCTGGAGGCCGCCAAAACGGCGCTGCAAAAATCCCTGGAAATTTATCCGGGCTTTGCCGACGCGCAACTGAACCTGGCGTTTGCCTATGACCAACTGGGTGAACGGGAACGGGCCACCAGTGCCTACCAGGCCGTGCTGAAACAGGATCCCAAGCAACTTACCGCCCGGTTCAACCTGGCGACGCTCTATGACATGCAGGGCGACTCGGACCAGGCCACGCAGCAACTGCAAAAATTGACGAGCCTGGACCCGCAGGACGCCAATGCCTGGCTCCTGTTGGCCCAATTGTCCGAAAAGGCCCAGAACGACCCGCAGGCGATCGAGGCGTACCAAAAGGCCCTGGAAATCACGCCTGACCTGCTTGACGCCCATTATGCCCTGGGGTACCTCATGCAGGCTCAGGACAAACCGGAACAGGCCGTGAACCACTTCCGGGACGTGGTCCGCCTGAATCCGAAGCACGCTGAGGCGCAACTCAACCTGGGCGTGCTTCTGGCAAACCTCGACAAGCTCGATGAAGCCGAGCAGGCCTACCTGGCCGCCCTGAAGTTGAACCCGAACCTGGTCGAAGGCTATTACAACCTGGGAGTCTTCTACGAGTTTCACCGCAAGGATACGGACCGCGCCCTTGAGCAATACCGGAAATACATCGAACTCGGCGGCCAGGACGACCGGATCAAGAAACTGCTGAAAAAAGTCGGGTCGTGAACCACGTCGCCTCCATGAATGCTTTCGAGCAGGACTCGTCCGCCCTGCGATTCGGGACGTGGTCCGTTGTGCTGCATGCCCTCTTTTTCGTGCTCGTCAGTTTCGTGCATTTTTCTCTTGACGTGGAAAAACCCCCGCCAACGGTCAAGGTCACGTTCGTTGAAATCCCGCCGGCAGCCGAACCTGAGCCGGTACCCGAACCTGAGGCCCCAGCCCTGCTCCAGCCTCAACGGCGAATGCAACCGCAGCCTGTCCAACGGAAACAGCTTCAGTCTACACCGAAACCGCCCGATATTTCTCAACCAGTCGAGATGCCCAAGGTCATCTCGGCGCCACCGCCGCCCCAACAACCACCTCCCCAGCCCGTGAAACGACGGCTCCTTCAGGACAGCCGTGCCACGGACACCTTACAGGCACGAAACCTGACCAAAACCACGAAACGGACAACCCGGACCACGGCGAAAACCAAGGCTAACGTTCAGGACCCCCAATCGCTGTTCGTCCCCGGATTTTCGACCGTCGCCGCCCTGGAAGGTGCCGCGAACCGGCACGTCGTCCGCACGGCGTTACCGCCAACGACTTCCGGCAGTTCACGGAGAACCCTGCAGGCCACGACTGGCGGTGAAGCTCACACGCAGACGAGCGTCGGCGTGTTGCGGAAAATTCATCCGTTGTATCCGTTGATCGCCAAAAAATCCGGGTGGGAAGGGACGGTCCTCGTTCGTGTGACGGTTGAGAAAAACGGCAGGGCCAGTCAGGTTAACGTGTCACGGAGCAGCGGGCATAAAGTTTTGGATGCGGCTGCGGTAAAAGCCATCAAACGATGGGCGTTCCGCCCTGCACGGGACGGGAACATCCCCATTCGTAGCGTTGTGGTCATTCCCCTCAAATTTTCTTTAAAAGAACACGGCTAAGCTCATTTTCAACATAAGGATCTCACGCCATGCTTGAAATGTCCGATTTTGGTTTCATCAAGGCCCTGATGGCCGGCGGGTTGCTCATGCTTCCCATCATCCTGTGTTCGATGGTGGCCCTGGCCATTATTCTTGAACGCACCTGGTTTTTTTACCAGTTACCTTCTGCGGAGAAGGCCGATGAGATGATTACGCTGGTTACCCAGGGAAAATATGACGATGCCCTTTCTCTCAGCGAAGAGACTCAACATCCCGTGTTTCGGGTGTTGGCATCGGGCATTCGCTCGCGCTCCGCCGCTCCGGAGAAAGCCATGGAGGCAACGGGCCTGATCGAGGTCAGCCGCCTGAAAAAAGGACTGCCCTCGTTGGACACCATCATTACGCTCTCCCCGTTGCTGGGGTTATTGGGCACTATCATCGGGATGATTGACTCCTTCGGCATCATGGCCATTGAAGGAATGGGCAGCCCGCATGCCGTCACCGGCGGCGTCGCCGAGGCGCTCATCTGTACGGCCGGCGGCATTACCGTTGCCGTGCTGGCCCTCATCCCCTACAACTACTTCCTGGCTCGTACGGAACGAATCACCGAACAGATCGAGCACTATGCCACGCGCAATGAATCAGCCCTGCAAACCACGACTGCCCTGGTGATGTCATGAAACTGTCCAAAGGCGACAAGAAAAAGGCCCGGATTGAGATTATTCCCATGATCGACACCATGTTTTTTCTCCTGGTGTTTTTCATGATCTCCACCCTGTCCATGACTCTGCAGAAAGGCATGGAAGTGAACCTGCCGAAGGCCAGTTCCGCGGCGGATGATCTTCCTGAACAGGTCACGCTGACGATCTCCGATAAGGGTGACCTGTTCTTCAATAAAGACAGTTGCACGATCTCGGAACTCGAACTGCGACTCCATGATCTCCTGTATTATGGAGAAAAACCCGCGGTCGTGATCAACGCCGATGAAGCGGTGTCCCATGGTCAAGTGATCGAGGTCATGGATGCCGTGCGAGAAGCCGGCATTTTCGACTTTGCGATTGCGACCAAGCCGGACAAGGCTGCGTCGTAGGAACGCGATACCCGCCCGAACCTGCATCCCGTTGAGCTGCCGTTGTCACTCCGGCAGCCCTACAGCGTTCTTTTTCGGAGCACGTCAACAAAATCGAAAAAGGGAAGCACCTCAATGCCGTCTTGCATCATTCGACGGCGTTGCCCGCAGTACACCAGTATCTGTGGGTTTTCCCGTACCCCTTGGACCCAACAGCAGGAAACTGGATCTTGCAGGGCTTGAGAAACCCCAATGGTGGGAGTAGGCTGAACACGGTTAAGGACGCTCGTCAGGCGCGTGTTCCCATGAAGGGGAAATCATCCATGGCCCGTTTCGGAATGCTCGCAGTCGCGGTTTTCCTGCTTCCGGCCTGTGCCGGGCAGTCGATTATCCCGTTGGACATCGCAAAGCAGGTTGACTCTACGCTTTCCTTTGTCCAGGTCAAGGACGCACCGACGGCTCACGTGGAAAAGCTCATAGTTCTGGGTGGTGAGATCCTGGACGCCACGCGCCTCAAGGAGCACACACGCCTGACCGTACTGCAGCTCCCGACTGGAAGGAATGACGCACCGGCTATGGACCGCACACAGTCCCAGGGACGTTTCCTGGCGTTTCAAACCGAGTTCCTGGACCCGGCCACGGTGCCGAATGGCACCCGCATCACGATCGTGGGGAAGATTTCCGGAGCGACCACAGAGTTGCTCGACGAAATGGACTATACGTATCCGACGGTCACCATTGAATTCCTCAAGGTGTGGCCTGAGACCGGGCAACTGCCTCCCAGGTCCGGACGCTACGGCTTTCCCTATTACGGCTATCCTTACTGGTACGCCGGACCCTACTGGGGCCCGTACGGGTTTTCCGGGCCGTACCGATTTATTTATTGGTAAGAAAGCAACCAACGATGGCTGTCATTGGTATGAAAATAGTCCCCTTCGGTCATTCCTGTATGTGTTCGGTCATTCGTTGACAATTCCCTTCGCGTGCAGGCGGGATGCCCGCATGCGATATGACATGGTGCATGACATGGTGCATGACATGGTGCACGTTCATTCACATTTCACGCAGGAGGTTTCGTGATGCAGAATTTCTACAGATTGCTGCTTTGTGCTTCTTTCATCGCATTCATCGCCCTGGTGGGATTCGGGGTTGGAACGGCCGTTGCCGGCGGCCCTCCGGCGCTCATGACCGCCGCCGATTCCAAAGCCCATGCGGCGAACAGTGAGGGTATCGAGCATTATAACCAGGAGCATTGGGACGTGGCGCTCGGCCATTTTCAGAAGGCGGTCGAGGCCGATGCGGGGTCAGCGGAAGCGCATTACAACCTTGCACTGGCGTTGGATAAGACGGATAAGCACAAGGAAGCCGCCATGGAGTTTAAGAAAGCCCAAGACCTCGGCAAAGACAATCCCGATATTCAGAATTCAAAGATCCTGTTGGGCCACGTCAAAATGCTCAAGGGAGATATGTAACGTCAGGCATTTCCTGCGGGAACACGAAAGCACGCAAGCGGGCCGGATTTCTGCCCGCTTGCGTGCTTTGAGAGAGAACTGAGAAAAAAATGGTGGGTCGTACAGGGATCGAACCTGTGGCCCGCTGATTAAGAGTCAGCTGCTCTACCAGCTGAGCTAACGACCCACGCAAGAGGCGTGACGTTCTGGCGCGCCTGGCAGGATTTGAACCTGCGGCACCTGGCTCCGGAGGCCAGTGCTCTATCCACTGAGCTACAGGCGCCTTCTTTTCGGTACAAGGTCAAACTGGAACATCTGAAACAACGATTGCCGGATTACGCTACGCTAATCCGACCTACGGCGTGAGGCGACGCTACCATCTTTGCCTAACCGTTGTCCAGAGTGATGAAACCTTCCCCGTTCCACTAATCACATGGTAGCGTTTCGGCTGTTGTATCGTTGGTGGCCTTGATGACAACCCCTCCCTCTTTGACCACGGCATCGGGTTCTTCCAACACGACTGCCAGCAGCAGTTCAGCGCCTTCCGGGGTCAGGCCGTTGGAGGGCGCAATAAACCGTTTGCGAGCCACACGGCGTTCTTCCGGGTCGTCCGGTTCGTAATAACCGAGTAATTCTCCGCTCGCATTGGCCTTGGACAGCAACGTTGCCCAAGCATCGATCAAGGGACCGGTCCATGGGCCGACCCTCTTGGCCTGCTGTTCCAGTTTCGTCCAGATTTGCCATCCGACAAAGACCGCCCAGGTTTCGTTCAACACCTCCCACGAATCCTCTTGGGAAAGAAACCGGATTTCCGTCATGTCCCTCCGCTGGCGAATCGGATTGATACGCACGAAACGGTAATGGCAGCGCATTTGCTCGCGGGCGAAGGACAGGACGCGATTGGCCTGGGAACTCAATTTCCCGGGTCCCGGACCATTGAAAATGTAATCCAGGTAAGCATGGAGCAGTTCATGATACAGGAGACTGACGTCATGGTGGGTCATACGCTCCAGCTCCATCAATGCCCCACCGGCCTTGTTGAACGATAACCGCAGGTTCAAGATCATGCGATGGTCTTCCGGATGATATTCAGCGGCATAGGTTCGCAGGTCTTCGAATGTCACCGTGACAAAATCAGGGTCGATCTCCTTGAGAAACCCCGTCGGCAGGTGCAGGGCTTCGGCTTGGTCAATCAGGTTCAGCCAGGTATTGACGGTCCGGCCGGGACCCGGAGCACTATGAGCAAACTTGCTCAGGCCCAATACGGCCCCCAACAAGAGTACCGCGAGAAGCCATTTCATTGTTCCCGTCATCACGACTGTTTACCTCCAGGGTTCGCTATCTTCAACCACGCTCCAGGATTCGACCAGGGAAGCGGATACGTCGTCGAGAAATCGCGACGGTTTCGAGAGTACCGACCCGGTGATTTTATCATACACCTGGACGGGAAACGTCAGGTAGAGAAACTGCTTGGCCCTGGTCACTGCGACGTAGAGCAACCGCCGTTCCTCTTCGAGTTCTTCATCGGTCAGAAATGAATAGGAAGACGGGAACCGTCCATCCACGAGCCAGATGACAAACACGCATCGCCATTCCAGCCCCTTGGCGGAATGGATGGTGGATAACACAAGCCGTTCATCATCGCGGTCCGGGGCTTCGATACCCGTCACGCTTTCGTCCGGTGGTTCGAGCGTCACGTCGGCAAGAAACCCTTCCAAATTCCCATAGCGCTCCGCCATCACCAGAAGATGCTCCAAATCCCGGATGCGTTTCGGATAGTCGTCGTACTGCTCCTTGAGGATCGGATAATAGTATTCCAGGAGACGATTGACCTGATCGGGAGGCGATCCATCCTCGACGCTGCCGACTGCCTCCAAGGCCGCCGCCAGGTTGCTCAATCCCAACGCGGCCCGCCCGCCTCCTTGCCGCAACGTTTCGTACGACGCCTCGCTGCTTGCCAGTTGAGGAATCAGGTCCCTCGCCCGCTTTTGTCCCACCCCGTCAACCAGCAGCAACGAACGGTTCCAACTGACGGTGTCCAAGGGATTGTGGACGACACGCAAATGGGCCAGCACGTCCTTGACGTGGGCGGTCTCGAGAAATTTGAATCCGCCTCGCTTGACGAAGGGCACGTCCCGTTTGGCCAACTCGATTTCCAAATCAAAGGTATGAAAACTGGAGCGAAACAGGACCGCGATGTCATCCAACGGCACGCCCTCTTCCCGCAACTCCAGGATTTTCTGCGCCACGAACCTGGACTGGGGATTCTCCCCGATTGTTTGGACCAGAGCCGGTCGTTCACCCTGCTCTTTTTGGGTAAACAACGTTTTGCTGTATTTTTCCGTTGCGCCTTGAATGATCTCGTTGGCCAACGCCAGGATGGGTTGCGTGCTCCGGTAATTCTCTTCCAGCTTGAAAACCCGGGTTCCCGGAAACAATCCGGGAAATTCCATGATGTTCCGAACCGTGGCGCCGCGGAACGAATAGATCGACTGCGAATCATCCCCAACAGCCATCACGTTCTCATGAGTGGCGGCGAGTTTCCGCACCACGTCCGCTTGAAGCCGGTTAGTGTCCTGATACTCGTCTACCAAAATGAAGCGATACGTTTCCGAGATCATTCGCCGGGCGGGCTCATCCAGCGTCAGCAGTTCCAGGAGGCGGGTCAGCAGGTCATCATAGTCGACCAACTGCCGCTGACGCTTGGTGGATTCATATGCTTCGTGCAGTTTGGTCAGCTCACCGAGAAATTCTTCAAAATGGCTGTAGTGGGCACGGAGCACGTCATCGAGTGGTTCCATGGTATTGGCACATTTGCTGAACAGGTCGGCAATCGTCTTCTTGCGGGGAAAGCGCTTTCCTGTCTCAGTGAGACCGGATTGAACGCGAACGAGGTTGACCAGGTCTTCGGAATCGCCGCGATCCAGAATCGTGAATCTCGGATCCAAGCCGATGGTTTGGCCATAGCGCCGGAGCAGCACGTTCGCCACGGAGTGGAACGTCCCACCCACGACCCGGTCGCTTTGCGGGCCGATCAGCAGTCCCACCCGTCCCAACATTTCCTGGGCCGCCTTTCGCGTGAACGTCAACAGCAGGATGGAGGCCGGGTCGATACCCGTATCAATCAGCCTGGCCACGCGATACACGAGAACCCGGGTTTTGCCGCTGCCGGCACCGGCAATGACCAACGCCGGACCTTCGACGACTTCCACCGCGGCGAGCTGTTGGGGATTCAATTCCCTGGCGTAATCACGAGAAAGAGGTTTGAGCGGTGCCTCGGCACGCTTCAGCACGTAGACTTTGGAATCGGCATTAATGGAGTCCATCACGGGTATGCGGGAAATTGATTCACGGGAATGGACTCTTACACTAGCCCATCCGTCGTGTATAGCATAGGGCCTGCCCCCACGCAATGACGGGTACGCGTCCGCCACGTGTGGCAGCACTCCCTTGATTCCCCCCACCGGTTCGACTGCGGGCTACGCCCTTGCCTCACCGACTCCCCCTCAAGGGGGGAGTCATGAGGAGAGGAACACTTGCGAAGCCGTCCATCCATTTGATTAGATGTGCCTCAGGTTTTTTCTTCATGAAACATTCTATCCAAGAACACGAACCCATTCTCAAGGACTTGTCGAACACCATCCTGGACGTGTGCCGGGAATCCGTGACGCTGATTAAACGAAGCGACCCGGCCGCTACGTCCACGTTCAGCCAAAAACAGGAATGGGAGATTTACCTGGAATTCCTGAAGGTCCTGTTCAACCTGGTGGACCGCATCTCCGCGTTCCACGTTTCCATCCAACAGCAACCCGAATTTATGAACAGCCTGGAAGATCACGTGAGTGAGCGGCTCAAAACCCTGTTGGCGCCCTCGCTGAGTTCCGCTCAGATCGATGAACAGGAAATCGTCGTGGCCATCGGCCGGGCCGTGGCTGAAAGCCGCGAGACCTACGAAACGTACCAATTCGTGCATTCGGAAGACAGCAAAGTACGTAATGCATTCTTGCAACACGTCGGCGAACGCGTGGCCGAACGGGCCGGCACCGTCAACAACCAGGCCATCATATCGACGACCACCCTCTGTATCGGCGCCGTCATCCCTGCGTTGACCGCGCTCTTTGAAAGGAAACCACCAGAACCCGAAACCGAATCGTCTCCGGAAACGCAGTCCCGGGCGGCAGGTCAATCCTCAAATCCTTCTCCCGATCCTTCCGGCACCCGCGTGATCAAACTGATCAGCGTGGTGACCTCGATTTCCGGGGAGGAATTTGAAACCCGGTGGGGACTGCTCCCGCAATTTCGACGGGACCTGAGGCCGGATCAGGTTGAAGCCCTGACTGACTATATGAACCGCGTGGCCCGGATCGTGGGTGACCGTTTTGCCATCGAATCCTCCAAGGTCCTGGGCAAAGCCGACCCACCTGTCGGGAACGCCTGACCACTCTTTCAGTTTCCGTTTTCAGAGAAAATCGTCCTCTTTTTTTCCCCGCCTGCAAAGTCTATAATTGAGGGCCTTATAGGGAGATGCATCCTATGGAAAGACGCCACACGGGGAAAAAATTTCTGGCAATCGTCCTGCTGTTGGGGGCTGCTTTTTGGGCAGGAATGTACCTGGGGCAACAACCACCAGAGGAAATCCAAAAACAATTCCAGGAATTATCGCAAGAAGTGATGGATCAAACGGTCGGCTTCGTCGAAACGGATTTGCTCGTTCAAAAAAAAGTGTTGCAGGCCGCGTCAGGGTTTCTGAACGGAAAATCGAAAGTTCTGGACGGCAACCCTGATGAGGCCATTGCCGAACTGGAAAAAACGCTGGATTACCTGGAAGAAGCCATCAAGATAAGCCCTGGCGGAGACACTTCGGACGCACTGCTTGACACCATGGCAAACATAGGGGATCTTCGGCGATCCTTGACCGACGGCCAAGCCGTCTCCCTGGACACCTGGGAGGAAGCGCAGGAAAAGCTGGAAGCCCTCCTGTCACAGGCGTGAACGTGCGTACGGTCTGAACCAGGACAGGCACAGGGGCCTGTCCCTACACCCGTGGGAGAGGGCTGGGGTGAGGGGGAGAGTCAGGCGCTGGCCGGCTCTTTTTTCCATGCAGCAAGGATCCGTTCGACCCGTAGTCGAACGACAAGGTCCGGATCCTTCATCAACGGTTTGATCGCGTCCCTGCCACGCAAATCTCCGACTTGTTCCAAGGCGGCGGCGGCCGTCAGGCGCGTAAGCCAATCCTGATCCTGCAGCATGGCGATCAGAGGATCGACGGCTTCTGAGTCCTTAATCTGACCGAGTGCCAGAATAGCCTGCTTGCGCACGAACTCTTCCCTATCGGTCAAGGCCACAATCAATTTGGGCACGGCGGGTTTCCCCAGATCAATAAGGGCTCTCGTGGCGTCATCCTTGAACTCGTCGTTGTGCAGCATCGATATCAGAGGATCCAGAACCCGCTCGTCATTGATTTTCCCCATGGCCTGGATCACGTACTTCCGGGCCTCCCAATCACGCATGTACCGGATCAACAACTCGACGGCGGGAGAACCCACTCCAGCAATCGCTTCAACGGCCGCTTCCCGGACCTGCCAATCCCCGTCGCGCAACGCTCTGACGATAGGCTCCACGCACCGCTCGTCGCCCATTTCACCAAGGGTGACGACGGCTTCACGCCTGACGACCCAATCCGGATCATGGAGAAGGTCGATTTGGATATCGATTTCATCTTTGACCTTCTCCTCTTCTATTTCAGGCTCTTCCTCCTCCGCCTGTTCCTCGTCTTCCCCGTCCGCGTTTTCCGCCGTCGCAACGGTGTCGCCTTCCATCAAGGATTCCGAGACGGCGTCCACGTATTCATCCGTCACTTCATCCTGCGAGACGGCTTCGGTATCCTCATCTGGCGTTTGAGCATCTTCGGCGGCAGATTGCACATCATCGGTCATGAACGTTCCCCTTTCAGTGAATGCAGCAGGCCGGTCGTCACCCGGGTTTCGCCGTTAGGCCGCTTTGGCCTTGTTTCCTGCAGCCGTGGCCATCCGTGACGCCTTGAGACGAATTTTTCGCTGGACCCGTTTGAGACGCTTTCGCAACTGTCGTGCGTCGGGGTCGCCCTCGGGATTTTCGCTGCCAGCGCGCCCTTCCTGGACTTTTTTTTCAAGGGCTACCTTATCTTCCTCTTGCGTTCGTTTTTTTGCCATTCTTACTTTCTCCTCAACACGTGAGACAATTTCAACGCTTCAACAGTCGAGTCTAGTCAACGGTTCTCACGGGTGTCAACCGGAGGCCGTCATCGCGCGCGGTACTGCCAGTCTTCGCAGAAACTTCGTTCATAGGCCAAAATTTTCCAGGCTTCTTCCTCGGTAATCGTCACCGGAATCATCGGCACCATGCCCGTCCCGGGGCTGCCGTTCTTGATGATCCAGAACAATTCGCCATCTTTGCGTTTCTTATGGAATTTGCAGTTGGTAAAATTCCGCGGGCCGGGCTGTAAACGCCTGCCGACCGGACCATCTCCCAAGCCGGTTTTTCCATGACACGACACACAGGCCCCTCTTCCTTCATACAAGACTCTTCCCTGTTCCACGATCTCGGGAGAAGCCGTCTTCGTGGAACCGAACGGCGGAACCAATTTTCTGGCCCATGTTCTCTCACTCACGGGGACCCTCGACCGTAAGGGTTGCACCTCTTCTGCCAGACCAGGGGATGGGCCAGCGACCCAACCCATCAGGCCCACGGTCACGACCAGCAGTCCTCTGCTTAGGGATTTGAATGAAAAAGGTCGAGGTACGGGTTGCACGTTCGGTCAAGAGAGAAAAAGCCCCGTTCAGGTCCAACCCTGAACGGGGCTTTGAACAAGCACATAAATCACGAAACGGCTACTTGCGCCATTTCTTACAGAAGCTTCGCTCGTAAGCCAATACCTTCCATGCTTCTTCTTCCGTGATAGTGGCCGGGATCATGGACACCATGCCCGTCCCCGGGCTGCCGTTCTTGATAATCCAGAACAATTCACCATCTTTACGTTTTTTGTGGAATTTGCAATTGGTAAAATTCCGCGGACCGGGATTCAACACCTTTCCGGCCGGACCGGCGCCGTCTCCCTTCTTGCCGTGACAATTGACACACGTGCCTTTCCCTTCAAAAATCTTCTTGCCTTCGGCCACGATCTCGTCTGAGGCTTTTTTCGTCTTCTTATACAACTCGGCGGGCGGTTTAGTTTTCTTGGCTTTTCCACGCTCTGCCCTCGGAACCCGTGGTTTCAGGGGGTCCTTTTCGGCACCGGCAAACGCCAAGTTGCCGCCGACGAAAGCAAATGCCGTCAACAAACTACAAATGGCTACAAACCGCTTCATGAATCCCTCCTTTGATAATAAGTCCGTGTTGCATCCTCTGTCTGGAAGGCCGTTTGGATTGAGGGTATGGGCCCTCAGAACGTCGACGTTTTTATACTACACCCCCATCAAAATCAATTTCAAAATCTCCAAACCCGCCGAACATATCAATGTGGATTTTCCCTGTCAAGAATCTCAAATGATCGTGACGGTCTTAATTCCACGTCCCTAACCACGTCCCCAGCTTCACCAAACGGCCCCTGCAACTGGCCATTCAGGCGGACTTCGACCCCTCCGGCGTTCCCAAGCGTCAACAGAAACCGGTCGCGGGCCTGCCGTCGTATAACCTCACCAGTCTGCAATAAGACTTCTTGGGGCTTATCCTCATCTGAACGAATCACGGCCCAAGTCATGTCCAGCGTCCGTATTTCAAGAACCAACGGACTATTTTCCGAATCTATGGTGGAGACAGGCGTAGAGTCCGGAGATAACACGGAAGGCGCAGACGCCCCGTCGTCAACCGTCGATTCCGCGGATGTCCCGCCGGCTTCCGTCTCCGGTGCCGGCTCTGTGCTTGCGACGTTTGCGGTGCCATCTTGTGATATGATCGCCGAAGACCGACGATCCTCGACGACTTCGTTCGCACGACCCGGTTTCGAGACAACTTCGTCACGCGGTTCAGCGGGCTGTTGCGAAAACTGGGAAAAGATGGATTTTGAAGGTGATTGTTGTTGGAGTAACACCATTCCTCCCAGCAGGAGAAGCCCTCCAATGAGAAGAACAACCATGGCACGGCTCGTTCTCCCTTTCTGTATGTCCTCCTTGCGCAGAAACCTGTTCCGTATTCTCTCACCCTCTTTTTCTTTTTGGTAGAACGAAGCAGAACCTTCTTCAAACAACCGTAGACATTCTTCTTCGTTGAGTTCGAGCGAGCGGGCATAAGCCCGGACAAAACCTTTGGTGAAAACGCGTTCGGGCAACTGCTCAAGAGAATCCGCCTCCAAAGCTCTCAAATGCGACTCTGGGATCCGGGTCCTTGAGACCATCTGCTCAAGCGTTAACCCTTGAGTTTCACGAGCAGTTTGTAACTTGTTGCCTAGTGACGCCATATCGCTCCAACGCTGAACGTAAGAATGCTCACGAAAGATCCTCGAAATGGGTCAGACGCTTGAAGTCCCGGAAACGGGTTTCGATGTCCTGATATTCCAGTGGCCGCAAGCGGTCGAGACTGAAGCCCTCAACGGTAAATGAAGCCATCACGCTTCCGAAAATAATGGCCCGCCTCAAACCGGCATCGGAGAAATCTCCCGTCGACGACAGGTGTCCCATAAAGCCGCCTGCGAACGTATCGCCGGCGCCGGTCGGATCTTTTACCATTTCCAACGGGAACGCCGGTGCACCAAAGACGCCTTTTTCATGAAACATCAAGACACCATACTCCCCACGTTTAATAATGAAATATTTGGGCCCGCGCGCCAGGACGTCCTTCGCAACTTTAACGAGGCTGAAATCCTGACCAAGTTCACGCGCTTCCCCGTCATTGATGACAAGCACGTCGATCTTTTCCAGCACCTTCCATAGGGCGTCGCGCTTCCCATGAATCCAAAAGTTCATGGTGTCACAGGCGACGACCCGTGGCCGTTCGACTTGACTCAGAACGTCCATTTGAAGCTCGGGATCGATATTCCCCAGGAACAACATGTCGGGAGTTCGATAGTGATCAGGAATTTTGGGGCGGAAGGACTCCAGCACGTTAAGCTGAGTGTCGAGCGTATGAGCCTCATTCAGTTGATACGTATATTCCCCTTGCCAACGAAAGGTCTTGCCGCTACGGCGTTCGAGCCCGGATACGTCGATCCCTCGACTCTTCAAAAAGGTGACGTATTCATCAGGAAAATCTTCTCCGACGACCGCAATCAAATCGACGTCGGTAAAAAAACTGGCGGCCGTGGAAAAATACGTGGCTGACCCCCCTAGCACTTCCGTGGCCTCCCCGAAAGGCGTGCGCACCGTATCAAACGCCACGGAACCGACTACCAACAATCTACCCATGTTGTTTGCTCCCGTTCGATGTTTTGGCTGATTTCAAAAAGAGACCGTAGCGCCGCTTCACGGAGGCCGTCACGGCTTGCGGCGCCGTGACGATGGTCTGCCGAAGCGCCGTCGCACATGGACAGGCTCTGGCTCCCCCGGTCCGTTGAATGGCGTCCCGGAGCAGCGTTTTGGCCTGAGCCACGTTCGCATGCATCACGCTCAAAATCGCTTCGACGGAGACGGGCTCCTCACTCTGATGCCAGCAATCGTAATCCGTGACCAGAGCCAAGGTTGCATAACAGATTTCCGCTTCCCTCGCGAGCTTGGCTTCCGTCGCATTGGTCATCCCGATAATGTCCACGCCCCATTGCCGATACAACAAGGATTCCGCTTTCGTGGAAAACTGCGGTCCCTCGATACAGAGATACGTTCCGCCCACGTGAAACGTGGTACCCATCGACCGGGCTGACTCGCCCAGGTCATCCGCCAAGGCATGACAAATGGGGTCGGCAAACGTCACGTGAGCCACAAGCCCCTGATCGAAGAACGTGCTTATTCGCTTGGTCGTCCGATCGATAAATTGATCGGGAAGGACCATATGACCGGGATGGATGCCTTCTTTCATGCTCCCCACCGCACTGACGGATAAAATCCGCGTCACACCGAGTGATTTGAGCGCGTACACGTTTGCCCGATAGTTGATCATGGAAGGAATGATGCGATGCCCTCGTCCATGACGAGAGAGAAACGCCACGCGTTTGCCGGACAACGTTCCCAGCATCACAGCATCCGAAGGGTGGCCGAAGGGAGTGGGCACGCGCGTTTCTCGCACGTTTTCCAAACCTTCCATTTCGTACAAGCCGCTGCCTCCAATGACGGCAATATCGGCACGTGGTTGTGGTTGTGCTGGCACAGGCTTTATCCTTGTCGATTATGCTCGAAGTGTGTGCACGAACCTTTCAATCAGCGAGAGGATGTGCTGAGCAACCGATGGAACGGACTCGTCCGGGTGTACCTCGACCCACGCCAGATTGGGTTCTTTTCTGAACCACGTCATTTGCCGTTTCGCAAAATGACGGGTGTCCCGCTTCAATCGCCTTACCGCTTCGGCGAATGAATATTCTCCTTCCAGATACCCCGCCATCTGACGATAGCCCAAACTTTTCATCGAAACAAGACCCCTGGCGTATCCCTTGGCCAGCAGGGTCCGGGTTTCTTCGACCAACCCCTTTGCCAACTCCGCGTCGACTCGCTGATCAATACGTTGATAGAGAGCGGCCCTCTCCATGGTCAACCCCAACACGAGTGCCCGAAAAGGAGTTTTCTCCTGGCCGTGTTTTTCGTGGGCCTTCGAAAGAGGCGTGCCGGTTTGCCGGTACACTTCCAGTGCCCGCAACACTTTCACCGTATCGCGCGGATGCAGGCGACGAGCCGTGACCGGGTCCACGCGACCCAATTCCTGATACATTGATTCCCCTCCCCGGACCCGTACTTCTTCTTCGAGTTGCCCGCGAAGAACGTGGTCGGTGGGAGGACCGGACCATAACCCGTGTAACAACGCGCGGACGTAGAGCCCCGTCCCACCAACCACCAAAGGGAGAAGGCCCTTTTCGTGCAGACGTGAGATTTCCGGAAGAGCCCGCCGCCGGAACGCCCCGGCGTTAAACGGTTCATCCGGTTCCGCCAGGTCAATGAGCCGATGGGGTACGCCTTGCCGGTCTTCCTCCGAAGGGGTATCCGTCCCGATATTCATTCCTCGATAGACTTGAGTCGAATCCGCGGTCAATATCTCCGTGCCCAAGGCTTGAGCCACTTCAATGGCGATTCGACTCTTACCGATGGCCGTCGGACCTACCAGCACAACGAGTGGCCGTGCCGTGATTGCGGCCTCGATGAGATTCCGGAGCTTGTGGTGCGAAGAAAGGCACCGTTCAAACGGTGGATTCATAGACGCCGAAAAATCCGATGCAATTCTTCACTGCCAAATCGTAAAGAGATTCTTCGGCCATGGGGGCAGGTCATGGGGCTTCCTTCACGAAGCCACTCGTCCACCACGCGTTTCATTTCCGGTTGCTCCATCCGGCGGCCGGCCTGGACCGCACCTTGACAGGCCATCGACGCCAGGACGGAGCGGACCGGTTTTTCGAGTGAATCCACGGAGTTCCACTCCGACAAGTCCTCGATGATATCTTCGAGTAAGGCGCCATAGTCCATCTGCCCGACAAGCGCCGGCACCGATCGAATGACAAAAGAGGACGGGCCGAAGCTTTCAAGTTCGAGACCCACGTTGACCAACTCCGGCAGGATTTCCGTCAACCGCGTTGCCGCCGTGACCGGGACGTCCACCGGTTCGGGAATCAGGAGCGATTGTGTCTGGATATCGCAACCCTCCCAACCTCTCCGCAAACGTTCAAACAGCACGCGTTCGTGAATCGTATGCTGGTCCAGCACGTGCAGTTCATCTCCAATTTGCGCGACGATATAGGTAGCATGGATTTGCCCGAAAATCCGAACCTCCGGCTCAAGCTGATAGAGAGCCGGTGATTCTTTGACCTGAGCCGCTTCGTTGTTTTGTCCATTCCCGGAACTCGCTTGCACGTCGCGCGCCATGGAAGGGTTCAACCGTGGGACAAACCGTTCACCGCTTTCTCCGGTCGTCTCCTTCTCGACGACACCAACCTCCCGCTCATCGCGCCCGGATGAACGAGTCGAGTATCCCGTCACGTCTTTTTGCAACGGACCACGAACCGCAGCCCTGATCGCTCGATGGATCAAGTCCGGGCTGCGAAATTTCACTTCCCGTTTTGACGGATGCACGTTGACGTCCACCTCGTTGGGAACGACGTCTACCATCAGTGCAAACGTCGGATGTCGTCCTTTCGGTAAAAAAGAGCCATACGATTCATGCACGGCATGGGCAATCGTCGCATTCTTGACGGGACGCCGATTCACAAACATTTCCTGTGGCGTACGCCCTGTTTTCGCATGATACGGATTGACGATCATACCACGCACGCGTACGCCGGCCTGCTCGTCATGCACGGGCAACATCATGTCCATCAGTCTCGGGCCATACACTTGGAGCAATCGATCTTCCAACGTGGCAACCTTGGGATAGTCGAACGCCACGTGGTCATTGTGCGTCAATCGAAATTGCACGTGAAGGTTGACCAAGGCGGCTTGCTGGACAACGTGCGCAATGTGGGAGAACTCCGTGGCCGTCGTCTTTAAAAATTTTCGTCGTCCCGGTGTATTGAAAAACAATTCTTCGACCTCGATTCGTGTCCCCGGGGCGGCACCTCGCTCTTCGACCGATTGGACGCCTGTTCCGTCAATCACCACGGCGGTCCCCGTCAGTGAATGATGTCTCGCCGTCAGCATACGAAAGCGTGAAACCGCGGCAATGCTCGGCAAGGCCTCCCCGCGAAATCCATAGGTGGCGATGCCCATCAGGTCGCCTGGATGACTGATTTTACTGGTGGCAAATCGTTGGCAAGCCAACGGGGCATCGGCTCGACTCATCCCTTCGCCGTCATCGATCACGCGAATGAGCGTTCTCCCACCGTCCACAACGTCGAGGGAGATCACCGTACTGCCGGCATCCACGCTGTTATCGAGTAATTCCTTGACGACTGACGCCGGACGTTCGACGATCTCTCCGGCGGCGATTTGAGAAGCCACGGATTCCGGAAGGACTTTGATTCTGGATTCAACAGACTCCATAGACAACGCTTTGCGACGGAATCCCCGTGGCGCGACTACTTCTTTGACTTGGAGGGTGTGGGGCCAGCCGGTGACGTGAATGTCTTGAGAGCTTGCTCCACCTCGATGAGTTGGGATTCGTGGGCATCCACCTTGGACCCCAGCTTTTCGCCCATGGATCTGAACACCTCTTTCAACTGCGCGACGGACTTGGTCAATTCATTCAATTGCGAGACGTTGGCCTTCAACCCCTGCTGAAGATTCGAGACGGCAGCAGATGCCCCTGTCGATTTCGACAGTTGCCGGGCCTGGGACTCAATGCGATTGGTCTGGTCTTTCAGCTTGGCTGACATCAGGTTCTTGAATTGTTCGAACGATTGCCCGACCGACTGCACGCTCGCCGTCACCTCGTTGAGATGGGTTGAAACAGCCTGGGTATTGGTTGCCTGCTTGGCGGCTTCGGCTGCCTGGTCTTTCTCCATTTGTGCCAATCGTGCCGTCAACTGCCCAAGCTGATTCATGTGCTGATCGGTACGGTTGCCCAACATACTGGCCATGGAATCCAATACCTCTCGCATCCCTGCCACCGATTGACTCAGTTCCCGAACGTGTTTGGCTTGAACGTCCAATTGCTTTTGAGCCTGGGTCACGTTCGAGACGTTTGTTTGTTCGACGCGCTGGAGACCGGACGAGACCTTTATGAACTCCTGGGAGACTCGATTCTTTTCCTGATCGAACGCTTTGGCGATCGATTCCAAGCTTGGCCGAACGTCCTTGTCCAAATACCCATGCAGGCCCCTCAGGTCGGTGTCCATTTTTTTGGCCAACGCCGCATACTGACCCTGTAACTGCTCAATCCGGTTTGCCGTTTGTTCCAATCCTTTGCCCTGGCTGTCCAGCTTCGTACCGAGTTGAGTTCCGGTCGTCCCCAACACGTCACGAAGTTGAGCCAGGGACCGTGTCACCTCCTCCAGATTCTTGCCGTGCAAAGCATCGGTCTGTCGCAGCTCCGTCAGTTCAGCGCCCAATTTGACGTTAAACTCGGACAAGCGAGCGGCTTGGGCGTCAATGTCGGTTTTCAAGTTCCGGTTGCCCTCATTCAATGCGACATTGATAGATTCAATTGCCGTTTTGACCTCGGTTTCCAAATACGTCTTCAACGACTTCGTATCGGCGTCGAGTTTGGCGCGAAAGACTTGCATGTGCCTATCGAAATCCTGTCTGACTTTCGTCTCGGAATTCTTTGCCCGTTTCGCCTCCTGATCGAACTGTTTTTTTACATCATTCAAGGCGTTCTTAAACTGGCCCAATGACTTTTGAAACTCGGTGAACTGATCTTTTACCGTTTGACCTTGCTGCTTCAAAGCTTGCTCAAGGCGCAGGCCCACGGCGTCAATCTTCTCGGACAATTCCGTTTCACGTTGTTCCCGCTGCTTCTGCAACGCACTGATCAGTTGACCTTGCCGCTTCACGGCGTTCTCAAAGTTTCTGCGGACCTGATGTATTTGTGTTTCCAAATCACCTTTGGCTTTGGGCAGGCTCTCCTCTCGCAGGTTCCGCAAATTACTGTTCAATTGCGCCCGGGCCTTCACGATTGTCTCGTTCAATTGCCCCTGGGCCGTGACCAGTTCCTGGTTTAACTCGGACTTTTGCTGCTCCAAAGCATCTGCGATTTCCTGCTTGGCTTCCTTCAGGACTTGGGCCAAGGCTTTTTTCTCCTTATCCAATTTGGTGATTTTTCCCCCAAGGTCTTTTTCAACTTTCGCAAGATCTGACTGCTGGGCACAGGAGGTCAGGCTGAAGACCAGACAGGTCAGGCACAGCCCCATTTTCAGGTTATGACCGGTTATTCGTGTTGCGCGCATTGAGGTCAAGAAAGAAACACGATCAATCCACATGGTTGTTCACTCCCTTACGATTTCTTCTGGCATGGCTCCATCCTTCTGCGTCCGGAAAGTGACTGCCCAAATCCTTCCGAACTTCAGTGAGCCCGCGTTCCTGTGCTGCGGATGAGCTGGTTCGGGCAATCATTATTCCGACAATGGAGACCAGGCAGGAGAACTATGGTGTATCCCGCCCTTCGTCAACTGTTCCAACCCTGTGCCATCATACTGAATCATGAAAATGTGACTCCGCCCGCCTCGCGTTGAACTGAAGACCAGGTGACGGCCATCCGGCGCCCATGAAGGAGAATCATCGATTTCACCAGGGGGGCCGCTCGTTATTTGAACGCGACGCTTCCCATCCACGGAAATGCGGCACAACTTCAGCCCATAGCCGGGTAGACGGCAGACGTAGGCGATCCAATCTCCCCGTGGAGACCAAGACGGCGCAGCATTATAACGCCCATCAAAAGTCAACCGGCGGATCTTTTTACCGTCGGCCCTCATAATGTAGATTTGTGGTCTGCCGGTTTGGTCTGACGTGAAAGCCAGTTCTCGTCCATTCGGCGACCACGCGGGCGATAATTCCGCACTGGCCCTCTTGGTCAATTGTGTTTTCTTTTCCGTGCTCAGGTTCATCATAAAAATGTCGGAGTTCGCCTTCTTGGCGGAATCCTTGGCGGAAGCATACGCTAGCAGTTGTCCATTCGGGGAAACCGCCGGAGTGATATTCAAGATTTGAGAGGGCACCAGGGTTCGTTTGTTCCCTTGCCCCAATCTCTTGCCCAACTCGAGCCGCACGATTTCCTGATTGTTGCCGTGATAGGTCGTATACACAACGGCGCGGCGATCCGGCGACCAGTCCGGCATGAGGCTTAATATGGGGTCCGACGACACGCGCCTGGGACCGAACCCATCGTAATCCATCTTGTATATATGCCGTCTGCCCGCCTTATCTTCGGATACATACATGATCTCGGTCCGGGCGATGCCGGGGTCCCCCGTGTAATGCGTAACTAAGGCATCAGCCCACCGGTGCACCATCGAACGGAGGAGTCTCACGTTAATCGGATTACCGGTGTACCGTTTACCAATCGCGACCAAATCCGTTCCCCCGCCATCATAGGCACACGCCTCCAACAACAATTTTCCATCTTTTCGGCCGATTCGTCCCCAGGTGACCACCGGAGCGGTGCTTGCCTTGGCTTTCACGATGGGAACCTTTTCCTGACACCCTGCTTTCGAAAGCGGAAGCGTGTCCGTCGCTCGTTTCATGACCTTAAACACGTGGGTGCGCCGCAAATCAGCCTGAAGAATCGCGTCGACTTGCTTGCCGATTCCGGCGTCATCCTCCAGCGGGCTCTCACTTCCGGCGAACCCCATGATCCAGATGGGAATTTTTTGAAATTCCGAGCGGTGCGTTTCCAAAAACACTTCGGCTTTCTCATCCTCAGCATGGACAGCAAACGGCGAAACGAGACAACAGACAAGGACCATCAAATGCGTGGCGTTTTTCATCATCAATTCGGCTTAACCTTAAACTCGTGTTGGACCTGACAAAAGGGTTTGGTCAAGTTCGCGGGAAAAGGCGGTAACGGGGCGGCCTTCAGGACCGCACGTTTGGCAACCGAATCAAATTTTGTGTTTCCGGAGGACCGGACGACGTCCGGGTCCGTCACCTGACCATTTCGCTTGACACGGAAAGTCAGGATAGCCGGAGACGCGACGCGATAACGGTGCTGGTACATGTTTCCGTAAATGTTATCAATTTTTGCCTCCACGTTTTTCCAATAGGAATGATTTCGGGCACACAATCCCGCCTGCCACAGACCACGCGCTTTCTTCCCTCCACTCGCTGTTTGGTTGGAAACCGGCTGGAAATCCAAAGCTGACAAATCAACATCAGGCATGGAAGCGTCGATCTCCTGTCTGGGAGGAGTATCAGGCTCGGACGCGGAATCGGAAACCGTGGGTTCAGAAGGAACCGGGTCCTGGAACTCGGCTAACGGCTGAGCCTGAGGAGGCACGATCTTGGAGAGCAATTGGTTTCGAGCCTCGACTGCCTTCGCAGGGGATACCGTTTCGGAAACGAGCGGCGTCACTTTCTTTGTGGGTATTGTCTTGCTCTTGGGATTTCTCTGAGGGACCCGCACAGATTCAATCGCCTCCTTGAACGACTCCACAGTACTGCTCTTCCGCGCCGTTTGCAATGATGTCTCCTTTTTCCGCATCTCAGGCGGGGCAACGGCTGCCAAGCGAGGGGCCCGGGAAGGCACGGTAATGGGTGGTGATTCAGAAGCCTTGGGTGCGTCCGGTTTCTGCTTACGTTTCGGTGCGACGGCCGGGCTCACGCGCTTGGAAACCTGCTCAGGCTTTCTGGGAACGGACGTCGCACTAACAGCCTGCTTCAGTTTTGGGGTCAGCAGATCAACGCTCGGAGCGGGAGTGGGAGGTTCCGCCGGCTTCCCGACAACCAATTTCGGAGGTTGCGGAGGCGCTTTGAATGCCGGCACGTCCTTCTCCACGGCAGGCGACTGTTCGACAGGAGCAGGGACCGAAGGCCGGACTGGCGCAGACTCTTGAGGCAATGGCAGCGTTTGCGGCTTTGGCACGACCACGGCATCAAGGGCACTGACGAGCGACTCCGTCACCCGTTCAGGTTTGGGAACTTCTCTTACGTCCTCCAAGGGTGGAGGGGGAAGCGTGTCTACGTTCTGTTTCAGAATCGGCTTGGGATCCGTTGAAACCGGCGGTGCGACTGCTTTGCTTGGAGGAATCACTGCCTTTTTCTGCGGTGCGGCCGCCGGAGCCTTTCTGGCCTTTGCCTTTGGAGGGGGAACCTTTTCGGCGTTCTTGTTCGGCCTCGCCTTCGTTACCGGTGGAGCAGCCGGAGACGCTGCGATTTCCGGAAGCGTGACAAGCGTGACCTCGTAAGATCCATCGGACTGTCCAAACGATGAGCCGAAACGCAGACTCAGTAACGCGACGAACACGACCGCATGAAGGAGCGCCGAACCGGCAAGAGGCCACCTAAGCCGTTCTGCCACCGATTCGTCATGATCCGGCACATGCAATGACAAGAGACTGAAAGGCGCCGCATACGACATTGCGTTATTCCAACCTACAGAGTCTCCAGGACCTCTTCTTCCACCACCCTTCCCTGGGGGTTTGTGACCATGCCCAACCGTTCGATTCCCACCCTCTTGACTTCATCCATAACTTGGACGATCCGTCCATAGGGAACGTGGCGGTCGGCTCGAAGATAGACCGACACGAGCGGGTTCAGCGCTTTGGCTTCATCCAGATGTTTCCGCAGATCAAGCAACGTGACAAGGTCTTTCCCCAGGTAAACCCGCTTGTCGGGTTCAATGGTGATCACGAGACGCTCCATGGGAACGACGGTATTCGATTGCGAACGCGGAAGTGTAATATCAATGCCCCGGTGCAACATCGGCGCCGTCACCATAAAGATCACCAACAGCACAAGAACCACGTCGACGAGAGGTACGATATTGATTTCAGAAAGAAACCGGCGATTCCGGGGTTCAACAATCACGAGCGACTTCAACCTCTTTTACCGGCAGGCGCGTCAAGGGTATTCAGAAATTCAATGCTGAAGGCTTCTACGCCAAATATGGTTTTCCGAATTTGGGCAAGATAGAAATTATATCCGATGACCGCAGGAATCGCAGCAAACAGTCCCGCAGCGGTTGCAAGAAGGGCCTCGGAAAGACCGGGCGCGACCGAAGCGATGCTGGCCGTACCCTCGATTCCGATTTGCTGAAAGGCGTTAATGACGCCGACGACCGTTCCGAATAACCCGATGAAGGGAGTAATGTTTCCCGTCGTGGCCAGGAAGGGCAAGTACGTTTCCTGTTGGGCAATTTGTTGCTGAATGAGATACTGTACGACCTTCTCCAAATACTGGCGGTCCGGCCAAGGTCCCGTCTTCCTGGCTGCTGCTGCCGCGACGTCGCCCGTGTTGTGACCGACAAGATGCCCCACGCGATTCAGTACTTCACGCAACACTGAACCGCTGGGACTATAGGGCAATTCTGCGGCCACGTGTTGAAGGAGATGCAGTTCCTTTTCGCTGAGTGCGTCTTCCTCCTGATAGGCCTGAAGAAACTGTCGTTCCTCTGTTTTGATCAGCCGGAATATGCGCCATTTGTACAGGATGACGCCCCACGAAAAGACGGAAAACACCAACAGGACCAAGAGGACAATGATGGAGATGGTCCCAAGGGAACTGAACAGTTCAAGAGGGTCGGTTGAAAACATCGGATGTGACGCTCAGCCCGAAACGTGATGTAACGTGATAAATTGAAAACTCACCGTGCAAGTGAGAACAGCCACAACGACGTGAATGGCGGGGCCGACGGGATTTGAACCCGCGACTTCCAGATTGACAATCTGGCGTCCTAACCTGGCTGAACGACGGCCCCATTCACGTAAGAGGGTAGCCTTTTGACTGTGAGACTGTGCTGTCGAAACGAGCCCCCTGCCTGGGCCAATCAACCCGCCAGGTTGTACGTCCGACGTTCTATTTGGATAGTCTGAGATAGATGGTAGGCGGAACAGGGCTCGAACCTGCGACCTCTGCCTTGTAAGGGCAATGCTCTCCCAACTGAGCTATCCGCCCCACACTCCATGCATTCAAAAATCCAACGGCTTTTCATTATATCAGCCAAGTACGCTGTGTCAACCGTAAGGAGAACCGACTGCCCATCGGCACAAAAATCGACCGGCACCCTTGAGAAATACGGGTGCGACCCTTTAGAGTGCAACCTTCGTCATAGGACGAATGCCGAAACCGAACCATGACCTACAAAATCAGACACATCAGCAAACAGGTGGGCGCGGAGAACCCGCAATTATTGTCCCGAAGCGAACGGATGTGGCTCTTTGCCGAACTCCACCGCCGTGCGCTCCTGACCGGAATCGTCGTCGCAATCGCGGTGGTGATCCTTCTCGGGGCTCTTTACTTGGTGCAATACCAACAGGACCGGGAAGCACTGGCCCTTGAACATCAAGCCGCCCAAGCCTACCTCGACCGTTCCCTTGTTGACGTTGACGCGGCCACGGAGAATCTCCAAAAAGCCATCACGTTGTATCGGCAGATCATCCAGGAGTTCCCTCGCACCACCAGCGCCCGCTCCGCATGGTATATGATCGGAAACGCCCTAGCCGAACAAGACGACTACGCCGGTGCCATCGAGGCGTATCAACGTTTCATTGACCAGGCAGGAAACTCTCCCGCTCTGCTTGGATTGGTCTACCAACGACTCGGGGCCAGCTACCTGGCGAGTGGGAACCGCGAAAAGGGAATCACTGCTTACACGCAAGTGCTTCAAATGCCCCAAACGCTCAATAAGGATCAGGTGCTGTTCGAACTCGCCAAACTCGAGGAACATGAAAAACGCAATGACGAGGCGCTCGCCCGTTATAAACAGTTGCTGGATGAACATCCGAATTCCCCTTATGCGAGTGAAGCGACCTTGCGAGTCAAGATCCTTGAACCACCCGCGGACGAACCTGAAGCCGCAAAAGAGGAACCCGAACAAAAAGAGGGGCAGGAGGGGAAAGAAACCGGGGAATGAGGGAAAAGGAGGGTTTGCTCAGGAAGCGATCATCAACCGCCGCCCGACCCGAATCAGACTGCTTCGTAAATTATTCAGGACCTTCAGGTCCTTTACCGATACCCGAAACCGCTTGGCAATACTCCAAAGGCTGTCGCCCATCCGCACGCGATACCACGTCACCTCCCCGGCCTTCACGACGTCCCGGTTGACGCGCAACCGCTGTCCAATCCTGATCAAATTCCCCGAGAGATCGTTGAGGTGCTTCAATTGCCGGACGCTGGTCCCGAAACGATGCGCAATCACCGACAAATTGTCTCCCCAACGCACGCGATACCACGTCACCTCCCCGGCCTTCGTCACGGCCCCCATCGCGTCCCGGTTCACGCGCAGACGCTGTCCAACCCTGATCAAATTCCCCGAGAGATTATTGAGGTTTTTCAATTGCCGGACGCTGGTCCTGAAACGATGCGCAATCACCGACAGATTGTCTCCCCGGCGCACGCGATACCACGTCTGTTGAGACGGACGTTGCGTCCACGTCTTCATTCGGGCTTTGACCTGCTCCACGCGCCCTGACGTGTCCACGGGAACCTTGAGAGCATAGCCGTCCTGATCCGGTGGAATGACGCTGCGGCGAAGCTCGGGATTCAACCGCCGGAGTTCCTCAAAAGCGATCCCTGACTCCCCGGCGACGGATCGCAAATGGATGGACCGATTCATGGGAATCTCTTCGTATTGATGAACCGTTTCAAAATCAGCGTGAAAACCGAATAGTGAGGGACTCTTGGCAATAACCATGGCAGCCATGAATCTGGGGACGTAGTGCTTGGTTTCCCGTCGAATGTAGCGGGTCCTGGCAATCGTCCAGAAATCCCGGCTCCCGGTTTTTGCAATCGCACGGCCGATTTTCCCGGCCCCGGCGTTGTATGCCGCAAGCGCCAAGGGCCACGAGCCGAACTGGTCATACAGGTCCCGCAAATGTCTGGCTGCCGCCACCGTGGATTTGATGGGGTCCCGGCGTTCATCCACGTACCAGTTGACCGTCAAACCGTAAATCCGGCCCGTACTCCTGATAAACTGCCACGGACCCGACGCGTGCGCGCGAGAATAGGCCCGTGGGTTAAATCCGCTCTCGACCAACGACAGGTACACCAATTCTTTCGGCAAGCCGAACTCAACAAAGATCTGCTCGATTAACGGCCGGTAGGGATAGAATCTGGTCAACCATTCTTGAAAGCGATCATGAATCACGTTTTGAAAGTAGTGAATATTACGTTCGACCGCAGGATTGACGATAACGGGAATCGCCTCATACGTATAACCCCCTCTCCTCTGTAGGGCTGGGGTGAGGGGCGCATGAGCAATAGAATCAGGTTGGGAGTCAGGGGGGAAATATATGGGACCACCGGAACTCGCCGGTGCGGGCAACTGAGATGAAGCCGCGACAGGCTGCAGTTGCGGCGTGCCGGAAGCCAGAACGCCGCCGGCACCAAAGAAAACCCCTGACAGACAGAGTAGAAAGACCTTAACTTTCAAGATCAATCCTTTTTATTCGTAACATATTGATTTTCATTATATTTTTTATTTATGTCCAATTATACCTAGAGAAGATAACGTAAATGCGAAACTCTGTCAAGAACGCAATGCTCGGCTCACCTACTTGAGGGCATATGCTACGACATATTGTAGGCCATATCAATATGACTATTGGTGAGCAACTACGGGTTGCGGTCGAAAAGGAAAAGTAGGGGGCATTACGGCGTCGGAAGAGTGGCGGCGCACCGGAACCCGGTCGAATGATTCCGGTCGAGTGGATCGCTGGCGACCCGGGTAAAAATTCTCACCTGCGGGGTTTCCACCTGCCACCCGGAACTGCGAATAACCCGCCGGGTCCCCGTCGAGGGCCCCTGAGGATTTCGGCGCGGGCTCCTGGAATAATACGTCGCGTCATACCAATCGGCGACCCACTCCCAGACGTTACCCGCCATATCATAAACTCCATAGGGGCTTTTGCCTTTTTCATAAATCCCCACCGGCACCAGGGTTTTTTCACCCTGCCATGACTGGTTGAAATTCAGGTGTTTGTGCGTGGGTTCAACGTCTCCCCAGGGAAACCGTCGATCATCGGTCCCGCGACCGGCCTTCTCCCATTCAGCTTCGCTCGGCAACCGCTTGCCCGCCCATCGACAATAGGCATCGGCGTCAAACCAATCCACGTTGACCACCGGCAAGGCCGCAATGGACTCCGGCATGAGCCCCCCCTGCCAGAGATTTTTCGAGGGGTCGGTGGGGTGCGACGGCGTACGATGACCGGTCGCGCGAATAAATTCCAAATACAGGCCGTTGGTCACTTCATAGGTGTCGATGGCATAGGCATCCAATTCAACTTCGTGATTGGGGTATTCATCCAGCCCCCCGTCCCGTGCCCATTTGGGCACGCCCATGAAAAACGGACCGGCAGGAATGACCACCATGGGTGCTCCGTCCTTGCTCGAAACGGCCACGTCCGCGTGAGCCCGCTCGATGGGGGCATCGTACACGCCCATTCCCATGAACACGCATGCGGTGATGACCAGCGTTCTCTTTGCCATCGTCTCTCCTCCGTCTGCCGAAACAACCGGGCTTCCCCGTCGGACGCCAGGCAACCGGGCTCGTCCCGTCAGCCTGCGCTTTCCCGTTCGACCTGTCTCAACGCGCGCATCAGCACGGGGTCGTTCAGTGCCATCTCACTCAGCGCGTCCATGACGTGAAGGCCCTTGGTGTCCATCAACTCCTTGGCCTTGGCATACTGTTTGGCATTGAAGCGGGCCGCCGTCGGCTGGTTGTTGATCACCTGGCACGCCAGCACCCCGTCTTCAAGCTCCAACGTGCCCCCCTGCTCCATCAACGTCTGCGCCTGCGCCACCGAAATGCCGTGAAGTTCGGCAAATTCCCCGATCCCGCCGGTTTCGACCATCGACCCATCCGGCATCGAACACTTGCGTTTGAAATACGGAGACCAATCCTTACGAAAATCTATATAACGAAGATCTCCCCCTTGAGCCACCGATCGCTCCAGTTTGGAGTAATCGAGCCCCAGATTCTTCTGTTTGAGGCGTTCCTGCAATTCATCGGAGAGTCCCCGGTAAAACACGCGCCCGGCGGCCTCGGCCAGGGGGATGTCCGAAAACTTGGCGAGTTGTTCGGCCTGCGCAGTCTGCTCCAAATCCAGGAGCCAGGTCTGCTTGGGCTCCTCTCCGGCCGGATCGACCCGGCAAACGAACATGCCGCGCGTCACCACGCCCCCGGTTGCCGGATACGTATACAAGCCCCCTTCCGTCAACAACCGGAGCATGTCGTCAACCGGAATCTCGTAACTCTCCCCGAGAATCGTGGCATGATGCTCGATATTCTCCTCGCCGGCCATGGCGCAGACCATGACGTTCCCGGGCGGATCGAAATCCGTGTAATTCTCCAACACGTTGTAGAGCTGCGGCTCTTTGGCCGGCTTAAGCGGCCGCTTTTTTATCTTGAACATGATCGTGTCCGGCAGGAGGTGGCATAACGCTGATTTTCATCGTTGTCATTCCCGGTCGTCAAATGCTAGATCTGCTTTTCATGGACGCCTCACAACAACTGGCAACGCTGTTCCGGCAATACGAAGCGTTTCAATGGGACCCCGACAAAGGATTTGTGCTCGCCTCCGGGGAAATGAGCCCGTATTACGTGGACTGCCGGGCACTGCTCGCGCATCCCGATGCCCGGTGGCTCGTGGCCCAACTCGCGTGCGCAACCATTCGCGACCTCTCCTTGGACGCGATAGGGGGGCTGGAAATCGGAGCCATCCCCTTGGCCACAGCTATATCCGATTATGCCTTTGCAACTCAACCGTCGAAAACCTACGATACCTTTGTCGTTCGAAAACAGGCCAAGGGTCATGGACTCGGAAAACGCATCGAAGGCGCGGTCAAGCCCGGTGCGCACGTACTGATCGTCGATGACGTACTGACAAGCGGCGGGTCGATCCTGCAAGCCATCCAGGCCGCCAAGGACGCGCAAATGCACGTCTCGCACGCCCTGGTGATCGTGGACCGGCAAGAGCAGGAAGGCAAACAGAAGATCGAAGCGCAGGGGGCATCATTGATCAGTCTGTTAACCTTGGACGATTTGAAACACGCCCAACCCGACACTTGATTGACACCCGACCAATAACTGATGTCGAGGATCGCCCTGACACCCGACAACGTCGAAGTGATCGCGCCGAATCTCAAGCGACGCCTGTCGGGTGTCACGGCAACGATCGTGCGGTTGCTGCCGCTACAGGCCAGATCGATCGGGATCGTGGCGACCGGGCCGGGGCTGCCGTCCCACGTCCCCTGGATCCCGCTGCAGTCCGTGATCATGATGTCCGGCCGGGCGTATCGGGTCTGGCACGCGCGGCGCAATACCGAGATGCTTCTCGGCCTCGTCCTGCGTCACGTTCTCAAAAAGCGGCTGAAGCTCGTGTTTACCTCCGCCTCGCAGAGAAATCACACGCGCTACACCCGCCTGCTGATCTCTGGCATGGACGCCGTTATCGCCACGTCGCACAAATCCGCGTCCTATCTGCGCCGGCCGTCGCGCGTGATCATGCACGGGATCGACACCGGGACGTTTCATCCACCCCAGGACCGGCGCGCTCACCGGCGGTCGCTCGGTCTGTCCGAGAACGTGACCATCGGGTGCTACGGGCGCATCCGGCGCCAGAAGGGCACGGACGTGTTCGTCGATGCGATGCTCGCAGTTTTGCCCCAACACGCCGGGGTGACCGCCCTGGTGATGGGCCGCGCCGCGCACAAACACGGGGCGTTTCTGCAGGACCTGCGGGAGAAGGTGGCACGAGCGGGGCTCCAGGACCGGATCCTGTTCCTGCCGGAAGTGCCGGTGGAAGAGATGCCGCGCTGGTATCAGGCACTCGACCTGCTCGTGGCCCCACAACGTTGGGAAGGCTTCGGGCTGACCCCGCTGGAGGCAATGGCGTGCGGTGTGCCGGTGATCGCCACGACTGTCGGGGCATTCGACGAGTTGGTAGTGGAAAGCAAGACCGGACGTCTGATCCCCCCCGGCGACGTGGAACGGATGCGCGCGGCAATCGATGCAACGCTGGCCTCACCCGCCACGCTGCAACAATGGTCGGCAGAGGCCCGGCTCCACGTTGAGGCAGGATTTCGGATCGAAAACGAGGCAGCGACGCTCAACGCGCTCTACCGGGAACTGCTGGGCGGCGGATAAGACTTGTTTTGATTTTACGGTAATGGGTAGATAGTATCAATGAACCGGGAGTCGACAAGCAGCGGCCATCTCTGTGACTGATCAACCTTCCCCCACGCGCCTCCATATCGCCCTCGTTATTCCCTCCCTTTCAGGCGGCGGCACGGAACGCACTGTCTTGAAGACGGCGGATGAGTTGATCGCATTGGGCCATCGGGTCGATATCCTCTTGCTCGGACCAGGCATCCGGCATCATTGGGAAATCCCAGTCGCGGCACGCCTCATATTGTCGAAGAGCGCCTCCGATGCCTTGGAGGCCGAAGAAGAATCACGCATTCCTGCAGCCGTCTGCCGATGGCACGTGGAAAGGACCGGCAAAGGACGCTTGAGAGACGCCTTCCGTGTCTTGCAGGCGCTCGATTGGAACCCGCTGTTATTCCCCACCAGTGCAGATACGTTCAAAAACGTGTTGTTCATCGCCGATTACGTCAGAAAAGAAATTCCTGACTGCGTTCTTCCGGCTCTAAAGGGTATAGTGGCAGCGTTGCTCGCCAAGTCATTGCTCGGCTCATTTCCGGTCATGATTCCGGTGTTTCATAGCATGCTCGAAACCAGGCGTCTGCGACACAGGGTCAGGTATCGCACCCTGATGCCGCACAGCGATCACATTGTCGCCGTTTCCGAAGGGGTCCGGCACAGTGTGTCCGCCACGGCCAGCGTACCAAAGGAACGGATCACCACGATCTACAACCCTGTCGTGACTCCGAGGCTGGCGGTACTGAGCCGGGAAGTCCCGCCCCACCCCTGGCTGGCCTGGGGCGGGGCGCCAGTTATCCTTTCGGCTGGCAGGTTCACACGGGACAAGGACTTCCCAACCTTGATCCGAGCCTTCGAAAAGCTGTCGATGGTGACACCCGCCCGGTTGATCCTGCTCGGCGACGGCAGCCAACAGAATGACCTGACCAACCTCGTTCGCAGACTGGATTTGGAGGATAGGGTATCGATGCCGGGTTGGGTGGACAACCCCTACGCTTTCATGGCGCGCGCATCTCTATTCGCGACATCTTCGCGAATGGAAGGTTTACAGAACGTCTTGATCGAAGCCCTCGCCTGCGGTTGCCCCTGTGTCAGCACTGACTGCCCGTCGGGGCCGGCGGAGATTCTGGAGGGTGGACGGATTGGCCGCTTGGTGCCTGTCGCCGATGTCGAAGCCCTCGCGGAAGCCATGCGGCTGACTCTCGAAGACCCGCCCCCGAAGGCGTTGCTGTTGAAACGGGCGGAATATTTTTCTGCCGAAAATTCGGTCGCGATGTACGAACGACTGATTACAGAGAAGATACACGCAACGAGTAAGGAAATTTCTGCATGAGGATGCTATTGTGAGAAGCTTTGCATTTGGCTGTTTCAGAATGCACCGCTCTTTATGGTAGATTGCATGCCTGAAATTGAGCACTTTTTCTTCAAGACGAGACTTGATACATGTTCAAGCAGATTATCTGTATCAACTGGGGTACTAGGTATGGTTCTACCTACATTAACAGACTGTATGCGATGGTGGAGCGAAATATCACTCCTCCCTTTCGTTTTGTTTGTTTCACCGACCGGAATAATGGCATCCGACCCGAAGTCGAGTGCCATCCCTTGCCGCCGACCCCTGTCGAGATACCCATAACCCAAAAGGGAGTTTGGGGCAAATCCCGTCTCTGGGGTACCAAGTTAGCCGATCTTGCAGGGCCGGTGTTGTTCCTTGATCTTGATATTGTTATCACCGGCAATCTGGATGAACTGTTCAGCTATGGTCATAGTGACGATGTGATTCTTGCACGTAATCCTGTCAAGCCTTTAGAAAGGCTTGGGCAAACCTCCGTTTTTCGTTTTCCCGTGGGCAAGCTTGCCCCTCTTCAGGAGATGTTCAGCAAAAACCCGGCTGGCATTTCCGAGGAATATATATATGAGCAGCGCTTCGTCACTCGTCATGCCCCAGGCGGCATCAAATTCTTTCCCGGACGATGGATCCAGCATTTTCGACTTCAGTGTATGCGCAGATTTCCAATGAACCTTTTCCTTCAGCCTAAGCTTCGCTCAAGAACAAAAATCGTGATTTTTCCTGGAGGAATGCATCCCCAGCATGGGGTCCGAGGCGGCTGGAAAGGCCGGGAAGGAATCAATCTCACTGAGCACCTGCTTGGATACCAACGACTTAAATTAGACAATGAAAACTTCTTGTCTTACCTACCACATTACACATTACCAACCCAGTGGATTATTGAAGCGTGGCGCGAATAGTCAATCTTATACTTATTGAAATCATTTGATGTCACCAAACACGCTGGCTCATTCGCTTGTTCACGTGATAATCAGGACAAATTACCAGGGTCAATTTGGGAGGTACGAGTTATTATGGGTTCAATGCAGTTGGCGCGTGACGCCGTAGCGACATCTTCTGACAGCATGCAAGTCATTTACGGTGCCAACGAAGGCTACGTTCTGCCAGCCTTGGTGTCGATCTGGTCTATGTGGCAAAACTCCAGCCAACCGGTTGACGTGACGCTCTATGTTGAGAACATGCAACAGCATAGCCTGGATTTGATTGGGCTGGCCCGTGATCGACTCGGAGTGCCTGTCTATGGGAAAGATTTTGATGGAACAGGGTTTGAGGAATATGCTTCCCAATCAATGAGGTCGTATCCTGTCGTCAGTCTATTGCCGCTGGTCTTGCCTCGCCTTGTGGAACGCAGGTGTCTGTATATTGATGTCGATACCTTGGTGATGGGGGACATTTGGGAACTGCTGTCAGCAGATTTGAATGGGATGCCTATCGGGGCCTGTGTGGATATGGGCCAGGTGCTGATGGAGGACAGGATTTGCAAGGTGAGAGCATTGGATCTGATTCATCCTTCACGTACCAGACTCAAGAGAAAAACCTACATCGACCGAATCCGAAACCTTGGCTTTGTTCCAGGAGAGAATTATTTCAACAGCGGCGTCTTGATCATGGATTGTGGGGCCATTAGAGACCAATGCCCCGATTGGGAAAGTCTTGCCAGCATGGACAGGCTGCGACCTTACACGAGTATGCCGGATCAGGACCGATTGAACGAATTCTTTGCAGGTCGTTGGTTCAGGTTACCGTTGAAATGGAATGTGCGCACCGGGCTCAAAAAGGATTTTGAAAGGAAGCCGGATGTTTCGGAAGATTTGCGGGGTCAGATTCAGGAGGCAATCCAAGACCCAAAGCTATGGCACTTCATGGGAAAGAGAAAACCATGGATTAGGCGGTATGGAAACTCTTTGCGATTAAGATCGCGGCAAGGATTCAGGGATTACGCAAGAGTCTTTAGCGAGTTTCATGCCATACTCGGTGGGGTAAAGGAATGATCAGATGCAAGCAAGCATCCGAGTTAGGGTCACAAAGCTATTCAACAGTTAACGCAGTTATAAGATACGTAATTTAATGCCGAGTGCCATGTTTGCACTCAAATTGCTGTATGACATCATCATAAAGAGCGAGAATTTTCGGCACGACGGCATCAGCGGCATAGCAGCTTTTATATACCGTTAACGCGTTTTGTGCCCGAATTCGACAACCTTCCGGATCTTGTATGGCTCTTCGCAGTCCATCAGCGAGTGAGGCCTTATCACCCTTGTCGACGAGTATCGCTGATGTATCGTCAAGCACTTCGAGCGGCCCTTCGCACCGGGTCGCAATAATCGGCGTTCCCATAGCCATTGCTTCCAGGACAATGATTCCGAACGGTTCATGAAGAGACGGCAGGACAAACAGGTCGGCATTGTTGATCAAATTCGGAACATCGTTTCTGTAACCCAGAAACTGCACCTTGTCGTGTATGCCCAATTCAGTTGCCAGTGCCTTGAGCGAAGAAAATCCCGGTCCATCCCCGGCTATCTCCAGCGAAAAATTCCTATCACTCGGTTTCAACTCAGCCAGTGCTTCCAGCAAGAGATTGAACCCTTTTTTCTTGACAAACCGGCCTGCTGCACAAACCTTGTTTATTCGAGCAGGTTTGGCAACGTTCGACACAGGTTCAAGTCGTGAAAAATTGGGAATGATTGTTGCGAATTTATGCTGGGGAACATTGGAGTGGCATTCCGATTTCGCGGTCCGTGTTGTCATTGGCACAATGACATCCATGTTCCGGTAATACTTACCATTGATGTTATTATGCGTTTTGGCAAGCAACGGCCACTTGCCGGCGGGTTTGGTTTTCCCTGCGAGAAACGCCGCTCGAGCCAGATGTGCTTCAACAATATTCGGCTGAAACCGGTCGAATGCCATTTTAATCTGATTCGCGGCAAACGGATCATACCACCCAAACCGGTTATTGATAACTACCACCTCTATATTGTTCACCGAGATTAATTCAGACTCGACAACACTGTTGTTACGGATGACGGATAGAACTGAATGTCCTCTGCAGGCGAGTTCCAAACAAAGATCTGCAAAATATCTCTGCGCACCCCCATAATTTGGATCGAGCATAACCTGCGCAATTTTCACTGGAAATGCCTGTACATGTTCAGTCATTCGTTGACGGTTTTCGCTGTCTCTTTCTGGCATTCTCGATCCCTGATTAAGAACATCAGGGACAGGCTATTTGTCATCGGGAATTCAAGGATTTTGCTTTTTTCTCAAGGAGCACGACACTGGATCCTCGATTACAAATGCCGAGGATGACCGGAGGAAGCCTGCGAGGAGACCCCCCTAAACCCCGCATTCCGTCAATGAATTAGTGAATATTTACAATTCCAGTCGTTAAATGGGGAATTACCCATATAACTTGACATGGGGAGGTAAGGGGTTGATATTCAAGGGATTAGGGTTGCGGAAAGTTCTCAATGTCGTCGTCGGTTAAGAGGCGATGCTCGTCGTCACAGATTTCCAGGCTCATAAGCGGCACGGCCTTGAGCATTTTTCTGCACTTGTTGTTCGAGACGCCTGTCAAGTTTCGATGGCATGGATCTCCGGTGTCTGAGGGGGTAGCTTCAAGGGAGCTTTTTTCGGGGAGAGAAGATGGAAGGATTCTCCAAAGGATTGGTGTATTTCCTCCAATCCTAGGATAATATTCCCGTACATGCTGGCATTCTGTTCCACTATAGTTTCGAGCACACTCCACATCGAAGATGGAGACACCCCCGTCTGAAGAATTCTGGAAGGCAGTACTCTTGAACTCCCACTTTGCACGGCTAAATTCTCTCGGATGAAGGATTCTGATAAATTCTCTGTCACCCACGCCAACCCTCCTAAATAATCCACAAAGTCGTCCATCGAAAGAGTTGGGTTCTCCGTAACCTCTTCGTCCGCGACTTCGTGCACCAGGCTCATCGCTCCGTTATGGCGGCAGAGGACGTCCACCGTGTCCTGCTCATGATAGCCCGACACTAGAATTCCTCCCTCGACCTCGGGGAACACCTCGATGTCTTTTGTCCCGGCGTCATGAAAATACTTCAGCACCTTCCGGGCATTCTGTGCCGCCTTCTCTGTCGCGCTCCGTCCTTCCCCAAAACGCCATCCTGTCGGTAATTCGCAACACGACTGAATCTGGGGGAAAAGCCGGGCCATCTTGTCTGGTTGAGCATTCGCGCTTCCCCAAAAATAGATCGTCTGGTTAGAGAGCAAACGGGTCATGACGTTTTCTTGTCTTTCGCGGTGGCCTTGATCCCCGCCTCGATGCCAGCCTTAATTTCATTCATGGTCAAAATGGGTTGTTTGGTCTGCTTTTCAATGATGTCAATCGCTTGTTTCAGTTGCCCTAACAACGTTTTGGCCGTGGTAAAGGAGAGAAGAAGTTTGGAGTGCTTCCGCTTATTGGTCATTAACGTCAGGTGGAGATCTGCCAAAGAAATATGCGCCTCAAACCCATTCACGTACAGCGTCGACAGGGTGTCCGGTTCGTCCTCACTGATCGCTACGAGATTCTCTGTCGGGTTGTCCCCCATGATCCCCCCTTTCTTTCTGTCATATCAGAATCCTCTGTAGAATATTACACGCCGAAAGAGTGGTCGCGCAACGGGCGTGTCGTTGCTCAGGTTCACGGCACGGCCCGACCCCACAGCGTGAGATCGGGCCGGACACCATGGGCATGTGGGCGGCTCAACTCTACGCCCCGGCGATGAGGCTGTCAGCGTTATTGGAGGATTGGACAGAAATTCGGATTTTTTTCACTGGCTTTTACGGTTGTCAAGTTAAGTATATAATTCCCCTAAATTGAGTGGAAGGTCAGCCCGGCCAACTGGTTTCTCGGCATTTCACCGGAAGACATCGGCACGGTCGGCATGGTCCTGAACCTGTACGTCGCGCTGACGGTCTCACACTTCGCCACGCCGCCGCCTACTGAAGACGTGACCGCCAATTCCGGAAGATCAATTATGAAGACATTTTTTGGGCTCTTGGCACCCAATATCCGGGCTTCCGCTTGAGGTGCATGACTGCGGCAACATAGATGATGTCATCTTGTACGGCATAAATCAGGCCATAGGGGAACCCATGAATCAGGTAGCGTCGAAATTTGCCTTTGATTTTTCGCCATCGTAGCGGATGCCGGACGATTTCTTCAGTTGCCGCTTCCACACTCGCCAAAAACGCTCTCCCCAAGTCCGGCTGGCTATCTTCATAGAAAGCGGCGGCGTTTCGTACTTCCAGAAAGGCCTCCGGATCAACAATTAATTTCACCAACCAAGTTCCTTGCGAATCCGTTTAAACGCTCGCTCTCGTGGGACTCCAACTCGACTCCCTTTGCGCCATGCTGAAAAGCGGCGTTCCGCCTCCTTCACCCAGGCTTCATCGACCGAAGTCAACGGTTCGTGTTTCAGGCTCCGTATCAACCGTTCAGCCAGAACCTCTCGATCCTTCGCGGGCAGGTGAACCGCATCACGCTCAATTTCCTGGAATGTTCGACTCATCGTCACTCCTCCATTACTATTGGGTTACGCACAATTTGCATAATGCATTTGGCGATACCTTCAATATTTCTTGGACTTAAAATGCATTATTCTGGTCTTTTACCATAACAAATGCACGGAAGTCGTGACCTTCTCCCCATAAAACGATCTACTTCGAGGGTGAGTTTTCTGGCACATTAGTCCTCCCCAAAAAACTAGACCGTCGCTTTTATGAAATTCTGACTTCTGGCCTCTGCATTTCAGCAGATCCTTTGGATCACGACGTGCTGCATTGGCAGAAGATGACAGGTGGGAGGTCTGGTTTACAGAAGTACTACAAGCTAGTATCATTGAGGCGTGAAACGCAAGAATGAGAGGACGCTTGCATTAATCTTCAAACATCCAGTCAGCGGCAATATCAAATGGACGGATATGATGGCGCTTTTCAGGGAACTGGGTGCTGTAATCGAAGAACGCGAAGGCTCACGCATTTCAGTTTTTATTTTCGACAGGGTCCACGTCTTTCATCGGCCGCATCCCTCACCTAATACGAACAAGAGTGTCGTCACAACGATCAGAAAATTCCTGGAAGAGAACGGAGTCAGACCATGAACGCCATGACGCTTGGGAAGATGAAGGCAAAAATCGAGTTTGATCAGGATGCGGAATTGTTCCGTGGAGAGATCCTGGGATTAAACGGTAGCGCGGATTTTTACGGGAAAACGGTAGCTGAGTTGAAACGTGAATTCAAAAAGTCTCTGGAAGTCTATCTGGAGGAGTGTACACGGAGAGGAATCGTACCCTATAAATCATATTCCGGTAAATTTGTCGCCCGGGTTGGCCCGGACGTTCACGAAATGATCAGCATCGCGGCGGCAGATGAGGATAAAACCTTAAACGCATGGGTGAAAGATACCTTAACACAAGCAATTTCTTCACATGAGCGCACATAGATTGTTCGGCTCGGCTATCTACAAGGGACTCGATGGCCGCAAATGTTTTCAACCGGGCTGTTCGCGAGAAGAATACGGTTGCCTGAACCTGCTCACGGTGCAGGAAGTCCTGGAAGTGGGTGGAGCGTTTTTCTCAAGAAGAGGCGTCTTGCTAAAGTGGAATGTTGTCGAGGGAGAGGGCGAATGATCGGGGGTAGCGTTTTGCTCTCGTTTAAAGGAGTTTCACCAGCGTGGCTACGACACCAATGCCGACAACCAGCATCGAGCCCAGGCGAATCGTGAGTTGCAGGGTCAGCCGGGTTTCCAATTCCTTCAAGTCGTACTTGGTGGCTAGCTTCTCATCAATCAACTTCGCCTGAGAGTCTGCCAGCACTTCGGCTTGGGCTTCCGGCATGCCCGCCTGTGTCAGGCGCTTCACGAACGTATGTGTATCAAAACTGATCGTGCTCATCCTGTTCACCGAAGCCCCATGGTGTTCTGCTTCGAGTCTGATAGCATCGGGGACTTGTCCTGTACTCTAGCAAAGAGGGTTGTCGGCTTTCAACTTGTTGTATGAAAAGGGATTATTTGGCCAACAACAGAAAAAACAAAAATGCGTCAAAGTGATGTATAGTTGCGCAAAAACATCTCTGTATAGATGCATAATAGATGCAAAATTATTCATAATTGATTCATTTTTCAATTATCAATCACACACATCTCTGCCCAAGATACAAAACCACTCTTTTGGGCCATTATTCCCGGTGAGTTGTGCGCCCGCGCAGGACTAAATTCAGGGCCTAAGTCACCAGCAGCCAATCCATAACTCCTTCGATTCATGAGGTAGTTTCTAGGCAGTCCAGTGTTGAGCTGCCCATTGCGCAGAACGGCAGACACGCCGCGGCGATAACTCAAAGTTTCCGGTTACCGCATGTGAGGGTTTCAATGGTCCGTTTGGCAATGGAAATCGGGATTTCTCGGCATAACGATAAGTCAGACTAGGAACGTCATGGCGCTTGGGAAGATGAAGGCAAAAATTGAGTTTGATCAGGATGCGGAATTGTTCCGTGGAGAGATCCTGAGATTAACCGGTAGCGTGGATTTTTACGGAAAAACGGTGGCTGAGTTGAAACGTGAATTCAAAAAATCTCTGAAAGTTTATCTGGATAAATGTTGTCGAGGGAGAGGGCGAATGATCGGGGGTAGCCTTTTGCTCTCGTTTAAAGGAGTTTCACCAGCGTGGCTACGACACCAATGCCGACAACCAGCATCGAGCCCAGGCGAATCGTGAGTTGATGGGTCAGCCGGGTTTCCAATTCCTTCAAGTCGTGCTTGGTGGCTAGCTTCTCATCAATCAGCTTCGCCTGAGAGTCTGCCAGCACTTCGGCTTGGGCTTCCGGCATGCCCGCCTGTGTCAGGCGCTTCACGAACGTATGTGTATCAAAACTGATCGTACCCATCCTGTTCACCGAAGCCCCATGGTGTTCTGCTTCGAGTCTGATAGCATTGGGGACTTACCCTGTACTCTAGCAAAGAGGATTGCCGGCTTTCAACTTGTTGTATGAAAAGGGATTTCGGGTTTCTGAATCCCGAAAAATTGGGGGATTACTGAATCCGGCGGATGCTGTCATGCGGCTGCCGGGAACGGGCGGGCGAGGCACTGATGCACTGTTCGCGGATCGTATCCAGAATGCGGTCCGCGAGGACACGCTTCGGCAATCGTTCGACTTCGATAGGCGTTCCATGACGAGGCAGGAGCATGACTTCATTGGTCTCGTTGCCGAATGCCGATTGTGGCCCCGTAATGCTGTTCACGACCAGCAAATCGAGGTCTTTTTGATGCAGTTTTTTGCGGCCGTTGGCCAGCAGATTCTCAGATTCCGCGGCAAAGCCGACCAGCACGTGGTGTGTCCGTTTCTGCGACAACGATTGCAGGATGTCCGGGGTCCGCTCCAGTTCCAGGGGCTCGCCGGTCCACTCGTGTTTTTTGACCTTTTCTAACGAAGGGTTCCGGGGTCGAAAGTCTCCAACGGCCGCGGTCATCACCAGCACGGTGGCCCATGAAAACCGGGCATCCAATTCCTGATGCATTTCTTCAGCCGTCAGCACCGGGACACACGTCACGTTGGGGGGACACGGCAACGCCGTGGGTCCGCTGACGAGTACCACCTCCGCTCCCCGTTGGGCCGCGGCTTCCGCCATTGCGTATCCCATCTTTCCGGATGAGGCATTCGTGATAAAGCGAACCGCATCGATCGGTTCCCGCGTGGGCCCGGCCGAGATGAGCACACGCTGCCCGGCCCAGTCCCGTTGACGAGCCAGCCCGGAATGCACTGCATCCAGAATCACGTGTTCGGCAGGCAGCCGGCCTTTTCCAACCAGGCCGGACGCCAGCGGGCCTTCCTCCGGTTCCAGCACCACGACCCCGCGCTCGCGCAACGTGCGCGCATGCGCCGCCACCGCAGGATGGTCCCACATTTCGACGTCCATGGCCGGGGCCATGACAATGGGACATCGTGCGGACACGAACAACGTACCCAACAGGTCATCCGCCAAACCCAGCGCACATTTGGCGAGGCTGTTCGCGGTCGCCGGGGCCACGAGGATCAGATCCGCGTCTTCCGTCGCCTGCAGGTGGGGCATGGGTTGGTCATCTGCAAAGAGTCGTTGGGACACCGGCCGGCCGGACAGCACTTCGAAGGTCAGCGGCGCCACGAACTGCGTGGCGGACGGCGTCATGACCACTGACACTTCCGCCCCGTCCTCGACCAGCGTCCGAAGCAGGGACACGGCTTTATAGGCCGCAATGCTGCCCGTGACGCAAAGGACGATTCGTTTGCCTTGCAACGCCTTTTCGCTCATCATGGGTTCTCCATGTTCGGCCATGCTTTTCTCGCTACCTCCCCGCCAGCCTTTTTCTCTATCTCCCCTCCCCTCACCCCAACCCTCTCCCAGGGGGAGAGGGAGCAAGTGGGCGCTCTCACGCCTAGGCCTCGGGCTCTGCCTCCACGGCGGGTTCATTTGGTGAATCGTCAACGTAGACGGTGAGTTGTTTCTTGATTTCCTTGGCATCTTCATCAGCCTCTGCCAACAACGCCGGTTCGAATTCACGGTCCAGGCTTCTCCTGGCCTCACGAAGCGCCTCACGTGCTTCTTGTCCCATCAAATACTCCACGTTGTCTCCCAAGACTTCCTCGAGCGCAATGGAGGTTTCTTTGGTGAATTTACTCGTTTGTGCATGCGGGGTCCCGCGCATGAGTTGTTTCGCACGTTGAGCGGCAACCAGCACGACTCGATAACGGGAATCGAACTGACCCGTTCGATCGTCCGGCAGTAAAGGAAGCGTATCAATCATAATCGAAACTCCTTTGGTGAATACGGTTACGTGGCAATCTTCTTCATCGTCATGGATTCGACCAACCCGTTTTCCACGAGTACGTCAGGGTCCAACCGGTTGGTCTTCACCCGTTCGGCCAAAATAATGGATTCCAATTCTTTCGTCGCCTGCAGGAGTTCATCATTCCGCACGAAGTAATGATAGGCCTTGAAATTGGTGATTTCATCACTCGCTTTATGCAGACGACGCTCGATTTCCTCCGGGGGGTCCTTGGCTCGCCGGCAGAGCCGGTTGCGAAGGACGTCAAGCGACGGCGGGGCCACGAACACGTACACGGCCCCGGCAAAGCGTTCCATGATTTGTCTGGCCCCCTGCGCATCGATATCCAACAACACGTCGGTCCCTTTTTGCAAGGCCGCCAACAACGGTTGTTTCGGAGTGCCGTACTTATGGCCATATACTTCGGCCCACTCGACGAATGCCTCTGCCTGAACCAAGCCTTGAAACGTTGTCTCATCGACGAAACTATACTCAACCCCGTCACACTCGCCCGGTCTCGGCTTCCTGGTCGTATACGACACCGATAACGTGGTGCTCGGCACCCGGGTCACGATGTTCTTGCACAACGTACTTTTTCCGACCCCGGAAGGGCCCGACACCACAACCAAGACACCATCAGCCGACATCAGCCACGTTCGCTCCCCGATTATTCGACATTTTGCACCTGCTCGCGAATCTTTTCCAGTTCACTTTTAAGCTGGATGACGTACTTGGTGATTTCCGCGTCATTCGCCTTGGACCCGATCGTATTCACCTCACGCCCCATTTCCTGCAACAAAAAATCCAACTGCCGCCCGACGGGCTCCCGTTTTTTCAGCATCTCCTCAAATTGTACGCCGTGACTGCGGAACCGGGTGAGTTCTTCTGTCACGTCACACCGGTCGGCCACGAGCGCCAATTCCTTATTGAGCCAGGTTTCCTGCTCGCTCCCGGCCAAGGCAGGCACGCGCAACCGCAGGCGCTCCTGAAGGCCCTTGATCACGCCGGGCAGGCGGCGTTCGATCGACCGGTGCATCTCGCGAATCAGCTTCAACCGTTTCGCGATATCGACCTGGAGGGCTTTCCCTTCTTTCGACCGCATGCGATCAAGATCCGCGAGCGCTCCCGACGTGAACCGTTTCACCACCCGATTCAGGTTCTTGTCGTCGACCGGGATTTCGGCAACGTGAAAAATGTCCCTGAATGAGGCCAACAATTCGACGTCGATTTGTCCCCCCAACCGGAACTCCCGCTGCAAATCCTTGAGTGCTCGATAATAATGCCGCGCCAGGGGACGATCAAGCGTGACGTGTTTGCCGCGTTCATGACCTTTCCCGTAGACAACGACAAGTTCGATTCGTCCACGGCGACATGTCCGGGCCACCAACTCCTTCAATTCTTCTTCCCACTCGAACCCTCCCTTGGGCACCCGAAGAACGATTTCCCTGAATCGATGGTTCACCGACCGGACTTCCACGGCTACGGCAAGCCCGTGACTGGTTCCCTCCCGTTTCCCGAAACCCGTCATGCTTTTCAACATGGCCGCGACACCTTTCCTTCCCATGGACAGTCTTCATACAACACGCAGCCGGAACATTGAGGTTTCCGCGCCAGGCACACGTAGCGGCCATGAAGCAACATGCGTTGAGAGCCCTCGGTCCAATCCCGGGCAGGCCAGACCGCCTGCAAGTCAAACTCTATTTTGGCAGGGTCGGTATTCCGGGTCAGGTGCAATCGCTGCGCCACGCGCTTGACGTGCGTATCCACGACAATCGCCGGCACATGAAAACAAGCGCCCAGGATCACGTTGGCGGTCTTTCTACCGGTCCCGGGCAACGACGTCAATTCCTCCATGGTCTTGGGCACGGCTCCTTGGAACTGCGACACCAGAGCTTGACTGCACTGTACCAGATGTTGCGCCTTGTTCCGGTAAAACCCCGTTGGTTTGATCAACGCTTCGAGTTTCGCTTGGGATGCGCCGGCCAATTCCCGGGGCCCAGGATAGGCCGCGAACAACCCTGGAGTCACCCGGTTCACCCGTTCATCGGTACATTGGGCCGACAGGATGGTCGCGACCAGCAACTCAAAGGGGTTGGTGTAGCTGAGTTCCACCGGCACGTTCGTCCCCTGCGTGCGCAGGCGTTTCAGAATCCGACGGGCACGGGTCGTTGTGGACTGTTGATTGTGGATTGATGATTTCCGATTGCTGGTTTCTGATGGTTGAGTTTTCACCCTGCCTCCGCCACCGGCACGCCGGATTCCAAGGCGTCGGCAATCGCGTCCCGCAACGGGGCCAAGGTCTCTTTCCGAAGCGCGGAGACGCACAGCGCCCTTTGACTTTGCTCAGGGCAGGTCTGGAAGCGCCGTTTGAGCACGTCCACGTCTTTCGGCGGCAATTGATCGCATTTGTTCATGACGAGGATCCGGGTCACGTGTTGCAGGTCAAGTTCACGCAGAAGTCCTTCGACCACCTGCATTTGCTGATCACGATCCGGCGCAGTCGCATCCACGACGTGCACCAGTACGTCAGCTTGGTGAAGTTCGTCAAGCGTCGTCCGAAAAGCCTCCAGGAGATCCTGGGGCAGGTCTCGAATGAAACCCACGGTATCGGTCAGAATCACGTGCCGGCCGGAATGAAGCCTGAGTCGTCGCTTGACGGTATCCAGGGTTTCAAACGGCTGATTCTTGGCCGACACGCAACTATGGGTCAGGGTGTTCAGCAACGTGGATTTCCCGGCATTCGTATAACCCACGATCGACACCATCGGGGTCCCTTGGCGCAGGCGCCTGGGGCGTTGCTGCTCCCGTTGGCGACTCAAGTCCTTCAACTCGCGTTCGAGGTGATGAATACGGTCCCGCACCCGTCTCAGATCGGTCTCCAGTTTGGTCTCGCCGGGACCTCGGGCCCCGATGCCGCCGCCCAAACGGGAGAACGCCGTGCTGGATTGAGACAATCTGGGCAACAGATACTTAAGTTGCGCGAGTTCCACTTGAATTTTCCCGTCGCGTGAATGCGCCCGGCTGGCAAAAATATCCAGGATCAACTGCGTTCGGTCGATGACCTTCAACTCGATCATCTCGGATAACGCCTTGATCTGCGTCGGGGTCAAATCCCGGTCGAAAACCAACAGGTCGGCCCCGCTTTGCAGCGCGTGGATGATCACCTCGGTAATCTTTCCCACCCCCAACACGTACTTGGGATTGATCCGCGACAAGCGTTGCATCACCGTCCCGACCACCTGAATGCCTTGCGACGTCGCCAAGCCCTGACATTCCCGCAGGCGTTCTTCCTGATCGAATCGCCGTTCCGCCGTGACACTGACCAGCAACGCACTTGGGCCGTCGTCCGTTCGGCGAAGCGCTGGGGTCGCTCTGGAAATTTCAGCTTCCAACGATTGCACGAACTGGTCGCATCGGCACTGAAACGCCTGCAAGCTCTGCGGGACCCAGGCCTCATACGCTTTGCCTTGCGGGTTGGGCGGCACCAAGTGAGCCAGCGAGATGGAAATCGGTTCCCCTCCGCTCCCCACGCCGAGCACCGCCATCAAATCCAAGCGAAGCATCGCCAGGTCGGTCAGGTCGTCCTTGTTTAACGGTTGATTGTTAAGATGGGTATGCACGAACCGGACGCCGCGCAATAACCGGGGACCGGACCGGCTCCGCGCCAGTTCCGGGATCACCAACTGGCGATCCGTGCCGATGATGACGGATTCGATGATGCCCCGTCGATTGATCAGCAACCCGATTTGCCGTCGAATCTCATATGATAATTCCGTGCAGGAGTTGGCCAGTTCAGGAGAAATGACTTTTTCAACGGGGACGCGCCGGCGATATAACCGTTCGAGTCGTGTAACCTGGCCGGGCTTCAACCCGGTCAGATGTCCAATGGCATGTGGAATAGAGACTCTCCTCTCAACTCCCTCTCCATCAAGGGCGTCCCACGGACAACCACGGGGGGTTGTCCCTACGTCACGGTCATTGTAGGGGACGGCCCCCGTGCCGTCCCACGAACCTTCTCAGCAGAGCAGGTCAGATTCGTATAACGTCATCCGACGCCAGAACCGTTTCCCAACGTCGTGGCTTCGATCGCCAAACCGGGCTGCGCATCCAGGTCCCATGAAGCCCACCGCTGTTCCTGGTAGGCCCACCACCCGGCGGCAGCGACCATCGCGGCATTGTCCGTACAAAAATGCATCCGCGGCAACGCCAGACGTATGCCTTCCTTTTCCGCGCGAGCCTGTAAAACTTTGCGCAAACGGGAATTCGCGCTGACCCCTCCGACCACCGCCAAGCCGGTGACGCCGTGCTGGCGCACTGCCCGAAACGATTTTTCCACCAATACGTCCACGATGGCTTCCTGATAACCCGCGGCGACGTGTGCCGGCAAGGACGGCTCCCGGCTCGACTGCCGGTCCCTCAAATAATACAACAACGACGTTTTCAGGCCACTGAAACTGAAATTGAACTTTCCTTTGTTCAAGTACGGACGAGGGAACCGGACGATTGACGGATCCCCCGTTTGAGCCAGACGATCGAGCGCAGGACCGCCCGGGTAGGAGAGTCCCAGCATCTTGGCACCCTTATCAAACGCCTCACCCGCGGCGTCATCAAGGGTTTTGCCGAGGAGTCGATATTCACCGCGTTGGGGAACGAGATACAAATGGGTGTGCCCGCCGGATACCACGAGCACGATGCAGGGAGTCACAAAACCAGGATATTCCAACCACGCAGAGGCAATATGCCCTTCCAGGTGATGCACGCCGATGCAGGGCACGCCCAACGCGTACGCCAGGGCCTTGCCGAAACTCACCCCCACGACCAGCGCACCGGCAAGCCCCGGCCCTTGGGTGACCGCAATCGCCCGAAGATCTGACCAACCCACACCAGCCTGGTTCAGAGCGGCCTGCGCGATCTCTTCGATCCTTTCCACGTGTTTTCGCGATGCCAATTCCGGTACGACTCCGCCGAACCGGCCGTGCACCTCGTGCTGGGATGCCACGAGATTCGACAAGAGGTTCCCTTCCAGCGAGAACACGGCAGCGGCTGTTTCATCACAAGACGTTTCGATGCCCAGGAGACTGGGGGCCGGTACGCGGCAAGGAGTGCTCGTGGAAGTTTGGCCGTTTCGAAGCATCACGGGAGAACAGTCGTCATAAAAAACAACGACTCTCGCCACGCCGGGTAGCGAGAGTCGTCTATCAAGGGAAGGGAATCAATCCGTGAATGATTTGTCGTCTTACGGCAACCGATGCAGCGCCCAAGGTTCAGACGCCCGCCATCGCCTCCTCTTCAACAAACACGGGAGCATCGTCACGAAGCACCACTTTGATTTTCTTGACGTCCTTGAATCGCCCTCGAATGAGTTCATCGGACAAGGGATCCCCCAGAAGCTTCTGGATGGTGCGCCGCATGGGCCTCGCTCCATACTGCGGTTGATAGCCCTGAGTAATCAACCATTGCTTCACGTCGTCGCCCATCTCCAATTGGACCTCACGCTCCGCCAACCGTTCGTTGAGTTCGCGGATCAGGATATCGACGATGTTCAGCAAGTGCTCTTTTTCCAACGGATGGAAGACCACGAATTCATCGATCCGGTTCAGAAATTCCGGGCTGAAATTCCGTTTCAATTCATCCAGAATATCGTTCTTCATGCGCTTCCGGGTTTCCGACTCTTCGACTTTTTGGAAGCCGAGGGACACGCCCTTCTGAATGAGCTTCGTGCCCAGGTTGGACGTCATCACAAGAATCGCGTTCTTGAAATCGACCTTCCGGCCCAGGCTGTCCGTGAGCACCCCGTCGTCCAGGACCTGCAAGAGCACGTTGAAAATATCCGGGTGGGCCTTTTCGATCTCATCGAACAACACCACCGAATACGGGCGTCGCCGCACCTTTTCGGTCAACTGCCCGCCCTCTTCATAGCCCACGTACCCGGGAGGAGCGCCGAACAACCGGGAACTCGTAAACTTCTCCTGGTACTCCGACATGTCGATGCGAATCAGGGCATCCTCAGTATTGAACAGGAATTCCGCCAAGGCCCGAGCCAGTTCTGTCTTCCCGACGCCCGTGGGTCCCAGGAAGATAAATGACCCGATCGGCTTGCGCGCCTCCTTGAGCCCAGCCCGTGAGCGACGTATGGCGCGACAGACCGCGGAAATGGCTTCCTCCTGACCCACGATGCGCTTGTGAAGAAAGTCTTCCATGTGCAACAGCTTTTCCGACTCTTCCTCTTCGAGTTTAAAGAGCGGAATGCCCGTGATTTTGGAGACCACAAAACTGACTTCCTCGGCCCCGATCACCGGCTTCTGCTGCTCCTGGTTTTTCTTCCAATCGCGTTTGGCATCTTCCAGCAGTTTGCGAAGCCGTTCTTCTTCTTCCCGGTATTTCACGGCCTCTTCAAAACTTTGCAGCCCAATGGCGACTTCCTTTTCGTGTGCCACGCGTTTGAGTTCCTGTTCCAACGATTTCAACTCGGGGGGCAGTGAATAGGCTTGCAACTTGGCCCGGGACCCCGTCTCGTCGATCAAATCAATCGCCTTGTCGGGCAGGAATCGATCCGTGATATAGCGGTCGGTCAATTTCACGGCTTCCACCACCGCGTCATCCGAAATTTCCACGCCGTGGTGCTCTTCATAGCGATCACGCAAGCCCTGAATGATCTTGATCGTTTCTTCCACGGACGGCGGATTCACGTATATGGGCTGGAACCGTCGTTTCAGGGCGCCGTCTTTCTCAATATGTTTGCGGTATTCATCCATGGTGGTGGCCCCGATGCAGTGAATCTCGCCTCGGGACAACGCCGGTTTGAGCATATTGGCGGCATCGATCGACCCTTCGGCTGCGCCCGCGCCCACCAGGGTATGCAACTCATCAATGAACAGGATCACGTTGCCGGCCTGCACGATTTCCTTCATGACCACCTTCAGGCGTTCTTCAAATTGCCCCCGATACTTCGTGCCGGCGACCAGGGACCCCAAGTCCAAGGCAATCACGCGCCGGTTCAACAGATTATCGGGTACGTCCATGGAGACGATGCGTTGGGCCAACCCTTCGACGATCGCGGTTTTACCCACCCCTGACTCGCCGATCAAGGCCGGGTTGTTCTTGGAACGGCGGCTCAAGATCTGCAACACCCGTTCGATTTCATCGCCGCGACCGATAACGGGATCCAACATGGAGTCCTGTGCCAGTTGGGTCAGGTCCCTGCCGAATTCATCGAGCGCGGGCGTGCTGCTTTTCTTGTCTCGTTCCCGGGTTCCCGATTTCCGCAAGAAGGTCACGGTCAATTGACGCGCCGTGAGCAGGTTCCCGCCGAGGCTCCGAAGCACCTTCCCGCCGATCCCTTCTTCTTCCCGTAACAGACCCAACAGGAGATGTTCGCTCCCGATGTGGTTGTGTCCCAGCAGTCTGGCTTCTTCAACTCCGTATTCAATGACCTTCTTGACGCGTGGGCTGAAGGGAATTTCCCCGAAGGTGACAGTCGTCCCGCCTCCCGGCAAACTGCGTTCCACTTCCAAACGAATCTGTTCGGGAGACAGCCCCATCTTCTTGATGATCATGAGGGCAATGCCATCGGATTCACGGAGAATGGCCAACACCAAATGCTCCGTACCGAGATAGTCGTTCTGATGGCGTTCAGCCTCTTCGCGGGCCAGAATAATAATCTTGCGACCTCTGTCCGTGAATCGCTCGAACATCTTCCCTCCTTTTGGGGCAAAAGTTCACCCTCTACGGGTCAGATCAATCCCACTGTCACACGCTGGTAAGTCTATCCATCCCCTCTGAAAACTGTCAAGGCAAGACCGCGACAGCTAACGATGCGTAAGGTTTCACATTCTAACGATGCCGTCAAGAGGAAGGAACGTTCACGGCATTTCTTCATTGACTCCGGAACGTGGTGAACGATACAATTTTCTTTTGCTTCACAATCGTGCGTGCGCGCCTCGACCTTTCAGTTCCCCCTTCAATGCCCCATCTTTTTCATCAACGCATGAGTCGCTTGTGACTGTCATCGGCATCCTGACCAAGCCTCAACTCCCCGAGATTCGCCCCCTCCTTGAGAAATTGATCGACTGGCTCGGACGGAAACACAAAGCCGTCCTGGTCGGCTCCTCTTCCGGGGACCATTTCCACGAAGGCCCGCAACCGATCGATCAGCAAATCGCCGCCGAAGCCGACCTCGTACTCGTGATGGGCGGAGACGGCACGATGTTGAGGGCGGCCCGGCTCGTCGAAGAACGATCCGTCCCTATCCTGGGAGTCAATTTGGGCGGCTTGGGATTTCTGACGGAAAGCACGCCGGAAACGATGTACAACTCCCTGGAGAAAATCTTTGCGCAAGAATTTTACCTGGATCACCGCCTGCGCCTTCAGGTCCACATCCGTCACACAACCGGAGAACAGCAAGAACGAACGGCGCTGAACGACGCGGTCATCAGCAAAGGAACTTCGGGACGCATGATTACCACAAGCATTCAGGTCGACAAACAATTCGTGACGAAGCTGCGGGGGGACGGGTTGATTATTGCCTCGCCGACTGGATCCACGGCCTACTCCATGTCCGCCGGCGGCCCGATTCTGGAACCCAGTCTCGAAACCCTGGTGCTGACGCCCATCAGCCCCCATACGTTGACCCACCGTCCGCTCCTTGTCCCAAGCCAACTCTTACTGGAGATTCAATTGACAAGCCAAGAAGGAGGCACCCTGACGATCGACGGACAAATCGGGATTCACATGGAGTATGAAGACACGCTCACGATCAACGCCTCGCCCCACAGGACTCGCCTCATCCGGTTTCCCGACCGGACGTACTATGACGTCTTAAGGAACAAGCTCAAATGGGGGGACATCTAACCCAGGTTCAGCCCCAGAAGATTACGGCTGGCATTCAGGACATTCGGTCCGTTCCTGCTCGGCCCGGAACTCATCGGACGTCAACGGGAAAATCTGGTTGCACGTCGCACAGGTGCGGATTTCAAAAAACGCTTCCCCATCCTCGTGAATCTCGCACGGCAGCAACAGGTCCAGCGGATCATAGCCCAGGGTTTTGCCGTCGGGGAACTTCACGACGGCCAAACGCACGTTGAAATGTTGAAAGACGCCTTCTTTGCCTTTCCGGTCGTCACCGGACCCCACGACGCAAACGGGCTGTCCGGGTTGCCGTGCACGAAGATCCTTCAAGGTGCGATGGGAATCCATCGCCACCTCAAATTGGGTCGCGTCCGGAGCCTCTTGAGTTGCCATAATCGCGGGAGTTTCGTACAAGAAGGTTAAGGGAAAAACCGTCCCGACTTGTAACACGCGCAAAAAAAATCCGTCAAGATAACGAGCACCCGTCCTGAAAGGGGAAAACAATGGCACCCATCACCATTTACCAGAAGCCAACGTGTTCGACGTGCCGGCAAGTCCTCAAGCTCGTTCAGGAAAGCGGGCACGCGTTTACGGCCGTCAACTACTATGAAACGCCATTGCCGAAGACGAAACTCAAAGCGTTACTGAAAAAGGGCGGCCTCAAGGCCCGTGACGTGCTTCGCGCGAAAGAAGAGAAGTATAAAATGTTGGGCCTCGCCAAAACCGACAAGTCCGAAGAGGAATTGATCGAATTGATGGTCGCCCATCCGGACCTGCTCCAACGCCCCCTGGTCGAGCAGGACCAAATGGTCATCCTCGCCCGGCCGGCGGAAACGGTGAAACAACTCTGGGAACGATCATGAGCGTGACATTATCACCCAGCCGGCTTCGGTCTCTTATTCCCCTCCTTTGTAAGGAGGGGCAAGGGGAGGTAGAGGCATGAGCAGGGCTTACCACGCTTGGTTTTCCGTGCCGTGGGCTTCGGTGCGCGGGATACTGGAATCCGCCCTCAGAAACTGGTAGGCCTCGATGATGCGCCGCAATTCGGGTTCGGCGCTACGGTCCCCTTTATTAATGTCGGGATGGAGTTTTTTGGCTTTTTGACGAAAGGCCCTGGTCACCGCCGTCATGGAGCTCCCGAATTCCAAGCCCAAGGCCTCATACGCGTCCTGATGGGAATTGATTTCCCCTTGAGACGCCGCAACGTCGCCGCTTCCCGTGGCTTTCTTGAAGAAATCAAACAGGTTGATCTTTCGCCGGCGTCGCTTGGGACGTTGATGGATTTCGCTGTCGAAATCTTCAAAACGATCCTCGATGAATTCGAGACGGGCTTCCAGACGCTGGGCATGCGTCAGTTCCCGGACCTCGTCCAATTCCTCTTCGATGAGTGTGACCATCCGTTCGATTTCCGTCAGACCGGTCTCGACCTGAATGTAACTTTCGGCCCGTTCCAGCATCATGGTGTCGATGGCGAAATCCAGACTGCGTTCCGATTGGGCTCGTAGTGCGCCGATCCGGCGACGCATGCCCGAGAAATAGCGAGCCTTGGCCCGCTCGTCAAACGGCATGGCTACGCCCCTGTGGTATTCGTATCAGCAGCATATTTTCCCGGTCGTAGGGACAGGCCTGCGTGCCTGTCCTACCGTCCCGAATGGATTGCGCGGCATTCTAGCACAAAACCCTCCCCTTTCCTCCAAATGGGGTGACGAACCCCGTCGTTCCTTCGGTGCTCGGTTCGTGTTCACGTATTTCGATAGGGACAGGCCCCTGTGCCTGTCCTTGCGGCACCCAGGGCAACCACAGGGGGTTGCCCCTACGACACCGGTTAGAGTACAAACGTCCAGAGCCTCCGCATCCGTTTCGCCCCGGAGGTCTCCATCTTTAATAAACTCATCGAGGAGGAGAGTGCCGTGAGAAGAAGTGTGTTATGCGTCGCGTTGAGTGCCGGGTTGTGTGTGGGTTTTTCCGGAGTGGCCTGGAGCGTGAATCCGACCGGATACGGACAAGCCGGTGGAGAATTCGACATCACGATTCCCCGGGTTCCGGCCGGCGCATTAGCCAAAGCCAAAAAAGTCAAGCCACCGTTTGAACCGACTCCGGAAATACTGGCGGAAGGCAAAGCCATCTTCCTGGGCATGGGAGGGTGCGTCAGTTGCCATGGCCCCGAAGGCAAGGGCGACGGCGCCGCAGCCAAAAATCTGCCGATCCAACCCCGCAACTTCACGAATCCGAAATTTCATAAGCTACGAAAGCCCGGCGAACTGATGTGGATCCTGAAAAACGGAAGCATGGGCCAATCCGGCCGGGTCCCAGGCACCGGCATGCTGCCCGTTGTCCAACCCAAAGGATTCATTACGGAAGAGCAAGGCTGGAAGGCGCTGCTCTACGAACTGAGCTTGGGGAAATAGCCAAAACGTTTAATCCGGTCACGGTCCCGTCTCCGACGGCATCCTGGTCGAGACGGGCACCTTCATTGACAGCACCCGGACCCAAGGTTAGAATTTTTCCGGACTCCGATGTAGGGGCGAACCTGTGTGTTCGCTCGATTTAGGCCACCTGTCGTCAACTAAGGGATAGTCTCCCCTTGTCTTCTCAATTCGTTCACCTGCACCTCCATACCCAATACAGCCTGCTGGACGGCGCAAATCAACTGAATCCGCTTCTCAAACAGGTCCGGGATTTTCACCAGCCCGCGCTCGCGATCACGGATCATGGCAACCTCTTCGGCGCCATCGATTTCTACGAAAAGGCCACTGCCCACGGGGTGAAGCCCATCATCGGATGCGAAGCCTATCTCGCACCCGGCAGCCGGCGACAACGCGAAGGCCTGTTGGCCCACAACGACTACTATCATCTGATCCTCCTAGCCACCAATCTCAAGGGCTACCATAACCTCGTCAAGCTGTCGAGCAAGGCCTATCTCGAAGGCTTTTATTACAAACCCCGGATGGATAAGGAACTCCTGCAGGAACACCACGAGGGCCTCATTGCCTTATCCGGGTGTTTGAGCGGGGAGGTTCCCTATCTCATCGGCCAACAGGACATGGAGAAAGCCGCGCAAACCGCCGGGGAATACCGCGAGATCTTCGGGAAAGACCATTATTATCTCGAAGTCCAGGCCAATGGCCTCGATCATCAACTGATCGCCAACCGGGGCCTCGTGGAGATCCACAAAAAACTCGGCATTCCGTTGGTGGGGACCAACGACTGCCACTATTTGAAAAAAGAAGACGCGCGCCCTCATGAAATCATGCTGTGCCTGCAAACCGGGAAGACGTTGAGCGACACCAACCGCATGAAGTTCGATACCGACCAACTGTACGTCAAGTCCACTGCAGAGATGGTCGAGGAGTTTTCCGAACTCCCCGAAGCCGTACTGAACACCTGTCGCATCGCGGAACAGTGCGGGTTGAACCTGACCGACAACACCTTGTCGCTTCCGCACTACCAGGTACCCGAGGGATACACCCATGAAACCTATTTGGAAACCCTGACCAAAGAAGGCTTGGCCCAACGCCTGGCAGCCCGGCCGTCGAACCTGCCTCAGGAGGCCTACCAACTCCGCCTTCAGGAAGAATTGGCCGTGCTCACCCAGATGGGCTACGCCGGGTATTTCCTGGTGGTCTGGGACATCATCAAGTTTGCCCGGTCACGCGGCATTCCGGTGGGACCCGGCCGGGGATCGGCGGCCGGCAGTTTGATTGCCTACGCCCTTTCCATCACCGACCTGGATCCGCTCGCATACAACCTGCTCTTTGAACGGTTCCTCAATCCCGAACGCGTGAGCATGCCGGACATCGACATGGATTTCTGCATGGACCGTCGGGGAGAAGTCATCAATTACGTGATCGACAAATACGGCGAAGACCACGTGAGCCAGATCATCACGTTCGGGACGCTGGGCGCCAAAGCCGCCATCCGGGACGTGGGCCGCGTGATGGATATTCCCTACGCCGAAGTGGACCGTGTCGCCAAACTCGTGCCGACACAGCTCAACATCACCTTGAAAGAGGCCTTGACCCAGGAGCCGCGCCTCAAGGAACTGGTCGACGGCGATGGACGGATGAAGGAACTCATGGAGACGGCCCAAGCCCTCGAAGGCCTGGCGCGACACGCCTCCACACACGCGGCAGGCGTAGTGATTTCACAGAAACCCCTGATCGAACACGTGCCGTTGTACAAAACGGCCAACAACGAAATCGTCACGCAATACTCAATGACGGACATCGAAAAAGTGGGGCTGGTGAAATTTGATTTTCTCGGGCTGAAAACCCTCACCATGATTCACCATGCCGTGACCATGGTGAACCAGGCCCAGGGAGAACACCTCGATATCGAACGGCTTCCGCTGAACGACGCCGAGACCTACGCGCTGCTGGCCTCCGGTAAGACCTCAGGGATCTTCCAACTGGAAAGTTCGGGCATGCGCAATTTATTGGTTCGCATTAAACCGGAATGCTTCGAAGATCTCATCGCGATCCTCGCCCTCTACCGGCCGGGTCCCTTGGAAAGCGGCATGGTGGATGACTTTATCAAGCGCAAACGCGATCCCTTGAAAATTGCATACGACCCCCCGGCAGTGGAACCCATTCTCAAGGAAACCTACGGGGTCATGGTCTATCAGGAACAGGTCATGGCCATTGCCAATCTCATGGCCGGGTTCAGTTTGGGACAAGCCGATTTACTGCGGCGGGCCATGGGGAAAAAAAAGCCCGAAGAGATGGCCAAACAAAAGGAACTGTTTCTCGAGGGGGCTAAGGCTAAGGGGTTCACGGAAAAGAAAGCGGAAAAGATCTTCGACCAGATGGCCTACTTTGCCGGGTACGGATTCAATAAATCCCATTCGGCGGCTTATGCCCTGGTGACGTTCCAAACGGCCTACCTGAAAGCGCATCATCCCACGGAATTCATGGCCGCGCTCCTCACGAGCGAAATGGGAAACACGGACAAAATGGTGGGCTATTTCACCGAATGTCGTGAACGCGGGATTCCTATCCTGCCGCCTGACGCGAACGAAAGCCAGAAGAACTTTACCATCGTGGAGGGAGGAATCCGATTCGGGCTGGCGGCGATCAAAAACGTCGGCGGCAGCGCCATTGAGTCCGTCATTGCGAGCCGTGAAGCCGGAGGCCCATTTTCGTCCTTTTTCGATTTCTGTTGCCGGATCGACCTGCACAAGGTCAACAAGCGCGTGATCGAGGGGTTGATCAAGGTCGGCGCATTTGACTCCATGGGAGCAAAACGGGCTCAATTAACGGCAATTATGGAACAAACACTGGATGAGGCCAACGCCATTCAAAGGGAGCGCGCCTTGGGGCAGACGTCCTTGTTCGAGACCGGTGAAGCAGATGGCTCGAACCCGGACATCCTGACTCGGCCACTACCCTCGATCGATGAATGGCAGCAGGCCCAAATCCTCCAATTTGAACGGGAACTGACCGGATTCTACATCACCGCGCATCCGTTGATGCAACACGCCGAAGCCATCCGCCTGCTGTCGACGCATAACACGGCCACTCTCCATGAGGCGCACGAAGGCCGGGAAATCAAAATCTGCGGGGTGATCGGCAGCGTCAAAGTCACCACCACAAAAAAAGGCAACCGGATGGCGTACGTCCAAATGGAAGACTTGCAGGGGTTGGTCGAAGTTATCGTATTTCCCGAACTGTTCCAAAACTGTGCGGAGTTTCTGAAGGCGGATACCGTCATCCAGGCAGCCGGCACGGTGGATCACATGGATACGGGCGCCCGTTTGAAGGCGACCAAACTGGAGCCCCTGAACGACTTGCAAGCCAGGACGGTGAAAGGGGTCGTCGTCCAACTTGTGGAAACGCCGGACACGTGGGGCAAGCTCCCCAAACTGTACGAAGTGTTACACCGTCACCCGGGGCCGGCCCCGGTCACCTTTCACTTCCATCTGGATTCCCAGGTACACGCCGAAAGTGCCCCGTTGCCGAATTTAGGCGTTTTGCCGAGTTCGAACCTGGTGTATGAAGTGGAGCAAATTCTCGGGAAAGAAACTGTCACGTTTCAGTGACGCGAGTCTGCCATGCGTGATTTTCTGGAATTCGAAAAGCCGTTGAAAGAACTCGAGGAACGGCTGGAGAAACTGAAGAAATCGGGGTCCGAGCGAAAAGCCCTCCCGCGGCTGATCCGCATTCTCCAGAGCCGGTTGACGAAGACGGAGCAGGAAATCTTCGGCAACCTGACCCCTTGGCAGCAAACGCAGATCGCCCGCCATCCCCAACGCCCGTCGATCCTGGACTATATGAAGCACACGTGCGAAGACTTTGTCGAACTCCACGGTGACCGGACCTTCGGCGACGACAAGGCCATCGTCGGCGGATTTGCCACGTTCCGGGGCCGGTCCATTTGCGTCATCGGTCATGAAAAAGGACGAAGCTTCAAGGAGCGGGTGAAACGAAATTTCGGCATGGCGAATCCTGAAGGCTATCGGAAAGCCCTGCGGTTGATGCAGTTGGCCGAGAAATTCAAACGCCCGGTCGTCACGTTTATCGATACGCCGGGAGCCTACCCCGGCATCGGAGCCGAGGAACGCGGTCAAGCCAGGGCCATTGCCAGAAACCTGTTCTCGATGTCCAGACTCAAGGTGCCGATCGTGGCCATCATCACGGGAGAAGGGGGAAGCGGCGGCGCGTTGGGATTGGGCGTAGCCGACCGGATCGTGATGTTGGAGCACTCGATCTACTCGGTCATTTCCCCGGAAGGGTGCGCGGCGATCCTGTGGGAAGATGCCACCAAGACGCAAGCTGCAGCCGCAGCCCTGAAAATGACGGGCGCGGAACTGCTCAAATTAGGCATTGCCGACGAAGTCGTACCCGAACCACTCGGAGGGGCGCATCGCGACGTGGAACGCATCAGTCAAGCCCTTGCCCAAACCCTCCACGCCCAACTGCACCAACTCCTCACTACGTCCACGGACCAACTCCTCGCCAACCGCTACGAAAAATTCCGCCAAATGGCTGCATTGGCCGACAACTGACCTGACTAAAATTGTCAGATGATCGCAGCACTCACCCTACAGATCCGAGTATGTGTTCAGCGTCGTAGGTCGGATTAGCGTAGCGTAATCCGACCTACCCCGACCTACGGGGCTGTCAGCCCGCATTGCTCACCCTCACCTTTATCTTCTCCCGTCGAGGGAGAGGAGATAACCGGTGGGAACCCTGGGTTACGGGTTATGCCAGAGGGCGCCTTCGTGTTCCGGGTTGAACTGGTGAGTCAATTTCACGACGTCGCCGTCGTTGACCATCGATTCCAAGGTGCTGATTTTTTGATTCACCGTGACCATCAATTCGCCTTTGTGCAGGAAGTCTATCAGCCCGCCCAGGGGTTCCGGGTTCCCTTCCAATAAGGCCCGCACGCTGACGGACTCGGAAATCTCACATTGAATCTCGGACTCGTCCACGCACGGGAGTAAAACCTGTCCGAATACGCGTATCGTCACCATGGTGAAAATCCTCCTTCTCCAAAACCCCTGACTACGCTCTTTCAGCGACCGTAGGTCGGGGTAGGTCGGATTAGCGAAGCGTAACCCGACAGCTTACTCACCCTCACCTTTGTCCTCTCCCATCAAGGGAGAGGAAAGTCTTTGGCGACGTTCGTTCTCCCGCGACTCTTGGGCCGATTCGTCGAGGATCTGGGCAATATGCTTGACTGCCGTACCGTCGGGCAAGCCGTTTTTCAATTGAATCATGCAGGCCGGGCAACTTGTGGCCACGATCTCCGCGCCGCTTCGCTCGATCGCCCGGCGCTTCCGCTCGAAAATCCGTTGTGCGGTGTCATAGTCCTTCACGACGTAGGTGCCTGCCCCGCCCGCGCAACGGTCGGCATCCTGCATCTCGACGTACTCGAAGCCCGGGGTCGTCGCCAGCAACTGCCTGGGCGAGGAAGTCACGCCGGCCGCGCGCAGGTGACAGGACGAATGGTACGTGACCTTGCGCGTCCCGTTCGATTCGGCCGGTTTCGAGCGTTGAGGATCCAACTCCATGACGTACTCCGCGATGTGCCTCACGTTTTGCGAAACCCGCCGGGCCTGTCCTTCTTCGGGTTCCCCTTGAAACAGCTTGGCATAATCCTTGAGCGCCAGGGTACAGGACGCACACCCCGTGACGATCACGTCATATCCGGCGAAGTTGTTGACGTTATACCGGGCCCCTTCCTTGGCCAAGGCTCGATGACCATACGTTTCAATGGGTGTCCCGGAACATCGTTGCGGCGGCAGGTCAGGTGTCACCCCATATTGCGCCAGGACGTTGATCACGGCGTCACCCACGCCGTCGTCGAAATAGTTAGCGGCGCAGCCGTGAAAATAGGCGACCTTTGGCGGAGAACCGCTTTCCCGTGTTTTGTCGCTGCTTGCATCGCCCGATGGTGAGGGTCGAGATGGCACACAGAGCGCGTGATGCCGCTCACGTAACAACGACGTGGCCAGGCGCGGCAGTTTCATGTTCCAGGGCAGACGGGCCCGTTGGGAGAGACGCGCCAGGAACGGTCGCAGTAGCACTTCGCCGATTTTCCGGATCAGCGGCCGGTCCCAGAACGCCTGCGTTTTGGCAGCCATCTTGACCAACGTACCGAACCGCTCCTGTTGCGCGTGCAGGGCAAAAATTTTCCCGGCCAGGACGTTGGGCTGTTCCGCCCGACGTTGCAGGATCAGTTCGGATACGTCCACCCCCGCCGGGCAGATCGTCCGGCACGATTTGCAATTCAAGCACGCTTCCACGACGCGCTTGGACTCCAAATAACTATAGTCCGGCGCCGTGACGATTTCGTACCATCCCCGTGAACTCATGTCTTCGGATTGAAAGACGTCGTAAACGGGGCACACCGCATTGCATTTCGCACACGTCGCACAGGATTTCCCCAACCGTTCAAAATCGATGTGCTCGGTAAAGGCGGTCTCGCTGATTTTTACGCCGGGGTTCAGAATCCCGGCCGGGTCCATGGCCCGTTTGACCTGCACGAAGAGACCATACAACTCGTCGCCGAACATCCGCCTGACCATTTCGGCGCGGACGCGGCCGTCCCCGTGTTCCCCGCAAATGGACCCCTTGAACCGATCGAGAATCGTGTCATGTACCTCATAATACGTGTCCACCATGCGCTGGAAATCCTGGTCGTCATTCACGTCCAACAACGGCACGACGTGAGCATTGCCGTTGCCAATATGTCCGAAAATCGCCACCCGGACCTTCGCGGGACCGAAGACCTGGTCCAGATAGCGAATCAACTCGCCCATGTGTTCCGCGGCCACGACCACGTCATCGACGTAGTTGATGGGCTTTTTTCTGGCGTCGTACCTGTAGAGCGTGGGATAGAGGGCTTTTCTGGCTTTCCAGAGATTCCGTTGGTGTTCCGGATCGGTCGCGACCACGGGATCGCCGGACAGACGATATGACCGGCAGGCCTCGTGCAGTTGTGCAATTCCTCCGTGGTCACCCTCTCGATCAAACTCAATGAGCAGGGTTGCCGCGGCATCATCGGAAATCCCGTACTGCGACCGGCCGATAAGGTCCAACGTGTTGGCATCCATGACTTCCAGGGCTAACGGATCCAGCCGCAACAGGTGATGCACGGCCTCGCCCATTTCTTCAAGGTCCCGAAAGTGAATCATGCCGGTCACAGTCGAACGCGGACGACCCACGAGCCGGATCGTCGCTTCACTGAACACGCCCAAGGTACCCTCGCTCCCCACAAAGAGCTTCGGCAGATCAAAGATTCCGTGCGTGAGGCTCTCAGCCACGTCAAAGAGGTTGTACCCCGCGCTGTTCTTGCTGACGCGCGGGCGTTTGGCTTGAATGAAATCCAGGTTGTCACGTACCAGATCAAAGACTTTGTGCAATCCCTGGAAGCCTGCGAGTGTCCGTGGGACGCCTTCCCCGTCCAAGGGCTCACGGCCTGCAGTCAGCCACCCGCCCGATTCAAGCCTGACCCGCATGGACATCACGTTATCTTTGACGGACCCGTACCGCAGGGTGTGCGGTCCCGATGAATTGTTGGCCAACATCCCGCCCAACTTGCACATGTCGCCACTGGACGGATCCGGACCGAACATGAGGCCGATGGAAGCCAGTTGGGCATTCAACTCGTTGAGCACGATGCCCGGTTGCACGCGCGCCCATTTCTCCTCGGCGTTCACTTCGAGGATTCGGTTGAGACGCGACACGTCCAAAATGATGCCCGACCCAATGGCCGATCCCGTGAGATTGGTGCCGGCCGCGCGCGCGGTCAATGGGATGCCCCGGGTTACGGCGTAGTCCAGCACCAGGTCGATATCCGTTTCACGTTCCGGGAGCACCACCACTTGGGGCGCCATGCGATAGATGCTGGCATCGACCGCATACGCACGTATGGTGGACGGGTCATCCTTGACCTTCGTTGCGGAAAGCAGGCGCCTGAGATCCGTTCCGATGCTTGAGCGTTTATCGGGGAGTACGAGGTTCATGCGTCTTCCTTGACTGAACATTTTCAGCCTTGCGGATAGCACGTGCTTCACGCAAGCGTCGAGGGCACTATATCGAGAAAGGCGATGGTTTGGAAAGAGAGGGGACCCGTCTCAGGCGACAGAAGCCAAGCGAAACCGCAGGTCCAACCCTACGTGGTGACGGGTTCCGGATACTCCCGAGCGGGTTCTTCGACAACCACTTCGGCACCGGCTTGCCGGGGACCATCCAGGTCCTCTTCGAACAGTTCGGGGGTTTCTCCTTGCCCCAAGGCCGCAACGTCACGGAGGGGTGGCAAATCCCGAAGATCCCGAAGCCCGAATTTCTGAAGGAAGGTCTTTGAGGTGCCGTACAGGATCGGACGGCCGGGGATGTCTTTTCGGCCCACGATGCGGATGAGTTTCTGGTCAAGCAACGTCCGTAACACGCTCGACGTTTCCACTCCACGAATCTGTTCGATCTCCGCGCGCATGGTCGGCTGTTTATAGGCAATGATCGCCAGGGTTTCCAATGCCGACCGGGACACTTTGACGGACGCCTTGACCTTATTCAGCCTGGTGATCCATGGGGCACAATCGGCCCGCGTGACCATGGCGTACCCGCCGGCCAACTCGACAATCTGGAGGCCGCGGCCGTCCTGGTCATAATCCTGCTGAAGGGCCCTCATGGCGTTATGGATCGACACCTTGGGCGGGCCCGCCAAGACCGTGGTAACTTTATCGAGAAGAAGAGGCTCGCGGGACACGAACAACAGGGCTTCGATAATCCCCTTGAGTTCCTGCTCACTCAACCCGTCGGAGAGACCCACGCCTTCATCCGGTTCACAAGAAGGATCGCCGGCCGGGGACGAAAGAGAAGGACCCGCGGCCGATTCCACGGCATCAGTCCCTTCGACTGGGCTCAGGCCAGACGTATCTGTTCTGTCAGAGGATTCCATTCCCATCGAAGCCTCCATTGTGTTCATCGTTGTTCATGATCCGGGGCGATGTCCCATTCCCTTCATGGTGCTCTTCGGATTGCCACGCAAGGAACGTGCGAGTGATCCGGATAGGCCCCCCGAAATTCACTTGCGTCAGGCGGACCAGTTTCATCCGCACGAGTTCCAGTAACGCCAAAAAGGTGACGATCACGGTCAACCGGTCCGTCTCCCCTTCAAACAACGCGGCAAAGGTTAAAGCCGGTGTCTCCTCCAGGCGTTCGATCACGCTGTTGATACGATCCTGGACCGTCAAAGTATCCGGCGTGAATTCCAACTCCGGGGACGCGGCGGTCTGGGCCAGGACTTCCTGCAGGGCGCTCAGGAGATCGAAAACCTGCACGTCCTCGGACAACACTTCCCGAACCTGCTGGCCCTGTTCGGGCTCCCGTTGGAACACCTGCCGCCACAATCGTTCCTGATCGGACAACCGGCCGGCGACTTCCTTGAACTGCTGGTACTCGACCAAGCGACGCACCAACTCGCTCCGGGGATCTTCACCTTCCTCGTCACCAGATTCGGGGCCTGGTTCCTGCGGAAGCAATGTTCGAGACTTGATGTGAATCAGGGTAGAGGCCATGACCAAAAAATCACCGGCAAACGAGAGATTGAGTTCCTTCATGACCTGAAGATACTCAAGATATTGCCGGGTAATCAGGGCGATCGGGATATCGTAGATATTGATTTCGTGCTTGCGGATGAGGTGGAGCAACAGGTCGAGAGGCCCACTGAAGGCCTCGAGTTTCACCTCATATGCGGTTTCGACCTGCTCCACGAGACCACCGTCAGATAACCGGACAGGCACAGGGGCCTGTCCCTACAGCTCATATGTGGTTTCGACCTGCCTTACGATACCACAGGCAGGGACAACCCCTTGTGGTTGTCCATCAGGGATGGGTACGCGGCTCACTCGGGACGGCACAGGGGCCGTCCCCTACCCAGCCTAACATCGCAACCTGGATACATTTAGTATACCACTTTTAGTGGAGAGAGGCAACAGAAACTTCTATATATTGTGGATGTCGTCTTGAGAAGGGGAAGGACGGCGTTCCGGTCTTCCTACCGGGACTTTTTCTTCCACATCGCGAGCAGCAACAACCACAGAACGGCCAGGATAGCAAGCAGGATGAAGAAATCACGGTCCCTGCCGGTGGGACCTCCTTTACCGCCCGACTCGGGAAGATCAATGCCGGAAATCAAGCCAGGCTGCTCGAAGACAGCGTCTCGAAAATCCACGTCGCCTTGAAACCGGGCTTCAGTAAAATCCACCGTGTTCCGAAACAGCGCCCGGTGAAAAACCGTATGACCCTGGAACTCGGTAAACCGAAAATAGACTTCACGGTCAAACCGGGACCCGGACAAATCCAGCGTCTTGCGAAACCGGCTTCCGGAGAAACCCGTCCCCTGAAGAAACCGGGTGCGCCCAAACTCAGCGTCCTCCGCAAAGGACACCTCCAGCAATTCCGCAAGGCCCTCAAACCGCGCTCCCGTAAACACAGCCTTTCCCAGGAACCGGGCCTGATGAAACCGGGAATGAGTGCCGAACGCCGTCCGGGTAAAATCGGCATCCCGGGCAAACACGGCTCGAATAAAGAATCCCTCATGGCCGATGTGCATATCGGAAAAATCGGCTCGCTCCAGGATGACCATCCTGGACAAGTCCATGGACCGCTGGATCGTGCTGCCCCGCAGGCTCACCGGCCCTCGAACGACGATGTACCCGGACTTGATGAGGTTCGTCGCCAGAATGCCCTGCACCTCCACGTCTTCAAGCATGAATGGCCCGTGAATGACACGAACCTCGGACACCCGCTCGGCTTGGATGCGTTCGACAATAGCCGGATGCTTGACCAATCCCGGTTCAAACGGCTGGAGGCTCAACCGGTCCAAAGACAGGTCGCCTGTAAGCACGACCCCTTTCAACGCCACCCCCCTGCCCTGCTGCAAAGACGTCAACACGTCGTCCGCTGAAACGGCCAGTGCGCGCCTTTCCTCCTCTCCACAGGTCCCTTTCAACTCACGAACCATCACACGGGGGTCGGCACCCTTCTCGACCCGGCACACACCCCAGGACATGGCCGCCCCCGCGACCCAGGCAATCACGCAGAGGAGACTCACGGACCAGATGGACGCTGGCCTGATCATCAAGCGTTGGACAACCACAGGGGGTTGTCCCTACATGAGGGAAACATCATTACCCGGTAGGGGACGGCACAGGGGCCGTCCCCTACGGCTTCGGATCTTTCAGGGTGAGGTAAAAATCTTTGACTTCCCGGTCGGAGTGACTGAGCCGTTCCTCGACTTCCGCAACCGTTTTGGGGGGAGGCACGACCACTTTTTCACCTTCCTGCCAATTGACGGGGGTCGCGCAGGATAAGGTGTCGGCCGTTTGGAGTGCCGTGACCAAGCGGAAGACTTCATCCACGTTGCGCCCTGCGTTCATCGGATAATAGATCAAGGCCCGGATTGCGCGTTTGGGATCGATCACGAACAACGCGCGAACCGTAGCGGTCGTACTGGCCCCGGGATGGATCATGCCATAGAGCCGGGAAACCTGCATGTCGACATCCGCCACCAAGGGATAGGGAATCGTCACGCCCAGTTTCTCCTTGATATTCGCGAGCCAAGCCAGATGGGCATGGATGCTGTCCACGCTGACGCCAAGTAACTTGACGCCTTTCTTCCTGAAGTCTTCGTGTCGACGGGCAAATTCCGCCAATTCCGTGGTGCACACGGGCGTAAAATCCGCAGGGTGGGAAAAGAAGACAATCCAATCCTGTTCTTGCCAAGCGCTGAATTCAAAATTTTGAGACAGGGTGGTCACTGCGGAAAAATCAGGGGCATTCTCACCTATACGTGGCAGACCTTCAGCTTCAGACATCAAATTCTCCTTATATCATGACAACCACAGGGGGGTGTACTTACATCGTAGGGGACGGCCCCCGTGCCGTCCCGGTCGGCTCCAGACCTTTCCTTCTCGTGAGAGGTCGCTTCGCGGTCCCGTTACCACCCACGGGGTAAATCGTCATCATCCAAACCCGCTTCCGCTTCCCTGAAATATTTCTCGGCTTCCAACTCCTCGGACAAATCTTCAGTCAGATCATCATCGTGGTCTTCGGCAAGGGGACCGAATCCCGCGTCTTCATCGAAGTCGCCGGAAATGTCACCCGTAATGTCATCGTCAAGATCGGCGGAAAACTCATCGGCCGTCTCATCATCGAATCCGGACAAATCCGGTTCAAGCCTATCCTGGGCCTGGTCGAAGGGTGACTCAAGAACGACGTCCGCAGACACGTCTTCGATTGCAGCGGGAACTAAGCTCTCCACCGTCGTTGCAGCCGTCGTTCCAGATATCGGGGCGGGCTTCGTCGCCTTGTTGGGGCTCGGGACCTGTTTTTTTGTGGCCGGACGTTTTTGCGCGGGCTTAGCCACCGTTTTCTTCATGGCAGCCTTCTTAGTCACTGCTTTCTTGGCGACGACTTTTTTGGGCTTGACCGCCGGCGGCGTTTTTCCTTTGGCCGGACGTTTTTTCACGGCAGTCTTCTTGACGGCTGCTTTCTTGGCAGCAACGTTCTTTATAGGAGCCTTTGCGGCGGCCCCTTTCTTTATCACAGTCTTCGACTTCTTTTTCGACGGAGCCTGCTTCGCCTTCCTGGACATGAGCGCAACTTTTTTCGCCGACTTGGCCGGTTTCGCTTTGGCTGAGGGAGCCTTTGCCTTGGTCTTCGATTCCTTAGGCTTTGCCGTGGATGCGGACCGTCCCGACTTCTTCCCCCTGGCTTTGGGTTTTTCCCGGGCTCTGGTTGCCATTGTCCTTTACCTCCTGATTGTGTGTGGCGTAAGGAAATATGCTTCAAAACCCTATGCCGAGAAGTCCCTCTATCACGGACCACGATCAAGTTTCAACCGTAACTTCCGCTCAATTCGACGGATGTGGCATTCTCCGACAAACCCCGTTACAGTGCGCTTAACCGGGAAGAGAACGTTCATGTCCCAGCCCTCAACCGAACTCAAACCGTCCCACACGCGCCTGACCATTCTGGCCCTCCTGCTTTTAATAAGCATTATCACCTATATTGACCGGGTCAACATTTCGGTCACGGCACGGCAAATGATCCCGGCTCTCGGGCTCACCAACGTTCAGATGGGACAGATTTTTTCAGCATTTGTCCTCGGATATGCCCTGTTTCAAATACCGGGAGGCCGGCTGGGAGACCGGTGGGGTCCCAGAAAAGTCTTAACCCTGGCCGTGATCTGGTGGTCGCTCTTTACGGCGATGACCGCCCTGGCCCCGTCGTCGTTTTTTGCGGGCGTCCTGGGCATTTGGGGATCGCTGATGATCGTGCGATTCCTGATCGGCGTCGGGGAAGCCGCGGCCTTCCCGAATTTCAACCGGACCGTGGCCAATTGGTGCGGTCCGCAGGAACGAGGTCTCGGCATTGCGATCACGATCAGCGGCATCGGGATCGGGTCCGCGCTCACGCCCCCGATCACGGCCTGGATTATGGTGAATTACGGCTGGCAGTCTGCCTTTTATTGGGCCGGAGGTCTCGGCGTGCTCATCGCCATACTGTGGTTTTGGTTCGCCACGGACCGGCCCGACGAGCATCCACGGGTCAATGCCGGGGAAGCCGCGCTGATCCGTGGTCACGCACCCGTACCGAGCGAGCCCGAAGCCGCGACACCCGTTCCCTGGAAAGCCTTTGCCCGAACCTCAAGCGTGTGGTGGCTGGTCTTGAGTTACACGTGTTTCGGATACGTGGCCTACGTGTACCTGTCCTGGTTTTACCTCTACCTCGTGGAAGTCCGGAACTTCAGCGTGTTGCGAGGTGCCCTGTTCGCAGCCAGTCCCTTTATCGCCATGACGATCTTCTGTCCCATCGGCGGCTGGGTCACGGACCGTCTGTCCGGACGATTCGGCGTGAATAAGGGACGACCCTGGACCGGAGCCGGGGGAATGGCTCTGGCCGCCGTTTCCATCCTCGCCGGGGCGGCGATTGAGCATCCTTTCATTGCCCTGGCCTTCTTGTCCTTGGGCGCGGGATGGCTGTATTTCACCATCGGCGCGTTTTGGAGTTCGACCGTGGATCTATCCAAATCCCACGCCGGCACCTTGTCCGGGGTAATGAATACCGGCGCCAACCTGGGTGGCACCCTTTCCCCCACGCTCACGCCCTGGATCGCGAACGAATTCGGATGGACCATCGCCATCGGGATCGCCGCAATTCCGGCATTCTTCGGCGCAGTCTGCTGGCTCGGCATCCGGCCGGCCGACGGCCTCAGGCGACTTGAAAAACCATAAAACTCCCGGGCCGAAACAGGCGGACGGGCCATGCAACGCCCATGGTTGCCCAACGGCCACCGGCCTTGCTACATTCGGTCGATGAGTGCATCCCTGACGTTCAAGAAAAAAAATCCCACAGTCGTCATCTCCACCAGGTTCGGCAATATCACGATCCAGTTTTACGCGGACGTGGCGCCTCGCCACGTGGACAACTTTCTGAATCTCGCCAAAATCGGATTTTACAACGGCACGAGGTTTCATCGCGTTATCCCCGGCTTCATCATCCAAGGGGGTGACCCGCTCAGCAAGGAAGCGGACCGCACCCTGCACGGCACCGGCGGGCCGGGTTTCGGCCTGACCCCGGAACCCAGCGACCAGCCACACCGCCGCGGCACGGTCTCCATGGCCAAAATGCCCCGGAACGAAGATCGCACCCGGGACGTCAACGACAATGGATCACAGTTTTTTATCTGCGTGGAAGACACGAGCAGCCTGGACCGGACCTATACCGCCTTCGGCAAAGTCCGGAAAGGCATGGACGTGGTGGATCAAATCGTGGCCGTGGAACGGGATACCGAAGACAATCCCCTGGACCCTATAACAATGACCATCGACGTGGTGGAAGAATAACTTCTTAGAAAAACGCGGCGCTGGCGTAGGTGATGGTGGAGTTGAATTGATCCACGATCTCCCGGTCGTAGCGCAAGACCTCTCCTTTTTCCGCCTCGATCAAGCGCAAGAGCAGGTAAATCGCCGAGAAGCCCAACACGTGGCGGCGATCCTGTTCCTTGAGGAGAAATTCGGCAAACCCTTGGGCATCGACGTTTTCCACGTGTTTCAGCATTTCCAGGTCGGTTTGCATGCAACGGTGGAACGAAAAATCCGTGGGAGCCTTGTCATCGCCGTAACGCAGGCCGATATGCGCAAGGTTTGCGCTGGCGAGGAAACAGACCCGCTGCCCCGACGCGGCAATCGCGTCTTTCAACACCGCTACGAATCGTTCGACCTGGTCGGCCACGTCCTTGAGAGTCGGATCGATCACACACCCTGGCGGAAACAAAGACAGGACCGGGATTATGGAGATGGACTGCCGTGCGCCCACGGTTTCCTGCAGAAAGGGTAACTGAAATTCGATGCTGTGTTCCGTTTCATGCCGCAATTCATCCGCGAACCACGCATCGCCTCCCTTGGACTGGAGATGTTCCATGATCGGTCGATTGACCGGCAAGACTCCCAATGGGCTTTCGAAATCCTTATCCGTCACGGCCACCGGCTTCGCCAACCCGGCGTGGGCAGTCCCCAGGAGAATATACACGTCCGGCGACTCTGCCTCACGCAGTTCTTTATACGCCCATGCATAGATCGGCCCAGCCACGTTGACTTCGTAATTCGGCGCCACCAACCCCTTGATCGCCTTCCCCTGGTGCTCGGAGGGATCGGGGCTCGGCCCTTCCTTGGACGAGAAAAATCCGGCAACCTGTTCGCGCAGTTTCTGGGGCTCGGCTTCGTAGCTTTTGCCGGCGAAACAGGGTTTCCGCGCTGGCGCATCACGATACGCCTTTACCGCCGCGGCTTTCGCCTCCTCGTAGCGCTCGCCTTCGAGAAAGAGCTTTTGATCCAGGTCGGCGATGAGCCGGTCAAATTTGTCCGGCATGAGGAATTCGCCGTACTTTTTCAGGTATTCGACGCCGATTTGTTCCGGGGAATGCTCGCCGTCCAGAAATTGGAACAGGTAAAACAAGTTGAGTGGAATGATGAGCTTTTCCGCACTCAACCCGGAGGGGTCCCACAAGACGATATAATGCTCCTCCCCCTGCTTCATGGGCGAGTATTGAATATTGCGAAGCGCGGGATAAGGTTTCGATACGCTGCCCTGCTCTGTCATACACACTCCTGTTGTTTCGGTCGCCTCGCTGCATGAGGCCGCTCTCACACGAAGTGGCGATTATACGGACCGGCCTTCCGCTCCCGCAAGGCGGGACTTCAGGACACCCTGATCGAGTTCTTTTCCTCCTCTTTGTAAGGGAAGGCCAGGTGGGGTAGAGTCTTTCCGGCAAGGCACCTCAAACTGTCATTGGCATGATAATAGCCCGAATCTGTCATTCCTGTATGTGTTCAGTAATTTGTTGACAGAATGGTTAGCTTGAGCAAGGGCGAACGGGTTCGTTCCCTCCCCTTTGTAAGGGGAGGTCAGGTGGGGTAGAGTCATAGAACAATGGACACGACCCCTGACGATCACACGCGTTTTGTCCACTCCAACTCCAGCTCTACCTCCCCTCGCCCCTCCTTACAAAGGAGGGGAAGAAAAAGCGGAGACGTGTCAACGAATTACTGAACATTTACATTCCTGCGAAAGCAGGAATCCAGCGTCTTTCTCCTCACGGACGGAGAAAAAAGTAAAGACACTGGATCCTCGATTAAAAATAGCCTGTCCCCGACGTTAGTAATCGGGGATCGAGGATGACGGAGGAAGTGTAACTCGATGCTCCCAATGAACAGGCTCGATTGGTTTTCCGTTTTCAAATTTCTGGTGTACGCGGCCCTAATCGCCAACGTGGCGCTGTTCTTCAAGGACGATTGGGAAGCGGCTGCGCACGTCTTTCAAGACAGCCTGCCGTTCGCGCGGATCATCGAAGGGTTTGCAGCCAGCATCGACACTGCTGCGTGGGTGATCCTGTTGCTGCTATTCGAACTTGAAACCTGCCAGCTTTCCGAGGAAGTATTGGCACGCTCCATCGGCCTCGTCATCAGGGGCCTTCGTGTTCTGTGCTACGGGATCATCGCGTATGCCTTTACCGGCTATCTCGGCAAGGCGCTCGGCTTTGGCCTGTACGCGCCGGCCGGCGTCGCGGACGCCTGCACCCTAGCGATCCGGCAGTTCTCCCTGCTCGTTGAACTCGACGAATACCGGGCACTGACCGCGGGCAACTGCACCGGGATCACCGGAGCCCTGTTCGTTAATGAACAAACCAGGACGCTGGCCGAAGCCGGCGCGCTGGCGCAGGCAACCCGGCTGGCCTGGCTTGACGTGGTGAACTCCGGCACCTGGCTCCTGATCCTGGCCCTGTTGGAACTTGACGTGCGGCCTGGTGTCAAAAGATTGTTCCCCGGCTGGTTTGCCACCGCAAGCCGGCTCGCCAAATATCTGCTCTACGCCATTATCGTAGGTGCCGCGGTGTATTGGGGAATCTTCGGCACCTTCCTCGATTTCTGGGACGCCTTTCTATGGATCGCCGCCTTCGTTTTCATCGAACGCAACGTGTGGAAGTCGGATGAACCCCGCGTAATTGCGGAAGAGAAAACAGCTAAGACGCTGGATCCCCGATCGGGTCGGGGATTGTAAAGGTTCAGCAATTCGTTGACAGAATGAGGCTCTGCCCACAAGAAGGGAGGGCGGACACTCGTTCGCTTTGCTCAGGGCAAGCTCCGGTCCGCCCCTACCGAACCCCCCTTCCCCCCTTATTGTATAGACTGGACACATAGGTAACAAACGTGCCGGATACATAGGTAACACTCAGACCTCGTGTGGCATACTCTCCCCCTCACCTTGTGGAAGGAGGCGTGTATGTCTTGGATGCAGCAGGATCTCATGTCATTACGCGAAGAATTTGTGCACTTGGTTGAAACAGAGCGGCTCCCCTTAGCCACCTTGTGTAAGCGGTTTGGGATCAGCCGCAAGACGGGCTACAAGTGGCTGGCGCGGTACCGCGACGGGGGGCGGGCCGGCTTGGCGGATCGCTCCCGGCGACCGAGGCGGGTGCGGCCGCTGCTCCCGGCGGCGGTGCGGGACGCGCTGCTAGCCGAGCGCCGAGCGCATCCTTGTTGGGGGGCACGCAAGTTACGGCAGCGGCTCGTGACCCAGGGGCTTACCCCGGTCCCCGCCTGTAGCACGATCACGGCCTTATTGCACCGGGCGGGCTTACTCGGTGCCAATCAGCCCCGGGGGGCGGCGGCTCGCAGCCGCTTTGAACACCCCGTGCCCAATCAACTGTGGCAGATGGATTTCAAGGGGGCGGTGCCCACCCTGGCGGGACCGGCGCACCCGTTGACGATTTTGGATGATCATTCCCGCTTTAACGTCGGGCTGCGGGTGTTGCCGAATCAACAAACGGCCACCGTGCAACAGGCCTTGATTGCGACGTTTCGGGGCTATGGGCTACCGGATCGGATCTTAGTGGATAATGGCAGTCCCTGGGGCAGCGATGCCGCGCATCAGGACACGCCCTTGACGGTCTGGCTCTGGCGGGTCGGCGTCGCGGTCACGCATAGCCGCCCGTATCATCCGCAAACGTTGGGCAAGGACGAACGCTTTCATGGCACCCTGACCCGGGAAGTGCTGCGGGACGTGCAATGGCGCGATCCGGCCCATGTGCAGACGGTCTTAGACCGCTGGCGCACGGTCTATAATCAGGAGCGCCCCCATGAGGCCTTGGGGTTGGCGGTCCCGGCCAGTCGCTATCAGCCAAGTCTGCGGAGTTATCCGGAAAGCTTGCCGCCGATCGAGTATGACACGGGGACCTTCGTGCGGAAGGTGCAACACAAAGGGGAGTTTTCGTTTCAGGGGCGGGTGTATAAGCTCAGCAAAGCCTTTCGGGGCTACCCCGTGGGAGTGCGGCCGTTAGCCGTGGACGGCCAGTATGAAGTGCTCTTTTGTCAGCATCGGCTCACGACCATTGATGTCCGATTGGCGCCGTCCCCGAGGGCCCCGGGATGAGCAAAAGTGTTACCCATGTATCCGGTACATCTGTCACCCTTGACTCCGGTCTGAACACTTATCAGGGGGGCGAGGACCTCGGCCGTCCCCCTTGATAAGGGGGATTGAGGGGGTTGTCTTCCAAAGGCGGGGCAGTGGGGCACAAAAGGAAGCGGGAAAAGTGTCAACGAATAAGTGAACACATGGAGGAATGACCGTGTGCAGGTCGCATGAGCGAGGCGTAATCCGACTGGTTTGTCGTTAACCGGAATACAAATGGCACCAGACGTTGTGGCCGGTTTCCGGTTTGCCGATTTGGATCAAGGGCGGGTCGGTGGTTTTGCAATGGTCCATCACGTGCGGGCAGCGCGTGTGGAACCGGCAGCCGGAGGGCGGGTTGAGTGGCGTCGGCACGTCACCGGGCAGCAGGATACGTTCGTGTTTCACCGTGGGATCCGGCAACGGGTTTGCGGACAGCAGGGCCTGGGTGTAGGGGTGTTTGGCATCTGAGAACAGGGCGCCGGCAGGCGCCACTTCCGCCAATTTTCCCAGATACATCACGGCGATCCGGTCGGCCAGATACTGCACCACGTTCAAGTCGTGCGTGATGAACAGGTAGGACAAGTAAAACTCCGCCTGCAGGTCCTTGAGCAGGTTGATGATCTGCGCCTGAATGGACACGTCCAAAGCCGAGACCGCCTCGTCGCATACGATCAGCTTCGGGTTCAGCGCCAGGGCGCGCGCAATGCCGATCCGCTGGCGTTGTCCTCCGGAAAATTCATGCGGGTAGCGCGGATAATGGTCCGGCCTGAGGCCCACGCGGTCGAGAAGTTGACACACTCGATCCGTCAGGTCCCTGCCCTTGGCCAAGTGATGGACCTTGAGCGGCTCACCCACGATAGAGCCCACGGTCATGCGAGGATTCAGCGAGCTGTAGGGATCCTGGAACACGATCTGCATGCGGCGGCGCGTGGCACGCAACGTCCTGGCATCCATGGCGAACAGGTTTTGGCCTTCGAACAACACGTCGCCGCCGGTGGGTTCCTGCAATCGCAGCACGGTCCGGCCCACGGTGGTTTTACCGCACCCGGATTCCCCAACCAGTCCAAAGGTCTCCCCGGACTTGATATCGAACGTCACGTCGTCCACGGCCTTGACCCACGCGGACACGTTCGAGAGGAGGCCACTCCGGACCGGGAAATATTTCTTGAGGTTTGTGACCTGCAGGAGCGGACCTGCGTGTCCGCTCGGCTGTCCGTCAGATGGCTTCACGTCCACCACGTTACGAACTCCCCGGTTGATGCAACCAGCACACGGATTCATGGCCCGGCCCGATTTCAACGAGCGGCGGTTCCTCATCAGGGCAACGGTCCAGCACGTCCGGACATCTGGTGGAAAAGTGGCAGCCCCGGCAATACATCAGGGGCGACGGAACCGTGCCTGGAATGGATTCGAGCCGGGTCTCACGCGCGCCGGGCTTGGGTAACGAACGCAACAGCGCCCGCGTGTACGGATGGGACGGCGTTGCAAAGAGTTGCGGAACGCTCGCACGCTCCACGATCCGGCTGGCATACATCACGATAACGTCCTGCGCGAACTGCGCCACCACACCCAAGTTGTGCGTGATCAGCAGGATCGCCATGCCCAATTCCCGTTGCAGTTCTTTCAGCAACTCCAGGATCTGGGCCTGGATCGTCACATCCAACGCCGTGGTCGGCTCATCGGCGATGAGCAGATCGGGCCGGCACGCCAGGGCCATGGCAATCATCACCCGTTGTTTCATCCCACCGGACATTTCGTGTGGGTATTGATCGATGCGCCGGTCCGGCGCAGGGATCTGGACTTTCTCCAGCAGGCGAATGACTTCCTGCCGGATCTCACGTTTGGTCAGGGTGGTATGAATGTCCAACACCTCGCCGATCTGGTCGCCGATGGTGAAGACCGGATTCAGTGAGGTCATGGGTTCCTGAAACACCATCCCGATCTGGTTTCCACGTATCCTGCGAATCTCCTTGCCGGGCAAGGTCAACAGGTCGGAACCCTTGAGCACCACCTGGCCGCCCACCACCTTTCCCGGAAAATCCACCAACTGCATGATGGACAGGGCCGTCACGGATTTCCCGCACCCGGATTCTCCGACGAGCGCCACGGTTTGTCCCGGCTGTACCGAGAAGCTGACATCCTCGACCGCACGAATTTCTCCTTGGTCCGAAAAGAAGGACGTGGAGAGATGCGAAACTTCCAGGAGAGGGGATGAGGCATTCACGGGTCAACGTCTCCGCAGTTTGGGATTGAGAGCTTCACGCAGGCCTTCCCCGACCAGGTTAAAGGCCAACACCACGACCAGGATCGCCATGCCCGGAATGAAAAAGAGCCAGGGCGCGTCGAAGATGAACCCCTTGCCGTCGGCCAGAATATTGCCCCACGTGGCATAGGGCGGTTGCACGCCGAATCCGAGAAAACTCAAACCCGACTCCGTCAGGATGGCCGTGGCCACGCCGATGGTGGCCGAGACCAACACAGGGGCAATGGCATTGGGCACCATGTGCGCAAAAATCACGCGCCGGTCCCTGGCCCCGACCGACGTGGCGGCCACGACGAAATCCTGTTTGCGCAACGCCAGAAATTCGGCGCGGACGAACCGGGCGGTCCCCATCCAACTGGTCAGCCCGATGACGATCATGATGTTATAGATACTGGGCGGAAGCAGGGCAACCACCGTGAGGATCAGGAAAAAGGTCGGGAAACACAACATGACGTCGGTAAACCGCATAATGAGGGTATCAACCGTCACCACGCCAAACCGGACGTTGCCGTAAAACCCGGACAGCCCGCCCAGCAGGATCCCGATCGCCAGAGAAATGCCGACCGCGATAAACCCGATGGACAAGGAGACAAAAGACCCTTGGAGCATGCGAGCGAACACGTCGCGGCCCAACTCGTCCGTGCCCAACAGATAGATCCCACCGAACGGTCGATCACGAGCTGGGACTTCGTCGGGCGATGAGAACGTCAACGGCGGCAGAAATTTTTCCGGCAGGCGGACGACTTCGGGATCGAACACGACCACCCATTCGGTCAGGACTTTACCGAATACTGCCGTGAACAGGAGCAACACCAGGACGTAGCCCCCCACCACCGCCAGCCGATCCTTACGAAACAACCGCAAGGATTCCTGCCACGGCGTTTCCGATGGCGGCAGCTCCTCGCCAAGCTGCGTCGAGTCCTTGGTCAGGTCTGACACGTTGTCCACGATTTCCTCATCAGATGTATCCCCCTCACCCTTGTCCTGTCCCGCCGGATGAAGAGGAAAGCTTCTTCATTCCCCTCCTTTGTAAGGAGGGGTGAGGGGAGGTAGAGACTGCATTTGGCTCTACCCCTCCTGCCCTCCCCTTGCAAAGGGGAGGAAAAAGGCGACCTATTCTCCCGAATCCTTACTCCTTGCCCTATCTTCAAAAAGGAGAGAAAGCGCCTTCCTTTTGGTTATGCCCATTCATCAATCATCCATCCCCTTGCAGCCCTGTTCTGATACGCGGGTCCACCACGGCGTACAGGATGTCCGAGAGCAGGGTTCCTGCCAACGTCAACACCGCGGCAATAAAGTTCAAAGTCAGGATCACCGGGAAGTCTCTTGCGAGAATGGCTTCATAGCCCAACCGGCCCAATCCGGGCCACGCGAAAATCTGTTCGAAAATGACCGAGCCGCCGATGAGCCCCGGCAACAAGAATCCGAACATCGTCACAAACGGCAACAAGGCGTTGCGCAACGCGTGCCGGTAGATCACCACGTCCTCTTCCGCGCCTTTCGCCCGCGCCGTGCGTACGTAATCCTGCCCTACGACTTCCAGCATCTGGGATCGTACGTACCGGGATAGGATTGCCATCCCGCCCAAGGCGGACATGAGGGACGGAATCACCAGGTGCCAGACCCGGTCCATCGTTTGAAAGAGCGGAGGCGCCATATCCATCCCGAAGGTTTTCAAGCCGATCACGGGCACGCCGAACAAATCCACGACCCAGAGAATCACGATATAGGACAAGAAAAAACCCGGCACGGAAATAAGCGTGTAGGCCGCAAAGGTGGTCGTGCGGTCGTACACCGCGCCGCGATGGATCGCCGCCTGAATGCCGGCGGGAAACGCCAGGGTCCACACCAGCAACGTGGCGCAGATGAAAAGCGGCAGAGAATTCAGAAACCGGCGCCAGATTTTTCCCAGGACGGGTTGGCTGTCCTTGAACGACTTCAGTTCGCCGGATGCAAGATCACGGACCCAATAGGCATACTGCATGTACAAGGGAGCGTCGAGGTGGAACGCCTCACGGATCTTGGCAATGTCTTCGGGCTTCATCCGGGGATTTGCCGGATCGACCTCGCTGGGTTCTCCGGGAGCCAGATGGATCACCGAATGCGCGAGGATGGAGACGATAAACACCAGCACGAGCCGTTGGAGCACGTTACGAAGAATAAAGGCTTGCATCCGCGACTACCCCTTTGGCCTATTGGTTAGCCTTGTACGTGTTCATTCATTCGCTGACGATTCCTGCCTGTTCCTTCCCCTCCTTTGTAAGGAGGGGCGAGGGGAGGTAGAGGAAAAAGATGGCCTATTCTCCCGAAACTCTCATAAATAAGGATGACATTCTCGTCACAACGACGGCGTGAATTCGAGCTTTCTCCATTGATGAAAGTGAAACATAATGTCGCCACTCGGGATCGGGTAAATTTTTTCATACTGTTCCGATCCGTCCTCGGCCCTGTGGACCAGCACGATCTTCTTATCCAACACCCGCGTGCCCAACGGCGCGTAGAGAAACGTATACGGCTGTTCCTCTGCGATCAGTCGATGCAAGCGGTGGGTCAATTCCCGCTGCACCTCCTGATCGTATTCCTGCCGGATGCGAACGATCAGGTCATCCGCGCGCGAATTGTTGTACCCGATAAAATTCAATTGCTGGGGTCCCGCCTGACTCGAATGCCACAGTTGATACAAATCGGGATCGACGCCCATGCTCCACCCGAGCACCACGGCGTCGAAATCACCGGTATTGACGAAATCCTTGAGGAACACCGCCCATTCAAAATATTGCGTATTGCACTTCACCCCGATTTTTTTCCAGGCGTTCTGCGCAATCGTCATGATATTTTTGCGAATGGGATTGCCGCTGTTCGTGATCAGGTTAAACTCGAACACCGTACCGTCCTTTTCGAGCCAGCCGTCGGCGTTGAGGCGCCAGCCTTTGGATTCCAGCAGGGACCGCGCGGCCTCGGGATCATAGGACAAGGGTTCTACGGTCTGGTCGTACCACTGGGTGTTGGGGGGATAGGGGCCGGTAATGTGTTCTCCTTCGCCGTACAACAGATACCGGAGAAAATCTTCGACGTTGATCGCCATACCCAGCGCCCGGCGCACCTCCGGGTCGGCGAACAGCGGGCGGCGATTGTTGTAGCCAATGTAGGAATAGCCGAAGCCCAAGCTCGAAAACGACTGGTACGTGTCGTCTTCCTTGTACCTGGCAACCTGATGCGGTTGAGTCCCGTAGTAATCCACCGCGCCGGACCGGAATTCCATCTCCTGCGTCAACAGGTCGGGCACGATACGCATGTAATAGTCCTGGTATTCCGGGGGGCCTTCCCAATAGTCGTCATTGCGACTGAGATGGATGTATTCATCGCTGTGCCACTCGATAAACCGGAATCGACCGCTGCCGATGGGGCTGCGGTTGAATTGACTGTCACGCATGCCGAACGCTTCCCGGGCGGCATCGGAGAGGCCACGGTCGTCCATCTCCCGTTGCATGGCCTCGGCGTTGAGCAAGTGTTCGGGAAGGATGCCCATGGTCCAGGCGTTGATCGCCGGGGAGAACAGCCGCTTGTACACCACGCGCACCGTATGTGCGTCGATCATCTCAACCGCCTTGATCGGTTCGAAATCCGACGTGCGAGGAGACAGATTTTTGGGATTCATGATGGCGTCATACGTAAACTTCACGTCGCCGGCGTCAAACTCATGGCCATCGTGAAACCGGACGCCCTCACGGAGGTTAAAATCGATGATGGGATTGTGCTCGGCCACGGGGAGCAGATCAGGCAATTGCGCGAACACCTGAGCCTTGATCTCCGGAGAGACCTCCTCCCCGAAGGTGAGGTACCGCTCATACGGAAAATTTTCCAGATACCGGTCACCGATGACCGGAAGCAGCCGCTGAAAAAAGTCCTGATCCACGCGGTGTAATGAAAACGCCACCCGTTCGGGAATGTCGAACCTCACCTCCACTTCCCCGCGCGTGGGGTTACCGTCCGCGTCCTGCGTTTGAACGGACACCGTGGTCGTCCTGGAAATGGGAGGCAACACGTCGATGGAGCGGACGTTGTCAGCCAACGCGGCAAACGCCTCGTCTTGCAGCGCGGCTCGAATCCGTTCGGCCACTCTCGTTCCCGTGATCTCGGCGCCGTCGGGCAACCGATTGGAAGGGCTGGCGAACAGATACGCTTTTTCAGATATCGTCCAGTCCGTGGCCAACCGCCCCCGGAAGTTCAGGTTTTCGTCCAGATCCAGGAGCCCCTCAAACGTGAGGCTCACAATGCCCGAACTGGCCGTGTCCGCATTTAAAATCGGATTGAGAATCTTCGCATCGCCGGACGAGGCTTCGATATACGTCACCAGGCGCGCCGGATTCCCCGTCGCCTGTTTCTCATACGTCGGCACCCAAAAGTAGGACTGCAACAACACGAGCGTCAGCAGCAGCGGGGCGAGAAGAAGCCAACGTTTCACGTGCATGGGACTGAAGAATCTTTTCAGGTTAGATGTGCGTTTGGCTCTACCCCACCTTCCCTCCCCTTACAATGGGGAGGAAAAAGATGGCCATTCTTTCCTAGTTCCCCTCCTTTGCCTGCCCTGAGCGAAGTCGAAGGGTCAGGACGGGAACTTTTTCCGAAGAGGGAAAAGTTGGGAGGTAGAGAGAATGTCGCTTCGCTCAGTATAACAGAATCCGGCTCAGCATCGTTGTTTCTTTATACGAGAACGCGGTGCGTTTGTTGTTCGGCATGATACGAACTGCGCACCAAGGGACCTGATTCCACGTGCCGAAAGCCCAGAGCCATCCCATGCTGCTTGAGATCCTCGAATTCCCCAGGCTCATAATACCGGTGGACTGCGAGATGGGCCCTGGTCGGCTGCAAGTACTGGCCGATCGACACGATCTCACAGCCGGCTGCGCGAAGGTCAGATAGGACCGACAACAGTTCCTCGTTGGTCTCGCCCATCCCGACCATGACGCCTGATTTCGTACACGCTCCCTGCTTCTTCGCCCAACGAAGCACCTGCAAGGAACGGCGATAATTGCCCTGCGGTCTGACGGCCGGAAACAACCGTGAGACGGTTTCGATATTATGTCCAAAAACGTCCGGGGCCGCCTCCAGGACGGTATCGACCGAGGCCGGCTTGCCTTGAAAATCCGGCACCAGCACCTCCACGGTACACGCAGGCAACAATCGCCGGATGGCATGAATCGTCGCCGCAAAAACAGCGGCGCCGCCATCGTCCAGTTCATCGCGATTCACGGAAGTCAGCACCGCGTGCCGCAAGTCCAACGTACGAACGGCCGCGGCCACCCGTTCCGGTTCCTCCCAATCCACCTTGCCCGGTCGCCCCGTGGTCACCGAACAATAATGACACCGTCGCGTACACACGTCGCCCAACAGCAAAAACGTCGCCGTCCGGTTGTTCCAGCACTCCCATTTGTTGGGACAGCGCGACTCCTCGCAAATCGTATGAAGCTGCTGTTCACGAACCAGCGACTGAATGCGCCGGTAATGCGGCCCCACCTCAATCCTGACCTTGAACCACCCCGGCAACCGTTCAGTCGTCATTCGCACCCTTCTTTTCTGTCATTCCCGACAGTTTTAATCGGGAATCCAGTGCCTTTCTTCTGGTAGGGGCAGACCCGTGTGCCTGCCCTTCACAGGGCCGTTCATCATTATGAAGGACAAGGGCCGGATCTTCAAGAAAGCCGTCGCCGGCAGAGACGGGCTGCGTTCAGTTATTCGTTGACACTTTTGTTGTCTCTTGCCGTCATCCCCGACGTCTTTAATCGGGGATCCAGGGTCGTGGCTTTTACCCACGTGCGGAAAGAGAACGACGCTGGATTCCCGCCAACTGTAATTTTGTACAATTCGTAACAAATTGTACATTTTGTACAAATTGTACAATTTGTAAAGTTTTGTACATAAATGTATCTGAAAGAAGTGGCATATCGCTTTCATCACCGACAGGAGAATGTCTTTACGCAGTTTCTCAAGAGCTATTTGAGTTACGTTTCGCCCTAATTACGAACTGTTTAGATGATTGTCGGGTTACGCTACGCTAACCCAACCTACGGGTTTCTGTTGACAAAAGGCACACAGCATGCGACGTTTCGTTCATGCATGGATTTGACTGGGACGATAAAAAGAATGCCTTTCTTGAAAGGACACGAGGCATCAGTTTTGAAGACGTTCTCTTTCACATTCAGAATGGCGACGTCCTGGGTATTATCAGGCATCCCAATGAATCCCGGTATCCGAATCAAAGGATCATCGTGCTGAACGTGGAAGGGTACGTGTATTTGGTCCCATACGTGAAGCAGAAAGGAACACGATTTCTCAAAACCATCATCCCAAGCAGGAAGGCGACAAAGGAGTACTTCCGATGAAAAACTCCCTCAAATTAGATGAAGAAGAAGTGAAGATCCTCCAGGATTTTGAACGCGGGGAATTCACAAGCCTCACCAATTTCAAACAGGAAAAACGCCAATTGGAAGAGGCGGCCCACAATTTTCTCCAGAAGGACAAGCGCATCAACATCCGGATCTCGTCACACGATTTGACCGGCCTGCAAAAGAAGGCGGCAAAGGAAGGTATACCCTACCAAACCCTCATATCGAGCACACTGCACAAATTCGTGACGGGGAAATTGAAAAGCGTGGAATAACGCAAAAGGGGCGCTAACGTGTTTTTCGTCCGGAAGGTTGATCGAGACCGAGGATCTTACGAGCCCTCTGCTCGAACGTGGGGTCGAGTCTGGGCTGAACGACGTCCACTCCCTCCGCCAGCCCTTTGATGATCGCTTCGATGGCGGCAAGCCTGGCGTAATGCTTGCTGTTAGCCGGGATTACGGTCCAAGGCCGTCGGATCGTCGAGGTTTTTTGGAACATTTCTTCAATCGCCACCTCATAGTCAGCCCAGCGGGCCCGGTTGCGGAAGTCTTCCGCTGAAAGCTTCCAACGTTTGAGCGGGTCGTTGAAACGCGCCCGGAACCGCGCGAGTTGCTCCTCGGGTGTGATGTGCAGGAAGATCTTAATGAGACGGACGCCGTCGTCGTCGAGCATACGCTCGAATTCATTGATCTCGGCATACGCACGTTGCCATTCGGTTTGCGTGGCGTAGCCTTCGACCCGCTCCACCAGCACCCGGCCATACCAGGACCGGTCGAAAATCACGAGTAGCCCGGACCGTGGCATGCGTGTCCAGAAGCGGTACAGGTAGTGGTGGTCCAGTTCCTCCTGGGTCGGCGCGGAGATCGGCCAGACTTTGAGCCCACGCGGGTCGAGCGGCCAGTGTATCCGCCGAATGAGGCCACCCTTGCCCGCGGCGTCCCATCCTTCCAACACGATCACGCCACGTCGTCTCTGGGACTGATAGGCCAGGGAGAGTTCTTTCAAGTGAACCTGAAGCCGGGCGAGTTTCGCCTCGTACGCCTTCCGACTAACGTGCTTTGTCATATCCAGGTTGGCCAGGCTGGGAGGACGACGCTGCAACCGGATGGGCTCCCGCTGACTGATCCTGGACACTTTGTTGATCATTTTGCTTTTCATGATTTTGGTCGATCCCTGCTATCTGGTGACGCGACGCCAACCTGACTGGCCCTATCCATCAACGAATAAGTGAACACATACAGAGTTGACAGAACGGGATTGGAGAACTCAAGCCGGTGAAGACGGTTCCGGATCGACCTTGACCTCGTTCCCTTCCACCGCCACGGGGAAACTGGCCACGCATGCGGACGGATTCGTGATACAGGCCCCGGTCGTGACGTTGTATTCCCAACTGTGCCAGGGACAAGTGACCACCTCGCCAACCAACTCCCCTTCACCTAACGGCCCCCCACGATGCACACAGGTATTATCCAGGGCATAAAACGTGCCCTCGACGTTAAAGACGGCAATCTCTTTGCCCCCGACTTCGGCGACCATCCCTTGCCCGGGTTCCAACTCATCCGTATTCGCCACTTTGACCATCTCTGCCATTGGGATCCTCCACCGATCTCTTATGATTCCATGGGTTCTTTCAATTTATTCACCATCTCGCTCAAGGTTGCCCCTGCGGGTTCACTCGTCAGTTCCCTCACGCGCGTTTGCAACGCCTCTGCCACACCCTGGAACGCTTGAGTAAGCGGAGAATCCGGAACCGCCACGACGATCGGCATACCCGCATCTCCACCCTCGCGGATTGCAGGGTCCAAGGGAATGCGACCCAGGAAGGGAATCTCGAATTTTTGCGCCGCGCGCTCCCCGCCCGCAAACGAGAAAATCTCCGTCCGTTCTCCGCAATGCCCGCAGACAAAGAAACTCATGTTCTCAATCACGCCCAGGAGGGGAACGTTGACTTTCTTGAACATCATCAGGCCCTTGCGCACGTCGTAGAGCGCCACTTCCTGCGGCGTCGTCACCGTGACGACACCGGTCAGCGGCACGATTTGCGAGAGGCTGAGCTGGGCATCGCCCGTCCCGGGCGGCAAATCCACCAACAGGTAGTCCAACTCTCCCCACAGCACGTCACGAAAGAACTGCTGGATGGCGGTGTGCACCATGGGGCCCCGCCACACGATGGCGGTTTCTTCCGGCACAAAGAACCCCATGGACATAACCTTCACACCATGCGCTTCAGCCGGCTTGATCTTGTCGCCCTCTTTCTCCGGAGGTTCCGGCACGCCCATCATCATGGGGATATTCGGGCCATAAATATCCGCGTCCATCAGGCCGACTTTGGCACCGGTCTGTGCCAACGCCACGGACAAGTTGGTGGAGACCGTGGATTTCCCCACTCCGCCTTTTCCACTCGCTACCGCGATCACGTGCTTCACGCCGGGCAACACGGCATCCTGGGCCGTTGCATTTCTCGGACTCGTGTGCATTGCAGCTTCGTCACTCATTTTTGCTCCTTCCCTTCGCCTTCACTATCCCGTTCATTCTGAGCGTAGCGCCAGCGAAGTCGAAGAACGCTCAGGCTCAGGCCCTTCGACAAGCTCAGGACAGGCTTTTCCGGTCGCAACGTGGATCCTGCAAACTCTACCCCGTCACCAACCACTGAGGCAAATGCTCACTTCGTCTGTCATCCCTTGAAAAACCGGCAATGCCTCCCTAGGATGGGTTCGCACCTGATCCAATTCGTGGTCAGGGAGATCCTTTCGACTGGATATCCGTGTTGAACTCTTTCATCCCTCCCTTGTGGGCGTCCCTCTCCTTCCCTGAGATTGATCCGGTCTTCTTTCGGCTGGGGCCGCTGCAATTTCGTTGGTACGGGCTGATGTACCTGCTAGGCCTGCTGGCGGCGTATTTTCTGATTAAACATCGGGCTGCCGGCCGAAACATCCCGTTGGGCACGAATCAGTTGTCCGACCTGATCGTGTTTGCCGCGTTTGGCGTGTTTCTCGGCGGACGGTTGGGCTATACCCTCTTTTACAATACGGCATACTACCTGCAGAACCCCCTGAAAATTCTGTTTGTGTGGGAAGGCGGGATGTCCTTCCACGGCGGATTGCTCGGGGTGTGTCTCGCGCTCTGGCTCTTCTGTTATAAAAAAGGATTCGCCCCGTACACGATTGCGGACCTGGCGGCACAGGCTGCGCCGATCGGGTTGGGCTTGGGGCGCCTGGGGAATTTTATCAACGGGGAGTTATACGGACGGCCCACGGACGTTTCCTGGTGTATGGTCTTCCCGAGGGGCGGATCGGCCTGTCGCCACCCCTCACAACTCTACGAGGCGGCACTGGAAGGGATGGTCCTGTTTGGAATCCTCTGGTTCCTGGGAAGGAAGGCCACGCCACCCGGCACGGTCTTTTGGAGCTTTATTGCCGGCTACGGCATCTCTCGCAGCTTCGTGGAATTGTTTCGAGAACCGGACGCCCATCTGGGGTTCGTGCTGGGCCCCATGACCATGGGACAACTCTTGAGCGTTCCCATGATTCTCCTGGGGCTTACGATGATCCTGGTGGGCTATAGAACGCAGTCGAGGCACGGACGTGCAGTGAAGTAATTGAATACGGAGGGCACCCACCTCATCCCAGCCCTCTCCCACGGCGGGGAGAGGGTTTAGGAAAAAGATCCCGTAGGTCGCTAGTTTCCGCCTGGTGGCAACCCTGACCCACCGCCGCCGCCGATTCCGCCAAGGCCTCCCAGTCCCGGGACACCGGGTATGGTACCGCTTCCGCCTCCGGCTGGCGTGACGTCACCATACCGGCGGTAAATCCGTGAATTCCAAATGACCGGATGGCCGGGAGCGAAATTCGCGGCTTCGGTATAGTGTTCCTCGGCTTGCTTTCGCTGTCCCAATCGATCCAGGGTCAGGGCCAGATTGTAATGTGCCTCCGCCAAGGTCTCCTGAACGCCGATGGCCTTTTCGTATTGCTGCTTCGCCACGGCCCACTGCCCTGCGACAAAGGCCTGGTTACCTGCTTTCACGGCCGCCGCCGCCGCGGGTTTGCTCCCGCCTGGAGCATTCAAGGCTGTCAGCTTTACATTCTTGGCACTGCTACAGGCTCCGATGAAGACGAGACTGCATATGAGGCATCCTATTGTCACGGACAGGCACGGGGGCCTGTCCCTACGACTCGGTGGCATGAACGTTCTCCTTTCCTCACGTGTTTGAACGGACAGATTCATCAAACCCCTATCCTACTCAAACCTCGACGCCGAGTCCACTCCGTAAAAAGATGAATTGTGCCCTGACAGCACCGTGTCCCAAGGCCAACTCTGCCGCTCGACGATAGATCTCCATTTGGGCACGAAACCCCTGAACCACCTGCGCCAGGGAGGTTTCTTCCACCTGATGCGTCTTATAGTCAGCAATCCAAATCTGTTCGTCCCGGCGATACATAACGTCGATCACCCCTTCCATCACACACGAGGGCACGGTCTGAGTGTGCTCCGCGTCCGCCCCCGCTCTTTCCCAGGGAACGGCAAAGGGAATTTCCCTGCCCAGAATTTCCGACTGCCGGAGTAGGGCATACGGGTCGGACCCGACAAAGTGCGTGAAGAGTTCTTGCAGTTCCGCGCACAGACTGTCCGACTCCGGGGCCCATTCTCTTGGAAGGGACATCCGGCAGCAGGCTTCGATCCATGCCGGCATCGTCTCCGGATCTTCAGAAAAATCCCAATCGTGCAACACGCGATGGGCGAGCGTCCCGATGACCGCGCTTCGAGCTGATGCCCCCGGCTGCGACGCCGTCTCCTTGCGCGAAGGGGCGACGGATTTTCCCGGGGATTTCCTCTTGGATTTCACGGCGGACTCCCCTGGAACTATAGGGATCGCCGGCAACGACGTGTCGCCTGTTGTCAGGGACCGCGTCGCGGAGAGAAACAGCGGAGTCTTGACAACCATCTTCCCTTGCTCAAGCCATCTATCCCACCGGCACTGGTGCTCCGCACCATCCGGCATGGTCGCTTTCCACGTGGGGGGAGCGGGACGGGATTTCTTCACAGGTTGGGGGGCCGGCACGACAGTCGTAGTCACGGCCACGTTCCCCACCAAATGGTCACATTGGGACCGTTCTTGTGCCGCCTCGACCATGGCCGGCACATCCAGATCCAGGCCGCGCGCGATGAACGACAGCAGCGTGCCCTTCCTGGTCGTCCCTTGCCCGTGAAGCGCCGCAGACAACACGAGACGCCGTTGCGCGCGCGTCATGGCCACGTAGAGCAACCGCACCTGTTCGGCTCGTTGTCGTTCGGCGACTTTGGTTTCGAGAAAAATACCTCCAAGGTCGGCGGCCTGGCCGAGCCGGAGACCGATGGTGTCGGTCAGCCAGTCGTGCGACGTCCAGACCGAGGCTTTACGATTGTCCACGTCCCGGTGCAAGCCCGCGACGACCACCATGGGAAATTCCAGCCCCTTGGCCTTGTGGATGGTCAACAACCGAATTGCACCACCCGGACCCTGAGACGTGAGCCCTTCTTCCACAAGGGGCCGTTCTCCCTCATCCGGGGGGTCATCCACCCACTGTCCCACTTGACGAACGATTTCCCGAAGCGTCAACCCGGACCGCACGGCCAATGCCAACATCACGTCTCGGAGTTTGAGCACGTTGGCCAAGGCATGTTCGCCGTCAATGGAAGCCGCGGCCAATTCCGCCAAAGGCAGCGATTGGAACACGTACTGGATAGCTTCCGGAACCGGAAGCACTTGGGTCTCCACGTGTAATGAATGGAGGATCGTAAAGATTGGCGGCAGACACGTGAGGGACGACTCGTCCGCCCAATCATCCAGGAATCCGCGTTGCACGATGGACTCGATCTCCACGTCGGAGCAGCCGCCGTAGGGAGATCGCAACACCCCGACCACGGCCAGTTCATCACCGGGATCCATCAGGGTGCGCCACACCAGGCTGCAATCGATCACTTCCTGCCGTTCATAAAAATGTTTCTCTCCGTCGGCCAAGCAAGGCAGGTGGTGCCGCCGAAAGGCTTCCAGGCAGATTCGCAGATGAGCGAACGTTCGGAACAGGATCGCCACGTGGCGCGGCTGGATGGGCAACGCACGTCCACCCACGATCAGGGATTCTTTTTCCAGAACGTCATCCCGCAACCAACGCGCCAGGGCATCCGCCTCCGCCCGGCTGGACGTCTCCGCGTCTGCGTCTTCCTGCGCCAGGGTGACGAGGCGGAGTTCCATCCGTTCGTGAAGCAAGGGCAGCGAGTCCGACGGCACGGGCAGGAGCGGTTCGTACAGGGGTTGCAGCCCTTCGACGGAAGTGGACGGAAACACATTCGCGCAACAGCGGTTCACGGGATCAAGCAATTGGGCGTGGGTCCGAAAATTTCCCTGCAAAGCATACCGCTCACCTTTGGCCGCCGGCGCCAGGACGTGGTCACGGACAACGGTATCGTAGGCTTCAATATCCGCCCGCCGAAACGCATAAATGGATTGCTTGGGATCGCCCACGATAAACAATTTGCCCGGCGCCGGTTGCACACGATGCCATTCCCGGGCCTCGGAGCCCGCGGTCTCGGCTAAAAACAGGATGATCTCGTATTGGACCGGGTCGGTATCCTGAAATTCATCGACGATAATCGCCTGGTACTGCTCTTTCAATTCGGCGCGCACGTGCGGGTGGTCCCGCAACAGGCCCCGCGCCCGCGCGAGCAATCCGTTAAACGACACCAGCCCCTTTTCCACAAACGAGGACCGGCAATGAGCCACAAACGGGGACAGGAGTTGCACCGCGTCCCATAACGATTCTGAACCCGACTGCGCAATCGCCTGGGCGACCTTGAGCAACCCCTTGGCATCTTCATAGTCCTCGTCAGTCCAGGCCTTCGTCTTCGTTGGAATCGTCTGTTGAAGCACGACAGCCTCATCGGCATCTTGTGGCCGCAGCATGCCTTTCGTTTCCACGCCCGCTAACAACGCGACGGCGGCATCGAGCAGACGGTTGATCTTCAGGGTACCTGGATACCGTTCCTGCAACAGGTGGCCGCGGTCGCGTAACGTTGCCAGCCAGGATCGCAGATGCGGCGTGATCGCCGGTTGTGAGGCACGGATTCCGGACATGGGGATCAATTCATCCGTCAAGGCCTGTGCGAGTTGTTTGACGTCGTCCAGACCGTAGCGCACCAGAACCCGGCGCCAGGCGTCATGCCGGCGCCCACTCGCGTCCAATTCACGCTGCACCCACTGGTCCCATTCGTGATGAAAATGCTCATGAAATCGTGTGCCGTCGTCTTCCTGAAACGACGGGTCCACGCCGGCTTCCACGGGATAGAGACGCAAGAGGTGGCCGGCAAAACTGTGAATGGTTTCAATGTGCGCCCGCTCCACCTCACGCATGGCCTCGTCGCTCACTGCCGCCAATTCTTCGTCGGTCAGTCCCGAGGTTTCTTGAAGCGTCCGGATCGACTGGATTTCGTAATCGCGGAGTTCATTCCCGGGAGACCGGCCCGTGGCAAGTTCCTTCATAAGCCGCAAACGGTGCCGCATCCGCAACTTCAGTTCACTGGCCGCCTTGTTGGTAAAGGTGACGGCGACGATCTGCGTCAATGCCAGCCGGTCATGGCCCCGGGTCAACAGGTGGAGGATGCGATCAATGAGCAGCGAGGTCTTGCCCGTGCCCGCTCCCGCGGTCACCACGACGTTGGTCCCCGAAGCCGTGACGGCACTGTGACGTGCGTGGCTGTCAGGAAGATTCTCTTTCACGACTTCGCCGCCTTCATGTGTCATCATCGTTTTTGACAGGTTTGGCGGACGGCTTCGGGGGCTGCTGCCGGCGAACGTTTCGATGCGCCAGGATCTGCTTGTAATCCTCCCGCGCGCGCCGGGCGCTTGCCGGATGGGTCCGGTGACACACCGCCCGCACGTCGCACCAGTCGCAATGCCGTCCCGGCACGATGAAGAACGTGCCTTGCCGGATCCCTTCGACCAGCGTGGTCATCAGCGTCTCGGTTTGCGGGACGACGCCTGCCCGCGTTTCCGCTGTAAAGGCCACGGGAGCAAAACCCTGTCCCTCCGGAAGTTCCCGTGGCGCCACGACGTAAAACCAGACGCCTTCACAGGTGACGGCTTGCCCGTCCCTGCCCAGCCCGAGCTTTTGCTCCAACAATGGGGGTATCCCTTGTCCAGCCAATTCCATATAGAGCAGCGGTTGCAGGCGAGTGCCCTGCACGACCGCCTTGGCCAACGCCTGATCCGTCATCACACTGCTGCCGGTAAATTTATAATCGATGATCCGATACCGGCGCCGGGAGGAGGACCAATCCACCCGATCGAGTTGGCCGGCCATGGAAAGCGACGTTGTCTCTTTCGCGACCTTGACCGGCATCTCCCCTTTCACGGGCTCCTCAAACAGTATCGGGCGCCATTCGTTTCCCAGTTCCCGTTTGTCCTGCTCAAAAATCCGTTCGAGCATCGTCAGAATCTGTTCCTGTCGCATCTCCCACAAGAGCGCGGGCCCGACCGAGTTCTGTTGTTCAAACTCGCGGAACACCATCTCCGCCACCTGCTCCAGAATGCCCAGTGGCTTGCAGTCAGGAGGGGCATCCTCCGCAAACCACCCGTGCCGTTCCAACCGGTCGTACCACTTTCCTAAAATCTCGTGGAGCAGCGTGCCCACTTCCAACGCGCCCGGGCCCTGACTTCGAGACGTCGGCCTCGACACGTGAAGACCCAACACGTTCTGTACGAAATATTGGAAGGGACAGGTGGCATAGCGTTGAAGACTGGTCGCCGACAGAGCCAGACCCTTCCAATATTCCGGCAGTGGCCCGGTCACACCATCGTAGGCATTCAGATGTGGCCGGTCGCTCTCCTGTTCGTGGAGTGCTACCAGCCCGTTTTCCAGTATCTGCCACCACGCCGGTTCCCCAGCCGTGGCCCGGACCGGCTCATCGCGTTGCAACACGTGTCGTACGAGACGCTCGCGGGGCGTCCATCGTGACTCGTCGGCGTACGAAATGACCTGGGATTTGTGAAGCGCTGATCTGGGCACGTCCACGGCAGCAAGACCCGGCACACAGCGTTCCACTTCCTGGAGGTACCAGGACGGAATGGTTGTCCGGCCTTCCTCATCCGATCGTTGGACCAGCAGAGTGACACCCTCCCGCGCCGCGTGCATCAACAAGTAGAGCAGTAATTTTTCCTCGTCGTACCCTCTGGTTTTTTCCTGGATCTTGAACCCCAAATGGACGTCCAAAAACCGGCGCGCCGAATCCCGGAAAAACCCGTCCTCTCGAATATGCCGGGGAAAGACGTGGTCCGTCAGCCCGATCACAAACAGGTAGCGAAAGGACAACCCCCTGGCCGCCATGGCATCGACCACCCGCACCCCGTTCTCCGCTTGCGAAGGATTCCGCACGAGCCGTTCTTCCATGAACCGCGTTAGCGTGGAGTGAAACTCCGCATACTCGACCGGCCCGCTGATATCCGTGAGCGCCCGGATCTCTGCAAAACACTCCCGGATCGCTTGATACCCCCCGACCGTCCTCTCCGCTCCAGGGGCTGCCTGAGGCGCGTGGGTGTCCAGGTCCGATGACGGCCTCATCAGGACTCGGTCCATGAGAGCCAAGGCCAGATCCGTGAACACGTCCCAACCCGCCTTTTCAGGGAACTCCTCCAGGAGCTGGGTTAATCGATCCAGCACACACCAAAGATTACGGACCTCTTCACCGGGTATCGTATCTTCGGCCTGTCTTCGCTTATGCGGCATCAGAACCCCGGTTTCAAAGAACCGGACCAGTCTCTCCCTGTCCCGCGGGCCCTGCTCAATCCCGACCTCCCGGCTCAACCGTTCCCACACACCGGGACGCGGGATCGCAAGATCGGGGCAGAAGGTCTGCCAATGCACGAACGGAGAATGCAACACGTCAAAGGTCGCACTCCGGTCGGAATTGGGAAGACGAAGCCCGAGAAGGCGCAGCAGGATTTGGGGAAACGGATACTGATTCAGGGGCCGGCGCAGGGTCGCCTGAAAGGGAATACCGTGCGCCGAAAAGACGCGAGGCAACACGTTTTCATATCCGGTCAACGTCCGCCCCACTACGCCGACGTCGTGAAACGGAATTCGCCGCTCGTACACCAGGGCCAGGATCTCTTTGGCTACCACGTCAATCTCATCGTTCGCGCCGGAGACCGTGATAAGACGACAGGTCTCTTGCGCCCGGGCGGCTCCTGCGTGACGAGTCCCGTCCCCTCTCGCACCAGCATTATCCGCAGTCGGCGCCCCGGATACGTTGACCTTTTGGGACCCGGACTCCCGTGAAGGATCGAACAGATCTCGAAATGGAGACGTGGTCTCGACCTTGTGTTCAATCGTTCCTGTAGCGAGCCCGCGGACGTGCTGATCGAAGAATTGCTGGGCGAAGCGAAAGGCAGGATGTTGATCAAGCAACGGAAAATACAACGTGGTGGGGTATTGCCTGATGATCGTTTGAAAGAGATCGAGTTGCCCTTGGGTCAAATCATAAAATCCATAGTAAAAGATACGGGCCTGCTGCTGAAGCCACGAAGACTCGGAGACCAAGTCGAGCGCCAACACCGCGAGGTCGTCATGGTCATACAACGAATGATGGTCTTGGTCCTCACACCAAGTCCGGTACAAGCGGATTACGGCTTGCAGCCTGCAATCCGCTGAGAACGGACTTTGGCCGAACGCCTCCAACACCGTCCCGGCGTCTACTCTCGCGTCCTTAAGATCTTTAAGCGTGGCCCAGAGGGCAGCCCATCCGCCAGGCATCGAGGCCAGTTCGTTGAGCCCGGTGAAATCCGCGTCGTGCCGGCGCAGCCGTTGATGCACCCATTCCCGGAAAAAGGACTCGCCTCGCAGCCGGGCCGCAACCTGCCGGCTTTCTTCTTCCAACAACCGCGCAGCCAACTGGTGGAACGTCAGGAGATGAACGTTGAAAAGAGGCAGGCCCTTCTCAATACAGAAGACCCATTTGAGGTGCGTGCGTAAACTCTCGGAGGGGACGAGCACCAGACACGGCGACGAAGGCGGGGTGGTGACCGAACGAAGGTCGGAGGCTAAGGCTTGTTCCAGATCCGGCTGAAAGAGACCCGTAACGACATGAAGCATGGCAGGCAGAGAAGCGACGCGTACACGTCACGCGGGATAGAGGCACAAATCTGCGTCCGTCTTATCCCGTCTCAGGACCGATCAGTTCCCCGTTACAATCCGCGCAGCCCCATTCCGCATCGATAAAGGTCATGGGCTCGCCACAGAACGGACAGTCTGGCGGAGCGGCGGCTTGACGCGGGGGCAGGATCGGAAGCTCAAGTTCCAGATCCTCTTCATCCATCCCAAACGGAAGGGCGGTGTTCATTGGGAGGGCCTATCACGCCGGATAGCGTGCTTGAAAGTTAACCCCGACGTTGACTCAACGCTTTTTCCGCGCTCTGCCGTGAAGGCACGCCGACAAAGGTGAGTCGCCCATTGATAATCGTGGCAGGAACAGCTCGCACCGCGTGGCGGTCGGCCAGTTCCTGACCATCGGGGGTACTGATATCGATTTCCCGGTAACTGAAGCTGTGCTTCACCCGCAACTGCTTCCACAGGCTCTTGGCAGAAGGACAGGCTGAACACGTCGAGGACACTAACAACGTCACATTGGCCATACCACGCTCTCCTTTGGCTACGAAGAATGGTAGCACCAACCGAAATGGCCCCGCAAGCGCCATTGCTACAACGCACAAGGCTGCTGCATAGCCCTCTCGCACACGAAACACACCGATGCGTGCATCCTGGAAGAAGAACCGTCAAGGGTGCGGTTCGAGTTCGATGATACCTTTTCGGATGGCTAAAATCGCGGCTTGGGTGCGATCGTAGACGTGGAGTTTGTGGAAGATGTTGCGGACGTGATTCTTCACGGTTTTCTCGCTGAGATCCAACACGTTGGCGATTTCCTTGTTGGTCTTTCCGTCCGCCACCAGTCGCAGGACGGTGATCTCGCGCTCCGTGAGGTCGTGTTCCAGTAAGGACTTCTTTTTGCCTTTGCCTTCGGCCAATAACGAAAATTCGGCTAGAATTTTACTCGCCACCGACGGATGGATCAGCGATTCCCCACGGAAAATGGCGCGAATGGCCGCAACGATTTCCGTGGAATCCGAATCTTTCAGCAGATAACCCGTGGCTCCGGCCCGGACCAAGTCGAAAATATATTGATGATCCTCATACATCGTCAGGGCAATGATCCCGATATGAGGCATTTCCCGCTTGATGATCCGCGTGGCTTCTACGCCCGTCATGCCCGGCATGCTCACGTCCATGACGATCACGTCGGGCAACAATTGCCTGGCTTTTTCCACGGCTTCGCCGCCGTCACCGGCTTCGCCGACGATGTGGATTTCTTCCTTGGTCTCCAGAATAGCGGACAGGCCCTCACGTACGACGCGATGGTCGTCCGCAATCAACACCTTAATTTTTTTTGCCATTTCGTACGCTATCCTTTCTGGTCAACGGAATCGACACCGTGACCGTGGTCCCTTCGCCTTTGCGAGACTCCCACGATACGTCGCCGTTGAGCAACTTGGCCCGCTCCTTCATCCCGCGCATGCCGAAGTGATCCCACTTATCCGGGTTGTGAAAAACCGCCTTGACGTCGAACCCGTTCCCATTATCCTGGATCACTGCGGAGAGGTGATGCGGTTGAATGTTCAATTGCACGAAAAGTTTTGACGCCTTGGCATGCTTGGAGGAATTTTGCAACGCTTCCTGAATCATCCGAAAGACGAAGACTTTCGTCTTGGGCAGCAATCGGGCATCGCTCCCCGTATGGGAGAACGCGACCTGGACACGATGTTGCTTTTTGTACGAATCGAGATAATTGTTCAGTGCCGAGAGCAGATTGAGCTGCTCGTATTGGCCGGGGCGCAAATTGAACACCACTTGCCGGGCTTCCTGAATGCCGTGTTTCAGGTGGTGCTTGGCCTCACGCAACAGGGCAAGACATGTGTCGGGTTCTTCCTGGATCAGATCCCCACACCGTTCCATTTTGAAATTGACGCCGACCAGCGTTTGGACCAACCCATCGTGAATTTCACAGGCGATACGCGTCCGTTCCTCATCGACCGCGCTTTCGGCTTCTTCCTTGACGTACCGCCGGAACAGTGATTGGTACCGGCTCAAAGTTTTTTCGATTTCCGTCGTAGCCCGAATTCGTGCGTCGATCAACTGCCACATGAACTTGGCGCTCGCGCCGCCGATGATCGCCACGCTTGGTTTTCGGATTTTCTGTAGCGCCCGCTCGACTTCGGGACTGCCGGTCACGTCAATGATCAGGTCCACCTCTTTCATGCTCAAAATTTCATGATAATCCTGCGTCACCGGAACGCCCAACTGCCGGGCAAGCCTGGTCCCGAGTGTGCGCGGTTTGGTCTCGCCTAATCCGACGATGCGGGCCAGCGGGTCCTGTGCAAAAATCTCCAACAGGGCGCGCCCGCCACGTCCTCCGCCGAGGATCGCCACACGGGTAGCCGGCGCCGCTCGCCGGCGAACTGGTTGGGACGACGGTTTGGTTTTTTGTTGCGGAACGGAAGCCGAAACCCGTCGGGGTCCGGCTTTTTGAATGGAACGGCTAGCGGAAGGCATGAGTGCCTCTACCTCACCCCCGCTTTCGCGGGGGCATGCCTAGCTCGACCTCCCCACAAAAGGAAGGAATCCTCTGGCACCTGCCCTGAGCGAAGCGAAGAGTCATTGCACATCAGGTGGTTCCCCTGTCCTGCGCAAGAGACTTGATCGTTTCCATGAATTGATCAATGTCCTTGAACTCGCGATACACGGAAGCGAACCGCACGTAGGCCACCTGGTCCAACCCATGGAGTTCCCGCATGACTTCCTCGCCGATCACCCTGGCCTGAACTTCCGATTCACCCGAATCCTGCAGGCGTTTTTCAATCCGGCCCACCGCGGCTTCCAGCATGTCGCTGCTGATTGGCCGCTTCTCACATGCCTTTTTCAGACCGGCCATGACTTTGACGCGATCGAACGTTTCTCGCCGGCTGTCTTTTTTGACGATCGTGGGAAGATTCTCTTCGATCCGTTCATACGTCGTGAAGCGACGACGACATCCGAAACATTCCCGGCGACGCCGAATCACCTCGCCTTCCCGGGCCGTGCGGGAATCAATCACCTTGTCGTCAAGTCGATTACAGAACGGACATTTCATGAGGAGCCTGGAACAAATGGGACACCGCGCACCAATCTGTCATTCCTGTATGTGTTCAGTAATTTGTTGACAGAATGGTTAGCTTGAGCAAGGGCGAACGGGTTCGTTCCCTCCCCTTTGTAAGGGGAGGTCAGGTGGGGTAGAGTCATAGAACAATGGACACGCCCCCTGACGATCACACGCATTTTGTCCACTCCGGCTCTACCTCCCCTCGCCCCTCCTTACAAAGGAGGGGAAAGAAAAATCAGAAAGTGTCAATGAATTAGTGAACATCTACAATTCCCGACGATCAGAACTGGATCCCCGCTAACGACTGCGGGGACGAATCCAGAGGTTTCCTGTTCTAGGCGGGTCCGCATGAATGGAGAGGCAGAAGAGAAAAACCCTAGATTCCCGCGTGCGCGGGAATGACAGATTCGGGGCATTTTCATATCAATCAGAGAAGCGGGTTACGAGTCCGAAAAAACCGGGAAGCGAGCACACAGGGCTTTGACTTCCTTGCGAATCCGGCTCTGGATTCGTTTCTTCGTGGGATGTTGCAATACCTCGTCCATCCACGCCACGATTTGCGACATCTCGGTCACGCCCATCCCCCGAGTCGACACGATGGGTGTTCCGATTCGAATGCCGCTGGCCACTGCAGGCGGTCTTTCGTCATACGGCACGGCATTTTTATTGACGATGATCCCCGAAGCATCAAGTGACTCCTCGGCTTCTTTCCCCGTCACCCCTCTGGAATTGAGATTCAGCAGGAACAGGTGTGTATCCGTCCCGCCGGACACCACGTGATAGCCCCGTGCGGCTAACCCATCCGCCACGGCCTTGGCATTGTCCAGGATACGTTGCTGATAGGCGGTAAAACTCGGGGCCAAGGCTTCCTTGAATGCCACGGCCTTGGCTGCAATCACGTGCATGAGTGGGCCGCCTTGCAAGCCCGGAAAGATGATCTTATCGACGGCTTTCGCGTGTTCTTCTTTACACATCACCATACCGGCACGCGGCCCGCGCAGGGTTTTGTGCGTGGTGGTGGTGACAAAATCGGCATAGGGCACCGGACTGGGGTGCAGCCCCGTTGCCACCAGGCCGGAAATATGCGCGATATCGACCAGCAGATACGCTCCTACGGATTTCGCAATTTCCTGAAACCGCGGGAAGTCGATGACTTTCGAATAGGCGCTCGCCCCAACGACGATCATGCGCGGGTGGACTTCTTCGGCCCTTTGCTGCACCGCGTCGTAATCAATCAACTCGGTTTCACGATCGACCCCGTAGGAAAAGGCCTGGAACAGCTTTCCCGAAAAATTGACTTTACTGCCGTGAGTCAAATGGCCACCCTGTGAGAGGGCCATGCCCAGGATGGTGTCACCGGGTTTCAGGACCGAAAGGTACGCCGCCATGTTGGCGGTGGAACCTGAATGCGGCTGGACGTTGGCGTGCTCACACCCAAACAACTGCTTGGCCCGGGCAATGGCCAACTCTTCGACTTCATCCACAAACTGGCAGCCGCCGTAATAGCGCCGCCGAGGATAGCCTTCCGCGTACTTGTTGGTCATCAGCGACCCTTGCGCGGCCAGGACCGCAGGACTCGCATAATTTTCCGAGGCAATCAGCACCAACTTATCGCGCTGTCGCTTTTCTTCGGCGCGAAAAGCCGCGTAGACCTCGGGATCTTCTTGTTGAACGGCTTTCAGGGTCCCGACAACGTAGGCCATCACTCGTCCTGCGGCTCAGGTGCTTCCGCCGGAGCAACGGCGTCGGTCGCATCCGCGGCTTCATCGCTTAGGGTCTCAGCCTGAGCCTCTCCACCCTGTTTCACAAGACTCACGGACACATTCGCAGTGATGTCCCGGTGCAACTTGATGCCGATGGTAAACGTGCCCAACTCTTTCAGGGGATTTGCCAATTGAATCTTTCGACGGTCCACGTCGAAGCCTTCGGCAGACAACCCGGCTTCCAAGTCCTTCGTGGTGATGGACCCGAACAGCTTGTCATCCTTGCCGGTCTGGACCGGAAACGTAAGCGAGACGCCAGACAGTTTCGTCGCAAGTTCCTGGATACCGTGTTCGACTTTCCTTGCCTTATGGGCCGTCACTCGCTTGGCATGTTCCAGGGCCTTCACGTTACGGGGGTTGGCCTCCAAGGCTTTTTGACGCGGGAGCAAGTAGTTCCGTGCATAGCCGTTGGCCACGTCGAGTACGTCTCCCACGTACCCCAAACTGTCGATATTTTCTTGAAGAATCACCTTCATCGTCACTCTGCCTCCTCTTCTCCGTCAAAGGATAGCATCATAAGGTCCGTATGGGGAAAATGTCAATTTGAAGCCAGTGCCTGGTACACCGGTCGTTACACCATCCCGGCTCCATCACGCTGGACACGTCCTGCAAGGGTCCACTACAATGCCTTCATGCTGCGTCACGCGGTTTTGTGGTACCTGAGTATCGGCTGTCTGGCCCTAGTCTTGGTCATGTCTCATGCGTTTGTCGCGCAACGGGCCGCAAACGTCGCCTTGGCTCAGGCCACTAACCGGGACGTCCTCGACCTGACGTCGTTAAACGTCCGGCTGAGTCAAAGGACGATTCATCCGCCGGAGCATCTGGTCAAGGCAGTCGTAGAGTTGCCGCACGTTCAAGCGGCCCGCGCCAAGATCGCGCCGTCGCCGAAATCCGCTGTATTGGAAGATGATAATCACAACCGTGCGCTCATCCTGTCGGTACTGGACGATGGCCGCCTGCAAGCCCACGTGCTCGACGACCTCGATTTCGCGCAGCACGTTCCGTTTGTCACGGCCTGTGCCAAGAATCGAGGGTGCGCTTTTGATCGCAACCCAATCACGGGTGGACTGGGCTGCGTCGCCATTTGTATTCAGCAGTCGCTCGATCCCAGCCGCGAACCATGAAACTGCCCGACCTCCTCAACGCATTTGCCGCCCGGTTGGCGGACCACAAAGACGCCGCGGTGGCATCCGACACGTTGATCGAATCCCGCGCGACCCAGGATCTCGGGACAGCCGGCACCCTGCACCTGTATGCCATGGATGTCCCCGCGGGCACGACGTTTCTGGAAGACGTACCCGTCACCATCGTGCCGCCTGGAGACCTGGAACCTACCGGCGGCTTCCTGCTGCGGCGACAGGGCGACACTGCCCTGGTCCAGACCCAGGAGACATTGGGGCAATCCACACTCGACAATACGCTCGTGCCGGATACCACGGAATTCTTTCGCTTGGCCTCCGAGCGACTGGCCGACATGGCGGCGCACCCCGAATCCTACGCCCTGGGACCCGCCGAGCGGCTGGCACCCTGGCTGGACCCGGAACAGAACGAAGCCAATGCCTCGGCGAGGACCGGGGCATCGGCAGCCATCCTGACTACCGTCTGGCATGATGACCAAACCGCGCGTTGGACCAAACTCGGTACGCTGGCAGTGAACCTGATGCGACACAATAAACGCGTGCTGCTGGTGGCGCCTACACACGACGCCGTGGACCGCTTACTCGGCTTCCTGGCCAAAACCCTGCGGAACGCCGCCCTGCCTTTTGCCAGTCTGTTGAGCCGTTACGAAATTGCGATGCTCCAGCAAGCCGAAGGCATTTCACTCGGCCAATTGGGATTCGAAGTCCAAATGCACAAATTTTTCGCCAAATCCCGGTCGCACAAGGATACCCTTCGCCAGAAATATGAGCGCTTTCGCGAACTCATCCCGGTCCTGGCCTACAAAGGGCAGAAACGACGGGACATGGATGAAGTCAAATTACTGGAATGGCGGCTCATGGCTCAGGTGAGTGAGTTTCAGCGGAAAATCAAAGAGATCGACCACCTGCTCGCCAAGTACGAAAGCCTGCCCATCTGGAAACGGCTCGGCATGCAGACCATGGGCAAGAACGTGGAAACCCTGAGCGAATATCGGAAACTCTATACCGGCAACATCGCGGCCCTGATGAAAGAGGTGGAGATCGCACAAGCCCGGATCCGCGAATTGTCTCCCGAGGCCGCGATGCCGAAAGAGATGCGGCCGGAATACGAAGCGTTGAAAGACGACATTTCCAAGCTTGGGGGTACCCAGAAAGTTCGTGAGCTGCTGGCCGCCAGCGAGGCCACCAACCGGCAGGCCTTCATGCAGAACAAACGGTTGGTTGTCTCGACCCCGGGGAGAATCGTGACCGATCCCTTGTTCAAACGCATACGCTTCGACGTGTTGATCGCAGAAAATGCCCCGCAGATTCCAGCCCCGTTTTTACTCGGCGTCGCCGGACTCATTCGAGAACAGATCATCCTTGCCGGCGACACCGAGGACCTCCAAGGCCAGCACCGCCTTTGGCTCCAACAATCTCCTGAACTTTCCGAATCCTCCCATACGACTTCGGCGCCATGAGGCCGCCACAGAATTTCCTCCTGTCGTCCCCGATCCCCTGATTAAGAATGGCTACAATTATGGAAAGTCTGCCCATCAATGAAATGGATTCCCGCTACAGACGGCAAGGTTGCGCGGCTTGACGCCCATCCGGGCAAAAGCTGATAATCACGATTCCTTCACTCCGTTCAGGACAAGTTCAATGCCGAAGTGGCGAAACTGGCAGACGCACTAGATTCAGGGTCTAGCGCCCCATGGGGGTGTGCGGGTTCAAATCCCGCCTTCGGCACCATCCTCCCTGTTAAACACCGACACGACGATTTCCAAGCTGATCAGGGAGTGGACCTGCTCCCGAAGTTGGTCCAGCTTCTATGCGAATTTTCTGGTCTCGTGAGCTTGGCGCATGAAGGCCTTCGGCGTCAATTTACTCATGGTGCGAGCCTCACGTGTTTCCCCACGATTTTAAACGGCCTTGCCAAACAAGCAAGGATCATGGACAGTAGATAAGAAATCCAAACCATGCGGAGGCCCAACCATGAACGAAATTATTTTTATCATTGAAGAAGCCGCTGAAGGAGGCTATATGGCCCGCGCCCTCGGCGAATCCATTTTTACGGAGGCCGACTCGCTCAACGAACTCCATGCCAACGTCCGCGATGCGGTTCGGTGTCACTTTGAAGAGGGACAACAGCCGAAGATCCTCCGGCTCCACCACGTCAAAGAAGAAGTTATCGCCGTATGAGGCTGCCCCGGGACCTCTCGGCTGACGAGCTTGTCGCAGCACTGAAAGCCCTGGGGTATCAAGTCACCAGACAAACAGGAAGCCATCTTCGCCTCACGACGCGCCAACAGGACGAGCACCATCTCACCATTCCTCGGTATAATCCGTTACGCGTCGGGACACTCCGTTCCATCCTTACTGACGTGGCCAGTCACTTTGGCGTGAACCGAGATGAAGTGGTGGAACGATTATTCGGAGGGAAATCATGAGCAACTGGCCGATGATTCGCCTTGCAAACCACCCTCGAACTCGACACGCTCCTGCCCACCATCCTCGATAAAGTCTCTAATTTCGCAGAACCAGTGGCCTAGTTTTTGGGGGCAGGTCCAGCTCTTTTGTGGAGAAGAAGAAACCTGGAGTAGTTTTCGGGGGATCCGGGAGGTGCTCACAGAGAAGAGGGGGTTCTGTTATCTCCCGGTGCAAGGCTCACAAGCGGACAGTTCATTTGCTGCAGAACCGGACATTTCTATTTGCTATTAACAGGCGGCAATGCACAAAAAAGCCCCATAACTTCGATGAGTTATGGGGCTTAATCGAGAATCCTGCGGAATACGCAGGACTCTATATGTGGCTCCCCGGGCAGGACTCGAACCTGCGACCAATCGGTTAACAGCCGACCGCTCTACCAACTGAGCTACCGAGGAACGTCTATATTAGGCTGATGGCTCTAGCAATTTGTCTGTTGTCGGTGACTATTCTACTGGCAACACTTGCCATCATATACGGGAGAGATGGGTTGAGCAATAACGGGAACCGGCTGAAGCAAATCTCAAACTTGGCTTTCTGGGTTATTGGGAAACCTCAAAACTGAAAGTCGTCGGAATCTTCTTCGCCTTCTTCGGCTTCGGCAGCGCCGCCTTCGGATAAGGCCACGTAATGCCTCGCCCATGATAAATAGATGTTGGCGCTGTCTTTCATGGCATCGGCACCGATGGCCAGTTTTTTAACGACATCGGGGTCCCCACCCATGAGTTCCATTTCCTGAGCCCGGCTCTCCAACCGGTCGTGGAAATTGGTCATGCTCTGAGTGATCTCACCCATGAGTTCTCTGAGGTCATCGCTCATGTCCGCACCCTCTGTTTCATGCGAATCGCACAGGGGTCTCTCTCAAGAAAAAACAAAGCCCCGCGACAATCAAGGCGTCTGCCGCAGGGCCCTATACCGATACCTGGTGGACGAAATTACCCCTGATAGGCCTGCCCCAAACCGGCGGATTCGCCGGCCTTCTCCATCAACTGGCCATTGGCACTCACCGCCACCATGTCGATGGCGTCATGCTTGGCCGCGTCGCAAACGACCTTACACAATTCACACCCCTTGCAGCGATTGATGATGACTTCCGCCACCATTTTCTCGACGTTCAGATCCAGGCAGTTGGCCTCGGGGCAGTACATGATGCACAACCGACAGCCCTTTTTCGCGACACATTTTTCATCCGTCACTTGCGCTACATTATACATGCAGACTCCTGTTTATCCCATTTATGCCGCAGCAACGGCCAGTTCGATATTGTTCTTTTCCGCCCATTCCGACGCCATTTCGTATGCCCGAACGACTGTCTCAAGGTTTTTCTTCAACAGCATCTCTTTTTTGGCGAATTTCTTCTTGATGGCTTCATCCAAGGTAGCCGTACCGCCGGACGCCACGAATTTCTTTCCGAACCGCTCCTGCAACGCACCGTCCAGCGCCTCAAGGGAAACGCACTTGGTAATGCCGGCAACCGATCCGATCATGGTCATGTTCGTGGAAAGCTCCGTACCCGCCACTTCCAACGCAACCTGGGTGCCCTTGATATAAAACACCGCCACGTCCAGATCCTTCAACCGCTTCACGTCCTCATCCGACAACAGCGGCATGTCGGAATTGATGATGACAACGCCGTTTTCCTTGATGCCAGAGTAAAACGGCATGGTGTAACTCTTGCCCATCGTCACGACCTGCGGGTGAAACACTTCGATCACGTCGGGGAACACCAACTCCCCCCGGTCGTAGATCCGGCTCACGCCGATCCGGCAATAACTCTCAGCCGGTGCCATCCGCTTTTCCGCACCGAAAAAGGGATTCGAGATTGCAAATTTGCCATCACGGGAGGCCGCCATGGCCAACACGTGCGCAGCCGTCACGGCACCCTGACCTCCAAGCCCCGACATGCGAATATTCAGTCTCCGCTTGATCATGACGATGTCCCCCTTCCGCCGGAAAGGCTCAGGCCTTGCCCGCCAGTTGCTTTTCAGCCAATTGCTTTTTCGCGGCGGCCTTTCGCTCTTTTTCCTTCGCCGCCAGTTCGGTCAACAATTCCTTGGCTTCATCGCTGACGTATTCTTTATATGCAAACCGTTCGGTCGGCTTCTCGGAGTCCCGCATTTCCTGCAAGCCTTCCATGCTGTTCTTCCCGATTTCCAGGATGCACGGGGTGTAGAGCTGCAAATACGTGGGTCCGATCTCGCGGGCCACGTGGATCGCATTCTTGATGACTTTTTCCACCAGGTTTGGTTTGCTGACCGTACAATTCACCACGTAGTGACATCCGGACTCACGCGCGATTTCCGGCAATTTCACCTTTTCAAAGGTCTTGCCCACGGGCGCCATCTTGGCCACGAACCCTTTTTGCATCAGTCCGCTCTCCTGGCCGCCCGTGTTGGCGTAGAGCTCGTTGTCGAAACAAATGGTCGTGAATTTTTCCTGCCGGAACCAGGCTTGCAGCGTCATATCGAGACCGATATCCACCGTGGCCCCGTCACCCGCCAACACCACCACGTCCTTGACTCGGCCGGGGAACCGCACGCTGAGCGCGCGTTTGAGCCCGGAGGCAATGGCGTTCTGGTTGCCGAAGAGGGAATGAATATTGTGGACGCCCACATGGGGGAAGACCAGGCTGGTGCAGCCGGTGGATCCCACCATCACGGTATCCTCGGGGGCCGGCAATGACGCCAGGATATACCGGAACGCCATGGACTCCGGACACCCGGCACACAACGAATGCTCTTCAATCAATTCCTTCGAGGTCCCGATATCCTTCCACCCGCGACCATCCTTCCCGTACGTGGCGCGTTCAACCAGATCCTGGTACTCCTCGGGCATAATATCGAACATTTCGGGAGCTATCTTAATACGTTCCTTGCTCATGGTCTCCTCCTAGCGCATATTCGGAAATTTCATGGTCATTCACATGCCGGGTGGACTGGACGGCAGTAACACCGCGTCAGCTCCCTCGTCCGGCCAAACTTTCGGCTTTAACGCCTAAATGCTTTTTCAGGTCGGCCACGATGACTTCAGGCGGCATGGTCATGCCTCCGCAGACGTGAGGACCGGCATACACGCGATCCGCATCCGAAATCGTGGCACGGATTTCTTTGGCGAGCCAACCCGTGACATTGAACTCCGGCACGATGATGTGCTTGGCATTTTTGGTGGCTTCCCGAATTTCGTCTCCCGGCCACGGTCGCAGGGATTTGATTTTGACGATGCCCACGTCAATGCCGTCCTCTTCCAGGAGGGCTTGGGCTTCACGACCCTGGGACACCGCGGTGCCGGATGAGACGATCAAAATCTCGGCATTGGGCCGGTCCACTTCAATCAAGCCGTCCAACCACCGGATGGTGTGCTTCCGGGACCGCTCCACCGCCGCCCAGACTTCCTGTTGCCAGCTTGCATGGGTGGCATAACTGATATAGTTACTCTTCATGACGAACGGGTCACGCATCATGCGGACCGGCGGGCATTCCATGTCCATACACGGGACCGGCGACCGGTACGGGTCATAGGGCGGTAAGCACACGTCCGCGGGCGTCAGGTTGACCACGTCTTTGGTGTGGGTCACGAAAAACCCGTCGCAACACAGCGCCAACGGCAAATGCACGTCAGGTTCTTCCGACACCATGTACCCCTTCAAAATCCAGTCATAAAAGTCCTGTGCCGTCTCGGCGTGCCAGACCAGCATCCCGGTGTTCAACAGATACGAAATTTCCAACGTGTCCGGCTGGATGGAGAGCGGCGAGTTGATGCCTCGACAGGTCACGATCATTTGAATGGGCAGCCGCGCCCCGGCCCACATCGGAAAGTTCTCCATGGCACGCATAGTGCCCGGACCCGCGGTTGTGGTGAACACGCGTGCGCCGCCGAAGGCCGCCCCGGCACATTGGGACATGACCGCGAACTCGCTTTCCCCGCGAAAGTAGTCGCCGATAAACCCTTCGGCAAACAATTCACCGATCAACGCCGCGGCTTCACTCTGCGGGGTAATCGGATAGGCAATCATCACGTCGCAATTGGCCCGCCGGATCGCTTCCTTGATGACTTCACTGCCCGTAAAAAAGCAGGGGGTTCGCTCGGCTTCATGCAACATCTTCCAGGGATCGGCGACCACCTGACCGGCTCTGTTCTTGGTCCCGACTAACGATTGCGTTGCCATGACTGCGCCTCCTTTTGTATTAGGACTACCGGCTTCTGCTCACAGGGCGTTTCATCTGAACGGGAAATATTGCTGCATTGTAGCGCCACATGAACGGTAAATAAATAAAAAATTGCTGACGCCCGACATTCAGTCTTTCGGCGGCTCGACCGACCCTTTTAACTTTTTCACCCAATCGGCCAATTTCATGATTTTGTCGGCCGTCGCATCACGGAACGATACCATGGCGTCTTCATGGCCCGCCTGGGCGCACATGGCGATGGTATAACAATACGTGCCGCCCCGGATAATCTTGAGGGACAGGTTCGCCTGATGGCAATGCACCCCGACGAACATGCAGGCATCGATCTTGTTATGCCAAATTGTGAGGTTGGGATGGTTGGGATTGATTTCGATTTCAGGGTTGATCTTCGGATATTTGGGCCGGTAATCGGGCATGGGAATGAGCATCGCCTGTTGGGACGGGGTGACACTTTCCTTGATCGTTTCATAGAGGTGCCTGATTGCCGTGGCCTTCTTGGCCGCTTTTTCATTCCAGGCCCACAGAACCAGCGGACCCGGGAAGATCGTCGGAACCTTGGCCGATAAGAATTTACGGGCCGCGACTTCCATGGCCTCATCCTCGTTGACGATTTTTCCATGAATATGTGCCTGCCCCGGATCCGGCAAACGAATGCCCATACTGGCTGCCGCCGGGGGCAGAAAATGTTCCGGACCTGGTAGAACCTCATACATTGTCGGCATGGGCTTAATTCCTCAATCCCCAACAGAATATAAATGTGTACTGATAGCGCAATTGTCGGACTACTACTACTGTATGCCGGTGCACGGAATTTCGCAACCTGGAAAAAGCCCCAACAGGCCGGATATTTAGGCCATTGTCCAGACCGGCTGCATGAGGCTTTTGACCCAGCAGTCCACGCTGCAATTCCAGCGAATCAGTACCTGTAGGCTTCCGGTTTGAACGGGCCTTCGACGGACACATTGATGTAGGAGGCCTGTTCTTTGGTGAGTTTGGTCAACGTCCCACCGAACCCGCGCACCATATAGGCGGCCACTTCTTCATCCAGCTTCTTCGGCAGCACATCAACCGTGACCGGAGCCCCGGGAGTATCGGCGAATTTCTTCCCGAACAGATAAATTTGTGCCAGGACCTGGTTGGAAAAGGACCCGTCCATAATCCGGGAAGGATGACCGGTCGCATTGCCCAGATTGACCAGACGCCCTTCGGACAGGAGGATCAGATGGTCGTTGGCAAGCGCGCTCCGATAGATCTTATGCACTTGCGGCTTGACTTCATCCCACTCCCAATGTTTCCGCATGTAGGCCGTATCGATTTCATTGTCGAAATGGCCGATATTGCAGACCACGGCTCCCGGTTTGAGCTTTTGCAACATGGCGGCGTCACAGACGTTATAATTGCCGGTAGCCGTCACGACCAGGTCCGTACTGCCCAACAGCGCCGCGTTGATGTCTTCCACGTTCCCCGTATTGATTCCATCGTTGTAGGGCGATACGACCTCAAAGCCGTCCATGCAGGCCTGCATCCCGCAAATGGGGTCGATTTCCGACACGCGTACGATCATGCCTTCCTGGCGCAGGGATTGGGCTGACCCTTTCCCCACGTCGCCATACCCGACCACCAGGGCTTTTTTCCCGGATAAGAGATGGTCCGTGCCACGCTTCACTGCGTCGTTCAAACTGTGCCGGCATCCGTATTTATTGTCGTTTTTCGACTTCGTGACGGAATCGTTGACGTTGACGACCGGCACTTTCAGGGTGCCGTTTTCCAGCCGCTCCTGCAGCCGGTACACCCCCGTGGTGGTCTCTTCCGTGATGCCGTGGATTTTATCCAACATCGCCGGATACTTTTCGTGGAGCATCAGGGTCAAATCACCCCCGTCATCCAGGACCATGTTGGCGTCCCAGGGCCGGCCATCCTTCAGAATGGTCTGCTCGAGGCACCAGTCATATTCTTCGAGCGTTTCGCCTTTCCAGGCGTACACCGGAATGCCCCGGGCCGCGATCGCGGCCGCGGCGTGATCCTGTGTGGAGAAAATGTTGCACGAGGACCACCGCACTTCGGCTCCCAACTCCATCAGGGTCTCAATCAGGACAGCCGTCTGGACCGTCATATGAATGCACCCGAGAATCCTGGCACCCTTGAGGGGCTGCGCCGCTCGATATTTCTCCCTCAAGGCCATCAAGCTGGGCATTTCCGTTTCGGCTATCTGAATCTCTTTCCGGCCCCAGTCAGCCAAGCTGATATCCGCCACTTTATAATCACACACCGTGTTCTCCAGTTGCGCAGTTGTACTCATGCTCGTCGCTCCCTTCTGCTTGGACTCGATCAACCCTCAACGTCACAGGTACACGTCGACGGCCTGTTTCAAAATCGAGGACTTATCTGTTTTTTCCCAGGTGAACCCCGGGCCGCTTCGCCCAAAGTGCCCGTAGGCAGCCGTCTGTTTATAAATAGGACGTCGCAGTTTCAAATGATCGATGATTCCACGCGGGGTCATCGGGAAATGTTTCCGGATCAGTTTGTCGATGACCTCAATCGCGACTTTCTCCGTCCCTTTTGCGTCGACCAGCACGGAGACGGGTTCCGGCACCCCGATCGCGTACGCCAATTGCACTTCACATTTCTCGGCCAATTTCGCCGCCACGATATTCTTGGCAATATACCGGGCCATGTACGACGCCGACCGATCCACCTTACTGGGGTCCTTGCCGGAAAAGGCCCCGCCGCCGTGACTCCCCACGCCTCCATAGGTATCGACGATGATCTTGCGACCGGTCAACCCGGTATCGCCCATGGGCCCCCCCGTCACGAACCGGCCCGTCGGGTTGATGTGAAACGTCACCTTGTTCGGGTTGAAGATCCCCTTTGGCATCACGGGTTTGATGACTTTTTCCTTAATTTCCTGCTCGATTTTCTTGGACGTCACCTTGTCGCTATGCTGGGTCGAGACCACGATCGTATCGATGCGGACCGGCTTACCGTTCTTATACTCGACGGTCACCTGGGCCTTGCCGTCCGGGCGCACCCAAGGTAACAGGTTCGTCTTCCGGACCTCCGCCAAGCGTTTCGTCAGACGATGGGCCAACACGATCGGCATGGGCATCAATTCGCTCGTCTCGTTAGCGGCGTAGCCGAACATCAATCCCTGATCACCTGCTCCGCCGGTATCCACACCCATGGCAATATCACCTGATTGGGCATCAATCGCCGTCAATACCGAGCAGGTGCGGTAATCGAACCCCCACGTGGCATCGGTATAGCCCGCGTCACGGATGGTTTCTCGAATAATATCCGGTATTTCCACGTAGGCCTTCGTGGAAACTTCTCCCGCCACGAACGCCAAACCGGTCGTCAGAATCGTCTCACACGCCACGCGGCAATTTTTATCCTTGGCCATAATGGCATCCAGGATGCCATCGGATATCTGGTCGGCGATTTTGTCCGGATGCCCCTCGGTCACGGACTCGGAGGTAAACAAAAAATTCTGTTGACTCATTACGGTCACCTTTCCCTGGCTCAATAAACAAAAAGGCAGCTCCCGTCCATCCTGCAGGAAAGGAGTGCCTTGTTGAAGCGTTAAAGAATCGGGTTGCCCAGAACACCACAGATGGCAGCCCAAAGACCGCCTACCATAAAGAAAAACGAGGTAGGTTTGTCAAATACAACGTTCTCGCATTGAAAAAAATCAAGTATTTTCAAATAGTTGCCAGTATTTCCCATATAAGCCCAAGCCAAACTGGAATGAACTCAAGCGTCCTAGCAGATCCTCTCTCGATATGGACAAAGAGAACCCCCTCCTCGCACTTCCAGGAGTTTCCCGTACCTTTCCTGCCGTGAACGGATGCGGCAGATACTAAACGGATTTCAAAAAATTTTCAATGCCGGCAGGATTCGCATGATTCCAAAGACGACTTGATGCCGAAGACTGGACCCTATCTACAAGTGATGCACCCACATTTTGTTGCATTGCCTGAACGCCAGGTGCTAAGATCCGCCTTCAATTTTTTTGCGCTTGAGGTGCGACTTCTCGCATTCGGCTGCAGGTGTGGGACTCGAATAAACTCGTGAAGTTTCGTAAGGAGGCTTCTCATGTATAAAACCATCTACATCCCGGTCGACAATTCCGACCATTCCAATATGGCCGTCGACCTGGGTGTGCGGTTGGCACAGGAATTCGGGTCGAAAATCGTCGGCAGCCACGTCTATGCCGCCAAGATGCACGACAAGCGGTTCAAGCAGATGGAAGCGGGCCTGCCCGAGGAATATCACGACGAAAAAGAACTCGACCGCCAACGCAAGATTCACGACTCTCTCATCACACGCGGGCTCCAGATCATCACCGATTCCTATCTGGACTACGTGGATCAGAGATGTACCGAGTCGAATCTCCCCCTGGAACGCCGGTCCCTCGAGGGTCGCAATTGGAAGGTGTTGGCCGAAGACATCAACACCAACGCCTACGATCTGACCATTATGGGCTCGCTCGGGGTGGGCGCCGTGAAAGATTCCGTGATCGGCAGCAATACCGAACGGGTCCTGCGCCGGGTTCGCAATTCGGACATGTTCATCGTGAAAGACCTGAAGCCCATGAACGGGGGGAAAATCGTCGTGGCCGTGGACGGCAGCCCGTACAGCTTCGGCGGGTTGAAAACCGGCCTCGCCCTGGGGAAAGCCCTGAACAAACCGGTCGAGGCCATTTCCGCGTTCGATCCGTATTTCCACTACGCCGCGTTCCACAGCATTTCCGGAGTCCTGAACGAAGAGGCCGGCAAAGTCTTTCGCTTCAAGGAACAGGAAAAACTCCACGAGGAAGTGATCGACAGCGGGCTGGCCAAAATCTATCAATCGCACCTGGACATTTCCCGGGAAATGGCTCAGGAAGAGGGGTCGGACATCCGCACCACGCTCCTGGACGGTAAGGCGTTTGAAAAAGTCATCCAGTACGTGCGTAAGGAACAACCCTGGCTGCTGATCGTCGGGCGTATCGGCGTGCACAGCGACGACGACATGGACATCGGCAGCAACACCGAAAACCTGCTCCGGGCGGCCTCCTGTAACATCCTGATCTCCAACAAAAGATTCGTGCCGCCGATCGACACCCAGGCGGAATACACCATCGCTTGGACCGAGGAAGCCCTACTGCGCATGGAAAAGGTGCCGGTGTTCGCGCGCGGCGTCGCCAAAACCGCCATTCACCGCTATGCCATTGAAAAAGGCCACACCATCATTAGCAATTCGGTGGTGGACGACGCGGTCGGCGACATCCTGCCCAAAGGAGCCATGGATGCTATGAAGGCCCTGGGCGGCCAACTCGACGAAGCCGGCATCGACCGCGACCGGATGCAGGCCGATGACGCCGTGGCCCAGGACATCATGGGTTCGACCCTCAGCGGCATGGTCAACCAGGTGGTTGAAGAAAAGGAGCCCGTAGCGAATTCCGCGGTGAGCCCATCCACGCAATCTTATCTGGACCGCATGGCCCAGCCGTATTACGTCTGCAACGGATGCGGCTACATCGGAAAAGGCGCTCAACCCGTCAAGTGCCCGATTTGCGGGGGAGCGGGCGACGGCTTCAAAACCGTCGACAAGAGCGTGTTTGACGCCGCGGCCAAGCAGGAAGGGGTCCTGGAAACGCAACTGGCTTACGACGACGTGCCCATGCAATGGACCAAGGACGCCAAGGAAGCCATCAGGGCGGTCCCCGCAGGATTCCAACGCCGCCGAGCCAAAGCCAAGATCGAAAAATCCGCCAGGAAGCTCGGCATGACCACGATCACCCTGGAGTATGCCTCGCCCATGATTGACGAAGCCGCCAACGAAGACTACACACCGATTTTCGCCAATGCGGAACAACCCGCCACACCGACAAGCGAGCCGGAACCCGACTCGCCCTATCGTTGGGAGCCCGAGGCCATGAAGCGCTTGGAACGCGCCCCGGAAGGGTTCATGCGCGATTGCACCAAAGCACTCATTATCAAGCACGCCGAAAAGCTGGGCACCACGCACATCACCATCGACGTGGCGAACGAAGGGATAGAGCAAGCCAAACACACCATGGAAGAAGCCATGAAGTCCGGCAACGTCAAGGACATCATCGCCAAACTGACCGGTGCAGGCGCTCAACAATAGGGAGCCATGGGCAAATCTCTCCCTGTCATCAACGCCCCGCAACGGGAAGGGCTCGACACTCGCGTCACCGGGTTTACCTCTCCAGGTCCCGGCGACGGCCGGACCGTCGATGATTTCAAGCCCTATCTCGTCGCCCTAAACCTGACCAAACGCTGCAACCTCAAGTGTGACCACTGTTACCTGGACGCGACCACCAAGGCCGGCGGGGGATCCGACGAGCTTTCGACCGAGGAATGTTACCGGCTGATCGACCAGATCGCCGAGGTCAATAAAGGCTGCCTGCTGGTCATCACCGGGGGCGAACCCCTGGTCAGACCGGACATCCTGGACATCGCCCGCCACGCCGTGAGCCAGGGGTTCATGGTCGTCTTCGGCACCAACGGCATGCTGATCAACGATCGCCTCGCCCGCGAACTCGTCGAGATCGGCGTCATGGGCATGGGCATCAGCATCGACTCCCTGGACGCAGCCAAACATGACGCGTTTCGCGGCATACCCGGGGCCTGGGAGGCGGCGGTTGCGGGCATCGAGGCCTGCAAACGAAATGGCCTGCAATTCCAAGTGCACTTCAGCGCCCAACCCATGAACTACAAGGAACTGCCGGACGTGATCGACTGGGCCCACGGCTTGGGCGCGCGGGTGCTGAACGTCTTCTTCATGGTCTGCACGGGACGAGGCGAGGAACTGACCGATATCAGCCCTGAACAGTATGAGGAAGTGCTGGCCTTCCTGGTGGAGAGCCAGGACCGGTACTCTGACATGCTGGTACGCGCGCGGTGCGCCCCACACTTCAAGCGCCTCGCCTATGAAAAAGACCCCGACTCCCCGATCACCAAGGCGCAGGGATACATGGGCGGGGGCTGCCTGGCCGGGACGAATTACGCGCGGGTCACGCCCAACGGCGACCTGACCCCCTGTCCCTACATGCCCCTGTCGGCCGGCAACATCCGGACCACGAGTTTCGTGGACCTGTGGGAAAAGTCGGACATCTTCGACTCGTTCCGGTACCCCCACCTGAAGGGCAAATGCGGAGACTGCGAATACAGCGAGATCTGCGGCGGCTGCCGCGCGCGGCCCTACGTGGATCACGGGGACTGGATGGACGAGGACGAGTGGTGCCTGTATACGCCCAAGGGCGGGGAAAAGATCCAAGTCGCATTCAACGTACCGGAGGACGTCGAGGTGGAGTGGGACGAAGCCGCGCAGGCACGGTTAAGCCGGATTCCCTACTTCCTGCGCGCCATGGTGAAAAAAGGCACCGAACGGCACGCCCGCGAGCACAACGTCCCGCGCATCACCGTCGAATTGATGGAAGAGCTTCGCCAAAAACGCTTCGGCAACGAGAAACCGGTGTTCAAATTCTGATGAATGCCCTCCTGGCCACGCTGTCCGATATCAACAAAATCATTCCCATTGTCAATCACTGGCTGCACCTGCTCTCGGCCGTCGTGTGGATCGGCGGGCTCGCGTTCCTGGTCCTGGCGGTGACACCGGGGCTCCAATCGTCCGTGCCCAGGGAATACATCAAACCCATCTGTGACACGTTCTACAAGCAGTATCGCAAGGTAGTGGGCATGCTGCTGGTGGTGATCCTCTTTACGGGCGGCATCAACCTGCATTACGTGAGCGAAGCCATGGAAATGCAAACCGGCTTCGGCCTGTCCAACAACGCCAAGTATCTGACGATCTTCTTCATCAAGCTCACCTTGGTGCTCGGCATTTTGACCTTGTTTCTGTATACCGTCATCTTCCGCATCGAACCCACGGGCGACGAAGACGAACAGGAAAAAGAAGAACAGATCGTCGAACCCATTCCCTTCCAAAAAGCCGGCCTCTGGATGGGCATCTTCATCATCCTCTGCGCCGCCGCCATGAAACATTTGCACATGTAGTAAGTTCCCCTCTTTTGTAAGGAGGGGCGAGGGGAGGTAGAGGGCCTTTCTCTTTTTTTCACCCTCGCCCTCCGGGAGAGAGCCGGGGTGAGGGCGCTTTCCCCCCTTCTGTCATCCTCGACATCTTTAATCGAGGATCCAGCGTCTTTGCTTTTTGCTTTGCCTTTGTCCACGCGATCCCTGCTCAGGGGCAGAGACATGCCTGCGAGACTTGGAGGAAGGGGCCGGGGAAAGAATGAAGAAAAGGGGTGCTACCGAGGTAGCACCCCTTTCTGCTTTTATGACTTTTCCGGTTCCGGTTCCGGTTCCGGTTCCGGTTCAGGACAGGGTTTATCGGGAGCAGGCGTACAGGGTTCAGGAGCAGGTGCAGGATCTTCCTGAACCATGCCATATACAGCACTCCCAGACCCAGACTGAGCGAACACCGGGACCGCCAATACAACTGAACATAGCAATACCAACAGCAAATAAGCAGCGAGCCTCATCATGACTCCCTCCTTTTTTGAATTGTGAATACTACGCACAAGGGGAAATAAGGTGGCAGCAACGGAATGAACTGTCAAGCGAAAATTTGGGGAATTATATACAATACTAGACATCCGGGCTTACCCTGTTTTCTTGCCCCGCTCATCCCGTTCGCGGTCTGCGGCTCGAAACATAGCTTGCGCCATCTCTTCGGGCGTGGCGTCAATCGGCTCAATGATTCGTATCACCGGACGACCACGGGGACGCTTTGGTTTGGGGGTTATGAATTTTGAGGGTTTCATAATCTTACCTTGATTTGAGCGTTATCAGGGCCATATCCTCTCCACATGGCTATCATTCGTCAAACTCCGAACGACACAAAATTCAACCAAGAAGCCGACCTGCCTTTTAATCTTCGGATTAAAGACTTCGCATTGGCCATGCAGGACGTGTACGACTTATTCCATGATGTGAACACGGCCCTTTTAGCCAAGGGCCTACGACGTTTAGATGACATTGTGCGGTCTGCAATCATGTCCGGCGTTCTATCTGACCTTGTGACTTCTGGATTAGCTAGCCATTCGACAACGCTTGTCGAAAACACCTACCATAACGGCCACCCCGATCTCATTGTAAATGGTATCCACCCCAACAATGCCGTAAAATCCGGCGCACCAGAACAAGGTGTTGAGATCAAATGCACTCAAAAGAGAGGCGGGGCCGTGGATACCCACGGAGCCAGGAAGCAATGGTTTTGTGTGTTTGTCTATCGTATCGACGACAAAACTGAACCGCTGGTTGATCGGGCACCGCTGACGTTCACAGAAATCTATTTGGGTCATGTCGAAATCTCCGATTTTCGCAACAATCCACGAGGGGCATTGGGTACCAGAACGTCTACCCTCGACAAGCAAGGCATTCAAAAGTGGCGTCAGAACTGGGTGTACTTAGACACCTGATCTTTTCAAGAACCGGCACCGCTCTTTGTGCCATCCCCGTATAATACGACGAGCTTTCAATCCCAATACTTTCATAACCCATATGATTGGCTGCGGCCAACGTTGAGCCGGACCCCGCAAACGGGTCACAGATAATCCCCATCTGCAACGGAAGAGCCGCACGGACGACCTGCCGGAGAAAGGCTTGAGGTTTCAAAGAAGGGTGTGGGGCCAATCGTTTCTCGTTCGAGCGAGTCGGATGGGAACGTATCAGATCCCCAAAAGGCTGGTTGCCTGATATGCGACGCAACCCACCAGTCCCCCACTTGCGAAGAGTATCTTGAACCCGGCCCTCAAGAGGCTTTCTGAATAACAACCACGGCTCGGTCATGGAGCGGGGCAGCACACTGATGTCTGGAAATTCTTCATGGGCGTTCTTGGGACGGTCCCCACCTCTCATCGTCATGACACATCGAATAATCATCCCTCGGCTTTCCAGCCCTGATCCTGATAGAGCTGAGGCAACAATGTGGGAGAGAAGTGGATTCGACGCAAGGAAGACGTGCGCACCCGGAACGAGCACCCGAACCAAGGTCTTGCCGAACCGGACAAAGAACGTATGCATTCTCGCCAAGTCCTCGTCAGTCAAGACGGTAAAACGCGGGACCGGGGACCGTTCATTCCCATCAAAAGACGGAGGGAGCCGCCAGACTCCGCCTCGGCCATTCCGAAGTTTTTGCTGCTCGGTTTCGGAATATTCCAGAAGGCCGTAAGGTGGGTCCGTTACAATTGCGTGCAGGCTCTGATCAGGGCACTTCTCCAACCAATCAAAGCAGTCTGCCTGATAGAAAACCGCTTGCCGATACGTGAAGACAGGTTGGGCTGGATGTGTGAACAGAACCCCCCTCGACCGGCCCTTCTTCCGTTGCCCGACCTTAGCTAGCATTGGCAATCAACTCCCGATACGGCAACTGCTTCCCTACCACCCCGTGAACCATGACGGTCATTTGCTGAATCGTATCCAACTCACGCACGTTATGCCGACCGGAAAACTCATCTACATAGCGATGTAGATGCTTGGCACTCATCTTGTGAAAGGTGCCGTGATAGCCTCGCTTCAACATCGCCCAAAAGGATTCAATGCCATTGGTGTGGGCCATATCACGGACATATTCCCCAGCCGAATGGTTCACTTGATCCACGGTATACCCGGCCTTCCGTAAGCCCCAGTATCCGCGCTTTGTATCGCTATAGACTTGGGTTCTGTCCGGCGCATTCGTTTTGACAAATCGTTGTAACGTGGTGGCGCTGACTGGATCAATCGGTTGGGCCGCAATCTGATTCGTGGTCCGGGACTTCATGCCGACCACGGCTTGCTTCACTCCATAGGCATTCCCGCGTTGCGTCTTTTTGCTGGCATGCTTGTTTTTGTCTTTGCCGCCGATATACGTTTCATCGACTTCGACCGGCCCAAGCAAGGCCGTTTGGTCGCTCTTCCAAGCTTGTCGAATCTTCTGGGCCATCATCCAGGCCGTCTTTTGTGTAACCTTCAAATCCCGGTGGAGTTTCATGCTGGAAACGCCCTTGAGATTCGTAGACATCAGATAAAACCCAACGACCCACTTCCGCAAGGACAGGTTACTGGATTGCATCACCGTGCCCGTCTTGACGCTGAAATACTTGCGACAGGCTCCACAATGGTACGGCATGGGATTGTCGTTCGGAACCGGCTTGGTGTCAGCGGATGCACAATGTGGACACGACCGGCCTTTGGCCCATCGAATCGACTCAAACCAGGTCCGCGCTGAGGCTTCGTCGGGGAAACGGTCAATCAATTCCACCAAGCTGATTCCATGTCGGTAGTACTTTCCAGGGGCTTTCTTCGGCATGCCTGACACTCCTTTTGGCTTGTGTTTGGTGTCTAGTAATGTACCAAAAATAGGAGTTAGTGTCAAGAAATTTGTTGGCCCTGTCTAGTATTGTATATAAGTCCCAAAATTTGACTCTCCTTTGAGATTTCGCCTAGCGTTCTCTGTTCGCACCGCAACGAAGAGAGCCCGTAGACTGGATTTTGGGTTCTTCATTTCCTCTGCTTGCCGGAGTACATTCTTTTTCACGTTGTAGCTGCAGCATCCCGGGTCAAAGCCCGGGACATGCCTTATGCGGCTTGGAGGAGAGTGCTATGAGATGGCGCAGCTAGGCGTTAGTCATGATCCGATCATTTGCGGACAGGGATACGGAAGAACTATTCACGTTGGAACGCAATCGGCGGTTTGCCGCGCTATCGCGAGTTGCGCTACGAAAATTGATTCAATTGAATCAAGCCGGTGCTCTCAGTGACCTTGCCGTCCCGCCCGGTAACCGGCTGGAAGCTCTGAGCGGGCGGCATTCGGGCTTTCATTCCATTCGCATCAACGACCAATGGCGTATCGTCTTCAGATGGACCGATGCCTGACCGGAACAGGTGGCGATCGTGGATTATCATTGAAAAATGACCTTATGACGTTATAGGATATGAATATGGACATGCCTATCACACCCGGCGAGATTTTGCTTGAGGAGTACCTGAAGCCGATGGGGATTTCGCAGAACGCCATGGCACGTGCCATCGGTGTGGCCCCGCGCGCGATCAATGAAATCGTGCATGGCCGCCGGTCGATTACGCCGGCCATGTCGATTCGATTCGGCGCCTTCTTCGGCCAGTCAGACCAGTTCTGGCACGGCATCCAAGTCGAGTGTGACTTTCGCAAGCTGGCCGGGGAGAAACATCGGCTAATCGACGGCGTCCAACCGGCTGCGGCGCTGGGGTAGCCCACCTGCAGGTCGCTTCGGCCTGTCTCGGGGAATCACTCGAGACCGCGCCGCCATGAAATGCCTCCCCATGTAACGACTTGTCTTTTCCATTTACCCGCCCGTAGACTGGATTTTTGGTTCCTCATTTCCTCTGCCTGCCGGAGAACATTCATTTTCAGGTTGTAGCGATAGCATCTTATGCTGCTTGGAGGAACGCGCCATGGGCCTGCCCTCGGCTTGATCGGGGGATGGCGCGGCTACGAATACAAAGGCGAAAGAAAAGACACTGGATCCCCGATCAGGTCGGGGATGACAGGCAAAGACAAAAGAAAGAGAAAACACCCTTGACCATGAAACGGAAATCCTCAGCGCGAGCGAATCGGCAGGCGTTTCTGCCTGGGTTGCGGCCGTCTGGGGTGCCGCTGGTGGCCGTGATTGGGAGGCCGAACGTCGGCAAATCGACGCTGTTCAACCGGATACTGGGGACCAGGAACGCCATTGTGGACGACCGGCCGGGCGTGACCCGGGACCGGCTTTACGCCGAGTGCACGTATCAGGGCCGTCGCTTTCAGCTCGTTGATACCGGCGGGCTGGATCCCACCTCCACCGACGGCATGCTCGGGCTCATCCGCCGGCAATCGCAAACTGCCCTCACCGCAGCGGATATTCTGCTCGTGATCATGGATGGCCGGGCCGGGCTCACGCCAGTGGACCGGGAAATCGTGGACGGGCTCCACGGGGTGGACAAACCCACGTTCTGGGTGGTCAATAAAGTCGATACCCCGGCCTTGGAACCCCTGCTGGCGGACTTCCATGCTCTCGGCAAGGACGTGCTGTTCCCCATCTCGGCGGAACACGGCAACGGGGTGGATGACCTGCTCGAGGCGTTTCTGCATCTCCTACCGGCGCATGACGAGGACCTGGCGGAAACCGCCACGACCCGGGTGGCCGTGGTCGGGCGTCCCAACGTGGGCAAGTCCACGCTGGTGAACACCATCCTGGGAGAGGAGCGCGCCCTCGTCAGCGACGTGCCCGGCACCACGCGCGACCCCGTGGACACGCAACTGGAACGCGAGGGCCAATCATTTCTGTTGACGGACACGGCTGGGCTGCGGCGTCGCGGTCGCGTGGAGCCGGGCATCGAAGGCTATAGCGTCGCCAGGACCATGAGAGCGTTGGGGCGGTCGGACATCGGAGTGTTGTTAATTGATGGGGTCGAGGGCGTCACTGACCAGGACACCAAAATTGCGGGGCTGATCCAACGGCAGGGACGGGGCTGCGTCATGCTCGTCAATAAGTGGGATCTGCGCCGGGACCAACGCGAGGCCAAGAAGAAATTTACTCTGGAGTTGCAGCGGCAGTTTCCCTTCTTCACCTTTGTGCCCGTAGTCTTCGGGTCAGCACTTTCGCCCAAGACCGTCGATCACGTGTTCAGCACTATCACCCGGGTTATGGACGCGTTTTCGTACAGGGTACCCACCGGTCGCCTCAATCAATTCCTCCAAAAGGCGTTGACGGATAATCCGCTTACCGTGAAAAAGGGAAATCCGCCGAAATCACTCTATATGACCCAGGTCGCGGCCAAACCACCCACTTTCGCGCTGTTCGCGGGCAAATCGGCCGTGCTCACCCCCGCGTACCTGCGTTACCTGGAAAACCAACTCCGGGCCACGTTCGGGTTCGAGGGGACGCCATTGCGGATCATGGTGCGGCGTAAAGCGTGACGGGTCCATTTGCGGGGTTTCGCCCCTCCCCTCACCCCTGCCCTCTCCAGCGGGAGAGGGAGAAATACAAAAACAAAGACACTGGATCCTCAATTAAAAATGTCGAGGATGACAGAAGGAGAAATCGGGGATGACGGGAAAGGGCCGAAGGAGAGGAGTTTATAAGGCAGCAATGCGGGAGAAGTAGTCGACGAAGGTGCGGATGCCGCCGGACGCCTGGCCCCAATCGAAATTCTCGTTCGGCGCATGATAGCCGTGCTCCGGCAGGCTCAACCCGCAGAAGAGAATGGGCACCTGCCACACCTGCTCCATCAGGGACACGGCGCCGATCGATCCCCCTTCCCGGACCAATGACGGGTTCTTGCCGAATCCCGTGCGCATCGCCTGACGAAGCGCGTCGGCATATGGTCCCTGCGTCACGCCCCGAAACGGTTCGAGTTGTCCGTCGGCTTCAACCCGGATATCCGGATTCAGTTTATTGAGATGGGCCTTCAACCGGGCGAATATCGTTGCGGGATGCTGGTTCGGGACCAGCCGCATGCTCACCTTCAATTCCCCGGACGGCGGAACCACGGTTTTCACGCCTGGCCCCATGTACCCGCCCACCAACCCATGCACCTCGAAGGTGGGGGCAGCCCAGATCCGTTCGATCAGCTCGGCACGGTTTCGCGTGCGAATCGACCGGAACCCGTACACCTTCTTGAACCGGTCCACCTGAAAGCCCGAGGAGAGGAATTGCTTCATTTCCCCGGCCGTGGGCGGCACCACCTCATCGTAAAACCCGGGAATGGTCACGCGGCCGGTTCGCGCATCCACACACGACTGCGCGGCTTCGCAGAGTTCGGTCAGCGGGTTTCTGGCCCCGCCGCCGGTCAAGCCGGAATGCACGTCGGTGGTTCCCGTGCGCAGGGTCAGCCGGACAGCCAACATCCCGCGCAGCCCCGTGGAAATGGCCGGACGTTGGCGCGACACCCAGATGGTATCCGACACCAGGACCGAATCCGGACGCGGGACCGCGCTCCGCTGGTCCAGGGCATCCTGGAAATTCGGGCTGCCGATTTCTTCTTCCAATTCCCAGAGAAACCGGATATTCAACGCGATCCCCTGCTCCACGGCATACCTGGCGGCCAGGAACGCGGCCAACGCCGGGCCTTTGTCATCGGTGGTGCCCCGGCCCCCATAGGTGTCCCCCTGTTTGCGAAAGACGAACGGTTCCTGCAACCACTCCGGTTCCTGGGCGGGTTGCACGTCCAGATGATTGTAAATCGTCAACGTGGGATACTGCTTCCCGACCTGCCAGCCGCCCGATACCACGGGATAACCCTTGGTGGTCGCAATCCGCGCTCGCGCCCCGAGATGCCGTAGATACTGCGCCGCCACGGTAGCCATCCGGGCGATATCCTTCCCGCGTGAGGGATCGGAACTCACCGATTGGATTTCGACCGCCTGTCCGAGCATCTCCTCAAAGTGTGTCCGGACCGACCGGATGTAGGATTCCAAATGCTTCATCGACGTGCTCTCTTTCGTTTTAGAACCATTCGGCGGCATTAGCATTTGTAGGTCGGGTTAGCCGAAGGCGTAACCCGACCATTCTCGTTCGACGCTGCTGTCGGTTTTCTTTTGTCAGCAATCCTCAGCCGAAATAAAAGGGGACCGGCGAAAAGCTGACGAGAAAAATAGCCAGGGCACCCCAGCCCACCCAGAGCCGGCCGCGGCCCAATTCCGTTCCCGGATCGATTACCGGCGGATGACTGATCCCGACCATGCCGGCCAGAAACGCCCACACAATCCACCCCGGCCACCCCCAGAGCCCCAGGACCAACAGGATGGGAATCGCCGCAAGTGCCAGGCTGCGTTGACGGGGTCCGAACAGCGCATAGGCCACGTGCCCGCCGTCGAGTTGCCCGATCGGGATCAGGTTCAGCGCGGTAATGAAAAACCCGAACCAGGCCGCAAAGGCCACGGGATGCAGCACGATGTCATAGGTCTCGGGGATCGGTCCAAACATGAGCCACGCGAAAAATTGCAGCAACAACGGTTCCCCCAATTGCAGGCCATAGAAACCCATCGTAGGTTCGACCTTTGAATAGGACAGCCCGATGAGCAGGGCCGGCACGGCCACGAGAAATCCCGCAATGGGTCCGGCCACGCCAATATCGAACAAGGCACGACGATTCATAATAGGTGAGCGCATGCGAATCACGGCACCGAACGTCCCGATAAATTGCGGAGGACCCGGAATGAACAGCGGCAGCGACGCCGGGACACTGTGAACACGCGACAAGTAAAAGTGCCCGAATTCGTGCGTGACGAGGATCCCCAACAACGTACAGGCGAACGGCCACCCGTTCCACAGGCTGCCGGGATAGCGCGCAAGGAAATCCCATGCGCCTGATACTGGCTCGGTATTGACCTGATACGCACCAGCCCAAAACGTGGTGAAGACGGTTACCAGGAACAAGCCGAGCGGTAGATACAGGACCGATACCGCACTTTCCGGCTCGGGCTCGGACCGTTCCCACTCCGGCGACCATTCATCGTGTGCATGCGGCCGGTCCTTCGGGTCATCGGGAAACCCTTTTTGCGGTCCGGGAGGAAATTGTTGCTGATCCATAACGAGTGAAGGGTGGTACCCGAATCAACCAAAGGGATTCATGAGACGTTCTTCGTTGACCGTGGTCGGCGGCCCGTGCCCGGGGAGCAACACCGTGTTCGGATCCAACTGCAAGACCCGGCGACGAACCGATGCCAAATGCTCCGCATACAACGACAGCGGATTGGACCCGCCCACGGACCCGGCAAACAGCGTATCCCCGACGAAACAGAGCGCCTGGCCTCGAGATTGCACGTTATAGCAAATCCCGCCGGGAGTATGGCCGGGTGTGGCGAGACATTCGACTTTCAAGTCCCCCGCGGCAATGATCCGGCCATCCTCGGGAACAACGACCCTGTCTTTTGGTGGCTTCCAAGGCAACAAAGGAAAATCTCCTTCTCCAAGATACACCGGTACGGACCATTCAGACAAAATCCGATCCAGCCCCCCGGCATGATCCATGTGCCCATGCGTAAGGCACACGCCGGTCAACGTCGCGTGTTGCACGTCAAGTACGGCCAGCATGGCCTCCGCATTATACGCCGTATCGATAAAGATCGCTTGTTTGGTTTGCGGATCGATTAAAACGTACCCTTTGACTTCGTAGCCCCCGATGTCACCCAACACCGTCACTACCAGCGAAGAGACCCACGCCGGAGATGAATGCGGCACCCACCCCCCTATGGACACTGCGCTCAGCGCCTCAGATCTGAGGGCCAGAACCCGGGCCATAGCCTGAACCTCGTGTTCCGACGGGGCACGGGCACCCTGTTCCAGGCTCTCCCAATCGTCTTTGCGAAGCTGCGCGGTTTCCGCCGCGCCGGAGATTGTTTGCCCTCTCCCCTTCCGTGCCTTTTTCACGATGTCGCAAAATTCGTCTTCGAGTGCCGGGGGCCGGGACAGCGTAGCCTGCCAGGCCCGGACCATCACGGGATCAATATCCACCAGAATGACCGATTGCAGGGAGCGGGGCTGAAATTGTCGAATGACTTCCACCATCCCTTGCGCGGCTTCCTCGGGAGCGACCCTGCCGACCCCCGTGCCCATACCGGGAATGGCGAGGGAGACAAAGCCCTGTTCATCGGCAAGCCGGAGCGCGGCTTGTGTGGCTAATTTCACGTTTTGGACGGGGATGCGCATGGACGGCTCCGGCATGGTCGGCGCATGAATAATCCCCTCGAAACGCGTGCGCCCGCCAGACGTCAGCACGGCATCACCCACGGGTATCGGTGCCTGTTCACGCGCCTCATCTTCCACCTGCGACCCGGCGGCGCGCCGGATGATCCCAGCCACGCCTCCGCCCATGAGGCCGTAACTGTTCGCGGCATTGACGATAGCCTGGGTCTCAACGTCGAGGAGGCTACCTTGAACACACGTGATTTCTATCAACTATTGCCTCATTTCCCCCGGTCTAGTACTGTTAGGCGAACGATGCACGCATCATTTCACAAAAAGGATTTTGCATGCATATAGCAGAAGTGTTTCGGCAAAGCCAGCCTGCAATCAGTTTTGAGTTTTTTCCTCCAAAGAGTGAGGCTGCGTCGGAGTCGTTGTTTCATACTATTCAGAAATTGATTCCTCTGAAACCCGCCTACGTCAGCGTCACCTATGGCGCAGGTGGATCAACGCGCGACCTGACTCATGACCTGGTCGTCAAGTTGCACAATGAGACAAATCTGACGATCGTGTCGCACCTGACGTGTGTGAAGTCGAGCCGGGATGAAATTTTCCGGATTCTCCAACGGTATGACGAACACAGCATCCGTAACATCATGGCCCTGCACGGCGACCCGCCCAGCCAGGAGCCGTGCGATCCGTCCGAGCAGGACTTCCGCCACGCCGTGGAACTGGTCGCTTTTATCAAAAAACATTTTCCTCATATGGGGATCGGCGTAGCGGGATTCCCCGAAGGCCATCCCGACACACCCAACCGGCTCCAGGAAATCGAGTATCTCAAGGCCAAAGTCGACGCCGGCGCCGACTACATCTGCACGCAACTGTTTTTCGACAATCGCGACTTCTACGATTTCTGCGAACGGTGCCAACTGGCCGGGATCCACGTCCCCATCATCGCGGGCATCATGCCGATTACCTCACTGAAAGGGATGAAGCGGATGGCGGAACTCGCCTTGGGCGCACGCTTTCCGGGAAGATTGCTTCGCGCCCTGGCGAGCGCAAAGGATGACACCCAGGCCGAAAAGATCGGCATCCATTGGGCCACGGAACAGGTCTTGGACCTGCTGGATAACAAGGTCCTTGGGGTGCATCTCTACACCCTGAACAAATCCAGGGCCTCGTTACAGATTTACGAAACGCTGGGGCTCCAGCGCGTCGACATGCTTATGGAATAGAAGGCGCGCTGTCGGGTTACGCTACGCCTGTCCTGAGCGTAGTCGAAAGGCCAACCCGACCTACGGTTATTCCCCTGCTGTCATCCCCGACTTGATCGGGGATCCAGGGTCTTTCTTTCTTGTGCCGTTCGTAAGGATAAAGACCCTGGGTCCTCGCGTGCGCAAGGATGACAGAAAAATTTTTATTGCTTTTCGAGTTTCGACCAGGAATCGCGGAGGGCGACGGTGCGATTGAATACGAGCCGTTGGCCGGTCGAATCGGGATCGACGCAAAAATAGCCTTGCCGTTGACTATCGCTGTTTTCTCAGAGGGCTCAGGGCAGGACCCTGGCAATCGCCAATATCGGGATAGAGACAAGTTGCAACTCAGTAAGCTGTCCAACAAGTAACAAGAACCAACTAATGGCAACCAGGGCGGTCGTGTGACCGGTATACTTCAGCATTGTTTTTCCCATAGCGATTCCTCCTTTCAAGCAAAAGCGAGAATGAAGGCGACCACCAGGGGTGTCCTGTCCCGCAACGCGTCGTGCCCTGAACCCTCTGATTTTTTCCTTTCGGTCTGTCATCATTCTTCCAGACACACCGGTGAATATTACTAAAGCGATTCTTCAAAAGCTCCCGAAGACTGGCTCGAACAGATCGACCTGCTTCTGTTCACGAGGCCGCGCTGGCTCTGGCAGCAGTTCTGCGATCCTCACAGCAGGGACGTTGTCAAGTTCCTTCGGCTCCAGCTTGTGGAGTCCACCGCCGTAGACCCGACCCTCACCGAGCATCACCTTCGGGCAAATCTCGTTCAAAAATTCCCAGATCTGCCTTTTGAGCGTTGGGTTATCCTTCAAGGCGCGTTCGACCGACCCCCTCGGATAGAGCATCAAATACACATTCGCGGCCGTTGCCTGCGAATGATTGAGAATGAAGCGAAACGGACGACCGTTCTTCGTGTCACTTCGGCCAAGATAGGTGCACAGGAACGGCGATGGTGGGCGATTCTCCTGTATGTACCATGGCGTTCTGTGCCGGCAGAGATAACGTGCGGCGATGCCTTGAGCCTTTCCTTCTTCCAGATAGGCCCACAACTTCGGATACCGCCTCTCGACCTCCGGTTCCTCCAACCGGCAATCCAGCAGGAATACCCGTCGTTTCAGCACGGGGTTACCTGTACTGTCCGCCGGAACCTCATCTTCTGACAGGTAGCGTGGACTGGGCAATATCGGCCGAAACGCCTCCATCGGCAGTTCACGGCGTTTGATGTCGTCAGCCGACAAAATGAAGTAATTGTTATTCCCCGTCGCCAGACCACGCTTTATCTTGAAGAAATCGCCCAGAACCGGTCCATTCGCTGCTTCAAATCTCTGCTTCATTGGGTACCGCGTCCACTTCGGATCGTTACGCAATGTATCAACCGGCACCAGAAGTTCAAGTTTCGGCTGTTCCAATGAGCCGCCATAGGTAAACCGCACCGCGTGTCCCTGCGGTGGGACTTTCTTGCGGAAGCAGACAACTACCGACGATACTAGCGCATCGCCGAATTGCACTTCTTTCGGGTCGAAGCGGTGAATGTGCTGTAGCGTCACTTTATTAAGCAGATAGCCCTTCACCGAAGTGCCATAGTTGACGTCCATGAATTCGCTCGGTATCAGCCAAGCCGCCATCTGCCATCCATGCATGACATAACCCCAGGAAGTAGCAATACAAGCCGGCCAAGCCACTGATAGTTACGCCAGAGGCGTCGCGTGTCTTGCTTTTTAACCGTTGTTTTTCCTCGTTGATGATATGATGGTGCCGCACATAGGGCGGATTACAGATCAGCAGATTGAACTTTGCAGCTTCCGGCGGCGGACCGGCCTGGGTGAAATCCGCCAGTCGAGTATCCAGCCCGGTCCCGTCCCACAGTTTTGCCGCCGGCGCGCCATAATACGGATCTACTTCATAGCCAACGGCGACAGCAATGTGTCGCTTTGGAAACACCTCAAGCAAGGCTGAATAGAACGAGCCGGTTCCAAGAGCCGGATCGATAAAGCGCACCTTCCTGCTTTTCCCTACGAGATGTGCCTTTACGTACCGAAGTATGTCAACGGCCAGCTCAGTAGGCGTCGCAAACTGGCCCATACGGTTCCGTTCCGCCTGTTCCTTACCGGCATCCAGTTCTCTCTGCAGTGCCAGTCGTTGCTCTTCCAATGCTCTGGTTATATCTTTCGCCATCTAAAGTCCAAACTCCCCGAGATCGTCTATACGGTGCTCCCACACCCAGTCAATGCCTTCCGCAGCTTCATAACCGAGATAGCCGCTGTCGAAATATCCGCATAGGAATAAAATGAACCGTACGTCCTTGCCATAAGTCCGTCGCAACTGGTTCATCTTTGCGGCCTCTTCCTTGCGCCGTTTGTTAACATTCGTGAAATCACCCGCTGATTTCGCTTCGACGAGTAACGGCAACTCACCTGTTTTTGCGCTCTTCGGCATGATGACAGCGTCCACAGGAATGTTGACCGATCTGCGGGTTTTTTCTGCTTAATTGGAACATTCAGCCGGAACGAGAATGTCCCTGGCTGCATGTCGCTATATTTTGTGCCTTCACCTGCAGGCAGATTTTGATAGCCCAACGCCGTCAGCCACTCCGCAACTGCGCCAAGTTGGCGCTTTTCCTGCGCATTCCGAATAATCGGATTTGCAACCGCACCACACAGACGGTCCGCAACGATCGTCGCCGCTCGGTGTAATTCCTGTTTAGACGGATTGTCGCCACGTTCCAGCCAGACGAAGATGTCCGGGTCGGCCATCTTCTCGATAGTCTCCCCGATTTTCTCGAGATCACTGTCCAGCTCCCGTTGTGGCATCAGTGGCGGGAGTTTCGCTTCCTTTTCCATTACCTTAACAAGATTCTTCGAAATACCTGCCAGACCGATCAAACGATCCACGGCCAAAGGTGGGCAGGTAGACATCCGCAATGTCGGTAGGGCAGAGGGCTTTGCTTTTAGCAACGCCACGCTGATATCTGACAAATTGTTCGTCGCTTTCAGTGTCGCCTCGACCTCCTTTGTTGTCTGCACCCTCGTCGTGCGATAAGCCGCCGGCGCAAACCGTACGAACCAGTCGTTGTACATATCCACCGACTGCGCAATATCCTGTCTCCACCGGTCAGGTTTATCTCTGTTGACAGCCATGACTCACTTATCTATTCCTTCGTTGGAGGAACGGTCAAGATATCGATGCCGATGCAATAGAAGGCACGCTGTCGGGTTACGCTACGCCTGTCCTGAGCGTAGTCGAAGGGCCAACCCGACTTACGGTTATTCCCCTGCTGTCATCCCCGACTTGATCGGGGATCCAGGGTCTTTCTTTCTTGCGCCGTTCGTAAGGATAAAGACCCTGGTTCCTCGCGTGCGCAAGGATGACAGAAAAATTTTTATTGCTTTTCGAGTTTCGACCAGGAATCGCGGAGGGCGACGGTGCGGTTGAAGACGAGCCGTTGGCCGGTCGAATCGGAATCCACGCAGAAATAGCCTTGCCGTTCGAACTGAAACCGTTGGCCGGCAACCGCTCCCTGCAACGCCGGTTCGACCCGGCAGCTCTGCAACCGTTCCACCGAGTTCGGATTGAGCACGGTCCGGTAGTCCCGGCCGTCCTTTTCGGGATTGGGATCGGAAAACAGATGATCGAATAACCGCACTTCGGCTTCGAGCGCATGTGGCTCGGACACCCAGTGAATGGTGCCCTTCACCTTTCGACCAGGCTGTCCTGATCCGCTCTTCGTTTCCGGATCATACGTGCAACGGACTTCAACGACCTCTCCCTGCTCATCCTTGATCACGTCCTCGCATCGAATGATGTAGGCATAGCGCAACCGCACCTCCTGGCCGGGCGAGAGCCGAAAATATTTTTTCGGCGGATCTTCACGAAAATCTTCACGCTCGATATAAAGAACGCGGGAAAACGGGACCGCCCGGCTCCCCATCTCGGGATCCTCGGGATTATTGACCGCCTGCATGTCTTCCACTTGACCTTCCGGGTAATTGGTAATGACGACACGCAGAGGCCGGAGCACGGCCATGATTCGTTGCGCACTCGCATTCAGGTTCTCCCTGACACAATGCTCCAACAGGCTCACCTCCACCACACTGTCGCGTTTCGCCACCCCGACGTGCTCGCAAAACCGCCGGATCGCCTCCGGGGGATAGCCGCGACGGCGCAAGCCCATCAGCGTGGGGAGACGCGGGTCATCCCATCCGGACACGTGCGACTCTTCGATGAGTTCCAACAGCTTCCGCTTGCTCATCACCGTGTGCGTCAGATTCAAGCGCGCGAATTCAATCTGCTGGGAATGGCAGATCACTTCACATTCGTCCAGCACCCAATCGTACAAGGGCCGATGGTCCTCAAACTCCAGGGTGCAGAGGGAATGCGTAATGCCTTCGATGGAGTCAGATAGCGGATGCGCAAAATCATACGTGGGATAGATGTTCCACGCAGTGCCCGTCCGGTGATGCGAAACCCGCCGGACCCGGTAAAGCGTGGGGTCGCGCATATTGATGTTGGGCGAGGCCATGTCGATTTTGGCACGGAGCACGTGCGCCCCTTCTTCGCAATCGCCGGCACACATCCGCGAGAACAGGTCAAGATTCTCCTCCACCGATCGCGTTCGATATGGGCTCTCCTTGCCCGGCTCCGTCAGGGTCCCCCGGTAGGATCGAATCTCGTCCGCGGTCAGACTATCCACGTAGGCCTTATCTTTCCTGATCAACCACACCGCATACTCATATAACTTCTCGAAATAATCCGAGGCGAAGAAACGCCGGTCCTGCCAGTCGAACCCCAGCCAGCGCACGTCTTCCTGAATGGATTCCACGTATTCCACGTCTTCCTTGGCGGGGTTGGTGTCGTCGAACCGTAAATTACACAGCCCCCCGGCAACTTCCTGCGCAATGCCGAAATTCAAACAAATGGATTTGGCGTGGCCGATGTGAAGATAGCCATTGGGTTCCGGCGGGAAACGTGTATGCACAACGCCGTCGAATTTCCCGCTCTCCCGGTCCTGCGCCACAATCGCGCGAATGAAGTCTGTGGAAGCCTGCTGAGGATTGGACATGCGCAAACGTCTTTTTCTTGCGTTTTTGATCAGGAGGTGCCAAGACCCCGTGTCCGGCCTGTCTGATACGGTGACCGGCGTGGCCCGGCGTCAGGATCAAAAAGCGTATTTCAGCCCGAAGCTGAGCGCGAATTGGCCAGTACTGGATATACGTCACACCCCTGCCTTCTATTCGTTATCCGACCATACACTGAACGTTGACGGCTACGGAGGTTGGCTGGGGGAGAAGGATTCGAACCCTCACGCTCAGATCCAGAATCTGATGTCCTACCCTTAGACGATCCCCCAGTCCAGGGAAAAGCTTAAACGGAGACTTTTCTTTGAGTCAAGAAATGACCTCGATTGTGACGTGACCTGTCCTGACTTTGCTTAACGATTTCCCCATGGAATTGGGAAAGGTGCCTTTATGGATCACGGATGCCGGCAAGGAGATCCCCCCTCAACCCGTCGAGTCTTCGCCTTTTTAGACCGTTCGTATCAGAATGAACATTCCGAAATGCTTGAAATTATCCCCATTTATGTATAGCCTTACGACCTAAGAATATCATTTTTATTATTCAGCGGGTTGGTGATGCCTAGAAAAAAAGAATTCGACGTCGATGAAGTCTTGGACAAAGCTATGAGGGCCTTCTGGAAACGTGGCTATGAAGCCACGTCCTTAAACGACCTCCTCGACCACATGCAGATCCAACGCGCCAGTCTGTATAACGCGTTCAGCGATAAGCGCACCCTCTTCCTCGATACGTTGCGCCGATACGACCGTGTCTACCGCCGAGCCGAGGTTGCAAAGCGGTTGAAAATGCCGTCGCCACGCCAGGCCATCCTCGGGTTATTCCAGGACGCAATCAAGGCGGTGGAGAAACACCGGTCACGCAATGGGTGTTTTCTGGTCAATGTGGCCGTGGAATTATCAGCACATGACAAGGAGGTGGCCAAGTTCGTCAGCCGGGCCTTCACCCACATGGAGCGACAATTTTTCAGAAAAAGGATCGAACAGGGTCTCGCCATCGGAGAAATCGCCAAGTCGGTGATGCCGGCCCAGGCCGCAAGCGCCATCCTGGGTTTGTACATGGGATTGCTTGTGCTCTCCCGCAGCCGTCCCGAGAAATCCTTGCTTGAGTCAATCGCAAAACAAGTGGAACTCCTTTTGCCTCCTGGCGATAAGCCGGCTCTTGACTTCGCCCCAGCGCATCGTAGCGAGGAACTGACAGACGCCTTGGTCTGAGACGCAGAATTTTCAGACACTACGAACCAATTCGATGAAGCGCCCGTTCAATGCGTATGAGGGTGCGATCCTTACCCAGTAATTCCATAACTTCATAAATTCCCGGGCTAAAGGTTCTTCCAGTGAGGGCAACGCGTAACGGTTGAGCCAATTTTCCCATCTTCAACTGTTCTTCTTCGAGGATGGCGTGCACCACGGGTTCGAGCGTTTCTTTGGAAAAGGGCTCGACTGTCTTAGCCCGTTCGGCAAACTTGTACAGACTGGGCGCAATTGCGGGGGTGAGAAACTTGCCGGCCGCGGCTTCGTCCATCGCCACGGGGTCCACAATATACGGCATAGTCCAGTCCGCCATTTCGACCAACGTTTTGGCGCGCTCGCGCAGGTGCGCGACCACCGCTTCAATACCGCCGCATGGCTGAACGACTTCGTTCAGGTCATATCCCTGCTTTTCCAAAAAGGGACCTAACAATTTCGCGAGGTGCCGGGACTCACCTTGTTTGATGTATTCCGCGTTGAGCCACTGCAATTTTTCCAGGTTGAACACCGCGGCGGATGGTTGCACGTGGTCAAATGAAAATTTTTCGATCATCTCCCGAATTGAAAAAATTTCCTGGTCTCCGTGTGACCATCCCAGCCTGACCAGGTAATTCACCAGCGCCTGCGGCAAATATCCCATTTCCTCGTAAGCCAGGACCGAAGTGGCGCCATGTCGTTTGGACAGCCGGGATTTATCCTCACCCAAAATCATCGGTACGTGGGCAAACTTGGGCACTGGATACTCCAACGCTTCGAACAGGGGCACTTGGCGCGGGGTGTTGTTGACGTGATCATCACCGCGAATCACGTGCGTGATTCCCATGAGGGCGTCATCGATCACCACGGACAAATTGTACGTGGGATAGCCGTTCGACCGAAGAATGATGAGGTCGTCCAGTACGGTGTTGTCGAACACGATGGAGCCTTTGATCAGGTCCTCGACAACGGTTTGCCCTTCTTGCGGAGATCGAAACCTGAGCGCCGCCGGTTCCGCAGGAGCAGTCAGGCCGCGCTCACGGCACCGGCCGTCGTACTTGAGGGATTCCCCTTTGGCCTGAGCTTCCTTCCGCCGCGCTTCGAGTTCTTCCGGCGTACAGAGGCACCAATAGGCTTGACCCCGGTCGAGCAATTCCATGGCTTTTTGCCGGTAGAGATCCAACCGGTCACTTTGACGATGCGGGCCCTCATCCCAATCCAGTCCGGCCCAGCGCAGTCCATCCAGAATCGCCTTGATGGCGGCGTCGGTTGATCGGTCGCGATCCGTGTCCTCAATCCGCAAAATGAATGTGCCGCCATGCCGTCGTACGAACAACCAGTTGAACAAGGCCGTACGCAGGCCTCCGATGTGGAGATACCCCGTAGGACTCGGCGCAAAACGAACTCTCACGTCAGTCATGCCTTTCTTCATATCAAAGTGTGCCATGCGGTTGCCACCTTATTTTTATACATGGTTGGTACAGAATGAGAGATCGACCCCACCCACAACCTTGACCGATCCTACCCTGCATGTTAGATTCACCGCTGTTCGGGTGCTGCCTGATTCTTCCGAAAATACATTCGAGTGGGGCTGTGGCGCAGTTGGGAGCGCGCGTGAATGGCATTCACGAGGTCGCCGGTTCAATCCCGGCCAGCTCCACCAACTACTCGTAGTGGTCGGATCCCGCCTCCCTTTTCCGTATTTTTTCTCCCGGTTTTGAAGCCCAAGCTGATGTTTGGATTGCCGGATTGAACGATGATCCACATTGAATCTTTGACTAAACAGTACCCGACGAAAACGCTTTTCTCCGAGGCGTCGGCCCATCTCCGTCCAGAAACCCGGGTTGGCCTCGTCGGTCGAAACGGCACGGGGAAAACGACCTTGCTCCGGATGATCATCGACGAGGATTCGCCTGACGACGGGACCATTCGCAAACGGCCCTGGCTCCGTATTGGATATCTCCCCCAAGAACTCGACACTCCCACGGACCTGACCGTGCTCCAAGCGGCTCACCGGGAGCAGTATCCGGAACATGAAGCCAAACGAATTTTATCGGGTCTGGGGTTTGGAGAGACAGACTGGCAGCGATCCCTGCAAACGTATTCCGGCGGCTATCGTATGCGGGTGGCTCTTGGGCATCTGCTGCTGACCAACCCCGACGTGCTGCTGCTGGACGAGCCGACGAACCACCTGGACAAACCCACGCAAGCCTGGTTCGAATCCTTCCTGCTCGCCTCGAAAATGACCATGCTCGTCATCAGCCACGACACAAAATTTCTCGACCGGTTGACCACGCACATCTGGGAAATCCGTCATCGTCAGATCCTGGAATATCGGGGCAACTACCAGACCTTTCAGTCACAACGGGCTCAGCTCGATACACAACAAACCGCAGCCGCCCAACGTCAGGCCAAGGAGGTCGCGCGCGTTCAAAAGTTTGTGGATCGCTTCCGGTATAAGGCAACCAAAGCCAAACAGGTGCAATCCCGCCTCAAGCAGTTGGAAAAGATCAAACTCCTCGAAACTCAACGGGATCCCAAACGGCTCCGATTCAAGTTTCCACAACCCGCGAAGAGCGGGATCCGCGTGTTGGAACTGAACGACGTCTGCAAACAATACGGCGACAACGTCGTCTATGAGGGGCTGCACTTTTCCATCGACTGCGCACAACGCGTCGCGTTGGTCGGAGAAAACGGTGCGGGGAAAAGCACCTTATTGAAAATGCTCGCCGGCGTGTTACCGTTCGAAGCCGGCACCCGGCAGGAAGGCCATGGAGTGACACTGCACTATTTCGCCCAACACCAAGCGGAGATCCTGAACCCCGAGCATTCGATTCTGGAATCCTTGACCGAAGCCGCGCCCCAGGCCGAGACGAATTATTTGCGAAAGACGGCCGGGATCTTCTGTTTTCCGGACAGGATCAGAAAAAACCGATCAAGGCCCTGAGCGGCGGGGAACGCAACCGGGTGGCGCTGGCTCGCATGCTTGTGGAACCGGCAAACACGCTCTTGTTGGACGAACCCACCAATCACCTGGATCCTACCTCCGTCGACGTGCTCACCGATGCGCTCATCGATTTTCAAGGGACGATCGTGTTCATCTCTCATGATCCGGTATTTCTGAGTCGCGTCGCGACCCGTGTCGTGGAAATCGAAGACGGCCGCGTCAAGGATTACCTGGGAGATTATGAATATTATTTGTGGAAACGTTCACAAGAACTCGAGACCTTGAAAGCACAGGAAGAAGCCCGGACGCTCCCCGGACAAAAAACCCCAAAAGCCCGGCAAGCCTTGCCCACGGCACAGGCAAGCCCGCCGCCGGAGAAACCCACTCGCCGTGACATGACCAAGACGATCAACCGGTTGGAAAAACAGGTAGCCCGGTCGGAAGAGGAAATTACGGCCCTGGAAGACCGGATCAAAGCCCGGACGGAGGAACTGACGACACCGGAACTCTACCAGGATTTTCCCCGGTGGAACGAGTTGCACCAGGAACACGAAAGCTGGAAAGAGGAACTGGACGTCCTGACCAGCCGGTGGTCAACCCTTTCCACTCAACTCGCGGAACTCAAAGACCAACTGGCGAAGGTCGACTGACGAACATCCCGAACCCGCGGTCAGGGCCGATAATACTTTTTCTTTTCCAGTTCTTTCGGTAAGTGGGTCTGTTCGATTCGCGCCTTTTCGTCATGATGGACGTAGCGATACCCTTTTCCATAGCCCAGGTCTTTCATCAGCGACGTCACGGCATTCCGTAAATGCAGAGGGACGGGCAGATTGCCGAATGCCTTGGCATCCTTTCGCGCTTCGATCAGTCCTGCGTAGGACGCGTTGCTCTTGGGACAGGCCGCCAAATACGTGGTGCCCTGCGCCAAATTGATTTGGGCTTCGGGCAGCCCGATCATTCCCACGGCGTGGAAAATCGACGTGGCCACAACCACGGCCATGGGCTCGGCGTTGCCCACGTCTTCCGAGGCGAAGATGACCATGCGTCGCGCAATGAATTTGGGGTCTTCACCACCTTCCAGCATCCGGGCCAGCCAATATAACGCGGCATCGGCATCGGAATCCCGCATGCTTTTGATGTAAGCGGAAATCAGGTTGTAATGCTCTTCGCCGTCCTTGTCGTATCTCACACGTTGCTGAAGGATTTCCTCCAGTTGTGGAGCGTCAAGGGTGACCGGCTTCCCGGAAGAGGACGCGGCCTGCAGGACCACGTATTCCAGGGCCGTGAGCATTGACCGCGCGTCCCCGTTCCCGTACCGGATCACATACTGCCTGGCTTCATCCGTGAAAGTCGCCCCGGATTTTCCCAACCCGCGCTCGACGTCGTTCAGGGCCCGATCCAGGATCATGCCCATCGCCTCATCATCCAACGCATTGAGCGTCACGACCATGGACCGGGATAGAAGCGGGGCAATGACCTCAAAGGAAGGGTTTTGTGTAGTCGCGCCGATGAGAATGATGTCCCCCTTTTCGACATGAGGCAGAAAAGCGTCCTGCTGCGCTTTGTTGAACCGGTGAATTTCATCCACGAAGAGAATCGTGCCCTGGTCATGAATGCGCCGTCGCTGCACGGCTTCCTTAATGATCCCTCGCAGTTCGGGTACACCGCTGATCACTGCGGAAAAGGCCACGAATGCCGCTTTCGTCTTTTGAGCGATGATGTGGGCCAGGGTTGTTTTTCCCGACCCGGGCGGACCCCAAAGAATGAGCGACGGAACCCGGTCGTTTTCAATGGCCTGCCGGAGCGATTGATGCCCGGCGAGCACGTGGTCCTGTCCGACAAATTCGTCAAACGTTCGGGGACGAAGCCGCTCGGCGAGCGGAGTGGACGGCATTTGCGCCGATGTGCGTTTTGACTTAGGATTCGACCGTGGAGCGGCAGAGAACAGGTCAGGTGGAGTCTCGTCAGACATCACGTTTTTTCTGAGGCCTACGTTATCGGCATGCTATAACGCCATTGAAACCCGGTGCAAATGAAATGACGGGCAAGCTGTCTACTCACGGCTATACCGGATGATGATCGCCCTACTCCGCCTGTAAACTTCAGAGATCCCCGATGAAGATTCGCATTAACGACATCGACCTTGCCTATTCGGATGAGGGACAAGGGCCTCCGGTCGTGTTTCTCCACGCGTTTCCGCTCAATCGGACGATGTGGGCACCACAGATTGCCGGACTATCGGATCGGTATCGTGTCGTCACGATCGACCTGCGAGGGCATGGTGAATCCGATGCGCCGATGTGGCGCTATACCCTGGACCAGTTTGCGGATGACGTCCACGGCTTGCTGGCGCACCGGGGTATTGCCCGGGCGACGTTCGTAGGATTGTCCATGGGCGGATATATCCTTTTTGCGCTGTATCGAAAGCACCCTGAACGCTTTCAAGCGCTTGTGTTGGCTGATACCCGGGCAACGGCCGACACACCTGACGCCAAGGCCGCTCGATTCTCTATGGCCCAGATCGCGTATCGCCGGGGAGCGTCGGTCATCGCCGATCTCATGTTGCCCAAACTGTTGAGCCCCGCTGCCTGTGAACACCGCGCAGACTTGCAGGGTCAGTTGCGTACGATCATCACCGGCAACCAGGTTTCCGGAATTGTGGGCGATCTCATGGCCATGGAAGAGCGGCCGGACGCCACTCCGCTGTTGAACACCATTTCCGTTCCAACGTTGGTGCTGGCCGGCGAAGAGGACCTCGCCTCACCACCCGAGGAAGTGGAAAGCATGGCCAACCAGATCCCCGGGGCAACCTTTATGCGTATCCCACAGGCCGGGCACCTTTCGAATATGGAAAACCCTGCCGCCTTCAACAAGGCAATCCTGAGTTTTTTGACGCCGGTGGAACGTTTGGATTCGTAGGGGCAGGCCCTGTGCCTGCCCGCCCCACAACCGTCCTTGGACATGGGCAACCACAGGGGGGTGCCCCTACGAGTTGCGTGTCGGCGCAGCAACGGGCCGGAGAGAGCCCTTCGGGCTCAAATGGAGCGGCCGATGAGCTTCAGAAATTCTTCGCGCGTTTGTTGTTGCTTGCGAAACCCTCCCAGCATGTGACTCGTGACGGCGATGGCATTTTGCTTTTCGACGCCGCGCATCATCATGCACAGGTGTTGGGCTTCGACGACGACCCCTACCCCCAAGGGGTTCAGTTCCGTCTTAAGCGTCTCCGCAATTTCCACGGTCAGGCGCTCCTGCACCTGAAGCCGCCGGCTCAGCGCTTCGACGATCCTCGGCAGTTTACTGAGGCCAACAACCCGTTTGTTTGGGATATACCCCACGTGACACTTTCCAAAAAACGGGAGCAGGTGATGTTCGCATAAGCTGTAAAAATCAATGTCGCGGACAATGACCATCTCGTCATATTCGAGCGGGAACAGGGCCCCATTGATGATCTCTTTGATGTCCTGAGTATACCCTTTCGTCAAAAACGCGAGGGACTTGGCGATGCGCTCGGGCGTTTTCTCCAATCCGCTGCGTTTCGGATCTTCTCCCAGCGCTTTGAGAAGTTGTGTGATCAACGGTTGGATCGCGTTGCCGTCGCCGGGCTTTTGGGCGAAGTCTGAAAACGTCTTCGTCGCCCGCGCGCGCTGCTTTGGCGAGGCCTTGGAAGATTGACGCTTATTCATCGGGTATCGAACGACCTCTTCTCAGGTCGCTGAGGTTCAGGTAACACGGACTCCTGATATTCGAAATAATTGTCACGCGTTTCAATCAGCCCGATTTTTTTCAATTGTCCCACCGGGACGTCGTTCACCAATTCATCCCAAATGAATTTGACAAGATTTTCACCGGTAGTCACGACCTGCTGAAACGCCGGGTCGTGATTCAGATGACGGTGATCAAAGCGTTCCACAATTTTCCGGTTCACCAGGCGGTCCAAAGCTTCGACGTCCGTCACGTCGCCGGTCTTGGGATCCAATTCTCCGGTGACCGTCACGAACACGGTGTAGTTGTGGCCATGTCCATTGGGATTGTTGCACTTGTCGTAGATTTTTCGATTGACGTCATCGGGCAAGGCATTGGTATGCAACCGATGCGCCGCGCAGAACCGGTATGGACGGGTCACGCTGATGGTTTCGTTCATCGCCGTTCCGCTCCGGCTCACGGGTCAACTTTCTGTGGCATTCGAGGAGTCCGGCTGATCGGCAGCCGCAGACGCCCATTTTTCTTCGGGCACCTGCACGACAACGTCTCCCAGGATCAAGGCCTGGCAACTCAGACGATGATAGGATTCGGTTAATGCTTCGCGATCGAGCAGGTCCTGCTCTTCAAAATCTATTTCGGACAAATGCTCTCCGCCCATAATCACTTCGACGCGGCAGGTCGAACACGAGGCGCTCCCCCCGCAATCGTGATTGAGTGGAAACCCCAACTGCTCAGCGGCATCAAGCAGGGAAACGTTCTCCGGAACCTCTCCGCTCGTGCCTTCAGGATGAATAAAGGTGACACGTGGCATCAGGAATCACTCACCCCACGGCAATCGCCGGTTCCGTGGCGGTCGGATGAAACGGACACGCTCGCTTGGCGACGTGCTCCTCGAATTCGTGCCGGAACAGCCGAAGACTGTTTTGGACCAGGACGGCGGCGCCCGTCACCAACGTGCAATAGCCCGTGCCTTTGACGAACCCGCAAATCTGCAAGAGTTTATCCAGATCTTCCCGTGTCCCGTTCCCCTCCTCGATTTTCGCCACCAGTTCTTCCAGATGCTCCGTCCCAATCCTGCAGGGCGGACATTGCCCGCAACTTTCCTCCCGAAAAAACGTTGAGAGCTTGAGGGTCTGACCCACCATACAGGTGGCATCATCGACGACAATCACCCCGGCCGACCCCAACCCGGTCCCGGCCTGCTTCAAGGCATCGAAATCCATGGGCAGGTCCAAGGCTTCAGGCCCCATCATGGCAAAGGACGGTCCCCCAGGAAAGATGGCTTTGAGCCCGCGGCCATGTGGAACGCCTCCTCCGCATTCTTCGATCAGATGGCGCAACGGCGTCCCCAAAGGCAATTCATACACGCCCGGACGATTGACGGCCCCGCTCAACGAAAACAACATGGTTCCTGGACTCTTTTCCGCACCCACTGCCGTAAACCATTGCGCCCCATTGCGCAACAAGTGCGGCACGTGAGACAGGGTTTCGACGTTGTTCACCAGGGTCGGTTTTCCGTGAAGCCCGAACTCGGTGGGGTAAAACGGCGGCTTTTCCTTTGGTTGCGCCGGACGACCCTGCATGGACTCCAACATCGCGGTTTCCTCGCCGGCGACGTAACTTCCATGCCCTTCAAAAATCTCCAATTCAAGGTCCATCCCGGACCCCAGAACGTTTTGGCCGAGAAATCCACGTGTCCTGGCTTGCTCCAAGGCCTTTTCCAGACTCGCCCGGGCTGCCAGAAATTCAGCGTTCAAATAAATGTAGGCCTCCCGCGCACCAATGGTAAAGGCCGCGATCAAACATCCTTCAATCAACTGATGCGGGTGGTGCTCGACAAGGTACCGGTCTTTGAACGTGCCCGGCTCATGCTCGCCGGCGTTGCAGACGAAATATCGTTCCGTCTCCCGGTGATGCACGACCTTATCCCATTTCAAGCCCGTCGGAAATCCGGCTCCGCCCCGGCCTCGCAGACTCGCTCGCTTCAACTCACCAATCACCCTGTCGGGGTCGGCGTCCCGAATCACTTGTTGCCACGCCTCATACCCGCCGCGTTTGACGTAGCCGTCAATATCCCACGGCTCACCATCGAGCGGAGCCAGTAATCGAAGGGGAAATGCTTCCGTCATAAAAAATGCCTCAATCCGGGAGACGCGCCCAAGCTGTCATTGTATGTGTTCATGCATTCGTCGGCCATTCCCCCCTCACCCTAACCCTCTACCGCCGGGGGAGAGGGAACTTCTTCATTTCCCTCCTTTGTAAGGAGGGGCAAGGGGAGGTAGACCGATTATCCTATCAACGAATGATGAAACATTTACAGGCTCTCATCCATTCAGTCAAGCCGTTCTCCTGCACACGGGCACCAAAACCCTTTGCACGTCAATGAGTTAGACTCCAGCACATCCAGCCGTTCGGCCCGTGTGTTCACCGTGCCCTGGCATGTTCGTTCTTAACAGGCCGCATCCGCAAATCATTGCGATACATGACCCTGAACGCCATCTCACGCTATGTTCTGCCTTACGATTATATGTACTTATAGTTAGCTATGTTTTGCTATATCAATGCTATGCTTATGCTATACTCTGCTATGATTATGCTATGCCAATGCTATGTTTCTGCTATTTTTTTGCTATGTCCTGCTATGTCCATCTTTTCTCGTGTCGATTCACCCGGCTCGTGAGATTGTAAATGAAATGACGAGTCAGTACACTCTTGTCCTGTCAGTAAGGAGTTTCCGAAACGCTCCACTTTCACGATCCCATTTCGGTTAAGGAGGAACGCTCGTGGCTTCAGCAAACGATACGCCGTTAGTCGGCATTGTGATGGGTAGTAAAAGCGATTGGGACGTCATGCGGTTGGCCAGCGAGACGTTGACGCAGCTTGGCATTGCCAATGAATGTCGTGTGATTTCCGCTCACCGGGCTCCTGATGCCTTATTCGAATACGTGAGCCAAGCCGAGTCACGAGGGATTCGCGTCATGATCGCAGGCGCCGGCGGCGCGGCTCACCTGCCGGGCGTGATTGCGGCCAAGACGACCTTGCCGGTTCTGGGTGTACCCATGCAATCCAAAGCGCTGCAAGGTCTCGATTCCCTGCTCTCCATCGTCCAAATGCCCAAGGGCATTCCCGTCGCCACCCTGGCCATCGGTGAAGCCGGCTCGTCCAATGCCGCCCTCTTCGCCGCCGCGATTCTGGCCCTCGAAGATTCGGGGATCAAAGAACGGTTGGTAGAGTACCGCAGAAAACAAACGGAAAAAGTGTTAGCTGAGAAACTCCAGTGATGACAGGGTGTCTCACGATTTCTTGATTTTTCGTGTTCAGCCTTTTGTAACAGATCTTATATCGCGAGAGCCCCTGCTTTCTTTGACCCGTTCCTTCCCTCACCGTCCACCCGCTTTCCCCGCGTCTTGCTATCCTTCGAATAGCTCCCGCTTGATTGCCATTGTGGTTACTGGCAAACTGAGCGGCGTGAGGTGACGGACGACCTGCCAGATGACTCCGACGAGTCGGACCAAGTAATGGTGCTACTAACATTCTGATGCGTTCTCTGGATAAAGAGCAGACTCCATGAGTAGCCGAGGCTTGAAGATAACGTTGCAGCCTGACGTGTTGCGATGGGCACGAGAGCGACTGCGCGTCAGCCAGGATGAACTTGCCCAAAAGATGCAGGTGAGACCAGAACGCGTCTTGGAGTGGGAACAATCCGGTAGGATCAGTGTTGCCCAGGCAGATAGGCTTGCCCAACGTACCCATACCCCTCTGGGTTTTCTGTACCTAACAGAACCACCTGAGGACCACTTGCCAATACCTGATTTCCGGACCCGAAGCGATGACACACCGCCGCGGCCGAGTCCAGACCTTCTCGAAACCGTGGAGATTATGCAGCGACGGCAGGCCTGGATGCGCGATGAACTCATTGAAGATGACGCCGCACCTCTGAACTTCGTTGGAGCCTACAGAATTGATGCACATCCACGGCAAGTCGCTGCTGCCATGCGTGAGGCATTGCAACTGTCCCACGACTGGGCCTCGCAAGTGTCCACTTGGACGGATGCGCTTAAGGTTCTACGGGATCAAGCAGAAGATGCCGGTGTCCTGGTGGTTTTCAATGGCATCGTGGGAAACAACACGCGACGCAAGCTAGCCTCTGATGAGTTTCAAGGTTTTGCTCTCGTTGACGAGTATGCTCCACTTATCTTTGTAAATAGCGCTGACTTCAAGGCAGCGCAGATGTTCACTTTCGCCCACGAACTGGCACACCTCTTTGTGGGAGAGACAGGTGTATCCATTTTCCAAAACTTGCAGCCAGCGCCCCATGCCACAGAGCGTTTCTGCAATCAGGCGGCTGCTGAATTTCTGGTACCGAAGGACGATTTAAACAATTTCTGGCATACCGCCAAGCAAGCGAATGATCGTTATCAGGCGATTGCTCGTCACTTCAAAGTCAGTTCTCTTGTGGCAGCGCGTCGTGCCCTTGATCTCGATTTAATCGATCAGGATGAATTCTTCAGGTTCTATCAGGAATATCAGGACACTGAATGGCACAGCCGACAACAGGACCAAGCAGACGGCGGCGATTTTTGGAACACCCAGAAATGGCGCATAGGCCCACGCTTTGGCACCGCAATCATCCGCGCGGTCAAAGAAGGGCGACTGCTCTATCGTGAAGCGTATAGCCTCACCGGCCTGAAAGGAGATACCTTTGAAAGAATGCCGAAAAAGATGAGCATGCTACTTTGATGAACCACGCGCAAAAGTTGTTTGTGTTAGATACGAACATCTTCATAGAGGCACACCGTCGCTACTACGCGCAAGACCTGTGCCCCGGTTTCTGGGAATGCCTGACACACTATAGCCAAGAGAGACGAATGTTGAGTATAGATCGGGTTCGTGCTGAATTGATGGAAGGGCCAAATAATCAGGATACTCCAGACAAGTTGGCCGAGTGGGTGAAAAATGCACCAAACGATCTCTTCATATCATCAGCAGAGCAGTCGGTCGTAGATGCTTTCGCGGAAATGATGGACTGGGTCCGAAGAAATGACCAATTTCGACCTGACGCAAAAGCGGAGTTCGCAAGAGTAGCCGATGGGTGGGTTGCCGCCTACGCCAAGGGACATAACGCAACCGTGGTTACCCAGGAGAAATTCAACCCGGATGTAAAGAAACGAGTGCCTCTACCCAACGTTTGCCGACAGTTCGGCGTCATTTACCAGGATACGTTTGACATGCTGCGGGAGATTGAAGTTCGTTTTGATTGGAGGCATCACCCATGATTACTGACCGCGCGGCAGCTATAATGTCACTACATCGTCACGCTTGACGCAGCCTTCAATTCATCGGCGAAGCCGGCGCAGCCAACGCCGCCAGGATCGCGGCCGCGATCCTGGCGCTGGAAGATTCGGGGATCAAAAAGAGCCTGGAAGAATACCGCAGGAAACAAACGGAAAAGGTGCTGGCTGAGAAATTGCAGTAGCGGATTACAAGCCGAGGATTTTATCGACTTCTTGGCATAGTTCCCTGACGCCCTGGGCCGATTCTTCGAACGCGGCTTTTTCGTCGGGCGTCAGGTCATATTCGAGAATTTCTTCGACGCCGGTTTTCCCCAATCGGATCGGCACCCCCATATACGTCCCTTTCAGGCCGTACTCGCCTTCACACAGGGCAGCACAGGGCAGCACTTTGTGTTCATCACGGATAATGGCCTCGACCATTTCGACCACCGATGCCGCAGGCGCGTAATAGGCACTCCCCGTCTTGAGGAGACTGACGATTTCTCCACCGCCGCCGCGTGTTCGCTTCACCAGGGCATCAAGCCGCTCTTGCGACATCCATTGATCCACGGGACGACCGGCCACCGTGGTATGTCGGATGAGGGGCACCATCGCATCCCCATGCCCGCCCAACACCATGGCGTGGACGTTGTGGACCGAGACGTTCAACTCCTGGGCGATAAACGTGCAGAAGCGGGCGGAGTCCAGAATCCCGGCCATGCCCACGACCCGTTGTTTGGGAAACCCGCTCACCCGGTAGGCGACGTACGTCATGGCGTCCAACGGATTGGCCACGATGACCAGCACGGCCGCGGGAGAACGGGTAGCCACTTCCTGCACGACGGATCGCACGATGTTGGTGTTGGTTTCCAGTAATTCGGACCGGCTCATGCCGGGCTTCCGGGCAATCCCGGACGTCACCACCACCACGTCGGAATCCGCCGTATCCTCATACCGCTCGGTTCCACGAATCGGCGAGTCATAGCCGCACACCGCGCCGGCCTGCGCCAAGTCCAGGGCTTTACCCTGCGGCAGGCCTTCCACAATATCCACCAGGACGATGTCGTATCCACTCTTCTCGGCCAGTCTCTGCGCAACGGATCCCCCGACGTTGCCTGCCCCGACGATGGTGATTTTCTGTCGACTCATGACGCACCTGACGTTAGATTATAGTCACGCTGCCAGCCAGTCTCCCTAGTCGTCGTCATGACTGGCCCACCCTCCGACTTTGAAATTGATGGTGCAGACGAAGTTGTCTCCGTCGTAAAAATTCACCTTGATTTTTTTTCTTCCATATTCCCGGGCCAGGAACTCTTCCGGCGTGTCCACCAATTCCTGATAGCCTCCGGGCGGATAGGAGCCCAACTCCGTGAAGCTCACGATCATGCCCTGTTTCACTTCCTGCAAAATTCTGGTTGAGGATCGAGGATACACTTCCCAGAATTTGGCATCAATCTCTTCGCGAGACGGTTCGGAACTCATCTCGCCGCGTTTTCGATCCTTTTTCTCAAATTTGGCCAGGCGACGGACGTACGGATACTGATGCCCGGTAAACAGCTTGTACAGCCAGGGCGGAATTGTTTGTTCAGGGGAGTCAGCACTCATCAAGTTGATTTATCCGTAAACAGTGGCAATATTCACTCGTTCGTTGACCATGCCCCCTCACCCCAACCCTCTCCCTCCAGGGGAGAGGGAGAAAAAAGCAACAAACCCTGGATCCGTCCCCGACATCCTGAATCGCGGATCCAATTCTTTGTGCCGGGGATGACGGGAAGAGACAACGAAAGTGTCAACGCCCGTCCTGAGCGTAACGTAGTGAAGTCGAAGGGAATGAGTGAACACATATCAATGACAGATTGCAGCCAAGCGTCACGATCTTCCCGTCAAACGTTGATACACGCGTGGCAACCGTTCAGGCAAGGTCAGGATATCATCCAGGACGAGGTATTGAACGTCGCCGTACATGCGTTTGAGATAGCCGCTCGCCTGTTGATCGATGGTCAGGCAAAAAGGACTGATCCCCTGCTGCCGCGCCTCTCGCAGTGCCATGCGGGTATCCTCCAAGGCATATTCCTCTCCATAATCCCCATCAAGGGGGCGCCCGTCACTCAGCAGGACGAGCAGCCGGTGCCGGGCCGGGCAGCGCAGCAATTTCTGAACGGCATGCCGGATTGCGGCCCCGTCACGGTTTTGCTGCAACGGCGTCATGGCCGCAATGCGCTGGCCGATCTGATAGCGCCGGGTGTCGCTGAAATCCTTCAGCACCATGAAATCAACCAGGTGCCGCCCTTGGCCAGAGAAACCGTATAACGCATATTGGTCTCCTATGGCCTCCAAGGCCTCGGTAAGCACAATCAATCCTTCCTTCTCCACGTCGATCACACGACGCTGTCCCGTTTCCAATTGCCGGCCCGTGGAGCCGCTCATGTCGACCAAAAACGCCGCGGCGACCTGGCGTTCACGTTTGTCACGCCGGTCATAGATCCGGTCGGAGGGGTCGATTCCCGCCCGCCGTTCCGCCACGAGACGAATCGCGGCATCCAAATCCAAATGCTCGCCATGGTCATAGCCGTGGACTCGCTGCAAGCCCGTAGGCCGCATGGTTTCAAAATAGCGCCGCAGGACCCGGATAGCCGGGGCATGTTTTTCCATGACCCGTTGAGCGAAATCCTGACCGCCATCTTCGCCGGGACGCTCGACCACCCGGCACCATTTGAGCCGGTAGTCCTGGATCCCGCCATCCCATTCCGGGTACACGTACGTCTGCTCCTGACCGGATGGCACGGGTAACAACCCGTCGCCCGCGCCTTGCACGTGCAGATACTCGTCAAGCACGGACCGCTGCACCCCAGGTTCATCAGCATCGTCCTGATGAGCTTCCCCTGTTTCCATCTCTTCGGTTCGACCCGCCGGAGTGGGAGAAGGCGCGCCGGCAGTTTCCAAATCCAGTTCCGGCTGTTCCGGGACATCCGGGCCTTCATCCGTTTCCGCCGATTCACCACGGACGAAATCCGGATTCATTTCACCACGATAGACCCAATTCGTAATGCTTCGATACCCGCCCGCGGTTTCTTCCGCCGCACGAGGCCCCATGCCCACCTCCTTGTCCTCCGGCGTCGAATCCGTTTCATCCGGAACAACGCTTTCCAGGCTGCCGATCATCTCATCCAGCACCTGATAGATCCTGTCTGCCAGATCGATGGATTGCTCATTCGTGGCGTGAGGGTCCTGAATCGTCCGCGCCACGTCCCAACACCGGTCCACAACCCGCTGAAAGTTCTCCGGAATCTGCGGTCTTTCCGTTCCTTGCATAAATAACAGCAACAACTCGTCCAGCACCATCTCCCTGGCCGTCATGCCATGGAGCAAGGACCGGGTCTGCACCGACGCTCTGGACACGGCGGCCAAATCATCCCGAAGTCCCGGATATTCCTGCTGCAATAAGAACTCCACGCGTGCGTCTTCAAGGATGGTCCACAGATCCCGGATCACCCCTTTTTGCGGATAGAGGGCAAAAAAATCCGTCAAGCAGTCGATGTCCGGAGCACTCGCATCGAGTCGATAGCGATCCGCCACCCGTTGCGCCAGGGTCCGAAGCAACGGCATATCGATTCGATACGTTCCAAACTCCACGTGCCCGACCTCATGCGCCAACGTGACTGTATAGCTTCGAGCGTTCTGGTCCTTCACCGAAAACCGGTTCATGATCGAAGGCAGATAGACCATGGGGCCCTCGGCGTTCATCTCCAGTCGAGGCCGTTGCGTCGCATCGGCCAGGGATTCAATCTGCACGGGTTGGCCGCAGATCATGTGGCCCAGCAGTTTCAACGAACGCGCCACCTGTCGAAGCGGCACGTTGTTGGTCGCCTGTTCGATCGCGCTCAATGCCTTCGAGGTTTCGAGAGCAAAATACGCGCGTGCGCCCTCCGGGCTGTAGTCCAACACTTCCATACCACCACGGAACCACGTTTCAAAGGCTTCGTCCCGGCCTTCCGCGCCATCACCCAGACGGATTACCTCCGGTGCCCGGCGAAAATATTCCATAGTCACGCCGGCATCCCGTTCGGCCAGCAGCCCTCCGTATTGGAGGACTTTCATGCGCCGTTCCGCCGAGGGCAGGAGCGCCATCAGCCCCGGCGCTTCAGCCAACAAGGTCAGGGCCGTTTCAGGCGATTGATCCGCCAGGGTCGAGCCCACGCTTATAATTTGGGGATGCAAGCCCGTATCGGGGATTTCTCCGAGCAGGCCGGGACTCGTGCGAAAGAATTCCAGAATCCCCACGTAATCGGGTTTTCCCAAACTATTTTGCGTCATCAGTTTCATACCGAAGGCCACCCAGGGCCGCACCTCTTCCAAAGCCAGGACTTCGGCCACCCTCGGACATTCCCGGATAAACTCGATGCCCAACACGTCATTCCAATCCGTCAGTTCCCGGCCAATTTCCGCCCATTGAGCCAAGTCGGTTTGTGAATCCGCGAGCAACAGTTCCGGTGCCTTTCGAAAGAATTCAAACGCGCAGTTGGCTGCAAACTCCGAGTCGTTGTCGGCGAGTTCCAGCGTCGTCTCGAGCACCGCTTGACGAAGCACGGCGGAATCCAGGACGCCCAAAAGACGCGGGCTCTCTTTCAGGTATTTCAAGGTGATCGCCCCCGACAGCCCTGCCAGGGTCACGGCCACGTCCAGCCATGAGACGACCGGTTCGGGACCACACCGTTCCAGCATCTCGGGAAGCTCGTCCATAGCCTGTCCCGCGAGTTTGCCGGAACGCTCCAAGAGTTCGTTTAATAATTCGGAGACGTGGACGGCCCCGCCCGTTTCAAAAAGAGCCGCGGCGACGTGTTGCGCACTGTCCGGACTCAGCCGGACTGCCAGTTGTGTCCGGAGCGCTTCCGGATAGGAAGATTGGTCCATGGGTTGCAAGATTATCCTGCCACGTGTCCTTCGGGTTGCCAGCGATGTATTTTGCGAATTTTTGTCCCGAGTGATGCTTTGGCCTTGTCCAGATCATAAGCCTTTTGGAGGTTTAACCATAGCTCCGGTCCAGTCCCAAAAAACTGACCAAGGCGCAAGGCGGTATCGGCCGTAATATCACGCTTGCATCGAACGATCTGCGAAATACGATTGGGCGGCACGTCAATCTGACGTGATAACTCGGTTGCCGTCATTTCAATTTCTTGCAACTCATCTGACAGAAACTCGCCTGGATGGATTGGCTCTCTAGCCATGATCGTCACCTCCGTCATGCACTTCACTCATATGACGAATTACGTCAATCGTCAATATCATGACGTCATTCTACGTCGTCAACAAAACAAGTTCTCAACAAAAAAGCTTGACAGCCTGCCGGGGACTCGATTAGAATGCCCAAAGATGATAACGGAAATCAATATCGCATTCGGTGAACATCATGTACCTCTGTGTTTGTAAAGGCATTAAAGAGTCGGACGTCGAAGACCTCGGTCGCGCCGGCATAACCTGCCCGAAACAACTGGCCGCCACGCTGGGTATCGACGACGACGATGCTTGCGGGCGGTGTCTCGACAAGATCCATGACCTGGTCACCATCGCCTCAAGCGAACATAAGCGGCACTGCACTTCTGTTCAAGCTACCTCCGTTCAAAGTTAGCCCTTCGCGGCAACACCTCCGTGCCCCCGGACGGTTGACTCTACCCCTCCTATCCTCCCTGTATAGACCGGGGACATGGTTGACACCTGTTCGGGGACATGGTTGACACTTTAAACTGCATGGCTTCACCCCTATGACAGGAGGACCGCCATGCCTTGGAAAGAGGTGTCAACCATGTCTCAACGCCACGAATTCATGCTCTTAGCCCAGCAGCCGGGGACATCCCTGCGGGCGCTCTGTCGCCGGTTCGAGATCAGCCCCCCGACCGCCTATAAATGGCTGGCCCGCTACGCCACTGCCGGCGTGGCGGGCCTCGCGGATCGGTCCCGCCGCCCGCACCAGACGCCGCACCGCACGGCGCCCGATCTCGAAGCGGCGGTCGTGACCTTGCGCACCCAGCATCCTACCTGGGGGGGCCGCAAACTGCACGCCCGCCTGCGCGCGCTCGGGTATCAGCCGGTCCCGGCGCCCAGTACCATCACGGCGATTCTGCGCCGCACCAGCGGCCTCCCCGCCACCGCGCCCCCCCGGGCCTGGCAGCGTTTTGCGCACACCACGCCCAATGCCTTATGGCAAATGGATTTCAAAGGCCATTTCGCCCTGGCCACCGGCCGGTGCCATCCTCTGACCGTGCTGGACGACTGCTCCCGCTTCGCCCTCTGCCTGCACGCCTGTCCCAATGAACAGGGTCGCACCGTCCAAACCCACTTGACGCAGACCTTCCGCCGCTATGGCTTGCCCGCCCGCCTGTTGATGGATAATGGCCCGCCTTGGGGCGTGCCGCTCACCCTCAGCCCCTTCACGGCCCTGACCGTCTGGCTTATGCGCTTGGGCATTACCCTCACGCATGCCCGGCCGGCCCACCCCCAAACCCTGGGCAAAGACGAACGCTTCCATCGCACCCTCAAGGCCGAATTACTCCACCAGCGTACCTTTCGCGATCTGCCCCACTGCCAACAGCACTTTGACCGCTGGCGCGACCACTATAACTTGGACCGCCCGCATGACGCGTTAGCCCTCGCGGTTCCGGCGATGCGCTATACCCCCAGTCCCCGCCCGTTTCCCGAGGCCCTCCCGCCCATTGACTATGGCCCGGACGCGCACGTCCGGCGCGTGCAAGACAAAGGCGTCATCTCGTTTCGCGGGCGCGCCTTCCACGTGACCAAAGCCTTGCGCGGCTACCCCGTCGCCCTGCGGCCGACCACCCAAGAGGGTCGGTGGCGGATCTATTTTTGTCACCAATATATCCGCGAACTTGATTTGCATGCCCCCTCCGAATAACTCACAATGTGTCAACCATGTCTCCGAACACCCGTTAATGATGTCCCCGGTCTATACACCTCCCCTTACAAAGGGGAGTGAAAACTGCGGACTTTCTTTCCTGGTTCCCCCTCTTGTATTCGGCCCTTGATTCCGGCAACGAATTGGTGGACATTTGTTCCTTATGCCAAATCCGCTTACCGCTCCTTACGGGTCATGGAACTCTCCTCTGACCTCTGACCGGATTGTTTCAGAATCCATCAGACTCGGACAAATCGCCCTCGATGGGGACCGGGTGTTCTGGATCGAAAACCGCCCCAAGGAAGGCGGGAGGAACACCATTGTCCAACAGGACGCCGGCGGGACCCAACGAACCCTGATCCCTGCCCCGTTGAACGTTCGCACGCGCGTCCACGAATACGGAGGTGGAGCGTATTGTGTCGCGGATGGCGTCGTGTATTTTTCCAATTTTTCCGATCAGCGGCTCTATCGACTGCGCCCGGGCGGAGCGCCCGAGCCCGTCACCGCGGACGCGCCCATGTGTTATGCCGATGGCATCACGGACCTTCGGCGGCGCCGGCTTCTGTGCATTCGTGAAGATCACACGGATTCCGACCGGGAGCCCCGCAACGCCATCGCGAGCATTGCTCTCGACCACGGTTCAGGTCCGACGTGCGGCGACGTTCTGGTTTCGGGCAATGATTTTTATGCCTCTCCGCGACTGAGCCCGGATGGACAGAAGTTAGCCTGGCTGACCTGGAATCATCCCAACATGCCATGGGACGGCACGGAACTCTGGGTTGCCGATCTCGGGCAGGACGGCTCGATCCTGAGGTCACGATGCGTGGCCGGGGGAACCGACGTCTCCATTTTTCAACCGGAATGGTCGCCGGATGGCCGGTTGCATTTCGTGTCCGACCAGTCCGGCTGGTGGAACCTGTATCGCCTGGACAACGAGCACGTCGCCCCTCTCTATCCCATGGAGGCTGAATTCGGTGCACCGCAATGGGTGTTCGGCCAGAGACTCTATGGGTTCGAGTCGCCTCACCACGTGATCTGCGCCTATACACAGAACGGCTTCTGGTACCTGGGACGTCTGGACACGGCACGACACATGCTCGAACGATTCGAACTACCATACACGACCTTCGACGACGTCCACGTGCAGCAATCCCGCATTCTTTGTACGGCCAGTTCCCCAGCCGACCCCACGGCCATCATTCAGATTGATGCAAATTCGCAAGCCGTGACCGTCCTTCGCCGTTCGGTAGACTTTTCCCCGGACCCCCGTTGTCTGTCCATGCCCTCCGCCGTCACCTATCCAACCCGGGACGGATCGACCGGGCACGCGTTTTATTACCCCCCGCACAATGCGGATTATCAAGCTCCGCCTTCAGAGCGCCCGCCCCTCTTCGTCAAAAGCCACGGAGGCCCCACCGGAGCTTCGTCTCCGACGTTCAACCTGATGATTCAATTCTGGACCAGCCGGGGATTTGCCGTGCTCGACGTGAACTACGGCGGGAGTACGGGATACGGCCGTGCCTACCGGGAACGCCTCAACGGTCAGTGGGGCATTGTCGACGTGGATGATTGCGTCAGCGCGGTCACGGCGCTCATCGACCGGGATGCCGTGGACCCGGCTCGCGTGACCATCACGGGGGGAAGCGCAGGAGGCTTTACCACGTTATGCGCCCTGACGTTTCGCGATTGCTTTACGGCCGGCTCCAGTTACTACGGCGTCTCGGACCTCGAAGCGCTTGTTCGGGATACCCATAAGTTCGAATCACGCTACCTGGACCGGCTGATCGGTCCGCTGCCCGAACGGAAAGACCTCTATGACCGGCGATCGCCCATTCATTTCACCGACCGGCTGTCCGCTCCCCTCATTCTCTTTCAGGGCTTGGAGGACAAAGTGGTTCCGCCGAACCAGGCGGAGAACATGTTCAACGCGGTGAAATCGAAAGGGCTTCCCGTCGCCTATATCGCCTTTGAAGGGGAGCAGCACGGGTTTCGACGAGCCGAGCACATCAAGCAGGTCCTGGACAACGAACTGTATTTCTATTCGAAGATCTTCGGCTTCATCCCCGCCGACCCGGTGGACGCCTTCCCTATCGCCAATCTGGACGAGTAAGGGAGAAAAACTGCCGGAAACAACAATCTCTGGCTACATCATTCCGTGTAGACCCCCGACACGTCATCCGGCCCGGCGCGCTCGATCTTCAACGCCTTGTTGTTCATGAGGACTTTCGCTTTGATCCGATCCCCATATCCGAATTCCTCCGTGATCTCGGTCTTGTGCGTGGCTTCGATTTGAATCTCGCCTCGCTCGCCCCGCACGATGTAGAAATCCCGATCAACGTCCAGCAGATCGCCAATAATGGTTTTGGATTCCGGTTGCTTCGGCTGCGCCGGGGCCGCAGGGGCTTGCTCTTTACCGCCCTCTGGAGCTACAGGCGCTTGCGCGGTGACCGGCACATTTTCCGTCACGCCCGTCACGTCATCGGGCCCGGCGCGCTCGATCTTCAACGCCTTGTTGTTCATCAGCACCAAGGCCTTGATGCGGTCGCCGTATCCGAATTCTTCCGTGATCTCGGTCTTGTGCGTGGCTTCGATTTGAATCTCGCCCCGTTCGCCCCGCACGATGTAAAAATCACGATCAACGTCCAGCAGATCGGCCACAATGGTTTTGGATTCTGGTTGCTTGGGTTGTGCGGCCGGCGCAGGAGCTTCCCCCTTGGCGTCTTGTTGGGCTTCAGAGACTTGCGCTGTGACCGGCAGGTTTTCCGTCACGCCCGTCACGTCATCGGGTCCGGCGCGCTCGATCTTCAACGCCTTGTTGTTCATCAGCACCAAGGCCTTGATGCGGTCGCCGTATCCGAATTCTTCCGTGATCTCGGTCTTGTGTGTGGCTTCGATTTGAATCTCGCCCCGTTCGCCTCGCACGATGTAGAAGTCCCGGTCCACGTCCAGCAAGTCACCGATGATCGTTTTCGTGGGTTCGCTTGATCCTCCACCCTGCGCAGGGACAGAGGGACCCTGTACCAACAGGAGGATACACACGGCACTCATCATTTTCACCAACGCCACAGACCCTTTCATCCCGCCACCACCTTTCCTGCTAAACGCCGTAAGTTGGACGTGCGAGTCCGCTGCACGTCACCGGTTCCGTTCAAATAGTACCATACCCGTTAAACCTCATCCAGACACTTCCCAACACCAGGACGGCAATTACCGCAAGAGCCGCAAAGTCAGCCCCTTGCATTTTCGAAACAAACAAGAGACGTTGAACCTGTCCGGTTCCAAAGCCTTTGGATTCCAAGGCCATGGCGAGTAGATTAGTCTGGCGAAGGGTATGACCGATCAACGGCACGATCAACGGAGGGTACCGGCGGATTTTTCCAAACACACCCTTGGATTGCACGTCCAACCCTCTCGAGCGCTGGGCCTGAATCACGGCCCCGATTGAGCCCAGCAACGTGGGAACCCATCGGAAAGCGAGCGACAACGAAAACCCCAGAGGACGGGGTATGCCCAATCGATTCGAGGACTCGGCAAGCTCTTCAATGCCCGTGGTCGACAAGAGCACAATGCCGCTGATGAGCATGGCATTCAGCCGCAGGCCCATACCCATACCATACAGCACGCCTTCCTGCATGACGGTCAGCCCGCCCATCGTGAACAGCGGGGTGGTCCCCTCCACGAAGAAGGGCCAGAGCGCGACGCTGTACACAAACAACAGCACCAGCAGGATCCAAATCTTTTTCAGATTGTGAAGACTGTGCGCCCAGAGAACCAGGGCCAGGACACCCGCGCAGAGCCCAAGCAAGTACACCGGGTCTGAAAACAACAGGCTCAAGGAAAAGAGCCCGAGCAGGCAGAGGATTTTTGTCCGGCCGTCCAGCCGGTGCACCCACGTCCGTGCATCGACGTACAGTGACAGGTTCATGACGCGCGCCAAGCCCTCCGCACTTCCTCTATTGTCAGCAGCGTCACGCCCCACCGCTGGGTGAACCGGGTCAGGGCCGGCAACGCCAAGGCCGTAGACCTCAGAAGTTCAGGGTCCGAAAACACTTCTCGCGTCGGCCCATCCGCCAATATGGTGCCATCCCGCATCAGCACGCATCGCGTCGCGTAGTTCGCAACGATCCCCATGTCATGGGTAATCACGATAATGGTGTGGCCCTGTTGGTTCAGCGTGCGCATCATGTTCATCATGCGAGCCGATTCCTCCGCGTCGAGCCCGGTGGTGGGCTCATCCACAATCAGGATGCGAGGCTTGGCGGCAAGAATGGACGCAACCGCCACGCGCTGACGTTCGCCTTTCGTCAAAGAAAACGGGTCCCGCTCTTCGGCCCCGGTCAACCCGACTGCTTGCAGCGCTTCGGTGACGCGGACTTCGCATTCACCGGGTGAACAGCCTGCGTTCTCCGCACCAAAGGCAATTTCCTTGCGCACGGTTTCCGCAAAAATCTGATGATCGGGATTTTGAAAAACGTATCCGACGATGGACGACAACGCCCCGGTTGATTGCCTCTCCTTTCCGAGAACCAACACGCGGCCTTCCGACGGCAACAGGAGCCCATTGCATAATTTTGCCAGTGTGCTCTTCCCCGAACCATTCTGCCCGAGAATCGCCACGAATTCCCCGGCCTGAAACGATACGGAAACCCGGGAGAGTGCCGGAACGCCCGGCTGGTACTGCGCCGACACGTTGCTGAGTTCCAGCACGGTTGCGGGAGGTTCGGAACGGACCACGTCTGAATCCTGCTCGTGTGACTTCGGCGCGACGATGCTCAGGCCAAGCGTATCAGCCAAGTGCCATGCTTCTTCAACCGTCGCCGGCAAGACTTGAACGCCCCTTCCCTGGAAACATGCTGCCAACGGATAGGAGGGCACGCCGTATCGTTCGGCCAGATCGGGCTGACTCAGCAATTCACGAGGAGTGCCTTGCCACACCATTTCTCCTTGATCCAGCACGCACACCCGATCGGCTTCCCTGAAGTCTTCGACCCCATGTGCGGCGACAATGATGGTGATCCCTTTGGCTTTCAATTCCGCCAGGAGGCGGAGAAACTGCCGTCTGCCCACCGGGTCGAGATCGGTCAACGGTTGGTCCATGACGATCACCCGGGGTTCCCGGACCAGGACCGATGCCACCACCAGGCGCTGCCGTTGCCCGCCCGACAAGGAAAACGGGTCACGCCGCTCCAGACCCGGCAACCCGACCAGATCAAGGAGGCGTCGCACGTGCTCGTGAAAGGATTCTTCGTCGGTCACGTCATGCGTGACTCCCTGTGCTTCCAGGGCGCATCGAAGTTCCGTCTCCACGTTGGTCGAAACCAATTGCGTTTCGAAATCCTGAAACACCATGCCGACGCCATTGGCCTGTTGCCACACCGGGGATTGCGTCGTGGATTGTCCGTGTACCGTCACCGCGCCGGTCCATTCGCCTTGAATAAATTGCGGCACCAACCCGTTCAAGGCGTAGCAGAATGAAGACTTCCCCGATCCACTCCGACCCATCAGGACGACCAATTCTCCACGTTGAACGTCCAGAGATACATGTTTGAGCACGGGCTGCTCCGCATGCATCGGGCGAAACGTCACGTCCTGAATGGAGACAGCCACGGACCCGGCTTTCGCCGGTGGTGACGACGCTGAAGGAAGAAGATCCCCGGAAGGCTCTTGCTTCTCTCCGACCGCATCCATGAACGTCAGATCACGGTAATACAGGTTCCATCGCTTGATTCGCGGATAGAGGAACAACAGCAGCGGCGGGCCGAGTACCGTCGCCATCACCAGATTGTTCAAAAAAATGGCGGGGAACAAGAGCCAAAACGGAAGGAGGCCCAACAATTCCACGCCCCACCCGATCGTGGCGGCACACACCAGGGATGCGAAGACACAGACGATCACGTATTCCACGCCCTGCCTCCAGGAACGCACCATAGGTTCCCGCCCCGACGACAACCACCCCAGGTTTCCCCACAACAGGTACGGCACGTACCCATAGAGAAAATTTCCCAGAAACCCGAAGAGACTGGCCGGTCCCAGCGTGCCGAAACAATCTCCGATCACGTTGCCGATTCCCGCGCCCCACGCCGCGGCCGGACCGAAGAGCAACGAACTGACGATGGGAATGACGTTGGCCGGTCTCAGTTCCACAAAGCCGGGGATGATGGGAATCCCCACCTTGAACGGAATCAGCACGGCCGCATAAATAGCCGCAATCTGCGCGGATAGGACCAACAGACGGGTATCGCGCCAAACGTGCCGCAGTTCCCCATACCACCGCCGCGGATTCCAGCATGAAAGAGCGTTGTTGTCCATTGGGGGGCGGTTAAGAGATGACCGCAGATTCAAGCTGGCTCGACATAGGGCATGTCACACAACAAGTGAACTAAACCACCGCAAATTCCAATGTTCGAGGATTTTCTATCCGCTTGGAGGCACTCAGGATTTCAAGCCCGACGATGTTGCCATCCCTGTCGTAATCGAGAATAACCCCCGATTTATCCTGGTCACTTTCCTCAACGGGAGCATTGCTCAGTTGAATGGTCAACACGTCGACTTCCTGGTCGTATTTCACCTTCATGGTTCCCTCAAATATTTATTGGTATTTTGGATCGGGTAGACAGCGACGACCGGCGGATTGGCCATTTCCCGATCAGAAAAATGGGACTATGCCGTCTTCGGTGGTCGTTTGCTGGCGTGTAAAACCGTGAAGCCAATCACCGTTTTCCCCTCATAGCGGACAATGACGTCATCCTCGGACATCTCGCTGTCAGTGGCGTAGCTGGGCTTTTTAAAGTTCACATAAAGTGTGTCCGCCTCGGCATCAAACGTTAACCAGACAGCATGCTGTGGTGCACGATTAACAATGGGGATCAGCTTCAAGTATTCCTGAAAATCGGCTATGGCCATATCTGTCTCCTCTTCGCAAGCAATCGAGTTTTGCTGGTTAAAAACGCGGTGATAATAAACCCGTCATGCCCCTGTTCCCGATAGACGACTATCAGATGTTTGTCATGTCCCATCTTCCGTATTGCAATCAGTTCGCCTTCGCCACCGACGAGTATCCGCTCCGGCAACAAGACGGTTTCCAACACTTCTGAACGCAAACCGGCCAATTCACAGTGCTCCTCGGTAATATGAGCCCAGCGTTCATCGGTGAGGCGAATCACAACACCGTTCTTGGATACCGCTTCGTCGATCATAACACACTCATGAACAAGTTTACTGTCCCGTACAACCCCGAACGGCGAAGGCTACTGCCTGTTGACATCGTGTCTTTTCCAGTCAGGCACGTGAGCCGTCATCAATGCCTTGAAAAGTTTGCCGTGGTTGGGCACGCGAAGGTGGAGCAGTTCGTGCGCGATGACAAAATTTTGGAAGCTCAATTCCCTATCGGCCAGGTCGTATGCCAGGGTCACGGTGCCCGACGTGGAACATGAGCCCCACTTTTGCGTCATATGCTGAACCCGGACCAAGCGCGGACGGACTTTCAGTCGTTGCGCCCAGTAGATAACGCGGGTGCGAATGAACTCACGTCGCTTGTCGTTCGTCCGCATCGGCGCCTTCACCCAAAAGTATTGAGAGGACGAGCTTCACGACACGGCTCCGTTCCTCCTTATCCAGTCCCAGAAGCAGTCGATAAAGAACCATGCGCAGACGCCGTTGCTCATCGGGGTTGACAGCAGCATTAGGGAAGCGCGTGAGAAGATCTTCCGTTTCCTTCGCCAAATCCATGGCTGCGATGCCGGTTGTTTCGAAGCCCGGATCGTTCTTCAGTGTCCAATACACGCCAAATGCACGCGGCGAGAGGCCACTTTCTTTCGCCGCCTTGACAGCCGTTTCCTTTTCCCTGGCAATGTCGGCCAGCAGATCCATTGCCGCGAGCCCGGTCGTCTTCCGCTCCTCCAGATCCTTCAGGACTTGCTCTGCGCGCTCCTTCAGTGGTCTCAGCACGGACGCCGAATCCCGATCTTCCTCGATCTCTCGTCGAAGGCCGCGCACAAGGTTGAAGACCTTGGCCTCGTCGGACCCTGATTCACCTCGAAGCGCTTCGAGGGTGTTCACGTCGAACGTGACGGTTTTCGTCAGGTAGCCGAGGCCTTGCTGAACGGCACCATCTTGGATCAGCGAGCGCGTCTTGTTGGCGAGGTCTATCACGTAGTTGACCCTGGTGGTGTAGGCGTTCCGAACGGCTGCATAGAGTTGCGCAAGCCGCTTGTACGTCACGATATGATCGCGAAGCTCGGGTGAAGGCGAGAGAATTTCCCAAAGCGCCTCGATCTCCTTGTAAGTCTCAAAGAACACCTTGCGCGGCTCCGGGTCCAGGAAACGTCCGTAGACAATATCCTCAAGGTGCTCGTCAGCAGCGTCGCTTCCTTTTCCGGCGAGGTAGTCCGCTCTCGCCCGCTCGATCCTGTCTAAAAAGTCAGCCAGCAGCAGATCGAGATCTTCAATCACGCCGCTCACATCCGTGGAGTCAAACCGGAGCGCCTTCCGCAACTCGCGTAACACCCCGACGAAGTCGACCACGAGACCGATGCGCTTGCGGGTGCCGGTTGCATCCACGTACGGGCGGTTCACGCGCGCAATCGCCTGCAAGAGCACGTGATCGCGCATCGGTTTGTCGAGATACATGCAATACAGAAGAGGCGCGTCATAGCCCGTCAGCAGCTTGTCGGTGACAATGAGGATTTTCGGATTCTCACCTGCCCGCTTGAATATGAGACGCACGTCCTCCTCGCGTTCCGAGGAAAGCTGAAGTTCAGCGACCAGCGGACGCTCCACCACGTCGTTGACGTTTTCCGTATACACCGGCGCGGTCCAGTCGGGTGGCAGCAGCCTATCAAGCGCGCGCTTGTACTTGGCGCAGGCTTCCCGGTTCACGCCCACGAGAAACGCCTTATAGCCGAGCCGGTCCACGTTCTCCCTGAAGTGCGCGGCCACAAACGCCGCGACTTTCTCGATCCGGTCATCAGCAGTGAGGAACGTGCGCAGACCGACGGCTCGATCAAGGACTTTATTGAGTTCATCAACGTCCGTGACGCCCTCGAATTCGGCCAGGGCGAAGAATTCCTTGTCGAGTCGTTCCGCCGGCACCGTCATCTCGCTCGGGGCCATCGTGTGGTGAATCGGCAGCGTCGTCTCGTCTTCAATCGACTCGGCGATGGTGTACTTGTCGAGATAACCCAATTCATCGTCAGTGCCAAAGATCTTGAACGTGCCCTCGCCCTGGGCCGTCTTGTCGATCGGCGTGCCGGTGAACCCGATAATCGTCGCGTTGGGCAAGGCCGCCATCAGGTACGTGCCCAGATCCTTGGCCACCGACCGGTGCGCCTCGTCGATAAACACGTAGACGTTGTCCCGGGAATTGGCGTCCTTCTCGATGCCCTCGAACTTGTGAATCATCGAAAGGATCAGACCGCGCGTGTCGGTTTCAAACAGATCCCGGAGTTCGGCTTTGGAACTGGCGCGCCAGACCGCGATATCCTGCTGCTGCATCTCGCCGAGCAGCCGCTCAACCCAACCCTTGAGCTGCCCTTCAAGCTCCATCCGGTCCACGACCACGACGACCGTCGGTGTGCGGAACCGGTCCGCGCGCTCCAGGATCAGGCGCGCGGCCGTGAGCAACGTAAAGGTCTTGCCGGAACCCTGCGTATGCCAGATGAGCCCGCGGCGCTTCGCCGGCTCCTCGCAACGGGAAACAATACGGTCGATGGCGCGGCGCTGATGTTGCCGCAGCACCGACTTTCTGGTCTCACCGTCCTCGACGTAGAAGAGAACCCAGTCCCGTAACGTGCGCAGAAAATCGGTAGGCTCAAAGAACGACTGGACGGCAAACCGGTAGCTTTCCTCGGGCCGTTCCTTCCAACGCGCCATGTACCGGCGCGACGCATTCCAGGTGACGCCGTACCAGTATTCGATCAGGTGCGTGACGTTGAAGAGTTGCGGCGAGGCTATCAACTCGGGGGTCTCAATCTCGTAGCGTCGCAGTTGTGTGACGGCCCGCTCGATGGCATCGGCGTCCTTGGGGTTCTTGTGCTCGACGATGGCAACCGGCACACCGTTGATCACGAACATCACGTCCGCCCGGTTGCCCTTACGGGCCGGGGGCTTGAGTTTCCACTCCCAGGTGACGTGAAAGACGTTGGCATTCGGCGTTTCAAAATCGACGAGCCGGACGCGCCGGTGACGCTTTTCATCCTCGTCGTACCATTGCCGCTCGCCGTGCAACCAAGCCAGCATCTCGCGGTTCCCCTCGATGGCCGGAGGGATCGCCTCGATCCTCTCAACTACGGAACGGATGACGTCGTCCGTCATCCAGGGATTGAACCGTCCAAGTGCGCCTTCGAGTTCGTCCCGGAACAGCATGCCGGCCTCGCCGCCACGCTTATGCATCGCCACTTCCGGCGGGAGCGGTATCCAGCCGACCTCCGCCGCGTGACGAACCATGGGGAACTGGACCGAGGCAGCCTCGCTAATCTTGAGATCGCTCACGAGATGCCCTCCATGAGCATCATGAAATACCTTGATACGCCATTAAGCAGACAGTATGGTAGCGACATAATGATGGTTAGAACGCAAATATCTTTCGATTCCGAGTTGCACACACGAATGCGTGCGCGTGCTGCTGAGCTTGGCGTTTCACTTGCCGAATATATCCGTCGACTGGTGGACCGGGATTTGGCTGAGTCCCCACGAAATATTGACCGTTCCATCGTCTTCGATCTTGGTACGTCGGGAAAATCTGACATCGCTTCCGAGAAAGATCGACTGATCGGGGAAGCAACATTCGCCGGAACGCTACTCGAAGTGCTGACGTAAGCCACAAATTTCCAGATCTGAGACAACTCCAGCAACTGAAACGTACCGCTCTCCGCTTGACAAGCCCCATGCTTAGCCATACTGTTAGCTAATAACGTCAGCAAGGAGCCGGCGATGGTAAAAGTGAATGTCCATGAAGCCAAAACCAACCTGTCACGCCTGCTTGCGCAAGTCGAGGCAGGGGAGGAAGTCGTTATCGCCCGTAGCGGCACGCCGGTGGCCCGGCTCGTCCGCGTCCAAAAACGGGGCAAGCGGCAGCCCGACATCTTCAAAGGCAAGATCGTCATTCCAGACAGTTTCTCCGATCCGCTACCGGAGGAAGAATTGAAGGCATGGGAAGGTGAATAGCGGTGCGGGCGCTGTTGGACACTCATACGTTTCTCTGGTGGTTTACGGACAGCAGACGCCTGTCTGAAGAGGTGCGGCAGACGATTGTGGATGAGACGAATGACGTGCTGATCAGTGCGGCGTCGGCATGGGAGATCGCCACCAAACATCGGCTAGGCAAACTCCCTGAGGCAGAGGAGCTAGCCCTCGACATCAGCGGGGCAATAGCCGGACAAAACTTCGAAGAACTGCCAATAACCGTGGAGGACGCAGCCCGCGCCGGCGCGTTGCCTGATCCTATTCGCGATCCATTCGATAGAATGCTCATCGCGCAGGCATTGTCCGGCAACTTGGTCCTCATCTCGATTGAGAAACTCTTCGATCAATACGGCGTTCGCCGGCTCTGGTGATCCGGACCACACCGGAATCCCCCCTCATCACCAAAAACTTCGGCGGCAAGCACGACCTGTTCATGCTCCTTGAACACTTCTCGCCTCCTGCGCGGGTGCGCTGTAATGGCAAGGAACAACTCGTCTCGTCAGAGTCGCCACCTTGGACTCCAACGCTACGTGGCGCGTCCAGCAACTGGCTATTGAATCCCGTGGTAGGAGCTGTTACCATCAATTCTAAAGGTTCCCCCCTGATGACAAGAGCCCAAGGGGCTCTCTCTGGAGACAGAGTAGTCAGGGGGGTCGCTTTATCCGAGCCGGCGCACATCAGTAGTAATACTTCGTCCCCGTCCGAAAGATGTCGAAGTCGCTACGCACGGCTGGATGAATCCGTTCGTAGTATTCCGATTCGCCTCTCTCGCACCTCCGAAAGACAGCCCAGCAACAGTAGTCCGCTATCTGCAGCCCATAGTGGGAGCGGGAATCGTGATGGAAGGCTCAGAGCCTTGTGCCGCTCGGAGGCATTCACGCCAACGTATGCTGCACTACACCTCCGCCACGTGTCGCTTAGACGGCCGCTGTAACCGTTCGGGCATGTATAAGATCAGCACCCGTCACGGGACGAACCTGTGAGGGCAACACCGTCCCGATAGCCACCGTGCCGCCATCCAGGGACATGAACTCCACCACAAAGGCTTCTTTATCGGGATGGATATGGACGATAGTACCTACGTCGCCCGGTTTCAGTTCTTCCCCCTCATCACCAAAAACTTCAGCGGTAAGCACGATCTGTTCATGTTCCTTGAACACTTCTCACCTCCTGCGCGGGTGCGCTGTAATGAATCTGGGATACGCACTCCCATGGTCGGTTTGCCAGACGGTCCTTATTACCGGATTGCGCCCATCCGGCGTCTCTAGGGCGCCGTCCACATGATAACGAGGACCGTATGCAGTCTCCACAACTCGGGAAACCTCATGAGACGCGGCATGAAATTTCAATGCCTCTGAAAACTCTTCCCAGCGATCCATGCCAAATCCGAAGCTCAGAAAAAAATCTGCCTTGGCTCTGCTACGCGGATTGACGGATGACAGTAGGTAATCCGTGATCTTTTGCCGTTCGATCTGCGCCTGATGCACATTCGGTAATTTCAATGGCTGCCTCTTGTCAAGCTACTTCACAGCAAGTCTCAGCCGTTGGCTTGGACTCCAGAAGCTCGGATTCACTGGTTGAGACAAATGCCGCTATGTGTTCGGGAATCATCTGAGGTTCTCTTGACCGCATTCCTGAAGACCCACTATTCTATCCACCGGGCTGCTCTGAGTTTGACGTCGAGAGACTGGTCCGCTCTGGCTGCGTCGTTTCGGACTGGGGACCAGGCGATGTTCCGGAGCCGCCGCTGCCAAAGTAAAAAGCCTGCAATGGTTCCCGCGATACCGGTCAACGCCGCTACGACCTCCGTAAAACGTGTTCCTGAAGGTAACAACACTCCGCCGAATATAAGAAACACTACAAATGAGCCAACTACGGTAAGCGCCAGCATAGATCTGACTGAACCTTGGGGCAGCGCAAGGCCTTTCAGAGGAAGATCTTGACGCACGTGAGCCTTATACGCGGCATATAGCGGAAGCGCTACGAGAGTTATGAATAACAAAATACTTTCCGCAATCACGAGCGGCCAAATGTCGCCGTCTGCAATTGACGAGATGTTCTCAGCAACGTTCTTTTCCATTCTTACCTCCTCCACCGTTGTCCGCCGTTACGCTATTGTATTTCGAAAGTCGCTGTACCTACAGGTTTACGCAGCAGATCAGTAAGTTTTGGCAGCATGCATCCGTCACACTATATCGTTCGATAACGGAGTCCCTGAATTCCAGAGGCTTCCAGAACCCCTGCTCGAATCTCACCCGTCATCAACTTGTGCAGTAGCGTCTTGAACAGCTCTTCCAGCACTGCGCGTTTCCGCCGGTGGAGGTCAATTTTGCGGTCTACGGCGTCGAGGATGGCGACGATTTCTCGCTGATCCGAAACCTCAGGGTAAAACACCGGAAGGCGACCCAAAACCACGTTATTTAAGTTCGGCATGATCGCTCCGGCTGCATGGGTACGAAGCCAACTTATCGAAGCCTCGGTCGAAAACTGATATGAAAGAAACCGGTTGTCTATGGAGATACTCCTGACGCGGACCAGAAAGCACCCAGTTCCACAAAGCCATCCTTCTTCAAGTTTCGTTACCAGCGCTTGCCGACCGATCTCTCCTCGTCGGGCAAAAAGGATGTCAGAATCTTCAAGGCGATGCCGTTGGAGACGGTGTGCATCCTGCTCGCTAATGCGAGGGACATTGTCGTGAACAATTCGACCAGCATCCATATGTGTCGGGTTTACCACGGCGAAACCGGTTTCTTGATAGTCGTCCTTGTGGAGTTGGCTGCCAAAAGGTCCCGTTTGAAGTGCGCCGCCATATTCCTGACACAAATCTCCAAGCGTGGTCTGTTTCCAACTCTCCGGCACCGGGCCGATCTCAGTTTCTTTCTGCGCTTCGCCTCGGAGTCCGCGTGTGAACAGCGATCGCATCGCGGCGCGTTTCAAATCCAGCGCAAGCACGATGCTCTGTTTGTGTGTCTTGATGGCATCCCGTATCCTTGCCAGCACCGTGACAATGGCCTGTTGTTCGTCAAGCGTTGGCTGCGGCACCCGAAGGGCTGCCAACCTGCTACGCGACAGGTTCGGGATCGTGGTTTTGTTACCCGTACCCTCGAAGATACCGAGTTGAGTGAAGGCGGATTGCAGGAAATACACGTAGAAGCGCGGCTCGACCTCTTCCAGAATGGGCCGTAACCGATGTAAGTGGTTCTGAAACGACATCGTTTCAACTTCGCCATTCCAGATTGCCGCACGGCCAATCTCGCCGCCCTCGCAAACGAGCAAGTCACCGGTTCGCAACAGCTTGGCAAGTCGTTCGTGCTCAGGAATCGACATTTTGTCTACGGACGACAAGTCAATCTGATCCCACAGGACATTCGATGTCCGTAGAAACGGCGTCTTGTCAGTGCCATTACGCGCGGCGGCGGACATCGTTTTGCCCGCACCAATCTCGAACAACTCCCCAAGGGGACACCATGCCCACGCTCTATTCATTGTGCAGGCCCACCAGCCTTTTCAACCGCACGGACGGCAGCCGCTTTAGCCGCTGGTTCAACGGGTCCACTTCGATGCCAACCGACTCCAACGCCGTCACACCCAGTAGCGGCTCCGCGTTAGCCTCGCCGAAGATGACCGTCCCACCAACGAACTCGCCCATGAACTCTATTTTGGCAACAGCGACGTCCACGGAAATCTCGCTGCCATCGGCCAATTCATACACGCGCTTCCCTTCGGGCTCGATGCCGATAGCTTGAAGATGCTGTCTGGGAACAAGAGAATCGGCTGCCCCTGTATCCACCAGGAAAAGCCCTTCCCAAAACCTGTCCGGTGCCGCCGGGTTTGTAATCCTGACCGTTACGTGTGTTGCGCCCATGTTTTCCACCTCCTTCTTTCTCCGGATTCATGTCTCCTGCAATTGTGCCAGTACGTCTGCCAGACGCGAGTCAATCTCACGAGCCTCATCATCAAGACGTTGCATTTCGGCAATGATTTCCTTAATCGAGCGCTGAGCTAGAGCGTCCGTTTGCCCCACCCACCTGCTCGGGCTGAGGTTGTAGTCGGCTTGGGCTGCTTGCTCCCGTGTGATGACGGCGACTTCGCCTTCGACTGGCTCGCCTTTGAGGAAGGCTGCTGCGAGCGGGCGAATGTCATTCTCCGGGATGAAGTTCTTGGGGCGGCCTTTGCCTACGCGCCGGCTGGCGTTGAGCAGCACGATCCTGTTCTTTCGTGCCGCCGGCTTGCGCTTTGACAGCACCACAATGATGCCCGCGGCGGTGGTGTTGTAGAAAAGGTTGTCCGGCAGCAGGATGACGCCGTCGATCAGGTCGTGATCGGCGAACCATTTGCGGATGTTGCGTTCCTTGTCTTCGTGCTTGGCGCCGGAACCGCGTGTGACGGCTCCGGTGTCGAGCACGACTGCGGCGCGTCCGCGTTCGTTCAGGCAGGCGAGTGTGTGCTGGAGCCACGCCCAGTCGCCCTTGCCGGTGGTAATGCCGCCCTGGGTACGGAAGCGGTCGAATGGGTCGTTGGCAAAGATTTCCGTGCTGAACGGCTGGTTCCACATGGGATTGGCAACCACGACGTCGTGGGTGTTGATCCGGCCTGACGCGGTCTTGAACTTGGGGTTGATCATGGTGTCGCCGCGGGCAATCTCGACGTCCATGTCGTGGATGATTGCGTTCATGTGTGCGACGGCGTAGCTTTCGGCTTGCAGTTCCTGCCCATAGAGCTTGAGCGGGACGCGGCTGGTGGGATCGAGTTCCCTGGCGACGAGTTGGAGCTTGACAAGCAGGCCGGCCGACCCGCAGGCATAGTCGTGGCAATCTTCTCCCGGCTTTGGTCGCATGATGTGTGCCATCAGGAACCCGACTTCGGTCGGGGTGAAGAACTCACCCGCGCTCTGGCCGGACCCTTCCGCAAACTTGCGCAGGAGATATTCGTAGGCGCGACCGAGGAAGTCGGGTTGCACGTCGGCGAGGCCGAGCCGGTACCGGGGGTCGGAAAAGGTCTCAACCACGGCGGTGAGTTTGGCCGGGTTGACGTCACGCTCGCCGTTGCGCTCGGCTGCGAAATCCACGAGGTCGATGACGCCCGAGAGCGAGGGGTTCTGTTTGACGACGGCCCGCACGGCCCTGGTCAAATGTTCGCCCACGTCCTGGGGCCGCGTGCTTCGCTTCCGGTCGTCGAGCGGCCATTCGTAGCTTTCACGGCCGTTGATGACGCTCCATCGCGCTTCGGGTGGCAGGTAGAAGCGCAGCAGTTTGTGATCGCTTTCGGCAATCTCAAGTGCGGTGGCGCGGTCGCCGTATTCTTCGGCCAGACGCCCGATCTCATCGTCGAAGACGTCGGACAGGCGTTTGAGAAACAGGAGCGGGAGCAGGTAATCTTTGAACTTGGCAGCATCCTTTTCTCCGCGGATGGAACAGGCCGCGTCCCACAACATCTGTTCCATGGGTTTGGTGGATGGAGAAATGGCGCGTCGGGTCGCTTTTGCCCTGCGTCGCGTGACGCGTGCTGCTGCTTCGGTCGGCTCTATGGCTGCTTCCGGCTCGTTGAGTTCCGCCTCGGCGGCAAGTTCGGCGATAGCTTCCTGTGCGGCCTTCTGTGGCTTGGTGGTGCCGCCTTCCCAGCGGTTTATCGTGGCAAAGGAGACACCGAGCCGCTCAGCGAGTTGCTGCTGGGTGAGATCGAGTTTGGCTCGAATGGCTCGTAGTGTTGCTTGAATGTCCATTAATTTTGTTATGTTTGATGTACTAGATATTCAAACATAATAAAAAATAGAGGTCACTGTAAATCTCAAAGCCGTGCCGTCTGGTTCCGCTGGGATTGTCGGGTTACGCTACGCTAACCCGACCTACAGCTACTACGCATTATGCTATGTTTTTCATAACATTTATAGCAGATACATAGCATAAACATAGCAATTCATAGCAAAATATGGCATTGGCATAGCAAGCATCGCATAAACATAGCAGGAATCATCGTGTTGCTATGTTTCCGAGCTGCCAGTTCCTTGGACAGGCACGGGGGCCTGTCCCTACAGCAGAAAAGAGGAAATAACGTTTCCCTCAACCCAGCACCCGGCTCAGGTCTTGGCAGGCTCTCTCCCACAGGGAGAGGGTGTTAAGCCTGCATGAGAGATGCCTGTGTAAAATTGTCGATGAATTTGGCATTATACGTCAGATTCAGCTCCTATTCTATGATTCGTCTTAACAGGCAAGGGCGGATTAATCGGCTATCACACAACGGGAACCCAAGACACCGTGAGCACTCGTTCCAACGCCTATTGGAAAGCCAACCTGCGGCTGATTGCCTGGTGCCTTACGCTGTGGGGTGGGGTGTCCTATGGGTGCGGCATCCTCTTTGTCGAACAACTCAACGACTTCTCTCTCGGCGGGTACAAGCTGGGCTTCTGGTTCGCGCAGCAGGGGGCCATGTACACATTTGTCGCCCTGATCTTCTTCTACAATTGGCGAATGACCAAGCTGGATCAACGTTACCGGGCCGAACGCGACCCAGGGGACGGCGCATGAGTTTGCAGGTTTTGACGACGGTCGTCGTGGGATTCACGTTTGTGGTGTATATCGGAATTGCTTTTTGGGCTCGCGCCAACAGCACCAGTGAGTTTTACATCGCCGGCAAACACGTCCCGCCCCTTGCCAACGGTATGGCCACCGCGGCGGACTGGATGTCTGCCGCGTCCTTTATCAGCATGGCGGGCCTGATCGCCTTTCTTGGGTATGAAGGCAGCATGTATCTCATGGGCTGGACCGGCGGGTACGTGTTGTTGGCCATGCTGCTCGCGCCGTATCTGCGCAAGTTCGGCAAATTCACCGTGCCGGAATTTATCGGCGAACGGTATGACTCCGACCTGGCCCGATTCGTGGCCGCCCTGTGTCTCATCTTCATCTCCTTTACCTACGTGGCCGGACAAATGCGCGGGGTCGGCATCGTGTTTTCCCGCTTCCTCGAAGTGGAGATCGACGTCGGTCTGGCCGTCGGAATGGGGATTGTGTTCATCTACGCCGTACTCGGGGGCATGAAGGGCATTACCTACACGCAGGTGGCGCAATACTGCGTGTTGATCTTCGCTTATACGGTTCCGGCTGTGTTCATTTCCATGCAATTAACCGGCAACCCCGTCCCGCAGTTGGCCCTGGGGTCCACTATGGCGGACGGGTCCGGGGCTCTCCTGCTGAAACTGGATCAGGTCCTCATGGACCTGGGGTTCAACGCCTATACGCACCCCTTCAACGATAGTTCCATGATCAACGTGCTGGCCATTACGTTTGCCCTGATGGCGGGAACAGCAGGACTGCCTCACGTGATCGTACGGTTTTTTACCGTGCCCCACGTGGCGGATGCGCGACGGTCCGCAGCGTGGGCACTGGTCTTTATCGCCCTGCTCTATACCGTGGCCCCAGCCGTCGGCGGCTTGGCGCGGTTGAATCTCATTACGACCGTCAACGGCCCCGATGGCACGGGCACCGCCTATGAAACCATGCCGAACTGGTTCCGCACGTGGGAACACTCGGGTCTGATCGCTTGGTACGATCATAACCACGACGGCAAAATCCAGCACGCCGCCGGCCGTGCCTTTGCCGGCGGCAAACCCGTCTTTGATCCTGAAGCCCGTGGTGAATCGGGCCAGCGCCTGGTCACGAATCCCGGTCCCGGCGACGTGGCCGAGGGCGCGCCCTTTGCCAATGAAATCTACGTGGACCGGGACATCATGGTGTTGGCCAATCCGGAAATCGCCGGACTGCCTGATTGGGTGATTGCCTTGATTGCCGCCGGGGGCATTGCCGCGGCCCTGTCCACCGCCGCCGGGCTGTTGCTGGTCATTTCCATGGCCGTTTCCCACGACATTCTGAAAAGCACCTTTGCGAAAAACCTGTCGGATAAACAGGAATTGACCGCCGGTCGCATTGCCGCGGCTGTATCGATTGTGGTCGCGGGGTATCTTGGGGCCAATCCCCCGGCGTTTGTGGCCCAGGTGGTGGCGTTCGCCTTCGGGTTGGCTGCCTCGTCCCTTTTTCCGGTCATCCTCTTGGGCATCTTCAGTACCCGCATGAACAAGTGGGGAGCCGTGGCCGGCATGCTGACGGGACTCATTTTTACCATGGGCTACATTCTGTATTTCAAAGGCGTGTTTATCGCCCCCATGGCGGAGAACGTCCCGGCCAACTGGTTTCTCGGCATTTCACCGGAAGGCATCGGCACGGTCGGGATGGTCCTGAACCTGTGCGTCGCGCTAACGGTCTCGCAATGCACCACGCCGCCACCGGCCAAGATCAGGGCATTGGTCGAACGCATCCGCACGCCGGAGACGTGATCGCCGATCCATGAGGCGTGGTGCACTTTTTCAGGCAATCGCTCTACCTCCCCTCGCCCCTCCTTACAAAGGCGGGGAACTGAGAATGCACCCTCTCCCCTCTTGGGCGGGAGAGAGCCTGCCCCGGACTCGATCCGGGGGCTGGGGTGAGGGGGGGGGATGGTCAACGAATGAGTGAGCACATACAGGGATGACTGAAAGAGATACGATCAGAAATCGATTCGCAGACTCGTCTGGGCTCCGTAGCTGAAGGCGTCGCTGGTGTCATCGCCAAGGGGCGAGCCGGCTCTGCCCTGCAGGATGATCGAAACCCCATCCATGACCTGTTTTGCGGCGCCCAATCTGGCATGTCCCCAGGTATCGCTGAACCCTGAACGAAACTCGAACCCATAGGCATTGATCGAACTGTCGTCCTGGAAATCATGCGAAACGCTCAGGTCAACGTAGAGTCTGAGGTTCTGCTTCGGAAGGATCATGCCACCCCCCAAACCCGCCGAGACTTCGAGACTGTCGCTGTCCCCCTTGACGACTGTCACGCCGTCACCGTCGGTGAAGTCGTCGAAGTCCACCCCTGTATAGACCACTTGCACACGAGGCGTGACCCTGAAGTCGCCGGCGTCGAATTCCAAGCTGGTTTCGAACTCCCGGCCAATCTCGAATGAGACTCCCCATGAACGAGCGTCGAGAGATTCTGAAATTCTCCGCGAGGCGAAGTCCACGTCGACGTTCCAGAAGCTGAACCGGCTCTGTGCCTCCCAGTAGAAGCCGTTCGGATCAAACCGGGCCAGGGTCAACGCACCGCCGTACCCGGCGGCTTCGATGTCCGACGCTGCATAGGAGCGGCCTTTCCGGGCCTCCGCCGTCGTGTGCGTTGCATGGATCGAGATTCCTCCGACCACTGGGCCGGCCGCTGGTACCGGGAAGTCATAACCGATTTCGACCTGGCCGCGGTTCTGTCGCCACTTGCCACCGCCGAAGGAATCGGTTGCCACATCAACGTTCTCGATCCGGCGGTGGCTGCCCTTGGCCCGTGCCCAGATGCCCACGGCGTCGGCACTTGGCTGCGTTCGGACCGCACCGAATTCACCAAAGCGACGTCCCAGACGTTCCAGTGTTGCGGGAAATTCCTCGCGCATCAGTTCTGACAACATCGAATACGCGTAGATCTGGCCGAAGACTTCGGTGGCATTCCACAGCCTGGCACGCTGCATGAACGCGAGGGGGTCGGCATGCCATTCCGCGTAGCCGATACGGCGCTGATCCGTCAGCCAGTTCAGTTTGTCGTCTACACAGGCAGCCAACGCCTCGTCGTCCTTGTCAAAGGCAAAGCCACCAAGTTCGATCTCGGAATCGAGGGCCGTCACCACAAACGCACCACTGGAATCCGTACTGGCCTCGCGGTTGCCGATCTCACCCCTTGCCAGGGCATCGACGTCTCCGTTGCGGAGTGCCTTGAATTGGTCGCCCTCAAATTCGAAATACATGATCTCGGCCACCGTGCCTTGCGGGCCTTGAAGGCGCGATCGGCCATCGAGGTTGGACGTGGCACCGGCAGCAGTGATACGGTAGTTGGAACTGCCGTCGGCAGTGACCTGAGTGCCATCCGACTTGTCAACGATCGTCCCCTGAGCCAAGTCTCCATCGGCGTTGACCATACCCGTCAGCTCCAGCAGCCGGTGTTCGCCAGTGGTCCCGCCAACCACGCCGACGCGCGCGTCAGTGAGATCGTCATGGCTTGCGAATCGCTCGGCATCCTCCGCGCGTACCAGTAAGGATTGGCGAAACGTGATGTGTCCCGAGGTAAAGGCAATCACGGTTTCGTTGGCGTCATTGCGGGTACGCGAATCAAGAATCGTGATGCCCCCTCCCACCATGTCAAAGTCCGGGCCTGCTGGTGCCAGCCAGATGCCGGGCCAGACGCTGATGCCTCTGCGCTGGAAGGACAATCCCGCATCCTCCATGGCTTCAAGAGCCGTCAGCAGGTCCGCTTCGTATCCCCGGTGGCGATCAAATCCGGCTGTTCCCGGGGTGGAATTCTCACTGTAGCTGACAGGATTGAAATCCCGGAAGAACCCAAACTTGAGAACACGCTCATCCGTACAGGCCTGCTGCGGCCGGTCAATCTCCGACGCAACGGCATTCGCGGAACATGCCAGCAGACCGAAGATGGTGCCGAGCGCAAGGAACAGAAGCTCCTGGTGAAGAACATTGCGTGGATTGCGTTGGATATGTAAAGGCACAGCAGTCCGTCAGGAGTTTTGGACGCACCGGAAGCCGGCGTGGGCGTAGGGATAGTCCTGACGAAACCAGTTCCGGAATGAGCGACGCAACAGGCAGGAGGCCGTGGTCGGGGCGCCTCCTTTGACGATGAAATGATCGTCGTCGAAGAAGCGGGCGGAGTATCCGGGATAGGTGGGATAGGGCTCGAAGCCTTCAAAAGGATGGAAACTCGTCGCGGTCCATTCCCAGCCATTGCCGACCAACTGAGAAACCCCGAATGCGCTGTCACCGTGTGGATTGGCCGTGACCGGGATGGGGTCCCAAAATCGAAAATGAAAATTCCCGTGCACGCCGTTGGTGGTCCGGTTTCCCCAGGGATAGGCACGTTCTTCACCGCTTGGCGTCCCGTACGCCGCCCGGTGAAATTGTGCTTCAGTCGGAAGCGAGAGCCCGGCCCATTGCGCATAGGCACGTGCGTGGCTCAGAGACACGTAAACGGGCCAATGCGGAGGAAGCGGAATTTCCTCGAACATCGTCGTCAGGAACCAGCGCCCACCCCGCTTGATCCAAAACGGGGGGACGGGACCGCCCTGTTCGACGAATGCCTGATATTGTTGATTGGTGATTTTGTATTTGCTGATCGCAAAAGCCGGCACGTCTTCGTGTCGTTCGCCAAATTCATTATCCCAGCCGAACCCGTCACGACGGCCGAGCGTCACCACGCCTTGGGGAACGTCGATCATGGCGTGATGGGGAGGCGGACCATCAGGCGTTGGCGACAACGGCGGCGATTTTTTTCCGCCATGGGCCACGTGATGCAGCAGGTAGGCCGTGGTTTCGGCGTGCATCCAACGATGCTCGATCGCCATGCGCAGGACGGTTTCAGGTGCGTCTTCCAACGCTGCATCAACCGACTCTCTGGCCTTGACGTTGTATTGCCGGATTTCTTCGAGCGAGGGCCAGTCCGAGGGCGCGTCTGCCTGCTGCGAGCCGACTTCGGGATCGATGCCCGCCTCGAACAGTGAATCAAACGTGTCGTGAAACGAGGGTTGCCCCAACGTCCAGCGACAAACCTGGTTCCAATCAAACGCCTCCACATGGCCGACGTAAAACACGACACGATGACGTTCAGGGATGGGACGCTCATAGAGCGTCTCCGGTTGAAACAGGGAAAAGATGTGATCGGTGCAAGCCCGCGCGGCGGATAATTCCTTCCGTATTTCGACGAAACGCGGCATAATTCCCGACGTGATGCAGTGCTTCTGCGATGAGGCGAGGTCCGACTTCACACCAGTGCGCGGCGCGCGAGTCAATAAGTAATATATCCATAGCCAGTCTTGTCAAGCAGAAATACCGGATTCCCGCTAAAAACTGCGGGAATGACCGTGGGAAGAGATGAAGCCACCCGTCCTGAGTACCCGCGACGTGAGCAAGGAATTCGGTCCCGGTGTTCGAGTCCTCGACCACGTCGATCTCGAAGTGGCTGAAGGAGAAACCCTGGTCCTGATCGGAGAAAGCGGATCCGGCAAAACAACCTTGCTCCGGATGTTCAACGGGTTGACGCATCCCAGTTCAGGTGAGGTTTGCGTCCATAACGAACCGGTACGAGTCCAAGATCCCATCAATCTTCGTCGCCACGTCGGGTACGTGCAGCAGGACGCCGGATTGTTGCCACATTGGACCGTTGAAGAAAACATCGGTCTCGTACCGCTGTTGCTTGGATGGAAGCCCGAACAAAGAACGAACCGGGTTCATGAACTCCTGGACCTCGTTCAGCTTGACCCGCAACCATTTCGAGCGCGTTATCCTATTGAACTGTCCGGCGGACAACGACAACGCGTGGCTTTTGCGCGAGCCCTTGCGGCCAATCCCGGGATCGTCCTCCTCGACGAACCCTTCGGCGCCCTTGACGCAATCACCCGTCACGAACTCCAGCGTCAATTTCTGAGTCTAAAGCGGCGCCTCAACAAAACCATGGTCATGGTCACCCACGACATTGATGAAGCCTTGCAACTCGGCGACCGCATCGCGGTGTTGAAAGAAGGACGCCTCCTGCAGACCGGAACCCCGGCCGACCTGCTCAACGCTCCGGCACACGACTACGTGGTGCAATTGCTCCACCATCAATCCCACGGAGAGCACGCATGACCAGACTGCTTCATTCTCTGTGTTTCGTGACGCTGGCCTTCTTCGTATTGCTGCCCATGCCGGCTTTTTCGCAGGGCGACCGCATCGTCGTCGGCTCAAAGAATTTCATGGAGAACAAACTCCTGGCTGAGATCTTCGCTCAACTCATCGAAGCCCGCACGGACCTTTCCGTTGAACGGCGATTGGGGCTGGCGGGCACGCAGGTTTGCTTTGAAGCGCTTCGGACCGGCGCCATCGACCTTTACCCCGAGTACACGGGCACCGGGCTCGTCAGCATGCTTAAGCAACCGCCGGCCGGAGACCCACGAACGGCACTCAACGTCGTTCGCGCAGAATTTTTACAACGTTGGGATTTGTGGTGGCTGAATCCATTGGGATTTGAGAATGCCTATGCCCTTGCAGTTCCTCGCTCTCGAACGGCCGGCATTCCCCTGCGTACCATTTCGGACCTCGTCAAGATCGCGCCTTCCCTGAAGGGAGGATTCGGGTATGAATTCATCAACCGGCCCGATGGATTGCCAGGACTGGAAACACGGTACGGCCTCACATTTCAACGCGTGCAGGCCATGCAACAATCCCTGAAATACCAGGCTGCCGCTGCCGGCGAGATCGACGTGCTTGACGTGTATACGACCGACGGGCGGCTTGCCGAGTATGACTTCGTGGTGCTCGAAGACGATCTCCACTTTTTCCCGCCCTATGAAGCGTCGGGATTGATTCGAGGCTCCACCCTTGCCCAACACCCCGAGTTGGGAGGGGTCCTGGGTTTGCTGACCAATGCGTTCGACGACAAGACCATGAGGCAACTGAATTATCGATTGCAGGAAGGAGGGGAACCGCTGGAGGTGGTGGCCCACGATGCCCTGTCGGCCCTCTACTTGTTTGCGAGCGATGATGCCAGCACCCAACCAGTTTCTCATCAGGAAGGGCTCTTTGCTTATATGTGGTCGAAACGAACGGATCTTGGGGGGCGAATAATCGAACATCTGACCTTGGCCGGGCTGGCTTTGGGCTTGGGGATTCTGTTGGCTGTTCCCTTGGGCTTGCTGCTCGAACGTCAACAGGCCATTGCCGAACCCGTCATCAGGGGTATTGGTCTGACGCAAACGATCCCGTCCATCGCATTACTCGCCTTCATGATCCCGGTGTTCGGCATCGGTATGCTACCAGCCGTGATTGCCTTATGGATGTATTCCCTATTCCCGATCGTCAGGAATACCTATTCAGGCCTTCGCGATGCCGCACCCCAGGCCGTGGACTCGGCTCGCGCCCTCGGCATGACGGAATGGCAAATCCTCCATTGGGTACGACTACCGTTGGCCGCGCCCGTGATCATGGCCGGCGTACGCACCGCGGGGGTCATCACCGTAGGCACGACTACGCTGGCCGCATTCATCGGCGCGGGTGGCCTGGGCGTGCCGATTGTCGCGGGCCTGCAAATGGCCAACACCACCGTGATCCTTTCCGGGGCGTTGCCCGCAGCGGTCCTGGCGTTGGTGATCGACGGGTTTCTCGGCCGGGTGGAAACGTGGGTCAGACCGCGGGGCGTCTGACTCCTTGCACAAAAGAAAAGCGACCCGTTACAGTGCTGGCTTTACCATCCCACTCCTCTCCATGACAGTACCCGTCAGCGTTTCATCATGATGTGCGTTCATGCTTAAGCAATCCAACATTACGATCGACGTGCACCTGGCCAACCAGGATCTTGATGCCGTCAAGGACGAACTTCGCTCGGGTCTGCTGTCGAAACCGCGGCGATTACCGACGAAGTATTTTTATGATGATCATGGTTCCGCGCTCTTTGAACGGATCTGCGCCGTGCCCGAATATTACCCGACTCGCACGGAACACCAATTACTCAAAACCGTGGCCGCTGACGTGATCGCGCGAACCTGTGCCGAGGAATTGGTCGAATTGGGCTCCGGAGCAGCCACCAAAACCCGGATCTTGTTGGATGCCATGGCCCGGACAAACCGGCTGCGGTTCTACGTGCCCTTTGATTTCAGCGAAGGCATCGTGCGACGAGTGGCGCAAGAGCTGGTTGAGGAATACGAAGGGCTACACGTTCACGGGGTGGTTGGGGATTTCCTGACCCATTTGGAACACATTCCGCAGGGCGGACGACGCCTGGTCGTGTTTTTGGGCGGAACCATCGGCAACTTGGGGCCTGAAGCAGTTCCGGTCTTTCTGTCGTCGGTCGCTCATGAAATGGATCCAGGTGATTTTTTTCTCCTTGGAGTTCAACTCATCACGGACGTGGAGCGCCTGGAAGCCGCGTATAATGATTCGGCCGGGCTCTCGGCCGCGTTCAACAAAAACATATTGTCCGTGTTGAAGGTCGTGATTGGAGCGGAATTTGATCCTGATAACTTCGACCACGTGGCCCGGTTTAATCATGATGAGCAGCAAATCGAAATGCACCTTCGGTCGGTTCGCCGGCAAGTGATTCCTATTCCTGAATTGGAGTTGATCCTTCGCCTTGAAGAGGGAGAAGAAATCCTCACGGAAATCAGCAGGAAATATACGCATCACCACGCGGAATCCCTGTTGACCGGCGCGGGCTTCACACCCATAGCCTGGTATACCGATCCGGCCGAACTTCACGGTCTTGCCCTGGCCCAAAAGCCGTCCGGCTGACTGGCACCCATGATTTATCTGAACTACGCGGCCCTGTGTCCGGCTCTTACAGAAGCTGAAGAGGAGGTGGAACGGACGCTGGCCGAATTCAAACGCTATTTGTATTCGGAAGCGGGCATCGAGTGGTACCTCCGAAAAATTCATGAGTGCCGACAAAAAGTCGGCTCCCTGTTACACGTCGGTGATCCCTCGACCATCGCGTTCACCACGAATGCGTCCACCGCGCACTATCTCACGCTCTCTTCCTTGAAATGGGAACCGGGCGATACCATTCTCACCACCACGCACGAAAATCCGTCCATCACGAAACAGCTTCGCGCGCTCGAACGCGACGGGGTCCGGGTCCATGCCGTCAGGCCTGCGTCCCTGCAAACATTCCTGCAGACGCTGGAAGAACGGCTCGACGAACCCAGCGTCAACGCCGTCGTGATAAGCCACGTGTCGCACGTTGACGGGCGTATCTTTCCCATACAGGAAGTGGCGTCATTGGCCAGGGCGCAACACTGTCTGGTCATCATCGACGGCGCGCAAGCCGTCGGCCATATCCCCGTCGATCTGAACGCGCTGGATTTCGACGCCTACTTTTTTGCCGGACACAAGTGGTGCGAAGGCCCCCTCGGCACGGGGGCGCTGGTTGCACGTGAGAGTTTTTTTATGCATCCCCGCCACCGCGCGATCGGAGGAGAATCACACGAAGGGACGACGGCGCGTTCATTTGAAATCGGGACGCAGAACATCGGGTTGATGGCGGGACTTGCCAAAGCCTGTGAACAACACCATCAACGGGGAATCACCCCGGAACCACAGCGGATTTTTCGAGAAACGGCCAAGGAACTGCTGGGTGAGCACCGGGATTGTCGTTTCCTGGAATGGCAGGGACCCCATGCTCCCGGCATCCTGACGTTCAAAGGACCGGATGACCTGGATCATGGAGCATTTGCTAAACGGCTTGCATCCGAAGCGGGGATTATCGTGAAACCTTTTGTGGATTATCCCGAAGGCAACGTGCCGGCGGTCCGGCTGTCCTGGTCTTCGACCATGGATCAACGGGAGTTTCAGAAGGGCGTTATGACGATTGCACAGCGGCTCGAGTTGTGATCGGAAAGAGTGCCGCGTACCACTTACATGAAGGTCATCAGGACTCACGTTGACGATCCAAACGTTCCTCCAAACGGCGCAAGGCCTTCTGGGTTGAACGAAGATCGCGCAGGATTTCCTCCCGCGAGACGGGTTGTTCCAGTTCCCGCAGGCGCTCGGCTTTGGCCTCTTCGAGATTGTTGAGGACCACCGCGATAAAAAGATTGATCACCACGAACGTACCGACCACCACGAAACTGACGAAATACATCCACGCCAGCGGGTGCAGTTCCATGGCGATGTACATGATGTCCGTCCAATCTTCCAACGTCACGACCCGAAACAACGACAACAGGGAAATACCCAGGTTTCGCCAATGGACGGGGTCATGTTCATGAAACAGTTGGTAGCCCGTAATCGCATAGATATAAAAGATGATGCTCATCAGAAGCATGACGTGCCCCATGCTCGGGATCGAACGCACGAGCGTCGAGACAATCAAGCGCAGTTCCTGAATTGTGGAAATCAACCGCAGAACCCGCAATAACCGGGCGAGCCGGGCGATCATGGCATACTCGCCGGTCGCGGGCACCAGCGAGAACACGATCACCGAAAAATCGAAGACGTTCCAGCCATCTCGAAAGTACCGGTCGACTTGCGGGGCCACGGCCACCATTTTCAACAGAGCTTCGAGGATGAACACCCCCAACACGAGTTGGTTTCCCAAGTGCATCCATGCTCCGTATTGCTGAACCAGGTCGGGAGACGTCTCCATACCCAACAACGCCCCGTTCCCGATAATGAGCGCGATAATCACGTATTCAAACGCAGGGGCATTGACCAGTCGTTGCACGAATCGTTTCATCGTCTGTAGCCTTTAATTTTGTCAAATGGGAAAAACAAACCGCATGAAAGGCTCAAGGCCCTTGCCTTGCCTTGCCTTAGCCCAACCCACATTACCCGAGTCGATGCTCCAAAGTTTGCGCCTGCGTCAAGGCATCGAGTTGCAGGTCGTGTCCTTCCGTCTGCGCAAGGGCTTCCCGCGGGATCAACCCCACCAACTCGCTTTTGACCACAGCGACGCCTTTGAGGGCCGCGGCCTGTTTCACGGCTTCAAACGCCACGTGAACCGGCGTTTGATGATAGTCAGTGAGATTCATCGATACCTGTACGCAGCCCTGGCTTTTCAGTTCCAGCCCGATGGCTTTGACCGTGGGCAGCCCGCCGTTCGATGCGCGAATCGTTCTGGCGATATCCCGTGCCAGGGACAAATCCTGACTCTGCAACACCACGTTGAAGGCGACGAGCGGATGGCGAGCCCCAACCACGATCACACCGGCCGTCGGATGCGGCTTCGCCGGACCGAAATCCGGAACCCACGCCAAGTCAGTGGCCATTCGCGTCCTCAGGGACTCCAGCCCTCCTTTCCGAATCTGTTCCAATCTCCGGCGAAAAGGGTGTTCGCAGGCTTCCTCATACAGAAAAACCGGTATCCGCAGTTCCCGCCCGATTCGCGCCCCGACCCGGTGCGCAAGCCTGACGCATTGCTCCATGGTCGAGCCTGACAATGGAACGAACGGCAGCACGTCACACGACCCAAGCCGAGGGTGCTGGCCTGCGTGATGCTTCAGGTCGATCACTTCCGCAGCCTTGGCGACCACCGAAAAAACAGCCGCCTCAATGGACTCGACGGAACCGGCCACGGTCAGGACACACCGGTGATGGTCCACGTCCCGGTGCCGGTCGAGCAGGGCAACACCCGGAGTTGCGGTCAAGGCGTGTTCGAGTTGCTCGATGACGGCCGGGTCGCGGCCTTCGCTGAAATTGGGAATACTCTCGACGGTCCCGGCCATGCTCCTGTTTACTGAAATCGTGCTTTGTTGACAACCTCAAAAAGGTGATATACAACTTCTGATAGGTTGTCCTGCTTGTAAGCATCGACCCTTTAGCCGATCAAAACAGGTGATCCCATGACGATGACCCAAGTCGAACCAGCCGAGGCCCTTGCCGGACTTCAAGAATCCAAACCGGAACAGGTGACTATCGTGCTCTTGAGCGGAGACATGGATAAAGCCATGGCCGCTTTCATCATTGCTACCGGCGCCGCAGCCATGGGCATGCACGTGACCATGTTCTTCACGTTCTGGGGGCTGAACGTCATTCGCAAACACGGGGCAACCAGTGCCGCCAAGGACCTGCTGCGCAAAGCCTTTGGCTGGATCAACAAGGGAGGCGCAGCAAGCCTGCCCCTTTCAAAGTTCAACTACGGCGGGCTGGGCACCACGATGATGAAAAAGGTCATGCGGGACAATCATATGCCCGGGGTCCCGGAACTGATCGAAACCGCGCAGGATCTCGGCGTCAAAATGATCGCCTGTACCACCACGTTGGGGTTGCTGGGTATTTCCAAGGAGACCCTGATCGACGGCGTGGACCAACTCGCCGGGGTTTCGACCTACCTCGCGGAAGCCAAAGACGGCTCAGTAAATTTGTTCATTTAAGTAATAAAGGATTCCTTCTCCCCTTGAAAAATCTTACCCTCTCCCCTTGCGGGAGAGGGATGGGTGAGGGGGAAGGTGAGGGGAATTCACATGATCCAATCCGATATCACACTCGATACGCTGGGGTACTTCTGCCCCATGCCCATTATTCTCACCTCCAAGAAAATCAAAGAACTTACCATGGGCCAAGTTCTCGAAGTCCTCTCCGACGACGAGGGCATCAAAAAAGACATGCCCGCCTGGTGCCAAACCACCGGCCACGAATGGGTCGGCCTCGAAGAAGAAGCGACAGACCCCAAAACGGTGTACAAGGCCTACGTCAAAAAGACCAAATAGCGCCTCTCCAGTATCACTCCCCCCTTGAGGGGGAGTCGGCAAAGCCGAGCCGTCAGGCGAAGGGTGAACCGGTGGGGGGAGGACTGTCAGAATGGACCACCGTTGCTCTAGTGGTGAAGCTCATGCTAATATTAACCGGTTAAAATAACCAGTTAAAGTCATGCGCGAAGTTCAAGCCACCGAAGCCAAGACCCATCTCGCACAACTCCTGAGCGCGGTTGAGCGCGGCGAATCGATCGCGATCACTCGCCACGGCAAACCGGTTGCCCACCTGGTTCCGGCTGAGAAGCAGGACCGTGCCACCCGCAGGGCGGCAGTTGAGCGTTTCAAGGCATGGCGCGCGACATGGAACGGTATCGACATGTCCATTGAGGAACTTCTCGCCGCCCGCCACGAAGGTCATCGCTATTGAGCACCTTGGTCCTTGATGCATCTGTCACCATGTCGTGGTTCCTGGGCGATGAAGAAGATTCGCGAGCCGAGGTCGCGCAATCCCGTCTTACAAAAGACAGGGCGATTGTACCGCACCTATGGCACCTGGAAGTCCGCAACTGCTTGATCGTAGCCGAGCGCCGCGGTCACATCTCCGCGGAACGTGTAACTGAATGTTTGGACGCGTTGAAGTGGCTTCCCATACAAACCGATACGGAACTCGACCTCTCGGCAGCTTTTTCCCTTGCCCAAACGCACAGCCTGTCTTTCTACGATGCCGTTTACCTGGAGTTGGCTAAACGGCAGGATGCAGCCCTCGCCAGCCTCGACGCCGCGCTCGTTCGAGCCGCCAAGGCCGAAGGACTCTCGCTCGTCGAGGCCGTCTAACTCTACTTCATCGCGCTAAGCAGTGGCTGACATTGTCATCAATGGCTTGAGCCCATTCGTCGCCGACGACTTCCACGAACGATACGTCACCGACGAAAGCGCTGCACATGACCATGTCGGGATTGAAGTCTCGAAGCCGTATCAGGCTTTCGGCTAACGACGCCTTGCTGCCACCTGCCTGTGGAAACGCCAGGGTTGCCCACTTCGCGTTCGACTGGAATATCGTATCACCGGTAAACAGGTAGGACTTTCCGTACGGCGATTTGTAGAAAAAGCAAATACTGCCTTCGGTATGACCGGGGGTATGGATGATCTCAATGTCGCCAAGATGATGGTCGCTGAGTTGAAAAGTGACATCAACCGGCGCGTCTTTGCCGATAATCGGGGCTTCCAAGGCGCTACAACACAACCTGGAACCGAACAGGTCTTTAATACGGTTCAACGATGGACCCGATTCATCCCGGTGGCTGAGAAGCTGAGCCTGAATGCCTCCCAACTCGGCTATTTTCTTGAAATCACCTTCGTTCCCGGTATTGTAAAAAAGCACGTTTCCTTCCGTTCGCCGGAGGAAATATGCATGGGTATTCAACGCACCCATACTATGAATCGTGCTCTGCCATAAGTCTTCTTGAAGCTGTTTCATAGCCGTTATTCTTGTGACTGCGGTTCATCCACGAATGCCGTGCTCTTCTGTGCCGATGGCGGGTGTTTCATCTTCATGTAGACGCCGCCTCTTGCGAGTTCTTCAAGCATCTGGCGCAGCCTCTTTTCTTTTGTCTCCTGGCGCTTGGCGCGGTTTATCCAACCGACGTAGTCATTCTGCTGATACGCGGGTCGCGTTTGATAGGCTTCCATCAAGCCACTCTCATCCAGAGCCCGTCTGACAAAATCTGGCATAGGGTATCGTGCTCGCTTCAGCTTGGAAAAGTCCCCGCCCATCACTCTGCTTTCTTTTTCTTGTGCTTTAACAGGCTGGGGCAGCTTGAGCTTTCGTTCACACGTACTCCATTTATATCTTATATCTATAGCACATGATTATATATGCATTGAACGATGTTCACATATACGTTAACATAGCTCGTGCGAGAAATAGTTTTCTACCGAACCGAATCCGGAGGATGTCCTATTGAAGAATTCATGGACGCGCTCACGTCCCAGCAAGCCCGAAAAGTTGTTTGGGTTTTGCAACTCATCGAAGAACTGGATGTGGTCCCCGTCCAATATTTCAAAAAGCTGGTCAATACGGATGGTATCTGGGAAGTCAGAGCCCCGTTCGGCGGTAATATTTTTCGGCTACTGGGCTTCCTGGAGCACGGCAACGTGGTTATTTTAACTCATGGATTTCAAAAGAAAACTCAGGAAACTCCCAGGAAAGAAATCAAGCTCGCTGAAAATCGCAAGAAAGAGTATCTCAACAGGAGGCATTCGCAATGAGTGATCTTAAAGTCTACATCCGTAAAAGGAAAAAATCTGACGTTGAATTCAGAGAGGGTTTTGGTGAAGGTTACAAGGCGTTCAAAATAGGAGTGCTGCTCAGGCAGACTCGTGAGGCTTCAGGCTTAACGCAAGAAAAAATGGCTGAGAAACTGCACACCCGGAAATCGGCCATTTCCAGAATCGAAAATCATGCCGAAGACATTCGCTTGTCCACTTTAGAAAAATTTGCATCCGCACTCGGACGCAGTCTTGAAATTTCAATACGATGAGGTCTGCGAGTGGACCGGCGTGACTGTGGTGACTGTGGTGACTGTGGCCACTGCGACCAGACCATACGAGTGACAGCCGTGATTGACGGCACAGCCTATTTTTGAAGCAGGACTTCTATGCCTTTCTGCCAGGGTAAAACCTGTATCGGACCAAGAGTATATTTACGTGGCGTTTGACAGAGGCAAAACAAATTCGCTTTGTTGTTTTCTGACGCGAATGCAATGAGTCCTTTCAAGTCTGATTCTTTGGGCGAGGCTTGCGATTTGATTTCAACCGCCCTGAGCACGTCGTTCGGACCACGTGTCAACACCAGATCGACTTCCATGCCGGCATTCGTACGCCAATAATGGAAACGATAGCCTGCCTCGTTGTAGTCATTGGCCCTGATCAGCTCGTTGACGATGAACGTTTCAAACAGCTTTCCATATCGATAGCTGCTTGGCTTCAATTCAGTCCGTAGTTCACCTCTCACCGCGTTCAACACTCCACAATCAAAGAAATAATACTTGGGGCTTTGGCGTAATTGCTTGCGCACCGAATAACTCCAGCCATCTATACGGAAAGCAATCAACGTGTCCGCCAATATGTCGAAATACTCCTGAGCCGTTTTCACGCTGACGCCAGTGTCCCTGGCAATGGCCGTGAAGTTGAGGGGCTCACCATTCACCTGTCCGGCAACGTCAAGCAAACGAATAAAATGGTCTATCTTCCTGACCAACGATTCCTGCATCACCTCTTCCCTGAGATAGGTTTCCACGTAGGCCTTCAATGACCGCTTTGCTGATGATGAGGTTTCCTGATAAATGCCGGGTAACGTACCAATGGTCAGTGCCTTGCGTAGATCAGGTACAAGCTCCTGTGAGCTTAACGGATGTAACTTTAGTGTCCATGCCCGTCCGGCCAGGAGATTGGCGCCCGAACGCTTGAGCTTTCTGGCACTGGAACCGGTCAGCAAAAATTGAACCTGCCCCTTGTGCCGCTCGATCAGGTAATGCACTTCATCAAGCAACCCGGGTAATTTTTGCACTTCATCGACGAGAACGGTGAGTGTATCGTTTGCAGGGATATCCCGCAGTCGTTGCTCTATTTCCAGACGAAACAGACCGGGTTCGGCAATATAGCGCCGATAGACATCCAAGCTCAACAAATCGATGCTTTCCGCGTGTTGGACGCGGCTCAGATAATCCTGCGCCAACATGGTCTTACCCACACCCCTGGGTCCGAACAGAAAAGCGGATTTTTTCTGCTTTAACAGGCCGGATAACTTGAGCTTTCTCTTATACATGCTCCATATATATATTATAAATATGGAGTATAGTCAACGATACTATTGGCAACGGAAAGGCTTGGCAGTTGGCCCCAAACACAACAAATTCAGGCTTTTCTACAATTTTTCAAACAACGCATTGAATAAGGGTCACATGCAGCCTTGCCTCCTGCACATCAAGAAATGAAAGGGAAGAAGAAAAGACTCTGGATTCCCGATTACAAACGTCGGGAATGACAGTTCGGGGCATATTGATAAGGCCCGCGAAAGGTGCCTGGTTTCTGAACCAGCGACGTTGGTCGATGATTACCCGCCTGCCAGGGACGGCAGGACGGCAGGGATTGCGGCCGTGGGAACATGCAGATTGGAGAACATCAAGGTGGCGGAGACGGCCCAATCGATGAAGGGTTTGGGGTAGATGCCGAGAAGCAGGGTGCCGGCGATACTGACGAAGATGACGGTCTTCAGTGGAGTCGATACCGAGAGCGGCGTGGGATCGTGGGGTTCGTTGATATACATTTTTTTGACCACGACCAAGTAGTAGTACATGGAGATGACGATATTGATCAGCCCGACGATCAGCAGCGTGTAGAGTTCCTGTTCGATCGCCGCGACGAAGATATAGAGTTTGCCGATGAAGCCCGCGAGCGGCGGCACACCGGCGAGCGACAACAGAAAGAGCAGCATGGCAGCCGCGAGAAACGGCGAGCGGCGATTCAACCCGTTGTAATCTTCAATCTCATCGCTCTTGATCAGGTTGCTGACGCCGATGACGACAGCAAAGGCTCCCAGGTTGGCAAACAGGTAGGTGAGCAAATAAAAGAGGATCGCGTCACTGCCCCGTTTGGTTCCGGCCGCCAGGCCGATCATGACGTTGCCGATCTGCGCGATGCCGGAATAGGCGAGTAGCCGTTTAATATTTTTCTGGGCGATGGCCACGATGTTGCCGTAGGTCATGGAGATGATGGAGGCGACGACGAACAGGAGGACCCACGTGGGTTTGAAGGTCGCCAACGCGACGTAGAACATGCGGATGAGAATGGCTAACGCCGCACCTTTCGGTGCGATCGACAGAAAGGCGGTGACGGGCGTGGGGGCTCCCTGATACGTATCGGGAATCCAGGAGTGAAAGGGAACGGCCCCGATTTTGAAGCCTAAAGCGGCGAAGATCATGATGAAGCCGATGGCCAGCCCAATACTGCCGGGCGTCGAGGCCATTTCTGAAAACACCAGCGTTCCTGTTTCGCCATAGACGAGACTGATGCCGTACGCGAGCAACCCCGCGGCGAACACGCCCAGGATGAAGAACTTCAGTCCCGCTTCGCTGGATTTCTGGTCTTCCCGCAGATAGGCCACCAGGACGTAAAAGCCGAAGGTGGAAAATTCCAACGTGACGAAGACGGAGAGCAGGTCCTGAGCCGAGGCCATGAACATCATGCCCAGGGCCGACATCATGACCAGGAAATAATATTCGCCCCTGAAAAACTTGAACGATTTGACGTAATCGATCGAAGCCAGCAGGACCAGCGCCGTGGAGATCAACACCAGAATCTTGAAGAAAATCGCCACCCCATCCAAGACAAACATATCTTTGAACAAGGCGCCCTGGACTCCGGTGTAATCGAACCAGATCAGGTTGATGAGCGTGGCAATGACGCCACCCACACTCAGATAGGCCAGATTTTCGTGGTCGATCTGTTTAAAGGTAAAGTCGACGGCCAACACCACGCACAACCAGATGGTGAGGAAAATCTCCGGCGCCAGGAGCAGGAGGTCTGAGCCCGATAGGGTAAGGTCGAAGGTCATCTTCGTTTAAGACTTCAGCATTTTGTGAGGCTAATTCGTGACTAAAACCGCCCTCACGAACAGAATGAACCTCATAATCCCTCCCCTTTGTAAGGGAAGGATAGGTGGGGTAGAGTCCGAGAAATTTGCGCCCTCTTCGGCGTCTGGAATCTGCCTCCCCTACACCCCTCCTTACAAAGGAGGGGGACTTTAGAATGATCGGCATGGGAGGTAAGCTGACGAATCACAATAATATCCCCCATCATTCCTTCAAGCGTTCGCAGTTTACGGTAATAATCCCGTGGTGTTTTGGGTAACCAGTGGAGCCACTTGATTGATTCGATCCAACATCGGCACGACCGTGGAGCGCACGACGTTATAGAAATGCATGGGGAAGATCCCGAAAAAGATGCTGCAGCCGATCATCAGGAGCAGCGGGAACCGGTCCACCCACGCAGATGTGTCACGGGTATGCGCATATTCGGGCGACATGTTGCCATAAAACAGGCCGCGCATCATTTTGAACAGATAGGCCATCGTCAACACGATCCCCAACACGGCCACGATCACCTGGAAGGGATATTTCTCCCATGCGCCGACGATAATCATGATTTCGGCGATGAAGTTCACGGTGCCCGGCATCCCGACCGATGCCATACAGGCGATGATAAAGGCTCCGGCCAGGAACGGCATGTTCTTGACCAGTCCTCCCAGGGACGGAATGTCCCGTGTATGCGTCTGATCATAGACCCAGCCCGCCATGGCGAAGAGCATGCCCGTAGCGAGGGCGTGCGCGAACATGTAAATCACCGCACCGGTCAGGCTGATATAATCCAGGGCAGCCATGCCCAGGAACACGTAGCCCATGTGACTGGAACTGGAATACCCGATGACGTACTTCGTGTCCTTGGCGAAATACGCGACGAACCCGCCGTAAATAATGCTGAACACACACAAAACCGCGGCGATAGGCATGAGTTCCCGCGTGGCATCGGGCAGGATTTCATAGGCCACGCGAATGATGGAGAAATGCCCGAGTTTCATCAGCACGCCGGCGTGCAACATGCTGGTCGCGGCCGGAGCCGCGGCGTGCCCGACGGGAGACCAGGAATGCAACGGCCAAATGGGCGCAATGGAGGCAAAGCCGAAGAAGACTAACACCCAGATAATCGTCGCCAGCGTGCCGTCGAAATGGGCCACTTCCCGCAGCACCAGGATATCGAACGTGTGGACCGGCGAGAAATGGTAAATCAGCAGGATGCCCATCAAGGCAAACACTGCTCCAGCCGAGAGAAACAGCGTGAGTTTCATCGCGGCGTATTCCTTGCTGTTCGACCCGAAGTTCAGGATGAACCCGACCGAATCCCGAAGCTTCCGGCCTTCCTCATCGGTCATGCTCAAATAGCCCTTGGTATGACTCCCCCACACGCCCAGCAGCACGTACATGGGCAAGACCGACATTTCATAGAAGAAGTAGAGAAAGAACAGGTCCAGCGACATGAAGACCCCGATGGTTGCCGCCGCCAGGATCAACAGGAAAATGTAAAATTCCTTGGTGCGGTCCTTGATGTGCCACGAAATGAAGATGCCCGCAAACAGCAGAATGGCCGAGGCAAAGACCAAGGGGGCCCCGATTCCGTCCACTCCGATGTGAAACCCGATGCCCAGTTCCTCTGACCACGCCCATTTGGTGATGAATTGAAAACCGCCCTGGTCTGGATCATAGGCCATGAAGACGTACAGCGAGGCGAGCAACGCCGTCCCGGCGGAGGTCGCGGCCACGGCACGCACCAGCAGCGGCTCGCGATTGGGAACAAACAGCAACGCGATGGCCCCGAGGAATGGGGCAAACAATGTTGCCAGTAAGGCCAACTGTCCCATTGCTCAGTCCTTCCCTCCGAGTTCAAGGGTGACGGGATTGTGGGTCGCAGATTGTGGTTTGCGGATTGTCATGTCTCAGTCCTGCCCTTCAGGTTCAAACGCCACGGCATGGGACAACAGCATCCGGTCCCGTTCAATGCTCGCGATCGACCCGTGGTCCAACCGGTCCATCACGGCCTGCACCGAGCCGTTGACCATTCGCAAAAACGGTGAGGGATAAAGCCCGATCCAGAAAATCATGACGCACAGGGACACGGCAATGATCGTTTCGCGCTGCGTCAGGTCCTTGAGCACTTGCGGGACGTGCTCGCCAATAGGGCCGAAAATCGCCCGCTCGTAATACCACAGGAAATAGGCCGCAGCGAAGATCACGCCCGAGACGGCCACGGCTCCATACACCCAATGCGCTTGAAAGGCGCCAAGCAGGATCAGAAATTCCCCGATGAATCCATTCGTTCCGGGCAGCCCGATCGAGGCCATTCCGATGATCAGGAAAAAGGTGGCAAGAAGGGGCATCTTCGATGCGATACCTCCGCAATTGTCGAGGAGCGTATTGCCGAGCCGGTCATAGAGAAACCCGGCCAGGAAAAAGAGCCCTGCGGTGGTAAATCCCAAATTGATCATTTGCAGCAGACTGCCCTGCAGACCCTGGAAATTCAGAGCAAACAGGCCCAACACGACGAACCCCAAGTGGCTGATGCTGCTGAAGACAAGCAGGCGTCTGAAGTCCGGCTGCATGATGGCGATGATTGCTCCCCAGACAATGGAAACCAGCGCCAAAGTCATGACGATCACCACCACGGTGGCATTGGTCGAAGCTTCCGGCAGCAATGGGAAACTGAATCGCAGGAACCCGTACGTGCCCAACTTGACGCCCGCCAGCACCACGGACATCCCGATCGGCCCTTGTACCAGCGCGTCCGGCAACCACGTGTGGAACGGAAAGACCGGAGCCTTGAAGGCCAATCCCATGAAGATGAGCCAGAAGATCAATAGTTGATCCGAGACCGGAACAGGCACCTTCAACAGGTCCAACAAATCGAAACTGTAGGTATTCGTGACGTCGTGGTAATTCAAACTCAGCAGGGCAAATCCGACCAGCATGAACACACTGCCCAACAGGGTATACAACACGTACTTGAGCGCGGCGTATTCTTTTGCCTCGCCCACGCCCCACAGTTTGATCAGGAAATAGCTGGGAACGAGCATGAGCTCCCAGAACACGAAGAAGAGGATCAGGTCGATGGACACGAAAATCCCCATAATCGTCGTTTCCAAAGCCAGGATACTCATGAAGTACGCTTTGGCCCTGTCCTGCACGGTATCCCATGAATAGAGAATGATCAGGACCGTGATGAAGGCCGAAAGGCCGACAAACAGGATGCTGATACCGTCCACGGCGAGGTGATAGGAAATACCCAGAGCCGGAATCCAATTCAACCGTTCGCTGAATTGCATAGCCGCGGATTCCGGGATGAACCGGAGCAACAAGAAGGCAGCCAGTGCCAATTCGAAAAGTGCGACGCCCAGTGCCGTCTTCCTGATCAGCTCGGTATTCCGTTGTGTCCACAACCCGATTGCCCCGAGAAGCGGGAGAAAGAGCAGGACCGACAAAATCGGGAATCCAAATTCCAGTTCTTCAAGCATGGCCTATCACTCAACCCTACAAGAGAGAGGTTCCGGTCAACCACACGAGGATAAAATGCGTGAGAATAAACAGGCCGATGACAATCACTGCGGCATAATGATTAACCAACCCGGTTTGTAATTTCCGCCAGGACCAAGCCGCCAGGTGGTTGGCGTACCCGATCACGTTGAGTCCCCCGTAAATCACGTGTTTTTCGGTCCAGGTCACTCCGGCCGCACTCACGTCGGCCCCGTGACCGATCCCCCTGATGAAGCGATCGATGACCTGTTGATCGATCCAATCCCATAGCCGGCCAAGCCGCTTGCAGGGCTCGACGAAGAGGGCGTCGTACAGTTCATCCACGTAGTATTTGTTCAACAGCGTCCGGTAGGCCCCGGCGAACCGTTCCGACCATGCATCCGCGGTCCCTGGCTTGATCGCGTACAAATAGTGCGCTACTCCCCAACCACCCAACGCGATACCGATGGCCCCTGCCATCAATCCGACGAGGGTCCCCATGCCGACTTCATGCGTCACCGCGCCCACGGGAGTGGCCACGGATTCCAAAAATCCATGGAACCAGCCATGTTCCGGCGGCACGCCCAGAAACCCGCCCAACACGGAGAGCCCAGCCAGGATCATCAGCGGCACGGTCATGACCGGTGGCGACTCATGAATATGATGTTCCACCTTCGGGTCCACCCGGGACCGCCCGTAAAACGTCACATAGGTGAGACGGAACATGTAAAAGGAAGTCAGGAACGCCCCGACCGCCGCAAAGGCATACAACACGTAATGATGATGGACAAAGGCATGGGCCATGATCTCATCCTTGCTCCAAAACCCCGCCAAAGGCGGGATGCCGGCAATCGCCAGGGTGCCGATGAGGAACACGGCGTGGGTCACGGGAATTTTTTTAGAAAGCCCGCCCATCTTTCTGATGTCCTGTTCTCCTTCGAGCGAATGGATCACCGCGCCGGCGGACAGAAACAGGAGCGCCTTGAAAAACGCATGGGTCACGAGATGGAAAATGGCGGCGATGTACGCCCCGACCCCGCAGGCCAGAAACATATAGCCCAACTGGCTGACGGTCGAATATGCCAGCACGCGCTTGATGTCGTTTTGCACCAGCCCGATCGTGGCAGCAAACAACGCAGTCAGGCCGCCGATGATCCCTACCGTGGCCGTGGACACGGGAGCCATGTCGAACAACACGTGATTGCGCACCACCATGTACACCCCAGCCGTGACCATCGTCGCGGCGTGGATCAACGCGCTCACCGGGGTCGGGCCTTCCATGGCGTCGGGCAGCCACGTGTACAGGGGAATCTGGGCGGACTTTCCTATCGCGCCCACCAACAGGCACAGCGTAATGGCCGTGACCATTTCAACGGAGAGCTGGTTCGCGTTTTCGAAAACCTTCAGGTAGTCCAGGGTCTTGAAATTGACGAAGACCAAAAAGATCGCCAGCAAAAACCCGGCGTCGCCGATCCGGTTGACTACAAACGCCTTGGTGGCAGCCTTAGCAGCGGAGACCTTATTGAAGTAGTACCCGATCAGGAGGTAGGAGCAGAGACCGACCCCTTCCCAGCCAATGAAGAGCACCAGGAAATTGTTCCCCATGACCAGCAACAGCATGGAGACCATGAACAGATTCATGTACACGAAGAAGCGGGTAAAGCCGTCTTCTCCGTGCATGTACCCGACGGAATAGACGTGAATCAGAAATCCGACTCCCGTCACCACCATCAACATCACGGCGGTCAGCGGATCGATCAAAAATCCGAAATTGACGTGCAGGTCTCCGCCGAAAATCCACGAATAGGCAATGACCTCACGGGACACGGGATCGGAGAGGACGCCAGCCACCACCGCGACGGCACACAGAAAAGAGAGACCGATGGATCCCACGGCAATGCGGCCGGCCAGGTCGGTGGTGTACCGATGGCCGAGCAAGCCGTTCACCAGAACCGCGATCAGCGGGAAGACGGGTATGAGAATGACGAGAAGATCGGACACGTTACCACTTCAACAGGTTAATCTGGTCGACGTTCGTCGCAATTTTTCCACGGAACACCACGATAATGATCGCCAGGCCCACGGCAGCCTCCCCCGCGGCGATCGCGATCACGAACAGTGCCGCCATCTGGCCGGCCATCGATGAAAGGTAATGGGAGAACGCAACAAGGTTGATGTTCGCCGCATTCAACATGATCTCGACCGACATCAGCACAATAATGAAGTTCCGCCGGATCAGGACGCCCAACAACCCCGTCATAAACAGGATGAAACTCAACGCTACGTATGCCGAAAGAGGAATCATGACGAGTTACTCGCGTTGGCCTGTCGGCTCCGGAACCGGACCCGTCGGGGTTTTGGCCAGGACGATCGCCCCGATAATGGCTCCCAAAAGAAAGACTCCCACGATCTCGAACAACAACAGGTAGTCGCTGAACATGGTGATGCCCACGGCGTGAATCGGGCCGGTCTGCAACACGACTTCCGGGGTCGCAGTTCCCTTGGCCCCGCCGTAGGGGGTTTGAAATACCAGAATGAGTAATTCCGCGAGGATCGCGACGCCGGCGAACAGGAAAAAGGGATATTTCTTATGCAGATACTGTTCTTCGGTTTTCAGACTGAGCAACATCAGGACGAAGAGGTAGAGCACGAGGATAGCCCCGGCATAGACGATGATCTGCACGGCAAAGAGAAACTCGGCGTTGAGCAACACAAAAAGCCCAGCCACGTGCAAGAGCAATGACAACAGGCTCAGGCCGCAATGGACAGGATTTTTCAGCGCGATCGTAAAAATCCCCGACAGGATACTCACGGTCGCAAAGTACCCGAACAATACGTACATCATCATGAAGGACTACGAGTCTGAGGCCTCGGTTTTCCCTATGGGCTGCGGGAAATGATAGCGGTAGGCGCGACTCTCCTCGTCATCTTGTTCCTGGTTATGGGCATAGAGATATTTTTTTGCGTCTTCCAAATGTTGCTCACCGATTTCGTAGAGTCGCTGTTTGTCGAACAGGAGGGTCCGTTTGTCATGAGTCGAATACTCGTACATCTTCGTCATGGCCAACGCATTGACCGGACAGGCTTCCACGCAATATCCGCAAAACACGCATTTGGTAATATCGATGTAAAACTCGGTCGCGTACCGTTGCAGGGGCAGGGACTTGTCCTCTTCACTGATGACTTTGATGCACCGTGACGGACAGGCGACTTCGCAGAGATCGCATCCGACGCACCGTTCCTGCCCGTTGTCGTACCGCAACAAGCCCAGGGCCCCACGATGCGCGTCGGGAATCGTTCGCTTTTCACGCGGATACTGGAAGGTCATCGGGCGGTGGAACATGTGTTTGAACGTGACCTTCATCGCTTTCCAGATTTCGCGGAACAAGACCGCGTCCAACAATCGTGTCGTTTGCTTTTGCGTATCCAAGAGACGCTCCTATATTTTTTCGATTGTCACCTGAGCGGATCTGAAATAGGGCACCCGCGTGACGGGATCCACGACGACCCGGACCAGATCCTTGACCGGAGGCTCATTAAAATGTTCAGGGAATGCACAGGTGCCCGGCAGCACGTTGACGTCGACTTGCACGCCCAATTCCAGACTGCCCTGATCCGAGGTCACGCGAACGCGGCCGCCTTCGGCGAGACCCAACCGTTCACATTCCTCCAGGGACATCCGTAACGCTCCGGTATTCGGCGAAATGTCCATCAACCCGGACGCCTTCGTGGACAATTTTCCCGAATGATAAATGAGTTGAATCAATTTCAATCCGTACGGCCGGCTGGACTCTTGTGCGCAGCCATCGGCATACCGGGCGCGAACCGAATCCGCATACCCGTTCCGAAGATACGCTCCGGCATCAGCGACAACGGGCCGAGGTTCGCCGAGATTGTAGTAGCCGGGAAGCACCTTCCGAAGTTCCGCTTGAATATCCTGCGTGTTGTCATACGGAAGCGAATGCCCCATGCCGTTGGCGAGCCCCACCATGATATGCCAATCCAGCGCACTCTCGCCCAGCGGATCCAGCGCCGGCCTCAGGAATTGCACCATCCCTTCCTGGTTCGTGACAGTGCCGTCCTTTTCCGCAAACGTACACGCGGGGAACACCACGTGCGCATAGTGCGCCGTCTCCGTCAGGAAGGGGTCCTGACAGATCAACAATTCCAACTGGCTCAAGGCTTCCTCCACGCCGAATGATTTCGGAAGTGTGGCCAATGGATTTTCTCCCACCACGTAGAGGGCTTTAATTTTTCCGGCACGACAGTCCTCTAAAATTTCGATGAGGGATTTACCGGATTGCGCATCCGGCAACGTCGCATCCCATGCTTCGGAAAATTTTTGCCGCGCCCCGGCTTGCGCATAGGACACCGGACCCGGAAGAAATTCCGGTGCGACGCCCATATCCACGGCCCCCTGCTCGTTCCCTTCTTCGGTGAACGTATTGATCCCGCACCCTGGTTTATTCAATTTCCCCGTGACCCACGCCAGGTCGACCAGGGACAATGTATGGTTATAACCGTCGGGCTGGCGCACAATCCCTTCCCCGCACAGGATGACGGAACGCGGGGCTTCCGCAAATATCCTGGCTGCTTCCTGAATCGTCTCAACCGGGATTCCCGTTTCAGCGGCGATGGCGTCGAGCGAAACCGCCTGGGCCGCGGCTTTCAAGGCAGACAAGGCCTCGGGGGCCTGAGCGGTCGCGTCAGGATCGATGAGATCCTGCTCCAGGGCCGATTTGACCAATCCTTTGACGAACGTGCCCTCCGAACCCGGTTTAACCATCATCGGATGCGACGCCAACTTGGCCAGGTTGGTTTGCATGGAATCCACCACGATGACCGACGTCTTGTAGGTGCCGATCGCGGCTTTCACCCGCAGGCTGGCCACGGGGTTCGTTTCCGTCACGTTGGCTCCCACCACCAGGATGGCCTTGGCTTTCGTGATATCCGCCGAGGTGTTCATCATCCGGTTGATCCCGAGGGCGTGATGAACCGCTCGCACGAAATTCATATGACCGTACCGCGCGCTGCTGTCGAGGTTGTTCGTCCCGAGCACGGTCCGCATAAATCGTTGGAACACGTACAGTTCTTCATTCGTGCACCGTGCCGTGATCAATCCTGCAATGGCTTCGGACCCGTATCGGCTCTTGATATCCATCAGCCGCTCCGCGGTCGTGTCCAGGGCTTCGATCCACGGCGTTGGGGCCAGACCCGTTTCGTTCCGAACGAGCGGCCCCTTGAGTCGTTCTTTACTATCAATGAACTGGAAGCCAAAGCGCCCTCGCACACAGAGCCCTTCGTGACCATTGACCGTATCCCCCCGGTCGCCCCATTTGTTTTTCCAGGACAGGGGAGAGGTCACCCGCACGACTTCCGTATCCTTCGTTTCCACATACATCTGACAGCCGTCCCCGCAGTAATTGCAGGTGGTCGTGGTTTTTCGAAGTTGCCAGGGCTTGTACACGTATTTTGAAAATTTATTGGTAATCGCTCCCACGGGACAGACCGCGAGGCAATCACCGCAGAATTCGCAGTCCAGGGCGTGATCACCCTTCGCCACCACCTGCGTAAACCCGCCCTTCTTCATGAACTGCAAGGCGTCGATGCGCTGGACGTCTTTGCAGATGTTGATACATTCCCCGCAGGCGATGCAGCGATTCATGTTGAAGTCGAGCACCAGGCTGCGCGTGTCTTCCGGAATATTTTTCTGTTTGGCGTTGGCCAGATCGGTGACCTGGTGCTCGAAGGCCATGTCCTGCAGCTCGCAATGCCCATCCGCGTCGCAGACCGGACAATCCAGCGGATGCACGGACAAGTGTTTTTCAACGGCCTTTTTCCGTGCCGCAAACAGGTCTTCCCCATCCGTCCGGATCACCATTCCTTCGGCCGCCTTGGCGGTACAAGACCGCACCGGCGACTTCTTCCCTTCCTGCAGGACCAGGCACATGCCGCAGGACCCAAAGGGATCGAACGTGTAGTGGTAACACATGGCCGGGACGATTTTGCCCATGCTGGAAATCACGTCATACAGCGAAACCCCTTCTTTCGCGGTGACGGTTTCGCCGTCGATATTCAGGGCAATCGTCGCGGCTTCAGTATCGGGTGTCGTAACCGGTTTGAGTCCCATTTATCTCTCCCGCCCCTTCGCTGAGAAGCTCATGGTTTATTTATTTTTACAGACTGCTCAAAACGTCCACCAACAAGGCCGCAGACAGTGAGAAGGCTGAGACGTACGGAAACAGTACGTTGAAGCCTTCGAGCCACGAGAATGCCGCTGGTGGGGTTTTTGAACAGTCTGTCAGCGGTCGCATTCTCCCATCACAATATCGTACGACCCGAAAATCGTGACCGCATCGGCGATCATATACCCTTTGGCCATATAGTCGAACGCCCCCATGTGGATAAAGGACGGGGAGCGGATCTTCAGGCGATAGGGTTTTCCGCCGCCCGTGCTCACGATATAGAATCCCAGTTCACCTTTATGCGCTTCGGTTCCACAATAAATCTCACCGGGCGGCGCATCGAACCCTTGTGAAAACAGTTTGAACTGCTGGATCATGGATTCGAGATTCGTGAACACCCGGTTCTTGGGGGGCAGGGTGACGCTGGGCACGTCGGCCATCACCGGGCCTTCCTTCGGCATCTGGTCCATGCACTGGCAAATGATCTTGATGCTCTCACGCATTTCCTCGATTCTGATCCAATACCGGTCATAAGTGTCGCCGTTTTTGCCGACCGGCACACTGAACTCGCACTTGGGATAGGCACCATACGACTCGTATTTGCGCAAGTCGTAATCGACGCCCGACCCCCGCAACGTCGGTCCGCTCAACCCATAACCCAACGCGTCCTCCGCGGAGATGACCGCCACGCCCACGGTCCGCGCCAGCCAGATACGATTTTTTTCCAGGAACACCACGTATTCATCGATTTTCGGAGGAAAGTACGCAAGAAAGTCCCGAATCTTGGTCTCCAACGAGGCAGTTAAGTCCCGTTCCACGCCGCCGATACGATACCAACTGGTGGTGAGCCGCGCCCCGCACAGTTCATCGAACCAGTCGAGCAGAATCTCCCGGTCACGGAACGTGTAGAAAAACACGGTCATCGCCCCGATATCGAGCGCCTGCGTCCCCAACCAGAACAGATGCCCGATAATCCGTTGGATTTCCGCCACGATGGTGCGCAAATATTCCGCCCGCTCGGGCACGGTCACGTTCATCAATTTCTCGACGGCCCGGCAATACGCGAAGTTGTTGTACATCGCGCAGACGTAGTCAAGACGGTCCGTATGAGGAATGAATTGATGATACGTCCCGTGTTCGGCGAGTTTTTCCACGCCGCGATGGAGAAAGCCCATGACCACCGTGGATTTCGTAATCCGCTCTCCTTCGAGGTCGAGGATCACTTTCAGCACACCATGCGTCGCAGGATGCTGCGGCCCCATGTTCAACAACAGCTCTTCGGTCCGCAGGGTGGGAAGATCCTTGGTTTCCGGATGGGCCGGGTCGACTTTATAGATGGTTTCGCGTTGGTCCTCTAAATGCGCCATGGCTGCTCTCGAAGGGTTCCTCCTGCCCGTCAGGAGGTCGCCCCCTCATTCAAAAAGTCAAACGTATCGCGCCAGCCCTTGCCCTGTAGCGGGAAATCCTTTCGCAACGGGTAGCCTTCGGGAAAGTCGTCCGGCATCAATATTCGTCGCATGTCCGGGTGGTTGTTGAAACGAATGCCCATCATGTCGAACACTTCCCGCTCCATGAACTCGGCGCCCGGCCAAATATCCGTCAAGGAATCCACGAAACAATCGTGTTCCGGAACCCGCGTTTTCACGCGAATCCGATGGCGATGGCGGATGGAATAGACCTCGTACACCACTTCAAAGCGTTCCTCCTCATCCGGCCAATCCACCGAACTGACGAGCACGATATAATCGCAAGCCATGGCCGGATCATCTTTCAGGAAGCGGCCGATCGCGTGCAGGGCCTCGCGTTTCACCGTCACGGCCAGGTCGCCCCGCCATTCCTGAGCACTCAGGAATCCGTCGGGAAATCGGGCCTGGAGGGTTTCGGCAAGAGGATGCATTATCCGATGGCCTTGTCCCGTGGCCTGACCTGTTCGGGTTGTTTGGTAAAGACCCGCTTCTGCATAATCTGATCCTGAAGTTTCAAAATCCCGTCGAACAAGGCTTCGGGCGTCGGGGGACACCCGGGCACGTAAATATCGACCGGCACGAATCTATCCACGCCCTGGACCACGCTGTAACTATCGTAAATGTTGCCGGACGTGGCACAGGACCCCATGGAAATGACGTATTTGGGTTCGGGCATCTGGTCGTAGATTTTGCGAATGACCGGAGCCATACGCCGGCACACCGTGCCCGCCACGATCATGAGATCGGACTGTCGTGGAGAACCACGAAACACGCCGGCCCCGTACCTGTCCACGTCATACCGGGAGGAGACCGCGGCAATCATCTCAATGGCGCAACAGGCCAACCCGAACGTCATCGGCCACAGCGATCCTTTGCGCGCCCAATTCGCAGCCTTTTCCAGAGACAGCGTGATGACACCGATATCGCCGTCTTTCTCGTGCTTTTTTCCTATTTGGATCAGTCCCATTCCAGCGCACCCTTTCGCCACGCATACACGTAGGCCACGACAAACAGACCGATGAAAATCATCATTTCAATGAGGCCGATCACGCCCAGTTGGTCAAAAGTAACGGCCCAAGGATAGAGAAAAATGACTTCGATATCGAAAATAACGAACAGCATCGCAATGACGTAATACCGGACGGGAAACGGCATCCGGGAATCGGAAAACGGCTCGCTGCCGCATTCATACACGCTCAATTTTTCATCTTCGGGATACTTCGGTTGGACGAGATAGCTGAGGGCAAGCGTGACGACGCCAAATCCCGCTGCCAGGATAATAAACAAGACTATGGGCAAATATTTCGCAAGATAGTCCAGAAACAGATCCAAGCCACCGACCATAGGAATTTAACCTCGCAGGAACCTGCCCCAGGCATCCGGGGTCAAAAACTTCAATCTTTTCGCAGGATTTTGAATCGTAGCACCGCATTTTCCAACGAATCAAGAGAACAAAAGACCTACCATCCCGATAGCAAAAGCCCCAATATCGTAACTCTCTTGGGTCAGAAAACGGCATATCCTCGTGAAACGGGAATATAAAGAGTCGATTTTGTGGAACAACAGAAGGGAGAAGGAGAAGAACGGACTCGCTACGAGCCCCGCATGTCCTGCGGCGGGCGTTTCAAGCCTTTGGGAGGCTCCGATTGTGAACTTTCCCATTCATTCGTCAGGGGAGAGACTGCCTTGGCCTTCTTGCGCCGATGGATCTGCGTTTCAATCCGTTTCGGCGCTTTTTCGTCAGATGATTTTTCTTGATTCGGTCGAACGCGATTCATAGATACGCGGCATGGCAGGAGCAGTTCATAGGTAAAGTGCCGGGGAAAAGCCTTTGAAGAGAAACCGTCAGGACCGGGGGCGTTTCCCGTTTTTCGCCAAGTCTTTGATGGCAAGCTGTAACTCGGATTGAATCATCTCCATCAGCGGCTCACGAAAGTTTTTCGTTTTTAAGGCCGTCCGCAATTCTTCCTCCGTGACTTCCTGAATCACCGAAGCCAACGTGTTGCGGATCGTGGTCCGAACGCTCTCTCGAATAACCGACTTTACTCCGGCAGTGGAACTTGTTGGCATTGCTCCTTCCCCCTTCTTTCGTCAAGACACCATCTTAAAAGATCTATATGCCTAAGTCTACCGATGGCGCTCTCAAAAACACTATCACGGGGTTTTCGACAAGTGTCTCAATCTCAAACAGTTGCAAAAGCGACGAGGGATTATGGAGAGGGCGCGGACCACTGTGGAATACGCGAAGGCTGCTGTTCCAGATGGCTGGTATCATACGTCCGTTCATTGCCGGTGATGCCGTCCTCGTCCGGGTCCGACCACATTTCGCCTTTCCCTGTTTCGAATTCTCCATTCCCGTTGCGGTCCAACCAATAGAACAACGGAGCCCCGACCGTCACGACGACCGGTGTGCCGAATTCGTCCAACCACACCTTGTAGGTTCGCCTGGCGGTCATATAATTCACCACGCCGTCCCCGTTCATGTCGAATTCCCGGAAGAACAGATCATTGCGCCAGTCGTAATACCCCTTGACCTCACGATCGTCGAATTCTTCAGGTTCTTCCGGTAGAGGGGAAAAATCCCGCAAATGCGTTTCACGGGAAGACTGAGTAGCCGAAGGGCTCGGGGGCGAAATCGGTGCCTCTGCCTGCCCATACACCCGTACGGCCGGCATGCCCACGATCAGGACAAGAGCCCAGAGCATCATAAAAAAGACACCATTCCAAGTTCTCTTGGCAATTACGACCTGCATTTCAAGGCCCCATAGGTTCCATAAGAGAAAAGCCCAAAACCCGACTTTTCTCTCGTTGTGAGGTCACCATTCCTTTGGCACAATAGCCCGTATGCCGCCATCCTATGCCGACGTCGTCTTTCCTCCCAGGACATCTCAAGCGTTTACGTACCGTATTCCTCAGTCGTGGAGTTCCCGGCCCAAAATAGGGCAATGGGTTCTGGCGCCGTTCGGGCCGCGCGTCAAGCCGGGTATTATTGTCTCTCTTGCCGTAAACGCGAAGCAACCCCTGGTTGATCCGGGCCGTATTCGCGAACTGTATCGCATCACCTCGGCCCACTGGGAGCCGGACCCCAAGCTGGTTGCCCTGGCGGAATGGATGACCGACTATTACCTGGCTCCAGCGGGAACCTGCCTGGCGCTTGTCCAACCACCGGACATCCCCTTTCGCTGCAGCACACGTTGGACCATCACGCCGCAAGGGCAACAAAGCCTGGAAACCGCCAGGACCGGCACTTCCACGCACACACTCCTCACCGCGCTCGCCAAACGTTCCAAAGGCTTGGCGCAATCAACCATTGAAACACTGCTGGACAACCCCTCCACGGTCTTACAAAGGCTCAAGCGAAACAAGTGGATTCAGGCCCGGCAGGACTGGACCGAACTGCCGGTCCAAAGCAGCCCAAAACCGGCAACTCCTCCACAAGACCTTTGCCAAGCCCCGGAGGAAAACCACGGCTTATTCTCATGGCAGAGCCGTTTTCGGCAACACCTTGCAGCCAAACGATTCGGTGAGTTACTGCTCACCGATTTGGAAGACCCGCAACCACTGTTGGGTGACGTCATACAAGAAACAATGGCCCAGGGACGGACGGTCCTGGTCATTGCCCCGAATATCAACCGGTCGACACGCCTGGTCTCCTATCTTCGATATTCGGTGAAACAACCGATAGGCGAGTTTCACAGCGGCCATTCAGACAAACAGCGTCTTCAGCTTTGGCAAGCCATCAAACAAGGGCACTATTCCGTGGTCGTGGGGACCAGATCCGCACTGTTCCTTCCTCTCCCTGCCTTGGGCTGCGTGTGGATCGAACGCGAAGGGGACAGCGCATACAAGGCAGATCCGAGTCCACACTATCACGCCCGGGAGGTTGCACGAAAAAAAGCCGAGTTGGACGACGCCGTGCTCGTGCTGCACGCGCCTTACCCTACATTCGAGACCGTGCATCGCTTTGCCGAGGACGCCAGGGCTCCACGGGTTTTTACCGACAAGAGCACATCAAAGCCGGTTCAGATGGTCAACCTTCAGGACATGGCGTTCGGCACGATGCTCTCCGATGCCCTGCAAAACGGCATGGAGCAGGCCCTGCAGCAAGGTGGCGGAATCGTGATCTACCATAATCGCAAAGGATTTTCATCGTCCATCACCTGTCGGGATTGTGGGACCGCGCCACAATGCCCGCGCTGCTGCATCCCGTTGGGTCTCCGGCAATCACAACTGCGGTGCCCCTATTGCGGCCAGGCCGAACCCAGCCCGTCCATGTGCCCGGCATGTTCCGGCATTCGTTTGGAACCGGTGGGATTCGGCACCGAACGTCTTGAAGAAGAATTGCGCCGTTTGTACCCCAACGCCGCCATTGCCCGCTATGACGGCAACACGATACGGACCGAATCCGCCGCACGCCGCATCCGAGAGCAATTTTCGCAAGGAAAAATCCAGATGGTCGTCGGGACGGAACTCCTCTTCCAGGCGTCGCCGTTCACGCCGGTGAGATGCGTCGGCATCCCTTATGCGGACGCCGGCCTGCACGTTCCGGATTTTCGATCGTCGGAACGCGTGTTTCACCATCTCCAACAGGCCGTGGATCTCGTAACCCCTGGCCTTTCCGGGTCCACGATCATTCAAACCCGTCTCTCTTCGCACCCGGTCATGCATGCCATCGGCCAACAACAGCCCAACTTCTTCTATGACCATGAATTGGCCTTTCGCCGGCTAGTGGGGTATCCGCCCTTCGGGCAACTCATCCAATTGCACGTCTCAGGCCAAGATGCAACGCAAACCGAGAAAACCGCAAAAACATGGCGACAGCATCTCACGGAACAACTCGCACACATGATTGTGCAAGGTGAGATACAACAGGGCGAACAGGACGCGATCCTGGGTCCCCTTGCCGCGTATGGGGCCCAACCACGAGGGCTCTCCCGCTATCATCTGTTGGTCAAAGTCTCTGACGGCGGCGCCGGGCGAACCCTCGTTCGACGAACGCTCGAGTTGATGGCCAAGGGAAAATCCCATCGGCGCATGAAATTCGGGGTGAACGTGGATCCACTCGACGTGATGTAGCAGGAAGGACTTCTTGAATACTAAACGAGGCGGGTGAATACCATGGTTAAGAAATTGAAGCCACAGAAGCCAGACGAAACGTTATCAATGGGACCTCTTGCCATGGCACGTTTTGGGAAAATCGTCATTTATAAGCCCAATTGGCCGGAAGGGGAATTTGATAAATTTCAAAAACGTCTAATCAAAGACTATCCGAAGATAGTCGAAGACATCAATATGCTAGTCACCGAGATCGCGGATCTCATTAAGGTTCTGCCGCCAGAAAAACTCCTCCATCGTGCTTGTTGGGAAATGGCAGCGGCGCATATAAAAATTGAGACGGAAGCCGAAATGGGCGAAAAAGAAGCTACCGCAATGCGCATGATTGACTATGTTCAGAGCGTCATTGCAGCAATCTCACCTGCAAAGAACCAAAGAGACGACGTAACGGATGAGGAGTGGACCGATCTCAGGTCAAAAATACAGCAGCTATTTTCGAAGGTAACCTTTGAGTACCAGCTTTGCCGTAACGCAAAGAATAAAACCGACGATCCAAATTTTGACCAAAACTTTGAGGATTTCCAGTTCCAAGCTCAGCTTTGCTGGTGCAATGTAAGAGGTCGCAGGTATCCAGTTCACGAATCAGTCTACATAGAAGATATGTTGCTCCCACATTCTAGCGTCCTTCAAGAGCTCTTCGGAATCTCCGGCGAGCAATTTGTCATGGAAATTAAGAAAATCTGGCATGTTTTGTCGTTCGGCATCCAAAACCTCTCCGATGACCTCAAACAATTACAGCACGACACGATGGATGCTGTCGACAAAAAAGCCATTGATTTATCTTCGGATTCCAACCCAAATCCTTCCAATCTAATAGCCACAGTCATTAAAGAAAATACCTGGGAAGATCGCAAGGCTGATATTGAGGGCCGATTGTTAGGCATGAACCTATTCGATGTCCAAAAGATAACAACTCTTCCAGAGAAACTTTTAGTAGAACTGAGTTGGCGGCCAGGTGAGGAGAAAGATTTCTTTGCTGAAGGCGAATTCCGTGGCTGGCCATTGCGCATTTGGCCGGTGTTCAAGCGCCCGTTTATTCGGCTGCGGGATCGATATTATTGCTTTGACCTCCACAGCCTATTCGACAATCTGTACCGCGTCATACAGCGAACTATCATTCGTCTAAAGCCTGATTATCAAGAGATTTGGAATGCTATTCAGAAGAAGCAATCAGAAGATCTACCCCTCAAATATCTTAAACGTCTCCTGCCGGGCGCAAAAGTGCTGAAGAACGTTTACTATCGTGGCAAGATTGAATCGGGGGCAATTGAGTGGTGTGAAGCTGATGGCCTTTTGATTTACGACGACCATCTATTTGTCATTGAAGCGCGAGGCGGTGCTTTCACATACACACCCCCATCAAGTGATTTTCCCGCATACATCAATTCACTTAAGAATCTCGTCTTGAAACCAGCAATGCAGGGGCAAAGATTCCTCGATTATTTGAAGACTGCCGAAAGTGTTCAATTATTCGATAGCAATCACAGCCAGATTGATAAACTTCGCAAGTCCGATTTTCGGCATATCACGATTTGCCCTGTTACTTTGGATCCGTTCACGGAACTTGCGGCACAAATTCAACATCTCCGGAAGATCGGCGTCAACGTTGGCACATCACCTGTTTGGGCGATATCTCTAGACGATTTGCGAGTCTACGCAGACATTTTCGAAAATCCTTTGGTCTTTCTCCATTATGTCGAACAGCGCATGCAGGCTTTCGATTCGGATGTCATCCAATGTAACGATGAATTGGATCATCTCGGTCTTTATCTTGAACATAATCACTACAGCTTCTACGCGGAGAAGGTGCAGAACGAGTCAAACGCTCCAATCGATTTCTTCGGCTATCGTTCGGAGATTGACAAGTTCTTTCAAGAACGACTGTTTGATTCCAATTCACCCGGTCCGCTAAGACAGAATATACCGACACGTCTTCTGGAAATCATCGAAGTCCTTTCTCGAAACGACAAACCAGGAAGAGCTGAAATCGCAGCCTACACACTTGACATCGGAGGCGATTGGCGAAAGAAGATTGATACCGGCATCGTTGAAGAATTAGCTCGCCAACCGACTACAAAACGATGCCAGCCTTTTTCAACCATCGGCGATGTCAAATTGACGATCTCATGTTGGACTGAACATTCGAGGCCGAGAAATGCAGCCTGGGCACTCAACCACGCCCAAACGGTCGTCGTTAAGCACAACGATTCTCGACGCCTTCTGATGGAACTCAACTATTCGGCAATCGGTGAGCTTCAAGACATCACTTGGAAGTGGATTGATCGGGAAAGTATCCCACCCGAGAAACTACCGATACTACACCGGCAAGCAGAAGACCTTAGCCAAAAACGCCTCTCCAACGCCAAAACCGAGTGCCGGAGAATCGGACGCAATGAACCCTGTCCCTGTGGTAGTGGTAAAAAGTACAAGAAGTGCTGCTTGAACCGATGACCGCTTCCTCCAAGCGTAGACCGTCTGTTAGCTCACTTCATGGTATTTGGCCACTGTCGTCATCAGTTCGCAATCTATCCTCACAGAAAATTCACACTACCTTTTTTCGCTGAATCACTACTTCTTTATGAAACCTCCCCTTGCCTCAAGAAGCCATCTTCTCACATAATTGCTGGTTCAAAAATCCCAGAGCAGGACTCTCCGACGAATCATCTCTTTGGCCAGCCGATTATGAGAAAAGTTTATTGAATTAAGAAATCCATGACTGACTCCATACTGAAGCGGTGGGACATCACGGTTGAGGAACTCACGCGAGTGGTCGATCAAAACCCAAGCCTTAGGGGAATGCTCCTTGGCTATCTGGCGGAGATGAAGTTGGAAAAATTATGGCTCAGACGTGATGGGATTTCTGCGATATCGAAACATGACGATCATGACAGGAAAAAGAAAGGCGACCGTGTAGTTGCTTACAAAGGTAGGGAGTTTATCTTTGAATCAAAATCTCTACAGACCAATACAATACGGAAAACAGACGAGGGTTGGGTTGGCAAGGCTCAAGTAGACGCGAGTGACAGACGCGAGGTCATTCTTCCCGATGGAACGAAAATCAATACAACCTGTTTGCTTCGTAATGAATTTCACATTCTGGCAGTCAACGTTTTTGCCTTCGAAGACAAGTGGAGATTTGTTTTTGCAAAAAACAGCGACCTCCCGTCCTCCAAATATAAAGGCTATACCGAGTATCAACGGAGTCATTTGCTTGCGACTCTCGTTACGGTTCATTGGCCGCCCGAGCCGCCGTTCTACGAGGAACCCTTTACTTTGATGAACGAGATGCTTTAGTAAATCGCATTTGCGATGCCTTCTTGCCCTTCGGTCTTTTTACAAAGACAAGAAAGTATGAATGATTCTTTCTGGCGTGCACCTGATTGATAACCCTGCTCATTCCAGGTTTATTGGGCCGAACGACAATAAACAAATCTTTACAGAAGAATCCGATAGTGGCGTAGGCGTTGATGATTTCCACATGTGTGAGGTTTTGCCTATTCGCGCTCACTTCATCCTGGCATTTGACGATAAATACTCCTCCGTCCTTTAGAACGCGTTGCGCTTCCTTGCCGCCCCCATTGTAAATCTCTAAAACGGCCTCGTGCCATTTACCGCCGTTAGGTTGAGGAACTTCATCGCCATTCGAATAGTGCTCTCTGAACGTGTTGTGTGTCCCGTCACCTGCCTTTGTTGTATTCCCTTTCCTGTAAAACCCTTCCATGTAAGGCGGATCGAAGACTATCGCGTCGTATGAAGAGTTCTTGTAAGGGAGTTTTCGGCAATCTATGCCGTCCGCAATATCGGATGGGGAAAAATCGTATTGACTCGTATCGACATTTTTCCAAAAGACTCCTTTGCCATACGTCACATCCGCAATTTTTGCACCATTCGTAACATGAAGCTTCAGTACCTTTGGGAAAATGTCTGAATTATTTCCGACATACGAAGAGAAGATCAGGTCTGAGGTCGCTACGCCATTAGGGCTTCTTCTTCCTGAAGGCGTATACCGTTCGGTCAATTCAAAAGGCATTTCAACTTGTTTCGTACTCATCACTACTCGATATTTCCAAATTGTTCTTCCAGAAGTTCCCTTATCGCATCTGCCATTTTAATGCCTTGTCGTGCACATCCTGCCTTGACATTGGCATGCAGAGAAGCTGGAACGTCAATCGTCAGACGTTTCATTTCCCCAGGATTTACTCCGAACACAGGAGACTCCTCACGCACCACCCATTTACGAGATTTGTTCGTTGAATCGTATTTCATGATTTGCGATTTTACTGAAAACAGCCACACCTAGTCAAGATGCAAGGATGACTCTTACCGTTGCTTTTTTCGCTTGGCTTTGGCCTGATTGGACGTTAATGGGGCAGATGGGTCTTCGGTTTTGGGTTGGGTCCGGCGGTACAGGCCGTAGGCAAAGGTCAGCCAGAAGATTCCGGAGAACACTCCGAATAGCACCGCCGTAAAGACCTTGCTCATCTCTTCGAGAGGCGGTTCGGGACCGAATTGTTGAAGTTCGCCTAACATGAGAAACGGCCATGCGAGGCTTTCCAGTCCCAGCAGCAGGGTGGACCACATCCAAACCTGAGCCACGCCGGTGCAGGTCTTCGCCAACACCACCATGAGCCCCACCACCACGACAACGGTCGCGCCTAGGGAGAGCCCCCCTTGAAGAAACCAAAGCCCTCCCGTGACGGCCATGGCTCCAAGCACCGCATTGACTAACAGGCGGACACGCAGGTCCGCCCCTACAGCATCATCCAGCATAGACTCCACCTTAGCACATTTATTCTGAGGCCCGCACGGCACCATGGCCGTCATGGAGATGCAAGCGGACAAGAAGTTTTACAGAGAATCGAGGGGAAAAGACGGGTTGTCTCCCGTCTCGGAATGAGAAGAAGAGAGGCCCATGATGGAAGAAAATTCTTTGGGATGAATCAAGGTCACACAGTCTTCGGCAACCGGATCTTTATGAAACAGTGCATAGATGGAAAACATCCGGGGTGATTCCTCGCCTTGCGTTGAAGGAAACACGACCGGCACTTCAACCCATGGCCCTGACGTTCCCTGACCGGCCATTCTCAGACGCACCGCCAACAACAGATCACGGACGCGCAGGTCCCATTCATGGGGATCGAGGTCCAAGGACTCGGTGATGTTCCGATCCCACAAGGACTTCGTGATCCCGACCGCCACGTTAAATCCGATGCGTTTAGCCTTCTTGGTGACGTCCACAAGCACCCCGGTCTCAATGGCTTCATGGCGGGAAGAGATAGGACGGCTGGGAGCCGCGGCCGACTCACCTTCGGCTTTCTCTCTGAACGGGAGTGCGGAACCGATCGTCTCCACAAACAGGGTTTCGGGAGATTGGGCTTCCTTCACGGCTTCACGGTTGCTGCGACCCTCGTCAAACGCATCCGCCGCATAGCTTCGGGCCTTCAGAATGCCGTCATACACGGCCCGCGCAGACTGCGACCACGAAGTGTCGAAGGCCCGGCCCCGGTACGCCGCTTCTGCGGCTTTCTTTTCGTCATGGGTTAAGGGACGAGAGTGATTCATGCTAAAAGAGATAATACTCAAGACTGAACAAGTCAAGGGAGAGGGAAATTTCCATTTGACAGAACCGACAACGATTTGTCAGGGGCCCGGAGCCAGTTGGGAAACCACGGGCCCGCCCGTCGTGTGTTGAATGAGCGCCGTGACACTCGCGTCCATTGTGTTGAGGAAGGGCGCAGGATACAACCCCACCCACAACACGATAACCACCAACGGAATCATGGTGGCCGTCTCTCGCCAGTTCAGATCGGGAAGCCGTGCGGCAACCGGCGTTTGAGATTGGCCCAGCACCACGCGCTGCAACATCCAAAGCGTGTAGGCAGCAGCCAGGACAATACCCGCCATGGCCAGCAGCACTTTCACGAAACTGTCGAAGGACGTACCCACGAGCACGAGAAATTCACCGATGAAATTACACGTGCCCGGCAGGCCGAAGGACGCCACGGAAAAGAGACAAAACAGCGCGACGAACCGGGGCATGGGTTTGTGGAGCCCGCCATAGTCCTGGATGGACCGGCTGTGTGTGCGGTCATACAATTGCCCGACTGCCAAAAACAAGGCGCCGGTTGTGACGCCGTGGTTGAACATCTGGAGAATCGCACCCTGGATGCCCTGGCTGTTGAAGACGAAAATACCCAGGGTCACGAAACCCATGTGGGAAATTGAAGAATACGCCACCAGCTTTTTGAGATCGGACTGTGCCAAGGCCATGTATCCGCCGTAGACAATGGCCACAACGGACAGCCACAAAATAAACGGAGCAAACTGCTCGGAGGCCTCGGGAAAAATCGGCAGGCAAAACCGCAAGAACCCATACCCCCCCATTTTCAGCAGCACCCCGGCCAGAATGACGCTACCGGCCGTCGGAGCCTCGGAATGCGCGTCAGGCAACCACGTGTGAAAGGGAAGCATGGGCATTTTGATGGCGAAGGCCAAAAAAAACGCGAGAAACAGCCAGAATTGCGTGGTGGAAGAATAGGTTTGTGCGCTGAGAACCAACAGATCGTAGGTGTATCCGCCTTCCAGATAAAGACCAAGGATGCCCACCAACAACAACAGGCTGCCGGTAAGACTGTACAAGACAAATTTCAGGCCAGCGGCAATGCGCTTGGGACCGCCCCAGAGAATAATCATGAAATACATGGGAATCATGGTGACTTCCCACAGCATGAAGAAGAGGAACAGATCGAGCGCGGTAAAAACGACCAACATGGCTCCTTCAACCAGCAAAATCAGCGACATATAGGCGCGCACACGCGTGGCAACGGTCTTCCAGGAACACAGGACACACAGCGGACACAGCAAGGTCGTGAGCAACACCAAAAGGACACTGATCCCGTCGACACCCACGGCATACTGAATATTGAACGTGGGCATCCACTCCACGCGCTCGACAAATTGCATGCCCCGTTGAGCGAAGTCGAAATTCCCCCAGAGAAGAACCGACAGGCCGAATTCCACCATAGTCGCGCCAAAAGCGATTCGGCGGATCCATTCTTCATCACGGATAAACGCGAGAGTCGCAATTCCCAGGAAAGGAACGGCAATCATCCAACTGATGAGATGATCCATCAACACGGCCATGACCTTGACTTCTCAATGCTCCCGTCGTCAGACCCGCCCAGCTACAGGCCGATTCTCGTAAAGACTTTCAACGTCACCTTTCAGACCGAACCCAATCCCCGCGTATCATCAGACCAACAGATACAACGCCCCTGTAGCCAAAACCAACCAAAGGATCATGACCAATAATTGATGTTGGATGGTGCGAGCTTCGGCCTCCTCCAGGAATGGGCCGGCCACGTCAACCCGGCTTCCCACTTGATCGTCCTTCCGTTCCAGCCATCCGACGCCAACCACCTGCCACAGCCAACGAGTAAGCCCCACGCTCTGTTGGCCCATACCGATAACGATGCGATCAATGCCTTTGGTGTCCACAATCCTCCACAACCATTGCGCAAAGAGAACGGAATAGGAAGCAAGGGCATGAATAGCCCGGTCAATCATACTCACATCAACCACCCGCCAGAGCCACTGGGCCAATTGAATGGTGGGTTTCACCAGATAGGCATCGTAGATTTCGTCGAAATACAATTTGTTCCAGAAGAGGACATACAGCCAGGTCTTCTTGCGGCCGGGTTCCCCTCGCGGAGCGCGGAGTTGCATCGACAACGCAACGGCCCATCCCGCGAGGGCAACGCCAAGCGCCACCACAATCCAAGTCGGGGAACCGGTTTCAGCGCCTCCCCCGCTCAAGGTCACACCGGTAGGGATGACCACCGGGGCCAGAAAACCGGCGAACCAGCGCCAAAACAGAGTCAACGTTCCTCCCAGCAGAATCGTTGCCAGAACAAGACCACCGAGAATCGAACCGTCCACAAATCGCGGGTGAATGGAACGTCGCTCCAGGGCCGGTTGGCCTGAGGTTGTCCAATAGGTCTTCGGGGCGTGGACAAATAACGACGTCACGCTGCGAAAGAGATAGACGGACGTCACGAACACCGTGACCAGACCGATGATCCAGAATCCGATCGTGGCGGAAGCGAATCCCGTGACGCCCCACAGGAATTCATAAGATCCGGAAAACAGGATGAGCGGAGGCAGGCACGACAACAGGAAAGCCCCGCCGTACAAGGGCCACATGCCCCGGGACGAAGGATGCCCCTCCCCATGTCCGCGAGCCGCCTGCACGGATTGCAGGGCATTGCCGGTGGAAAGGAAAAAAAACGCTTTATAACAGCCGTGCGCCAGGAGGTGAAAAATCGACACGATGAAGGCGCCCAGGCCGCACGCCATGATCATGAAGCCGATTTGACTGATCGTGGAATACGCCAGAATCTTCTTGATGTCGGACTGGGTCAGGGAGACCACGCCGGCGAAAACGGCGGTGGTCGCCCCGATGACCGCAATCGCCGTCATGGCAAGGGGAGAAAGAATGATCAGCGGGCTCAAGCGCACCAACAGGAATGGCCCGGCATTCACCATGGTCGCCGCGTGAATCAACGCCGACACCGGAGTCGGAGCCTCCATCGCATAGGGCAACCACACGTGAAATGGGATTTGTGCGGATTTGCCCATGGCCCCGATAAAGAACAACAACGGAATGACCGTTACCGGATCGATTGGCAGGTCCCACCCGAGCCATCCCATCAGATTGATGCTTTGACCTTGCATGTCTTTGGCCTGCGCGAGGATCGTCTGGATATCGAGCGTGCCAAACGTGGCAAAGGTCAGGATGATCCCGAAACTCAACCCGATATCCGCCACGGCGTTGACCAGGAATGCTTTCGTCGCAGCCCGGCATGCCGGCGTTCTGTGCGCCCAATGGGAGATCAAAAGATACGAGCAGAGCCCCATGACTTCCCAACTGATCAGCAACATCAGGAGATTGCCGCTCATCACCAACGACACCATGCTGAAGGTAAACAACGCGATCACGGCACAGAAGCGATTGTAATGCGGATCCCCGATCATGTACCGGGAGGAATAGACGTGGACGACACCGCTGACGCCGGTCACGAGCAGCAGAAGAAGGACGGTTAGCTGATCGACGAATAGATTGATATCAACGACCAGCGATCCGGACTCAATGAGCCGATAGAGAGAAAGAGAAAACGGCCCGTTTTGCAACACTTCAAGGAAGGCGAGGACGGACAAACCGAACGAGAGCCATATGGCGGGAATCCCGACTCGATGACCATATTCACCCCACCGTCTTCCTCCAAGGACAAGGATGAGGGACGCGAAAAGAGGAAGCAGGGGAATCAGGACAAAGAGAGCCATGAGATGCCTCAAAGAGTCGGCGGCAATGCCTGGGTCAATAACCATTGGACTATGGGATCGCTGAACAGGCCCAACAGCACAATCAACGCCGACGTCATCCCCAAACTCAGTTTACAGGAAAGAGGGATTTCAGTTTGTTGGACGTCCGACCGGGGCGGCGCTCGGCGAAACATGGCCTCAAACAGTTTGACGAAATACGCGAGTGTGAGCAGAGTCGAAAGCAAGACGGCGGCGACGGCAACGTAATTATGCGCTTCGAGCGCACCGAGAATGATATACCACTTTCCGAAAAATCCGCCCGTCGGCGGCAGACCGACCATGCCCAAGGCGATCACAATCAGAGCACCAGTGAGCCAGGGGACGTTTTTCCCGATGTGCCCCAGTTCCTCCACCGTGCGGACCCCATACTGGAAAACCAGTGTCCCCGCCAGAAAAAACAACGCCGCCTGCATGACGGCATCGTTCAACAAATAGAAGACGCCGCCCGCGAAACCCGTTTTGTTGCCCTGAGTGACCCCAATCAGGATGATGCCGATGTGCGAAATCCCTCCATAGGCAAACATCATTTTGATATTCCGGGCCGTCAGTGCGAGAACGGCACCGATGACCGCCGCCAGCATGCCGAGCAACCCCATGAGCAAAAGAACGGGAATGTCATAAAGAATGACTTTGGCACCGAGGACCCAATAGATGATTCTGATCCACCCCAAAAGCGCGACTTTGGTGACCAGCGCCGCCAAGATAGGAGAAACGGATTCAGGGGCATATGTATAGGCATCCGGCAGCCACACGTGAAACGGCACCAGGGCCATCTTGATCCCCAATCCGATAAACATGAAGAGAAGACCGCCGACGACTGCCTTGGAGGTCAATAAATGAGGCAGTTGTTCGGCCATATCGGCCATATTGAGCGTTCCGCTCGCGGCGTAGAAATAACTCACACCCAATAAATAGAGCGACGCCCCCAGCGTTCCAAACAGAAGATACCGAAAGGCGGCAAACAAGGCTTGCCCTCCGGCAACTCCCACAAGACCATAACTCGCGATCGCCGCGACCTCCAGGAAGACGAAAAGATTGAACAAGTCCCCGGCAAAGGCAATGCCGGTCAACGCCGCAATAAGCAACAGGACCAAGACATAGAAATGCACGACACGGCCGCCCAGGTCCTTCGGAGAGGTTGGTCCGGCAAAGATCAACGAGAGCAACCCCAAGAGACTCAACGCCACCAGGACGACACTGGCCAAACCATCGGCAACCCACTCGATGCCCAGGGGTGGCGCCCACCCACTGAAGGCATACCGCACCTCTCCGTGCTGAATGACGCTATTGAGATTCAGCACGGAAACCGCGACCATCGACGAGAGCACGGCGAGGGAGATGGGACGACTCCATTCCCGGTGCTTCAGGCACACCACCGGCATCGCAATCGCGGCAAACAATGGGAAAAGAAACAGAAGGGCCGGCAGGTGGTCATTCATTGCAATTTTTTTAGAATTTCTTCCTCGTCAAGGCTGCCATATTTGCGGTAGATCGCGGCGCACAAGGCCAAGGCGACTCCCAGCGTGGCGACACCCACGACAATAGCCGTCAACGTGAGCACGTGAGGCAACGGATTGACATAGTCGACGGCTCGGACGGGATCTGTCGCGTTCAAGAGAACGGGGACCGTCGCCCCTTTCTTCCCACTGATGGACACGAGGAAAAAAATTACGCTGGTTTGGACAAGATACATCCCGACAAGTTTCTTCACGAGGTTGTACCGCGTGAGCATGATGTAAAATCCCCAGAGAAAAATGATGATGAACGTCAGGAAGTTGGGACGCTGGAAGAGCACGAAAAAGGCATCAACCATTCATTGAATCCTCAATGATCTCCTCGGCGGATAAGCTGAACACAATGGACACGGCCGTGACGGCCACGTCCACGGCAACGCCGAGTTGCGTCAGCACGATCCCCAAGGAGCGGCGGGCAGCCGTCTCCAGACCGGGGATCTCCAGATCGGCAAAATTGAGAAATTCGCCACCGCCGATCATGCACAGGCCGCCGACGCCGGCATAAATCAGCATGCCGACCCCGTCGCCATGCAACACCTTCTTGGCAAGCCGGCTGCGAGAGGCGTCATGCCCGAACGCCAGAACGGAAAAAATCATGCTGGTTCCCAAAATCACCCCACCGACAAACCCACCCCCGGGGCCGTATTGGCCGAAAAACAACACATAGAGGCCGAAGATTTGGGTCACGGGAATAAGAAAACGGCCTAAGGTCTGAACAATAATACTGTCATGAGGTCTAATCATGACGAGTGTCTCCGCAACAACAAGGCACAGGCAATACCCGCCGTAAAGATCACCACTGTTTCGATCATCGTATCGAGAGACCGATAGTCCATGAGAATGGACGTGACGACATTGAGGGTATGGGTGTCCTGATAACTCTGTTCAAGATAGGTCGGCGAAATGTGCGTGCTCGGTGGAGAGTGCGGGTCCCCGAATTGAGGGAGATCATTCGCGGCATAGAGCAACAGCAGCCCCAGGAGCGGAAGGCTGACCAATGCCGCCATGGGAGGCGGCGGCAGCCGAAGACGGCTGACTTTCGGTGCGGTTCCAAAGAGAGTCAGTAGAAACAGCACCGTGGCCAAGCCCGCGCCCACGACGGCTTCCACGAACGCCACGTCCACCGCTCCCAACCAGGCCCAGACCAGCGCCAGGAAAAAACTATAGGAGCCCAGAAGCAGGACCGCGCTGATCAAATCCTGGACCAACACGGCACCCACCGCTGTCACAAGGAGAAGAAGGAGAAGGGGGATTTCGAATGAAAAAGTCATGAGGGTTCCCGTCGCCACGGCTTCAGGCCGGTCCGAAGAGCCGCACGAACGGTGGCATGCGTAATGACCGGATTCTGGATGTAGAGTAACGCCAACACGGCAATGATTTTCAGGAGATTTTTGCTTAGACCCTCATGAAGCCCAATGCCGACCAACATCAGAAATGCACCCAACGAGTCCGTTAACGAAACCGCATGAGCACGGCTGAAGACATCAGGGAGGCGGATCATGCCGACCGCCGCCACAATCAGAAAAAATAATCCCGCCACAATAAAAAGGATGGAAAGAATTTCCATGCTACGGCAGTCCTTTTTGTTCCAGATACTTGGCGACGGCGAGTGCCCCCACGAGATTCAGCAACGCATAACCGGTGGAGATATCGATGAACATGTCGACCCGTTCAAATACAGTTCCCATCAGCACGAGCAAAATAATCGCCTTGGTGGAGATGCCGTTGAGTCCCAACACGCGATCGAAGATCGTAGGTCCCTGGAGCACACGATACAGATACACGCCAATCAGAATGGCCAGGACCAACAGGACGACGAAAAAAAATGTCTTCACCAGCGACGCTCTTCGTTCTTGAAGACCTCGGCTATTTTGGCTTCCAGCCTCCCGTTCGTCACGTCCCTTGCCGACGTCTCATCAATGGCATGAACGAGAAGAGCATCGGGATCGGGATCGGCAGCGAGGCCTTCGGGAACGACATCGTGATCGATTTCAGCCGTGATGGTTCCGGGAGTCAGTGTAATGGAATTCCCGAGCAGCACGACGGCCGCCCGACGGCCCAATTGCGTCTCGACGCGAATTAACCGGGGATCAATCGGCAGAGCAGGATCAAGGATGAGCTTGGACAAGTGAAGGCTGGCTTCGACGATCCTGAGAAAGAGCCATGGAAGATACAGAAAAATTTTGCCCCACAGGCGGAATTTGGGAACGAAGGGCGAATGGCCGGAGTTGATCCAAGCCACGATGAAGGAAAAAAGGCCGCCCAAGACAAGATGGGTCCAATCGAAACTTCCGGACAACAGGACCCACAATACAAACAACGCCGTGGCTTTCAAGACTAGAAATTCAGAAGAGACGGGTCTCATGTCTCAGTCTTATCGAAAGCAACGTGGTTGTCTGCGCCCTGAGAGGTCATCGCAATCGCTTCATTCAATACTCCAGTCAATAAAAAAGCCAACCGGACGCCTCGAATGCTTGATTCGAACAGCTTCTGGTTGGCTTTGTACCGTGCCCACCTTTTCACCAGCCAGACGGTCCCTACCGGCCACAGGCACACGAAATCTGGCCGGGGGTCTCGCCACAACCGGTTGTTATAAATTTAGAGCCTTATACCAATATTGGGCCTATGACACAACTGCTCTGCCGCAAACGCAAAAAGGTTGTCAGTTTCCGCCGATCGACAGGAAGAGCGTCGAGCGTCCTCGTCTGAGGAGCACCAGGACCGCATCGTTTTCACTGAGTTGACTGGTGACGCGATCGAAATCGTCCGCATCCGCGATGGAGACCCGGTTGATTTCCATGATGACGTCGTCTTTCCGTATCCCGGCCCTGGCTGCACGGCTATCGGGCTGGACCTTCATGACGCGCACCCCTGTGTCGCCGGCAGACTGTTCCACCGATTCGACCGTCAAGCCGGACAGGGCGTGATGCTCACCGACGGTACCCACTTCGCCGGTCCCGGCCATATCCTTGGGCATCAGTCCGATGACGACGGTCAGGCGCTTCTTGTTGCCTTCACGCAGAATCTCCACGGCCACCTTGGTTTCAGGAGGCGTCTCGGCCACGTAGGTGCGTAACTTGGTTGAATTCTCGACCGCGCGCCCGTCGTATTCACGAATGATGTCACCCCGTTGAAACCGGGCGTCTTCGGCGGGACTCCCATCGACCACATCGGTCACCAAAGCACCTTTGGTCTCCGTGGCTTCAAATTGTTTCGCCAAGTCAGGAGTCAGGTCCTGGATGGACACGCCAAGCCAGCCCCGTACCATTTTGCCGTAGACTTTCAAACTCTGCGCCACCCCTTTGGCCATATTGCTCGGGATGGCAAAGCCGATGCCCATATACCCGCCGCTTCGGCTGAAGATGGCCGTGTTGATGCCGATGAGTTCCCCTCGGACGTTCACCAGGGCCCCGCCGGAGTTGCCCGGGTTGATGGCCGCATCCGTTTGGATAAAATCCTCGTAGTCGGCTATACCCACGTTGGCCCGTCCCACGGCGCTGATAATGCCCATGGTCACGGTCTGGTTCAGGCCGAAGGGATTCCCCACGGCCACGACCATCTCCCCCACCTCCAACGTGCCGGAATCACCCCAGGAGAGGAACGGTAAATCCGACGCATCAATTTTTAATATGGCCAAGTCGGTCTTGGGATCGGTCCCGATCAATTCCGCATCGAATTTTCGCTGATCCCCCAACACCACCTGAATTTCATCACCCTCGGCCACCACGTGATTATTCGTGACGATGTAGCCATCGGGATTGACGATGACTCCGGAGCCCATGCCTTGTTGCCGGCGTCTCGGGGCTTGGCGACGTTCCTCTCTGAATCGGTCTCCGAAAAATTTCCTAAAGAAGGGGTCGTCAAAAAACGGGGAATGCGGAAACGGAGAACTTCGCGGGGCGGTCGTCTTCACGATGGAAATATTGACCACCGCGGGCGTGACTTTCTTGGCAATCGCGATCAGGTGCTGATTGAACCCGAGAAGGTCTTCGCTCATGGCGGGAGGAGAAAAGGCAGCCGGTTGAGCCATGGAGGCTTGTGCAAGTAGCTCCGGGGGCGCGACCTGTTCTTCCGAAGCCTGGGTGACCGTAGACGGCTGAAAGAACGTCGCACTCGCACCCAACGCCAGACATACACAGACAAAACTCCCGATCGCCAGGACGACAGGGTTTTTCAAGACGGAATTCAGGGACCATTGTTCTCGCATCTTACCTTCCTCATTGTTACTTGGAAATCTTCGAACGACCCGACGACGAGATTATACCATACGCTTAGTGCTGACAAATGGTCCCTCAGATCAGCCTATCCCGGAGAGTGCGAGTTCTGTATGGAGAAGAACGTGTCTTATCCGATCAATTCCCACGTGGCGTCGGGATTGTAGCGATGAAACTCGAAGGTGGAAGGGTCAAGAGCCACGAGGTTGAGCCATTGATTGTGCAGAAGTTGCTGAAGGATCGCATGCTTTTGAATGATGGCCGAGATCCGGGCCGGCGGGGCTTCGATCATACCCAGGAGCCGCATGGGTTCGTGGTAATGGACGTCGCCGTCGTTCACCGTCTGCAAGGGGAACCCGATCTGCAAGTCACTGCCGCTGCCCAGCATCACCCCCACGCCCGACACGACGTTGTGGATTACCTTGCTCCCGCTCCCATAGTGCCACGGATCAACGGAGGAGAAGTAATACCCTGTGTTGATCCACTCACCGACGATCAAGGGTGCCGTCATGATTTTTTCCAGATTGCCCCCCTCCGGATCGGCCAGCGGGTCATAGGAATGCAGGAAGACGCGGCCGCCCAAATCCAGGCCTTTGGTCAGCGTACGCCGCCCGATCAAGAAAGCCGCATTTCCGGACAATCCCCATTCCGGCCGTGGATTCGCCCAATCACGACTGCGTTCTTCCACGTGCGCAAACGCCCGTTCCGGAGAAATCTCGGCCGGCGCGCTCGGGATGCGACGACAGCGTTCCAGCGCCTGGCCCATGCCCGCCCGCTCCAGATCACGGATCAACGCCTCCAGATCCTCCGTATGGGTCTCGGGCAGGTCGTCCAGGTCATAAAACGTGATCCGGTCCGTCGTGGTATTGTGTTTGGCCGGCAAAAACCACGTGTCCTCGGGAACGGGCAATCCATTCTCACGCAGGATGTACCGGACGTCCGGGTCGTTGGCCATGGCCGCGAACACCCTGGCGTTGGCGTCCCCGTGGTTCCCCCCGCAGGCCCCGCAATCCAGGGCCGCGTAGTACGAATTGTTGTCGGTCTGGCTCCCATGCCCGCAGAGCACCACCAGCCGGCTGAGGTTCTGCGTCAACCCCATCACGCGGAGCCCGGTCTCGATGAACGTGGCCCGTTCCGTCAGCGTGAACCCCTGTGCGAGCCAGTCGGGAACTCCTTCGGGCTTCGTCTCGGCCCATTGAGGATTGCCGGGATCCACCGGAGCGGCCACGGCCATTCGCGTCGGCACCGTCCGGGCAGACCACGCCTGGAGTTTCGAGCGGACCGCATGGAAGGCTTTGGGGATCAATGTCTTACCCAGCAAACCCAGACTGAAGAAAAACCCGAGCACGTCGATCAACATCATCGAGCCAACGGGGTGATGTTTCAGGTCGTGAAAGACGTGCTGTCCCAGGTGGTGCCAGCGTGTCCCGGTCGCATACTCCCGTAAGGCGCCTTCCCCGTCGAGGCGCGGAATCTCCGTCACTGCGTGCTTGGGCGACAGCAACACCGGGCACAAGGCATCCCGCTCCTCGCTGTCAAAGGCTTGATGATTCAGGGGAATGCCGAAGAAGCCCGCGAACCCGAACGTTTCATACGGGCCTTGCGCCTCCACGTGCCGCCGGAACGATTCCGAGCGTACGTCGATGCACAGCACCAGTTGCGCGTGGGGACGGGTGTCGAGCGGCGGCACGGTTCCCCGGTGCGCCGAGAGTTTCTGGATGATCTCGGCCCGGAACGCCTCCTCGTATGCTTCAAGCCACACCGGCCCGTGTTGGTCCGGAGAAAACGCATCCAGCCATCCCAACAACGTCTGCGCATCCCCCGGAGACAGATCGGACATCTCGGTCAGCGACAACTCCAACACCTGCGCCAAGTGAAACAGCCGCCAAGCATCCCGGCTGACCGCCCGCGTGGCGGCGTCAACCGCATGCCCCCCGCCCATCCGTGTCTCGTAGTCGTCAGGCCGCTCCTGCCAATAGGCGACCAACGCCGGAACGGTGCCGTCAATCCCCCACTCCCGCCGGCAGGCCGCCTGCGTCAATTCGGCTTCATAGAACAACCGCACAGCCAGATACTGGACCGCATCGACCGGATGTTTGCGTTGCGCGTGATACGAGGGATTCGTCTCCAGCCAGCGGACGAACCGGGTCCACCCCGGCAATTGGGACAACTGCCTGGCGAGGTAATCGCACCATTGCTCCTCGGACACGCCCAGCCGATGCAGGCTCCATGTGATCGCATCTTCAGGTTCAAGCGGGAGATCGGCGACAGCCTGTTCGAACGCTTGAACACCCGAAAAACGGAGAGATTGATCATGAGTCGCCAAGTCCCGCCAGGCCGCATAGAACCCCCCGTGCCGGCCCGGCATTTCCCATCCGGCCAACCCTTCATCCACGAACCCTGACAACCATTTGATGAGCTGGTCGTTGATCTGCTCGACGAGCGTCGTGCCAGCCAGCGCGTCCACCCAATCGCTGATCGTCCGTTGAGCTGGCAAGGCCACGTCGATGGAGGCGCGCAATTCCTCCGGCGCGTCGGAGTGTGCAGACCCGGCGTGCTCGCCTGACAACGCATCGGACAACCCCAAAACCGAGAGGGTAACCTGCCACAGATTCGCCAGATACGCCGCCTCGGGATGATGCCGGCACTGCTCGCACTCCCGTCGTGTCCGGTCGATGATCCGTTGTCTGGATTCTTCAGGAAGGTTCTGCCGGAACCGTGTCGTGGCCCCTTCATGATCCAGTTCCCAGGCCAATAGGCTGGGCTCCAACGTCTCACAGCCGAACGCCACGTGCAGGAACCACACGTCCTCGGCCGCAATCCGGCGAGTCCCGACCGTGATCGCCTCGTCGTGTTCCGGTCGGGGACCTACGCGCACCAATGCCCGCTTGAGAATGTCACAGGTGATCCGTCCCGCTCGATAGAACGCACGATACTTTTCATTGGGCAGGTACCCGCGACCGCCAAGCAGGTGTTGACCTTTCTGAACGGCCTGATCAAAGGGAAGATATTCCAACCCATGCATGGGGTTTTGGGAAACCATGATCTGCATGGGCCAAAACGGCGGGACCGGCTCGCTGGCTTGGGTCACCGTCTCCCTGACCCGGTTGCGTTCTTCTTGGGAAAGGGTTTGTATCGAGGCAGGACTCATCACGCGGCCGTTTCTCACCCGGATTTTTATGCCAACGTTGGGCATCCGATACAACGGCTACCTGCCCGATAGCCGGAACATTACCGAAAGACTTCTTCTTTTGCGGACTCGGAAATCGCCAAAACGGCCGGATGATTTAAACGGCGTTCAACTGTAATGCCATAGAAACGTTCCCTAAGCCCCGTCATTCGTCCCACTTTGTGAACTTGATTTTGCCGAATGATTTCCGACTCAACAACCGAAGAGCCGGGAAACAGCCCGTGCCCTTCCTGGGCGAACGCTTGCATCGTGGCACCATCCTCAAACTCGCCGACAACGAACGGCTCTACGCCGTGTTTCCGAAACCATTCATCCAAGCCCCGTCTAAGCGTGGAATTGGGCGTGGGTAACAGAAACGGCGCCCCATTCAATGACTGTGGAAACTTCCGTCGATAGTGAGAGGCCAAGTGTGCGTGGCCAAAGAGCGTCACGCCTGATTCCCCGAGCAGATGGCTATGAGCCTCGATACTGACGCTGGGCGGGATGGGGGTATCCGTTATGACAATGTCCAGGGTATGGAGAGCGAGTTCGCCCAACAACCGTTCCAAACGACCTTCCCAGCACACAATTTTCATGTGCTCGAACTGTTTGTACGCAACCTTCAGTAGTTTATAGGCCACCATTTTGGGGACGACTTCCGCAATGCCGACCACCAGACGGATAGGGCGCTGGGGTCCATAGCCTTTCAACGTGTTGGTTAATTCTCTGCCGAGCGAAAAAATTTCATCCGCGTAACGGTAAACGACTTTTCCGACGTCCGTCAGAACCAGTTTGCGGCCTACACGAGAAAACAATTTCTCACCGATCGCGTCTTCGAGCGCGCGAAGCTGCGCACTCAGCGCGGGTTGGGATAACGACAGCACTTCACGGGCCTGCTTGATGGAACCTTCCCGGGCAATCACCCAGAAATAGAGTAAATGATGGTAGTTCAACCAGTCCATGACCAGAAACTATACATTTAAAAAATAGATGGATCAATATATTAGGGGCTATCCTAACTATTTTGCTTAGCTAGGACAGCCCCTTTATTATTTCAGTGCTTTAACCGAACTGGATGCGTTGTTCTCGCTGCCTGAAAATAAAACGGCAGGCATTGCCGATACCACAATTCCGATTTCGAGAGAAACCAACGACGAGGCGCTACCAGGGAGATAGCACAAACTTCCCCGTTATTTTCTCACCGTGGGGAACGGGCAGCCTATCACCCGGCCCGGTCAATTCATTTAAAAAATGGATGATTTTGTAAAAAATTATTTATTTGCTTATCTATATAAGAGATCCTGATTATTACCGGCAACCATTGAGGAACACACTTCAACTTGAACGGAAAAGAAAACGAAGCCTAAGATCGTCCGTCAGCCTTCCCTCCTTCTTTGGCACAGGCTGAAGCATGAAAAGACGGGTATGATCGAACGTCGCCGTTTTCGTTGGCAAAGACCGTCATGACCGGCAGCTTCGTCCGTTGGTAAGAGAACACTTGATGATGACAACGATAGCAATCCTCATTCCCCTTCTTCCGTTTTTTGCCGGATTGTTGATCAGTGTTCTCGGGAAACGGTTCGCCTCGTATGTGACCACCGTAGGAATCAGCGCCACGGTCGGTGCCGGCATCCTCTCTATTGTGACACTGTACTCCGTCAGTTCGGGTGAACCTTTTCGGGTGACACTCTGGCCGCTCCAGGACGATGGTTCCTCGTTTTTCACGTTCGGCATGTTGGTTGACCGACTCACGGCCGTGATGATGGTCCTGATCACGAGCGTCAGCACCGTGATTCACGTATTTTCCGTTCGTTATCTCCGGGGCGATTCCGGCTATGCCCGATTCTTCGCCTTACTCAGCTTCATCACTTTTGTCATCCTCTCTGTCGTTTCCAGTCCGAACCTCCTGATGCTGTTTGTTTTCTGGCAGTTGTTGAGTTGGGTCCTGTACCTCATTCTTGCGTTCAATTTTTCGCACGTGCCTGCCTACCAGAACGCGTTCAAAACATTCATCGTGCACCGGGTCGGAGACGTCGCGTTCCTCTGCGGCCTTGTCTTGACGTATCACTATTTCGGCACGCTTGAATTTACCGAGCTCTTCCGGCGAGCCTCCGAACAGTCCCACGTGATTTCACTGCTGCCCGGAAATCTGCTGGACGTCACAGCCACGTCCGTTATTACGTTGCTCATTTTCATCGGAGCCATGGCCAAATCGGCCCAGTTCCCTCTCCACGTCTGGTTGCCGGATACCATGGACTCTCCAACCCCGGTCTCGGCCCTCATGCATGCAGGCATTGTCAACGCGGGAGGGTTTCTCCTGAATCGACTCGCACCACTGTATGCCCTCTCGCCCGACGCCCTTCATATCGTGTTCATCGTCGGTGCCGTCACCGTCCTTCTAGGAGCCTCCATGATGCTCGTCCAAAACGACATCAAGAAAACACTGGGATTCTCCACGATGGGACAAATGGGGTACATGATCGTGGAATGCGGCCTCGGGGCTTTCGCCCTGGCCATTTTCCACCTGATTGCGCACGGGCTGTTCAAAGCCTCACTTTTTTTAAGCGCCGGGACCGTGATTCACAGTGCCAGGCACGAACCAAAACTCCCTTCTTCGTCAACCCACAAACCTGCCCGGCTCCCTACCCAGGCAAGCTGGGTGACGGGATTGGTCATCACCTTGATCATGCCGCTGTTTATTTTGATGGTCGCCCACGGCCTGTTGGAAGTTCCACTGCAGGACGCACAAGGAGCGGTCATATTCCTCTTTTTCAGTTGGGTCACCGCCTCTCAAGCCATTTTCAGTTTGTATCGACTGCATGACGTGGCTTCCTGGAAAGTGTCCGTGGCCATGATCGGCACGTTGTTTCTCATTGGGTTCACCTACCTCTGGGCAGGCGAGCGATTTACGCACTTTCTGTATCCTGAACCGGGTGCAGCAGAAGCATTTTTCGTGGCCGCGGCCTTGAACCCTGCGGTGTTCGATACGATGATCCTGCTGGCCACCTTAATTATTCTCTTCGGCTGGGTCTACGTCTATACCAATGCCAAAGGACACACGATTGTGAACCCTGACTGGATTCTTGCATTGCAACAACAGCTTTACATTCTTCTGATCAACAGGTTGTACGTCGATCTGATCTATATGAGGTGGGGCAACAAGCTTTTCCAATTGGCACAAAAATTCGGACACCGGTATTAACGGAAGATCAATCCGCAATGGCTTCAGAATTTTCCATAACGTTGCTGGCCGTTCTCATCCCTCTTGTTCTCTGGTTGCTCAACCGCACCAGCCGCGTTTCGCATTCGATCTTTCAGGTTTTAGCCATACTGTGCATCGGGTGGGAAGCCGGAACGGTCCTCTACGTGCATGCCGCATTCGAAACCGATCGAATCGCGATTTACCTGTCAGCGGCCGTCATCTTTTCGACGTTTTGTGTGATCCTGGGACAATGGGATTCGAAACATCGGTCAACCGGCCTGGATGCACCCCTGGTGGTATTGGGATTGAGTCTTGCCGCATTGCTCGGTCCCACGCCCGTCAACAGGTATGGTCTCATCGGCTTGCTCGGTTATGCAGCCCTTTCTCTCTACCGGTCGAAACTTTCCTCCACGCGCAAGACCATCGGTCTTACACAGTCGGCCCTTGCCATTGTTCTCGTCATCGTTTCCCTCTCGGGTGGGGACTCCCTGTACGGACCAGCCGGACTTTTTCTTGCGGTTACGCTCGTACCACTGCCGCCGTTTCACGTTCTCTTCACCTCCTTGGCCGGCTCCGCTCCAGGAATGCTTTCCGGGGTATGGACCATGGCATTCTTATCCCTCGGATTGGCCGAAATCCACAACCTGCAAACTGTTATGACCATGGAAACGGACATACACGTGGCCATCGCCTTACTGGCCTTACTGGGCGCGCTGTACGCAGCCCTTAAGTGTTTGGGGCAGAACCAGGTCCACGGTTTGCTGACCTATGCTACCATTGTCCAAGTCGCGCTTTTGTGGGGACTGACGACCGTCTTCTCTTCCTTTTCCGAATGGGGCATCCCGTTCGGAATCACGGTCGGGCTGGTGATGAACGGACTGTTTGTCGCCTATGCTTTTGTCCAACAACGGTATGGGTCACACACCATTGGCAATCTTCCCGGGTTAGCCTCTCCCATGCCGCGTCTCGGGACGTTAGTGAGCCTTCTGATCAGCATCGCCGTCCTGCTTCCGGTCATTCCACTCTTTGGAGGCATCACGACCATGCCGGCAACGGAAAATCAGGGGGGCTCCTTCGTCATCATTTCGTTGCTGTTTCTCGGCGTCTGGATGTTTGGAAGTTGGCATTTCTCACATTTGCTGCACCACACGCTTTTTGGAAAAGCACGACCGGACGTCCCCTATACCGACCTGAGAGTTACCGAAATCTGCTCCCTGGTCCTGATCATTTTTGGCGCAAGTATTAGTATATTGGTCAATTAGGAAGAGCACCCATGGCAGACGACAAACCATCGGTTGTATCGCAAGATACCCAGCGCATGGAGTTGCGTTCGCTTGTCAAGCTCGCGAGCGAGACCATTTCCCATTACTGGCCCATGCAAACCTTTATCCACCATAATCCCCTCCATGGCTTGGAACATTTGCCCTTCGAAAAAGCCATTGAGGAGGCCGGAAAATTTATCGGCGGGAACGGCTATCTGCCCAACAGGCAATACCGGAAATATTTTCAACAAGGCCGGATCTCCTCGAGTGCCATCCATGAAGCCTTAAAGACCAAAGCGCAAGAGCAGCACGTGGTGATTGGAAATCGAACGGTGACTCACCTGGAAATCCTGAAGACCGTTTTCATCAATGGGACCGGAACCTTCGAGCCTGACGTGGCCCCGGCCGTTTTAGAACATTCGTTGAGCGAGACCGACGTGAGCGGACTGCGTGAAAAACTCCAAGGCCTCTCCAGGTCACAGGAACGGCAATTTTCCCTCAACCATCACGCTGACAAGGAGCAACGCGAGCTTGGGGCGGAGTACACTCTTGCCCATTGGTGCGATGCCACGCTTGGGACGGGCATCCAAAACCAGATCAACCAGGAACTCATCAAATGGTGTGGAGGCTTTCTCGACGAAGGGCATGCGCCGTGGCCGATGCCGAGTCGTAACAAAACGTTTTACGGCGGGTGGAAAATATTGGCCCAAGAGGACTGGTCCGGCCCATTGTTCGGCATTCAGGATTGGAAATCCAAAATCCGAAACCTTCCGGACCTCCCGTCGGATGCCATTGGGGAGAGCTTGGAGACATTGGCCATTCCCCAGGACCTGTGGATAGACTATTTCACCTTGCATCTGGCTCAGTTGCCGGGATGGACGGGATTCATCAAATGGCGGTCCGAACAATCAAACCACCAATGGCAACAGGCTTTCCCCATCGATTTGGTGAGGTACATAGCCATTCGTCTCTTCTATGAACGAGAACTCGTCGCTCGTACATGCGAAGCGAAGCTCGGCATCCCGGGCACGTTTACTTCGATCCAATCTTTCTTGCGCAACCATCCGAACGGTTACGGGCTCTACAAGGAATGGCGCACGAGAGGACTGGCCGAGCAAGTGGTGGCGGACCTTGATCTTTCTCTCTTCATACAGGAACCACTCCCTATCGATGAGTTGGACCGTCAGGGGGATGCAACCAGTCACACGTGGCAAACCATTCGTCAATTGCAGGCAAGGGAGCGCGAAGCCTGTATTCTTATCCACCTTGCCCGCTGCCTTGATTGCTCCGCGCAGGATCTCATCGAGAGTCCTTCGGAAAACTTGGAAATCCTGCTCGATTGGGTTGACCGTTTTCCGGAATCCCATCACGGTCCGTTATGGCTGCACGCGCTGGAACGCAGTTTCGTCACGGACTTCATTCAGGATTTTTCGCCGAACATTCGACGACTTCGTCAGGGTGACGCGTCGGGGGAACATCCTTCCGAATCACGTCCGTTGACTCAAGCCATCTTCTGTATCGATGTTCGTTCCGAAGGATTTCGCAGGCACTTTGAAGAGGTAGGGGGAAATGAAACCTTCGGATTTGCAGGATTTTTCGGAGTTCCCTTGTGCTTCGAGAAATTCGGAAGCGAACATGAAACCGACCAATGCCCGGTCCTGCTGAAACCGAAACATATCATCAAAGAAGTGCCTCGCGCGTACCAAGCCAACGCTGCGGACAAATTTCTGGAACGACAACAACTTGCCAAAACCGGACACACCCTTCTGCATGATTTGAAGGAAAACGTCATCACGCCATATGTGATGGTTGAAGCCATAGGATGGTTTTTTGGATTCAGGTTATTCGGTCAAACGTTGGCACCGTTGTGGTATCAACGGATGACGGCCTGGGTGAAGAAACATTTTGACATTTCCATCGGCACGACTTTGACCGTCGAAAAGTTGCCCAAGGAGGAGGCCGAGGAAATGGTCGCCTCCGAACATCGGGCCATCATTTATCATATGTTGATCGAACGATACGGTCGCTTGGGCAACGCGGTTGCCCACAACCAGGTTGAACGTCTTCGCAAGCAAGCGTTGAATGAGGTTTCGATAGACGGCACTGAAGATCAGGAACTTCAACAACTGCTGCATTGGACTGAGGCGGACCATACAAAATTTCTCCAACAGCTCATGCGGGAGTATGGCGTCCATAAACGAGCCGTGACGAATCGGATGCACCGAATCACCCAGACAGGCTTTACAACAACCGAACAAGTGCATTTTGTCGAAACGGCGCTTCGGATTTTAGGATACACCAAAACCTTTTCCAGGTTGGTGCTCATTTGTGGTCATGCCAGCACCTCCGACAACAATCCCTACGAGTCGGCCTTGGACTGTGGGGCCTGCGGAGGAAACCACGGCGTCTCGAACGCCCGGGTCTTTGCCGCCATGGCCAACAAAGGCGAAGTCCGGCAATTGCTGGCCCAAAAAGGGATTGCCGTTCCTGCCGATACGCATTTTCTTCCGGGTCAACACGATACCACAACGGACGAGGTGGAACTGTTTGACCTGGAAGACGTTCCCACAACACACCGAAAAGACTTGAACAGACTGATTCATGACCTGGAAGAAGCCGGCAGGCACAATAGCCTTGAACGGTTAAGTCGCTTCCCCGAGGGAAGCAATGGACAGTCCCTGGATCATGCGACAGCACGAACGAAAATGCGCAGCCTGGATTGGTCACAAGTTCGACCGGAATGGGGTCTGTCGCGGCACACGGCTTTTATCGTCGGTCGACGTGACTTGACACACGGCCTCAATCTCGAAGGCCGAACATTTTTACACTCGTATGATCACCGGCAGGACCCAACGGGAAAATACCTGGAAATCATCATGACCGCTCCCATGATCGTCGCGAATTGGATTAATATGGAACATTATTTTTCCACGGTGGATCCCGTTGTGTACGGGAGCGGGAGCAAAGTCTATCACAACGTGGTCGGACGCATCGGAGTCATGTATGGCTCCCAAAGTGATCTTTGCATCGGGCTACCCGTTCAAACGGTTTTGGACGTTGAAACTCCCTATCACGAACCCATGCGACTCTTTGTTTTCATTGAAGCCCCTATGGAACGTATCGACGCGATTATTGCACGACATGATGTTTTAAAACGACTCGTCGGTAATCAATGGATCAATCTTGTGGCATTGGATCCCGAGACGATGGACTTTTTTCACCAGCATTCTTTGGAACAATGGCAACGCATTCAGTAATCCATCAGGTTGAGGAGGAATAGAAAACCATGAGTAGCCTTACGCTTCACCCAATGAAGGAAATCAAGATCATTATTAACGGCGAACACCTGAGCTTCGTGACGGAAGTACTGGACCGGATCAAAGCCAGTGGCTACACCATCTTCAGCAGTCTGTCGGGCAAAGGTCACAGCGGCTTCCATGAAGGACACCTCATGTTTAACGACGAGAGCAGCCTGCAAATGGTGCTGACCGTCGTTCCCGAGGACAAAGTTGAACCCATCCTTTCGGGACTTAGGCCGTTCCTGGAACGTCATTCCGGAAGTCTCTTTGTGTTGGACGTCGGGGTTCTCAGAAAAGGCCATTTTGAATCAGCGGAATCCTAGGCCCAGGCGAGAATGCCCGGGTGACTTCAGAAATGCGAGCCGCCGGGGCAACGTGGCGCTACGGTTCGCGCCCCTTTGCCGTGCGGGTGGTTCCCCGATCACCAGGTATCCTTCTTACCGGAAGATGTCTCTTTCGCGGGAAACCTGACCGGACAAGTCATTTTCTTACTGTCATCATTGAAAAAATCGGCTTTTTTCAGGCGCTTCATTTTCTTCCCTCCCGGCAGAACAATTCACTCTTGAACCTCGACGTGTAACGCTGCCGATCCCCTAAGGCTGCTTGCCGTCAACCCTCATCAATTCATCTAAAATATAGATGATTATGTCAAGTATTATCTATTTGTTAGATGACACCTTATGGTTGTTTAATAAATTAAGAGTTGATGAACAAAAAACAAGAAAGGAGGACGACATGAAAATCTTAAACTTTACGATTCCAAGTGTCGTGCTTTGCGTGGGACTCACGCTAACCGGATGTGCTGCGAATGGAACCGTTTCCGGCGGAAACTTCGCAGATAAGGCTCCGGGGCAATCCGTCGATGCTCACAAGGCCACCATTCAGCAACACCAGAACATGTTTGTCACGCGACGATCCGATGTATCGAATACTCACAAGGCCGCCATTCAGCAACACCTGAACAAAGTGGCCATGCTTGAACAAAAAATCCAAAAACTGGAAGACCGGCTGGACATGGTCAAGAACTCCTATCGGGATCCCAAAGGATTGAAACGCCAGAGCTGGAAAAGGCTCCTGAGTCAGTGGCGAGGAGAGCTACAGGGTCTTCAGGAACACATTGTCTGGCATGAAGAACAAATTGCTCTGCTGAAAAGATGAAAAAAACGAGTGGAGATCAGAAGCCCAACTGACGTCATAGAAAGAACGTTCAGAGGGCAGGCACGAGAGGGAGGCCGGGACATCGTCCTGATCTCCCTCTCCTTTTATGAGACGTCGAGGATGACAGGCAAAGAATCTGGATCCCGGATGGGAAAAAACGCCGTTGGTTTTGAGAGGGAAACGACCGGATTAGAAAATCTTGGCTATTAACGCCCGAAAGGGATTGACGGTCGATCCTGATTGAGCCTCGCTTTTTACCTGTGAAGAGGCGTCACTTTTTTCGGTTTTCTTCGTTCGCTTCTGTTCACAATGCAGGCTTTTGTACAAGATGGAAAATTCACTCATGACATCCCCTCCCAGAGGTTTAAGCAGGCACTATCATCTATAAAGCAAAGGATGTGCCAGATTTTATGGGAGAATGTCTTCCTCGAAACCATCAGAAAAACAAATGGTTATGAATACGAAATGCCGGACTAGCCGGCGATGAAGGGGCAATCAGCAAAAACGCACGTGCTCGGCTGAGCGAAATCGCACGAAAAACCGTTTGAATTCCCGCGATACGCTCAGGACAGGCGTTGACAGAATGGTTCGCTTGAGCAGGGACGAACGGGTTCGTTCCCTCCCCTTTGCTGCTCTTCTCTAATCTTTGGGCTTGATATGCGCCGCGACTACGGAATCGGACATAGGGCGGTGTTGCGATAACCCCCGGATGAACAACTCACATCCCTTCTCTTCGAATTGACCGACCCATTCGTTAAGTTTTGACATGACACTGTGGTCAACAATTCGGGTCTCGGCTAAGTTCAGGGTGACGGTTTTCCCTTCTTGGAGCAACCGGTTCAGATGTTTGCGCAAGGGGATCCAGGTGCTGAAGATCGCCGACTCCCGCACCACAATGATCGCCGAGGTGTCGTCTTCTTGCGTGATCTCAGCATTCAGTCTGAAAAACGAGAGGAGCGGGGCGCCATTGATAATGTGAAGGACAACCTTCACCCCAATGCCGATCCCAATGCCCATCAGGAGGTCCGTGGCGAGAACGCCGATGACCGTGGACACGAACACGATGAACTGGTATTTCCCCAAATGATACATGTGGACAAATTCTTGGGGAGACGCCAACCGGAACCCCGTAAAGACCAGCAACGCGCCCAAGGCCGCCAGCGGGATCTGGTTGATCATCCCCGGAATCAAGGCGACGAAGATCAGCAGAAACAGGCCGTGAAACATGTTGGCAAAACGTGTTTCGGCCCCGTTGTCGATGTTGGCTTTGCTTCGCACGATTTCCGAAATCATCGGAAGCCCGCCCACAAAGGCCGAGACCGTGTTGCCGACCCCGACGGCCAGCAGGTCCCGGTCCAGGTCCGTCTTTCGTTGCCATGGGTCGATCTGGTCGATGGCCTTTGCACTGAGTAATGATTCCACGCTCCCGATCAGGGCAAACATGATCACGTACCTGATGCCGATGGACGTCGTGAGTCCCGAGAAATCCGGGAACGTGAGTGCGCTGAACATATTCGCCGGCACGTCCACCAGAAACTTTGCTCCCAAGGCATAGGTCTGGTTGTTAAAGGTGTAGGTGCCTTCCTGACCAACGTTCAAATACAAGCCCATCGGCACCGCGACGAACAACACGACCATCGGCGCGGGGATCACTTTGAATTTGGGGTTTTTGATGAGCGGATATCCGAATATGATGAGGAGACTCACGATCCCGATCAGGCCAATCTTGGGGTTCATGTTCATGATGAACGTGGGAACGTTGGCGAGCAGATGCAGGGGGGAGCCTTCGGGGCTGAGTCCCATAACCACCGGAAACTGCTTGGCAATGATAATGACGCCGATCGAGGCCAAGAGCCCATGAATCGCCGTCGTGGGGAAAAATTCCCCGAGGATGCCGGTGCGGAAAACCCCGAACAGGATTTGGATGATGCCCGCAGCCACCCCGACACCCAGCGCCAGCCGGTAGGCCTGATAGTCGGCGGCGGGGTCCTTTCCGCCGGTAAACCCGAATTCGGTCACGCAACCGATGGCGATGACGATGAGCCCCGCGGCCGGGCCTTTGATGGTCAGTTCGGAATTACTGAAAAACGTGGCCAGGATGCCGCCGATAATGGCGGTGAAGATGCCGGCGATAGCGGGATACCCGCACGCCAGTGCAATGCCGAGGCACAACGGCAGCGCGATCAGAAACACCAGAAATCCGGACAGGAGGTCGGCCTTCCAGTTCTGCTGTAATCCGGCAAGCGTTCCTCGCGGTACGTCTGCTTTCTCGGTGTTCATGCGCGTCTTCTCACGTGGACGATACGTCAATGAGTTTTGCGTCTGCCGGGGCGTACGTCAAAATCGACTCGAGTTGATCCACATATGGGCCAGGATGCTCGCCGCATACCCGAGCGCAATGGCTGGAGTCCATCTGATGTGACTGAAGAACGTATATTTGCCTCGCGCCTGCCCCATTAACGCCACGCCGGCGGCCGACCCGATCGACAACATGCTTCCTCCCACTCCGGCCGTTAAGGTCACCAACAGCCATTGGCCCTGCGACATGTCGGGGTTCATGGTCAATACGGCAAACATCACCGGAATGTTGTCGACGATAGCGGACAGGATGCCGACCATTGTATTCGCAAACGTGGGTCCCCAATCGATATACATCACCTGCGCCACCACCGCCAAGTAGCCGAGGAAGCCTAATCCTCCTACACACAGAACGACACCATAGAAAAACAGCAAGGTATCCCATTCTGCCCGGGCCACGTGTTGGTAGATTTCGAATGGGATCATGTCGCCAAGCGTTTCCTGCGCTTTCTTCTCACTCCATGTTCCCGGTTCCGCGTATTGATTGTGCGTCCTCTGCAGGTAAAACCCGAAAAATTTCAGGTAAGCCAGGCCGGTCATCATGCCCACCATGGGGGGGAGGTGCAGGAAGTTGTGAAAACTGACGGCGGTACAGATCGTGAGAAAGAACAGGAGCATGATCACGTGGGCGCCCCGCTTCATGTGTACAATTTCATCCGACGGAGCCGGCGAGACCTTCGGCACGGCAAAATGCATGATCGCAGCCGGCACGACGTAGTTGACCACCGAGGGCACGAACAGGAGAAAGAACGTGAAGAAGCCCACGATGCCTTTTTGCCAGACCATCAACGTCGTGATGTCGCCGAAGGGGCTGAAGGCCCCGCCCGCGTTCGCCGCCACCACAATATTGATGCACGCCAAACTGACGAACCGGGGATTGTCCGCCCCGACTGCCAGGACCACGGCACACATCAGCAAGGCCGTGGTCAGGTTATCCGCCACCGGGGAAATAAAAAACGCCAGGATACCCGTGAGCCAGAACAACTGACGATAGGTAAACCCCTTGCGCACCAGCCAGGACCGCAGGCTTTCGAAAACCAGCCGTTCTTCCATGGCGTTGATGTACGTCATGGCGGCAAGCAAAAATAACATCAATTCCGCGTATTCGAGAATGTTGTGCCGTAGCGCGTGCTCAACGGCATGCGAGTCATTGCCGGGATACGACCACGCCACCAATGCCCAAATGATGCCCGCCGCCAACATGACGGGTTTGGATTTCCTGAGGTGCGTGAACTCCTCGGCCATGACCAGTGCATAGGCCAGGACAAAAATGCCCAGCGCGAAATACCCGACGGCTGAATGGGTCAGATCGACGTGAGTAATCGTACTGTCCGCCCCCCAACCGAGGTCTGGCAAACCGAGCACCAACGTCACGGCGCTGAAGAACAACATGGTTATTGAGGGGGTCTTCATCATGATACGTTTGTCGTCAGACAATTGGCGAGAAACATAGCAAACGGCGGAATCAATCCTCAATGATGCTGGAAGATACATGGAGAGAACCCAAGGCGTACACGGGAACGAATACCGACTCTTAACACGGAGATAACTAATCCAACGGTACTTCGATAACCAGCCCGCCCATGACGTCATTGAGTTTGAAATCACGCTTCGGCGACTCGACGTGCGCATTATGACAGGACACGCAAGCCCGACTCACGGCCCGGTCCGGATAGATCGCTTGAAAGTAGCGTTTGTCATTCGACGTCACTTCACCTTCCATGACCTCACCGAATTCGACGACTTGTTCCAACATTTGCCGTTCATGGTCCGAAGCGGGCTCGTTTTGGGGATTCAGCGGCCAGAGACTGACCAACCGGTAGCGAAACGGCGCGTCGCGCAAACGCAGACTTCGCGAGGCTTCGCGCAAAAACTGCGCGGGCAGCGGCAGGGTTTTATCAGTGATCCACTCTTCCGACGCATTCACAATCAGCATGGCTTCCATGCGTTCAACCACGTGCTGCGTATAAAACGTCCGGTCGGCCTCGATCACCCCGTGGAGGTAATCGGCCGCAGTCCTGGCGGAAATGCCCTCGACGGGCAGTCGTTGAGTGTTGAGCGTCCATCCCGCTCCGAGCCCCAGCACAAAGGTCACAACGTATAATGCGACCGTTCGTTTCTTCATGCCTTTTCCGTCATGGACCGCAAGTAAACAGGCCTACCCTTTTCCGTGTCACCGGCTTGGCTCAAAATTCGGTGAAGCCGTGGTTCATCATACCTGAAACCGGGTTCGACTCACCAGAGGACTTTTCAAAACACCTCGTCGCTTCCGTTCGTCAAACGCGCTACGCTTCTTGATGGCCGGTTTGACACCCCCACGCGGCCTCCCTAATATACGGACAGAGCGTCACGATGCGAATATTTCGACGATTCAACAACCTCCCGATTGAAAAAAAGCTCCTTCTTGTCTCGGTCATTCCGATCCTCACACTTGCCGTCCTCAGCATCATCACCTTTAACAGCGTTCAGACTTTTTCCCGGGATGAAGACCGGCTCAATCAAGTGTATCACGTGCAAACCACTGCTGCCGATTACTTGCGACTGGTTGTCGATTTGGAGACGGGGTTCCGCGGATTCGTCCTGACCCGCCAACCGCAATTCCTGAATCCCTATGTTGCCGCCAAACAACGTGTGCTGGAGGTTGGACGAACCCTCGCCCAAATGGTGGAACATGATCAGGAGCAACACGCCGAAATCCTGAAAGCGCAAGCCCTGGTTCAAACGTTAATGGAAGACAAAGACCGTCTGATTGAACAAGCCAAGCAGGGGCATGCTGATGAAGCGCTTGAATACATCGAATCCGGGGCCGGACGGAGACTGATGTTGAGCATTCGAGAGGAAATTGCCCGTTTCGACAAGCGGGAAGATGAAGTCTTACGGCAAACCCTGGAACGCACGTCAAAAGATCGGGGATTTCTGTTGACCGTGATCGTCGGTGGAGGGTCGTTGGCGCTCATCCCCATGGTGTTTGTGATTCGTCTGTTGGCGCAATCGATAGCCGGGCCCTTGGTTTCACTGGCCAAATCCGTTGAAAACCGGCCGGGCGGGTCGGTCCCTGAGGTCCAGGTCCTGGACCGGGGCGATGAAATCGGCGACTTGACCAGGGTGATGCACGAAATGGGTCAACAGATTCGGGAATTCATCGGCCAGATCCAAACGTCGGAAGCCGCGTTACGTAACCTGAATATCGACCTGTCGAATTCGGAATCCAAATATCGCGGGATCGTGGACAATGCCCCATTCGGCATTTTTACGGCCAAAGACGGACGCATTATTTTTTGCAATCGCCAGAATTGGCGGCTGGCCGGACACGATCCCGATCATTCTCTGGACCCGGAACGGATCTGGGATGCCATTCACTCCGAAGACCGGGACCAGGTGTCTGACGCGTTCTCCAAGGCGACCACGCAACAGATTCCCTTTGAAAACGTCTTTCGTTTCGTTCATCCTGACGGCACCACGCATAAGGTCCTGAGCCGCGCCGTTCCCATCCAGGACGGACAAGGCAGCGGATCGCTCTATCAAGGCTTTAACGTTGACATCACCGCGTTTGAACAGATGAAGGAAAAACTCAGCCGGACGGAACGCCTCGCCACCTTGGGGCAAGTGGCCGCCGGCATTGCGCATGAGATTCGGAATCCCCTCGTCGGCATCGGCTCCACAACGTCCTTGCTCATGGAGGACTTTCCGCCTGAAGACGCCAAACGGCAGGATCTTCAAACGATCCTCCAAGAAACCCGGAGGCTGGACCGGATCGTGACTCAGATTGTTGAATACGCCAGGCCGCGCGATATTGTCCCTGGCTCATTCGAGATGGCCGCGCTGGTTGAAGAAACCCTGGACCTCGTACGTCACTCCGCCGGCAAGAAACGTTTAAACCTCACCGTGTCTTTTCCCCCGGATCTTCCTGCACTCGAAGCCGACCGTGACCAGATCAAGCAGGTGGTGCTCAACGTGATTCAAAATTCCATCGAGGCGCTAGGAGAGCACGGAGATATCCGGATCGAAGCCTTGGAGGAATTACGGGACGGACACAGGGGACTACTCACCACCATTCAGGACAACGGCAAAGGCATCAACCCGGAGGATCTCCCAAGAATTTTCGATCCCTTTTTCACGATGGGCAAACGACGCGGCACCGGACTGGGATTGGCTATCTGCCGGAACATTATTGAGGAACATGGAGGCAACGTCCAAGCCGATAGCCAAGTGGGCGTCGGCACAGTGATCTCCATTTGGCTTCCTCTCACCCTTCAACCTCAACCCGCAATGTCGGCCTGATATGCGCGCATCGATTTTTGTCACGGATGATGATGAAGTCGTTCGTTCGTCGATTACCCGCCGGCTCACTCGCGGCGGGCATGAGGTGCGAAGCTTTGACTCCGGAGAAGCGCTTCTCGAAGGATTGGACGACGACGTTCCCGACATCATCCTGCTCGATTTGAAAATGTCGGGCATGACCGGCCTCGAAACCCTCAAGCATATCCGGCCCAAAGCTCCGCAAACACTTGTCATCCTGTTGACGGCCTACGGGACCATTGAAGACGCCGTGGAAGCCATGCGCTTGGGGGCGTATGACTTTTTAATCAAAAGCGTGGATCTATCCGGAGTGGGTCCGGTTGTCGAACGCGCGATTGACTATCTGGCCCTTCGTCGCCGGGTCAGTTTTGAAAACCAGGGCAGTGCCGGCCGTTATGCGCTCAAGGATCTCATCGCGAACAGCCCCGGCATGCGGGAATTGGTGGTCCAAGTCCAGGAATTGAGTGAAAACTCAAAGACGACCGTTCTGCTTCAAGGTGAAACCGGCACGGGCAAAGAATTCATCGCCCGTGTCCTGCATCACAACGGCCCCCGGGGGCACGCGCCTTTTGTCGGCGTGAATTGCACGGCCATTCCCCAGGAACTCTTTGAAAGCGAACTGTTCGGGTATGAACGAGGGGCCTTTACCGGTGCCGCCCAGCGAAAACCCGGGCTCTGCGAACAGGCTGAAGGCGGCACGTTGTTCCTGGATGAAATCGGGGACCTGAATCCTTCCATGCAAGCCAAGCTGCTTCGCGTCCTGCAAGAACGCTCCTTCAAACGCCTGGGAGGGCAGAACGACATTACCGTGGATTTCAGATTGATTGCCGCGACCAATCGCGATCTGAAAAAGGAAGTCGACCAAGGCGCGTTTCGGGAAGATTTGTTTTTTCGGCTTAACGTCGTGTCATTGCAACTCCCGCCCCTGCGACAACGTGTCGACGATATTTATCCCCTGAGCCTTCGCTGCCTGATCCACCATAGCCGGGAAGTCAACAAAGACATCAGCGAGATTGACCCTGAGGCCCGAGCCCTGCTTGGGCGCTACACGTACCCCGGGAACATTCGTGAACTGGAAAACATCATCGAACGAGCCGTGATCTTCTGTCACGGCAAAACGTTAACACCCGGGGACTTGCCCCGGGAACTCCGTGAAGAGCCCAAGAAAATTGTGTCATCCGCCACCCAAACCGACGAATCGATTCTCCGGATGGAGATGGTCTTGGGACGGCAAACGTTGGCGGAAACCGAATGCGCGATTATTGAAGAAGTGATGAAACTCTGCGGACAGAATAAAAGTTTAGCCGCTCAAAAATTGGGGCTCACCAGGTTTGCACTGGACCGGCGACTGAAAAAGATTGCCGATGACTTGCAATAGCCTGGTCCGGCACACGACTCAACGGTTCACCCACCCCAGTCGATGCCATGGACTCCCCGACCAACACCTATGAAATTGCCGGGCTCGATGACCGAGGCCGGGGGTTTAATCGACCGGTCGAAATGAAAGTCTCAAACGGAACGTTTCAGGCCGTTTTCCGGTATGAACGCTTCCTTCTGGAGACCGAACCGGACGTGACCGAACCGGCTGCGATCAACAGGCTCATCACCCAATTGCAGGACCGAGGCTACACCCAACTGCGCAGCCGGCTGCAATTTCGAGGAGAAGCCTATTTGGGTAATCAGGAACCGTGGGAAGAGCACCCCGACCCCGAGAGCCGGGGACGGCTCGCCCGATTCGTGCAGACCCTCAGACAGGCGTTCCGCCGAGGCTAAGAACGCGACACGGGCTCCCGGTGCTGCGTACAGAATAGGCTCAGGTTTTGCTCAAGCGACTGATGCGGTCCAGCACTTTTTTGCGGGTTGCGTGGTAGGCTTTTTTGCCTTCGGTCAGGGTCAGAAACATCCGGTAATGCTTGCCAGCCATCAGCCTGTTTCCCGTCACGTCGAAAGTATATGCCAAATTCAGTTGGACTTCGGGAAGTTCAGGCGCCAATAATTCCGCTTGCCTGAGGGCATCCAAGGCTTCACCGAACCGGCCCCGCTGTTGACTCACCAAGGCTCGCTGCACCCACAATTGCGGCACCGTGGCATCCCGTGCAAGCCCGTCCACCAACGACGCCTGGGCCTTCTCCAATTGCCCGACCCCCAACTGCGCCGTTCCCAACCAAAACCAGGGTTCCCAGCGTTCAGGAGGCTTCGCAAATAAGGGTTTCAGAATGTTGATCGCCTGCGCGTATTGCCGTTGCTTGATAAAAGATTGTGCGCGGGCGAGTCTCATTGCAAAGGGCGTGGCATTCCGAAGCCGTGGGGAACCCCGGTTTTTTCGTTGACCGGATGAAGCCGAATGGGAATGCCGCGTTGGTGGCGGTTTTGCCGTGAACTGAATGCCGGGAGAGGGGCCGGGCTTGCGGAGGCGTGCATTCCTGGCATCAGGCGAGGCCGGCGGTGGGCCGGGCGCTGCATCTGGCCCCGTTGAATCGGAATCCTCACGCTTGTCCGTCGTGGTGACAACAGGAAGGTCTTCCCGTTGTTCAGGTATCGACTCGACGATCCCGGATGGAACGGGCTTTGCGGATTGAACGGCCCTCACTTTTTCCTGCTTCGGCATCACCTTATCAGGAGCCGCAAGAAAGGGCAGGCCCCATAGGTAGACCGCAACCCCAAGGCACCCCAGCACAACCACAAGAGCCGGTAGACGATTCCTAAGAGCCCGGGATGGGATACGAGGAGAGGAAAAATCCAGGTCTTGGAAACCGGCCGCGTTCTCGCTATCCGGGGACACCGAAGACCGGGGTTGGTCCGGGCGCCGCGGACGTTCAGCCTGCAACCGCGTCAGCGTATCCACGATAATACTCATTGTACGTCGCTGGTCGTCTGGCCTTTCTACCCGACGTTTTTTGTTTTTGGATAATCGCCTCGACGACTCAGGTCAGCCCGATGATTTCCCGTCTGGCACGCAGGACCATGCGGAGACTGACTTGGAACCGGCGACTGGCATAGGCGGCAAGCAGAGAACGATGACAAAGCTGGTTGATCCGGCGAGGCACGCCTCCGCTCAGGTAGTGCGTGAGCATCATGACTGCGGGAGAAAACTGGAACCGGGTCCGCGGGCCTGCGACCCGTAGGCGATGCCGTATATATTCCATGGTTTCCCGACAATCGAACGGCTTTAACCGGAATCGAATGCTGATGCGTTGCGACAGGGGGCGGAGCACGCGATGGGATAACGTCCGCTCGAGTTCGGGTTGGCCCACAAACAACAAACACATGAGTTTTTCTTTTTCGGTGTCCAGGTTCGACAACAGCCTGAGACCTTCCAACACTTTCCCGCCTAACCGATGCGCTTCGTCAACCAGGACAGCCACGCGCTCATCCTGCCCGGCCAATTTCAACAACACGTGGGACAACCGGCGTTGCAACGCGCCGATGCTGTGATCTTCGGGGCTCTGCCCCGTGAGGTCCCGATAAATTGAACCCAGCAGATCCACGTACGATTGATCAGGATTTAAGAGATACGCAAAGCGTATACCTTTCGGAGGATGCCGCAACAGATACCGGCATGCCAGCGTTTTCCCGACCCCGACTTCACCGGTCAGCATCGTCAACTCACCACTGGCGAGCCCGAATCGCAAATGTGCCAAGGCTTGCAGGTGTTGCGACGACCGGAAAAAATAATCGGTGTCCGGCGTCATCCGAAACGGGGCTTCGGTGAAGCCCAGTTGTTCGTAGCACACGTTCAGATCGAGTTGATCCATCACGTCACCCGCACAATACGAGGCATGAGGAAGATGACCAGTTCGGTGTTTCGCTCGGCCTGATAGGTGCCGCTGAAGAACGTCCCAAGCACCGGAATATCTCCCAGCAAGGGGACTTTCCGTTCGGTGGTCGTCAGTTGTTCCTGGATTAACCCGCCGATAACCACTAACTGGCCATCACGGATACGGACCAGCCCTCCGGACTGTTTCACCTCCAAAACAGGCGCGGTGGACCCATTCTGTGATTCGACGATATCGGTCAACCGGGTGATAATGGGCGAGACATCCATCATGATCCAGCCGTCCTGGGAAATCTGCGGAGTCACCGAGAGAACAAGCCCCGATGTCACGGTCCGCACCTGTTCCGTAACAATGTTCCCGGCCCCTGCCGTCCCTTGCGTCGTCGTTGAAGTAAAAAATGATTGATCCGTCCCGACCTTGATCAGCGCTGGTTGGTTATTCAGCGTCAGAATTCGGGGTTGGGACACCACCTGCACGTCGCCCTGCTCCTGTAAGGCTTGGATGACGCCTTCAAAATCGCCGTCGTTAAAACTGAAAGCCGCAGTCGCCGCTCGCGCGACAAAGCCGCCGGCCGGTGCCGTGATGACGTTGCCCAGCTTGACACTGCCCTTGGGAGTGCTGAGGTCGATCCGGCTCCAATCCACTCCCAGGCTGTAATCGTCCCGGAGCGCGATTTCATAAATCCTGGCCTGGATTTCAACCTGTCGATAGAGCGAGTTGCGCACGTTGACCAGAAACGTCGCCACTTCTTGAACCCGTCTGCGCAGGTCCGTTACTTGAATGGTGCCGGACAACCGGTTCACCACGAAGCGTCCGTCAGGCGAGAGGAGCGCACTGATCTGGGTTTCAATTTCTTCCCAGAACTTGATCTGATCCTGTTGACTCAAGACCACCTCGCCCGCGTCCTGCCCACCGCTCTTCCCGGAGCCGGACGTCACTTGCGCTTTATTGCGTCCCTCACCGGAACGTTCCAGGCGAATGTAATCCAGCGTGAATATACGCGTTTTCAACCGGCGGACGACGATCAGTTCTCCATCTTTTTCCCAATGGTACCCCTGCGTATCCAGCAGCGCGGACATGGCTTTTTCGAGCGCAAGACCCTGAAAGTCGACCGTCACCACGCCTTCGACTCCCGGCTCTACGACGATATTGAGCCTATTGGCGCGTGAAAACAGCCGTAGAGCGTCGGCCAGCGGCATTTCTCTGGCCCGAAAACTGAACGCCCGGACAGGTCCGCCGTCCTTGAGATGTCGCCCTGAAGAAGTTCCAAGCGCCATCCGGTCTTCGAGAGAAAACGGGACCGGATTTGGGGCAGCACGTTCCCTGGGAGAGACCTCCGCAGAAGACACGGGAGGTTGGAAAGCTTCCGGTTTGGGGAATTCACGCTTCAGTGGGCTTGTTGATTGCACTGGACCGGACGTGCAACTTGCCGCCATGAAGGCCAGAAGAACGCTCAGCCCGACGATCTCCAGTGGCTGCACCCCATCTCGTCTCCAGCCACGGGGACAGCGGGGCACCCCCATCAATACGTTCACCTCTTGATTGACCATGCCGTATGAAATTCCAAGAGACTCCCGGTTTCCGCAGAACGCACTCGAAATTGAATTGATCAGTCTAATACACTCCTAATTTCCCTATTTGTCAACCCCTGTATGTGTTCACTCATTCGCTGACAGAATGGTTAGCTTGAGCAAGGGCGAACGGGTTCGTTCCCTCCCCTTTGTAAGGGGAGGTCAGGTGGGGTAGAGTCATAGAACAATGGACACGACCCCTGACGATCACACGCATTTTGTTCACTCCGGCTCTAGCTCTACCTCCCCTCGCCCCTCCTTACTGTTCAGACCGGAGTCAAGGGTGACAGATGTACCGGATACATGGGTAACACTTTTGCTCATCCCGGGGCCCTCGGGGACGGCGCCAATCGGACATCAATGGTCGTGAGCCGATGCTGACAAAAGAGCACTTCATACTGGCCGTCCACGGCTAACGGCCGCACTCCCACGGGGTAGCCCCGAAAGGCTTTGCTGAGCTTATACACCCGCCCCTGAAACGAAAACTCCCCTTTGTGTTGCACCTTCCGCACGAAGGTCCCCGTGTCATACTCGATCGGCGGCAAGCTTTCCGGATAACTCCGCAGACTTGGCTGATAGCGACTGGCCGGGACCGCCAACCCCAAGGCCTCATGGGGGCGCTCCTGATTATAGACCGTGCGCCAGCGGTCTAAGACCGTCTGCACATGGGCCGGATCGCGCCATTGCACGTCCCGCAGCACTTCCCGGGTCAGGGTGCCATGAAAGCGTTCGTCCTTGCCCAACGTTTGCGGATGATACGGGCGGCTATGCGTGACCGCGACGCCGACCCGCCAGAGCCAGACCGTCAAGGGCGTGTCCTGATGCGCGGCATCGCTGCCCCAGGGACTGCCATTATCCACTAAGATCCGATCCGGTAGCCCATAGCCCCGAAACGTCGCAATCAAGGCCTGTTGCACGGTGGCCGTTTGTTGATTCGGCAACACCCGCAGCCCGACGTTAAAGCGGGAATGATCATCCAAAATCGTCAACGGGTGCGCCGGTCCCGCCAGGGTGGGCACCGCCCCCTTGAAATCCATCTGCCACAGTTGATTGGGCACGGGGTGTTCAAAGCGGCTGCGAGCCGCCGCCCCCCGGGGCTGATTGGCACCGAGTAAGCCCGCCCGGTGCAATAAGGCCGTGATCGTGCTACAGGCGGGGACCGGGGTAAGCCCCTGGGTCACGAGCCGCTGCCGTAACTTGCGTGCCCCCCAACAAGGATGCGCTCGGCGCTCGGCTAGCAGCGCGTCCCGCACCGCCGCCGGGAGCAGCGGCCGCACCCGCCTCGGTCGCCGGGAGCGATCCGCCAAGCCGGCCCGCCCCCCGTCGCGGTACCGCGCCAGCCACTTGTAGCCCGTCTTGCGGCTGATCCCAAACCGCTTACACAAGGTGGCTAAGGGGAGCCGCTCTGTTTCAACCAAGTGCACAAATTCTTCGCGTAATGACATGAGATCCTGCTGCATCCAAGACATACACGCCTCCTTCCACAAGGTGAGGGGGAGAGTATGCCACACGAGGTCTGAGTGTTACCTATGTATCCGGCACGTTTGTTACCTATGTGTCCAGTCTATACACTTACAAAGGAGGGGAAGAAAAAAGCGGAGACGTGTCAACAAATGACTGAACACATACGAGGATGACCGAAGGAGGCAGTGAAATGTGTCAACGAATGACTGAACACATACAAGAGCGACGAGATGAGAGTGACGCCTCGGCGAGCGACTCGCAGGAGTTTGTCTCATGGCTCGTCAATTGATGAGCGCGTCTGTTGAGGGATGCCTGGACGTACCCTGTGAATCAGGGTCATCCAGGCATCGTGCCTCGTTTTCGTCAAGTTTTACTGTCCGGGCGGGAAACCTTCATACGCCGTCACCAATGACAGGGGTCTATACGAGCGGTGAGGCATGCATTGGTCTTCCTGAGCTATTTCACGTCCACGCTCATAATGACGAATGCCTTATTCAGTTGGCTGCCCTGATGAGGTTCCACATAGGTCCCATCATAGTAATACCATTGGAGTGGCTCCATCTTTCCCAATTCACTGGGGTGACGAGGAAGTTTCGTGATGTCCATGCCGCTTTTGATAAACTGGGCAGGATTGATGAAATACACGACATCTTCATGTGTTTGTTCGGGTGTTTGCGAAAAATGGACCATATTGTGTTTGGTCACCGTCTCCAGCATGCACATTTCGCCGCTGGCCTTGGTGGCATCAATGGGGACCATCTTCGACCCGGGAGCAATCATGTTCGCAATCGCGTTAATTTCCTTACGGGCTTTTCCTTCCAACTTCAACACCGGTGCAAAGGCTTCGTTGACGTCATGCTGCGAGGCATCGGCACGAACAACGGATGGGACGGCTATCAAGATCGAACCACAGACGCCAAGGATTCCAATGACGAGAGACATTGATCGCCAAGACTTCCTCATACCTTCCGCCGGAAAACCGGATTTGTACTTTTTGTTTTTCATAATTGATGCTCCTTCGTTATAGGTTTGTGATCAGGATTATTCCTTGGACGACCAAGCATGCAAAAGATTACGTCCCACGATAAAGCCAGGTCAATACAAATGGAACGAACGTGGTCCTATCCGTGCCCGGGCTGCCGGTTCATGGCATTAGATTCTACCTTCTTGTGAAGAAACATGGAGGGAGGGGCTACGTTCCGTCAAAGGCACGCACGTACAGGAGAACGTGCCAGGCCTCTTCTTCCGTCAACACAAGCGGAATGAACGAAGCCATATCCGTGCCAGGACTGCCGTTTTTCAAAATCCAGAACAGTTCACCATCAGTCCGCGCGGCCTGCCACGCCTTATCCGTGAAATCTCTTGGAAGTTTCCCTCGCAGCCCCGGAATGTTTCCCAACCCCTTGCCGTCCCGTCCATGACACGTCACGCAAAACCCTTTGCCATGAAACAGTTTCTTGCCGTGTTCAAGGCTTTCGGGAGTTTCGAGAAACGGATTCTGCCACGTTCTGGCTTCTTCGATCCGGTCAGGCGGCACACGCGGCTTGAGCACCACAGGGTCGGCACCCCAGGCCACCGAACTTCCCAACAGGAACATGGCGAAGACGCAACTCACCCCTCGTTTGCTTATCAACGACATCAGACTTCTCCTTCTCGTGAAGAAACGACGGTGGGAAAGGACCGGTGCGGGCAGTCAGACGTTCCCGCACCGGCTCGACACTACTCGGTCCTGAATTTGTGACCGACCGAATTCGGAATGGTGACCGTTCCATCAGGCACCTTCAGGCCAGGCTGCCAGAGATGGTAGATCACGCCGTCGGTTTTCGCGGCAGCGGCGGCAATTTCCTTCACCTTGTTTTCATCGGCAATGTCAAGAATTTGCACGCGCCCGGTGGCGATTTCCACCTCATGGTCATGGAAATTCCTATTCCACTTGATGAGCGGAACTTCCTTGCGGGCCAGGTCTTTCGCCACGAAATATTCCACCCCTATTAAAGGTGCCTTGGGGTCGGTGGACGGAAAGAGCAGGCATTGGATGATTTCAGCGGAAATGCCTTTGCAATAGTGATGGAACGGACCGCCGACCTGCCCGTCAGCCATCATATGTGGGGCTTGGACGTGCAAACCGAAGCCATCCGCCGGGCCGCCATCGCTCATGGCCGGAGTGCCCATCAAGACAATAAACAGACAACTGACAAGCGCAATGAAACTCATCGAGCGAATTGAATACGACATGACCTACCTCCTTGCGGTTAAATGAATAAAGGAACCTCTGATTTAATGCACTATCGGGCGCATGGCTGCGTTGTGTCCTCGCTCAACCCTCACCTATCTCGATGATAAGCTTCGGGTTTCGCTCCGGGACGCCTTGCCCTGCATCCCGCTATCACAATAAATCAGAGGTTCCTAACGCTTCCTTCTCTATAAAGCTGGAAAACAACCATCCATCTGCCAAAACATGCTGTTGATTGACGAATGTACCAATAGCTCCTTTGGGATGTCACCAAAATTCATTGATTCATGTGTATATCGAGCAAGACTTGTGCCAGCTTTCAATTTCGTGCGGACAAAAAAATATCACACGATTTCAGTATGTTGTGACTTGGGTTAATGGGAGGGGCAAAAGAAGAGCGATGACGTTAATGCCATGACGTTAACTTGATAAGTTAACGTTAATGGTCTTTGGAGGATATTTCAGGAACAGAGAATTTTTGCAGCTTTTTCCATAGCGTCACTCGACTGTATCCCAATAATTTAGCCGCTTTGGTTTTGCTGCCCCGGGTCTGTCGCAGGGCCTCAAGTATCTGCTCGCGCTCCATCTGTTGCTCCGGGGTCAGAGGATCTGTGATTGACGCTTTCGAGGCAGAGGACGTGGGCGTGCGAATTTCCGGAGGCAGATCGAGTGTGGTCAAGCAGCCCCCTTCCGCCGTCACAAAAGCATGGTCAACGGCATTGCGTAACTCACGAACGTTCCCCGGCCATGCATACTTCAGCATCTGCTGCATCGCATCCTGCGCAATATCGTTAATGGCACGGGGATAGACTTTTGACCCTTCGGCCACAAAGTGACTGACCAACAAGGGTAAGTCTTCACGCCGTTCTCTGAGGGCCGGGAGAGAAATTTCAAAAACTCGAATGCGATAAAAGAAATCTTCCCGTATGGCCTCCGTGGTCAACAAATGCTTAAGATTTTTGTTCGTCGCCGTGATGAAGCGCACGTCAACCTTCATGTGTTTTTCATCACCGACGCGCCGAATCTCGCTCTCTTGCAAAACCCGAAGAAGTTTAAGTTGGAGCAAAGGACTCGTATCGCCGATCTCATCCAGAAACAAGGTGCCTCCCTCGGCCGCTTGGAAGATACCGGTTTTATCGCGGATGGCCCCCGTAAAGGCTCCTTTCACGTGGCCGAACAACTCGCTTTCGATCAAGGTCTCTGGAATGGCCGAACAATTGATGGCAAAAAACGGCTTATCTTTTCTGCCACTGAGGGCATGAATGGCCCTGGCCGCCAATTCCTTTCCCGTTCCCGACTCCCCGGTCAGCAGGACAGGCACGTCGCCTTGCGCGGCCAGGCGCACGCGTCGAAAGACTTCCTGCATGACGCCGCTACGCCCGATCATGTGCTGAAATGAATCTCTGGAGCGAGCTTGTTCTTCGAGAACCTGAATTTTTTCTTTGGCTAAAATAAAGGAGGTGAGATCCGTAAAAGTCCCGACGGCGCCGATGACCGTGCCGCGTTCATCGCGGAGGACGGACACGTTTCCATAGAGATACAACTCCCGGCCGTCCTTCGCCGATACCTTACATTCCTGATTGCAAATTCCCCACGGATAGGGTGTCGGATTCTCCAAAAACTCAGTAAGTTTGTAAAACCCTTTACAGTTTTTCCCTTCAAGAATGTGACAGGATCTCCCGATGACATCATCGCTGGAATAGCCGGTAATCCGCGCCGCGCCTGCACTCCACGAGACAATATGGCCCTGGGCATTCACGGTAAAGACGCCATCGCCCATGGCATCAACCATGGCGCCGAGGACGTCCGGATTTTTCCGAAAATCAAGTTGGAAGTCTTCTTCTGGCAATGGCTGGATTCTCGCCCGGACGTACTCGTTTAAGGAACCTCTGATTTAATGCCCTATCAATCAGAGGTTCCTTAAGAATTTGCCGTCGTCAACGAGTGAAATTTCGGGTCCGTGTCCACGAACCCTTTCAAGGTATCGTTTTGCAGGAGAAAGGTCCAGGACTGGGGCGTGGCTCCCGGAATCTGCTGATACCAGCGCCGCGCTTCCTTCAACAGTGTGAACATCGCCTCATCGTCACGCTTGGGGCGAAAAACCAAACTGTAGGCCTTGGCATAGGCTGCGGAGAATTTGATCAGGGGATCAGAGGACAACGTAAAGGCCTCATCGGCTTCTTTGTACCCTTGGACAATATCCGGGTCGTCGAAGAAACGATTCCACGCGACCTTGCTGATTCGTGACCAGGCAATGGCCATCAACACCTTGGCCCGCATATCCGGTTGATCCGTCGGTAATTCCGAAAGCAACTGCTGGGGAGTCATGATGGACGTCAGTTGGTCATTGGTCCACCGATAGGCCATCGTCAGTTTCAAGCGCGTTTCAAAATCTCCGGGTTGTAAATCCACCAAGGTTTCCATCGCGGGAATCAAGCGATACAGATAATCGGCCGGGGTCGGTTCGGTTTTGCCGCCCATTTCCATCTCAAGGGAAATGTCCATCCGGTCGGTGGACGACTGGATCGTCCAATAGAGGGCGTTAAACGCCTGATACAACGGACCGCTCTCTAATTGGACGCCGTGCGTCCGCGCGCCAAATTCCAACAAGCCGGCATACAATTCGGCGGTAATCGCTTGCAGCCCTTCCAGGTGTGAGGGGTTCACAACCAAAATCCTGTTGAGCATGGAGATCCGTTCCCGGCGCGTCGGCAACGTTTTCACCCGCTCCAGCCCGGCGGTGAACGCCGCTTGCGCTTCATTCGCATTCCAATATTCCGTGGACCGCTGCTCAAACCCGCCCGCGTCCACGAGGAATGGGATCGGCGTCCCCATGGAAGAGGTCATCGGCATGTTGAGGACTGCGGTATCCGCGGGAAACCCATGCTGTTGCAGCCCTGACAACACCACCCACTTCACCGTCACGGCTTTGACCGGATGGATCGGTTTTTTATACGGCACGACCCAATCCTGCTGACCCGGTCCGTTCGCAGCCGGTGACGTCATCGGGTCCGGATAGGCAACGCGGACCCGGACCAGGGTCGTGGGCACGGCCACCATGTGGTCGGAGCCCGGAACCTGGAAGGACGCATGGGGAAGCGGGCCGGTACCAATCACCTCCAGGGTGAACCCAGGCGCCCCCGACACGTCGCCGATCTCGGGCATGACAAAAAAGGACGGGGCTCGCTGATGCGCTTGGGTTTCCGCAATTTCGAACCGCTTGAAATCTCGAAAATTCACCAACTTGCCGACGCCCGGCCACAACTCATCCAGTGCCAGGTCACGGCTCTGGACCACCTCCGCGTGCGCCTGAGCCAGCCGGCCCCAACACCAGGAATAGACCGGGTCCGATTCAGGCAAAAACTGCCCTTTCTCTAAGGCTCCGGCTTCCACCATTTTCAACAGACAGACAAAATCGTTTTGAGCCACCTGAGTCGAGTCCCGGCCGGCCACCGCTTGGGCGTAGGTCAGGACCGCCTGCACGGCCGCCTCACCCTGCGCAGCCGGAGCGGGCTCCGCAGCGCCAGAAAAATTGGCCGCCCCGAATCCGGCCAGCGCCAAAATAAGGACCCCAAGGCCAAGACCACGTCGTTTCGATATTTGCGATTGGTTTCGGCCATACGCGGAGATCCGGCGACCACCATCAACCATCTGATACGTCATGAGCACTTCTCCTCCTCAAAATCATAGTTGGACTCAAAAATAGACATCTCACGCCAGCATATCCAATTTATCCATCTAACCGTCAACCACGATCGTCCCGTTCATGATATGTCCCGGCAAATCACAGAAAAACGGGAATGAACCGGCTTCCTTCGACGTGAACACCAATTCGACCTGGCCGCCTGAAGGAATCAACACGCGGCGAAACCCTTCCTTGCCGAACTGCGGCGCCCCGTCGCCACTGACTTGGACGTTTGTCCGAACCAGGAGACCCGCGGGAACAAATGCATGCAGTTCAACGTCTTCATTCTTGAAGGTCAGGCGGACGCGTTGCCCCACGCGCAGGTTCACCACGTGAGGAATAAACCGGCGATTCTCGATGTGAACGGTGACGGCGACGTCTTCCTGACCCGATACCGCGGCGGGCACGGCTGCACCAAAGCTGGAGCCGGGGCTCCACAAACCACACAGCAAGGTCACAACAACGCCGGCCCGTTTCATTGTTTTCATCAGTTCGATGGCGTTTTTCCTCTCAACCTCAGTGTAACAAAGTCCCGGAAACCCCCACAAATAGATGGTTCACACGTTTGCGTCCGGCAACCGCACAATGATCTCCCATTCGCGTTCGCGGACGGGTTGAACCGAGAGACGGGAGCCCCGGCGAAGCAATTCCATGTTTTCCAGACCTTTCACTCCCCTGAGGCTTTCCAGGGAACGCGGCGTGCGCAACACCTGGTTCAACCGGACGTCGACCATCACCCATCGTGGTTCCTGTTCCGAACTTTTGTCGTCGAAATACCGGCTCCCGGGTTGCCATGCGTAATAATCGGGATATGCGGCCTTGACAACTTCGACAATGCCCACGATCGCCGGAGGATCGGCATTGCTATGATAAAAAAACGCCAGGTCGCCGACGGACATGGCTCGCAGAAAATTGCGGGCCTGATAATTTCTCACGCCTTCCCAGCACGTCGTCCGTTTGGACGAACGCGCCAGATCCTCAATGGAAAACGTCGAAGGTTCCGATTTGAGTAACCAGTACGCGGGCATCCGCCGAGCCTCCGCTCCTCGATACATGGAACCGCATCCTATCCTGTTCGACAACGCCCCTTCAACGGGCTTCCGGCGACGAATCCGCTTCCGAACGTTCTGCGATGCTTGTCGAATCGCGTAGAACGTGCTATTTCCCCTTGCGACGCACGGAGCTCGCCGGATGAACACCATGTTGACAATCTATGACGAACTGACGGCCCTGATTCCCCCTGAGTCCCTGATTGCCATCACCATCATCTCGGTCGTGATGTTTTTCGGGACCATCCTGCTCATTCCCATCATCATCATCCGCCTGCCCGTGGATTACTTTTTGCACGATGAAGAACACGTGTGGCTGGAAGGATACCATCCGGTTCTGCGCTACGCGGGGTTGATCATCAAGAACTCGGTCGGTCTGGTGTTTCTCCTGGCGGGGATTGCCATGCTGGTCCTCCCGGGCCAAGGTTTACTCACCATGGTCATTGGAGTATCCTTACTTGATTTTCCCGGCAAACGCGCGATTGAACATCGACTGCTCACGAAACCCATGGTGTTCAACGCCATGAACGCCATTCGACAAAAGTTCGATAAACCCCCGTTTTCACAGCCGGCATGAGCGACGGGCTCAGTGCCGGGACAAGAGCGTCATTGCACCATACGCGGCACACACGAATCGTTCGCTCGACGTTCTGAAGCACCATGAAGACCCTGAAGACGACCGCGTGGATTCTCGTCTCCCTCCTGTGCGCCACGTCCTTCGGCTTTGTCACCGGCTTGCTGAATCCCGGTGAGAAGGTCAACGGGCTCTGGTTGGTGACGGCTGCCGGGTGCTTTTACGTGCTCGCCTACCGGTTTTACGGAGGATTTTTAGGCCGGCGCGTCATGCAATTGGATGATGAACGCAACACCCCGGCCTGTAGACTGGAAGACGGCACCAATTACTATCCCGCGAACAAATACGTACTCTTCGGACACCATTTCGCCGCCATTGCCGGTGCCGGGCCACTGTTGGGTCCGGTGTTGGCGGCCCAGTTCGGGTTCCTGCCGGGCTTTCTCTGGATCGTGATCGGGGCCGTGGTCGCGGGCGCGGTCCAGGATTTCGTCATCCTGGTCGGATCCCTGCGTCGCAACGGCCGCTCCCTTCCGGAAATCGCACGCGCGGAAATCGGATGGATCACCGGGACGGCCACGGCCGTAGCCGTGTTGTTCATCGTGATCGTGGCCCTGGCCGGTCTGGGGCTGGCCGTGGTCAATGCGCTTGTGGCCAATCCCTGGGGCACGTTTACAATCGCCATGACGGTCCCGATCGCCTTGCTCATGGGCTGGTACCATCACCGCGTCCGGCCCGGGCGCGTGGGAGAAATGTCCCTGATGGGCATCATCCTGCTTGTCCTGTCCGTGGCCCTGGGGAAAATGGTGGCGCAATCGGACTGGGCGATCTGGTTTACGTACGACCGGACCACCTTGGTCTGGCTGCTGGCCGGATACGGATTTCTGGCTTCGGTCCTGCCGATGTGGATGCTCCTGGTGCCGAGGGACTACCTCTCGACGTTCATGAAACTCGGGGTCATCGGGTTGCTGGCGATCGGCGTGATCATTTTGGCGCCCGACCTGCACATGCCCGCGGTCACCGGGTTCATCGCCGGTGGAGGCCCGATCATCCCCGGCCCCCTCTTTCCGTTTCTGTTCATCACCATCGCCTGCGGCGCCATCTCGGGCTTCCATTCGCTCGTGTCATCGGGCACCACGCCGAAAATGATCGCCCGCGAATCGCAAGCCATGGTGGGCTATGGTGCCATGTTGCTGGAAAGCTTTGTCGGCGTGGTCGCGCTGATCTCGGCGTCCCTGCTCATCCCAGGCGATTATTTTGCGATCAACACGCACCTCCCGGCCGAGACCTTGGCCGCCATGGGGTTCCCCGTTGAAAACATTCACACGCTCTCACAACTCGTTGAAGTGGACGTCTCCGGCCGGCCCGGAGGTGCCGTGTCATTGGCCGTGGGCATGGCCTGGATTTTTTCGGCTTTACCGGGCATGGCGGGACTCATGGCGTATTGGTATCAATTTGCGTTGCTGTTCGAAGCCCTGTTTATCCTGACGACCATCGACGCGGGCACGCGCGTGGCGCGCTACCTGATCCAGGAAATGGGCGGATACGTGTATGCCCCGCTTCGCCGGATCAATTGGTGGCCCGGCGTCATCCTGTCCAGCGCGCTTGTGGTCGGGGCATGGGGATGGCTCATCGCCACGGGCACGATCTCCACGGTCTGGCCCATGTTCGGAGCCGCCAACCAGTTGTTGGGGACCTTGGCGCTTTGTATCGGCACGACCCTGTTCATCAAAATGGACAAGGCCCGCTACCTGTGGGTGACGGCCGTCCCCATGGTATTCGTGGGCGTCATCACCCTGACGGGCTGTCATGACCTGTGGTGGATGTTTCTGGACCGGGCACAAACCGCGACGGACCCGGTGGCGCGCGTCACCATGGCGCTCAACGCGGCGCTGGTCGGACTGGTCGCGGTCCTGGCCCTCGTGGTCCTGACCGAGAGCGCGATGAAATGGTACCAATACCTGGTCCTGAAACAACCCTATACCACCACGGAAATTCCCGACGGCGAAGGCATCCGGGTCCCGGACGGGAAATGCTGCTGACCTGATACCTGTTTAGACGCTGGAAACAACATCCGCATGACACGATAGACAAATCCGTGGCTGTGCAGACATAATATAATACGTGCACGGAGGAACAATCAGAGAGATGAGTGCCATTAACAAATCGGATGTGCGTGAACGCGCAGTGGAAAAATTTCCCGTACACGGATCCTCGGTTTCAGATTTGGATCAACATCGTTGCCATGAATACTTTTGGGATATTCTGAAACAGTCGCCGGACGAAGACTTGCAGGATATGATGATCAACCACAGCTTTCTGGTCGGCGACGCCACACCGCTTGCTTGCAGCTATTTCGCGTATGCGTTGTTTGCGAAAAACCCCGAGTTGCGATTGCCGCAAGCCGGCGTCAGGCTTTCCGTTTATGACGGGAATGATAAAGATTACAACACAAAATTTGACAGAGTATTGGACGGACCTTTGCTCGAACGCCGGGGAAGCGGCGGTCCTCGTGATCCTCTTGAGCCGGCGCTGCATGAGAGAGCCGGCATACTTATTCAACCATATATCAGTAAGGAGGCACTACACGGAATGAGTCGCAGACGGGTTTGGGACTATCCGTTTGAGGCCCTACGGGAGCTGTTGATTAATGCTTTTATTCACAGAGACTGGACAAAACAAGACTACGTGCGCGTTGTCGTCTACAATAACCGCATGGAAATATCCAGCCCGGGGTCTCTGCCGAATGGTATGACAACCGAAAGAATCAAAAGCGGCGCGCAATTGCAACGCAATCCGTCATCCGTCAGGATTTTCAGAGACTACGGATACGTTGAAGACCAAGGGATAGGCATTCGCCGAAAGGTCATTCCACTCATGCAACAACATAATGAGAGAGAACCGGATTTTGAAGTCACGGAAGATCATTTCAAAGTGACGCTATGGAAGAAACAATGATAAGAGTGACTACTATATATACAGTATTGATCGAAAATTCTATTAAATGTTCCAATGTTGGACCATTTAGCGGTCAGACTGTAATTTTCTATCCTTCGCCCAGTTCCGTGCCCTGATTGCTAGACACGTCTGGTCTTCATAGTCCTTCCACACCTCCTCCATGACGACAAAAAACCATATGCACAGATCGTCATCATCAAACTCGTCCTTACATGAGTTCTAGGCATCAGCACTACGTCTCATGCTTTCGAGGTCTATGCCTTGGTTTTCGAGTTCCAATCGAATGGCCTCTAGTTGCTCCTTGATTAACGGTTTTCGTTGAACGTGTTAGGGCAAGTTCCCGTCTCCCTTGTGTAAGCCTAGAGTTTCCAACTACCGTCTACACTGCTCAAAAGTACCGATCCCATCATCACAAGAACGAGAATTGACGCATTCATGGTCTGTTTCTCCTTTCGTTCATGCCTTCACTGCGGGACTAATTTGATGAACAATTAATATTCGGTTAGAATGCTGTTTATGGCAACATTATGGGATGTAGTTATGATCGGGACATGAAGTGACAGCATGATTTACGCAATCGTTTCATTAGAAAAAGGCAAAGATCTCGGAGAGATTGTAAAGAATATTGATGAAGGGGCATATATGGATTATGCCCCGCAGATTTACTTTGTCTCCTATAAGGGCTCCAGTGCAGAACTAGTACAACACTTAGGGTTTACGTCTAAGAGCGAATCACCAACGACTGGCATTGTGTTACGTGTTGGCCATCACCAAGGATATGCCAACAGTGCTCTGTGGGAATGGATGTTAGCGCATCAAGATTTTGCTGTACAATGAATAATCTTCAAGATTGGCCAGGCCTCACTTCAGATGGAGGCTTTCCGAGCACCAAAGAAGAATCCGTATCACGGTGGTTGATAAAAGTATTATCAGTACTGACATCGTTGGCAGTGCTTGGATACGGGGGCTATTCTGGATTGTCATATATCATCGGGAACGAGCTTCATGATATTGACAGTAAAGTAACATCAAATTCCATTTCGATCCAATATATGAGAGAAGATTTAAAATCTCTAAAACAAGACGTGGGTGTTCTAAAAAGAGATATAGCGGGAGCTAAAGTCAGTCTGGCTAGAATTGAAGGCTATCTTATACAACTAAACCCTCCATCTTCACGTATCCAAGACTAACCAGCTCTGATAGACTCCTTTCTTCATCGTGCTCGGGGTGTAACATCCACGAAGCACGTAACGATCCGGCATAGAAACCCGATCCTTCCGATTACCCGTTTTCTTGAGCGGCAAGACCTGCCAGGGCGAGATGAAGGCGTATCGACTGCATCCGAGTATGCCTTCAGCACAATGTCGCTGCTACGACAGTTCACAAAGGAGACCACGATATGGCGGAGACGTTTTCGTTTGACGTGACATCCACGGTAGACATGCAGGAAGTCAAAAACGCGGTTGATCAAACCATGAAAGAAATCGGGCAACGCTTCGATTTCAAAGGATCGCAATCCAACGTGACGCTCAAGGAAAAAGACCACGTCCTGGAGATCGTGGCGGACGACGATTACAAACTCAAGGCGGTCATCGACATCCTCAAGGGAAAGTGCGTGAAACGCAACGTGTCATTGAAAGCCCTGAACTACGGCAAGGTGGAGCAGGCCCTGGGGGGGACCGTGCGGCAACACGTCACGGTGCAGAACGGGATCGTCGAAGACAAAGCCAAGGCCATCACAAAGAGTCTGAAGGAGAACAAGTTCAAGGCGCAGGCGCAGATTCAAGGAGACCAAGTGCGCGTGCAGAGCAAAAACAAAGACGAACTGCAAACGGTCATCAATTTTCTGAAACAGCAAGACTTCGGCATCGACCTGCAGTTCGTCAATTATCGCTAGACTCTGCGACTGTTCAGGACCCGCTCCAAGCCTCTTTCACGTGCAGCACCGCCTGGTCGATGGCATCGCCGGCGGCAACCGCTCGCATGACGTCGTGCGCATCGGCTTCTTGCTCAGGGTAAATGGGCGGATCCTCAAGGTTCCGTCGAACCACCGGGTACTCGTTAGACTCGATGGGCGGGTCCAGCCGGTCCAGGGAAGCCCAGGCATTCCCCTCGGCTCGCGCCACCACGTGGCCGGTACGCACGTCGACCAACGCCAATTCGGCCAGGGCCAGGTTTTCCGCGCGATACCCGAACTGCAACCCGCGCGCGATGGCCCCCAGCGTAGACCCCCGCCAGGGAAATCGTTCCGGCACTTCGATTTCGGTACTCGAGAGAATGGCCAGCACAAGGTAATCGACGCGTTGGTCTTGCCCCCAGTGAAGAACCGCAGCGAAAGACGGGGGCGAGGCGCCAAAATCCGATGAGTGGACAACGCGGACCTTGATGGGAACGGCATGCAGCAATTGCTGCTGCACGTGCTCGGTCAGGGCAGCAAACGCGGTTTCGGAAAGTTTGGGGGCCGAACCCGGAGCACCGGTGTCGTTGATCACCCAGAGACCCGCGTCTACCTTCGGCCATTCAGCAACGGCGAAGCGCCCGTTCTCCGGCTGCGGACCGAGAAACGTATCGAGGCGGGCTTGAGGCCATCCACCGCCGCATCCCCCGAAGACGAGGCACACGATCCCCAGGATGATGGGGAGAAGACCGGGGAACGGCCTCCGGTCCTCGTCCTCGTCAAGAATAGTCTTTCGGCGCCGGTTCAACAGATTCTCCAATCCCAATTAGATCATGGCCTCTCCTCTATTATATTGGTACGAAAATAGTCAATCCCCTCAGAACGGTCATTGCTGCGAAAGCAGGGATCCAGTTCTTTCTATTGGGAATTGTAAATGTTCACTCATTCATTGACAGAATGAGGCGCTGCCCACAAGAAGGGCGGGCGGACACTCGTTCGCGTTGCTCAGGGCCAGCTCCGGTCCGCCCCTACCAGAACCCCCCTTCCCCCCTTATCAGGGGGGCGAGGACCTCGGCCGTCCCCCTGATAAGGGGGATTGAGGGGGTTGTCTTCCAAAGGCGGGGCAGTGGGGCACAACAGGAAGCGGGAAACGTGTCAACGAATGAGTGAACATCTACAGAAATGACAGAGTGGGAGAGGCGAGGACGACAGAGAACTGGCGCGAACGGAGCGGAACGAGAAGTTGCAATCCGCTGAGGGCATCGGGTAGGTTACACGCCATGCGTCTCACAGCGTGTACCCTTTCGCGGCTCCTGCTGTTCGTTTCCATCCTCCAGTTTTCAGGCTGCTCCTATCTCCCGGACGTGAGTATGCCGGACATCAGCCTGCCCAGCCTGGGATTCGGAGAAGACAAACCCAAAGAGCCAGCCATGCCCATTTCGGTGGCCTATGCGTTTGATCCGAGCGTCACGGAAGCGACACTCGAAATTCAAGCGTGCGACCTGCCTTATACACTGAACACGGGAGAGGCGATCGTCCAGAATTTTCTCACCTTGGGACAGGAAACGTTTCAGTCCGTCACCGCCTATTCGGGAACCGGAGAAGCCGTCCGTGTCACCAAACCGAGCGATCTCATTATCCAGATCAGCATGATCAACCAATCGTTTCAGGAAGCCGACCGCATGGCGGATGAAGACAATTATCTGGCCTCCCTCAATTTCAAACTGCAAGCGGTGTTTCTCGATAAAGACGGCGCTCAATTGGGGCAACTTCCTCTGAACGTCGACGGCCAGGTCAGGGTCTGGGCACCGGCGCTCACCGGACAATCCGTTTCCTGCACGACCGGACAATATGACGCCAAAATCAACGGCGTGGCGGAGGAACTGGCCGAACAACTCGTGGCAGTGGTTCCACAAGTGCTTAACAATGAAGGCCAACCCCTCACGGCCCCAAGGCGCCAACCGGCGTTCCCCCAAGCAGCCTCCCCCCGATTGTCGGCACCGGCGTCTTCTGCGTCGAGCAACCAGCCGTTCCTGACCTTTCGCACGATGCTGAAAGACGGCAACGACAATTTGATTCTCGAAGGCGGGGAAGCCATTGTGCTGATGATCGAGGCCACCAATCTCGGGAGCACCGCCGTCAACACAGCCAATGCCAACGTGTCGGGACATGAAACGCTGGTCGAGGCCTTTTCTCACATGACGTCCCTTCCCATCTCCCTGGGCACGTTCCAGCCCAGAGAAACCAGAACGACGGAAATTCGCGGACGCATGCCGGTCAACGTGAACGCACAAAAAGCGGAGTTGGTGGTCGCGCTCCAACTCGAGGACGGCACCCCCATCGGGTCGCACCGCATTGTCGCGCCTCTCCAGCCCGGCACCCGTGGGTCAGGCGCGCAATCCAGCCGGTCCAGGATGCAGGAAAAACCTCGTGCCGAGAATGCGTACGTGGCCATGCTCGTCGGCATGGACACCTATCAGGACGCCTGGCCTGAGGCGTATCGTACACCCGAAGGGCTCCTGATGACCGTGCGGGAAACCTTGCAGGGCACCGGACTGTTCCCGAATCAGAACATCCGCGTCCTCCAAGGGAACAATGCCGAAAAAGGAGACATCGCCACAACACTGCTCAAGTGGGTCCGTCAGAGAATCGGGAAGGAATCCGTGCTGGTCGTCTATTTTTCCGGTCAGGCCGTTCAGGACCAGGAGAACGGCGAGATCTATTTGATCCCCTATGAAGGGTCGCCCGACGCATCGAGCAACCAGTTGATCTCTCTTCGAACGCTTCAGCGCCTCCTGGGAAAGCTTCAAAACCGGCTGACCCTGCTGATCCTCGATACGCCTGTGGCGCAGGACAAGGAAGACGCCTCCTCGCCGGCACACTGGACCAGCGGCCTGTCGCAGCAGGCCCAAACCCCCGTTATCCAACTGCGTCAACGGCCTGGGCGTAAAAACGGGGAACCCGCCGGTATCCTGGCCGGGCTGTTGGGCAGTGCGGACGCCAACAAGAACGGGACCATCACGGTCCACGAATTTCTCGAACACGCATCCGAATCGAGCGAGGTCTCCCTTCTGCTCCCCGACTCCTCGCCGCTCCTGAATCTTCCGCTCGCCCGGTAATCGTCTCAACGTCTTCCCAACGGCAAAGCAGAGTCGTGCCTTCGACAGGGTCAGGACAGGCGTTGACACATCAGGGGGGAGAGGAGTTCTGCCGTCCCCCTGAGAAGGGGGAGTGAGGGGGTTGTCTTTCAAAGGCGAGGGAAAGAAAAAACGGAACGTGTCAACGAATGAGTGAACATTTACAATCTTTTAAATATACGAGGAAGTTTACATTTTGTACAAATTTTCATGAATGTTACAAATTGTACAAATTGTACGTTTTGTAAAAAATTGTACAATTTGTACAAAATCCATGAAAAGTTAAAAAATCAAAAATGACAACCAAAGATGCTCAATCCGCCTTCTTCTCCATCTTTTGTAGCCGCGCCATCTCATGGCGCGAGTTTTTGAGGTAGCCTCTCCATGCGCGATAAGATCGCGCGGCTACACGGAAGAAGAGCCCGTCAACTATTCTTGATAATTCCCCAAAAGAGGATGGCTCATCGGGCGGATTCGATATGGAAGTGAAAGCTCATGGTGCAAATAGGCAGCGAGCTTATCGACGACTGTTTGGCAGGTAAGCACGTCCTTTATTCTTCGACCTTTTGATGCCCATAATAAGTGAGCACAGACAAGGATGACACTGTTGGGCTAAACGATCCTCGGCGGGGATCAGGAGAGCAATGCGTATACAGCCGGGTCAGTTCCGGGTTTCATAAGTCGACATCCGCGTTTCCAGGGACACCGGCCTTTCCTGAACGTGCAAGGTCAAGTCAATTTTCTCGTCCAGTCGTCGAAATTCCGTCAGCATTTCATTGCGGAGCGAAACAATTTTATCGTCAAGCCGCGCCCCTTGAGTGTCGATCTTCTCATCCAGTCGCGCGCCCTGCACGTCAATCTTCTCATCCAGCTTTGCCATTTTCTCGCTGAGCCGGTCCCCTTGGATGTCAATCTTTTCATCCAGCCGCGCGCCCTGTAGATCGATTTTTTCCTCCAGCCGTTTGATTTCAGTCTGAAGGACTTTTACTTCGGCCTTGATTTCTCGAAGTTCAGGGACAATGAGTTCCTGGATTACTTGTTTGACGTCAACGGGAGCCATGACTGCGTTGTATCACACCATTCAAAACGATTGCAATTGAGTGGGGATTGCGTAGCGACGAATGTTCCCCCCACCGGTTCGCCCGGCGGGCTGGCGCCCTTGGCTCCCCGACTCCCCCTCAAGGGGGGAGTGATTGGGGACGACAGATAAAGACAAGTGTCAACGAATGACTAAACACAGACAATTCTTTTAAATGTACGAGGAAGTTTACGTTTTGTACAAATTGTCATGAATGTTACAAAGTTTACAATATGTACAAATTGTACATTTTGTAAAAAATATTACAATATGTACAAAATTCCGCATATTTTCATATTTCAAAGAATAACCGCCGAAATGGCGAGGCTTCCTGCAATAGAAGGTCGTGCCGCGGCACGTTATCGGCTGGATTCGATATGGATATGGGCTGAATAGCCTAGCCGCCGAAGCAAGTGTTCGCAATCTTCCCAGGTCAATCCAAACGCCCGGACGTCGGCGACCCCCACCCGGGCTACCACGTCCCGGATATCGCTGAAATGGTTGCGGTCAAATTCACTCTCCATGAGGGAAGTTTCTGCCCACGAGACGAGATCGGAAAGTGAAAGCTCATGGTGCAAATAGGCATCGAGCTTATTGACGACTGTTTGGCAGGTAATCACGTCCTTTATTCTTCGACCTTTTGATGCCCATAATCAATGGGGTATTTGTCGTGGATTTCCACGAGTCTTCCGGTTTTGTCGTATATCTCCTGATAAAATCGCACCGTCACTTCGTCTGCGTCAACCTCTTTCACGTAGCGAGCTTTCCAGCCTTGACGGCCTCGGATATCGAGCCAATATTTTCTTCCCCCATCGTCGCGGATTTCCCAGTTTGGAAATTTACGCTCATTTTGTTCACGTGTGCTCACTGATATCAGGCTTGCCCTGAGCTTGAGCCCAGGTTATCGTTCCCACAGCGGCTGGCGAGGTGAGGGTTTCGACTTCCGTCAGGGCTGCCCGGACCTGTGGTTCGGTCCACTGGAAGCCGGTGCGCAACACTCGCCGTAACTCTCGTTGAATAGCGGGTGAAATGTTGATTTCCACGATACCGGATCGAGCCAATGCAAGGATTTCCTCACAAGTACGTCCGAATACGATGGCCGACACATAGATGTTTGTGTCGGCTACAATGCGAATCACACCCGATTCTTTCCACCGTGAGCGCGCACGCGACCCAAGAGACGCTGTAGATCTTCTTCTGTCTTGAGTTCCAGTCGTTCGGCCGTCTGCGCTCCCCATTGGCGAAGACGTTGCCAGCGACGCGAGGCCACATACTGATTCAAGGCATCACGAATGACGTCCGTTCGCGTACGCACCTCTTCCTTGGCGATCCGTTCGGTTTCGCGAAGGATATTAGTGGGCAAGGAAATCGTGATGGGTTTAGTCATACGCATGACCACCTCCTGTTAATCTGACGGGGTCATACTCTAGGGAATGAACGAGGCAACGTCAAGACTTCCAAGTGACAGACGAGCCCCGTAGATGAGTTCCTGGATTACTTGTTTGACGTCAACTGCAACCATGACAGTGTCGCATCACACTCTTTAAAACAACCGAAATTGAGTGGGGATTGCGTAGCGACGAATGTTCCCCCCACCGGTTCGCCGGCGGGCTGGCGCCCTTGGCTCCCCGACTCCCCCTCAAGGGGGGAGTGATTTGGAAAGACCGGAGGTGAAGACGTTGGATCCTCGATTAAAGACGTCGAGGGTGACAGGAGAGGAGATTGAGGGAGGGGGAACAGGGCACAAAAAACCCCCGCTGAGGCGTGAGCCTCAGCGGGGATTGCGATTGCCCCTCACCCCAACCCTCTCCCTCAAGGGGGGAGGGTGAGTGAGAAGTCTGTATGCGGGTTTCTTCTCCTTAGAAGTTCACCCAGAGTTGGGTATAGCCCCAGGTTTGCTCGGAAGAACTGTTGCCAACCGCAGCAGCTGCCTGATCAAGGCGTTCGCCAGGCAGGAAGACACTGCCGCCGATCTGCCAGGCCACATGGTTCCCGGCCCCGAAGAAATGAGTGTAGACCACATCAACTTCCTCGCCTATTTCTGTAGAGGTACCAGAATCAGCAAATCCAAGGCGAGCTTGGCCGGCATGATACCAACCACCCTGTGCCTCCGCGAGAGAGAAGACGTGGCCAGTCACTTCAAAGTGGCTGTCCGCGTTGGGCCGCATTTGAAGACCGAACGCCATATGGTTCATGTTTTTCCACGACATGCGGTCCATATACCCGAAGTGGATGTGGTTCGTCGGGTACAACTGATCGAAGCCCCTCCATTTGTCGTCGCCATCTTTGTTGCCGGAGGCCGTGTTGTATTCGGCGCTCAGGCGTGGCTGCATGGGCACCGGCAGAGTCACGCCACCATCGATATGAAAGGCAAAGGCCTCGATATCCATGGTCTTGTCGCCTGAGGCGGAAGCACCCGTTCCGATTTCTCCGAATTGGTAGTAGCCTTCGAGCGTGAGGTCCACGCGGGCGCTGCCCGCATTAAACTTCTTGACTGCCCGGCCGCCGAGAGTATGCCGGTCTTGGTTTCGAGGACGAATATTGTCAACGCTGTCGGTCATCCCTCCGCCACCCGTTCCGCTGTCATGCCAGATGTAGGTGGGTTCGAGCACCACGCCCGCGATCTTCATGGGCACTCGGACATAAACGACGTTACCATCGTCAGTTGCGTCTGTAGCCGGAGTTGCCCCGGAGTTAATGATACAGTTACCGGTAGTCACGCCCCGACAGTTTCTCTCCTGCGTCCGCAACCAGCCAATTTGCAGGGCGGTGCTTTTGTTGAGCTTGTAGTTCGCGGTCAACCCGTCATGCGCCCATCCCACGTTGTTCCAGTCGAAATGCCCAAACATGCGATGGTTGCCCCAGACCACCAGTTGCCTACCGGCTTTGATGGAGAGGTTCGGCACCAGGAAGTTCCGCACCAGCATGAAGGCCTGCCTGGCAAAGATGGTCCCATTGGTACCATTCGCGTCTGGCGCCGCCTGCGGCCCAGGCGCATTGACGCCCCAATTCTTGGAATGTTGGCCTTGGAGGAAAAACGTCACATCCGGCGAGATGGAGTAGTTGAAACCCAACCGCGCCCATTGCTGTACGATGAACGTATTATTCTTCCCTACTATCCCAAAGTTGAGGTTGTTCCGGAACTCCGGACGGACCCGCAGGTCGCCGGAAATGGTGAGCTTGCTGATATCGAATAGTTTGCTCTTGGGCGGGTCGAATTTGTGATACGGAAGCAGATCCGGAATCGCGCGCGGCACTGCAGGCACGGCAGAGTTCTTCCCCGTGGCTGGCGTGGTCTTTTCGGCAAAAGCCGGAACAGCCACGACTCCTGCAAGCAGGACCGCGGCCATTGTCCATTTGATACCGTCATTCAATCGTTTCATTGTGACTCCTCCTGTAAGTTGATTCCCCCCTGCGGGCAGCGCGTAATTTTTGCCAGCCCAATATGATAATAATTGATCCTTTTTACTTGCCTTTATTGTCATGAGTGCAATTCATTTCATTATCGTGATTTTGGAATTTTATTGGAACAAGCATTCCCCTATCTCTGTTTTGATTACCGCCTCCTTCCTCAACAGGTGACACAATCGGGTTGCCTTGTTTGTCAGAATCTTGCGGTTCCCTTAAAAATTAGTTGCCAAATATAGGCCAATTTCCATTTTATTGCAAGAGGCCGAAAAATATTTATTTTACTATTTACCCCTCTTACTTATCCCCCTCATCCCAACCCGCTCCCTCCAGGGGAGAGGGAGTTTTTTGAGAGGGACAGATCGTTACGCGGGCTTGTTGCCTTCGTTGATGCCGGCGGAGGCCGCGTCCCCTGCGCCTTTGATTGTGTCTTCCGCTTCCTTCATCGACGACTGCAAGTCCTGCTCCACCGTTTTGACTTCCTGCTGAATCATATTGATTTCCGGCTCGACGGACTGTCGTAAATCATCGGCGGTTTCTTTAAACCCCTTGACCGCTTTCCCGACCTGTTTTCCAATTTCCGGTAATTCTTTAGGGCCAAACAACAGAAAGGCAATGACCAAAATAATCAGGATTTCCATTGCCCCGAGGCCAAACATTGTTCTGCTCCTGTCGGTCGGCGTTCTTTGTGGAACGCCCCCCTCACCCTAGCCCTCTCCCTCCAGGGGAGAGGGGACTTTTTGACCTGCCGCAGCACCCCCCACCGGTTCGCCGGCGGGCGATGCCCTTGGCTCACCGACTCCCCCTCAAGGGGGGAGTGATTACATTATGCCTGCCTGGTTTCCTGCGCTTGGGCTTCAGGCTGCGGTGCCGCCTGCGGGACCGGTTCTCCGGCCTGTGGTGCCGCAGTGGGTTGCGCCATGACCGGCTCCGTGATCTGCCCAGGCTGCGGTGCCGCTGTCGCGCCCGCGTCTGCTTCATCCGGCGGCGTCACGTCCATGGCCTCCGGTTCGTTTATCGACTTTTTGAACCCTTTGATGGCTTTCCCCAATCCTTCTCCCAATTGCGGGATTTTCCCCGCCCCGAAAATGATGAGGACGATGAACAGGATAAGCAATAACTCCATCCACCCAAAGGAACCTATCATGTTTCACCTTCTTGCTAGAACTTCGATTCGGCGCACGTCCGGCCTTTTCGTTACATCCACTAAGGCACTATACTAGCGTACCTCCGGAAAGTCTACTAGCATACGTTGAAGAAGTCCACAAAAAAGTTCCGGTCAAGTCGATTTGCGGAACGGGCATTCCGGCAAACCCAAAGTCTGTGTTCAGCCATTCTTGTAGATGTTCACTCATTCGTTGACACGTTTCCCGCTTCCTGTTGTGCCCCACTGCCCCGCCGTTGGAAGACAACCCCCTCCATCCCCCTTATCAGGGGGACGGCCGAGGTCCTCGCCCCCCTGATAAGGGGGGAAGGGGGGTTCGCCCTCCCTTCTTGTGGGCAGCGCCTCATTCTGTCAACGAATGACTGAACACATACAATCCCCGACTCCGATCGGGGATCCAGGGTTCTGTTTGTGAGGAACAACGACCCTGGACCCTCGCGTGCGCGCGGGTGACAGAAGGAGAGGACACAGATGACGGGAAGACAGCCGGGTAGACAGGCGTTGCGTAGCTAGCGATCTAGTAAGCGGGTTGGAGTTGCGCGGCCGGGAGCAGAAATTCGATCGTGGTGCCTTTGCCGTATTCACTCTGGATGTGAAGCGTACCGCCGTGCAATTGCACAAGATGCTTCACAATGGCGAGGCCCAGGCCGGTGCCGCCTTCCTCGCGGGAACGCGCTTTATCGACCCGGTAAAATCGTTCCGTCACGCGAGGCAAATCGTTTGGCGGAATGCCCTGCCCCGTATCCCGGACTGTGACACGGATTTGATTCGTGTCCGTTTTCGCCGCAAGGAAACTCACCGTTCCCCCTTGCGGCGTATACTTCAATGCATTATCGACCAGATTCACCAGAATCTGTGAGAGCCGGTCCCGGTCGGCCTGAACGGCTAAATCGGGGGTGACCCGGTTCACAAGCTTCACGTCTTTTTTCGCGGCATCATTCTCGAACATCGCCGAGACGTCCTGTACAAAAGCCCCAAGATTGATGGGGGCGGGCTCCAGAACCACTTTCCCCGTCTCAATATCGGACAGGTTCAGCAGATCGTTGATCAAGCGCCCCATGCGTTCCGCGTGGCTGTTCGCGATCTCAAGAAATCGCCGGTGCGTGTCCGATTCCAACCCGGTTTCATCCAGCACGGTTTCCAGGTAGCCTTTGATGGCGGTCAACGGTGTGCGTAACTCATGGGACACGTTGGCCACGAATTCCGCGCGGACTTTTTCCAGCCGCCGGAGTTCGGTAATGTCGTGCAGGACGAGTAAACATCCCCGTCGCTCCAAGGAAAAAGGCATGGGCATGGCATTCACTTCGATGATTCTCATGGAGGCAGAATGACTCCCGGAAGCGAAATGACTCTCGATTTCCCGCTTGCACGGCTCCGCCGTGTCGAGGACCTGACACATCTCCACCCATTCGGCCAATCCCTTGTCCCTGACGACCTCCAATAAGGTGCGCCGTTCTCGCTGATCATGTGCAACACCGAGAATCCGCTGCGCAGACGGATTCATGAGAATGACGTACCCTTGTCCATCCAGGGCAATGACACCTTCCGTCATATATTCCAGGATCGCGGTGCCCTTGGCGCGTTCGGACTCCAGGACTTCAACCCTGGTCAGCGGGTAAGCCGTGATGTAATCCAATGCCTTTTTCAGACCGCTTAACTCATCTTCGCCGGCGATCCTCCTCTGCTCACGCCAACCTTGTAACAACCGCTCGATCCCAGTGTCGATTTCATGGACCGGCCTCAGAAGCAGGCGGCCCAACCACATGCCCAAAGGAAACCCCAACCCGGCAACCACCAGGACTCCGGCCCAGAGTCCAACACCTGCCGCTCCGGAAGAAGTCAACAGCCACATCGTCGCCATGCCGATCAACGTCATGGAACCGAGGCATAGGCCCAAACGGGAAATCAACCGGCCCTTCAACGTCGGTGTCTCCTTATCTACCCTTCTTCCTCGAAGCGATAGCCCACGCCTTTGACCGTCACGATCCGATGACTTTCATCTTTGAGTTTTTCACGAAGACGCCTGACGTGCACGTCCACCGTCCGTGATTCGATCTCCACGGCATTGGCATATCCCCAGACCATTTCCAATATTTGTTCCCGATTCAACACCCGGCCGTTGGCCCGGATCAGCGCACCGAGCAGATCGAACTCCTTGACCGTGAGGTCGATCAGACTGCCTGCAACCCGAACCTGGTGTTTGTATTCGTCAATCTCCAGCGTCCCGACCCGCTGAAGGCCGCCCGTTTGCGGGTCGCGCCCCCGCCGCAAAACCGCCTTGATCCGCGCCACCAACTCCCTGGGAGAAAATGGCTTGACAAGGTAATCATCCGCGCCCATCTCCAGGCCCACCACGCGATCGACTTCTTCCGCTTTGGCCGTCAACATGATAATGGCTATTTTGGTGAGAGCCGGATCACGACGAAGTAACCGGCAAATTTCCAACCCGTCGATCCCGGGCAGCATGAGATCCAGCACGATCAGGTCCGGGCGTTCGGTCCGGGCGAGTTGCAGCGCCGTTTCTCCCTCAGACGCCTCGATACAGAACAGTCCTTCCTTCTCCAGGTGGTGACGAACGAGATCAACGATCGCCCGTTCATCATCCACGATTAAGGCTTTCAGCGACATGGAGACCTGTCTTTTGTGAATCCCTTACCCGGAAAGAATGGTGTGCAGCCGAGGGATTCTGTGGCCTCGATGTTTCATTTGTGTTAAGGCTTCTCTTCTATTCACAAAATTTTTACAACGATGATTCAATGTAGCACAAAAAGCACAAGGCAGACCATGGGCTCCGGCACCGATTCTTTAGGATTGAACAAAATTTCCACTTAAGGGTATTCTTTTAGACAACGCGGGACGGCACGGGGGCCGTCCCCTACACCACCCATCTTATAGACCATCATGACGTAGGGACAGGCCCCCACGCCTGTCCGTCAATGATGTAGGGACAGGCCCCCGTGCCTGTCCGATGACAACCGTTTTCATAGCAATTGTGGAACCAATGGTCGACCTGAAACGGTTTGTGGTGCTCGCGCTCATTGTCCTTGGTTCGGCTTGTGCCGGTCCGGCGTCCGACGCGTTCCGTTTCGGTCTGGCCGGTGCGCCCGCGAATCTCGATCCGCGCTTTGCCACGGATGCGACGTCGGCTCGTATCAACCGCCTGCTCTATGACCGGTTGGTGGATTTCAACGACGCCTTTGAACCCGTGCCTGCCCTGGCCGATTGGAAACAACTGTCGCCCACCCATTATCGCTTCCATCTCACAACGAATGAACATCCGTTCCATGACGGCACCCCGCTGACCGCCAACGACGTCAAAGCCACTTATGACTTTATCCTCAATGCGGACAACGCCTCCCCGCACCGCGCCTCGTTGACCGTCATCGACCGTATCACCATTGGCAACGAAACGATGGTCGACTTTTTTCTGAAACGTCCGGAACCGCTCTTTCCGGGGTACCTGGTCATCGGCATCGTGCCGGCGCACCTGATCGCTACGAACCATCCGCTCCACGATCACCCGATCGGAAGCGGACCGTTTTCCTTTCAGGCACGACCGGATGAGACGCAACTCCACCTCCTCAGGGTCCGGGATCAACAACGCTTTGAATTCATCACGGTCCCGGACCCTACGGTTCGGGTATTGAAATTGATGGCCGGGGAAATCGACATGCTCCAAAACGATCTCCCTCCGGAACTTGTCGACTATCTGGACGATGACCGGACACTGATCGTCCAACGAAGGCCCGGCACAAATTTTTCGTACCTCGGATTCAGCTTCGAAAACGCCGTGACCCGGCAGGCATTCGTACGACGGGCCATTGCCCACGCCATCAATCGCCAGGAGATCATCGAATACGTCCTGGACGGCGCGGCCAGGCCGGCCCAGTCGTTATTGCCGCCCGAACATTGGGCCGGCGCACAAGACCTTGATCCGATCACCTATGAACCGGAAAAGGCACACGCGCTGTTACGCCAGGCCGGATACTCCCGCGAGCATCCGGCCAAAATCGTCTATAAGACATCAAGCGATCCTTTTCGGATCAGGCTCGCCACTATCCTTCAACGGCAATTGCAACACGTCGGGATTGACGTGGACCTGCGCAGTTACGACTGGGGCACGTTTTACGGAGACATCAAAGCCGGCAGATTCCAGATGTACAGCTTGGCCTGGGTGGGCATCCATACCCCCGATATATTCGATTACGTGTTCCACAGCCGATCGATCCCGCCGCACGGGGCGAACCGGGGCCGGTTCCGCAGCACACTGGCCGATGAGTTCATCGACCATGCGCAGGCAGCTCCCGACCTTGAAACCAAACAACGATGGTACGTGCGACTCCAGCATCACCTTGCCGATGCACTGCCGTACGTCCCTTTGTGGTACGAAGACCATATTTTCATCGCGCGCCGGGAGATCGAAGGCTTTGCCATGGCCCGTGACGGCAATTACGACGGCCTCCTACAGGTACGCCGTTCACCCTCTGACGCGTTGTAACCGATCGTGTTCATCCGGTTTCTCATATCACGGTTTCTGACGGCGCTCGCCGTGGTGTTCGGTGTCGTCTGTCTTGTTTTCTTTTTGCTCCACCTGGTTCCCGGCGACCCCGTGGAAGTGATGCTGGGCGAATCGGCACGCCCCGCGGACAGAGCCGCCTTGCAACAAGCCCTTGGGCTCAACCAGCCGGTCCACATGCAGTTCGTCCACTACATGGCAAACTTGTCTCAATTCGACTTGGGGGTTTCCTTCTACTCGAAACGCCCGGTCCGCGACCTGCTGCTCGAACGACTGCCGGCCACTGTTGAACTCGGGGTGGCTGCGCTTCTGGCGGCCCTGCTCATGGCCGTGCCTCTCGGAATTCTGGCCGCCGTGAAAAAAGAGACCGCGTGGGACATCGGTGCGACTGGGGTTGCCCTGTTCGGCATCTCCATTCCCAATTTCTGGATGGGGCCCATGCTGATTCTGGTCGGGGCGTTGTGGTTAGGCTGGTTTCCCGTGAGCGGACGGGAGGGAGTCACCTCACTGGTCCTGCCGGCCCTGACCCTGGGTACGGCACTGGCGGCCATTCTCTCGCGTATGATTCGCAGCGCCATGCTGGAAGTCATGAATGAAGACTTCATGCGCACCGCGCGCGGGAAAGGCCTCGCCGAGCGGACCATCATTCTTCGACACGGTTTGCGGAACGCGCTGCTTCCCGTGATCACGTTGGTGGGGTTGCAACTCGGAGCGTTACTCAGCGGGGCCGTCATTACGGAGACCGTGTTTTCCTGGCCGGGTATCGGCTCCCTGGTCGTCGAAGCCATTCACCGCCGCGACTATCCCGTGGTGCAGGCCACCGTGCTCTGCATCAGCACGTCCTATGTGGCGCTGAACGTGCTCACGGATTTCGCGTATGCCTGGATCGATCCCCGCGTCCGGCTCGGGAGCCAACCATGAGCCGCCCCTGGATACCTCTCGGCGTGATCCTGCTCTGGGCCCTGGTCGCGCTTCTCGCACCCGTGCTGCCCCTGTCTCCGAACTCCATAGACCTGCCGCATATCCTCACACCCGGTAGCCTGAACGAATGGTTGGGCTACGATGATCTGGGCCGGCCGGTGTTCGACCGCTTGCTGGTGGGCGCAAGAACGTCATTTCTCGTGGCCTTTGCCGTGGTCGGTGTTTCGCTGGTCATCGGGAGCCTGCTCGGCACCGTTGGCGCGTATGCGGGAGGATGGCTTGACCTGGTTCTCGTTCGCGTCATGGACGTCTTTCTGGCCTTCCCGGGAATCCTGCTGGCCATTGCGCTGGCCGGCGTGATGGGGCCGGGCATCGACAACGTCGTCATCGCCTTGTCGGTCGTGAGCTGGGTGGGCTATGCCCGACTGGCCCGGGCGCAAATCCTCTCCATAAAAGAACGCGACCACGTACACGCTGCCGTGGCGATCGGCACTCCCCCGCCACAGATCATCGCCCGTCATTTGCTCCCGCTCATCGGTGCTCCCCTGATTGTCGAAGCCAGCTTCGGAATGGCGAGCGTGGTCATTGGTGAAGCCGGGCTGTCGTTTCTGGGATTGGGCGTGCAACCGCCCACCGCGTCCTGGGGCAGTATGATCCGTGACGGCACACGGTACATGCTGGTGGCTCCGCATATGGTCATCGCTCCGGGCTTGGCCCTGATGGGCGTGGTCCTCGCCATCAACATCCTGGGCGACCGGCTGCGCGACTGGCTGGACGTAAAAAATCAACCACAAAAAAACCGCAGAGGGGTGCATTCGTTGACTGTTTCCCCTTCACCCCGGCCCTCTCCCGTTGTTCAGACCGGAGTCAAGGGAGAGGGAGAAAAAACGCCATGAAACAACGCATCACCGGTTTCCACCGGGACGAATACGGTGATTGGGTCGCCGATCTCGAATGCGGTCACGGGCAGCACGTCCGTCACGATCCTCCCTGGAGCGAACGGCCCTGGGTCGTGACGCCGCAGGGAAGAGAACGGATGTTGGGAAGCACGCTCGCCTGCAAGACGTGCGATGAAGAATTGCCCTGAATCAGTTCCGGTCTGCTTCTGATGGACCGTCAACCGGCGGCGGATGACCGGGTTCCCAATATTGCAAGCGGTCGATCAGGGGTTGGGCATCCGGGCTGGTGGATTGGGTGGGCTCACTGGGCACATGATCCCAGGTCATGCGGGAGTACCCATGCGTATGCAGGGTATCGCGGATGACTTCGACAAGCGCGTCAAGGGTCACCTCGTCCCCCGCGCGCAGGTCCAACACGCGTTGGGATGGTTCCGTTGGCGGAGACACGTCGTGCAGCAAGGCCCAACAGCGGTCAAAGACCGTTCGTCGAACGTCTTCCGGCACGTTCAAGCTCGGGATGTCCGCCGTACACAGGGCCGCCACCATGAGCACGAATTGGAGGTCCGGCAATCCGGGATTGTCAACGTCGAGTGTCTGCATAACCAGGGTATCTTATTGAGATCAGGACACGTTTTTCAATCTCTCCGTTGACAACCTGGCAAAAAATCCTCTGGGCTGACGATGTCCGTCGTCGATCACGCGATAAAAACTGCTCAACCAGTACGCCGCGCCATAGACACCATGCGCGAAGGATTCTTCACGAGACGTGGCGCCTTGGTTGTATCGTACAGTGACTTCACCCATAATAGGGTCGTGCGTCATCGCCTTTGCCATCAGCGTTGACGCGCGTTACGATTTCTTCCAGCCGGCCGTTCCTCTCCTCTACCACCAAGGGCCGTAGGAGGGCAATGAATGATGAATGCATCGTCCGGACCAAAGATTCTGTTTCCATTGACCATTAAGCAACGCCTGCTCGCCATGGTGGGCATCTTCATCCTGGCGCTGGGCGCCATCCTGTCTTTCACGTATACGGCGGCGAAAGCGCTCGAACGCGACGTGGTGGTGCTGGACGTGGCAGGCCGTCAACGGATGATGATTCAATGGCATTTCAATGAAATACTGTTGGCTTACAATGGAATTCCGGCGGATCCTCGACAAACGCAACAGTTGTTATTGCATTCCCTCGACGCCTTGGAAAACGGGGGGGACGTGATCGTGAACCTGTATACCAACGAACGGCGTTCGATTCCCGTACCTCCGAACGCCCGGATACGGGACCTCCTGGAGCAACAGCGTAACCTGCTTGAACGATTTTTTGCCAAAACCAGAACCTTGTTGCTTGAAGAACCCGATCTCGTCTCTTCGTCAGAATCATTTTCCTTGCTCAATCAACTCCAACAAGAACTTCTCCTGAACGCCGACACCGTGTTCAAATTGTTCAGTGCCCATTCCAAACAAAACCTCGTGAATCTTCTGAAAAGCCAACCATTCATTGGACTTCTGGTCATCATCTTGAGCATCGTCCTGGCCAGACAGGTGGTGTCCACCAACCACAGGCTCGAACGGGAAATCGAGCAACGAAAAAAAGCCGAGGATGCGCGCAAAGCCTACGAGGCAGAACTGGTCTTACGCGACCGCTCGATCAATTCGGCGACAAACGGCATTGTCATTGTCGATGCCCGCCAACCCGACATGCCCACGGTCTATTGCAACGCCGCGTTTGAGAAAATCACAGGCTACGCCCCGGAAGAAGTGATCGGTCGAAATTGCCGGTTTCTCTATGGGACGGATCATCGGCAACCCGGGCTCGACACCATCCGCGTGGCGATCCGGCAGGGGGACCAAGCCAAGGCGGAACTACGAAATTATCGCAAGGACGGCAGCCTGTTTTGGAACGAACTCTATATCGCGCCAGTCAAGGACCAACAGGGACAGCTCACGCATTTCATCGGGATTCAGACGGACGTGACCCAACGAAAACGACAGGAAATCGAATTGGTGAGCAAGACTCGGGAATTGACCCAATCCAACGCCGAACTCCAGCAGTTTGCTTACGTGGCTTCCCACGACCTGCAAGAACCGCTTCGCATGGTGGCCAGTTACACCCAGTTATTGGGCAAACGGTACCGGGGTAAGCTGGACAAAGACGCTGATGAATTCATCAGGTACGCCGTGGACGGGGCCACCCGCATGCAACGACTCATTCACGACCTGCTCGAATACTCCCGAATCGGCTCGGAAAACAAGTCTTTTCAAGAAACCGACTGTGAAGTCGTGCTTCAGCAGGTCTTGGATAACCTCTCCGCGTCGATCCGGGAACATCGTGCCGAGGTGACCCACGGTCCGCTTCCCGCCATCCACGTCAATCCGACGCACCTGATGCAAATCTTCCAAAACCTGATCGGCAACGCGCTGAAGTTCCAAGGCGACGCCTTGCCCAAAATTCACGTGGAGGCCAAGGCGCTCCCGGATGGGTGGGAATTCTCGGTCCGCGACAATGGGCTCGGGATTCCGGACGATCAACTTGTTCGCATTTTTTCGATCTTTCAACGATTACATGGTCAAGGTGACTACCCTGGCACGGGTATCGGTTTGGCCATCTGCAAACGAATCGTGGAAAAATACGCTGGGAACATCCGGGTGGAATCTGAACACGGCAAAGGATCGACCTTTTATTTCACCCTGATGACCCCTCAAGAGATCATGGAGTTGATGCCATCAACAACCGACTCCCCGGAATCCGCTACGATCTCCGGGAAGAGACCGGAGAACCACGTCGCATGAACACAACAACCATTCTCCTGGTCGAAGATAACCCCAGCGATGCCCGCCTGGTCCAGGAACTCTTTCGTGACCTGCAAGGCCGATCCTTCCACATCCTTATCGCCGAATCCTTTCAACAGGCGCGTGAGCATTTGAAAGAACTCCGCGTGGACCTCGCCCTGATTGATCTTTCCTTACCCGACAGCCACGGGTTGGACACGTTTCGGAAATTCGCCGCAGAATATCCCGCGATCCCACAAATCCTGCTGACAGGCCTGGATGACCGGGACACCGCAATCCAGGCCGTTCGAGAAGGAGCCCAGGATTATCTGCTTAAAGGCAATGTGGAAGAGCATATCCTCATCCGGGCCATCGACTATGCGATAGAGAGAAAACGCATCCAGGTCGAGTTGGAAGCCGCGAATACCCGTCTCCAACAAAACGCGGAGGATCTCCACTCCATTCTGAATCAACTGCACATCGGGACGATTCTGGTCAATCCCGAAGGCCGGATTCTCCACATGAGCGTTTCCGCCATGCGGTTGTTGGGCAAAAACGAAAGCATCCCGGAAGGCCGGCCCTGGCAGGACGTCGTGGGGTTCACCAACCATGACGTCCAGGTCCTGGAACATCTCATAGAGCAGGACGAACGGAAAAAATGCGTCGTCTCTTTCACTCTACCGGACCATTCCCCGCGTCAGCTTGAAATCGATATCCACGACGACCCTCGTGACACGCGAGCCAAAATGTTCTTTCTTTACGACGTCACTGAAATTCATACGCTTCGCAAACAACTGGAATCCGAATTTCACAATTTGATCGGGAAGTGCCAACTCATGCAGGACGTGTATCGGCAAATTCGCAATCTCGCCCAGGTCGACTCGACGGTCGTCATCGAAGGAGAAACCGGGACGGGCAAGGAACTCGTAGCCCGGGCCCTGCACAATTCCAGTCCGAGAAAAAACAAACCCTTTCTCGCGGTAAATTGTGCCGGCCTGACCGAATCACTGCTGAGCAGTCAATTATTCGGTCACAAGAAAGGCGCCTTTACCGGAGCCAACAATGACCACCGTGGATTCTTTGAGGCCGCGCAAGGAGGGACAATTTTCCTGGACGAAATCGGCGACATGACGGCTCCCGTCCAGACGAGCTTGCTCAGGGTGCTCCAGGAAAAAGAAATTACCCGGCTGGGTGAATCTCAACCAAGAAAGGTGGACGTCCGCATTATCTGCGCCACGCATCATGCCTTACAGCAGCAGGTAGACCACCATACCTTCCGGGCCGACCTGCTGTACCGCATTCGAGTAGGACGCATTCACTTGCCTCCGCTCCGGGAACGGCAAGAGGATATGCCCCTGTTGATTTGGGCTTTTGTCGGCCAATGCCGCAAAACGATGGGCAAGCTGTTCGTGCAGGACGTGAGCGCCGATGCCTGGCAACACCTGACCCGGTATCACTGGCCCGGCAATATTCGCGAACTGAAAAGTGTGATCGAATATGCTGTCCTCCAATGCGAAGGAGATACGATCCAAACCCGGCATTTTCCGCCGGAACTTCTCGAATCCGCGCTCCCCGTTTCAGAGACGATCTCACCCGTCAAGGACCGGGAACGTCTGTTGGACGCCCTCAAGAAAGCCAAAGGAAATCGAGCCAGAGCGGCACAATTTCTCGGCATCAGTCGTGCAACGTTCTATCGTTGGTTGGATGATTTGAACATTTCCAAACATGATCTCTCATAAGCCGATGCTCTTTATGGCCTCACGCATGATACATCAGCATGAGACATCAATAAGACATCAATGAGACGATCAACTGAATGCCTGAGATTGGAAAATAATCCTAACACGTTGAATTTAAAAGACATTATGTGTGGTTCCTCTCGGTGAAATTTGGCACAATCTTTGAGTATTTATTGGCAAAGGTAAAAAGAGCGAAACCGGGGAGCAAGCCCACTGAGGACAATTCATAGGACAGTTCATGCAGAAATCACCAGTTATTCTGATCGTCGAAGATAATCCGGGAGACATTCGCCTGATAAAAGAGGCTCTCAAAACGTCCTCCTTCAATCTCAACCTGTACTTTGTGCTTGATGGAGTTGAAGCCTTACAATTTTTAGAAACAAAAAAGCGTGAGCCTTCAAACAATTTCCCACAACTTATTGTGCTCGACCTGAATCTACCCAAAAAAAGTGGTTTTGAAGTGTTACAGGTCGTGAAACGTGACGAGAGGCTGAAGCGGATTCCCGTGATTATCCTCAGCTCATCACAAAATCCGGAAGACATCGCCAGGGCGTATGATCTTCACGCCAATTGTTATTTGAACAAAGCCTCAAACTTCGAAGCGTATATCGACCTCGTCAAAGCCCTGGAATATTTTTGGGCCATGATGTCGCCCATTCCCTCCACACACGCCACGCGATTGTATTCGTAGCCATGCCCCCGATCCAGCAGGGAACAACGATCGTTGTCCCTACTGACGACCCTGACCCCAACCACTCCCCCAAAGTGTCTTATCAGTAAATCATGAGACAGTTTTCAGTCTCATCAAAAAACTCTCACTTCAAATCCTTTGTCGAATAATTTTCTAACCATATGAAATTACATTAAAAATTATCATTGAAAAATTTGGCACGAAATTTGATGGAGTATAAGAAAGCGAGAGAAGTGGAAAAAGATTCTACTTTCTCCTGAAAGCTTTCCCCCCTGAAAGCTTGAAAGCTTTTGGACCCCTCCCGGGCTTTGACCCGGGAGGGGATCTATCGGAGAAGACCACAGCCGGAACGTTTGCCGTTCAAACAAGGGAGCACGCATATGGCTACCATGTCTACCGCAAGAAAAAGCCGTTCGGGACAGGGTGTGGGCGCGTCTCAAATCGTTCCGGCATGCACTCGGTGTTCCGGACTGTTGCTCAGGGAAGTCTGTTGGATCTGTTCGACGATACGGGGCACATACGCCGATGGGCGTGGCGGTGTGTGCAGTGCGGAGACATCGTGGATTCACTCATTCTGAGACACCGGACATGTGAAGACCTTTCGACTCTCAACGTGATGCGTCGCAGACATTGGATGGGTGTAAACACTTTGATGATGTTGATCAAGAAGCCCGCAAACCGGTGATCGTCGATTTCGAGAAAATGTGAAAAACCGCAACTGCAAAAAAGGGGGTGTCGTGTGAACAATCGGCGTTTTGCACCAACGATGGTTGTTTGCATGGCCTTGGATTTGGCGTTGACCTTCAGCCAGTGGGCTACAACAATGATGGCGACAGACACCACGGACGCGGCCCTGCCCCCCAAAGATAAGGGCAGCAAGGACCACAGTGATGAAAGACCCCATCAAGTCGTGCTGAATGGGTATTACAAAGAAGATCTGTTCGATCTGTTCGACGATACGGAGCAAATGCCCCATGCGGAAATATCGTGGGTTCGCTTATTCTCAAATACTGGGTCCGTGCGAATCTTTCGACTCTCAAAGTGACAGGTCACAGACGTTGTGACGGGTATACAGGCTTTGACCAAGAAGCCCGCAAACTCAAAAAAGGAACGGCCGCATGAACAAACTTCGTTTTACACCAACTGGGATCGATAACCATGCCTTTGAAATAAAGAGATACCGGATCAACAACCTTTATCTTGCAGTCATGATGGTTATTTTCATGGTCATGGCCTTGATCTTCGGCCAGTGGGCTAAGGCCATGGGCACAGACACCACGGACATGGTCCTGATCCCCAAAGGTGAACTCACCATGGACAGCAAGAACCACAACAATGAGCTGCAAGAGGCACTGATGCGAGGCCATCCCCCTGGGGAGAAGTAGTACCCTCACTCTGTCACGTCAAGGAAGAAACATCGCACCTGTTCTTGTCACCCGCGGACATTCAGTCGCCATTCTGACCCGTATACGGCATTCGGGGTTTACCTTCACATATCCTGACCTGGAATCAGATTTTTCCGCAATCCCGGGAAAAAGTTCGTGCTTGACGGTCTCTTGACGAATCCCGGCCTGCTCAACGGTGTGGGGTTCGTTCTGGTATGATATATGGTCGGATTGATTCAGGATTTAAAGGAGGAGACTGATGCCATCATCATCGACCACGTTCCCGCATGGAAAGCCCTTTCAGGGGCGTATCCTGATTGCCGTCTTGTTTGCCCTCCTGTTGATGACCCCGATACAGGGTCATGCGCAGCAAGGGCTTCCCCCTCAAGACAATCCTCACGGTGACCTGTCAGACCCCATGCTGCCCCCACCGGGGATCATCGGTGTGGCGCTGCATCTCACAGCCGAACGTATCGGCGACCCAGCCGGCCTGTTCATCCGGGCGACCCACCCCCTCGGACCCGCAATCAAGGCGGGGTTGACGCACGGGCAGGAAATCCTGGCCGTGGACGGGCAGTCCGTGAAAGGCATGACGTATCGGGGAGTCGTGTCCATGATACGGGGCGAGATTGGGACGTCCGTCACGCTGCTGGTCAAAACCTTCTCCGGCGTGAAGGAAGTGAAGATTATGCGAGCCAGCGAGGCACAGTTGACCGAAGAAGAACAACGGATCTGATCATACGGGACGGCACGGGGGCCGTCCCCTACAACGATAATGCTGTAGGGACAACCCCCCGTGGTTGTCCGTCAACCTCAAGGCCTCTCATGCCCTCCCATATCACGTCTAACCACCAGCTTCCGGCAGAAAAGCCCATCGCATCGGATCTCCCATTACGGTTGGGGATCAGCCGCTGCCTCTTGGGTGAACCGGTGCGGTACGACGGCGGACATAAACTCGACCATTTTCTGGTGGACGTGCTCAGCCAACACGTGGAGTGGGTTCCGGTGTGTCCCGAAGTGGAAGCCGGATTCGGCACCCCGCGAGAAGCCATGCGGTTGGTCGATGACGTGGCTGAACCGCGTTTACTCACGGTGCGTTCTCATCACGATTACACCGGCCTGATGCGCCGTTACGCCAAAACGCGGGTACGCGAATTCCAAGCATTGAACCTGTCCGGCTACGTGTTCAAGAAAGATTCCCCCAGTTGCGGGACCCGTCGTGTCCGCGTGTACGCCCGCGACGGCCGGCTCCTGGGAACCGGGAAAGGATTGTTTGCCGAGGCGTTCCAACGCGCGTTTCCCTTGACTCCCATCGAGGAAGAAGGGCGACTCCGGGACCAAGGCCTGCGGGAAAACTTCATCGAACGCGTGTTCGGCTATCACAGGTGGCACGTGCTCAACGCCCGCCTTACCAAGGGACGGCTGGTGGCGTTCCATACGGTCCACAAATACCTCCTGTTGGCCCACAGCCAACGCCACTATCGGGCGCTTGGCCGATTGGTCGCCAATGCCAAACACTATCCCGTTCGGGAGTTGGCGCGGACCTACGGACACCTGTTTATGGAGGCCCTGGCCGTCAAGACGACCATTCGCAAACACGTGAACGTGCTGCAACATCTGGCCGGTCATTTCAAGAATGCCTTAAGCGCAAAGGCACGGACGGAACTCCACGGAGTGCTGAGCGACTATCACAATGGTGTTGCGCCCCTGAGCGTCCCCGTTGCCTTGATCGGACACTACGTTCGGATACTGGACGTTCCATACGTGAGGGACCAGGTCTACCTTGCGCCTCATCCCAAGGAACTCACGTTGCGAAACCATGTCTGATTTTCAGATCATTCGGGACGGCACGGGGGCCGTCCCCTACAATGACAATGTAGGGACAACCCCCCGTGGTTGTCCGTTGGAGATAGCACCCGATTCATTCGGGACGGCACGGGGGCCGTCCCCTACAATGACAATAAGAAATTCGGTATATTGTGTAGGGACAGGCCCCCGTGCCTGTCCATCAATGAAGGAGACGTAGTCATGAATGATTCAACGAAAGGTGTCGTACTCGTCGGGCATGGCGGCATTCCCAAGGATTATCCGGGCGATCTGGTCACGAAACTCAAGCGATTGGAAGCCCAACGACGTGCCGCGGGCGTTCCGATGTCCCACGAGGAACATGAACTCGACCAAAAAATACGGCAATGGCCTCGAACCCCGGAAACCGATCCCTATCAGGCCGGACTGGAATTATTGGCCACCCGCCTCAAACCCCTCTTGCACGGCGCACGGTTTTCTACAGCCTATAACGAATTTTGCACCCCCACGCTCAGCGAGGCCATCGAACAACAGATCGCCGACGGCACCAAGGAGATTACCGTGATCTCCACCATGTTCACCCCCGGCGGATCACACTCGGAGTACGAAATTCCCGAGGAAATGGCCGAACTTCGTCAGAAATATCCCGGTGTGACCCTGACTTACGCCTGGCCCTTCGATCTGGATAAGGTCGCGGACATGCTCTGCGAACACCTCGATCAATTCCAGGGCAATCCCCTGGGATGATGGCCTCCCGAGGGTATAAGACTAAAATATTCGCTTATTTGTCGATTTCCTGTTGCATAACGTCATTCCCCAAGCCATAATAGTCTTTGTCAAACCACTTACAAGGAGGAGCATTATGCGAGTGGGTCATCATCAAAATAAGTCTTTTATTATTGTCGCACTCACGGCCGTCGTTGTCGTCGGCGTGATGTTGACGCTGGGGCAAGTTCCGTTGGCGGTCAGCCAGCCAGTGACCATTCCGGTGGGGAGCATCAGCGGGCCGATTCCGATGGACGCGGCCAACCCGGTGTGGGAAACGGTGCCGGGGATTGTGGTGCCGTTGAGCGGGCAAACGATTACGACGCCTATGCATCCCAACATTTCGGTGAAAACCGTCATGGTCAAGATGGCCACCAACGGCAAAGAGATCGGGGTCTGGGCCAACTGGGGCGATCAAACCCTGAACAACACCACCATTGGCCCGCAGGATTTCCGGGATCAGATGGCGGTGCAATTTCCGGTACAAACGTCGGGTGCGCCCCCGTTCCAATGTATGGGGCAATCCGGCGGCACGGTGAACATCTGGCGCTGGAACGCGGAATGGCAACGGGACATGGGCGCGGGCGTTGCGGGGATGTGGGACGTGGACCAACAATATCCCTCGATTGCGTGGGATTTTTACTATGAAGAGCCGGCGGGGGGTGTGACCTATCCGGACCGGATCGGCCGGAGCTTGGGGCCGTTCAATCCGGGGATTTGGTCGGGGAACATCATGTCGGATCCGGATTTACGGACCAGTTCGGTGGAAGATTTGAATGCGAACGGGTTCAGCACGTTGACGACGCAGGCGTCCCAGGACGTGATGGGGAACGGCCTGTGGGAACCGTATGGTGCGTTGAAGGGCGGGTGCTGCAGTGGCCCGACGTGGCGCGTGGTGATGAAGCGGGCGTTGACGACGAACGATGCGAACGACGTGCAATTCGGGGCCGGGGCGAGCATCCCGGTGGCGTTTGCGGTGTGGGATGGCCAGAACGTGGAACGGAATGGCATGAAGGGCATCTCCACCTGGTTCACCGCCAAAATGCCGTAAGCACAACTGCCGTAGACTTGCCGTCGACATTTTTAATCGGGGGACAAACGCAAGAGAGCCGCTAACCTTGACAGGTTAGCGGCTCTCTTTTTGTTTGAATCACTCCCCCCTTGAGGGGGAGTCGCAGAAGCCAAGCCGCAAGGCGAAGGCTGATGCGGTGGGGGGCCACCTCGTATGCCACCCCCCAACGAAACACGACTTTCGACCGCCCTACAGTGATCTTCCAAAACCAGAGTCAGGCGGCCCAGCCGACAGATAGCACCTCCGCCTGTTCCAGCACGGTCCGTGTGGCCTTTTCCTGCTTGTCCGGCGGATAGCCGTGTTTGCGGAGGATGCGTTTAACCAGCACCCGGAGTTGGGCGCGTACGTTCTCGCGCAGGGTCCAGTCGATGGTCACGTTGCCACGTACAGTCTCCACCAGTTCGCGTGCAATCGTCCGAAGAGCCTCGTCACCCAGCACCCGGACCGCGCTGTCGTTGGTCTCCAGCGCGTCGTAGAAAGCCAACTCGTCCTCCGATAGCCCCAACTCCTCCCCGCGTTCGGTGGCCGCCCGCATATCTTTTGCAAGTGAGATCAACTCCTCGATCACCTGAGCCGCTTCGATGGCGCGATTCTGATAGCGCCGAAGAGTCTGCTCCAGCATCTCGGCAAAGGAACGTGCCTGGACCACGTTCTTCCTACGGCGGATCACAAGCTCGCCCTTTAACAGCTTCTGCAACAGTTCCACCGCAAGGTTGCGTTGCGGCATGCCCTGCACCTCGGCCAGGAACTCATCAGAGAGGATCGAGACATCGGGTTTCTCCAAACCCGCAGCGGCGAAAATGTCGATCACGCCTTCAGACGACACCGCACGCGAGATGATCTGGCGCACGGCGTGATCCAACTCCTCTTCGGGCCGCGCGTCAGCCGGCGCGCGCTTGGCCAGCACCGCGCGGACGGCCTGAAAGAACGCCACCTCGTCACGAATGCGGATCGCCTCCGCGTGAGGCACGGCCAGGGCAAAGGCTTGGGAAAGCTCCAGCACCGCCTGCATGCAACGGTCCTTGCCATTCTCATGAGCCAGGACCTGTTCCTGTGCGGCTGGCAGCAGACCCAGCCGTTTCGCCGGTGTGCCCGTACTCCATCCCGACCAGTCGAATCCGTGGAACAGGTCCCGGCAGACCTCGTACTTTTCGAGCATCACCGCCACGGCTTCAGCCTGATCGAGTGAGGTTCGGCCTGTGCCGCCGCTCTCGGTGTAGGTCGCCAACGCACGCTTGAGTTCATGGGCAAGACCCAGGTAATCGACAACGAGGCCGCCGGGCTTGTCATGGAACACGCGGTTGACCCGGGCGATGGCCTGCATCAGCCCATGGCCGCGCATCGGCTTATCCACGTACATGGTGTGCAGGCTCGGCGCGTCGAAACCCGTGAGCCACATGTCCCGCACCAGCACCATGCGCAACGAATTACCGGATTCGCGGAACCGGTTCGCCAGTGCCTCGCGCCGGGGCTTGTTGCGGATATGCGGCTGCCACTCGGGCGGATCGGACGCGGCGCCGGTCATCACGACCTTGAGGCAGCCCTTGTCATCGTCCTCGTGATGCCAATCCGGACGCAGGCGCACCAGTTCGCGATACAGGTCGATGCAGATGCGCCGGCTCATGCACACCACCATTGCCTTGCCGTCCAAGGCTTCGAGGCGTTTCTCGAAGTGGTCAACAATGTCTTGAGCCACGAATTTCAGGCGGTTCTCCGCACCGACGACTGCTTCCAACTGTGCCCATTTGGTCTTGAGCTTCTCCTTGCGCTCGACCTCCTCACCCTCGGTCGCCTCCTCGAAACCGGGATCGATCTTCGGCCTCTCGTCCTCGTCCAACGTCAACTTCGCCAGCCGGCTCTCATAATAGATCGGCACCGTCGCCTTGTCCTCTACCGCCCGTTGAATGTCGTAGATGCTGATGTAGTCCCCGAACACGGCGCGGGTATTGGCGTCCTGAAGCTCGATCGGCGTGCCGGTAAAGCCGACGAACGAGGCATGGGGCAAGGCATCGCGCATATGACGCGCAAACCCGTCGATAAAATCATACTGGCTGCGATGCGCCTCATCGGCAATGACCACGATGTTGCGCCGAGCGGACAAGGCAGGCATGTCCCCGCTCTCTTCACTCCCTCTCCCGCCGCTGGGAGAGGGCTGGGGTGAGGGTTCCCCCTCTTCGCTTCCTCGCTCACTGGGAGAGGATTGAGGTTGGGGTGAGGGCGGCGGCATAAACTTCTGAATTGTCGTAAACACCACCCCGCCTGATTCAACCGCGAGCCGGGCGCGCAAATCCGCCCGGCTCTCCGCCTGTACCGGCGGCTGACGCAACAGATCCTGACAACGCGCAAACGTACTGAAGAGTTGGTCGTCGAGATCATTGCGGTCGGTCAAAACCACCACGGTGGGATTTTCCATCGCCGGTTCACGGATAATGCACCCGGCATAGAAGGCCATAGTCAGGCTCTTGCCCGAGCCCTGCGTATGCCAGACCACGCCGATCCGCCGGTCACCGGGCTCACCGCCCGGCTGACGGCCCGATTCATAGCGGCCAGAATCCTCGCCAGACTCCTCATCAACCCGTCGTAATTCGGCGGCCCGCAGGGTCTCCGCCACAGCCACCTGTACCGCATGAAACTGATGATAGCCCGCCATTTTCTTGGCCGGCGCACCACTCCCCTTGTCTTCAAACACGATGAAGTCACGCACCAGAGAAAGGAACCGGCGCGGCTCGCAGACGCCTTCCAGCATCACCTCCAATTCAGGCATGCTGGGATCGGCCAGGCCCTCGCCGGTGATCGTGCGCCAAGGCTTGAACCACTCCCGCCCGGCGGTGAGCGTGCCGATGCGCGCCTGCACCCCGTCAGAGACCATCAAGGCCGCGTTCATGGCGAACAGCAACGGCAGTTCGGCTTTGTAGGTTTGGAGTTGCTGCCACGCGGTCCAGATGGTGGCGTCCTCGTCAGCCGGGTTCTTGAGTTCAATCACCCCCAACGGCAGGCCGTTGACGAACAGCACAATATCCGGCCGGCGCTCGTGGTTATTTTCCACGACCGTGAACTGGTTGACCGCCAGCCAGTCGTTATTGGCGGGGACGTCGAAGTCGATCACCCGTGCCTGTGCCCCGCGGATGGTGCCGTTATCGGCGCGATACTCAACCGTCACACCCTCCACTAGCATCCGGTGGAACGCCCGGTTGCACGTTTCCAGCGACGCCCCTTCCGGCCGGCTCAGCTTGCGGAAGGTATCGTCGAGTGCCTCGGCGGTTAGAGCAGGATTGAGTTGAGCCAAGGCATCCCGCAACCGACGTTCCAAGACCACCTGCCCGTAATCGGCACGCTCGGCAGCAAGTGTATCGGGGGCAATGTCGGGACCGTGCGCGATACTCCAGCCGAGGCTCTCCAGCCAGTCGAGCGCGGCGTCTTCGACCACGGATTCGGTGATGCGGGAAAGGCTCATGAGCCCTCATCAGCATCAAGACTGCGAAGCCATTGCTCTGCTTGGGCCACTATTTTTACATTGTTTGTTTTCCGCGCTTGTTCAAGTGCGGCCTCGAACTCCCGCCGTGCCTCATCCTTGCGGCCCAATGCGTTCTTCGCAAGTCCTCGGTTGTAATAGGCATCAGCGAACTCTTGTTTCAGGTAAATCGCCTTATCGTAATCGACGATGGCGTCATCGTGTCGCCCCGACGCGGCCTTCGTAATGCCCCGGTTGTTGTAGGCCATGGCATTGTTTGGATTCCGGCGGATTCCCTCGTCATGGTCGGCCATGGCGTCATCGTATCGCTTCAACTCGGTCTTCGAGACACCCCTATTACTGTAGATTTTGTCGTCGTCTGGTTTCAGGCGGATCGCCTCGTCATAGTCGGTGATCGCATCATCGTGTCGCTCCAACCTGACCTTCACGTTGCCCCGGTTAGTGTAGGCTTCGGCCAAGTCTGGCTTCAGGCTGATCGCTTGGTCATAAGCCAATATGGCATCTTCCAGATTCTCGTTCTGAAGAAGATAGCCGACGGAAAACCAAGCGGCGGCGGCGAGGTCGTTGTTCGTTCCTTCCGCCACATGGGCAATGGCTCGCCATTCCTCGATTGCATCGTCCCTCTTGCCTTCCTGCTGTAGAGAAATAGCGTGGGCGATTGCCCTATCTACCAGTGATGCTTCAGGGTTATTTTGGACATTCCTGACGGCCTGCTTCGCTTCTTCAGGGTTATCGGCAGTGGTCTCGGCGTTCACTCGTCGAAGAATCTCGTGGTATCTATCTCGGTTCGCCTTAATTTCTTCGACGTAGTGTTTGGCATCTTCCGCAAGCTTGGTAACGGTGTCGACACTAGTTTTCGCATCGGTCTCGATTTCTCGGAATCTACCAAATCCCATGTAACCGACCACGACAGAGACAATGGCCAAGAATCCGAGCACAATGGTGATAGCGACGAGCCACCAGTAGACGTTGTCTGCGCGGTCATCCAGAAGTTCACCTCGGAGTTCGTTGAGGCGGCGCTGGATTTCGACCTCGACCGATGCGGGGATCACTGGCTTGGTAGGCGAACCCTTTTGAATTGATGCACTTTTGTCCGTCTTGTTCTCATCGTTCGTTGGACTTGAGTTAGCACCTGCTGACTTGGCCGACGCAGGCGTGTTTTTAATGGCGGGCTCGATCGTCTGCGCAACAACAGTCATCGAAACGGTTGCCATTATTGTAACGACAATCAACTCAGTCAGAACTCTGGACTTTAACAACCAGATCATCCCGCCTTTCCATTCCATTGATTGTTCATGTGCCCGCTACATCTATCCACAAACTTCTCGAATACGAGCTTCTGTGGCAGCACGACGTCTTCGACGATGGGTTCGGTGATGATGATCATGATGCTTCTGAGGTTTGGTGGTATCAGGGTCAACGACATAGCATCTTATCATCACAAAAATATTTCACTTAACCATTATCTCGTCTTATAGCAATTCCTTTAGAGTTTCGAAATTAATCTGCTGTAATTTCTTCAACTTTAGAATAAGAAAGACTACCGTTTCCGTGAAGTCAGCTTGAAACAGGGGAAAGAAAGCGGTCTGACTTACAGACTCATAAACATCAGCTTTGTCCCGGTTCAGGTGAGCTTGGCTTCCATAAAGGAACAGTTCTAGGATTTCTCGGTGCGTCATTTCGTTTTCGTCATAAATAGAGAGGCCAGACGAAGCATCCAAGTAATTGTTGATTTCTTGACGTATGCCGAGGAACTCGTTTACGAGACTAGTACTGACACACAACAACTGATAAAGCCCGGCCATATTATGCAGTGAAATACTCTCGTTGTTCTGTAGAAAAAAGCGGAGCGTCAGAACGGTAGCATCAGTTGTTATCTCATTCGGACCGACATGGACGCTATCCCATCCCTTGTCTAATTGGTAGTCTACGAGTGCGCCACCTCCTTGGGCGTTTTCAATAAAAGCGGATTGATCCAGTTTGTCTACTTTACTGTTAAACGTCTCAAGAATTCTCGCCTGTTCTTCTTTAGTCAATCTCCCAGCCTCCTATCCAGATAATCCGAAGCTAGCACAACTCCGACCACCAACATAGGCAGTAGCACGTCGCGCATGGCGGCGAGAGCGCTTCTATATAGGAACCCACAATCACATTAGCCTCCTCACCGAGAGGGCATCCCATATTCTGTAGTTCCCTTGGTCAATAGCCCAACGGCTCCGCGAACTGCTGTATGGCACTTATAGAGAATGGACGGAACGGTGCCAGCGATCAATTCGGGTTCCCGTGCATCCTCAAATCGTACATCTATTTGAAAGACTGGATGCAACTCTACCGCAGCATTGTTGAAACGGAGTAGAATTTTGCCCTTCTCAATCTTTCCCGATAAACCTCGCCCCTGAAGCGGCGGGCTGGTGCTCGGTCTGTTGAGCGGCGGATGGTTCTCTCCGAAGTCGATCGGTTCGATTCCAGATGTTCGAACGATAAAACTATGCAGATGCTGGTGTTTGTCGATGTTGCAGAGTGTGTGGAGCGTCCAAAAGGCTGATACGTCAAACGGAAGATATATGCCGCCGGTATACGGTTGCAAACGTTCGACAATAGTCTCGATTCTCGGCGATACACCTTTCAGTCGATCTTTATTATTTGGCCACTTGGACTCGTCGTTGACGATAGGATAGGCGTTTTGACGATTTGGTTCCTGTCCACTGGCAAGAAGCAACTGCGAGACAAGATGATCAAGGGCGGATCGCAGATTGTAAAGGATTTCCCCAACCCTGACCGACCATTCGATGGGGGCGCTGGGCGTCTCACCACGAAATACCCAGACTTGTTCGTCAGAATCTTCGCGGATCTCACGGACGATTGACTGTCGTATGTCTGTGCAAAACCTGTCCATCTCGGCCGTGAGCGAGTCTATTTGACCGCTCGCCCGACTGATCTTTGCGTAGATTCCATCGAGCTTGTTCAAGAACTGAACTCCTGAACTTCGTTGTCTGTCAGAGGCCCGCTGTGCCCATTTATTCGAAACTCCCCAGAGATGAGCTTGGGCAGCAGTACATCGCGCAGGGCGGCGAGGATCTTCCTCTCCGTAGCGCAAGCGCGCAGCATATCAAACCAAAGGGAAGCCGCTTTCGCGAACTCCCTGCAGATAGCCGTGCCAGGGAACAAGAATGGCATGTTGTTCATTCTGCTCTGGGACAGCTTCGGCTGAACAGCGCCGGTAACATATGGTGTCACTAGTGCGAAGGCGAAATACAGATAAACCTGTTCTGTACTGACCGGTCCCTTGCCTTGAAGGACATGGGCGTGGTTATTCACCCAAAACTTTCCCCAAACGTACTGAGTAACCGCCAAGCCCCCTTCGCGACTAACTGAACCGTCCTCTCCGACCAGAAGATAAATTCCATCGAACAGATAATCTTCCACATAATCCATTACCCCAGCCGCACCATGATATGGAAATGGGCCTTGTCGCTTTGCTCGCTCGGCTTTTGAAACTGGAACTCGCTTCGAATCGAAATTGGCGACATGCTTGCCTATGCTTGTTACCTCCCACCCCTCCGGGACCGGCCCCAGTTCGGAGTCCACGAGGCGGTCGGGGAAGAGGTCGGCGAGGTGTTGGGGCAGGCCAGGGTCGCGGCCTTCCATCTTGGCGCGGACAGGGTCGAAGTCGATGAACCAGGATTTGAACAGGGCCCGGGCCATGGCCTCCAGCGTCTCGTTCATGCGCCGGTTCAGTTCAATCTTGTCATCCAGCGTGCCCAGGATATGGGCGATGGCGCGTTGTTCGTAGAGGGGTGGGATCGGCAGACGAAAATCTGGAATATCTGCGCATTTCAAACTATCGAAGACCGCACCAACGTTGATATACATGCTAATTTGATCCCACCACTGAGGACCACGTACAAGCCAGCGTAGAAAAGGTTTGAAGGTCTTTTTCCCGTCAGATCGGAGCAAGACCAGATTCTGACCCAATGCAAATTTGAGACCTTCCGAGACAAATCCGGTCTCACCAGGATTGCACCGTCGAGAGAGAACGACATCGAAAGATTCAGGGTCGGCTTTCCGCGTCCATTCATCAAAGTGTTCACGTGTAATGCGGCGAACACCATTTAGATTGATTCGGCCGTCCTTGACCTGCGGAATTGCTACATAAGGATAGCCATGTTCTACAGCTGGTGGAGTACGGTGCTCGCAGTCGATCAACGAAATACCTGCCTCACGAAGCGACATCGTTGGCCACTCACCCGCCATACCTAAGTATCCTAGCTTGCCTCATGACACGCGCAACAGACTCGTTATTAAGTGCTTTTGAGGTGTTGGTAGTCTGATGCTTCCAAATTTGTCTGTTTCCAGAACCAGCACTTTTTGCCTAGCAAATCTTTTCTCATCTGAGCAACGACCTCTGCAGCTGCCAAGTCTCTTTCCTCAACAGATTTGCCACCCCCAACTCTTACGTGCTCAAGGAAACTGTACACTGAACGAATTACAGAGTCTGGGCAATATAGCCAAGCAACATCTAGCTGATGAATAAACCTGTTTCTATCGTCTTTCGCTGTTTCCCCATCGGCGCTGACATAGAATCCCTTCAGACTTTCTAATAGGGCAATGTATCGTTCTTCTTTTCTCTTGTATCGTTCCCACCGCCTCTTGCTTCGCTCATTAAGTAGCCAAACGACTACGGCGACCAGTACTGGTACAGGCACCTTCAGGATATCTAACCATTCCATCATTAGGTTCTACCCCATCTTGTCGAAGACGTTGAATCGCTTAGCACAATCCAGTTGCTGAGTGTGACTGTGTGCTACTCACCCGCCTTATCCGAACCATTCCCCTCGAACGACTCGTCGTCTTTTTCCACCAACACTACGTGTTCGCGTTCAATTTCCCGGTGGAAGCTCTCCGGAAGCCTGGCCCAGTCGTGGGCCTGAACGAGAATGGGGACGTTCGATTGTTCTATCGCCTCAATCAGGTCGGCAAGTTGGCAGGTGGGTATAGACTTTAGGTCTGGGCCTCTTAGGACTAAGTCTAAATCGCTGCCTTCGTGGCTCTTGCCGTTGATGCGGCTGCCGTAGGACCACACCTCCGCGTCGGGCACGTGTTTCCTGAGCAGTGTCACGATCTGGTCCCGGTAGCGGCTTGGCAGATCCAGGCGTTTTTCCTGATTTTGCTTGGTGGGCATGTCAGGTATCTGTGTCCTCTGCTATGACTCCAGCCAGTTCGTTGGCGTCGGCAATGAAGCCCGGTAAGAGCTTGAGGGTGGTCTCTGCGAAACTCTCACCGTAATCGTGGGCCGTATCGTTGCGGTTGTCGCGGTATGCCAGCCAGCGTTCGCAGGTTTCTACGGATATCAGACCATGCTTGGCGGCATGCCGGAAGTAGTCCTTGAAGGTGAGGAGGTCCACTTGGCGGTTTGAAGCGAAGAAGGGCCGCAGGCGTTTCTTTAATAGATTTCCGCACTGCTCCAAGATAATCTCAAACTCCTTGACGCACGCTGCGCGGTAGATGTCGTAGGCGACGTCTCCTGCGTCATGGCGTTGCAATTGCTCGAAGGCCGTCTCCAAAGTTCGGATACAGCGATTGAGAAAGTCCGTATTGATGCTCATCGTTCCTCCTCAGCTACAAACCCCAACGCCTTCAGATTGTCAGCGATGGCCTTGTCCAGCTTCGCGGCTTCGGCTTGTTGTTCGCGGAGTTGGGCGGTGAGGCGTTTCATTTTGTCCTCGAAGGGTTCTTCGTCTTCCTCCTGGGGTTCGGCGCCGACGTAGCGGCCTGGGGTGAGCACGTGGCCGTGTTTGCGCACTTCTTCGATCGTTGCGCTTTTGCAGAAGCCGGGGACGTCAGTGTAGGACCTTGCCCCCTCACCCCGGCCCTCTCCCGTCAAGGGAGAGGGGGGGGTTGGGAGAGGGAGATTGCTGCGCCAGGCATGGTAGGTTTCGGCGATGCGGGTGACGTCTTCGTCGGTCAACTCGCGGTGGGTGCGGTCAACCATGCGGCCCAGTTTGCGGGCGTCGATGAACAGGATTTCGCCGCGCCGGTCGCGGAACTTGTCGCCTTTCCGGTCTCGGGCAAGAAACCACAAACAGGCTGGGATTTGGGTCGAGTAGAAGAGTTGGCCGGGTAGCGCGACCATGCAGTCCACGAGGTCGGCTTCGATCAGGTTCTTTCTGATTTCACCCTCGCCCGACTGGCCCGACGACATGGAACCGTTGGCGAGCACGAAGCCGGCGATGCCCCTGGGCGCCAGGTGATGGACCATGTGCTGCACCCAGCCGAAGTTGGCGTTGCCCTTGGGCGGGGTGCCGTATTGCCAGCGCTTATCGTCAAGGAGCCGCTCGCCGCCCCAGTCTGAGACGTTGAACGGCGGGTTGGCGAGGATGAAGTCGGCCCTGATGTCGGGATGGCGATCATTGTGGAAGCTGTCGCCGTGAGCGATCTGCCCCTCGATGCCCCGGATGGCAAGGTTCATCCTGGCAAGCCGCCAAGTCGTGTGATTCGACTCCTGGCCGTAAATGGAGATATCCCCGCGTGCCTTACCGCCGTTTCCGTTGCCCGTGGCGTGCGCGCGGATGAACTCTACCGACTGCACGAACATGCCGGACGAACCACAGCATGGATCGTAGACCCGGCCCTGATAGGGCTCCAGCATCTCGACCAGGAGCTTGACCACGCAACGCGGGGTGTAAAATTCGCCGCCCTTTTTGCCCTCGGCGCTGGCGAACTGTGACAGGAAGTATTCGTAGACCCGGCCGAGTACGTCCTTGGACCGGGCGTCCGCATCGCCCACCCTGATGTTGCTGATCATGTCGATGAGTTGTCCGAGCCGCTGTTTGTCGAGCGCGGGGCGGGCGTAGTTCTTTGGCAGTACGTCCTTGAGCACCGGGTTGTCACGCTCGATCCCGTCCATCGCATCGTCGACGATCTGGCCGATGGTGGGCTGCTTCGCTTGGGCTTGTAGATGCGGCCAGCGGGCTTCCGACGGCACCCAGAAGATGTTCTCGGCGCGGTATTCGTCAGGGTCCTCGGGATCGGCGCCTTGTGCCTGCTCCTCTTCGAGGCGGGCATGCCGTTCTTCAAAGGCGTCGGAAATGTATTTCAGGAAGATGAGACCGAGAACGACGTGCTTGTATTCTGCCGCATCCATGCTGCCGCGCAGGGTGTCGGCCATACGCCACAACTCGGCTTCATAGCCGGTCATAGCGCCGTTATCAGTGAGCTTCGCTGTCGAGGCCCCTGCGAGTTTTTTCGGTTTCCGTGCCTTCATCCGGGACTCCGGTGGCTAGCTGAAAGATTCCTCACACGATTGCCATTTACCCTTTCGAGATGGTTTCTCGGCGTCTGGAAGCGCTCGACCTTAATCCGGTCTTCACTCCTTCGCGCCTGCCCCAAACCGGTTTGCGCAGGGGTGGACCGGCGCACCTTTTTTATGGAAACACTTTCCCTTAAGAGGGAATGTTTTCAGGTAGGATTACCCGTTGCAATTTCCGCTACTGCCACAATAGCGTCCAGCTTTTCGCCGATCTCGGGATCTATTTCATTTTTGGGAACACATTCAGCAAGTTCGTAAAAATTCTTCTTGTTCATAAGATTGGGCAAATCAAGCCTATCGAAATACGTCCTAAAAAGAGGGGTGAGAAAATCGTCGCTCACCTTTACCTCGACATCCCAAGGCGATTTTTTGCCCAATGCCTTCATGGCCTCCTCAATCTGGGTTATGGCCTCACGCATCGCCGCCAGTCGCTTATCGACTTCCGGCTCGACAAAAAGAGGCATCGGCTGATCCGCCGATGCCGATGCGATTGCAAAGGCTTCGAGCGTCTTCCTGGTGCAGAGGTAGTTTTCGATCTCCCGTTTTTCCCAGAACAGGCATTGGAGTGGACCGCTTTCCTGCAGTCCAGGGTCGAGGTAATCAAAGAGAGCTACGCCTTTCAGATCGGGAAGTGCTTCCCTGAGACCATAATAATGATGCGCGGCAGACTTTGGTTGGTTTCCGACGTAATGCACAAAGGGCCGCTCAAGTGCCTGGATCGCTTTCGTTTTGCCAAGACGTTCGGCGAACGCTTGCAAAATCGCCAGATCCGTCGAGCCTTCAAGATAAAGCACCCATCCCATCTGCTCGGCCTGGTAATACTGATCAAACCCGATTTCCCTGAGTGCCTTCCGCACTTGACTTTGTCCATCTCCGATCCGGTGTGGTAGGCCGACAAAGGCGATGACCAGATCCTTGTCCGCGGCTTCGTTCAAAAGCACCTCAGAATGACTCGCCGCGATCATTTGGTTATTGCGTTCACCAGCCACCTTGGTGATCAGTTGATAAATTTGACGCTGGCGGAGGATTTCGAGGTGCGCGTCGGGCTCATCTAAAAGAATAATCGCACCGGGATTGGCATACATATATGCCAGGATTAACAAGGTTTGCTGCAATCCTCGTCCGCTTGAAGAAAGATCAAGGCTGACCCCGCGTTCCCGATAGCCCATCATGATCTCCCCTCGCTCCTGGACGTAGCGAGGTTTGTCAAGTTCGGCACCAAAGAGGGCCTTGATCTGATCCACGAGTAACGGCCATTGATCGGGGTTCTCGTTCAGAATGCGGAAACAAAGGTTGCGCAAAACCTCTGCCGTCCGGCCCTCGCCCACCCGCACGTTCACCGCGCCTTGATCGAGACGCGTTTCGGTCGCTGCAAGACCCGACATCGGAGGGAGAAAGGCAATTTGAACCGCTCCGGCCTCTTGCGGAACCGGCATCCGGTCCGGCGTTTTACCTTCGTTCAGTCGCAACGGCCGGCAATAAAACGACTCTTCGTTCGCGTAGTCGAATTCAAAGCCACAGGTCCATTTTGTGTCCGCAGTGATTCCCTCGACAATAACGTCAATTCGCACGTTGCTTGTTCGCTGCTGGCCATCCGTTTTTTGCACGTCCCGCACGTGAAGTTCCCGCCATAGTAAAGCCGCGTTTGGGACAGGGACAGCAAGCAGATCTCTGCGGTTGACCGTGACCCCAGATCGTTTCTCCGGCACACTTTTCCCTGAGCGTTTCTCGTTCCAGCGTTTCAGCCCAGCATCCCAAAGGGCTAGCGCCTGCATAGCGGAAGTCTTCCCGGAGTTGTTTGGACCGATGAACACCACGGGATTTCCTAATTCAATCTCCACTTCGCCAAAACGCTTGAAATTGCGGATGATGAGTTTCGTCAGCATTGGGGAATCAGTGAATCAAAAGGTTTCGGATAAGCTGCTTTCAAGGGTTGCTATGGGCCAGATACCATGTTGAAGCGTGGACCGATGCCAAGAGGCATATTCTAGCGCACACCCACACAATGAGAAAGACTTTTCACCCTCACCCCGCCCCTCTCCCAGTAGCGGGAGAGGGAGTCTATAGTGAAGGAAGAAGGACGATGTTATCCGTCCTGGCCTTGGGGGCGGGCTCGGCCGAATTGGCGGCGGTTTTCTTGTTGGATGGCTTGCAGGCAGGCTTCGCAGATGTCGCCGTGTTCTTCGGTCATGCAGGTTTCGGTGATTTCTCCGCAGCGGTCACAGATCATGGCTTGTCTTTGTCCCTTTCTCTCTGTCGTTCGGGGTGTCTTCTTCGGCTGGCTCAATGGGAACTGGGCTTTCTCGTTTGTTATCCATGGAAAACAGGATCAACAGGGACACGACCCCCACGCTGATGGCGCTGTCCGCCACGTTAAAGGCCGGCCAGTGGTAGCCGCCCATGTAAAAGTCGAGAAAGTCCACGACTTCGCCATATTGCAACCGGTCGAGCAGATTCCCGATCGCTCCTCCGAAAATGCTGGAGACGCTGAGTTGGCCCCACACGTCCGCCGGGTGCATGCGATAGAAGATTGTCCCCAACAGCCCGAGCGCGAAGATCGACGCCCCGGCAAAAAAGATGAGCCGAAACGCGCTGTTGGTCGTAGCAAACATGCCGAAGGCTGCACCGGGGTTCCGGATGTAGGTCAGGTTGAAAAATCCGGCAATGATGGGGATGGATTCGTGCAAGTGCATGGTATGCATCACGAGGATCTTGGTGATTTGATCCAGGACCACGATGACGAGCCCGACGCCAAGAAGGATGCCCCACCGGCGGGATCCGGGGTTCACGCCACGGCCTCGAGACACCGGTCACAGAGCGTCGGATGTTCGGGCGCGCTGCCCACGGCATCACGGTAATTCCAGCAGCGTTCGCATTTTTCTCCCTCCGCCTTCACGACGTTCACGCTCATGCCCAATGCTTCATCACTGGCCAACTGTCTTTCACCGGCCGGGTTCCCGGTTGGATGAAGGGCCACCTGGGACACGATAAACAGCGTGGGCAACTCGCGTTCATAGGCTTGCAGAAACTCGTGCACGGCCGGCATGACGTTCAGCACCACGCGCGCTTCCAGCGAGGACCCGATGATTTTTTCTCGCCGCTGTTCTTCCAAGGCCGACAGGACTACGGTGCGGATGGCGAGTAATCGTTTCCAGTTGGCGTCCAACTCTGCCTCATCGGGTATGGCCGCGGGGTCGGGAAAGGTCGAGAGGTGGACCGAGTCATCCGGCGACGGTTCCCTGCAGGGCACGGCGTCCCAGACGTCTTCCGCGGTAAAGCTCAGGATTGGTGCCATGAGCTGGGCCAAACCCGTGACGATGCGGAACAGGACCATCTGCGAGCCCCGTCGCAGGGGCGAATCCGGCGCAAAGGTGTAGAGCCGGTCTTTGAGAATATCCAGGTAGGTCGCGCTCATGTCCACGGAACAGAAGTAGTCGAGTTCGTGCACGATCTGCCGAAAATCGAAGGTGTCGTAGCCTTTGCGAACCTGACTGATGAGGTTGTTGAATCGCAGCAGGGCCCACCGGTCCAATTCCGGCAACTGTGCGATCTCAACCTGATGCGCCGGGTTGTGCGGGTCGAAGTCGTAGACGTTGCTCAGTAAATACCGGCACGTATTCCGGATTTTCCGGTAGGCCTCAACCAGTTGCGTGAGGATCTGCGATGAGATGCGCAGGTCCTCCTGGTAATCCTGGGCTGCGACCCACAAACGCAGGATTTCCGCGCCATGCTGTTTGATCACGTCCTGCGGCGCCACCACGTTGCCGGCCGACTTGGACATCTTCTTGCCCTGCCCGTCCACCACGAACCCGTGGGTCAGCACGGCCCGGTAGGGCGCCTGACCATCCGTGGTCACGGAGGACAAGAGCGCACTGTGGAACCATCCCCGGTGCTGGTCCGATCCTTCCAGGTACAGGCTCGCCGGCCACCAGTCTTCGCCATGCTGTTTCACGACCGCGGCATGACTCACGCCCGACTCCAACCACACGTCCAGGATATCCTGTTCCTTGTTGAACTCGGCGGCCCCGCATGCCGCACAGGTCGTGCCCTCGGGGAGCAATTCCTGCGCCGGTCGCTCGAACCACACGTCCGAGCCGTGCTCACTCACCAAGACGGCAATCCGTTCGATGATCTGCGCGTTGATCAATGGGGTTTGGCATTGCGCGCAGGTGAATCCGGGGATCGGCGTTCCCCAAATCCGTTGACGGGACAGACACCAATCCGGCCGGTTCTCGATCATGCCGTAGATACGCTCGCGGCCTCGTTCCGGGATCCATTGCACGCGGTCGATTTCTTCAAGCGCCCGTTCGCGCAACCGGCCTTCGTCCATGGACACGAACCATTGTTGCGTGGCGCGAAAAATCACCGGCTTCTTGCAGCGCCAGCAATGGGGATAGGAATGGCGTAATGTCTCATGACCCAGCAACACGTCCGGTTGCTTGAGTTTTTCCACGATCGCCGGGTTGGCTTTGAACACGTGCTGCCCGGCAAACTCGTGCACCTCTTCCGTGAAACGTCCGTAATCATCCACTGGCACCTTGACTTGCAGGGATTCCGTGAGCACCTGCCCGGCGTTGTATTTCAAGGCCAGCAGATAGTCGTCCATCCCATGGCCCGGCGCGATATGCACACACCCGGTTCCCTGTTCCAGCGTCACGAAGTCACCGAGCAGAATGGGCGAAAGCCCGTTGTCCAAGGGTCGTTGGCAACGAAGGGCCTCGAATCCGTCATTCCCTTTTTTGCGATCGAGAATCTCAGGATCTTTCAACTCACAGGCTTTGGACACAGCTTCGACCAACTTTTCCGCCATGACCAGGACTTCGTTCCCGGCGCGGACGAACGCATAGTCGATCTGGGGATGGATTGCGATGGCCTGATTCGCCGGAAGCGTCCATGGCGTCGTGGTCCAAATGACCATGGAAATTTTTTCGACGCCTTCGAGGCCGGCAAGACCAAGTCGTTCCCTTGAGGTCGCATCAAACGGAAATTTCACGTAGATGGAGGGGGACTCATGGTCCATGTATTCCACCTCGGCCTCGGCCAGGGCGGTTTGATCCTGCGTACACCACAGCACGGGTTTCAGCCCTTTGTAGACCCCGCCCTGCTCCACGAATTTGCCGAATTCCCGGATGATGGTCGCCTCGTAGGCTTTGTCCATCGTGAGGTAGGGACGGTCCCAATCACCCAGGACGCCCAACCGTTGAAACTCGTCCCGTTGGATGTTCCAGAATTTTTCCGCGTATTCGCGACATTGCCGGCGCAGGTCCGTGGCGCTCATGTCCCTTTTCTTCTCGCCGAGTTGCTTCGTGACCTGGTGTTCGATGGGCAACCCGTGGCAATCCCAGCCCGGCACGTAGGGTGCCTGCATGCCTTCCATGGTGCGGGATTTGACGATAATGTCCTTGAGAATTTTATTGAGCGCATGGCCGATGTGAATATGGCCGTTGGCATATGGCGGGCCGTCATGCAGCACGTACAAGGGCTTGCCCGCGCGTGACGCCTGAATGCGTTCATAGAGCCCCTGCTTCATCCACCGGGCGACGAACTCCGGCTCGCGATTCGGCAGGTTCCCCTTCATGGGGAACGCCGTCCTGGGCAGATTGAGCGTTGATTTATAATCCATGGTCTTCTTCTGTCGTTGGCATGAAAATAGCCAACAACATCCCGAATTGGTCATTCCTGTATGTGTTCAGTCATTCGTTGACACTTTCTGATTTTTCTTTCCCCTCCTTTGTAAGGACGGGCGAGGGGAGGTAGAGCTGGAGTTGGAGTGGACAAAACGCGTGTGATCGTCAGGGAGCGTGTCCATTGTTCTATGACTCTACCCCACCTGGCCTCCCCTGACAAAGGGGAGGGAAAGAACCCGGTCGCCCCGCTCAAGCTGACCGTTCTGTCAACGAATTACTGAACCTTTACAGGATGACAGAAGGAAAGGCGGGGAAGGCAGATTGGTACGAGGTGTCCCATTTTCATCTCTGGGAGTGCAGGCGGCAAACCTGCATGAAGGATTTCCGCTCGTTAGCTGACTGCCATCATTCGATCGAGCGCAATCCGGGCCAAGGCCTTGTCGTCGACCGGCACGGAAATCTGATTCACCACACAGCCTTGTGCGAGATTCTCCATGCTCCAACACAGGTGAGCGGCATCGATCCGAAACATGGTCGCGCACCGGCAGACGGTGGGAGACAGGAAGAACACCTGCTTGTCGGTTTCTTCGTTTTTCAGCCGGTTGACCAGGTTCAACTCCGTCCCCACAGCCCACAAGGTCCCCGGTTCCGCCTGTTTGACCGTCCGAATAATCGTCTCGGTGGACCCCACCGCATCGGCTTGGTTGACTACGTTTTCGTGACATTCCGGGTGCACGATGACCCGAATGCCCGGATAGGTCTTCCGAAAATACTCCACGTGCGTGGGTTGAAACATCTGATGAACGCTGCAATGCCCCTTCCATAACATCAGACGGGCTTTTCGGATCGCCTCTTTCGTATTCCCCCCGTACGGCAGGTACGGGTCCCAAACGATCATCTGTTCCCGCGGCATCCCCATGGTATTGGCCACGTTACGGCCCAAGTGCTCGTCCGGGAAGAAGAGAATTTTTTCTCTCCGGGCCCAGCACCATTCCATGACGGCCTTGGCATTGGACGACGTACAGGTAATGCCTCCATGTTCCCCGCAAAAGGCTTTGAGAACCGCGGCGGAGTTCACGTATACCGCCGGCATGACGTCCTCTTCCACGGACAGCACGCGCCCCAGTTCTTCCCAGCACTGATCCACCTGCTCAATGGCCGCCATGTCCGCCATGGAACACCCCGCGGCCAAATCCGGTAATATGACGGTCTGGTTCGACCGGCTCAGAATATCGGCGGTTTCCGCCATGAAGTGAACGCCGCAAAAAACCACGTAGGGGTGCTGCGATCGTTCCGCCGCCAACTTTGAGAGTAATAAGGAGTCTCCCCGGAGGTCGGCGTGTACAATGACTTCGTCCCGCTGATAGTTATGCCCCAGGATCAGCACCCGATCACCGAGGACCTGCCTGGCGGCCCTGGTCCGGTCAAAGAGTTCCTCGACCGGGACCGATTCATAATCGGTGATGGGGAATGCCTTGGTTTCAACGGAATTCACATGCTCACCTCTTCCTCCAGTGACTCAATTTTTATCAATGGTTTACTTCCTTCGCTCAATGAAACAAGTATGTAACGAGTCTAAACGCTCGATTGTAGCAGATAATAAACATCCTGCAACAGTGCCTGGAGGAGGGACTATGCATTTAACTTTGCAACTGGTTTGAAACGCGATACTCTCTTTTCAACAACGAGGGGGGGCACCCCTCCAAGGTTCATCAAATCCATTGAAGACGACCACTTATCCCTCCCAATCGACCATTCATGAAAACCTGATTGCCTCCTTGGCACCCATCCTGTAGCCTTCACGTCCAATTCGCCCATCTTTTTTCTCAAGAGAGGTTTGTGCGACGCAAGCCCTGCCGTCCGGTTCCATAAGAGAGACGCCGACCGAAGCGGTCGGTGGGATCTTTGAACGAAATCGGCTAATTGGCTCGTTTGGAGCCTATCGCCAATGAGCACGTCCCGTCCCTGGAAACTCTGGTGCTGTTTATGCCTTGTTGGTGGCGTCACATTGATCGCCCCGCATTTGGAGAAGGAGGACAACCAATCGTTGTGCCTCTGTCAACACCATGTGGGACAGATGGGGCGGCGTTCTCGCCGGTCGCGATCCGCCACACAACAAGTCGGCGAACATGCTGCGAAGAGGGCGCATGAGATAGCCTATCCGTTATCGTCCGGGGATACCGTCCGAAGTGGACTGAAAGAGAACAGGTTAACGCGCGGCGTCTACCTCCTCGTCGATCACGTCAAGGATTTTCTGCTGGTCATGTCGGGCATTACGGTCCTTGATCTCGTGAACGGTATGGTCCAGCACACGACGGCGTGCAATCCAGTTTTTCTTGTTTGGAATGAAAAAAAAGGAGTTTGCACAAGCAAACATCGCATTGCTATGTTTGCTATGATTTTGCTATATCATTGCTATGATTTGTTACGTTTCTGCTATGAAGTGCTATGATTGTGCTATGTTTCGCATAGCGTGCCGCTATGGAAAAGAAATATCTTGCCAACAAGGCGTTCTGGATGGAGGCAGATAATGTCCGAAAACGATGCACGCATGGATGCCTATCGCACCGTCTTGAAAGATCTGAAAAGAAGAAAAAAAGTGATCGAAGCCGCCATCGCCGGCGTGACGGCCCTACTGGGAGAAAGTGAAGCAGCGTTGCAGGCTTGTCTGCCTGTTTCTCTTCCCAAGACGCAAGAGTCTGGTGACGTCGAGTCCGGTTCATTTGCCGACCTGACGTTAACGGAAGCCGCGCAACGCTATCTGGAGATGGTGAACGAGCCGCAATCCACTGCTGAAATTGCGGAAGCCCTTGAACGAGGAGGATACCCTACCGAATCCCGGAATTTCAGAAATACGGTCAGGTCGGTCCTGGACCGGCATGCGAAAACCGTGGGGGAAATTGTGAAGGTTCACAGGAACTGGGGATTGGCTGAGTGGTCACACGTTGGAGGCAAGGCAGGAAGCTGATTGACAAGAAAACGGGCAAGGCGTATGCTTTGCAGTCGAGTGAATAGCTAGGGGAGCCTAAAGGCTGAGAGTCTTCTAGCAGAAGACAACCCTTATAACCTGATCTGGGTAATTCCAGCGTAGGGAAGCGGACAGACAATCTACCGCCGTTTGGGTGAGCCGCTTCCAAGCCGTTGGGAAGCGGCTTTTTTATTTGCCGGAAAGGATTTCCGCATGAAGAACCCTCAGACCTCTTCCACGAACGGGAACTCCGGACATGCGCCCACGTCGGCTTTGACCACGTCTCCGCTTCCCGCGTCCAAGAAAGTGTACGTCAAAGGGGAGCAGGACGGTGTGGCCGTACCCATGCGTGAAATTTCTCTTTCCTCGTCCAAGCAGGACAACGGCGCGTCCGCTGCCTCATCCATTTTCGTGTACGACACGTCAGGACCCTATACCGATCCTTCAACGGAAATCGACATTCAACGCGGGCTTCCCCCGTTACGGCGTGATTGGATTCTGGCACGGCAGGACGTGGAGGCCTTACCCGACGTCTCTTCGGAGTACGGACGACTGCGGGCCAATGATCCGGCGCTTACCGGCCTTCGCTTTGGCCACATTCGCCAACCGTTGAAGGCGAAACCGGGCAAGAACGTCTCGCAACTGCATTATGCCCGTCGAGGCATCATCACTCCCGAGATGGAATGTATTGCTATCAGGGAAACGCAATTGCGCGAGAACGCGCAAGCCCCCACGAACGGCAGGCCCCGTGGTGTTGTTCAACATCCCGGTCAGGCCTGGGGCGCGACGATTCCCCACACCATCACCCCGGAATTCGTTCGTGATGAGGTGGCCCGTGGCCGCGCGATCATCCCGGCCAATATCAATCATCCGGAAATCGAGCCGATGATCATCGGCAGAAATTTTCTGGTGAAGATCAACGCCAATATCGGCAATTCCGCGGTGGTGTCGTCGATTGACGAGGAAGTCGAAAAAATGATCTGGGCCATCCGGTGGGGATCCGATACAGTCATGGACCTGTCGACCGGCAAGAATATTCATGAGACCCGGGAATGGATCATTCGCAATTCCCCCGTGCCCATCGGGACCGTCCCCATTTACCAGGCCCTGGAAAAAGTCGGCGGGAAGCCCGAAGACCTGACGTGGGAACTGTACCGCGACACGCTGATTGAGCAGGCTGAACAGGGGGTCGATTATTTTACGATCCACGCCGGCGTCAAATTGGCATACGTGCCCCTCACCGCAAACCGGATGACCGGTATCGTTTCACGAGGCGGGTCCATCCACGCCAAATGGTGTCTGGCGCATCACCAGGAAAATTTTGCATATACCCACTTCGAGGAAATCTGCGAGATCATGAAGGCGTATGACGTCTCCTTCAGTCTCGGGGACGGATTGCGACCCGGCTCGATTGCCGATGCCAACGACGCGGCGCAGTTTGCCGAACTTGAGACGTTGGGCGAATTGACCAAGCACGCCTGGGAACACGACGTGCAGGTCATGATCGAGGGACCCGGCCACGTGCCCATGCACATGATCCATGAAAACATGGAACGGCAATTGGAGGCGTGCCACGAGGCCCCGTTCTATACCTTAGGGCCCCTCACCACCGACGTGGCACCCGGGTATGATCACATTACGTCGGGGATCGGGGCGGCGATGATCGGCTGGTACGGGTGCGCCATGCTGTGCTACGTCACGCCAAAAGAACACCTCGGCCTGCCGACGAAAGAAGACGTCAAAGACGGCGTCATCGCGTACAAGATCGCCGCGCATGCCGCGGATTTGGCCAAGGGACACCCGGGGGCTCAACGTCGCGATAACGCGTTGTCGCAAGCCCGGTTCGAGTTCCGGTGGGAGGATCAATTCAATCTTTCGCTGGATCCCGACACGGCTCGGGCGTATCACGATGCCACGCTACCTGACCACGCCGCGAAGGGCGCCCATTTCTGCTCGATGTGCGGACCCCAGTTCTGTTCGATGAAAATCACGCAGGACGTGCGGGATTATGCCGCTCAACTCGACCTGGATGAACAGCAGGCCCTGGAAACCGGGCTTCGAGAAAAAGCCGACGAGTTTCGTAAAACCGGCGGGGAACTGTACGTGCATCCCGACAAGCCGTAACCAACGGAGGCCCCTGACCCTGACTCTCTCCCGGAGGGAGAGGCCATAGAGGAATGTCTGCCATGGATAATCTCCAGCCAGCGCCGCTTCGTGAACGGGACGTCACCCGCCACATCGCGCGCGAATTTTATAAAGAGTTCGACCAGCTCATTGAAAGTGACGTGATTATCGTGGGCGGTGGGCCGTCCGGCCTGGTCTGCGCTCATGACTTGGCCAAACAAGGATTTCGTACCCTGCTGCTCGAACAACATCTCGCACTGGGCGGAGGATTCTGGTCCGGCGGATACCTCATGAACAAAGCCACTCTGTGCGAACCAGCCCACGAGGTCCTCGAGAGCATGGGCGTCCCGTGTAAACCGGTGAAGGAATGTGCGGGCATGCGAATCGTGGATCCCCCGCACGCCACCGCCCGCCTCATTGCCTCGGCGTATGAAGCCGGTGCCAAGGTGCTGAACCTGACCAAGGTCGTGGACCTGATCCTGCGCGGTGAAGGTACGCTCGAAGGCGTCGTTGTCAATAATACGACGGCGGAGATGGCCGGGCACGATATCATCCACGTCGATCCGATCGCGCTCGAGTCGAAAGTCGTCGTCGATGCCACCGGCCATGACGCGGTGGTGGTCGGCTTGCTGAACCAACGCGGGCTCTATCAAACGGTTCCCGGCAACGGAGCCATGTGGGTTGCACGTTCCGAGGCCATGGTTGTAGAAAATACCCGTGAGGTCTTCCCGAACTGTTTCGTCACCGGGTTGGCCGTGGCCGCGGTGGACGGTTCTCCCCGCATGGGCCCGGCGTTTGGGTCGATGCTGTTGTCGGGGAAACGCGCCGCGGACCTCGTACGTCACAAATTGAAGGGCGAATAGGGATTGTATGGGTGAAAGGAGTTGTTCCCCCCACCGCAGCAGCCGGCGCCTGTCGGCTTGGCTGCTTGCGACTCCCCCTCAAGGGGGGAGTGATAGACGATGAACCAGCAGGATTTTCTTCAGCAGGGTGAAGGGCAGGAAGAAGACAAGCTGACCGCGTGGGATTTATTCCAGCAGGCCTATGAATGTCAGATGAACGGCAAGCTGGATGACGCCGTTAAACTTTACCGGAACTCCATCGACGCCTTCCCGACGGCCGAAGCCTATACCTTCCTCGGATGGACCTACAGCTTCATGGGCCAGTTGGATGAAGCCATTGAAGAGTGTCATCGGGCCATCCGGACGGACCCGGACTTCGGGAATCCGTATAACGACATCGGGGCCTATCTTATCGAATTGAACCGGTTGGATGAAGCGATCCCCTGGCTCGAACGGGCCACCAAAGCCAAGCGGTATGAAAGTCCGGCTTTTCCGCATATGAACCTGGGGCGCGTGTATGAACGACAAGGCGATTGGAGACGCGCCATCGACTCCTACAAAACCGCCGTGACGTTCAATGCCGACTATATGCCCGCGAAACGCGCGATGATGCGTCTGATTGCCCTGATGAATTAAGATGGACAACCACAGGGGGTTGTCCCTACATGCATGCGCGCCATCGAAAATCGAATCGGTTACAGCATTACGATTATTCACAGGCAGGCTATTATTTCGTGACGATTTGCACACGACACAGAAAGGAATTGTTCGGGAAAATAATGAATGGCCGGATGGTTACAAATACGGCAGGGGAAATGGTGGCAAACACCTGGAATGAATTGCCGAAATTCTATCAAGGTGTCCAGCTGGACCAATTCCAGATTATGCCTAATCATGTCCACGGTATCATTGTCATTGTAGGGGACGGCCCCCGTGCCGTCCCGAATGAATCGGGTGCTATCTCCAACGGACAACCACAGGAGGTTGTCTCCGTGATTATAAGAAAGGTGGAACTCGTGGAACAGGAAAAAATCGTGTTCGTCGGTGTGACCGACATTTTTTTCTATACGAAGATTCGTGATGCGTTTAAACCGGCCGGGTATGGGCTCAAGCGCGTCAAATCTTCCGATGACATTCTCGAAAAATCCAAAGCTCAAGCCCCGACAGCCATTGTGCTGAACATGAACGACCCCGGGCTTGATGCCGCCACCCTGCTGAAGACCGCCAAAAGCCATACGGCCTTGAACCACGTGCCGGTCCTGGCGTTTGCCAATCACGAAGAAATCGACACGTGGCGGCAGGCCAAGGAACTCGGTATCGACAAGATCGTCTCACGTAATGAGTTTTCCGCTCGAACCCTGGCCCTGCTCCAGGAAGTGACCCAACCCCGTCCGGCATGAAACAGTCTGCCCTACATATCACCCATCAACAACTGGGAGCCCTTTTCGGTCCTGCGGGAGAATGGGAGATGCCGGTCCATTATGGGGACCCCATTGCCGAACATCACGCGGTCAGAACGGGCGTGGGGATTGCCGATGTCTCACATCGCGGCAAACTGCTCGTGACGGGAGACGATCGCGTCACCTGGCTGCACAGCATTATCAGCAACGACGTTCTGCCGCTCCAATCCGGTGATTGGCTGTATTCGAGTTTCATGACGCACAAAGGCAAAATGCTGAGCTACTTCCGGGTCTATCGGCTTGAGGAATCTCTCCTGGTGGAAGACGTGGGCGAAGCAGGGTCCGTCACCTACGAGACCTTTCGCAAATTTTTGCTCTACGGCACCAAAGCCAAAATGAAGAACTGCGGAGACACCTGGGGCATCATTCTGGTCAGCGGCCCCCAGGCCCCCGATCTTATCCGGCAGGCGTTCGGTGTCGACGTCACCGGCTTGAAAACCGGCAACGTTCTGACTCACGATCTGGACGGCCAAGCGACCCTGATAGCCACGACCCAGGAAACCGGCGAACGCGACGTTGAAATTCTGATGCCGAATGACGCCATGGACCAAGCCTGGAGCCGGCTGTGGAAGACCGGGGAAGCCGTTGGCCTCCGGGCATTCGGGACGGAAGCACGGGAATCCCTTCGCATCGAAGCGGGCATCCCCAAACTGGGACCGGATTTGAATGAACGCATCGTGCCGCCCGAAGCCAACCTCGAGGGAAAAGCCTTCAGTCTGAGCAAGGGGTGCTATCCCGGACAGGAAGTCGTGGCACGCATGGACACGTACGGCACGGTCAAGCGACGGCTGGTGGGCCTGGTCATCAATTCGGAAACGATTCCCCCTCCCGATGCCAAAGTATTCAGCGACGATCGAGAGGTCGGCTGGGTCAGCAGCGCGATTCACTCCCCCACCCTGAACAAACCCCTTGCCTTTGCGTTTCCCTTACGGGATTTCACCGCTCCGGGCACCACTCTCGACGTGGAGGTCAACGGACAACGCCACCCGTGCGTCGTACAAGCCCTTCCGTTTTACCAGGCCAATTAATCATCAGGGTGGATTTGGCATTCCTGACTTGATCTAACGTCACTGGTAAGTTATCGTTCTTAGCGGGAGAATTCTATCTTTTTGCATGGTGCGTAAAGTGAAGTTCAGCATCGAGTGGTTCAATATAACGTATGATGTGGAGTTTGCTGCCCCGGCGTTCGATCTGCCGGACAACAACACGAGCGTGCTCAAGACGTTCTACGAGACGATAAATCCTCGTTTTCTGGTCAACTCTCGTGACATGCACGTAGCCGGGGGCAATTTGCTTTCGGATGTGCACGTTCGCATCACTTTGTTCAACGGGAGTGGCGTTATCGATATATCCGCGGACAGAATGTCCCTCGTTTTCAATAACTTGAGGAAACAAGAAGACTTGACAATCTGTAAGGACTGCATCTCGCTGAGTGAGGAGGCATTGCAAAAGTCGTTGCCGGCTGTATCGCCCCGCGCAATAACCATCAACGCCACGTTATTTCTGGAACTGCAAGGAGGAGAGCAGAATGCCAGTAACTACTTGTCACAACTGCCGAGGTCCAGCATCCAACCAAACTTGAGTGCATTCGGTAATACCATTCAACATCCGGGAGTGAGTCTTGAAGTTGAAAACTTCGAGGAAAAATGGAATGTTACTTTTCACGCGTTCCGGGATCGGATAAAAACATCGGCCTTGATTCTCTCTAGTCAGGCCAATTATCGCACGGATGGAACGGTGCGCGGACTCGAAAACCGTGTAAACCACCTGGATATATTGTTAATGGCGTTTGCCAACGGCATCGGTCTGGAACTGGAAGGCTCGACAGAATGACTGCAAGGACACCTCTGCTTGGGTCTCTCGGCTCACACGTAGGACAATCTGAATCATCGGACCTGGTTCTGCGCTTTAATTTGACTCTGCCTGAATCTGGCGAACGTGAACTGGAAGCAGGAGTAAACAAGCTACCATCATGGAGTACCATCGAGGAGTTGACTAAGGGCCATGAATATCAACCAGAAACGCTTACATGGGTAGCGGATGTGTTGCCCCGGACAAATCAATCTTACTCCTTCCTTTTCAAAAAACCGGAGTTTCCTTCTGATGTAACCAAATTCGGTACCACTGAGGCAGAAAAACCCATCACCTTTGCATCAAAGTCGGCAAAAGAATCTCCTTATCACGGCAGAATCACTGGCCCTGTCAGGTTCGTCAAGCAACTTCTCGCCACATGGCATTTGGAACCGGAATCAGCCTGTATCTTGCTGGGATTCGGGCCTTCCCGGTTGACTTACGTGAATGATGTGCTTCAGGGGCACGAGACTCTTACCGAACGAGATGCAAAAGACAGAATCGCCCATCTCTTTCAGATCCGAAAGTTGTTGGCCGCGCTTTTTCAAGACGAGACTGTTGAGAACGAATGGCTGAGAGAACCTCAAGACGTTTTGAAAGGCAAAACGCCCATGGCCCTGTTGCTGGAGGGTTCAATGGAGAATCTACTCCTGGTGAGAGAGTACGTTGAACTGGTTGCGGGAAGGTAAGCTTGCTTGAATCGATCGCTACCGAATCGCTGCAGACGGACGTGTTCCGATTGGCGATTCAGCTACAAGACATAGACTTTCTTCGTGCACAGGGATTTGACGACGAAAATGTCAATGAGATGCTCGACTTGTTGGCATCTCACAATGTCACTGACAATACTGAAGACCTGTGTGACGAAGTGTTCAGACCCAAGCCACAACTTCAGAAAGCCGAAAATGGCACTCGTTTTTCGAACGGCTCTTTCCCCGTCTTTTATAGTTCCTTAGACCCCGAGACGGCTGAGGCTGAAGTTCGACATTCGTTTTGGAAATACGCGGGCAAGCCCGCTAGCTCCCGTACCGCCTACTATTCTTGCTTCTCATGCCACTTCGATGGATCGCTCAAGGACCTGCGACCGATGCATAAAGACTGGCCTGATCTCACCCACGACAGCGACTATGACTTCTGCAACCGTTTGGGTACCGAGGCAGTGGAGGATTCTGATCTCGATGGGCTGCTGACACCGTCCGCGCGAAGGCCCAATGGAACAAATCTTCCAGTGTTCAGACGACGCGCCGTCAGTAATCCAGTGGTTCACGCCCTTGTGGCAATGACGCTGGACCCTTCGAGCGGAGAGGTTGCCGTTAGCGAGAGAGACGTGGACGGTTCCTGAATCGGAGTAGCCGATTCCACGCTCTCAACGGAAATACATTTACCGGTTATTATTCCGGATGGCGGGCTAACGAGAGTTTATCGGCGACGGCCAGGATGCTGGTGCGCTGGTCGTCATTCAATCCCAACAAAATATGCGCTTCGTCCCCATGCTGGAGTCGCAGGCTCATAAAGGATATTTCTTCGCGTTTTTCCTCGTCTTTATAGATGCCGTCGATAGATTGAAACTTGTTCAGATCGGCAGCGGAAAACATATCATAGCGAAAATACTGATCGCCGACGACCATGTCATACACCACGTTGCCTTCCGTCACGGCGATCGCATTGAAATGACCCTGGTCTTCATATCCTTCCGGCAAATATTGGTTGACGTGCAAATGGGCGACGGTCCGGGACCCCAAGGCCGCTGCTATTTTTTTCTCCAAGGCGTCATAATCGATTTGCAAGGCCCGTTCATCCTGGCCGGTCGCTGCCAGGGCCGCCGTTTTTACTTGTTCAAAGACTTCTGTTGCTGTTGCCACAAGACACTCTCCTTTCTCAATCCGTTCAAAATGAGTCTTTCACTGTATCAACTTGGCGGCTACGATAGCCAGACCGTCAACGAGAATGCAAGTAACGACCGTTGCCCCTTCCCTCGGCGCACCGTTGCACGGTAGCGTGACGGTTGGGCATACTGGCGCGTAAGGGCGGATCTGCGTGTCTGCCCAGTCCCCTCACCCCAACCCTCTCCCGGAGGGAGAGGGAAAAGGAGTCAACAGGATGATTGCTCAAGCTTGTATGATCGAGGGGTGCGCGAACCAAGGCTATGCCCCGGCCGGAACGGGCACCGTGTGCAAAGACCATTTTGCCGATTTTGTGACCTGGCGGCGCAAAAAAGGGGGCAAAGGGATGTTCCGCAAATATACCGGCATGACGATGATCGAACGGGATGCGATCGTCAAAGATTGGTATGCCACCCTCGCCCTCCCGCATTAGGACAACCACAGGGGGTTGTCCCTACATTGTGATCATTGTAAGGGACGGCCCCGTGCCGTCCCAAATGAACCGCGCCCTCTCCTCGACGGACAATCACTGGGGCCTGCAATGTTTCTATTCCATTAACAGGGATCCGTGGTGGTGGATCATTTTCCAGCCTTCGTCGATGCGTTCAAACAGGTTGGTCGCCACGACCCGGCTGTTTTGAGTGTTATCGGCGTGCCGGCTTGAAATATTTTCGGTACAAATCACCCAGGCCACGTCGCCGGCGACTTGCACCTGCAATTCCGTGAGGGAAAATCCCATGGAAAACACGTTATTGAAAATGACGACCCAGGAATCCCGGACCATCGGCCAACCGACCCGCATGCTCCAGCCGGGATGAATGCACGTGACGTATTCCTGATGCGCCCACACCTTATCCATTTCTCCGATGTCCAACCTTTCAAAAGCCTGGTAAAACGCCTCGTTGGCTAACGTGACTTCTTCAATTCGCTCTTTCAGCATTCGGTTTTACCTTTCTCCGTCCAACGCCTTCCGTATCCAGATACCACATGGCCCCCGTGCCATCTCGAATGAAGCATGTGCCATCTCCGACGGACAACCACAGGGGGTTGTCCCTACGTTCCTGTCATTGTAGGGGACGGCCCCCGTGCCGTCCCGAAATCATCATCCCATTCGAGCAGCGATTGAGCAACCCTCTAGCCCACATTTCTCACCAGGCTCCGTCGCGAGGGAGTCGAGACGCCGTTGTGCTGGGGCGCACGGACTGCGAGACGCTGAAGGCATAGTTGAACGCTATGTCGAAGGGGCTTGCGGGAATACGCCCCGGCACAGCGAGTGGACCGGCGCCCGTAGCAGGAGGCTGGCGAAAAATACGGGCTAGGTCCCTGAAGAGCGGTTCACCAACCAGACCCCGCCCAGGACGAATCCGATGCCAAGCATTTTGATCAGGTCCAATGATTCCCCTAGAATGACGAACGACAATAACAGGGCAGACACTGGAATCAGATTGGTAAAGATCCCGGCCCGTGAGGGACCGATACCGGATACCCCGTAAAGCCAGGCTTGCTGGCCAAGCGCGGTGGCAAACACGATGACGTAGATCAACGCCGCCCAACCGGAGGGCGGAATACTTCCAGCGCCTGCCTCCAACACCTGGGGATCTATCCACAGCAACGGAATTTGAAACACGATGGAGATGAGAAGCGTCGTCCAATTTACCGTCAGCGGCGACAACCCCTCCATCATCCAGCGGCTGCCGATGGTGTATAAGGCCCAGCTTATCAAGGCCAGAATGACCAACCCGGCGCCCAGCACAGGGTCCGCTCCACCATCTGTCGTGGCATTACCGCCCGATACCAGGGCTACGCCGATAAACGACACGGCACACCCGACCCAGACCCGTCTAAACGGGATATCCCGCAGCATCAAGGAGGACAGAAAGGCCGTAATGGCCGGGCTGGCTCCGATGATCACCCCGGCGGCTCCGGCCCCGATGTGCTTGAGCCCATACAAGACCAGCAGGTGATTCCCAAGCACGCCAAGTCCCAGGGCCGTGAGGACCCCGAGGTCCCGCATGGTCAATCGCGTTCTGGATTGTTCCTGCCACCACCACAATGGGACAAGAATGCACAACGCGCCAAGGCCACGAAATACGGACACTTCCACCGCTGAAAAAGCACCCAGCGCCACTTTCTGGGCCACCACCGACCCGCCCCACACGACCGAAGCCGTGAGCAGCGCGGCATAGGCCGCTGATTTGGAAGGGCTATTCAACGCTCGCCTCCCGAATGCGTTTCTCTGTACAATACGACCTCGGCGGGTTCGGTTGCACAGGTACGCCAGCCATAGGTCCTGTACAGTTTCTCTGAATCAGATATGAATCACGATCATTCCCTGACCTCATCATCCTCTCCATTTTCTTTCTTTGAGAACTGTCCCGAGGGCGGGCATTTGCTTCAGGCGGGCCATATTCACGTGTGGCGGGCGATTGTAGACGTACCCTTGACACGGCTTCAAGTGTACCAGGAAACCCTGAGTCCCGACGAGCAGGAACGCGCGCAACGGTTTAAAGGGTCCCAACATCGGCGACGCTTTACCGCGGCACGAGGCATCCTGCGCAATATTCTCGCCCGCTACCTCCGACAGTCGCCCCGTGACATCAATTTTGAATCGGGTCCCTTCGGGAAACCGTGCTTGCAAGACCCTGCTGGGCCATCGCTGCATTTCAACGTGTCTCATTCCCGACAGTGGGCCGTCTATGCCGTTTCCCGCGATCTTGAAGTCGGCATCGATCTTGAAGAAGACCGGGATTCTCTGGATTATACAGGGCTTGCCGAACGCATTTGCAGCCCTGAGGAATTCACGGTTTTTCAGAACCTTTCCCAAGCCGAACAACGGGCGGCGTTCTTCCGGTGTTGGACCCGGAAAGAGGCCTTTGTCAAAGCGCTGGGACACGGCTTCTCCTTTCCCCTGCAAAACGTGACGGTGACCTTCACCTCCGATGACCCACCGCGAATCCTGAATTTCCAACTCAATCTTTCGGGGACAGGTTCACCTCCCGGGGATTGGTCGCTTTTTAATCTCCCCCTGGAGCAAGGGTTCTTGGGAGCCTTGGCGGTCGCAGGGAAGCCCTCCCTTGTCCGGGGCTGGGACTATCACCTCGATGATTGACGGGCCCCGCCGGAACGGGGCTCGGACAGGCACGGGGGCCTGTCCCTACAGGATTGCCATTGTAGGGGACGGCCCCTGTGCCGTCCCACATAAACCATGCGCCGGCTCCCACTGCCCCACGCAACGGCCTGTCCCTACAGAATTGCCGGTGTAGGGGACGGCCCCTGTGCCGTCACACCTAAACCATGCGCCGGCTCCCACTGCCCCACGCAACGGCCTGTCCCTACAGGATTGCCGGTGTAGGGGACGGGCCCCTGTGCCGTCCCGCCCAAACCATGCACCAGCTCCCACTGCCCCCCCTGCAACGGGGGGTCCCTACATCAAAGGAGAAGAAATGTCATTTTCAGTTCCGCGAAAAGAATGCAACCGCGGCCACAACCTGTTAGGAGAACAGTCCAAATGGCTTAGTGGTCTAGGCCTTCTGTCCCGTTGACTCGCTATTCACGGGTGCCTAAAATGTGTCCTCTATATTGTTTGGGGATTCTTGCTGGTTTGATACAAGGAGGAACGTATGTCGTTATTGATAACGGAAGAATGTATTAATTGCGGAGCATGCCTCCCCGAATGCCCGAATGAGGCGATCTTCGAAACCCGAAGTGCCGCGGAAGAAAAAGGGTATGCCGTAGGTGAAGGACAAGGCGAAGGTGATACGGTGTACGTGATCACCCATGAACGTTGTACCGAATGCGTCGGGCACTTTGATGAACCGCAATGCGCGGCCGTTTGTCCGGTCGATGACTGTTGCATATCCGACCCGGAGGTCCCCGAGACCACCGAGGTCCTGCTCGATAAAGCGAAAACCTTGAACCCTGATAAAGAGATCGACCCTGAGAAGGTCTGGAGCGGCGTACGAAATTAAGGAACTTAATGCTGAAACGCCCCGTCTTCGCATGAAGACGGGGCGTCGTGTTTCTCCCCTCGGGCCAACTCTTTCAACTTCTCGCCGTTACACTTTCTCGAAATCCGCAACTCGCACGGAAACGAACTTCGAAACGCCGGGTTCTTCCATGGTGATCCCGAACAGTGAATCGGCAACCTCCATGGTGCGTTTATTGTGAGTGATCACGAGAAACTGTGAGAGCGAGGTTAACTGGGGTAGAAATCGAGCGAACCGGACCACGTTCGGTTCATCCAATGGGGCGTCAACCTCGTCCAAAATGCAAAAGGGCGACGGCTTCGTCAGAAAACTGGCAAACAGCAAGGCTAACACGGTCAAGGTTTTTTCTCCGCCGGATAACATCGTCAGGTTCTTGAGGCGTTTCCCGGGCGGCTGGGCGATAATATCGACGCCGGGTTCCTGCCCAAGCTCTTTTTCATCCTCTTCGGCGTCCGGCTGCACCAATACCAGCTCCGCCTGTCCTCCGGCAAAAAAGGCCGAAAAAACTTCCCCGAATTTTTCCTGGACAGCCTCAAACGTCTGCTGGAACATTCGATTCGTCGTTCGATTGAGGCGTTCGATGATTTCCTGCAGCGAGTTGATCGATTCCGATAAGTCCTCTTCCTGTTCACGGAGAAACCTGCATCGCCCTTCCAATTCCCGGTGCTCGTCGATCGCGGCCAAATTCAACGCCCCCATGCGATCCATCCTGGTCCGGATAGTCTGCAACCGTTCTCTCCAAGTCTCGGGTCCCTCACTCTCGGTGCCAGTTGAAACGTCAGACTGAGGTGTTTCGGGGTCACGTCTCTCTATGGTTTCCCCATAGGTGCCGGTCAGGGTTTCCTCAATGGTTTGCATCCGCGTCCGGACCTCAGCAAGTTGGACGTCCGATTCCCGTCTCGTTTCCTTGGTCGAAGAACACTGTTTTCGATTCTCATTGAGACCGTGTTCATGTTCCCGAGTCCGTTGCAGGCCGTTCGTATGACGCTCTTCGACCTCCCGAAGTTCCCCCTGCAACGTCGTTTTTCTGGTTTCCAATTCCTGAAACGTCGCATCCGCGCGACGGCGTTCCTCTTGGCTCCTCCCGGCTTGAACCTGCAGGGATTCGATCTGCCCGGCAAGAGTCGCGAGTCGCGCCCGCCGGTTGCGATCCTCTTCTTGTAACCGGTCCAGGTCCGCACGGGCGCGTTCGTGACGTTCCCGATACGTGGTGAGGGTCAACCGCGTCTCCGTCAAACGGTCATAGAGCATGCGTATGGCTTCGTCCATGCCCTGGAGTTGCGTGGTGGATTCCTCCAGCCGTGCTTCTTCTTCGCCGTGTTGTCGCGCAATTTCTTCGAGCCGCGTTTGAGCCAGACGTTCGTGCTCCTGAACCCGAGCGAGTTCCGCTTGACAGGCTTCCAATTCCGTCTGATTCGCATTCAACCGCCGCTCAAAATCCTGCAGGTGACCCGTTAAGGCGGAGCGTTTCTGCTCAACCACGAGTTGCTGCATTTCGGATTCTTTCAGGGAGGCTTCAAGGGTCTCGAGTTGTTGCTTGTTCGTCTCTACCCGTTCCTGGACGGTCCGGCGTTGGCCGTCAAACCCGACGATGCGTTGGTCCATTGAGGATAGTTCCTGTTCCAACACCTGCACTTCGCGCCGTCGTTGAAGCAGCCCGCTTGCCTCACCGGAGGATCCGCCGGTCACGATGCCCCGGGGATCAATGACTTCTCCGGTTTTCGTCACCAACAGCAGAAACCCGAGGTCGGCTTCAGAAACGTGTGTCATCGCCGACAGACCATGTTCGAGCGTATCAACCAATACCACCCGCCCCAAAAGACTCTGCAACGTGCCTTGAAGGTCGTCGGGGACGGTGACCAAGTCGACCGCCCGCCCCAACACCCCGTTCGCCTGCTGTAAGTCAGGCCACGACGCCAGAGACGAAGAGGAACCAGGGGCTTGCGCGGTGACAAATGTCCCACGACCCCAGCCCTGTTCCGTGACGACCGCAAGCGCTTGCATCACGTCTTCGACCCCGCGTACAACCCAGGCTCGAATATGCTCTCCCAAGGCCGACTCGATGGCGATTTCATATTCTTGCGGCACCTTTAACCGTTCAGCGAACACTTCCCTGACCCCCTGGCACATCCGTCGCAAGGAAAGGTCGTTCCCTTCCTGGCCTTGCCGATACCCCAACTCTTCTCGAAGCACGGCTTGCAGTGCCTGCAACCGCGATTCGGCAGCCGCCCGGTCGGTTTGCTCCTGAACCCGTTGTCGATCGACCTGTCGAATCTGTTCTTCGAGTTCCAATTTCTCGGCTGACAGGTTTTCTTGCTTTTCGCGGTCGGCGGCCAATTGTTGGGCGACGTGTTCCAAGAGCATGGCTTGCTCGGCCAGGGCCGATTCGGCCTTCGCTCGTTCCTGCCCGCAATGGGCTTGATCGCCTTCCACGTCTTGGATGCGCGTCCCCATCTCCCGTTGCTTGGTATCGAAATTTGCCAACTGCGATTCGGTTTGAGAACGTTCAACCGCAAGATCGAACAAGCGTTGACGGCTTGCCTCGGTCCGGGTCTGTAACGCCGTCCGCTGTTCGCCTTGCCGTTGCTCTTCCGTCTCCAATTCCGTCAATCGTCCGGTCACCTCAGCCTTGTCGCCTTCCGCACGTTGCACCTGTTCCTGAAGGTTCTCGATGCTCGTCGTGGCTTCCTCGGACACCGCGCAGAGACGAGTCTGTTCTTCCACTGCCTGCATTCGTTGCTGGTCAAACAAGTCGGCTCGATTGCGCTCGACTTCCATGATCGTGAGAGCTTGACCGATGCCGTGTTCCAACTGTCGAAGCTCCTCCTGCAGACGGCTGGCGCGCTCCCCGTCATGGAGCAGCGACGATTTGGCCTCCTCGTACAACGCCGTCAGGCGAGCTTCCTCGGCCATGAGTTCGGCCTCGCGCCCTCCCAGCCTGGCCAGTTCAGATTCCACGTGCATCCGCTGCCGGTCCAGGCTTTCAAAATCGTGTTTCAGGAGCCGGATTTCGAGGGCGCGGGATTCTTCTTGCAGCTTCCGATAGTGCTCGGCCTGTTGCGCCTGGCGTTTCAAGGTCCGCAGTTGTTTTTCGACTTCGGCAATAATGTCCCGTACGCGAGCCAAATTCTGTTGCGTGGTTTTGAGTTTGTTCAGGGCTTCCGTCTTTTGTTTTTTGAAGCGGCCGATTCCCGCGGTTTCCTCGATGAACGTGCGGCGGTCTTGCGGAGACCCGGAGAGGATGTGATCGATATTGCCCTGTTCGATTACCGTATGCCCCTTGGCGCCGGCCCTCGCTTCCAGAAAGAGACCGCGGATGTCTTTCAGGCGGCAGGGGATTTTATTGATGGAATATTCGCTTTCCCCGTCACGGTACAACCGGCGCGTGACCATGAGCTCTTTGTTCCCCGGCAAGGACTCCATCACACCGGCCACGGCCTCCAGTTCCTGATTCGTCACGTCGCTGACAACCAGCGAAACCTCCGCCAGGCCCAACGGTTTACGGGATTCCGTCCCATTGAAGATGACGTCTTCCATACGTTCACTACGCAGCGCTTTGGTGCTTTGCTCACCCAGGACCCATAAAATGGCATCCACAACGTTGCTTTTTCCGACTCCGTTAGGCCCCACCACCGCGGTAATACCTTGAGGGAAGTCGAGTCGAGCTTCGGGAAAGGACTTGAATCCAGAAACCAGGAGGGATTTCAACTTCATGAGAGACTCTTAGCGGGAAATAGGTGATGGGGCAAACGGACTCGTGGTGCTACTGTACCATAGAAGACAAAAAAATCAAGGCTTTTGCACTAAATGATGTAGGGATTATGAAAATGCCGTGTATATGTTGTGGGTTTCAGGGTATAGCCTGTGAGTTTCCTGTAGATACGGAAAACGGCTGAAACCGCAACTAGACGAGCGCCCTTTGGTTGCGTTTTTCTCCGGGCATCATCAGTTCTCTGGGAAGCAGAAATTCAATGTCTTCTTCAACGACCGTCAACTCTTCGACCTCCTGGGCCCCGACTCCTTTGAGATACGCCACCACTTGACTGACGAGAATCTCCGGTGCGGAGGCTCCGGCCGTGACCCCAATGGCTTCCACGTCCTTGAGCCACTCAAGCTGGATGTCTTCATAGGAATCAATGAGATAGGCGGGAACCTCGAATCGTTCGGCCAATTCACGAAGTCTGTTGGAGTTTGAACTGTTGGGAGACCCGATGACCAGGATCAGATCGACGAATTTGGACAGTTCTTTTACGGCGTTTTGCCGGTTTTGCGTGGCATAACAAATGTCTTCCTGATGCGGACCTTTAATGCCCGGGAATCGCCGGTTGAGCGCTTCGACGATTTCGCTGCATTCATCCACGCTTAACGTTGTTTGTGTGACGTAGGACAGGTGTTCTGTATTTGCAACCTCGAGCTTTTCCACGTCTTCGACCGAAGAGACCAGATGAAATTTGTCCGGAACCTGTCCCAGGGTACCCACAACCTCGGGATGGTCGGCATGGCCGATGAGAATGAGTTCGTAATTGTTGCTGTAATCGCGATGGACTTCATTGTGAACCTTGATCACCAAGGGACACGTCGCATCAATGACTTTCAGGCTGCGCCGACGCGCCTCCCCCCACACCTGCTGGGCCACGCCATGGGCACTGAAAATCACCAGTGCGCCGTCAGGAACTTCATCCAGTTCCTCTACGAACACCGCTCCCCGTTTGCGAAGAGAATCGACGACGTGCCGGCTGTGCACGATTTCATGTCGCACGTAAATCGGAGCACCGTACCGTTTCAGCGACAATTCGACAATCTCAATTGCCCGGTCAACACCGGCGCAAAACCCACGTGGATTGGCCAAATAGATCTTCTTCACTCTGACTCCTCAGGCCCCTGGAAAAACAGGCTGGAATGTGTGTCGTCTCAAACGTCAATCGACATTATGACATAAACTGAGCATTCGTCAACTCAGGAATGGTTCTGCGTTGACACTCCTTACCATCGAATCAAGGCCGTGCCCCACGTTAATCCTCCGCCAAACGCTCCAAGCAGAATCAGATCGCCCTCCTGAAATTTCCCCTGCCGGTGCGCCCAATCCAAGGCCATCGGCAAGGAGGCCGACGACGTATTCCCGACCCGGTCAACAATTGAGATCATTTGATCCTGATGCACACCCAAACGTTTTGCGATGGTGTGAAGCATCCGACCATTGGCCTGATGCGTAATCACCTGTTTGACCTCGGACAGGCTCGTCCCGGTCTCACGAAGGATCGCCTCGACCGCCTCCGTCAACCGCTTGACAGCCACGCGATAAACCGCCCCGCCCTGCAACTGAATACTGTGTTGATGATTTCGAATGGTTTCCTGACTCATGGGATGCCTCGATCCTCCTGCCGGAATCGTGATCAGGTCATGGCAGGCGCCGTCTGAATAGAGTCGAACAGCCATAATTCCCACACCCGGACTGCGATTCGATGATTCTTCCCGGGTCACCACCGCCGCCCCGGCGCCATCGCCAAAGAGGAGTCCACTCGCAGGCTGGGATTTGTGAAGGGAGCGGGATTTGATTTCGGCTGCCACCACGAGACAATTTCGAAATTGCCCTGACCGGATAAAAGCATCGGCCATGGATAGGCCATAAAGAAATCCACTGCATGATGCCGCAAGATCAAAGGCCGCAACGCGACGCATGCCCAGCCGTTCCTGAAGCGCACATGCCGTCGACGGAAACGGAGTATCCGGAGAAGTGGTCGATACCAGGATTGCATCCACCGCTTCACTCGACAGCCCCGAGGATTCCAGGGCTTGTCGAGCCGCGCGTTCAGCCAGGTGCGAACAGGTTTCGTCGGCCTGACTCCAGTGCCGGGCCCGTATCCCGGTGACCCTCAAGACGTCACGGCCCTCAAGAGCAAATTGCGTTGCCACCTCCTCGTTCGTCACTCGACGTTCCGGCACGTACGAACCGGTCCCACAAATTCGACTGGTATGGGAATGAGCCATTGACCGTTATCCGTTCGGGGAACGCCTTCTTTGCACATGAGCGCGTGGAGAACACGCGCCACGGCTTTTCAATCCGTCAAGCTTGTTCTCACGTTCGGAACGCTGTTATACTCGAAGGCCAACGTGAATCTTCCAACGAGTTCAACAGAGGTGCCGCACGTGTTTCGCCATCCGGTCGCGACGTTGGTCGTGGCCCTGACCAGTTGCCTGACCTTGGGCTGTTCGATGTTCTCGGACAATGAAGCGCCTGCCCCTACTGCCGGGGCCGACAGGACCGATGCCCAGATTTTCGTCGGGGATACCATCGAAATGAACTATGACCCCAACGTCATTTTGAAACGAGCGGAATCATTTCATGAGCAAGAGGGATACGCGGAAGCGATCGTCGAATATCAACATTTTCTGGACCTGCATCGCAATCACATCCTGGCCCCGTACGCGCAATACCGGTTGGCTCTCAGCCATTTCAAAATGATTCAGACGATTGACCGGGATATGACGCCCGTCAAAAAGGCTCGGGAAGAATTTCGGGAACTCATTGACGAGTTCCCTTCAAGCCAATACGAAGCGGAGGCACGGGTCAAGATTAGAGAATGTAAAGACCACCTCGCCAAAAACCATTTATTCGTGGGAATGTTCTATTATAAGAGAGACCAGTACTTGGCCGCGGCAAAACGGTTCGAAAAAATTATCGGACGCTATCCCTCCATGGAGGAGGCCGTCGAGGCCAAGCTGCAATTGGCCAAAACCTATCGGAAGTTAGGGGCGCTGGAATGGGCACGCGATTGGGCGGTGAGCTTGGTTCAACAACATCCCCGGCATACCCTACGGGCAGACGCGCTCGAGTTGCTGGCGGCACTGCAAGACGAAAACCCCAATATTATGATGGCAGCCCGACCGCGTCGTTCCTTCAACCCAACCGTGTCGAGACCCGGATTCTTCCCCACGACCCCGGCAGCGGCCGCATTCAATGGAACCGCTTCGCGGGGCTCGCAACCCGCATCAACAACGACCGACTGCCCTCTGGGGTTCTGGTGCGGCACCACGGGCATGTCCCTTTCCAATGCCTTGGCACCCAATCCTTCCGTGATACCATCCGTGACGTGTCGTCCCGGCACATGGTGCCAGTAGGGGACGGCCCCTGTGCCGTCCCGCATGCACCGCGGGACATCTCTGACGGACAACCACAGGGGCTTGTCCCTACATCCTTGCCCGGACTACTGTCCGATATACCACCCGATCCCGTTGCGTTCGAGAAAACTCGTCAGACGTGCCAGGGAATCGACGTAAATCATCACGCCGACCAAGACCAGGCAGGCGCCACTGGCGAGAGAAACTCCATGGAGGTAGTACCGGGCTTTTTGAAAATAGTTGAGGAAGCGATCGACGCTGAAGGCGGTGACAAAAAATGGTAGCCCTAATCCCAAGGAATAGGACGCCAGGAGCAAAATGCCCAACTGCATTGATTCCGTGGTACTGGCATAGGCCAAAATCGCCCCCAGAATAGGCCCGACGCAGGGCGTCCACGCGGCGGCGAAGGCCGTCCCGATCAGGAACGATCCGACGTACCCCACGGGCCGGCTGCCGAACGAGAAGAGCCGGCGCTCGGTCATCATCGCGCTCCACTTGATCAACCCCAACATGTAGAGCCCGAAGATAATAATCAACACGGCTCCGATTTTTCGAATGATATCCTGATATTCATACAGCACTTGCCCGACAAAACTGGCGGAGGCGCCGAACGCAATGAACACGGAAGAAAACCCCGCCACGAACAAGAGCGAATTCAGGATAATGGCTTTGCGAAAATGCTGCCGCTCCGACGCATCCGCCAACTGCTCCAAGGAAAGCCCGGTAATGTAGGAGACGTAAGAAGGGACCAACGGCAACACACAGGGCGAGATGAAGGACAGAAAGCCCGCACTGAAGGCGGCAAACAGGGAAACGGGGTTCATCGCATCAATCATCGCGTGACGACTCCCGGAGAAGGCCGCGGATCAATTCACGCGCCTCCGTACTGTTCCAGTCCCGCGCCCCGAACACGCGCTGGATCAACGTGCCGTTTCGATCGATGAGAAAGCTCATGGGCAGCGTGCGGACGCCATAACTCCCGCTCACCCGGTAATCCGAATCATGCAAGATCGGAAAGGTCAGCCCTTGAGATGCCACAAACGGTCGAGTCACGATACTCCCCTGCGGATCGGAAGAGATCGCAAGGATGGCAAAGCCTTCGTCCTTCAAATCCTGATATACGCGTTCCATGCTCGGCATTTCGACGCGGCACGGGCCACACCACGTCGCCCAAAAGTTCAGAAGTACCACCTTGCCGTGATAGTCCGGAAGCGCTTGCCGGTTCCCCTGCAAGTCAATGAGTTGAAAATCCGGGGCCGGCGACCCCATGGCCGGTGGGGCCTGACGAACGGTAACGGGTTGCGCCAAGGATTGCCCTTGACGCTCATCCGAATACCCTGAATCACAGGCCGTTCCCGATGCAACACACCACAACGCCAGGGAGCAGATCACGACCTGTTTCCAGAAGCATGCCCCCTTTTTGTCCACCATATTGATCCAGGCAGTCACCATTATCCGACTTTATATCATACACTGAACCAGCCTGTTTCTTGCACGAACACGTCTACCCGATCGAATTTCATCTTATTCAGGAATTCCAGAGACCGTCAACCGGCCAGGTAAAGCCCGTTCTGGAAAGGGAAATTCCTGATTCAGGAGTACGAATTGGTCAAACGGAAACGGCACCCCCTCAACTTAGAAGGCCCAGGTGGCTTGGAATTGGGGGCCCTGGGTCAAAGTCTGCTCCAACTCGCCCTAGCCGCGGGGCGCCGCGTCCAGCGCACGCGTTCTCGGCCAGGTCGTCCTTGAACGCCTCGCTATGGAAGTAGTTTGTGAGAGAGTCGATCCGAGTGGAATAGGGGGGGACGCCACGTCATCGACGGAACCGCCCCAACAGCCGATGCCACGGCATGAGCATCGCTCACCAAGGCGAGGACCGCTCCGCGTCGACGTGGTCGGGCAGGTTGTAGGTGAAACCAGCCTGTTCGTACAACGACGCTTTGAAGAGCTTCTCCATCGTGCTTTCACTTTCCTTGAACACGCCCGGAAGACTTCGCCTGAGCCATGTATCGAGCCGATGCAGATACAGCTTGCGAAGCGAGTTCAGCTTCGTGTGCGCCGGGAAACGCAACTGATCGGCGAGACCACTCTCGATCAGCGCGCGCGAAATGGGGTATATGAGGTTCGCAACGAGGGCTTTGCGTTCGGCGGGTTTCGAGATGCCAGCGACCAGGGGAGCGGAATTGATCAATGCGTTCGCTATGACCACCGACTCGTCGGTGGGGTCCGGCTCGCAGAGAGAGCCGATCCTGAACATATGCCGGGCCTCCTCTTCCGTCGTGTAGAGGATGGTCTCGGGAATACCCATGAGATAGCCGGCGTATCGCCAAATCGCGCAATAGCTCTCACGCTCTTCGGGGCTGTAGCGGGCGCCTAGCGCAACCGAGTGCAACAGGGTTCGCGCAGAGAAACACGCAATGGCGTAGCCCAGGTTGGCCGCGCTGATGGGGGTGCCCCAGGCGTCCACATCCCACTCTCCGGAACTCGTCAGCAAGTACCGCACCTGTGCGTGCACAAACCGAATCCGGACCGTCAGCTTCCACCCGTCGTTCTCTCGACGCAAGCCCTCCGGGTAAAAAATCTCCACTTGGTGGCGATTGTTCTGCCGAAGCCGCCTCACGCCTTTGTCGATCACGCGGCCAGTCAGAAAAAACGACTTGCTAATGGTGGTCGCAAAGCCCTCGATCAGGGTGCCGGCCACGAAAGCGGTGAAGATCGAAATAGCGTTGTTCATGAAGGCGCGAACGCCGGGTCGAAAGGCCTCGTAGTCGACCCAGGTGGGAGTGGGAGCATCGTCGATTCTCTCGAAGAAGTCCCGCAGCGCCCTCGGCGCGTTGCGCAGAATCTCGGCTTGGCGATCCATGCCGGCGGCGATGAACCGATGCATGTCGTCCTGCGGCAGATCCGCAAGCTCCTCCATGACCGGATCGAGTTCAGGATCGCCGATAGTAGTGTGCCGGATGTAGTTGTCGGCGGTTTCCCGGTCGACGGCGCTCGCTCGCGCGTAGGCGTCGACATATGCTGACGGGGTGTTAAGCATATCGGCCACCACTCCCGAACATCGTCGGCTCCCGGCTTTTGGCTCCGTGCTGTCCGACTGCGCTCGTCATGTTGCTGGCTTTGCCGATTCACACACACACACACTCTCTCTCTCTCTCTCTCTCTCTCTCTCTCTTCACAAAATGTGCCATCTTGAGGGCATCTCTTCTTTCGTCGTAAATTCCAAACCCTGGCCATTTCCCGCCAAGGCGCCAGCCCGCCGATTGTGCACGCCACTCGTCGACTTAGTGAATACGATTCAGTAGGCTGCTCATCCGTGGACTATTCCTTCAAGGATCACGCCATTGTCAAGCACCTAGGCGACTCTTATACAAAATAATATAAATATAACAATATTGCAATGCGATATGACAATATCGATGGTTTAGTCAATTATTATTTTGACCGGCGGGAGTGGTGACCGGACCCGGTCGCTACGCAGGCGCAGAAGGGAAACGACACAGAGCCCCGATTATAAACGTCGGGGATTGTATGTGGACACAAGCATGACCATCCAGTATAGTTTCCATTTAGACAATCCAGGAATATGATGGTTGTCCTACCTTGTAACCGGCCCGCTGGGTCCATTCTTTCCCTGATTTTCCCGTAATCGGCATCACAAGCAGACTCCCTCTCCATGATTGCGCTCTCCTGTCACGGTATCGGCAAATCCTACGGTCATTTTGAAGTGTTACACGACGTGAACCTGACCGTCGCGGAGGGGGAATGTTTTGCCCTGTTCGGGCCCAACGGCGCGGGCAAGACCACATTACTGAAAATCCTGGCCACGCTGGAACGACCCAGTGCGGGGCACTGTGAAATGCTCGGCATGCACGGACTCAAGGATAAAGACGCCATTCGGGCCAACCTTATGTTTTTAGCCCATGGCACACATTTGTACGATGAATTGAATGCCAAGGAGAATTTGGCGTTTGCCCTGGCCCTGCGGGGACAACGCCCCACGGGCCGCGACGTGAAGCTGGCATTGGACCGCGTGGCCATCGGCGCCTTTGCCGACATGAAAGTGCGGTACTACTCGGCCGGCATGAAGAAACGGTTGGCGCTGGCCAAAGCCATGTTGGCGAAACCCAACATCTTATTGTTGGACGAGCCCTTTACCGCGCTGGATACGGCCGGGACCGACATCCTGCGAGAGTACGTTCGGGAACGACTCTCGGACAACGGCACCGTGCTCCTTTCCACGCACGATCAGGACAAAACGCGTCCCATTGTCAGCCGGGCCGGCATCCTGCGGCACGGGGCGTTACAGGAAGTTAGCGTCGAGGCGCTGAAGTCAGATGACCTCGTTTAACGTCATCCGCTGGATCGTGTGGAAGGATTTCGTCACCGAGCTGCGAAGCCGGGAGACGATCTCCTCCATGGTGTTCTTTGCCCTCATTGTCATCCTGATTTTCAGCTTCAGCTTTTCCATGGACCAGCAAGCCGCGCGCGAAGTCATTGCGGGGATCATGTGGGTCGCCTTTGCCTTTACCGGAATCATCGGGTTGGGCAAGTCGTTTTCCTCCGAGCTGCAGAATGATTGCCTGGAGGCTTTGCAGATGGTGCCGGGGGCCAAGGGGGCGATCTACCTCGGCAAGGTTACAGCGAATTTCGCGTTTATGTTCGTGGTGGAAATCCTTTTATTTCCGATGTTTGTGATCCTGTTCAATTTGGAGGTCGTTGAAGAGATTTCGCTCCTTCTGTTAGTATTTTTCTTGGCAACCGTGGGACTTTCCGCCATAGGGACGCTGTTTTCGGCTCTGACGGTGCAAATTCGGGCGCGTGAGGTCATGCTCCCGATCCTCCTCCTTCCCCTGGTGGTTCCCGTGATGATCGCTGCGGTTGAAGCCACGAAAGGCGCCCTCAACGGGGATCCGCTGGCCATGTACGAACAGTGGCTGGAGCTTCTCGTGATATACGACGTGGTCTTTACGGTCGTCTCGTTTTGGATGTTTGAGTTTGTCATGGATTCATAAGTCACGATGACCATTCATCGGGTTATCCGCAAAGTCCAACGGTTTGAAGGCTGGTTTGGAGGAGGCGCCGTCCTGTGCCTGGTAGCCGGCCTCTACCTGGGGCTCATCGGGTCGCCTCCGGATTACTACCAGGGCGAAGTGGTGCGGATCATGTACATCCATGTACCCCTCGCCCATACGTCCCTGCTCGGGTATACCGTATTGGCGGTGGGCAGCCTCTGGTACTTGTGGAAACGCGACCCGGTCGTAGACAACATGTGCCAGGCCGTAGCCACACTCAGCGCCGTGTTTACCGCGCTCGCGCTGGTGACCGGGATGATTTGGGGCAAGCCTACGTGGGACACATGGTGGACGTGGGATGCCCGCCTGACTTCCTTTACGGTGCTCTTGTTGATTTTGATCGGTTATCTCATGCTGCGAACCTTCGTTGACGATCCCGAAAAGGAAGCGCGCTACGGCGCCATTCTCGCCATTGTCGGGTTCGTCGATCTTCCGATCATTCATTTTTCCGTGGAATGGTGGCGAACCCTGCACCAGCCGCAATCCATTTCCATGCGTGGAGTGAGCATTTCTTCGGGCCTCCTGGTTCCCCTGTTGTTCATGAGCGTCGGCATGTCCTTGCTGTTTTCGTACATGTTGATGGTCCGCACGCAGTTGCTCTATCTCGACCGCTTGCTGCACGCGAAAAAAGGGCGTCTCTTGAGCCAGTTTCACCTGTCGAAATCCGATTTATGACGAATTTGCACATACGATGGGGCGGCGTGTGCATTGTCGCGATCGTGTTAATCGTGCTTACCTATCACCACTATCGGGACAATTTGGCGAGTCTTGCTCCTCGACAGGTCAAGCAGGAAGCTCCCGCGGGGGATATCCGGGTCCTGGGCATGGTGCAGGGCGGCACACTCGAAACCCACGGAGTTGGAGAAGCCACGTTCACCTTGCTTGGGGAAAGCACCTCGCTTCAGGTGCATTATGAAGGCCCGCCACCGGACAACCTGCGGGAACTCAAGATCCTGATCCTGATCGGGACGTGGAACGCGGCCACGCAGGTCTTCGAAGCCCGCGATATCGGGATCGTGCCGAACTATGGATTTATCGCCGGCGCCTATCTCCTGGGCCTCCTGCCATTGGCGCTGTTGCTGTTCACCATGAACCGGCGAGTCAACTTCTTATACGAAGAAATCAAAGCCTCCAAACTGTATGAGGAAGAGTGACGACGTAATGGGCAAGAAGAAAGTCGGAATGATGGTCAGCATCCTGTTGGTGGGCGGAGCCTTGGGCTACCTCGCCCTGGGGAACTTCGGGGAGAACGTGGTATACTTTTTTACTCCCTCCGAAGTGAAAGCCTTTTCCACCGACTACTATCAGAAAAAGGTGCGCGTGGGCGGCATGGTCGTCGAAGGGAGCATGGAAACGTATCCCGATCGACTGGGGCTGATCTTCCAGTTGACCGACGGGGAGGCGACGATTCCCGTCACCTTTGAAGGTATCCCGCCGGACCTGTTCAAGGAAGGCCAGGGTGCCGTGGTCGAGGGGTATTGGACCAATCAACAGCAATTCGAATCCAACCTGATCATGGCCAAACATTCCGAAGACTACATGCCCATCGAATTGAAACGCGCGGGCGTGGAATTGCCCCGTAAGGATTTCATGAAATCGCTGGTGGAATAAATCCACCGCGCCCCCTGTCAAAGAATCCCATGATCATTGAAATCGGACATTTTTCCACTGTTATCGCCTTGGTACTTGCCGTCTTCGGCATCGTGTCGTCCGGTCTGGCGCTCCAGACGCGCGATGCGGACTGGGTCCGCGCCGGACGCATGGCCCTGACGCTCATTTTCATTCTGCTGTCCGTGGGCATGGCCGCGCTGATTTATTCGTTTCTCGCGCGTGACTTTTCCGTCCATTACGTCGCCACCAATTCGAACTCGCAACTCCCCTTGTTTTACACCATCGCCGCGGTCTGGGGCGGTCATGAAGGCTCATTGCTGTTGTGGGTCTTTATCCTGTCTACGTTCAGTACGATTGCCGTCTGGCTTCATTGGCGAACCCAGCCGGCCATCATGCCGTACCTCATCGGCATGGAATGCCTGGTCATCCTGGGGTTCCTGCTCCTGATCCTCTTTCTCTCAAGCCCCTTTGACCGGCTGATCCCCGCGCCACCGGACGGCAAGGACCTGAACCCGTTGCTCCAGGACCCGGCCATGGTCATGCACCCGCCGATGCTGTATATGGGCTACGTCGGGTTTTCCATTCCCTTCTCCTTTGCCATGGCGGCGTTGCTCTCCGGCCGGCTGGGCGAGGAATGGATCAAGGTGACCCAACGGTGGACGATCTTCGCGTGGGTATGCCTGACCACGGGGATCCTCCTTGGCGGCTACTGGGCCTATTATGAACTGGGCTGGGGCGGCTACTGGGGATGGGACCCGGTGGAGAACGCCTCGTTTATGCCGTGGCTGGTCGGAACCGCCTTCCTGCATTCCGTGATGGTTCAGGAAAAGCGGAAGATGTTCAAGGTCTGGAACCTGTTCCTCATTATCGTCACGTTCTCGCTTTCGCTGATCGGCACGTTCCTGGTGCGAAGCGGGGTTCTCACGTCGGTCCACACGTTTGCCACTGATCCGGAACGAGGGCTCTATATCCTGATTTTCGTGACGATGATCATCGGCGTCGCCTTCGGTGCCCTGATGTTGAGAGCCAACAAACTGAAGAGTCAGATCGAAATGGATTCCATGGTTTCACGGGAGTCGGTGTTTCTCTTCAATAACCTGTTCTTCCTGGTGGCGGCGGCCACCGTCTTTCTCGGCACCCTGTACCCGCTCATGATCGAAACCTGGCAGGGATCGAAGGTCACCGTGGGACCGCCGTATTACAATGCGGTGTTTATGCCGATCGCGCTCGGGCTCCTGTTTTTGATGGGCGTCGGCCCCTATATTCCGTGGCGCAAGGCTTCCCGCGCCAGTTTACAGAAAAATTTTCTGATCCCGGCCGTCGTTGGACTGGTTTCCACTGTCGTGTTATTTGGACTGGGTATCCGCAGCGTTTTCGCCTTGACCGGCGCGTTCGTCGTGGGGTTTTCAGGTGCGGCCATCTTTATCGACTTCGGCAAAATTTCCTCGCTGTACGCCCGCAGGGAATCCATCAACCTGCTGAAGGGTTCTCTGTCGGCTTTCACGGCCAACCAGCGCCGCTATTCTGGTCTCGTGACCCACGTCGGCGTGCTGGTCCTGGTCATCGGCATTATTGCGTCGACCGTGTACCAAACGGAAAAAGTGGTGTCGCTCCGCGTCGGAGATGAGTTCGTCATTGACGACTACCGGGTGAAACTCGAACGTATTCATGACGTACGAGGGAAAAACTGGAGCGCACAGGAAGGCGTGTTTGAAGTGTATGAAGGCGACACGCTACTCACCAAATTGCGCCCCCAGAAGCGCGTGTACGATGCTTCACAGACCCCGACGACCGAATCCGCCATTTACGCAAAAAACATGGGGCATATTTTTCTCACCATGCCTGACGTGTCCGCGGACGGCGTGGCGGTCGCCCGGGGCGTGATCAATCCCCTGATCCTGTGGGTGTGGGGTGGCGGAGGCATCATGGGACTCGGGGTCCTGCTCAATATTTTCCGGCCACGGAAACGGGATGAATGATGCTCCCTTGTTATGCCCTTCCCCTTTGTAAGTGGGCGCATTTCCGAAGAGGGAATGCGGGTGGGGTAGAGGGCATGCCCGGACCTTCTACCTCCCCTAACCCCTCCTTACAAAGGAGGGGAATTTGTTGTGTTTTACTTAGCCTTGTCGTCGCATCATGACTCGTACCACGCAGATCACCATTCTCGTCGTGCTGCTGGCCCTCCTTTCGTTGTTCTACCAGGGACTCTGGGGCGATCCCCGGCATATTCCGCCGGTCCTGGTGGGCACCCACGCCCCCATGTTCGAAGGTCCTGACGTCGAATCCGGCGAGCCGATGTCCTCGGAACACTACAAAGGCAAGGTCATCCTCGTAAACTTCTGGGCCTCCTGGTGTCAGGAATGCAAGGTCGAGCATGAAAACCTGCTGAGACTGTACGAGGAATTCAAAGGTCATCCCGAGTTTGTCATGCTGGGGATCAACTACCAGGACGAGATTCCCAAGGCTCGCGCATATTTGGAACACTACGGATCGAGTTTCCCGCACATGCAGGACGTCAAAGGCGCATTAGCCATTGATTTCGGCGTCTACGGCGTGCCGGAAACCTTCGTCATCGACAAGCAGGGTATTATTCGGCACAAATGGATCGGCCCGATCGTGGACAACGTGTATGCCAATCTAACGAAAAACGTGCTGACCCCATTATTGTCCGATCCAACCCCCACCCTTCGACAAAGCTCAGGGCCAATGGCTTCTCCCTCCGTTCGTCCTGAGCGTAGCGTGAGCGAAGTCGAAGGGCGATCAGGGCAGGCCACCTGAATGTTTCGTCTTGTCCCTATTCTGATCCTACTGTGTTTCATTGTCCCCGCCGCATGCTGGGCCACAGTCGTGGACGAAACGGAGATCGATCAAAAGGTACGCGAGATTGCCAAAACGCTTCGATGCACCGTGTGCCAGACCGAAAACATTTGGGAATCGGGCGCGCCCCTGGCCCATCAGATGCGGGAAGCCGTACGGGAACGTGTGATTCAAGGCCAATCCACCGAGGAAATCCGGGCGTACTTTCACAGCCGCTACGGCGATTACATCATGATGGAACCACCGAAACAGGGCGTCAATTGGCTGATCTGGGTGGCGCCGTTCCTGTTGCTGTTCGGCGGAGGAGCCCTGCTGTTGAGAGAAGTCAAAGGATGGGTCACGAAAACCCCCACGCCTCAGCCGCCCCCCGTGCTTGATGAAACCTCCCAACGCCGGATCGAGCGGGAATTGCACCGGAATCAATGAGAATGAGCTTTCAATAGGCCCTTGCTCATCCAAACCGTATCAGCAGGGAGGAAGTCGTATGTTTAAGGGTATAAGCTGTGAGTTTGAGAATATAAGCGATAATGCCTTGAATCCTCGTGATAAGACTTTGAACCCCAAGCAACAGGAGAATTTCAATTTCCAGAAGGTTGCATCAACGTTAGCTGATTATGGTTTTAATTGCATACGGTTAAGCGACGATTGGCAAGGGGCTGATTTCATCGCTTGTCACATTGATGGAAACACGTTTCTGAAAATTCAACTCAAGGGACGCCTCATGTTTCAGAAAAAATACAACGGCAAAAATATTTACATTGCGTTTAGGCAGGATGAGAAATGTTACATATACCCGCATGATGAACTTCAAATGAAATTCCTGCGCCGCGGATTAATGAAGGGTACAAAAGCGTGGGAAGTCGGCGGGGCTTTTGGTTGGCCTCGTATTCCAAAACACTTAGAGAGACTTATGGCCCAATACGCAATATGAAACCGCTGACTCCGACAGCGAGTGAGGCTTCCCGCATGTGGTTTCTATCCGCCCATTTGCGCAATGCGTCGCGTCATCCATTCCACGTAGGCGGTCCGGGTCATGCCGCGCCTCCGCGCCTCGCTGGCGATGAAGGCGGCCACGCCCTCATCCAGCAGCATATTGGCGCGCACGCTCCGGCCCGAGAGACGGACCAACGGAACGGAAACCAGCAGACACCCGTCGGGGTGGGCAACCCGTTCAAGCGTGCTGGGCGGCGTGATCGTCTCCCCGTCCTTCTCCGTCTCTACCACGTAATCGCGCAGCGCTTCCTCGGCGTTCACCAGCACTTCGTCAAGTGTTTTCCCCATGGCGACGATGCCGGGCAGGTCGGGAAACGTCACGCCATAGGCGCCTTTTTTGCCATCGATCACTGCGGGATACCTCATGATGCTCTTCTCTTTTCAAGATGGCTACTCAGGCCACCCCGCTTTCCTGGCAATGGAGCGGGCGACGCCCGGCGATACCGTTTTATGTCTGGGCAAGGTAATAATGCCCTTGATATGGAGATGCCGGTAAATGTCATGACCGGACCCATGGCGCGTCAGATACCACCCGTCCTGTTCCAGCCTATGCTTGATCTTCTCGGTCTTCGTTTCTATGTGCATATATATACACAATCTGAAAAAGATTCAATATTTTTGAAGGCTGGTCTTTCACTACAATGATTTCCCGTTAGCCGTTCCACGCGCCACGCTTTTCCTGGAAACACTGCATGTCAACCATCTTCTTCTTTGTCTGTCTCACGATCCTCATCGGGGTCATTGCCGCGATTTCTTCTCCTTTTTGGCGGAAGGACTCCACAACGCCCGAGCTGATTAGCCGTGACGCCGAGGAAGACCAGGAACGAGCCGATCTCTCCGTCGAGCACGAGGTTCTCCTTCAATCCCTCCAGGAACTCGACGTCGAATTGGCACAAGGCCGGTTGGAACAAGAGGATTATGCGCGCTTGAAAGCCACCGACGAACAACGTTTGCTGGGCGTCTTGGATCGACTGGAAGCTCTCGCTGCCACCGGCCGATCATCGTCGTCCTCCGAGCAACACAGTCTGCCCCGGAGTGCCTGGGGATCGGCGATTGCGGTCAGCCTGGTCGTCGTCATCTTCTCGATCGGGACCTACAGTTTTCTGCAATGGCGTACCATCAACCGGCTCGTGGACCTCCAAACCGAACGGGCCGACCAAATGCCCGATCCACGGGAAATGGTCGCGCGATTGGAAGCCAGACTCAAAGAAAACCCCGATGACGTGCAGGGTCAAATGATGGCCGGTCGCTCGTATATGGTCCTGGAACGTATGGATGACGCGAAAAATGCTTACGAGAAGGTTCTGGAACTGGACCCCCGCAATCATGAAGCGCATTACAACATGGGTGTCATCATGATCGAAGAACGAAAATTCGACGACCCCAAACTCTTTGAAGCCGCGCTCAAGCATTTCGACCTCGTGTTGGCGGACCGTCCCAACGAACCCGGGGTGAATTGGTACAAAGGCTTGGCCCTCTGGTATTTGAAACGGTATCGGGAAACCGAAGAATTTTGGGCCACCGCGTACAAGAACCTGGACCCCGGCAGCCAGGACGCCGAGTTCCTCAAGCAGGCCCTCGCCAAATTGCGCAACGGTGAGACCCCGTTTTAATCTTCCCAACGTTTTTTCTCACATTGCGGGAGAGATGAGCGAGCAACATGTGTCGCGAGCATCGCCCATGACCCAAACGATCTGATTGTTCCATGAACCTTGACCGAGCCATTGACGAGGCGATCTCACCGATGACGAGCGTCATCTCCGACGTCATATTTTTTTCGCTCAACATCGCCGGTCTTGATGTTCCGGTGATCGCCTTTTGGTTGATCACGGCGGGCTTCATTTTCTCGCTGTATTTCCGCTTTCCAAATATCCGCTACTTCGGTTTGGCACTGAGAATTGTGCGCGGCCAGTATACGCGTGACGACGAACCCGGTGACCTCACCCATTTCCAGGCGTTAAGCGCCGCTCTCTCCGGAACGGTCGGCATCGGAAACATCGCCGGCGTCGCCGTGGCCATTTCGATTGGCGGCCCCGGCGCCATGTTCTGGATGATCCTGGCAGGCCTCCTCGGAATGGCAACAAAGATGGTGGAATGCACGCTCGGCGTCGCCTACCGCCGGATCAATGCCGACGGCACGGTATCAGGAGGCCCAATGTATTACATTCACAAAGGGCTCGCGGAGCGCGGGTTTGCGCGACTTGGGGTCTTCCTGGCCTCTCTCTTTGCCATTTTCGGCATCGGGGCCAGTATTACACTCTTCCAGGTCAACCAGGCCTTTGCCCAATTTTCCGAGGCCACGGGCTTTCAGAACGGCCTTGCGTTCGGGATTGTCATCGCGTTCGCGGTCGGGCTCGTGATCATCGCCGGCGTCCGCAAGATCGGACTGGTCGCCCAGGCGCTCGTTCCTCTGATGACATTTGTCTATCTGGCGGCCGGCTTCATCATCCTCTGTCTGCATCTCGAACAGGTGCCGGCAGCGTGTGTCAGCATCGTTGTTGAAGCTTTCGCACCGGAGGGGGTGAGCGGCGGCGTCATTGGCGCCATGATCATCGGCCTCCAACGAGCCACGTATTCAAACGAATCCGGCATCGGCTCTGCCGCCATTGCGCATTCTGCCGTAAAGACGAGGGAGCCGTCGAGCGAAGGACTCGTGGCCTTGCTCGAGCCGTTTATCGACACGATTGTGGTCAGCACGATGACCGCGCTCGTTGTGATCGTCACCGGGGCCTACAAGATTCAGGGGCTTTCGGGGATTGAGATTACGTCGGCGGCCTATGCCTCCGTCTTTCCGTGGTTTCCGAACATTCTTGCAATCGCCGTTGTCCTCTTTGCCTATACAACAATGCTCACCTGGTCCTATTACAGCGTCAAATGCTGGACCTATCTCGCAGGCGAATCGTACTGGACCAATCTCGGCTACAAGCTGGTCTACTGCCTGTTCTTGTCGACGGGCGCCGTCATCTCCATGAAGGCGACGATCGAGTTCGCCGATGCGATGTTTTTTGCCATGGCCATCCCAAACGTGATTGCCCTGTATATTTTAGGACCTCGAGTCAAACGTGAGATCGAAGGGTACATTGCCCGTATCAGGAGCGGCGAAATTCGCCGAGTCGGGACCTTGCCGGGAACGCCGACCAGGAACATGTAAAACATAGCTCTAGATCTTCGCCAGATACGAAGCCACGAGAAGAACGGCCAGGGTCATCACGATGACGACTTTTTGCAGGGCATCGGCGCGGGACGGGACGGTTGGCGAAGAGGCCGGTGATGGGCTGCCCTGAGACGACGGGGCATACGGATCGATAATGAAATCATGAATAAGAAGGAGCCCGAAGGCAATGACGAACAGGAACAACTTCAGCATCAACACCACGCCCCAGGTGGTTTCGATCCGGGCGGACCCGCTTTCATTCAGCATCTGATACGCCCCGGTCAGGATCAGGACAATGAGACAGACCCACGCGATAGTTCGAAAGCGGCGACCCGACAAGCGGATGACTTCCCGGGATTTTGAATCGGACGGCGTATCCCGTGCCACCGGAATGAGCACCAGTTGGGAATACAACAACCCGCCGATGAGCGCGATGGCCGCGGCGAGGTGTACCCAGGTAATCAGATAGTCAGGCATAATCGCATATTTGACTTCCGTGCCCCCCACCGGTTCGCCTGCGGGCTACACCCCTTCGACAAGCTCAGGGAAGGCCCTCGGCTCCCCGACTCCCCCTCAAGGAGGGAGTGATCCTAAAACTCGACCTTGGGGGTGGCCCGGGCTTCTTCTCCTATTTCGAAGTATTCAGCCTGTTCGACGCCGGCCAGTCCCGCATAGAGCCGTCCCAACAATTTCCGGATAAAGGTGTTCAGAACCCGCACGCTGTCATTATACCGTTTTCGTTCGACCGCCAATCGATTCTCCGTTCCCTCCAGTTGGTCCTGGAGCTTTAAAAACGATTGATCGGATTTGAGTTGGGGATAGGTTTCCCGCAGAACCAACAGCCGCGAGAGCGCCGACTCGAACCCGCCCGCCGCGCGCGCTTTCTCATTGACCGACTGCGCCTGAAAATAGGCTTTGCGTGCATTGGCGACGCCCAGATAAATCTTCTCTTCCTGGCTCGCCACCCCTTTGACGGTATTGACCAGATTGGGAATCAATTCAAACCGTCGCTGCAATTGATTTTCCACCTGTGCCCATTGGCTCTTCACCGCTTCATCCATTTCGATGACCTGGTTATAGCCGGAATAGACGCAGCCACCAAGCATCAGGATCAGGATAAGTAACCCGCCGAAGACCATGAGTAAGATGCGTCCAGCGCTCATGATAGTTTTCCTCCGTTACGTATGCCGTTTCGACGCATGCAACCGCTTTGCTACCAGCCCGCGCCGCCCCCGCCCCCACCGAAGCCTCCACCCCCGCCGAACGATCCGCCGAAACCTCCACCGAATCCGCCGCCAAAACCGCCGCTTGATACGCCCCACGGACTTCTCCCCGTGACGCCACCCAAGGCGCTGCCGAGCAACATGCCCCCGACCATGCCTCCGGCCAATCCTCCGCCGCCCCAGGTGGAATAATGCCGGCGACGGCGACGCATGTTGGAGAACAACATGAACAGGAAAAATAACGGGACGAGCAACGATCCCAGAACCGAGCCGCCACCTCCACCACGGCTTGGCCGATACCGGTGTTGGGGAATCCCGGTGAGCGTGACCCGTTGGGTATCCGCGACCTGATTGGCCGTCACGACCGCCAATTGGAGAAGACCCTGGGCATATTGGCCCCGTTTAAAGAATTGCGAGGCCACCGCACGGGACGCCGAGCCCGCCCATGAATCGGGCAACGCACCCTCCAAGCCATACCCCGTATGAATTCGGATCTTTCGTTCTTTGAGAGCCAACGCGATCAGGGCGCCGTTGTCTTTCCCTTTTCGGCCAAGCTTCCAGGCTTCGGCGTGCCGCTGGGCAAAACCGAACATGTCCTCTCCTTCTGTGGATTGAACGGTTAGGACCTTCACCTGCGCCGTGGTTTTCTGTTCGAGTTCGCGAAGCCAGCCCTCCAACTGCCGCTCGGTTCCGGGATCGATGATGCCCGCGCTGTCCACAACGAAGGTGCCGGGGTCCGGCACAGATACCTCGCCCCAACTCAACGCAGGCAGGACCAGCAGAACCGAGACGGCTAGCCAGGATTTCCCATCCATGGTCGTTACCAGCGATCAGCCACGGTTTTTAAGCCGTCGATTTCATCATAGAGCCGTGAGAAATCATTCCAGTCATGCTGATGGTTGTCTTGCAGCGCCGCACGAATGCCGGGAAGAGATCGATCTGTTTCCTGCTCGATCTGGCTGACGACTTCAATCGCCGACAGGTAGTCGTATTGTCCATGAAGCCACAAAAGCCCGCGGAGCGTGCGGATCATCCGTTCGGCAATATCGCCTTCCATGACCCCAAAGAGTTTTTCACGACCCGCGGCCGCCAGGAGGCCCTGACGCATGCCGATCAGGATGGTCTTCAATTCACGCTCGCATTGAAGCCGAACGTGGCGTTCCTCAAACGACAGATCCGCAAAATAGTCGGTGCCGACGAAACACACGTGGCATTGCTGAATCTCCAGAAATTCCAACGGAAAGGTATCCAGGGATCCGGCAATGTACACGGGTGTCATGATCAGGGGAGCGGCGATTTTGGCTTTCCCGAGTTTGACCCCGTCTTTGGCGAGTTCCCGGAGCATGGCCAGATCAACCGTTTCCAGAACCAGGACGCTGCGCGCGGTATGCCGCGCCGGATCAAAACCGGACGTGGCAATGGCGCCAACCCCGATCATCGCCAAACAATTGGCCCCGCCGAGCGTCTGCACTCGATCAAGAAACCGCTTCATCGGCTCCTGCATGCCACTAACGACGCGTTCAAGGTTCATCACGGATTGAGTCATGGGATGTGCTTCCTGAGTCAAAATTGCCTTTGGGAAATTGTCACGTGTCCTGCCTGATCAGGCTAACGCACAAGACGAACCCTTGCAAGCGTGGAAACCGAGCGGCACGGGATGCAGCCAGGGCGGACCTAGGTATCCGCCCTGGCTCAGTGCAGGAACCAGGGCAGGACGCGGGAGCCCTTGAAGTCGAAGCTTTCGTCCCCGCCGTGGACCAGGACGCCGCCCTGGTTCGGGTTGGAGGGGATTGACGTCCACCAGAAGAGCGAATCGACGGCGTCGCCGGCAACGGTCTGCCCCGACTTCACCTCCACTGGGATGATCCGCTCGCCGGTGTCGATCAGGACGTCGATCTCGTGCCCGGTTGCGTCTCTCCAGAAGAACAGCGGCGGGTCGCGGCGGGTCGCGGCGAAGTTCTTGACCAACTCCGAGACGACGAACGATTCGAACACGGCACCACGTAGCGGGTGGTGCTCCAACGTCACGGCGTCCCGAATATCGAGCAGGTAGCAGATGAGCCCGGTATCGAGGAAGTGCAGCCGCGGGCGTTTTCGCATGCGCTTGCGATAGTTCGCGTGATGGGGCGGAAGGGTCGTGGCCAGAAAACCAATCTCGAGGGCCGTGAGCCAACGCTTCGCGGTCTGCTGGGTGATCCCGACGTCGCTGGCGAGCGTGGTCAGGTTGAGTTCTTGGGCCGTGTGCGCGGCGGCCAGTCGAACGAAACGCTCGAAGCTCCGTTGATCGGAGATCTGCATGACTTCACGGAGATCACGTTCGACGTAGGTGCGAAAATAGTCCGCCAGCCACTCCCCGGCTGGTATGCCCCGGTCGTGAATGCGTGGATAGAAGCCGTCGAGCAGCGTATCCCAGAGCCCTTTACGCGGCAGCCGACTCTTGCGCCCGGTCGTTTTTCTACGGGTACGGTCCAGGTTCAGGGGATCAAGCGAAGGATTCCCGCGCAACTCCGAGAGCGACAACGGATATAATCGGAGAAAAACCGTACGCCCGGCGAGCGTCTGCGATACCGATTCCATCAGGAGAAGATTTTGTGAGCCGGTCAGGATGAAGTGCCCGGGAAGGCTGTCCGCATCGACGAGTACCTGAATGTAGGAGAGCAATTCGGGAACGCGCTGGATCTCATCGAGAATCAGACGGTCCGCCTGCGTCAGAAAGCTCCGCGGGTCCTGGATCGCCCGCGCTCGAACGTCCGGTGCCTCAAGCGAAAGGTAGCGATATTCGCCAAAGAGTGCCTGAACCAGCGTCGTCTTCCCCGATTGCCGGGGACCCGTGAGCATCACAACCGGGTAGGTCGCGGCAGCGGCTTTCAGTGCTTCGGTCAAGTGGCGGCGTAACATTCCAACGACTTTAGCAACTCACGTAATTCGTGTCAATTCGATTATGCTATCATTTATAAAGCACGAATGACCGCTCACGCAATAGCGTGATGCCAACATGCGGACGCCACCAGCAAAGCTACCTGCCACTAGTAATTCAATTAGGAATGGCTCAGATGGTGGTCAGCAGATGCCGATTTCTTGCATATCTTCACTGTTTTTCCTAGAATACGCCCCATCGTTTTCCAGCCTTTTCCCTATTCTTGAAGAGAGACGCGATGGCGACCATCGGACAATTGATGAGCAGGGATCTGAGCGTCGTGACCGAGGACATGACGGTTAAACAGGCTGCCGGACAAATGCACGACCAGCGCATCGGGTCGCTGTTGGTCAGGAAAGGAAACGATTTCTCCGGCATTGTAACCGAGACCGACGTGGTCCGGGCCGTGGCCGAACACGACGACGTGGCAAAGACTTCCGTGGTTCACGTCATGTCCAGTCCCATTCTGACCGTCGAGAAGAAGCTGTCGCCCCACTATGCAAGAGATCTTATGGCCAACAAACGGATTCGTCACTTGGCCGTGAGCGATAACGGGAAGATCGTGGGGATTCTTTCAGCGCGCGACCTCCTGGCCTACTTCAAAACCATGTCCAAAGAAGTTTCGTAATCCTCGACCTTCCCGTTCTTACGCCACCCCGAGTTTCTCCAACACCGACGTCGTAGGCACCAGATTGCGTTTGAGGCCGAGTGCCCGCGGCTCCAGGCCCATGGCAAGTCCGAGCAACTGGGGTAAATGTAAAATCGGCAGATCAATTTCCCGGCGATCGTGTTTGGCGGCCTTGGCTTGAAGCCCGTCGAGGTTGAGATGACACAAGGGGCACGGCGTGACCATCACGTCGGCTCCGTGCTCTTTGGCATCAGACGTATGATGGGCAACCATCTGCAGCGAGCCGGGTTCGTTAATGGTAAGCAACGGCATGCCGCAGCATCGGGTCTTGCCGGGAAAATCCACCACCTCGGCGCCCAGCAACGTGATCACCGTTTCCAATGATTGGGCCCTTGCCGGCTGTTCGTCAAATCCCAGTGCCGCACTCGGCCGTTGAATGTAGCACCCATAAAACGGGGCCGCCCGCAACCCTTTCAACGGCCTCTTCACCGCTTGCCGGAGTTTTTCTTCCCCAACGTCTTCCAGGAGAATCCAGACAAAATGTTTCACCGTGGTGGTGCCGCGGTAGGAGAGCCCCTCTTCGGCCAGAACCCGGTTGATGTCGTCCAAATAGCCGGGCTCCGTCGTCAGCCGATAATTCGCCTGACTCATCACGCCTTGACACGTACTGCAAATCGTCATGATGGGAAGCCCCTGCTCCTCGGCCAAGGCCAGGGTATGGGCGTTCAGGATATCCCCCAGGCGCAGATCTTTTTCCTGCAACACCCCCGCGCCCGTACACGACGCCGTCGTCATTTCTTCCAACTCAATCCCCAATCGAGGGTACACCTGTTTCACGGATTGATAGAGTTCGGGACAGCCTCCCTTTGAAACGCACCCAGGGAAAAACGCGTATTTCATCGTGGCTCCTTCGCTCGTCGAAACAATCGTCGGATTCGATCAATCCCCGGTATCGGCCGGAACAATGGTCCGGATTTGGGAAGTTTGCCTCGGGGCAATGCTCGAAGAATCATCGGCAGAAAGGAGAACATCTGCTTGAAATTGGCGAGTCCAAACGTCCGAACGGCTAACATGGGTTCATCCAGGCGCCCTTTCTGCTCGATAATATCCGCAAACGCTTCGGTATGACGCGAGCCGGAGGTGGACGGCACGCCCTGCTCAATACCCTTGGCACGAAGCGTCATAATACGGTCCATGGCCCCTACGCCTTTGGGACATACTTCGATGCACTCCATGCACCGCGTGCAATCCCACATGCCGCCCGGATCATTGAGTTCCCTCAACCGTGACGAACTGTTCCCGTCCCTGGGGTCTGCCACGAACCGATAGGCCTTGGCCAACGCCGCGGGTCCGGCAAAATTCGGACTGACTTCCAAGGCCGCACAGTCCGACACACAAGCTCCGCACATGATGCAGTGCATGACCCCCGTCAAATGATTCATGGCCTCCGGGGCCGCGAGATATTCGCCTTCCGGTGCAGGACCCGTAGGCTGGAGCCAAGGCTGAACCTGACGGATCTTTTCCCAAAACCCGGCCATGTCCGTGACCAGATCCTTGATCACCGGCATGTTGTTCATGGGTTCCACGTGGATGGTCTCGCCCGGCGAGACCATAGATGCCACTTTGGTTTTGCATGCCAACGCGGCATGCCCGTTGATGCGCATCCCACAGGACCCGCAGATGGCGCCCCGACATGAACATCGCAGAGTCAGCGATTCATCCACGGTTTCCCGGATCCTGATCAACGCGTCAAGGACCGTGTCCGACCGCTCCGTCACCAATTGGTAGTCCTGGAAATAGGATTGTGGTGATTCCGCTTCAGGATTAAAGCGGCGAATGCGAAACGTGGTCAGCATGGCATCCTTCACGATGGTCTCAACAACTGCGGAGCACCTTTAATGGACAACCACGGGGGGGTGTCCCTACGATCATGGTTGTAGGGGACGGCCCCCGTGCCGTCCCGCATGAACCGCGGAGCATCTATGACGGACAACCACGAAGGGTAATACACGGGTATTCCAAGAGCCTCCCATATCAATACACGCGGACCTGCGGTTCCCATTGGGTAATCCGAACGGGCAGAAAGTCCAGTTGAGGCGACCCGCCGGGACGATGATGAATCAGAATATGTTTCAGCCAATGGTCATCGTCACGTTCGAGACAATCCGTTCGAAAATGCGCCCCGCGACTTTCCGTTCGCGTCACGGCGCCCAGCGCAATGGTTTCGGCGCAATCCAGCATAAAGTCGAGTTCCAACGCACGAACGAGGCTCGTATTGAACACCTGTCCTTTATCATGAATGGCCACGCGATTCCACCGCTCACGAAGACTGCCGACCGTCTGTTGTGCATGAGCCATCCCTTCCTCATCGCGAAATACGCCGAAACCCTCGGTCATGGCGCACCCCATCTCATGCCGGATGCACGCCACGGTGTCGTCGGTCTCAGGCCGGGCCAGGATCTTCTTGAGGCTGTCTTCTCCATCCTTCGCCACGCCGTCGCTGATACGAGGAAGAGCCAGGGACCCCGCATATTCTCCGGCGCAACGGCCCGCCCGGCGACCGAACACAACGGTATCCAGCAGAGAATTCGCTCCGAGCCGATTCCCGCCGTGGAGACTCAGGCATGCGGCTTCTCCGGCCGCGAACAAGCCGGGAACGCCTTGCCAGCCGCCCGCGAGGTCCCAGCAGCGTCCATCGACGTCCGTCTTCACTCCACCCATCATGTAGTGCATGCCCGGGCAGACCGGAATTGGCTCTTCGGTCAAGTCGATATTGGCAAACGACTTCGCCTCCTCAGAAATTTGGCTGAGGCGCTCCCGGATGAGCTTCTTGCCCAAATGCCGGCAATCAAGCAATACGCAGCCGTTGATCCCCCGGCCTTCATTGATTTCGATTTGTTCAGCGCGCGACACCACGTCGCGTGAGGCTAACTCCATCATGTTCGGGGCATACTGCTCCATGAACCGTTCACCCTCGGCATTCAGCAAATAGGCGCCTTCTCCGCGAGCCGCCTCACTCAGGAGCAGACCTTTTCCCCGTAAGGTCGTGGGATGATATTGCACCATCTCCATGTCCATCAGCGGGGCTCCACCCCGATAGGCAATCGCGATGCCGTCACCGGTACAAATCAGCGCATTCGTACTCGGCTCGAACACGCGCCCCAACCCACCGGCGGCAATGATCACGGCCTTGGCCTTGAACAACGCCACGCGCCCGGTTCGTATTTCAAAAGCCACGACCCCTCCGCATTGTCCATGCTCATCCTTGACCAATGACAACACAAACCACTCCTCAAACACCGGAAGGCGCGCCTTCATGATCTGCTCATACAAGACGTGCAACAATGCCTGCCCGGTAAAGTCGGAGACAAAAAAAGTCCTGGCGCGTTTCTGCCCGCCGAAGCGACGGGTGCCCAACCGCCCGTCTTCATTCCGGTTAAAGATCACGCCCATGTGTTCCAAGGCCAGAATGTCCTGCCCGGCTTCCTGCGCCAGAATTTCCACGGCATCCTGGTCGCCCAGATAATCGCTGCCCTTGACCGTCTCAAAGGCATGCTCTTCCCACTTGTCGCCCCGGTCGGTCAGGGCAGCATTAATGCCCCCCTGCGCGGCATTGGAATGGCTCCGAACGGGATGAACCTTGGTGATGATCGCGACAGTCGCCCCGGTCTGATGCGCCGCCAACGCCGCCCGCAACCCCGCCAACCCGGCCCCCATCACAAGCACGTCAAATTCGTAAGAAGTCACCATGTTTCAAACGGATCGCTGAACAAAAATTTCCTTATTCATTCTATCATAGGGACCGCGCTGCCTCTTCTCTCACTCCGGGTGTCCCTCTATTTATTATCCTGAACGAAGTGAAGGATCTGCTGTTTGAAGAAGGGATTCCCGTTGCCGATGTGCTCAAAGACCGAGAACTTCGAGCAGTCTTCGCAGCCCTTGATCGTACCGGGCCGCCCGCCGCAGATCGGACACGGTAAAGCGCTGGTTCAATTGCTCCGAGGTCAGCGATGATTTGCTGTATTCGGGCCAAACCTTGCGAAGTTCTGCCATGGAGTCGCCTGCCGCAATTTCCCGACTCTCATGTCGTTGATGCAGTCTGAGCAGGAGACCTTCCAGATTCGGATTCTGAAAGATGATCTCAAGCTTTGCCTTGGATGCCTCGGCTTGGGCGTCACGTCCCGCCTGCACGTCTTGTGCATACCGATCACGGTCCAGCAATGCCAGACTGTGACTGATCTCCTTTCTGTCGAGATGTCTCGTCAGGTGACGAACGGCTTCTTTAACGACGGATACGGAGTCGCCTCCGCTTCCCGTCGCGACGTTCAAATGCAGGTGCAGGCGCTTTTCATCGCAACAGAATTGAAGGAACCGAGCAAAGGCCCGATCGCTCCTACCCTCGACCCCGATCAAGATGACTCGCCTGGGTTCAACCGGCCTGCGTCGGGGCATCGCCTCTCAGCCGATTTTCGGGAGACCGCCGAGCACCCCGGCCCGGTACTTGGGATAAAGACGGGCATCGCGACGAAGGCCGCGCACGTCCTGGGCGCCGTGTACCTTGGTTGCACCGTTGCCATCCTTCTCCACGATGAAGACCTCCTCTTTCTCCAGGTCGTCGAGTAGTCCGACGTTGTGAGAGGTGACGAAGAGCTGTGCGTCGTTGGGATTCGTCTCTCGGGAGCGGAACCAGTTGAGAACTTCACCGACGATATCCACGTGTAGGTCGCCATCGATCTCGTCGAGGGTAGCAGGAATGCCCCTGTCGAGTGCGAAACCGACTTGAGGCAGCAGGTGAAACAATCTTTTCGTCCCGCTGGATTCGAAGGGCAGAGTCACTGGGCCGTCAAGCGCGTGATGCTTAAAAAACACCTCCTTTTCCCCGAAGGAGCTGTCACGAATATCAAAGCTTTGAATCCCCAAATCGCTCGATTGAATATGTTTCCCAGTCCAGGCCTTTAGCTCGGGATTCTCCTCGAACAGTTGGATGACTGCTTTGGTCGAAGGCTCCCATTTCCTGTGATACACGATATTGCTCGACCACAGGAACAATTGCATGTCTTTCGCGATTCGCATGGCCAGGGGTACGTTAAATAAGGCCAACGTGGCAACCACCGAGGCATCCGCTCGAATCGCCTTGAGGCGTTCATCCCCGGGCTTGAGCCCGAACTCACCGGCAACGTATATGGGCTCTCCCTTACGGCCCCGCGCGAAAAGACGACGAGGGCGTCCCTTGGGAAAACAGGACAGTGCTTCGTAATGGAAAGAATAGCTCTGAAAGCCAGAACCATCTGGCCCTACGCTCAACTCGTAGCGGAACAGTTGCCTAGGTTCGCCAAGCGCCAGCCAATCTGCCTCGAAGTCCACAGAGAACCGTGTCGGTTCCTCCCTGGTTTCCGGAGAAAGGAAGGGGATGAAAACGTTGATCGGATTGTTCTCTTCCGTAGGCAAGGCTGATGAGGCAATTCGAGCAGTAGCGTTCAGCGCACTGAGCAGCGTCGTCTTGCCCGATCCGTTGGGTCCGATGAGCACCACCACGGAAGGAAGCCTGATATCCGGCTTGGACGCGCTACGCCGGAAGCGCGGCAGGTCTGGAGCAGTTCCCGGAATGCGAAGATCCAGAACAACTTCTTCTCGTATAGAATGGTAGTTTGATACTGAAAATGATGTGATCATATTGAAATCTTAACGATTTTTCGTCAAGATTTCAATATAAAACGACATTTTGATCTCATCCATGTGTTCATTGGTATAGTCCATCCGCCTGACAGTTGCCTACCCGCCCAATGTGTGCTCGATCATCTGCTTCAGGCAATCAACTTCTTCTAGAAAATACACGCCTCGCTGCTTCCAGTCGTCTCGGGATCGTACGGCCTCGTCTATCAGGGCCGGTGGCGTGACGGAGAGGACATAGGCGTGCAGACGCACGTCGGGGTCACTGGTGCGGATTTGCGTTTCGGTCTTTTTGATCTCCTGATGCAGGCTAACCTTTTGTTGCTCACGGGGTCCGTAGCGGCTCAGCCCCTTGGGGTCGAGAAAAATGACGTGCTGGCAGATCTCGTCCTTCAACCAGACGATAAAATCAGGGTAATAGGCGTAATCGTCGAAGAACGACACGCCCCTGCCGCGCGTCAGGTTGCGGATAAGAAACAACTCCTTGCCGTTCAGGCAGGGGTCGCGGTGTTCAGCCAGCGCGGCCAGCTTCTCAACGACGTTCCTTTCATCTTTGTTCAGGGGAACCGGCTGAATCATCACCTTGCTGTCTGGCCCGGCATACAACAACGGCTTATAGGCATGAGCCTGCGTCATGATGACGCTGACGCTCAGATCACGAAAAGTGCGTGACTCAACGGTTGCTGCCAATTCATGAACGTCTTCGATCAACAGACGCTCGGTCGCGTCTACGGATAACTCGTAGGCTCGGATATTGTTCGGGTCGTTCTCGTCCAGCGTGACCACTTCGATCTTGTCGTACTCCCATTGCCTCCGTTGTTTGCGCCAGAATTGATCGGCATATTCGGTGATGAGATCCAGCGCCACGTCTTCGAGTCCGCATATCTGCCGAAAGCCGGTTGCGGACAAGCGTTCCGGCGGCATAGACAGGTCATACCAATCGTCGCGTTCCAGCAGACGGTCCACCGTGTCACGCTCAATGATCAGGTTGTACCAGCCCCGTTGCTGCTTCCGCTTCAACAGCTTGTCGTACAGGCGCGTTCGGTCGAAAAACGCGACCTGACCTGGCGGGAGTTTGCCCGATTTTTTGGGTGCGGACTGTTCTGCCACAACGCCCGAGGACGCGACAGATTGCAACCGTGAATACAGGTCCAGGGTGACGACTACCTGCCCGGCACCGGGGCCGGGCAGGACGGGGCGCTCCGCGGAACGCGCGTATTGCACGTTCTCCTTGAGCCGGATCAACTTCAGATCCGTCTTCCTGGCGAAGTTCCAGGTGACGGGCAAACGAATCGTCTCCCGTTCGACGCGCACGCCTTCCTTTTCGAGCAAATCCCGAAAAGTCTGCATGTAGTTGGCCCGCAGGCCGAAGATATTCAGCGTTTCCAGATGAGTCAGTTCCGTGCTGCCTGCTGGCAATTCCGCTCCGCTTTTCTGATGGCGTTTCAGGCTCATGTTCCAGCCTTTCAAACGCACACCGCGCCCAAACATCTGAATGATCTCTGGCCCTTCGCCGACGCCGACGTGCATCAATCCCATCGTCGCCACGCGCCACGAGTTCCAGCCGGCAATGAAGCGCCGCGCGCCGATGACGATATTCACCGGTGAATCACGTTTGTCCACGTCGGCAAAGAGCCGCTCGGCAAAACCGGCTTCTCGGGAAACGACGACATGCGGATTGGCCTGCTCCGTCAGCAATTTGTACAGCGCAGCGGAATCACCGACGTTGACCACGCCAAAGGCCGGCCCATCGCCGGCGTGCAGGTGCAATTCGCCTTCGCCTGCGGTCAGGTACACGACGTGCAGTTTCCCCAGTCCGTGAAACAGGGTGGCACACAGGTCGGTGTAGAGATCGTCGGCTTTGTGTGCAGACGCGTGTTCGGAAAGATACGCGAACCGGTCCCTGAAATAATCCCGTCCGCTTTCGTCGGTCAGGCCGGACTGCCCACCCAGCAGCTTCCCAATCATGGTGCGTATCGCGTCACCATCGGCCAACACCCAGGCCAGGAAATTCAGGATGCTCACGACGTCGGATTGCGTTTCCTTATCCGTCTTGCCCGATCCGGTCACCGTCTTGCCCAGGAAAACCCAAAGGGGCTTGGTCACGTTGAAATCCGCCCAGGCCGCGGCATTGTCCCGCCAGATGTGACATTGCTGATAGAAGGTCAGCAGACAGCCCAGCAGGTAAGCGTCGCGGTTCACGTCTTCCATACCCTGAAGCAGGTTGGAGATGACGTAGTCCTTGCCGTAGCCGTCCTCGTGAAACCAGCGATAGGCGTAATCGAATAAGAGGCACTTGCCGTAGGCGTCGCGGAGTGCGTCATCCTTGCCTGCGATCTGGTTGAAGGTGGCGGAATACTCGAAGGTGAAGCCACCACGGGAGAGTTCCTTGCGTCGCTCGCGCCACACCTTGCCCAACGCGCCGAGGTGCCCTTCGTCCACCAACACCAGGTTGTTGTCGCCGAAATCCCCTACTGCGATACGCTTGATGCCCTTCTTTTCCGCCAGTTTGTTCAGGTCGATGATTTCCACGTGCGGGAACAGGTCGGCCCCGGCCTCTGCAGAAAACAGCCGCGCGGGCAAACCACTTGCCTTCAATTCATTCTGATGCTGCATTGACATCTGTTCGTTGGGCGTCAGCAGAACGACGTTGTTGAGCCGCCCGCCGGAGGCGACCAGATACTGCCGGTATTGCAGGATATGGGCGTGCATCAGGAGGGTCTTGCCGGAGCCGGTCGCGCTCTGAAACGCGATGGTCCGCAGGTCGTCGGGCATATATTCCGGCATGTCCCGCGTCAACCGGTGTGTGGTCCGCGCCTTGTTAAGGTCGGAGCAGAGTGCTTCAGGGTCCTGAAAATACCGGTCTAGGTAACGTTCGGTGAACAACAGGGCGAGGTATTGATACGGCTTCCAACCGCGGTCCTGCTCAGGAGTCATGCGCAGTCTGAAGCTATGCGCGACGATGTTGGCGTCTTATCGGGCCAGTTCCTCGGACCGGACCAAGGCAGTACGGGAAAGATACAACGCGCGAGCGTATTCACTCTCACCACCGGCATCGAAGCCAGCCGGAACATCGCGCAGCCGGTCCAGCATGGTGCGCATGCCGTCGTACCCGAACTCTTGACAAATAAAGCGATGCAGGACAAGGCGGTTTTGAAGGAAGGATGTCCCGACCAAGCGACGACGCGGAGGCATCAGCGGGACTCAGACAGCATGAGTTTCATGATTTCGCGGACAAGCACAATATCGCCTACTGAACATCTTGCCATGCCCGATCTTCCTCCGCCGTATTTCAATCAGCCGCCAGACTGTTTTCGCTGAGATGAGCGCATTCGCCAGCACTTGACTCGCTATTCCGTACTGATGATGGCAAAGTCTTCAGAATATGGTAGATAAAATTTTCTATATGCACGTGAAATCTGGCGATTGAAATTTCGCGTAAATCGGATTCGCGTAGCGGAATCCGATTTGAGGCTGTGATGTCCGGTTACTTCTTCGGCTAACCCGACCGACGGCTTCGCCCGGTGTTTATCGAACGAATGGCGGGGAAACGATTATCCTGTCAGGGGTTGATTTAAGTATTCTTCTTTTTTGCTCTTTTTTCCCGTTTTTTACGGTTTCGCTCTTGTCTTGAAGAAATCAGCTTTTCTGAATCCTTGGATATGATCCGTTTTATTTCTTCTGCAAAATCGATTGTTTCAATTGAAGGCATTCGAAAACTGTTTGATTGTTAAAATTCGAAATGGCCAGATCGCCCATGTTAATGACATCCATTCCAATGAGAACATCCGCACCTTGAATGTTTTTAGCTTCCACGACGCGAATCATCGGGAAGCCAGTTTTGTTAGGTAAACCAAGAGAAATAAAATAGGTGGGAACTTCTTCTTTGCTGGTAACCCCTAAAATAGTGGTTTTTCCGCTTGGGAAAAAATTCAGGTCTGCAACAACTTTGGGGGTGATACAGGTGTTGGTGGCTCCTGTGTCCCAAATTGCTCTATATGTTTTTGTTTTTCTGGAGGGGGAGTTTGCCTAATCTTGATGTCAAAGGCATCACTCACAACAACTTCATTTACGAGCTCTCGCAGGATGCCCTGACCAGAAGTCGTAAAGGCAAAGACGGGTTCTTTTGTGTATTTTGATGGCAATAGAAATTAGCCAAATGAGACGCGCGAATGGAAAGTCTGCGTATAACTTTCTTCACCGGGCATGCAGTGCTGGATGAGAAATGTGCCTGCGGGATACTTGTTTTTTGCATCGAGATAGGCTTCAAGCTGTTCATCATGAACACTAACAACAGCTTCTTCTCGAATTACAAGAAATTTTCCTTTATGTAACCGAACCAACTCCTCTTGGTGGTCCTTATAATATTGAAATTCTTTGTCTAGCATACGCTGCCCATGTTCTTAGTATTACCGTTCTAGGCAAGCCAGAAACCTATCGGCTCTATTTAAGCGCGTCAACTCGTGGGCTGTCAATAAAGCAGGTTGATTATACGTAACAAATGCCTCAAGGTTAACCAACTTCAACCTAACTATATGATCCTCCTGAAAAGAAAATTACGGCTTCTGACGACAAATAAGGCAATGCAGGACAAGGCGGTTTTGAAGGGAGATCGTCTTTGCTACCAAAACAAATACCGAATCAGAAGAGTCACAAGCGTTACAAAAGCTATCAAAAGTGGAAAGACAAAGGAGACACCGAAAAGTTCCATAAATGTAACAACACGAGATACAACGCTGAATCTTGTGAAGTCAGTTACCGTGCCACTGAGATCCCTGTCATTTATAATATCCTTGTCTGTGTCTGCACCAAATCCTTCTATCAAACCCCAGGCTTCTCCTGTTTCTCCTATTTTTTGGGGATTCATACGGCGATTCCGTAAGTCGCTTATGAAGCCCTTTCTCCAGTAGAGTCTGAGTTTCAAGAAATTAGACCAGAGCCATTTACTCGTGTAATAGAACGTAGCCAGGAGTAAAAAAATGATGAATTTTTCTTCAGTGATTCCGGTTATCTGAACACCCCACAGTGCTATGGCATCGACTTTGAGATGTAAACCGCCATAAATATAAACCAAGGACAGCGCAGACCAGAGCAACATGGGCCGCTTGAGCGACCGAAGACTTTCAATCGTTGCCTTGTAACTTTGGAGATTGTAAAAAAACTTCTCATTGTCTTCAGACATCACAGCACCTCCTCAAACATCATTTCCCGAAAAGCCGGTTCGATGGTTCTTGCGGTCCAGGTTTCTTTTTTCTGCTGGATTGCGTTCAGGGTGTGGTCGCCGTTAGTGTAAATGGCGTCGAGGGATTCGGCGAATTCGGCGCGGTGATTTGTGAACCAGTTTTCCAGTGCGGTGTTGTCAGTTTCGTTCAGGTTGCGCCAGAGGATCAGGCAGTGCTTTCCCTCGGCATCCGTGCCCGTGATGGCGAGCACGCCGTCCACCAGTCGGCGCGATTCGAGGCGCAGGCCGAGCAGGTAGTTGAAGGTTTCGGGCAGATCGACTGGCACTTCCCGTCGCGTGCCATTGCGTACCACGGACAAGGTATAGGCGAAGGGATCGGTGAAGTCCTTGCCGAGCAGGCAAGCGCTGTCTGCGGTCTCCACGCCCAGTACGTAGCGCAACCGGTAGTCTTCCGCCAGTAAGGGATTATCTGCAAGCAAATCCTGTTGCGCAGAATCCGGCGGCCTCACTTCGAGGCTGTCCAGCGTGTCCTCGTAGGATTCGAGGCGGACGTATTTGAAGAACTGCGAGACACCTTCGCGTGAGAGCGGCTTGCCGTCCTTCCAGTCCGGCGAGTAGACGACCTTTTTCATACGCGGCAGCAATATCGCGTCGAAATGGTGAGCGATTTCTACCAAAAGATACTTGCGTTGGCCCTTATCCTCGCGATTCAGGTTGATGACCGCATGACCGGTCGTACCGGAACTGGCGAAATAGTCAACGATTTGCGCGCCTTCTTCGCCCCCTCCCGAAGTGCGGATACAATCCTCCACCAACGCGACAGATTTCGGAAAATCAAGAGGATTATCCACAAAAAGATCCTTGAGAACCTTGGCCCCGTGGTTGGACGACGCATATTTGCTGTCACCCCACCACGTTTTGGGAGCCGAAGAAACATCCATACGCTGAATAAAATGGATGCTAATTTCTTGTTCGCCCGAAACATCGTTCTTTCTCTGCGCACGGTATTCGCCCGCCTCGCGGGCTACCCGCTCCCAACCTCGCTCCCAATTCTTTTCAACCTTTTTCCCTTCCTGCTTCTTAATGGGCCACACGACAGTCTCATTTTTTTTAGGACTCTCCAGAATCTGGTACTCTATCTTTTGTTCGTCCCATTTCATTTTCGGAACGCGCAAAACATCGTCATCACCGACGAAAATCGGATAATACAATTTCGGACGGTCAGCACGCTTGTCGTTGGTTCCTGTACGGATAAGATTGCGCCACGCGTACTGTCCACTCTCATCGTAGAAAGGATACCGCTGTTTTTCCTTTTCCGTTTTAATTAATGGTCCGGGGACAGTGTTTTCACCGCCATAAAACAAAGCGTACTCGTGCGTCGGTGATAACTTACCGCGAGAAGTACGTCCAATCGGAGTCGAACGAACTGGGGCCACCCCTATTTCTTTTGCAAACATACCTTGCAAAAGTGCACGCAACCGCCATGCCTCTTCGTCATCGATGGCGCAACATAAAATTCCATTGCTCTGCAAAAAGGTTTTGGCAAGTGACAAGAGCCTTTCCATCATGGACAACCAAGAAGAGTCTTTGTAGTCGTTCTTGTACAAAATTGGTGAAGAATCGGTGTTGTATGGCGGATCAATGTAGATACAGTTCACTTGGCCTTGGTATCGTGCCTGCAATAAATTCAATGCCTGAAAATTTTCGCCGTGTACCAGCAGGCCATTCAGTTGTTCATCCAGTGGCCCGGATTCGGAGAGTGCTGCCAGCAGGCGGCCGGTGAAATCCGCGTCGAAGTGCCGGGTGTCCAAGACCAGATAGGGGTTGGCTTTGAGGAAATCCACGGTCAATGATTTGGTATAAGGCGCACACTGACCCGGGCCTCCCTCACCCTTGACTACCTGACTCGCCCTCACCCTGCCCTCTCCCAGTGGGAGAGGGAAAGAGTTGGTGATTTCATCAATGGCGAACAACTTTATCCATTCGTCGTGCTGTGATTCGTTGGCGGCGATTTCCACATACAAGGTTTCCGGTACGCGGTCCAGGGTCACGCAATACTGCGTGTCCAGGATGAATTTCTTTTTGAGCCAGAGTTGTTTCTGAAAATTCTCCAATTGCGCCAGGAAGTCGATGATCTTTTCGGCTATGTACCGGACGGCGCACATCCGTCCTAGCGCCCGATCCAGCCGGGCTGCGTCGCCCAGTCTCAGGTCGTCCAGGTTCAACACCTCGCTTTTCAGGTAGAAATCCAGTTCGCGGCGCAGGAACCCGCCCAGGTCCTTGTGAATGAAGTAGTCGAAGCTGTTCTTGGCGGTATAGACGGCCAGATGTTTGTCCAGCACTGTGCGCTTGGGGTTGTGTTCCGTGGGAGCGGGCGCGGTAAGCAGGGCCTGCCAGTCCGGTTGCAACGCTTGCCGGATACGCTTTGCGATTGCCTTGTTGATCTGTTCCTGCTGTTTCGCCCCGTTGCCGGAGAACCCTTTCTTCTCGTGGTCGTTCAGTGGCCGGTGCGCAAAGCGCACCACCAAGTCTGCGCCGTCGAACGTTACGGCCTCTGTATTGTCGACGGCAAGCAGAAACCGGCGTTGTTTGCCGCTTGCCTCCTTGACGTTGTCCTTTTCGTTGTCGGCGGCAGCAATTTCAAACCGCACCCGCCGCGTTTCTGCGCCCGTGCCTACGGCGAAGACGTAGGATGAGTAATTTTCGGTCGTCTTGATGTAGTACTGGTCGGCATTGGCCCAGTGCAGCTTGACTTCTTCGCCGTCGTAGGGGATCAGGTAGGTCGGCTGGCCGCCTCTGAATAACGGCGCAAGGACATGAAGTCGCCTTCGTCGTAATACCGGGCGAAGAAATTTGCGAGATGGTTGTAGACGTCGGTTTCTGCTGCCCGGTCGGCTTTGGTCTCGGCCAGTTGTTGCTTCAACTCTTCGACTTTCGGCGCGGTTTCCGGGTCGACGCCCAAGCTAATGGCCTGCCCGCGGACTTTGGCAAGTTCTTCTTCCAGTTGGGCTTGCGTGTCAGTTGTGTTCCCCGCCAGTGCCGTCCGTACCTGTGGTAACAGGTCGTTGTCGAGAAACGCTTCGATTTCCTTCGCCTTCAGGTTCATGATCCGGTACAGGCCGAAGTCCAGATCGCCCCGGTTGAGTTGGAACATCTCGCGCAGGATGGCCTTCAGCCGGTCGAATTTTTCGCTGGATGGCGCAGCAGGCTGCATTCCCTCAGGCCCCGCTTCTGATTCCATCGGACTGCTCATGCTGTCGCCTTCCATTCCAGGCGTACTTTTAAATTGTTCAGAGGCGTCTCGGCGTTTCTCATCGTGGATTGTTGCCGACTGTCAGGAAACGGCATGTTTCGGAAACATCGTTTTGGCCGTCTCTATTTTTGCCAATTCACTTCTCAGCCCCTGCTCCAAACGCCATAGATCATGATTCTGTTGCATCCTCAGCCAGAGCCCCGGACCATTGCCGATCAGTCTGCCGATCCTCAAGGCCATTTCTGCCGTGATGGGGTGCGTGCAAGCCAAAATCCTATGCAATTGCTGGCGCGAAACAACGAGTCTTCTGACCGTCTCGCTGACCGATAAGCCCAGTGACGGCAGAACGTCCTCGCGCAGAACTTCCCCCGGATGAATGGAAGGACGTTGTAACGGACATTTGACGCGATATTCAGCCATTTCTGCTCCTTCGATCTACTGGTCTGAATCCGACGTGTGGTCGTCTGCCAGCCTCAGGCGGCGTGGTGCGGCTTTATCTGTTGCGCGATCTGTTTACCGGTTTTCAACTCTGCTACCCGCAATTCGAAGGTCTTTTGCAGGTTCAACCAGAACTCCGGGGTCGTGCCAAGATACCGCGATAGCCGCAACGCTGTATCAGCCGTTATGCCTCGCTGGCCGTTGAGTATTGCCGTAATGCGGTTGCCCGGAATATCCATGGCCGAGGCAAAAGCCTTCGCTGACATTTCCAACTCCTCAAGCTCCTCGCGCAGAACTTCGCCAGGGTGAACGGGCCGCATACCATTCTCGGTCATTTCTCCCTCCTCATGGGTGATAATCAACAATCTCTACATCATAGGGACCGCTATTCTGCCATCGAAAGCACAACCGCCATTGCCGGTTGATGCGAATGCTGTACTGCCCCACACGATCTCCAGACAAGGATTCCAGGTGGTTACTGCGCAAAGCCGACAAGTCGTGCAGTGATGCGGCGCTGTCCAGAATAGTCAGTCTGCGGGTTGCCTGATTGACAAAACCCTGGAAAGCATGAATCCGTTTACCCTTGAAAAATCGTTCGGTCTTTTGATCTCTGAAACTTTGAATCACGATTCAAAAATTTAACAAAAATACATGATATGTATACCGTATCAGTAAGACGAAGGCTATCTCAAGTTATCCGGACCGCAACGCGGGATGCGGCCAAGAGAAGAAAGCGTCAGAAGATGACGTCGCGACAAATACAAAAGGGGGGAGAAGACAGCCCCCTTATGCTGAAGACGAAGAGCGGCCCGCGAAAGGCGTCAGCATAGCTCCTTGCTGCCTTGCGACGGGCCAAAAGCATCGTGTAATGTGGCTTCGGCCATTGTGATGATAGGTGATAAGCCGTTTCTGATGTGAGTTGCATGAGCCCCGTTCAAGCTATCCCCTCCGACGTTGAATCGCTTGTCCTGGAACTCCGGGCGCACCCGGTCAATACCAACGAATTTTTTCGAACGTTCAGGACTCAAAAACTCCAGCCTCAACAACTCCGGGCCTTTGTTCAACAGTACCACTATTTTTGCTTTCACTTCGTCAAGGTCCTGGAAGGGCTGTTATATCACACCCCGATCCACGAGATGGAAATGCGAACCGAGTTGGCCAAGACCCTGTACTCGGAGTTGGGCAGCGGATCACCTGATCGCGTGCATATCCGTCAACTCGAGCGGTTTGCGTCTTCCACCGGGCTCCAGCCTCGGGACCTCGAAGACACGGTCCCGATCCCCGAAGTGACGACTTACCTCGACACATTGCGGCAGCTCTACCTTGACTCCGGTCATTTGACCGCACTGGGTGCAGCCTTGGCCGTCGAAACGACCGCGGCGTCCGAATTCGAACACTTCGTGCCGGGTCTCGAACAATATGCGCAGTTTCAGCCAAGGGAGTTGGAATTTTTTACGTTGCATCTGGCCGAAGAACAACACCACGGCAATTGGTTGGTTGAGGCCGTGCGCAAGACGGCCCGGTCCGAGGACGACTTGCATCGCGTGGCCGCGGGCGCCAGGGAAACCGCCGATGCCTGGATGGAATTCTGGGCAGGCATGTACCGAATGGTCTTTGGTGCCGACTCAATCGACGCACTTGAATAATTCGCCCGCACCCTACCCTCCCCCAAAAGGCGAGGGGAAAGAAGAATGACTTCCCCTGTCCCATCCCTTGAACCCCTTGCCCTGGAAGGCGAGATACTCCAACAGCGGGCCTGGCGCATGCCGGACCTCGTGGTCTACCAGTACGGAAAGCAGGAATGGTGGGTCGCGCCCCTGGATGAAGACCTGCCTTTGGTCCGGCTGAACCGGATGGGTGCCTCCCTGCTTGGAGCCATGGATGGACGCCTGTCGATCAGTGCGCTTCTTGATCAGTTCGGCAAATGGGTCTGTGGCACGAATCAGGAAACCGGCCGGTGGTTTCTCGAACGGTGGTCCTTACCCCGCTATTCGTTGTGTTATTTCGGAACGGAACCGCCCAGCGGGCACAGCGTCAACGCGAAGTGGGACCTCCTCCTCCAGAAGGTTCGTGAACAGTGGCATGAAAATGTGGCGGTCGAAAGCGAGGAGCACCTCACGGAATTTCATCACAAGGGAATTCAGAGTCATCACGGCCATTTCGAAATCGTGGAAACCACGGTTTCGCATCTTCTCCGGGAACCTTGCGACGCACTGCACGGATTCTCCTATGGCCAATTGCTTGCCAAAACCCTCCGGCAGTTGGGCTGGTGGAGTCCGAAACCGCAGCGGGTGGTGGAGGTGGGCGCGGGCCTCGGCTACCTGTCTCAGGAAATGGCAAAGGAATTTTCGCGGGTTGAACGACGCGGCGTGGAATACATCTTTCTGGATCTCACCCGCGCCTTTCTGCAATCCCAGTTCGCATTAGCCGGCAAAGCCGGATGGGACGCCAAAGTCCTGAACGCGAACGCGGAGCAGCTACCCCTCGCCGAGTCCAGCGTGGATCTGGTCATCGACAATGAAAACCTGGCGGATATGACCCCGGTCCATTTATCCAAAGAAGAACTGGAGACTCGCAAGGGCACAACGCCCGAACATCAGCAAAGCCTGGATCTGATCCAAAAACTCCGCTTGAATCTGGATACCCCCTACCCCAACGAAGCGATCTTCAACTACGGCGCCATTCAATTCCTGCAAGAACTCTGGCGCGTGCTCAAACCAGGCGGGCGGGCGTTGCTGATTGAGTTCGGGATCGATTCAGGCTGGCCGGACCCCGTGCGGCTTCCCGGGCACACGGAATACGAAGTGCAATATACCTACCTGCGCCACGCGGCCAGATGGCTGGGCTTTCGGGAACAATACTGTGCGCTGCCCCAACTGCTCTCGATTCGACGGGATACGCAAGTCCTGTGCACCGGTGCCGCCTATGCCATCCGGCGCCTGCAGGACGCTGAGGGCAAGGCATTCGCCGTGCGGGCGTATACTGAAGGGGAATTACAGGACGCGCTCGGCGAGACGCTGACCAAATTGACCGGCCTGCACTACCACAACGTCCTCGATCCGGCCTGGTTCGGGCTGTGGGATTTCAAAGCCCTGATTCTGGAGAAACCCGGCGGGTTTCACCGCCCCGCCTACAAGGAATCCCAAGGCTTCCGCTGGTATAGCCAACGGTAAGTTACGACGGAATCTGCTTGAGGCGAGAGGCTTTCTTGCCCATCACCAGGTTGCATCCAACCGTGTAACAGTATTCGCTCGCCGGGACAAATTCAAAGTTGACCCCGTCAATGACTTTGGAGGCTTTCTCTTGTTTTGACGTGACGAGCATGTCTCCCAGATCGTTTGAACGGCAAAAGCGCAGACTGCTTTTGAGTTTATGGGAATCCTCCGAAAACCGGTCGGACCACATGACTTCCATGGCCCATTGGATGGTCGACTCAGGCCCTCTAAAGACCATATCAACTTCTCCGCCAAGCCACCGGGAATAATGAAACCTCGATATATCCGCATGAAACCACTGGGAGAATATTGCCGTTTCGACCAGCGAACCCATTGATTCGTCATGGGATTTGACCGGAGCAAACAATGCGCAATAGATCGACGGATTGGTCAGGTACACTTTGAAAAAATTTGCCCGTTTGAACCGTCGCCCACTCTGGTCAACCCGATGAAGCACCCTGACCAAAAAAGCAGCCTCAAGATATTCGATGTATCGTTTAATGGTATTCTTCGCAACACCGGAATTTTGTGTCAGGTCCTCCAGGGAAACCTCGTTGGCCGTATTAAACGCAAGCGTAGTGAATAACGAATTCAGTTCCTGGATGTCCTGGATGCCATAGAGACTCGGCAAATCGCGCAGGAGAACCTTGTCGACAATGTCCGCCTTGACGAATCTCCCCGGATCTTTCCGAATATCGGCTGAAAAGACGACCTCCGGATACCCACCGTAGTTGAGGTAATCAACAAACACCTTATTCAAATGCTCGATGTCCTGTGCGCGGGAAAAGTTTGGTCCCTTCGACAGCTTTGGACGCATCAATTTGGGCATTGGCTTCTCGGAACTGTCCAATAGGGTCAGATATTCATGAAACGTGAGTGGAGGCAGGAGAAACTCCGTAAATCTTCCGGCACCCGATTCCACGCTCTTCAGCCGTAAGGCGACGGCGGCGGAACCCGACGTGATCGGTTTCACCGCAGGGAACGCATCCATCAGTGTCTTCAGATGGATTTCCCAGTCTTTCAGATACTGGATCTCGTCATAAAAGATATACGTGGGAGTTGTCTTATAGTCAGTTCCGCTGACCTCACCAAAAAATTCCAGAAGCTGCTCGAGGCCAAGGCTGTTGTACAAAGGGTGATCAATGGAAAAGTAGACGATTTGCCTCGGCGGAATTGTTTGCAGGAGCCGACCAATGGCGTGATGAATGAGGACGGTTTTCCCGACTCGTCGGGGGCCCATAAGAAGAATGGCTCGTCGAATATTTTGATTGTCGACAAGGGGATAAAAGAGTTCCAAATAGGGTCGCGGCCTCCACTGGGTATAGTTCGGGGGTATCTCATGAGGCTTATCCCACCAGGGATTTTCAAATTCAATTCGCTTTAATATCTGAGTTTTCGGAACGTCTCTCATCGGGAATCCCGTTATGCTTGGCCTTGCCAAGCATGTAATATCAGAACGATCAGCTAAGATCAATGCTCTGATCTTAATCCGGCATTCGGCAAGACCTCATTGTTGATCCAACGGTTGTATGAGAAAAGGGCTATGGATACACACCGCGCGGCGTTCAGTTTTTGCATTACGCAACGAAGGATCAGTACGCCCGCATCGGCTTTTATCCGATCGTTCCCAGTTCCAATTTGGTTTGCCATTTTCGCAATACGGTGGCCTTGAGCAACTGATGGTCCGGATGTGACAACTGCGGGTCCCGCTCCATCATGACGAACGCCTCTTGCCGGGCCTGCTCCAAGGCCGTGGCATCCCGGACCAGGTTCATCACGCGAAACTCGGGGATCCCGGACTGCCGCGTTCCCATCATTTCACCCGGTCCACGAATTCGAAGATCCTGTTCGGCAATCGCAAACCCATCGGCACACTGGACCATTGCTTTCAGGCGCTGCCCAGCGGTCTGCGTCGGCCCGGCTGGCTTACGCGGGCGGTCCGCGGCAGGCTCCGGGGGGAAAGGCAACGTCGGATCAAACGTGCCCTGCGCCGGCACATCCGTCTCCAAATCCCGGCGCCTGCCCGCGGAACTGATCAGGAAACAGAACGAACGTTGCGCGCCCCGCCCGACCCGCCCGCGAAGCTGGTGAAGTTGGGCCAACCCGAACCGGTCGGCGTGCTCGATCACCATCACCGTGGCATTGGGCACGTCCACGCCTACTTCGATCACCGTCGTAGCCACCAGGACGTGGACGTCGCCAGCCCGGAACGCTTTCATGATTTGGGCTCGTTCGTCCGACTTCATGCGTCCGTGGATGATACCCACGTTCATCCCGACAAATTCCGTGGACCGTAAGCGTTCCGCGGCCTGCATCACCGCTTCGAGGTCGAGCTTTTCCGATTCTTCCACCAACGGATACACGATGTACGCCTGCCGTCCTTCGTTGACTTCCTTCCGCACCAACTCGTACGCCCTGGACCGCGCGTTGTGGCGAAAGACGCGCGTCCGGATGGGTTGGCGCCCGGCAGGTAATTCGTCGATGACGGACACGTCAAGGTCTCCATAAACCGTCATGGCCAGGGTACGGGGGATCGGGGTGGCAGTCATCACCAGGACGTCGGGGTACAAGGCTTTCTCACGCAGCTTCCCTCGCTGGAGCACGCCGAATTTGTGTTGTTCATCCACCACTACGATTCCCAACTTGGCGAATTGCACGTCCTGTTCCAACAGCGCGTGCGTCCCCACGATGAGTTGCACGTCACCCGCGGCGATGCGCGCCAACACGGCGGCCCGCTCCTTCGGCGACGTCCCACCGGTCAGGAAGGCTACGGACACGTCAAGCGCGTCCAGGTACGGACGGATGGTCAACACGTGTTGTTCCGCCAAAATCTCGGTCGGAGCCATCAAGGCGGCCTGATACCCGTCCCCGCAAGCCCCCAACATCGCATGCAGGGCCACGATGGTCTTGCCCGACCCCACGTCGCCCTGGAGCAACCGGTTCATGGGCTTGGCCGCGCGCATATCCGCTTCAATCTCGGCAAGCACCCGTTGTTGGGCATCCGTGAGTTGAAAGGGCAAGTGCTTCTGCAACGGTGTGGTGTACGACCCGGAGAGCTGGAAGGCAATGCCGGGTAACGCCGATTGATGCATATGCTGCCGAAACGCTAACGCCAGTTGCAGGAGAAAACCTTCTTCAAAGGCCAACCGGTGATGCGCCGGCGTCTGCCAGTCGTTCAGCAAGGATAGGTCCGAACCCGTGCAGGGAAAATGGAGCGCCGCAATGGCCGCACTCAGCGAAGGCCACTGGTGTTGCTCCAAGAGACGTGAGGGAAGCGGATCCTGCAAATCAGAGCCGTACGTTTCCAGCAGGCCCCACAGAATCCGTCGAAGATGCCGGGAACTCAGCCCGCGCGTTTCATGATACACCGGGACGATGCGCCCCACGTGAAGCAGCAGATCTTCATCCTCATCGACCACCTCATAATGCGGGGTCCGCATTTGGACCCCGACCCCACGGCGGTGCCTCACCACCGGACCGCTGAGCACCACACGCAACCCGTTCCTGAGTACGTCGTCGAGATACGGCTGGTTGAAGAACACGACTTCCACGGCACCCGTTTCATCCTGAACCGACATTGTGAACAAGGTCATATTGCGTTGTCGCGTCCGCCGGAGTCCGGCATGGTGGATGGTTCCGGCTATCGTGGCTTTTTCCTCGGGAACCAATTGAGAAATGGACACAATGCGCGAACGGTCTTCATACCGCCAGGGTAAAAACCACAAGGCGTCCTCAATCGTACGAATTCCCAATTTTTCCAGTAACAGCGCACGCTTGGGTCCGACCCCCTTGGCAAACCGGATATCGGTCTCGTGCAGAGTACGGTTCGATGCCTCGTGGAGCTTCTTCGTGCCCCGCGAATCATTTTGCTCGGCCGTCACTCTACGATCCACGTGGGGTTCCGGGCTTGGCAGAGAATCTGAAACCTGCTGAAGTGCCATGGCAGATAAACGACCCAGGACCTGCCTGGCCGTCTCCAATCGGTCCGGGGTCCGTGCCGGACCTGCCTGCTCCTGAAACAAAAAGCGCAGGACCAATAATTCCGCTTCGACGTGGACGGGAAAGACCGTGCTCCGCAAGGCCTCCACGATTTGTGAGGAAACGAACGAATCAAGCTGTGTCGTGGATGAGACCGGGCTCCTTCTATTCTCATAGGCTGCTTGAATCGGGCGATGCAACCGGTCCAACAACGCCTGCAATGCCTGGGGGGTCCGGGTGTTCGTCTCCATGCCGGAGCGAATAGTACAATAGATAACGGCCCCGGACAAAGGCCCTTCGACAGGCTCAGGACAGGGTTGTCAGACGAATCAACGGTATGGTATCAAGCAGAACGTTGCGTCACGTTTGAAGAAAAGGAGTCACCGTCATGGCTTTTGCTTGTGTAGTGTGCGGAAAAAAACGCATGAGCGGAAATAACGTCAGTCACGCCAATAACAAAACGAAGCGGGTCTTCCGGCCCAACCTTCAAACCGTTCGGGCGTTACTCAACGGCGCGGCGCAACGCATCCGGGTCTGCACCCGGTGCCTGCGATCCGGCCGCATTCAAAAGGCGTAAGGCCTCCTTTCGACCGGACAACCACAGGGGGTTGTCCCTACGGTTGTCACCCTCCTCAGGCGGCCCGAAACTGAAGCGCCGCGGCATTGATGCAATACCGCAAGCCGGTCGGTAGCGGGCCATCGTTGAAAATATGACCCAGGTGACCGTTGCAACGCGCGCAGTGCACTTCGGTCCTGGGATACAACAATTTCCAATCGGTTTTGGTTCCCACAACCCGCTCCGATAGCGGCTGCCAGAAACTCGGCCAGCCGGTGTTGCTGTCATACTTGGCATCCGAGGAGAACAACGCCAGGTCACAACCCGCACAATAGTACGTGCCCGTGTCCTTACTGGCATGATAGCCATTGGAATACGGCCGCTCCGTCCCTTCCTGGCGAAGCACGTAGTACTGCTGAGGAGTCAGGGTCGCCTTCCATTCCTCGTCGGTTTTGACGACTCTGCCGATTGCACCCGGTACCACTTTTGTCGTGGCCAACACGGGCGAGAAACCCATGGCTTTCACCACGAGTCCCAACCCCGCCAATGCCCCTATCTGCAAGACGGTCCGTCTTCCGATCTCCATATGCCTCCCTCCTTTCCGTGACTCACTGCCGTCCGGGGTTTTATCGCCAGCATGCTCCTGCTGATCCAGTCTACTCTTCAGCGAGCCGTGACGCCAGAGGGGGAGGTGCCCCTATTCAGAATTTCACAGAACCCCTGGACAGATCTTTGGGGAAGGACCGAAAACTCGACATTTCGATCATGCCTTGAATCGTTATGCGACTAGGGATAGGATAGGGACATGTTGGATTGGTCAACCTGTCCAGTGGTCGAACGTGATCCCCAGCGAATGAGCGGAGGATGGGTATTTTGTGGCACGCGGGTCCCAGTCTCCGCTCTATTTGAGAACCTGGAAGATGGAATAGAAATCACAGAATTTGTGGACTTGTTTCCTGGCGTGACTCTGGAGCAAGTACGCACGGTTCTCGACCATGCCGCCAAGAGTCTAGTCTAGCCTCACCCCACGTTGGCTGAGAGTGAAGCAGACATCCCCCAAGAACACCTATCGATAGGTTTTACAGGACCCTACCCGAACAACAGCGAGAGCAGGTCGTTCGGTTTTTCGCAATGGTAGTCGGGGTTGAGGGCTGATACTTTGTCACGGTTGCCGTAGCCGTAGCCGACCGCGCAGGCCGGCATCCCGGCAGCCTGGGCGGCCCGCACGTCGTTGGTGCTGTCGCCTACGAGTACGGCTTCTTCCGGTCGAACCGAGAGACGCTCCAGGATGCGCAACAACATGCCCGGATCGGGCTTCAAATCGGACTGGTCGAGGGGACCTTCGATCGCGGCAAACCGGTCCTTGATCTTTAAGCCTTCAGTGATGCGTAAGGTGTATTCCAGCGATTTATTCGTGGCCAGGGCCTTCATGCGCATATCGCGCCCGTCAAACAATTGGTCCAGGCCGGGATACAACTGCGTGGTGTCCAGACAATGCGCGAGATAATGCCCGCGGAAGATCCGGAGTGCCTCTTCATAGCGCGCCTCATTGGCCTCCCCGACGGACAAGCGCAACAGCCGTTTAACCCCGTCGCCCACGAAGGTGAAAATCTGTTCAGGAGGCAACGTGGGGACATCCAGATCCCCGAGCGTGAGGTTCACCGACGCGGCAATATCGTACTTGGAATCAATGAGGGTCCCGTCAAGATCAAAAATGACCAACCGAACGGAGTCCGTGAGGGCACTGCGTTTCATGATCGGCCGGCGTTGACGAGATCGTCCCTGAGCCTGCGCAACGTCCGGGCGCGGTCGTCATTGGTTTCACGAAGCATGGTGTCTTTGACAAAATCCGCCAGGCGTTGACGGCCGACGTGCGGAGGAAACACCGGCGACACCATTTTCCAGTGATTGTCCACGGCCCGGATACGAATGGAGAACTGTTCCTCCCGCGGCTCCGGGACGAACGTGGCGGTTTCCATGTGAACGACGCCAAGGACCTGAAAGGTGACGGGAATGAGCGCTTCCGTGCTGCTGACGATCGTCCATTGCGTGACGTCGTCAGTAACTGAATACTTGCGGATCACCACAAACCGTTCCCAGGCCGGCTCCTCCCGGTCCCACGCCACGTAGGGCCGGACCGCTTCGTATGAGTCCGCGGTCAACCGGGCGCCACGTTTATCCAGCGACAGATATTTTTTGATTACCTTGGCCGGATCGTTGGTCAGGTCGGTCGTAAGCGTCAAGGCGAACACGGGGAAAAGCCAAGTCCCCACAGCCAAGACGACGAGGCACAGCAGGGTTCTCATGGGTCTATCCATTGACGTGTTGTAGGGGATGACGCGATCTCAGCTTTTCGGAAGAAAATCTTCGACGATGACCACCCCTTCAGGTGGATTCAGGATCAACACCGTGTCGTCCAGGCCCTTGTTGACTTTGAAGCCGGAGAACCGAAAGGTGGACACGTTCCCATTGTTCTCATGCAAGGCGAGGGCTTGAATCATATAGGTACGTGGTTGGATTTCCGCCACGATCTTGACGAGTGACGGTGGCGGCGCACCGGCCACGGGTTTGGGGATCAGCGTCAGCACCGGCAACCCGCCTTCCCCTTTCTCGCCGTCTTCCGTGGATTGCGGGGTAAAGTGTTCGGCCAGTTTGCCGACCCCTTGGAGCAACCGGAGTGGGGCCTTGGTCGAAACCATCATCGTGAGACTGCCTTTCAGCACCTGATTGTGGGCAGGCACGTACATGGCCACCTGATCCTCATGCACGTAGATGTGCTCCACCGAGGGTTCCAGGTAATCCCAGCGGAGCCAGCCGGGTTTCTTGAGATAAACACGACCGGAGGAGCGGATCGGCGTATCGAACCCCTGAATGCGCGTTTCCTGCACAAAGTCAGCCTGGAAATCCTTGATCTGCGCATATTGCGCATCGACGCGATTGACCAGCGCTTCAAGCTCGTCGCTCGCCTTGGCCTGCGCGAGCGCCGGTACCACTACCAACACACACCCGATCACGATCCATGCCGATTCCTTCATCCCACCTCCTCTTCAAGTGCCATCCGGCGACCCAGGACTTCACGACGGCCATCGCGCCCTGGTGCACTCACTAAGCCTTCTTCTTCCATCTGTTCAATCATGCGTGCCGCCCGGGGATACCCAAGCCGCAACCGGCGTTGAATGAGCGACGCGGAGGCCTGCCCGGAGGTCAATACGACTTCCCTGGCTTGCTCATAGATTTCGTCGCGTTCCTGGTTTTCTTCGACGATGACCTGTTCCTGGAACGCCGGTTCGTTGCAGAAGTCCGAACCGGCTTGCGCCTTCACGTACTCGACGACCCGGCGAACTTCGTCGTCTGAGACGTAGGAGCCGTGCAGCCGCGTCAGACGGCCGGTGCCCGGCGGCAAATAGAGCATGTCCCCCCACCCGAGCAGCGCTTCGGCCCCATTCGCGTCGAGGATGGTCCGGGAATCCGTTTTGGAAGAGACCTGGTAGGCAATCCGGGTCGGAAAATTCGCCTTGATGAGCCCGGTCACCACGTCCACCGACGGACGTTGCGTGGCCAGGATCAGATGAATACCCGACGCCCGGGCCATTTGGGCCAGCCGGGCGATTTTTTCCTCCACTTCCTTGGGCGCCGTCATCATGAGATCAGCAAATTCGTCGACCACCACCACGATGTAGGGAAGCGGTTGTAGGTCCGACTCGTTTTGAAAATCACCGGCTTCCTCGGACCCGGTCCCTGACTCGAGCCGGTTCGCGCTACCCGATTCCTGTCTCTGCGGGACGGCACGGGGGCCGTCCTCTACGGCCTGGTTGTAAGCCTGGATATTGCGCACCCCGTATTCCGCAAGCAGACGATAGCGGCGCTCCATTTCCTGTAGGACCCAGGTCAGCCCGCGTGCCGCGGCTTTCGGAGACGTCAACACCGGATGCAACAGGTGCGGAATCCCGTCATAGATCTGCAGTTCCAAAACCTTGGGATCAATAAGCAACAACTTGACCTCGTCGGGATGGGCGGAGAAGAGGAGGCTGAGCAACATGCTGTTCAATCCCACGCTTTTGCCCGATCCGGTTGCCCCGGCCACAAGAAGATGCGGCATGGTTTTGAGATCCGCGACGCACGGCCGGCCGAAAATGTCCTTTCCCAGGGCCAGCGTTAATTTGGACCGCGACCGGGTGTATGCCTCGCTGGTCAGGATTTCCCGTAAGACCACAGTTTCCTTGTCCGGGTTGGGGACTTCGATACCCACAGTGGATTTTCCGGGCAGCGGGACGACAATCCGCACGCTGGGAGCTTTCAGAGCCATCGCCAAATCGTGGGCGAGCGTGACGATCCGCGAGACTTTGATGCCGGGCCCCGGCGCGAATTCGTACATGGTGATGACCGGCCCCGGGTGCGCTTCCGTGACTTTTCCGGCAATGCCGAAATTCTGCAACGTGTTCGTGAGGATTTGAGATTGTGACTCCAAAAGCTGATCCGTCTGCCGTGCATTCGAAACAGTAGGCGCCTCGAGCAGGGCTACGGGGTCCGGCAGGTGATAGCCCTTTGCCACCTTGCGGGTCGCTTCGGGCCGCTGGCTGGCACTGGGGCTATCTCGCGGAACGGCACGCAGGCCGTCCCCTACGGGATAATCAGTCTCAACGAGATCGGGGTCTGCTTCAAGAGACGGCTCCGCCTGGGAAGTATCCTGTTTCAGAAACGAAAAGGTCGCCCTTCGCCCACCCAATTCGCGATTGATTTTGAGCGGTTTATTGGACTTGGGTTGCGAGCGGTCTTTCCACCAGGCCGGCCACCGTAAAGCGGAAGGCCACTTCAAAACGGGAAGCCGGACCCATTGCCCCATTTTCCCCACGCCCGTGGAAATGCTTCCGACCCCCGTGGAGAGGGAAAAAGACGTGATGAGCAAGAGGGAAACGAGCGACAAGGCTCCCAGGAGGATCGTGGTGCCCCATCGGCCGAACAAGGGTTCCAGCTTGCCGGCTGTCCAAGCGCCCGCGTGCCCGGCATAGACGCCCGAGGTGATCCCGTCTTCCAAAACCTGTACGGAGACGGGATGATGTAACCACACGAGCGTGCTCAACCCCATGATGAGCAGCACGGAGCCCAGGATCGTTGTGACGGATTTGCGCTTCGTTAGGAACATGCGAATGGCGTACACGAGGATGACAAACGGGATCGCCAAGGCTGCGGAGCCCACGAGCCAAATCAGCACCTTGGCAATGTAGGCACCCACCAGCCCGACCAGGTTCTGCGGGCTGCCGCGTTCCACCACCGTGTCACTCTCCGGGAATCCGGACCAGCCGACGTCATGGAGTGAAAAAGACCACAAACTCAGAAAGATCAACACGGCCAGCGTGACGAGCAGAATGCCGACAATTTCCCGGTTGATTGGAAGGGCGGGGCGCGGCGCTGCCGGACTGGCGGACTTCTTGGCGGGCCTGAAAAATAGGCGCATGGATCGACTCTATCACAGGGCTTCGACTTTTATCAACCAAATTACCTAGTGAACATTCAGTAAACCGGGTGGGCGGACGGAATGCGTCAGGGCGATAAATTCATTGACCGTGAGCGTTTCGGCCCGGCGGCGCGGATCGATATGGGTTTCTTCCAGGGCCCGTCGGAGCATGGGTTCTGCCCATCCTTCGTCCCGGCAGGAGTTGATGAGGGTTTTGCGTCGATGTGCAAACGCGCCCCGGACGACTTTCATGAACACCTCATCAAACCGGGCATCAGTGAGGTTCCAATCGGGACGGCCCTTCAGACACACCACCGCAGAGTCCACTCGCGGGACCGGGCGAAAACAGCTCGCCGGCACGACGAAGGCCTTGCGGGGCTTCGTCAAATATTGGGTGACCACGGATAGCAAACCATAGTCCCGTGAGCCGGGTTCCGCGATCATGCGCTCAGCCACTTCACGTTGCAGCATCAGCACCATCCGGTCGATGCGATCACGTTCCTCCAACAACCGGAACACCAGGGGCGTGGACACGTAGTACGGGAGATTGGCAATGACGACCGTGCCAGCGGGCAGGGTGTCACAGGGAAACACCATGGCGTCACCGTGATGCAACTCCAGGTTGTCATATGGCGCGCAGGTTTGTGCAAGGGACTCGACCAGGTTCCGGTCGAGTTCTACGGCAATCACCCTGGCGGCGCGCTCACACAATTCCCGCGTGAGAGCACCCCGTCCGGGTCCGATTTCAAACACGACGTCTTCCGGACGCAACGCCGCGACCTTCAGTATCTTTCGGACAATATTGGGATCGATGAGAAAATGTTGCCCGAGGCGTTTTCGCGGGCGGGGCAGAGCGGGCATCGGCATCAGGTTGATGGGGTTTTGTCCTGGCCTTGCAGCCCCTTGACTTCAATTTCTTGGGAGAGTTGGTAGAGGTGGCGGAGGCACATTTCGATGTCGTCATTCAATTCATCGTACATATCCGCTCCGGCAAAGGCCGTTTCCAACCAGTCCTTGGATAATCGTTTCCGGTAGCTGTCGCCGAGTTGTTCTCCCACCAGCGTGACCACCTGTTTTTTCCATTTGTAGAATTGTTCTTTTGCCAGGATCGCGTTCACGGCCTCCAGCAGGTGCGGCTGAATGATTTTGAGTTCGCGGATCTGCTTTCCGATGAATTCCAACGCCTGCTTGGTTTGGTCACTCATGTCGTCCTCGACTGTGTTCGCACGCTCCGGCGTTTACGAGACGCAACGTTCCGGCTGCGGACTCAGCGTTTCCTGCGCTCGAAGGGCATATCCTAACAGAAACTGTTCCACGGACATGCGTTTTTTATTCGCGGGTTGCACTTCCAGCACTTCGATCCTGCCCTCACCCGTCTCCACCCAAAAGGATTTCGGACCCACGGCCAGGATGGTGCCGGGTCGTGGCCCGCCGCCGGCCGGGTCGCCTTGTACATCGACACGGCCTTTACGGATGATCAACCGATGTTCATGATGAAAGGTGTAGGACCCGGGCCACGGCGAGAGGCCCCGGATGCGGTTGGCGATTTCCGTGGCCGATTGTGCCCAATCGATCACGCCATCTTCTTTTTTCAGTAACGGGGCCACCGTCGCCCGGCTATGATCCTGTGCGCGAGGGACGACCGTTTGCGCGGCCAAGCGCGTCAGCGTCTCCACCAAGAGCGCGCCGCCGGCCAGCGCCATCCGCTCGCCCAATTCCAAGGCAGTATCTTCGGGTTCGATCGGGACCGGTTGCTGAAGCAACACGGCTCCCGTATCCATGCCTTCATCCATCAACATGGTGGTGATGCCGGTTTCTGTATCTCCATGGATGAGCGCCCACTGGACCGGGGCAGCACCCCGGTACGCGGGTAACAGCGACCCATGAACATTGACACACCCCATGGGCGGGAGATCCAGTATCGTTTTGGGCAGAATCCGGCCGAAAGCCGTGACGGCGATGACGTCCGGTTTCCACTCGGAAAGTTGTTGCAGGAATTCCGGGTCCTTGATCTTGTCGGGCTGCCGCACGGACAATCCCTTGGACAACGCCAGTTCTTTGACCGGGCACGACACCACGGCTTGGCCTCTTCCCCTGGGACGGTCAGGCTGCGTGACCACGCCCACGACCTCATGGTCCGAGTAGTCCAAGGCTTCGAGTGACGGCTCCGCAAAGGCGGGCGTTCCCATAAACACGACGCGCATGGCGTTTCCTTACCATCCTCCCTGTCTTCACGCAACTTCCCTGTTGGCACGATCCGGATAACACGGAACCCGCCGTCTGTCGTGAGCGGATTATGGCAAAGCGCATGATAATACTTACGATTTATTACATATCTCTCATTGACACAATCGGATGCCCTATCCTATGATGCAAGCCAAGCGCCGTTTGCCCTGAAACATCCATCGCAAGGGGTTCGCGCGTTTTGCATAAGGATACGAAGGCATGGGCGGTCATAGTCATTGGTCCACAATCAAACGCCATAAAGCAGGGGTCGATGCCAAACGCGGCAAAGTCTTCACCAAATTGATTCGCGACCTGACCATCGCGGCCCGCGGTGGCGGCGACCCCGATGCCAACCCGACTCTGCGGACCTGCATTGCCAAAGCCAAAGAATCCAATATGCCGGCCGATACCATCAAACGCGCCATCCAGCGGGGCACGGGAGAATTGCCCGGCGTCAATTATGAGGAATTCACGCTTGAAGGCTACGGGCCCGGTGGAACCGCTATCCTGATTGAGGTGATGACGGATAACCGGAACCGCACGGTATCGGAAATTCGCAGCATGCTGGGGAAAAATCACGGAACCATGGCCGAAGCCGGCGCGGTCGCGTGGCAGTTTCACAAGAAAGGGCTCTTCGTCGCGGACGGGCCGTCGGTCGATGAAGACCAGGTGTTGAATATCGTCCTGGAAGCCGGGGCTGAGGACGTTAAACAGTCCGGCACCGGCTTTGAAATCACCACGGAAGTCTCCGAATTCGAAGCGGTGAAGGAGGCCCTGCAACAAGCCGGTATTGAAACGTCCATGGCCGAGATCACCTATCTCGCCGCCAATCAGATCCGTCTCGACGAAAAACCGGCCGAGCAGATGTTGAAACTGATGGAAATACTGGACGACCATGACGACGTCCAAAAAGTGCACGCCAACTTCGACATTCCGGATGCAGTGATGGAAAAAGTTGCGGCCTCCGGCTGAAGTTCGCCCACCCCTTTCGCGTGACACCGTTTCATGATCGCCAACCTGACGGGAATCCTGGCGGCCAAAGACCCTTCACGGGTCGTGATCGACGTGAACGGCGTGGGGTATGAAGTGTTCATCCCGCTCAGCACCTATTTCGCGCTTCCCGAGTTGCGTGCGACCCTGACACTGCACGTCTTCACCCACCTGCGGGACGATGCCATTCAATTATTCGGGTTCCTGACGCCGGACGAAAAAACAGCCTTTACCCTGCTGACCAAAATTTCCGGTGTGGGCGGCAAACTGGCCCTGAGCGTGTTGTCCGCCTTGAAGATTAACGACCTGCGGGCGGCAGTGCTTGCCGGTGACGTGGATAAACTCGCCTCCGTTCCGGGCATCGGGAAAAAATCCGCGGGTCGCATCGCCCTGGAACTCAAGGATACCATCACCTGCCTCGGGGATGGAACACCGGAAGCGGCCGACGCCCCGGCGTCGATTGACGCCCCACGAGAGGATGCCCTGTCGGCGCTGGTCAACCTGGGATACCGGCATCGCGACGTGAACAACGCCCTCGACCAGGTGAACCGCATGAGCCCTCCCCCCACCTCACTCGACGAACTGATCCGGGAAGGCTTGAAACTGCTCTCGAAATCCTAGGCCACGCGGGGCCGCCACCGCTTGCCGGCCTCGATTGTCCGACGTCCGTTGAATCACTGGCACCCAATCCACTTCTTGCGGACTCAGCGTGATCATCCCCTTTCTCAGCATCCCTCCTTTCATGGCGCAAACACGGGCGCGCGCGGTCTTGCCTTTCTGCCGGAAATGGCTCTGCGGCGCGGTCTCCTCGCCGCCCTGTTGTGCCTGCCGTTGCTGACACTCCTCACGACCGGCGCCGCCGCGCAGACAGTGTCGTTCGCTTCCGGCACGTACCGGGTGACCGAAGGCGACGCCTTGATGCCGGAGTTCGTGCTGTCGCACGCGCGCTCCGAGAACGTGACGGTGAGGGTGGAAACGCTGGACCTCGGTGGGGCGCAGAGCGGGGTGGATTTCGCCTCCGGCCCCTGGAGCGTGACCGTCCAGGCGAACGCAAGGAGTGTGAACATTCCTGTCACGACGGTGCAGGACACTATCCAAGGCGAGGGTTTGGGCGGTATCGAGCGATTTTCGGTTCGGCTGTCCACGTCCGAACCGGGCATCGTCTTCGGCCGCAGGACCGCCAACGTTTCGATCAGCGACTACGGCACGGCGCCGAGGGTGACGTTCGCTCAGCCCTCATCGAGCGCGGACGAGGGCGCGGGAACACACCAGGTGACCGTGATTTTGTCGCCGGCGCCGAGAAGAGATGAAACACTGTGGGTGAGGCTACCGTCTCGGAACAGAATAGGGCCCGGCAGGGCGACGACGGATGTCGACTATGAAATCTTGCCCAGTGAGGTGGTGCACCGGCGCTCGGTGGATTCACTTTTTGTAACGGTGCCTGCGGGCGCGACGACGGCGACTGTCCCTGTGACCATCATCGACGACGCGCATGAAGACAGCGGTGAGACAATCGTCCTGACGCTTGTCGGAGGGACAGGCTACAGGGTGGGAAACACGTACCCAGTCATACGCATTGGGGATTCACGAGGTATTGGGAGAAGCCCTGGAGTCGTCATATATTCTTCATCCTCAATCACGACCAGAACGATCTTGAGGGTCTGGTCCAGGCGCAGATTGACGAGGCGGTGAAGAGTGGCGACACCGCATCGGGCAACCTCTGGCGCCGTGCGCTGGCGGTGGTGCGGGGCGAGAGCCCGCCGAGTGGGCTTGAGTCGCTGAGCGAGACCGAGGCGCGGGCGCAGGCCGACGCCGAGACCGCCAGGGGCAACGCCGAACTGGCGGCGCTGTGGACGAACATCGCGTACATCGTCGGGGCCGCTCTGGCGACGACTCCGCCACCGGTCGTTCCGGAAGTCGCCATCGCCGGGGGTGTGGACGCGACCGAGGGCGAAGATGCGACCTTCACCCTGACGGCGACCCCGGCCCCAACGTCACCGCTCACAGTCGACGTGACGGTCACCGAGGCCGGTGGCTATGCGACGTCGGGGGCGCGGCAGGTGACGATACCGGCGGGCGGCAGCGCGACGCTGAGCGTCGCGACGGTCGATGACGCGGTGGACGAGCCGGACGGCTCGGTGACGGTGACGGTGAACGACGGCGCCGGCTACACGGTGGGCGGCGCCGGGCAATGCGGCCACGATGGCAGTGTCGGACAACGATGCGGCGGTGGGGCCGGGGCTCTCGGTGGCCGACGCGACGGTGACGGAAGGCGACTGGGCCGAGATGATGGAGTTCGCGGTCCGGCTGTCGGCACCGGCGGCGAAGCGGGTGCGGGTGCGGGCGTCCACCCGGGTGTCGAGCCCGATGTCGGCGCAGCCGAAGGAGGACTACTGGCCGCTGCGGTCCGATCTGGTGACGTTCTATCCGGGCGAGACCGAGAAGGCGACGTGGGTGTACATCTACAAGACAGCCATGACGAGGATCCGGAGACGTTCGAGGTGGTGCTGTCGGCGGCGCGGGGCGCGGCCATCGAGGATGGCGTGGCGGTGGGGACCATTGTGAACAACGACCCGATGCCGGCGGCGTGGCTGGCGCGCTTCGGCCGCACGGTAGCGCAGCAGGCGCTGGACGGCATTGCGGGCCGGCTGGCGGCCCCCCGCACGCTGACCCTGCGGGACGTCCTGCTGGGCAGCAGTTTCACGGCCACGGGCCAGCCGGATGCCCACGGCGGGAGCGTCGCCGTCTGGGGCCGCGCGGCCCAGGCGACGTTCGAGGGCCGGGAGGGCGCCTTCGCGCTCGACGGCGAGACCACCACGGCGATGCTGGGCACGGACTACGCTCAGGACCGCTGGCTGCTCGGCGTCACCCTGCTCCAGAGTCTGGGCACGGGCGGCTATGATGATCGCGACGCCACGCCCGCAGAGACCTGCGCCAATTTGCCCGCGGCGCTGAGGGCGGTGCTGCCGGCGGGGCGGTACGAGAAGGGGCCGGCTCGGTCGAGAGCACCTTGACCGCAGCCGTCCCCTATGCGGCGTTCCAGGCGTCGGAGCGCCTGAAGCTCTGGGGGGCCGCCGGCTACGGGGTGGGGGAAGTGACGCTCGCGCCGGAGACCGGGGGCACCTTGAAGACGGATATCGCGTGGACCATGGCGGAACTCGGCTTACGGGGCACGGTACTCGCCCCACCCCCGGCGGGCACCGGGCCGACCCTGGCGGTGACCTCGGATGCCTTATGGGCCCGGACCACCTCGGAGCAGGTCCAGAATGGGCTGGCGGCCTCCAACTCCGCCGTGACCCGGCTCCGGCTCGGGCTGGAGGGCCAGTGGGCGGTGGTGTTGGCGACCTTGGGGCAGCTCACCCCGACCCTGGCGGTGGGGGCCCGCCATGACGGTGGGGATGCCGAGACCGGCTTCGGGGTGGAACTCGGCGGCGGGCTGGCCTGGCACGCTCCCCGGGTTGGCCTGGCGCTGACCCTCGAGGGGCGCACGCTACTCACCCACCGGGACGAGGCCTTCAAAGATCAGGGCGTAGCCGCCGCCTTTACCTTCGATCCCGACCCCACCACCCCCCGGGGGCCGTCATTGACGGTGCGGCAGGATTGGGGAGGCCAAGCGACCGGCGGGGTGGACGCGCTGTTCGCAGCGGACCCGCTGACGCAGCGCCCGGGCACCACGGCCACCCAGAGCCGCTGGGCGGCGGAGGCGGCCTGGGGCTTCCCGGCCTTTGGCGGGCGCTTCACCGGCAGCCCCCATGTGGGCGTGGGGCTGGCCCCGGGTACCCGGGACTACCGGCTCGGCTGGCGCCTGGTGCCGGCCACGCCGGCGGCGGCCCTCTCGCTCGATCTCCAGGCGACGCGCCGGGAACTCGACGCGGCCCAGCCGGAACACACGGTCGGGCTCGAGCTCTCGACCCAGTGGTGAGGGTATGTGTTCACTCATTCGTTGACACATTGCACTGCCTCCTTCTGTCATTCTTGCGCACGCGAGAATCCAGGCTTGGTTCTTTTTCCTCCGTTCGTAACGACAATAAAAACCCCTGGATCCCTCCCCGACATCCTTAATCGGGGATCCAGTTCTTTTTGTCGGGGATTGTATGTGTTCAGCAATTCGTTGACAGAATGAGGCTCTGCCCATAAGAAGGGAGGGCGGACACTCGTTCGCGTTGCTCAGGGCAAGCTCCGGTCCGCCCCTACCGAACCCCCCTTCCCCCCTTATGTATAGACTGGACACATAGGTAACAAACGTGCCGGATACATAGGTAACACTCAGACCTCGTGTGGCATACTCTCCCCCTCACCTTGTGGAAGGAGGCGTGTATGTCTTGGATGCAGCAGGATCTCATGTCATTACGCGAAGAATTTGTGCACTTGGTTGAAACAGAGCGGCTCCCCTTAGCCACCTTGTGTAAGCGGTTTGGGATCAGCCGCAAGACGGGCTACAAGTGGCTGGCGCGGTACCGCGACGGGGGGCGGGCCGGCTTGGCGGATCGCTCCCGGCGACCGAGGCGGGTGCGGCCGCTGCTCCCGGCGGCGGTGCGGGACGCGCTGCTAGCCGAGCGCCGAGCGCATCCTTGTTGGGGGGCACGCAAGTTACGGCAGCGGCTCGTGACCCAGGGGCTTACCCCGGTCCCCGCCTGTAGCACGATCACGGCCTTATTGCACCGGGCGGGCTTACTCGGTGCCAATCAGCCCCGGGGGGCGGCGGCTCGCAGCCGCTTTGAACACCCCGTGCCCAATCAACTGTGGCAGATGGATTTCAAGGGGGCGGTGCCCACCCTGGCGGGACCGGCGCACCCGTTGACGATTTTGGATGATCATTCCCGCTTTAACGTCGGGCTGCGGGTGTTGCCGAATCAACAAACGGCCACCGTGCAACAGGCCTTGATTGCGACGTTTCGGGGCTATGGGCTACCGGATCGGATCTTAGTGGATAATGGCAGTCCCTGGGGCAGCGATGCCGCGCATCAGGACACGCCCTTGACGGTCTGGCTCTGGCGGGTCGGCGTCGCGGTCACGCATAGCCGCCCGTATCATCCGCAAACGTTGGGCAAGGACGAACGCTTTCATGGCACCCTGACCCGGGAAGTGCTGCGGGACGTGCAATGGCGCGATCCGGCCCATGTGCAGACGGTCTTAGACCGCTGGCGCACGGTCTATAATCAGGAGCGCCCCCATGAGGCCTTGGGGTTGGCGGTCCCGGCCAGTCGCTATCAGCCAAGTCTGCGGAGTTATCCGGAAAGCTTGCCGCCGATCGAGTATGACACGGGGACCTTCGTGCGGAAGGTGCAACACAAAGGGGAGTTTTCGTTTCAGGGGCGGGTGTATAAGCTCAGCAAAGCCTTTCGGGGCTACCCCGTGGGAGTGCGGCCGTTAGCCGTGGACGGCCAGTATGAAGTGCTCTTTTGTCAGCATCGGCTCACGACCATTGATGTCCGATTGGCGCCGTCCCCGAGGGCCCCGGGATGAGCAAAAGTGTTACCCATGTATCCGGTACATCTGTCACCCTTGACTCCGGTCTGAACACCTTATCAGGGGGGCGAGGACCTCGGCCGTCCCCCTGATAAGGGGGATTGAGGGGGTTGTCTTCCAAAGGCGGGGCAGTGGGGCACAACAGGAAGCGGGAAACGTGTCAACGAATGAGTGAACACATACAAGGATGACAGAAGTTTTGTACAGTTTGTACGGTTTGTGACATTTTGTACATTCTGTACAATTTGTCACGTTTTGTACAAAATGTGACAACGTTGCCCCTGGCGGGAGAGAGCCTGTCCCGGACCTGATCCGGGGGCTGGGGTGAGGAGGAACAGGAAAGGTTACAGCGTTTCCCGGATTTTCGCTCCGTGATAGCCGTTTCGCACGACGCGATAGAAGAACCTGAGCACGTCCACCAGATCGAACCAAAATCCGCAATTGAGGCACCTGGCGTAGAGGTGTTTCGTCATCGTGGTGTAATGCCGCTCCACCATCATCAGGCCCTGACACTTGATACATTCCATGATTCGTTTCCTGGTCCTGCCGTGTTCTTTCCATGCCCCACCGTTCAGGTGGTGGCTGGCTCCTTGACCTGTTCCCTGAATTTTAACCCATGATGCAGGAAAATCGATACACTATTTTCCGCGTTGTTGACAACCGCCAGGCCGGGTTCTTCACCCCGGTCCGGTGCAACGATCAGCATCGTCAAGGCAAACGGCCCGCGTGGCGTGCGATAGTGGCGCGGGGGATAGTGAAAGGTGCCGTCGCCTTTCCCGAACAACACCGAGATACTGCCCGACTGAATGTTGACCACCGCGGCGTCGGGAATATCGTCTCCGTCAAAATCCTGGGCCAGGCCGTCATTGGGACCGGCGTCGCCGCCTGAATCCATACCCTCCTGAAAGGTGCCGTCGCCATTGCCCAAAAAAACGGTGATGGTGTTCATCTGCCCGTTCACCACGAGCAGATCCAACGCGCCGTCATTGTTGAAGTCGACACAGGAAACGGATAAGGGCCGCTTGCCCGTCCGGTAATCGGTGGGCGAGAGAAAGGTGCCGTCGCCCTGACCCAACCAGATCGACACGGCACTGCTCATCGGCCCGCCGTTCGTGACCGCCAAATCCAAGTGCCCGTCGTCATTGAAATCCGCGGTGGTCACCGACGTGGGGGTATCTCCATATTCGTATAACGGCCCGATCCCAAATTTCCCTTTCCCGTTTCCGAACAAGAGTTGCAGCTTGTCGTTTCGCAGGGCCACCACCAAATCCAGGTGTCGATCACTGTTGAAATCCCCACTGGCGATGGAGACCGGCGTCCGGTGGACGGGATACAGCCCGTCTTTTTCGAACGTCCCGCCCCCCTGTCCCGTGAAAATGGCGACTTGGTTACTCCCGGAACAGGCGATCGCCAAGTCCTCATGCCCGTCACGGTTCAGGTCCAGGACCGCCAGGTTCCGCGGTTCCTTGCACACCCGAATCGACATTTGCGCCTGGAAACTTCCATCCCCGTTTCCGAACAGGAGAGATAACGTGTTCGCCGAGATGTTGCTCGTCACCAGGTCGGAAAATCCATCCTGGTTGAAGTCCCCGGCTTTCACGGCGGTCGGGTTTTTCCCGACGTCATAACTGGCAAACAGATAGAGCAGGTCCGGGGGCACGTAGGGATCTTTGGGTGAGCATCCGGGCAGAAGCAGTACTCCACACAGCGCGAGGACACGGGGTATCCATCCTGCCACCCAAGACATTTCAGCTCTCCCTATCGGAACGCCACACTCCCGGAGTCTGTTTCCGGGACCTTCATCACATCCGCTCAAGCAAAACAGTATAGGAGCTTTCGACTAAGCGATACAACGGGTTATTCGCGAGTCATCGTGTTTTTCGGCACATTTTGCCCGATTTTCTGCTCGCGGCATGCGGGATTTCCACGGGATTTTCCTGAAATCCTGCAATTTCCCGCTGAAACGACTGGAAGAGTTTGAAATAAATGTGCTATAGATTTCCTCTTTGGAGGGAGGAGGTGACTCATGTCGGAAACAAATTCGGGTAAAGTGAAAATCGAACTCACCATGTACGGGGTCGCCGAGATTCTGAAATGGTGCGTGGACAAAAATAACGGCCGGATCCCGAACGTGGATACCGAAGGCTTTAAACAAATGCAAGCGGCGATCGCTGACAAACCGGAAAAAGGGGACTACTTTACCTTTGATAAATTCTGGAAGATGTCGAAGGTGTTTGAATTCACAAAAGACGAAGTTGCCACCATCGACCGGTGCCTGTACGACATTCCCAACTTCGAGGGCAAACAACTCCCTCAAATCCGCTACAAGTTCTGGCCCGCCCAAGCCGACTGAATCGCGTTGCCGATTCGAGTGACGTGAAACGTCACTCCAGGATAAAATCCATAATCGCAATACACGTTTCTGCATTTGCGATGACGGGGCAAACAACGATGAGGTGCTCTATCAAGCCGTCGTCATGGCGGCTGATTCATCATTGACATATATATGTCTACCGCATATGTTTTTATGTATGCGTACAACGATTCACATCGATGACCGTCTGTTCGCTGAGTTAAAAGGAATTGCTGCGGACACCGGAAAGACCCTGACGTCGGTCATTCAGGATGCTCTCCGCGAATCTCTGTCCCGGCGTCGCGCAACGGACCGGCCAGCCATCAACCTGCCCCTGTTCCATGGAACGGGAGTTATGCCCGGTGTGGACCTGAACGACTCGGCCTCGCTGCTTGCTCTCATCGAAGGGAATCATGGTCTTCCCTGACGTGAACGTGCTTGTGGCGGCGTATCGTGACGACGCTCTGGAACATGGCTCCTGCAGGCCGTGGCTTGAAACCGTGCTTGGCGGAGACGAGGCATTCGCTGTCTCCGATCTGGTGTTGAGCGGATTTCTCCGCATCGTCACCCATCCTCGCGTGTTCATCATCCCGAGTCCACCGGACGAAGCCTTGCAGTTCACGAACGTGATCCGGAGTCAGCCCCAGTGTGTTCCAATCAGCCCCGGTCCCAGACATTGGGAAATATTTACGCGCCTGTATCGGGATGCGGAAACTATGGGCAACCTGATACCTGATGCGTATTTCGCTGCGTTGGCGATCGAGTCCGGTTGTGAATGGATTACACTCGATCGTGATTTCGCACGCTTTGAAGGTCTCCGATGGAGCCGCCCCACGCGCGATCCATCGTGAAGAGTGGCAGACAATGACAGGGACGAGGTCTTGACACAACTCCGACACCGTTTTAGACTTAGCCAGACTTAGCTTTGAGAGGACTCCATGAAAGTAAACATGCACGAGGCCAAATCGCAGCTTTCGAAGCTGGGGAAACTGGCGTGGGAAGGTGAAGAGATCGTAATTGCCAAGGCGGGTGAACCTTACCTGCGGCTGGAGCCGTATCGCAAGCCGACGACCAAGCGAAAACTTGGTGCCTTGAAAGGCCAAATCTGGATCGCTCCGGACTTTGACGAGACGCCCCAGGAAGTGATCGATGCGTTCTGGAACTCGAAGATCTTCCCGGATGAAGACGAGTAGTGGCACGCTTACTCCTGGACACCCATGTCCTCCTGTGGTCGCTCACTGAGCCACGGAGGTTAAGCCAGCGTGCTCGTGAAGCCCTCGAAGATCCTCGAAGCGAAGTCTTCGTCAGTTCTATCAGCGGCTGGGAAATCGCCGTCAAGCACGCGTTGGGGAAACTGCAAGCCCCGGACAACCTGGAAGCAAGTATCAAAAAACAAGGCTTCACGCCACTCGCTCTCACGTTCCGTCACGCGGAACAGGCAGGTGCTCTTCCGCCACACCACGGCGACCCGTTCGATCGGATGCTGGTCGCTCAAGCCCAAATCGAGGGCCTCATCGTGATCACCAGAGACCGCCATATCTCGCACTACGACGTACCCACGATGTCGGCCTAGACGACGCAGACGACACCCATCCTTTCACCGTCGAGATTTCCGATCACTGGGTGACGACCACTTTCCCACGACCGGCCAGACATGCTGGTGACCAAGTCGAGACTAAATCAAAGTCACAGCCAGAGTCACAGCCAGAGAGCCTTGAGCAACGAGTTCTGTCACTTCTTCGTCAGGCTCCCATGGCAAAGTCCGCCATTTCGGCTGGCTTGGGGCAGAATACGGTTTCAGGCCAGCTCAACAAGATCATTCGTTCGTTGGTGGATGGCGAGTTGATCGAATACACGATTCCGGAGAAACCCAACAGCCGGTTGCAGAAATACAGACTCACGGAAAACGGCAAGAGACGGTTGGCGAATCGAGTGAAAGGAACGTCTTCCTGTGTCACGCCTAAAGCCGCTACATCCCTTTATTCCGTAGCTCGTAGCCGGCTCAGCCGGCCTGCCCAACCGAGAATGCGTTCGTCAGCAGTCACGAGACGGTGGCCCTCCAACGCGGTCGCGACGATCAGACGGTCGGCCGGGTCGGCATGGAAACCGGCAAGGCTAATGGCGCGGATTCCGATCGCTCCATCGACGGCGATTTCGAACATGCCCTGTTCCAATTGCTCCCGACGCCACAGGCCGACGTCTTCAGGGAACCTGATCCGTCCCCTGTCCTTGAGCATCGCTATTTCCCAGAACGAGATCGCAGAGACGCCGACTTGACCTGATTGCCATGCCCGGTCGATCTCGCGTCGAGCCCTGAGGCCCAATCGCGCCTCACCCCCTCTGAGCCACAGCATGACGTGCGTATCGAGGAGAATCACTTGTCACCGTCCCAAGTCTTGCCGGTGCTGGCTTCCCACTCGACGTCCAGAGGGTCAATAATGTCGCCAAGTATCGTGAATCTTCCCTTGTCAATGCCAAACAGACTCTTCGGCTTCTCGCGATACGGCACGAGCCGCGACACCGGGTGACCGTTCTTGGTAATGACGATCTCGGCGCCGCTGTCTGCCACCTCGTCCATCAGCTTCAGACACTTGGCCTTGAACTCGGATGCCTTGATCGTCCGGGAGCCAGCTACGTTATCGTTGCTCATCTTCTCCAACTCCATCCTTTTTGTTGTTGATCACGTTGTTATGATACTATAGTCACGACCATGGTCACAATACCTAATATGTGTCACGTTGCGTTGCATTGTCATATCGTCTTTCATAAAGATGGACATCTCAATATACATTAAAGGAAACAATGACTGGACGATATTCAATCGCCGAAGCCAGCCGGAATTTATCGAGACTGGTTCATGAGGCAGAACGTGGCAAGACTATGGAGTTGACGCGGAGCGGGGCATCGGTTGTGATCCTTATCAGCCGCCGTCGCTTTGAGCAACTTACCTCGCACCATTCCAGTTTTGCCGAAGCGTATCGAAACTTCGCGGAAAGCGTCGACTTGGCGGAGCTCAATCTCGAACCCGACGACTTATTCTCAGGGGTTCGCGCGGATACGCAAAGACGTGATGTCCATCTATGACCGCAAAGTACCTGCTTGATATTAAGCTATAAATTCAATACAGACTGGTTTTTGATGATTAAACGAGGACAACAAGGGGACTTATGTAGCAAAATCTGCAAAGGCCGGGCCTGGATCGATCAGGCCCTTATCCTGAATATTTCTGATGAGATACGCGACGGGCTTTCCTGAGACTCGTTTGACTTCAACATCAACAATGAAAAACATATTAAAGGGATTCTTTTCATTGGCAGAGACCATTTCACGTTTTAATGCCTCGTTGCAGACTAACTTCACTTTTTTGTGCGGATCAACTTCTTCTATAATTCCCTTATCAATACTCAGAGACTTATCTTCTTCTGTGGCTTGCTTCCAATACAATACCACGCTTTTTAGCAGTTCATCATCAGGCTGATCGACCATGCTGATTTGTCGTGCGCACTCATTCTGAACGGCATTGGCCTGCACACCAGTAAAATAAAAGTTCTGTGTCACTTGGCTCTGTATGCGGGCTTCCATGGACATAGTGGAATTATGGTCTCCCGCAATCGACCCAGCGATAGCATGAAGTTCTTTGAGGTCTTTTAGCGAGAGTCCTGCATCGTCTTGGACTTTTTGTTCTATCAGGGCATGAATCTTCTTTCCGAACACCTGAACGAACGCTTCCAACACATAATGCTCAATAAGTTTTTGTGAGGCACCCTTGATAAAGTCAATGATGATGCTGCCTTGGCCGACTTCATGGATGAACAGTGTATAGTCGTCGGCCAAAAGATCCTCGTCGGCCAAGTAGCTTCTATACTGCCGTTCGATACAGAGCATGGCGTCAGTAAAACGCCGCAGTTCCAGCGGTTTAGAATGTTCGATTTTGATGGAAAGAATTTCAGCTTCATTCATGGCCCACCACTTTAACAGATTGCTGCCTTGCTTGACACTATCTCCTTAATATTATACAATAATCTGCATGATGACGAAAGGAGAGCGCATGTCACGGAAACGTAAGGCCCAAACGGTCAACCTGAAACAACTCTTGGCCCACTTCTCAACCGAAGAACGCTGCATCGAATGGCTCGAACAGGCTCGCTGGAATGGCAAGCCTGTGTGTGCGCATTGCGGCGGCACCGAGAACGTCACGCCCTATCCGAGCAAGCGCTTCACGTATTGGCACAAAAACTGTCGGAAAGAATTCACCGTCAAAACCGGCTCCGTGATGCACAGTTCCAAGACCCCGACCGTCAACTGGATCATCACCATGTATGCCGTGCTGACGGCCCGCAAGGGCGTGAGTGCCATGCAGTTAAGCAAAGAGTTGGGCGTCCAGTACAAGACCGCCTGGTATCTGTTGCAACGGGTCCGGGAAGCCTGCAAGAGCGGACAACTGCGACTCTTCAACGTAGTCGAAATTGACGAGACATTCATCGGGGGGAAGGAAAAGAACAAGCGGCTGTCGAAACGATCACGGAACGCCCAACGCGCCCATGAGCAGAAACAGGTGGTGCTGGGCATGCGGGAACGCGGGGGCAAGACGTTGGCCCTGCCAGTTGAGGGCACGGATCGGCTCACCATCTGGACGGCCATTCAGCGTCACGTCGAACCCGACAGCACCCTCTATACCGACGATCATGCCAGCTACAAAGGCATCGAGCGGAAACGGTTCACCCACAAATCCGTCAACCATTCCGATGAAGAGTACGTCCGGGGCTTGATCCATACGAATGGCATTGAAAGCGTCTGGTCGATTTTCAAGCGGAGCATTCACGGCACGTGGCATCATGTGTCGTTCAAGCATCTGCCTCGCTACATTGATGAAGCCACGTTCCGGTTGAATGACGGGAATTGTACAGTGGATACGTTGGATCGTATGCGGGCGGTGGTGACAGGGATGCCTGGTAAGCGGATTCCGTACAAAGAGTTGGTCTCCTAATGGGGACACCCAACTGGCAGAATCAAACGATCTGGACGGGTGATAACCTCGATATTATGCGTGGCATGAATAGCGAGTCCGTAGACCTCATCTATCTCGATCCGCCGTTTAATAGTAATAGGGACTATGCGGCTCCCATAGGCTCACAAGCAGCGGGTGCAGCATTCAAAGACACATGGACATTGAGTGATGTTGATGAGGCCTGGCATGGGGAAATAGCCGAACGTGACCCCGCGTTGTATGGGATCATTGATGCGGCAGGACAGGCACACGGTAAGGGCATGAAGTCCTATCTGATTATGATGGCGGTGCGGCTGTTGGAAATGAAACGGCTATTAAAGGAGACTGGCTCGATTTATCTTCACTGTGACTCGACAGCCAGCCATTACTTGAAGCTGTTGATGGATTCTATTTTTGGATCAAAAAATTTAAGAAGTGATATTACGTGGCGAAGGAATAAAGCTAAAGGCTTGTCGTTTAAGGGGTATCCCAATAATACCGATTCATTGTTGTACTATTCCATGAGTGAGTCATATACATGGAATCGTCCATTTATTCCTCATGACCCTGTCTATGTCGAGAAATTTTATAAATACGTGGAACCAGAAACCGGCAGGTGCTATCAGCTAACCGATTTGACAAACCCAAATATGAACAGACCCAACCTCACGTATGAATTTCTTGGAGTAACGAGGGTCTGGCGATGGACCAAGGAACGCATGCAGAAAACATATGAGGATGGCTTAATCATACAAAGCAAACCTGGGGCAGTGCCACGATTCAAGCGGTATCTAGATGAAATGAAGGGCACACCAGTTGATACGTTATGGGATGACATTCAGTCCGTTCAGGCCAAATCGAAAGAACGGACAGGGTATCCGACACAAAAGCCACTTGCCCTACTTGACAGGATCATTGAAGCATCCTCAAACCCAAAGGACATGATTCTCGATCCATTTTGTGGCTGTGCGACAACATGCCTTTCAGCGCAATCCAAGCGACGGCAATGGGTCGGTATCGATATTTCATCGAAAGCGTTTGATCTTGTCACTATGCGCATACGTGATGAATTGCAACTGTTTCACAAATTTACTCACCGCACCGACATTCCCCAGCGGACAGACCAAGGCCCCGTGGTCTCTTATAAGACTCACAAGCATACGCTCTTCGGTAAACAAGAAGGGGTCTGTAATGGGTGCCGTCAATTCTTTCAGTTCAGGAACTTTACGATTGACCATAAGGTGCCTCAAGCCAAGGGTGGAACAGATCATCTTGATAACCTGCAACTGCTTTGTGGGGCCTGTAATTCGATGAAGGGTGCCGGAACGCAAGAAGCCTTGATTGCCAAGCTGAAACAGGAAGGGATTCGATAAATGCCACGACCCAAACGCCCTGCCCCTGAACCCATAGACTGTGACCCGATTCCCCTGTCCGATTTGGAAGCCGTGGCGAAAGAGATTATGGGCGCGCCCATGCCGGAGGAGCAGCACCGGGAAAATCGTGAACCAACCCCCGCCGAACGGGAACAGAAATTCAAACTGGAACGCCTGCCCTAATCCGGCTTGCAGATTTTGCTACATAAGTCCCACAACAAGGTGGTTGTAAAGTGTCACCGAGTAGTCTAATGAGCCACAAAGGTGTTCGATGTCGATTCTTCAAGAAATTCTGAATTGGTCCCAAAATTTGCCCGCATGGCAAAGCGATGCGATCGCACGACTGTTTGTACAGGGGGTGCTCTCCGCTAAGGACATAGATGACCTTTTCGCCCTGCTGAAAGCAGAACATGGCATCCCAGACCCGAAAGGACGGAAAGCTAATAGGTTAAGCGCAGACCAGATACCGGCCGTTCCGAAGCCGGATATCCAGGTCACGCTGCTAGCGATGAAGGATCTGCTGCATGTGAACGCCATTGCGGCGAATCAACGGCTTCCATTTGGGTCCACAGGCCTGTCCGTGATCTATGGAGACAATGGGTCAGGCAAGTCCGGTTACTCCCGTGTGCTGAAACGCGCCTGCCGGGCGCGCGATCAAAACGAGCCGATTCATCCGAATGCATTTCTGCCTCTGAATGCGACTGACAAGGCGAAGGCAGTGTTTGAAGTTGAGGTTAATGGCAAACGTGAATGCATCGCATGGGAAGATGGAAAACCAGGGGCCGAACTACTATCCTCATTCGCCGTATTCGATTCGCGTTGTGCAAGAAGCTACTTGGATCATGAGGGCGACTTTTCCTATGTACCCTATGGATTGGACATACCGGAGGGGTTGGCAGATGCCTGCAATAGACTCAAAGGGCTGATCGAGAACGAACAAGAACTATCTACTGTCGACAAGAGAGCCTTTGCTGATTTGGAAGGAAATACGGATGTTGGCAAACTCATTGCAGAACTTTCACACAAGACTAAACCAGAACAAGTAAGCGCCCTTGCGACACTAAGTGAAGATGAGGCGAGCAAACATAACAAGTTGGACAAGAACCTCAGAGAAAAAAACCCCAAAGAGAAGGCCACGCAATTGCGACTTCGTGCCAGTCGGATTAAAAAGGTTGCACAGAACGCAGTCGAAAAATGCGCGCTTGTAGATGACCAAGTTTTTGCCAAACTGCGGAGGCTTGTCGATGCCAATGATACCGCAACCAAAGCGGCAAAGTTGGCAGCACAACAATTCAAGGAAGAAGAAAATCTTTTGCCCGGCACTGGCGGAAAGGCTTGGAGAGCTCTATTTGAAACGGCCCGACAGTTCGCTCTTGAAGCCTATCCAAGAAAAACCTTTCCAGATTTGGGCTTCGATTCTCAATGTCTACTGTGCCAGCAACCGCTGGGGAAAGAGGGGGCTGGACGATTGCTTCGCTTCGAAGAATTTGTTCAGCAAGAAGCAGAGAGGGCTGTGAAGATTAGTAAGGAAGCTTTATCCAAAGAATACGACACATTTGAAGGACAGACTATTTCGCTCGGTGCCGATGAAGAACTGTATACAGAATTACAGGCACTAGATGAAGAATTGGCCTTGAATACACGTAGCTTCGAGGCCAAGCTTGCCAGTCGCCACACGTCAATAAAAACAGCTATTAACTCCCGTGGGTGGGAAAAAGTCAAAGATGTACCGGCTAGTCCAGCAAGACGGCTCCAGGCATTGGCAGATAGCCTCAATCAAGAGGCTACGGCACTTGATAAGGTGACTGATGAGAAGGGGCGCGCAGCGGCGCAAACGCAATTTGATGAACTCAACGCCAGAATGAGTCTGGCTAAGGTTAAAGCGGCCGTACTAAAGGCAGTTGAGCAATTGGGCCGTCTAGAGAAACTTAAAAAATGCAAGTCAGCCGTAAAGACTAATGCGATCTCAAGGAAATCAACGGAACTGACTGAGAATGTGGTATCGAAGAATCTGGAGGACGCGCTCAACCGGGAGTTCAAGATTATGGGAGTAGAAAATCTTGAGGTGTGTCTGAAAAGCCGCACAGATAAAGGTAAAGCGTTTCATAAGCTCAAGTTAAATCTTCCGCAAGCCAAGACGCCCAGCGACATTCTGAGCGAGGGAGAACAGAGAGCCATAGCCATAGGTTCATTTCTGGCGGAGGTCAACATTAGCGATGGTCCCACAGTGATGATTTTCGACGATCCAGTTTCATCTTTGGACCATAAACGTCGCGAGCGCGTCGCTAGACGGCTGGTACAAGAGGCCGTCAAACGGCAGGTTGTCGTCCTCACTCACGATCTTTACTTCCTGAATCTCCTGGTCGATGAAGCACTAAAAACCGGGGTGCCAGTAAAGAAGCAGAGTATCACACGCGGCCCCGAGGGACCGGGTGTTTCCGAGCCCGATTTGCCATTTGAAGGAATGAACACAAAAGCTCGAGTGGGTTATTTGCGCGCGAGACAGCAGGAAATCAACAAAGTCTATCGATCAGGCGATGAGCCACATCATCGTAAGCTAACTGCCGAGACGTATCGGGAATTGCGTATTGCATGGGAACGTGCAATTGAGGAGGTTCTCCTGCGGAATGTAGTGCTTCGGTTTCGGAAGGGTATTGAGTCTCAACGGCTAGCCGGTGTGGCAGTCGAAGACAAGGACTATGCAACGGTAGACCAGTGGATGTCCAGGTGCTCCGACTACTCCCACGACCAAGCGCTACTAGGCGGCGTAGAAGTTCCTAATCCGGACAAATTGTTGTCTGATATTAACGCATTGGATGATTGGCGCGAACAGGTCAATAGGCGTGGCGAACAAGTTCAGAAGAGACGTAGGTCGGTTAGATGAACGAGAAAATAACTTAAACCCTTCCAGATAGCGAGTCTCATGTTCCGGTTTCTTCATGCAGCCGATATTCACCTCGACAGTGCTCTGCGCGGTCTGGAGTGTTATGAAGGAGCACCAGTGGATGAAATCCGCAGTGCTACACGCCGGGCCTTCGATAATCTTATTGAGCTTGCAATTGATGAAGAAGTCGATTTCGTGCTTCTCGCCGGCGATCTCTACGACGGTGATTGGAAGGATTACAACACAGGCCTCTATTTCATGAAACGTATGGATCGCCTCCGGGAAGCAGGCATCAAGGTTTTTATCGTTGAAGGCAACCATGACGCGGCGAGTCAAATCACTAAGCAGCTTCGCTTGCCGGACAATGTAAAGATGTTTGCGACACGGACGCCCGAGCGAGTTGTTCTTGAAGGTCTGGATGTGGCTATCCATGGTCAGGGTTTTGCAAATCGGGCAGTGACAGAAGACCTATCGCAGGCCTATCCGCAGGGTGATCCGCAACTCTTCAATATCGGTGTGCTGCACACCTGCCTCGATGGCAAGCCAGGGCATGAGCCCTATGCTCCGTGCACCACTGATGGGCTGCGTTCTAAAGGATATCACTACTGGGCGCTGGGCCATGTTCATAAACGTGAGGTGATTAGTCAGGACCCATGGATTGTATTTCCGGGAAATACACAAGGACGACACATTCGTGAGGCCGGTTCGAAGGGCTGCACACTGGTGACCGTCGACAATGGTGAGGTATCCGAGGTTATACACCACGAGGTCGATGTTCTGCGCTGGTCCCTCTGTGAAGTAGATGTGACGAATAGTGAGACGGCTGATGACGTATACGAGCAGGTTCACGAAGCACTGCAGCAAGTTCTTGACGCTACCGACGGTCGGCCGGTCGCAGCACGAGTAGTGTTGCAAGGAGCATGTGCTGCTCATTCGCGATTACATGGTGACCTGGACCATTGGATACAGGAATATCGCGCTCTGGCAACTGGTCTTGGTGGTGCCGGAATCTGGTTGGAGAAAGTAATACTTAAGACGAGGCCAACCAGTTCTGACGATAGTATTCTCGCACGCGATGAGGCGCTGGGCAGTCTATTGCGTGGCATTCAGGATATGGCATTGCAGGATACCGATCTGGCTCAAATCGCAAATGAAGTGTCCTCGTTGCGCCAAAAACTTCCACCGGAACTTTTAAGCGGTGAAGATCGCTATGATCCAACCGATTTAACACAACTCAAGATCGCCTTGGAAGGCATCAAAGAATTGCTCGTGAACCGCTTGATAACAACAGATAAGCCGTGATGGAAATTCGGCAACTCAATTTCGTCGCGTTTGGGCCGTTTACTGGTCAGACATTAAGCTTTGATCAGGGAGGGGGTGGTCTGCAAATCGTCTATGGACCCAACGAAGCAGGAAAGAGTTCGGCCCTTCGAGGACTAAAGGCATTGTTATTTAATATCGACGAACGTACTTCGGATAATTTTCTTCATCCTAATGACAAGCTCCGAATTGAGGGGTGTGTGCGTGCTGCAGACGGACAGGAACTCACGTTCGCTCGTCGGAAGGGACGCAAGAATACGCTTTTGTCCATGGAGGGTGAGTCGCTCGATGATCAGTCGCTGCTTCCATTTCTTCAGGGCGTAACGCGAGAGCTTTTTGAAATGCTCTTCGGGATTGACCACCATGCGCTGATTCAGGGTGGCCAAGAGATTTTAGAACAGAAAGGTGAAGTAGGGCAGGCGCTTTTTTCTGCATCGCTCGGTAGTCATACATTGCATAAGGTGCTCGGACGGCTGGGTGAAGAAGCTAACGGGCTTTTTCTACCGCAGGGCTCTAAGCCGACGATCAATTCAGCCTTAAAAGCTTATACAGCTTTGAACAGAGAGATCAAAACTCAGTCGCTCTCATCCAGGAAATGGGCCGAGCATCGTCATGCGCTGGAGCGTACTACAAAGGAACTAGAGCAGATTCAATCTGAGCTTACTGCCAACAGGGCCGAAGTCAATCGCCTGAAGCGTATCCAGCGGATCCTACCGAAACTGGCTCGAAAGCACGAATTTCTGCAAAGGCTTGGTGATTTGGAAAATGTAACAATCTTGCCTGACGATTTCGGAGAGCGGCGACAGAGTGCCATCGCGGAACGGGAGACAGCACAGGTAATTATTAAAAAAGCAAGTTCCCGACTCGATGGTCTCCAAGGGCAACTCAACGGGCTTTCTGTTCGTCGGGAGGTCCTGGACCATAGTGAAAGTATCGAAGATTTACATGCGAGATTAGGCAGCCACCACAAAGCGATGCAAGACCGTCCACACCTCGACGCAGAATACAGACAGCTACTCACCGATGCTGAATCCCTGCTCAAGGGCATGCGTCCGGATCTTGCATTGACGGATATTGAAATGTTGCGCCCGGTGTTTACAAAAAGACAGCGAATCACCGAACTCGGAAATCAAAATCCTGCTCTGATATTGCGAGTGAACCAGGCTAAAGGCAACCTTAGTGAAACAGAAGCAGGACTGGAGGAAGTGCGCAAAGAGCGCCAGAAACTGCCGGACGTTGGATCACCCGCTGCCCTGCGGAGAGCTATTGTTGTAGCAAGAAAGCCGGGTGATATGGACAGTGCAATCCAAGCCAAGCGAAATCACCTAACTGCAGTACAAGAGCAATGTGCCGCCGATTTAGCGAGACTCACTATTTGGACCGGTTCAATGGAAGACCTGCCGGGCCTGCCAGTGCCGACCCGCGAAAGCATTGATCGGTTTGAAAGGGAGTACGCCGATCTTGAGCAGCGTACATCGCGTCTTCTAGAAAAGCAGGAAGAGACGGCCGAAGCATTGCGTGAAGCATCGCGACGATTGGACGAGCTACAGCGTGCAGGTGCAGTACCGACAGAAGAGGAATTGGTCGAACGCAGGACTGAGCGCGAACAGGTCTGGCAGTTATTACGTCGTCAGTGGATCGATGGGGAAGAGGTCAGCAGGGAAGCAGGTGAAATGGATGCCGAACGTGCGCTTCCCGATGCATTCGAATATCGAGTGCTCAGTGCTGATGAACTAGCGGACCGTTTACGACGCGAAGCCGATCGAGTTCTCGTGCAGGCAAGCCTATTGGCTCAATCGAAAAAGGAAGAACTACGCGCCGAGGAGATCGCACAGCAGCTTGATAAGTTCTCAGTTGAGAAAAAGAACATTGATGCGGACTGGGAAGCGTTGTGGGATCCATGCGAGATTCAGCCACTCACGCCGCGTGAGATGCGGGCATGGCTCGATAATTTGGAGAAACTTCGCGATCAAGTAGCACAGTTGAGTACGCTAGGGCAGGAGGTCAGTGCCCTTGAACAGAGCCGTGACTCACAAATACAGCTACTCAAAAAACAGTTGCATAGCTTGGGGAAAGATGGGCCCGACACCACATCACTTGAAGCCGTACTCCTGGAAAGTGAGGAAGTCGTTGGTAATCTTGAGGAAATCAGCCGGCAGCGGGAGACGCTAGATAAGGAGATCAAGACACTCGAACGCAAGCAGAAGTCTGTCTGTGCAGAGTTTCAAGAGTCGAGCAGCGGCCTCAATGAGTGGGAATCGAAGTGGAAAGAGATGGTAGAGGGTGTTGGTCTGGAAAGCGATACCTTGCCGTCAGAGGCGGACATTGTTATTGAAAAGCTCAGGGAACTGTTCGAGAAACTGCGTGATGCAGAGAAGCTGCAAATACGCATTCAGGCTATTGATGAAGAAGCAGAATCGTTCGGCGTTCAAGTCAGCAGCATAGTAGCAAACGTAGCCCTCGAATTTGCAAAGCTGCCGACGGAAGAAGCGGCAATGCGCCTCAATACGTTGTTGTCAGAGAGTCGAACAAGACAATCCAGTCGGCAGCAGATTGAAAAGCAATTGGAACAGGTGCGACAGGAGATCCAGGACTCCAAGGCAACAATCCAGACTATGACCGAGCGTCTGGATTCGCTGTGTGTGGAAGCAAAACGGGAAAGTCACGTAGAGTTGGAAGAGGCCGAGCGCAAGTCGGCCGATTTCCTTCGACTGAAAACGGACGTCGGCAAGGTTGAACAAGAACTTCTGGATGCAGGTGAAGGTGCAACCTTGGAGGAACTTGAAGAGGAAACAAAAAATATTGATCCTGACGTGCTCCCAAGTCGAATAGATTTGCTGGCCAGGAAAATTAGTGAAGAGTTGGATCCCAGACAAACAGCGCTTGCTGAAAGAAAGGGGCGCGAGCGAAGGGAAATGGAGCTTATGGATGGTGGTGCTCAGGCAGCAGCACTTTCTGATGAAAAACAGTCTGTACTTGCAAGAATTCGATCTGGTGCGGAGCGATACGTCAGTCTAAAACTGGCAGCGCGAATTCTGCGTGATGAGATTGAGCGTTACCGAAAAGAGAATCAGGGGCCGTTGGTCACGCGTGCCAGCGAACACTTTGCTATGCTCACATGTGGCTCGTTTAGAGAACTCAGAGCCGATTTCAATGAAAAAGATGAGCCCGTACTTGTAGGCATCCGCTCCACTGAGGACCGAGTCCATGTAGATGGGATGAGTTCAGGAACGCGGGCACAATTGTATCTAGCCTTACGCTTAGCGTCCTTGGAGAGATATACGGGGAGTTCGGAACCCATGCCTTTTATCGTAGACGACATTCTTGTGGATTTCGATGACGAGCGTTCAGAGGCCGCACTCAGCGCACTTGCGGAACTTGCCAAGAGGACACAAGTTGTTCTTTTTACTCACCATTCACAGGTCGTTGAGCAAGCTCGAAGATTGGGTGATAAGAAACGGGTGCATGTTCATGATTTGTAGACGGGAAAGAGCACTGCGAGAAATGGGCAAATAACTATATAATAGAGGGCCACCAAACAACCCCAAATATATGAAGTCATGGCCAAACAGCATTAATTTTGGGGCATGTAAATCATATGAAGGAAGTCGTAAGCTGCACCGAGGTCGCAGTGGTACGATTCCACGTAGAGTCTACCCGCTCCCCTGCAGGATATCGAATGGGGAGAAATCGTCGGTCAGGATGAGGCCGGGGTTCCAGTCCGGGGCTTTGGCGGAATTCAGGAAGGGTAGGACTTCGGGCGGCATTTTGCCTTGATTCAGCAGGATCATCGTGGCCAGGGCAAACTCGTCGGAGTACATGTATAACGGGCGGGGACCGGTAAAGAAGATCAGGTTGACCGACCCGGGTTTGGTACGGAGCCAGGTCGGGGCGGGTATGCTGTACGTTTCTACGTGAGGGAACGAGGTTTTCATCGTGGAGACCACGGCTTCAGCTCTGATCCGGTCCAGATCCGAATCCGAGGAGGCCAGGTTCACCGCTACCACGCCGTTCGGGCTCAGGTGCGCCCGTAATTCGGCGAAAAATTCCGTGGTGGTCAGATGAAACGGGATTTGGTGCCGGGCGAAGACGTCCACCCAGATGACGTCGTATTGCGTGGTCTTCCTTGCCAAAAAGACGCGCGCGTCCCGGACGTACACGTGGTGGTTGGCGGGTGCCTGATATTCAAAAAACCGCTCAGCCGCTTCGACGACCGAGGGGTCCATTTCAACCACGTCCAGTTCCAAGTCCGGCCAATGCCGCTCCAGCCATTTGGCAATGGACCCGCCGCCCTGGCCCAGGATCAGTCCCCGTTGCGGCTCGGGATGCAACGCCAGGGCGGCCATCATCATTTGACTGTACGGCAGCGCCAATCGAACCGGGTCGGGCTGCCACATGATCGCGTGGAAGGTATTGTCGAGCACCAGAAATCGAAAGCCTTTCTCGTCGCGGACCTGCACCTGCTGATACGGGCTGTCTTCCTGGTGGAGCACCGGCGGATAGATGAGCACCGGGTGGAACCCCAGCCAAACCAGCCCACCCAGTATCCCGATGACCGGCACCAGTAGCGCCCCCTTGACCCGACGGCTCCACCACAACCAGCCCAAGCCCAGGATCACCAGCACGACGCCCAGGACCGCGACCAAGGTCAGGCTCCCCAACCACGTCAACAGGAAAAATGAAGTGCCCCAGGTTCCGACCAGGCTGCCGATGGTGGAGACGGCGATCATCGCCCCGGTGTGCCGGCCCAGGTGTCCCATATCGGCGATGGCCAACCGCAGGAGCACGGGGAGCACACCGCTTAACCCAAAGGCCGGAACCGCCAGCAGGACGCTGGCCGCGAGACAGGGTCCCCATCGCGGGTCCGCAGTCCATTGCGAGACCGTAAACACAATCGGCTGCCCCACCCCGGCCAACAGGAGGGTCCACGCACCCGAGCCCAAGAGCAACCAAGGCAACACCGCACCTGGTGTACGGCGGTCGGCCAGCCAGCCGCCGGTGGAATACCCGCTGCTCATGGCCGCGAGGACGACTCCGATCAACGCGCCCCAGACGAACAGCGAAGTGCCGAACACCGGGGCGAGCAGACGGCTGCCCAGAATTTCCAGGGCCATGACCACGGCGCCCGTGGTAAAGGCCGTGCCGAAAAACCATAGCCGGCCCCACGGGTCAGGCGATGAGGGAGTTTCTTGTGCGTCCATTTAATGCGTAGGGGCGAATCCCGGTGTCTGCCTTCGAGGTGGCAGACCCATTCACCCGTCCTCGTTTCATGCGGTCTTTTCCAAAGACAAAAACCTCGAAAGATGCTATAGAAAGGGTCGTTTTAGTGTCAATGAAACAATGCGGCCGCGAGGGATGGAGGAGACATGGCGACCAGAGATTTTATTCTGGATCTCGGGAAATTGATGATCGGCATCGCATGGATCGACGGCCGGCTGGAGCAGGACGAAATCAATGCTTTGAAGGAACTCCTGTTCCTACTCCCGGATATTTCCGGTGAAGAATGGATGCAACTGGAACTCTATATGACGCATGCGGTGAGCGACACCGAACGCCGCGATTTACTCGACCGTGTCCTATCCGGCATTCGATCTTCCGGGGACAAGCGACTCGTCCTTGAAACCCTGGAGAAACTGGTCGCGGGCGGTGGGAACGACCAAACTGTAGGGGACGCCCCCCGTGGCGTCCCGGAGTCGGCGTTCGTCGAAGACATTCGTCAGGACCTCGAAGGACGCAGTACCGGCCTGTTGGGCCACCTTACTGCGCCCTTTCGACAAGCCCTGAAACGCAAGGCCAGTCAGGGGGCACGCGAGGACCGGATCGAAGATTTCATCAAGAATACGATTTACTTCCAGTTGACTTCGGAGTTGGAGCAGCAGGGACACACCCTGTCGATTCCCGAGACGGAGGCCCGGAAAATCTGTTTGGCCGCAGGCCTGATGGCCCACGTGGCCTGGGTGGACAACGAGGTGTGTCACCGGGAACGCGAGGCCATGAGTCTCGCCCTCCGGGAACTCTGGAACGTGCCCGACGATGAAGCCCGGTTAATCACCGGGATGAGTCAGGCCCGGATCATGCACGGCCTGGATCTCGTGCGGCTGACCAGCGGGTTTTGTCACCACACCACCATCGAAGAACGCAAAGCGTTTCTGCGGTGCCTGTTCGCCATTGCGAATGCCGCGGAGAACACTTCCCATGCCGAGATCGAAGCAATTCGCCAGATTGCCAAATCGTTCGAGTTGCCGCACCAGGAATTCATCGAGGCGAAACTGACAATCCCGCGCCAGGACCGGGGCGGCTTATAGGGCACGATTCCGTGCGGCCCGTGCCGTTCGCTTCCTGGATTCCCCGGTCTCGTTCGTCTAGAATCCCTTTCATGTCTTCGGAACCCCAATCGCCGAACGCCGACGAGCACCGATCTATCGCCGGGGCCGCGGGGCTGATCGGCGCCGCGACGTTTTCCAGTCGCATCCTGGGGCTGGTGCGCGATATCCTGCTTGCTCGCCTGTTAGGGGCGACGATTGCAGCCGATGCGTTTTTCGTGGCCTATCGCATTCCCAACCTGTTGCGTGAACTCCTGGCCGAGGGCTCTATGTCCTCCGCCTTTATCCCCGTCTTCACCGAATACCATACCCTGCGCAGCAAAAAAGAAACCTGGGAACTGGCCAGCGCCGCCTTCACCACGCTGCTGACCATCGTCACGCTGATCACCCTGCTCGGCGTGATCGCCGCCCCGGGCCTGGTGTGGGTCCTGGCACCTGGGTTTCATGATGACCCCGAACGGTTGAGCCTCACGACCATCCTGACCCGAATCATGTTCCCGTATTTGATCTTCATCAGTCTCGCGGCCTTGACCATGGGCATGCTGAATTCCCTACGAGCCTTTGCCGCCCCAGCCCTGGGTCCGGTGTTTTTCAACGTCTGCATTATCCTCTCGGCGCTCGTACTGGCCCCGGCATTGGAGGAACCGGCCTTGGGTATCGCCCTCGGCGTCGTGGCAGGCGGACTGACGCAGTTCGTCATGCAACTGCCCGGCATTCAGAAACGCGGCCTGCTCTTCCAGTGGCGATTCAACCCCGGGCATCCCGGCGTGCGGAGGATCGGCACCTTGATCATCCCGTCGTTGCTTGGGCTCTCCGTGGTGCAGATCAACATTACCGTGAGCACGATCCTGGCGTCGTACTTTCCCGGCGGACCCACGTACCTGTTTTACGGCATGCGCCTGATCCAATTTCCCTTGGGCATTTTCGGGGTGGCCCTGGCCACGGCCATTCTGCCCACCCTGTCGGATCAGGCGTCGCGCGGGGCCTTGGATGAACTGCGGGATACGTTGGGATTCGGCCTTCGCATGATCGGCTTCATTATCCTGCCGGCCATGATCGGAATTATTTTTCTTCGGAGTCCCATCGTCCACCTGTTGTTTGAACACGGCGCCTTTTCCGCAGCCGATACCCAAGCGACCGCCGCGGCCGTGTTGGCCTATGCGGTCGGGCTGTGGGCCTTCGCGGGCATTCGCATCATCGTCACGGCCTTTTACTCGCTCCAGGATACGAAGACCCCGGCTTTCGCGGCCGTGGCCGCTATGTTGATCAATATCATCCTGGCGTTACTCCTGATGCAGCCGTTGGAACATGCCGGCCTGGCCCTGGCTACGGCGCTCTCGGCCATGGTGAACATCAGTGTATTGGTCGGCATTCTCACGCATCGACTGGGCGGCATTGATTGGCGAGGAATCGGCCGTTCACTCGGTCAAGCCGGGCTTGCGACCATCCCCGTGATCCTGAGCTGTCTCTGGATTGCGGATTTGGCGGTCTGGCATCGCGCAGACGAATGGATTGCCAAGGGCATCATGCTGACAGCCGGCATCGGCTTGAGCACGACCGGCTACGTCGGCATACAGGCCCTGTTTCACTCCAAAGAACTGGAGGTCCTGTGGAAGCTGGTTCAACGCAACGTTCCGTTCTTGCGTCCCCAGGCCTGAGTTCGGACAGGGGTACGTACACGTGAAAGCCGTGCTCCAACGGGTCCGCTCGGCCTCGGTCACAGTCGAAGGCGGCACCATCGCGTCCATTGCGCAAGGGCTCGTGGTCCTGCTGGGTGTGTCGAAAAACGATTCCAAGACCGATGTCTCCTATATGGCCGACAAGATCCCACACCTCCGCGTCTTCTCAGACGAAGCGGGTAAGATGAACCGTTCGATCATGGATGTGAAAGGGGAACTGCTGATCGTTTCGCAATTTACGTTGTTGGGAGACACTCATCGTGGCCGGCGTCCGGGCTTCGATGCAGCCGCACCGCCCGACACGGCGCAGCGACTCTATGAATCCGCGGCACACGCCATTCGAGAACAGGGCGTTCCCGTACAAACAGGCAAGTTCGGTGCCAACATGGTCGTGACGTTGGAAAATGACGGCCCGGTGACATTTGTTCTTGACAGCCACCGGAGGGAATCAGGGACAATAGAATAGGTGTCGAGCGAACCCGGCCACGAACGGGGCAACGTGGGGAGAGAATGGCGACTGCCGTTTCTCAACATCATCCACTCAGGCGACTATTCGGAGCGCTGACGGAGCGCAGCTTTACCGAATCGTTGGGCTGGCCCGATTTCAACGTCACCGCGTACCTCTCCAATTTGCTCGTCGAATTTTCCCACGTCGACCATCTGCGACATATTAAGAGCCAGCACGGACAACCCGTCGAAACGGTGGCCGAACTCTTATACGAATCCGAACTCGCGATGGACGCCCCTACTCCGGACCGGGAACGGAGCATTCACCGGCACATCGGCGACTTGACGCTGTTCATCGCAGGGCTGTTTCCGGAATATCTCCGCTATCTCAAAACCGGCGGGCTGATTTACCATAAAGATTACTTCGTGAATTACGTGAAAGCCGGGAAACGCTCGTACCGGATCGTCGCCGGCTTTCAACACGGTGAACGGAACGAACCGCCGGTGCTGTTTCAAAAACTCTCGTCGAACTTCGAATTGTGCGTGACCGGCCTGGGCCTCGTCCGCCAGGACCTGGACCGCATGCAGAACCCTCCGCACCAACGGGCCAAAGACATTCTCCTGCATTAAGCAACGGCAGAATCGAGCAAGGTGGGATCCGTCATCTTTCATTTGGCCTTTCCCGTACACGATCTGGAAGAAGCCAAGAACTTTTACGTGGGTGGCCTGGGCTGCACGCTGGGACGACAGTCGCCGCACGCCATGGTGATGGAATTCCATCATCATCAGATTGTGGCGCAATTGACCACGGAGCCGCTGCCCAGGCAGAAGGGCATCTATCCTCGACATTTCGGGTTGGTGTTGACGGATGAAGCGGAGTGGAAAGAACTGGCGGAACGGGCCCGGACCCGCGGGCTGAAGTTTTATCAGCAGCCCCGTCGCCGGTTTCCAGGGACCCGGCTGGAACACCAGACGTTTTTTCTCGAAGACCCGTCACATAATCTGCTGGAGTTCAAACACTACACGCACGACAGCGCGATTTTCGGTGAGCACGATACTGCGGAGATCGGCGACGAACACGAGCCGCGGTAGCACGTCACACAGAACGCGAATTTCATGATTTTTTGACATCTGTACAAAAATCGTGCAATATTTTTAGACACATGTATAAAAAAATTGATTCCCATGGAACATGAAACGTTATCTTGAATCTCAGGTCCGTCAGGATCTGAAGCGTAAAATGGTTTTTGTCGGTGGTCCCCGGCAGGTCGGCAAGACCACGCTTGCCCGTAAGATCCTGGGAAAATCCAAGGCGGGGTACCTGAATTGGGACGTCCCCGATCACCGCGAGAGTATCTTGCGTCAGACGCTCGCCGGATCCCGGCTCTGGGTCTTCGATGAAATTCACAAGTACCGGCGCTGGCGCAACTATCTGAAGGGCCTCTACGATGCTCGTGAAGCGAAGCAGCAGATTCTCGTCACCGGCAGTGCACGGCTCGACTATTATCGATTCGGTGGCGACTCCCTGCAGGGGCGGTATCACTATCTGCGGCTTCATCCACTGAGTGTTGCCGAACTCAAACTGGCCTCAGCGGGTGACGTGGAAGCCTTGCTGAACCTGGGCGGGTTTCCCGAACCGTTCCTTGGCGGGTCGAAAAAAGAAGCACGCCGCTGGGCCAATGAATACCGCAGCCGCCTGGTGCGCGAGGATCTCCTGAGTCTGGAGCAGGTCCAGGACCTGGGCAGCATCGAATTGTTGATGACCCAATTACCCGATCTCACCGGCAACCCGCTTTCCGTCAATGGCCTCGCCGAACAAATACGAATCAGCCACAAGACGGTGAGCAAATGGCTTGATATTCTGGAGAGACTCTACGCGATCTTCTTCGTGTTGCCATTCGGTTCTCCGAAGATCAAGGCGGTGAAAAAGGCCCGCAAACACTATCATTTTGACTGGTCGTTAATCCCGGATGCCGCATTCCGGTTCGAGAATCTCGTGGCGTCTCACCTGTTGAAGTGGACACATTTCCGCGAAGATGCGGAAGGCTTTCCGACCGAGTTACGCTATTTCCGTGACATTGAAGGACGGGAGGTCGATTTCGTGGTGGTTGAAAGTGGCAAGCCGGTACTCTTTGTCGAATGCAAGTCCCCGGACCGCGCAGTCAGCCGGGCACTCAGATATCTGAAACAGCGTTTCCCGAACACGGCCGCCTGGCAAATCTCCGCACAAGGAAAGAAGGACTACGTCACCCGCGAAGGCATTCGCGTCGCGCCGGCACTCGCGTTGCTGGCGACATTGAGGTAGCGGCACACGCTTCTTAAGGCATGACGTCGAGTTCCGCGAGGACTTCCTCCAGGTGGCCGTCCACTTTGACCTTTTGGAAGATATCATCGAGCTTGCCTTGTTCATCGATAATGAACGTCGTGCGCTCGATGCCCATGAATTTCCGGCCGTACAGTGATTTCTCTTTCCACACGCCGTAAGCCTGCACCGCGGTTTTCTTTTCGTCACTGAGCAACGGGAAATTCAGGTTGTACTTTTTTACAAACTTCTTGTGCGAGTCCACGGAATCTGCGCTGATCCCCAGCACGACGGCACCGCTGGCATGAATTTCTTCCAGGCCGTCACGAAAGGCACAAGACTCTTTGGTGCAACCTGGCGTGTCGTCTTTCGGGTAAAAATACAGCACGATTTTCTTGCCCTTGAAGTCGGAGAGCCGCACGATTTTTCCGTCCTGATTTGGTAAGGAGAAGGTCGGAGCCTTCTGTCCGACTTTCAACTGCTGGGTCGAAGGTGCGGGGTCTGCGGCCTTCGTCGCTTTCGCTTTGGTCGGCGTGGCTGATTTTTTTGTGACGGTCTTCTTTGTGACGATCTTCTTCGCGCCCCCGGTTGACGCTGGTTTTTTTGTTGCCTTGGTTTTCTGGGCCATTACTTTCCCCTTCCTCCTCGCTTCATGTATTGTCGCAATCATTCAGGTATACCAGTATTTCACCAGCCTACCATCTTCACCGGCCAACAATGAAATTTTATGATATACCAAGGCTAAAAGAAAAGGGGCAATTCCATCGCGGTGAGGTAGACGTGCAATTCGTCGTCGATGAAAATATTCCTTTTGCCCGGGAAGCGTTTTCGCATCTCGGGTCCGTGACCCTGCTTCCGGGACGAGGCATCACCCGCGAGGCGATTCGGCACACCGACGCGCTGATCGTCCGGTCCGTCACCAAAGTCGATGCCATGCTGTTGGCCGGTACCAATGTGCAATTCGTGGGCACGGCGACCACCGGCATCGAGCACATCGACCGGGAGTATCTGGCCGCTCGCAACATCGCGTTTGCCGCGGCCCTCGGGTGCAATGCGAACGCCGTGGCAGAGTACGTGCTGACGGCCCTGCTCGTGACGGCGCAGACCCAAAGCCTCGTGCTGAGTGGAAAAACCCTGGGGATCATCGGGGCCGGCCGGATCGGCAGCATTGTGGCTGTCAAAGCGGCCGCGCTGGGCATGCAGACGCTTCTGAACGATCCTCCTCTGGCGCAGGCAACCGGCGAGCAACGATACCTGCCGCTCGCCGAAATCCTGCGAGCCGACTTCATTACCTTGCACGTCCCGTTGACGTATGACGGAGCCGATGCGACGTTTCATTTGATCGGAGCCGATGAACTGGCGCACATGACGCCCTCTGCCATTTTGATCAATACCGCACGCGGTGAAGTCGTGGAGAACACAGCCCTGCTTGAAACATTGACCAAGGGAACGATAGGAGGCGCGGTCATGGACGTATGGGAAGGAGAACCGGCCATCAACTGGGATCTACTGGACCGGGTGACGCTCGGCACGTCCCACATTGCCGGCTACTCCTCAGACGGGAAAATCAACGGAACCGTGATGGTGTATCACGCCTGCTGTCGCTTTAGGGGAATCGAGCCGGTGTGGGCTCCGCCTGATCCACCGGCTGCACCGGCACCCGGCTCTTTGCCCCATCTTGAGTTCGATGCCACCGGCACAGATTTCCAAACCCTGGCCCATGACATTGTCACGACCCTGTACGACCTACCCGCAGACCACGCGCGAATGCGTGACATGCTCGCCGTTCCCAAGCCGCTGCGTCCCCAGGTCTTCGACCGGCTCCGAAGAGACTATCCGCATCGCCGGGAATTTGCCGGCACACAGGTCTCCATCACGGGCGGCGATCGCAACCTCTTTGCCCGGTTACAAACACTGGGCATACAAGCCAATGAACCTTGAGGTGCATGTTGAAACGGGCCACGCCTGGTTGAAAGATTCCCATTCCGAAGCTTGTTCAGGACGACCCTTTGGTGAATTGGGGAACGCGTACGCAAATGATTATTTTCCATTTTTCGCGGCAACGTCTATCATTGCGACAGAAGGAGGCACGGCCATGGACCCGAAAGTCGTCCTGATCACCGGTGGCGCGCGCGGTATCGGAAAAGGAATTGCCCTCGAACTGGCAACACGGGGATGGTCCGTTGCCATTTGCTATCGAACTAGCGAACAGGATGCCACTGCGGCCACTCAGGCTATCGTCGAGCGAGGCGGTCAAGGGTTCGCCGTTCGTTGCGACGTGTCCGATCCCGCGGCCTGCCGGGACTTGGTTCGGCAGGTTGAAGAGCGCTGGGGGAAGATCGACGTCCTGGTGAACGGGGCAGGACCGTATCATCGGGTCAACCTGTTCGACGAAACACCGGAAGGCTGGTCGGACATGTTGACCAATAACCTGCACCCGATTTTTTATTTGGCCCAGGCGGTTGCGCCCGGCATGAAGGCGCGACGGTACGGTCGCATCATCTCGTTCGGCATGGCCAACGCGGACAAGATGGAAGCCCAGCCTATGGTCACGGCGCATTATATCGCCAAGGCGGGCGTTCTGATCCTAACCCGGACCCTGGCGAAACTGTTGGCCCCGCACGGGATTACGGTCAATGCGATTTCACCGGGCTTTATTGATTCGGGAAGCGCCCCGCCGGGAGAACTTGATGGGATGGCGAAAAAAATTCCAGCCGGGGCCATCGGCGAAGTGAACGACGTTGTTTCAGTGGTGACGTATCTGTTATCCGATGAGGCCCAGTACGTAACGGGCACGAACATTCACGTCAGCGGCGGCTGGGGCCTGTAACGCGGCTCACGCCGCGCCCTGCTCATGGCGTGAGTGTTCCAGTCCAGTCCGAACACGTCCCCGAAACATCGCACGATCCGGTCACGGACTTCGTTCGGCTCGACCTTCCTGCTCAGCATTTCGGCCATTGACGTGACGCGGCAGCCTTCAATGCCGCACGGCACGATCCCGGCATACGGCGCGAGATCGACCGTGACGTTCAACGCAAAGCCGTGCAAGGTCACGCCGCGAGTGATTTTCACCCCCATCGCCGCGATTTTCGCCAAAGGCCCTTCCGGGGCGACGGGATCCTGCACCCAAACCCCGACGAACTTGTCCATGCGCCGTCCTTTGATCCCCCAGTCCGACAACACACGAATGATCACTTCTTCCAACATGCGCATGTACGCCTTCGGGCCTGGACAAAAGTGTTTGAGTTTCACGATCGGGTACCCAACGACCTGCCCGGGTCCGTGATACGTCACGGACCCGCCACGCTCACTTGCAATCACCCGAAGACCGTGAACCCCGGACCCTGCACCTGATCCATTCCAATGCGCGTCCTTGGCGGTCCGGCCGAGCGTCAGCACGGGCTCGTGTTCCAGCAACACCAACGTATCCGGTCGAACGTCTGAAACCCGTTCTTCGTGAAGACGCCATTGGAGTCGACGAGCCGCGTCATAGTCCGTAAGCGGAAGCGAGAGTACCTCACCGGGAAGCTCCGAACGAAAACCGGGTCGTGGCGTCAACGATCGTAAGGACAAAAGATCCATGAAGGAGCGATCTTACGCCTGCTCCACTGCGGGACGCAAAACCTGGGAACGGATCCGGAGGACCTTCAAAACCCTTTTTCTCGTGATCTTGAGATGATGAGCAGGAGGGCTGACTGGGAGTAGACGGATCTACTCCCAGCAGTGTCGTTAAGCGGAGAGAAGGTTTATCTCTTCTTGGCGGGAGCTTTCTTCTTCGCAGCCTTCTTAGCCGGTGCCTTCTTGGCTGGCGCCTTCTTCTTGGCAGCTTTCTTGGCGGGAGCTTTCTTCTTGGCAGCCTTCTTAGCCGGTGCTTTCTTCTTCGCAGCCTTCTTAGCCGGTGCCTTCTTCTTTGCTGTTGCCAAAAGTCTCACCTCCTTCCAGCGTTGCGGCAATGATGATGAACAACTCTCTTGTTCATCGAGTCACGTGTATCCGGACTTGTCATCCGGAAGTATTCACGGACTTTTCGGTTGACTCCACGTTAGCAAAGGTATTCGGTCCAACTTTTTTAAAACGGGGATCTCGTTTGAGCGAGGTCGCAATCGACGTCACCGGTGTTTTTCCTCTGATCTGCATGCCCCCCTCAAGGAGACGCTGACACAATTCTTTGGCATGCATGGACCCTCGCGTTTCCCGGAAAATGATGAACGCGGCGTCCGGAACGCTCATCCCGACGTATTTGCTGCGCCCCAGAAGGATTTCCTTGGATTGATCCGTGACATCCGTGACCGGTAGTGGTGGGGCGCCCGTTTCATCAGAAATGATTTGGCTGGAGAGACTGGCCAATTTCGCTTTGTCAGCTTCAACTCGATAGAGCGTCTTTGCCAACTCCAAGTATTTCTCAATGGTCGCAATTTCTTCATTGAGCCTCTCCCTTTTTTTCTTGAAGTCTTTGAGCTTGGTTTCATACGCAGTTATGCGCTGCTCCAAGCCGACGATAATATCCTTGAGTTCATCTTTGATTTCTTCCATGCTAAAAGCAATCTTGATTTTTGCTTGCTTTTAGCAAAATTTTTAAAGCAAGTCAATATGAAATGTTTGCATTTTTATGAATATATAAATGAATAAATTTTCATGAAAATTTAATTTCTTTTGTTTAAGTCGTACATTCACTATATGAACTTGCTGTCATGTAATATTTCTAAGCCTATATTTAGTTACTATTTAAGTTAATTCCACAAAATAAAGTGTCGATATTTTCGTCTTTGCTACCCTCTCGCTCGCACCTTCTCCTCGTCGTTCGGAGACGAAACCCCGCGATAACCTCTCTTTTGGATGTGTTGTCGCGCATTTCCAGCATGTGATAGGGTTTTTCTCAATCCTTAACCCCTCCTTGCCATGACCATGCCGACCCAGACCAATCTCCTTGCGCTTGATTTTGCGCACGTGGCTTCCCTGGTGGAACGACTGGGTTGGCCCGCCTACCGAACCCGGCAAATCCTTCAGTGGATCTACCAGCACCGTATTCACGAAATTGCCGGGATGAGCAATCTTTCACTTATGGACCGGAAGGCGCTGGGGCGAGAAGCCGTTCTTGAACGGTTGGCGTCTCCCACGCTGTTCCAAAGTGCGGATGGGACCAGGAAATTCCTGTTTTCCCTGAAAGACGGACTCACGGTGGAGAGCGTGCTGATCCCCGACGGGGAACGGTTAACTCAATGCGTGTCAACGCAGGTCGGGTGCACCTTGGACTGCGGTTTTTGCGTGACGGGACAAATGGGACTCAAACGAAATCTGAAGGCACATGAAATCGTCGATCAGATTTTGACGGCCCAGGACCAACTGCGACCCGGTGACCGGATCTCGTCCCTGGTGTTCATGGGCATGGGCGAACCGCTGGCGAATATGGATGAACTGTCGGAGGCCCTCGCCCGGCTGACCGATACCGAATGGGGCGTGGGCTTTCCCAAACGACGCATCACGATTTCAACGGCGGGGTTTTCGCCACGGTTTCACGACGTCGCCCAGCTCGGGGTGAACCTGGCCGTGTCGTTGAACGCCACCACGTCCAAGCAGCGAGACCGGCTCATGCCGATGATGAATCGCTTACACCCCCTACCCGACCTTCTCGATGCGTGCCGGGCGTATCCCATCCCGGCAAACCGGCACTTGACGTTCGAATACGTGTTGTTACAAGGAGAGAACGATTCCGCTGCAGACGCCATCCGCTTGAGCCGGCTGCTTCACGGCATTCGGTGCAAAATCAATCTCATTCCGTTCAATGAATTTCCGGATAGCCCGTTCCGCCGGCCTGCAGACCCCGTCATTGTGGCGTTCCAGACGATCCTCCGGCAAAAGGGCCATGACGTGTTCGTCAGACAGAATCGCGGGCGTGACGTCCTGGGCGCCTGCGGGCAACTCGGAACCTTGCCCACGCAAACAGGGCCCGCGCCTCTTTCAGCAGGAACCTGATGCAAGACCTGCACCTGCTACCTATTTCCCGCGACCTGCGAAGCAAAACCGCGAACCTGCATGACTTCTTCCAACAGTTGGATGGTGTACTGGTCGCGTTTTCCGGTGGTGTCGACAGCACGCTCATGCTCAAGATCGCGACGGACGTGTTAGGCGATCGAGCGATTGCCGTGACCGCGGCGTCGCCGACCCTGCCGCACGAGGAGTTGGAAGCCGTTCGTCAATTGAGTGACGAAATTGGATCACGGCTGATCGTGGCTTCAACGAATCAACTGGACCTCGAGGAATTCGTCCGGAACGACTCGATGCGCTGCTATCATTGCAAAACCGACCTGTACCGGCTCCTGGTTCCCGTCCAACAGGACACGGGTATCGCCACGATCGTCGACGGCGCGCACGTGGACGACTTGGGCGATGACCGGCCGGGGATGCAAGCGGCAAGAGAGTTCGGGGTCCTTAGCCCGCTGGTCGAAGCCGGGTTTGGCAAGGCCGACGTTCGCACCCTGGCCCAAGCCCTGGGCCTCTCAAATTGGGACAAACCCGCTGCCGCCTGTTTGTCCTCCCGGATTCCGCGAGGCACAAAGATTACCGAACAGAAATTACAGCGCGTGGACCAAGCCGAACAGGTGTTGAAGGATGAGGGGTTCAGGCAGGTGCGCGTGCGCGATCATGAAGGCATCGCACGCATCGAAGTGGATCGCCACGAACTTCCAACGCTTCTCGACCCCGCCCGGCGCGACCGCATCACCCGGAGCCTGAAAGCCCTCGGGTTTCAATTCGTCACGGTGGACCTGGATGGCTACCGCCGAGGGGGAGTGACTAACCCGAATTTCTCACCCTTGGGTCACAGCGAGAGAGTGTAAGCTTGATATAGTTCCCTTACATGAGGCAGTGAGGACAATTGCGATGGATCCGAACAACATAGGCACTGAGGCTTTGAAGGTTGCAAAAGAAATTGCCAAAGTCACAGGTCAAGGATTGGAAATTGTGAAAGACTCTGGCGCGTTTGTATCCCGGTTCATAGGCGGTTCTTTGGAGCAGGGATTCGGGATAATAGAGGACAAATTGAAATACCTGCGATGGGAAAGGCAGGTTAGACTTATGAATCGTGCTAAGGCTTTCATGGCCGAGCGTGGTCCTTGTATGCGATTCAGACCAGTGCCTTTGAACGTTGCGATACCAATTTTTGAAGCGGCATCGTTGGAAGAGGACGATACTCTTCAGGATCTCTGGGCCAGGCTGCTGGTAAACGCAGCCGACGCCGAGAGTGGCATTGAGGTGAAACGAGGATTGGTCAGCATTCTCCAGGATTTCAGTAAAATGGAAGCGCATCTATTGCAGGCAATACATGATGCCCCGCCAATGAAGAGTAACGTTTCGACCAAAGAGGTACCCGGCCCACTCGACGTGGACGGGCGAATAATAGCGCGGCCCATGAACGGTGACGTTCCGACCAAAGGGTTACCAAACGAATATCTCGAACCTGGGGAAGAGAAAGAGGATCCAGGCTTGCCGCCAGAACCAGTCCAGATCGGCTTATGGAATTTGATGAGACTTGGATGCATTGACAGTGCTGGCACTTGGGATAGTTTGACCGGGATCAAACGAGTCAAAATTACTGCGCTCGGTAAAGCACTTGTCAACGCATGCTCTGCATCACCGAAAAAAAGTTGAAAGCATATTGACGAAACTCCCGATACTGTATGCTCTCGCGGTAGGAGAATTGTTTCTTAAGGCCACCAAGCTCGGGGATTGCATTACCCAACATGGCGGAATTATCAAGCATTGAGATGACCCGTTAATTCCACGCTACCGCCAACGCGCCCTTACATCAAACTCGATCAACTCTTTCTTGGAGTTCCGTTTCCTAAGGGGGATACATTCCACGTTGGAAAATCCGAGTTGGGACAGCATTTCTGCATACACCTGCTCGACAGGGACAAGAACATTATAGAAGGTGGAGTTACCGACGATATAGTGAAGCTTTGCTCCATCGTTGAGCACACCGACTAAGGATTGAAAATGGCTCCACATATCATCGAAATATTTCAATATGTAGTTTGCTAAAAGTTGACCATTCTTATTCTCATCGTCTCTGATTATCTTTACCGTTTTTTGTAGAAGCTTCGATTTGAAGCTGTTTGACTTCGACTGCCACTCATTTAATCTGCTGGTAGCAACACCCCAGGTTCCGCCAATCGCTTCCCAGTCCATTTCGCCCGCATCACGGCCATTCGTGATATATCCAAGCCAATACATGTAGGGACGAAGTTCGCGAATGTATGACATGCGGTTCACATACGGCGGAGAGGTAATGACGCAATCAACCAACCCGGTGTCTTTCTTCAAAAGCCGACGGGCATCAGCGAGTGTGACCTTTACCTGACCCGTCGGGTTCTGTTCCGCTCCATCAAGAACGATGTCCAGATATCTGAGAAATACTCTTTTTAAGTCAGTATCGAAATCAAAAGTGGTTTGGAAATGTGATTTGAAAGACATTGATTGGTGATTAAAAGCAGCATTGGAAAGGTCAAGTAGCGTCCGACAAAACGCAATCAAGAGTAAAGAACGTCGTTTATTGTTATTGCTGAATCTCGCATCTATGGCTCCCTTTAACGCACAAAGAAAATCCCGGTCGACGGCGCTCCACCACCGCTCGATGTTGTGCATATCTGGGGCTGACACCTTGGGAACTCTTTCATAGTGAATGTCGTCGCATATCGCATGGCCGGACTGCCTCAGATCAGCAATCAACCGTGAGGAATAACAGTCGATTTTGGCACGGCTGAACCAAACCAAAAAAGGATTGATGTCTGTCGTGACCGCAGTATGGCCGTGGTAAGCCGCACAAAGAGCCGTTGTCCCGGTTCCGCAAAAAGGATCGAGGACGTTGATTTCGGAGAGATCATCGTAAGTAGCAAGAATTTCGTTCACGATCTTGAGCGAATATGCAGGAGTTAGACGAAGCCAGCCGTAACGTCCGGAGTTGGCGTTATGTTTCTGCGTGTAGTCCGCTCTTTGGGTCAGTGAACGTTGAAGTGTCTCGGTCATGACTATGGCTCCAAAAGCCTTCTAAGTACGGAATCGACTTCGTTCTTCAATGCCTCCTGATTGCGGTTGAAAAAAGCCGCCAAGTCATAGCCAACGACATCTTTTAGGAAATCATAGGGATTTATCCATGTAACTCGACAAGAGGGAAGGCATGGAGCAGCGAAAGAAAACGTTTGGCAGAATCGTCGAACTCCCATGCCTAGATCCACCTAGAGGAGGCGTCCTGGAGCAGAACTGCAGATCGCGGATACAAACGATACGGCGCGGGGGAAAACGCAAAGTCCGTCAACTTAAATGGATAAGTTCCAAATCATAGGTCGATAACAATGGATCTGATGTTCCGACCACGCCAGTGATGACGGCCCATTTCTCTGACCGGTAGCGCATCAAAATATCCGAATCGATCTGTGTGGAGAGGATGACCGCGCAAGGCAGGTAAGCTTTTGTGTAGGCCGTTGCAGCATTGGCAATGTCGGCATTCTGCCGTTTGGAATCCTTGCTTTTGTAGCCTTGACGAACTTCAAAAACCGCACCCTTCAAAGTTGAAAATACATCAGAATCGACATGGATGAGACTTGCCGAATTCTTCATCCATTGACGAAAGCGACTGCGAGCAGCCTTGTCTTTGATTTTGTTCAAAGGCACTCTGCCATCAAGGTGCAGTTTTCTAACCCTTCCATCAGCCGTGTGTACTTCGTACGACCAAATAGAATCCTCCACAGAAAGGCCAAGGCTATCCTGCAAGATGGTACGGAATAGCTTCTCACAGCCGATTCCAATCTGTCTATAAACACTCGTCATGCCTCCAGATGCCTTATGGGCAGTGTACATCAGCGGGTTATCAAGACCAAACCAGCAATAGAAAGGGTCGTTCTGATAAAGACTTCTGAATTTTTCCAGAGACAAACCATCGCCTTTGCTCCCTTGACCGAACTTCGGTTTATACTCAGCGGATACTCGAATGGGTTCGAGCACAATCTGCAAGTATTTTTTGTCATTGTTAGACAAGGGTGGCTCCTATTTCCGTGTCCCACTCTGTTGAGTTGGGAAAGGCAATGGGAACTGGAATTTACGTTGTTTATGAGGGTTGCACAACCCGAATCTCTGAGGGGGAACGGAAAGACGATGCGGATGCCATTCGGCGGACGGGTTCTCACGCCTTACCGTCCAGTAGAGGCCAGAGCACCCAACACGCGGGATCATTGAAACAACTATTGAGGCTTACTTTCGGGATTCGCCGGCGGCGACGGCTTGGACGGCTTCCCGGGCGAGGCGACGATGATCGTCATCCGACAGGCTCCGCTCCAGAACTTTTTCCGCCACCGTCAACGCCAGGTCCGCGGCTTCGTTGCGAATGTCCTGAAGGGCTTTTCGCCGTTCCCGCTCGATTTCCTGGGTCGTCTCAGCCTGGATCCGTTCCGAATCAGTGCGTAGCCGTTGCTCGTTCTCTTCCAGCAGCCGTTGAGCCTTGGCTTTGGCTTCCGCCACGATCGCCTCGGCTTCCTGCGCGGCACCGCTCAGTTTCGCTTCGTAGTCGGCCAAACGTTGTTCGGCCGTCAGACGGTTCTGTTCCGCTTGTTCGATACTGTCACGTATCTTGCGTTCACGCGTTTCGAGAGCTTCCAAAATCGGCGGGAACGCAAATTTGTACAGGACCCAGAGCAGGATGCCGAACGAGATGAATTCCCAAAAAATCAGGGACGAAAAGAAATGGACGTCAAATTGAGGCATGGTGGTCGCGTCCTATTTCCTCAAGCCCATAATGATAAAGGCGATCACCAACCCGTAGAGGGCAATCGCCTCGACCAGCGCGAAGCCGATCCACATGTACTTGCCGACCCGGCCTTCGGCCTCCGGTTGACGGGCCACGGCCTCGATCATTTTGCCGAAAATATACCCAATGCCCACACCGGCGCCGGCAAACCCCGCCGCCGCAAGCCCCATGCCCAATAATGCTGACGCTGCAGAATCCATGATCTTCTGTTCCCCCTGGTGAAATCGTTAATAAGAATTCATTATCTGTCCAGCGAACGATTAATTTCAGCCACCACATCTAGCAGATTAGAAAGTAAATCTCGTGAATTCATATGCGCAGCCGGATGCCAATAAGCGACAACATACTTAGGCTTCTCTGGATCGGCATTTCTCCTATACCATGAGATTTCATCCTTACCGGCGCCGATAGGTCCTGTTTTTCGCCATTCCCTCTGATGATCTACCGCCTTCTGAAAAAGGTCCGCTGTGTCGTCGCCTCCGCAGATTGTTATATCCGGATCGTAGATGGCGTATTGCTTTTGAATATAAGGTGCATCTTTCGTGGCTACATCCTTCAGAACTTGGAGATCAGTCCTGGGACCACCCGGCGATTTTTTCAGATTCATTGCAACAATGCTCTTGAGAGTTTCTTTTCTGAGATTTCCTGATATTTCTTCATAGAAAAACCATTTGCTTCTTGATAGCAACTGTCGCATTCCGTGAACCCACCTCGTCACGTTATCCCATGTCTGACTGCGACCGCCATCATTCCGCAAAAATTCTCTTAAATCCCAACCGCCTCCACCCTCATCATTCACCTCTTTCAAGATGAAGGCAATTTTCTGGCTTGATGCCTGATAGTCTTTTTCGGATACGACGCCATCAGAAACAAAAGGCTTTCGCACCTTTGACCACTCATCGAATAGCCTGCTCTCAGCCTCACTAATAGTCATTACTTCACTGTTTTCACGGAGAATGAACTTAATGGAGATGAAAGGCGTCTCCCATATAGACACACGTCAGAATCGTAAAGATGTAAGCCTGAATAAAGGCAATCCCGACTTCCAATCCGTAGAGCGCCACGGTAAAGGAAAAGGGCAGCCATCCGATCAACAACCCACCGCTGATCGACAAGCCGAAGAGGACCCCGAGAATCACGTGCCCGGCGGTCATGTTGGCGAACAGCCGAACAGACAAGGAAACCGGCCGAGCCAATTGACTGATGAGTTCAATCGGCACCATGAGCGGCAACAGCCACCCCGGCGTGCCCGACGGGACAAGGATGCCCAGAAACTTCATGCCGTGTATTTTGAATCCGACCAGGAGACTGAGCGTATAGACCCCCAAGGCAAATACGCCGGTGACCACGAGTTGACTCGTGACCGTATAGGCGCCGGGCATGAGCCCCAGCAGATTACAAAACAGAATGAACAAGAACAGGGTGGCGATCAGCGGGAAAAACCGCATCCCGTCCGGGCCCATGGTCTCGTGAATCATCCCGCGAATAAACTCCACCAGCAGTTCGGCCATGCTCTGTAATTTCGTGGGGACCAGGGAGCCGGACGAACGCGCTTTCGTCAGCAACAGGATGACCACGCCCACGACCACAAACATCATGATCACGGCCTTGTTGATGGACACGTCGAGGCCGAACAGGGACAGCGGGACAATCGTGTGAAGCTCAAAAGGATGCAGGGGATCTTCCAATGGAATCTCGTCTTCGTGTTAGAAAAAGTGCTTTGGGGAAACGCTACGAGTGATCCCGAGTCCTTCGACTCGCTTCCTTCGACTTCGCTCTGCTACGCTCAGGACAGGCGTTGGGCGGTACGGTAGGCGTTTCGAATACCGGCAATCAGCCCGATGACCAGACCCGCCACCAAACCCCACGGTTCAGTGGGCAACACGTAGGAGTCGATGCTCCACCCCAATCCTCCGCCCACCACCAGGGTAGCCAGCAGATTCGTGCTGATCTGCACGGCTTGCCTCAGCCCTGCAAACACTGGATTTGGCGACGACGGCATAGACCCGCTCTCTCGAATCCGGGCAGGTTATTCAAACAAAATCCCGATTCGACTGTCAAGCAATTGCATTCTTGCTCAGAAAGTCCAGCGCCAGCCTGACAACAGGGTCAAGGCCGGGCCTGCGGTGACACGGTGCCCAGGCTGGTGCGTGGCCACGGCACCCAAGCGCAACTCACCCACGGCCAGGGACTGATACCAATGCACGGCCACGTCGAGCTGCCGGCCGCTCGGCGCCAACTGGGCCGCCACCGGAATGCGCGCGACCTTCCCGGCCTTGGTTCGACCCACGGGCACTATGAGCGCGGCGTACCCTTGCTCGACTCGCAGGGGTTGTGAGACGGAAAAACGCAACAGACCTGCATCGGCAACCCGGCGACTCGCATGCAGCGTGAATGTGCTGGTGGTCAGGGACGAAAAGTCGTCGATCACACCACCCCGCGACGTCGGACTGACGGTCCCACTCTCCGCAGTGGCCCCCATGTGCCAGCCACCGAGCACCGCCTCCGCTTCGATCCCGACAAACGCGGTCCCGGCCGCCAAGCCGCCGAAGGCTCCTCGGGCCGTGCCGCCCAGGAGGGTCTTCCGTTCCCCCAGCCAGCCGGCACGCAGGCCCAGCGGGGAGCCGCTCGGCCACCAAGCCAGCGTTGCACCAGTGGTCGGCATCTGCCCGAACACCCCCTCCGTGGTGAAGGCGGAAGCGGTCAGGCTGGACCGAGGGGCCATGGTCAGGGTCAGGGTGCGTTCGGCCAGCGCCAAATGGCTGACCCGGGCTCCTGCGGTTCTCGCCGCCAACCCCAGTTGCCATGGCATGGCCGCGGTGTCACGGCCCGGCCGAAACGCACTGCCCGTCAAGTCGAGGCCTTGCGTCGGGGTGCCCCACGAATCCGTCGCCAGGAAATCCTGCAGCCGGCCCGTGGTCGACGGCCCGGGGGCGACCGTGGCGAATCCCCCGAGATCGAACCAGAACGGGGCACCCAACCGGTCAAAGGCCACGAGTTCCCGGCCAGCAAAGGAGCGTTGGATTCCGTCACCGAATGCCACGCCCAGCCGCATCCCGCTCGTGCGCAAGTCGAGGCCCGGGCCGTCGACCTGGATGCCGGGCACGACCTCCAGCACCCCTACGGGCGAAGTGGCCGCCTTGAGATCCATTTTACCCCGGCCGTAGACACTCCGGTTTGAGTACACGCCGGTGTTGTCAGCGGTGTCCAGCAACCGTGTGACCAGCGCCGTATTCGAAAGTTGATTGCGGAAAAGTTGTTTCATGATCGCCAACCCACCCGCTACCATGGGCGCAGCGTAAGAAGTCCCGCTGCCTCTCGCCGTCCCCCGGACTCCATTCTGACCTTCATGGGGTCCGTAGTAGGCTAACCGTATCCGTTCACCGGGAGCCGCAAGGCAATAGGCAGCGGCAATGCCGCAGCGATTGGAAAAACTGGCGATGGTCGAATCACTCGATCGTAGCGCCACCACGGCGAGGGAATGGCCACGAAGTTCCGCGATGCGCGCCGCCAAGCCGGGCATCACCTCCACGGAGACCGCATCGACGTTTCCATTTTGGCATTCCGCGACTTCGGCCGGGTCACAGGGATCTCCGTGGGCATTGCCCGCGGCCCAGATCAGGACCGTCTTCTCACTGGCACCCGTCTGCGCCATGGCAGCGATGGCCGTGCCGAAATTGTTGCGTAGGTCCTGTTCGCTGTAGGAGTTGATAATTCCGCTGAAGCCGACGCTCAGATTCAGGAAGTCGACGGTTCGCCCCGTGGTCAGGTTGGTCTGCTGGCTGCCCCGCCACGTGCGAACGGAATTGATCCAGCCTGCCCAAGTGGAGGCCTGACCGGACAGCCCCGTGAGTGAGATCGGCCTGTACTGGCCACCCCCCGAGCCTGCAGAGATCGCGAACATGGCGATATCGGCGCCCCAAGCCACTCCATTCGCGGAAGGAGTCAGGGATCCAGCTCGCACGCCGGCTGCCACGCTCGCAACTGCGGTGCCATGGGAAAACTGATCGCCCGTCTCATCGGTCCCGGTGCCCAGGAACTCCTCGTTGACCGTCTTGCCGGCGAACTGCGGATGGCCCGTATCGATGCCGGTGTCGATGAACCCGATCGTCACTCCGGCGCCAGGTTTGGCATCGTTCCCCCTGAGCAGTTTCACGTGGGCATATGCCCAGTCGGCGTTGACCGTGTTCAAACCCCATTGATTGACAAAACTCGGGTCGTTAGTACGGAACTCCTGAGCAAGCCTCAACGCCTCGTCTTGAAAATCAGCATCTGACAAGCAATCCCCTCCGTGGGTCTGGATACAGGGAGAGGGATCTTGAGGGTCTTGAGGATCTTGAGGATCTTGGGGATCTTGAGGATCTTGAGGATCTTGGGGCTGTTGAGGCTGTTGGGGCTGTTGTTGTGGCGGATCAATCACAGGGTTGAACTCTGGTGCAGGGTCGGGCGCAGGTGCAGGTGCAAGGTCGGGCGCGGGTGCAGGTGCAAGGTCAGGCGCGGGTGCAGGTACAGGGTCAGGCGCGGGTGCAGGCGACTCCGGCGAAGGCGGCTCAGGACCTGATATCACCCCTCCGCCGCCGCCTCCACCACCACAGCCAGTGAGCACCATGAGTGCCGAAAGCACGGTGGCGGACACGAACATTGGCTTGCACATCACGTTTTCCTTTTGCAACCTTGGCCTACGGGTATGTCATGCCTTCTTGGACAGCGGTTCGAGTCTATCGGCACATTCCGGTGCTTGCCTCCATGCAATCCAAGCAGCAAATGGACCTTCATCCCTGTAGAAGTCCTGATCCGGAATGAGGAATCGGCGATATTATAGATGTTGACGTTGTCGCTGGAAAGTCCCCCCTTGTCGCCGCGCCATCTTATGGCGCCTGCTTCCCTTTTGCTCCTGGAGAGTTAGATGAAGGAACGGTGATTCCGAACTTGTCCTGAACAAGGCGAGGATCTTACGCCTGTTTTCAGCGAAGCAACGGAAGGAGTTTGATTGTCCTAGAGCCTCCAGCGCAAAGCCGTATGCAGACCGATATCCGGGGCTGCACGCTGCATGCCGTCATCTTCGGTGACGGCGATTTCAAGAATCGCGTTTTCGGTCACGTGCACGAAGCCGCCGAAACCAAGGATGACGACCGGATCAGCGAGCACGTTGACGTTCGAGGCACGATAGGGCGAGGAATGGACGTCCACCTGCACGGTGAAATGCACGCGAGACAGGGCACGCCACGTGACGCCGGCGCGTCCGAACCCGATGACCGGATCGCCCACGTTCGACAGGCGCTTCGGCGGCTCGGCGACGACGATGCCCAACGTCGCCGCATACAACCACTCGCGGGACGTGGCCGACCAGGGCAGGGCACCCGAGGTTTCCGCCCAGAGTGACGTCGCAAAGCGGCCGGACCCCGCGAGCGAACCGGCATTGCCGGTCGGGATCTTCAGGGTGCCCCGGACCGTCAAGCCGTCATTCAGGACCGGCCACTCCGGCAGCGAATACCCGACGCCGAGCACCAGATCACCCAGCGAGAAGGTGTCCCGTTGAATATCGATCCGGGTGCCCGATCCGTCCCCGTAGATGAGAGCCAGGCGATCACGCGGAGCCGCGTCCCGCCCGCCTTGAGGAAGGCCAAAGAGCTGATGCCAACCCTCGATAAAGCCGTCGAACAACCCGCCATGGTGACCCACGGCGGACAGTTCCAGAAAATATTCCCAACGAGGCCGGAACCCCCGACGCAGCATGAGGCTGCTTCGGTACGTCTCCCCATCGAGCAGAAGACGCTCGGAGCCTGAGACGGCGGTATTCAGATACGACGCGGTGTCGAGGGCGACCGTGAGTTCCGACGACCCCGGTGGCAACGTTCGCGTGCCAAAGGAAGCGGGGACGCCGTAAGGGAGATGAAAGGGGTTCAGGTTGACGAGACGAAGGGGCATGGCCACCGCAACGTCTTCGGCTTGTCCTGACGTGGCCGCGGACGGCCATAGGACCGCGATGACGAACACACACGTGAAGGCAGCAGACATGGCGTGGCTCGGCAACCACATCGGACTTCGTCGTGTGATCATGAGCATGAGCCTTCGACCGTCGTGAGAGAGGGAGACCAACTTTCCATTCCGCAGCCGGTCCGGGATTGTGGCATTCCAATCATCAAATGTCCAACTCCTGTCCGGCTCCACCACTCCCCGACAGATCCCCGCGACACCTCCGGAGAGGCCGCTGCGCAACCACCGCCTCTCATTTTTTCTGACCCTTCGACTGGGCTCAGGACAGGCCCTTCGACTTCGCTCAGGGCAGGCAAAGGAAAGGAAAATCACGGAGGGCCTTTCTCTCCTCTACCCGCTCCGCTATGATAGGCTCACAATCGTCTGAACTCCGTCCGATACCATGAGCCAGCCCGTTCTTTCTTCAAGTTCGTCCACGCATCCCAATACCGGGCGGTTCCCGCTGGTCCGGACCAGGACCTTTCTTGAAGGGAATCCCTGGGACGTCTACAGGCGCCTCGCCGTGCCGAACCGGCCTTCCGTTCTGCTGGAAAGCGGGAACCCGTCGTCCAACCTGGCCCGCTGGTCGTTTGTGGCCGCCGACCCGTACCTGATCTTCTCCGGGAGTCCGGGTGGCTACACCCTGGAAACGGCGCACGGCACCACGCAGCATCGCGGCGACCCGCTTTCCACCGTATTCAGCATGCTGGGTCCGTGTTTCGTGCCCCGTTCCCCTGGCCTGCCGCCGTTTATCGGTGGCGCCATCGGATACGTGAGTTATGATACCGTCCGGCACTACGAAACACTGCCGTCGCTGGCCCGCCGTGACCTGCCCCTGCCCGACCTGGAGTTCCTGTTTTTCGATCTGGTGGTGGCGATCGATCACCATACGCGGTTGCTGCATATGATTTTCACGCCGCCCCCCGAGCGTTTGCTGGCCGAATCCCATGAAGCCTTGCAGCGTGAAGGCAACGCCCGAATGGATGAACTGGACAGCCGCTTGAGTGCCCCGTGTACGGATCGGTCGGGGTCACCAATCGTCACGTCCATGATGGAAGGCACGCATTCCGAACGGGAGTACGTCGAGCGCGTTCAACAGTGCCAGACGTTTATCGGGGCCGGAGACATTTATCAGGCCAATCTCGCGCAACGTTTTTCCGTCGCGTTCAATCCGGCGGAGGATCCTGCGCTGCACGCAACAGGGCAAGGCTTGTATCACCGCCTGCGTAGGGTGAACCCCTCGCCGTTTGCCGGGTTGTTCGTCACCGGGAACCTCGCGTTGGTTTCGTCCTCGCCCGAACGACTCGTGCAGGTCACCGGCAACCGGGTGACTGCCCGGCCCATTGCCGGCACGAGACCTCGCGGCCGCAGCGCCATGGAAGATCACGTTCTCATGGACAACCTGCGGCTCGACGCGAAAGAACGCGCCGAACATCTCATGCTGGTGGACCTGGCCCGCAATGACCTGGGACGGGTCTGCGAATACGGATCGGTTCACGTTGAAGAATTCATGACGATCGAGCAGTATTCGCACGTGGCGCATTTGGTATCCGAGGTCGTGGGCACGCTGAGGCCGGCATGTTCCACCCTGGATCTCATCCGGTCCGTGTTTCCGGGTGGCACGATCACCGGCGCACCCAAGATCCGCTGTATGGAGATCATCGAGGAACTGGAACCCGTTCGTCGCGGGCCTTATACCGGGTCCTTGGGGTACGTGAGTTGGACCGGCGACGTGGACTTCAATATTCTCATCCGCACCATGGTACTGACGCAGCAGCGGGCCTATCTGCAAGTGGGTGCCGGGATCGTCGCGGATTCCGATCCCCGTCGCGAGTACCAGGAAACCCTGTACAAAGCCCAGGCCCTGTTCGAAGCGTTACAATAAGACGCCGCGTGTGTTCCAATGTGGGTCTATCTGAATGACCGGATTGTGCAGGCGGAACGGGCGCGGATCTCCGTGTTCGATTATGGGTTCCTGTACGGAGACGGCGTCTTCGAAACCTTCAGGATCCATGACGGGCGCCCGGTGTGGCTGGACCGTCACCTCGCGCGGCTCGCCCGCTCCTGCGGCCAGATCCGGTTGCCGGTCCCGGACAAACCCTGGCCGTCGATCGTTCAGCGGGTCATCGACAGGAATCGGTTGGACCAAGCGCTGATCCGCCTGACGCTCTCCCGTGGACCGATGCTCCCCTCTCCACTAGTGGGAGAAAACCTGCCCCGGACTCGATCCGGTGACCAGGGTGAAGGGAGTGAGACCGGCACGGTCGTGCTGTTTCACCGGCCCCTTCCACACGTCACACCCTCCCAACGACGCAAGGGCATCAGGCTCACCCTCACGACGATTCGCAAGCCTTCGCCGCGTTCACATCCGACGCAAGCCAAAACCCTGAACTATCTGAACAATCTGTTGGCCAAACGGGAGGCGGCGGAACGAGGGACCTTCGAAGGATTGCTGTTAACAACGAGCGGGCACGTCGCCGAATGCTCGATGAGCAACATTTTCTTTATCAGGAACAGGACGCTGTACACACCCTCATTGGCCTGTGGCGTCCTGCCCGGCATCATTCGGGGGATCGTGCTCGAAATGGCCCGGGCCTTGGGGCTTCAACCCCGGGAAGGCCACTACCGTCCGGCATTCCTGTACGAAGCGGATGAATGTTTTCTGACCAGTAGCGGAATCGGCATTCTTCCGGTCCAAGCCATCGACGGGCATGCCTTCCCCAAGCAAACAGCCCGTTCCCAAGTGGCTGCCATTCAAACCCGCTACGATCACCTGCTGAGAGCACACGGTCGATAAACCTTAATAAACCGGAACACATCCCTCTCCATTTTTCTGTCATCCCTGTACGTGTTCAGTCATTCGTTGTCTTTCGCTGTCATCCCTGTATGTGTTCACTAATTCGTTGACAAGATTCATTGATTTGTTTTGGGGTTTGGCCTCCCAACGCCTGATGGGGGCGCACCTCATTGTAGTACAGCAAATATTGCTCCAATTCGTCCCGAAACTCTGCTAACGAGGCAAACGTGGTCCCATCGATCAGGTCGGCGTTCAACGTCCGCCAGAACCGTTCCACCTTCCCGTTCGTCTGCGGCCGATACGGTCGGGTAGAGGTGGCTCGGTTTCTTTGAACAGTTTGCAGGCTGTCGATAAGTGGCTCTCCGCTCTGGTTATGCCGCTGCCTGGATTGGCTTTGGCTGGTTGCCATAGGCTTGATCGGGCGTTTGCCCGCCAAGGGCTGAATGCGGTCTCTGTCGATTATAGAATGCCAGATAGCGGCCAAGCCCGCTCCGAGCCTCCGAGACGCTTCGGTAGGCGCGCAGGTAGACCTCCTCGTATTTGATCGTCCGCCAGAGCCGTTCGACCAAGACATTGTCGCGCCACGCGCCCTTGCCGTCCATGCTGATCGCAATCTTGGCGTCCTGCAAGACTTGGAGAAAAGCGACGGAGGTGAACTGGCTGCCCTGATCCGTGTTCATGATTTCAGGCCTCCCATGCCCAGCCAAGGCTTCGCTCAACGCCTCCACGCACGGTCCCGTCTCCAGCGTCATCGAGAGCCGCCACGCGAGCACCTTACGGCTGAACCAGTCGACGACCGCCACCAGATACACAAACCCCCGCGCCATGGGGACATACGTGATGTCCATTGCCCAGACTTGGTTCGGCTTGGTGACCGCCACCTTCCTTAACAGATAGGGATAAATCTGATGGCCCGACGTCGGGTGTGACGTGGCGGGGCGCCGATACAGCGCCGCGATCCCCATCCGCTTCATCAGGGTGGCGACATGGAGACGGCCCACCTCATGGCCTTTCTGCCGGAGTAAGTCGCGCAGCATCCGGCTGCCGGCAAAGGGATACTCCATGTGCAACTCATCAAGTTGACGCATCAAGGCCACATCGGCGGCAACGGGGGGACGGCGTTGGTAGTAGACGCTGCCGCGACTCATCCCCAGCAGCCGGGCCTGGCGACTGAGACTCAACCGATGTGCCCGATCGATCATCGTCTTGCGCTCGGCAACAGACCGGCCTTGCTGAGCGCACCCTCTAAAAAATCGTTCTCCAGGGTCAGTTGCCCAATCTTCGCATGCAACGCGGTCACGTCACTCTCCGATACGGCCGCCTTCTTCACCCCGCCGTCGAAGACCTCGGGCACGCCGGCCAGCAGGTGCTCCTTCCACTGCTTGATCTGGTTCGGATGCACGTCGAACTGCTGGGCGAGTTCCGACAGCGTCTGTTCTCCGCGGATGGCCGCCAGCGCCACCTTGGCCTTAAAAGCCGGACTATGGTTTCGGCGTAGTCGTCTCGTCATGGTTCCTCCTCATTGACGGCAATGATGCCGCTCGTGAGCAGAAATGTCACTTATCCCCCTTGTTCAGATTTCCCGAGCCACCTCTGGTCTACCGATGCGTGATCCCCAACTCCAGCAACATGCGTTCAAACGGATGCGTGGCCGGCTGGGTGGGGGCCGCGAACTCCGAGCCATTGTCCGTTAAGACCTCGGCAAACTGCAGCTGGTAGCGTTGGTGCAGCAGATTCAAACTCTTCAGGGCACTAAACATCACCGTCAGGCTCTTCAGATCGGTCACCACCTCGGCCCAGGCCAGCCGGGGACAGGCGTCGATGCCACACACCAGATAATACCGCGTGGGATCGGTCGCAATCAGATCCTTACTCAAGTGATGGCAGTCCCAATGCCCTAATTCGCCCGCTTTCTGCTTCACGATCCGGCGTTTCTCCTGTTTCAATTTGGGCGTTAACCGGTTCAGCCCATGCCGTTGCAGCATCCGATAGACCGTACTCGGTGAGGGCGTCAGGCGCTTCAGTTGGGGGGCCAGGAGTTGGCAAATCTCATAGCGGTTGACGCCCTGCTCCCGGTGCCGGAGGCCTTGTTGCTCAATATACCCGTAGCCCCGCCGACTTTTCCACTTCGGGCCGCGGCGCTGGGGCAGCAAGGCAGGTTCCGCGCCACTCTGCAGAAACCGGTGGTAATACTTTAAGAACGTCTGCCGGTGAGTCTGATGAAACCGGTAGAAATCCGCGACAAAGCGGAACTTGGGGTGCCGTTTCTGCTTGACCAACTCGTACTCCTAGATGAGAAATTTCCACTTCCGGACGTAATTCCGATAGAGCGTCTTGTCCTCCGTATTTTTGCGCATGGGTTCGCCTCCAGATGACAGGGTGGGTGATTCCTGTATTCTGTCAACGAATTAGTGAACTTTTACAATTCCGAGCGTAGCGAGGAATCTCTCGCTCAACCATCGAACGCAAAGAAAGCGTGTAGGCGAAAAATCCGGGCTAGCGCATACGGCGAGGGTTGGGATAGAGTAAGAAAAAGTAGCACGGAAACGGACAATCACGCACTAAAAACGTGGCTTTCTTCCGAGATGACGACATCAACCATGAATAAACGAATCATCTTTGATCCGAAGATCTCACACGGTAAACCAGTGATCCGAGGCGCTCTCTTTAACAAGTCCCTTTGATAAACGCCAAGCGATGATCTATCTCGATCACAATGCAACGACACCAGTGCTGCAGGAAGTCGTGAAAGCGATGATGCCTTACTTTACTTCCGAGTGGGGCAATCCGTCGAGTTCATATAAATTTGGCTCGAAGCTCAAGAGGGTAATCGAAAACGCGCGCCAACAAGTAGCAGCGTTGATTGGAGCAGAACAGCGTGAAGTTATTTTTACTTCCTGTGGAACAGAGAGTAACAACACGGCCATTCATGCAGCGCTGCAGGTCAATCCGGATAAGCGACACATCGTCACCTCGTCCGTGGAACATTCATCAGTGCTCAACTACTGCATGGCATTGCAGAAGCAAGGCTACCGCGTGACGTATCTACCTGTTGATTGTGAGGGGCTGTTGAAACTAGACGATTTAAAAAACTCCATCACTGATGAAACTGCTGTGGTTTCGCTAATGTGGGCAAACAATGAGACAGGGATCTTGTTCCCCGTTATGGAAAGCGCTCAAATTTGCCATGATCGAGGCGTGTTGTTTCACTGCGATGCTGTGCAAGCGGCCGGCAAGCTCCCTATAAACATCCGAACCCTACCCGTGGATTACTTATCCCTAACAGGCCACAAGTTGCATGCCCCCAAAGGAATAGGTGCTCTTTATGTCCGCCGACGAACGCCATTTATGCCCTTTATGTATGGGGGGCATCAGGAGCACAATCTGCGAGGGGGCACGGAAAACGTTGCACTGATTGCCGGCATCGGCAAAGCCGCTGAATTGGCCTTGAAATCGTTGAGCACTTACGACCAGAAAGTGCGCCCGCTACGAGATTCCTTGGAGGAAAGCATATTGAAAACAACTCCAAACACGGAGTTAAACGGCCACAAGACTCTACGTCTGGCTAACACCACGAATATTTCCTTTCAAGGTATCGACTCCGAAGCACTCCTGTTGTTGCTGGATAAAGAAGGGATTTGCGCCTCATCCGGTTCAGCCTGTCTGGCCGACTCCGACGAACCTTCCCACGTTATAAAGGCGATGAAACCCGAAAGTCCCGCATCGCGGCAAATGATACGATTTTCTCTTGCCACAAGTACGGAAGAGCAAGATATAGTCGCAACAGTGAAGGCAGTTGAAGCTGCGGTAAACACACTAAGCGGCTAAACTTAAAGCCATGCAGCCTGACAAAATAGCCGCACGGGAAGCTATGGGCATACATGGCAAGGAAGTTTAAAGCTTTTGGGGCAAGAGGTAAGCAGAATTTTGTGTAATTTCCCGAAGCTTCCTTAACAATTCTCTGGCTTGCCTATCATCGACCTCACCAAGGATGTAGAGGCAAAGCTCAACTGCTGCCGCCTTCTGTTTTGTGCCTGCGCTGATCTTTCCTTGAGACCATAAAATACCATCGAAGACCCCGTCTGGGTTGGAGAAAGGTATAGAACTTAATCCGACTGCAAGTCGAGAAAGGTTTTTTCGGCTGCAAAAGTGAGTATAGAGACGAGCTAACACTTCCAAACCAACAGGACGAAAAAACAGATTCTTGTTGTTTTTCCGCTCCGCTTCGACAGTCGTGCGTTTTTGTTTGAAATATTTCTTTAGCGTTGCCTCATGTTCGATTGTAAAATCAAAGAAATCAACGACAATGCGCTGAAAGTTTATGACGTTGTCCGGTTCGGCTTCAAGAGTTCCACGTTTCTTGCGGAAAAGCCTCTTTAGCTTCTTTGTTATAGTATAAAGAGCTAAAAGACTAGTGAACCTCTCTTTACCTTCTGTCTTTAGGACTTCCTTGCGCTCAGTAACTGCGATCTCCCTGCCTCGCCTGAATAACGGATAGGTCGCATACACTCTTCTGGTAACAATAGCGGAAAGTTCGTCTTCATCAATTACGACTTTGTCGCCCGCGGAAACTGCAACAGCATTCTTATTAATGTCGCAAAATAAGCGACGCGTTCTTACCTTGCCCGTAGGTGTATCTAGGTGGGCTACGAAAATTACCGGGTACTGATCTTCAGCTATATGATCAGAATTTGCTTTATGTGCTTTCTTTATTCCTTCCACTCTGTGTTGTCCATCTATTGCAAACATCTTCTCTTTACCAGTAAAGATCAGTAGCCCAAGACTTTCTTTCACTTCGCGCGGTTCAATTATAGAGAGCTTGTCTGCTACCTTATCTAAGTCAAACTCTACCCATTGAGGTAGTCCATCAAAAATTCCAACGATTATGGAATTGAAGAAACGGGAGTCTTGCTTGCTCAGATATTGAGCGATTTTGCTGACTCGTGGTTTGAGTGCGCGTTGCAAAAAATCTTCAAGCCCTTTAGCTTCCCGAATTTCGTGCGATGGCTTGATTCGTTTGTAAATGTTCTCAGCTTTCACTAGAGCACTGTAGTAAACCCAGTCACCCAAAGCACCACGCAATGCAGGCACATGCCAGTTTTCACTCATATTCAGAATGCCCCTATCATAGTTTTCATCTCGACGGGATAGGCTTGATGACCAGCAGGCGGGGCTAGATACCCGTGCAACTTCTTCTCTGCCTTCAAAAGGGCGACCGAAGACTTACTCACATATGCGAAGTGAACCCGAAGAGTACGAAAGTAATAACAAAGCATCCGATGAATGGCCTTTCGCTTCCTGATTTGGGACATCCTTTTAGGCAGATAATCGGCAAGGCGCTGCCAAATGAACCTCCCTGAATCATTTACGTTAGATATTCCAATATAGAGAACATGGCATGGATATTTCTCCACAAGGTGATCAGGTTGAATGGAAAAGAAGTAAATTCCAGGTTCGTCTTTTTTTGCAACTTCTTTGAGTTCTTGTACTGAATTAACCTCGGAATAACGATAAGTACACCATTCCAAATTAAAGACCCACTGCGGCGGTTTGTATTTCTCCCAGTGCTTGGGGTCTATCCAGAATTGTCTACGTTGATATAAACCCACTCGAACACTATCCGGTAGGTTCTGAACGTGTTCATACCCCTCCCACAAATGTGCATCCAAGGGGTCAAACGTAGCTGGCCTAATTGTCACTCATTCTCTCCCATCTTTCCAGAATTGCCGTGCTACGCCAACCACCGGCTTGCCCTGTCGGCGTAAGACAGCTTCAGGTCTCTTGAGATTTTGGTTAACGACGCCCCCAAGGATATGCCTTTGATCGGTAGGGCTCAGTGTTTGCGGAGAGAAGTGGACCCCGCATTCGGCTAAGTCTGCGAAGTTGGTGTCGTTTGTACCCGTGGTGAGAAACTTGTCGGCATCTTGTGATGCAAGCCACACAGGAAACCCCCATGAACGCCCTTGCCGGGCTAGTTGGCTTAAAAGCCCAGCCTTACTTTCTTTCGGTAGCAGCAAATGAGCTTCATCCACAAATAACACCATCTTGATAGGCTGGACATCATTTTTTATAGCCAATTGCTGACCAAGCTTCTTAATGAGAAAGTTAAGGATCAATGCAGCGGCAAGTGCCTTGGTGTCACTATCTGTTCCAAAGTCCTTGAAGTCGACAACAACCGATCCTTTAAGCCATTCTTCGGGGTTGATGGCGGTCTGTGAGCTGGCGAAAAGATTAAAGTCTACAATCTTCTGCACTATGGCCAAGTCCACTCCAGTAGCCCCGCTATCTGCTAACCCATTCGCCAGGGACGCAAAATCCGGCATCGGAAGATCCTTATATACCTCTGAAATATTGTGCCCCTGTCTTGCGCCAAGCTGGGGAGCAAATGTCCGAATCAGGTTGACCAGTTCATGTGCAATCTGAGCGTTGATGGTCTGCTTCGAATCATGCAGCAGCGGATTGATAGGTAGTCCTTCTCGGATTAGACGGACATAACGTGCTCCTGTCTGTTCTATAAACCGAGATCTATTCTTCTGCTGTTGAGGGTTGTTTGGATCTTCTTCGAGTTCACCCTTCATGTCGAAGAACACGAAACGGACACCGTGGTTGGAAAGTTGTGCCAAGAGGTCAAGCGCAAGTTGGCTCTTCCCAGATCCTGGTTGGCCTGAAATCACGAGCAAGCCGTTGGATGTACCCGGGCCATTCAAAGACCACTGTGCGGCATCAGGATCGGCTAGCACCTTCAGTTTCACTTCAGTTTCGACTATCTGCATCGTTGGCACCGTCGGTCTGGACACTGTACCGACATCGAGATCACCCGCAAGCTTCAACAAAGCTGAAATAAACTTAGCTTGGTCGTTGCCAGATTCTTGCCACAGATGTTTGAGTCGCTGGCAACCATATTCGAAGTGCTGTCGAAATACGTTTCGATAGCCATTTTCATCAAGCGTCCGACCTGCACGGTAGTTCAGCGCAGCACGGACAAGATCACGTAAGTCGTCCCCAATAACTTGTTCGTCGTTAAGCGTCACACCCTTAGCATCTTTGGGCTTGAATTCAGAAGGGACACCTTCACCTAGCGCGAGAAATAAAGCCGCCCGTCCCAGCACTGCCTGATTGCGAGCACCCACGCGCGGATGAACAGTTTCGATGAATTCGTGAGCTTCAGCGCTGGTGTCGAATTTCATATTGCCTTCTCGTTCACAACTCGTGCCCGAAGTAATCGCCCGTGCGCCTCACTTCATAGTTCATGCTGTCGGGCTTGTTATGTGGGTGCAAGGTATAGACGCGCGCGATACGCTCACGGAACCGGTCAAACAGCGGGCCTTCGGGATCAACCTCTGAATCAGTGGCAAGAATGATGGACTGATGGCCGCTGAGATACAGATTGTCGAGCACGTTAGCTCGGACTTCTTTATCAAGGCGGGCCAATGGCGTATCCACCACTAGTGGCGGGACGAGTTTCGCTAGCCGGCGCAATGCCTCGTAAAATGCCAGCATACGCACCTGCCGTTGCCCCGCAGAAGTGTTCGTTTCCTCCCAGGTTACTTTCTTGCCTTCTTTGCGAACTAGCCAACATTGCCAATGCTTATCAAACTCCATGCCTATAAATTCACGCTGACGTTCGGTGATTTCAATCCATAACTCACCCACGTGTTCGGAAATTCGTTTCCGCAACTGAATCGCTGCTTGGTTGCGGATTTCGCTGGCCGCCTCGCGATAACGTGACGCCAATGCGGCCAAGCTCTCTCCTTTCTGCGCTTTTTCCACAATCTCACGCTGGTTCGTCTCTTGGCGTTTAAGTTCAACCAACTCCGTCTCCAAGCGAGTAAGCTCAGCAGCAACTTCTTCGAGGCGTTTGTTGACTTGGTTGCGTCTTGTAATGAGTTTGCCTCGTTCCTCATACAACTCGGTTCCCCGTTTGAATGCGGCCGTGTTCTGCTGCATCTGCTTGAGATTCTGGTCGAGTTCCCTCAGTTCAGCATCCATTCGTTCGATGTTCACACACATCGTAACCAAATCGCCTATTGCACTAGCAGGCGTTGTAAGCCGCTGCCGCACTTGCGCGCTGACGTCGTTCCGGTCAGTCACGAAAATGCGATTAGAGATGCCATCTGGCGGAGGATGAAATAGCCGGTGCAATGCGTCCACAAGTCGTTTCGTATAAAACGACTCGATCTTGGATTGCAGGCAATATTCCTGGGGAACATTGCCGAATACGTCGATCTTGACTTGAGGGATTTTGGGCTCAACAGTGGACTTCGCATTTTCCCATTCACGACGCCGTTCTTCTGAAAGCAAATAATCGTGGAACTCACGGCGGTAGCCACCAAGCAAAGAGACTGGCAGCGCCGATTCCCAGGCACCAGTCAACTTTGACTCCAGCCCAGCTTTTTCCCTGGTCAGTTCGTCGCGCTTCTCTTGTGCCTGTTGGAGTTCTTCGGGGTCTACAGCACCTAGCGTCTTGAGAGCGTCCTCGACCTCAAACAACTCGTCCTCAATTTCGTGCAACTCACGTTCGAGTGATTCGTGTTCTTTGTGGCGTGCTTTCGAGTGTCCGTCTACACGCAACACGTCGGCTGCCAAATCAGCCAGTTTGGTTTCAGGGTCTAGACCAGTAGTGGCATTGAAGACGCGGGGGATCTTCTGCTGAATAAGTTTGCGCAAATCCGTTTCCAACTCGGCATAGGTCCACAACCCCAAAATTCGCGTGACTCCGTCCACAATATCCTGGTGTCCTAAGTTGATGCTCTGACTGCGTTCAGCATCGAAAAAGAAGAAACGCGCCAGATGTCTGGGAAGAAATGCGTCACGCAGTTTCTGAATCACCTGTTCATCCTCAATTGAGCCTGCTGTATCCGAACGTACAGCATATGAATGCCAGACAGGGGGCGAATTCGGGCGATGTCGAATCTCCCGAATAAACGTCACCTTGCGACTCCCGCCGTTCTTCTCGTCGCGTTGTGAAATGGTTGCTTTAAGCGAAACAGTATCTTGTCCTTCAGCCAATGCGCGGCGATTAAGCGACTTGTCAAAAATGAATCGGGTTGCATCTGATCCAGTTTCAACGCGCTTCAGATCGCCAACTCCGCTCTCTCCCACAACCGCAAGATACAGAGCACGCAGGAGGTGTGTTTTCCCCGCACCATTTCTTCCGCCAACCAAAATGCCACAGCGGCCATCAAGGTTGCCAAAAGTGAAAGTGTGTTCACCGTAGAACGGGCCGAAATTTTCCAGAGTTAGGGAATCGATACAAACTTCTGGCATACTTAGTTCTTCGATCTTGCAGTCTGCATTTCCACGTCATCTTTGAGAATATTGAGAAGGTCGTCGGGCAATCCTTGAGCGCGGTGACTCTCGCTGTATTCTTCGACTTTGGCTAGCATACGTCGCAATTTGTCGACGCGAATGTCGAATTTCTGAGCGACTTTCTCTTCTAGTTCCCGTACGCGGTTTAATTTGTTGAGGTCAGCGTTCATGATCACACCCCGTTGTTTGTTGACAATGCGGGCGACACCGCGGCCATCGTCTGGGTCACGCGCAGCTTTCCACATTTGTTGGATCAAAAGTAATTCCTCTGGAGTAATGAGAGTCAGGTGTGTGTCCTCCTGTAGAGCTAGTAGGCGTTTGAGGAGTTCCCGACGACCTTTGATGGTAAGTGGACCTGGGCCTTCATTGCCATTCATGCGGCGATTGTCGCGCCATCCATTGACGGGGTCTCGGAATTCGAGAAGTGTTTCACGGAAAGTGAGCAGGTGTTCCATGCGGTCATCACCAGCAGCCAGCAAGCCTTCACTCGCTTTGTCGCGGTCGACAACCGTGCAGGTCCAGCAACCAAAGCGAGAATTACCGCAACTTGGGGTGCTGGTATCAATTTGGATAGGGCACTCACCGCCTGAGGCATTGGCGTACAGCTTGTATAGCTTGCGGTTGTCCGCGCCCCAGGGATTAGAGTTTTGAAGCAAGTAGGCCCAAACTTCCTCAGTAGTCAGGAACTCTATAGGATTGGACACCCATACACGCGGCAGGTCTGGGTGACGACGCAAGCCATTTCGGATCTGGCGACCAGCCATGGTTTGCGCACGGGTCGAGCTTTCCTCTCGACGGGCGCCCAGATGCAAAATCGCTTCACCCCAATGACCGAGGCTCTGATTGACGAACTCGGTCACGGGGTCAATTTTCATACGTTGCGTGCACCAGCGAAAATTGCGCCTAGGCGGTGGATAGCCACGACCGATAATGTTGACCCAGAATGACTGCTCAGGCGGTGGTTTGAGAAGATGGACTTCGATGTTCAGGCGACTTTGCCGAGAAAACTTATGCATCCGCGCCAACGTATTTTCGATCATTTCGACGATTGCGGGGATTTCCACACGGGTGTCTGTACAGAGAACGGCAACCGGTTTCTCTCGCTGCGCAGACGGCACAGATAAAATCGCATCAAACAATAAAGACGCCAACATCGTACTGTCCTTACCGCCACTGAAACCGACCAACCATGGGCGACGATCTTCCAAATACAGTTCGTGGAGATTGGTCTTAATGTCTTGGTAGACCGAGGTGCCCATAGAGGCAAGTATGGCTTTCTGAAAGCCGTTTTTCAAGAAGAGCTTGGCGTTGGTTTCTGGATCTTTCAGTATTAGGATCATTCCTCATGCTTCTTCTGCCCAATTTCTTCACCTAGCAATCGAACCACGGTTCGGCTATAGTAAGAAACACAGAGAGAGAATATGCCAACTCTACACAAAGGGGGTGAATGGCTTCGACGGGGATCAGGAGGTCAACGGTGCGTGTCGAGCTTCTCGGAGTCTCGTTAAACCTTCGGGAACCTTATAATTGCCAACGAAGAATTGGCTCTCGCAGCTTAATTGACTGCGACGTCTCCCCATTCTCTGTCTGCGGGCATGGATGAGGCGCTACTTCAGCAGGCTGGTCCAATGTTGGTGCTCAGCAACGGCGGATGAGACTTTTCTGGGCTAGCAAACGTTCTAAGCCGGTCAGTGGGCGTGGGCGGTTGCGAATCTTAAAACATTGGCTACACACGTAGGACCGTTGTGCTGAATGTCTTCGGACGCGGGTTCAAACCCCGCCACCTCCACCAATAAGGCCTCTGGACTATTTGATCCGGAGGCCTTTTTTGTTGAAAGTGCATATATTCACTAACGTGTTGACGGCCTGAGTTGTCCGGCGAAGAAGACAAAATGCAAAGACAAAACGGCCTCTCCGCCGGTGTAGCCGCAGCATTCCTGCTCGGGGGCAGGGACATGCCTTATGCGGCATGGAGAGGCCGTCAGGGAGAAGAAGCGTCATGAGATGGTGCGGCTACGAAGACAGAAAACACGAAAGGCACCCTCACCCCGGCCCCCGGATCAAGTCCGGGGCAGGCTCTCTCCCAGAGGGCGAGGGAGCAAAAGACAAAGACGCTGGATTCCCGATTACAAACGTCGGGAATGACGGCAGGGAAGGAGAGATACAGCAGGAAAAAGCAGAAATTGACAACTCCAAACAGGAAGTTCCGTCATGACGGCTAAAGAGACCACCCTGCGCAAGGGTATTCGTTACCAGCCGGATGAAACGCCGCCGGTGCCGCTCGCGTTCGGGCTCGGGCTGCAACTGGTGGTGCTCTGCATCGCGGGGATTGTCCTGACCCCGGCGATCGTCATCCGGGCCGGCGGCGGGAGTGAAGACTTCCTGTCATGGGCCGTATTTGCCGCGATCCTGGTCAGCGGCGTGACCACGCTGATCCAGGCGGTCCGGGTCGGCCGGTTCGGCGCGGGGTACGTCCTGCTGATGGGTACCTCCGGGGCTTTTATTGCAGTCTGCGTCGCGGCGCTCGCCGAAGGCGGACCGGCGATGCTGGCCACCCTGGTCGTTATTTCCTCGCTCTTCCAGTTCATCTTTTCCACGTGGTTGTCGCTGTTCAGGCGTCTTCTGACACCGGCCGTGGCCGGCACGGTCATCATGCTGGTGGCGGTCACGGTGATGCCGATCATCTTCGGCCTGTTAACGGACGTGCCTGATGGCGTCCCTGCGCCGGCCGCACCGGTCAGCGCCCTCGCCACGATCCTCGTTATTGTGGTGATCGCATTGAAGGCGACCGGCACGTTGCGTCTCTGGGCACCGGTGATCGGCGTGGCAGCGGGTTCGGTAGTGGCCGCGTTGTTCGGCCTGTATGACGTGGACCGCGTGGCCGAGGCGTCATGGATCGGACTCCCGGACGGCGCGTGGCCGGGCTTTGACCTGGAGTTCGGGCCGGTGTTCTGGGGGCTGCTTCCGGCGTTCGTGTTCGTGACGCTGGTGGGCGCCATTGAAACCGTCGGCGATGCCGTCGCCATCCAGCGCATCGCCTGGCGACGTCCCCGGGCCGTGGATTTCCGGGCAGTGCAGGGCGCCGTGGCCGCGGACGGCTTGGGAAACCTGCTGTCCGGTCTGGCGGGAACGGTGCCGAATACGACCTATTCCACGAGCGTGGCCGTGGCCGAACTCACCGGCGTCGGCGCCCGTCGCGTGGGGGTAGCCGTGGGAGTCCTGTTCCTCGCGCTGGCATTTTTCCCAAAGGGACTTGCCGTGATCCTGGCAATCCCCGGTCCGGTCGCCTCGGCCTATCTTACCGTGTTGCTGTCCATGCTGTTTGTCGTCGGCATGCGGGTGGTCTTCCAGGACGGGATGGACTATCGCAAAGGGTTGGTCTGCGGCGTCGCATTCTGGGTCGGCGTCGGGTTCCAGAACGGCGTGATCTTCCCGGAGTATTTCTCGGAGTTCGCCGGCGGTCTGCTCCAGAACGGCATGACGGCGGGCGGGCTCACGGCTATCCTGATGACCCTGTTCGTGGAGTTGACGGGACACCGGCGCAGCCGGATTCAGGTGGCGTTCGACCTGTCAGCCCTGCCGCAGATCAGCGAGTTTTTGCGTGCGTTCGCCTCCCGTATGGGGTGGGACACGGCAATGGCCGACCGCCTTGACGCCGTGGGCGAGGAGGGGTTGCTGACGCTTCTCCAGGACAAGAGCGAAGCCGAGCGCGGACAACGGCGCCTGCTGCTGGTCGCGTACGAGGAAGACGGTGGGGCGCACATCGAGTTCATTGCCGGCACCGGGGATGAAAACATTCAGGACCGCATCGCCCTGCTCGGCGCGCGGGCCACGGGGGATTTTGTCGAGATCGAACAGGAAGTGTCGCTCCGGCTACTGCGACACCTCGCCTCCTCGGTCCGCCACCAGCAATACTATGACACGGACATCGTGACCGTCCGTGTGGACAGACCGTCAGCCTGAAACACGCCGGGGGCTTCGCCGCAGCACGGACAACCACGGGGGGTTGTCCCTACGGATCTATATTCTGAAAGGGTTTGTGACGGTCAGGCCTTCAAGTCGATCAGACTTTCAGCGCTCATTCATTTCGTCCCGGGTAAACTTCCGCCCTCCCGTAAATAGCTGGCCTTGCAACTCACGGATGGTTCGCATGGCCCGGGCCACCTGCTGTTCCCGCCCAACGTAGTTCTTGAGCCACAGCCGAAATTGTTCATTTAAGGTCGTGTGCTCGGCCATGGCACGGCGGCAGGCCGCTTCAATCAGGTTCTCGTCGGCGCTGAAGGTAATCCTTTTCGCTAACTCTCCATCATTTCCAGGCGGGCATCGAACTCATGGCCGCAGGTCACGCAGCGGATGCAATCGGATTCGACCATGGGTTCGTCGTCGCGAATCCCCATGCCGCCGCAATCCGGGCAGCGCGCCAGGTGCAGGACTTCGTCCTTGAGGTTTTCGTACCGCGTGCCCCGCAGGCAATAGACGGGGTCGCCGTCGATCAGCCAGGGCTGGCAGTCCTTGTTCACCACCGGGAGGACAATGTAATGGTGATCGACGTAGTCCCGAATCACGTCATGGGTCGTGAGCCCGTCCTTGAGCAACTTCCCGGTCCTGGCATCATGGATGGCTCCATCCTTCATAATGGCTTTGGTCGGTCCCATGTGAAACCTCCTTGGAGTAAAGGATCATCAGGGCTTTTTGGCTACGACTTTACCGTCCTTCCAAATGTAGATCGGCGTGTTATGCATACGCGCGGTTTTCCGGGCAACTTTAGCGGCCCGGCGCAACGCACGGCCAACGCCACGTGCAAATGCTTGCGCCTCTTTTTGGGCTTTCGAAGATTTCATGGTCCCACCTCTAAGAGTCGAGGAGTTACATATATGCTCGCAGGATTATCCGTCTTTGACGCCGAAAAAGAAAGGGAATCTTTGAAAACGCCCCATTTGTGCCTTGCCATTTGGGAGTCTATAATTCTTGTTGATGATCACCCCGCTTCCTGATGAAACCGAGCCATGACAAGAATGGAAAGCGCGTAAGATGTTCAAGCACTTGAAAATACAAAACTTCAAGGGCTGGAAGGATACCGGCACCATTCACATGGCCCCTATTTCGTTGTTTTTCGGTGCCAACAGTTCCGGCAAATCCAGTATTGGTCAGTTTCTGATGATGTTGAAACAGACCGTTGAATCACCAGATCGGAAAGCAGTGTTCTATCCAGGTGGGAAAAACTCGGCAGTTCAATTAGGTTCTTACCAGGAGATGGTCTTTAACCGCAATCCTTCACACAAAATTGCATTTGAGTACCGATGGTCACTACGTGACACGCTGGAAATCAAAGACCGTCTTTCCGGGCAGTCTTTTTCCGGAGAAGATTTAGCTTTTTATGCAGAAGTCGGTTTGAAGAAAAAGATGGGCCAGTCAAGTAAAGACCTGAACGCGCCGGGGCTCAACCATCTTAAATACGAATTGATAAAAAGGGAAAAAACAACGTTATCCATTACAATGGATCGCAAGCCTAGAACCAAATCCGAATACAGAGTCGAAGCCACCGAATACGATTTGAAGCGCGAACGAGGCCGGGCTTGGTCACCAGGTGCTCCGGTTCGCTTTTACGGGTTTCCCGATCAAGTGGTGGCATATTATCAGAACGCGGACTTCGTTCAGATACTGAACTTACAGCATGAAAAACTGTTCGGCTCTCTTTCCTATCTTGGTCCGCTTCGGACCAGGGCGGAACGTCTGTATTCCTGGTCGGGCAACGAGCCGGAGAGTGTGGGGTATGAGGGCGAAAACGCGATTGCAGCGATTCTGTCCGCGCGGAACCGTAAAATCAGTTTGGGGTACAAGCAGCGAACCATGCCATTCCAGGGAGTCATTGCCTCAGCATTAAAAAAGATGGGGTTGATCGAGGCGTTCGATGTCAATCCCATCTCTAAAAAACGGCAAGAGTATGAGGTCAAAGTTCGCACGAAAGGCTCGCAGGATTCGGTAGACCTTCCAGACGTCGGTTTCGGCATTTCGCAGGTGCTTCCAGTGCTGGTGCAGTGTTTCTATGCTCCACCGGGATCAATCATTGTCATGGAGCAGCCTGAAATTCACCTTCATCCGAATGCCCAATCCGCTTTGGCTGATGTGATGATAGATGTCATCAACTCCAGGGAAAACGGAGAGGACAGAAATATCCAATTGGTGATTGAGACACACTCGGAACATTTCTTGCGGCGTCTGCAACGACGAATCGCCGAAAACGCGGACCTTCAGCAGAAGGTGTCGGCGTACTTCGCCAATATTGCCGAAACTCCGGCCACACTCGAAGCATTGCAAATCGACATGTTCGGTAATATCCGGAACTGGCCGGAAAACTTTTTTGGCAATGAAATGGAAGATGTTACCGAACATGCAAAAGCGGCAATGAAAAAGCGCAGACAGCAAGGAGGGCTTGGCTTGGAGCGACCCACGTGAGCCTTCTGCCGGATCCATGTCTGGTGGACACAAATGTTCCGAAGACGGCCAACCTTGCCACGCAACATGATCCTGACTCTGATGTTTCCGATGATTGCGTGCTGGCGTGTATTGAGGCGGTTGAGCACATTATCAGAAAGCGTGGACTGGTCCTAGATGCTAGTGACGAAATTTTCGACGAATACCGGCAACAGCTTTCCATGAAAGGTCAGCCTGGCGTTGGCGACCGTTTCATGAAATGGGTTCACGATCATCGCTGGAATGCCGATAAAGTTACCCAAGTACAAATTACCAGGAACGGAAACTCCTATAATGAATTTCCCAATCGTACCGGGTTGCGGAATTTTGATCCTTCTGATCGTAAGTTTATCGCTGTGGCAAATGCCCACCCTGAAAAACCGCCGATTGTGCAGGCTACGGATAGTAAATGGTTGGGATGGGAGAAGGCCTTAGCTAAGGTTGGAATTACCGTCGATTTTCTCTGCCGTGACTATGTCCAAACCAAGTATGCGAAAAAGATAGGCTCGTGAAAGACGACTTTTTCAAATTCCCATCTACTCCTCATCTGATGCTTCCGGACGGCATTGACATTAGGGGTGAAAAAATCTTGTCCGAATCCGAACGGGATGCATTCCTGCGGCATGAGCTTGTTGTTGAAGAAAAAGTTGATGGGGCCAACCTTGGCATTTCGTTCGATGTTGATGGCAATATTCGTGCGCAAAACAGGGGCTCTTATCTGCATCTCCCGGAGTCGGGCCAATGGAAAAAACTTGCAGAATGGCTGGTGCCCAGAACAAATTCCCTATTCGACCATCTCGCAGATCGCTACATCCTTTTTGGGGAATGGTGCTATGCACAGCACTCGGTGCCTTATGACCGGTTACCGGACTGGTTCCTGGGTTTCGACATTTACGACAAACGGGCTTTACGATTTCTGTCCTGCAACAGGCGTGACGAATTCCTGGAGAAAATGTCCATTGCCCAGGTTCCTATTATCGCACGCGGTCACTTTGCACTTGGGGATATTCCCAAACTCTTGTCGCAATCAAAATTTGGCTCTCAGTCTGCGGAAGGCCTTTATCTCCGGTTTGATCAAGGTGAACAACTGGGGCAACGTGTCAAAATGGTTCGCCCCGCTTTTATCCAATCCGTGGGACAACACTGGTCACAGTCGGAGATTCAGCCGAACCGACTGCTGGAGAGGATTTATACATGACACCACTTGACCGGCAAGATACCCACATGTACTTCGCAACCCTATCCGTCAATTCCGGGAGATGGATGGTGACACAACCAGAGGAGGACGTTCATGAGTTTGGCTGATAATCAATGTGTGCCGTGTCGCGGGGGAGTGCCGCCGCTGGAACCGGCGAAGGTAGAGGAATTGTTGGGGCAATTGGGGCAGGGATGGGCGTTGAATGGCGACGGGCATATCGAGCGCCAGTACGAATTCAAGGACTTTGCGGAGGCCCTGGCGTTCGTGAACAAGGTCGGCGCGATTGCCGAGGCAGAAGGGCATCATCCCGACCTGTATCTGGCGTGGGGCCGGTGCAAAGTGGAAATCTGGACCCATAAGATCCGCGGGCTCACGGAAAGCGATTTTTATCTGGCGGCCAAGGCCGACCGGGTCTTCACGGGCCATGGCTGAGTCCCTCATCACGATTGAGCCGTCTGCTGAAGCCGGCCCTGCGGTCATGGAAGACCCCTGGGTCGATCCGGACGGCATCCCGCAGGTGGCCCTGGTCACCATGCCGTTCGGGTATTCCAAATTCCCATCCATTCAACTCGGTACGCTGTCCCGGGTCTTGAAGAACCATGGCATCGGGGCCAGGAGCTATCACTTCAACCTGCTGTTTGCCCATCGTATCGGTGTCCCGCTCTACGAAGTGTTGTGCGAAAAACGCGGTATGATCGGCGAGTGGTTGTTCTCGTCGATTCTTTTTCGCGACAACCCGAAGCACGCCCAATATCCCGACGTCTTCAAGCCCGTGTTCGAGAGCACGGCGCAGGAGGCCGGATGTTCGACGGGGTACCTGGAGGAGATCGCCCACGGCATCGCCCCGCAATTTCTCACCGAGTTGTTGACCTCGTACGACTGGGGGCAATTCAAGGTCGTGGGGTTCACGTCCACCTTCGATCAGAACGTGGCCAGCCTGACCCTGGCCAAATTGATTAAGGAACTGTATCCCGCGGTCCGCATCGTCTTCGGCGGGGCCAACTTCGACGGTGAGATGGGCCTGGAATATTTCCGGGCGTTTCCCTGGATCGACTACGTGGTGGTCGGCGAAGGCGAGGAGGTCTTTCCCGCTTTGGCGAAGAACGTGCTTCGCGGTCAGGAGAACGCTCCGCCCTCCGGGGTGGCCTTTCGCAAAGACGGCGATATTCGGTTCCAGCCCAACACCACGCTTTTTTCCGATTTTCCCAAAGTGGGGCCGCCGGATTACGATGACTATTTTGACATGGTTCGAGAACTGGAGGGACAGGGCTCGACCGGGCTCAACCGGATTTTGCTGTATGAAGGGTCACGCGGATGCTGGTGGGGTGAAAAACATCATTGCACGTTTTGCGGGTTGAACGCGCAGTCCATGCAGTTTCGCGCCAAGACCTCCGACCAAGTGGCCCGGGAAATGGACGGTCTCTCCAGTCGCTATAACACCACGCGCTTCCGGCTGGTCGACAACATCATCGACCTGAAGTACATCGACAATCTGTTCGGCCGGTTCGCCGCGGGCCACTATGACTTGGACGTGTTCATGGAGACCAAGGCCAACCTGACCAAGCAACAGATCCGGACCCTGGCCCAAGGCGGGGTGAAGTGCATGCAACCGGGCATTGAAAGCCTGAGCGCCACGCAACTCAAGGAAATGGATAAAGGCGTCAGCCCGCTCCAGAACGTCCAGTGCCTGAAATGGAGCCGGTATTACAACCTGGATATCAACTGGAACATTCTGCTGGGTTTCCCGCAGGAGACCGACGCGGACTACCGGCGCCAGATTGCGCTCATTCCCTCACTGTTTCACCTGCAGCCACCGGAAAGCACCGGCAAACTGTGGCTGGAACGGTTCAGTCCATATTTCATGCGTCCCGAAGACTATGGCGTGCGCATTACCGGACCTGGCGCGGCGTACGAATACGTGTACGATGCGCGGAAAGTGGACCTGAACAAGATTGCGTATGATTTCGAATATGAAATCGATTGGAAGGTGGACCCGGCGCTCTATGAACAGTTGTGCAGCCTGGTGCAGGAATGGAGGGCCCGGTATTTCTCACAGGACCGCCCGTTTCTGTTCTACGCCAAAGCCATGAGTTACGTGACCGTCTACGACGGCCGGACCGATCAGCCCACCAGCGAACGGTTCGATTGGCCGCTTGCGTTTGTGATTGAGTATTGCAATGAGGCGCCGAAAACGCTTGAGCAAATCAGGCGGGCTTCAGTTGACGATCCGGCGGCGCTGACTCCGGCGACTTCCATCGAAGACGCGGTTGCCGCGCTCACGGCCAAACGGATCCTGGTCGAAGACAAGGGCCGTTACTTGACCCTGGCCCTTCCGGTCAATCCGCACCTGTAGGAGAGAGGGTTCGGCGCAAGCGCCGGGGGCTGAGAAACAGACTTGATGCCTACGCGGTTCCGCCGGTTTCCGTCGGACTTTGCGTCAACATTTCCGAAAACCGTTTCCCCACGATGTCGGTGACTTTCCCCATGATGTCCGTCACCTCTTTCCATTCCTCGGGAGTCAATTCTTCTTTCAGTCTCGGATTGAGCCCCCATTTGGCAGTGACCTGTTGGCCTTCACGCTCCACGTGGACCGTCAGGATTTCCGTGTCGAGAGGATCTTTTGATTTGGAGGACGGTTTCCGCGATGAGGTTTCGCCTGCCACAATGGATGCCTTTCTGCATGAAGTGAATCAATTCAGAGTGTTACTGTGACGGGTTGTTGAATCGAGTGTCAAATGATCCTCCCGTAAACCCTTGTCTCAAGACCTTCTCTCCGGTTAGAGTCAAGGAATTCAGCGAGTTGTCAGGAGGCCGTTCGCATGAGTTTTGACTGGAAAGAAATTTTTAAATCTCTTAAAAATGAAGTCATTCCCAAGCGCTGGGACACGCAGGAATTCGTGCAGAATTTCTTTGAGGGCCTGTTTCTCGTGGTCCCCGTGGCCGTCACCGTCTACGTCGTCTTTCTGGTGTTCAGTTTTATCGACGGCTGGCTGAATATTCCCGTTCCGGGGATCGGATTCATCCTCACCATCGGCATGCTCGTGCTCGTCGGCCGCCTGGCCTCGAACGTGTTCTTTCGCGGGGCCATGGGTTCTCTGGAAAAAGTCCTGACCCGCACGCCCTTTGTCAAATTGGTCTATACGTCGCTCAAGGATCTCATCGAAGCCTTCATGGGTGAAAAAAAGCGTTTTGATCAACCCGTCCTCGTCACGCTGATGCCGGGCGGCCATGCGCAGGCGATCGGGTTCGTCACGCGCCAGAACCTGGACCTGCTGGGGCTGGAAGACCGGGTCGCCGTCTACTTTCCGCAATCCTACAACTTTGCCGGCAACCTGCTGGTCGTGCCGCGCAGTCAGGTCCGACCCATTCACGCCGACAGCGCGGACATCATGACCTTCATCGTCTCGGGCGGAGTTTCGGGTGGTACGGCCAATGGGAAAACCGGCAAAACATCACCGAGCGGCACCCCGGCGTTACCATCCCCGGTCGAATCGCGCACGCCTCCCGATTCAGTTGAATAACCCGCGCCGTTGCGCGTTCCTTTCAGGTGAAAGTTGCAAAAACCTGACTGGGTGTTCTAATTTTCATGCATGGTGATCATCCATTGGAATCTATCTGCTGCTGACTGATATGATGATCACAGGATATCTCGAACCCCATAAAACCAATACGGACCTGAAACCGGACGGGAGGATCTGATTGCATCCGGCTCGCACTGACTTCGCTGATGGTTCCCGTTATGACGATCCCGCATCCGTTTCAGCCATTGTGTCGCAACGCCGTCTGGCTTCTCTCTCTCTGCCTGCTCACCCTCCCAGCCTGTAACGAGCAACAAGCCGCACCTCCTCCCCCGAGCCCGCCGCCGTCGCCGGTACGTGTCGCACCGGTTCTTCAACAAGAGGTGAAGCAAACCGTCACGTTGGTCGGAACGGTCGAACCATGGAAACGCAGCATCGTGGCCAGCGAAGTCGAGGGATTGGTCCAAGCCTTTCCCGCGGAAGAAGGGAGGGCGGTCAAACGCGGGCAACTGCTGGCGAGTTTGCGAACGGATACGCTGAAGATCCGGTTTGATTCGGCCATGGCCATCTATCGAGAGTCCGGCGCCCGCTATGAACAGGCCAAACGGGACCTGAAGCGGGTCCGCGTCCTCTTTAAACGAGAACTCGTCACACAGAAAGACTTCGACGACGCCGTGGCCGAAGAAGCGGCGCTGAAAGAACACCAGTCTCAATTGAATGCCGAAATCCGGCAGGTCAGGGACTCCCTGAACAAGTCCAAGATCGTCGCACCGTTCGACGGGTGGATTACGCAGGAATTTACGGAGATCGGGCAGTGGGTGGAAGAAGGCGGGCCGATTGTCGAGATGGTCGACTTGTCGCACGTCCAAGTTGAAGTTCCTCTTCCGGAACGCTACGTGAGCCATATTCAGGTCCGTGCCCCCGTCACCGCGACCTTCGACGGCCTTCCGGAGCTCGCGGCCCAAGGCAGAGTGTTCTCGCTGATTGCTCAAGCCGACCGGGCCGCGAGAACGTTTCCGGTCAAAGTAGAGATTCCGAATCCCGCTTTGGCGATCAAGAGCGGCATGGTGTCCCGCGTCACGTTCCAGGTCGACCGGCCCCACCAGGGGATCGTGGTGCCGAAGGACGCCCTGGTCCTCCGGGGGGGCAAGCAATTCGTGTTTCAGGTGAACGAAGGGATCGTCGAGCAAATCCCGGTGACCGCCGTCCTGCACGTCGAGGACCTCGTGGAAATCGAAGGGCCGCTCCAGGAAGGCATGACCGTCGTGGTGGAGGGCAACGAACGCCTCTTCCCCGGCCAACCCGTGCGTGTGCTGGACGCTCCTGTAGAGACCCCCGGCAACAACCCATGAACGTCATCCAATTCGCCATTCGATACCCGGTCACCACGACCGTGGTCGTGATTCTCATGGTCCTCTTCGGGCTCGTCTCGCTCATGAAGCTTCCCATCCAGCTCACGCCCGACGTGTCCAAACCCGAGATCACGATCGCGACCCGATGGCAGGGGGCCAGTCCCAAGGAAGTGGAACGCGAAATCGTGGACAAACAGGAAGAGCAACTGAAAGGGGTGGAAGGGCTGGAGAAAATGTTCGGTGAAAGTTCCTACGACTCCGCTGAAATCGTCCTTCGGTTTCCGGCCGGTACCAATACCGACACGGCTCTTCTTCGTGTCTCCAACCGCCTCAATCAGGTCAAGGAATATCCCGACGAAGTCGATGAACCCGTGATCAGCAGCGCCAATACGCGCGGCAGCGCCATGGGGTGGTTTATTTTCGAACCGTTGAAAGACAACCCCGTCGAAATCGATACCTTGCGGGATTTCGCGGAAGACGTGATCAAAGCACGCTTCGAGCGCATTCCCGGTGTGGCCGCGTCGAACGTGTACGGGGGCCGCAAACGGGAGCTACGGGTGCTCGTGGACCCCTTGAAACTGGCCATCCGTTCCCTGACGGTCCTGGAACTGGCACAGGCACTGGACCAGGAAAACCGCGATTACAGCGCGGGGGATTTCGATGAAGGCAAACGATCGTACGTCGTCAGAACCACCGGCGAATACCAAAGCCCCGAAGACGTGGGGAACGTCATTATTGCCAGACGGGACGGCGCGCCGGTGTACGTGCGGGACGTAGCGACCGTCAGCGTCGCGTATCAGGAGCCGCAACACGTCGTGCGGGAAATGGGGCGCAACTCCATTGCCGTCAATGCCATCCGCGAGACCGGGGCCAATACCCTGGATACGATGCAGCACCTGCGAGAAGCCGTTCAGGAATTAAACGATGAAATCCTCCAACGACGAGGCTTCAAGCTGTTTCAAGTCTATGACGAAACGGACTACATCTACAGTTCCATCAACCTGGTACAAAAGAATCTGGTCATCGGCAGCATCCTCGCCGTGACGATTCTCTTCCTGTTTCTGCGCACGGCGAGCACGACCTTCGTGGTTGGGTTGGCCATTCCCGTCAGCATCATGGGAACCTTTATCGCCTTGTGGGTGTTGGACCGGAACGTGAACGTGATCAGTCTCGCCGGCATGACGCTGGCCGGGGGCATGCTGGTCGACAATTCCATCGTCGTCCTGGAAAACATCTATCGCCACCGGGAGTCGGGTAAATCGCTGTGGCAGGCCGCCTATGACGGCACCACTGAGGTCTGGGGTGCGGTGCTGGCCAGCACCTTGACGACCATTGCGGTCTTCGTACCCATCGTGTTCATCGAGGAACAGGCCGGGCAACTCTTTCGGGACATTGCCATTGCTATCAGCGCCGGAGTCGGGCTGAGCCTCCTGGTCTCCATTACCGTGATCCCTTGCCTGTCCGCACGCATTCTCACGACCACGAAACGCGGCCGGCGCCGCACCTCCTCACGCTCGAAGCTCCCGGTGGAGGACGCGGTCGACCGCGGGCCCCGTACGGCCGGACGGAAGAGGAAAGCCGCTGACCGGATCAGCGATTTCGTGTACTGGATGTGCGGGAGTGTCGGCTGGCGCGTGGTGATCGTCTTCGGACTCACGGCGTTCGCCATCGGCATCATCACGCAGTTGTTGCCGAAAGCCGAATACCTGCCCAGCGGGAATCGAAACCTGATCTTTGGCGTGGTCCTGCCCCCGCCCGGCTATAACACGGAGAAGTACGTCCGTTTGGGAGAATCCATCGAGACCGTCCTCACTCCCCATTGGGATGCCGAACCCGGGTCCCCGGAGGAAGCCGCTTTGGATGGTCCCAGTATCCGAAATTTCTTCTACGTGGCGCGGGGACGCGGCGTGTTTATGGGCGGTCGCACAAACGACGATGCGGAAATTCGCGACCTGATCCCGGTATTTCGCCGGGCCTTGGCCGATCTCCCCGGAATCATCGGCATCGTGACTCAAAGCAGTTTATTCCAGCGAGGGTTGGGCGAAGGGCGCAACATCGACATTGAAATTACCGGGCCTGACCTCGACAAACTCCTCACCCTGGGTGGACGGATCTTCGGACAGATTCGGGCAATCCTTCCGGGTGCGCAGGTTCGCCCGAAGCCGAGTCTCGACCTGGGCAGTCCCGAAGTGCGAGTGCATCTGAAGCGAGACCGGGCGGCCGACGTGCAAATGACAAATCAGGCACTCGGCTTTACCATCGACGCCCTGGTCGACGGAGCCAAGGCGAGTGACTATCAATTTGAAGGAGACGAGATCGATCTCACCATCCGTGGCATCGATCAGTATGCCGGTCGAACGCAAGACCTGGGGAACCTGCCCATCTTCACCCCGGGCGGCCGCCTCACGACGGTCGGCGACATTGCCGAAGTCACGCTCGTGGCGGGCCCCGAACAAATCAACCACATTGAACGGGAACGGGCCATCACCATCCAGGTCATTCCCCCCAGCCAGATCCCGTTGGAGACGGCCATGGACCTGATCCAGCAGCAGGTTGTCCGTCCGATCGAAGAAGAGGGGAATCTCGGGCGTCTCTATAATATTCACCTGGCGGGCACGGCGGACGATCTCACGAAAACCTATGACGCCCTGAAATACAATCTCCTTCTGGCTTTGCTCATTACCTATTTGCTCATGGCCGCATTGTTTGAAAGTTTCCTGTATCCTTTGGTGATTATTTTCAGCGTGCCGTTAGCCGCGGCCGGTGGTTTGCTTGGGCTGTCCGTCGTCAACCGCGTGATTGCTCATCAACCCATGGACGTCCTGACCATGTTGGGATTCATCATCCTGATCGGCGTTGTGGTGAACAATGCCATTCTGGTCGTGCACCAGGCCCTGAATTTCATGGACCCGCAACGGCTCAACCTGTGGACGTCCGATGAAGACCTGGCGACGAGCGGCATGCCGGCCCGTGAAGCCATTGCCGAATCCGTGCGATCCCGCGTCAGGCCCATCATGATGAGCATGCTGACCACGACCTTCGGCCTCCTGCCGCTGGTCCTGGCCTCAGGCGCCGGATCGGAATTGTATCGGGGCATCGGCAGCGTGGTGCTCGGCGGGCTCATGCTTTCGACGATGTTTACACTCCTCCTGGTCCCGGCGATCTTCAGCCTCATGATGAGTTGGAAACACAAGAGCCGGACTGCACCGTCGGAAGCGGTCCTGGGCCCGGAAATCCGGGAGACGTGATCGGGAGGAATATGTTTCACCTGATAGTCTGCACAGCAACACATGACAAGAGGCCGTCATGATCGCCATCATCTTCGCCGGCATCGTCTGTTTCTCGGGAACGGCGGGCGTCGCCTGGGCGCAGGACGCCCGGGATGAAACCGCGTTCCGCCAACACCCGCCCGAACTCCGATTGAGCATGCGTGACGCCATGCAGGCGGCCATGGATAACAACCCTACGGTGCAGATCTTCAAGGAGCGCGTGACCCAGGCGGAAGAACAGGCCTTTACCCAGCGCGGAGCCTTGCTACCGAACCTGTCCGCCCGCGTCAGCGGAGCGAGAAGACGATTATTCTTGGGCGCCTTTGGCGGAAGAGGGGGCACTGTTCCCCGTGACTTTTACGAAGGCCGCGTCACGTTGAACCAGAATCTCTTCAGCCTGAGTCTGATCCAGAGATGGCGCGCGGCCCGAACGAACATCGAAGTGGCCGGCCTGGACTCGGCAACCCAGAAAATGGATACCATGGCCCTGGTCGCCTTGGCGTACCTGGAAGCCTTACGGGTTAAAAAATCCGTCAAGGCCCGCTTGGCCGACGTCAAGCTCAATAACCAACTGTTGCGCTTGGCTATGGAACGCAAGTCGGTCGGCATGGCCACTAAGTTGGACGTCACCCGCGCGAAGGTGCAACTCGAAAATGAAAAACAACGCCTGCTTATCGCCCGCAACGACTATGGCAGCGCCAAACTCAACCTGAGCCGCGGGATCGGGCTCTCCTTCGACGTGAAGTTGATCCTGACGGATGACCTGAAACTCGTCCCCGTCAACCCGCAGACCGTGGATGACGCCCTGCAGGTCGCCAGGGAACACCGGGTCGAGCTCAAAGCCCAAAAGAAACGTGAACGTCTGGCTGAACTCACGTTGAGTTCGGTGGTGATGGAACGTGTGCCATCTCTCGCCGGCACGGGAGACCTGGGCATGATCGGCAATCAACCCGGCGATGCGTTGACCACCGACAACGTCCAGGTCCTGCTCTCGATCCCCCTGTTCGACGGCGGCCAGCGTGAAGGCCGCATTTCCGAACAGCGCAGTTTGCTTCGCCTGGAGTCCATCAGAACGCGAGACGTCGAAAGGCAAATCGGGTTGGAAGTCCGGGACGCCATGTTGACCATGAAATCGACCCAACAACAGGTCGCCGTGGCCAGGGAAGGACTTCGTTTGTCGTTTCAGGAACTCTATCTTGCCCGGCAGCGTTTCGCGGTCGGCCTGGCGACCAATATCGAAGTGACGGACGCCCAAACGCGGGTGGCCCAAGCCCGGGACAACCTCATTGAGGCGCTGTTCAATTTCAATGCGTCACGCGTGGATCTCGCCAGAGCTCAAGGGCGACTCGACGAACTCTAGCCAATCGTCATCACCCATGATCACATCCGACACGCACATTCAAAACGACGTTCGGGCCCAGGCAAAAAAACGCCGCACGTTCGCCATTATCAGTCATCCTGACGCGGGGAAAACCACCGTTACGGAAAAACTCCTGCTCTATTCAGGGATGGTCCGTACGGCAGGCATGGTGGGCAGCAGGAAAAGCGCCAAGACGGCAACCTCCGACTGGATGGAGATGGAACAGGAACGCGGGATCTCGATCACCGCGTCGGCCATGCAGTTCCAGTACAAACAGGCCGTCATCAACGTCCTCGACACACCTGGCCACCAGGATTTCTGTGAAGACACCTACCGGACGCTGACCGCCGCGGATAGCGCCGTGATGGTCATCGACGCGGCGAAGGGCGTTGAAGCCCAAACCCGGAAACTGTTCGAGGTGTGCCGCTTGCGCAAGATCCCGGTGCTGACGTTGATCAACAAAATGGACCTGCCGGGGCGCCTGCCGCTCGACCTCATGGCCGAGGTGGAAGACGTCCTCCGCATTCATGCCAATCCGATCAATTGGCCGATAGGTTCAGGACAACAATTCATGGGTGTCGTGGACCGCGGCACCCGCCGGGTTTCGCTGTTCAAAAAAATGGCGGCGCAGGGCTCCGCCAAAGCCGGCCGCACGGAAATTTCTTTGGACGGCCCCGAAGCCACGGCCCTGATCGGGGAAGACGTCCTGGAAGCCGTCAACCACGATTTGGAACTGTTGGACGTGGCCGGGAATCCGTATTCGCAGGAAGCCTTTCTCAAGGGTGAGGTAACGCCCGTGTTTTTTGCCTCCGCGCTTACGAATTTCGGCATTGAAAATTTCTTCGACGCCTTCGTGGAGATGGCACCCGCCGCCACGCCGCGCACGGCCGACCGGCACGACGGCACGGAAATCGTCGTAAACCCGGTGGAACAACCGTTCAGCGCCTATATCTTCAAAATCCAGGCAAACATGAATCCCCGGCATCGCGACAGCACGGCCTTCCTCCGCGTCTGCTCCGGCCGCTTTGAGCGCGACATGGTGGTCAAACATCACCGCCTTGGGAACGACGTGCGCCTGTCGCGGCCGCACAGCCTCATCGCCAAGGGCCGCCACACCGTGGACGAGGCGTATCCCGGAGACATCATCGGTGTGATCAACCCGGGACAATTTGCCATCGGCGATACCATCTCACTGGATGACGGATTCAACTATCAATCCCTCCCCCGGTTTCAACCGGAAGTTTTCGCCAGGGTTCAGCCCACTGACGTGGGGAAACGCAAAGCCTTTGACAAAGGCATGGAGCAAATGGCCGCCGAAGGCACGGTCCAGATTCTCCGGAGCCTTGATGACCTGGATTTCCTCGTGGTCGCGGTGGGCCGGCTCCAGTTCGACGTGCTGGAATTTCGCCTCCGCAATGAATACCGGGTGGAGACCCGGCTCGAACCGCTGAGCTATGCGTGTAGTGCCTGGGTGACCGGAGACCTCAACACTTTCCGCGCCCCGAGCGACGCGATGATCGTCAAAGATCACCAGGACCGTCCCATCGTGCTCTTCCGCTCCTCCTGGTCCAAAACCTTCACGAAAGAACGTAACCCCGACCACGACCTGCTGGAGATGGGATAACCAGGTTACTCCCCATGACCGGCCTTGACGCGTACGGCTCTCTAATGTGATTATAAAGTAATTACATCTTTATCGGTGAAGACCATGAGAACCAAAATTGTCGCTATCGGAAATTCCCGTGGCATTCGGATTCCTCACACGCTCTTAAAACAATGCCAGTTGAAAGACTCCGTCGAACTGGAAGCAAAGAACGGAGAACTGGTCATCCGTTCACTGATCAAACCGAGAACGGGCTGGACACAGGCATTCAGGGAAATGGCGTCGAAGAAGGAAGACGAGCTTCTTGATCCTGGCCTCTCGTCAGGCTCCGAGTGGGACAGGACAGAATGGACGTGGTAGTTTCCCGCTTTGAAGTGTACCTGGTCAATTTGGATTCTACCGTCGGCCGGAAAATTCGCAAAACCCGCCCCGGCCTGATCATCTCTCCGGATGAGATGAACCATACCATCGAGACGATTATCATTGCTCCAATGACGACAAAAGGGCGTGCCTATCCGACCCGTGTGCCAGTGACGTTCCAAGGGAAGAAAGGGTACATCGTTCTGGATCAGATTCGAACCGTGGATAAAAAACGGTTGGTGCGACGCCTGGGAAGAATCTCCCCTTCCACCGCGCAAAAGGTTCTTTCGGTTTTGCCTGAAACCTTTGCCCCGTAAGCCCCTCCTCTCACAAGAGGTTCCACTCTTTCCTCACTGGCGAGCCTTCCGTGTTTTTTGCAAGCAAGTAGGGGACGGCCCCCGTGCCGTCCCGAGGGTTCGATCCCTACAGATGCGTTCTCGTAATTTGTTATAATCAAAACATCGAAGACGCTGTTGATCAATCATGAAAAGGGAGATGCAAAAATGGCCGTTCAAGTCTATGGATGCAACCACGTCGTCATCGAAGTGGACGACGCGCAGAAAGCCGTGGAATTTTATTCAGACGTATTCAACCTGGAAATGCTGCGGGGAGGAGAGGGCGCCGCCTGGTGCAAACTCGGAGAGCATCAGTTCCTGGCCATCTTCGAAGTCAAAACCCTGCAACCCGATCGCACGAAACACTTCGGCCTCATGGTCCGGGATGAAGCGCAGGTCAATGAAGTGCGGGACAAACTCGTCAACAAATACGGCCTGACGTTGGAGCCGCCGTTCCGGTGCGACTTCCGCGATCCTTGGGGAAACCGCATCCAGGTCGTGGACATCCACGATGAATCACTCGTCTGGCTGCTGCCCTACCGCGAAGTGCAGGATACGGGGATGACGTTTTCATCATGAGACTTGTAATTCGCCGACTCTTCGGACGCAGGGAATGGTACCACTCGTCAGTTCGTTGTAAATATCCGTCAGGTTTTCTTCCAATTCTTCTCTCGTTTCACCTTGCGTCCAGTAGTCGGGATACTCTGCAAAGAATCCGAGCCACATGTCCCCATCTTGCCAATAGACGTACTTTTGCGTGTGCATTCTTGTGACACCATCGAGACGCTTACTTGCCAAACAGGCCCTTCAACAACTCCTTGCCCATCCTGCCGATGGATTTGCCGAGTTGCTTGACACCCTGGGGTAGGAGTATCCCCGGTTTCATGACGGCCTTGTCAATGGCGTCGTAGATCTGCTCGAAGATGACGGCTGACGCTTGCGAGAACGTGGTGCCGCCTGACGGGTTCCCGATGTCACGCAATTCGAGATCGGGTAACGGCAATTGCGTGACTTCGCTCTGTCCGCCGACGAGGCTCACGTTGATCAGCGCATCTTTGACCGTCACTTTCTTGATGTGAACGGACTTATCGAATTCCTGTCTTTCCTCAGGTTTTGCGTCCTTTTCCTGATCGTCGTCATCGGAACCGGATCCCGTATTTCGCTTGACGTTCTCATGGATCGTGCCGAGGTTACTGCCCCGTAACGACCATTCGAAGGTCATGGCCGGTTTGACGATCCGCACCTCCTCGACGATTACGGTATCCGTCAACAGCGAGTTCCAATCGACCTTTATCCGAATTTCCGGAAGGGACACGGCAAAGGCGGTCTCATACCCTTCAGGGTTGTTGACCACGAGCCCGGTTAACCCGGCGTGCATGCTTGTGCCGGACAGGAGGGTCACGTCCGCGTCCTCCAGCGTGACCGGTACGCCCAGTATTCGGGACCCCATGGTTTCGATGCCACCTTTGACCAAGGCATTCAACGACAAACCGACCAACACCACGGCGACAATCCCGAGTACCCCTATGAGCACAAGGAATCGCGCAAACACTTTCATCGGAGTGCTGCCTTTCCGGCTCATGATTCAACCGGCATTTGTCAACGTGACTAAAATTTTCTCCGCCGTTTTCTTATCGAAGTCGCCTCCGTAAAATCGAAGAAAGAGGCCCCGTCGCAACTCATCCCGCGTCAGGTTGGAGGTGTTTTCCTTCAGGGACGCGATGACGAGGGCTTGCGCCGTCTCATGCATCGAGCAGCCCATTTTCAACCGGTCCTCTCCCGACCGAGCCAGTATCATGCTTCGAAATCGTTCTGCCATCTCAATTGGGGTATCCGTCATGTAAGCACTTCCTGATACAGTTCCTTTAACCCAAGGCGATCTGCCCAGCCGATCAAATAATCGTGATCCAACTGTGGTACGGCAGCCAAGAGATTTCTGACGTCGCCCAACTGTATCTCTGAATGCGAATCTTTAGCCCAATCGAGCTTGGAGAGGATGAGGTCTTCTGGTGCCACAATGTGAAATGCATGACCATCAACCTTCACGGTTCGCCTGCGAGAAAATTCTTCTTTTCGATAGTCACTGTTTTTTCTGACGATCAAGTCAACTTTGATCATATACGCATTGTGGATGACATTGAACATCAATCGGTTTTTCACAGCCTGTTGTACCATTTCGCGATCAACGTAGAATTCCCGTTGGAACAACCTGACTGTTTCCTCCACGTCTTCCTCGGATAACTCGATCACAATGTCAATATCCCGCGTCATACGTGGGACCGCGTAGTAATTCATCGCAATAGATCCCGTGACCATGTATGGAATGCCGGCTTCCGCCAGTCGGGTCGTGACCATTTGAAGGATTTCCAGTTCCTGACTCATTTTGAATGACAAAGATCCTGAGAGGGAATGACCAAGAACCCTTTTCTTGCTCACGGTGGGATTGGGTTTAATCCCATTGGTGTCAGCCAGAAGATCGATGATCCATTACGCGGACCGTCGCCATCCGGCTGCCTGAATCGTAGCCCGCTTCACTTGCCAGTGTAGGTTGTCACGACTACCTTTGGCTAATTCACCGGCTTCTATTCGGTGGTTGACTTCCATCAATCTCGCTTCCGATTCGGGTGTTTTGGCAATTTCGTATGCTTCGCTGAGGGTAAGAATTTGGGAATGTTTCGGGTGTGTCCACCGCCGCTTCTGAGAGTAAGACTGGCTGCCAGTGTTGAGGCCGATTTTGGCGGTTCCCTTGGATCGGCGAGACACCTCACCACTGTTAGCAGGTACGGTGGCCTGTTGGCGTATCTTACGGGTCCACGCCGCCTTGCGTCCCGGGGTCCATGTATCCCAATCCGCCGGGGTCGATGTGGTCGAGGCAGATGGTCGGCTTGGTGGGGTTGAGGAGACAAGAAACTGTCTTAAGAATGCGGTAACTTCATGGGTCTCTGGACGAGTTCCACACTTAGTTTCAACCGCATCCTCAATAAGTTTGCAAAGATTCGTATCCTGAGTCGCCAAGAGCGTTTGCCACACGCCAGGAATAGCCTTCCTAGCCGTTGATTTCTGCAAGTCAGTTTGGAGCAGTCGCTCCGCCTCCATTCTGGCATCTAGGGAAATGACACGATTCTTGCGCAGATACTGCTCAAAGAAGGGAGCACAGTCTGTATCGAGGTCATCGCGCTCCAAATCAAGATGCTTAAACCTGCGCTGTGACGGCTCACCGGGGGCCATACTGAGATAGAAATCCCAAACGTTGCCGTCAGTCAAGATAAGAAACGGGACCCCCCGGTTTACGGCATATCCGAAAAGTTGGCCTTCGGCTCTATAGTCCACGTTCCCAAGTCGTTTGGCTTCGATAAAAACCAAAGGGGTTTGAGTAGAGCCGCCGCACAAAGCATAATCCACCCAACCATCCGGTGGAACCGGATATTCTGTGATGAATTCCGACGGGTCAGTTTCATCCCAATCCAACGCACGCAGTAGCGGTACAATGACCGACTGCTTGACTTGTGCTTCTTGGGTCAAGCGACCGGAGCGTATGTTCTGAACGGCCAGTTGTAAAGACTGCTCAAGATTCATGGCTCTCGGCTCACTCATGCGATGAGACTGAATCCGCCTCTCAAGCTACGTTCGTTTGACGAATCAATTGTCTGCCCCCCGCTAGAGTTCACGCCGGCCTTCGATGGATTTGGTCAGCGTCACGTCATCGGCGTATTCGATATCCATACCCACGGGAATCCCGTACGCGATGCGTGAGACCGTGACCCCGTAGGGCTTCAGGAGTTTTGTGAGGTAAATTGCCGTGGCCTCGCCTTCAATGGTGGGGTTTGTCGCCACAATGACCTCCTGTACTCCGCCGTCCCGGACGCGCGCCTCCAACTCGCTCACGCGAATGTCGGAGGGCCCGACCCCGTCCAGCGGTGAGAGCGAGCCCATCAGGACGTGATACAAGCCCTTGTATCCGCGACTTTGATCGATCGCATGTAACGTGCTCGGTTCTTCCACGACCAGAATCTTGGTGCGGTCCCGTTGAGGATCCTGGCAGATGTCGCACAACTCACTTTCCGCAATATTGCGACATTGCTCGCAAAACACCACAAATTCCTTCACGTCGCGAATGGCATCGGCCAAGCGCAGGGCCTCTTCCTTGTTGACCTTCATCATATGAAACGCGAGTCGTTGCGAGGTCTTTTGCCCGATGCCGGGCAACCGCACAAACTCTTTGGCCAGTTTGGCCAATAACCCCTGACGCTGTTGTACGCTCATGACGGTATTTTTGATTGGGGATTGCGGATTCTCGAATCCGCAATCCCCAATTCTCCATTCCTCACATTCCGGGGATGCCGAGACCTCCGGTCAACCCCTTCACTTCATCAGCCATTAACTCCTTGGCCTTGCGCAATGCTTCATTGGTGGCAGCCACAAGGAGGTCCTGCAACATGTCGGGATCCTCAGACTTCAAGACTTCGGGCTCGATCGCTACGTTGGTGATTTGCATCCCGCCGTTGGCCGTGACCGTGACCATCCCGCCTCCGGCCGACGCCTGGACGGTCTTCGCGGCTGCTTCCTCCTGAATTTTTCCCAGTTTCTCCTGCATGGCCTGGGCCTGTTTCAACAGATTTCCCATATTGCCAAAAGGATTCTTGGACATGCTTACGCCTCCTTCTTTCCACTCGGGCGACTGGCCTTCACCACTTCGCCGCCAAACAGTTCCATCGCGTGTTTCACCATGGGATTCGCTCGTGCTTGCTTCAACAAGGCATCGTCATCCTGTTCCCGCCGTTTGTTTCGCATCTGCCTGATCGTGAGCCCGTCGCCCGGTTCTCCGGTCAATTCGACCACCCGAAGGTGAATACTCGCCCCTGCGACGGTTTGGCAGACCTTTGCAATCAATGCACGGGTCTCGTCTTTCTGGATTCTCGAACAGGCCACCGATGCGGTTTTGGGAAACCCTACGATGACCTGGTTACCTTCGATTTTCACCAACGTTCCCATTTCCAGAAAGGATCCGATGTTGGGGGAATTCTGAACCACGGAATCGACGACCCGCTGCCAGTCTTCTTCCCGGATAGCCGGCGGACTCCCCGGGGACGCCGGTCTCGGTTGAGGCGCGGATTTCGCCTCGACCGCAGGCCGTGCGGCGCGCGACGCGCTCGCCGCGTTGGAAGTGGGGGTCTTTTGCGCCACAGGAGAGGGGCGCCCTTCCTGCCCGGACACGGGAGCCGAGGGCCTGTCCTGAGCGTAGCCGAAGGACCGCCCTGACGTTCCAGCACGATGGTCAGGTTGTCTTACCGGTAACGGCGGCACCCCGGACGCCGGCCGGGGGTTTTCTGCCGGCGCACTTGCAGCCTGAAGTTGTGGACCCCGTCCCGTTTCGGCCTGCCGCAACACCTGTGCGCCGGGCTGCAGCAATCGCGCCGCGCGAACGGCGGCGACTTCAAAGACAAACCGGGGATGCGCCGTTGACCGGAGGCGATCTTCGGCCTGGGCAAACAGGTGAAAGACCTCCTGTACCTGCTCCACCGAGAACGACTTGGCTTCAGTCAGCAAGTGTTTCACGTCTTCATCAGGCAAATCCATCAAGCCCTGCGCTTGCTCGAACCCCGGCACCACGGCTGCAATCATCAGGTGACGCATACGCTCCACCACCGCCCCGCAATAGGCTCGCAGGTCGTACCCGTGATCGACCACCTCGCCGACCAGGGCCACGGCCGCGGCCGGGTCCTGGGTCACGACCGTCTGCACGATGCGACCCACCAGTTCGTCGGGAACGGCCCCGAGCATCTCATCCACGTCGTGCTCGGTAATCGATTGGCCGCCGAACGCCACGGCCTGATCCAACAGACTGAGCGCGTCGCGCATACTGCCTTCACTTGCCCTGGCCATCGCCCCCAGACTTCGTTCATTGATCGTGACGCCAACGTGTGTCACGACTTCCTGGAGACGCGCAATGATCTCCCGCCGGGGAATCCGGCGAAAGTTGAAATGTTGGCAGCGAGACGTGATGGTGGGCGGGATTTTGTGGACTTCAGTCGTCGCAAAGATAAACACCGCGTGCGGCGGGGGCTCTTCCAGTGTCTTCAAGAGCGCGTTGAACGCCGAATTGGAGAGCATGTGGACTTCGTCGATGATGTAAATCCGATAGGTGCCCCGGAACGGCGAAAATTTGACGTTTTCGCGAAGCTCCCGGACGTCGTCCACGCCGGTATTCGAGGCGCCGTCGATCTCGATGACGTCTACCGAGTTGCCGCGCGTAATTTCCAAACAACTCTCGCACTGACCGCAGGGTTCAGGGGTCGGCCCTTTGTCGCAATTCAGCGCCTTGGCCAGAATCCGGGCTGCCGTGGTCTTTCCCACGCCGCGCATGCCGGAGAAGAGATACGCATGGGCAACCTGTTGCCGGAGGATGGCGTTCCGTAGCGTCTGCACGACGTGCGGCTGCCCGATCAACTCTTCGAATGTGCCCGGACGAAACTTTCTAGCGGAAACCTGGTATTCCATCACTCGTCCTACGCCACGCGCGTCATCTCTTGAGGCACCACCACGTGGTCACGACATAAAGATCGTCACAAGTGGGGCCGGGTGATCCTGTAGCACACAGACTCGCTTGCTTACCGTTGCTTCCTTCCGGACCTGGCGGGGTTCACAAGATTCTGCTGCACAGGGCCCAGCCCCTTTCCGTTGTCAATGGATGCGACTAAATTGAAGACGAAGAACGCGTAACGGCTGATTTTCCTCTTTCATGCGCTTATTAGGTAAGGGACGGCACGGGGGCCGTCCCCTACTAAATGATGGTCAGCATGAGCCCTGTTCTGTCATCTCCATCATATGCGACACACGTATGGTCCCGCCGTTTTCCAAAAACGGATCTGATTGAGCGATGTGAACGGCGGCCTCCATGCTCTGTGCCTTCACCACGGCAAAGCCTTTCATCGAATTCGGACCCGTATCATCCTCAACGCCACCGGAGGTGACAATTTTTGAAACGGGCAATGGCGTTCCCGGATTCACAATCGTATCGCCTAGATCTTTGACCCACGCGTTCCACTTTTCCATTTGCGCCATGCCTTCTTCCTGCGAACCCGGCTCGTTTCCGCCGCAATAGGCCAGCATGAAATTCGGCATCTCCCCACCCCCTTCAAAACCCCCGGTTCGAATCCCTCCCTCTCGTTATGGCGGAGAGGGTGGGCATTCGACGTCGCGGGCCAACCCCGCTCCCGCTAGGGGGCCACGCCCCCTCGCGCCTCCGCTACGCTCCGGTCACCCCGTGAAGGGGGAACACCCCCTTCAAAACCCCCGGTTCGAATCCCTCCCTCTCGTTATGTGTTCAGACCGGAGTCAAGGGTGACAGATGTACCGGATACATGGGTAACACTTTTGCTCATCCCGGGGCCCTCGGGGACGGCGCCAATCGGACATCAATGGTCGTGAGCCGATGCTGACAAAAGAGCACTTCATACTGGCCGTCCACGGCTAACGGCCGCACTCCCACGGGGTAGCCCCGAAAGGCTTTGCTGAGCTTATACACCCGCCCCTGAAACGAAAACTCCCCTTTGTGTTGCACCTTCCGCACGAAGGTCCCCGTGTCATACTCGATCGGCGGCAAGCTTTCCGGATAACTCCGCAGACTTGGCTGATAGCGACTGGCCGGGACCGCCAACCCCAAGGCCTCATGGGGGCGCTCCTGATTATAGACCGTGCGCCAGCGGTCTAAGACCGTCTGCACATGGGCCGGATCGCGCCATTGCACGTCCCGCAGCACTTCCCGGGTCAGGGTGCCATGAAAGCGTTCGTCCTTGCCCAACGTTTGCGGATGATACGGGCGGCTATGCGTGACCGCGACGCCGACCCGCCAGAGCCAGACCGTCAAGGGCGTGTCCTGATGCGCGGCATCGCTGCCCCAGGGACTGCCATTATCCACTAAGATCCGATCCGGTAGCCCATAGCCCCGAAACGTCGCAATCAAGGCCTGTTGCACGGTGGCCGTTTGTTGATTCGGCAACACCCGCAGCCCGACGTTAAAGCGGGAATGATCATCCAAAATCGTCAACGGGTGCGCCGGTCCCGCCAGGGTGGGCACCGCCCCCTTGAAATCCATCTGCCACAGTTGATTGGGCACGGGGTGTTCAAAGCGGCTGCGAGCCGCCGCCCCCCGGGGCTGATTGGCACCGAGTAAGCCCGCCCGGTGCAATAAGGCCGTGATCGTGCTACAGGCGGGGACCGGGGTAAGCCCCTGGGTCACGAGCCGCTGCCGTAACTTGCGTGCCCCCCAACAAGGATGCGCTCGGCGCTCGGCTAGCAGCGCGTCCCGCACCGCCGCCGGGAGCAGCGGCCGCACCCGCCTCGGTCGCCGGGAGCGATCCGCCAAGCCGGCCCGCCCCCCGTCGCGGTACCGCGCCAGCCACTTGTAGCCCGTCTTGCGGCTGATCCCAAACCGCTTACACAAGGTGGCTAAGGGGAGCCGCTCTGTTTCAACCAAGTGCACAAATTCTTCGCGTAATGACATGAGATCCTGCTGCATCCAAGACATACACGCCTCCTTCCACAAGGTGAGGGGGAGAGTATGCCACACGAGGTCTGAGTGTTACCTATGTATCCGGCACGTTTGTTACCTATGTGTCCAGTCTATACATTATGGCGGAGAGGGTGGGATTCGAACCCACGGTGCCGTTGCCAGCACACGTGCTCTCCAGGCACGCCGATTCGGCCACTCTCGCACCTCTCCGCACTACGAAGCATGCCATCTTAGCATGGGTTTTTCGGACCAACAAGAAAACTCATTGGCAGGTATGAGGGTCAAGCCCATCAAGGCCCCAATGACTGGCGGCGTTGAAATAATCGTTGTCGCCGGGAGGAGCTGGTCAGCGCTCTATAGAGATGGCCGCGAAAGAGCATCATCAGGACTGCCGAGACGGGTGTCAGGCACAGAACCAGGATCACGGCCGTCGAGGAGGAGAGCCCGAGATATTGGAACCACTGGCTCAACACGGCGAAGGGCAATCCCAGGAGTTGAAGAAAATCCAAGCCGATCAGCCGGCCGCTTTGGCTCGACAGCGCAAAGAAAAAGGACAACCCGAACGGCGCCAGGATCACGACCAGGGGCAAAAACCATTCAATCCAATTTTCCAGGACGAATTCGTAGCTGTCTTTGAGGATTTCAAGGGAGGCACCGGCACGGCCCTGGTAAATCAGTTCGGGGACGGGATTGAGCAAAATAAACAGGAGCAGGAAGACGACTGAAACGATCGCCGGCCCATACGGGTTGGCTTGCATGCCGAGTTCGAGAATTTGCAGGGGGACCCACACGATAAAGCCGACCGTGATCACGTCCCAGAAATAGCTGCCGGCCACGTCCCACAGGTCGCTCCACACCATGGGTCGCGCGCCCGTCACGGCCTGTTCGAGTAATCCCAGAAACGCCCCGACCACAAAAGCGTTGGCCACGCCCAGCAACAAGCCTCCCAGCATGCCGAGCCCCATGGCCAATCCGGTGGCCGCGTACATGAGCACGGCCAGGATCATGACCGCCGGCACAAGCAGCCAGTTTCTGGTCAGCGACCGCCAGGTCGCGAGCAGTGCTTGGCGATACAGTTGAAGAGTCGCTGGGACGAACTCCGACATGAGTCGTCGTGACAAGTGAAAGACGATTAGCCTGATGTTTTTTGCTTGAGGGCGAGAATTTCCTGCTGTTGGCGGTCCCGTTCCTGTTCGATCTTCTTCAACCGGCTCGGCCGGTCCAAGGTCCACCACTTGACGTGATCCTTAAACGACACGGCTCTGGGCGCCACGCTTTTAAGCGGCTCCTCTTGAAAATGGAACCCCTTGTGGGACTCACGCGTTTGGATGAATTGCTCGTAAATATTCAGGTACAGTTTTTTGAGGTCCATCCCGAGAACCTTAGCCTACTCCATTGGTTTCTGGCAAGAAGAGGAAGGCTTAGGCCGTCCGCCCGGCGTTCAGGCCTACGGCACGGGCGTTGACACCCCACGCACCGTATGGGTAAATAGCAAAAACGGGTAAACTTGTGGCCTTTGGGCTCCAACTGCCCGGTTTCGAGTGCTCCCGGGAAAAGCAACGATTCAGAGACGCGAGAGTGGCGGAACTGGCAGACGCGCGAGACTTAGGATCTCGTGGGAGACCGTGGGGGTTCAAATCCCCCCTCTCGCACCATTCCCCGCTGTCTTTCATCAACGAACGGACTCGACATGAAATTGGAAGTCACGGAATTAGGACCGGTTAAACGTGCGCTTAAAATCGAAGTGCCGGAAGACGCCGTCAACCAGGAATTCGATCGGGTGTATACCGATCTGAAACACCAAGTGCGCGTCCCGGGCTTCCGGCCAGGCAAGGCGCCGCTCGCCATGTTGGAAAAACGCTACGCGAAGGCCGTCGAACAGGATGTCATTCAGCGCCTGGTGCCGATTTACTACCAGAAGGCGATTCAAGAAGCCGGCGTGGCACCCGTGTTGGTTGAAATTTCTCCTATGGAGCGAATGAAAGCCCACCGAAACACGTCGCTGACCTTTACCGCTACCGTGGAAATTAAGCCTCCGATTGAATTACGCGATTATCGGCCACCCAACCCCATTGCCTTGAAACCCGATTCCCGGACCATTACCGACCAGGACGTGGATAAAGCCCTGGACCGGTTTCGAGAACAACAGGCCCGGCTCGACGCCGCCCCTCCCGGCACCCTCCTGGCTGAAGGCCTGTATGCCGTCGTGACGATCGAAGGCGCGGTCGACGGCGAGCCGGTGGAAGGTTCGAAAAAGGAAGGGCACCTCCACAAGGTGGGATCCCAGGAACCTGTGCTGGGTCTCACCATCGACGACGTGCTCGTGGGGAAACAGGAAGGAGACCGCGCGGAACTTCAGCAGGAATATGCCGCCACACATCCGGATGCCCGGCTGGCCGGGAAAGTCGTGACGTTTCATCTCTCCATCCTTGGCGTGAAGCAGAAAATTCTCCCTCCGCTGGATGATGAATTTGCCAAAGATTGCGGGGAGTATGAGAACCTCGATGCGCTCAAAGACGTAATTCGCTCCGAATTGGAGTCGGTCCTCAAACGGGATATCGAAGAAGGCTATAAGGATCAGATCATGGAACGTCTGTTGGCAATGCATCACTTCGATCTGCCCGAGACCCTGGTCGAACGTGAAATTCGTACGCTGGTTCGACAACGCGTCATGGAAGAGCAACGGAAAAAGGGCGGGAAGTTCTCAATGGATGATCAAATCCAAATGGAAGAGCAAGCGAAACGCATCCAGCAGGAGGTGGCACCGGGAGCGCAGAAACGGGTTAAGCTCGCGTTGGTCCTGGAAGCCATTGCGGATAAGGAAGGAATTTCCGTCAGCGAACAGGAGATCGAGGAGGAATTCACCAAACTCGCCAAAGGGCTTCAAGTTCCACTGGATGACATCCGCAAGATGGTGGAATCGGGAGGGGAAAGTTCACATCAGGAGTTCGAGGATCGCATCCGGGCTGAAAAAACGCTTCAACTGGTCTATCAATTTGCGGTGATTCAAGGGTAAGGCGCTCCGCAACCCCGTTTGGCACAGAAAGGGTACAACCGTATGTTAATTCCAATGGTTATTGAGAGTACGAACCGCGGTGAACGGGCGTACGATATTTACTCCCGCCTCTTGAAGGACCGCATTATCTTTCTCGGCGCGCCTATCGACGACATCTTCTCCAACCTCATCATTGCACAATTGCTGTTCCTGGAAGCCGAAGATCCGGAAAAAGACATCAACCTCTATATTAATTCCCCCGGCGGGAGCGTGACCGCGGGCATGGGCATTTACGATACCATGCAATACGTGAAACCGCCGATTACGACCATTTGTCTGGGTCAGGCCGCCAGCATGGGCGCCCTGCTCCTGGCGGCGGGCAGCAAAGGCAAACGGTATGCCCTGCCCAACGCCCGGGTGATGATTCACCAACCCATGGGAGGATTTCAGGGACAAGCGACGGAGATTGACATTCACGCGCGCGAGATCCTGAAAATTCGCGAACGACTCAACCAGATCATGGCGGAACACACGGGTCAGTCGTTGGATAAAATCAGCCAGGACACCGAGCGGGATTATTTCATGTCGGGCACGGAAGCCAAGGATTACGGTCTTATCGATGAAGTCATTGTCAGGGCGTTGGAAAAGGAAACGGCCGGCTCGAACGGTGCCTGACCGCTGAGCGTCGAGTACCCCATGGCTAAACAACTCAAATCGGACGAAAATCTACGGTGTTCGTTCTGCGGGAAAAGCCGCGATCAGGTGCGCAAACTGATTGCGGGACCCACCGTCTACATCTGCGACGAATGCGTGGGCCTCTGCAACGAAATCATGGCCGAGGAATGGCAAGAGACCAAAGAAGCCCTTTCCTCTAAACTTCGCAAACCCGCCGAGATCAACCGCCACCTGGATCAATATATCATCGACCAGGCCCGCGCAAAAAAGATTCTCTCAGTCGCCGTTCATAATCACTATAAACGCATCGCCGCAAACGAAACCGGAGACGTCGAGCTCCAAAAGGGCAATATTCTGATGATCGGGCCGACGGGAACCGGGAAAACTCTATTGGCTCAAACCCTGGCCGATTACCTGGACGTGCCGTTTACCCTGGCCGATGCCACCACCTTGACTGAAGCGGGGTACGTCGGGGAAGACGTCGAGAATATTATCCTGAAACTGCTGCAAGCCGCGGATTATGAAGTCGAACGCGCCGAGCGTGGCATCATTTATATCGATGAGATCGACAAGATCACGCGGAAGGCCGACAGCCCCTCCATTACCCGCGACGTGTCGGGGGAGGGCGTGCAACAGGCCCTGCTGAAACTCATCGAAGGTACGGTGGCCAACGTGCCGCCGCAAGGCGGCAGAAAACATCCCCATCAGGAGTTCATCCAAGTGGACACCAAGAATATCCTGGTCATTTGTGGCGGGGCGTTTGTCGGGCTTGAACCCATTATCGAACGACGATTGAACCGAAACCGCATGGGCTTCAAATCGGACCGGTCCGCCTCGCCGCAGGAACGCTCCGCATCCCTGCTGGCCCATATCCAACCGGAAGACTTACTTCAATACGGATTGATTCCCGAATTCATCGGGCGATTGCCGGTGGTAACGACGCTGGAGGAGTTGGATGAACACGCGTTGGTCCGGATTTTGACCGAACCCAGGAATGCCTTAGCCAAGCAGTATCAAAAGCTGTTGTCCTTAGACAACGTGAAACTGAAATTTACGGATGGGGCCCTCCATGCCGTCGCCAGAAAAGCCCATGGGCAAAAAACCGGAGCACGGGGACTTCGCGCGATCATGGAAGAGGTCATGCTCGATATTATGTACGAGATCCCCTCGCAAACCAATATCAAGGAAGTGGTGATTGCCGAAGACGTGATTCTCAAACAAGGTGAACCGTTCAAATTTATTGAACCGTCACCACGCATGAAGCCCGCCGTGGGCTCGTAGCGAGGGAGTGCCGACAGCCTAGTCGCCGAAGGTTGACGCACCCAGTGACAACGTCCGCACCGTTTCCGCGTACCCCACGCCGCGACTCCTCGTCACACACCGAAGCTTCGCGCGGCTTTCTTTTTCCCGAACCGTTTGTTCTTGCCGTCGCCGTCCACGTCGTTCTTGCGCGGGGCGAACTCGAACCCCAATTTACCGGAACCGAGGTCGAGCGTGAGATGGGCGGCGAACTTGCGTCTGTTCTTCTTCGATACGAACCCTTGCAGGAGATCGGTTTTCCCTTTGCCCAACAATTGTCGCACTTCACCTGCATCGATCTGGCGGTTCAGAATCTGCCGGCTGATTTTGAAATCACAAGCCGGTTGGTCACCGAGTCCGCTGCGACAGACGTACCGTCTCGGCGTATCAAGCACCGGCGCGTCGCATTTGGGGCAGGCGCCGACTTGGTCGGAGGTCTCTGGATCAACGTCGTCATCCTCGGCGGTGTCACCAAAATCAAACGCCACGATGAAATCGTCCTTGATGATCAACTCGGCGGAAAATTCCCGGCCGAGACGGCTGCGGAACCCGTTCAGGGGACCGAGGCGACGGTCACGCAACAGGACGGCCACCTCGTTGGGTGATAACTCACGTCCGGCGATGGATTTCCAAATCGAGAAATCACAGCTTTCGCACACAAACTTGCGATAGTTCTCCCGCACCGTACCCTTGCCGCACTTGGGACAGGGCACGTCGAGCACGGCGTATTCGTCGTCAATCTGGTCGACGTCACACCGCTTGGCGGCTTCGACGATATTGACAGTCATCCTGCGAATGTGCCGCATAAACTCTTCGGAGGAGAACTGGTCACTTTCAATCTGCTTCAGTTTCTTTTCCCACTCGCCAGTCAATTCGGCCGTGGTCAATTCGTCAATCTTGAGGGCGCGTAACAACCTGAGGAGCGTCGTGGCCTTGGCCGTTGGGATCAGTTCACGGACGTCCCGCAGGACGTACCGGTTGCGGATCAATTCCTCGATGATCGCAGCACGCGTCGCGGGCGTGCCGAGACCACGACCCTGCAGGGCTTCCCGCAGCTCATCGTCCTCCATCAGCTTGCCTGCGCCTTCCATCGCGGACAACAGGGTCGCCTCGTTATAGCGCGGCGGAGCCTTGGTGTGCTTCCCTTCCATGTCGATCTCGACCAGCCTGGCCGTTTCGGCCCCGGCGGCTTCCGAAAGCGGAGGCAACGTCTCGTTGCTTTCCTTGCGCCCCATGACCTGCAACCAGCCGCTGTCGATCAACACCCGCCCGCGGGTCTCGAAGGTCTCCTCTTCAACGACGGTGCGGCGCACGGTGTTTTCAAAGCGGGCCGGAGGGTAGAAGGCCGCGATGAACGAGCGCGTGACCAGTTCATAGATGCGCCGTTCCTGTTCCTTCAGTTTACCCGGCACCTCCCCGGTCGGAATGATGGCAAAGTGGTCGGACACTTGAGCGTTGTTGAAGATGCGCTTATTGTTCCCATTGATGAAATTTTTTTGAAGGACCTGTCGGGCCCAGTGGCTGATCGGCCGGTCGGCTTCGTTCTCCGACGACGTGGCGCCCCGGTCGGCGTTGGAAGAGCCCAGCGATTGCATAATGTTCCTGGCTGTGTCCGGGTAATCCTCGGGCAACGTCCGCGAATCGGTACGCGGGTAGGTCAGGACCTTGTGCCGTTCATAGAGGGCCTGCGCGATGCCGAGCGTCGCCTTCGCCGAAAACCCGAACCGGCGGTTCGCTTCACGCTGGAGTGACGTCAGATCAAACAGCATCGGAGGCTGCTGACTCGACGGCTTCGTGGTTTCGGACACGCTGCCCTCCCGGTTCGCACATTGCGCCACGATGGCCTCGGCCCGGGTCTTATCCCAGATGCGCTCAGGCTTTGTGGTGCCATGTTGATCCTTGACCTCACCGGATGCAGCGCCTTGCTTCGCCCGGGTTTGCAACTGCGGATCAACCCAGTGCCCTTCGTACCGTCCTGAGGCAATCGCGAAGGTGGCCTTGACCTCCCAATACTCGCGAGGCTCGAAGTGCTGGATCTCCTTCTCGCGATCGACAAGGATCGCGAGCGTCGGTGTTTGCACTCGCCCCACCGTCGTCAGTGAAAACCCGCCACCGCTCGAATTCAGCGCAGTCATCGCCCGGGTGGCATTGATCCCGATGAGCCAGTCGGACTCCGAGCGACACACCGCGGCACACTGGAGGGGCAACAATGTATCACCGTCGCGAAGACGTTCAAAGCCCTCGCGTATCGCCTGCGGGGTCATGGATTGCAACCAAAGGCGTTGGACTGGCTTTGGTCCCTTGAAGTGGCGGATCAAGTAATGAAAGATCAGCTCGCCCTCGCGGCCGGCGTCGCAGGCGTTGATGATTCTGTCAATGTCCTTGCGTGCGTAAAGTTTCTTGATGAGTTTGAGTTGCGATTCATTCTTCTGTATCGGTTTGAGTTCAAAGTGATCGGGAATCACCGGGAGGTTGGCGAGCGCCCACTTCCCTCGCTCGACTTCAACGCCTTCAGGGGCAACCAGTTCGAGCATGTGACCGACTGCCGACGTCACGACGTGGGCCGGCCCCTCGAAAAAGTTTTTATCGTTCTGAAACCCACCGAGTGCCTTTGTAATGTCGCGGGCCACCGAGGGTTTCTCGGTAATGACCAAAGTCTTGCCCACTCCTTCGATAACGCGGGAGCGCGCCTTCTTTTTCGCGGGTGTGGTAGACGTACGGGCAGGCATCAGCAGGACATCCTGACATAACAGGAACCGGGCACCTGTCGAATACAGCCTCGCAATTCCAGGCTGAGCAGCAGACTCATCACTTCGGCCCGGTCAAACGGCGCTTCCATTAACACCTCGTCAATCGACACGGGGTCTTCATGCAAAAGAGACAGCACGCGGCGTTCTTTGGGGGTGAAGCTTTGAGAGGTTGTCTCCTGAAAACCGGCATTCTTTACTCGATCGCCTAAGGGTCCGTCAAGTTGAGGGAGCAATTCTTCAACGACGTCTCGGGCATTTTCAACGAGTTTGGCTCCTTGTTTGATGAGTCCATGTGCCCCCTGATGTTTCCCCTCTTTGACGGAACCCGGGATGGCAAACACCTCACGGTTCTGCTCAAGCGCAAATCGTGCCGTGATCAACGCACCGCTTTTTTGATCGGCTTCCGAGACGATCACGCCTAACGACACTCCGCTGATAATCCGATTGCGACGAGGGAAATGGTGCGGCAGCGGCGGGGCCCCAAGCGGTAATTCCGATACCACTGCGCCATGGCCCTCAATGTCCCGTCGTAATTGTTGATGTTCGGGCGGATACGTTCGATCCACTCCACACCCGACGACGGCAATCGTCGTGGCCTTGGCCGCCAGCGCGCCTCGATGGGCTGCCGCGTCGATTCCCCGTGCCAACCCACTCACGATCGTCAACCCCATGCCGGCCAATTGTTGGCTGAGTTCTTGCGTCATGAGCACCCCCGCCGGTGAGGCTTTTCTCGATCCCACGATCGCGACGGCATAATCGTCGGGCGCAGGCAACGTGCCGCGCACGTATAACAAGGGCGGTGGATCGGGGATCATCGCCAACCGGCGAGGATAGGCGGCATCCAGAATCGTGACCATCACACTTTCGCCCTTTTCGAGCAGTCGCATTTCCTTCCGAACGTGCGCCACGACACTTGGTTCAGGTTCTTTTCGCAATGCGGTGACAACGGAAGGACGCAACCCGGCCACGTGCCGCAACTCGGACGCCGAAGCGGACAGCACCTCCTTCGGCCCGCCAAAATGCCGAACGAGCGTACAGATTGTCCCATCACTGACGCCTTTCACTGCTCGCAGGATCAGCCATGCTTCCAGCAATTCCATGGTTCAGCAGAACCATAAACAAGACGTGGATGGGATGGGCATCGGCCGGCTAGGCGACTCCCGCACCTTCGCCCAACACCACGATATCATACTGCTCGAGAGGGAGCAGGGGATCGACATTCACCATGATCCGATACTGAAATTCCCGTTGAAGCTGCTCAAGCGTTTCGGGCTCGGTGTCTTGCAACATTTCCACGATATGGGGATGGGCCCCGATGACCACGGTTTGCTGCCCGGCTGCTCGTCCGATTCGGCGGACGTCGCGGAAAATATCGTACACCACCGTGAGCGCAGATCGGGTATATCCGCGACCGTCACAATCGGAGCAAACGTCGGAGAGCGTCCGGAGCAGGTCTTCCCGCACGCGTTCCCGTGAAATCTCGATCAACCCCAAGTCACTGATACGGGAAATGCGCGTACGTGCTTTATCATTGCCCATCGCGTCCACAAGGGCGTGATAGACTTTGTCGCGATTTCGTCCTCGTTCCATGTCGATAAAGTCGATAATGATGATTCCCCCGATTCCGCGAAGTTTGATCTGGTAGGCAATCTCGCGCGCCGCCTCCAGGTTGTTTCGCAAAATCGTTTCTTCCTGATCGCGCTTTCCGACGTACCGACCCGTGTTCACGTCGATAACCGTCATGGCTTCCGTATGATCGATCACAATGTGGCCGCCGGACTTCAGCCAGACTTTCCGGCTCAGAGCGCGAGAGATTTCCTGTTCAATCCCCAAATGATCGAACAGACTCTCATCCTTTTCATAATGATAAATGCGAGACGTCTGGTCGGGAAGATAACGCCGGACAAACTCCCTGACCGCTTCACATTCCTCTTTCGAATCGATGAGGAGCCTCTTAACGTTCCTGGTAAATAAATCGCGCACCACGCGGAGCGTCAGGTCCAAATCCATATGCAACGCGGCAGGTGCCGGATGACGATCCTGCTTCTTGACGATATCTTGCCACATGGCGGTTAAAAACCCGACGTCGGCTTTGAGATCCTCCTCGCTGACCCCTTCACTCACCGTCCGGACAATGTAGCCATACCCGGGTTCCCTGATGCGTTTCATGATGTCTTTGAGCCGACTCCGCTCCTCCTCCTCGGCAATGCGTCGTGAGATCCCGACATGATCGACGTTCGGCATAAGCACCAGGAAACGGCCCGGCAATGAACAATAGGACGTCACTCGGGGGCCTTTGGTCCCGATCGGGCCCTTAGAAATCTGTACGACGAGTTCCTGGTCTTCTTCCAACAACTCTTGAATGGGCCGCACCGTTTGCCGTCGGGGGCGCGGGAATTCCGGACCCTTCTCATCTTCATCACTTTCCACCAGGATATCGCCGGGTTCGGTCCCGACTGACAAATCCGACACGTGCATAAAGGCGGCGCGCTCCAGTCCGATATCAATAAACGCCGCTTGCATGCCGGGCAGGACTTTTACCACTTTGCCTTTGTAGACGTTGCCGACAAAATCTTTTTTCTTGGCGCGATCCACGTAGAGTTCCATGACCACTTTATTCTCCAACACCGCCGCTCGCGTTTCTTGCGGAGTGATGTTGATGGCAATTTCAACTCCCATACCTCTACTCCTTTATTTCATCACCCGGGCCGCACGTGCGACCCGGGGAGAAGGCTAACCATGCCCCGGCAATCCAAAAGCGTGACACGGATTCTCCATTTCGTCAAATGATCAATGCTGCTCCACGACGGGGAAGACCTCACGCGAACGGTTCACGGCGATAACTTGAGTCTTTCCCTCTTCACCCTGAACAGCAGACCCAACCCGGCCATTGTCATAATCGTCGCACTCCCCCCGTAGCTGAGTAACGGCAAAGGAATGCCGACAATGGGGGCCAGACCAATGGTCATCCCCACGTTGACCGCCATATTGAACGTCAACATGCCCACAAGCCCGATAGCCAACAGAGCGCCCAATGAATCCTTGGCTTTCGCCGCAATATCCAGCCCCATGAGCAGCAACGCGAGAAATAGACTGATGAAGAGTACCCCACCCAAAAATCCCCATTCTTCGGCGAGGACCGCGAAGATAAAATCGGTGTGACCTTCCGGAAGAAATTTGAATTGTGTTTGTGTCCCGCTATGGAACCCTCTTCCGACCAATTGCCCCGAACCCACGGCAATACGAGATTGCATCCCTTGGTAGCCTCTTCCTGCCGGATCATAGTCGGGATCGACAAAACTCAAGATCCGTTCCTTTTGGTAATCATGAAGCGAACCCCATAATTCACTCCAAGCAAATGGGAACAGCATCAGCGCGGACAGCAACACCACCCCGAACGCTTTAGACTTGACGCCGACGACCAGAAGCAAGGTGACGTAAATCGACAAAAAGCTCAGGCTGCTTCCCAAGTCCGGTTGTTTGAGAATCAAGGAAAATCCCGGCACGGTGATCAACGCCGGGACGATCACCCGATACCACCAACCTCGACGATTTTGGGTGGAATAATAGACGGCCAACACCAAAAGAAGCGGAATCTTGACAAATTCTGCCGGCTGAAACGCCAGGGGCCCAAGGGCAATCCATCGTTGAGCACCATGACTGGCCTTCCCCCCGAAGAGCACGACCACGAGGAGCAGCAACGCAAAGCCGTACAGCAGAAACGACCATCGAGCGAGTGTATGATAATCGATTCGCGACATCGTCAGAAAAGCCAGCGCGCCCACACCGATCCATATCGCCTGTTTCAGGTACAGAGGAAACTGAGTCCCGGCTTTCTCTGCCGTTACGCTGTATATGGTCAGGACTCCGATGGCTGACAAGGCCAAAATAATCGCGCAGAAGTACCAATCAAACAGGTCGAACGCTCGCCTGCGACGCCACGGTTCATCAATCACGCCGCGGCTCCTGTTGCATCACCTTGTCGGATGGCCTCGTCAGGGACACCGGTGTGCGCTCTTGGTCATCGACCCCATATGACACATAGGCCTCGATCAGTTCTTTAGCCAACGGGGCTGCCGCAGACCCGCCATGGCCCATGTGTTCGACCAACACGGCCACGGCGATACGGGGATGTTCGAATGGTGCATAGGCGACGAACCAGGCGTGGTCTCGAAATCGTCTCGGGGTCTCTTCTTCGGATTCCGAACGTAATGAGACCACTTGTGCCGTCCCGGTTTTTCCGGCCAACGGGACCACCGACGATTGAGATCCTCGCGCCGTTCCTTCAGTGACCACCGCCGCCAGCGCCGCTTGAATGGCTTCCAGTTGATGGGCCGGTAACGTCAGGGGGACCGTTTGTGACGGGCTCCACTCATCAATCCATTCGCCCCTTCGTCCCCATACGCCACGAAGGACGTGCGGTTGCAACGGAATTCCGTTATTCCCGATCATGCCAATGACTTTCGCCATTTGTAGGGGCGTGACCGTAACGTAGCCTTGACCGATTGCGACGGAAGTCGTTTCCCCTGGATACCATGGTTCCCCTCGCGTCCGTTGCTTCCATTCCGAGGACGGGATCAGGCCCGCTCTTTCGGCAGGAAGATCAATACCCGTTCTTTCGCCCAATCCGAACTGTCTCGCGTAGAACGCAATGGTGTCCACACCCATACGATATCCTAAACGATAAAAATAGACGTCACACGATTGGGCAATCGCCTTCCGTAAATCGACTTCTCCATGACCATACTTTTTCCAATCCCGAAACGTTCGGCGGCCCAATCGAAACCGTCCCCCACAATGAAGCGTATCGGCGGGGTCGATCTCATTGGTATCAAGAGCCGCCGTTGCCGTGATGATTTTAAACGTGGAGCCCGGTGGATACTGACCTTGAATCGCTCGGTTCGTGAGAGGATGGCGCTCGTCTTGAAGAATGTCGTTCCATACATCGGCACGCAACCCACGGGATAAGGCATTGGGATCAAAACTCGGCCGGCTCGCCATGGCCAGGATATCCCCTGTTTGCGAGTCTAAAGCCACAATCGCACCGGCTTCCTCTCCTAACAGGTCTTCAGCCAATTTCTGCAAACGAAAGTCAATCGTGAGATACACGTCATTGCCCACTTGCGGCTTATCCACGGAAATCATACGCTTCTCATGCCCCAAAGCGTCGACTTCGATGAGTTTTCGCCCTGCGTGCCCTCGCAACGTCCTCTCATAGACCCGCTCCACGCCGTACTGGCCTATGACGCTACCTGCGGGCAGCCCTTGAAACGCTTCACGTGTGAGTTGTTCCTCTGAAGCGACCCCCACGTACCCAAGCACGTGGGCGGCATAGCCCCCCTCAGGATTGTTCCGCTGAAATTCCGGACGAATCACCACGCCGGGCAGATCCAACCGATGTGATTCGACAATGGCCGCTTCTTTGAGACTGACGCCTTTTTTCAAACGAATCGGTATTCCCCCAACGTGAGTTTCCATGGTCTTGGTCAACTCACTCCGGTCCAACGACAACAACGTGACGAGCTTCCCAATCAAGGCTTCCCGGTCAGGCACGTCACCGAGTTCCACGTACAGGTTGAAACTCGGGACACTGTTCGCCAGCAAGATTCCGTTTCGGTCATAAATGAATCCGCGAACTGGATGTAACGCAACCGATCGGGTCCGATTGTCATGAGAAAGATTTCGATAGTAAACCCCATCACGAACTTGAAGCTGCCATAAGCGCACGACCAACAGCCCCACAATGATCAACACGACGACTCTGACGAGCAGCAACCGTCCCTGGATGTCCGCTAATCCGGTTGATTGGAAACCGGGACCCGTTATACCCGTCTTCATTGACAAACCTCATGCCGATTCATCACAAGACGTCCCTCACGGACTCCGCGCTTCGACCAGCCACCGGCCGAAGACCCAGTTGGCCATGATGGCCACAAATCCATCCAAAACCGCTTGTGGCAATAAGATAGAGGAAAATCCGTAAAGCATCTCTCCCAAACCCATCCCCATCCGTGACCACAGCAAAAACACCATGGCGGAAAGACCTGAACATGCCATAACCGGCACAAAGACGGCATGGGGTTGCCTATTCGACAAATTTCTGGCAAAGACGCCGGCCAGGAATCCCACTCCGGCTTTTGTGAACGTATGGAGTCCGAACGGACCGGCGGAAAATAAATCCTGGAGAAAGCCCAGGCCAAACCCCACGATCAGGCCGTGAACCGGTCCGGTCCGAAAACCAATCAAACACGCGATGACGAGACAGAAATCCGGTTGAATCCCGAAAGGATTGAAAGAAGACAACAGGGTGACCTGAAAAGAAAAAAGGAACAGAGTCAACAGCGTATACGCACTAATCTTCATGGAGTCGGATTCTGTGGCCCCGGGGCAATCAATGCGTGATCTGGTGACAGCATGGTTTCCGGTGACCGAGGAGAAACAACGATCAGCACTTCGTCCAAGCGTCGAGACTGTACTGCCGGCACGATTTGGGCGGTGCGGAACAAACCGTCGTCACTTTCTTCGACGCGGTCGACTTCTCCTATCAACATCCCGCGTGGAAATCCTCCCGTCAAGCCTGACGTGACCACGGCATCCCCTGTTTTGACCGAGGAAAGCGGGGGAAGATATTTCATGCGGATCAGCCCTTGCGACGTTCCCTGAACCATGCCTTCATCTCGCGTCCGTTGAATCATGCCCGCGATGACAAGATTCGGGTCGATCATCAACAAGGCAATGCTCGTGGACCTCGCGGTTCTGACGATGCGTCCCGCCACCCCGGCCGGCGTAATGACGCCCATCTGTTCCCGAATGCCGTCATCTTCGCCTTTATTCAGAATCACGCCTTGATACCAATTGGACATACTGCGGCCAATGACCCTTGCCGCCACCGTCCGGACCGATTTGTCCTCCTGAAATTCCAACAGTGAGGCTAACCGTTCCGCCATGTATGCCTGTTCTCGCAATCGATTCACCTCCCCATTGAGTTGCTGGACTGTTTCCCGAAGCTGACGGTTTTGTTGGGAAAGACCTTGGAGGGCAATATATTGCATCCACCGTTCACGCAGAGTCCGATCCAATGTGGCCATGCCCCTCACGGGAACGGCAACGAGATCGGCAAGAGGTTCGCCGAGCATGTGGAAGAGAAATTGAGATTGCCGGGGCAAGAGGGCAAACACGACAAAAGCAATGGCCAAGACGGCCACGCTAACCCGCATCACGCCGGACCCCCAAAACACCCCAGGCCGAAACCGGCCACGCATAAGAAGTTGTTCCTTTACGAACTGACGGTCGACATAGAGGAGACGCTCCGCAGGAGGGTGAGCTCTTCGAGCGTCTTGCCGACTCCTAAGACAACTGACGTGAGGGGATCATCGACGTTGACAATAGGAAGACCGGTTTCCTCCCGCAACCGGGCATCCAACCCGCGTAACAGCGCTCCGCCCCCTGTCAACACGATGCCGAGATCCACGATATCTCCTGCCAATTCAGGGGGGGTATGTTCCAACGCTAGATTGATGGCCGACACAATGGTCGAAATGCATTCTTGCAAGGCTTCCCGGACTTCACCGTCTTCTAACACAATAGTCCGGGGAATACCGGAAACCAAATCACGTCCTTTGACCATCATTTGGGCTTTCTCTTCCAACGGATAGGCAGAGCCGATGGCCACCTTCACTCGCTCCGCCATATGCTCGCCGATCAATAAATTATGTTCACGCTTCACGTGATTGATAATAGCCAAGTCGATTTGGTCGCCAGCGACTTTCACGGATTCACTGTAGACAATCCCCCCCAATGAAATGACGGCGATATCGGTTGTGCCCCCTCCCACGTCGACCACCATGTTCCCCGTCGGCTCAGTGATAGGCAGCCCCGCTCCAATGGCCGCCGCGACGGGTTCTTCGATCAAATAGACTTCACGCGCACCGGCCAATTCCGCCGATTCTTTGACGGCTCGCTGTTCCACTTGCGTGATGCGTGACGGAACACCGATGATGATCCGAGGCCGGACAAACGCCGTACGATTGTGAACCTTGGTAATAAAATACCGAAGCATCCGCTCGGCCATTTCAAAGTCCGCGATGACCCCTTCTTTCATCGGACGAATGGCGGAAATGTTGCCGGGCGTCCGGCCAACCATTCGCTTGGCTTCACTCCCCACGGCTAAAATTTTGCTTGTTTGCTGTTCGATCGCCACGACGGAAGGCTCATTCAACACGATGCCTTTCCCTTGGACATACACCAAGGTATGGGCCGTCCCAAGATCAATGGCCATATCGCTCGAGAACAAACTTAAAAATCGGCTGATCAATCCCATGATCGGTTCACCAGCAAAGATGGCCTCTCAGACTGAACTCGGAGACGATGGTTCTCATAGAGGACGCGTCCCGTTGGTCCCTTGGGCATTCACCACTTTTTTCGACGACCAACTTTCCACGGATTCGCTCGGCGGGAGCAGACTGTCCCGGAAGAAAAACGACGACTCACGTCCGGCAACAAAAGGAAAACCGCTGTTCGGAAAAATGGACGTTCGAAGAGAAGGACGGACAAGACTTGTTCACTCTCCAATCAATTCCCATACGTGGGAATTGTCCGCGCTTTAGGTCATTCAGTATAGCAGACCTGACGCCTAACCTCAAAAGATTATGCGCCCCTTTGATGGGGGCAACCGGGCAGGGAGTCGGAGACTGGTCAGGAGCCGGCCGGCCGGTGCCGGGTGAGGACGAGGACAACAGCCTCATTGACAGGCCTCGGCAGAGACGTTAAACCAGAGGTTCCCTTGCGCGGCTCAAGACATTCTCTCAAGAACATCCAGGTTTTGGTATGAATGCAAACGACTCCGACTGTCGTACAGGTGTCCGTTACCAGCCCGACGAAACACCGCCGATGGCGCTCGCCGTCGGACTGGGGCTGCAACTCGCCGTTCTCAGTGTCGCTGCCACGGTATTGGTGCCGGCCATCATCATCCGGGCTGGTGGAGGGTCCGAATCCTACCTGTCATGGGCGGTATTCTCCGCGGTTGCGGTCTGCGGCGCGACCACGGTGCTGCAGGCGGTTCGGTTCGGCCAGATCGGTTCGGGTTATGTGCTCTTGATGAGCATTTCCGGAGCTTCCATTGGGATCAGCATCACGGCGCTTGCCAAAGGCGGGCCGGCAATGTTGGCCACCTTGGTCGTTGTCTCCTCGCTCGTCCCGCTGGCGCTGTCGACACGGCTCTGGTTCCTCCGACGAATCCTGACACCGACCGTCACGGGAACCGTGATCATGCTGATACCGGTCACGGTGATGTCGCACGTCTTCGAGATGCTGAAGGACGTCCCGGATGGAGTTCCGGCCATGGCCGCGCCGCTCAGTACGCTTGCGACCCTGCTTGTTATTGCCGGCTGCGTCCTGAAGGGAACGGGGGCGTGGCGCCTTTGGGCACCGGTAATCGGCGTCGTGGCCGGTTCGGCTGTTGCCGGGGTTTTCGGCCTCTACGACGTCCACCGCGTCGCCAAGGCGTCGTGGGTCGGTCTACCGCAGGGCACTTGGCCGGGCTTTGATCTCGAGTTCTCGACGGTTTTCTGGACACTGCTTCCAGCATTCGTACTCGTGGCCCTGATCGATACCATGCAAACCATCAGCGCGTCGATCGCCATCCAGCACGTATCCTGGCGCCAACCTCGTGCCGTGGACTTCCGGGCCGTACAGGGCGCGGTAGCCGCCGCAGGAGTCGCGAAACTGTTCTCCGGCCTCTCGGGCACGGTGCCGAACACGACCTACTCGACGACCGTCTCCATGACCGAATTGACGGGCGTCAGCGCCCGAAGCGTCGGTATCGCACTCGGGACGGTGCTCATCTTGCTGGCTTTTCTTCCCAAAGCGCTCGCCTTGGTCCTGGCCATCCCAGGCCCGGTGGTCGCAGCCTATCTTACCGTCTTTCTGGCAATGCTGTTCGTCATCGGCATGAACCTGGTTGTCCGGGACGGGATCGACTACCGCAAAGGTCTTATCTGCGGCGTCGGGTTCTGGGTGGGGGTCGGGTTCCAGAACGGCATGATCTTTCCCGAGTTGGTTTCGGAATTTGCCGGGGGTCTTCTTCGGAACGGGATGACGGCCGGCGGGTTCGTCGCCATCATCATGACCCTTTTTATGGATCTGACAAAATCACGACGCCGGCTGGAGTCGGAAGTCAATGTCCTGGCCCTGCCGAAAATCAGAGAGTTTATCCTAGGCTTCGCTTCCCAAAGCGGGTGGGATGCCGAGATGGCAAACCGGCTGGACGCCGCCAGCGAGGAGACGCTGTTGTCGCTTATCCAACGACAAGAGGCAGAAGGGGAGGTTGAGCAACGACGCCTGTTGCTGGTGGCCTGCAAGGAAGACAGCGGGGCGGTCCTTGAGTTTGTGGCCTCGACCGGAGAAGAAAACCTGCAGGACCGGATCGCGCTGCTGGGCACGCGGACCAACGCGGACCTGATCGAGCAGGACGTGTCACTCCGGCTGCTACGGCACCTTGCGTCCTCGGTTCGCCACCAGCAATATCATGGCACGGACATCGTGACCATCCGCGTGGACGCTTAAAAGTCGATTGACTACCGCCGGACGTACATGGCCTTCTGGGACGAATCGTTTGTAAGACAGTGCCTATCGTGGTGGGGACCAAGGATCGTTGGCCGCGACAACGGCCTTGCCGCAGACAGACCTTAGGGTGCTTTCCCGCTTCTGCACCGCAAGGTTACGCGGTTGCGTTCGCCAATCCGCTCGTACGTGTATTCATCCGAAAACTTCTTCGTCAGAAAGATGCCGAGACCGCCAATGGGACGGTCTGCCAAAGCCGACGTGGTATCCGCTTCCGGCGCCTCCGTAAACGGGTCGAACGCGGGTCCATTATCTTCAACCTGAGCCACAACAAACGTGTCTTCCAACGACAGACATAACTCCAGTTCCGGTCCGGACACCGAGGGCAGGGCGTAGTTGACACTGTTGGTGATCAGTTCTTCGAGCATCAGATTCAGGCGATTTTGCAAACTCAGGTCCAACTCGTGGGCACCGGCAAACTCTTCCAGAGACTGTTCCAGTTCTGTAATCGAGGACAAATCCGGGGTAAGGGAAATCCGTTTCATTGCATTCCTAACCTGAACGAATCAGACACACCTCATCTGAGTGAGTATAGCATGAACGGTGGAGCAGCATCATATTTTTGTGGCGCTGAATCAACAGGCCCATTCAAAAAGGTGAAAGACAAACGCAACCGCACGGCAACGCTCCATCCCCCACGTTGGGCTTGGCATACCAACTCCAATAGAGTACCATCAACCGCCACTAACGGTCAGCGAGCCTATTCTACGTATAAATATGCAGAAACATGGTTCCCTGTATGTCTATTGAAGGGGACTTGTATGAATGCTACACTAAGCCACCTATTTTTGTCTTTCAGGCTGACTGTTCCATTTTCATGGAACGTGACGCGTAAGCGTTGATGTGGAAATTTGCGTAGCTTACTTAATAATGACGTTTGAGCGTGCCTTATTTGGAGGGAAAACTTATGGAGGAAAAAGCCAAGCTGTCCGTGGAAACCGAACAGGGTGACAAGGCTATTATCCTGATCGTGAACGGACGAGTAGATGGCTCCAGTGTGGGAATTCTGGAGAGTGCCGTACAGGAACAGATCAATGCCGGGAATAAAACTCTGGTCTTTGATTTTAAAGATCTGAGTTATATCAGCAGTGCCGGTTTACGGGCATTGCTCATTGCCGCCCGTCTGACCCAGAAAGAAGGGGGCAAGGCTCTGTTTTGCGCCCTTGCGGATCACATCGCTGAAATTTTCGAGATCAGCGGGTTCAATGAAATTCTGGATATTCACGCCACCAAGGCCGATGCCCTTGGAGCAATCTGAGCAAAGGCTCGTACTGGAGAATGGCAACTCAAACGTTAAAAAAACCGACGGGAGAGTCAAGTCGTGGATAAATCACCAACTCAGGTGCTTGTCGTCGATGACGAAGAAGATCTTGAGTTGCTGGTGCGTCAGAAGTTCCGCCGCCGGATCCGCAACGAGGACCTGAAGTTTCTTTTTGCCCACAACGGCAAAGAGGCGCTGGAGGTGCTGCAAGAGCACCCTGACGTCTACTTGGTCCTCTCCGATATCAACATGCCGGTGATGGACGGCCTGACCCTGCTGAGTCAGCTTGCCAATGGCGAAAAGGATATCCAAGCGGTAATCGTGTCTGCCTATGGTGACATGAAAAACATTCGCACGGCCATGAACCGTGGGGCATTCGACTTTTTGACAAAGCCGATCGATTTCAACGACCTTGAAGCGACCATCGAAAAAGGCCTCAAACACGTTCAAGCTCTGCAACGCGCCTTGGAAACCAGGGACCGGCTGGTCGCCGTCAATCAGGAACTTGACATGGCACGAGACGTCCAGATGTCGTTTCAGCCGGAGCCATTGACGGCCAATGAACACTACGACCTGAAGGCGATCATCATCCCGGCCAGGGAAGTCGGTGGGGACCTGTACGATTTCTTCTATATTGACGAATCGCGTATTGCACTCGTGATTGCGGACGTATCCGGCAAAGGGGTGCCGGCGGCGTTGTTCACGACCGTGACCCGGACGCTCCTGCGAGCCGTAACATCGAAAGATTACTCCACGCCGGGCGACTGCCTGACCATGGTCAATGACCTGCTCTGCGAGAACAACCCGTCGTGCATCTTCATCACGCTGTTTTTCGGGGTGCTTGACCTGCGAACCGGCGAGTTCAACTATGCCAACGCCGGCCACAATCCGCCCAGAGTGCTGAGAACCGATTCCCGGGTCGAGGTGGTGCCGGGAACCGGCAATATCGTCTTGGGGATCCAGCAGGGCCACACGTATCACAACGGCCGGATTCAGCTTACGCCGGGTGACACCCTGTTCCTCTACACCGACGGGATCACGGAAGCGGAAGACAGCAAGAGCGCGGAGTTCACGGATTCGCGACTCGACGAGAGCCTGGCTGAACTTTCCAACGCGAGTTCTGAACTGGTGGTCACACACGTCGTGGACGCCGTGCAGAAATTTGTCGGAGATGCCGTGCAATCGGACGACATCACCTGCTTGGCGGTGCGCTTTCTGGCACCTCTTCCCGTTCATCCTTCATAATCCTATCTGCCCATGATGATGCCGATGCTCTTGATCGTATTGGTGGTCGTGGGAACACCGTGGGGACCAGTTCGCGCAGCGTCTGATCAGGAAATGATTGTGTTCGGGCAATCCGCGGCACTCACCGGCCCGGCCCGGCAACTGGGTATCGGCATGCGCCTTGGACTTCTCGCAGCGTTTTCTGAGGTCAATCGCAAAGGCGGCGTCCACGGGTACCGGCTACAACTCGAATCGCTGGACGATCGATATGAACCGGAAGCCGCCATTGCCAATACCCGAGCACTGATCGAAGAACACAAGGTCTTTGCCCTGATCGGCGCCGTTGGAACTCCGACGTCAAAATCGGCCCAACCCGTCGCCACGGAGGCAGGCGTTCCGTATATTGCCCCGTTCACGGGGGCAGAATTTCTGCGGGACGCGAAGAAGCGTCCCAATGTGGTAAACGTTCGGGCCTCCTACTACCAGGAAACCGAGGAAATGGTCGCCCGGCTGAACGAGGATCTGGGCATAAACCGGATCAGCATTTTCTACCAGAACGACTCCTTCGGGCAGGCTGGGCTGAACGGGCTGCGGCAAGCCGTCAATCGTCACGGCCTGAGCCTGATTGAAGAGGTGTACTATACCCGTAACACCGAGGCTGTCAAAATCGCCCTGCTGGATTTACGCCGCGCCAACGCCGAAGCCGTGGTCATCGTGGGTGCCTATAAGCCGGCAGCGACCATGATCCGGTGGGCGAGACGTCTCAACTTCAATCCCTACTTCGTCAATATTTCATTCATCGGCAGTGCCGCACTGGCAAAAGCGTTGGGTCCTGACGGGACCGGAGTCTACGTGACTCAAGTTGTGCCGTTTCCTCGGGAGACCACGCTGCCGGTCGTCGCGCAATACCAAGAGGCACTGAAGGCCATCGACGCCCACGACAAACCGAGCTTTGTCTCGCTGGAAGGCTACCTCGCGGGCCGCATCGCCATAGAAGGTCTGCGACTGGCCGGACCGGTACCGACCAGAGAAGGCTTCCTGCAGGCTCTGATACGGGCGGGAGACATAGACCTGGGTGGGTTTCGTCTACGCTATGACGTCAATGACAATCAGGGGTCGGACCGTGTCTACCTGACCCGCATTGATAACGAAGGACAATTCCAGGCAGTAGACAAGATGTCGCCACCATGAACGAATCCCCTTCCACTGAGTCCCAGGACCTGAACGACTCCGGTGCATCAGCAAAACAAGTGAAATCGGTCGCCATTAAAGAGCCGGAAACCAAACGAAGGTTCAGGATCGGAGTCGGTTCCAGGTTGTATTTCGTGCTGTTTGGTGCCGTCGTCCTGATGGGGGCTGCTACGTTGTTGGCCTATTTTTCCTTCAACGAAACCCTGAGGCACGAAATCCAGTTGGCAGAATACAGCATGCCCAACCTGATCGACTCGGTAGACGTAGCCCGGAAAAGCGCCATTGTAGTCAACGGAGCCTTTCGGCTGGTATCGGCGTCCTCGAAACAAGAGCATACGACCGTGGTGAAAGCCACGGCTCAAGAAGTCGCCTCCCTCGAAAACACCATCCTGGAACTGGAAGCCCGCTCCGCCTTCAGCGAACAAACCCGATTGATCAGGGCACACCTGGAGGAACTCGGCTCGCATCTCGACGTGATCAAGCAATCCTCCTTCCGACGCCTGAACATTTCCCAAGCACTTAATGTTTTCATTGACGAGCTTGGCAAAACCTCCAGGCGCGTAGAACGGTTGCTGATCCAAGCCATTGATGATCAAGCCTTTTACCTGGTCTCGGGATTACGGCGGTTTGATGACAAGGTCCACCCTATTCAGAAGCGGGCTTCGGAAGACGAATTGACCGCCTACCGCAACCTGATAACCGTGAATCAATCCGCCAATCTGGCCGTACTGCTGCTGGATGAGGTCCTGGTCCTGTCTGATCGCCAGTTTCTGCCCCCCTTGGAGGAACGATTCGAGAGTGCCGTCCAGAATTTCCTGCATGCCTATGAGAAACTGCCGGCTTCCATGCAGGATAACCGGCTTGAAGAAAATCTGAACCGTCTGGGAGAGATCGGAAAAAGTCCGGAAGGGGTCATTATCCTGCGCCAGGAGGCGCTGCTCAGGTTGGAACAGGAGCAGGAAACCTTGACAAAGGCACGAATCACCTCGGAATCGCTGGTATCAGAGGTCAACAATCTGGTTGCGCAAATCAACGAGGAAGCCCTTCAATCCAGTTCGGCGGCCCGGGATGCCGCGCAGACGGGGATCTTTTTTCTCATACTCCTCAACCTGCTCGGAACCATCGGGGCCTTTGTGTTGGGCTCGCTGTTCGTAAGGCGTTACCTGGTAAACCGTCTCGTGGGATTGGCCGGCGCGATGCGCGAGATGGCCAGCGGCGACTTGGAGGTCCCGGTACAAGTCGAGGGGCATGATGTCTCCAAGCCGGAAAAAGGATCTGCCAATTACGTGAAACACAACATCAAATATCTCATCTGGAATGATGAGGTCACGGACATGGTCAAGGCCCTGGAAGTCTTCCGGCGTTACGCCCATGAGGTCCAGCGACTGAATCTTGTGGAAAAATTGGCGAAAGAACTGGATGCCAAAAATGAAAACCTCGAACAGGCGCTGACAAATCTGAAAGCCGCTCAAGAGCAGGTCATCGCCGAGCAGAAACTCGCGTCCTTGGGGCAACTCACCGCCGGGGTGGCACATGAAATCAAGAATCCGCTCAACTTCGTCAGTAACTTCGCCAACGTTTCGATTGAACTCGCGGACGAGATTGAGGAACTGATGAAACCGGCGGAAGACTTTGACCTGGAAGAGATCAAATCGATTCTGAATGAACTGCGGACGAGCCTCGGGAAAATCAAAGAGCACGGAAATCGAGCCGACAACATCGTACGCAGCATGCTGGAGCACTCCCGCAGCAAAGAGGGAGAATGGCGGAAGACGAACCTGAACGCCCTCTTGAAAGAGTACGTGGACCTGTCCTACCACTCGTTACGCGCCGAAGACAATTCTTTCAACGCGGCGATGCATGAGGATCTGGACCCGAACATGCAAGAAATCGTCGTTGTTCCCCAGGATATCTGTCGCGTATTTCTCAACCTCGTCAACAATGCCTTTCAGGCAATGGACGAAAAACTGAAAAAGGAAGGCGGTGACTACCTGCCGGAGTTGACGATCTCCAGCCGGCAGTTGGACGATCACGTGGAGTTCTGCATCCGGGACAATGGGCCCGGCATCCCGGAGACCATGCGTGACAAAATTTTTGAGCCGTTTATGACCACCAAGGAACCGGGGAAAGGCACAGGCCTGGGACTCTCCCTGACCACCGATATTCTGGTTCGTCACGGTGGGTCCATTCAGGTTGACACCGAGGCGGGACACTACACCGAGATGCGCGTATTGCTGCCGCTGGAGCCTCCTGTTGAAGCACGCAACAGCATGGAAAATCAAACGGAATGAGAGAGGCGTGGCACCATCGTCATCGTCGGATAGGGACACCCCCCGGGGGGGTCCGTTCATGAAACCGGCTAGAAATTATGCTCCAGATGAAACTCGTAGAAGCCGTCGCGTCGCCCCACATATTGAACATCCAGTGGATCGATGCTGAGAATCAGGTTCGCCTCCACGTGCAGGGACCATTGGTCGAAGAGCCGACGATCGAATTCGAAGCCCAGGTTGCGGGTTTCACGGCTGGCGTCCGTTAAAAACGCGGCCGTGACCTCGGTACTGTCGACGTCGTTGAACGCCAGGCGCGCGCCGATGAAGAAATCGTTGTCCAGCGTCATGGGTTGGCGCCTGGGGAGCGCTCGCCGGCCCCGCTCGTCATAATTCCATTCCGCCAGCAAGCCGACGTCGGCCGTTGAATCAAAGACGGAATAGAACGTGTATTCGCCGCCCACCACCGCGGCCACGTACTCCTCTTCTCGATACTGACCAAGAATACCTTCAAATCCGCGTTCCTGAATCAGGGCGGCACGTATCTCCTCTTCCCGACCGAACGGGTTGCGCTCGCCTGACCGATGTATTGCCTCAAATTTGAGCAGCCAGGAGTCGAGCGTCAGTTGCGCGTCCAGCCCAAACTGGCGAATTTGTGAGTAATACGGAATAAAGACATACGGGACCACGCTGCCGCCACAAGCAGGCGGCGCACACACGAGGGTTGCTTCCCGGCTGGTGCCGTCGAACGCACTCACACCGATATCCAGGGGTCCGAAGCTGCGACTGTAGCGCGCCGCGAAATCCGGATGCCACTCCTCGGACCCGCTCTCATACTCCGCCCGTTCGCGGTCCACGAGTCCCGCGAAGCGCAGGCGACCGCCACGGCCCGGGTAGATACGCTGGCGGTGATACGGCAACCCAAAGAATTCCAACACACCCCAATCGCCGGTCCACGTCAGGTGAACCATGGGTTGCCCCAACTTCACCTCGCCGTTGGGATGTTCAAGAAAATCGATCTGGTTGATGATGTCAACCAGGTGTTGCGATTCGGCCACGCCCCAAAACACCCGGTCCACGCCCAGCCGCACTTCCCATTCACCCTCGCCCAACTCGCCGTACAGCAGAGCATATGCTTCCCGCAGATCCCAGTGGGTGCGGACCGAGTCCGCGCTGTCGTAGCGAAAAAACGGCACCAGGGTGAAACTGCTCCCCTCGGCCTCTTCAAGATAGAGTTTGGGCTCCACCACAAAGCCGGTCGTATACGAGCGCTGGCTGGCGTCAATGCCGGTTTGCGGAAACGCACGGCCTTCCAGGCTCACGCGGCCGGACAGATCCCAGGCCGCGAGCTCGATTTCTGCGTGGACGTCGACGGCAACAAACGACGCGACCAGCCAGACCGCCGTCAGGGCCAAGAGGGAACGAGCGGCACAGCCTCGCATCACCGCGCCCGTTTTAATCCGGTTTTGCTGAAGTCACGCTCTTTGAGTTTGGTGCGGAACTGATAATCCGCCCAGGTCAACACGGTACTCTTGCCCGTCAGATGATTGACCATGGTCATCTCACCGGCGCGCCAGTACTTGTCCAGGTGTTGCGTGTAGTTCCCGATGGTGAGCGTCTTCAGGTGCGCGTCCTTGCGGTCGTAGTACTCGACTTTCCAGATGCGCAGTTCGTCTTTGTCACGCCAGACCACTTGGCGGCTGTAGCCCGAGGCTTTCTTGTCCACCGGGAAGCGTTCGGTCACCGTGCACGTTAAGTCCCCGCACGGCTCGTCCCGCAGGTATCGATAGGTGTATTTTTCCACCTCCGGAACACTCAGATCCTCATAAGAGAATTCGCTGCCCATGAAAGAGCCGGACCGGTTCGACGAACTGATCCGCTTGACCCGTTTCAGCGCCGGGAGATAGAGCCATTGGTCGTCCGCCTCCTGCTTATGGGCGTGGGTGAGCAGTGCGGTCCCCTTCACGTCGCGCGGCTCGTCAAACACCGTCAGGCTCTTGTCGCCGTCCCCGGCGACCTCCAGCACCTTGATGCGGAGTTGGCGACGGCTCTCCTGCCCCTGCTTGTTACGCAGCACCATAATCTGGCTGGCCGTAAAATTGCCAAACCCGTCATCGTTGGCGCTGGCGTCAGTGGCGATCTTGAGCCCGATTTCCTCGGGAGTGGCCGGGTGCACGAGGGACGGCATCCCCAGCCACAACAACACGACCAAACACGGTGCGAGCGGCACAAGCGTCGATCGGACGGGATAAGCATGGATGATTGTCATAATTTCCTCCTATCGATGGCCATGAGCAGAGGGGGAAGAAGCAGAAAATCAGCGGTAATCGCGAAAACGATCGTGATCGTGACCATAAGGCCAAGCGCCCAACTGACCTCGAATCCCGACGCGGAGTATACCAAGAAGCCGGCTGCCAAGACCACCGTCGTGGTCCATAACGCTTGACCCACCGTGCGAAAGGTGGATCGCACCGCCTCGGGCGCTAGGAGCCCCTCGCGGCGGGCCTTCTGATATTTGCTCAGAAAATGAGTGGTGTCGTCCACGATGAGCCCGAAGGCGATCGCCGTCATCACGGACCCGGCAAGACCAACCTGGCCAACCAGATAACCCCACAGACCGAAACTCATGGCCGCGGGAATAAAATTGGGCACGAGACTGATCAGACCGAGTCGCAGGCTTTTCAAAAACCAGATCAAAATGATCGAAATGAGGCCCATGGCGACGATCGTGGAGCGCAGCATGCTATGGATGTTTCGTTGGGACAGGTGAGAAAAGACGATACTGACGCCCGTCGCCGGGGTCGCGAGGCCGGGCGCATTGGCACGGAGCCAGGCCAGACCGCGCCCATCGAGGTCGCGCTGTTGCTGAGCCGACAAGTTGCTCATCACGACGGTCATCCGCGTGGCGGATTTGGCGACATCGACGCGATCGTTGAGGTCACCGCCGAACGGCAGCGAAAATTCGTACAGCAACAGGTATTGCGCGGCCAGTTCCGGATCGGCAGGCAACCGATAGAAGGCCGGATCATCGCCGTGCATGTTTTTGTTGAGGCGTTTCATGATGTCCGGGAAGGCCTGGACGTGGGTCACTTCGGGCTGCCCCCGGAACCATTCGGCGAAGGCATCGACCTTACGCAGATAGTCGGGGTCGGTGATGCCGCCTTCGCGCCCCGCGTTCAACGAGTACTCCAATGATTCCATACCGGTCAGGTTTTCGATCACGAAGTCCGTATCACGCTTGAATGCGTAACGGTCATCGAAATACTCCGTCCAGTTATCGGTCAACTCAATGCGGAAAATTCCCATAACCAGAACAACGGTCGACAAGGAGACAAACCAGAGCAGGAACGTGCGCCGCGCAATGACAAAGGCGGCGAATTGATCGAAGAAGCCCGGCCGGTCGGCACGAGCGCGAGGCGCCCGCAACGGCAGGATCGACAACAGCGCCGGAAGGAGCGTCATCGAGTAGATCAAGGCGCATATCACCCCAAACGCCACGAGATTGCCCAGGACGTGAAACGGCGGCGAATCCGAGGCGTTCAAGCTGAGGAACGCGATCGCGGTCGTGACCGAAGTGAGGAAGATCGGCCAGGCGTTACCGAGCAGCGATTCCGTAATTGCTTCATGTTTACCCAAACCACGGCCCACGCCCGCGAGGGCGGCCGTGACGATGTGGATGGAATCCGCGACGGCAACTGTCATAACGATAATCGGAACGCCAGCATTGACGGGGCTGAACACCGTGCCGATCCAGCCGGCGAACCCCATGGTGGTGTTGATCGTAAACATGAGCGTGACGACGACGGCCAGGGTGGCGAATCCGGAGCGCAAAAGAACCGTGGCCATGACGACGATGAGAAGAAACACAATCGGCGAGAGGTTCTCCATATCGTCCTTCGTCGCGTCGGCAAAGGCGCGGTTGATGACCACGTCGCCGGTCAGGTAATACTCGATATCCGGATGGCTTACGCGGGCCCGGTCCAGGAGGGCATTGAGATAATCGGTCAGCTCGACCACTGCGGGGTCCGGATTTTCCGGCAGGACGAAATTGATCGCCATCCCGGCCACGCGGCCGTCCCGGGAGACCAGCCGTCCGGCTATTTGGGGTGCGCTCAACGCGATCTCCTTGATTCGCGCCAGTTCTTCGTCGCTCTTTGATCGGGCGTCATCCACGAGCGGGGCGACAACCAGTTCGTCGCCGAACGCCTCGCTATGGGAATAGTTGGTGAGGGAATCGACCCGGTTGGAATAGGGCGTGCGCCACGCGGCTTCGGTCAGTTCCTCAACGGCGCCGAGGGTCTCCCGGGTGAACACCAGGCCCTCGCGAGGCGCAATGGCGATCAGTGCCGTATGGGATACGGAATAGGTATCCTCCAAGGCCTCCAACGCGGCGAGTTGCGGATCGTCTTCGCTGAACAGGCTACGGTAGTCGTTCGTGACGCCGATGAAACGGCCCCCCGCCGTCATGACCAGCATGGCCAACGTCGCGAGTACGACGACCGGCCACCGGCGTCGTAGAATCGCGGCGATGTAGCGGTCCAAATGAGTCATCGCCGTGACCATCGGCAGCCGGGAGCGAAAACGAACGCACGGCCAGATTTTCGTTGGATTGCAAACATCCCTACCAGGGGCTCGATTTTGAGGCGTAGACGTGGTCAGGCATCTTGTAATTCAAGCCCCCTCGTCATACACCGATACAGAGGCTTTGGTTTTGGCTAACAGAATGTAACGGAAATGGCGGATGAAGGCAAAGATCGGACAGCAGGACATCAGAGACGGACGGTTTTCGCCGACAGGGGCTTCACGTCATGAGGGGGCAAACAAACTTAATTTTTTTAATTTTTCGGTAAAATCGTGCCATCCGGCGCGTAGTAAGGCGACACACTCGGACCCGTGCCACCAGCGATTTTTTCCAACTCGTCCAGATCCAAGGGCTCGGACTCCACGTCTTTCTCGGGCCCTTCCTCCTTATTTATTCTTTCACCCATAGCAGACTATTTTACCCTATTATCTGGAGATAATTGAAATTCTCCCGTCTTTCTTATTCCACAAATTGCATTGTTTCTGATTTGCAGAGAATTGTCAACAATCTCTTAACCAGTCAAGAATGAGGTGTGTGGTGTTAATACTCGCCGGTGGCGTCCCGGGTGATGAGTTCCATGATCTGCCGGCTGGTCACCACGCCCAGAAACTTCCGAGACCCGCGATCCCGCACCGGTATCACCGTCAGCGAGTGTTCGATCATGTGCTGGAGCGCATCTTCCACCAACTCCTCGGGCCAAGTCTCCAAGGCCCTAGGACGCGCAAGTTTGCGCAACGGAGTGTGGGACCATGCCTCCTTGGGGAGGTATCGCAGCATGCTCAACGAGACAATCCCGGAAAGCTCGCCATGATCCACCACGGCATAGTCCTGCTGATGAGGGACGATCCACTGGTCGGCAAAAGCCCGCACCGACATCGACGGATCGGGATAGGTGCGGGTCCGGTCGAGGATGTCGCCAACCGTGATGTCGTCCAGCATAAAGCGAGCCAGCGACGGTGGGAGTGATTCGGGCAACGTGCCCCCTTCAGACGACTTTACCCGGTTGACAACGGCGCGGATGGCGAGCGGCGTGAGCAGGATGTAGACGAGCATGATGATCACGAGCAACGAGAAGACGTCGTGCCCGATCATCTCGATATCGAGAAGCACCAGCAGGAGGGCCATTTCCGCAACGCCTTTGGCCATCAACCCGGTGGCCAGTACAAAGGGCACATCCAGACGCGCCACGACGGCGGCGATGAACGCGGCGGAGAATTTTCCAACCAAAGGAATGAGCACCAACGCTACAATGGTCCACCCCGGCAACTCGGTGAAAGCCAGGCTGAGATGCAATCCGGCCGAGGCAAAAAAGAGGGGCACGAACAGCCCCTCGGCGGTGCTTCTCATGCCGGGAACGACGTCCCGGCGTACGTGGTACGGGAGTTTCGACAGGGCAGCCCCGAACAGGAGCGCCCCCAGGGAGCCGTGGAGCCCCATATGCTCGGCACCGACAACCGTCAGAAACAGCCCGCCCAAAATCAGTCCGAAGGAAAGTTGCGGCACGTGCAGGAAGCGCTTCAGCAGAACGATCAGGGGCGGAAGCACCCGGCTGGCCAATACCCAGGTCACCACCGTAAAGACGGCAATCTTGAGCGGCAGGGCAAGCACACTTTCCCATCCCAAGTGGTTGACGTGTTCGCCGATGGTGAACCCCACCAGCAACAGGGTTAGCAACTCGGCGATAAGCGCGGTGGTGAATATTTGGATCCCGATGGGTTCCTTGAGACGACCTTCGTCGACCAGAACCTTCGCGACCACGCCCAGACTGGTTAAAGACAGAACCCCGGCAAGGGCCAGCGAGCCGGTGAACGTGAGGCCCAGTCCGAAGTCGTAGATCACATCGGAGGTGACGAACAGAGCAGTGACCAGGGACAGAAGGACCGAGATGACCGAGGCGACAAAAAACCGTCCGTGGATGGCGGCCATGAAGCCGGAAATATCGAGTTCGTCCAAGCCGATGAGGAAGAAGAAGAGGAAGATGCCGATGCCCAGCAGGATCTGTATTTCACTGGTGGGCTCGACGATTCCGGCCATCGGTCCCAGCAGGATTCCCGTGGCCGTGTAGGCCACAATGGAGTTCAGCCGGAAATGCCGGAGAAGGCCCTCGGCCAGTTTGGCGACGACGATCACCAGACCGATGGACAGTAAGGCTTCTTCAAACATGCTTGATATATCTCGTGTGCCGTGTCCGGATCCGCGCGATATGAATTCGCTATTTTGGGTACTCGGACCGGAATTGAAGCGGGAATTGTAGCGAAGATGGATGACCAAGTCTATGGTGAGGCAAGTCAGCTTCAGTCGCGAACCGCCGATCTGCCAAGTGGCGATTGAAGCCGGTCAGATTGCAGAACGGCAAACGTCGGACACGACGGTCTCCCAGTGTGTACTGGAGCGGACAGCCAAGGCCGGGGGTTGCACGCCACGTCTTCGATGCGCCATATTGGCTCCTCACGAATAGAGGGCCGGGCAATGGCAACGCACACGCTTTTCGACAAAATATGGAGTCCGCACGTGGTGTCCGAGGAGCCGGACGGCACGACCCTCTTGTATATCGACCGCCACCTGGTCCATGAAGTGACCTCTCCGCAAGCCTTTGAAGGACTCAAGCTCGCCGGACGCCGCCCTCGCCGGCCGGGGGCGACGCTCGCGGTACCGGACCATAACGTGCCGACCACGGACCGAAGCGTGGGCATTGCGGATTCCTTGAGCCGCATTCAAATTGAAACACTCGAACAGCATTGCGCCGACTTCGGCATTACGCTCTTCTCCATGCACGACGTGCGTCAGGGGATCGTGCACGTCATCGGTCCGGAGCAGGGGCTCACGTTGCCCGGGATGACGATTGTCTGTGGGGATTCGCATACCTCGACCCATGGTGCATTCGGGGCGCTGGCGTTCGGCATCGGGACCAGTGAAGTCGAACACGTGCTGGCCACCCAGTGTTTAATCCAAAAGCGACCGCAAACCATGGAAATTCGAGTCGACGGCCACGTCTCTCCCCACTGTTCGGCCAAAGATCTGATCCTGGCCATCATCGGACACATCGGCACCGCCGGAGGCAACGGGTACGTGGTGGAATACACGGGCGAGGCGGTTCGATCCTTGTCGATGGAAGGCCGCATGACCCTCTGCAACATGTCGATCGAAGGAGGAGCCCGTGCCGGAATGATTGCTCCGGACGAGACCACGTTCGCCTATATCAAGGACCGTCCCATGGCTCCCTCCGCCTCACTCTGGTCCGCGGCGGTTCAAGATTGGGAAACGCTGCGCACGGATCCCGGGTCCGCGTATGATCGCGTTGTCACACTCAAGGGAGAAGACATCGCCCCACAAGTGACCTGGGGAACGAATCCGGGCATGGTGACCGGGGTGGACGGCGTGGTCCCGGACCCGCGATCTTTTGCCGACGTGGAGACACGGGACGCGACGGCACGAGCGCTCAACTACATGGACCTCGCACCCGGCACCCCGATTGTGGAGATTCCCATCGACCGGGTGTTCATCGGCTCCTGCACGAATTCGCGGATTGAAGATTTACGCTTGGCCGCCTCCTATTTTAAAGGGAGGAAGGTGGCATCAAACGTACAGGCGATGGTCGTGCCGGGATCAGGTCTAGTTAAAAAACAAGCGGAAGACGAAGGATTGGATGCGGTCTTTCGCGCGGCCGGCGCCGAATGGCGAGAATCCGGCTGCAGTATGTGTCTGGCCATGAACGCCGACGTGCTACAACCCGGTGAGCGATGTGCGTCGACGAGCAACCGGAACTTCGAAGGCCGTCAGGGCAAAGGCGGACGGACCCACCTGGTGTCACCGGCCATGGCCGCAGCGGCAGCCGTGACCGGCCACTTCGTCGATATCCGCCATTGGGCCTGATCCGGAAACCTTGCCATGGAACCCTTTACGACCCATACCGGACGAGTCGCTCCGCTGGATCGCGTGGACGTTGATACCGATCAGATCATTCCCAAGCAATATCTCAAAACGATTCACCGGACGGGATTGAAAGAGGGGCTCTTTGCCGATTGGCGCAAGCTCGCCGACGGGTCCCCGGACCCGAATTTTTTCATGAACCAACCGCAGTACGCCAATGCCTCCATTCTGCTCGCCCGCGACAATTTCGGGTGTGGGTCTTCCAGGGAACACGCGCCCTGGGCCCTGTTGGATTACGGCATTCGTGCCATTCTGGCTCCGAGCTTTGCCGAAATATTTTATAACAACTGCTTTCAAAACAGCATCCTGCCGGTCGTGCTGGATACCCAGGAAATTCAACGGCTTTTCGACCACGTGTCAGCCGGCGACCGGTTTGAACTGACCATCGACCTGGCTGCGCAAACGATCTCCACGCCACAGAAATCCTCGTTTCAATTTTCCATTGATCCGTTTCGAAAACAATGCCTGCTGCAAGGGGTGGACTCAATTGGGTTGACCCTCCGGCGCGAAAAGGATATTGCGGACTACGAAGCACGAAGAACACGGGAAACTCCCTGGCTCTTTCAGGACTTGTGCTCGTAAATCCGCTGTTGCGGACCAGGTTGTCATCCTGAGCCGGAGGTAAAGAATCGCGTCGTTGCAACACTGCGTTCCGTGTCTGAGTTCCCCTCCTTTGTAAGGAGGGGTGAGGGGAGGTAGAGGCCATGACCACGACGGCGAACGCCCGTGCTCCATGGATGCTCGGTTCTACCCCACCTGCCCTCCCCTTACAAAGGGGAGGAACAAGCTGGCCCTTCTTTCCGGGTTACTCTCTTGTCGGCAGCCCTTCATTCTGTCAACAAATGAGTGACCGCCGTTTTTCCTCCGTTTCCCGGAGACTGCACGATGGATGAATTCAGCGCACTCAGGGACATTATCATCATTTTCTCCGTGTCCATCGCGGTGGTCTTCCTCTTTCAAAAACTCCACCTGCCGTCGATTGCGGGATTCCTGGTCGTCGGGGCGCTCGTGGGTCCCCATGGGCTCAACCTCATTTCCGATCTGGAACAGGTGCACGTGCTGGCCGAGATCGGGGTGATGCTGCTGCTGTTCACCATCGGTCTGGAATTTTCGTTGGCAAAACTGAAGTCCTCCAAAAACTTGTTCTTCGTGGGAGGACCGGCCCAGATGTTCAGTGTCCTGCTCTTTTTCGTCGTCGGCGGGTACCTGTTGGACATCGACGTGAACTCCGCAATCTTCTGGGGCTTTCTGATCACCCTGAGCAGCACGGCGATCGTCCTGAAAGCCTTGGCTGAACGGGGGGAAAGCGACAGCCTCCACGGCCGGTCCACGATCGGCATCCTGATTTTTCAGGACTTGGCCATCGTGCCCATGATGCTCATGACGCCGTTTTTGGGCACCCACGGCTCGGAAGGCATGGGGCGCATCCTGTTGGCTCTCGGACAATCGCTCACGTTGGTATTCCTGATCGTGCTGGCCGCCAGGGTGTTTGTCCCCAAACTCCTGGAGCACATCGTTCGGGCAAAAAGCCGGGAACTCTTTCTCCTGACCATCGTGGTCCTCTGCATGGGAACGGCGTGGCTGACTTCCCTGTTCGGGTTATCCATTGCCCTCGGCGCCTTTATCGCCGGACTCGTCATCTCCGAATCCGAATACAGTCACCAGGCCCTGGCCGAGGTACTCCCTTTTCGCGACAGCTTCAACAGCCTGTTTTTCGTCTCGATCGGCATGCTCATGGATACGCGCGTGATTCTGGAGTATCCCCTGCTCATCATGGCCATAGTCGGTGCCGTGGTCATCGGTAAATTCGTGACGGGAGCCGCGGCGGTGTTGGCGGTCGGTGCACCGCTTCGGTCGGCGATCCTAGCCGGGGTGGCCCTGGCCCAGGTCGGCGAATTCGCCTTTATCCTCGCCGGAGAAGGTCTCACGGCAGGGATTCTCCACCCTGAAACCTACAACGTGTTTCTCGCCGTCTCGGTCCTCACCATGATCATCACGCCATTCCTGATCCAATGGGCACCCAAGATCGCACGGCGGACGGAAGCCGTCCAGCGGTTGCACCAATGGTTGCCCGGGCGCGTGTCGCTACGCGCGGAAACGGCCCAGTTCAAACTCAGGGATCACGTGATCATCGTGGGATACGGCTTGAACGGCCGCAGTCTCTCTCGCGTTCTTCGAGAGTTTGAAATACCCTACGTTGTCCTGGATATCCGGGGAGAAGTGGTGCAATTGGAAATCGGAACGGGGGTCCCCATTCAATACGGCGACGCAACCAATCCGACGGTGCTGCACCAGGTCCAAATCGAAAACGCCAAAGTCCTCGTGGTGGCCACGTCCGACCCCTTCGGGGCGCGACGCATCGTCCAACTTGCCAAAAGTTTGAACCCGTCGATTCACATCATCGTCCGGACCCGCTATCTCAAAGAACTCGAAGAACTGCACAAACTTGGAGCGAGTGAAATCATTCCGGAAGAATTTGAAACGTCGATTGAAATCTCAACCCTGGTGCTCCAGTCGTTTCAAATTCCCAACAACGTCATCCTGGGGAAGGCTGAACAAATCCGGCGGGAAGGCTATGCGCTCCTCCGCCGGGGCGAACTGCCCGAACTGGCACACCACCTCCGGTCCGGCACGCTGGAAGACGCGGAAGTGGAAACCTGCCGCATTGATGAGGATTCACCCGCGCTGGGTCAATCGCTGCACGACTTGGCCATCAGGCCGCGAACCGGCGCGTCCGTGATTGCCTTCATGCGCGACGGGGTCACGGAATCCAACCCCTCGGACAAAACCGTGCTCGAAGCCGGGGACGTCGTGGTGGTGTTGGGCGGCCGTGAGTCTGTTCGTCGAGCCATCGGACTTCTCGTGGACACGAAGGTCGAATAGCCGGTCCGGCGAGACGGCGTTCCCGTCACTCTTCCGTGTCGTCCTCCCCACCCGTCATCGCGGGACCAATGCCGGCCTTTGCCCAGTCAGCCCACACACGAACACCCGGAGAAGCATCGTCATGGGCTGCCTCCTCAAGGGCTTGCAGCTCCTGGTAATCTCCCAATTTCCCCAATCGATAGGCCGCCTCAGCCCGCACTCCCGGATCGGTATCGAACAGGAGTCGTTCCCGAAAATCAGGGAGAATCCGTCGATCCCCCAATTCCCCCAACGCCGCCAGGGCGCCCTGTCGTACGGCCGGGTCCTGATCGATCAGGGCTTCCCGCAACGCCGGATAGGTACTCTTGGCTTCAAGCTGACCGAGCGCTTCAACCGCAGCACGACGGCTGCTGACCTCTCCGGCGGCCAACACTTGCCTAAGAATGGCAATAACGGGTGGCCGGGGACCGATTTTCCCCAACGCTTGCGCGGCAGCCTGTTTGACGGAACGGTCCCGGTCGGCCAACATTCCTGCGAGGCGGACGGCTGCCTCGTCGTTCACGTCTTCCCCGAGTTGTCCCAAGGCCCAGGCACTATATTCACGCACGTAAGAATCGGGATCGGATAACGCCTTAGCCAGAGCCGTTGTGGCAGCAGAATGCCCAATCTTTCCGAGTGAGAGTGCAGCCGTTCGTCGAACGTCCGGGGAAGGGTCTTGCAAAAGGGTGACAAGACGAGCGGTGACGGGTTGCGGATTTCCGACTGGGGTTTCTGCTTGGCAACCGGCGCTCCCAAGGAGCAAGAGCACACACAGGATGGACCCGTAGACCAGGCACGGGTGACGTCGTGCGACCCGACTCGGACCGTGCGTGGTCAACACCCCGTTACGGACTTGGCGGTGGATCTTTGGGGGCCGGAGGTTGCTTGGCCACTTCAATAGACTGTTCAACCTCTTTTTGCGCCGATTCCAGTTCTGCTTGAATGGTCCGCATCTCCGGATCAATCGCGTTTCGCACGTCCGCCGTGGCTTCGCGGAAGGTTCGGAGGGTACTCCCCAACCCTTCGCCCAAAGATTGCAGGTCGTCACTGGCGGGGGCGGCGGGGGGCTTCGCAGCTTTGGCTTGCATCGCGGCACGTTGCGCCTGCACGCGCTCCACGGCCTTCCTGTTCACGATGGCCGCCGGTCGTTTTCCGGTTTGCGTGGTCGCGACTGAAGCAGGAACCGGCGGATACTGCGCCATAGGACGAGGCACGGCATTCTCGGCACGCTGCTCCATGGTCACCGGTTCAAACTGCTCTTGATAGGGGGCGGCATCCGGCTCCGCCTCGGCAACAGGTTGAGACGCCGGTTGAACCGCTTCGGGACTGAAACCGCCATATACCTGAGCCGCTAACGTCCCCGGTGTCCGTTCGGGACCCGGCTGGTGGGCTTGCTGGGTGACGGGTTGAGGCGCAGGCTCCGCTACGGGCGCTCCCTGGGTCGCGCCGGGCTGAACCGCAGCTTCAGGGGCAGGCTCGGGCAAGGCAGCCTGAGAACGTTGCTCCTGTTCTTCTACGGGAGGGGGAACGTCATTGACTTCCTTTTTGAACCCCTTCAGGGCTTTCCCCACTCCCTCGCCAATTTGAGGAAGCCGCCCCGCTCCGAAAATGATCAGAACAATGACCAGAATGATAATCAGTTCTGAAAAACCCAGGGTTCCGAACATCATGCATCCTTCAGAAAAGAAACGCCCACGTATTCCGTGAGTTTACTGTAAAGACCGCGATGGAGCGTGTCAACCTGCTCACCCATCACGAAAAATTTGCAGGGTGTCTCTACATGGAAGTCAAGAGCGTCCCTTGTATTGAGTGAAGCACATGGTAAAATCGCCATTGATGTCTACCTCGTCCTCTCCCCAAGTTCCGCCTTATCGAACCACGTTGTTTTTCGGTCCTGAGGCGCATGAAACGAATCCCGATATTGTCTATTGCGTGTTCAACGTCAAAAAGCGAAGTTGGAAGGGCGGCATTCAACTCGTCGTGGAGATGGCGCAACTCCATGCCTCCCGTCTCAAACAAATCCTGCAACTGGAGACGTGGTTGCAGCACATTCTTCGCCATCTTCCGCAAAAGGACTACGACGAATATTTCCAACGAGGCCAGGACCTGTTTCTCCAATACCTGTGCCAGGAAAAATTACAACTCGCCATTGAGGGGGGGCTGCGTCAGGAAACAACCCTGCTGGCACACGACGTGTTTTCTCAAGAACTGGAGGATGCCATACGGCAAAACGGTCAGGCTCTCAAAGAAACCCTGCTGGCCGAATTGGACGTCCCGCCCGTGGGAGAATAGAACGCACCATGGACAAACCGATCATTGGGGTCACGCCGGATTTCAACGCCGGCAACCGTAAGGACATGGGTGGCAAGGAGCCGACCTACTTTTTGCGCGCCCGCTACATGAGAGCCATTGAAGACGCCGGAGGCATTCCCGTTGTGTTGCCCCTGTTGTCGAACAGAGCCGGCTGGCGTCAGGTGGTGGCCCACGTGCACGGGCTGCTCATCACGGGAAGCGGGTCCGACCTGGCGCCTGAATTCTACGGGGAACGACAACGGCACAAGTTTGCCCGCATGAGTCGCGAGCGGGCGACCATGGAACTGGGGATCGCCAAAGCGGCGTACCGGGCCGACGTGCCCATGTTGGGGATTTGCGGCGGCATGCAATCCATCAACGTCGCCTTGGGCGGCACGCTGTATCAGGACATCGCGGCGCAACTCAAGACCCCCATTGACCATCTTCCCTCCCATTCGGCGACCAGGACATCGCATTCCGTGCAGGTTGCGCCGGGGTCCCTGTTGCGTCGCATCGCCGGAAAAGCGCGTATGGACGTGAACAGTTCCCACCATCAATCCGTCAAGAAGGTGGCGTCGAACCTGGCGCAGACCGCCGTTGCTCCCGACGGCGTGATTGAAGCCATCGAAGCCCCTGACCGCGCATTTATCCTGGGAGTCCAATGGCATCCGGAATTCCTCTACGAGCAGGATCCCATCCAACGGCGTCTCTTTTCCGCATTGATCCGGGCTGCCAGGACGTTTCCCGGCGGGCAGAAGCGAAAGGAATGAGATTTTTTAAACTTTGTTACATTTCGTACAATTTTGTACATTTTGTACAAAATGTAAACTTTTTATTTTTTGTGACATTTTGTACAGTTTTCAACTTTTCGAAGATCGCAGGGGTCGACGGACGCCATCAAGCGCCCCCTCCGGGAGAAGAAAGGACGATCAGGGTTGGTCCTGTTTCGAAGTCTGCGCTGAAGGAGCAGGACCATCCGGGGTCGGAGCGGAATCGGGTGGCGGGACAGCCGGGGCCGGGGCGGCACCGGAGGGTTCGGGTGAGGCGGTCTGAGGAGGAGCCGCAACCCGGGGTGATTCAGTTTTGGGTGTTGCCGCTTCCGGCTTGGGAGCAGCCGGTTTCGGAGGAGGTTTGGGTTTTTCCGGTTTAATCCCCCCTTCCCAATGGGGTCCGGAGTACATGTCCGCGGCCAACTTCCCTTCTTTCCATTTGACGTCAAAATCCGCAGCCGCCTTGTTTGCGGTTTCGCCTACGCCCACAAACCGGTTCCACGGATACACGGTGGGAGAGATGGAGCAGGAGTCGTCCTCTTTTCGGAGATACAACCCAATGGGGTTGCCCCGATAGGGTCCGAAAAAAATATGGATCGTCCCGACAAATTCAGGAAGTGTGCTCATGACAGGCCAGGATCGCCATAGTGCCATACCCGGTTGCGTGATGCAAGATCGCTTTGAGGCAATGCGGTAGGGACAACCCCCCGTGGTTGTCCTGTTGGATAATGGAAGCCGGGGTCCTGTTGGGGCAGGAGCACGTGGAGGGAGTCACCGTGCCTATGACTCCGGAGGATCGACCCCCAATTGCAGATAGGCAATGACCTGATCCGCGAGTTCGTCCACGCTTCGTTCGGCGGTCTTCAGCACGATGTCGGGACTCCCGGGCGGTTCATAGGGGCTGTCGATACCGGTGAAGTTCTTGATCTCGCCGGCGCGGGCCTTTCGGTAGAGCCCCTTGGGGTCGCGACGCTCACAGATCTCCAACGGCGCATCCACGAAGACCTCGATGAACTCACCTTCCGCCATCATCCGGCGGGCCATCTCACGTTCATCCCGAAATGGTGAGATCACCGAGACGACAACGATCAGGCCGGCATCCACGAACAGCTTGGCAACCTCCGCAATGCGCCGCACGTTCTCGACGCGGTCGACCTGGGTGAAACCCAGATCCTTGTTCAGGCCGTGGCGCAGGTTGTCGCCGTCCAGGACGTAGCTGTGCCGGCCAATGACGTGCAGGCGTTGCTCCACGGCATTGGCCGTGGTGGATTTTCCCGCTCCGGACAGGCCGGTGAACCACAGGACGCAGGCTTTCTGGTTCTTCTGCGCCGAGCGTGCCGGTTTGTCCACCGTGAACGTGTGACGGGTCAGGTTGGACGCACGCCGCAGAGCGAAATCGATCATGCCTGCACCCACCGTGGCATGGGTGTACCGATCGATCAGGATAAAGCCGCCCGTCTCCCTGTGTTTCCGGTAGGGATCGAAGGCGATCTGCCGGTCGAGACTGATGTTACCGTAGCCAATGTCATTGAGTTCAAGCGTTTGGGCAGCCATGCGTTCCAGGCTTTCGACGTTAAGCTTGTATTTGAGGGCGGTGATCTGGACCTCCACCATGCTGGTGCCGATCTTCAACAGATAGGGACGCTTGGGCAGTAGCGCATTCTCGTGCATCCAGAGCAGGTGACAAGCGAACTGGTCGCTCCGGTCCGGAGGATGGGTGGTCGAAGCGATGACGTCGCCGCGGCTCACGTCGACGTCGCCGGCCGGCGCGGGCGTCACGGTCTGGCCCAGTCGCGCGCGGCCGGTCGCCACGTCAGCGGATTCAAGGGCCTGGAGGAGCGTTGGCCCCTGATACCAGTTCATCGCAACGGACGGCTTGATCACATTGTCGCCGGTCAGTGCCGAGACCGGAATGCAGGTGACGTCAGTGAGGTCGAGCCTTTGCGCATAGTCACGATAGGCTCCCACAATCCCGTCATAGACGGTCCGGGACCATGCTACGAGATCCATCTTGTTGATCGCCAGGAGCACGTGACGGATGCCGAAGAGGGAGAGGATTGTGGTATGGCGGCGGGTCTCCGGGGTCACACCCTTGCGGGCGTCGCTGAGAACAATCGCAAGACTGGCGCCCGGTGCGCCCATTACCATGTCGCGCATGGACTGCTCATCACCCGGTATGCCGGCGACGATGAACGAGCGTTTGCCGGGCCGGGATTCGGAGAGCAGGCAGCCGATCAGCGTGGACTTGCCATCGTCCGCGCTACCGCAGGTGATGACGCGGAGGCCGTTCTCCGGGGCATTGCTGGACTCCGTTTCACGCGCGTCGAGACGGCTGAGGCCTTCCTGATTTGGCATGGGTCGCTATTTTGGCTGTTACGATTTTGAATGTCCAGAGTGGAGTGACGTGGGGCTCGTGACTCGACCTTGGATTTCCACATAGCGTAGAATGTCACACCCTCGACGCCGTACGGCATATTCCAACGTACCTTTCAGGGAGGATGATTCGTGTCCGAACAACTTTCGCCCTGTCCTCGTCTTTCGTTGAATTGCGTGTGCAGCCGGGACGACGCCATGGGCCTTCATCGAGTCGAGCCGTTCACCCTGTCGGGTGATCCCCTCCTGGCTTTCGCCCGCTTGAAAGACCTCGTGGCGGCAACGCCCCGCACCGTCATCATCACGGCAACGGAGGACTACCTCCATGCGGCCTGCCGGACCCGGATCGGTTTCATCGATAACCTCGAATGCCGTCTCTGCCTCACGGACCGCGTGATCCATGTTCGTTCGGAGTCGCGTACCGGCATTTATGACTTCGGTGTGAACCGGAGGCGCGTCGAACTGCTGCGCCGGCAGTTTCAGAGCGAATAAACCGGTGGTTGAAAAGCGGAAAACGACTTAAACGGTATCCGGCAGAAACCAATCACAAACGGGACGCCCGAATGCCGTGGGTGGTGAGAAAGTCCCGATACCGGGCGAATGCGGCATTGACCTCCTCCGGCGTGAGGTCATAGTCCTCCAGGGCGTAGCGATGCCGTTTCTCGGTCCGTCGTTTCTCGGCTTGCCGGAATTGCCACTCTTCCATGGCGTCGAGAGCCTCCTGCTCGAGCGTCCAGCCGAAGTGTTGATAGATGCGGCGAACCACACCAAACGGATCCTCGATCAGATCGACGTAGTTCACGTCCAGCCAGCGGTGCTCCAGTTCGGGATGGGCTAACCGGAAGTCCACAGCCTTGTCGAGCATGCCACTCATGAAGGCCAGTTGTTCGGCCCCGAGGTCGTGCGGCGGGTACGGCTCGCTGGAAAGGGAGCGTACCCGTTCGACCAAGCTGTTCCAAGATCCCATGAACTGCGAGGGTTCCCGGTGGGTTTGGATGAACAGGGCATCCGGATACGTCTTGATCAGGGCCTCCAATTCCATGAGATGAAAGGACATCTTGAACAACCACTGTCCCTGGTGCTCAGGCTGACACTGGCGGTGCTGCCAGGTGAAATGCTGCATGGTGCGCCGATGAAAAGCGTAGGCCTTCCAGGAACCGCTGGCAGCCAGCCAACGGCCGAAGTTCGGCACGTGATACCGAACAGTGGAGGTCCAGGCTGCGAAGGCCATCATCAGGATCATGAAATCCTCCTCCGGTTCGTCGATATCGATGTCGTGAATGCCGGCGAAGGCCTCGACGACTCCGGACGCATTAACCACATCCTCGACGTACGCCCGACGGGGGTCGTCGGATGTGCCCGCTACCGTGGCATACTCCCCCGTTGGCAGAACAGGGTCTGCGTATTCGTAGCTCCGCAGGGTCAAGAACCGCGTGTCGTGGGCCATCAGGCGGTGCAGATACGTCGTGCCGGTCCGGTTGATACCGACGATAAAGACCGGCCGAATGATCTCTTCTCGTTCGATCCCCGGGTGGCGTTGGCGCTCACCGGCGAGGGCCACGTTACTACGCAAAAGGCGGCACAGATCGAATGCGACGGAACCAAGCTTGTTCTCCAACAGTCTGGTCTCCGGCGCCTGCAGGGCCTGCACCAGGTGCTGCAGGCCGCGACGCATCCACCCGGGATAAGCCCGTTCGAAAGGAACGTCCATACGCTCGGCGTAGCGCTCAGCCTGAGCGATCAGACAGTCAAAGTCCAAACGACTTTCCGGTATGGGATACGGCCACTGCTGCCGATGGCACCAGACCCAATCCCTGGAACGGACGTACTTGGTCAGCAAGCCCGGCCACTCGATCGGATGCGGACAGTCTTCGCGCATGGCGCGGTCGCAAACGGGTAGAGCGCCGTGTGTCTTGCCGTGACTGAACCAATATGCCGCAAAATGATCGAGCAAAGTCCAGTGTCCATGGAGCGGCGAGTTTTTGCCGCGGGCCTGGCAGGCGCGCTTGAACGATTCGTAGGAGACTTCGCGAAAATACAATCCGAAATCGGCGAATTCGAGATCGTGATACGTCATCTGCGGGTCGCAGCAATGGTAGATGGTGAAACGCCGTTGCGGATTCAGCGAAATGGCGGTCAGGATTTGACTCAAGGTATCCACCGGCTCGTTGTTCTTATCAAATGAGAAACCTTCCGGTATCATTTCGACGTCGACGATTGCCGAAAAAAGACGCACGGTGATATCGTTTGCCTGGGTAAATCCCGTACTGGACATTCCAGTCTGCGGCAACCGAAAGATCGCCGCGGGCATTCCCACCCGCTGTGCGAACAACACGGTCTGCTCAACCACCAGCTTGCTCCACGGGTACCCAATGATTCCGAGTGGGAACACCTTCTTCATGCTGGCGAGGTCCGGCTGCATCTGATGGTCGATGCGGCTGCCGCGGAAGTCTTGTGAGAAGTCACAAAAATACTGCGGGAATACGCCCATGGACGAGGCGTAAAACAGATGCTTGTAGCGTGTGCGCAGACACAGTTCGAGCACGTTGCGAATACTGAACGTACTGACCCTGCGTATGGCGAGATAGGATGAAGCGAGAGTCAAGTCGGCCGCAAGATGATAGACGGCGTCAATCCGCTGGCTGAGATCGTTGAATTCGGCTTCGCTCAGGCCGAACCGGGCGTGACCGACGTCACCAACCACCACGCGGATGCGCGGCGTGAACGCCTCATCCCAGAGTTCAGACTGCCGCAGGGCGGCGCACAGGCGATCGAGACCATGCTTGACGTGATCGGCCCGGACGACGCAGTGCACCACCAGGTCGGCGTTCTGCCGCAGGAGGGCGCACAAGAAAAAACGACCGATGAATCCGGTCGCCCCGGTCAGCAGGACCGCTCGAAAAGCACCGGGAGACACGGGCGCGGCCGGTGACTCTTGGCTGACCGTCGCATGAACGAATTGACGCAGGGTATCGACGTCCCGTTGGCAATATGGCGGCAGCGTTCCCACGAGCGGCGCGACCGTCCCGTCGTCAGCGGTTCTTTCGTCCACGGCTTCTTCCTTTCAGGAGTCAGGATTCCGGGCCATTCGATCAACGCCGGAGACCGTTATCGGATAGCCGATGCTTCCACGGGGCCCGATTCAACCCCGGCCCTCTTGCGGAAAGTGGTCTTCGAGCACACTGGCAAACACTGATGGTGGCGCACGACGGACGCGTTGCGGGGCAACCACGGGAGACTCCTCGGGGCCGGCCATATCCGCCTCAACTTGAGTCTCATCAACGTCCGGTTTCCCATGGATGATGGCCTGTGCCAACGACAGAGCGGACGCCGTGGTCATCAATTCGAGCGCGCTGACCTGGTAGTTGAACTGCATCTGGATGAAAGCCCCCAGTTCGGCGACGGAAATGGAATTGAGTCCGAAACTGGATAACGGTTCCTCCACGCCACCTTCCTCGTGACCGCAGAGTTCGGCGACCTTACCGGCGATTTGGGCCACCACGACGTCGAACGTCAGCTCACCGCCAGCGTCAACCGCAAAAGCATCCTGGTTGTTCACCAAACGCCCGCTACGCATGTAATCCGGAGAATCAACCGGCCATGGCGGGCGTTTAAAGAATGCCGCGACCACGTGGTCCCGGTCAGACATCGCGCGCATGGCATAGTCAAGGTTGGCAATCGCAAAATCGCTACTGATTGGAGGGAGACCTGCAGCCCTCAGCATACGCAACACGTGGAGATTGCGAGCGGCCATGCCGGTCTCGGCGACCGCGGCCATGTTGTAAGACAAACCCGGCAGTCCTTGCCGACGCCGGCAGGCAGCCAACCCATCCAGAAAAGCGCTGGCGGCGCTGTAGCTGACTTGACCATAATTGCCGAACGTCGAGGCAATGGAGGAAAACAGGACGAAATGATCGAGTGCCTGGCCGGCCGTGGCCCGGTGAAGATGGAGGGCGCCAGCGGCCTTGGGCGCGAATACCTTCGCAATAGACTCGGATGACACGTCGTCCAGTAAACGATCGTCCAACGTGCCGGCGAGATGGAATACGCCCTTCAGCGGTTTCTGCAATCCGGCGATACAGCGCCCGACGTCCGCTTCCACCGCCACGTCACCCGATACAATGTCGATCTCCACGTCCATATCGAGCCCCAGTTCGTCCCTCATGTAGGACAGCGTACTCGCCTGACGTACCCAGCCGACACTCCGGCGGCGCTCGGGATCACGGTCCATCAAGGTGAGATGGCGCGCTCCGGAAACCGCCAGAAAAGACAACAAGCGGAGACCAAAGCCCCCCAGTCCGCCGGTCACCAGGTAGGTCGCATCCGGGTCGAGAAAGGGCCGCTTGTCGGCAACGCGGAATTCAGGATCGCCGGAAGCCGGCGGGACCTTCAGCACCAGTTTTCCTTGGTGTTGGCCAGCCATCATCGAACGCAGGGCCTTGGCGTAATCTTTGTATGCAAAAACGGTAACGGGCAACGGCGGCAATACCCCTTGATCGAGCAAGTCCAGACAGGCCTGAGAGAGTTCACGTGAAAGAAACGGGTCGTCGATCATCAGGCGGTCCACGTCGATGGCCGCGAAGCGCAGGTTCTTCCGGAAAACGCACAGACTCAGCGTATTGTCGGCGTAGATATCCACCTTGCCGATCTCGCAGTGCCAGCCACCGGGCCTCAAGGCATCCAGACACAAGGCCATATGGCGACCCGTCAGGGAATTCAACACGACGGCGACGCCCTCACCTCCGGTCGCCGCCATCAATTCGTCGTACCAATCGTGGCTGTGGGAATCAAAGGCCGCGCGCACGCCCAGCGCCAGCAATTGGGCTCGCTTGCTCTCGCTGCCCGCGGTGGCGTAGATTTCCGCTCCCACGTGTTTGGCCAGGGCAATGGCCGCCTGTCCGACTCCACCCGTGGCCGAGTGGATGAGCACCCGCTGGCCCTTCCGAAGACGGGCGAGATGAACGAGGGCATAGTAGGCGGTGACGTAAACCGACAAGCATGACGCGGCCTCTTCCATACTCAAGGCAGCGGGTTTGGGGAAAACAAGGCGTTCATCCACCACCACGCGATTGGCGATACAGCCGCCCTTGATGAACGCCACGGCGTCACCCACGCGGCAATGCTCCCCTTCCCCTCCCCCGCGACGGACAATCCCGCTGGCCTCCATGCCGACTTCATGGCCGAGCGCCGAGCGTTCGTAGGACAATGCCGGCAATAATCCCAGTGTTACCATGACGTCGCGGAAGTTGAGCGCCGCCGCGGCCACCTCGATTTCCACGTCGTGCGGTCCCAGCGCCGCGGGTTCGTACGTCTTCATCTGCAACCCGGCAATCTGTCCAGGATTGTCCAGGCAGAGCCGGTACGCGGGGTCCTCACCGGCGGGCACCTGGGAATATCGCTCCCGAATACTGACTATCCGCGGTGCCCATAGGCGGTTACCTCGCACCGCCAGTTCACGTTCTCGCAAATCGCAGGCACTGAGCCAAGCCAACGTCTTCAGGTCGGCAGCGTCACCCAGGTCCACCAGGCGGAAATCAATCCTGACTTCCTTCCCGAGTTCGGCGGACAAACTGCGAACGGCTCCCCACAATGCATTCCCGCGCGGTTCCGCCACGTCGAAGGCGGCCCTGCTCGTCACCACGGTCAGGCGGCACGGGCGATTCGCGTGCTTGATCCTGTAGGGAACCAGGGCCTGAATAAAGGTCACGAAATGCGCCGTCACTCTTTCACCCGTGGGATCCATCGGATCTGTACCGCAGAAAAAATCGATCGCTTGCAGGTCGGCCACGTGCGGCCAGTCTTCGAGCGATTCAAAGTCGCGGTTGACCAGGGTTTCGTAGGAAATCGGATATATTCCGGGCGCACCGAGCTGGGATACCCAGTCCGACGCCCAGCTTTCCGGCTCGCCCAGCACCCAACGGGGGAACGGGGTATCGGCAGCATCCGGGTATGACTGCGGTGCCTGGAGCAGGGTCGTTCTCCGGCCGGCACGAAGCGTGGTCCACCCGGCGCCAGGCTCAATGACGTCCCCCTCGTCGTGGCAAACCAGCGCAAGGCCGCCAGCTACGGCCACGCGACGCTGGAACAGCCATTCCTCCGTTCCGAACGCAACCGCATCCCGATGCAGCAACAGGAGTTCGGCGGCACCAGGACGCAGCAGTCCCGCATCCAGTTCCGGTACCGGCTGAGCAGCCGGATCAAGACTATCGAAACGCAGGGTCGCATCCATATGATGAAAATGATCGTAGTGGGCTCGGGTCAGTACTTCGTTTTCGCTGACGAGCCAGTATTCGGTTTGCCGGTCCTCCGTCAAGAGATACCCGGTGCACTGTTTGAGAATGGTCTGATCGGGCTCGCGACCGCCGGCGAACTCGATGACGTGGCAGACGTCGCGATTCCCGCAGTCTGATTGCTCCAAAGCAGCCATCAACACATGAGGGTCGATCTCTCCGTCCGGTAACCTTTCGCCAACAGCCTGCGCGTCAGCCACGAACTTCGGCTGCCAGGAGATCACGTGTTTGCTGTGCAGTAAGTCGTTCCATCTCGGGTTGGAGGTAAAATAGATATATTCTCCGGTGTGGGCCACGAGAGACCCCGTTGCACTGTCGTAGAAGCTGACGCTGCCACCGGACTTTTCACCATGACGAACCCAGAATTGGCCCTTTTCATTCACATCGAACCAACCATCGATGGGTTTCGTGACGTGACAGGTGAGCCGCGGCGTTGTCGGCGAACGAAAGAACGTAAAATGCCGGGCGCGCCGTGGGATGGCAAACAGATCAGCGGCTTGTATCAGGCTGTACAGAAACACCTGCAGCCCGCCGTCGATCAAGGGAGGACATACGATGTACCCCTCTTTTCGACCGGTTGCCCAGAGCCCTTCATCCATCACGATGTCAAACAGGAACGATCTATCTGAAGGATCAAACTTAAGATCTCGCAGGGTCCGGAAAAAGGGGCCGTACTGGAAGGCGTCCCCAAGGATGGCCTCCAGGCTCTCGTAAAAATCGTTCACTCTGATCAAGGGCGCAGGCTCATAACCGATGGTGTCGATGTCCGCCAGTTTCTTCGGCACGTTTACCGCATACTCGTCGCTGACCCGACGCACCTTGCCTCGGCAATGCAACGTGCTTTCCGCGTCGAGCTCGTACAACCGGGAAGAGACGGCAAAGGTAAATTCGTCAGGAACGTCGTCAATCGCGTGCAAGGTCGTTTGTAACCGCACGGGCGTTTCGGGAATGGGGCAGGGCTGGAGAAATTCGATCTCTTCAAAATGAACCGGAACGCCATCGAGGGCCTCAAGGATCACTTCAATGTAACCCGCCGCCGGCATGATTGCCGCATGATGGACGCGGTGGTCTGCCAGCCAGGGAAAATCCTTCTCCGAAAGCCGTGCCTCGAATAGGGTATGGTCGCAAGGGACCTTGTGACCGACCAGCGGGCCATGGGCGTATTCGCCCTGCTTGTGAAAAAATTCGTTGTCCAGCATGACATCCACCGCTGGCTGCTCGTCTCTCGGATGACCTGGCAGCAAATGTGGAATGGGCTCCGGGCGCGGATACTGGGCGGCGAAATCCAAAACTACGCCTGCCTTGAACAGGGTGCCCAAGGCCCGTTTGACGCTGAGGCAGACGTCAGTGTCTCTTATCAGCGTCGGAATGCAGGTCGGAACCGGAGCGCAGTCCTCCAGACACTGTGCGAGGGTGGATTGCAGGGCACTGTGCGGTGCGAGTTCCAAGAAAACATCGGGCCGATAATCCCGCTTGACGGTTTCCACCGCCGCGGCAAACAGGACGGTCCGGCGGATATTCGCCCACCAGTAGGCACTGTCCAGCCGCTCGGTTCTCAGGCCCGTCACCGAAGACACCAACGGCACGTCGGCGTCGAAGGCGCAATCGTCCAAGAAGGACAGGGCCACGTGTGCGTCATCCTTGAGCGGGTCCATGGCACTGGAATGGAAAGCGATGTTCCCCTGGAGCAGCCGATTCTGCAGATGGCACCGGTCCATCTCCGCCATGATGGGCCGCAAGGCAGACTCCTTCCCGCAGATGACGGTGCTGGCCGGCGCGTTCTCGCAGGCAATCTCAACCTGCCGGTCTTCCCCGGGTCGAAAGGGAACTCCCAGCGTCTCGAGCAGTTGCTCCACGCCCGGCCGATCAAGACCGATCGCCAGCATGCGTCCGGAACCGGCCACACGCTGTTGCAACGTGGCGCGATGAAAAATCAGGCGCGTGGCTTCTGCCAGCGACAGCGCCCCGCAGGCGTAAGCGGCGGCAGCCTCGCCGGAACTGTGGCCGACCACGCAGTCAGGATAGACGCCCCACGTCTTGAACAATTCCGTCAGGGCGCACTGGATCATGAACGTGACAGGCTGGGCCAACTCGCACTCGTTGAGTTCAGCCTGACTGGCCGAGAAACAGGCCTCGCGCAACGAGACGTCCGAATGCTCCCGCCAGTGCTCCTCGATGGCATCGATCACGCGACGGAACACGGGATCGGCGTCGTAGAGGCCGCGACCGCACCCGGCCCACTGCGTGCCCTGTCCGGAGAACACCATCACCAGCCGCGGCTTCCCTTCGCCGATTGTAGCGACCGGCGCGGGATCTTTCCCAAAGGCGTCCAGTGCTTCGATCAGTTCTTCCCGACGACGCACCGCAAAGGCCGTCCTCGTGGAGAAATGGGTGCGGCGGCGGCTGAGATTGCCGGCCAGCGTGTAGAGGTCCATTGGTTGATGGTCGAGAACCGCACGCAACTGTCGGGCACTCTTTTCCAACGCGCCGGACGTCCGCGCCGACAGGGGAATCATGAAGCCGGCGTTTGGGGCCAACGCCACCGACCAAAGCCGTGGTTGCGCCGGACGATACTCTCGCACCACGCAATGCCCATTGGCTCCGCCAAAGCCGAACGAATTGATGCCGACCAGGACCGGACGTTCAGGAAAAGATTCGCAGGTCGTCTGTACCTGCATGGGGCACCTTGCGAAGTCGATCTCCGGATTCGGCACCAGGAAATTCTTGGAGATCGGCGCGAACGTGCGGCGCTGCATCATCAGGATGACCTTGAGCAGGGCGCAATGGAACGCGGCGGCTTCCATGTGTCCGACGTTGCTCTTGACGCTGGCAACTCGTAGCGGAAACGCGCGACCGGAACCGCCGAACGCCTCTGTGATGGCGTTCCCTTCGATGCGATCACCCACCACGGTGCCGGTGGCATGGGCTTCGATATAGTCAACGTGTTGAGGCATCCGGCCGGCGCGAGCGCAGGCTGCACGCATCAACGCAGCCTGTGCATGGCAGGACGGCGAGGTGATCATACGCCCCGGAGCCAAACCGTCGGTGTCATCGGCCGAACCGGCCGCATTGACTGCGGTTGCCTCTACCACGGCGTAGACGTGATCACCGTCTCTTTCGGCTACTGGCAGAGGCTTGATCGCGAACATGAAGGTTCCTTCCGAACGCATGTAGCCGTTGGCTTCCGCATCGAAGGAATGGCACCGGCCGTCTGGACTGATAACGCCCAAGGCATTGAACCCGCTGCTGAACCTGAGTGTTCCCAGATAATTGGCTGACCCGACGAGAGCTTGTTCACAATCGCCACACTGAAGCGCGTTCATGGCCGCGTGCAGAGCGCTCAGGCCGGCGGAACACGCCGTACAATAGGACACGGACGTGCCCATGAGGTTAAAGTGGTAGGAAATACGGTTGGCCAGCATGGCGATACTGGCGCTGGAAACGGTAAACTCATTGACGCCAAACGGTGGCCGCCAATTGCACACAGCCGAAGTCTGCGCCCCGATGAAGACGCCCGTAGGACTGTTGCGCAAAGCATGAAGATCCCAGCCAGCCCGCTCGAAGGTCTCCCAGGCGCAGGTCAACAACATCCGCACCTGCGGCTCGATCCGCGTCATCTCGTTATGAGACATTCCGAAGAGCGTGCGATCGAAAAGCCATTCTTCGCCATCGCGGATCAGCCCCTCGTAGGGGCTGGCCAACCGACTTGGACCGGAGAAACCGCCGACAGGTTGAGCCCCTTTCCCATATCGACCGGTCACGGGCTCCTGCACAATCTCGCGTTCGCTGAGCAGACGCCAGAAATCGGAGTCTGTCCGGATTCCGCCCGGCATCCGGTAACTGTACCCGACGATGGCAACAGGGTTTCCCGACTTATTCATGTTTCTTTCTAGTGTACCCGGCGCCCCGGAGATTGCTGTTTGCCGGTAAGATGCTGGACTTTAAAAAAAACACTTATAACCCGGAAAGACGAGAAAAAACAATCCGTTCGGACGAGGAGAAAAACTGTGGCTGTCGGGATCAGAGGGTACACGAAGCGTTGCTTCGCATATGAAGAATGCAGAACCAGCCCCGGGACAGAATCGTACCCACCATGGTCGTCATTCGTCGATGCCGTCCAGCCTAGGGACTGGTCTCTTCAGAGATTGGCCAGATGTCATTTTCCCTTATTGATGACTTCTTCAAGAGCCTTTTCCGCTAAGGTGAACATTTCCGCCAGGATCTGCATGCGCCGCTTTTTCAATTCCTCCACTCGCTGCCACAACGCGTCCTTGATCTTCGTGGCTCCTTCTTCACGCACCTCGGAAGAGAGGCTCGTGTCATTCTTGAATTCATATTTCTCAAGCGTGAAATCCGCAATGTCGCTTATGTTATCCCCCACGATCGTTAAATCGACCGCGCTTTTTACCGACCCCATTTTTTCCTGGTCACTAACACCCATCTTTTTTTCTCCTTTGCGCTTCGGTTAGTTGATAACTGGACCTCTGCTTAACGATTCTTATAATGACATTACTTCATATAGGTGCCTCGAGCGGTCCGGACAATTGATTAACTGTTGGGGAATAGTATTATGGACTTTACTGTTTCGGAAATGCAAAACAAATGTGCGGGTCAACGAAGCCTTCGACAATAAGCTTCAGGCGTGACCGGTCGGCCCTGTTTCAGGCAAGGCTCCTCGCTGTTCTTCGCCGTATTTGAATTCTTTCATCGAATTGAGCCTGAGCGAATGGCCGCAACACCTGATTTCCTGAAACCCTTCCCCCCCGTCCATAATCATGACACGGAGGCCACAGGAATCCGGGTACAGTTTTTTCTCATCCAAAAGTATGGCCGGGGGGAGGGTCCCGCGTTTCCGTCCCCGGCCTCGTGTAAATGCCGGGGTCACGTCTTCTTCCGTCAATTCATGCCCACAGCACACGACTTTTTCAAAACCTGCTCCCCCGGCCATGATCTTGATCATCAAGCCACAACTTTCCGGGTGGCGTTTGTGCTCATCAATGATGTCGCCTTTTTTTAGCGCCATGCTCTCCTCCGTACAAATACGATGCCAAAACCGATTCAAGGCCGTTCAACGTCGTGAACCCGGCCGGCTTGCTGAATCTTCTCCAACAAGGCTTTGTGCCGCGGATGACCGACGGTTTGCGTGACCCGCAATGGGTCAACGGGTTGGAACGGCATGAGACGTTTCTCTTTCAAGGCCCGTAGGCGCGCCACGCTGGCCGTCAACCTCTCCCACGAAAGCTCTCCACATTCAAGCGCCTGCTCAATGGCTGACACGACCTGCCGTTGCCGTTCCTGCTGTTGACAGATCACGACCATATCGGCACCGGCCTGCAACGCTCGAGCCGAGGCTTCCCCGATGGACTGATGGTCGAGAATCGCGCGCATTTCCATGTCATCGGTGAGCGTGACGCCCTGGAAGCCCAACCGGTTCCGTAACAGATCGGTGAGGATGGGCCGGGACAGCGTCGCCGGTGCTTCCGCATCGAGCGCCGGGTAACGCACGTGCGCGGTCATCATGGCCGGCAGTCCACGACTGATCGCCTGCCGAAAGGGTTCAAGTTCCACGGCGTCGAGCCGCGCGGAGTCAGCTTCCACCACGGGCAGGACGTGGTGTGAATCCGTCAGGGTGTCGCCATGTCCGGGAAAATGTTTGCCGCAGGGGATGATGCCGTTGTCCTCCAGCCCCTGCATCACGGCCATGCCATACGTGCAGACTTGTTCGGGCTGAGTACCATAGGCACGGTCCCCGATAATGGGATTGGCCGGATTGCTGTTCACGTCCAGGACGGGCGCCAGGTTCATGTTGATCCCGACCGCCCGCAGTTCTTGCGCCGTCACCGCCGCCGCCTCATAGACCACGTCCGGAGAGTCACACGCCGCAACTCTGGAAGCGGCGGGAAACGTGGTAAAGCCCCAGGGCAAGCGGGACACCGCACCACCCTCTTCATCGATGGCAATCAACAGGGGAAGGTTGGGTGTCTGCGTTTGAAGGACATTGGTCAGTCGCGCCACCTGTTCGGGGTCCACGAGGTTGCGCGAAAAGAGAATAACGCCGCCGGGCCGGCACTCCTGCAACCAGTCGAGAAATTCCCGGGAGAGCTCCGTCCCTTCAAACCCCACCATCAAGAGTTGCCCAATGGTATCTCGAATCGTCATGGAGGACTCACTGGAAGGTTCCCTATCGACCCGAGCGGTTGATCAACCACTGCACCAACAATCGCGTGCCGATGGCTGTCGGCCCTTTACCGATATACGGACGCTCGGACGAACTCCAATCGGTGCTCGCAATATCGAGATGCACCCATGGGCAATCGCCGACAAACTTGCTCAAAAACATGCCGGCCGTAATCATGCCCCCTCCACGGCCGCCGATGTTGCGCATGTCCGCCACGTCGCTTTTGAGTTGTTCGAAATATTCTTCCCAGAGCGGCATCTCCCACACGCGTTCGCCGGCTTGCTCGCCGGCTTTTTTTACGCCGGCCTTGAGCGCGGCGTCATTTCCGAGCATCCCGATCGCAAACTGCCCCAGGGCCACGATACAGGCACCGGTTAACGTGGCAACATCGACGATACATTGTGGGTTGAACCGGGCGGCATAGGCCAGCCCATCGGCCAACACCAGGCGTCCTTCGGCATCGGTATTTTGCACCTCCACGGTTTTGCCGTTGAGCATGCGCAGGATGTCCCCCGGCTTCGTAGCTCGCCCGCCCGGCATGTTTTCCGTGGCCGGCAGGATACCCACGACGTTGAGGGGCAGACGCAATTGCGCCGCAGCCCGGACCGCTCCCAACACTTCAGCCCCGCCCGTCATGTCCGCCTTCATCTGTTCCATGTTTTCCGAAGGCTTGAGCGAAATGCCGCCGGAATCGAAGGTGATCGTTTTCCCGACGAGCACCACGGGCCGTTCTTTCTTCTTGCCCCCGGCATACTCCAACACGATGAATTTCGGCGGCTCCTGGCTACCCCGTGCAACGCCCAGCATGCCGCCCATGCCCAATTTCTGTTGATCCTTGCGATCGAGCACGGTCACTTTGACGCTGAAGTCTTTGGCAATCTTTTGCGCTTCCTGCACCACACGGGAAGGCGTCATGACGTTGGCCGGGTGATTGCACAGGTCACGGGCGAACCACGTGGCGTTGGCACTGGCCTCTCCCCGCCGGACTCCTGTTTTCATTGCACTGACCTGATTCGAGTTGTTCGCCAACAGGGTCATGGCCCGAACGTCTTTCGACGGTTCCTCATCATTGGACTGATAGTGTGTGAACCGGTACCCGCCCAGCACGGCCCCTTCTACCATCGCCTGGACAATATCGGCGGCAGGTACCTTGAGGGTATCGGTTCCGAACACCGGCGCGGAAAATGATTGCGCCCCGGTCTGCCGAACCTTCTTGAACGCGGTGCCCATGGCCTGTCGAACGCGATCCAGGGTTACCTCGTCTTTCTTCCCCAATCCCAGCAACAGAACCCGCTTGGCAGGCAGGGCCTTTCGCGTATGAATCAACGCCGACTGTTGATTCTTGCCTGAACACTCTCCAGCGTTTCGCAACTCCTGGAGTTGTCCGCCCAACGCCTGATCCAACGCCTGATGGGCCTTTGACAACGTGCTCTCGTCTTCATAGACACCGACCACAAGCACGTCCGTGGCTTCCCGGACAAGCTGACCTTCCTTGACCTGACACTTCATGCGACTCTCCTCTCACTCCTGAATGAAGATAACACTATCCTGAAAAGTTTTGTGCGCCTCTCCTTTATCTCTTCCAACTCGGGGAATCATTCAACACCACCAGCAGCAGGATTTCCGGGCAGGATGTTCAAAAAGGCCATCCAGCGCGGTCGCAGCAAGCGAGGAGGCGAGGCGTACATTGGGGGTACGTTGAGCCTCCGAGTGCCGCGAGAACAAAGCTGGCGGCTTTTTTCAACATCCTGCTAGACCCCTCGCGTGTCGGGACCCCAAATAAACTTATGCAATTGAACCTGCAAGCGCACTGGCAGGCGATCCTGGAGCAGCCATTCCGCCAACGGTCGCAGGAGGGAACACCGATCGTCGTTCCCTTCCGTGGCAAATACCGGGCTGAACAACACGGGACACGTCTCCGGGAGTCGGTATCGCTTGACCACGTCAACGGCCCACTCATAATCCCGGCGGTCGCCGATGACGAATTTCACCTGATCTTTTTGACGGAGATGGCGCAGATTGTCCCAGTGCATGCGGGCATCCATCTCACTGCCGGGACACTTGACGTCCAGAATGATACTCGCCCGGGAATCAACCGGAGTCACGTCGATGGCCCCACTCGTTTCGATGAGCACGTCAAAACCTTCTTCACACAGCAGCGCAATCAACTCGAACGCCGCGGGTTGAGCCAGCGGCTCCCCGCCCGTGACTTCAACCAGGGAACACCCGTACCGTTGAATCTCGCCCACCACGGCATCGAGACTCATGTCGATGCCTCCGTCAAACGCATAGGCCGTATCACACCAGGTACATCGGAGAGGACACCCCGTTACACGCACGAACACACACGGTTCGCCCGCACGGGTGGATTCCCCTTGAATACTATGAAAAATTTCCGTGACGCGCAGGGTAGACGGAGAGGCGGAAATTCGCGTCGTCATGGCTTGCACACATTCTTCATGACTTCGCGTCGGACGTTACGCCCACACGGTCGTAGGCCACCGGTGCCGGCGCGCAATCCTCGCCATCCCGCGAATGGGATTGACGACGAGTGGATGCCCCACGGACTCCAAGGCTTGAATGTCGCCCGGGCTGTCGCCGTACGCGTAGCTTTGCGCAAGGTCCACGCCATGACTGTCCGCAAACGTCTGAAGCAGGCGCCGCTTGCCTTCACCGTACGGATAGGGCGAAAGGACCCGGCACGTGTAGCCGTCACCGTTGGTTTCCAACTGTGCCGCCAGGACGTTCGGCACGTCCAGATAATGCGCCAGGGGTTTGATCAGGAACTCCGGGGTGCCGCTGACGAGGGCCACCTGATGGCCGGCCTGTTGATGCTGGGCCAAGGCTGCGGTGCCTTGCAGGGACAGTCGAGGACAGATCTCCGACCGCACAAACCATTTCGCCAAGGGCTCGATGCCTTCCGGTCGCTTATTGGTCAGGTAAATCTTTCGTTCCCGCAGGGGTCTCAGGGAAAGCTCAAGGAGATTGAAGAGCAAATACAACGCGCTGTCGACCAACACGCGATTGGATAACAGACCGGTTTTCCACAGATACCGGACGAAATGAATTTCAATGGATTGACCGGGAATCAAGGTATTATCGACATCAAAAAATGCCGCAACCTTGCTGGGGGGGGAACCGGGCGTGTGGTAAGAAGAATCAGACATCAACAAAGCTTGGATCAGCACCAGTATAATTTGGGAACCTCTGATCCCCGATTAAGAACGTCGGGGACAGGTTTATGGTGATAGCGGGATGCAGGGCAAGGCGTCCCGGAGCGAAACCCGAGGCTTATCATAGAGATAGATGAGGGTTGAGCGAGGACACAACGCAGCCATGCGCCCGATAGTGCAATAAATCAGAGATCCCTTTGCTGATTGTACCGAAGGTCCCGTTAATTGACAACCATTCGAACCTCTTCCTATAATTCTGTCATGCCGAAGTGGTGGAACTGGTAGACACGCACGTTTGAGGGGCGTGTGGGGCAACCCATCCGGGTTCGAGTCCCGGCTTCGGCACCAACCTCCCTTTTCCTACGTAGTCCATAACGTTCCTCTAAATTCCTCAAACATATTGTCATTACTGTCTATTTCTATTTCGTATAATTCTCTCCCTTTCCCGTCCTGTTGAAGAGAAACCAGAATTGTAGTAATATCTCTACTTTTATGAGAGAAAACGGAGGTTTCGCTTATGGAGATTAAAACCATAACCAGCAGAGAGTTTAATCAAGACGTGAGCAAAGCCAAGAGGACCGCATTGAAAGGGCCCGTTTTTATCACCGATCGCGGCCGTCCGGCGCATGTGTTATTAACCATGGAGGACTATCAAAAGATCACGGGGAAGGAAGGAAGCATCGTTGAATTGCTGGCCATGCCGGAAGCCGCCGACATTGATTTTGAGCCGCCGCGGTTGAATCGCGAACTGAAGAGAACGGCAAACCTGTCCTGATGTATTTGCTTGATACCAACGTCATTGCTGAACTGCGAAAAGCAACGTCTCCGAAGGTTGATCAAAAAGTCCTCACATGGGCGAATAGTGTCTCGTCGGCGAGCCTCTTTCTGTCGGTGATTACGGTGTTGGAACTTGAAACAGGCACATTATTGGTCGAACGCCGAGATCCGGCACAGGGCGCGGTGCTCCGCTCCTGGCTTAACACACATGTCTTACCGGCGTTTTCTGAGCGCATTTTGTCCGTCGATACCGCAGTGGCTCAACGTTGCGCCAGAATGCATGTTCCCGACCCTCGCTCAGACCGCGATGCGCTCATCGCGGCCACGGCATTGGTTCATGGCATGACGGTGGTGACCCGAAACATTGACGACTTCGCGCCAACAGGCGTTGAGCTTTTGAATCCCTGGAAATATATGAAATCCACTTAAGTTCTTGAGAGACCTGTGAGAGGAATCTATTCTCTCATCGAAATATCGCGCCTGGCAGGGACATCGCGATGGGCCGAACCGGGGACCACAGCGGGCGTGTAAGCCGTGCCGGAGGTTGACAAGTGCGGACAAGGTGTGGGACACAGATCTCAGGCACTCGCGAAACACCCCATCATGACTGGCCATTGGTCGAATGGTCCTAAGCCCGGCTTCGGCACCATACGCCTGACGCGTGACACAATCGCAACCCATCAGAGTCGCTCCCGATGATAAAACTTAGGAAGAAGGGACTCGAACAGGGGTTCTCCCTGAATGACGATCAATGATATTAAACGATGCATCATCGAAAAGAGCTACGAATTCAGCTTTCATGCTCAGCAGGAAAGGCTTGAAGACGATCTTGATATCACAGACATCGAAGCGGCTATCATGAATGGGGAAGTGTTGGAGGACTATCCTGATGACCCGCGAGGGGAAAGCTGTCTGCTTTTGGGATACGTGAAGGAAAATCCTCTTCATATCGTCGTAGGTTGGGCCAGGATGAAATTCAGTGACAAAAAGGCCTTGCGAATCATTACCGTATATGTTCCACGACCCCCAAAGTGGCAAACCCCTCGGACGAGAGGAGGAAGAGAGCGATGAATAAGTATGGAGATTGCTCTTTTTGCGGAGGTGACGTCGAAGAAAAAAAGATTGAATACGACTATAGGCGTCGCTCGCACTTGCTCGTTATTAATGATGTGCCTACAGGAATCTGTCGGCAATGCGGGGAAAAATATTTTAAAGCTCAAACACTCAAGAGATTGGATCAAGTGTTTCACAACGTCTTTGATCGACAGCAGGAGCCTGACCGAGTCCTGCAAATTCCTGCCGTTTCCTTTTGATACGAGCCGGGACGCGAATGGGGATATGGAGAAAACGATGATACACATATGCAAACTGCCGCTTATCCTCGGTGTCGTCATGACCCTGGGTGCCTGTGTTGACCCGCCTCAACCCTTAACCCAGCGCAATTCGCAACTCACGCAGGGAAACGTCCAGATGAACCTGATCGTCGGGAAAACGACGAAAGCCCAGGTCCTGGAACATTTTGGAGCACCGAACATCACCACCCGTGATGGAGCGGAACGCGAAGTCTGGACGTACCAGCGAGCCGCACAGGTCTCTCAATCCTCAAGCCAATCAGGCTATTGGACCATCATTCTCGCCGGCCAAAGCTCACGGTCATCCGGGTTCGAAAGCAGTTCAAGCATGATTACCCTGATCATCAAATTCGATGAACACGACGTGGTGAATGACTTCCGAAGCCGAACGTCCAAGTTTTAGGCAGCGAAATCTACAGGCGTTTCTATCGACCACCTTGAGACATCCCGCAGGAGGACACGTGAGCGTGTTTCGGACACACATATGGGTGGTGCTGATTGTCACAGCTTTCACCGTGACCGGCTGCGTTGGTCCACAACAACAGAAACCTCCCATGACGCCGTTGGAAATTCAGAGCCTCCAGACACGGGAATATGAATCTCCCAAGAAGATCGTGTTCGCCAGCGTCGTCTCGGTCTTTCAGGATTTGGGGTACACGATCAAAAACGCAGACCTGAATACCGGATTCATCAATGCGGAAAGTGCCGCACAGAACACGTCGATCGGCCCCGAAGCGGAAATTTTCATCGGCGTCTTAGGTGGGGTATTGGGCGGTCAACCGGCCACGACGACTCAGAGTGTTGAACAGACGGTGGCAACTGCATTCGCAGAAGAAATCGGAGACAGGACGCGCGTGCGTTTGAATTTTGTGACGACGCGACAGTCGTCGTCGGCCCACGGCCAGAACAGCCGCCGGGATACCCCGATTCTGGACGTCAGGATTTACACGAACGCATTCGAACGAATTGAAAATGCCATCTTCATCCGGTCGGGAGAGTAGATTCGTCCTGGCAAAGATCTTTGATGGCGAATGATTGCGCCATCAGCCTCCTCCGCTTCTCTCACGACTGTTTGCCGGGCCTCGGAACGATTGCCAAGCCGGAAAAATACTTTCGATAGAAGCCGCGATCCCGCGTGAGCAACACGTTGGCTTCATGGAAAGCATGCGCACCGATGAAAAAATCCGCCAGAACACGAACGCGCTTCCCGCCGGCCTTTCGATAGGCCGCATGAGCTATGCCTGCGGTGTACGCATGCTCCTTTGTGAAAGGAACGACGTCGATTCCACCAAGATTCAGCCAACGATCAAGTTCTGTCTGGCTTTGTGTCTGAGGCACAAGTTCGGCATAGACCGCAGGAGAAATGATAAGACTTCCTCGTTCGTAGGCTTGGGTGAGAAGTGCTTCTGATTGATCGGCATCATCAGCATCAACAAGGACATCGAGAAGGATGCTGGTATCCACCGCCGTAATCATCGCCCTCGAATCTCTTCGATATACCGATCAACTGCCAGTCGTTTTTTTACGACTCCCCTCAGCGCACGAAAAGGATTCGAGGTCCCGGCTCCCCGTTTCTGTATTCGAATGCCTTCAGCCTCAGCGAGAAATTCCACTTCGACATTTGGTTGAAGTCCATATTGTTTTCGAAGCGAAATGGGTATGGTAATTTGTCCTTTTTCGGTGACGCGCATTTTCTTACTCACGAATTCTTACTTTCATACCTATTTTGTTGGAATTTCTCGTTTCTGTCAATGCAGGTGCCGGTTCAAGCTGTTATCACCTGTCTTTTTTCCTATTCCTGCCGTAACACGGCCAGCGGCGGTTCGCCGAGAATTCTAAACGTGCTCAGCAACCCGACGGCCACGGCCAACCCCACGGTTGCCATGAGACCCCAGCCCAACACCAGGGGTTGAACAGCCCAAGCGAGATCCAGGAAAAAATGCAGGATGGCCCAGGAAAGCACACTGGCCAACCCCACGCCGATCAGACCCGCCAGGCCACCGATCAGGGCAAATTCTACGGCAAAGGATGCCACGACGACCCGGCGTGTTCCGCCAATCGCCTTGAGAATCGCCGACTCATACAGACGACGGTACCGCGTCGACGAGACGGCCGCGGTCATGACGACCGCGCCGCTTACCATGCTCAACAGCGCAATGCCTTGAATCGCCCAAGCCAACTGCTCCAATAGCCTCGCCACGTTAGCCAGCACGTCGCCGACCTTGATCGCCGTCACGTTCGGCAGGGCTTGAACGAGCGCACGCTGGAGCGGCACTTCTCTTTCCGCTTCGACCTTTGCTGAGGCAATGTGGGTCATCGGGGCACCGTCCAGCGCGCCTGGTGAAAGAATCATGAAAAAGTTCATGGTAAAACTGCCCCAGTCAACCTGCCTCATACTTTGGACGACCGCGGACATCGGCGTTCCTTGCACGGTGAATTCGATCGTGGACCCCAGATCCACGCCAAGGTTGTGAGCGGCCTCCTCCTCAAGCGACACGAAAATGGGACCGGCCCGGTTCTCGCGAGCCTTTTTCTTCATCTCTGTCGAATCAGCCGCCCACCATGCCCCTTTGACCACGACATTGTCGCGGGGGAGCGCCGAGAGCGCGGTGAGCACGTATTCCCGGGTGAAATACCATCCGTTCTTTTTGCCCTTGTGCGCTTCCGGATCAATCACGTGACCGTCAATCGCCCTCAGCCGCGCCCGGACCACGGGGGTGAGCCGGTACGGAGCCTGAGTGGCTTCCCGTTGCACGATTTCTTCAAACGCCTCCCGTTGATCCGGTTGAATGTCGATAAAGAAAAACGTCGGGGCATCCTCCGGGATGCGTTCTCCGAGGGCGACGAGTAAGGACGATTTGACGAGCGCGACCGTCACGATGACCATGACGCCGACCCCGATCGCCACGGCCATGCCCCGGGTGAAATTCCCCGGTCGTTGCACGTTGCCTAACGCCTGCCTGATCACGAATGAACGGGGACGGGGAAGTTTGTCCAGACCGTGGAGCAACGCCCATACGCCGACTTGAAGCAGAATCACCGCGGCACAAAACGCAACGATAAAGAGCGCCCCCAACGTGAGTGAGCGCGCTTGCCACGTGGCGAGGACGGTCAGACCGCAACCCATCATCACGGCCGTGCCGAGCCGGTGGCGGTCTCGTACAACGCCGATCACTGCGTCCCGTATCAATTTCCAACGTGAACCCGCCGGGGCGGGAGGCTGCTCCACTTCACGCCGGAAAACCAGCGCGGGCGGGATTTCCCTGATGGCGAGTAACGGCCAAATCGTAAAACAGAACGTCGTCACCACCCCCACCAGCAGGCCTTTACCCAGGGGCAACACCGTGACCTGGCTGCTGACGGCGACCGGGATGAGGTCGCCCAGAAGCGCGGGCAACAGCCTTTGTAGTCCGATCCCTAATGCCACGCCCCCCATACTGCCCAGGCATCCCATGAACAGACTTTGCAACAGATACACCCGGAGCAGCAGGCCGGCGTCAGCTCCCAGGGTTTTCAGAATCGCCACGGTCGTGAGTTTGTGCCGCATGAATCCATGAATGGTGCAGGCAATGCCGATCCCGCCCACAAACAGCGAGGTGAGGCCGATGAGGCCCAAATACGTGGTCAACTGATCCAGGAATCTCCGAATCCGCGGTTGGGCGTCACGATACGATGAGACGCCGGCCCCCTCAGACCCGAGTCGTCCTTGCAATTCACCTCGAAGCGGGCCAAGGGCCAGTGACTCCGGAACGCGAAGCAGGTAGCGTTCACGTATGCGGCTGCCCGGCTTGACCAGATCCGTCGCCTGTAACGCCTGCCGGGAGATCAGCACTCGCGGCCCCAAACTGAAGGCACTGGACACGCGATCCGGCTCTTTGACGAGGATCCCGGTCACGGCGAACCAGGCTTGTCCGATCTTGAGGTGATCGTGGAGTTGAAGTCCGAAGCTGATGAGTAAGGATTCCTGCACCACGGCCCCGAAGCAGGGGAGTGACGGACAGTCGAGGGGAGCAAGCGAATCCGGGAGAGATTGTTGAGGGGTCATCTCCACCTGTCCGTACAACGGGTATTGATCCTCAACGGCTTTCAGTTCAACCAACTGCGTCGCTTGAGCCCCGAATTCCCTCTCCCCCTGGGAGAGGGTGCAGGGTGAGGGACAGTCATCGTCCGGGGTTTGGGAATACGCCATCGAAGGAACGGCCGCCATGCCCACAAGTTCCCTCACGTGCGTCACCTCGACGTGGCGCGCTCTCAGGTCATCCAAGGTCTCTCTCCCGGATTCACTCAATTGATGGGCTGCACGAATTTCCAGATCGCCGCCCAAAAGACTCCTGGCATCGCGGAGAATGAGGGATTCCACGTTCGTCGCAAACAATTCAATGCCGACCACGGCCCCTACGCCAACGGCCAAACAGGCCAGGAAGAAGACAAACTGACGCCAACTGCCTCGAATTTCCCGCCACGCCATGAGGAATGAAATGGGGACTCGTTGCATGAGCTATGAACGAACCAGCGTGTCCGACGCAATCGTGCCGTCGTGAAGGGTGATGATCCTCTCCGTTTGTTCGGCGAGCGAAGGATCGTGCGTGACGAGGAGCAACGTACTCCCCTGATCGCGATGGAACCTGAGCAACAAATCAATGACCAGTTGCCCGGTGGCACTGTCCAAATTCCCGGTCGGCTCGTCCGCCAGCAAAATCGGAGGACGGCAGGAAAAGGCTCGCGCCACTGCCACGCGCTGTTGCTCGCCTCCGGAGAGTTGGGTGGAATAGTGATGCTGACGGTCTTGCAACCCCACGGCCTCCAACAATTCACGAGCACGATCCTTCGCAGTCGCATCGCCGCTCAATTCCATGGGAAGCATGACGTTCTCCAAGGCCGTCAAAGTGGGGATAAGATGAAAGGCCTGAAAAAGGTACCCGACGTTTTGCCGTCGAAAGTGCGCCAGTTGCGATTCCGTCCACGTCGTGATCTCCTGGCCATTCAACCAAATGGAGCCGGTGGTCGGTTTATCCAATCCGGCCAACAGGCCCAGCAGGGTGGATTTCCCGCTCCCCGACGGGCCCACAATGGACACCATCTGTTTGCGCGGCACCTCAAAGTTCAACCCCTTGAGGATGGATACCACGTGGCCGCCGCCCCGGAGTTGCATGGTGAGATTCTCAACGCGAATCATGGCCTGAACCGTCTCTTTCCCCTTGGCAAACCTGCATCAATGCGGTCTATTATACACTATGACGACGGCCCCTCACGCTTTTCACCCTTTCGTCACACAACGATTCAGGCAATCGGGACGATGGTTGTGGACCGCTATAGGGATTCTCCTGCTTTTGTCAGGAGTGGGAGGGTGTGACCCGAAAGATCCTGCTCTGCCCACAACGGAAACCCAACTTGCAGAAAACACTGCGTCTTCTCACATTTCGAACGGTTCAGACCGCGTTGTCGCGAAACCCACTCGAATCGTGGCGTTCGGCAACAGTCTCACCGCCGGCCTGGGCGTTTCTCCCGATCAATCGTACCCCGCTCAACTGCAACGTCGCCTGCGCGAGGCAGGCTATCACCATGAAGTCATCAATGCCGGCGTCAGCGGAGACACCACGACGGGCGGGCTGCGCCGCCTCGACTGGATTCTCAAAAGCCGGCCGTCGATGGTGATTCTCGAATTGGGCGCAAACGACGGCATGCGGGGACAGCCCTTGTCTCTCATGGCATCGAATTTAGCGAAGATCATCGACGGGTTACAGCAAGCAGGCGTCGAGGTCGTGCTGGCAGGGATGCAGATACCGCCGAATTACGGCTTGGACTATACCACGGGCTTTGCCTCGCTGTTTGAGCAACTAGCCCGAGACCATTCGGTGACCTTCATCCCTTTTTTTCTTGAAGGCGTGGCGGCGCGGAAGGAATTGAACCAAGCCGACGGCATTCATCCCACCGCGGAAGGGTACCGGATCGTCGCGGAAACGGTTTTTGACGTGATCGACCCGTTACTCAAAAAGGAACGCCTCCCTTCACAGCCCTGACAGGGCATGAAAGGAGGCGATTTCTAAGTCTAAGAGGCGTCAATCTTTTTTAAAGAAAATATCCCACGCACCGTAGGCAAGAACCAAGGCGATCATCCCATAGTACATGGAGGTGATTCCTTCATAACCGCCACCCGGCGCATTGGCGAAAGCAGGCGAGGCACTGACAACCAGGACAGCCGCACCAAGAATCCCCTGTATGGTCTTCTTCATTGTCTCATCCTCCTTGGCAAGCAGAAGAATTTCATTCGAGTCCAGAAGTACGGGATTATATATAAACTCTGCCAGGAAAGGCAATGCTATTCTTCGAGGCCGGAATGGGTTCCATCACAAAACGGCTGTTTTTTCGTATGCTTACATCCACACCACGCCACTCGCTTTTTCTCGGTGAGTTCGATTTCCACCGGGGAATGCTCCGTGCCCGTGTGTGATCCATCGCAAAAAGGTTGCGTCTTGGATCGACCACACCGGCACCAATAATACTTGCCGGGCTCCATCTCCAGCACATAGGGCATCCGTTGCGCAATCATGACCGAGTCTCCCATGCTTTTCCTCCTTTCGCTTTCTTTATGAAGACGATTTAACTTTAAAACGACTCCCGTTTCCGGGATCGTCCTTGCCTTTCCAATCTCCAATGCCTTAAACTCAGGGCATCTGTCAATCAAGTATTTTATCTACTATGATCCCGGCATTTATCACGAAGGCACACATAGTAGAAGCCATGCGCCGCGTCAGCCGCGAGGGTGTTCCACCGCGAAGGAACGGCCGAGGTTACTGCCTGGTTAAAGATGGCCGCCATTTTCCTCCGAAGTACACCATTGCGTTGGCTCACCAAGTAGCAACGGGACAGAGACTGCGCTCGGACAAATTTTCTGGTGGCTCTGAGTCCAATAGCTTCCTCAAGACCCGCGGCTTCAACATTGTCGAGTGCCAGTGCGGCGGTAGCTGTCGTGCTGGTTCCGTCACGTTCTCGTCTGGCCCATCAGAGAAGAAAACGCATATCACTCGACCAGCACGTCATTCTGAGCGGTGTCACGAATGCAAGATACGGGTTCGCGAGTTACTGGAGCGCATCTACGGGAAGTGCCTGCGGAATCACAAGTTTTCATGGCCAGCGCACCTCTCCTCCTACCAAGGAACTTCCATCTACTCCGCTCTACGGAACGTGGTCACCGTCTTGGAAGAATACCGAGGCTTTGGCTTCGAAGACTTCGTCAGAGCCGAAACGCTGGCACCCTGTGACTTCTGGGTCCCCGCTCCTGGATTCATCGTGGAGTTCGATGAGAGCCAGCACTATACGAGCCCACGGAAGCTGGTGCTTGCCGCATATCCAGGCGATCAACCCCTAGGGTTCTCTAGAGAGCGCTGGATTGCGCTGTGTGAGAAACACAATGCCAAGGATGACGATCCGCCTTACCGCGACGAACAGCGGGCTTGGTATGACATTCTGCGAGATTTTGTCCCGTTACTTAAAGGTTTCAGGCCAACGGTCAGACTCTACGCCCGCGATTTCGCTTGGTGCTCACTCGACGCTGATAGCAGCGACGATCGGCAACGCTTCTCGGCCATCGCGTTTCAAGATGATGCTCCGGCAAGCCAAATGATCGTGGAGAAAAGTATTCCCGCTGCCAAGGAGCACTCCATCTTGCGAGCGGCCTTGATCTTTCCAAAGGTGAACAGAGGGACATTGCACGGTGTTCCGCCTGAAGGAACTGGAGTTCAAGAGCCTGACATACCCACTCTCGCCTCATTCCGCGGTGAGACCATCGACTTCGCACTCTTTCCAGAGGGCTACATATGTTCCTCTGATGCCAAACGCATAAAGTCGCTGAAGAAGCTCGCACGGGACCTGAATGCTCCATTGTTGGTCGGTGCGATTGAGGGAGGTATAGACTCAACCGGCCGTGCTTCGCAGGTCCTCATTCATTTTGACCCTGATGGCTCCCATCGTCCCGTATACACAAAGCATTCCACTGCTGGCGCGGTCGCGTTCGAGAAGCCGGATTGGGAGCCGAACGTCATGCTTCCAACGTTCGAATTGGGTAGCGTGAGAGCGGGAGCGACCATTTGCCACGACCACTACCTTGGTCTGCTTCCCCGCTTTCTCGCCAAGCGCGGTGCGCGTGTATGGGTAAATCCAAGTTTTGATAATGTCACTGACATCAAGTGGTCATCTATCTTGCGGTTGAGGGCGGTGGAGAATCGCTTCTTCGCTCTGTGCACGCTTCATGACAAAGGACGCGGGAAATCGACACACCCCTTCGCTTTTTCTCCAGAGGGCAAAGAACTCCTTGGAAGACAAGCGGGTTCCGAGGTGGAACAGCCTCTGTCCGAATGCAGGGATTCAGGCACCATCTATGTAGTCGATCTCGACATGCGTGCGGTTGACGAGCCACTGGACTGGTCCCGTCTCCCACCAGCCGAGAAACCAAAGAGCGCGCGAAAAGGGGAGCCCCCCAAACCCGTCCGTGTTGCATTGAGAGGGGGACAGCCGGCCATCCGTGGACGCTCGGGCTGGCAAACTATAGAGGCTGGGTGCCGCGTCGAGACTAACCACGGTTCAGTATACGTGGGGGTGGTACCGAAAGAACAGATTCTGGATACAGCGGCATGCTTTCGCATCCTTGATTGCGCGAATTCGATGGAGTGCGCCCCAATCATCTGGAACCATTGGGACCGACTTCCGACCAGTTCGGCGTGCTTGGCAACACTCATGATGGGTAGAGCAATCGAGTGCTGCGCACCGATCCTGATCTCGGACGGAGAAGGGATTCATGAACTGGTCGAACTAGCGAACAGAAACAAGATTCCCGCCAGACGGACGACAGAAACGGCCGGCGAAACGATCGTGGACATTGGAAATGCCTGGGGATTGAGAAATGCATTCAAGATAGTCACCCAACGTCTTCCCCCAGGCATTAAAGAAAACGCGTTGGCTCGTTACCGGGGACTTGCCTAGCCATCTCCAAGAAGATGTGGTACGACTAAGGGTAACGCGAACAAGGAAGTAATGAAATGTTAGATAAGCGGCTTATAAGAAAAATAAATAGTGGTCGATGTTTTGTTCTTGTTGGGTCAGGACCTTCTTGTGAGGTAGGTTATCCATCATGGAGGAAACTCGCTGAACTGACCTATAAAGAACTTACAAATATGGCTTGTGTCGCAGACCCTTCATCCTACGAAAAATACCTTGCGGAGGAAAAATACCCTGAATTCTTCCGACAGGCGGAGCGTGATCTTGGAGACCGTAATGCCTTGGTCAATTTGATCAAACCTCTGCTAACTCTTGCCAGTAAAAATCAGGGTGTTCTCTACGAGTTGATTAGCAATTGGCCTTTTGCTTGCTATCTCACCACGAACTACGATGATGAGATTGCGGACCATTTAAAAAAAGGTTCAAAAGAATTTTTCACAGTTCTCAGAAACCGCCAAGAAGATTTTCATTCTTGGCATGATGGAGCCAGCCACCTAATCCAGAAACTGCACTCTGACCTGAACTATCCAGAAGAGGTAATTCTTACCTCAGCCGATTACCGAAACGTTTATGTAGATGATTCTGGCCAATATTTTCGCGACGGCCTGTGTAATGTTTTCAAAATGTTCGACATTTTCATTATCGGTCACAGTTTATCTGACCCTGACATTGACTATGTTCTACAACTTGCACGGAAGGGAAGAGGCCCTCAACGCCCCATCTACATGACGGCTGCGGGTTTTACAAAGGCCGATGAGCAAGAGTTTCTTGAAAAATACAACATTGTGCTCGTCAAGTACTCCAATTCTGACGGCACTCACTCAGAACTTCGACGAATTTTAAAAACAGCAGATCGTTTTGTTGCACCGAGGCATCGCTTTAGAGAAAAAATCGGTATTGATCCACGATCAGAAGAGGAAATCGAATCTGCTATCGCCATTTTCCTATACAGACGGCTTCAGGGGGTTCAGGCAACGGATTATCTCTCACCGCTAATACTTTCGGAACTTTATTCAGCTGGTGCTGAAGGAATAGTTTCAGGAAATATCGTATCTTTGCCTGCATTGCATAATCTCATAAATGCGGAAACAAATTATTCCGAAACCATCACCGAGAATGTGAATGATCTTATTCTGCAAGGTTTCGTGTCAGAAGTTGACGGGAACTTTCGAATTACCAGCGATGGCCGTAGGAAGGTAGACGAATACCATGAGATTCGGAAAACGGAAATGGAGCAGGCATATGGCCAATTCCGGCTAGATTTAAGAAATATCTATGTCACTGTAGAAGACTCACAATTAAGCCAATGTCAAAAGTTGGCCCAGGAAGTTATAGTAGATAGTTTTGCGAACCGTGGCTTAGTGATCGCAAACAAGATTTTCTCTAAGCAATCAGCACGTCCGGATGAGCTATCAGATGTATTTGGACCTGTCTCTGATAAGGCTGCTGAAATAGAGAATATGGATCTCAGAGCCGCATTCATCGAAGCAGTACATCAATTCCTTGTAGAACCAAGTCCTACACAACGGCAGTATCTTACATCTGTCTCCCAAGGCTATTTTTTATATCATCTTCTTGGACTTGATCCGAAGTTCTGTGAGGTAAGAAGAAGCATATTTCAGAAGACCCTGTGGCTTTGCGATTCAAGCGTGATTCTTCCTCTAATTGCTGCAGGGTGTAATAACCATGATTATGCCGTTAAGCTTTTTCAGACACTTGCTGATGAAACCGCATTGCTTTGTACAACTCCGAAATTGCTTCAAGAGGCGTGGGAACATTTCCAATGGGCCTTAACTTTTATAAGGACAACTGGAATCGAATCTCCAGAATTTCTACGTGCTGCATTGGTGAAAGGAAGCTACAAGCAGAATCTCTTTCTTGACGGATTCATAAGACTTAGTGCTGAGGGTAAGGTCGGTACATTCAAGGACTACCTTGAAAGCATCCTTCCCGCTGAAGCAATTGACCGCCCTTCTTTTGATAGAGCTGTTATCAAACATGGGTTACGTGTAATTGATATCTCAGAATTAGATGGATTTGTTCAGGAAGACTGGGGTGACATAGAGGAGGCCAAGGCACAAATCCAGAAAAAACGCGAGATGCGAGGCATCTATCGGTCTCCCCTTCAAGTCGAATCCGAAGCCGAAGTCTGTATTTTCTCAAAAAACTTGAACGCCGGTAAATACTCGATAGAAGGCCTGCAGAATGCAGAACGAGTCTATTTCGTCTCTCAAAGCCGGATCACAGACCAAGTGTTTCAGGTCACAGCATGGACACCTGAGGCTCTCTACAGATATCTATCTGCCCTGCCTGGCAGACAAATAGACCCAGACCTCCTACAGCAATGCATGCTTCACGAATACTATTACGCTGGAATATCGTTTATAGACAAACAACGCTACGAGCATTTTTTCGGCCCCAGCATTGATGCTGCCAAGGCATCCTACCAGCAAGAAAAAGTGGGCTATATTAAGGAACTCGAGGAAACATTTGCTAATACGAAAGATCTTGATGATGCGTTTGAACAGACACCAGACCTCGAGAAACCATTTTTCGTAGCACAAATGGGTTGGCGTCGAGCAGAGGCGGCCGAACAGAAAGAAAAATCGGCGACACAACGCGCGCTAGAAGCAGAAACAAAGGTTAAACAACTCGAAGCTGAAAAAGACAAAGTATGGAAAACTCGAGAAAAAAAGAAGCAAGATCAAGAAGCCGCAAGACAACGGAATCTTCAAGACCCCAAGCATTTACGAAAGCGTCAGAGACAAGCCAAGAAGCGCAAACGCAAGAAGAAATAGGAGCGTGGATTCAGGAAACTGGGCATATTTTCCCGCTCACATACGGTCCTGTCAGTGCATAGAACCCCGACGCATCACTCCCAATGTGGCCTGACGGACTTTGGTTGCCGACCCTGATGGCCTTCTTCGCATGCAGGCTCACACCCCTACTCGCAGGCTATTCCCCGCACCGGGGTTGTCTTCCCTGGGGGCCTAAGGCCGTCAGCCATACGTAATCCGCAATGCGTTCGTCGAGCAAATGATCGACGTCTTCGGGGTGTTCGGGATCCAGCGCGTGGAGATACACCGTCACGTCTTTCGCCGGCACACCCAACTGTCGCTGCACCCGCTTGGGAATCGGAAGTCCGTATTGGATATGCCCGGCCCCGGTATAACTGACGAAGGTCGTTGGCGCAGGCGTCTCCGATTTCACCGTCGTCGAAATGACGGATGCCATGCCTTCATCCCGAAAGACGGACGCTTCATAGATTTTCTGATAGACCTCCTGTGACAAGCCTGCATGACACTGTTCAATCTGATCGTAAATGACCCGTCGATAATCAGGATCGTCGGCAGGGAACGGAACGGGAATGGTCCATCGTTGCCCCTCCGGACTGCTTTCAATGGCCCCGAGTCCTTGTTTCGCCACGTTCCTGACGAGAGGACGAGGCGGATTGAGGCCCAGCAACGTGAGGTCATGGGTTTTCGCAAAATCGACGAGCGGCGAGTAATCCGCGTATTTCCCGCCCCAATTGTTCTTCCAGTGGGATTCGGCCAGAAAATCTTCCGTGGACGTCACCGCACCCGCGAGGTACCGGTCAAGCCCGGTTTGCCCGTCCCAACTGAACATTTCCATGCCCAGGACCGGTTTTCTGCCTCCGTTGACCACATTTTGGAGCACCTGCAGTGCGGCCTCGACGTGAGAAGGCGTGTAATGCGCTTCACCGATATAGATGACGTCAACCGATTGGAGAATCGCACGGAATTCCTCGTCTGACAGCGTCGTCTTTTCCTGGGGTTCAATGATCTGGCCGACTCGATAGTTGCCGGGGGATAGGACAGTGGCGCAAGCACTGGTTGCAACCAGCATCACACACATAACCCCCATGAACGCCAACGTTTGACGTGAACGGCCGGTAACGGATTGCAGCATGCGCATGATGTAGCACAGGGGCTATGCCACCGCAACTCATTGCTCCCGGCAAATCTTGACGCCCGATCAAAACCACAGCTACGCTTCGTTCGTGTCGAAACCACCCTCCACGCCGGTGGCCGAACCGGCAGCGCCACAAAATCCCGCTCAACTTCGGAGGTTCCTCCAGGAAAGCAAATCTGCAGATCCCGCTGCCTGGGAATCTGCCAGGAAACTGGCACACCGCTCCAGGCTTGAACACACCCTGGCCCGGCTCGTGGAACGCATTCAGCGCAGCCCTTTGCCCGGCACGCTCCGGGACGGGTTGGTTGCCGGCCTGAACCCTGCTTCTGCAGAGGGGATTGACCAGGTACGGCTCAAAGAATTAACGGGGTTGCCTCCCACAAAGGCGATTCGGGCGTTGTGCGTGTATTTCGCCCTCGTCCGCGAAGAAGCGCCTTCGTCCGGGCCCGCGCCTCATGAGGTTGAGGCCTTCGTGAAACAGAACGTATCGCCGTATGATCTTCTTCTTCACGTGGAAAAGCCGTCTTTGCTGGATTTGGGTGCGGGAGATTTATCGTTTGAAGAGGCATTCCTGGATCATTATCTGCCTTCCCTGCAACACAGTGGAAAAGCTCTCACGCTTCATGCACAGGATCGCCTGCAGCCCGGTTCGCAATTGGGCGGCGCGTACCATGCCGACCCGGAGCGCCTTCGCCGATTTTCCCATGATTCTCCGGACACTCTGCATTTCCGGTTTTGGGGCGGCGTCGACATGATGGATCTTTCGACGCACCCCCACCTGCTCGCCCAGTACACCTTGTTGACCTGTCACGCGCCGGCCACGCCAACCTTTGCCTATGAACCCACAAGGTTGTCTCCGGCCACCATCCACTCGCACCTCACCAAAACCAAAGGCGAGTACCGGACGGTTCGGGTCCGTGGAGAGAAGGCCCTGGAAGTCATGCACCGGGGAAAGTCCTTGACCTTTCCGGCCTGGAAATTCGTGATCCAAGGTCCGCTGGCGCTGTTGAACCTTGCGGCTCGTCGCGGAGCCCTTTGCGTGTTCGCGGCCATTGACGACGAAGCGTTTTGGGAAATACTCGCTCAACTCGTTGAAGATTCCGGCATGCGACCTCCTGACGTCGTCTTCACCCCGGAAACGATTCCGGAGATCTTCGGATACGTTCACCAAGCTCTGTCTTCGTTAAAAGCCGGAGAACGCTGTCACCTGTCGGATGTGACTCCGCTTCGACAGACCATCCCTGCAGGTACGACTCATCGAGAACGCAACCCCGGCACCTGTCGTTTCCGTTTTGTGGAAATACGCCGGGGCGCCGTATTTCCCGGCATGCCCGCGGGAAGCACTGCCCGGCAATTTCGTCACATGAACGAAGAAGTTCCTCCCTGGCATCTCGTACTCGTCCCGGAACAAGTGCCGGCAGGGTGAAAACAACGATCCGGTGTGAAAAAGAGGACAAACGCCAAGCCAGTATTACGCATTTGACTGAGCGTACCGTTACTCGTTACCATCGGCCGTGATCAAGAGCTTTGCCGACAAACACACGGCGGCCATCTTCGTCGGTCGGGCCGTTCACGGCCTGCCCTTGAAAATTCAGCGGTATGCACGAGCGAAGCTCTTGGCCATTGAGGCGGCTGGCCGGTTAGACGACCTGCGCATACCACCCGGCAATCGGCTGGAAGCCTTGAAGGGCGACCGCCGGGGACAATACAGTATTCGCATCAACAACCGATGGCGTATCTGCTTCGTTTGGCGAAACGGTGAAGCCTGGCAGGTCGAGATTGTTGACTACCATTGAGGAGGTGACATGACCATGTCCATTCAGCGAGAAGACATCGACCGCCGGAAGGTTGATTTCTCGGATGTGGCCTCAGGACGGCGATTGCCGCCGGTGCATCCCGGGGAGATCCTGCGTGATGAGTTTCTGACACCGATGGGGCTCAGCGTGTATCGGCTCGCCAAGGCAATCAAAGTCTCGCGCCCGCGGCTCAACGATATTGTGATCGGACGCCGTGCCGTCACCACCGACACGGCACTACGTCTCGGGCGCTATTTCGGGACGACACCGGAGTTCTGGATCAATCTGCAGACCCGCTACGATCTTGATATCGCCGAACGCACGGTCCGCCACAAAATCGAACGAGAGATTCAGCCACACGCCGCATGATCCTCACGATGTAGAAATTCGAAGCACGAAAGGGGCACACCCCTTTCGGAATCCCCGGTCGGGCGTTCAAATCCATCGGGTGCGTTGGGGGAAGATTGGAGCGGGAAAGGGGATTTGAACCCCCGACCCTCGCCTTGGCAAGGCGATGCTCTACCACTGAGCTATTCCCGCTCTTGGGAAGGACGTCCGGTTTTGATTCTAGTTCGCCCCTGCTACCCTGTCAAGAAAACGCGTGCAGGTATAAGGACAATATCGATGGACAACCACGGGGGGTTGTCCCTACCCAATCATGTTCACGGCATCATTGCCATTGTAGGGGACGGCCCCCGTGCCGTCCCGGATCATCGTTACCATTGTAGAGGACGGCCCCCGTGCCGTCCCGGATCATCGTTACCATTGTAGAGGACGGCCCCCGTGCCGTCCCGGATCATCATTGCCATTGTAGGGGACGGCCCCCGTGCCGTCCCGGATCATCGTTACCATTGTAGAGGACAGCCCCCGTGCCGTCCCGGATCATCGTTGCCATTGTAGGGGACGGCCCCCGTGCCGTCCCGAATGGCGCCATTCAAATTCCCTCAAGTTGTGATACTCTTTATCTGATCGTTGACAGATGGTCGATCATCTACAAAAATTCAACGCGTACAATTTTTCATCCAAGAGGTTGTGATGCATATTAGTGTTCTCGGAACGGGATACGTGGGACTCGTCACGGGCGCGTGCTTTGCGGAATTCGGACTCAACGTGACGTGCATGGACGTGGATGCCAAGCGCGTTCAACAACTGGAACGGGGTGAGGTGCCGTTTTATGAACCCGGCTTGGCTGCATTGGTGGCCAAAGGCCTCCAATCCGGCCGGCTCACCTTTACCACCGACTTGAACCAAGCCGTGGATACGGCGTTGGTGATCTTCATCGCGGTTGGCACGCCCTCAAACCTGGATGGTTCCGCAGATCTGTCATACATGGATGAGGTGGCCCGGAGCATCGGGAGCCGCATGACGGGGTACAAGGTGGTGGCCACCAAGTCGACCGTGCCGGTGGGAACCGCGACACGCGTGCGAGAAATCATCAAGGCCCATCAATCCAAACCCGTCAACTTCGACGTGGCAGCCAACCCGGAGTTTCTCCGCGAGGGCTCGGCGATTGAAGATTTCATGCGTCCGGATCGCGTGATCGTCGGCGTGGAGAGCGAACAGGCCGCAGCGATCCTGAAAGATCTGTACCGGCCGTTGTACCTGATTGAAACGCCGTTCGTGGTCACGAACGTTCAGACGGCGGAAGTGATCAAATACGCGTCGAACGTGTTCCTGGCCACCAAGATTTCTTTTATCAACGAAGTCGCCAACCTGTGCGAGTTGGTGAATGCCAACGTGCAAACCGTGGCCAAAGCCATGGGGCTCGACAAACGGATCGGCTCCAAATTCCTGCACGCCGGACCCGGGTTCGGCGGCTCCTGTTTCGGGAAGGACACCGCGGCGCTGGTTCACATTGGAGAAGAAGCGGGCTATGCCATGAAATTGGCGGCCACGACCAAACGGGTGAACGAACAACAGCGGGCTCGCATGGTCGATAAAATCCGTGACACGGTGGACGGTGTCCAGGGGAAGACGCTGGCTTTGTTGGGTTTGTCCTTTAAACCCAATACCGATGATCTTCGGGATTCGCCCGCGTTGATGATCGCGGAACACCTGATGAAGGAAGGCTGTGCCATCCGGGCCTACGACCCGGAAGGATTGGCCGGCGCGCTGAACGCGTTACCCGGCCTGATCGGCTGTCAGGATGCGTATGAGGCCATGACGGGCGCGGATGCCGTGGTGCTCGCTACGGAGTGGAATCAATTCCGAAACCTGGATTTGGAGCACATGAAATCGCTGCTGCGCGTGCCGGTGTTTATCGACCTCCGGAACGTCTACGACCCCGAACGGGTCGCCGCCTGCGGGCTTCATTACGTGTCGGTCGGCCGGCCCGCCGCCGGCGTGAACCCCTATAAGACGTCTTGAGGAACCTTTGATTTATTGTGATAGCGGGATGCAGGGCAAGGCGTCCCGGAGCGAAACCCGAGGCTTATCATAGAGATAGGTGAGGGTTGAGCGAGGACACAACGCAGCCATGCGCCCGATAGTGCAATAAATCAGAGGTTCCTTTAACCGTACCGGCTGTTTGCCCGGCGATGCCTTACGCCTCTTTGGGTTTATACCCCATACGATCCAACACCTTGGTAATCCGTTTTTTCAGCGGACCATCGGCATCGGCCAAAGCCGTGGCCAGGGATTCCACGGCCGGCTTGCCGATTTTTCGAAGAATCTCGGTGGCGGACTGGCGCAATTCATCTTCCTCCGACACCAACAGCGGAATGACTCTGGGAACGGAGGGCGACCCGATTTTGATCAAGGCTTCATAGGCTCGATGCCGGACGTCGCCCACTTCGTCTTCCAAACATTCGACGAGGGGATCCACGGCGTCCACGGACCTGAGCTCTCCCAACGTCTCAATGGCATATTTGCGATTGAGCCAGTGTGAATCCTTCAAATCCATCAACGCGGCGTCGACTTTGACGACGTTCGGATCTTTCGACCGAATCCGAAACTGCTTGACCAGCCGCTTGCCTTCTTCCTCGACGATGCGGAGGGTAGCCCCGTCACCCGGCTTGATTTTTTGGAGATCCTCAAGCGCGTCTTCGGCGACGTCCAATAACACGGTTTTCCCATCATAGGCCAACAACTCGACTTCAAGCTGCTTATCTTCCAGGTTGACGGCGATGACGTTTTCGGTCACGAGGTTAAAGCCGTCTTTCTTGGCACTCTTGGGAGCAATTTGCACAAGAGGGGTTGGAGCTGGATCTGCCATATCTATGTCTCCTTCTTCTTCATGACTCGGGTTTCCATCCTAAACTCGCCAACACGCCTTCGGCGGTGTCGCGGACCATTTCATTTTCATCTTCCAACAAGGCGACCACCGGCTGAATGGCGCGGGCATCACCCAACCGGGCCAAGGCTTCAGCCGCGTTCCGGCGTACCAGCCAGTCCTCATCCGTCAAGGCTTCCACCAGCGGAGCGAACCCCTTGGGATCGCCGATTTTCCCCAAGGCTTCGGCGGCATGACGGCGGACGATCCAATTGGATCCTTTCAGCCCGTCGATCAAGGCATCCGTGGCTCTGGCGTCGCCGATCTTTTTTAACACGCGAGCCACGTCTTCACGCAACATCGCATCCATGAGGCAGTCCACCAGGGCTGGCACGGCTTCGGGATCGCCGATCCGTTCCAGGGCCCAGACCGCGGCGGTTCGGACGCCCCCATCCTTGTCTTTCAACACCTTGACCAACGATGGCACCGCCCGGGAGCTCTTCAATTTCCCGAGTGCCGATGCTGCCTGCTCCCGCACGGTCCATTCATCTTCTTCCAATGCCTCGATCAAGGGATCAATCGCCGGTTCCCCGATTTGCACGATGGCATTGACCGCGGCCTCCCGGATCACGAGATCATCCTCCTCAAACATCTCGATCAGGCGGGGGATAGCCGAGTCACCCACTTGCCCGAGTCCGGACGCCGCATAATTTTGCAGACCTTCGTTTTCATCCCGAAGCGCGGCCAATAATTGTTCAATGCGCTGACTCTCAGCCATTCACCTGCTCCTTCTCCGCCCACTGCGCTTCATCCATCTGCGCGGCGGCGGCTTCCAATTTATCGATGATGATCCCGGAGTTATACGAAACCAACCCGTCACGGTCGTCTTTCATTTTCTTGAACACCTGCGCATAGGGACGCAGGGCCTCCACGTCCTTGATCTTTTCCAAGGCTTCTACGGCCAATACCCGTAACGGTTTGATCGGAATCATGTCCATCAGGAGAGGAACGGGCCTGGCGTCGCCGATCAATCCCAAGCCCTTGGTCGCCAGTTCTTTGACGCCTGTATCCTTGTCCCGCTTGAGACGATCGATCAATGGCTCCACCGCCCGGACGTCGCCGATTTTTCCCAACACGTCCGCCGCGGCTTCACGCACCACCCAATCATCGTCTTCGAGGTACTCAATTAAAATTTCGACAGTCGGACGGCCAATCGGATGCAGTTTATGCACGGCTTCCTGCCGCGCCCCTTCGCGGAGTTCGGACTCTTCCACGTCCCGTAATTCATCCATCACCTCGTCGATGCGATCCCGAATGGCGCTGAGTTTTTTCAGGGTCCCGATCGTCAGATCACACAACGCGGGATCTCCCATGGCATCGACCAACGCATCCGCGGAGCGCGGATCCAAGAGATGATCGAGGATGTGGGCGGCGTTCACCCGCGCCTCCTCATCCGGGTCCTTGAGCATCGCGGTCAGGGGGCCGATAGACGTGGGAATGACTCCCAACAGTTTCGTGACGGAGGGCCGAAGCGTTTCATTCTTCAACAGTTCGACCAACGCCGCCGCGGTCTCTTCATCCACAACGCCCGCCATTTGTTCCAGTGAATCCACCACGGCCCCCCGGACGCTTTCATCCTCTCCCTGCATCAGCGTTACCAGCGGCACTCCTGCCTGAGGGTCGCGGACCCGGGCCAACATGCGGGCCGCTTCAATCTGATAAGCCGGTGACCCGGTTTTCATGGCTTCGATGACCAGGACCACGACGTTGGGGCCTCCTTTCAGACACGTGGCCGTGGCGCGCATGCGGCGCCAATCTTCTTCGTGGTCAAGCTCGGACACGATGACGTCAAGTGCTTCTTTGGGCATGGCGGTCTGGTCTTATCCCTGTATTCGCGATTGGTACGAAAATGAATCCCCGAATCCGTCATTCCTGTATGTGTTCAGTAATTTGTTGACAGAATGGTTAGCTTGAGCAAGGGCGAACGGGTTCGTTCCCTCCCCTTTGTAAGGGGAGGTCAGGTGGGGTAGAGTCATAGAACAATGGACACGACCCCTGACGATCACACGCGTTTTGTCCACTCCAACTCCAGCTCCAGCTCTACCTCCCCTCGCCCCTCCTTACAAAGGAGGGGAAGAAAAAAGCGGAGACGTGTCAACGAATTACTGAACATTTACAATTCCCGACGCTTGTCCCCGACTTGATCGGGGATCCAGGCAATCCACAAAAATCCAGTGTCGTTCTCTTCACGGACGAAGAAAAAAGCAAAGACTCTGGATCCTCGATTAAAAATGTCGAGGATGACAGAAGGAGATCTTTGTTGCGAAAACGGTTTCAGGAACACCACTTTCATCCCCTAGGGTGCAGGCGGCAAGTCTGCATGAGAGATTGTACTATAACCGCACCCGTTTGGGGTTCCATCCCAACTGGGTCAGGGTTTCCTTGATATGGTAGCGAATGTTTTCATCCTGTTCACGTTGCAGTTGTCTGACCAAAGGAGCAACGGCCTTCTGTCCGAACTGGACCAGAGCGTCACTCGCTTCGTTCCGTATCAGGGTGCTTTGCAGGGCCGTGATCAACAGAGGAATGGCCTCCTCGTCATGGATGCGGGCAATCGCCCGAATGGCCTCCTCCACACGGGCCAGGTCCTCTTCGTACCGGTTATCCTCACAAGCCGGGGTTCGATCTTCATAATCACTGGTCTTCAACTCGCTCACCAGCCGAAACAGCATGGGGAGGACGCGCCGGTCGCCGATTCTCCCGAACGCTTCGATGACGCGAACCTGCAGACGGGGTTCCTCCATGACCCCCAAAAGGGGATCGACTGCGGCTTTGTCGCCGATATACCCGAGTGCCCGAATGGCCTCCTGGCGCACGGCCGTATCGGGATCGTGCCGCACAATTCGTACCAGGGACTCGACGGTCGTCTGGGATTTCAAGACGCACAACGCTTCCGTGGCTCGCAGGCGGACCCGCCAATCCTGATCGTTAAGCGCCGCCACCAAGGGCTCGACCGCCGACTCACCAATGGCCATCAGCGCCGCAATGGCTTCATTACGGACCGCCGGCACCTTGTCCTGAAGCAGCAGCACCAGGGTCTCGACCGACCGTGGGTTTTTGAGGCGCCCCACGGCCCGGACGGCATGCATGCGCACGATCCAATCCTGGTTCAGGAGAGCGGATTCCAAGGGTTCGAGCACCCGCTCATCGGCAATCTCGGACAAAACGGACGCGGCAGCTTCCTGCACGGACAGATCCGGGTCCTGCAGGCAGTAACTCAAGTCCACAACGGCCGGAGTTCCGATGGCTGTCAACGCATTGGTGGCGGCAGTTTTCACGGCTCGATCAGAATCCCGTAAGGCCTCAATCAACGGACTCACTCCTCTGGGGTCACGGGATTCGCCCAAGGCAATGGCCGCATCTTCGCGAATACCCCAATCCTCATCCTTTAAGGCGGCAATCTGTTCCGCCACACTATCGCCCATGGTCATCCCTGTATGTGTTCACTCATTCGTTGACATTTTTCCCGCTTCCTTTTGTGCCCCACTGCCCCGCCCTTGGAAGACAACTCCCTCAATCCCCCTTATCAGGGGGACGGCCGAGTTCCTCGCCCCCCTGATAAGGGGGGAAGGGGGGTTCGCCCTCCCTTGTTGATACGGGAAAGGCCAAGAACCATCATCCCGCCAACTTATCACAGCGATTTTTTAAGGGTCAATAAAATCGCGCACATAGAGGGGGAGACACCACCGACGCCATGGATGACTGCGCTGCACCGCGCATTACGAGGGCGAGATGCCGCGCAGCCGTTCGCTGCGCCGGCGCAATAATTCGAGGGTGGTCAATAACACGATCGACAGCAGCACGAGAATCGTGGCCGCGGCAAGAATCGTCGGGCTGATTTCCTCACGGATCCCGGACCACATCTGCCGAGGCAGGGTATGTTGATCGGGTCCGCCAAGGAACAGGATAACCACGATCTCGTCGAATGAGGTGATAAACGCAAATAAGGCTCCTGAGATGACCCCTGGGGCAACCAGGGGTATCTGAATCTTGAAAAAATTGTAGATGGGGGATCCGCCGAGAGTGGCCGCTGCCTTCATCAGGGTATTGTCGAACCCGACCAACGTCGAGGTCACGGTAATCACGACAAAGGGAAGCCCCAAAATCGTGTGGGCTAATACGATTCCGGGCAACGTCGAGACCAGATTGACTTTGGCGAAGAAAAAGAACATGCCCGATGCCGTGATGATTAACGGCACGATAAGCGGTGAGATCATCAGCCCCATAACGGCTCGACGAAAGGGCACGTGGTCCCGGCTCAAGCCCAGGGCCGCAAGCGTTCCGAGGGTGGTGGCCAGTATCGTCGACATGACGGCGATCATGAAACTGTTGAAGGCGCCCACCTTCCATTTGTCCGTACACGAAGTCCACAGCGAAGTCCCCTCTGCGTCGCACATTCCGAACAGGGACTTGTACCAGACCGTGGAATACCCTTCCGGGTCCAGCATCAGCATTTCCGGGGTAAAATGCAAAAACGGCGCCGAGCTGAATGACAGCGGGATCACAACGATCAGCGGTGAAACCAGAAAAAACAACACCAACGCACAGACCGTCACATAGCAGTAGTGCCAGATTCGCTGTCCCGGAGTGGCGTACAGTGGAAGCGCCATGTGTCAACCCATTTTCATGTTATCGACGCCGACCAGTTTGTCGTAGACCCAATACAGGGTGAGGATCGCGACCAACAGGATCGTCCCCATGGCCGCAGCCAGACCCCAGTTCAACGAGTTCTGCATATGATGGGCGATGAGGTTGCCGATCAATCGCCCGTCCTTGCCGCCGACGAGTTCGGGTGTGATGTAGTACCCGATGGCCACGATAAACACCAGGATACAGCCCGCCCCGACGCCGGGAATCGTTTGCGGCATATACACCTTGATAAAAGCCAGCGCCGGCGTCGCGCCGAGATTCTGGGCCGCCTTCATATAGCTCGATGGAATGGTTTTCATCACGCTGTAAATCGGCAGAATCATGAACGGCAGGAGAATCTGCGTCATGACGATGATCGTGCCGGTGAAGTTGTACATCATCGACAGCCGGTTCTCGTCGTGGAGCATGCCCAGGGATACCAGCGAATCATTGACGACGCCGTTCTGTTGCAGCATGACCATCCAGGACACGATACGCACAAGCAGCGACGTCCAGAACGGCATCAGGACGCAAATCATCAACAGGTTGGAGAGCCGAAGCGGCAGGGTCGCCAACAGGTGAGCCACCGGATAGGCCAGGATCAGGCAGCCGACGGTAACGATCATACTCACCAGGAACGTGCGCCACCACAGCATCTGGTAAATCCTGTTGTGTTTGTTGACCCTCATGATGTCCTTGTTTCCATCATATTTGAGATCGACGGCCTTCAGGTAATATCCCAAGGTCACAGGGTCTTTCATCGCTCCGAGCGATTGCCAGAACTCGATATCACCCCATCGTTTGTTGAGTTGCAGTATCGCCGGCTTGTACGGTGGCCCGTCGATGCGGTTCAACCCGCGCGCCGTAATCTTGATCAGGCTGCGCCATCCTGATTTTTCGTAATTCATACGGGTCCCGAGCTTGCTGAGTTCAAGCCTGTCCGCCGCCTTCATGTCGAGAGCCAGGGCCTCGAACATGGACTCATCCGGTTCGGAGGTCTTATCCCAGCGCCCAAACGCCGCCAGGGTCTTCGGCAACACCTTGTTGCTCAAGCCATCGTCGATGCTGCGCGTCAACAAACTGCCGATGGGAATGACAAACAGGATAATCAGAAACAGCAGTGGCGGAAAGATCAGCCCGAGGGCGCGGAGTTTGCTGAGCTTCAGGGACCGCTCCAGGCTGGTTTTCAGGGGTATCCCATCGGCTGTCAGGACAGGACCGCCGGGTTTGGCCGGAGACGTGGACATCGTTGAAACATTCTCGAGTAACGGAGAAGGGAGGACGCGGGGCTGGTCCGAAAATCAGCCCCGGCGTCTCAACCGTTCAGGTTACCGGATTATTGGCTCATCCACGCGGTATAACGCTCCGAAATCTCTCCGCCGTAGTCGGCCCACCAGGCCGGATCAGCGAAAATGGAGCGCGGGAGAACCTCTTCACGGGTCGGCATGTACGGCATGATATCCACGCCGCTGTTATGCCATGGCTCATTGGCCTTGATCAGGTCCAGAGCGGACTTGCGCATCGGGCCATAGTTGATCCACTTGGCTTGAGCGGCCTGCTGTTGAGGAGCCGTGGCATGGACCAGGAACTTCTTTGCCGCTTCGGCATTCGGAGCCCCCTTCACCACGACCCACCATTCTTCTTCCAACACCTGTCCATCCCAGATCGGCACCAACTTCTCGCCTTCGTTCAGGACCGCGGCCCCGACGCGGCCGTTGTAGGCCAAGGCCATCGCCGTTTCACCGCTCTTGACGAGTTCGATGGGCTTCGAGCCGGCTGACCAGAACACGGCGTGGTCCTTGATCTGATCCAGTTTGGCGAACGCACGATCAATGCCCTTGTCCGTGCGCATGGCTTCGTAGATCTTGTCAATGGGAACGCCATCCGCCAACAGTGCCATTTCGATCAACGCATTAGGCCAGGTGTGAATGCCGCGCTTGCCCGGAAACTTTTCAACGTCGAAAAAATCTGCAATGGTCGACGGTTGCTCGCCCTTGAACGTTCCTTCCTCATAGAACGCGAGGTACGACCAGAAGATATTCGGCGCCACGCAGTTGTTCGGCACTTTGTTCATGGTGTCTTCATCCATCGGCGTCCCGTCCGGGGCGGGAACGAACATGCCGCGATCAAGCGTCTCGAATAAGCCTTCATCGCAACCCGTGCGGACCTGGGCGGGCAGCACGTCGACGACGTCCCACGTCACGGCGCCGGATTCAACTTGTGTGCGGATCTCGCCGAGACCCCCGTTGTAGTTGATCCAGTTGATCTTCTCTCCCTTCCAGGTGTCGCCGTAGGCCTTCTGTTGCGACACGGCATAGGCTCCTCCCCACGTCACCACGTTGACCTCGGCCTGGGCGGCTCCGATCATTCCCACCGCGGCAACAGTGGATAGCAAGGTTGTGATCAAAGAGTTACGCATTATGTTTCCTCCTTATTGCTCCGTTTCCTCCGGAGCGGTTCGTTAAATATCCGGCCTGTGTATGTGGTCTATGAATGAGAAGCCGGGCACGGCCACACATCCAACGCCCGACAATCTTCCACATTCCAACCGATCTTCACTTCATCTCCCTCCGAGATGGCGGCGTGGACGGCGGAATTCGGAATCTTGACGATAAAATCATCGGTTCCGCAGATCGAAAACCTCGTGCGGATATGATCGCCCAGATAGATCAACTGTTTGGTCTTCGCCAGAAACACGTTCGGCAGGCTGTGCGGCTCAGGATCGACGACCACGCGCTCCGGTCGCAGCGACAACGTGGACCGCGAACCAATGCCTTCCACCTTGACCTTTTTCGCCTCGACGACGTGGCCGTTGTTGACGTTCACCTTGACGGTGTCGCCGGTGTCCTCGACCACCGTGCCGAACAACTGATTGTTCTCGCCGATGAAGTTGGCGACGAAGGCATTTTCGGGCTGTTCGTACAGCACGTCCGGCGCGGCGCATTGTTGAATGATGCCGTTGTCGAACACCGCGATACGGTCGGACAAGGTCAAGGCGATACTCTGATCGTGGGTCACGTAGACCACCGTGATCCCGAGCTTCTCGTGAATGGACTTGATTTCGTATTGCATCTGCTCGCGCAGATTCTTGTCAAGTGCCCCCAAGGGTTCGTCCATCAACACCAGGTCGGGATCGAAAATCAACGATCGTGCCACCGCCACGCGCTGTTGCTGGCCACCGGAGAGCTGCGCCGGTTGCCGGTCGCCGTACCCGCCCAGTTGAACCATATCCAGCGCCCGCTTGACCTTTTCCGTCTTTTCCGACTTGCTCATGCCGCGCACGTCAAGGGGAAAGGCAAGGTTCTCTGCAACGGTCATGTGGGGGAACAACGCGTAGTTCTGGAACACCATGCCGATGCCGCGTTTGTGCGGCGGCACCCGATTAATCGGCCGGTCCTTCAGATAAATCTCACCGTGGGTGGCCGGCTCGAAACCGGCCAGCATCAGCAGACACGTGGTTTTACCGGAACCGGACGGGCCGAGAATGGTCAGAAACTCGCCCTTTTCGACGTTCAGGTTAAGATTTTTTATAACAAGGGTTTCGCCATCGTAGCTTTTCTGGATATTGACGAAGCGAACCAGAGGATCATTGCCGGTCATCATTCCTCGCTCCCGGTCCATCAAGCAGTCATTGAAAGACGCGGCGTCTCCTCAAGGATTCGCCGTGCCGGTTGCCCCCGGATGTCATGGTATCGCAGGGCCGCATCACGGGTCACATGGTCCGTGACACGCCTCATGCGCTTGGATGGTCCCGTAGGATTTCATTGAAACAATAACATGAATTCCATTATTTACATTCCAGAGCAAAAAGTATATCTTTCTTCTCCAGAACTATCAATCATTGCTTTCTCTTGCATTGATTTTCCTTATCTTTATAGGACTTTAAAAAGGGGACTCGAATATGCGGACTGTGACCTTGCCAATGGTAGTCTTGACCATGATGTTTGGTGGCTTGCTTTTCGCCTCACCGGTGCTGGCTGATAAGGCAACAGAACTCCAACAGCGCATTGAAAAGTTGGAAAAAGAGCTGGAGCAGGCTCGAAAAGAGCTGGCCGAAGTGGCCCCCCCAAAGGAGGAGGTGGCCGAGGCTCCGGAGGGCAAGAAGAGAGAGCTGAAGATCGGCGGGACCATCGGGGTGAGCTATGCCTATGGGAGTTACCATCAGCGTCCCTCGTATGCGGATTCCGGCCCCCTCATCACCGGGGACCGGCGAGGCCGAAACGCTGGCGGGGTGCTGTTGGATACCTTCCGCCAGAACGTGGATTTCACCTATGACGACTGGATGGGCTCCTTCGAATACCGGTGGTGGTGGTATCTCAAAAACGCCGGCTACAGTACGCTGTCCAGGGCATGGCTGGGATATGATTTCGGGGAGAACGGCACGCTCAAAGCCGGGATCGTGCGCGTACCGTTCGGACCCGGCCCCTATGGAGTGTCCAGCAGTTGGTTCTACGACCAGCATTTTTACGTCGGCCTTGCCGACGACAGGGATACGGGCCTCAGATGGACAAACACCTTTGATAAGCTGACGCTTGATCTTGCCTACTATCTTCAGGCCCAACCCAACGGGGAAGGCGGGACAACCCGTGACGCCATCCGATACGACTATGACGTGGTCAAGTGGGACACGATCGTCAATCCCAATACGGGCGATGCCACGTTCGCCGGCTGGAACGAGGGCCAACCTTGCGATTGTGGTTTTCAGGAGAAGCATCAATTCAACGTGCGTGGGATCTATGCGGTGGAGAACTTCGGAGAGTTGGGAGCGTCGTTTCAGTACGGGCTGCTGGAGGGAACGAATATCACCCCGAATATCCTTGGTGATGATGAGGACGGCACCCACGTCGCCGTTTCCGCGCACGCCAAGAATTCATTCGGCGACTTCACGCTCTATTCACAAATCACGTACTACGAGTACGATCTTCCGGATCAGGTGCCCTGGGGGGACAAAAACCTGATTCCGATGGGGGGCTATGATTTTGCCTGGCTGACGGCCTCCAGGGCATGGGTCCCCGCGATCAATATCCGCTACAGCGGGTTGGACCCCAAAACCATATGGCCGTCCCTGCTCAACGACATCAGGCCTGACAGCATCATGCCGTACATCGAGTGGAGTTCCATCATGAAACTGGCGAACATTCCAATGGATTCTCCAAGGAACCCGGGACAGGCCTTCAACGACAACATGTTGTTTATCGTGGGCACGGCGATTGCCCGCGGAGGCTGGTACATCCTGGCCGATTATGCGTTTTCCAACGGGAACATCTTCGTCGGCAACGATTATCAAGATCGCGATGGTTACAACTTCGCCAACATCTATGAGACCGGTGGTGGCAATGGCGCCAGCGGCCTTGACGCCTGGCAAAGCCGCCTGAACATCAACTTCAGATATTATTTTTAGACGCGGTTCCAGTCAGAATCTGCGTGTGTCCTCCGGCGCAAGATCACTTGCGCCGGAGCCGAGTGCCAATCCCTCTTCCCATCCCGGCCTTCTTCGCCACAACGCCCTGCCCTCAAACCTCCGAATCCGTCGTTCCTGTATGTGTTCACTCATTCGTTGACACGTTTCCCGCTTCCTGTTGTGCCCCACTGCCCCGCCGTTGGAAGACAACCCCCTCAATCCCCCTTATCAGGGGGACGGCCGAGGTCCTCGCCCCCCTGATAAGGTGTTCAGACCGGAGTCAAGGGTGACAGATGTACCGGATACATGGGTAACACTTTTGCTCATCCCGGGGCCCTCGGGGACGGCGCCAATCGGACATCAATGGTCGTGAGCCGATGCTGACAAAAGAGCACTTCATACTGGCCGTCCACGGCTAACGGCCGCACTCCCACGGGGTAGCCCCGAAAGGCTTTGCTGAGCTTATACACCCGCCCCTGAAACGAAAACTCCCCTTTGTGTTGCACCTTCCGCACGAAGGTCCCCGTGTCATACTCGATCGGCGGCAAGCTTTCCGGATAACTCCGCAGACTTGGCTGATAGCGACTGGCCGGGACCGCCAACCCCAAGGCCTCATGGGGGCGCTCCTGATTATAGACCGTGCGCCAGCGGTCTAAGACCGTCTGCACATGGGCCGGATCGCGCCATTGCACGTCCCGCAGCACTTCCCGGGTCAGGGTGCCATGAAAGCGTTCGTCCTTGCCCAACGTTTGCGGATGATACGGGCGGCTATGCGTGACCGCGACGCCGACCCGCCAGAGCCAGACCGTCAAGGGCGTGTCCTGATGCGCGGCATCGCTGCCCCAGGGACTGCCATTATCCACTAAGATCCGATCCGGTAGCCCATAGCCCCGAAACGTCGCAATCAAGGCCTGTTGCACGGTGGCCGTTTGTTGATTCGGCAACACCCGCAGCCCGACGTTAAAGCGGGAATGATCATCCAAAATCGTCAACGGGTGCGCCGGTCCCGCCAGGGTGGGCACCGCCCCCTTGAAATCCATCTGCCACAGTTGATTGGGCACGGGGTGTTCAAAGCGGCTGCGAGCCGCCGCCCCCCGGGGCTGATTGGCACCGAGTAAGCCCGCCCGGTGCAATAAGGCCGTGATCGTGCTACAGGCGGGGACCGGGGTAAGCCCCTGGGTCACGAGCCGCTGCCGTAACTTGCGTGCCCCCCAACAAGGATGCGCTCGGCGCTCGGCTAGCAGCGCGTCCCGCACCGCCGCCGGGAGCAGCGGCCGCACCCGCCTCGGTCGCCGGGAGCGATCCGCCAAGCCGGCCCGCCCCCCGTCGCGGTACCGCGCCAGCCACTTGTAGCCCGTCTTGCGGCTGATCCCAAACCGCTTACACAAGGTGGCTAAGGGGAGCCGCTCTGTTTCAACCAAGTGCACAAATTCTTCGCGTAATGACATGAGATCCTGCTGCATCCAAGACATACACGCCTCCTTCCACAAGGTGAGGGGGAGAGTATGCCACACGAGGTCTGAGTGTTACCTATGTATCCGGCACGTTTGTTACCTATGTGTCCAGTCTATACAATAAGGGGGGAAGGGGGGTTCGGTAGGGGCGGACCGGAGCTTGCCCTGAGCAAAGCGAACGAGTGTCCGCCCGCCCTTCTTGTGGGCAGAGCCTCATTCTGTTAACGAATTACTGAACATTTACAATCCCCGACGTTAGTAATCGGGGATCAAGGATGACAAATTAGAAAAAGGCGTCCCTATTTTCATCGCTTGGGGTACAGGCAGCAAGCCTGCATGAGGGATTCCCGCGAAAACAGGTTAGGGGTTGCTCCATGAGGCCCAAATCGTTAGAGTGGAGATTCCCCAATACCCTTTTTCGTTGTTTCATCCGGCCACGGTAGAGCCTCGGCTCGACGGGAAGGGGATTTGACTATCGAGGAGGTATGCCATGGGCAAAGAACAGTTATACGGTGATAACCCCATCGCCCAACGAAAAACCGACCAATACAAACGGGAATACGTCCATGGATTTGTCCGAAAATGGGATGAACTCATCGACTGGGAGGCCCGGGCCAAGAGTGAAGGGGACTTTTTCATCAATATCCTGAAAGAACGTGGCGTCCAACGGATACTGGACGTGGCAACGGGAACGGGATTTCACTCCATTCGGCTCCTGAAGGCCGGGTTCGACGTGACCAGCGCGGACGGCAGCCCGGAAATGCTGGCTCAAGCCTTTGAAAATGCCACACGCGTGGGCTTTATCATGAAGACCCTTCACGCCGACTGGCGGTGGCTGAGCCGGGATATCCACACCCAATATGACGCGGTCATTTGCCTGGGCAACTCCCTCACCCATTTGTTTTCAGAGCAGGACCGCCGGAAAGCCCTGGCCGAATTCTATTCGGTGCTCAACCACGACGGCGTCCTGATCCTGGACCAGCGGAATTACGACGGCATCCTCGACAACGGGTTCACCTCCAAACACGTCTACTATTATTGCGGGGACAACGTGAGTGCCGAGCCTGAATACGTGGATGAAGGCCTGGCCCGATTCCGGTACCGGTTCCCGGACGACTCGGAATATCACCTCAACATGTTCCCCCTGCGCAAGGATTACGTCAGGAAACTCATGGGAGAGGTGGGGTTTCAACAAGTCAAGACGTTCGCGGACTTTCAAGAGACCCACCGCGTCGATGACCCTGATTTCTATATCCACATGGCGGAAAAACTGTATAAAAACGAGGAACGGGCCATCAAAGTTTCAGTGGAGTACTCTCAGCCCGTCGAAACCGCCAGGAGCTACTACAACAGCCACGATGCCGACCGGTTTTATGCCACCGTGTGGGGGGGCGAGGATATTCACGTCGGCCTCTATGAACACGACACGGATACCATTTTCGACGCCAGTCGCAAGACGGTCGGGAAAATGGCCTCCATGGTCAAGGATCTCGGGCCGTCGACCCGGGTACTGGATATCGGCTCCGGATACGGTGGGTCCGCCAGGTACCTGGTCGAGCATTATGGATGCCAGGTTGGCTGTCTGAATTTGAGCGAAACGCAAAATACCAGAAACCGCGAGCTCAACGCCCAAGGGAAATATTCCCTGGTCATTAACGTGGTTGACGGAAGTTTTGAAGATATTCCCATGCCGGACGGTAGCGTGGACGTGGTGTGGTCGCAGGATGCTATTTTGCACAGCGGGAATCGCGAGAAGGTCTTTGAAGAAGTCAACCGGGTCCTTGCCCCGGGAGGGCAGTTCATTTTTACCGACCCGATGCAGAGTGAAACCTGTCCGCAGGAAGCCCTGCAACCGATTCTCGACCGTATTCACCTCGACTCGCTGGGCTCAATTCCGCGCTACAAGGACATGCTGTTAGGACTCGGGTTTAAAGAGCTTGCCGTCGAGGACTACACGGAACAACTGAGTACTCATTATAGCCGGGTCCTGGAAGAAGTCCTGGCTAATCAATGGAGTTTGGTCAGGGTCTGTAGCGAGGACTACATCGAGCGGATGAAATCCGGTCTGCAACACTGGATCGACGGCGGGAAAGGCGGTCACCTCACCTGGGGTATTCTCCACTTCCAAAAGCCGTGATACCTGAATGCCTCTCACCCATTGGGAGAGCGTTGAGGTGGGGGCAGCCCGCGATTGTTGCGGGCAATCATGTCAGCGTTCGATACGGTAGGGTTTGGCCGGCTTGGCAAAGTCCCCGGAGGGCCCGAACCGGCCTTCTTCACCGAGCACCTTATCCGGGTCGGTGTATTCGATATCTTTGACGCCCATGTGTGCATCGTCTTTGGGCGCTTCCCAGCCAAGTTTCTCAAGGGTTTCCACGACGGTCCTCTTTAATGCACTCGACGCCGTCAGCCTGGTCGATGCAAACGCCAACACCCGTTCGCTTTCTTTTTCCACCTTGGATGCCTCGGGATCATGCAGAAAGGCCACCAGCGGTTCGACGGCCGCGTCACCGATCAGGACCAACGACGAGGCGCCGTATTCCCGCAACACGATATCCTTTAACAGCAGGATCAGGTCCGGAATCACCTTCGGGTCCCGAAAATGGCCCAGCGCCGTGGCTGCGGCTTCTTTGATGAGTTGTTCTTCGCTGATGATACACCCCGGAGTCGGCCTTCCCTGTTGAGCAATGCCCTTGCCTTTCAGGGCATCCAACACGGGCGGCAAGGCCCGGGCGTCCCCGATCATGCCAAGGGAGGCAATCGCGTGGCGTTTCACGGCTCCGTCCCTCATAGCGTCGATGAGCCCGTCAACGGCCAGGGGGTCCCCGATGATACCCAAAGCAATCGTGGCATCTTCGCGAACCGCCCGGTCTTCATCCTTTAACGCCCGGATCAACGCCTCAACCACGCGCGCGTCCAGGGTCCACGCCCGCCCCATTTGGTAGTCGGTCGTCATGCCGCCCAAGGCCCGAACGCCATGACAGCGGACCACGAAGTGCGGATCGTTCAGTGTTTCCAGGAGAGCGGGAATAGAGGCTTCGCCGATGTACACCAAGGCGGTTCCGGCGGTCTCCCGGACAATTTTGGAGGTATCCTTGAACAGTTTGATTAAAGCCGGCACGGCTCGTGGATCACCGGTCTGCCCCAACGCCTCGGCCGCCGCACTCTTCACGGCCCCGTCACGGTCACGACAGGCGATCATCAACGGTTGGACCGCGTCGGGCTCTTTGAGCAACCCCAAGGTCTTCGCCGCTTGCTGACGGACGCGCCACCGGTCATCCTTCAAACAGGCAATGAGTTTCGGGAGAGGGCTTTTTCCCATGGAAGCCATGGCCGACACAGCCTCATCCTGCACTTCCATCATATTGTCGTTGAACAACGTGATGAGCGCATCGATGGCCATATCCCCGCCGATTTTGGCGAACGCCCACCCCACGTGTAGCCGAACGGCCCAATAATCGTCCTCCAAGGCCGTCGTGAGGGCTTCGAGGGTCTCCGGGTCGCCCAACTCCGCGAGCGCCTTCGCGGCTTCTTCCCGCGTGGCGTCGTCAACGTCGTCTAACGCTTCAATCCAGTGTTCTACAGTCTGTGACATGGTTCAGAAATTGATGATGCGTCTTACGGGGCGGAGGGATAATCGTAATCGCGTTCTTGCTTGTAGGGTTGCGTGTGGCTGCACCGGATCACGAGCTTGGCCGTCCCGAGTCCGTCCACGCATTGCGCCAAGGTTCGATCAAATTCCAACTTGCCTTCCAACGTCACCAGAAACGCGAAGTCGAACGTGAAGGTCCCGAAACGATACTCGCCCGGTTTCAATGTAATTTCCCGCACGTCGGTCGTCTTGTAGGACTCATAGGTAATGGGATCTTTGGTCCAGATCAACGGGGTCACGCCCGGCACGTGCCACCACGTTGGGGGATCAAGCGCCGTGGGATCGATCGTAATCGCATATTCCCGGGTGAGCGGATTCACGGCCTCCCGCGCCGCGCCGACGTCGCCGGCCAGCACGGTTCCGGCGAGACTGCATGCCAGGATGCTATTGTTTACGAATCGAAGAAGATTTAAGCTCGAACGTCTCATTCCCTGTTGTCCTTCGTTCGGGTCGCGTTTGAAAGATGTCCGTCAACGCGCGACTTTCCCATTCGGTATGGGTTTCCAAGCCGAGTGCTTCAAGCACCGTGGCCCCGACGTCCATGATATTCACGGGATCGGGAATGGCATACCCGGGCTTCACGTTCACCCCCCAGGCCAGCCATGGAATCGCCGTTTGCTTCGGCGCCCCCATTTTCGCGTTCGAAGCTTGAGGGGAATCCGCTCCTTTCAAGCCCGTGACCATGATCATGGTTTTATCCAGGACACCGTATTGCTGATAGACCGCCATCATGTCCGCGATGGCCGTATCAACGTTTTGGAGGGCCTGCGCATACTGCCGTGACTCCCATCCGCGTTTGTGCGCGACGTCCGCCGGCTCAGGAAGGTGGGCCACCAGGAGCCCGGGTATCCTGAAGATACGAAAATTATAGCCGCCCGCGCTGGTCACTTTTTTCAGATAATCTTTAATATATTCCACCAGGGTAACGGGATTACACTGGGGTTTGGCTTTCCCGCACGTTTGTGAGTCCACGTAAATTTCCGGCCTGGCCAATTGATAAAACCGCTCATCCATGATGAAGAGCGCCGTATCGACCCCGCCGGCCAGGTCCAGATAATCAAACAGGGTGGGAGAACGAAGAAATGACCGGGAAAAATCGTAGGTTTCCCATTCCTGATTCACACGGTGCTTCTTGACGGGCAGCCCCGTCAGGAGGCTGGCCATGGACGGAACCGTGTACGGAGACACCGATTGGGCTTTCCAGGTGACCGCCCCTTCCTGGGCGAGTTTTTGGAGAACCGGCATGGTCCCGTTTTGAATCACGTCATTGCCCACGCCTTCCAGGACAAACAGCAGGACATGATCGGCCTGGGTCGGGGGCGACGCCGCAAAAACCTGGGGCTTTGCGGGAAAACCGAGAGTCAAAATCGCAAGGACAGCAATTGTAATTTTTGCAAACATGGTTCCAGAATTCTGTTTTCAGGGTTGTTGAAAATTATTGGTGGTGGCGTCGACACGCAGGGGACCAGAGTACGCACCGCCGTTCTGTGTTTCCAATAAGCAGCTTCACCCACCTCATTGTAACAGGATAGAAAGCCAACCTACCATGCCGGTTTTTCCATGGTCAACTACGCGAAACCGAGACCGGCCCCGTCATCACCGGTGTCTTCGATTTGCGCGGTGATCCTCTTTCACGGTAAGACAGCTTGGCAAAGCAGCCTTTGACTCACCCGGATTCCCGTTCATGCCCACGGCCAATAATTTTCTGCATGCCAAGTATTCCCGTTCGGATCCCGGGGAGCGGGCCAGGTACCTGTCCTTTGAACCCGGGGCTCCCCCTTTTTCCCCTGCCTGGCATGATGCACTCGGACTTCTGGGCGCGCGCATGTGGGACGCAGGGGTCCGCGTGGTCGTCCTGGTGTACGGCTCTTTTTTGGGGGCCGACCTCTTCGGGTCCGGACGCCTCGATGAAGTCGGTGGTCTCAAACGGGGGTATTCCCGTGGCATTCCGGGATTGGAGTCACTCCTGTCGGCCCTTCGTCCCAATGACTATCAACGCTCATCGCAAGATCCCTCCTGCCAACCCCCTTATGCCAATGACGACGCCAGCAAAGCGAATCTGGACAATCTTCTCCGCGACAAAGGAAACTTTTCCGAACAGTACGTCAAGGGCTTCCGGGACGGCCTCTCTCAAACCCATGCGATGCCGTTCACGGTCCAACGGTATCTGTGGTCTTCCCTGCACCACCACCCCGGTCGAATGGAAGGCGCGTTGGCTCTACTCCACGAACTCAACCGCCTCAAGACAGAGAAAGCCTTACAGTCCGATGATCGAATCTTGATTCTGGCCCATGGCCACGCCGGCCAGTTGCCAGCGCTGCTTTCCAATCTGATGGCTCCGGGGGACTCGTCGGTGCGCGAGACCGTGTTTGAAACCCTGGCCTATTTTTATGAGCAACGCGAAACCCCGTGCGAAGCGATTCAACATTTACAGGACCTGGACCGCTTGTTGGCCGAGAACCAATTTGCCGCCTGGCCCTCGCTCGACGTGGTGACGCTCGGCACCCCAATCCGCTACGGCTGGGACACGGATGGTCTGGGCAAACTCCTCCACGTCGTCAACCATCGCCCTATCCGGCAGGATGGAAAACGGTGGCTGGCCAAAATGGAGTTGCCCCAAATCGTGATGGAAATGCCCATGGCGTCCGGCGGCGACTACGTCCACCAGCTTGCCGTCGCCAGCGCCGATGCTGTCCCCGCTTCACCGTGGGAAGTGGAACTGGACCAGGCTTTACGCGAAAACCTGGAGCCGTATGACGGGTTTGAACGGTGGTTGGAATGCGCTCGTCGCGTGACCCGTTGCCCCAACGACGGCCAGTGCTTACTGATCGATTACCACGATGCGACGGGGAGCACCCCTGATGAACACCTCTTTGGCCATGCCTGCTACACGCGACTCGACGCCTTGCTGTTTCAAACCAGCCACATCGTCAAAACGCTTTATGCTGCCTGACATCCCCTCTGGACATTTTTCTCTTCCGGTTTTATTTCCAGAAAAAACTTTGATTCTCATAAAATATTTATGCTATTCGTTGCGAGTTTGCCTTAGCCGGCCGCTCAATGGGTCGTGCTAGGGCATGAGCAGAGAACATGATCATCGGCGTTCCCAAAGAGACCTATCCCGGCGAGCAGCGGGTTGCTCTGATCCCCGCCATCCTCCCTTCATTGAAAAAAGAAGGGATGGAGGTGCAGGTTGAAACGGGGGCCGGAGTTGCGTCCGGATACCCTGATGACGCCTATACGGAGAAAGGGGGCACCGTTGTCTCTTCACGCCCTCAACTCTTTGAAGCCGCCCAAATCATTGCCCAGGTCCGGCTGTTGGGGGCGAATCCCGAACAGGGCAAAACCGACCTGCCCTTGATGCAACCCGATCAAATTATTGTCGGCATGGCCGATGCCCTGTCCAATCCCCACGGCGTTCGGGAATTGACGACGCGACGGGTCCGGGCCTTTGCCATGGAATTGATGCCGCGTATCACCCGAGCCCAAAGCATGGACGTACTCTCATCCATGGGCACCGTATCCGGGTATAAAGCCGTGCTGCTGGCCGTGGATGCGCTGCCGAAGATGGCGCCGATGCTCATGACGGCAGCCGGAACCGTGGCCCCGGCCAAAATCTTTGTCATCGGAGCCGGCGTGGCCGGATTGCAGGCGGTTTCCATGGCGCGACGGCTTGGCGCCGCGGTCGAAGCGTATGACGTGCGACCTTCCGTCAAGGAGCAGGTCCTGAGTCTCGGGGCCAAGTTTGTGGACCTCCCGTTGGATACCCAGGACGCCGAAGACAAGGGAGGATACGCTAAAGCGCAGGATGAAACGTTTTACCGGCGCCAGCGTGAACTGCTGACCAAAGTGGTCGCCGCGAGCGACGTGGTGATCACCACCGCCACGGTGCCTGGGGAAAAAGCACCCATCCTGATTACGGCCGATATGGTCGCTGGCATGACTCCCGGTTCAGTCATTATCGACTTGGCGGCCGAACGAGGCGGTAATTGCGAATTGACCCAAGCCAACCAGACGGTGGTGGTCCATGGGGTCACGATTATCGGAACGGAAAATCTGCCTTCCCTGGTTCCGTATCACGCCAGCCAAATGTACAGTAAAAATATTGCCACGTTCCTGCTTCATCTGGTGAAAAAAGGCGAACTCAAGATTGACCGGGAAGACGAAATCACCAAGGGGACCCTCCTGACGTGTGACGGGGACGTGGTTCATCCTCAGATCCGTGAACGGTTGGGCGGACCCGCGGGCGGGGGCGAGGAGCATTAAACGATGGAGATGTTGATTTCCGGTATTACGATTTTTGTCCTGGCCATCTTCGTGGGCTTTGAAATCATCACCAAGATCCCTCCCACCCTGCATACCCCGCTCATGTCCGGGGCCAATGCCATCTCAGGCATCACGCTCGTCGGTGCCATCCTGTCGGCAGGCAGCCAACAAACCTTGGTGACGACTGTGCTGGGAGGGATTGCGATCGTCTTTGCGACCATTAACGTGGTCGGCGGCTTTATGGTGACCAACCGCATGTTGGAAATGTTCAAGAAGAAATCATGACCGCTTTACTCATCAACGCAGGATATCTCGTCGCCGCAGTCCTCTTCATCTTCGGGCTGAAGGGGCTGACCCACCCGCGCACCGCCGTTCGGGGCAACCGGCTCGGGTCGTGCGGCATGCTGCTGGCGATTGTCATTACGCTCACGGATCACGGTATCGTCGGCTTTGAAGTCATCCTCATCGGAATCGTCATCGGTGCGGCCATAGGGGCCGTCCTGGCCGTGAAAATCGAAATGACGTCCATGCCGGAACTCGTGGCGTTGTTCAACGGGTTTGGCGGCATTGCCTCGATCCTGGTGGCTGGAGCCGCCCTGATAGAAGGCACCCTCGGCGGCGGAGTCCCTTTCATGCAGGTTTCCGTGGCCATTGCGGCCTCCGGGCTGATCGGAGCCGTCACGTTTTGGGGCAGCCTGGTGGCCTTTGGAAAACTCAAGGGCCTCATCAATGAAAATGCCGTCCTGTTTACGGGTCAACAAGTCATTAACGCGGCATTGGCGATTCTTGCCCTGGCGTTAAGCGCAGGGTTGCTCATGGATCCCGCCAATATCCTGCTCTACTGGCTGTTGGTGGCTGTGGCTTCCCTCCTGGGTGTCCTGCTCGTGATTCCGATCGGTGGGGCCGACATGCCGGTCGTGGTCGCGCTCCTGAATTCCTACTCCGGATTGGCGGCTGCCGCCACGGGGTTTGTCTTGTCCAACAACGTGCTGATCATTACCGGATCCCTGGTCGGGGCTTCGGGATTGATCCTGACCCAAATCATGTGTAAAGCCATGAACCGGTCCCTGACCAACGTCCTCTTCGGCGTCCTGGCTCCCACGGGTGGAGGGGCGACCGCTGACGAGGTCTATGCCGGCCGGGTCAAAACCGCCTCGCCGGAAGAGGTCGCGCTCCTCTTCGACGCGGCTCGACGGGTGGCCATTGTTCCGGGGTACGGCATGGCAGTCTCGCAAGCCCAGCATCCCGTGGCCAACCTCGCCTCCCTCCTCAACGAGCGAGGCATTGAGGTGGAATACGCCGTGCATCCCGTGGCCGGTCGAATGCCGGGTCACATGAACGTCCTGTTGGCCGAAGCCGACGTTCCGTATGAAGCCCTCAAGGATATGGATGACATCAATCCCTACATCGATCAGATCGACGTGGCACTGATCATCGGCGCGAATGACGTGGTCAACCCTCTGGCCAGGACCGACCCCACGAGTGCCATTGCCGGGATGCCGATCATCGACGTGGATAAGGCCAAAACCGTGGTGATTATCAAACGGAGTCTCAGCCCCGGCTTTGCCGGAATCCCGAACCCTCTGTTTGCGTTGGACAATTCCCTCATGTTGTTCGGCGACGGGAAAAAGATGGTGCTGGACATTATCACCGCGCTCAAAGATACCTGATCACCGTTCAGAATTTCGTTGACGGGTATTTATATTCAGCAAAGAGCCCCATGCTGTTTTCTTGGCTGTGCAGCACCCTTCAAAAAAAGAAATTTGTAACTATTTGAATTTATTATATTTTTTAACATTTCCCCGTCGCTGAGAGGCAAACTTGTCTCTCGCGAAAAAAGTATGATACGGTAGCCTTCGGGCCTGTAGCGAGAGACAAAGACTTTTTACCCATCACGAGGGACAATGGAAATCAAGGTCGTCAACAACAATGTCGAGAAAGCGCTTCGGGTTGCGAAGAAAAAACTCGCAGCCGATGGCCTGTTTCGTGAGTTGAAGCGCCGGCGTTTTTACGAAAAGCCGAGTGTGAAGCGGAAAGCCAAAGAACGGGAAGCTGCCCGTCGACGGCAAAAATGGTTGGCGAAGCGTGCGTTTCGTTAGTTCACGCCCCCTCGTGATCTTCTCATCTCTTCCCGTTCAGCGCCCCACCATCCTTAATGCGTGATTCCGATATTCACGCAGTCGTCTCCGAAGTCAAGAAAACCATTCGCCGCTGGAAGGAACCCGTGCTCGGCGTCGTGGCCCGGGAAACCCGCGACCCTTTCCGCATTCTGATTGCCTGTCTTCTGAGTCTCCGGACCAAGGATCAAACCACGGCCGATGCCAGTCAACGGTTATTCCGGTTAGCCGACACGCCGGAGTCCATGAGCGCACTGCCCTTGAAAACCATTGAAACGGCCATCTATCCGGTCGGATTCTACAAAAACAAAACCAAACAGATTCAGGCGATTTGCCAAAGCCTGCTCAGTGACTTCGGGGGACGGGTTCCGGATACCATTGAAGAACTCCTGACGTTGAAAGGCGTCGGCCGCAAAACGGCCAATCTGGTGGTGACCGTCGGATATCAGAAGCCCGGAATTTGTGTGGATATCCACGTGCACCGGATCAGCAACCGGTGGGGCTACGTTCAAACCAGGACCCCTGAGGAAACCGAACGCGCGCTTCGACAAAAACTTCCCGCAACGTACTGGATCACGTTCAATGACTGGCTGGTTCCCTTTGGGCAACACCTCTGTCGCCCCGTTTCGCCGTTTTGCAGCCAGTGCCCGGTCAGCCAATACTGCAAGAGAGTCGGCGTGCGAACCTGCAGGTAGGCGTCGTGAGTCCTTACTCCTGCCGGCGCAGTTCTTGAAGTGCCTATCGATAACACTTGATTCTTGACAGAATTTGTGGTTCTGACATCATGGCTTTGTGAACCATCATGCTTTTTGTCTATGGGGGCGAGACGCATAGATCTTGAGCACTTGTCTGGACAGCGGATATAGTACACTTCTATAGTTTCTGTCAGGTTCGGGACTCGACGGTGGTTTCGTCTGATCCCGATTATACATTTGGAAACGGCAACCGATGTTCGGCAACCCATTTCTCCAAGAAGCCGCAAGCAGCAGGAACAAGCGCCAGCAACTCGACCATCTTCTGAGGATAACGGCGCCTCACGAACGCATGATCCTGGCCGGCATCGGCTTGGTCATGCTGGCACTCGTGGCATGGGTGCTGTTCGGCAGCATCGTCCGTAGCGTGACCATCGACGGAGTCCTGGTCCAGCCTGGACCTCGCCACGAGATTGTCTCGACCGAACCCGGTTATCTCGTGGAATTTCTGGCCGTTCCCGGAGACCGCGTCGCGGTCGGAGATCCGATTGCCCGGCAGAGCGTACCGGAACTGGATAGCGAGACTGCAGCTTTGCGCAACCGGGTAGAAATGCTGAAGACGGAACTTCGACAGATTGGCGGAGAAGGGCGTGAACTGCGTTCGCTGTTGACTGCGGCCCAAGTGGCATTGATGCAGGTAGAAGCCCGGCGCTCCTCGAGGGAGTTGATCGTCAGCCCGGTCGCTGGTGAGGTCACCGCCTTGCGGTCCGCTTCCGGCGAATACCTGCCGGCCGGCGACGTCGTCGCACAACTCCGCGAAGCGGAAGATCGGCCGCTTCAAGCGGTGCTGCGGGTGGCCCCGCGCATGGCACAGCGTATCCGACCTGGCATGCGGGCGTCGGTCGAGATCATGATGCCCGACAGTATGAAGCGACGGTTGGACGCAGAAGTGACATCAGTGACCCCCGGACCGTTGCCGAACTGGCTGGCGTCGCTGCAACCCGCGATCCTGGACTCCACTCATCGAGTCGACGTTGTCCTCCACCAGGCATCAAACCTTTCCCTGCCGGATGTCACTCCGTGTCGCGTTCGGATCGTACTTGGCCGGCAGCCGTTAACAGTCCTCCTCGGCTTCGGATGGTCCTGAATGTTCTCATCCGGCCCGAGAGAATCAGCGCAATCAAGCAAGAACCTCTTGAGAAAACGCGCCAAACGGCGTGCAACCACTCCACTCCTGCTGCAAACGCATGCAACCGAGTGCGGGGCCGCGTGCCTTGGCAGCATGCTCGCCTATTTCGGGCGGTGGGTGCCTCTTACCGAATTACGCGACAAGTGTGCGGTTAGCCGTGACGGGTCCACGGCCGCCAGCATCGCACGGGCCGCACGGTACTATGGCCTTGAGTGCAAAGGCCGGAGCGCGCACGTCCACCAACTCAGGAACCTGCCGCTCCCACTTATTCTGTTCTGGGAGTTCAACCACTTCCTGATCCTGGAAGGCTTTGATCGAAAACACTTCTACCTCAACGACCCGGCTACGGGACGCCGCAAGCTCTCCATGGAAGAGTTTAGTGCGGGCTTTTCAGGTATTGTCTTGCAATTCAATCCCATGCCGGAGTTCCGGCGAGGGGGTATTCGACCCAACCTCCTGCGACGTGTCCCGCTCTGGCTTCGCGGCTCTTGGAGCGCACTGGCGTATGCGTTGGGATGCGGGCTGATGCTGGCCGTGCTGGCCCTCGTCACGCCGGCCATCATGGGCATATTCGTGGATTGGGTGCTTGGAGAGAATGAGCCTTGGGGGGGGCTGCTAGCCGGAGTGTTGGCTGCCGCCGCCGCCCTGGTTTACGGACTCACTTGGCTGAAGCAGTGGTGTCTGCAGCGCCTGTCTATCAAGGTTTCAATTATCACCGGCAATCGTTGCCTGTCACAATTGCTGTGGCTGCCGGTAGCATATTTCAACCACCGGCTAGCCGGCGAATTGACTGCCCGGGTGTTGTCCATCGACAAGATCGCCAAGGGCTTGTCGGAGCATTTTCTCGGCGTGACGATAGAAATCGCAACAAGTGTGGTATTTCTGGCTGTCATGGTGGCATACGATCCGATGCTGGCGCTGGTCGTCCTGGGCCTGGCAATGCTGAACGCGGTGCTGGTGCATGGGCTCACGCGCATCCGGTCCGACGAAAGCCATACATTGCGGAGTGAGCAGGGTTTGCTGATTGGTGTCGGCACGTTGATGCTGAATCAGATGGACCGCATGCGGATGAACGCTGAGGACGACAGCTTTTTCACCCGCTGGAGCGGCCATCAAGCCAGGGAACTGAGCGCACACCAGCGATTCTCCGAACTCAGCCACGTCAACGAGGCCATGCCGAACCTGTTCATGATTCTGGGCAGCGCGGTCGTGCTGGCCTTTGGGGCAAACCGGGTCATGACCGGTGACCTCACTTTGGGTGGGCTGGTGGCCTTCTACATCGTGGCGACCATGTTCCTGGAACCCGTGGGGCGATTCGTCGAGTTCGCCGACGAGCGTCAAGCACTTGAGACCGATATGCAGCGCCTTGACGACATCATGGAATCCTCCGAAGATCCATTGTTGACGAGTCGGCACCAAGCATCGGAGGCGATCGCCACGTTCAATGGGCGCTTGCGACTGGCCGGACACGTGGAACTGCGCAACGTGACCTTCGGTTACAATCGGGGCCGGCCGCCGTTGATCAAGGATTTCAATTTGCTCATCAAACCGGGGCAGCGGGTCGCGGTAGTCGGTCCAAGCGGGTCCGGGAAATCAACGCTGTCGTGCCTGGTCTCCGGCCTCTATCAGCCTTGGTCAGGTGAAATCCTGTTCGACGGCCATGCGCGACAGGAGGTTTCCGAAGAAGTGCTGTCTCGCTCCCTGTCAATGGTGGACCAGCACGACGTCCTCTTCTCCGCCACCATCAGGGAAAACATCACGCTGTGGAACTCTGCTGTTCCCGATGATGACATTGTGGCCGCAGCCCGGGATGCCTGCATCCATGATGAAATTCTCAGCCGCCCCCTCGGGTATGCGACGCCGGTTGAGGAAGACGGAAACAATTTCAGCGGAGGCCAGCGGCAACGGCTGGAAATTGCCCGGGCGTTGGCCGGCAACCCGACGGTGCTCATTCTGGATGAAGCAACAAGCGCCCTCGACGCCACCACCGAAGAGTATGTTGACAACGCTTTGCGACGCCGGGGGTGCAGTTGCCTGATCGTCGCGCACCGGCTGAGTACCGTCCGGGATTGCGATGAGATCATTGTTCTCGACAAGGGCGTAGAAGTACAGCGTGGCACTCATGAAGAACTGATGACGGACGAAACCGGGTTGTACTACCGCCTCGTCCGGGAAGGCTAACTCAATGACGACTCCGGAACGCTGTTCGCTCGCTCGTGTTGCCGTTGAATCGGGCGTGCCCGTGCCTTGCGCCGGCAATTTGCCATTGGAGATGAGTAATCCGCAATTTGTCTGGTTCATCGACAAAGGCGCCATCGACCTGTTTCTGGTCGAGCACCGGGACGGAGTGGAGCAATCGGCACCACAGCACCTGCTACGCGCCGATTGCGGCCGCCTCCTGCCCGGTGTCGAACCACAGGCGGGAGACACGACCCTCAGCCTGATCGCCAAGGGGTTGCCGGGCACCGTGCTGCAGCGCCTCCCGGTCGCCAGTCTGACTGTGGTTCGGAATGAGGAATTGGCAGAACACGTCGACGCCTGGCTCATGGACGTTACCGCCATGCTGTCACGAGACGTCCTGCCCCAGCCTCGACCGGACGTACTTGTTGAACCCGGACAGGTCACGGCAGGAAGGGCTGGTACGCTTTCAGCACAGCGTAGAGTGGTGTGGGTGTCGGAATTGCCGCCAGGTGCAGGATTGTTCATGAGCCTGATTGATCCCGCGGAGAGCAAAGAGGGAACCGTGAGCGCCATACCGCTCACGCCAGCCAGTTGGCTCACGTTGACGGATGAGGTGACGTTTTCCGCCCGGTCTTCTGAAACACTTGCCGAAGAGCGCCTGCTGCTACCCGCTCTGGCACACTTCCACGCCGTGGCGTTTTCCCTGGAGCGACTCAACCGCCGTCTGGCAGTCGTAGACCAGGCAAACCTGGAGCGGGCGCGAGCAACCAACCGCCGCAACGATGAAGACGGTGCCAGGCGTCGACTGTTCAACTTGTATGGCCTGTTGGATTCCGGGGCGGATAGTGGGAGCAAATCAGCCCTATTCGAAGCCCTGCGGATTATCGGCCGCCATGAGAGAATTGACTTCAAATGGCCCTCCAAGACGGACACATCCGATACTGCGACGACTCTCAGCGACGTGCTGGATGCGTCCGGTGTACGCGGCCGCCGGGTACGGCTCGCCCAAGAGGACAAGTGGTGGATCGGCGACAGCGGCGCGATGTTGACGTTTCGGTCGGACGATAACCAACCAGTGGCCTTGTTACCGGGCATCTTAGGACGCTATCAGGAAGTGGATTCCTTCGGCCGCAAGACCAGGATCACAGCCGAACGCGCCAAATTGCTCTGGGACAAGGCATGGGTGTTCTATGAACCACTACCGGCCAGCGGCGTTGGGCTGCTCGATCTGTTCCGGCTCGCCAGAAAGGGGGGGGCTACCGACTTCGTGCGTTTCATATTGACCGGGCTGCTGGGTGGTCTGGTCATGTTGCTGCCTGCCATGATGGTCGGTTTCATCCTGGACGAGGTGATCCCCACTGGGGCAACCAGCCTGTTGTACACGGGAATCGCGGCAATGGCGGCATTCGCCTTGATGGGGGCGCTGCTGCACGTCCTCCGGGGAACCGCCCTGCTGCGTCTCGAAGGACGCGCAACCTCCCGGGTTGAAGCCACGTTCTGGGATCGTTTGCTCCGGCTCCCTCTGAGTTGCCTTCATCGCTACTCGGCCGGTGACATCGCCATGCGGGGTATGACGTTCCAGCATCTCCGCGACACCATGCAGGGTTCGGTCGCCAACGCCGTGCTCTCGATCGTTTTCCTGTCGCCCGCGTTCGTGCTCATTTACTTCTATGATGCCATGCTGGGTGGCATCGCCGCCGTCTTCGGCCTCCTGTCTCTCATCGTGACCGTGATCCTTGGCCTGGGACAGATAGCGCCTCAAGGCCGTGTGATCCGGACCATCCACCGCCTGGCGGGCCGGATGTTCCAACTTGTCAATGGCATTTCCACGCTGCGCGTCGAAAGCGCGGAAGGGTCGGCATTTGCGGTCTGGGCACGGGACTATCGAGAAGAGAAGCACGCGGAGTTGCAACGCGGCACTTTCGAAACGCATTCGCAGGCATTCAGTAGGGCCCTCCCGCTTCTTGCCGGGGCCGTGCTGATTCTGGCGGCGACGCTTCCGGGTCGAGAGACGATCATGGTGGGAGACTTTTTCGCCGTCTACGTCTTGTTTACGTTGTTCCTGACGGGGGTGGGCCGCCTGGGTGCATCGTTCAGCACCATTGCAGCCATCATTCCGGCCTTGGAGCAGATCCGGCCGTTTCTCAACGAGGTACCGGAGACGAGCATCGACGGAGAACCGGTGAAGACGCTGGGCGGCGAAATTGTATTCGACCACGTCAGTTTCCAGTACGACCCCGATGGTCCATTAATCCTGGACGATGTCTCGATTCATGTCCGTTCCGGTGAGTTCGTTGCCATTGTCGGTGAGTCGGGATGCGGAAAAAGCACGCTCTTCCGGCTTGCGCTCGGCTTGGAACAACCGTCCGCCGGATCGGTGTACTATGACGGACGCGACCTCAAATACCTGAATATCAAGCAGGTACGCCGGCAGATCGGCGCAGTCCCGCAAAAAGTGCAACTTCATCCGCAAGACCTGTGGGACAACATCGTCGGAGATCACGAAGAAGCGAACGTCGAGGATGTGTGGCACGCAGCCAAGCTCGCGGCTGTCGATCGTGAGATCGCGGCGATGCCGATGCAAATGTTGACACCCGTGGGCACCAGTGCCAGCGTCACGTCGGGAGGCGAGAGCCAGCGCATCACGATCGCCCACGCATTGATGCGCAATCCCCGGATTTTACTGCTCGACGAAGCCACAAATTGGCTCGACAACGACAGCCAATCCCGAATCATGGCTAACCTCATGAGGCTTACCTCGACGCGGGTCGTTATTGCCCATCGCCTTTCCACGCTACGCCAGGCAGATCGGATATACGTGCTGCGGTCCGGGAAGGTGGTCCAGGAAGGGTCATATGCGGAACTGGCGGCAACCGAAGGCGTCTTTCAGGATCTCGTTCGCCGCCAAATGGCTTGACCCGTATCTGGTAAAGAGCTTAAAAGCCCCTTGACATTTACCCCCCCCCCAAGGCAATATAGTGCACTGAATAACACTATTTCTTTGTTGTTATTTTAAAAGGAGGTTAAATATGGAACCTTTTTCACAACCAGCCATGCAGTCTGCAGAAGAAATGCAGCGGAAGCTCATCAACAAGTCGGTTGAAGACTTGGAATTCCGGCAGCGGCTCGTCTCGGACCCCAAGAATACCATCCAAAAGGAATTCGGTATTGACTTTCCCGAGAATACCCAGGTCCACGTGCATGAGAGCGACATGAACACGATTCATCTGTCAATACCGCCCGGCCAACTGGAAGAGGAACAACTCGAGGCAATCGCGGCCGGTCGCTGCTGCTGCTGACACAATAGGCACCTGCTGATTTATTTGCTTGCTGCCGTCACGCCCCAGGCTTTATATAAAGTCTGGGGCGTTTTACTTTGGGTTTCGCACATTGTGGGGGCAACGATAACTAAAAGGCCATTATCGCAATGCGACATTTGGAAACACGATTCGCCGAGTGGGTGGTCGAGGCGCGCTGGCTGATCATCGTCGTGATGCTCATCCTGGTCGCCGTATCTGCCAGCGGCATCCTGTTCCTCAAGTTCTCCTCAAACTACCGGATGTTCTTCAGCCAGGATAATCCTCAACTCCTGGCATTCGAATCGCTCGAAAATACCTACGAAAAGAGCGACAACGTCCTCTTCCTGATCGTTCCGGAAGATCGCGACGCCGCGTCGGAACAGGCTCTCAAGGCCGTGGTCTGGCTGACCGAGCGCGCATGGCATACACCTTATTCAACGCGGGTCGATTCAATCTCGAACTTCCAGCACACGATGGCTGACGGCGACGACCTATCCGTTCGTGACCTTGTAGATCCAACGAAATTGGGCGATGAGGAGGAACGGTCACGGATCCGTGCAACGGCTCTGGCAGACCCCCGGCTTGCGGGCAACCTTATGGCCAGGGACGGTGGCGTGAGCGGCGTCAACGTCACCGTGAAACTGCCCGAGGAAGATGATGCACTCAAGATTTCCGAGATCACCGAATTCGCGCGCGGCCTTGCCGCCGAGGCGGAAGAGCGGTTTCCGGGCATCGATCTCCGTTTGGTCGGGACGGTGATTCTGACCCATGCCTTTTCGGAAGCAACGGCGGCCACCACGAGGACCGTCGTGCCCGCGAGCTTGGCGATTATGGCACTGCTCCTTGGTGTCCTGGCTCAGGGGTTTGTTGGGATCGCCACGACCGGCCTCGTCATCGCCTTCTCGATTCTCGCGGCGATCGGGCTCAGCGGCTGGAGCGGTTTGCCGTTCACCCCGACCGCAGCTTCAACGCCGATCATCGTGCTGATGATTACCGTGGCCAACTGCGTGCATCTGCTGATTACTTTACAGCAGCGCCTGCGGGCTGGAGATTCGAAACACACGGCAATCATGGAATCCCTCAGGGTCAACCTGCATCCGATTTTTCTGGCGAGCCTGACCACGGCACTCGGGTTTCTGGCCATGAATTTTTCAGAAGTCCCTCCACACCGTGACCTCGGAACGGTGGTTGCGTTTGGTGTGGGCGTCTCGTTCGTGCTCTCGGTCACGTTCCTGCCGGCGCTGCTCTCGCTGCTCCCATTACGCACGCCGGCGGCCAAGCGACACAACGACCCGGCGATGGCCGCCATCGCGGAACTCGTGGTACGCCACCGAACGCTTCTGCTGTGGGGGTCGGTAGCGGTTGTCATCACGCTCTTGGCGGCCATCCCTCGCAATGAATTAAACGACGTCTTGTCGCACTTTCTGGATGAGAGCGTCGAACTCCGCCAGGACATGGACTTCCTGGACGAGAACCTGAGCGGAAACACCACGCTTGAATATTCCCTTGTCTCGTCCGGACCCGGCGAAATCGCCGAGCCCGCCTTCCTCGCTGACGTATCGGCCTTTGCTGATTGGTACAGGGCCCAGCCGGAAACGCGTCACGTCAGGGTCATCAGCGACACCTTTCGTGCACTCAACATGAACATGCACGGCGACGACCCCACTGCCTACCGGCTGCCTGCCAGCCGCGAACTCGCCTCGCAATACCTGATCCTCTACGAACTCTCGCTGCCTTTTGGTCTCGATCTCAACAACCAGATCGACATCTCGAAGTCGGCAACGCGCATGACGGTAACGGTGAAGACGCTCTCCTCGCGGGAGGTGCTGGAATTGAACGCGCGCGCGGAGGCATGGCTGGACGACCATGCACCGCACGTTCTCCGGGCTGAAGGTTCGGGACTTGCACTGATGTTCGCACACATCGGGCAGCGCAACATCAGGGCCATGCTGGTCGGAACAATCATTGCGTTCCTCGGCGTTTCCGTCATTCTCATTGCTTTCTTCCGTTCGCTGCGCCTGGGCTTGGTGAGCCTCGTGCCCAATTTCGTCCCGGGCGTCATGGGGTTCGGTATCTGGGGACTGACGGTGGGAGAAGTCGGCCTTGCGCTGTCAGTCGTCATGGCCATGACGATCGGAATCGTGGTGGATGACACGGTGCATTTTCTCAGCAAGTACCGTCATGCACGGCGTGAGTACGGTTACACGCCCGACGATGCAGTGCGTTACACGTTTCAGAAAGTCGGGCGGGCATTGTTCACGACGACGGCCATACTGGTATCGGGCTTTCTGGTCCTGGGCCTATCCGAATTCTTTCCCACCTCACAGATGGGGCAACTCACCACAGTGGTCATCGCCCTCGCGCTGGTCGCCGATTTTGTGCTCCTTCCACCCCTGCTGATGGCCGTGGACCGGCACCGCGACGACCCGGGAACCGGACGGCCGAATCCGTGATACTGCTGCTGCAAGCCGGAAGCGCGTCGGCGGCGAAATCGGCAGTCGTCCTACCGGGCTGATTTTGCGCTCTGCGGCCCACAGCACATCAACAGAAAGACGTGACCCTTGACTTGGTGAATCCGGTCCTCGGTCAGGACAAACTTGAAATGGTGGATGCGCTGCAGAACCACAAACGGGCCGGACCTGCCGAACAGGGTTTTCGAGCCGGACGACCATTTGGCCAGTTCCGACAATTTTTCGGGGACGGCGAAACCTTCCTGACATATGCCGTCCATGAGGGAGGACCAATACAGCTTGTCCTTGAACCACCCCTGGTGGTCGTACATCCTGTTCTGGGAGAAGATATGCAACTCGAGCGTCGCCCCCACGCCACCCGCACCCACTGCGAAGTGAACCCCCAGGTGCATGCCGTCCAGGGCGCGGCGATGCTCGAGACGTGACAGGATGGAGGCGACCATCGCGGGCTGCCCGGGCCACCCGGCGCGTTCCAGAAAAGCCGTGACATCGCGTGCCTTGACGAACCCCAACGTCGTAAGCCCAATCCCCCGTCCTCTCGACGGAAGCGCCCCGATGCCTCCAATGCGCGTATCCGGATTCAGTGCCAGGTACGCCCGCTCGACCTGCCGGCGTTCAGCGGCGTCCGGTTTCCAGCCGACGGCAGAGGTCATCGCGTCAAGCGCCACACCGAGATCCTGAAGCCGCCCATCGGCATGGTCACCGGCCAGCGTCGGTCGAATGGGGTACAGAGATATCCCCGGGTCCGGGGGCCGGGGTGTCTCAGCCGAGTCGACGTCGTATTCAAGCAGCACCCTGTCACCCACCACACGTCGAAGAGGAGAATCCTTCGGCCCGGTCTCCCCCAGCAGAAAGGCAATACTGGCCGTCGATGGGTCCGCGTCCCCGGCCCGCCCCCTGTTCTCGAAGAACGCTGCCGACTTGGTCCCACCCACCAGCGAGACGCAGAGTTCCGCTCCCTCCTGGAGTTCATTGAGTGGAAACCCCAGCCAAAGCGGGAAGGCCGCCAGCGTTGGAGGCAATTCACCGGCGCACCCCACCAGCCCCTCCCATCCCCGGTCGTGGATCAGCAGCGGTGAAAAAAGTCCCTTGATCTGCCCCAGCAGCTCTCCCAGGGAACCGGCCTCGCGCAGAAGGCGTTCCTCGTTCGTCTGCCACTGGTCTTCAAAAGTCATCCGGCTGCCTGGCGTCTATTCGGACTTCACCGCGCAATACCGCCCCAGTTCGAAACATCCGTTGCTCCACGCCACTTCCCGTCCGGACCTTCTCCATACAGGAGTCACCTGCGCTTCGAGAGACTCACTCTGGCCGTCTCCAACTGACGGGGCAACTGGTAGCGGAGGTTGTCGATCATCGTAGCATCGAGCAGTAGCGCGAATGGGTCAACTTTCCACTTACTGGCCACGGTCGGAGCCAGCCGCCGGAAGTTTCCGTAGAGCCTGTACTTCCAGCGCAACCACGTCAGGGTCCCCGAGGTCCGCTGCGGGGGGAACCTCAGTTGATTGGCAAGCTCGTCGCCGAGAAGCACCCTGGAGACCCGATACGCGTGCCGTACCATGGACCGTTTGGCGGACCGGTCGGTTAACTTGGCGACCTCGGGCAAGAGATAGATCACCGCGTTCGAGGTCTGCACCGATTCTTCGTTGGGCGGTGGTTCACACAGGTGGGCGATCCGGGCAAACTCGGTGGTTTCGGCCTCGTCACCGTCGAACAGCAGGGCTTCCGGCGTCCCGATCAGCCACGAGGCATAGCGCCAAATCTGCATGATGCCGGCCCGTGCATCGGCGTTAAGATTCGCCCCCAATCGATCCACGTCCCGGATCGACGACGCGGAGAAGTTAGCCGACGCGAGCGCCATGTTGGCGGCGCTGACCGGCGCCCCATAAATCGCCTCGTCCCATTGACCCGACGTCCGAAGCCGTCGCCTGATCTCCGCGTGCATCAGCCGGATACGGAGGGAAAACTTCCAGCTTTCTCCCGAACGTTCAAGGGCGTTCGGGAGCATGAGCATCTCGACCAGATACCGGAGGTTCTCCTGGATTCGCCGCACGCCTTGCTGGGTTGTAGCCTGTCCCGTCATTAAGAACACCTTGCTCATCAAACTGGTGAAGTTTCGCAAGGTGACGGCGACGAACGCGGCGATGAACAGGTTCATGTGCTCATGGAAGGCATATCGGCCCGGGAGAACTGCGTCGGGGTCGAACCACGCCGGTGTGCTCTCAACCTCTTCGAAGAAGTCACGCAACGGCCGCGGCGCCTCCGTGAGGACCTTCGCGTCTCCTTCCATGCCGGCATTGATGAATCGCTGGCGTTCCCGGTGTTCGAACGAGGCCAACGCCTCGATGATGGTATCGGCCACCGGATCGTCGACAACCGTGTGTTCGATATATTTCGCGGCAAGATCCGGATTCAGCGCAGCCGCCTTCTTGTATCCGGCCCGAAACGCCGAAGGGATCCTGCTTTCCCACGGGCCGACGTCCTGTTTGCCTGAAACCGATACGTTCACGATTTGGGTGTTCCCGGAAGCGTTGTGTTTTTCCTCCACAACCGGACCGTTGCAGCAAGGTTCGCGGCCTCTATGAAAGGAGGCTCTCTCCGACGGTTGTCAGCTTGTCTCCTTCGCGGGAATCCCATCCTTTGGCCGCACGCACATCATCAAGAAGAAGACATAGCCCTTGGCCTGTTCGACCCCATCCCTGCCGATGACCAGCTTGATGTGATGGATGCCGCGCACGAGCATGAACGGGCCGGACCTGCCGAACAGCGTCGTCGACCCCGTGGACCAGTTGGTCAGCTCCGTCAGCTTGTCCGGAAGCGCGTATCCCCGTTCACCGATGACGTCGATGATGCCGGTCCAATACCGGATATCCTTCAGCCATTCATTGTCATTTGGAAACAGGCTCAGTCCCAACGACGGCCCCACGCCGCCCGAGTCAACGTCCAGGTGGACTCCCATGTAGGCGAAAGCGGAGCGCTCCTCGAAGTACGATGCCGTGGTGGCGACGACCGTACTGTCCCCCGGCCATCCGGCGCGGTCCAGGAACGCCGCCACGTCCCGCGCCTTGGTGAAGCCCGTGACCGCGATGCGAATCGCCCTGTCCCGCGACGGGAAAGCGCCGACCGCCCTGACAAGGGTGTCCGGATTCAACCTCCGATACACGTCCTCGAGTTGTTGCCGTTCGGCCGCGTCCGGACTCCAGCCGCAGGCACGGACCAGCGCGTCGTGCACCACGCCCAGCTCTCGAACCCGCCGGCCGTCGCCGGCGATCGCATCTTCGACAGGATAGAGAAACACCCCGGGATCCGGGAACCCACCATCCGGCGCCGGATCGACGTCGTACTCAAGCAGCATCTTCCTGCCGACAACCCCACGTAAAAACGAATCTTCCCGGTCGGTCTCGTCCAGCAGCCCGGCCAGCCTCGCCGCCGAAAGGTCTGCCTGTCCCGACCGGTTCCGCTCCTGGTACAAGGCCGCCGTCCGGCTCTCGCCCACCAGCGAAACGCCGAAATCGGCAGTCGGCTCGGGGTCGCGCAATGGCAGCTCGAATCCAAAAGGGAACGCCGCCATCGTTGCAGGCGATTCACCGGCACGCTCTAACAGCCGCTCCCATCCCTCGCCGTCAATGAGACGAGAGGAAATGTGTGGCCTGATCTGCACCAGCAGTTCCCCCATGGAGTTCGCCTGGCGCAGGAGCCATTTCTCTGTCGTGACCCAATCTTCCCGAATGCTCATGAGTACAATACCCAAGGTTGCCCGCTACGAGGAACCTCACGACGGCAAGGTCGTTGCAGGCACCAGTCGCCAACTTACGCAACCCAAGTCTCTCCCATCCCACCCAAAATACTCAAAGCACGGCAGTATCTCAACCGATGACTGGGGCCGGGTTGAGATCCTCCTCCCTCAGAGGACGTTCGCACCATCCCATCTTCACCGGTACGTCGAACAGGCGCCCCGGCGCGAAACGTTCCCAGTAGTGGCGCATGCCGGGCACGATGACCCTGGCCACCGGCATGCCGATGTCGGGCCGGGTCTGGTCCAGCACGAGGAACTCCATTCCCTTGGCCTCGACCCGCGCGCGGCACTGCTCCACGTCCTCCCTCACGTCGGCGGTATCGGGAACGGGATAATCCGAACCGGCGCGCGGCGGTGCGCCCTCGGCCGGGGCGAGGTAGGGATGGTCCGCCAGCGTCGCGTTGCGCCACCACCACAGGCATTGTGGATCATCGACCTGGTATCCGGCGCCGCCGCGCCCAGAGCCCTGGACCCAGTTGAGAAACTGGTTCATCTCGCACACCGCGCGCAGGGTCGCGACGTGGGGGTCCGTATGGGCACCGGCGCCGTAGATGATGTCTTCTTCCTTCTTGTCGGTCCGGCGTGAGATGGCGACGAAGACCGGTATGCCGAGATCGCCGGTCGCGTCCAGCACCCACATCTCGCGCTGCAGGCCGCGGTAGTAGTCTCCGGCGGCTGCGAGATATTCGTCGCCGAAGCTGTCCAGGTCCACGCCGGGCAGGCGCAGCCGATTGTACCACCAGACGGCGAAGGCGTCGCGTTCGACCAGCTCGAAAAATCCTTGGAGGATCGCTTCCTCCATCGTATTGCCGGCGGCGCAACCGTTCGAATCCGCGACGAATTCGGAAGGCTGCCGCGGCTCCTGCGACATGCCGTAGTAGAGCATGGACGTCGGCAGATACCGGTGCCGTTCCCGGGTCAACGACCACACGGGCGACCAGTCCAACTCCGCTTCCGGATCGAAACGGGCAGGCACCACGTTGTAGGGATGACCGCCGGCGTTGATCTCCGCCGCGTGATCCAGTTGCCGCTCGCTGAAGAGTTGGACGTCGTTCGGGTGGATGGCTTCTGACTCGCCGTCCTGAACGAAGTCCGCAAAACGTCCACGGCAGCGGATCTCGTCACCATGGAACGCACCGGAATAACGCTCGAGCGCCTCGCACAGGGCGCTCGCCTCGGACTGGACCGGGGTGCTTCCCTTGCCCGCGCTCTTGGTCCGCAGGCTGAGCCGCAAGAGGCTCAGCGTCCGGGTCCTCAGTGCGATGTTGCTGCCGGACCAGTGGACGTGCAGCCAAGGATCGGCCTCCTCCGTCGTGCGTGTCAGCCAGGTCACGACACCGCTGACCGGACCAATCAGATGGCGGTACCGGGCCAGGGTCTCCCGTGGAGAAACCGAACGCACACCGCCGCTGTTGCGGACGCCTTTCGGACTCGGCCCGAGCCGAACCGGCGTCGGCGGCCGGTCTACACGGTACAACGCCGGATCTCCGCAGGTCGGACACTGCGGACGGCGCATGACTGCGTGGTGCTCGCTCTTCATTTCAGCCAAGTCCACCGAGAGAGCGTGCTCGTGGAGCGGCGCTGCTTCCTCCATCACCAGCCACTTGGCGATTTCCATCGCCACGAGGCCGTACACCGTGTCCAGCACCGTTGGTTCGGCCGCGCACGGATGGAAGGCGGCGGCATCGCCGGCAAGGTTGCGCAGGAAGTTGTGGATCTCGTGGTGGGCGCGCAGGCGATAACCGAGACAGGCCCAACACGGCCCCTCCCCGGCGGGCCGGAAGACCGGGCCGAACAACGTCTGCACGCCCTTCGGCCTGACCAGCATCCACGGGGCGCCCGATGCGAGCTGGCGCCGGTTGACTTCGGCATGCCGGAGGTCGAGATAATCGTCGCAGAGCACTACCGACAGCGCCGGAGAGCTCTCCCCGGCCTCGCCCACGCCCATGGCCTCCAGCCGCCTGGCCAAGCGTCCGTCATCGCCGTGAAGCGCCACCGTCAACGTCCGCAGTCGCTCCTCGGCCCATCGGGGAGAGGCACCCAGCGAGGACCAGAACGCGGCCGCTCCCCGTTCCATGCCATGATCGCCCGAAACCACGTATCCCCTCGAGACCAGGGAATCGAGCTGCGCCCGAACGGCGGATTCGGAATGCGCACCGGCCAGGACGGCGATGACGTCATCGCACGAGCGACGGCCGTCGAGCAGCGGCAGGAGGTCGGCGTGCATCCGTCCGCCCAGAAGCGTGTTGAAGTTCTCGGAAAGCAGCAGCAGCTTCCCGTCGCCGATGTCGCGGAACTCGAGATGCGGCGTGAGCATGGGCCGCTCGACGCGGCCGCGGTCGGCGGCCGTGGTCTTCTTCAGGATACCTGTATGCGGGGACGTCGGTTTCTCGGCCATGTCGCGCTTGGCTAGCAAATGTCCTTCGGCGCATACCCGTCCGGCAGCCCGTTCTTCATCCCGTCGAGCACCGTGATCTCGGCCGCGGCGCTGCACGCTGTTTCACGGACCGCGTCCGCCAGGCCGCTGTAATCATCGACCCCGCAGGACCGCGCGATGACGGCTTTGACCCGCTCGCCGGCGGTTTCCACCGGACAGCCTTCGGCCAACACCACCGGCAGGATGCCGCGCAGATTTCTCCACATCTTCGCGGATGCCTCCAGCCGTTCCGCTGCGCCGGCGGGGATCAGGCCGTGGGCGCCCAGGGTCCGGAACGCAGACACCGCGCCGGGGACCAGAACATCCGGACACGCTTCGGCGTGGGTCAACTGCAGCAAACGGGCCGCACCTTCCACGTCCCGAAGACCACCGCGCAGGTCGTCCACGCGTCGCGGATCGGGCTCGTTCAACGCACCATGGGGCACCCGCAACGCGGCCATCAGCGCCTCCCGCGCGACGCCGTGAGTCAGGATCTCCCGCCGCGCCTCGTCGAACCGCGTCCGGATTGCCGGGTCGCCGGAGGCGAAGACGCACCGCGCCCGGAACAACTCCTGGAGTTCGCCGGCCGAAGCGGTGGTCCGGTGGTGTTCGTGGAACCCGGCGAGCGACCGGACCGTGCGCGGCTCCCGGTCACGCGGCACCGGTGCGAACAGCAGGTTGTCCCGGGACAACGTGCGCAGCGCTTCGTGGAAACGGCGGCACAGAGCTTCGGCACGCTCCGGGGAACCGCCGTCATGCAGAAACAGAACGTCGAGGTCTGCACCAGGCGCCGCCTCCCCGCTGGCCGGATCACCCAGGATCACTCCCGCCACTCCTCCTTGGGTGAGGGGGTCGCCGAAATCTTCGGCGGAAGCCGACAACACGGCAGCGATGGAAGCTTCGGCCACGTGTGAGAGTGCCATCCCCGCCTCGATCGGGGACAGGTTGCCGCGCATCGTATGCACGCCGATCTGAAAGACCTTGTCGTTCGACCAGATTCGCGCCGTCTCCACCGCATCCCGGCTATCCTGGATGGGGAAATCAGCTATCTGTTCCTTCATTTCGGAGACGCCGAATTCGCGCGTCCAGTACACGCGCGCGAGACCGCGGCGAGCGATCTTCTCGAATTCCGGATCCGGTCCGAACCCATCAGGGAGATCAAGATCCGTGAACTCCTTTTCTTTGAGGTTATCAAGCAGTTCCGGGGCGCGATTGATCCACGCAGCCAAGCGGGGCGCTGCGCCAATGATCTCGGCGACCGCCTCGAATGCCTCCGGACGTGCGGCAAATGCCGCGCTGTCGTAGGGACGCCAATCGTCGATCTGCGGATAGAAGTGCGCGCGCCAGGCATCGACCAGCGGGTCCATTGTCTGAAACCAGCGCCGGGGAAACAGGGCCAAGCCGACCGCCTTGGCGTAGGTTCCCGGCAATTGCGGTGCCTTGTCATCCCCGCTATGCTGCAACAGCGCGTAGAGTCGAGTTGCCACCATGTGGTGGTCGGCATGACGTTGCGCATTGTAATAGAGCCAGTTGGAAAACCTATAGGCGGCGCTCCAGGAATGCCGCGGCTGGACCCGCTCAAACCGGCCGCCGGGCAAACGGATGCGCTGCAACCCATAATGCTGGACGTAGTCGACTACCCTTAACTGGAAGATCCCCAGGATGCAAATGATGGCGAGGACCAAGAGCCCCCATACGCCGCCAATCCAATACGCCAACCCGTACCACGCGGCGACTTCGAGGAAGTAACGCCACACCGGGTTCGTGTAGTGCCAGACCCGCAGGTGCCGGCGCGCCAGCCAGTCGCGTTCGAAGCACCAGGTATCGAGGTAGCTCCTTGCGACGGACCGAGGCAAGTACTGCCAGAAACTCTGCCCCCTGGGCGCGGACACCGCATCCTTGGGCGTACCGATATGGGCGTGATGGATATAGACGTGCTCCGTGACCTCTTGGGGGAAGGAGACGGACGCCATAAGGAACTCGCCGGTCCAGCGCTCCCAGGTGGTGCGCCGGTGCATCATGTCATGGCCGGCGTTCAGGGTCAGCCGGGCCATGCTGCCCAGCGCCAGCACCATCAACACGGCTTCCCATAGTACCAGATGTTCAGCGACAAGGATCTGCCAGAGTGCAAAGACGAGCGTTACCGGATAAAGCGCCACCCACACCCAGACGGCCAACTTGTACCAGAACAACTGGCTTTCGCGCGTCTTCTTCGGATCCAGGTTCCGCTCTTCCGTGCCGAACACGGCATCGAGGTTGTCCGCGATCCATAAGAAGAAGAACGGACCCGCGAGCCACCAGCCACCCTTTATCGCGGCCATGACCACAAGTGGAAAAATCGAGAGGGGAATGAAGTACGGGAGAGCGTTCCGGATCGACGGCCGGATCAGTTCCTTTCCTCCGGCAGTTCCGGTATCAAAACCCCTTACCTCAGCGGTATCCTCCGCCATGGAAGCCTCCAACCTCCCAAGGATCACATCTCACTGCCGAGCCTATTGTCTACCAAGGAGAGGCTTTGTCAAGTGGCTTGTCAGATCTCAAAAAGGCCGGTCAGGCTGATGGGTCACAAAAGCCGCACAGTCGACGGCAGCATCTATGCCGCTTCGCAACGCTCCGTTCGTCGACGGGACCCCCATATACTCGCCGGCGAGAAACAACCCTTTGACGCGATTGAGGCTTTGCCGGCGCATGTGAGCGAGCGCCGTCATCATGCCGCCTGGCGCCAGACATACGGCCTCATCCCAGCGATAGACGCGGATGAATCGTGGTTCTTTGGACATCGCCGGGACATACTTTCGAATTTCCGCAAGAACCCGTGCTCCTACCTGCTCATCATTTAATGGGAGTAATTCTTCGGCCTGCTTGTCGATCACAAGCGCGTCGATAAGGGCCTTTCCCTCAGGCACGGACTCCGGAGCCAGCACGGCCGAGTTGCTCATGCCGATCATGAGCGCCCCCGTTTGTCGCGGGAAAGTCACGGCATACCAGTCCGGGGGGAACGGACTTGAATCCACGCCGAAGAACACGCGACAACATTTGGAATAGGTCACTCGACGCAAGACGTCGCTGATGCCTGAGGGGAGGTCAGGAGCGATCTTGAGGGCCGTGGTGGCGGTTGTCGCACAGATGACGGCATCGGCCTCGACGAAGCCCGCTTCCGTGATCACGCCTCTTGCACGTCCATCCTCAAGGACGATGCGCCGGACTGGTGTGGATATCCTGATACTCTCATCACAGGCATGCACGAGGGCATCCATGAATTCCCCTCTCCCCTTTCCTCCGGGGCGGACCGGCCACGCGGCTCCATTCAAGCTGAAATGCCAAAGAATCGCCATCGCGTAGGCGACACCAATCTGCTCAGGATGCGCAAAGGTATAGCAACTCAGATTGGGGCCAACGAGCCATTCAAGAAACTCGGCTCCAAAGTTTGATTCGAAAAACTCGGCGGCGCTTTCTCCCGTATCCAGATCCAACATGCGCGAATGGTCGTCAAAGCTCAAATCGTGACTTCGGGCATTCAGCATCCGCAGGCACCGAAGCGCCTGCCAGACTCCTTTCAGCGACAGCAGTTGAAACGAGAGAACCGTTTTGGCCGTCTTCCACTGGTTTCTCAGTCCACTACCACCATAAAAACCATGAAATTTGCCATTGTGGTACACGCCGCCGTTTATCGGGACAGGCGTTCGCTTGAGCGAAACACCGAGTTCTTTCGCCACCTGCCTGACCGTGCCATAGGTTTCCATGAAAATGTTCGACCCGATATCGATATGAAAACCTTCAGCCTCCTCTCCGAAGATTCGACCTCCGGGATGCGGTGACGCTTCGAATACCGTGACATCCAGTTCATGCTTGCGAAGCGTGTACGCGGCCCCTAACCCCGCCATTCCTGCGCCAATCACAAGAACTTTCCGATTCCTGCTCATTGTGATTTCATCAGAAACCGATCAAATTCTGTTTACACGAACAGGGTCGTCTCGGCACCGGCTGCCAGCGAAAGGATGGCGGGAAGCCCCATGACCTCATCCACCTGTTTGGCCACGGCTTCCGCGTCGACTCCCATGTATTCCAGGCCGGCGCTGCACGCGATGAGACGGAATTTCCCCACCTTTTTCGCCTCTTCAAACATTTCCGAAATCAGGGGAACCTTGCGTTCGACAAGCAAGCGGGCTACTTCATCATGGTAGCGATGATACTCCGGCGGAAAATCGACGTCGTCGAGCTTCCCCTCGGCGAGCTTTCTAATGGTCCAGAACAACAGCACGACCACGACGTCCTTTCCCATGGCCGAAGCCGTGAGGGCCAGGGTCGCCACCTGATGCAATTTGTCATAGGTGGCGTTATGGGCGTAGAGGATAAAACGAGGTGGGACACTCACCTGAAACACCTTTTGAGACTGGGGCCCGTCTGCCTGCGGGGCAGAACTCAATCACGATCGAGTGGGTTGAATGAGTTGCTGACCGGTCGCCTTGGAAGTGGGCCGTTCGTCGTTTTCAAACATCAGACAACATTTCAACCGTCCACAGACCCCGATGCGATGCGCGTCATTGGACCACGCCGCTTCACGACGGGACAACTTGAGATTCACCGGTTTAAAGTCCGTGAGAAACTGTGCGCAACAGAGGACAAGCCCACAGGTATCGACTCCGCTCAGACGACGAGCTTCATCCCGGCTGGAAATTTGCCGCATCTCAATCCAGCAATTGAACTCCCGCGCTAAATCCTTGACCAGTTGCCGAAAGTCAACGCGAGATTCCGCGGTGTAGGTGAACGTCAGGGCCCGCCGACGAAGCGACCCGTACACTTCGACCAATTTCATCTGCAAACCCAGCGCCTGAGCCCGCTCCCGACAGAACGCGATGCCGGAGGAGGACAACTCTTCCTGGTGGGCAATGGCGACTTCGTCTTCCGGTGTCGCTTTCCGCAGGATACCCCGCATCACCCGCATGGGAGGAAGGAACGGTTGAGAATGCGGCGGGGAAAAGATGGTGCCGTAGGTCGTATCGTTCTCCAAGTCCAGGAGCACGTGGTCCCCGGCCTTCAGGGTGGAATCGGCCGTCCGGGCCATTTTGACCTCACCCTGGTCGCGAATTTTCACCCCCACGACCGTGACCCATTCAGGAAACGACTCTTCCTCATCAACCCCGGGTACGAGAATTGATTGATCGGGCATCACACGTCCTCCCGTCGTAAAAAGCCCTTACTCCTATCACATTAAACGGCCGGAGGCAAGAAGGGGTTAGCAAGGAGCGCCTTTGAAAAACGCGGGCACTTCATGATCGAGTTGGTACAGCGAGCGTGGCGCGACGGCGTCGTTCTTTTCGATGATCTGAACCTGCCCTGACGCCGGTACCCGAACAATGTCCAAGGCTTGGCCGTAATGGTACTGACGGCCGGAGGCCGCCAGCACGTCGCGCAGGGATTCCGGGGGATCCCAGTGCGCGGTGAGTAACGACGTCCGGGCCTGATTGCGATCGCTGAACATGAACGACAAATGGTCCGGATACCAATCGGCGCCACCCGTGGCGTAGGAGACGAACAAGGTGGCCTGGGCGTGTTGCATCAATTCCGACAGATACTGATTGGTGAGAAATCCGTTTTCTCCCACCTCCAACCACTTGCCGGGATGGGACAGACTCGCATGCGCCGCGTAGGAACGAATTTCTTTCAACTGTTGCTGCGAGGCATACACGGTGGCAATCGGACCATGCTGTTCCACGAGCCTGGCGATAACCCCATCCTTGATCGCCGAATGCCCGTCGTTCGTCGGGCCGCTGTCGGCATGCACCAAGGTATTGTGTCCCCGGTCGCTGATCAAATAGCAATTGCGGGGCAGTGCCAGATCGCAAGGATCCTCGCCGAAAAACGGAACCGACGTCACCTGCCCGCCTTCAAATTTCCAGGCTTCTCCGTGCGCCAGTTCAATGACGTTCGTAAAGCCCAACTCCCGCATCAGGGACAGGTAATCGAAATACCACGTCTTCCGGTTTTTCCGGCTGGGCACGATCACGGGCACCTCCTTGGGCAGGTGCAGCAACGTGCGGGGATCGACGTGGTCGTCATGGTCGTGCGTCAGGAACACGGCGGCCGGTTCCGGCAGCAACGACGCCCACAAAGAGGGGACCGGCGATTCGGCAAACCAAGGCATCAGCCACGGATCAAACCAGAGAAACCGGTCTTGTTGCCGGTACAGCAAGGCCGCGTGACCCAGATGCACCGTATCCCGGTCCTGTGTCGCGTCGAGCCACTGCGTGCGAACGGAGGAACGGTCCGTCACGGCCAGACATTCATGCGAGTCGAGCTGCTCAAGCAGGTGCAGTAACTGCTCCGCGTCACGACCAGCAGTCGTGACAATGGTGCGAATTTCCGAGACGGTCCGGGTCCCGTTCAGACAACCCAACAGTTTTCCCACTCCACGGGAACGCGGACCATCCAAGCCCATCGGCAGGGCTTGCCGGGTCACCGCATTGAAAATGCGCAGACCGGCGTAATTCATGACCGCCGACTTCTGACGATCCTTGGGAAATTCCCAGACAAAGGTGCCGTCGGGATTCCGGCCGCACCGGATATGTTGCCGGAGCCGGGGCCGGGATTGCACCACTTCCGCATAGGCATCCTCCAGACGGGGACCGGCCGCGGGATCATCGACCGGCGTTCGATGGGCAAACACGTCGCTGATGGCCGTTTCCACCGCACTCATGAGGATGCCGTGGACTTCGTGGAGACTCGCCACGACCGCCGGATCCACACCGCCCATGAACGGGAAGGGGCCCGGTGGCTCGGCGCTTTCCAGTTGCACCCACACCCACGGCTGAAGTCCGACAAACTGATTAAGGCCAACGCGATCCCAGAGAGCCATGGCGCTAAGAATCTTTCTCCGTCAGAGGGTCCGCCTTCAACGCAACCGGGCAGGGGGTTCCCTACGCTTCCGTTGAAAAACGGATCGCACTGATCGTCGGTTCGTATAAGATCTGGATGACGATGCGGTCGGGGTCCGCAAGATAAAACGAATAACTGCCGTCCCGATGGTGTTTGGGGTGATGGATAATCTCGACGCCCGCTTGAACGACCCGTTCATACAGTTGGTCCACGGTTTCCGGCGAATCCATGACAAAGCCCACATGATCGAGAAATTGCCCTTGATGGTCAGCCGGCACCCTCTCCCTCGGAATCTCATGCAGTGCCAAGTTATCGACCCCGGAACTCATGTACACGTTCCCAGCGTCAGGCTCCCAGATAATCTTCATCCCGAACCAGGTCTGATAGAAAGTTTTCGAGACCTCCACGTCCGTCACGTTCAAGGCCACGTGGCGGAAGCCTTTCCCCTGCGGAAAATCCTGTTGTTCGGACATGCTGATCCTCGTTCCCCGCTACAGGGCAGTCATCTTAACGGGGCACGTTGAGTGGAGCAACCCCGCTGTTGAGGAAAGTACGATCGTTGTTCCCCACGGGACGGACCGTGTGTTACCATCACCTTCATGAATCTTGCACCGGACGCGACACGCGGAGTCCCTGTCCGCCGGGATTCCTCACCGGGGCACAGACGTCCCCGGCAGGTGCGCCATGCCGTGATTCTGGCATGCACCCTGTGGTGGATAAGTCTGCTCTGGAGTGGATGCGCCTCACCGGTGGCCATGCATAAGGCGGTGCTGGAATACGATTGGACGGTCAACCGGATTGAAACCGAGCTCCTGCTGCTCAATATTGCCCGCACCCGTTACCATGAGCCGATTCATTTCACGGCCGTCTCCAACATCGCCGCGACCTTCGATTTCCGCGTCAACTCCGGCCTGACGGGATTACTGGCCGGTGCCCCTGGCGCCGACTCGTTGTCTTTGACGTTGGGCAGCTCCGCCGCGGAAAACCCCACCGTGACGATCATCCCGATTCAAGGCAAAGAATTTACCACACGCCTGCTGACCCCGATTACCGAAGAGACCGTCTTCTTCCTGGCACAACAGGGAATCGATCCCGCGATCCTCTTTCGTCTGGTGTCTCGAGGGATCATTCTTGAATCCGAGGTCTTGTCGAACCAGCCTCACCGGCCGGAGGAGTACCGGAAATTCCGGCAGTGGGTGATGCATCTGTCATGGCTCCAGTCCGAACGGCATCTGTTTATCGGCCCGCTTCAATTCACCGACGAGGGCCAACGGAAGACCGGACGGATCGTGGCGACCAACTATGATCCGAATACGCTTTCCAACGATGAAAGACTGACGTTACAGCGGCAAGCGGAACGCTTCGCTCGGCATCATCTTCTGGTCGACATTCGACCAGGCCATCCGGGGGGGGATTTCCCCCTGTTCGGCCAAATCAAGTTGCGCAGTTTCAAGGCGATCCTGGAATTCATCGGACGTGGCATTTCCGAGGAACCCGAATTCCACGTGGACCCTGACCCACGGACGGGACCGGTAGCCGTCAATCCGGCCAGAACCCTGACCATCCAGGAGTCACGTGCCCAACCCGAAGAAGCCATCGTCTCCGCTCAGAAGCGCGGGTTGTGGTATTACATCAACCAGGAATCCGCGACAGGAGAAGCATTCGACCGGTGGAATCACGAAGCTTTCGATCTCTTGTATCAACTGTATCACCTCACCGTGACCGATATTTCTCAAATCCCCTCGTTGCCCATTGCGATTTCCAAGTAGGGAACAACGATCGTTGTTTTCTGCATCGTCGTTCCCTGCAAAACGGCCACGTGCTACCATGACCCCCATGAACACCGAACCGGACGCAACGAGCGGATTCGCCGGCATGACGGTCGCCGCCTTCGAAAGCCGGATGGCCGATCACATGGCCAAACTGATTGCCCGGTACGAGGGGAATCCTCTGGTTGCACCATCCTTGCAAGAGATTCCCCTGGAAAACAATACGGAAGTCCTGGACTTTGCGGCTGACCTCATGGCCGGAGACGTGGACCTGCTGATTCTGCTGACGGGTGTGGGCACCAGGACGCTGGTGGACGTCTGGAAAACGCAGTTCACTCTCGAAGCCATCCGGCAAACCCTGACGAACACGACCCTGGTCTGCCGCGGGCCGAAACCCGTTGCGGCCCTAAAAGAGTTGGGATTGAAACCCCATATCACCGTGCCCGAACCCAATACCTGGCAGGATATCCTCTACACCCTGGATGAGCACAAACCTGAGGGGCTCTCCGGACTCCGGATTGCCGTTCAAGAATACGGGACAACAAACACAGACCTGACGCAGGGATTGACCGAGCGGGGCGCACACGTCAGAAGCGTGGCGGTGTACCGCTGGGCCCTGCCCGATGACGTGGAACCCCTCAAACGAACGCTCCGCAGCATTGTGGAAGGACAAGCATCCGTCGCGTTGTTCACAAGCGCGGTCCAAGTCGATCATATTGTGAAATTGCTCAATGCGACCGATGAACTTGCAGCCTTTCGCGACGCGCTGGCAAAAACCATGGTCGCCTCGATCGGCCCGGTCACCAGCCAACGGCTCCGGCACCATGGGCTCTCCGTTGACTTCGAACCCTCTCATGCCAGGATGGGGACCCTGGTGAAAGAGGCCAGCGAACACGCCGCAGAGATTATCTCCCGCAAGTCCTAGCGTTGGCCTCAACCGACGGCTATTTCCATTCCGCGCGAAGCGAGGAAGCGCGTGGTCCCTGCGGGACGGCACGGGGGCCGTCCCCTACAAAACACAGGATGCCCCATCATGTAGGGACAACCCCCTGTGGTTGTCCGACGTGCTTTTCCTTTCCCATCCCATTCGTTCCTTTTAACACGACGGTTCATGAATGATTTTCGTCCGTTTGTTGAAAATGGCTCAGAAAACACGAGCCGGCCGTGTATAAAGCCCTTTTCAGAAATGAAGATGAAACGATCCAACTCAGGGCGGACACGGAGGTTCGCCCCTACAATAGGGGGAGAGGTTCGATGACGAGTTTAACGACTGAGTCCATCAAGCGGGCATGGTTCCTTCTTGGAGTCGCCCTTGCACTACTTTGGGTAATGCCGCTGAACGGCTTCGCCGCTCCGGCCAGCCAGACGATTACCGGATACGTGCAGAATGCAGATTTGCGTCGCGTGGCGCAAGCCACGGTGGAACTGCGGGATAAGGAAGGGACGTTGGTGACATCGGCAACGACGACCGATGCCGGTGGGTTCACGCTGTTTACCCCGCGCGACGGCGTGTTTTCCGTGCAAGCCATCCAGGATACCTATCGGAGCGAGCACGTGGTGATCGAAATCAGTCAAGAAGCGCCGGACCCCGTCGTGTTGACTCTGACGGAAACCCAGGAAATTGCCTTGGAAATCGTGGCGCCTCTCGTTCCCATCAAGCCCAACTCGTCCGGTGAGACCTATTCCGTCAGCCGGAAAGACATCGAAGCCCTGCCACGGGGCAACAATGTGGACCTGCACGACGTCCTGGTCACGATCCCCAGTGCAATCTACGGCAGCCTCAAACAAGCACACATTCGGCAGGAACATGCGAATCTCCAATTCCGGATCGACGGCGTGCCCATTCCGGACACCGTCACGAGCCAGTTTACGGACCTGCTCTCGCCCCGGGCCTGGGAACGGGCTGACATTTTGCTGGGAGGCATGGATGCCCAGTATGGGAACAGGACGACCGCGGTGATCGACATCACCAGCAAAAGCGGCACCAAACCGGGATTCGGGTCAATAGGCGTGCTTGGAGGCTCGAATGAGACCGTGCTCCCGTCGTTTGAATACGGGGGGACAGCAGGAGACCGGTTCCGGTATTACGTGATGAACAACTATCGGACGACCAACCGGGCGATCGATCCGCCCACGTTGGGCCAGTCGATCTTTCACGGACAGGGCGAATCCAACCAGACCTTCCTGCGCGGCGATTACCAGGTGAACAACCGCAATAACCTCACCTGGTTGTTCTTGAACAGCGTGGCGTACTCGCAGATTCCCACCCAACCGGGTCGGCACCTGAATGAACACATTGTCGATCTGATCCAGGACAACACCGACGCGAATTTTACGCCGTCGCCTTCGGCACGGATTGATGAAAACCAGGAGGAGAACAACCAGTACTCGCACCTGGTGTGGCGACACGATATGAATGCTAAACAGTTCGTGAGCGTAGCCGGCTACTTCCGGCACAGCCGCGCGATATTCACCACCGACCCCCTGAATGTTCTGGCCTATACCGAGGAACATGAGCATGAGGACGAACATGGGCATGAAGAGGAGCCGTTTTCAGCTTCAGCGAGCAATCAGGACCGGTGGGGCTATGCCGGGGGCATACGGCTCGATTACACGCACGCGTTTAATTCCCGGCATTTGATCAAAGCCGGGTTCCAGGTCGACCGGACCACGACGAGGAACAAGAACCGCTTGTTTGCGTTCCGTCGTGGAGAAGCAGACGACCACGATGACGACCACGACATGCATGACGACCATGATGACGACCATGACATGCATGATGACCACGGGCATGGAAACGGCGAACCCGTGGGCGGAGTCATAGAACGCACTGGCAACCGGCGGGTTATCGGGTACCGGGAAGAATTCTGGATCCAGGATCAATACACGCCCAATGACCAATGGACCATCAACCTCGGCCTGCGAATGGACAACATTCACGGGTACGTGGAGGCCTTCCAGGTCAGTCCTCGTATCGGCGTCACCTATGCGCCCAACAAACGGCATGCGTTCCGCGCCTTTTACGGTCGCCTGTTTACTCCACCCAACCTGGAGGCCCTGCCTTTGCAAGCTCTCAATCTCGAAGGCACTACCGCGGCACCCCAGGATCCGACCAATATCAGGACCAAGCCTGAGCGATCGCATTACTTTGAAATCGGTTCGACCCACGCGGTTGGGAAAAGGACCGTGATCCAGTTGACGGGCTACTACAAGTACAACAGCAACATGACCGACGCCCACCAGTTCAATACGGTCCCCATGCTGAATTATTTTGCGTTTGAGCGGGGCTGGCAACGAGGGATCGACTTTTCCCTGAAATCAAAGCTCACGGACACGCTCACGGCCCGCGGCAACGTGGCGTGGGGCCAGTGCAAGGGGTTTGGCTTGCAATCGGGGCACTTCTTGCTGCACGAACATGAGTTGGAAGATGCCCAGTCGAGTGGGGGCATATTTTGCGACCATTCTCAAGACATCACCAGTTCGGCGGTGCTCACGTATCGTCCCTTCACCAACACCACGATCACCGCACAGATGCTCTTTGGGTCAGGTCTGCGAAAAGCGGAAGAGGGACAAAAAACGAATTCGGGGCATGAAGATTCGAATACCACGTACAATCTTTCCGTGTCTCAGGTGCTGCCCTTTGCCAAGAAGCAGAAGCTGTTGCTGGCCGTGGACGTGGTCAATCTCTTCGACCAGCAGGAGTTCTTGAACACCGGCGAACAGAGTGTCGGACTCGGCGTGTCCCACGCCAACATGCCGCGTTCGGTGTTCTTCCGCGCACAGTGGTTCTTTTAACCTGACGAGAGCCGGACGGCTCTTCCTGTCAGCAGGCACCTCTCCTCGCTCCTCAGGGGAGGTGCCCCCCCTACAATCCCTATCACCAGTTCGAGCGCCTTGCGATCCGGCATGTTGTTTCTGCCGGTCAGTGCATGACCACCCGGCACCGTCCATCTGGCAATCCAGCGTACGGTAAGGCAGTCTGTCTGCCTGCAAGATGAGAGGCGTTGCGTTCTTGCTCAGATGGTCTGCCGAAGCATCAGGCGGCGGAACAAGCCCTCAGCCTCGAACAATTCGTCGAATCCACCCTGTTGGACGACCTTGCCCCCATCCAGCACATAGATCCGGTCCGCCTTGCGGATGGTGGAGAGCCGATGAGCAATAACAATTCGCGTGGCCGAAAGGTTTTCGATGCCGCGCATGACCCTGGCCTGGTTGTCGGTATCGAGCCAGTTGGTCGCTTCGTCAAGAAAGACGATCCGCGGGTGTCGGGCAAGGGCCGCTGCGATTCGGATTCGTTGCGCTTGTCCGCCCGAAAACATCGCGTCGCTGTCGCCCACAAGCGTGTACATCTGCATGGGCATGGCCGTAATTTCGTCATCGACAGCAGCAAGATGCGCAGCGCGCCAAGCGTCCTCAGCCGTCAAGTCACCCAAAGATCCGGTGATGTTCTCCAGAATGCTTCCGGGGATCAGCGCGCCATCCTGCATCACCACGCCGATCTGCTGGCGAACGGCACGCCGGTTGAGGTGCGCCAGATTGTGCCCATCATACTGAACAGATCCGATCACGGGTTCCTCCAACCCAAGCGCAAGCTGCAGCAACGTCGTCTTGCCGGCTCCGGACTCCCCCACGATGGCGACAAACTCACCGGGATTGACGTGGAGCGAGACGTCATCAAGAATCAGCGGAGAACGCTCTGAATAGCGGAAGCTGACATGGTCGAAATGAACCTCACCCCGGAGTTTGGAGGACAGGCTTCCCGCCGAAGACGTTTCCGGAACCGCTTCCAGGATCGGCTTGATCTGTTCATAACCGGGGATGATCATGGCCACCGTCTCGAAGGATCGGCCCAGTCTGACGACGGCTTCGTAAAAGATCATTGAAGCTGCAAAGACAGCCAGAAAATCTCCGGTCGCGATGCCGCCGGAACGGTGGGACAAGGCCACCCCCATGATGATCCCTCCAGCCAGGAGCGGAATTGCCGCGCTGGCGGCCACCAGATGATCGTTCAGCCGACCAATCTCCAGTTCGGCATTTTTCTGTTCGCGATACCGGCGCGCCCACACCGCGATAGCCGCTCCTTCAGCGCGGTTGAGTCGCAGTTTGTGTATCCCGTTGATGAAGGCCAGCAGATCGCCGGTCAGGCGGCGTGAAGCCTCGTGCACCCGTCGCTGAGGATTCGTCTGCAACAGGCCGAACGTGATCGCAGCAGCGGCGCCGAGTACACCAATGACAAAACTGACCCAGCCCAAGACCAGATCGTAGAGAAAGATCATCGAAAATGCGGGCAACAGGAACACAATGGATAGGGCGGTATTGGCCACCATGCCGGAAATCAAGTCGCGCAGAGCTTGGAACGTCATGACCCGCACGCCGAGATCGCCAGCCGTGAAGCGTCTAAAGAAGGCCTGCGGCAGCCCGAGAAGGCGGTCCCAGAGCGCGGCGCTGGCCCACGTGATGGCCCGCCCTTCGATGCCCATCAACGTCGTGCCTTGCAGCATCTGCAACAGCGCACCGAGCAGCGCGGCTGCGATCATGGCCGTGATCGTGGAAATGAGCGACGAGAACGCACCACCCGGTATTATTTCGCCCGTCACCAATCCCACCACCACAGCCGGGGCAAGCATCAGGATTCCGCCCAAAAATCCGACGGTGACGAAACGCAACACGCCGCCGGCCAAGCCACGCGCTGACAGGCGAAGCAGGTTTTGCGGACCGATCGGACGGTTGTCCGGAAGCGGTCGGTAGAACATCCACGCCTTGCTGTCCAAGGCTTGCGCCGTGGTGGCATTGGCCGGTTCAGAACGTCCCGTGTCGGGGTCGATGATTCGATAGCGGCCGGTCGCACCGGGGACCAACGCCACGGCGCTTCGATCGCTCTTGCGAAAGCCCAGCATGGCGCCACTGTCGCCGACCCACCACCGCTCTTCCGGAACCAATTTGACCGAGCGGCAGCGCACGCCGGAGGCATGCAGGATCGCCTGCAAGGAAGGAGCGGCACGGCTACGCCCATCCGCTGGGGCGAGAGACATCCGGAAGGTCAAGCCTTCATGGCGACCGATCACCGCGAGTGCCGCTTCCAAGGCCGAGGCCTGATCAGGGGCCGCCGCGTCTGCGTGCGCCAGCAGCGCACTGTACATGGCCGTCCGTGCCTGGGTCTCGTCATGTCTGCGGGAATCGGCGCGCGCAACGTCCTCATTGGCGACGTCAACCAGCAAAAGCAAGCGATTGGTACGCTCGGCACGAAGAAGCAGGTGATGGTACTGAGCAAGAGAAGGGAATAACAGGAATTTGTGGTGCAGTGTTTCCGAATCGACGAAGGCCACGTGCGCTGGTTTCATGACGGTCAACCAGCCTTTGGGTGTCATGGGCAACCATCCCGTCTCGTCCTGATCCGGATCCTCGGTATCAAGAAAGGTCGAGGCCAGGCTTTGAGTCGCGGCCCACACCACGCCATACCGGCTTGCAAGGACGCTCCCGGCATCAAGGTCCAGCGTTGTTCCTGGGTAAAGCATGACGTTGGGATGACGATACAACGTGATGTCGCGGTGAACGGCCGCTGTCAGGTCCATGATCCATTGATCTACCTGATTGATCAATGCTTCGGCGGGAGCGGCTTTCTGCAACGCCTCAAGCGACAACGAACGAAGGGACGAGTTGGGAAGACCTTTGGCCACGGCCATCAGCGAATGCGCCGGATCCCTGGTCATGCCGAAGACGAGACGCCCCGGACCAGCGCGAAGCACGTGCTTCAGGCTTGAGTCCGCCGCACCATCATGGGATTCTGCGACAAAGACATCCAGTGCGCCGGATTCCACGAACCATACAGTTCCCGGGTCGTCGAGCCTGATGGGCCGGTTGCTGCCGCCGATGAACGGAGTGCCAAGCGTACTGACGACCTGCGACAAATTGGTGGGGGGCTGGGTGGACAGGGGCTTCTCCGTCTTGTCGTAATTACGAATAGTCCGCGTGAACCAGACGGTGATACAGCCCACCGCCGTCCGTAATCAGTTCGTCATGCGTACCGCGCTGGACTTCCCGGCCACGGTCCAGAACGATGATTTGGTCAGAGTCGCGGATGGTGCTGAGACGATGCGCGACAATCATGCTCGTACATCCGCGCCGCCTGACGGCATCGTCAATGCGTTGTTCGCTCAGCACGTCCAACGCACTGGTGGCCTCGTCAAGCAGAAGTACGGACGGATTCCGGATCAAGGCCCGGGCAATCTCGAGGCGCTGCCGCTCTCCGCCACTGAAGTTGCGTCCATCCTGTTCGATCTGCGAATCATACCCTCTCGGACGCGACATGATGACGTCGTGGATCAATGCGTCTTTCGTGGCACCGACGAGTTGGTGTTCGGCAATCGTCGGATCCCAGAGGGTCAGATTATCCTGAACCGTGCCTTCAAAGAGGCTGATTCGCTGATCGATCATGGAAACCGAACCCGCCAGAATTTGCCGCGGGATCCTGTTCACTGGCGTGTCGTCGATCAGGATTTCGCCGGACCAAGGTGCGTATATTCCGCTTAGAAGCAGAAGCAGGGTTGATTTTCCGGATCCGGAAGGGCCAATCACGGCGACTCGTTGACCGACGTCAACCGTCAGACTGATTCCGTTGATGAGTGGCGGGGTATTGCGCTGGTAGCCGAAGACGACGTCACGCAGTTCAAGCCGCCCTTTCAGGCGCAGACGGCCGCCGAGCGTTGCCGTCGTGCCCGAGGCTGACTCGTGGTCACCGAGGATCATTGGATCCTCAGACGCCGACAGGACGTCGTCGAGTCGTTGGAGGTCGGCTTCCATCGTCTTGAACAGATCGGCAAACAGCACAAGCCGGCCAACCGGGCGCAGAAAGTTTCCGGCGATGACGTAAAAGCCCATCAACTGCCCAAGCGTCATCTCCCCGGACATGGCGGACCACCCCCCAAGCCCCAGAACGGCAGCGCCACCGATGGCCAGCCCGAGGTTCGGTAGCGAGGCGGTGACGTGCCCCAGTTCCGAAAAGCGCTGGCGAGCGAGAAGTTCACGGGCTTGATACCCCGCCCAGCGAGCGAAAAACTCGTCCTCATGACCCGTTGCTCTAAGCGATCTGATGTTTCTCAGGCCAAACATCGTCGTGCCGGTCAGCAGCCCCTGCTCGTGCTGCATCTGCCGGTTTTCGTCGGTCCTCCGTACGGAAATGAATTTCATCAATCCGGCCGAGACCGCACCAATGACCGCGACGACCACGGCCAGAACCGGGTCAAAGACCACCATTACGCCCAAGAAGAGCACGCCCATGATCAACTCGACCGTGACACCCACCACTTGGACCGAACCAACCGTCGCAATCTTATCGATCAGACGGGTCCGTTGAATCAGGTCGCCCACGTAGCGTTGACAAAAGTATTCGACGGGCAGCCGGAACAGCCGCGTCAGAAAGTGATCGGAATGAATAATCGAAAGGCGCACGGCGAGCCGGCGCAGACACCGCTGATGCATCCGGGTCAGAAGGTAGACAAAAAACCCGGCAATAAGGGCGGCGGCAACCAGGGAGGGGGCCCAGCCGACTTCTCCACCACCCAGCACGTGGTCGACGAAGACAATCAGTAGCAAGGGTAAAACGAGCCCCGACAAGGCCAAAAGAAATCCGCTCAGGGCGGCAAAACCAAGCGACTGCAGGTCATCACTCAGCCACGGCCAGAACCGGCGCAAGACCCCGGGCCGTGTGCCGCCGGCGCGGAATTCGGAGCCCGGCTGCAACGACAGGACAACGCCCGTAAAGTCGCGGTCGAAGGTTTCGGCACTGACAGTCCGCCGGCCTGTTGACGGGTCATTCAGATAGTAACGGTCATTGCCCACCCCTTCAAGAATCACAAAATGGCTGAAACTCCAAAACAGGATAAGGGGAAGCGGCATACCCGGAAGATGTCGCGGTTCCTTGCGCCACCCTTCAACTTCCAAACCATAGTGTCTGGCCGCACGAACGATGTCCGCTGCGCTGCAACCATCTCGCCCAATGACGCAGACCTCGCGCAGTTCCTCAAGCGAAACGTAGCGCCCGAAATGGGCAAGTACACTGCCCAGACAAGCAGCGGCACATTCGGTAGATTGAATTTGTAGAAACAGTGGCGTGCGCAATCGTGGGCGAAAGAGCATGCGCACCCATTCCACAAGTCTTGCTGTTGCACCTGAACGAATTTGTCCGGTTCCGCTTCTCGTCGGCATCAGGATCGTTGCCCGGATTCATACGACATGTGGGTCCCGACAACGCGGTCATCGCCCGCGTCTTCCGTGATCAGCATACGTAAGAGGGAGACCGGCGGCCTGATGAACCAAGCCTGGCAATGGGTGCCATTCAGGATGGAAGGCCCTTGGGCTTCTTGCAGGGGCGCACGGACAAAGTGGCTGCGGGGCGAGGCGACGAAACCGTGATCAGAGAGCCATGGCGGCGCCATGACTGGTTGTGGCGATACGGCTGCGACTTCGGCTCCCAGCCAGTCGGTATCGCCTTGTCCTGGCTCGATCGCGATTCGCGCACGCATACCGGGCGTGATGACGCGCGCGCGCTCAGGCGGCACAAAGGCCAACGCCTCCAAACGATGATCCGGGCCGGTTCGAATTCGGCCAACCACCGACCCGGCCGTGACGACCTGTCCTGGTGTCAGTGACAGGAACACCATCTCGCCGGATTCAGGACTGGTGATCACCGCACTCGTTTCCAGCATGGCCTCCACTGCGAGCAACTCTGCGCGGGCTGCGCCAAGATCGCCATCGTCAGGGTTCGTGGCAATGCCTGGCGTCTGCTCCAACAAGGCGATTCGTGCCCGTGCCACTCGTGCCTGGTGCATCAGTTTCGTGGGGTTGATCCTTGCGATCCGCTGTCCGCGCTCGACCCGTTCGCCGATACGGACAAGCATTTCGACGACGGTGCCGGATTCCGGTGAGATGATGGCTTGGCGCTGGCCGGGCATTGCAAGAATGCACGCCGCTGCCACCTTTTGTTCGATGCTGCCCCAAATGACCCAAGCTGCGACGAACAGCAAAGCGATGGCCAAGGCACAAAGAACCATCCATTCACGCGGCGCGGTCACTCGAAGCAGGGAATCAAGGGGCTCCGCTTGCCCCATGCTGGCGAGGGCTTTCTCTCGAAATAGGTGTTTGTCAAACAACACGGCTACCGTCCTCCACAGGTTTGATTTTCTCTTCCAGTAAGGGTGCATCGAACAACAGACTGGTCATTGGAGAGACAGAGATTCAGCATACCCAGTCCTGATGCTCAAGCTCAAGGCCTTACTGATGCCGGACAGCTTCCCGTCAAGGGGAGGAAACAGGGTTCCGTTACCCCGACCCCGCTTCCTGATGTTCCGGCAGAGTCGAAGAGTCGGCCAGGGCTGGGCGATTGCGGCGTAACAGATCTTCCACAATGAGATACACCGACGGCAGAATCGTTAAAATAATCACCGTCCCGAACAGGATGCCGAAGCCCAGCGAAATGGCCATGGGAATGAGAAACCGCGCCTGCATGGCCGTCTCAAAAATCATCGGAGCCAAGCCAAAGAACGTGGTCAACGACGTCAGCACAATGGGCCGAAACCGGTTCATCGCACTTTGAACCACCGCCTCGGAGAGGGGAATGTCCTGCTCCTCACGGATGCGATTCGTCCCGACGATCAGGACCAACGAATCATTCACCACCACACCGGCCAACGCCACGACGCCGAACAAACTGACGAGACTGAGGCCATACCCCAACAGCAGGTGCCCGGCCAGTGCGCCGATGAAACTGAACGGAATCCCCAGCATCACAATCAGCGGTTGCACGTAACTCCTGAACGGAATGGCCAGCAACCCATAGATCAACAACAGAACCAGGACAAACCCGTCGGCCATGGCAGTAAGCGATTCCCGTTGCGACGATTGCTCGCCTTCCAGGGAATACGTGAGGCCCGGATATTTCGTTTGCAAGGTTTCCATGTCATTGGCAAGCACTTCCCCGATGATGTTGTTGGCATTGGCAATTTGACCATCGACGTCAGCCGTGACGGCCATGATTCGACGCCCTTCGTGTCGTTTGATTTCCGTATAGGCCCGTCCCGGTTCAATTTCCGCAGCCTCAGCCAGCGGGATTTCCCCGCCTTGCCCGGTGAGCAGAACCAATTGTTCGATGGTGAAAGAAGACCGGCGTTCTGATTCGGGGAGCCGCACCATGACCTTGACTTCATCGCGTCCGCGCTGTTGACGCAGCGCCTCCACGCCATAAAAGGCCCCTCGCACCTGCCTGGCCAAATCCGTCGCATTGAGTCCCAAGCCGTGAGCCTCGGGCTTGATACGAAAGCTCAATTGCGGTTTGCCCAACGATACGCCGTCGTCGATATCCGTCACCCCCGCGTATTGCGACAGCATCTCCGCCAATTCCTGAGCAGCAGTTTCCAGTGTCGCCCTGGAACGATGAGAGAGTTGGATGTCGATCGCCGCGTCGCCGCTCGGACCCACTTCGGCTTTAAAGGTCAGCGATTCCAACCCCGGGATCGCCCCGACGGATGACCGCCAGGTATTGGCAAAATCCGCTCCGCTGAAATCCCGTTGGTCCGCAGGCACCAGAAAAACCTGTACCCCGACCATGTGACTGCCGGGTGTACTCGCCGGAGCCTGCGGGCCCCTTCGCATCAAGGCCGAACCGATGTGGCCATATATGCCGATCAACGCGGACTCGCCTCTGCGTTGCGCGAGCGCAGCATGTGCCGACTCCTGGAGGTGCTCCAGGACTCTCCGGGACTGTTCCATGGGCACCCCATACGGAAGGTTGGCTTGCACCGTGATGATTTCAGAATCAATCGTCGGAATAAAGGTAAAGGCGATATGCCCGCCGGCGATCATCCCCACCGCCAGGATCAACAAGGCCAGCCCCACCGCCACCGTCATGTAGCGATTGGCAATGGCGGTTCGGAGAAACGGTTGATAGCGCTCCCGGATGAAGGTGTGCATGGCTTGACTGAACCACCGTCGAGGCCGGTCGAGCGTCTTCCAGAAACCCGACAATTCCCGCGTATGGCCCAAATGGGCCGGCAACACGAACAAGGACTCAATCAGCGACACGACAAACACCGCCACCACCACAGAGGGAACCTGCCGTAAAAAATTGCCGAGATCGCCCGGCACGAAAAACAAGGGCAGGAACGCGGCGATATTGGTCAACACGGCAAACGTGATGGGACCGGCAATCTCCCGGGCCCCGGCAATCGCCGCATCGAGAAACGGCAGCCCCTGTTCCCGTTTCTGGTAGATAATCTCTCCCGCCACCACCGCGTCGTCCACGATGATGCCCAGCGTGATGATGAACGCAAACAGGGAAATCATGTTGATGGAGGCACCGGTCAGGGGGATGAAGAGAAACGACCCGATGATGGAGACGGGCAGGCCGACCGTGACCCAAAACGCGAGCTTGATGTCCAAAAACAAGCCCAGGAGTATCAGCACCAGGATCAAACCCAGAAAGGCATTCTTCAATAACAGGAACATCCGGTCACGATAAATCTCGGATCGGTCATTCCAGACCGCCAACCCAATGCCCTCCGGCAATTCCGGGCGCAATTCCTCCAAAGACGCGTACACGTTTTCGGAGATAGACTGTGGCGTTTCCTGACCAACCCGAAACACTTTGACCTGGACCGTCCGTTGGCCATTGTAAAAGGCCTCTTCGTCAACGTCCTCAAACCCATCGGTGATCGTCGCAATGTCACCCACGGCAATGGTTGCGCCGTCCGGCGTGGAGGTGATGGGAATCTCCGCAAATTCCCGGCCGAAATCACGCCGCTCCTGCGTCCGCAACAGCACTTCGCCACTGGCAGTTTTGACCCCTCCCCCCGGCAGTTCAATGGCCGCCTCCCCGATCTCTTTGCCAATCCGGTTCAGGGTCAGACCGTAGGCCCGAAGATGCCGTTGAGGCACTTCAATGGCAATTTCCCTGGGGCGAACCGCGCCCAGTTCCACAAGCGTGATCCCCGGTCGTTGCAACAAGTCATCCCGTACGCGTTCGGCCACGTCACGCAGGGTCTGTTCTTCCTGGTCCCCGTGCACCAGGACAATCAGGACCTGGTTCCGAACTTCCGCCAAACTGATCATGGGTTTTTCCGCCAATTCCGGAAACGACTGAATGCTGTCGATCTCGTTCGTGACATCCTGCAAAACGTTATCGGCGTTGGCCCCATCAACCAACTCGATCACCACCTTGGCCCGGCCTTCCGAGGCCGTGGAGGTGACTTCCTTCACTCCGTCCAGTCCCCGCACGACGTCTTCAATGGACAAGAGAATCCCCTGTTCGACTTCTTCCGGGCTGGCACCGGGATAGGCCACGAAGACGTGAACTATATCGGCTTTGAACTCCGGAAAGACTTCCTGCTTGACGTTGGTACTGACGAGTAATCCGCCGATAATAAAAATCAGCATGACGAGGTTGGCGGCCACCGTGTGGTGGGTCATCCAGGCAATCGGACCGGAATGCGGGGAGGTTTGATCAGGAGAGGCCATGGACGGAGCTATTCGGTGGAGACGGTCGACGCCCGTCCGGTCTCATCGGATTCCGGAGAGGGGAGTTCAGCAATGGTTTGCAACGGGAGTCCGGGAATCGCCGCCGGGACTTGACTCGTGATAATCTCTTCTCCGTCCCGGAGACCTCGGCCGATAACGACCGTCTCCTTTCGGGACAGGACGACGTCAACCGGACGAACGTCCAACTGATTCTCGGCATTCTTGACCCAGACGCGAGAGCCTTCCCGGATCACATCCCGCGGCAGGACAATCACGTCGTGTAACTCGGGCCCCTGGATTTCCACGCGGACGTATTCACCCAATAACAAAGGACGACGCACCTGGGCGGGTTTGGCCAACTCCAAAGGGTCGGCGACCGCAACCAGGACTTGGGCCATCCGGCCGTTCTCCGTCACGTCGCCCAACAATTCGACGACCGTCCCCTGCCGCACGACCGGTTCACCGCCACCGCGTTCACGAATCACCCGGACAGGCGAGCCTTGTGGATGACCGGCACCGGGGAAGGCAATGCCCTCCACCTGCTGGATGGGCACACTGACCTGCACCCGAAACTCATCCGTACCCACCAGCGTCGCCACGGAACTTTGCGGGTTGATGAGTTGACTGATCTCGACGGATTCATTGAGCACTAACGCGTTAAAGGGAGTTCGCAACACCGTCCGCTGTAAATTCAACTGCGCCCCGTGCAACCGGCTCTTCGCCGCGGCCAGCGCCATGCGTTTTTCCTTGAGGTGCGGACGGCGGAGGGCCAGTTGTCGACTCAGGGTGTTGACTTCGCCGGCAGACGGGTTCAGCAGGCTCCATTCGCGTTTCGCCACGGCTTGATTGCCGAGTTCCATCTTCAAATCAAACTCCGCTTTCGCCAAGGAGGCCCGTTGCTCATTCACCGCGATCTGATAATCGCGCGGGTCGATCTGCAACAACACGGCACCGTTGTTCAGGGTTTCCCCGATGACCAACCGCGGATTGAGCTTCACCACCCGGCCGCTGATTTCCGGCTGGACGATCAACCGCTGATGCCCCTGCACGGTCCCGTACGCAGCGATGACCGTCTGCTCATCCCGGACCCGGGCGGTGAGGACTTCGACAAAGGTCGGTTTCACCTTTTTTGAGACCTTGGGCACGGTCGGACCCAGGATCATCAACCCCTGTGCCCCCAGGACGGCCAATCCGATGATGAGCAGGGGCAGGACAATCCTCAGTATCTTCGATTTTTTATCCACTGAATCGACAGGGTCCGTCATTCGGGCGCCTCCCGCATGACGAGATCCGGCGACACGGGTTGGGACGTCCAGCCTCCCCCAAGGGATTTATATAATTGCACCACGGCGAGGAGATGATTGCGTTGCGTCTGTGCCAGGGCCGTTTCCGCGTTCAATGCTTCGCGCTGAGCCGTCAGGATCTCCAGGTACGACGCTTTCCCATTCAGGTATTCGAGTTGGGCCAACTCCACGGCTTCACGTGAGAGGCCGACTGTTCGTTCACGTTCCGTCCGGATCTCTCGAATTTTTTGATGGGCCAGGAGGGCATCTTCCACTTCCCGAAAAGCTTGTTGAATGGTTTTTTCGTAGGAGGCGAGCGCCTGTTCCTGTTGGGCTCGACTCACTTCCAGGTTGGCGAGATTTCGCCCCGCGTCAAAGATCGGCACGGTCAGCGTGGGGCCAAACTGCCAGACCCGCGACGTGCCGACAAAGAGATCGGCAAATTGCAGACTCTGCGCGCCGATATTTCCCGTTAGACTGATCTGCGGGAAAAACGCGGCTTTGGCCACGCCGATTTTGGCATTGGCCGCCACCAGCCGCTGTTCAGCTTCCACAATATCCGGACGCCGCTCAAGTAACGCCGACGGCAACCCGGCAGGCACCTCAGGAGGCAGAGGGGACTCGCCCAACGAGGCCCCACGAATGATGGAGGCCGGGTTCCGTCCCATGAGCAGGCTGAGTTGGTGTTCCTTTTGTCCGATTTGGCGTTCGAGGTCGAGGATCACGGCTTGGGCGCGGGCCACCTCCTGTTCCGTGCGACGGATATCCAACGTGGACCGCTGGCCCACGAGTTTTCGCAACCGGATCAGATCGAGGGTCTCCTGCCGGGTCTTGAGCATGCGCTCGGCAAACTTCAGTTGGGCATCCAAATCCTGAAGCTCGAAATACGCCTTGGCCAGATCGCTGACCAGCGTCAGGACAACCGTCCGGCGAGCCGATTCCCGGGCGAGCAGGTCGGCTTGCGCCGCTTCCGTGGCTCGGCGCAGTCTGCCCCAGAAGTCGAGTTCAAAGGACAAATCCGCCGTGGCCCTGAATTGACTCGTGGGGGGAATGTTCGGGATTCTACCCGGAATGCCGAACTGCCGAACCACGGCCTGAGACACTTGATTCCGTTGAAAACTGCTCTTGCCATCTATCCGTGGGAATTGATCGGCACCCGTGGCCGCGAGTTGGGCACGAGCTTCTCGGACCCGGGCGACCGCTATTCCCACGTCCTTATTCTGCACCAATGCCTTGCGGATGAGGGCCTGGAGGTTTTCATCCTGAAAGAGTTCCCACCAACCCAGATCGGCTAACGACACCTCCTCCATGGTCGCACCCTGTTGCATCCGAAAGCTGTCCGGTTCCGCAACCGGCGGCCGCTCATAATCCGGCCCCAGCGCGCATCCGCCCCATACGAACGTCCCGAGGCTCATCATCAGGAGCAGGAAGTTCATGGCTGATGGGCTCTTCCGCTCTGCGCTGCCACCAGCCGTTGACGCGGTACGGCACGCATGCCGGCCAGACTCACGTTGGTAATATGCTCGGCCAGCACGTTGACGTAGTCCTCGGTGAACTCGATATCGTCATACAGACGATCCATCACCGGCCGCGCGAATTTGTAGTGCAAACACTGCCCGATCACGCTGAAGCAATGATGCCGAATGGCCTGCTCAGTCGCGTCGTCCGGCAATAAGGCTGCCACAATGGCCCGCAGTTTCAGGTGATTCGGGCGAATGAACGTTTCCATGAGCGTGCCCAGTATCGGGCTGGGATTCACCATCTCCTGGATGTGGATTTTTTCCAGTGATGAGGAAGGTTTGTGAAGACCCACGATGTTGTGAACGAACCAGAACACAAAAGTTCGCAGTTGCTCTTCCGGGGACTCATCCCCCAAATCCATACGTTCTGCATCCCTACCCAGGTTCAGGGCATGGGAGACCACCTCGCCGTAGAATTGGGCCTTGTCCCCAAAATGGTAATTGATGGCTGCCACGTTGGTACCGGCGCGCCGGACAATTTGCTGAATCGTGGCATGGTGATAGCCCCGCTCGCCAAAGACCTCCAACGCCGCCTCAATCAGTTTTGTTCGAGTACTTTTTCTCATAACAAAGAAAGCCTAACCAATTCTAATTCATATTTCAAATATCAATTTGAACCGTGCCACCGGCCTGCCCTTTTCGGCAATGTGCCTCCTTGCACAGGGATGGGCAAACACCAATCCCCCCCCCCTCAGGCTTGTTGTATAGACCGGGGACATCATTAACGGGTGTTCGGAGACATGGTTGACACATTGTGAGTTATTCGGAGGGGGCATGCAAATCAAGTTCGCGGATATATTGGTGACAAAAATAGATCCGCCACCGACCCTCTTGGGTGGTCGGCCGCAGGGCGACGGGGTAGCCGCGCAAGGCTTTGGTCACGTGGAAGGCGCGCCCGCGAAACGAGATGACGCCTTTGTCTTGCACGCGCCGGACGTGCGCGTCCGGGCCATAGTCAATGGGCGGGAGGGCCTCGGGAAACGGGCGGGGACTGGGGGTATAGCGCATCGCCGGAACCGCGAGGGCTAACGCGTCATGCGGGCGGTCCAAGTTATAGTGGTCGCGCCAGCGGTCAAAGTGCTGTTGGCAGTGGGGCAGATCGCGAAAGGTACGCTGGTGGAGTAATTCGGCCTTGAGGGTGCGATGGAAGCGTTCGTCTTTGCCCAGGGTTTGGGGGTGGGCCGGCCGGGCATGCGTGAGGGTAATGCCCAAGCGCATAAGCCAGACGGTCAGGGCCGTGAAGGGGCTGAGGGTGAGCGGCACGCCCCAAGGCGGGCCATTATCCATCAACAGGCGGGCGGGCAAGCCATAGCGGCGGAAGGTCTGCGTCAAGTGGGTTTGGACGGTGCGACCCTGTTCATTGGGACAGGCGTGCAGGCAGAGGGCGAAGCGGGAGCAGTCGTCCAGCACGGTCAGAGGATGGCACCGGCCGGTGGCCAGGGCGAAATGGCCTTTGAAATCCATTTGCCATAAGGCATTGGGCGTGGTGTGCGCAAAACGCTGCCAGGCCCGGGGGGGCGCGGTGGCGGGGAGGCCGCTGGTGCGGCGCAGAATCGCCGTGATGGTACTGGGCGCCGGGACCGGCTGATACCCGAGCGCGCGCAGGCGGGCGTGCAGTTTGCGGCCCCCCCAGGTAGGATGCTGGGTGCGCAAGGTCACGACCGCCGCTTCGAGATCGGGCGCCGTGCGGTGCGGCGTCTGGTGCGGGCGGCGGGACCGATCCGCGAGGCCCGCCACGCCGGCAGTGGCGTAGCGGGCCAGCCATTTATAGGCGGTCGGGGGGCTGATCTCGAACCGGCGACAGAGCGCCCGCAGGGATGTCCCCGGCTGCTGGGCTAAGAGCATGAATTCGTGGCGTTGAGACATGGTTGACACCTCTTTCCAAGGCATGGCGGTCCTCCTGTCATAGGGGTGAAGCCATGCAGTTTAAAGTGTCAACCATGTCCCCGGTCTATACACTTGTAGATGTTCAGTAATTCGTTGACAGAATGTAGAGATTGACCGGGAGAGGAGGTCGCCCAGAGGTGTAGCTGCGCTATCCCCCGATCAAGTCGAGGGCAGGCTTATGACGCTTCTTTTCTTAACGACGTCTCCAGGCCGCACGCGACATGCCCCAGGCTTTGACCCGGGAAGCGGCAACTTCAACTGTTGTCGGGTTACGCTACCCTAAACCCGACCTGCGGCAACTGAAATCATTGTGCGTGTTATGCGGCGCCTCGCGCGTCATCCACACTCCAAATTCCCGACCCTTGTGCCGAGATGAACAGGAAGGCGAAGCAATACATGATGGCCAAGTCTCCATGGTTCACGATCGGAAAAAACGCCTGGGTCCCGTGAGCCATCCAATACCCCGCGGCCATCAGCCCGCTGCACAAGAAGGCCGCCCATCTGCTGAACAAGCCCACCGCGACCAGAAGGCCGCCGATTAATTCAATGGGACCGGCAATAGGGACCACAAATGGCGGCATTTGCTCTGCAATGGGAGGGGGGATGGGAATGGGAAAGGCAAAGAGTTTCTGTGTGCCATGAAAGACAAAGGTCAGGCCCGTGAAGATTCTCAACAAGGCATACGTCTGGTTCGTGTACGCTTGCATGAACATTCTGACACCTCCTTCGAAGGCTCAAGAACCGATTGTGACGGAAAGATCTTCCGGCCTTGAGATAGGGTGGGCTCATTGGTCCGATGCATGGGTTCGTCAAGGCTTCTTGCCGCACCGGCATTGGGGACAACGAGTGAGAAAACGAGCTTCTGCGGAATGCGTCGACCGTGAATCGTGCAGCGACGCATATTCGTCATCATACCGCATCTTGCCGTTTAATGCATCCCTTTCTTGGAACCTGATCAGGGACGGAATCGGGGAATGGCGCAGGACTCGTCCGGCACCGGTTACAAAGGAACCTTGGGCGGCTCAGACATCGAGCGAAACGACAGGATCCGGCGTTTGCCTTCGGAATCGAGTTGAATGATCAATTCGACGGCGGTCCCCGTTCTCAGGGCCCGCAAATCCACGATGGGTTCGGAGTCGCGTGGATGCACCGCCAGCATGGCCTCACCGGGAACCGGGTGCCATCCCATTTCGAATGACGGATCGCCGGAGCGTTGATGCCAATCCAACCAGAGGACCGGTCCGTCAAAGTCAATATAGCGAATGGTGCCACGAATCCCCGTCGGATTTGTAAAGTTCAGTATGTCCGTCAGGAATGTATCCAGGGGATGAGGTTCGGTTTGGGCTATTGTCGGGGCAGGAGTCAGGACAACCAGAAGCATCACAGTCAGTAGAGAGGAACCTGCGTGTCCACCCGATTTTCCGTTTTTTCTCATGTCCTGGACCCTGCACTCGCGCCCTGTTGTCGATCATACACCTTGTTGCCCCCGGCATTAAACCCCTCCCGGCTCACACCCACCCGCTCATGGCCCCCGAACGCATTGCGGAACACGTCCACGATTTCATGAAATTTCTTTAACGTCGTCCATTCGGCGTAGCCCGCTTCCCGTAACAGCCGTGGAACCGCGGTCCGGTTCGTCCGTTGTCCTTCGTTGCTCCCATCTCCGAGCAGGTAATGATCCAGGATGACCCGCGTGCAGGCCTGTTCCAACTCACCGGCAAATCGCCGGGGATCATCCAGCGGCAACAAGGGGCTCACCGTAGCCACCGAGTCCAGCCCCGCGGCTCGCAGGGCGTACAGGGCCTGAATCCGGGAACGGGGCGAATAGGCCTGGTTCGGAAAGGGAGCCGGCAGTGTCGGTTTATCCGTTTCCACTGTTATATGGACGCGCACGTCGCATTGTCGCTGAAGTTCCTGCAGAAGCGAAAGGTCCTCGACCACCAACGGCGTATGCGATTGAATGGCCAGGAGATCCGGCGGGCGCTCAACCATGGCTTCCAGCAACGCCCGGGTGCGCCGCAGGGTCCGTTCCTGGGGCGGATACGGCTCGGTAACGCTGGACATGAAAATCCTGATGGGCTTGGGATTGCTGGAGGTCTTCAGCCGGTCATAGTGCGTACAATAGGCGTGTGCGGCTCCCTCCTTGACGTCCAGGAACCGTCCCCACGTCCGTCCGCGCACGTGATAGGGATTCCACTGGGCATAGCAGTACAACCCGCACAACGAGTTGCCGAGCGCACAGCCCCGATACAGGTTAATGGTATGGGTGAACCCTTGACCCAAAAATCCACCCGTGGGATTGAGAATCGTTTTGCACGGAATTTCTCTGAGTTCCATGGGAGACGGCCACGGGAATTGATCTAAAACGATAACCTGTATACTCTAGCAGAATGGAGGTTGGATGAACCAGCAATGAAACGATTATCCTCGATGACGACGTGCTTGGCGGTCGTGGCCCTAGTCCTGTTCTTGCCGGCGGCGCAGGCCGCAGAGAACTGCCCTGAAAACCTGTCGCACCTGAGCGAAGACTTGGATGCGTTACTCAAAGGCGTGCACGTCAAGGAATTCAAACACACGATGCGCTCCGCCTTGCAGTCGTCCATTCCCCAGGCCATTCAACGGGCCGACGGGATCAAGGAGCAAATCGTTTTTCTTCAGAAAGAAATTCAACACCAGGTCCGTGTGGAAAAAAGTGCCGACTTCATTGCCCGCGACGTCTCGAAAAATTTGGACGGGCCCTTGAAGCCTTGTAAGCGAAGGGAAAAAGGCGGGTATTGCAACACCGTGGAGCGGTACTATATGGCGAAAGCCGCCAACCTGGCGAACCGGGCGTTTCTCAAAGCACTGGAATGTTACCAGCGCCAAGGCTACCAGTAACGACCCGGCGTCTGTTTCCGTGCCTTGCGCAGGTCCTGGAGCGACATCTCTTCGGTAATCAGCGCCTTCGCCCGCTTCTCCACTTTCTTCCGTCGCGCCCCGGGGAGCCTGTCCATTCTTTCCGTCAGAGTCGTCATCTTGACTTCCTTTCGTCTTTCAGCCTGTCGGGATGCGTCTCGCAAATTGTACAAATATTACAAAATGTACGTTTTGTACAATTTGTACGTTTTGTACGTTTTGTAATATTTGCTGCGAATTGTACAAAATGTACACTTAAAGAAAAATTTTGCCAAAGTCCCCCGGATACCCGTCAGGAAGGGATTGAGGGAGCCTGTTGCGGCTGGGCCTTGCCGGGAATGGGAAACGTCTCGGGTTTCCCAAAGGGAAGCGTTTCGACGTAGAGCGAAGTCGAGGGGAACGCAAACGCCCCACCGTGGCCTTCGACAATGTCTTTGACCTTGTAGGCCAGGCGCTCCTTACAAGCCAGCCATTCCCCCCAGTCCGTGGTCTTGGTAAAACAGTAAAGCATGATATTGATACTGGACGCGTCAAAGGCATCCACGAAGACAAACGTCTTGGTTCGTGCGGGGTCCGTTTCAAAGTCCGTGTGGGATTTCACGTATTCCAGAATGTCCTGCACGATCATTCGCAGTTGATCCCGGGTTGTGCGGTATTCGACTCCGATGATCCAATAAATCCTTCGATTCGTCATACGGGAAAAATTCACCAGCGCTTCTCCCGCCAACCGCGAGTTGGGAATGGTCACCAGGGCTTTGTCGAACTGCCGTACCTTGGTGGCGCGAAAGCCGATGTCCTCGACGAGCCCGTCCACGTCCGGCGTGCGAATCCAGTTGCCCTTCTCGAACATCCGATCCAGGAAAATGGTGAGGCCCGCGAATAAATTCGCAATAAACTCCCTCGCGCCCAAGGCGACGGCCATGCCGACCAGTCCCAAACTGCCCAGGAGTGCCGCCACGTTGAATCCCCACTCCTGAAACACGGCCGCGATCCCCAGGCAGATGACGACGAACTTGGCGAGCTTCACGAAGAAGCCCTTCATGGTATCGCGCATGCTGGAGCTGCCCAGCATGGCAATCCCGCGATCCATGAACGAGGACAGGGGATCGATTGACCGGAACAGCAACCAGAACAACGTCAGCGCAATCAGGGATCGAATAAATGTGTCGAACGTGGCACTGACGGCCTCGGACATGGGGAGGACCTGACCGGCCAGGTAGAACCCCACGGCCACAAACCCGAATTCCAAGGGCTTTTCCACGGCGTGGAGCACCAAGTCGTCCAGTTTCGATTCGGTCTTCCTGGTCACGCTCCGGAGCGAGGATACCACGAACCGGAAAAAGACCCGGCGCAGGCCCAGAAAGACCAACAGCACGAGAATGGCCGTCACGACTTGCCCCAGGCTGACCCCGAGTACGCCCGTTTGCCACACCGCCGCGACTTGTTTGCCGAATTCCGTCATGGTTGGCCCGTTATGACCGGCCGGCCGAATCCGCGTTCACGAATGCCGTTACCTTCCCCGGAAGTCTATCTCACTCCTCACTGAAGTGTCCAGGATCGCGGCCACCGTTGTAATTGACGGTTCGTCGCAAACCAAGACGTTCGATTTCCACGTTGACATGCTTGCAGCCGAAGGCTTCAAATTGGCGTTCCAGGGGAAGCGCGGATACGTCCGGGCTTCGATGCGGCACGGGGTCAGTCCGGTCAGGACAGGTCAGCGCTACGTGCTGGGTGTTATTTTTCATGAAGCGAAATAGTTGATAGTACGATGAAGATAGAGAATGCGCCACCGCATTGCCATTGATGATTCGCTAAACAGGAGGCACGAAATGACCGGCCACAAAGCACAGAAGGAGTTTCTCCACGTCATCAAAGATTCTCGCCCTCGATGGGTTCTGATCGCAGGGGTCCTGCTGCTCTTCGTCACCACCGGCATGATCCAGGCAGATCCTTCGCCGGGCTCGGGGCAAACACCCTTTCAACTGACCCTCCCGTTGGGACTGGAAAAAGACAGCCTGGTGATCCCCAAGGGCAACCCCTTGACCAAAGAAAAAGTGGAACTGGGGAAACTGCTCTTCTTTGATACACGATTGTCCGCGAATGATACGATCGCCTGTGCAAGCTGCCACGTGCCGTCCCTGGCCTTTACGGACGGACAGCCGGTCTCCGCAGGCATTCATGGACAACAAGGAGGACGCAGCGCTCCAACGGCCATCAACCGTGTCTTTAGCTCGGCCCAATTCTGGGATGGACGGGCAGCCACGCTCGAGGAACAATCCGTTGGTCCCTTTGCCAACCCCATCGAGCATGGATTCAAGGACCACGACGAACTGGTGGCTAAGGTGAAGAGCATTGCCGGGTATGGCCCTTTATTTGAACGGGCCTTCGGGTCGCCTGCCATTACAACCGACCTGATCGGCAAAGCCATTGCCAGTTTTCAACGCACCCTCCTCTCAGGGAACAGTGCCTATGACCGCTTCACCCAGGGGAACGAAGAACAAGCCTTATCGGCCAACGCCCAAAACGGGCTTCGCGTGTTCCTGGGCAAGGGGCAATGCCTCCGCTGTCATTTCGGATTCAATTTTACGGACGAGCAATACCATAACCTTGGGGTCGGTTCGAACAAAAAGGAGAGCGACGTCGGCCGCCAGGCCGTGACGAAGAAGACCGAAGACACGGGCGCGTTCAAAACGCCGACGCTGCGTGAAATCGCCAACACCGCACCCTACATGCATGACGGCAGCCTGGCGACGTTGCGCGAGGTGGTGGATTTCTACGATCAGGGCGGACTGCCGAATGCCCACCTTGATCCCGCGATCAAACCCTTGAATCTGACTGAGCAGGAAAAGAAAGACCTGGTGGAGTTTATGGAATCGTTGAACGGGGAAGGCTGGAACGTCACGCCGCCGACCCAATTCCCTAAGTAGACGGATCTTTGACGACGGCTACCGCGCGGCAGACAACAAGGCCCTGCTGAACCGTCCCTGGTACACTTCGGTGACGGCACCCTTCATGGTCAGGCTGTACTGGGCATCCACCGTGATGTCCAGTCGGCCGCCGGAAGCCAGTACCCTCACCGGACTCTTCACCAACCCCAAGCGCACTCCCGCACTGGCCACCGCGCAGGCGGAAGACCCGGACGCCTGCGTCTCTCCGGCTCCACGCTCCCAGATCAAAATGGATACGGCGTGAGGGCCCGTGGGAACAGCCAGTTGCACGTTCGTGCGCTTGGGGAAGGTGGGATGCGTTTCCAATTCCGGCCCCATGCGAAGTAAATCCTCGCGCGTCCACGACCCGCCCCGGTCCCTGAACACCACACAATGCGGGTTGCCGACACTCACCCCCGTAAAACGCAGGGACTGCCCCACGGCTTTGATCGGTTGCATGATCAACTCCGGGGCCTTAATGGTGCAGGGTAAGTCCTTCGGTCTGAACGAGGCTCGCCCCATATCCACGGTCGCGCCGCTCACCTGCCCGTTCCGGCCCAAGGCCAATTCCACGTGAACCAGCCCGCCCTTCGTTTCAACCGAGAAAGACCGGCGTTTGGTCCTTTTCGTGGCATACAAAAAACAGCCGAAAATACGCAAGCCGTTGCCGGATTTTTCCGCTTCACTCCCATCCGGATTGAAAATCCGCAACCCGAAGTCGGCCTTTTGGGATGGCACCAGAGCCAGGATCCCGTCACTCCCCACGCCCCAATGTCGATCACAAATCGCGCGAATGGTCCTGGCGGTCAGTTTGAACGTCAACTGTGAGGGATCAAGGGCAATATAGTCATTGCCCAAGCCGTGGCCTTTGAAAAATGGATTGGTCATCGTCCGTTGCGAGGTTGTTCTCGATAAAAATGTACACGGAAGCTCGTCTTGCGGTCAAAGGAAGCAGACGGCGACTGCCGTCTCGTGAGAATTTGAGGTTCGGGTTTCGTTGCGAGGGGCCTGCATGGAACGTTTGTAGAACGCATTTTGTTCTCAAACGACGACGAGCCCGCTTCCCGAAGAAAGCGGGCTCATGTGAGTTTGCGCATCGTGCGCTCTCTTTTTCTGCTGTTATTGACCCGCTAGCGGCGAGGCCTGTTTTTCTTCGGGGGAAGCTGTTGCCCGTGGGAGAATTCCTGTTGGGAATTCATTTTTCCCCGGCTGTTCTCTGGTCATTTCGACCGAGTGCTGCGAAGCACTGTCCGGGAGTGTTGCCGCTCGGCAACGAAGCCAGCCCGCAATCCGAAGAAGGTCGATCCCTTCGCTCGCTACGGGCCTTATAATTTCGGTGGGCTGAGGTCGTTCATGGTTGACCCCTCTTGTTTGGATCAATAATTTCAGGAGAAAATCCTATGCCTCTTTTACTCGGAAATCAAGATTGTTTTTCGATAGTGCCATGTATTTTTTATTGTTTTTGAAGTTTCATATACGCCTATTATAGTCAATGCGGCGTGGGTTTGGGAGATAAAAACCTGCCGGAGAAGAAAACTTGTCATGAAAGCGATGATTCTCGATCATGACGGCGACGTGGGCACGGCTCCCTTGCGACTCCGGGATGTGCCCGTACCGGAACCCGGACCCGGCCACGTGCGGGTGAAAGTGCACGTGTGCGGCGTGTGCCGGACGGATTTGCACGTGGTGGAAGCCGAGTTGCCGGCTGCCACGAGACCCATCATCCCGGGCCATCAAACAGTCGGGGTCGTCGATCGACTTGGAGCTGGCGTGACCACCCTCAACCCCGGCGACCGCGTGGGCATCACCTGGCTCCAGGATACGTGCCGGACCTGTGAGTTTTGTGCCACGGGTCGTGAAAACCTGTGCGAACACGCAACGTTTTCCGGTTATCACGTGCACGGCGGATTTGCGGAATATGCGCTGGTGCCCGCACGTTTTGCCTACCCCATCCCTTCGGTTTTTTCCGACGCGGAAGCCGCGCCGCTCCTGTGTGCGGGGATTATCGGGTACCGGGCGTTGCGCCGGAGCCGGCTCAAACCCGGACAACGATTGGGCCTGTACGGGTTCGGCGCATCCGCGCACATCACGATCCAGATCGCGCGGCACTGGGACTGCCCGGTATACGTGTTTTCACACCGGGATACCCATCAACGTCTCGCTAAAGAACTCGGAGCAACGTGGGTCGGGCAATCGACCGAATCACCCCCGGAAAAGCTCCATGCCTCGATCGTGTTTGCACCAGTCGGGCACCTCGTGCCTTCTGCGCTTCAAGCCCTTGAACGGGGCGGCACGGTCGCCATGGCCGGCATTTATTCATCCGACGTTCCGCCACTCGTGTACAACCGCGATCTGTTCCAGGAACGATCTCTCCAAAGCGTCACGGCCAATACGAGGCAGGACGGACTGGACCTGTTCCGGATCGCGGCGGAAATTCCCGTTCGCACCCACACCCAAGCCTTCAGGCTGGAGGAGGCGAACCAAGCACTTCAAGCCCTCAAAGCCGGTACGATCAACGGCGCGGGAATATTGACGGTAGGGTGACGGTGACGGAGCAAGAACCATTGTCATGACACCAGAACAGCAAGATAAATTCGACGAATTTCAGGCGATTCGTGAAGCCGTGGGTAAGACAACAGTCTTGTCCTCTATCTTTGATGAGACTTGGTTCGAGGAAGCTTGGCCAAAAATTATGAGTTCTTCACTGCCCGGCATGGTGTCGGCGAACCCTAGTTTGTTTTTCCATAGGCTACCACATCCTCTTCTCGACACCGACAAGTTCAATACTGTCCTCACACTCCTTGATGATCGCTTAAACGCGTTCAAGGCGCTACCGTTTAAAAAGAACGTGGTCAATGCCAAGATCGAACTGCTCCGAGATACACGTTCAAACAAGAAATTCCTGGAACACTTTTTTGAGATCAACGTGCTTGGTGACCTCGCATTTAAGAGAGTTTTACGTGACATTGAAGTTTTTCCTGACCCTGAAAGGAGCCAATCTAATGTCGACGGGGTGATCGACTTGGCGGGACGTCAGATTTTCATTGAAGCGACCAACACAACCCAGGAAGTCATCCCTCGGTTTACTGGAAGCACCAGAGTGATGGCCCTGGACCCAGATCGCCAGATAGACCAAGTTGTCAAGAAGTTGCGCAAGAAGATCGCCGAAAAAAGACAACTGGCGCGGGTGAATGGAAGCCCGACCGTGTTATTTCTTGCACGCACGTATTATGGAGCTGATCGCCATGCGGCTGAAACCGCGATCAATGAGTGTTTCCATTCAAACGAATTCGCGGGCTTGTCCGGTGCCGTTCTCGCCGATAGTTGGAAATTCCAGATCACCTCGTGGCATCCCGGCATCACACCGGACATTCCTCTGACCGAAGTTGAGAAAAGGAGGTTACGAGATTGGTACGCAAAGAGGTAAGGCTGTAATTTAATTCAGTGAAAACATACGTAGCCGGTCTGTTTTGAACAGTTTGCGGGCTGTCGATAAGTGGATATCCGCCCTACGTATGCCGCCGGTTTCTGACGACTTATCCTTTTTACATGGCAGGCTTATGCTGAACTGGAGTTGCCATGATACGCTCAAAGCCCTCTTGCTCGAAATGCCGGTCTGTTGTCAGCACTTGTGATATCTTGCGCTTCCTCATCAACATCATGGAAAAACAGTCAGTCAGACTATAGCCTTTGTCTGGCCTGGCTTTGTAGAGAGCAAAGCCATCTAGAAATGACTTTCGCGTGTGTCCCACTACTGTGACCGCGGGATTGGCAAGGATGGCTTCTACCGATTTGATGGCGGCGTGTCGAAGCGTTTCCCCTCTGGCCGCAAGAGCGTTGAGATATTCCGCCAGGACTGCATCCGTAGTAACAAGACGAGCAGTTCCTATTGATGAAGAGGCTTGAAGAGCAGCAACGTGATGCTGATCAAGGCGATTGGTGAGAGCAATCCAATAAGCCGTGTCGGCGAAAATCTCCCTCAAAGGAGGTGTTCTCCTCGTAAGTAATGATCATGATTGGCAGCGAGGTCCGTTGGCAGCTTATGCAGGTCGGGTTCGGGTATAGACTTGGCGATCTTCAGAATTTCTGCCCAAACGGGTGTTTTCAATTTTCGCCTGGACGGGCGTCGGGTGAGGACCTTTTGAGGGCTCTTGGGGCCACGATGAGGGGAGCGAGAAGATGACATATCAGGACAATTCTAGTTTTATTTCTCGCTATCTTCAAGCGTGACACCACGTCCGACTCGTAGACTTCGTCTGGTTTTCTCAACGCATTGGAGAAATCGAGGATCGTGTTCCAGCCGATAATCGAACCATTCATCTTCCGATTCAAACCCGATCAATACGCCGGCCGGTTTTCCGTGCCTTGTGATCACAATGTTTTCTTTTTCAGCAAGTCGCAAGTATTTCGACAGGTCGTCTTTGACGCCAGGGAGAGGGTTCTATCGACATTGCCACCCTACCGGCTCGATGAGCGCGTCTCGGCCTGTCCCGTCATCGGCACGAACGCGACCGGTAACAACTCCTTGCGCTGGATTCCCGTCGACGTGTTGGTGAGAATGATCAGTTTCTGCAGCGTCTTCCCCAAGGGCAGAATCATGCGTCCCCCGGGCGCAAGCTGATCCAGCAACGGTTGGGGAATATGCTCCGGGGCCGCCGTGAGAATGATCGCGTCAAAGGGAGCCTCCTCCGGCCAACCCTGATACCCGTCACCTGCCCGACCGGTGATATGGGGAATGCCCAACCTGTCGAAGGTGTGGCGCGCGAGTTGGGCGAGTTCCTCGACAATCTCAATGGTGAACACATTCACCCCCAGGTTTGCCAAGACGGCGGCTTGATACCCCGAACCCGTACCGATTTCCAACACACGTTCATCGCCGTTCAGGCCCAGCGCTTCGGTCATATAGGCCACGATGTAGGGTTGTGAAATGGTTTGGCCGAATCCGATCGGCACCGGGTGATCGTCATAGGCTTCGGTTGCATCCTCGGCCGGCACGAATTCATGACGAGGCACTTTCCGCAGGGCTCGGATGACGGCCCGGTCGCTGATCCCGCGCGTGAGGAGTTGTGCCTTCACCATGTGGTCCCGTTCACTTTGTCGAGGGTAAGGATGCGCGAGGGGTTCGAATTCCATACTGATTCCGGTTGTGGGCGTCATGAATGACAGCCCGAGCAAGGCAATGACAGACAACACAAAGATTGCCACAAGCAATCCTCCATTTTCACCTAAACCATCAAGCACGAATTTCTCCGTCTGCAGATTCGACGTATTGAAAACCCGGAACCAGGCACAACCGGAGCTTATTCCAACGATTTCTCAGGAAACAGGGAACGACCCGTCAAGCCCTGATAGGCTTCTTCCAGCGTCCCAACGCGTGAGACGTGCATGAGGAAAGGGGTGCGCCATTCGCCATCACCGGGATGCTGCTCATCAGGAATCAGGACCCGGTCCAGGCGTTCCGAATACGCTGCAGAAATTTTATACGGGATCCCGGCGACTTTCCCGATGTGGCCGTTCTCCGTAATCCTTCCGGTGAGCGTTCGGCCATACACGATCGCCTCGTTTTTGGCTAGAGCCAGGACACTTAACGCCACCATCGCCGACAGGCTGTCGCCGTACAAGGTCAGCCCGGAGTAGGGAAACGTCAAAACCACGGTCCACGAGTCATCCTGCAGATTCGCGGATTTTGCGACGCGGTCAATGGCGGTCGCCACGCCTTTTCTTGCAAGAGGTCCGAACCGGCCGGGAATTTTTCGGAAGTGGACCTTGAGTCCCTCATGATCTGACCGTTGGTGAAAGTGAATCATCACGTACGTCACGATTCCAACGGGCTGCCGGGTCCTGTCCAGGGTCATCCCAAGGACGGGAATCGACTGGTGCAGAAACTGGCTCGGAGGCGGTGTTTCCGACGCCGCAACGTGTGACGCCATCAGCAGGACCGGCAGTATCGCCATAATCCAAATCGTGAAACGGCTCATTATTGCTTTCTCATCAAACACAGATAGCGCAGGTAGTTGTCGAAGGGGACTTTTTCCAGTTTGTCGAAGGTGAAATGCGGTTCAAATGTACTCACCAGCTCTTCTTTCCATAAAAGGGAGGTGATGGTCCCGGTGACCGGATTCATGAACTTGTTGGTCTTTCCAAACCGCGCTTCATCGTCACAGAACACGCACACCATGAATTTCCCGCCGGGATGGAGGAGCGATGACAATTGAAACGCGTATTCGTCTCTTTTCCCAGGTTCCAGATGATGGAGTAACGAGATGTCATAGATCAAATCAAATCGTTCACCAAGGGCACTCAGGTTTTCCGTACTTTCGACCACGAATCGTAAAGACGGATGGCTGTTTTTTTCTTTCGCAAGCGTGATCGCCGTCTCGGAATGGTCGAGACACAAAATCTCGTATCCTTTTTGTGCGAGGTGGAACGCATAATTGCCAACCCCACATCCCACGTCCAACGCCTTGCACGGGCTCATCCAACCTGAATTCACGACTTCCGTAAACCAGGCCGGCATTTTCTCCACGCACCACGGCAGGTCATGTCCCTGCGTTCGGTACAACCTGTTCCAGTTATCAACGTTGTGCATGACGCGAAAACTACCAAAGCCGTTTTGACGGGTCAAAGCAGACCGGCTACCATGGCACGTCCTGAAAATGTATTCCTGCGCGGTTCTATCCTGGCAATGACGTCCAGCGGATCAGAATGATGGTTGCGATTCGTCCGAGCAGAGCAGCGCTCTACTTCATCGACGTCCGGGCACAAGCGCCGTTTCGGTTCGGTAAGGAGACGCTCGAGCGGGTCACGTGCGCCCGTGTGATGTGTGAAGTGGAGGAAGACTCTCGCGGGTCCTTTCGAGGTTGGGGGGAGTCCCCGCTCTCTGCACAATGGGCATGGCCCAGCGACGTTCCGTTACCGGAACGCGAGGCAGCTTTACGACAATTCTGCCGCGAGGTGCTGGAAGCATGGTCGGCGTACGACGCAGGGGGACACCCGCTGGCGCTCGGACATGCATTTCTGCGCGAGACGTTGCCCGGGTTGCTGGTTTCGTTCAATGCGCGGCAAAGCGCGGACGGCCAAATGCCTTACCTGGCGGCATTGATGTGCTGTGCGCCCTTCGATATCGCGCTTCACGACGCCTATGGCCACGCCACGGGACGGCCGGTCTACGACTGCTATTCCTCTTCTGACATGCCCGAAGATTTAGCCACCTACCTTGGAAGGGACGACTTTAAAGGACTGTACCCAAGCGACTTTCTCTCGTACGGCGGAAGCAGGATTCCCGCATGGCATGCCGTCGGGGGATTGGACGCGTTGTCCGGAGAGGCGACGGCTTCGGATGAAGCAGGGAAAGGGATTCCCGCGACCCTGGAAGCATGGATACGCAAAGACCGGTTGAGTCGTCTGAAAATCAAGTTGAGCGGCACCGATTTCGAGTGGGATCATGAGCGTGTGATGAACGTGGTCGACGTTTCGATGCCACGCGGGGTCACGATGTTGGGCGTGGACTTCAATGGGACGATAACGGACCCCATGTACGTGGAACACCTGTTCGAGCGCATTTGCCGGAACCGGCCCGGCGTCCTGGACGCACTTTGCTACATAGAAGAGCCGTTCGCGCCGGAACTGCTGGAACGCGAAACGGACGTGTCCGCCGCTGCCAAGTGGGCGCCTTGCGTCCTGGATGAAAGCGCCCATGACTGGCGTGTGATGGAAAAAGCGAACACACTCGGTTACTCAGGCGTCGTGGTGAAAACGTGTAAGACCCAGACGGAAGCACTCTTGACGCTCAGTTGGGCGAAACACCACGGCCTGGAGGTCTTGACCCAGGATCTGACCAACCCCATGCTTGCGCAAATCGCGCACGCCCAACTCGGAGCGCATGCGTCACCCGGCGTTGGCCTCGAGACCAACTCCATGCAGTTTTATCCCGACGCGTCCACAGACGAAGCCAGGGTGCATCCGGGCTTGTATCAACGGGTGGGCGGGTGTCTCGACCTCAAGACAATCAGCGGTCCCGGGTTCGGGTACAGGATTCATGAAATTGATCGTCAACTACCTGAACCCGCCACGACGTCATGGTAGGGATTCGGACATGAACGGCACAGACCCCGGTTCGGTCGTCGGAACACGCTGACCCGCTTGGGCAGAAGAATGTCAGACTGTTGTGAAGAAGGACTTTGAACTCATCGGAATCGTCGGTTTCGGCAAGATGGGTCGCATCTATCGCAAGGTTTTCGACCCCTTGTCTCACCGTTTCGTCATTGTGGACCCTCGGGGGACCGATGACCTGGACCGCCGGCCCTATGCCACGTTGGGCGACGTACCCGGCGACCTCTTCCATCGCGTTCAAGTCTGGTGCATCTGTACACCCACAGAAAAACACTTCGAGAGTCTTGAGACGATTCTGTCGAGAAATCCACGCGCGAGGGTCATCGTGGAAAAACCCGCTTGCCTGAGTTTTGAAGTCGATTTTTTCCAGTCGCTTCTCAAGAAATACCGCGAGGCGCGCGTCCTGATCAACAGGCAGTACGCCGATTCTCACGCCGTCAGGGAAATGGTGCATGCGCTGAAGCGATACGACGTTGCGCACATCGACCTGATTCGGATTGAGTTCAGTAAGGACCGCGGGCCGGACATTGACGCGGGCCGGTTTGTCGACTCGCACTTCGGGGTTCTTGGATACGAATGGTCGCATATTCTGACGATCATTCAACAGCTCCTCGGCGAAGATGATTGGGCGACGTATTGTGACCTGTCGCCGGAGTTGCAGGCGACCTTCGATGACGTGCAATTCGTCTCCGAGCTTGAAGAACGGAGCGTGTTACCGTCCGGAACGACGATCCGGCTCAGGTCGTCGATGCTGGGCAGGTACAAATTTCCTGCTTTCGTGCCATATGACCAACTGATCTGCCATCGTTACATTGAGGTTCGCGCCGGGACGCTCCGGTTCAGGCTGCAACTCGAACCTCGTGACGAGACGAGGTTCACCGGGCGTCTTTTCGAAAATCACTTCAGGATCGAAGATGGTGGCGACGTGTTGCATGGCTCCACCATCATGGATCCCTTTTTACCGAGATTTCTGCAATTGACCCTGAACCAGCTCTTCCGGCCTGATTGTCCACCGATCGACTGGACAACGCTGGATCGAATCATCTCGACAAGGACTGCGATACGACGTCACGACGATCAACACAACCTGGTCGCACCAATAAAAACAGGATCGGGCACCGGACTTGGCTGACACGCGAGAGGTTCAGTGATGGTCCGTTACTGGGACCGTTTACTTGTTCGACGCGAAATGTTCTTGTCAACGGACCTCTTGCTCCCCGTTTCATCTTCACGTCCGCTAACCTTATTCTGTCGAAGCCACCCCGAACGTTTCAGGATCACGGCAATGCCGGTCCCTGCACCGAGACCAAGCACCGTCCAATCAACCCAGGACCAGTCCTGGTCGGGCAAAGCCGGATCAGGGGCAGTCAGTGCAGCCACCAATAACGTACCCGCTGAAACCCCTCCATAGAAGACGACCCCTTTCCATCGACTTTTGAAACGAGACAGGTTAGGGTACAACACCACGACGCACGTCAACGAAAAACAGAAAACGGAAACCATGGTGGCCAGTGCGGAGATTCCCTGCATGATCCCTCCGGATATACAGTCCAGCTTCCTGTAAAGGGATAGACTACGCTTAAATTGAGCGGCTGATTCGGCTATTTGTCAACAGCCTATGTGGATAATCATCATTTTCCCGGTCAATCTCAGCGTGTCATTATAAAAATCCTCTACCACGGCATGTATTTTTTATAACATCTTGAAATATAACTCCAAATACACGTATTTATTTTAAAACCACTACATTTAGTAGCAAAATTTAATTCGCCACAATGCCTAAAAAATGTGCAATCTGCTCGTTCTTTGATTATTCGGACATGGAATAAGCATTCTAAAAAAAATTTCACCAAGTTATCCCCAGATTCTGGGGAAAGATTATTTGGCTCTATTTTTGCTAAGCGCACCGCCCGTAAGGCCCATAAAAAGTTGGTATCCTCTCACCGCATCGTTTTACTCTCATTATCCCTTTCTGAACCATGAAGCCCGACGATCTGCCCACACTCCTTCTGGCCCTGCAGGACCCCCTTCTTTATCCCCATCCGGTCACTGATTTCAATCTTCGGGAAACCCACATTTCCTGGGTCCTGCTGACGGGGTTCTATGCTTACAAGCTTAAGAAACCCGTTAATTTTGGATTCGTGGACTTTTCTTCCCTCGCCCAACGCCAATTGTTTTGTCATGAGGAGATTCGCTTGAACCAACGGTTGGCACCGGATATCTACGTGGACGTGCTTCCGATTTCCGGAACGCCCGATCGCCCGCGGCTGAATGGACAAGGGAAACCCTTCGAATTCGCCGTGAAAATGCGACAGTTCATGGCCGATGCCACCTTGGATCACGTGCTGGACCAAGTTCGACCGAATCAGATCGACCGATTGGCCGGGGATATCGCAACTTTTCATCACAACGCGGCCGGAGCGGAACGGGAGACGCCCTTTGGAAGCCCCGAATTGATAGCACAAGTCATCGCAGAAGTCTTCGAACAGATCCCTTCCGATGGCCGCTTTTCCGAATATTCTCGATCCCTGGAACAACTTCGGCACTGGCTCTCGGGCTTTTACGCGGCTCATGCCGGTGATTTCGAAAAACGCAAAGTGAGCGGGTGCATTCGAGAGTGCCATGGCGATCTTCACCTGGCTAATCTGGCGCTTCTGGACGACCGGATTATCGCATTCGACGGCATTGAGTTCAGTGAACGGCTGCGATGGATCGACGTCATCAACGACGTGGCATTTACGGTGATGGATTTCCAAACCAGAGGACAGCCGGCAGTGGCAAGACGATTCCTGAATCGCTACCTCGAATTCACGGGGGACTATGAAGGCCTGGGACTTCTCCCCTTTTACGAAGTCTACCGGGCCCTCGTCCGGGTGAAGGTCGCTGCACTCGCCTTCACCCAGGTCCGTGGGCAGCGGATTTCGTCCCACGCGGATGATTTCGTTCGGTATCTCTCGGCTGCCCAATCCTTGACCGAAGCGCAAGCACCGTGGCTTGTCATCATGCACGGAGTAACGAGAACCGGGAAATCGACCGTCTCGGAGACGTTGCTGGAACAGACAGGCGCCATCCGTCTCCGGTCTGACGTCGAACGCAAACGCCTGTTCGGATTATCACCACCGGATCGGAGTTGCGGGGAAATCAAGAACGCCGTGTATGGAACGGAAACGACGCGAAAGACCTATGACCGCCTGGAAGCCCTTGCGCGGCAGCTTCTGCTGTTCGGATATCCGGTCATCGTGGATGCGACCTTTTTGAAGCGGCAACATCGTGATGCATTCAAAAAACTGGCGGCCTCGCTAAACGTCCCCTTCCTGATACTGGACGTGCAGGCCAAGCCAGCCACTCTTCGCGAAAGGATCGCGGCTGGAGCCGTCGCGTCGGATGACGTCTCGGAAGCCGGCCTGTCCGTGCTGGAACAACAGGAGCGGGACCAAGAACCGCTCGCGCCGGATGAACGAGTCTTGACCCTGAGACTTCACCCAGGCGACCCGTTTGACCCCGCCGAGGTCGTCGGTATGCTCGAATCAACACGCGAGGAAGGGAAATAACACGCCCCGGGGTGGATCTGGCGTCAGGCCACCCCGGAGTAGTAGCGCAGAATATCCGACACGGAAATCAGGCCGATGATTTTACCGCTTTCCGTCACGCACACGTGACGGGTCGCTTTTTCTTTCATGATCTGCACGGCCTCCACCACCGACTCACTGCTTTCGATCGTGATAAGCGGTTCCCGCATGCAGGTTTTGACGGTCGTTGTCGCGGGATCGACTCCGTTGGCGACCACTTCCCGACTCAATTCGGTTTCCGTAATACTTCCGATGAAGTCATCGCCGCCATCGACCAACAGCGAGCCGATTTTCCACTTTTGCAAGGCTTCTCCGGCTTCCCGAAGCGTGGCATCATGCGGGACGGAGCGCATAGACCGGGACATAAATTCGCTCACGGTGGGGCCACTCGTCGTCTGAGAGCGTCGACCGCTACTGGCTTGAGCCCGACGGGCCTCCAAATCCGCGACGCAACTTTCCAATACCCGTAGCCGTTGTCGCAGGGTTTCCCGTTCATTATCCAGGCCTGCCCCTTCCGGAGCTTCATCCGAGAGATTGACCAGTCCCCCTGCTTCCCCCAACTGGGCATATTCATAGGCCTCCAACATACTCGAAGAACTGCCCAAGACATCGGCTATAAGTTCTTCCACGCCCAAATCAAATTCTTCGATGGATGATTGCGCGGATAAGCCTCCCATCACAAACGTCTTCAGACTCTCAATTTGCCGACGAAACCGATCGATATTTTGATCGAGCGCGCCGCTTTTCTCTTTAACGGACCCTTTGGTTTTATCCATGACGCCTCCTTAAAGCAATAAGAGTCGATGGTACCTCACGTGGCTTGGGTCACACAAGATTGAAATGACATGATTTTTCACGTTCGTGATGATTTTTCATCCTTCCAGGACGCAATCTCTCATGACAAAACGAGAGCATTCGTGAGATAATATTTTGTCGTTGGTGTCTCTAAAACTCGTGATCGCGATGGACCCGAGCAAGGAGGAGGCCGATGGATTTAAAAATTGACAGCCGGAACGTCGGTATGACGCCGAGATGGAAACAGGAAATCCAAGACCGGATCACCACACTGCAAACCGAGTACGACAACATCACTCACGCCCGAATCACGTTGACCAAAAACCCACACCATAAAAAAGGAGACGATAACGCCGAAGCGCTGATCGTGCTGAATCTTCCTCCACGTCATACCGTGACTGCACGGAAAGAAGCCAAGAGTTTCGAGGAAGCCATTCGCGCCGCGTTCAAAGCCGCGACGAACGAAATCAAGAAATTTCGCGAAAAGCCCGTTTCGCAGAAAACCGTCAAACTCGAGGAAGCCTGATTCGTCTCCGGTCAAACGATCGCCGATTCTGCGGAAAGCGACCGGGTGTGATCCGCACGCTTTCCACAAAAAACAAGGTTAAGCCTTTACAATCGGTCGTTGGGCAGGTATCCTTGAGAGACTTGCCTTTTCGAGTGCTGCTTCATCAGAGGGTGGACGAGCTATCGGGAAGAAGAAGCCGGAAGCATGTGAAGGGCAGCACCCTCCCCTTGGACAATTCTTCAAAATTTGGAATGCCGGTTTGTTCTCAGACCTGACTAGACCGATCACTCAATGGATACGAACGCCATGTCGACTCTGACCGATACAAAAGCAGCCGTTCCCATCCCTCGTCCCACTGATCCCTTGACCCTATCGATGTTCTGCGCCGTCACGGCCGGGGCCATCGTGGGACTGCCCACCTACGCCTATTTCTATGATTATTCATGGCTGGCGTGGACCATGTTCGGGCTGCTTTACATCATCACGGGCCTTGGCATCACCGTGGGATATCACCGTTTATTGGCCCATCGAAGTTTTACCTGCCCCGGTTGGGTGAAGGGCGCGTTTTTGATCGCCGGAGGCTGGGCGTTACAAAATTCCGGACTCAAATGGGCGGCGGATCACATACGCCATCACGCGCGGTGCGACCAGGAAGAGGATCCGTATAACGCGCAATTGGGATTCTGGTACAGCCATTGTGGGTGGCTCTTCTGGAAGGATCCCCATAAAGACGATAAATATGCCACCAAGCTGAAACAGGACCCCGTGGTGGTGTGGCAAAACCGGTATTATATCCCGATTGTTCTGTCCGGCCTGGCGCTGCCCTTTGTGGTGGGATTCGTGTACGGCGGCTGGATTGAAGGGCTGGGCTGTTTTCTCCTCGCCGGAGTCGGACGAACGTTTTTCGTCTTGAATTCCACGTTTTGCATCAATTCCATTTGCCACCTGTGGGGCGCCCAGCCGCATGGAGAAACCGATTCCAGTCGAGACAGTTGGTGGGTCTCGCTCATCACCTTCGGTGAGGGATACCACAACTATCACCACATGTACCAAAGTGATTATCGGAATGGCCCCAAGTGGTACAATTTCGATCCTTCGAAATGGCTCATCTTTATCCTCTCCCGCATCGGACTCGCCGGTTCTCTACGCCGGTTCACCTGATCATCGGGTTTGCCCACAGGGATCAACGGTTGTCGCCCCCTGCTTTCCTCCCGACTTCCTTGTTCGCACCTTCTCAGCGAGTACCTCACCCGAGACCGTAGGTTCTACAACTTGAATAGCTGCGAGATCACGAGATAGGCCCAGGATGCCGCAAAGATGTAGGTGATTTCCTTTTCGCCGATGTCTTTGTAAATCAGGCGATACCCGACGACCGGCACGACGGCCACCAGTGCCGCAGAGAAAAAATGCCCCACTACGTCACCCAGCACCCCTTCGATGGACTCATTGCCGGGCAGGGCCAGAAACACGCTCGCCCCGACCAGGGGAATCCATAACCAGCGGACGTTAACCATTCCTCCCTCCCCGCGTTTCCCAAGAACACCTGAGACAGCAGCTTCCGGGTATTGTATAAAAAACTTCCCCCCGGTGCGACCACGGCGAAATGGCACGGCTGAGCCCAGCCGATCCCATGAACCATCGCGGTCACGTTCAGGGCAAAAAAATGGGACCGTCCCAAGAGGACGATCCCGTCAGACTGAAGAGAGCGTTGGTTGCGGGGGAGGGATTTGAACCCTCGACCTTTGGGTTATGCGCGCCACTACAGCTTTCGCTGCCCGGGAAATCCAGTTCGTGGTCCGGACTTTCTCTTCATCCTCGGACCGGCTTCGCCGCCGTTAGGATGCCTGCCGTCAAGTCTCTACACCTTCTGCCGGAGCGCAATGGCTCCGCCAGCTTGGCTCGGGGTTACCCCGCTACCGGCTTCCCCGAATTTGACAGGTGATCGTACAGAAGTTTCCTTCTGCACAGCCCATTCATTGTTGGGAGGGGTTGCAAATGTTTCAAGCAACCAGCGGATCACTCCTCACGGTACTGAGCCCAACGAGCTACCAGACTGCTCCACCCCGCAGTACTATCGTAGCGAAGCCTCGCGAACAAAGTCAAATAACCGTATATAACGACTGTCATGGCTGGCGTTGTCGAAGACGAGCATCGGGACGGCTTCACAGGATTGGGGTTCGTTGTGCTATGGTGCGTGCACCATGCTCTTGGCTGGAATCTTCGGAGGCATCCTGTTTGTGCTACTGATTATCGGGGATTGGTATCAGTTCACCAGCCTCCGGCCCTTTGCCGCGCAATACGGGTTCGGCATCGCCCGCCGGCGTGACCACCTTGACAGTCTCTCCCATCAATCCTTGATCAAGCGATTCGGAAAGCACGATACCATTGCCCTGCCCCACGGCGTCGCTCGCTGGTTCGGCGCACAAGAAGTGATTTCGCTCCGGCCCTCGTACCAATTATTCTCCATGCGGTTTCGCACAGCATGGCCATTGAAAGGTACCATCACTCTCCAGACCACCGAGGCCGGCGTGGAATTACACCTGACCAAACGCGTGCCCTGGTCATCGGGTCTGCTCACCTTGACCTGGTTGGGACTCGTGGCGGTCGGCACCATGATCTTTCTGGTCACGTTCGCGACCGACGGTGGATTCAATTCGGCAAGCGGCTGGTTCCTGGCCCTTGGCATAACGGGACTCGGCGCGTTGGTCCTGCTCTTCGGGTTGATCCTGATCTCCCTGGCTTACCGGCTTGAGGATTCCCGGCTCATGCAGGTCTACGGTGAACTCCAGGACGCATGGCGCAATTCGCAACAGCCTTCTCCTGACTCTTCACAGAGCCCATCATCGTCAGAATAGAGGCGATGCCGTTGTCAGCAGAGACGCGTTTTTCATAGTATGCTGAATGACTGAACACAGACGGGGATGACAGGATGGAGATGGGCGGACGTTAGCTGTCGGAGGTTTTGAGGAGGTCTTGGGGTTTTTTGAGGAGGGTGTCGGCTCGGAATTTTGGGATGACATACACCCAGTCCCCAACCCGTTTGTTCAGGGCTTCGATTTCGGCTTTGACTTCGGCTTCGGACTTGATCTTGGGTTGCTCGGGATTGATGTCGACTTCCTTGTCTTGCGTGTCTACGTCGGATTGCTCGCCAGCTTGAGGTTCTGATTCTTTTTCCGGTTCCGCTTCTCTTTCTGGTTCGGGTTTCCAAACCAGGCCGGCGTTGAAAATTGCGGAGATCGTTACATAGGTCTTTTCGTCTTTCGGGAGGAGTTGCACGGTTCCTTGGAGGCCATCGAAGGTTTCGAACACGGCAGTCCTGACCGGTTGGTCGTCGAACGGGACTTCGTTCTGCGGTTTGATGTCGTCCAACGACAGGGAGGTGACCGTGGACACGATGTTGTTCACGGTAAATTGTGACTCTATTTCCAAACCTTCCGGCAGGTTGGCCACTTGATAGTTGAGGTCCGTGGGCTTGGCTTTCTCCACGACCAGCCGGGTCTTGTCCGGGTGGGTCACGACCAGGCGCCTCACTCGTTTTGTTTCAATCTGCGTGAGGCCCTTGTCCAGCCATTTGCCCGGATTCTTTTCGACCGTGAGTCTGCCTTGGACCAGCCACGTCTGCGGGTCTCCGGCTTTGCGGATGAACAGTTCCTTGTACCCGCTTTTCCCCTGCGCCGGTCGATCATCGCCGATGACGGCCGCCGCCACGGTGTTGTCCGTTGCATCCTTGAGGGTAATACCCGTGGATAACGAGCCTTCGGCTTCCACGTCCTGCAACCCCAGTTTTTCGTAGAGTTCCGGTTTCCGAGTTTTGGGTTCGAGTGTTGTGAGTTCCGCGAGGCCGATGAGCGTTTCCCGCACGGCTCCAAGGTCAGCCGGGTAGTCATATTTTTCCTTGACGCGCCATATATTTTCCTGCCGGTAAAGCGTGATGGTGCCGCTTTGCGTGGCCACGCTCAGCTCCGTGACGTCGTTGATCACAGTCTCCAGTTCCGGGAAGACGGGTTGGCCCGTCGTCGGGGTGCCGGGTTCTTGTTGTTCGGCCATAAACACCGCCACGATGATCAGGACGGCAGCAATGATGGCGAGCATGCTGAGGGTCTTGAGCTTCATGGGTTTGTGCCGACTTCAGGCCTCGATTCATGAACGACGCTGGCGGCGGCGCATATTCCAAGCGCCGAGCACGACACCACCCACGGCGGTCACCAGCGGCATCAGGCCGATGTTCATAAACTTCACGACGGCTTCGAGGCTGTCGATGTTTTTCTGCAACTCGTGCTGGACGTTGCGCAGGGCTTTTCTGGTCACCACCAGCTCCTGCCGGAAGCCCTCCAGCGCGGCTTGTTGTTCGGGACTCAGAATGATGGTGGTCTGGTCTTCTTTGCGTTTCTGCAGGTCCTGAATTTTGCGTTCGGTGTCTTTCAGACGCTGCTGCAGGACTTGTTCTTTTTGCCGGTACCGCGCTTCGGCTTCCTGTTGGATGGCCCTGACCAGCATGAAGGGGCGCGCGAAGCTTCCCCGGTTCCTGACGCTGATCAGGTCGTGACTGCCGGTCAAATTGTCCAAGGCATTGGTCACGAAATCGTTGTTCGCGGCGGTAGGGATCCCGATCCGCTGTCCCAGAAAGTTCTGGGGTTGGACCCAAAACCGGTCCTGTAGCATGTCGGTGTCCGCCACCACGATGACGTTGATCGGCTCCGAGGATTCCGCCACGTGCGTGCGTTGTTCGGTTTGCTTGTCGTTCTTGGCAGTCTCCGGTTCCTTTGGTTCGTCTGTTTCCTCCGCGGGCGGACGACCGTCGGGAAAGGCTGTTTTCACCTTGCCGGTCAGGCGGGCGGCTAGCATGAGGGTTTCGTTTCCCGGCTGATAGTCCCGCAGGATGCCTTCAACGTCGGGCATGAACTGCAAACGTGCGGCCTCGATCTGCATGGCCTGTTCATCGGTTTCCACCAAGGGGGTCCACTCGACCACGCTGCCCTCTTTTTTGCGCAGGATCCCGGCCGAGGCCAGAGTGAGGTTCGGGAGCTTGGCAGTCACGACGTCCTCGGCATTGAGTTGCCGGGGCGTCAGGTCGATCCACACGGGATAGTCTGTGACCATCATGCGGCCTTCTTTTTGAAAGTTGACCCGTTTGGCCAAGGGAAGATCGCCCACCACTTTACCGTCAACCAGTTCGATTCCCCAGGCGTCGAAAACCGGACCCAGATCGGAACTACGCGGGCCTTGCATGCCCATGGGGTTTTGGGGATTGGGCAACACGCGGTCGGCTTCACTGTGGGGATCCACGAAGACCACGGCACGTCCGCCACGCAGCACGAATTGGTCGATGGCATACAGGGTCGGGGCGCTCAACTGCTTGGGATGCACCACCATGAGCACGTCAACTTCCTCGGGGACGTCGTTGACGGCCTTGTCCAGGACTTTGACTTCCATAACCTCCCGGATGCTGTCCATGATCATCCAGGGCTGCCCTCCGCCTGCAGCCTGCGGAAAAGGCATTTGCGGGCCACCGTCCAAGGGCAAGGTGCTCAACAGGCCTACAACTTTCTGTTTGGGATTGGCCAACCGGTACACGAGTTTGGTGAGATCATATTCGAGAAATTCCTCACGGCTCTGTTGAAAGAACGGAATGAGTTCCCGGTCGTCCGTAGCATTAGTGCCCACGAGTCCGAAATAGAACTGCGCGTTGCCCTGGTCGACCGGCACGCCGCGTAGGCCGTATCCGACGGCGCGATCTTCCTCCTCCGAAAAAGGCTCGGGGTCGATGACGTGCAGGATCAGGTGCCCGCCGGCGGCCTGTTCATATTCCTGCAAGAGTTCCAGCACCCTGTTGGTATAGCCCCGAATGCCGGCCAGTTCCACGGCCAGCTTCTTCGACAGGTAAAATCGCAGGGTCACCGGCTCGTCGAGCCCCTGCAGGATGTTTCTGCTTCCCTCGGACAGGGTATAGAGGCGTTGTTCCGTGAGATCGATACGGGCCGACCGGAACGCCACGTGACTCAGGACGTTCACCGTGAAGAACAGGACCACCGCAATAGCCAGTCCACTTCCTGTCAGAAGCCTGGTGTTCATGGATCCTTTATTCCGCTTTCTTCCATTCCAGCATGAGTGCCGTAGCAAACAGCCAAAAGCCGATGAGCGAGAGGAAATACACCAGGTCGCGCAGGTCGACAACCCCGCGACTCAGGGCGTTGAAGTGTGTCAAGAAACTGAACGAGCTGATGAGTTCCACCACGAATTGCGGGGCCCACCCGCTGAACAGATCCAGCACCATGGAAAAACCGCTGAGGACGAACCCCAACCCGACCACCACGCTGATCACAAAGGCAATAACTTGGTTCTTGGTGAGGGCCGACATGCATGAACCGATCGCCATAAAGCCGCCTGCCATCAAAAAGCTGCCGAGGTAGCTTGCCAGAATGACCCCGTTGTCCGGCTCTCCCAGGATATTCACGGTCACCCACATGGGAAAGGTGAGCGCCAACGCAATGCCGGTGAAACACCAAGCGGCCAGAAACTTGCCGATCACGGCTTCCCATAAGGTCATGGGTAGCGTGAACAGCAATTCGATGGTCCCCCCGCTCCGCTCCTCGGCCCAGAGCCGCATGGCCAGGGCCGGGACCAGGACCAGGTAGAGCCACGGGTGAAAATCGAAAAAGGGGATGAGATCTGCCTGGCCACGGGCAAAGAAGTCTCCCAGGTAGAAAGTAAAGGCCCCGGCCAGCATCAGAAAAATGATGATGAACACCGCGGCGATCGGGGTCGCGAAGTACCCGACCAGTTCCCGTTTGAAAATGACGCCGATTCTTCCCATGAATTGCTACTCTGCTGGTCCTGTCTGCGATGCCTTTTTTGCCGTGCTTTTTCTACGTGAGGGCCTGGGCGGGTATGGTCAACGAGCGGAACACTTCATCCAAGTGCCCGTGTTCCACGGACAACTCCACCACGTCCCAGTTCTGCCGATGTATGCACTGGCTGACGGCTCCGATGATGGGTTGCCCGCCCTTCGGCAGGATCCGATATTCCGGCGCGGTTCCGTCGAGGGCCTCGGCCCGCTCAACGCCGGGTAGCCCTTCCAGTGTCGCCTGCACGCCATCGGTGCGCGGCCCCCGCAATCGAAGAATCACCGCATTGTGATAGCGGGACCGGGACTCCAACTCCCCCGGCGTTCCGTCGGTGATCACCTTGCCCTTGGCGATGATCATGGCGCGCGTACAGACTGCGTGGACTTCTTCCAGCACGTGCGTGGAGAGAATAATGGCCTTTTCCCGCGCCATGGTTTTGATGAGCCCGCGCACTTCATGTTTTTGGTTGGGATCGAGCCCGTCGGTGGGTTCGTCAAGAATCAACACGGACGGATCATGCAGGATGGCCTGGGCCAGGCCCACCCGGCGCTTGAATCCCTTGGAGAGGGTGTCGATGGGCTGATGTGCCACCCCCTCCAGATTCACGTTTGCCATGGTCTCCGCCACCCGGCGATGCAACTCCTTTCCCCGAAACCTGCGCATTTCACCGACGAACAGCAGAAAACTCAGCGGCGTCATCTCCCCATAGGCCGGGGCTCCTTCCGGCAAATATCCCAGGCTTCTTTTCGCTTCGAGCGGCTGCTCCCGCACGTCGAAGCCGTTGACCTTAACGGTGCCCCCGGTCGGGGTCAGAAATCCCGTAATCATTTTCATGGTTGTGGATTTTCCCGCGCCATTGGGCCCCAAAAACCCCAGTACCTCGCCACGGTCGACCGTAAACGACACCTCATCCACCGCGACGATCTGCCCGAACGTCTTCCGGAGCCGCCGCAGTTCAACCATCGATTCCATCATGCTTTCCGTTCATTCTTTTGGTTTCTCCATCCTGTTTCATAATATAACCACGTGTGCCGGAGTCAAGAGTCCTGCACCGGATTTTTCACAGAGCTGATCTTTTTTTTACACTTTCTCTCAGGGGCTCGAATACTCGGGGATTTTGGGAAAGCGGGGGACGCTAAATTTTCGAGTGATGTCCAGAGTCCACGATGACCACCGTTCCACGCATGATCGGATGCAACGTGCAATGGTACGGATACAGACCGGGTGGCAGGCCTGACAGTTCAAACACGCTATCGGGACCGATGGCCCCGGAATCGAAGGCGCATGCGCCGGGGCTCCGGCATCCATCATGGGTGATGGTGTGATGCGAGCCGGTGGGATTCTCCCACCGAATCGGGTTGCCAGCCGTCACCGTGGCGGTGACCGGAGCGAAATACGGCGACCAGGATTCCATTTGAATCCTGAACGGTGCAGAAGCGGCAAAGACCCATGAGGTGGCGAGGATCACCACCAGCATACCCAGTGCGGAGTATTTCATGACTTCATTGCGTTGCAGCATTTTTCGGCTCTTCGACGTCACGTTGTCACGAAGCACGGCTACCCATATCCACAGTATACACCCCGGTTTAAACGGAGCGCCAACCTTTTACAACTTGTTGTTTTTTTTAAGTGTTTGTCGGGTTACGCTACGCTAACCCGACCTACCCTCGGTCTTCAGTTGACGCAATTCATAGAAGGTGCCGCGCCAGACGATGCCGCCCCGCCAGAGCGCCAAGGCCGCGGCACGGCATTGAATATAGACCAGCAGGCCGATCGTGAACGGAAGCAGCAGGCCATGCCGGAATTTCACCCCGAATGGCCCCATGGTGACTCCAAAGCTGATGATCATCATGACGATCGTCGCGGCATACCCGGCCTGGGGCCATCCCCCGATCATCCAGACCCCGATCCACGGCCAAATGTGCATAACCAAGGCGGCCAGTGTCGCCACAATCACCAAAGAGACGCGGTACCCCATACCTGCAAACATGTTTTTCATGAGGCCGTCGATGAGTTCTCCCACCGACCGGTACCATTCCACTCCGATCATCCCCGTCCCGTTCAGAACGTCCTGACTGTAGTCATGATCCTTCACCAGTTTTCCGAATTTGAGATCGTCGTCCGGCCGAAGTGCCACCGGTTGATGACCACCTATGGCCCGATAGGCCGACATACGAATCAGGTTAAACGCTCCGACGCCCATGTAGTGCCGGCTCCGCGGATCTCGGGCTTTCCACGGCTTGAAGAGGATAAACATGAAAATCCCGAAGGTGGCGGACAGCGTTCTCAGGAAAACCCCGGACATGGTGCCTTCCGGAATCACCGTCACATTGATGAACCCGTTTGCCTGCGCGTGCGCCACGGCTTTTCTGAGCGCGGATGGGTGAAACACGATATCCGCATCGGTGAACAGGATGAATTCGCCTCGGGCCTGTTGCGCTCCCGTGTGCAACGCGTATGGCTTTCCGATCCAGCCGACCGGCAGGACTTCAATCGTTACTACAGTGAGGCGCGAGTCCCGCTCCGCCATTTTTTCAAGGATCGCTCCCGTACGGTCGGTCGATCGGTCGTTGACCACGATGATCTCGATGTCCGGATAGTCCAAAGCCAGGACCGATTCCAGGGCCTGCTCCAGGTTTCGTTCCTCGTTCCGAGCCGGGATCACAATCGAGACGGCGGGGAGCAGGTGACCATCTTCGACTGGGACAGACGCCAGCACCGTGAGCGCGTGCCGCTTCCTCATGAGCCAGAGACCAGCCGGCACCCAAAATCCCGCGGCCAGCATGGCGAGAGTGAAGTGGAACGTGTGCATGTCCATAATTCGTATTGCTGAAAATGCTTTCCTCCGACGGATTTCAAGCCCTAAACACCAATTCTTGCACTAATACCAATAATGATATATTTTCTATACCATTTCTGATTTTGAGTTCGACGAACGGAAAAGTCAGATTAATCTGAAAAAACATGGGATTGATTTCGATCAAGCCCAAGCTCTGTGGAAGGATCCCAGTGTCGTTGAAATCCAAGCAAAAACAGAGGATGAAACAAGATTTTTAGTCATAGGACGCATCAGAGGCAAGCACTGGTCAGCTATTGTCACGCTTGGAGGAGGCCGTATCCGAATTATTTCCGTTCGCCGGTCTCGCGCAGAGGAGGTATTGATCTATGAAAGCCAAGAAATTTGATTCAGATTTTGATAGAGGCAAAGACGTCTCTCATGCGTTGGATGTATCAAAAGCCCGTAGACCACTGCAAGAACAGAAAAGAGTCAACGTTGATTTTCCCGTTTGGATGATCGATTCACTGGATAAGGAAGCCGGTCGACTCGGCGTCACTCGCCAATCCATTATTAAAATCTGGCTGGCCGAGCGTCTGGAGCAAACAGCCTCCAAGAACCTGCCATAGCTTCAATGAGGCCGAGGCAATTAAGCCTGGGAATACGGCAACATGGAGAAACTAAAAGACGGGGTAGGTGGAAACAAAGTGTGCCCTCATGTCCTGGCCAGTTCATGCGCCTTTTGAATGATTGGCATTGCCTTATCAATATCGGTTTCGTCACATACGATCACATAGACGCCAGCATCGTAGGCGGCGTTCACGATGAACTTCCACTCCCTGGTGTCCTGCGCGAGACCGGTTGAATCTTTGATTTCATTGAACTCCAGCGCAAGCAACAGGCCAATAGTGTTCTTGCGCGGCACGACTTCTAAAAAAAACGTGGGCCCATGGTAGCTGACGGATCGTCGTTCAGCCATTTCGACGACTTCAGGATCGCTAGCCAATATTCTAGCTCTCAGGACCTCGAAGAGTTCTCGCGCAACGGTACTCATCGGGACCTTCATAACGTCTCGCCGCGCCGCTTGGTCTCGCAAATCCGCGTGCCTTGCGGCCTCGATAAGCGATTGGTCGACACTCAAATTGGGCCAGACTTCGAGCGCGTGAATCGCAAGCGCCTGTCCGCGCTCGCGGATCTCGTGTGCCGTCCACCTCTTTTTTTCTCGCACTAGTTTGTTGAGACGGACCGAACTGTCTGCGAAGCCACCTTTTATACTTTGCTTTTCCTCGAACGGCCGATCCGAATAGGTGCTGTTGTATCCGGTGAGTGTGAGGTTACCCAGTCGATTAACCCATTCACGCTGGACCTCTTGCCATTGCTCGCCCAGCATCTCACGCCACTCCCGGCGAAGTTTCTCGTTCTGTGGGAGGACATGCTCGATCGAATATGTACTGGTGTCAGTCAGTTCCATAGTGCTGTGGTTTTCCAGGCGATCAAGAAGATGGAAGCAAACCCGCTTGTGGTAGATGTCGTCTTTCTCAAGTGCTTCCCTGAACGCGTTATCGTCTGGAAAGGCGTAGTTTTCGGGCAGTTGAGCGAGACCGACCTTCAGCGATTCCAGGGGTTTCGTGTCGGCGATGCGATAGGCGAGCCTTGCGAATTCCAGCCAGTATCCGCGTGTCTGAAGCCCGCAGACCGCCCGTCGAAGCACAAAGCTCTCGAGCAACGTGATCGCCTCAACAAACTTAGGACCACTGAGGGTTGTGAGCCTTTTGTAGCAATCAAAGAGGCGCATGATCAGAATGGCAGGCACGTCAACCAAGCCACGTAGCCGAACGAGGGGTTCCACCAAATCTAGCGACTCCTCCGTGCCGACGCTAAAGGCGGCATGATAACGCGCGAAGCGTGCGAGTTTCCCAAGGAGCGCTTCGAGCTTCTCGCGATCAGACCCAATTCCCGCGAATTGTTTGCGGAAGGCGGAGTAAATCTGATCTGATCGTTCCGGCTTGCTAGCCTTGGTTTGCAACGCAAGAAAGTCACGGATAAACGCGTCAAAAGTCTTCTCGGAGTCTTTGAAAAGCATCTCGATCCGACTCCAATACGAATTATAGAGTCGCGTCTGTTCAGACTCTGGAAGGCTCATCAGTATGAAGTTGCGGATGAGATCCGCTTGGCTGAGATCGAGGCCGGTCGAGTTGAGGCTCTCGAAGATTAACTGTGGATCGTCCGTGCCGCGTTCGAGCGTCACGTCAACGACGATGAGCCGACTGATACCGCGATACACCGTTTCAGGATCGACTTCTTCCAAACGCTCTCGAAACATCTCGTAATTCTCGCAGATCCGGTCCGATGTCTGATCGGGGAGTTCACGTCTGTCCAGGAGGGCGCTCAGGCTCGCGTGGTCGTGCCTACGCAAGACCAGTTTGTGCTCGCGCTCACCCTCTTCCTGCACGTTCTTCAAGAAGTAAGCTTCAACTCGCTTTGCCGTGGGGGCATCTTCCGAGCCGGTCCAATCCTTGGCTACGATGTGATCTCGTAGAGCGATTAGCAGCAATGTGAGTGTCGTCAATCGCTGTTGTCCGTCGATCAACAACCACCGGGTGAAGCTGGCGGCAGAATCTCCGGTCGAAACGTACACCAGGGAGCCGAGGAAATGCCCGCGCTCGGATGGTGCATCGGCGATATGGAGGATGTCTTGCCATAGTTGGTCGCAATGCATTTCAGTCCAACTATAATCCCTCTGGAAGACAGGAACGACAAATTGCGAGGCACCATTAATTATTGCGTTGAATGGACGGTTTATTGCTCTCATTGATGCTCTCCAAGGGGAATTATATACTTAACTTAACAGCGTAAACTATCGATTTAAATGAGATATTATGAGTCTCATGGATGGAATTCAGAAGAATGAGGATGCTAAAAAAACATGAATCAACTATTCTTAATCTTGCACAATAGAGGCTGCTTAACGAGAACCCATAACATCTTGAACCGCTTTTTGCTGAACCAGAGGCCACAGTAGGTTTCTTATGATCACTTACCAAGCCACATCGAACGGCTCGACCGTGATCTGGTCGACACGGTCGCGGGCCTGCCAGAGATCATAGGCCATCTGCATGCCGAGCCACGTCTCCGTAGTGGAACCGAACGCCTTGGACAGACGAATCGCCATGTCGATGGACACTCCGGCGTTCTCATTAACGAGGTCGGAGAGGGTTTGACGCGTAACGCCGAGTCCCTCTGCAGCCCGCGTGGCGGATAAATCGAGCGGTTCGAGACACTGTCGTCTGACGATGCCTCCCGGATGGAGAGGATTGTGCATAGCCATAGCTCTGTACCTCCTCAGTGATAGTCAAAGTAATCGACGTCGACCGCCGATCCATCTTCAAAGCGAAAGATCGCACGCCAATTCCCTGAGACCGTGATGGCAAAATAGCCCTTCAGCGCACCTTTTAATGCGTGAAGCCGAAATCCCGGCAAATCCATGCCATTGGGTTCGCAGCTATGATCCAGCGCACCTTGTTCAACCTTTTGTATCCGTTGTCTTCGAGAATCATGGCCTGAGCGCAGACCTGGACCCGTTCCGGTTCGTAGGCCCCTGCCGCCTTTGAGTTATCCGTTAGTCTTGGGTTTTTACACTTGGAATAACGTCATTTTTGATGTATTCCTTTAGTCTATGCCACAACCTTGGCGCATTGTCTATTACGAATCCATTGAGGGTCAATGTCCCATGCGTGAGTTTATCGATGCTCGGAGTGAACGGGTGCAGAACTGAAAAGGAAAGTCTGATGCAGACCTTTGCAGCCCATCTCAAAGAGAAGCTCCAAGATGAACGGTTTCGTAAACGGTATGAGGAGGAAAGGCAGTTGGCTGAACTATCCCTGCACCTTGTAGTTGCCCGAGATAAATCAGGCCGGTCTCAAAAAGAAGTCGCCCAACAAGCCAAGGTCACGCAGCAGCAATTGTCTAAGTTAGAAAATGGGATAAGCTGTAATGTGACGACTCTTCTCAAAGTGTGTAACGCCTTGGGTTTGAAGCTGGAGTTGGAAGAGTCAAAAGATAAGCCGTTCAAGCAGGTTGTCAACGAGATGCTGCGGCGCGGCATGGCACCCGGCTTCAAAGGATCGAAATCGCCAAAATTTCGGATTGTTCCGAATCGCAGTAAACTGTTTCCCGGTGTGGACCCGGAGAAGCTGAATCAGTTCAACGACCAGCTTGAAACCGAGGACTTTGCTCGCGAAAGCTCAACATGATCGTGCCGGATATCAACCTTCTGATCTTGCCTATAACTCGACGCGGCCGGCACCGCCGCGAACCTCGTAACCGACGCCCATATCGCTGCGCTGGCCATCGAGTACCAGGCAGAGGTGCATTCCAACGACACGGACTTCAGCCGGTTCCCCGGCCTCCGCTGGAGCAACCCGATGTAGCCGAAAACATTTGCACCAAGCTTGGTCTTCGCCCGATGTACGCACGGCTCCTTGTGGCAGCATGTCACGACTTGCCTTTACCCTCTACGGCGCGTCCGGTCTTCACGGGTCCCACATTATCGGTATCGAAGAGTTCGGCTAGAGACTCCTCCCGCAGGCGCTGCCGAATGTAGGCTTGCTCCTCCTCGAACGTCATGTCACGGATTTTCTCACTCATGCGATCCCGGATAGAGCGCATCATCTGCACAGCGTCGAATTGTTTTTCAACCTTGGCCATAGTCGATGACTTCCATGGGTGTTCGGATTGTAGGGGCCAACTGAAGCTCTGCTAAAACGTGTCGTTGGCAGAGCGACATGGGCCGACACGGGGGTCGGCCCCTACAATTAATTGCGGATTCCTATTTTCCCTGTGGCGCTTCTGCGACATTCCCGTCTTGTGGTATCAGTTATTTTACGAGCTTTTCCGTGGTCAGGTCCTGGACCACAATGGAGAAGACCACGACGACATAGGTCATGGATGGGCTCATCGTGTGGAGCGCGGCTTCCTCTGCTAGGCAGCGGGCCCCTCACGCCACCTCGAACGGCTCGACCGTGATCTGATCGACACGGTTACGAGCCTGCCAGAGATCATAGGCCATCTGCATGCCAAGCCACGTTTCCGGGGTGGAGCCGAACGCCTTGGACAGACGAATCGCCATGTCGATGGACACACCGGCGTTCTCATTGACGAGGTCGGAGAGGGTTTGACGCGTGACGCCGAGTCCTTCTGCCGCCCGCGTGACGGATAAACCGAGCGGTTCGAGGCACTGTCGTCTTACGATGCCTCCCGGATGGGGAGGATTGTGCATGGCCATAGCTCTGTACCTCCTCAGTGATAGTCAATGTAATCGACATCGACCGCTGATCCATCTTTAAAGCGAAAGATCACGCGCCAGTTCCCAGACACCGTGACGGCAAACCAGCCTTTCATCACACCCCTCAATGCGTGAAGCCGAAATCCCGGCAAAGCCATGCCATTGGGTTCGCGACTTCGATCCAGCGCGGCCAGAATATCCCGAAGTTTCCCGATATGTTCGGGCGCGACTCGCCGCGCCGTCCGACCGTCGTAGAGGGCTTTCAGACCGCGGTGCTTGAACGAGGCGATCACAACGAGAGTATATCGTGTCGCCTATCACCTGACAACATGCAGAACTGGCCGCTTTTGCGAGAAAATCTGCTTCTTGCACTCAACGCGGGACGAGGTATTTCACGAGCTTTTCCATGGTCAGACCCTGGACCACGATGGAAAACACGACCACGACGTAGGTCATGGCCAGGATGACGTCGCGGTCCGGGCCGTCCGGCAATGACAGGGCCAGGGCCACACTGATGCCTCCCCGTAATCCGCCCCACGTCATCAGCCATGCGGCGCCGGGCGTGAATGAGCGCACGCGGCTCAGCACCGCGATCGGCGTTCCGACCGCCAGCAGGCGGGACAGGAGAATGAGCGGAATCATCACCACGCTCGCGATCAGATAATCTCGGGTAAACGTGAGGACGAGCACTTCCAGCCCGATCAACACGAACAGGACCGCGTTCAGGATTTCGTCGATCAGTTCCCAAAACGTGTCCAGGTGTTCGCGGGTTTTGTCCGACATCGCCAGTACGCGACCCTGATTGCCCACCATCAAGCCCGCCACCACCACGGCGATGGGACCGGAGAGGTGCAACGCGGCCGCCAGGGCATAGCCGCCAGTGACGAGGGCCAGGGTGATCAGGACTTCGACCTGATACTGGTCGATGCTCTTCAGGAGTCCATAGGCCAAGTAGCCCAACCCCAGCCCGAAGACGACCCCGCCCACGGCTTCCTGTGCGAACAACCCCGCGACGTGCCCCACGGTGGGTTCATGCGTCCCGGCCGCGACTTCGGCCAAGACCAAAAAGATCACCACCCCCACGCCGTCGTTAAAGAGTGATTCCCCCGTAATCTTTACCTCCAAACTCTTGGGGGCACCGGCATTTTTCAACAGGCCCAGGACCGCGATGGGATCAGTCGGTGAAATCAGGGCTCCGAACACCAAACAGGTGAGGTAAGACAGCGGAATGCCGATCAGGGCCAGCACCCCATAGGTGAAGGTGCCCACCAGAAACGTGGACAGCAGTATGCCAATGGTGGCTAACGATCCGATGGCCCATTTCTGGTTGAACAGGTCGTTGAGATTCACGTGCAAGGCCCCGGCAAAGAGCAAAAAACTCAACATGCCGTGCAGCAGGGTCTTGTTGAAGTCGATGGATTCGAGCCATCCGGCGGCCAGGGCCTCCACGTGGTAGCCCAGAAGGTCGATGCCGTGCAGCAAGAGAGAACCGGCCAGGGCGATCACCATCACGCCGATGGTGACGGGTAATCGAATGAACCGGTGGTTGAGATACGAGAATCCGGCCGTCAGCGTGAGGACGATGGCGAGGATGTCGAATAAATCCATGGAAGGAGGGAGAAAGAGGTTACGCCGGGGTTCCTCAACGAGTCAATGCTCTGGAACGGTTGGGGTCAAGCTCAGGATCTCTGAAAGATTCCACTAAAAAAGAGTTGCAACGTACGCCGAAAAAAGAATGGAGAACGACCTGCTGTCATTTCTCCTAGAGAGGACTCTCTTTCTTTGGCTTGAGGTCTTCGACATCGTCGGGATCGGGTATCACCAGAAATTCAGGATACGCCTCAATGCCCAACTCCGCCACGTCCTGACCGAGTTCCTCAACGTGCTGCGAAACCCGGGCCTTGATCGTCTTATCGATGATCAACCACAGGATCCATGAGGTGCCGAACACAAATGCCCCGATCGCGACGATCCCCAGGAGTTGCACTCCCACGTTCCCGCCGGCAGCAATACATACGGCCAGCGTGCCCCACATCCCGGCCATGAGATGGGCCGGAACAGCACCCACGACGTCGTCAATCTTTAGGGTTTCCAAGAGCCTGATCCCTGCCGTACACAGGACTCCACCTGCAGCCCCGATGAGGATCGCCCAGTGATGCTCGACAATATCCGGCCCCGCGGTAATCGATACCAGCCCGGCAATCGCGCCGTTGAGACCGGCAAACAGATCGTACCGGCCCAAAATAGGTTTGGATACGGAGATCGCTGCCATCACCCCAGCCGCCGCCGCCAGATTTGTATTCACCAGGATGATGCTGATAGCCACGGCATCGCTCACCCCGGCCAACGCGAGTTGCGAGCCTCCGTTGAACCCGAACCAGCCCATCCAGAGAATGAACACCCCAAGGGTCACCGCCGGGACGTTTGACGGAGGCGTCACCTTGACGGTACCGTCCGGCCGGAACTTCCTGAGCCTGGGTCCCACCACGATCGCCCCGGCCAACGCCGCCCACCCGCCGGTCGAGTGCACGATGGTGGAGCCGGCGAAATCCTTGAACCCCATCTGATTGAGCCAGCCGCCACCCCACGTCCAAGCACCGACAATAGGATAGATCAATGCGGTGAGGAGCAACGTAAACAGGAAGAACGACCAGAGCTTGACCCGTTCGGCCAACGTTCCCGAGACGATGGAGGCCGTGGTCGCCACGAACACCATCTGGAAAAACCAGTCCGACATGACGGAGTAGCCGTTCTCGACGACCGCTTTTTCCATGGAGGCATCGCCCTTGAGCAGGGCGATCTCTTCAGCGGAAGGACCGTAGAGGAATTTGAAGGAGCCGATCCAGGACCCGACGTCCACGTACATCAGGTTGTAGCCGATCGCGAAGTAGGCGAGACCCGCAATCGCGTACAGGCCGATGTTCTTGAGACAGATGACGGAGACATTCTTGGTGCGGACGGACCCGGACTCGAGCATGGTGAAGCCCGCGCACATCCACATCACCAGCACGCCCCAGATCAAGAACGAAAAGGTGTTGAGGACGAAACTCAACGCTTCCCCCTTTGCCCGTGATTGCCGTCATCATAGCAGACGGGATGGTGTTGTCAATAAGCAGGATATTGTTCTCCGTATAAAGGGTACTTCACCTCTGCCGGGACCTCGATCGTAGCGAGACGAAGGGGAACGGCTTGCCCCGCTTTAACGTCCTTCGATCCTCTATCAGAGGGTCGAGTGGGTGCCGTCACAATCAATGCTTCGGATAAAATTGCAAGAACACCTGTTCTACGCTTTTTTCATTCATCATCGTTTCATCCACTGCCACATCGAACGCTGCCCTGACATTGTTGCCCGCGACATCCTCAAGGTCGGTCGAAATGGCTAGACGATACGGCCCTGATTGCCATTGAGAGGAAGGGATAAATTCCCAGCGCGTTTCATTCTCTACAACCGTTATATTTCCTTTAACCGTTTGGCCGTCCACATCAAGCACCGCAAGAGAGCGAAAAAGCATCGGCCTATCCATGATGCGTGAGAATTCCAGTATCAGCGGCTCTTGGCTCTTGGTTTTTGGCAAACCCGTTATCCATTTTTCCGGCGACAGTGCCAAGCGAATCGGTGCTTGTATGAAAAATGATTTCCTGAATGTTCGGTCGAGTGTCTTGCCTCGATACACTTTCATGCCTTGACTAATCACCAGCGTATATCGTTTGCCGCGTTGAAGCGGCGCCCCAACCTGCACATTCGGGCCGACACCACGTTTGATCCGCCCCGGGTCAAGTAACAGGGTCAGGCGTCTCTCGTCACGATCCCAAAGCTCTATGGCCAGATTGAGAAACGGATTGATGATTTGTTCCCCATTCTCTCCTATCAGCTTGATGGACTCACGAACCTGTCCCCGGCGCATCGGCGTTGAAAAATGCACGTACAGGCGCAAGAGGTTCTCAGGAAGCACATCGGATGTCGGATAAATGGCGGTGACTTCGTGACGACCATCTGCCTCTGTGCCATGGACAGGCGCGGCAAGACACATCAGAACCGCCGTGAACGAACAGGCTATTTTAGAGAAGCGATTCATGATCCATCTCGCCGCATCCTCAACAACGAAGGCGGCCTCCTCGATCCAAACGGATCAGGTGGGTCCCGGCCAATTCATCTCAACGATGTGATCAGCCCGGTCAAAGAAAAAGGGCACCGGCAATGTGTGTAAATCAAGGCGGCCCGGGTTTTTCGGGTTTGGCCGAATCACAGCCGCCCAACCGGCATCCAGCAAATCAAGATGCCGCACACCCGAAAGCGGGATGGGATATTGCGCGACCCCGGCGGGGCCATAGTTGTTTGCCACATTCACCGGCATGGCTTGGGCCGAACCAATAGCAGAAAGGGACACTTGTTTCGCGCTACGGCTGGTATTCGTCACCAGGACGTAGTCTTGGCCGTCCATCGGATTGTTGTAACTGATCATGTCGATCGGTGTATTGCCAAAACCCAGTTCACCTATCATTTCACCACGAACCTTTGTCCCATCCTGCAGTCTGTCCAGCGGAATCCGTACCAACGGGGTGCAGGCATACACGGCAATCAGGGTTGGCGTGCCGTCAATCTTACGAATGTCCTTCGCGATAATCGGCGCGCGGGTTTCAAACTGCGCATGAACCGCATGCCAGATTTCTATGGACGTGGTGGACACCTTGGAATCAAACGGATAGGTCATGCGGCGCAGCTTCGAGGCAAATTCTTCATTGGATACGCCGGAGACAAAAATCTCACCTTCCCAATAATCAATATCCGTGATCGCCAGCATGTTTTGAGGCTGGCCGAATTCCAACGTTTCATTCACGGGAACCGGCCCGACACCGGCCGACGAGTGCTTGATCTTCTCAAGACTCAACCTCTCGAGTTGTCCGTTATTCACTTTTAAGATGACCGGGACGGTATCAGGACCATGTCCACGATGAACGGAGAGAAACACTTGCCTCGACGGTTTGTGCACCACCATGTCATTGATGCGAATGTCATCAGTAGGCACGTTCAACAGTCTTGCGGCTTTTGCACCGATATCGGATACTAAATCGACCCCTTCAAACGTCTTGGCGTTGCCCAGAGCGACACCGGCTTGGGAATCGATATCACGGTCACTCAATTCAAACGCATGAACTAATCCGCCTTTTGAATCACCGACGAATAAAACGTTGTGTGGCCCGAAGCTGAGCGCACCTGCTGATTGCAGTTGCGGTGTAACCTGCGCAGGCGCCGCCTTTGCTTCCGAAGCTGTTTGGACACCCCCGTAAGAAACCGGAAAGGCTTGCAAGGCCACGGCTATTGCAACTGCCAGGAAAACGGTTTTTCGTGTTCTTATTCTCACCTTTGATCCCTCCTTTTTGAGTCGTTACAGCATCAATCACCGGCACTTGGTTAAAAGTGAAAGCGCTCCCCTGTTTCCGTGTACATTGTCTCTGTCTCATGAAAGGTAAGGTACCTTACCAATTGTATTGATTCCGATATAACGGGTACTCCATCTCAGCCGGGACCTCGATCATGGCGAGACGGAGCGGACCGCCTTGCTCCGCATGGATAACGATCGAGCCGTTCGTTCCGGCGTGGATGACCGCGAAATATCTGGGTGCAAGCTCATGTTGTTCTGAACCGGCCTCATCGCTCAGCGTTCCTTTTCCATCGATAACGACCATGGCCAAGGTGCGGTTCGTGGATAATCCGCGCCGGTATTCATGGCTCGATGGAATGAGAATATCCTGCATCGCCGCTTCCGCCACGAGCGAGACCGGCGCGCCGTTCCCAATGACGTGCTTGAGGGTCACACCGTCACGAACCTCAACGGGAAAATCTTCATGGCGAAATTCCGCATACGTCGGTGTCTGGCGTACGGTTTCTTTCAGGTTCGGCTCGAACCAGATCTGAAAGAATTCGTTGTGATCGCTGACCGTTTCCTCTTCATGAGAGACGCCGGACCCCGTCTGCATCACCTGTGCGCCGCCGGCTTTCACCCGGCTTCGATTACCCATCGTATCGTAATGGCCGATTTCTCCTTCGAGGGCATAGCTCATGATTTCAAAGGCCCGATGAGGATGGAGCCCGATTTTCCCGTACCCCTTGGCCGTGGCCCAGGCCCAGTAAAACAGGGGGCCCGTATGGGGAACAACGGGACTTTCTCCGGGAAAACCAAGAGGTTTGATTTCAGTGATCCTCCCCCCATCGAATTCTCCGACCCCTTGGACGGCGGGAGGGTAAATTTTAATATCCATCGGTTTCGCTATCTGGTCCATCGTCACTTTCCCTTCAATTTTTAAGTTCGGCTGTTCTCCACATCGGGAGCAATGGCTGTGCCAAAACAGGTCAACCTGCATAACCTCTTATTTCATATATGATTTCTGTAACACTCTTCTTTCAGGAATTGATACTCAAATGCGTAAATTACTATATTGAGTAGATGTATTACTCAAATTCGTATATCGTTGGGAGTGAGGTCGTCAGGTGATGACTTTAAAGAGCCAGGAGATTCACGATGGAAAAAAGATTCGATAAGGATCAAACGCTAGCGTTGGCTGAGTTCACTATTCAACATTGCGGTGATGCCATCATTTTTCACGATTGCCAAGGGGTGATCCTCAATGCCAACAGAGCGGCATGCAGGCATCTCGATTACTCGGAATCGGAATTAATCGGCCTGACCATTCAGGATATCAATCCTGATTCCACTCAAGAGACTTGGCAAACGTTTTGGCGGGAACTCAAACAAGCCAAAACGCTTTCTTTCGAAGACCGTCATCGTACCAGAGGTGGGACCGTTATTCCCATAGACGTCACCGTCAATTATTTGGAATTTGATCAGCGGGAGTACGGTGTGGCGTTTGTCCGGGACATCACGAGCCGAAAAAAAATCGAAGAAGAAAGAGCCGCCGCGTTTGAAGAAATCGATCGATTGCGCAAACAGTTGGAGCTTGAGAACGAGTACCTTCATGAAGAAGTGAGGGAACTCCAGGCGTTTGGCAACATCATCGGGAAAAGTTTATTGCTCCAGCATATCTTGAGACAAATTGAAATGGTGGCTCCCACCGATGCCAATGTCCTGATAACCGGAGAATCCGGAACAGGCAAGGAGCTCATTGTACACGAAATTCACAAACGGAGCCCCAGGGCGTCCCGGCCGTTGATTCGAGTCAACTGCGCGTCGATTCCAAGGGAACTCTATGAAAGCGAATTTTTCGGCCACGTGAAAGGAGCCTTCACGGGTGCGTTCAAGGACCGCGTCGGACGGTTTGAATTGGCCAATGGAGGCACGCTGTTCCTGGACGAAGTGGGAGAAATCCCCCTGGACTTGCAAAGCAAATTACTGCGAGTCCTTCAGGAAGGCACTTTCGAGCGGGTGGGAGACGAAAAAACGATCACATCCGATGTTCGCGTGATAGGGGCCACCAATCGTCACTTGAAAAACGAGGTTGAAACCGGAAAATTTCGCGAGGACCTTTTTTATCGTTTAAACGTTTTTCCCATCGTCATGCCGCCATTACGAGAAAGAAAAGAAGATATCCCCGCATTGGCCGGTCATTTTTTAAAACTTGCGCAAGAAAAATTCAATCGCACGGGGATTCAGTTATCCAAGGCCAATCTCATCGCCCTCGAGAATTATGGCTGGCCCGGCAATATCAGAGAGCTGCAAAATGTGATTGAGCGGGCCGTGATTATCGCCCCGGCCAACAGGCTGGTGCTCGATCTGCCCAAAAATCCGAAAAACCGAATCGTTGCTCCCCCAAATTCACTCAGTCATGAGGCTGGACCGGTTCTCACGTTTGATGACGTCAAACAATTCGAACGGCAAAACATTCTCAACGCGTTAGACCGTGCCAACTGGAAAATCTTCGGAAAACATGGCGCCGCAGCGTTACTCGGCATTCCCCCCACAACCTTGACGTCAAGAATACAACGCATGGGCCTGAAAAAACCAACTCACGGGCGTATCTGACCGCCTTTTTCAGAGGTTCATAAGAAAATTCAACCCATCCTGTTCATGGAATTGATAAGAAATAAAGATGAAATGAGTTGAATTTTTTCAACTATATATTTTTTAATATATTTTTAAAAACATATAGTTATAAAAAATATTATGGAAATTGAAATAGAAATAATCTGAGAATATAATAGATTTATGATTAAATATGACATCCCAAGAAACTGGATTCGATTTGATAGCCACAGCAGGGATCTGACCAGCGCCTATGCGGAAGCGAAGGCCGCAATTCTTTCGCTGCAAACAGTCCCCTACCAACGTCGTTGGGTTGAGGCACTGCAAGACGTTGAATTAAAGCGCGAAGTCGCCGGGACGTCACGGATTGAAGGCGCCGAATTTACAGAGCAGGAACTCGACCTGGCCTTCCAGCAAACCCCGGATCAATTAATCACGCGTTCTCAGAGACAGGCTCATGCCGTCGTCAAGACCTACCGCTGGCTTGGTACACTTCCCCAGGACAGACCTGTTACCGCAGATCTGATTTTTCATATTCACCGGACCATTGTGACGGGCGCGGACGATGATCATTGCCCGCCCGGACAGTTAAGGAAGGACAATCAGAACGTGAACTTTGGGATGCCCAGGCATCGAGGTGCCGAAGGAGGCGCAGAGTGCGCATCAGCCTTTCAACAACTCAGCGAGGCCATTCAAAGAGAATACCAGGACCAGGACCCGCTCTTTCAGGCATTAGCAGCCCACTATCATCTGGCAGCCATGCACCCCTTCCTTGATGGAAACGGCCGGACCGCCCGAACCTTGGAAGCGCTGATGCTCCAACGGGCCGGGCTTCGTGACACCTGCTTCATTGCGATGTCCAATTATTATTATGACGAGAAGAATGCCTATCTTACCGCCTTGGCTGAAGTCCGACGGTCCGGCCATGACCTGACGCCTTTCCTCATTTTCGGACTTAGAGGCATTGCCCTCCGAAGCAAGCGAGTTCTTGCCGAAATTCAGCGCCACATCTCCAAGGTGCTCTATCGGGACCTGATGTACGAACTGTTCAATAGGCTGAAATCAAAGCGGAAGCGGGTCATCGCGGAACGCCAATTGGAGATCCTCAAAATCTTACTTGAGGTCGATTCCATGGAAATTGATCGTTTGAGAAAAATTACAGAGAATACCTACAACAAGCTTAAGAACCCCTGGGGGGGCTTGGTTCGGGATCTTCTCAACCTGGCAGAGTTAAATGCGATCACAATAAAGCAAATCGGGCAAGGTCGATATGAAGTGGCCATCAACCCGGAATGGCCGACACGGCTCACCGAGACCGACTTCTTCGCAACAATGAAGCAATACCCCAAGGCCAAAACGCTTTCGTTTCTTCGCTAAGAACGTCAACTCACCTGAGATGAAAAAGACGGAGGCATGTTCTAGTGGCTGTCGTGGCAATTTTTCTTGTCATTGCCGGAACAATCACGTATAAATTTACACCACTCTTCTGTTCTTGCCTACAGACAACATGCCTCCCCTTCCTTCAGTCCATGGACAGACTCAAACCCTTTGGGAAATAGAATCTGCTCGCCAGACCCCGCCAATTTCTCAAAAATTTACGAGGTTCACAGGTCCGGAAGCCGCTCGAAATGCAACCGTAACCGGGCTTGTTTCCAAGATTTTTAACGAGAGTTTTGGCTATCGACCGGATGGAAGACCCTACCGCTTAGGGCCAAAGTCCATGGCCGAAAGGTTAGCCTCGACGGATCTGCTCTTCATCGCCGGTGATGAACAATCAGGAATCGGGTATCTCTTTGGGAAAGAGATCCCTTCCATGAGCGGAAGAATCGCCTGGATCGAGTCAATGGCGATCTTGCCACTCTACCGGAGACAAGGCATTGCCACTGCCTTGGTACAGAAATTTCGCCTGGCAACCAAAGGATCATCAAAAATCGGATGCGCGACCCCGAATCCTATTGCGGCTTTGGTTGTGACCAGAAGCGTACCCGGAAAACTGTATATCGGAAACTGCTATCCGCCTGCCGCGGTGCTGGACATGCTCCGCGAAATCCGACAGCACTGTTTTGACCTTCGCGGATGTGCCATCCAGAAAAAACCGTTGCAAATAAAAACCGGGTTCAGCCCGCTTTCCCGCTCAGACGAACGGGAATGGAATCCCCGAACGCCTTCTTCTCCACCTCATTGGTGGAGTGAGCTTGAGCATTTACCAAATGCCTATGAGGCCCTTCTCGTGGTCGAGAGAGAGGACAAGCCCTCAAGATCTTACAATGCCGTAGACTCTGCCAATGAAGTCCCTCAGACAAAGGCATGAACCAGGATTATCAATTTCAAAGCCACTCCGGTTCCAATGCCTCTGAAGCCTCTTCGTTAGTACGCGCTGTTTCGTCCGTTTTCAGCAACAGCTTTGGCATAAACCCCAGGACACAGCAACCCTACAGACTCGGTCCGAAGCCAATTAAAAAGCGGTTGGAATTAGCTCATCGTCTGTTTCTTGCTTCAGACGAAGCGGATCATTCCGTGGGTTATCTTTTCGTGACAGAGATTACGTCTTCACGGGGGTCTGTTGGTTGGATCGATTCGTTGGCTGTCCTGCCACAACATCGACGGAAGGGAGTCGGCACACGATTGATCGAAAATTTCGCCCAGCATTTTGCGAACGTTCGATGGATTGGATGTGCGACCCCAAATCCCATAGCCGCTCTCGTTATTACCAAAATCGTCAAAGGAGAGTTGTATATTGGTGAATGCGCTCCTACGGAAGAATTGGTAGACATGATCAATGAAATCAGGCCGTTATGCCAGGACTTGAGCGGGGCGGATTTCAACCCGAGTTCTTTACTGGTATGTACTAAATTTCATCCCTCAGACACAGGAGACAATAAGGAATGGTCTCCTCCGCAACCAACGGAGCCACCACCTTGGTGGAGTTCCCTGGAAAATCTTCCGAGCCAGTACGAGGCCCTTCTTATCGTGGACAAACATCACGCAAATTGAGGCAGGTCCATGTCTCATCAAGCGATGGAGAAGCGAAATTCTGTTGAGTAACTTCTAGAGCGAAAGGGCAAACGAAACCTTCTGAACGATTACAATTCGGTTTTCACGAAATCGTAACCCTCTCCATCTACTCGCCGTTCATAAGCAAGCTTTGACAACTCCTCAAGGATCTCTGGTTTTGATTTGATATCCTCTTCCGTTAAGCGAAGTCGATAGCGCCTTCCTTTACTGTATTCAGGAGGATCAAGACCCGCTTCATCTATCTTGCGATCAAGCTCGTCCCCTTGAGTAAGGCGAAGTCGATAAAGAAGATGGTTCTTCTTAGGCTTGAATGAAACAAAGTTGAATGCTTGGCCGTCTTTAGCGAGTCCAATATAAAACTTGTTGTATTTCAGGATAAGGGTTGAATCGCATTTACGGAGCAAATCAAGCAGTTGATCAGCCAGAGCAACGGTTCTCTTTGTCGCACGTTGTTCCCAGTATGCTCGATCAGTCGGTACGGCCTCAGCCTCTTCGTCCTCGTCAACGAGCCCACGCGAAAATTCGTCCATAACCTTTGTAAACACCAACGTCACGTTGTCGCCAACCTGAAGAGCCTGCATTTGAATGGCAATAAAAGGCATGGTGCCGTTAAAGAGAGACAGAACGTTCAGGAAACGACTGGTCACGTCTTCTGCCACAAGAACTGCACAATGGTCATACTGCGGATATCGCTTCTTCTCAATATCCCAATACTCAATGGTGCGGATAATGTGGGATTCATCCGTTGAGCCAAGCTGAACTTCCACCTCATACCGTCGTTGCGAATCCGAATCCTGTAGAAGAAGATCGAGGCGGCCTGCTCGTGGTTGTCTTCTTTCTTTATCCCTTAACACTAAGTCTCCTAGGCCAAGGATGGAAGGATCATCTGCAATAAGATCTTGAACCCATTTTTCGTTCAGGCTTGAGTGGTTCTCAATGGATAATCGCTCTGGTTTAATGTAATTATGGCCCATCATGTGATGTTCTCTTTCTGTTGATCAATCCTCCAGTATGCTCTGGCACGCCCGATGGTGTCGAACCCCCACCCCTCAAATTTTTCACTCCAGTTTCAAGAGTTCGCTCGATTCTTCCTCTGGCAAGGCTTCGACGTCACGGAGTTTTTTCTCCATTGCTCTCGTGCGGACTCCGGTCTGATCAATGGTGCCGGACGCCGTTTCCAATTGTTTTTTGACTTTGTCCAATACCTCGCCGAATTTGCCGAATTCCGTCTTGACCGCGGCAAGAACCTGCCAAACTTCGCTGGATCGTTTTTCAATGGCCAAGGTCCGGAAGCCCATGCGCAAACTGTTCAGGATGGCTGACAAGGTTGTCGGACCGGCGACGACGACCCGATAGGTGTCTTGCAGCTTTTCAAGCAACCCCGGCTGCCTGAGCGCTTCGGCATACAGGCCTTCCGTGGGTAAAAACAGGATGGCGAAGTCAGTCGTGGCCGGTGGCTCGATGTATTTTTCCGATATGTCCCGGGCCGAATTCTCGATCGCACGAGTCAAGGCTTTCAGCGATTGCTCGACGGCATTCGTATCAGCGGCTTCACTGGCCTGGACGAGACGTTGATAATCTTCCTGCGGAAATTTCGCATCAATGGGCAACCAGACGTTCGCGCTTGCCTCACTGCCGGTGCCGGGAAGACGGATGGCAAACTCGACGACTTCAGCGGATGAAGGACGAACCTTGACGTTCGTCTCATACTGGTCGGGGGTCAGCAGTTGTTCCAGAATCGCGCCGAGTTGGACTTCTCCCCACGTCCCCCGGGCCTTGACGTTCGTCAAGACACGTTTGAGGTCGCCTACGCCGGTCGCAAGATTTTGCATTTCGCCGAGGCCGCGTTGCACCGCTTCCAATCGCTCGCTGACGATCTTGAACGATTCACCCAAGCGTTTCTCTAACGTGCTCTGCAATTTTTCATCCACCGTTTGGCGCATTTGGTCGAGTTTCCGGTCATTACTTTCCTGCAGCGCTTTCATTTTCGAGTCCAGCGTGTCACGAAGTCCTCCGAGTCTTGTTTCGTTCGTCTCGCTGAGCCCCATGAGCCTTCGCTCGATCGCAGCAAGGCTGTCCTTTTGCGACTTGTTCATTTCACTGATCGCCTGAATGAGGGTGACATGTGCGTCTTTCTGCGTAGCAGCGAGTTCTTCGCGGAGACTGCGCGCATTTTGCATGGCCTCGTCCCGGCTTGTGCGGAACTCTTCTCGTATGCTGTCCTCTGTTTTTTCTCCACCACGGGCCGAGACTTTCCAGAGGATGAGACCGAGCAGAAGAACGATGACAATCGATACTATGAGCGGCAGCCAGATCAACAGGTCACTCATGTCATCTTCCTCTATGAGCAACTAGGTTCTTCATCTCGCTATCACACAGATGGCCCACCTAGTGCCTCCCACCCTTAGACTCTGGTCCCTCGATATATGACTCTAGGATATGAAAGTGAATGAGCTGGCAATGATCAACAGAGTGAGTGAATTCAGTTCGAAGGCCTAACAATCAGCCTCGACTCCTTCGCTAACAATACGGCTTTCGCCCGTCGCTGTGCGCTGCTCTCTTCATTCGGCCAGTTGACAATATTGGCGTGACGAGGATGGGGAACAGGATGTGGATCTACACGTAAATCCTGGCTGTGTACCGTCTGTGCCAAGAGATCCCCTCTTGCAAGGACGAGACGTTTTTTCTCAGGATTTTCGACATGTTGGGCACCGATTGCCCAGATTTCAGTTTCTTCACAATTGATAGTCCTGTAAACGGAAGTCTGCCGTTCCGGCTGTTCCGGTTTAGGGTTAGTTGGTAGAAAGGCATCAACTTTAATTTGGCCCTTTTCAGAGTTGATATGCTTCTTATTTAAGATATACCGGGTAATGCGCTCTTCGGGATCGACATCAGAAGGAAGTTCTTCCATTTCAAAAATACTCAGACAATATTCTGGTTATACCAGGTGGCAATTTTTCTCGATATTCTTCCAAAGAAACACTCCCATAATGCACATTTTGGGGACCCAATGCTGCAGCATAGATCAAGATTCTGTTTTCCGGAGTTACTGATAAAATTCGATTCATGAGTGAACGCCATTCAAAAGAAATCCACCCATCAGGAGATGGAACAAGATCGGGTCGAGGCGCCCAGACTGGAATTAGTTCGATAAAGGTACTCGCATGCAAAAAGGATTCTGGGGAAAGTGGCAAGGCATCATACCCATCCCAACCAAGTTCTGAACATTCGATATAAATTTCAAAAGCCTCGCTCACGAGCAGCCGTTTCCAACCACCCGATGTGATCGGTTGGCTGGCATGAAAAGACACTTCTTTCTCAGTTTCCCACAACTGGGTTGAATGCTCCCCAATGCCTTTTTCTAATGTGTTGGAAGCAGAGACCATTTCTAAAGTTCCAAAATTCATTCGATTGTTTCCTCCGGTCCAAAAAGGTTCTTGGCTCTTGGATGTAAACTTGCCTCAAAGACAGTATTCTTCAAATCACGGAAGTGATCAAGGGTACGCCATAAATCAAAACTGTCTAGTTGCATACGTCGTTCTCTTATGACATCAATATCGAGGGTAAAAGTTGGTTGACTTTGGTATGGGTTAGGTGCTGGAGCTTGTGTAATTATAATGAAGGCCTCCGGGTCAGGATTATGAACCTCGATACGACTGAAAAAATGTTTTAAATCCTGGGGAAGTCCTTCTGGAATTCTCGGGGGCTCAGTAAAATAATCCGAGTGTTTTATTTTACCTTCAGGAATAACGATCTGATTGATGTAACGAACAGCAAAATGTCTGATTTCTATCGTCCTTGTCGCTGTTACGTATTTGTCCCACGCTCTTCGAGCTTCATCCCGTAGAACATTCCACCCAGGCCATGCGGCCATCGGATCAGGCTTGAGGAGATTGAAAGTAAACCCATCGAGTCTCAATTGAACACATCTCTTTTCATCTGAGGACTGAAAGATATAGCCAAGGATTTGTTTGTTTTGTTCCGATGTCATGTCAGCATCGGAAAACTTCATGGAGATCTTACCTAGATATTGAGTTTTTGTCTTGGGGTAGAGAGATTCGAGCGCAGTACCGCACTCTTTCAGTTTTGGAAGCAACTCTTCAGGAAGCGCATCTATTTGAATATCAATGATGGCTTCTCGAACTGGGGGGTGAGAATAGGAAGGGACTTTTGGCTGGGATGCCATATAGGGCTTTAGGGTTGGCAGGTAATTTTTACCTTACTGAAAGAATCTACCAAATACTTTACTGCCCATTCAATGAGTATCGAGTGAATTTATATGCCGATTCTCGATTGTCCAGATGAAAGGGCGGGAATGGGCCCACAGCAGACGTTTCCTCAGAGCCCGATGCCCAGCACTCTCGACCTACGTTATCGGATAGGGTGGCGCGCCCGGAGGGAGTCGAACCCCCAACCCTCAGATCCGAAGTCTGATGCTCTATCCATTGAGCTACAGGCGCATCCGACCGTCTTTTTCACCTATTTTCAATGGGCTGTCAACCTGTGACGCCGCCAACGACGGCTGCCGATGGCCCTGTCATTGTGGGTCCGCTCCGCTCTCCCCTCACCCTGCCCTCTCCCACTGTATAGACTGGACACATAGGTAACAAACGTGCCGGATACATAGGTAACACTCAGACCTCGTGTGGCATACTCTCCCCCTCACCTTGTGGAAGGAGGCGTGTATGTCTTGGATGCAGCAGGATCTCATGTCATTACGCGAAGAATTTGTGCACTTGGTTGAAACAGAGCGGCTCCCCTTAGCCACCTTGTGTAAGCGGTTTGGGATCAGCCGCAAGACGGGCTACAAGTGGCTGGCGCGGTACCGCGACGGGGGGCGGGCCGGCTTGGCGGATCGCTCCCGGCGACCGAGGCGGGTGCGGCCGCTGCTCCCGGCGGCGGTGCGGGACGCGCTGCTAGCCGAGCGCCGAGCGCATCCTTGTTGGGGGGCACGCAAGTTACGGCAGCGGCTCGTGACCCAGGGGCTTACCCCGGTCCCCGCCTGTAGCACGATCACGGCCTTATTGCACCGGGCGGGCTTACTCGGTGCCAATCAGCCCCGGGGGGCGGCGGCTCGCAGCCGCTTTGAACACCCCGTGCCCAATCAACTGTGGCAGATGGATTTCAAGGGGGCGGTGCCCACCCTGGCGGGACCGGCGCACCCGTTGACGATTTTGGATGATCATTCCCGCTTTAACGTCGGGCTGCGGGTGTTGCCGAATCAACAAACGGCCACCGTGCAACAGGCCTTGATTGCGACGTTTCGGGGCTATGGGCTACCGGATCGGATCTTAGTGGATAATGGCAGTCCCTGGGGCAGCGATGCCGCGCATCAGGACACGCCCTTGACGGTCTGGCTCTGGCGGGTCGGCGTCGCGGTCACGCATAGCCGCCCGTATCATCCGCAAACGTTGGGCAAGGACGAACGCTTTCATGGCACCCTGACCCGGGAAGTGCTGCGGGACGTGCAATGGCGCGATCCGGCCCATGTGCAGACGGTCTTAGACCGCTGGCGCACGGTCTATAATCAGGAGCGCCCCCATGAGGCCTTGGGGTTGGCGGTCCCGGCCAGTCGCTATCAGCCAAGTCTGCGGAGTTATCCGGAAAGCTTGCCGCCGATCGAGTATGACACGGGGACCTTCGTGCGGAAGGTGCAACACAAAGGGGAGTTTTCGTTTCAGGGGCGGGTGTATAAGCTCAGCAAAGCCTTTCGGGGCTACCCCGTGGGAGTGCGGCCGTTAGCCGTGGACGGCCAGTATGAAGTGCTCTTTTGTCAGCATCGGCTCACGACCATTGATGTCCGATTGGCGCCGTCCCCGAGGGCCCCGGGATGAGCAAAAGTGTTACCCATGTATCCGGTACATCTGTCACCCTTGACTCCGGTCTGAACACCCACTGGGAGAGGGTTCTATTGGGGACGGGTCAGTAGGTCTCGGGGGTGGGAAGATCCACTTCCGGTTTGCTGGCTTCCGGGAGAATTTTTTCCAGGCGTTGTTGAAACTCGCGAATGCGGTCCTGCTCCGTGGCATTGAAACAGACTTTTTCTTCTTTGTGCAGATCCACCAACCGCTCGATCACCTGGAGCAGGGGCGGAACGGCATCGAAGATCCGGCCGGCTTCAAAGGCCTCGAGCGAATCCACGTAAAAGGCGTAAAGGACCCGATACGGCGGTCCCGCCTGATCCCGGAACCGGTAGACAACCGTTTCATATTTCTCGATGGCTTCTTCGGTCGGACGAATCCCTCCGGGAATCGCGCTGAACGACGTGGCCGGTACCTGTGCGGCCAACGCGGCCAACGCGGCGATGAGTTCGCCAAAGGCATCCAGCACTTGTGCCGTGTCCATTTCCTTTTTCGGGATCATCGCCCGTGTCCTTCTTTCACGTCCGTTGTTTCGCGCTCTCGCATAGCCCGTAACTGGTTCACAACCTCCGTCATATCGGCCGGCAGAGGGGCCACAAAATTCATGGCCTCTTGCGAGACCGGGTGGAGAAAGCCAAGTACCTTCGCGTGCAACATGACCCGAGGAATGATCACGTCGCGGACCGCGCCCACCTTCTTTCCTCCATACGTCGGATCGCCCAAAATCGGACACCCGATCGCCGACAAATGTACGCGCAGTTGATGGGTCCGGCCGGTTTGGGGAAAAAGCTCCACGTGGGCCGCGAGTTTTGCAAATCGCTCCGTCACGCAGTATTTCGTGGCCGACGCCTTGGGCCGGGTCGTGCGTCCGGAAAATTTTTTCCGGTCCTTGGTATCCCGTCCGATGGCGACGTCGATCACCCCCTGGGCCTTTTTCGGGACGCCCCAGATCAAGGCTTCATAGACCCGGTCTATGGTATGCCGCTTGAACTGGTCGACCAATCCCGCATGGGCTCGATCCTGTTTGGCGACGACCATGACGCCGGTGGTGTTCTTGTCCAACCGGTGCACCATCCCCGGCCGTTCCCTGCCGCCGATGGTGGAAAACGACCCGGTCCCGGTTTTGAAATGGTGCAACAGGGCATTGACCAAGGTTCCCGACCAATTGCCGGGAGCCGGATGGACCACCATGCCGGCTTGCTTGTTCAAGACCAACAGTGCGTCATCTTCATAGAGAATTTCAAGGGGAATGGGCTCGGGCTGAATGTCGAGCGGTTCCGCCCTGGGGACCCGGAGCACGATGACGTCGCCGGGCCTGATTTTGTGACTGGGCTTGGTGGGCTGCCCGTCGACGGTGATGTGTCCGTCGAGGATCAGTCGCTGGAGAATGGTTCGGGAGAAATCCGGATCACGGTTGGCCAGGAAATGGTCGAGGCGCTTCGGGCCTTCGCCAGGCGAAACGACAATCTCCGTCCGCGTGTCAACGTACGGCATGGCCGCATCCGGAACGAATCTGTTACGCGTGCCCTTGCTTCTTGCGGCGCTCGGCCACTTTTTGGCGCAGGCGCGCTTTTTCCAGACTCACTCGGGCCTCTTCGACTTCCGACGGCAGCCCGCCGCGCTCGAGACGTTCTTCGGCTTTGACCACGGCGGCGTGGGCCCGGTCAACGTCGATATCTTCGGCTTTCTCGGCGATCTCCGCCAGGATGGTGACCTTACGGGGCGTCACGTCCACGAATCCCCACAGCACCGACATGTAATGCTCGGCTTCGCCGATCCGGTAGTGCAGTTCGCCGATCCGAAGCGTCGTCAGAAAATGACAATGGCCCGGCAACACGCCGAAGTCGCCTTCCGCGCCGGGCGCAGAGACCTGGTCCACATATTCACTCACCAGGAGCTTGTCCGGTGTCACGACTTCCAACAGGAGTCTGTTCTCTACCGGAGGCGTCGCATGACCTTCAGCTTTAGACAAATCGATATGGATCTCGAGCGAGCCGGTTTTACCTGTATCCGCCATTATTGTTTCAGTTTCTCCGCCTTCTCGATGGCTTCCTCGATCGCCCCCACCATGTAAAACGCCTGCTCCGGCAAATCGTCATGCTTGCCCTCGACGATTTCCTTGAAGCTCCGGACCGTGTCCTTGAGTTTCACGTATTTCCCCGGCGTACCCGTGAAAGCCTCTGCCACGTGGAACGGCTGAGACAGGAAACGTTGCAGCTTTCGCGCGCGCGTGACGGTCTGTTTGTCTTCTTCGGACAATTCGTCCATACCCAGAATGGCGATGATGTCCTGCAAGTCCTTATATCGCTGCAAGGTCCCCTGGACCTGTTGCACGACGTTGTAGTGCTCTTCCCCGAGGATGTACGGATCCAGAATCCTGGACGTGGAATCCAGCGGATCGACCGCCGGGTAAATGCCCAACTCCGCCAATTGCCGGGACAACACGGTCGTGGCATCCAAGTGCGCGAACGCGGTGGCGGGCGCCGGGTCCGTGAGATCGTCGGCCGGCACGTAAATCGCCTGGACCGAGGTGATCGAGCCTTTCTTGGTCGAGGTAATCCGCTCCTGTAGCGTTCCCATCTCCGTCCCCAGAGTCGGCTGATACCCCACGGCCGACGGCATACGACCCAACAGGGCCGAGACTTCCGAGCCGGCTTGCGTGAACCGGAAAATGTTATCGATAAACAGGAGCACGTCCTGGTTTTCCTCGTCCCGGAAATATTCGGCAATGGTCAATCCGGTGAGCCCGACCCGGAGCCGCGCGCCCGGCGGTTCGTTCATCTGTCCGTACACCAACGCGGCTTTCGACTTGGTGAAGTCGGAGGGATCGATGACTTTGGAATCCTGCATTTCGTGCCACAGGTCATTGCCTTCACGCGTGCGCTCTCCCACGCCCGCAAACACGGAAAAGCCGCCGTGATGCAAGGCGATGTTGTTGATCAACTCCATGATGATCACGGTTTTGCCAACGCCGGCGCCGCCGAACAGGCCCACTTTGCCGCCTTTGGCATAGGGCTCAAGCAGGTCAACCACTTTAATGCCGGTTTCCAGCACTTCCGTCTTGGTTTCCTGCTCTTCGAGAGATGGAGCCGACCGGTGAATGGAATAGGTCTTTTTGGCGGAAACCGGACCGAACCCATCCACCGGATCTCCCAGGACGTTGACGACCCGACCCAGCGTCTCGCGGCCCACGGGCACCGAGATGGGGCCACCCGTGTCGCGGACTTCCAACCCGCGCACCAACCCGTCCGTGGAGGACATCGCCACGGCACGCACCCGGTTTTCTCCCAGATGCTGGGCGACTTCCATGGTGAGTTCCGTGCCCCCGGCTTCGCCGTCGCGTGCAATCTTGAGCGCGTTAAAGATGTTCGGGAGATGCCCGGGTGGAAACTCCACGTCGACCACGGGGCCGATGACCTGAATGACTTTTCCTGTTTCCGTACTCACCTCATGACTCCTTTTCTGACGAAGACCATCTCTACTTCAAGGCTTCCGCTCCGCCGACGATATCCATCAATTCTTTCGTAATCGCGGCCTGCCGGGTTTTATTATAAAACAACGTGACTTTCTGAATCAGTTCTCCCGCGTTCCGGGTCGCCCCATCCATCGCGGTCATCCGTGCGGCCTGTTCCGCGGCCGCCGATTCCAACAACACGCGAAACGCCTGGACCTGAAAATGTTTCGGAAGAAGGGTTTCGAGCAACTCATGCTCATCCGGCTCGAATAAATAAGCGCCCACGGCCTTGGGAGATGCCTCGCCGGCTTCTTCATCCAAGGATTCGATCGGCAACAGTTTCTCGACCACCACGCGTTGCTGCATCACGGATTTGAATTCGTTGTAGACCACGTACAGTTGGTCAAACGTGCCGTCGTTATAGTGCTGGATGATATCCTGTCCCATGTCCAGGGCATGTTCGAAACTCAAGCGATCGAAGATGCCTGGCCATTCCTGCCGGATCGTCCACGTGCGCCGACGGAAAAAATCGCAGCCTTTTCTCCCGGCCGCGGATACGCTCACCTGTTCGCCCTGCTCCGCGTGTTTCTTCAGAAACTCCGTGGCCTGACGGAGAATGTTGGCATTGAACGCCCCGCACAGTCCGCGGTCACTCGTGATCACGAGCAGTTCGGTCTTGTGGCCTTCGCGTTTGCGTAACAGGGGATGCGAGACCGGACTCGCCCGTTCCGCAAGATGCCGCACCACGTCCCGAAGCTGATGCGCGTACGGCCGGGACGAGAGAATACGGTCCTGGGCCCGCTTGAGCTTGGCCGCCGCGACCATCTTCATCGCCTTCGTGATTTTCTGGGTATTTTTGACGGAAGCGATCTTCCGTCTGAGGCTCTGTAAACTTGGCATGGACCGTGGGTTCGATCAGAATTGTTTCGTCTGTTTGTATTCGGAAATGGCCTGCTTGAGCTGCCCGCCCAACTCATCGTCGATCTTCTTTTTGGTCACGACGCTTTCCCGCAGTTGAGGATGCCGTTCCTTGATGAACGCTAACAGACCTTCTTCAAATTCACGCACCTTGTTGACGGGTACGTCATCGACAAACCCGTTGACCCCGGCAAAAATCGACAGCACCTGATCCGCCACCGGCATGGGTTTGTACTGTTCCTGTTTGAGCAACTCCACCATGCGCGCGCCTCGAGCCAACTGGGCCTGCGTCGCCTTGTCCAACTCACTGCCGAATTGAGCAAACGCGGCCATTTCCCGATATTGGGCCAAATCGAGTCGAAGAGTACCCGCGACCTGTTTCATGGTTTTGATTTGGGCCGCTCCACCCACGCGGGACACCGACAGCCCCACGTTGATGGCCGGACGAATGCCGGAATAGAACAGGTCACTGGCCAAATAAATCTGCCCGTCGGTAATGGAAATCACGTTGGTGGGAATATAGGCCGACACGTCGCCGGCTTGCGTTTCGATAATGGGCAGCGCGGTCAGACTCCCCGAGCCATTCTCTTCGCTCAGTTTGGCGGCTCGCTCCAACAACCGGGAGTGCAGGAAGAACACGTCACCGGGAAACGCCTCGCGGCCCGGCGGCCGGCGGAGCAACAAAGACAACTGTCGATAGGCAACCGCGTGTTTGGACAGGTCGTCATAGATGATGAGCGCATGCTTCCCGTTGTCGCGGAAATACTCACCCATCGACACCCCGGCATAGGGCGAAAAGAACTGGAGCGGCGCCGCGTCACTGGCCGTGGCCGAGACCACGGTGGTGTAGGCCATGGCGCCATGGTCTTCGAGCGTCTTGACGACGCGGGCCACCGTTGACCGTTTCTGGCCGATCGCGACGTAGATGCAAAAAACGTCGAGCCCTTTCTGATTGATGATGGTATCCACGGCAATCGCCGTCTTGCCGGTTTGCCGGTCGCCGATGATCAACTCCCGTTGCCCGCGACCGATGGGGATCATGGCGTCAATCGCCTTCAACCCCGTTTGTAACGGCTCGCTGACGGACTGACGTTCCACCACGCCGGGGGCCCGCACTTCAATCAACCGGGTCTCCGAGGTTTGCACCGGGCCTTTCCCGTCAATGGGTTGCCCCATCGCATCAACGACGCGCCCGATGAGCGCGTCGCCCACCGGAACTTCGGCAATACGCCCCGTGCGTTTGACCGAGTCGCCTTCTTTGATGCCGGTGTCCGATCCCATCAACACGGCGCCAACGCTGTCTTCTTCCAGATTCAGCGCCACCCCGAACACGTCCCCGGGAAATTCCAGCAATTCCCCGGCCATGGCGCCTTCGAGGCCATAGACTTTGGCAATGCCGTCACCCACCTGAATCACGTAGCCGGTCTCCGTCACATCGACACGCTGATCGAAGCCCTTGATTTTATCCTGAATAATTGAACTGATTTCTTCCGCCTTGATCTGCATGCCTTACCCCTTTACCAATTGAGCCCGCATCTTGTGGAGTCGGCCCCTGACCGTCCCGTCATAGACTTTACTCCCGATTTTTATTTGCACGCCCGCGAGCAAGGATGGGTCGGATTGAAAATCGACTTCCACCTCCCCCTTGGTCGTGGCGCCTAATTGAGCAAGAATATCCTGTTTCATGGAGTCGTTGACGGGTCTCGCCGAGACCACGACGATCTGTTGCTTGCCGCTCTGCCGGATCATCAACGCTTTGAAGGCCTCGGCTATTTCCGGCAGGAACGCGATCCGGTTTTTCTTCAGCAACTGTTCGCAGAACCGGCCCATGATCGGTGGACAGTTCGTCCGTTCACACAATGCGGTGAGGACTTGGAGTTTTTCATCCAGGGTAAACACCGGCGAAGCCAGCACGTGCTTGAACGCCGCAGAGTCCCTCAACGCCAGGGACAGGGCGTGCAACCCGTCCTGGGCAGCCGTCAGGTCCTCTTGGCGTACCAAGCGAAAAAACGCTTGGGCATACCGCCGTGCTATAGCATTTTTCATGGTGAATCAGTTGTGAAGAAAAAGACAAAACCCCAGCGCTTGCGCTGCTCGCGCAAAAAACGAGTTACGCTATCACGTGGAAAATCAGGGTGTCAACCGACGAAGCGGTTTGTACCGACCTGAAGACGGATTAGAGGCGGCGGAGCCACTCGAGAAAGTCGGGATAGGTGAGGGTCTCTCCCTCGCTCTCTCCTGCCAAGGACACTTTGTAGAGGGGAGTGCCGGGAAAGCGGGCTTGGAATTTCTTGTGAGTGGTCTCGGCAAGGCCGCTCCGGCCGCTCTTGATTTCCGCCCCACAGAGAACTTCTCCGGCCCGTGAGATCAACAAATCAACTTCGTGGCGATTCTCTCGCCAAAAGGAAAATTCCAGTCGTTTGCCGAGGTACTCATTAATTCGAACCACCTCATTCACCATCCAGGTCTCAAAGAGAATGCCGCGCTCGACGGAATTCATGGGGGTTCCGAGGCGGCCCTGGAGGACTCGAACCACTCCTGTATCAAAAAAGTAAAATTTGGGCCGGGATTTTTTCCTCTCTTTGTGATCGTAAGGCCAGAGAAAAACCCCCAGCAGCGTATCTTCCAAAATTTGATAGTACTCTTTGACCGTCGAACTCGGCGTACTGGATTCTCGGGCGATATTGGAAAAGGCAATGGTTTGGCCGTTGGATTCCGCGGCGATGGGCAGAAAACGTTGGAAGGCCCCGAGGGTTCTGACAATCGCCTCCGCTTGAATTTCCTCCCGAATGTAAGTGATGGCGTAGCTGTCCAGATAATCCCGCGCCCGCTCGAATTCCCCCACCTGAAATTCTGCGACAATTTTGGGCAGGGAGCCCAGTTGCAAGACGCTTGCAAGATCGAAGCTCTCCCCCATCTCTTTCATGGTCAGGGGCAAGAGGGTGCGCACGATGGCCCGTCCACCGAGCAGGTTGGCCCGCCCCCTTTTGAGTTTTCGGGCGCTCGAACCGGAGAGGGCAAAGTCCAGTCGGTGCTTGTCGATGCCGATCTGAACGACATTGAGGAGTTCCGGCACCCGCTGAATTTCGTCAACAAAGACTCGCTCCCCTGGGGCGAGCTGGGCAAGGTCTTCCAGCAACTTGCCCGGCCTGGAGCGCAATTCCAGCTCGGTTTGGGGTTCTAGCAGGTTGTAGCTCAGGGAGTGGGGCAGGCCCGCGAGGAGGGTAGTCTTGCTGAAGGGTTTCCGGCGTCAGGCCTCATATCTCCCGTAAAGCCGAGCCACCCCTTCCAAGAGAAGAAGGGGTAATACCTCAGCGGCGATAACCAAGCCAACCATCCACTTCAAAACCAACCGATCAGCCTCGAGATTAGCGAAGCATGTATCAAAATCAGCAACTGCGGCAGCCTCGGCGGATTTTTCCTCACTCACGCCAGCTTCTCTGAAGGCATCGTACACTTCTTTGACAATGGCACTCATAAGATGACAGCCTTTTTAGCCAAATCGCTCTCACCTATTTTATCAAGAATACTTGCACTTCCGCAGCAATGATCTCCGCCTGATACAAGGAGCAAATGAAGTATGGGTTAGCGTAACCCTGCTGGCACATGCCAATTGAAAATTTTTCTCTCCGCTGCCTCTCACTGGATCTTGAAGTCGGTGTTCGGGACAGCCGCATCCACGCCTTCGCTGCGGTGCGCCCGGATAGCGATCAACCCTTGGTCTTCCGCGGTGGAGACTTGGCAGCGGCGTTGGCAGAACTCGACGACTTCGCCGCCGACGCGGACTTCCTGCTCGGCCATAACCTGATCGCCTTTGATCTGCTCCATCTGACCGCGGCGAGATCGGATCTCCGGCTGTTGACGCTGCCGGCGGTGGATACGCTGAAACTGAACCCCCTCGCCTTTCCCCGCCATCCTTATCACCGCCTTGTCAAACACTATCAGGACGGACAACTGAAGCGAGGGCGATTGAACGATCCGGAGCTCGATGCCCGTCTCACGCTGGAAGTCTTCCATGACCAGTGGCACGCCTTGCAACACATCACGCGGGACGCACCGGATCGTCTGCTGGCTTGGCACTGGCTCACCACGGCAGAGAGTGAGAACAACGCCTTTTCAGAGAATGAAAGAGCTGGCTTCGGCACCTTTTTCTCTACTCTGCGGCAGTCGCAACGGCCGCCTGACGCCGAGGCACACACGGCGATCAGGAACCTGCTAAAAGGCAACGCCTGTCTGACATACGGCCGCGAAATCCTGACAGACACAGCCTGCCATGGTTGGGCCATGGCCTATGCGCTGGCGTGGCTGTCGGTATCCGGAGGCAACTCGGTCATGCCACCCTGGGTACGCCACCAGTTCCCGGACACGGGAGGACTGGTTCGCCGTCTGCGGGACACTGCCTGCGGCGACCCGTCATGCGATTGGTGCCAAGAGAGACATAACGCCCGCAAGGAACTCAAACGTTGGTTTGGCTTTGCCGACTTCCGCCCGGAGCCGGCGGACGAGGACGGACGGCCCATGCAGCAGGCCATCGTCGAGACGGCAATGGCCGGGGAACACGTGCTGGGGATTTTGCCCACCGGCACCGGCAAGTCGCTCTGCTACCAGATCCCGGCCCTGTCCCGCTACGACAAGACCGGCGCGCTGACCGTGGTGATCTCGCCCCTGGTTGCGCTCATGGCAGATCAGGTAGCGGGTCTGAGAGCGCACGGCATCGGGTCGTGCGTCGCCATCAACGGGCTGCTGTCGATGCCCGAGCGGGTTGATGCGCTCGACAGGGTCCGACTCGGGGACGCGGGCATTCTCATCGTCTCGCCGGAGCAACTCCGTAACTGGTCCCTGGTCCGGGTGCTGAAGCAGCGCGAGATCGGGGCCTGGGTGCTGGACGAGGCCCATTGCCTCTCAAAGTGGGGGCACGACTTTCGGCCCGATTACCGCTACGTGGGACGCTTCATACGCGAAAACACCGGATCGGGGCCGTTCCCGCCGGTGCTGTGCCTGACCGCGACCGCCAAGCCCGAAGTCAAAGAGGACATCCGGCAGCACTTCCGGGATGAACTTGGTATCGAACTGAAGGTCTTCGACGGCGGCACCCGTCGCACGAACCTGGATTTCCTGGTGGTACCGACGACGGGAGGGGAGAAACTTGCCCACCTCCACCAAATCCTGATGTCTGACCTGTCGCCGGACACCCCCGGAGGCGCCATCGTTTACTGCTCAACTCGCCGGCAGGCCGAAGAGGTGGCGGAGTTCCTCCAGATGAAGGGCGTCGCGGCTGACTACTTCCACGCCAAGTTGCCGCCCGAAACCAAGAAGAACGTCCAGCAACGCTTCATCGACGGCGAACTCCGCGTGATTGTGGCCACCAATGCCTTCGGCATGGGCATCGACAAGCCGGACGTACGGCTGGTGCTTCACGCTGACATCCCGGGATCGCTGGAGAACTACCTGCAGGAGGCGGGCCGGGCCGGGCGCGACTCGCAAACGGCCCGCTGTGTGCTGCTCTATGCGACAGACGACGTGGAAAGACAATTCGGCATGTCGGCGCGCTCACGATTGACCAGGCGGGAGATCCAAGGCGTGTTGCGGGCACTGCGCAACCTGGACCGGAAGAAGCGTCTGGACGGTGAGGTTGTGGCCACTGCTGGCGAGATCCTCCTGGAGGACGAGGAGAAAGTATTCGAGCGGGATTCGGCCACCGACGATACTCGCGTACGAACTGCCATCGCCTGGCTGGAGGAGGCAGGACTGCTGAACCGGCATGAAAACCGGGTGCAGGTGTTTCCTTCGTCTTTGAAGGTGAACTCCGTAGAGGAGGCGCGCGCCAGGCTGACTGGAAAAGACATGACGGACATCTATCGGCGCACATTGCTGACCATCGCCGAGACCCTGATCAACGCGGATCCGGATGAAGGCATCTCCACCGACGAGTTGATGGGGATCTCGGGCTTGAACCCCGAAGAGGTACGCGGCGCCCTGCATGACTTGGAGCAACTGGGCATCGCCAGCAATGATACGGCACTGACCGCCTTTGTCCACGAGGGAGTAGCGCGCAGTTCGCAGAAACGCTTTAAAGAGGCGGTGGAATTGGAGATCGCCCTGATCGAGCACCTTCGCCTAGCGGCGCCTGACATGAGCAGAGGAGATATGTCCATCCTGCATTTGCGGGTCGCCGCGCAAACTCTGCGAGATTCGGGGGTGACCGATCCGCTGCCGGAAAAGCTCTCGCGAATTCTCCGGAGCATCGCCCGTGACGGTCAGGGCGAGGAGAGTGGCACCGGTAGCTTTGAGGTGCGACAACAGGATGTGGAAACAGTGCGGGTGACGCTACAGCGCGAATGGTCGGCGTTGGAGGAGATCGCGGCACGGCGACGCGAAGGGACAAAGCTCCTCTTGGATCATTTGCTCGACTGCCTGCCACCTACGACCCGGGGCACGGACCTGCTGGTCGAAACCACCCATGGCAAGCTCTTGGACGCGCTCATGTCCGACATCATTCAGAAAAGCAGCGTCCGGAATCCGGAGAAACGGCTGAACCACGCCCTCCTCTGGTTACACGATCAGGAGATTATTCGCCTTCACAAGGGGCTGGCGGTATTCCGCCCAGCCATGACCATCCGTCTCGTGCAGGAGACGCCAGGACGCAGTTTCGCCGCAGCCGACTTCGAGCCGCTCAAGCTCCACTACCAGGGACAGGTGCGGCAGATCCACGTGATGGTGGAATTTGCCCGGCGGGGCCTCGATGCCATGACCGACGCCCTGCGTCTGGTCATGGACTACTTCAGCCTGAAGGAAGAGAATTTCCTTCGCCGCTGGCTGCCGGACCGGGACAAGGAGATCGCGCGGGAGACCACGCCCGAATCGTGGCGGGCCATTGTCGAAAGCCTGAAGAATCCCGCTCAGCAGCGTATCGTCGCGGACGATCGGGAGCAGACGAACGTGCTGGTGCTCGCCGGTCCCGGCTCCGGCAAAACCCGGGTACTGGTGCATCATATCGCCTACCTTGTGCGCGTAAAGCGCGAGAATCCCCGCGGCATCCTGGCCCTGGCCTACAACCGGCACGCGGCGGTCGAGATACGGCGACGTCTCGTAGATTTGATCGGCAGCGACGCTCGCGGGGTAACCGTACTCACTTGTCACGGTCTCGCCATGCGGTTGGCCGGTGCCAGCTTCAGCGGAAGAGCAGAACGCCCGGACAACGAGAGCTTTCAGGAGGTGATGCGGCAGGCGGTGGCCCTGCTTCGTGGAGAAGGCCTGCCGTCGGAAGAAGCCGACGAGCAACGCGAGCGGCTTCTCGCGGGCTTTCGCTGGATCCTGGTGGACGAGTACCAAGACATCGGTGCGGACCAATACAAGTTGATCTCGGCCTTGGCCGGACGCACCCTGAAGGATGAGGATCGCAAGCTCACGCTCTTTGCGGTAGGCGATGACGACCAGAACATCTATGCTTTCAACGGCGCGTCGGTGGAATTCATTCGCCGCTTCGAGGCAAACTACGGGCCGAAACCCACCTATCTGATCGACAATTACCGTTCCACCGGACACATTATTTCAGCAGCCAACGCATTGATCGAACCGGCGCAGCAACGGATGAAGACCGGACATCCCATTGGCATCAACCGGGCGCGTGCAAAAGATTCGCCCGGTGGCGCTTGGCGGGAGTTGGACCCGTTTGCTCAAGGCCGGGTGCAGGTTCTACCGGCCCAGCAGGATTCGATCGCGCAAGCGCGGGTGGCGATGATGGAGTTACAGCGCCTCGCCACCCTTTCGCCAGACTGGGACTGGTCCACGTGTGCGGTGATCGCACGCGAATGGAAGTATCTGGACCCGGTGCGTGCATTCTGTGAAGTCCACGGTATCCCGGTGCAGATGGCAAACGAAGACATTCCGAGATTCTGGCGCCTGCGGGAAACCCAGGCCCTTGTTGAATGGCTGCGCGGACGCAAGACCCGGTTGGTGGACGTAGCGGACCTCCGTGCTTGGGTGGATACACGTTCTCCAGGTCCCTGGATCGAACTGCTGCAGGAAGCCTTGGACGAGCACGCATTGGAAACCGGCGGTGCGGAAATACCGGTGGACCACTTCATCGAGTGGCTGGCCGAGTGGGGGCGGGACATACGCCGCCGCCAACGCGGGCTGCTGCTGTTGACTGCGCACCGTGCCAAGGGGTTGGAGTTCGATCACGTGGCCGTGCTCGACGGAGGCTGGGACAAAGTGGGCCAGGGCGAGGACCCGGACGCCCCGCGACGGCTCTACTACGTAGCCATGACCCGCGCACGGCAAACTCTCGCCCTCGCACGTTTTGAAGAATCGCACCCGCTCCAGGATGCCTTGCTGGGCATCTCCGCGATGCTGCGTCGCCAGTCCCCCGTCAACCTCCCACCGGAAACGCCGGAACTCGCTCGCCAATATCGGCGGCTGTCTCTGAGCGAGATTGATCTGGGCTTCGCGGGGCGTCACCGTGTTGGCGATCCAGTGCATCGCGCCATCGCTGCCCTGTCGCCCGGCGATCCGCTGGAGGCACGGATGAACGAACAGGGACGGTGGGGATTGCTGAACCAATCGGGAATGGTCGTTGGGAGGCTTGCCAACAACTTCCGGCCCCCACACGGGACGCGGTGCAGTTCCGCGACGGTTCACGCCATCGTGGTTTGGAACCGCGAGACATCGGCGGTGCAATACAGGGACGGGGCGATATGCGACACCTGGGAAGTGGTGGTACCGGAACTGGTGTTCGACTCTTAGTCTGGAGAAGAAGCTTTCAAGCGCAGGCGGGGTTGGAACTTTCTGGAATTTCGCTTGACCTAATTATGTTATCCTTCACGGATGGAACTCACCGAAGCGCAGTACGCACGCATTGCATCTTGCCTGCCCGTGCAGCGCGGCAATGTCCGCCTGGCAAACCCGCCGATTGAAGGGCTTTCGCCGGCTCTTCACGCGCTTTGAGAAACTCGATGTGCTTTTTCTCGGGTTCATCGTGTTCGCACTTATCATTGAGGCGTTGCGTTAGTGTGAACAGGCCCTAGCTTTAAGGCGATTCGACGACTAAAATGCTTGGATTGGAATACCGCAGTGCTGCTCGTTTCTCACTCCGCTTTTTGCTGTCAATAACACGAGACCTTAAACCAAGTACGTTGACGTCGTGATGGAATTCGAGTGGAATCCCGAGAAAGAGCAATCGAATGTCGAGAAGCATGGAATCGATTTTACAGAAGCCGCGACCGTCTTCGGCGACCCACTGGAGTTGACCATTGCGGACCCGGATCATTCTGTGGGAGAATCCCGTTTTCTGAGCATGGGCCGCTCCGCACGCAATCGCATTCTTGTTGTATCATATACTGAGCGTGAGGAGCGTATCCGCATTGTCAGTGCTCGGGTTGCGGCACCAAAGGAGCGGAGGCAATATGAGTCAGGAAGGTGAACCGGACGTTATGCGTGCCGAATACGATTTTTCGAGTGGCGTTCGGGGCAGGCACCATGAAGCCTATCGCCGCGGTACGAATTTAGTCCTGTTGGAACCCGACGTCGCCGCAGTGTTCAAGGATTCCGCAACGGTCAACTCTGCGCTAAGAACCCTGGTCAACATTGCCCGGGAACACGCGTCAAAACATGACTGACAGTTTGCTTAGCATTTTGTATCAGTCGTCCTAGTGAACCAGCGCCAACATTCGCGCGCCTTGGCTCAGGGACGTTCAATGTCAGCGATGGCTTGTTGTTTCGCTCAATGCCGTCGAAACCGGGTGACGCTCGAATGGCTGGATGATTCCGCCGCCCAGTACGCGGTCGCCTTGATAGAGGACCAGCGACTGGCCGGGACTCAGGGCGTGTTGCGGTTCCTGGAATTCGATGGAGAGGGTTCCCGCGGGCTGTTGCCGAACACGACCGGAGACTGCCGGGGACGCATAGCGGTATTTGATGGCCACGTGATCCAGGGTTTCGGGCAAGGCATCGGCCAACCAATTCACATCCTGAACCGTACAGGTTTGTCGGGACAGGTCTTCCGCTCGCCCCAGGACGACCGCGTTGGTTTCGGGGTTCACTTCCTTGACGTAGAGGCGTTCGCCGCGTGCAATCCCCAACCCCTTCCGTTGACCGGGCGTATAAAAGGCAATGCCGCGATGTTCTCCGATTGTCCGGCCCTCCGGATCGAGAAAAGGGCCAGGCCGGAGGGCCTGCGGCGCTTCCTCGGCCAAAAACGTGCGATAGTCGCCTTGGGTGACAAAACAGATTTCCTGGCTTTCTTTCATTTCATCGGCCGGCAGGTCCAACTCTTCCGCGCGTTTCCACACCTCCGCTTTTTGAAGATGCCCCACGGGAAACAGGATATGAGGAAGCCAGGCCGCAGGAAGCCTGTACAAAAAATAGGATTGCTCCTTTTTGCCGTCGGCACCGCGAAATAAGCCGATTTCTTCACCGATTGGTAACACCCGGGCATAATGTCCGGAAGCCACAAAGTCGATCCCGCGGGCCTTCGCCAGTTGGTACAACATTCCGAACTTCACCCGCTCATTGCATCGCACGCATGGATTGGGGGTGGTCCCACCCAAATAGCCGTCAATAAAATCGTCCACGACGTTTTTGCGAAAAGTCTCGCGGGTATCGACCACTTCATGCGGAATGCCTAATCGCCTCGCCACGTGCCGGGCCAAGCCGACTTTGCAACAGCCCCGTTCCTCCCATTTTTTCGTGACTACGGCGTCTGCATCTTCAGGTTCCCACACTTGCAGCGTCACCCCTTGCACGTCATAGCCCTGCTTCGTCAGGAGTAACGCGGCGACTGAGCTATCGACGCCCCCGCTCATTCCGAGAAGGACTGTTGGTTTGGACATGACGGGACCGGCTGGATTGACCGCAGTGGGCTCAGACGCCATGCTGGACCTTTTCGACCTCGGCCGATGGCGAGGAGGCGACATCTATCCCACTGGCCCCCATATCGCACATGCCCTGGTACAGGACTCCCTCTTCCACGGAAAAAGAGGGGGTGCGAATGCTGCCGATCAGCACAGCCGGTTTCAGTAATTGGACTTTTTGGGAAGCAACAATATTTCCTTCAATCTTTCCGCTACAGATAAGGGTTTCACAGGTGATTTCGCCTTTCACGATTCCCTGTTCACCAATTACCAGGGTATCCTTTGAAAAAATCTGGCCGTCGAACAGGCCGTCGATTCGGACACTGCCGTCGAATTTGGCTTTTCCTTTGAAGTCCACACCTTTTCCAAGAAACGTGTAGGAGCCTTCCTCCATAATCGTTTCCCATTTTTTGTCATTTTGGTCGGATGTCCCCCACATAAGAATGCCCTCTCCTTACCGGGACCGGGTCAGAAGCTCCGGTTGACGCAAGAAAAGGACGACTGCAGGCTGCCCATCTTCTTGACCGCCTCTCGCTGGCTCTGACGGCCCCGTTGGATTGTTATGATAAAATCACGTCCACAATTCTCGTCAAATCCTCCTGGGAATAATAACTGAGTATCACCTCACCCTTCTGCTGTTTCGAGCGAATCACGACTTTCGTTCCCAAGTGTTTTCGGAGGCGTTCTTCCACGTCGGCATGGAGGGATTGTCCGGCCGTTCGCCGGGACTTCGCCTTGCCGGACCCTTTTTTGACCAATTGCTCGACCTGCCTGACGGAAAGCTGGTCGCGAAGAATTCGCTTCGCCAAGAGCAAACGGTCTTCGGAATTTTTTATGCCCAGAATGACTTTTGCATGACCCAATGTCAATTGCCCGGAAGCCACCATATCCTGCACGTCCGTGGGCAAGGCGAGAATTCTGCAGATATTGGCGACCGAAGCCCGGTCGCGCCCGACCCGCTCGGCCACGATTTCCTGGGTCACCCCAAACTCATCAATCAATTGGCGATAGGCCTTGGCTTCTTCAACCGGATTCAAATTACTTCTTTGGATATTTTCAATTAGTGATAATATCGTAGATTCCTGGTCGCTCGATTTTCGGATCACCGCGGGCACAGCCGGCAGTTGCGCCAAGGTGGCCGCGCGGAACCGCCGCTCCCCTGCAATGAGTTCATAGGAGTTTTCACCCTTTCGTCTCACAAGGACAGGCTGAAGAATCCCGTGCTGCTTGACGGATTCCACCAATTCCAGAAGTTCGTCTTCGACAAACGTTTTTCTGGGCTGATACCTGTTCGGCAGGATCTGCGTCACGGGAATCAGGTGAACCGTTTGCCCGGTCTCCCTCGACTCACCCTCCGGTAAAAGAGCTGCCAGGCCTTTACCGAGTGCTTTCTTTTCCATTTGCCAAAAACTCCTTTGCCAAATCCATATAGGCCTTGGCGCCTATGGACGCTGAATTGTAGAGCAACCCGGGGCGCCCATAACTTGGGGCCTCGGCCAAGGCCACGTTTCTCGGGATGATCGATCGATACACTTTCTCAGGAAAAAATTTTCTGACTTCCTCCGAAACCTGCCTGGAAAGGGTGAGTCTCGTGTCACACATTGTCAAAAGGATCCCCTCGATCGACAAGTCCGGGTTGAAGTTGCCGCGTACCCTCTCGATCGTCTCCATCAGCCTTCCCAAACCCTCCATGGCATAATATTCACTTTGAACCGGGATCAGCACCGATTGTGCCGCAGTCAGCGCATTCACCGTTAGAAGCCCCAAGGCCGGCGGACAATCCAGAATGATGAAATCGTACTGATTGGAAATGGTCGAGAGAGCCTGCTTCAATCGTTCCTCCCGATATGCGACCCCGGCCAATTCGATTTCCGCTCCGGCAAGGTCAGGGCCGGATGGTAACAGGTCCAACTGCGAGACAGCAGTGGACACAATCGATTCGGCAGGCGGAACGTCTTTAAACAGACAATCATACAGCGTTCGTGCCGGCTGCTCGACGCCAACCCCGCTGGTGGCATTGGCCTGCGGGTCCATATCGACCAGCAGGACTTTCCGGTCGCACAGTGCCAAGCCGGCTGCCAGGTTGACGGAGGTCGTTGTTTTTCCGACCCCGCCTTTCTGATTCGCTATGGCGACGATTTTATTCATCGAGCGCTGTTCTCTCATCACAATGTTCCACGTGGAACAATTTCTTGAGAAAACCTATGCCTGGCCTACAATACTGATGATCCTTTTCCCAAACACGAACGGCAATTCGTAAGACATCTCATTGACCACGGAGAACCCTTTCGGCACACAATCCGGTGGCAGTGGACCTGATCGGAAACACACACATTTCCCGGAAGCGGACAGGACCTGCGTAACATAGGCCAAACCAACGTCGAATCTCAATGCTTTCATGAACACCCAATCAAATTTTCCATGATATTCCGGTTTCTTTGCAAACTGTTCGACCCGACACGGTTCCACGAGAACGTTTTTCAAGCCAAGGGAACCGATAATATGATGCAGAAACGACACTTTCTTCAAATTCGGTTCGAGCAGGGTGACGTGATGTTGCGGAAAGACGATGCCGATAGGAATCCCGGGAAACCCTGCCCCTGTTCCAATATCCAGAATCGAACAGGCCGTGTCCGGCGAAAAAACCCTGGTGCAGGCCAGAGAGTCGATGAAAAGGTTCCCGACCATCTCCTTTTCCTTCTTGTGGCCGGTGAGGTTCGTTTTCTCATTCCATTTCATAACTTCTTGTAAATAAAACACAAATTTGTCGATCGTCTCCACGGAATGGGCCATATCCACGGCCGCAAACCCTTTCCGAAAGAGTTCTTCAAGCTGTTCGGTTTGCATCATTGTTCCACGTGGAACATTCGGGAAGAAGCGGGGGAGTTCCCCGGGAAACGAATGAAATATTCAGGCGACGTTCGCCGACCGCTGGGATCGCTCCAGGGCTACAAGCAATAGCGAAATGGCTGCGGGGGTCATGCCGGAAATTCTCGAAGCCTGCCCTACGGTGGCGGGCCTGACTTTTGACAGCTTTTCGGCAACCTCGTTGGAAAACCCGGTCACCAGGTCATACCTGAAGGTCGCGGGAATGCTTTTCCCTTCCAATTTCTGAAATTTTTCAATCTGTTCGAGTTGCCGTTTGATGTACCCATCATATTTTATTGCAATTTCAACGACTTCGCCGATTTCAGTGGTGACCGGGTCTCCTTCGCCGGCGATCTCCATCAACCTGGCGTAATTCAGTTCCGGGCGCTTGAGCAATTGCGCCAGCGTGGCGCCGGGATCGGGCAATTTTGGCTCTATCCGGCTCCACCGTTCGACCTGTTCAGGCGTCCATGGGAGCCGGTTCTCAGACAGGCGAATTTTTTCTTTTTCCACAACCTGTTGTTTTTCCTGTAATTTTTCATGCAGATTGTCTGAAACCAATCCCAGCCTGTGACCGGTTTCCATCAGCCGCTGGTCCGCATTATCTTCGCGCAACAGGAGCCGGTATTCAGCCCGCGAGGTAAACATCCGGTACGGCTCCCTGGCGTCCTTGGTAATGAGATCGTCGATCAGCACGCCGATATAGGCCTGAGAGCGATCCAGGATCAGCGGCGGTTCTCCCTTGACCTGCAGGGCCGCATTGATACCGGCCATGATGCCTTGGGCCGCGGCCTCTTCATACCCGGAAGTCCCGTTGATCTGGCCGGCATGGTACAGGCCCTGCACGTTTTTGGTTTCGAGCGTCTGGTGGAGCTGGTACGGCGGAAAGTAATCGTATTCGATCGCATAGCCGGGCTTCAGCATTTCGGCGCGTTCGAGGCCGGGGATGGTCTTCAGAACGGCAGCCTGCACGTCCACCGGCAGGCTGGTCGAGATGCCATTAGGGTAGAAAGACGGGGAATTCAGTTCCTCGGGTTCCACGAAAATCTGGTGTTGGGTCTTATCCTGAAACCGCACGACCTTGTCCTCGATCGACGGGCAATACCGCGGCCCCGTGGAATCGATCACTCCCATGTACATCGGAGACCGGTCCAGGTTGTTGCGGATGATGTCATGTGTTTGTTCAGTCGTATACGTGAGGTGGCAGGAGATTTGCGGATTCGTGATACGCGACGTCCGCAATGAAAACGGGCGCGGCGGCACGTCGCCGGGCTGCTCGCCCATCACGTCGAAATCAATCGTGTCCCGATGCAGGCGCGGAGGCGTGCCGGTTTTCAAGCGCCCGACTTCAAAGCCAAAATCCCGCATGCAATCCGAAAGATGTTCCGCAGGGGCTTCTCCGGCCCGTCCGCCGGGCATATGGCTCATGCCAATATGGATCAACCCCTTTAAAAACGTGCCCGACGTGATAATGACCGCCTTCGCGTGGACCGTCTCCCCGGAATCCGTCACCACCCCGCGGATCACGCCGCCTTTCGTCAACAGGCGATTGGCCGTACCTGAGACAATGTCAAGGTTGGGCTGGTGCGCCAGCGTATCCTGCATGGCCTTGCGATACAGGGCCTTGTCGCACTGGACGCGCGTAGCCCTCACCGCCGGGCCTTTCCGCGTATTCAGCATGCGGAATTGAATGCCCGCCTTATCCGTGTTGCGGCCGATCTCCCCGCCCAACGCATCGATTTCCTTGACCAGGTGCCCCTTGCCGATCCCGCCCACCGCAGGATTACACGGCATGTGCGCGATCATATCCTGATCGATGGTCAACAGAAGCACCCGGCACCCCATCCTGGCCGCGGCTAGCGCCGCCTCGCACCCCGCATGCCCGCCGCCGATGATGATGATGTCACGTTCAAATGACATGAGTATAATTACCTAATCCGTCATTCCTGCGGAAGCAGGAATCCAGGGTTTTTCTCTTCCTTTTTGTCCCTTGGTGTGCAGACGATAGTCGGCACAGGAGATGCCTGCAATAGCAGATCCCCGTCAAATAGTCTCTTCATACAAATCATTCCAAGTAGGATCCTGTTCTTCTATAAGTTCCTGCTTCCATTTTCGTTTCCATTTTTTGATCTGTTTTTCTCGTTCGATGGCCAATGGCATAGTCTCATGCTGCTCAAAATAGACCAATTTATTCACGCTGTATTTTTTGGTGAAACCTTCTATCGCGTCATTTTTATGTTGCCACACGCGACCGAGCAAATCGGCGGTCACGCCTGTATAGAGAGTGCCGTTGCGCTTGCTTGCCAATATATAGACCGCCGGTTGTTTTTTACCATTTTAATTTTCTGGATTCCTGCTTCCGCAGGAATGACGAATGGGGAAGTCGGTATAGTTAAGTGGCTCAATCTCTCAAAATGCACGGTTCGCTTTTTCGTCAATTTTTTTCAAGCACGTATCTGAAGTTACAAGCCAGAAAAACACTTTTAAAGACGCCGCCCTTGAGTCAACATCTGGCAGAGCCTTATAAAATAGCTCTATCGCTTTAACATCATCTAATCCTTTAAATCCTTCCCCTGAATCCCAATAATAAATAGTGGGCCTTAAACGCCCTACCAAGTCCGATTCATTTTTTCGACTGGTGGGGGATCCGTATTTTTTCACGATCTGATGATAGAGGAACTCAAATATGTTGTTTGGCCCGGTGAGCCGGTTCGGGGATAATTTGCTTGTTGGGGAGAAGCTTGGGAAGAAATTTCCGAGACGTGGGTCGAAACCGGTAAGGTGATGGACGCCAGCAATGAAGCAAAGGCCGACTCCTTCAACAAATTGCAGGGCATACTCATCGAGATCCGGGTGAGGTCGGGGGGCAGAACTGCATGTATACCCATGACCCCTGAATAATCCAGGCTCTTTCTTACAATACTCATACTCCAGGGGATGTTTGTTCGTCTCGAACCCGAATGGATTCGCGCTGTCCGCCCATGCGCTGGGGTTTCCCGTGATGAAGGTTCCGAGCACAACCAGCATGATTGCCGTCTGTTTCATGGTTCTCCTATCTCTCGACTCCACATTTTTTCACCAGACGTAAATCTGTAGACATGAAAGAGGCCGATCACATCAGAGACTGGAGGCCTCCTTGTAAAATGCGAGGACATTAGGTGTTGTATGCGGAGACGATTCAAGACCTTGGCAAATTCTTTGAAAAACTTCTTCGGTTACAGGCTCTCGTTGCTGAAATTGACTGAGTTTTGCCGCTTCTTCAATCCTCGCACGACTGTAGTCAACAAAACTATCGTGGTGAAAAAATGGATGGTCGCCTGGCTTGAGTATACAAGAAGGGTCATGGTGAATTCGCAGACTTGAAAAACTGACAAGCAAGACTTCTCTATCTTTCTTTCCTTCACGAGCAATGGGATTGGTCAGGACAACAAACAGGTGTTTTCTCGAGAGGTCTTCGTCAGGACCGGAGGGGATGAGAAAAGTGGCACGTCGGAAAGGGAAAAACATGGTTAAAGTGATTGAAACGTTTCATCAACCATTTCTTCTCTCTCTCTCTGTTTACTTAATTCTTCGGCCTCGTTTTCTGAGTAGCCAAGAATTTTTAACAGGTCTTTAGGAGGGACTGAAATCGACGTACCATGAGGATTTTTCCATTCCGGAAGCGTGTGCGTATGATTTCTGATCGTCCATGGGTCCATGTGTCCAAAACGATCCCAAATATCTTTCAGAATACCTCGGGCGGCTTGGCTTAATTCGTCCAGCTCGTTATCGTGAGAAGATGATGTCAGTTCAAGGTCGTACTGGCCGTTACGAGCGATCATGGCGTACCACCCATCCTGGTGCGCATCAATGGCGGTCTCTCTGGCAAGGTCAAGGGTCTTCGATAACACCATTCCGTGGTCCATCGAGACGACATAGTCGCCAGTCATGGACATCCCATGGCGAAGAAGCGACTCTCGTTCAGCCAAATATAAGAGTTTCATGAGCTTCAGCTTGTTCATCTTGCCGCCTTGTTGTTTAAGAAAATAGACGGCCATCTGCGCGGTCTTTTGTTCGTTAAACAGCATTATGAAATTTCACCACAACTAGCATATTTCCATGCCAAAACAGGAGTTTTCATGAATTCAGGCAGTAGCCGTCGCATCTCATGCGGCCAAGAAAATCGCGGCATAAGATGCCGCAGCGACAATATGGAGAAGACGCCAACTATTCTACTCCGCTAATTCCATAGTAGTATTGCGAGTATATACTGTCAATGCATGGGGACTTACACACGACGTGCGAACAAGCATATAAATCTTATTACTTCCCTATGCAGAAATCCTGAAATATCCGGTCCAGAATGTCCTCGGTGCTGACTGCGCCGGTGATTTCTCCCAGTGCGTCGAGTGCGCCTCGGATGTCTAGGGCCACGCATTCTCCGGATTCTTTTCTTTCAAGCGAACGCATGGCCTCTTCGATGGAGCGGTGCGCCTGCTCCAGGCTGGCCTTGTGTCGCAGCCGCGTCACGAGAACGGACGGGGTCGCTTCCAGCCCTTCCTTGAGGCAGACACTTTGAATGAGCGAGGTCAATTGATCAAGGCCTTCGCCTGTTTTGGCGGATACTCTGACGAGCCTTGGTGCTTCTTCCTTCCCCTGGCTCGGACTTTCACCTTGCCCCCTCTCCCTGGCTCGGACCCTCACCCTGGCCCTCTCCCGGGGGGAGAGGGAAGCGGGACCCTCACCCTGGCCCTCTCCCGGGGGGAGAGGGGATTCTAGAGGGAGAGGGGAGAAGGACCGGGATTCGGGGAGGTCCATTTTGTTCATCACGAGCAAGTGTCTTCGGGAGCTGTACGTTTTGAACACGGCGCGGTCTTCGTCGGTCACGCCGTCGGCACCGTCGAGCACGAGCAGCAGCACGTCAGCCTCGGCAATCGCGTCCTCGGTTCGACGGATGCCTTCGCCTTCAATCATGTCCTGCGTCTGTCGCAGTCCTGCCGTATCCAGTAAACGCAACGGGATCCCCCGGACGTTCAGTGACTCGTCGATCACGTCGCGGGTCGTGCCGGGTTGATCCGACACGATTGCACGGTCCAGTTTCAGCAGCGCGTTGAGCAGGCTCGATTTGCCCACGTTGGGCCGGCCGATGATGGCGACCTTGATACCTTCCCGAATCAGGCGGCCTTCCTCATAGGACTTGATCAGCCGCTCTACGGCCCGTTGCGTGTCCGTCAAGGCTTGTTGCACTTCAGCCGCTTGAATAAAGGTAATGTCCTCTTCGGCAAAATCCATTCCGGCTTCCACGTGCGCCAGCACGCGAATAAGGCGTTCCCGGAGCGCTTCGATTTCCGTTGAGAGGGACCCACGCATCAGAGATTGCGCAGCATGCAGGCTCCGCGCAGTCGTGGCTTGAATTGTATCAAGCACGGCCTCGGCCTGGGTGAGATCCAGGCGGCCGTTCAAGAACGCCCGCTTGGTAAATTCTCCGGGTTGAGCCATTCTGGCCCCATGTTGGATCAGGCTGTGGCAGGTAGACTGCAAGACCCACGCCCCGCCGTGCGTCTGGATTTCGACCACGTCTTCACCCGTATACGAACGTGGTTTGCGCATGATGACGACCAGGGCTTCGTCAATGGCCGGGGCTTGACTCTCGGCCTTCCCCCTCACCCTGGCCCTCTCCCAAGGGGAGAGGGGATTCTGAGGGGAGAGGGAAGCGGGACCCTCACCCTGGTCCTCTCCCAGAGGGAGAGGGGATGCCGGCGAAGAACCCGATTCCGGATACAGGACGTCGCTCAAATAGAGGCGGTGACTGTCCAGTTGTTGCAGGGGCTGCTTGTTGCGGGGACGAACGACGTGCGCGGCAATGTCAACGGCGTGGGCACCGCTGATCCGAACGATACCGATTCCTCCTTCCCCCACGGGAGTGGCGATCGCACAAATGGTATCGTCAACCGAGTTTCCCATGAGAGAAAACCCTGCCCTGAGCGCAGTCGAAGGTTGTGGACTTATTCACCCGCGATTGGTGCATACTCCATGGTTCCCTCTCCCTTTGGGAGAGAGCCTGCCCCGGACGCGATCCGGGGGTCAGGGTGAGGGTTTCCCTTTCTTCTTTTTGGACGGCTCTCCGTTTTCGGGTTTGGTCGAAGAGTTGTCAGTAGCCGGGACCGGTGCGGCAGGTGCGGGTTTTAAAAAGAATCGATCTGTCACCACCTGCTGCGCGATCGTCAACACGTTGTTGGTCAACCAATAGATCACCAGCCCGGCGGGAAAGTTCAAAAAGAGAAACGTCAGAAACACCGGCAGCAACATCATCATTTTGGCTTGCGTAGGATCCATGGTGGTGGGCATGATTTTCTGCTGGAGTACCATCGACGCACCCATCAGGATCGGAAACACGTAGAATGGATCCGGGATCGACAAATCCGTAATCCACAGCGCGAATGGGGCTCTCCGCAGATCCACGGTCATGTACAAAATGTTAAACAGCGAGATGAAGACGGGCATCTGTAACACCATCGGCAAACACCCGCCCACCGGATTGACCTTGTGCTCCTTGTACAGCTTGATCAGTTCCCGGTTGAGCCGTTCCTTATCGTCCTTGAACTTGGCCTGCACGGCCTGGATCTTGGGTTGAATTTTCTGCATGCCCTGCATGGATTTGTAGCTCTTGTATTGCAGGGGCACGAACAACAGCTTGATGCCGCAGGTTAAGAGGATAATCGCCACGCCGTAATTCTGGGTGTAGTCATGGACGAATCGCAGCACGTAGAACAGCGGCTTGGCCACCGCTTTCACGATGCTCCAACTCCCGTATATGAACCAGCCGAAATCGATGGTGTCTTCCAGTTCGTGGCCCAACGATCGCATGAGATCGAATTGTTTGGGCCCGGCATAGAGTTGAAACGCGATCCGGCTCCCTTCGGCGTCGACCGGAAACTCCACGCCCGAAGTCACCACGTGTTCGGTTTCGGTTTTCGCGAAGACGCCTTGGGCCCCCTGGGGAATTATCACGCTGATGAAATATTTGTCCTGCAGGGCCGCCCAGCGCAGGTCTCCCGTACGCCGGATTTCCGGGTCCGGGGATTCCTTTTCCAACGCGCCGTCAATCATCCACGCCGGCCCCAAGGCGCCGATGAACCCTTGCCCCCATTCCACCACTCCGAAATTGGTGCCCAACATGACTGCCACAGGCTCGTCCAAGCCTTCGACACGAATGGACGCGTCGACCAGGTAGGTGTCATGGGTGAAGGTAAATTCCTTTTCCACCAGGAGGCCCTTTTCCTCGTTTCGATAGGAAAAGGTCAGGTGCCCCGTCGGGTGGGCCTCATCGAGCGTTTCAAAATCACGGCTGACTTCAAACAGGCCGGTGTTGAGCAGGGCGTTCACCTCCGGGTCTTCAACCTGCATGGACACCGGGCCGGCAAAATGTCCTTCCGGGTACACAAACTCGATGGGTTGGGGATCGTCGTCGCCTTGCGTCAGATATTGTTTCAATTTCCAGCTTTGAATCTGCGCACCCCGGTTCGTGAATGCGGCCCGGTACAACGGCGTCTCGACTTGTTCAACCTGTTCCTCATTCCTTGACTGAAGCGGGCTGGGGAGTGCCGTTGCATCGCCGTCCGCACGAAACTCGGCTGTTGCGTCCCGGACTTCGGGTAGGAGAGATTCATCCCCTGAGGTCGCGGCCTCTTGTCCCTCCTCAATGGGCGGGGATTCCGGCATCAGCCCCAGCTCTTTCAGAATAAAGTCGAAGCTGAAAATGATGGCGAACGACAGGACCAGGAATATGAGAATACGTTTTTCCATTTCCTTAAAACCGAAGAACCTTCTTCTAGCCGATCAGGGAACGGGATCAATCCCGCCCGGATGGAAGGGGTGGCACTTCAGAATCCGGCAAACCCCTAATCCCACTCCTCGCAGCAGGCCGTGCCGGGTTATCGCTTCGCTGGTATAGCGTGAGCAGGTTGGGTCAAAGCGGCACTGCGGTCCCAAATACGGAGACACGATTTTCTGGTAGACGACGATGAGCCACAACGCTATTTTGCGCATCGATCTCACACCCCCCTGACCATCACCTCAACCCCCCTGACAAGGGGGGCAGGGGGGTTGGGGTGTTAGGGGAAAACATCAGTTCCTGGCTGAGCAGGGTCGTTATCCAAGCTTCTTGGAGGCGTTGATGGTTGAGTGCCAATGCCGGCCGTTTGGGGAAGATGACGATGTCATAGCCCTTCACAAGGCACTGGTACGTGTGTCTCACCAATTCCCGAAAAATGCGTTTCCCTCTGTTCCGCACCACTGCATTACCCAGCCGGCGTCCCACCACGATTCCGACCCGGGGATTCCCAAGGCCGGAACGGCAGAACACCACGTTAAAGAATCGCGTCGTAATGCGCTTTCCTTCCCGTTTGACTCGCTCGAAGTCTTCTGTTTTTTTCAAGAATACCGGCGGGCACCGTGAGGAAACGTCACTCATCGGATACGGTCAGGCGGTAGCGGCCTTTTCGGCGACGGCGGGCGAGTATTTTTCTCCCGCTTTTGGTGCTCATTCGCTTGCGAAACCCGTGGTCTCGTTTTCTCTTGAGATTCGACGGTTGTCGATACGTCATGGACATGGTAGAAAACCTCTTTCCTCAAAAAAATCTCGAAAGAACGATTGTAATTTCCGATGCTAGGCCTGTCAAATATTTCAGGTGCTAGGGAATCGGTTAGACTTGTGATGTTCGGACGTGTAGGCAAAGGCATTCTATGGGTATTGGCTTTCATAGTCATTTTGGTACTTATAGATGTATTTCTGATCATTGTGGGAACGGTAACTTACCATGTAGAAGATTTCCTTGGGATCCCATCCCCTCTGCCTCCGTGGGCGGATTGACCCCGTTCCCTGATCGGCTTCCAAGAAGGGGCGCTACGAGTTTAATTGATTGCAGGCGCTAGACAATCGACCGCCAAGTAAAAGGTCAAGCGATGGATTTTGGAGACACATTCATGGGAATCCTAACCGGCCTGGGGCTGAGCATAGCCTGTGGTTTCCGGGTATTCACCCCTATGCTTGGTGGCAGCATCGCCGCTAAAACGGGATATCTCGAATTGACCGAAGGTTTCACATGGCTGGGCGACTGGCCCGCGCTGCTCGCCTTCGGCGTTGCAGCTGTGTGCGAAATCATCATTTCTAAAGTTCCCTTTATCGGTAATATCATGGCCAAACTCCAAAGGCCGTTAGTCGTCGTCGCGGGAACGGTTCTCTCGGCCTCATCAATGGTCGCCGACATGAACCCGCTCCTGCAATGGAGCCTCGCTGCCATCGCCGGCGGCGGCTCGGCGGGACTACTCCACGAGGGAACTATCAAACTGAAAACCCCCTTATCCTCCGGAGAAACGACCGACTCCCTGTCAGAAGTCGTATTAGAAACGGCAGTAGACACGGCCACCGAAGAAATGGTCAATCCCTTCCTCTCGATCGCTGAAGACATTGGCGCGGTAACCGTCATCATTCTGGCCATTTTCTTGCCGGTGGCTGTCTTGTTTCTCTTTCCCGTGTTAGTAGGTGGTAGCGTGTGCGTCATCAAGTTCGTGTTCGCGATCAGGAAACGGGTCGTCAAATTCGCGATCAACCGACTCAGATCTATTCGCGAATGGATTTTCAAGCGCCGCCGGGCATCCGCTTAGACCCCGTATTCCTTCTGAACTTCAAGGCAACGGCACGGGCCGCTGCCGCTGCCGAAACGTCGTGAAGGGTGAATGCTCCAATCGTTACTGCCCAATAGGTCGAAAAGAGCCATCCAGAGACTCTTCTACGATATGGTACCCTGAGACTGCCGCGGGCAAACTCCTGTACTTCTCCCAATTCAGGATAAGCAATTTCTTGTATCTGTCCGCATTTTGAGGTCGGAAGGAGCAAAACCGTTGAAGGCAGGATAACACGCGTGGGTCAGGAGTTTCCCTGCTCGGTCGATCATATTTCCCCACTCATCATCCGAGGGCGGAGCAGATCCTTCTTTTATGCATATCCGGCCGAGATATATCTGGATATTCTGGTTCCAGTCTTTAAAACCATACTTTTTGAGGCTTTTCCCGAACGTCTCTTTTGAGGCTATTCCAATCTCCAGTAGTACGTCTAGCCCATAAACGGGGTGGTCGCCGTAGTATTGGTATACCACATAATCGCTTGACCCATTCTTCTCATAGGCCTCCTTAATAGTCAGCGGACCTTCCCACTTGATGTTGATGATTTCGATTTCAGCCATCTTATTTCCTCCTCTATATTTGAGATTCGACGATGATAAAAAACCTTCTCTCTGGCACAGTCTCTCTATTCTGTCGCGAATTACTGAACATTTCCCAACGTTAGTAATCGGGAATTCAGCGTCGCTCTCTTCACGGACGAAGAAAAAAGCAAAGACCCTGGATCCTCGATTACAAATGTCGAGGATGACAGAAGGAAGGACTTGCTACAAAAACGGTTCTCAGGAATACCATTCCGTTGACTCCCTGAGGCACCCCTTCTATAGTCAGAAGGTTCGCCTGCCTTCGGTGTTGAGTAAAGGACTGTCACGGTGATTCGAGGTATTAAAGGCATCAAGGATATTACCCCGGATGAAATGCCCAAGTGGAGCGTGGTGGAACGAACTGCGCATGCGTTGGCCCACACTTTCGGTTTCCATGAAATCCGGATCCCTGTTTTTGAGAGAACGGACCTTTTTGTTCACAGTATCGGGGGCAGCACCGATATTGTCGAAAAGGAAATGTATACCTTTCCGGACAAGGATGGAACGTCCCTCACGCTTCGCCCCGAAGGAACTGCGGGTGTGGTTCGCGCGTTTATCGAACGGGGGCTGAAAACCTATGAGGCCTCGCGAAAACTCTATTACATCGGGCCGATGTTTCGCCATGAGCGCCCTCAGGCCGGGCGGTTGCGGCAATTTCACCAGTTCGGAGTCGAATATGTCGGGAGTTCCGATCCATCCGCCGACGTCGAGGTTGTCACGCTGCTCTGGAGATATTTTTCAGCGCTCCAATTGCCCGGACTCTCTCTGGAACTCAATTCACTGGGCGTCCTTGCGGATCGCCAAGCCTACAAAACAGATCTGATTTCGTTTCTGAAAACAAAGAGTGATCTGCTTTGCGACAATTGCCGTAGACGACTGGAGACCAATCCTCTTCGAGCCTTGGATTGTAAGGTCCCTGGCTGTCGTGAGGCCACGAAAGAAGCTCCCTACCTGACGGATTTTCTTTCCCCGTCCTCCAAGGATCACTTTGACCTGGTGTTGCGCGGTTTGGAAGCACTCGCGATCCCGTATTCGCTCAATCCCCGGCTCGTCAGGGGGCTGGATTATTACTCCATGACGACCTTCGAAGTCTCCAGTTCCGTGCTCGGAGCTCAAAACGCAATCGGGGCCGGCGGACGATACGATGGATTATTTGAAACGTTGGGCGGCGTTCCCACCCCCGCAGTTGGGTTCGCCATCGGACTTGAGCGGGTCATATTGGCCCTTCCCGAATCAGCCCTGCCGGCACCGGACCCGTGGGTGTTTGTGGCAGCGTTCGGAGAAAAAGGGAAACCAGCCGGTGATACTCTCATCGATGCCCTCCGCTCAAATCATATGAAAGCCGATACCGATTATCATGCTTCTACCTTGAAGACTCTCCTGCGCTCCGCAGACCGGCTCAACGCGCCCTATGTCATCATCCTGGGAGACGATGAAGTCGCGAATAACCACGTCATTCTCAGAAATATGGCAACGAAAGAGCAGGAAATTCACGCCTTGGATTCCGCCTCATCGGCTCTCCTTAAATGCCTCGGATTCTGCAAACACGTAGAAACATGAATTGACTTTTTGGGGTGTTGGGAATACGATTTTTTTCTTTGTTTATCTATATATATTTATACTTATAATATCGTCTCTTTTTTAAGCTTTTCTATCTTCATCACCAGAGTCCGTGCCTCATGCACAATGAGGCGATCTTCAACTGTTTTTCATCAACAAAACACGGGTTATCGTTCCTTCCACGGCGAGAATCCGTCTGTCTTTTTGATCATGGGCCTTTCAATTCTCGTATTGATTCAGAGCAACCCTCTGGAAACCCATCGTCCGACCGAAGGCCTTCGTATCGCGCTCGGTTTGTCAACCGGGTCCCCCTCAGTCACGGTTGTTTTGCTTGGACAAGCGAGAATGCTCTTAACTGAAGAGGCAAGTGACGTTGTCGATGCGGAAATTCTCGAACGACATCTCCCCGCGATCAGGGAACTGGAGCTGCCTATTGTGCTCCCTGAGGGAAGCAGTGAAGCTTTTCCCGTCGATACGGATTTTTCCGTTCGAGAAGTCTCACAATCAGGAATCACATCCTTACTCTGTCAAGCCGACCGAGTCCTGGTGTTTTGAATTATGAGGAAGGTCCTCTTTCTATTATCTGCAGGGTCGGCATCCTCTCTGGAAGATCTTGTTAAGACCTCCGATTTTTCAGGCTGTTCAGTCCAAGGGATCTTCCTGAAAGAGCGTCGCGAATCCGGTAAGCCGATTCCTTTCCCGTGTTATACTCTTGCTTCTACCGAAAAAACGGCAGAATCGTCATATCCGTTGATTCATTATCCTGACGTACTGAAGATGGTTTTTGAAGCTGAGACTATTATTTCTTGATTTTCAAAAGAGAAAATCCGTAGGAGTAGGAAGAGAAGTAGGGGCTGTGAATAAGGTAAATTCTTTATATCTTATTGATTATATTGATAAATAATAATAAGAAATATATGGAAAAGTAGAGGGATAAGAGGTTAAAGACTTGTGATGAGTCTTGAAGAAAATGGTTGGCTGATCGAGTGAAATAAGGTAAACAGAAGAATATTATTGAGAGAAACCAAGTTATTAACAGGTGTTGATAAACTTGTGAATAATTATAATGGAAAAGGCTGAACAACAGGTATTGGGTATTTGGAAAGAGGTCCTAGGCTTCATCCAGGCGAAAATGGGGGATGAAGTCATAGAAACATGGTTTCAGCCGACAAAATTAGGCGAATTGAATGGGAAGAAAGCGACAATTGTCGTTCCCAATAAGTTTTTCGGGGAATGGCTGGGAAGAAATTATCGAGAGATGATCGGTGAAGCCTTGCAAGCGGTTCGGCCCGGTGAAGAAGGAAAAGTCGACGTAGAATTTATTGTCGGTGAGCCTTTATCGCCCGTGGCTGGTGAGGGAGTGGGTAAATTACCGGCTGCTCCCCAGCAGACGCGGATCCATCGCCAACTGCCGAATCCAAAATATACCTTCGAGAATTTTGTGGTCGGGGCCAGTAACCAGTTTGCCCATGCGGCAAGCCTGGCCGTCGCTGAGGCGCCCGCGCGCTCGTATAACCCATTCTTTATCTACGGGGGAGTGGGCTTGGGGAAAACGCACCTCCTCAATTCCATTGGGAATTTCGTCATGCAGAAAGGTGAACTGAGGATTGCGTACGTGACGACGGAGCAGTTCACCAATGAAGTCATCAATTCGATCCGATACGACAAGATGATGGACCTGCGCCGGCGCTATCGAAACATCGACATGCTCCTGATCGACGACATCCAATTCCTCGCGGGTAAAGAGCGGACACAGGAGGAATTTTTTCATACCTTTAATGCGCTGTATGAGGCCAGAAAACAGATCGTTTTATCGAGCGACCGGTTTCCGAAAGAGATGCCGTCGATGGAAGAACGATTACGCTCACGATTCGAGTGGGGGTTAATCGCCGACCTGCAACCGCCCGACGTCGAAACCCGGATTGCGATCCTGCGAAAGAAATCAGAGGAAGAAGGAATTGTGATCGGCGACGACGTTATTCACCTTCTGGCCGAAGGCTTAAAGAGCAATATCCGCGAATTGGAAGGTGCGTTGATCCGTCTGGGGGCATACAGCACACTGACCGGCCAGGCCATTACGATGGATATGGTGAAAACCGTGCTTCGTGATCTGCTGGGGAGCAAAAAAAAGGTGATCACCCCGGAAGACGTGCAAGACGTGGTGGCGAAGAATTTTCAAGTCAAAGTAGCCGAACTCAAATCCAAGCGACGAACCAAAACCGTGGTTCATCCCCGGCAAATTGCCATGTACCTCTGCAGGGAACTCACGGGCGCCTCGTTCCCGGAAATCGGACGCGAGTTCGGAGGAAAAGACCACACCACCATCATCCATGCGTGTCGCCAGATAGAAAAAGCCCTTGAGAAAGACAACGCCTTGCGGGCGACGCTGGACAACCTCAAAGACGAAATCGGAAAGGCGTAACAGAAGGGAGCCTCTCATGCGAGTGACGGTGGAACGAGAAGTCCTGTTGACGGCCCTCCATCGCGTCCAGGGTATCGTGGAAAAACGAAATACGATGCCCAGCTTGGCGAACGTCCTGCTGGAAGCGAAAAAGGAAGGCCTGGATATTTCGGCGACGGATTTGGAACTCGGGATGCGGGGGCTCTACAAAGCCGCGGTCGAGGAACCCGGGTCGGTCACGTTCTCCGCCAGAAAACTCTATGAAATTCTCAAAGAAATCAAGGACCAGGAAATCGCCATAACCGTCACGGAGGACTGCCTGGTTACCATTACGACGGCCCGCGGTGAATTCAAGGTCGTAGGGCTCCCCAGCAAGGATTTTCCGCCCCTGCCAGCCATTGAGCGGGACGGCCTCATTCCTTTGCCCGGCACAGGCTTATTGCAACTCATTCGGAAGACCCTGTTTGCCGTCGGGGACAACGATACGCGGTACGTGCTCAATGGGTTGTTGATTGTGGTCACGAGTGCAGGCGGGACGCCGATGATCCGGTTGGTGGGAACTGACGGGCATCGATTGGCGATGGCGGAGGAAAAATTGGAAGCGGAGAATAAGGAATCCGCTGAGGCGCAAGAAGAAAAAGTGATTATCCCGAAAAAGGCTGCGACTGAAATTCGGCGCCTGCTGGAAGAGGACGAAGATGAGCCGATGATCGGCTTTACCAAGAACATGTTGATCTTCAGAAAAAGTGGGCTGGTCCTCACGTCCCGGCTGATGGAAGGCAATTACCCCAACTATCAGCAGGTCATTCCCAAGGCGGGCAGCAAACAGATTGTGGTGAACCGTGATGATCTCGAAGGGGCCCTGCGACGCGTCTCGGTCCTGTCCCAGAACAAGACCTATGCCGTCAAGCTCACGTTTTCAAAGAAGGCGATCACGCTCTTATCGAGTCATCCGGATATGGGAGAAGCGAATGAAGAGATTCCCGCCGGTTTCGCCGGTGAGGAATTTTCCGCCGGCTTCAATGCACGCTACCTTCTTGACGTGTTGGGCGTCATGGAGAGCGAGACGGTCGTGCTCAATATGGAAGCACCCCTCAGCCCGTGTTTGATTCGAGAAAAGGACAACGCCTTGTTCCAAGCCGTTGTGATGCCCGTCAAAGTGTAATGGTCATGTATACTGAAATAGCATGTTTCACGAGGAGATGAACCCTCAGCGTTTGCCAAACGAATCACCACCTGCCACAGGTTTTGATCCCTCCGGTTTTCCCGAAGACCCCGTCGAACAAAGCGGCTATGGTGCGGAGCAGATCCGTGTGCTTGAAGGTCTCGAAGCCGTTCGGAAACGGCCCGCGATGTACATCGGCAGCACGGGTACGGATGGCCTGCACCATCTCGTGTACGAGGTGGTGGACAACAGCGTCGATGAACACATGGCAGGGTTTGGGGAAACGATCGAGGTTTCCCTGGAAATCGATGGCAGTATCACGGTTACGGATAACGGCCGCGGCATTCCCACGGGGCTCCATCCCACCCAGAACAAGTCGGCGGCCGAAGTCGCCCTGACGGTCCTCCACGCGGGCGGAAAGTTTGAGCAGGGCGCCTACACCGTATCCGGGGGGCTCCATGGGGTAGGCATCTCCGTGGTGAACGCCTTGTCGGAATGGCTGGAACTGGAAATCCGGCAAAACGGGCAGGTCTTTGAACAGGTCTATCACCGGGGAACTCCGGCCGCCCCGCTGCAGGTGACGGGCGTGACCAAAAAGCGGGGAACGAAAATTACGTTCAAACCCGACGGGACCATTTTCGAGACGGTCGACTGCAGTTTCGACGTGCTGGCCCAACGCCTTCGGGAATTGGCCTTCCTCAATAAAGGTCTGTCAATCTCGCTGGCCGATAAACGAAGTCAAAAAGAACAGGTCTTTTGTTACAAGGGCGGTATCGTTTCGTTCGTCGAACATCTGAATGAAGCCAAAACCCCGCTCCACAAACCGATTTTCATTTCCGTCGAAAAACCGGACGTCATCCTGGAAGTCGCACTCCAGTACAACGACAGCTACGCCGAAAATCTCTTCTCCTTCGCCAACAACATCAATACGAGGGAAGGCGGCACTCACCTGATCGGCTTCAAGGCGGCGCTGACCAGGACGATCAATTCCTACGCCGGTGCGAACGACCTGCTGAAAAAGGACATGGACTCGCTCACCGGTGACGACGTGCGAGAAGGCCTGACGTCGGTGGTCAGCGTCAAAGTGCGGGCCCCGCAATTCGAGGGACAAACCAAAGCCAAGTTGGGCAACAGCGAAGTCAAAGGGATCGTCGAAGTCGCCGTGAACGAGGGACTCGGGACGTATTTTGAAGAAAATCCTGCCGTGGCCAAACGGATCATCGGCAAAGCGGCGGATGCGGCCAGGGCGCGCGAAGCCGCCCGGAAGGCCAAGGATCTCATCCGCCGGAAAAGCGCCCTGGATGGCGGATCGCTACCAGGCAAACTGGCCGATTGCTCGGAAAAGGATCCGGCCCTGAGTGAATTGTTCATTGTCGAAGGGGATTCAGCCGGCGGGTCGGCAAAGCAGGGCCGCGATCGAAAATTTCAAGCCATCCTTCCGCTGAAAGGGAAAATCCTCAACGTCGAAAAAGCGCGGTTCGATAAGATGCTGTCGAGCGAAGAGATTCGCACGCTCATCATGGCCCTGGGCACGGGCATCGGTCGCAAGCGGGATGACGCGGAAAAAGGCAAGGATGATAAGGAAGCCTTCGATCTGAACCGCGCCCGGTACCACAAAATCATTTTGATGACTGATGCGGACGTCGATGGAAGCCACATCCGAACGCTCCTTCTCACGTTCCTGTTTCGCCAGATGCATGAATTGATCGACCGGGGCTATGTCTACATCGCGCAGCCCCCGCTCTTTAAGGTGAAAAAAGGCAAATCCGAACACTATCTGAAAGATGAACAGGCCCTGAACGACTACCTCGCCGAACTGGCCGGACAAGCCGTGGCAGTCTATGTGGACAGTCATCACGAATTTATCAGCGGACAGACGCTCAACCCTGTCTTGAGAAAAATGATCGAGTTCGAAGGGCTGCTGGCAAGACTGAGTCGAAAAAAACAGGGCTCCGGTCTGTTACGCGCGTTCGTAGACGAGCCGGCCTTGGGACGCGAACTCTTAAGAGACCGGCCTGCCGTCCAGGAATTGATCGAGCGGGTGAAAGAGCGCTTGTCCATGGCTTATCCGGAGGCCACGGTCCACGTGGACCTGGTGGAAGATGAAGAACATCAATCCAACAAAATCGTCTGCCGGATGCCGACGAACGGCGTGGTGTCAACCCTCGAAGTGAACCATGACCTGGTGGGATCCGCGGATTTTCGGGAACTGCAGAAATTGGCGCCCAACGCGATCGGGTTGGGCCGTCCCAAGTATCGTATGAAAGTGAATGATGCGGAAACCACTTTTGCCTCCACGGATGAACTTGTCCGGGAGATCCTGGAGGTGGGAAAAAAGGGGTTGAATCTTCAGCGCTATAAAGGGTTGGGGGAAATGAATCCCCTGCAATTGTGGGAAACCACCATGAACCCCGAGACGCGGTCCCTGCTACAGGTGAAACTCGAAGACATGACGGGAGTTGACGAGATTTTCACCATTCTCATGGGTGACGAAGTCGAACCGCGACGTCATTTCATCCAGCAACACGCGTTGGAAGTCCGCCGGTTGGACGTGTAGTCACCAGGAACCCTGATCCTCCTACCCACGATGCCCGCCGAAGAACGTTTCACCCAAGTCGCCATCGAAGACGAGATGCGCCTGTCGTACATGGATTACGCCATGAGCGTGATCGTCGGCCGCGCCTTGCCGGACGTCCGTGACGGGTTGAAACCCGTACACCGGCGCATCCTGTACGGCATGAACCAAATGGGTTTGGCGCACAACCGGGCTTACCGCAAGTCGGCCAAGATCGTGGGCGAAATCATGGGGAATTATCATCCCCATGGCGATTCCGCGATTTACGATACGCAGGTGCGCATGGCCCAGGATTTCAACATGCGCTATACCCTGGTAGACGGCCAGGGGAATTACGGGTCGGTGGACGGTGACCCGCCGGCCGCCATGCGCTACACCGAAGCGCGGCTCACGAGGTTGGCCGGCGAAATGCTGGCGGACATCGATCGGGAAACCGTGGATTTCGGCCCGACGTATGATGAATCGGACGTCGAACCACTGGTGCTACCGGCCAAGGCCCCCAACCTGTTGATCAACGGTGCCGGTGGGATCGCCGTGGGCTACGCCACCAACATTCCCACGCATAATCTCGGCGAAGTCCTCGCCGCCCTGATCCACCTCCTTGAGAATCCCGGGGCGTCGATTGCGGACTTGATGGACATGATCCCGGGTCCGGATTTTCCCACGGCCGGATTCATCTATGGCACGCAAGGCATCAGAGACGCCTATGAACACGGGCGAGGGCTGTTGACCATCCGCGCCAAAACACACGTGGAAACCGATGAGAAGCGGGACCGGTCGAGCATCATCGTGACCGAAATTCCGTATCAGGTGAACAAAGCCAAGGTGCTGGAGAAAATTGCCGAGTTGGTGCAGGAGAAACGCGTGGAAGGCATTTCCGACATTCGGGATGAATCGGACCGGGACGGCATCCGCATGGTGATTGAACTCAAGAAAGGCGAGCTTCCGCCCGTCATCCTGAACCAGTTGTACAAGCATACCCAACTTCAGAATACATTCGGGGTCATCATGCTCGCGCTCGTGAATAACCGGCCCGAGATTTTGAATCTCAAAGAGATCCTGGTGGCCTTTCTCGATCACCGGCGCGAAGTGGTCATCCGGCGAACCGCCTACGAGTTACGGAAAGCCCAGGAACGCGCGCATATTCTCGAAGGCCTCACCGTGGCATTGTCGCACTTGGATGACGTGATTGCGTTGATTCGCGGGGCGGCGTCGCCCGATGAAGCCAGGACGGGCCTGATCCAACAATTCCCGCTGTCGGAGATTCAGGCCCAAGCCATCCTGGACATGCGGCTCCAACGGTTGACGCAACTCGAACAACGCAAGCTCTCGGAAGAATATGAAGAACTGAAAGTCAAGATCGCCTCGCTGCAGGCCATCCTGGGTTCGGAGGATCTGGTCAAACAGGTCATCAAGGACGAGCTGATCGAACTCAAAACCACCTATCAGGATGACCGCCGCACCCAAATCATTCCGCAGGAAGCCGAGATCAACATCGAGGACTTGATCGCGGATGAAGCCATGGCCGTGAGCATTTCCCACGAGGGCTACATCAAACGTCATCCCGTGTCCGAATACCGGGCGCAGCGTCGTGGGGGAAAAGGCAAGATCGGCATGGGAGTTAAAGAAGAAGATTTCGTCGAGAAGATTTTTACCGCCTCGACGCATGATTACATCCTGTTCTTTAGCGATGCGGGGAAAGTGTATTGGCTCAAATTGCATGAACTGCCCGAAGCCAGCCGGACGAGCAAAGGCAAGGCCATGGTGAACCTGTTGGCCTTGGGTTCGGACGAACGGGTGACCACCACGCTGCCGGTTCGGGAATTCCCCGATGACTTGTACGTCGTGATGGCGACCCGCATGGGCTATATCAAAAAGACGAAACTCTCCGCCTTCGGGAACCCCCGGCAGGGCGGGATCATCGCCCTGACCCTGGAGGAAGGCGACAAGCTCATTGGCGTGGAAATCACCAACGGCCGGAGCGACATCATGCTGGGCACGAGGGAAGGACTGGTCATCCGGTTTGGAGAACAGGACGTCCGGCCGGTGGGCCGGACCGCTCGAGGTGTCCGGGGTATTCGCCTGGACGACACCAATCACGTCATCGGGATGGTCATTATCCAGCCCGAGGTCGAGGCTTCGATCCTGACGGTGACCGAAAAGGGATTCGGAAAGCGGACCGTCGCCACCGAATACCGGACGCAAGGCCGGGCGGGACGGGGACTGATCAGCATCAAAGTCAACGAGAGAAACGGGTCGGCCGTCTCCTTCCATCAGGTCAAGGAAACCGACGAGATCATGATCATGACGTCCGAAGGAAAGATCCTCAGGACCAAAGTCGAGGCTCTGCGCGATATCGGGCGCAATGCTCAAGGAGTGCGTCTCATCGACATGGAAGACACCGACCGCGTCGTAGACGTGGCGAAACTCGCGGAGAGCAGCGAGGACGACGGAAGCGAAGGGAGCAACGGCACCGGTCACGCGGCGGAGACGACCGGGCTCGCATGATTTCCCTTTCCTTCTGCCGTTCCCACAAAAGCATGTACTCGATCCCGGTCGGGGGCAAAAATCCAGTGTTCCTATCTTTGCCTCCTTCTGTCATTCCCGCGAAAGCGGGAATCCAGTGTCTTTTGTCTTTCCTCCTCTCCCCTTGGAAGAGGGCAGGGGTGAGGGAGCGCGTCCTTTGTTATTCCCATGCCCAAAAAGCCATTCGACCCCGTCGTTAAGATAGGACTCACGGTGTTACTGGGCGGCCTGATGCTGATTGGGGGGGGCATGTTCCTGTCCAGACCCGACCGCACCATCCCGCCCTTCAGCATCGGCGGACAGGAAGGCACGGTGGTGGCCGTGCATGTGCCGGCATGGACCAGCGATCCGGAGATTAAAACCCTCATCCATCGGTTCCGAAAAGTCGGCCGGACCGACCATGATTTCCGGTCCATGAAAGTGCGTCCCACAACTCCGGACGATCCGGCCACGCTCTATCGGGAAGTCGTCCTGTACGTGTTTTCCGATCCTCAGTGGACACAACCGGAAACCCTCCACCGCTACTTGGCGACACGTGCCACAGCGAAAGCCGGGCCGGTCGGCGGCACAGAAGCCGGGTTTCGCCGCGAGTTCCAACGCTCGGCCCGCGCCGGTTTCATCTATAGCCAAGGCTGGACCAAAGGCTGGCTCGGCCCCATTCCCGACCCGTCAATCCCCGAACAACACCAGAATATTCAAATCCTGTTCAACGACCTGGTCCCGCCCCCGTCCTAGCTATTTCTTTTCCCATCCTTTGGTGTAGGGACAGGCCTGCGTGCCTGTCCGTGGGGAGGTAGCGCGTAGTCATTTTTCCGTCATCCCCGACCAGATCGGGGATCCAGTGTCTTCATCTTTGTCTTCGTAGCTGTGGCATCCCATGCCGCCCTTCCCTGCTGTATCATCTCCACGTAAGCGGGGAATCAGGCTCTACTTGCCCCTTCTCGGACGGCATGCCATCATTTTGCTATCACATGGAACGTCATCGAACGGATTAGTGAGAGAAACATGGCACAACTTCTGATTCGGCAACTGAATGACAAATTGGTAGAACGATTAAAGAAACGGGCCAAAGACCATGGCCGGTCGTTGCAATCGGAAGTAAAGACCATTCTGGAAGAAGCGGCCCCCGACTATGAAGGCGCATGGAAACGGATTGCGAAGTTGAGGAAAGCCTTCGAACGGGCAGACAGAACGTTCAACGACAGTACGCCCCTCATTCGAGAGGCTCGGGGTCGGTAACCCGCTACGTGGTGGATGCGAGTGTTGGAATCAAGTGGTTTCTTCCTGAAATTCACTCGGAATCGCCAGCGCGATAAACGGTGATAGAGAAGCACGGAAACGCTGAAAACGAACCATGGAGGATGAACCCATGGCCCAATCGTACACGGCACTTATCCAACAACGTAAGGATTGGTGGATTGGCTGGATAGAAGAGATCCCCGGTGTGAATTGTCAAGAAAGGACAAGAGAAGAATTACTGGTCGGCCTTCACCGCAACCGCTCAGGTCAACACCTGTAAAGCCGTCTCGGGAGCTTTGTCGAGAACTCTGAGCAAGGTTCTGGCAGCGCCGGTAGGGCAGCGTTTCCCCTGTTCCCAGTTGCGGATCGTCTCTTGTGGTACATCGATGCGGCGCGCGAATTCCAGTTGCGTGAGGCCCAGACGCTTGCGAACCCGCCGGGCGTATCTCGCCATGTCCCTCATCGCTTCACCGTCGTCGTGCTGCTGCTGCAAGGCAAGGTCCCGTTCGGTCGTTCCGTCCAGAACCTTGTAATCGACCTTTCCCGTGGTCAGGCTCCGCGGGTCGTCGGGGTCAATCCTGATGCGCGTTCTGCTCATATTCCCGGAACTCCTTCTTGTTGGCCTTGCGGGCCGAGATGAGGCGAATGGCGGAACCCCGCATCGTGTAAATCAGGACGAACACGCGCCCCTCTATCCCGCCAAGCAGCCGATAACGATCCTCCCCATAATCCCAGCGCTGGTCTCGACCGACAATTCGGTTCGGATCGAAAAACGCACGGGCGGCGTATTCGAAGTCGAAACCGCGATGCGCAAAGCATTCGTCGCTTTTGGCATCATCCCATTCAAATTCCACGACAAAATATAGGCCAATGGCCTACCTTAGTCAACATGGACCTGGACGCCAACCGATACGTGCGCTTCCTATCCTGACACCCGGAATCAAGCACTCGTCCCCGAACCACAGCCCATTCCTCATACGGTAACCCCCCGCTCCCCACCGGAATATTCAGATCTTCTTTGACGACGGGTTTTGAAGGCCACATGTTAATAGCAAATAGAAATGTCCGGTTTTGTAGTACATGAACTGTCCGCTTGTGCTCCTTGCGCCGGGAAGGTCCCAACGGGCGCGGGCCGGGGCGGCGGATCCTACGCCGCTGCCTGACGGTCCTCCTTCAACAGCCTGCCGCTGACATCGTACCGGGCCAGTTCGCGCGGGCCGTGGCGGATTGCAATCCAATCAGGATGATGCAGGACCGTCACTTTCGCCTTCACGTAGTGACACCGGTACCGATCCGGTGGAATCTGCAGCACCCGGCGGTGAAAGCGCACGCAGTTGTCATGCCCCACCCGCCGCTCATGCTGCTCACACAGAATCGCGTCCAGCCGCTCCGCCGCCGGGCTGGCCACAAAGGCCGAGCCCGCCTCCCGCGGGGGCCGGGCAAACTCCGCGTTGAACGCCGGGCGATAGTGGTGCCGGAGATAGGCATTGGCGCGCGCCATGTCCGTGATCCCGGCCGCCGCCAGTTCCTTCACCAAGCGATCCTGGTGCGTCCGGAACGCCCGCTCTGACCGCCCCCGAGCCTCCGGCGAATATGCCGGAATCAGCTCGATCCCCAATTGGGCCATCGCCCGCCCGAATTGGGTCGGGGTACGCTTGTCCACCTGCCCCCCCGCGACCGGTGTGTGCCAATAGTGACTGCCGCGATCCGTATACAGGGAACAGAACACCCCTTTCGCGACGAGCACCTCCCGGACTCCCCGAAAACTGCTCCAGGTCCCTTCTTCTTCACAAAAAAACATCGAATAATGTTCGTTGGTCGCATCGTCCATCGTGACGATCAGATCCCATACCTGCCCCGGCACCCACTCGTGCCGGCTCCCGTCCTGGTACAGCAACATCCCCGGCCACGCCGCCGCCGCGCGCCGCTTCCGGTGCGCCCCCCGCCGCGGCGCACGTGGCACCACCCCCGCCGCTTGTAACCGGGTCTTCACCCAGGTCTAGCTGCGTCCGCCCCCGTCTCGCCGGTACCAGGTATAAAAGTGCTGCACATTCCAGCCCCGATGCCCGGTCCGATACTGCGCCACCAGCGCCAGCACCTCATCCACCGGCGCCCCGCGCCGCGAGGCCTGGGTCAGCCGCTTGTCGCGCAAGCCCTCCAGCCCTCATACGCCTCCTCAAATCGTGCCATGCGTGTCTCCTGTAGCCATGCGGTCCGTCTCATCAGATGCCTCCTTCTGCATCCAATGAAAACCGGACAGATTATGTGCTACAAAACCGGACAGATTATGTGCTCTCTACATTCGTCGAGTCGCCCACTTTCCTATAGCCACAACGGGAGATATAATACCGCTAAATCGAAGGCAGGTCAGGCGTTAGAAGACAACTATGACCCTTTTAGAAATCCTAAGCAGCAAATACTTGTTGCTACTATTTGGTGGGCTCGTAGGTTTCACTCTATCAAGGCTAACTGAGCGGCTACGAAACAGGCGAGGTGTATTTGGCTATTATGTAAACCATAATAAGGTTGGAATGTCTGCCACCGATTCAATCTTTGGCAATGTTTCCGTTACTTGGAACAACAACCCAGTACAACACCTTTTTTTATCAACTGTCGAACTCAAGAATGAAAGCTTTAAAGACTATGAAAATGTCGTTATACGAACGTATACGAGCGATACAAACCTTCTTTCTGAATCTACGCACATCGTCGATACACCAAACTTTATCGAATGGACCGAAAAGTATAGGAGGCAAGTTCACGTTTCACCTGGTCAAACTCCAACTGAGGATCAAAACGCCATCTATTTTGGGCAACGGGAATATTTAGCGCCAGTATTTAATCGGGGCCAAATGATCAGAATCAGCTACTTGAATTCAGCAAGAAGCGAAAGCATACCTAATATTTGGCTTGACGCTACGGTCAAGGGTGTAAGAGTAAAATTTCGTGTTCCCCAAGACCAAACCTTGGGCATACCTCAGCCGCATGCTGCCTTAGTGGGCGTATTGATAGGGTTATGTGGCCTCATTCCTCTTGTGCTGTTAATAGCCTCCCCCTGGCTAATGGCATTTCTAGCAATGAGTTATGGTTTCATCGCTCAGATCCCTGGTGCGTTTGCCATAAAAGTATTCCTTAAAGTTAGAGAAGCTATCAGTGGATAAAGGCTCTAACGAATCGCAACAGCGCTGAGATAGATCTGGTTAAAAAATAACTGGTTGGCACAAGCAGCGTGACGCTGACCTGGAAGGCCGATGGCAGCCGTCGGCGGGCCAACAGCCCGGGAACCAGGGCTGTCGATTCCAGATCATCTGGGCCTTCTGAGAACGGCCTTCTCTTTTTCCGTGTGCTGTCACCCCACGAAACCGGGAACCAGGGCTCTACTTGCCCCTTTTTGGACGCCATACTATCATTTTGCTATCAAATGGAGTGTCATCCAACGGATTGGTGAGGAAACATGGCACAGATTCTCGTTCGGCAACTGGATGACAAGCTGGTAGAACGATTGAAGAAACGGGCCAAAGAACATGGCCGGTCGTTGCAATCGGAAGCGAAGACCATTCTGGAAGAAGCGGTCCCCGACTATGAAGGCGCGTGGAAACGAATTGCGAAGTTGAAGAATACCCTCAACCGGGCAGGCAGAACGTTCAGTGACAGTGCGCCTCTCATTCGCGAGGAGCGGGATCGGTGACCCTTTACGCGGTGGATGCGAGCGTGGGAATCAAGAGGGTTCCTCCTGAAATTGCCGCCGCGATGAACCATGGTAAGAGGCGCTGAAACGCTGACAACCAACAATGGAGGATGAAAACGTGGCCCAAACGTACACGGCACTTATCCAGCAACGTAAGGAGTGGTGGATTGGCTGGATTGAAGAGATCCTCGGCGTGAATTGTCAAGAAAGAACAAGAGAAGAATTGCTAAGTGCCCTTCGCAGCACGCTTATCGAAGCCTTGGCATTCAACAGGTAGCAAGCAATCAGCGTTGCTGAAAGTGAGTATCAGGAAGTTGCAATCCAGGTATGAAACGAAAAGCCTTGAATATCTGTATTCCACGTTGAGCCATAATAAAAGGTGCGAACATGAAAACCTTAACGCTGAGACTCAATGAAGCGCTCTATGCCAAAGTCTCGTCCACGACCAAGCAACGAAAAACGACCCGGTCAGAAGTCGTCAGGGAAGCGCTCAACATCTACTTTAAAAAAAGCAACGGATCCTCAAAAGGGTCAGCGTTCGAGTTAGCCAATGATCTGGCAGGGATCATGGCCGGGCCAAGGGACCTCTCAGCCAACAAAATCCATCTAAAAGGCTTTGGCCGGTAGGCTGGTTAAGCGTTATGCGGATGTTCCCATGTTCCTGGCCGATGCGTGTTTGGTTCGGATGGCAGAACAACATGTCCAAAGTAAAGTATTAACCCTGGATCAGGATTTTCGCATCTATCGAAAACACAGCCGTCACGTCATTCCGGTTCTGATGCCACATTAAAGAAGTGCGGTGGCAGCGGCTCGGCCCCATTCCTCAAAGGGCAAAGCCCAAACAAGCCCAGAATATTTGTGGGAAGTAATCTGCCGGACTACTCATCACATGATGGGAGCTTGCGATAAAAACTTTCTTTCTGGCAACGTATGAGGCTGCACCTCGGGGTGCAGGCGGTCAAGATAGATCAGACCGAAGGCAAATTGATATGTTCGGCGAGGGAGACAGGCCATGAGTGCAGTGTGGAACTGGCCCGGATCGCGCTGGTGGCGTGTCGATTTCCATACGCACTCTCCAGCATCGTATGATTTCGGGAGCGACGAAGATCGGACGAACCCCGATTGGACCCGATGGGTGAAGATGGGTGGTGCGGCGGGCCTTAATGCCGTCGCGATCACCGATCACAATACAGCTGCGGGCATCTCCAAGTTGAAACAGGCTGCTAACAGCCTACAAGACGCTCCTGTTCTCTTCCCCGGAGTTGAGATCACCGCCAGCGATGGCGTCCACCTCCTCTTGCTGATGGACCCGACTTGCACACAGCAGCACGTTGAAGAGTTCCTCGCCAGAATAGACATTCCCGTCAATCAACGCGGGCGTGATATCGCCCGATCTCCGTTCAGTGTCGAGCAGATTCTGGACGAGTGTGGGAATGATGCCCTGATCGTTGGTGCCCACGTCAACGGACCAGACGGGCTGCTCCAGCACGGCGGTCAGCAACGGCTCGCAGTGCTGCGGCATCGGAACTTGACCGCGGTCGAGGTTGATCCGGGCAAAGAAATTGACGAAAGCTGGCTTGACGGAAGGTTCCCCGAAATCGGGCTAAAAATCTCTCAGGTGTGGTCCTCCGATGGTCATAATCTTAATGAATTGGGCCGGCGCTTCACCTGGGTGAAAATGACGCGCCCGAATCTGGAGGGTCTGCGCTTGGCGCTTCTTGATGGCCCTGCTTCCCTCAAGCCAGCTACCCAGGAGAATTCTGACAATCCAAATATCCACGCTTCTTTGGCTATCGAGAGTGTCACCGTTCACAAGGGCAAATTCATCGGCCGATCGTCCCCGACCACGATTGCGTTCAACCCCTGGCTGAATGCGATCATCGGCGGACGCGGCACCGGCAAATCCACACTCATCGACTTCTTCCGCAAGACGCTCCGCCAGGAAGCGGGACTCGATGGCAGCGACCGAGGTGATGAAGGCTCGCTACGAAATCTTTTCGAGCGGCGCATGCGCGTCCCCCCATCGCGCCAGGAGGAAGGACTGCTGACGAATGAGACTCTCATCAAAGTCGTGTATCGCAAGGACAGTGAGCGCTTCGTTCTCTCCTGGAGCCAGAACGGCTCGGCGCTTCCGATCGGTCGCTTGGATGGAGACCACCCAATTCCCGAAGAAGGCGATATCCGCGAGCGTTTCCCTGTGCGTATCTACAGCCAGAAACAGCTCTTTGCGCTTGCCCAAGATCCCGACGCTTTGCTCGCCGACATCGACGATAGCCAAGCTGTCCGCGGAGTGGAATTGCGTCGCCAGATCGAGCAGTTAGGAGACCGCTACCTCTCTTTGCGTGCTCAAGCTCGTGCGGCGTCTACTCAGGCAAGCGAGTTGCCGGCCCGTAAAGCGTTGCTCGCGGACGTTCGACGCAAGCTGGAAGTTCTCGAAAAAGGTGGGCAAGCACAGGTACTCAATAAGTACCGGAAGCAACGCCAGCAGGACGACACTTGGAAGGCGATCCAAGAGGCGGCGTCACAAGCGGTAGAGGCAGTGGGACACAGTGCAGAAGAACTTTCAGTCGCTGATCTTGACGCCGGTGCCGCAGTTGAGGACTCCTTGGCCCAAGTGAGCCTCAAGCGTGCCCACGAAGCCTTGAGGCGGTCGGTCGAAGACCTTCGACAGGTTGTAGGCGAGAAGGTCCAGAACACACGTCGAAATATCGGAGAAATAGAGGAGGGGGCGGACGCCAGCGAATGGCGTGCGGCAGTCGTCGCTGGAAGGCGCGAATTTGAGGAAGCATCAGCGCAACTAGCCAAAGAAGGCATTTCCGATCCAAACGAGTACGGCAATCTGCTGGAACAGGCTGCGCGGCTCGGGCGAGAAATCGATGCAATGGAAAAAGGGCGAGAGAAAGCGGAGGCACTGGACAGAGAGGCCGCAGAAATTCTTGCCCAATACCGCAAGCAGCGCCATGAACTAAGCATAAGACGCAAAAGCTTTGCGGTTGAGACGTCAAGCGAAAGTATCCACGTTGAAGTAGATGAATATGTGAACTGCAAAAATCTCCTTGAAGCGTTGACTGAGATTCTCGGCATCGAGCGCTTCGAGAGCGACCGTGAAGTACTCGGGAAGAGGATTCAGCCTGAAGGGGCACCATGGAACTCAGAGAACCTTGATCATGTGATTGCAAACATACGCCAGTTTATTACGGGCTCTGGGCCTCTCTGGCTGGTGAAGGACCACCGCTTCGAGCCTGCACTGAAAAGAGTACAGCCCGAGAGGCTTGATCGGCTGGCTCTGTACCTTCCGGAAGACGCTGTTAAAGTGAGTTTCAAAGACCGTTCAGCTAGTGACTGGAAGCCTCTCACCCAAGGGTCTCCAGGGCAGCAGACCGCCGCGCTTCTGGCATTCGTTCTCGGATATGGTTCCCAGCCGATCATCCTGGACCAGCCCGAGGACGACCTAGACAACACTCTCATCTACGAACTGTTAGTTAGCCAGCTTAGGGAAACAAAGACCAAACGTCAGGTGATTGTCGTCACCCACAATCCAAATATCGTCGTCCACGGCGACGCCGAGTTCGTACTCTCGCTCGAAGCCGTCGCGAGTCAGAGCCGCATCGTCTGTCAAGGCGGCCTTCAGGAACAAAAGGTCCGAGACGAAATTTGTCGCGTAATGGAGGGCGGCCGTGAAGCATTCGAGAGTCGCTACCAGCGTATCATGTCACCGGAGAGACCGGGCGTATGATGGACCACGATGAATTGGCCCGCCGCATCCGCCTTGGCGAAGATTCGGCTCTGGAATTCAAGCGGGTTCTTCTGGCCAGAGATAGAGTTGCAGAACGAAAGGACGAGAGAAACAAGGTCGCTAACGAACTGTCCGGCATGGCCAACGGTAGAGGGGGAACTATGGTGTTCGGCGTCGACGATGAGAGCCGTGAAATCCTGGGGATACCAGTCGACGGGCTGGATGCGGTCGAAGCATGGGTTCGAGAAATCTGCAACGACTCCGTGAAGCCTCCGCTCGACGCGGTGATTCGAAAGATCGAACTGCCTAGCGCCGATGGTAGCCTCGTTGCGTTGCTTCACGTCGAAATCGTGCGCAGCCTGTTTGTCCACAAAAGTCCAGGCGGCTATTTCCGCAGACTCGGCAGTTCGAATCGTGAGATGTCTCCTGAAGTACTCGCCCGGTTGTTCCAAGAGCGTAGCCAGAGCCGCGTCATTCGGTTCGACGAATCGCCGGTACCTGGCACTTTACCTGAAAACTTGGATAAAGAATTGACTCGGCGATTCTTGCGGGAAGATGGCGTTCTGACTGAGAACGTGCTAGGCAAACTTCGGATCGTCGCCAACGATGAAGACGGCCGCGCGCGGGTGACGGTCGCCGGCGTGCTTTTGTGCACCAGGGAACCGGAAGAGTGGCTGCCACATGCGCAGATTCAGGCGGTGAGCTACGTGGGCGAGCGGCAAGACATCAATTATCAAAGCGATGCTCGGGACATTGGTGGTCCGCTCGATGACCAGGTTTTTGAGGCATTGCGCTTTGTGCGCCGGAATATGCGTGTGGCAGCCACGAAAACGATAGCTCGGGTGGAGCGCCCTCAATTCAGCGAGCGTGCAGTATTTGAGGCGCTCGTCAACGCAGTCGCCCACCGTGACTACTCGATGGCAGGTGCACGAGTGCGTCTGCACATGTTCGGGAACCGTATTGAGCTTTGCGTGCCCGGTGACCTCGCGAACACGCTCACACCGGACAGCATGGACTTGCGGCAGTACAGCCGGAACGAATTGATCGTCTCGCTTCTGACGCGATGTCGCGTAAGAGATGAAGAAGGTCGTCTCAATAGATCGCACATGATGGAACGGCGCGGAGACGGAATACCGATCATTCTCGATGAAAGCCGTGAGTTATCTGGGCGAACCCCTGAGTACAGGGTGATTGATGACAGCGAGTTACGCTTGGTGCTCTGGGGAGCTGGTAGTGACTTGGAGCAAGAGGCCAACGAGGAAGCCAAATGAGGAAAGGATAAGTAAGCCGATACTTAGGCATTTTGGGATCTATGGCGTTGGTGCGCTTCTTCCCAGATTTCGTCAACGGTCTTATGACTGACGCCGCTTTGTTCGCCGTCAATGAGCGTGGCACGGATAGCCGTGGTTTCAGTGTCACGGCTGATACGGTCGCGAAGCAGGTCGCGGAATACTTCGCTTTCATTACCGTAGTTTCCGGTTTCAATCTGCGCTTTGATCCAGCCGGCTTGCTGGTCTGTTACGGATAGGCTCTTTTTGACCATTCCCATGGTTTGTTCGCCGAAGGAATTTATTTGGAATGGTGCCCAGACGACAGTGCCCGGGCAATGACTCTGGTGAGCGAATCCCGTAATTCCTCGTCATTGACGGATCGAGCATACTCATGGGCTGTCTTCCGCGCGTCGGGGGAGATGGGGACCTGCTCGGCGGGTCCGGCGACGTCATCTTCGCGGAGTTCCGGGAGTTCACCGATCCGGAAAATAATATCCTCTAACTGGAGTTCTCCCATCTGCGCCTGAATGTTCTCCAGCAAGGTGGCCTTGAGATAGAGGAGTTGGTGCAGCCACACGGAATTGTCCACGGCCACGTGCAGCTTGCGAAACTTGATCCGGGCCGGCCAGGTATGGGCCGCCACGACCTCGCCCACGAGGCCTTTCCACTGTTTTTGGAGACGATACTCCCAGAGGCGCGCCGCAAACCCATGGCTTTGAGAAATTTCCTCGATGAGTGACTTGGATGAGGAAAAGGCGGGCATGGAATGGTATTCTAGGCTTGGAAAAGAGCAGGGTCAATTGACAACCACGATAACATCAGGTGTTGTCTCCTCTTTCTCAGGGGAGCCGGCTAGAATCTCATGTCTCAAGATCCGACGACGAAATTGATCGGCAGCAATCGCAAGGCGTTTCACGACTATGCGATTGAAGAAAAGGTCGAGGCCGGGCTGATGCTGAAAGGCACCGAAGTGAAGTCGCTCCGGGAGGGCCGGGTCAATTTGCGCGAAGCCTATGCCACGGTGGCCGAGGGGAAAGCGATCCTGCATAATTGTCACATCGGTGAATACAGTCATGGGAATATCACGAATCACGACCCCTTGCGGTCCCGCGGGTTGTTATTGCACAAGAAAGAAATCCAAAAATTGACGGCGAAAATTCAGCAGAAGGGCCTGACGTTGGTGCCGCTCCGCATGTATTTTACTCAACGCGGGATCGCCAAGGTCGAATTGGGGGTCGCGCGCGGGAAGAAGCACTACGACCGGCGGGAAGCCGTGAAACAACGCGAGGCCGGGCGTGAAATGGAACGGGCCATGAAACGCGAAACCGGGAAACCCTGAGGCCTGCCCGGCCGTCTGTGATCTGAGCATGAAGATTCTGTCAGCGGATTTTGTGAAGAGTTGCCTGAAGCCGGCCCACTATCCTCGCGAGGACCTGCCCGAGGTGGCCTTCGTGGGGCGTTCCAACGTGGGCAAATCGTCGGCGATCAATTCATTGTTGAATCGCAAGGGTATCGCCAAGGTCAGCACGACTCCGGGAAAGACGCAAACGCTCAACTTTTTCCGGATACTCACGAGTGACAAGACGTTGTCCCCGATCTACTTCGTGGATTTGCCGGGTTACGGCTATGCCAAAGCCGCCCGGTCGGTGCGTGAACAATGGGGCCCGATGATCGAGCGCTATCTGAAAGACCGGGCTCAATTGTGCGCGGTCGTGCAATTGGTCGACGTGCGAGGGGTCGAAGCTCATGACGTGACCACGCTGGAATGGCTGACCCATCTCGGGTATCGACCGATCGTGGTGGTGACGAAGATCGACAAACTGTCTCGTGGCCGGCGCCGACAGGCTCTCTTGCAAGTGTGCCAAGCCCTGGGCGTGGAATATGATGAAACGGTGGTGGGGTATTCCTCAAAAACGAACGAAGGCCGTCATGAACTGTGGAACGCCTTGAGAACGCAATATGAATCGTGGAATGATCTTCCGCACCCTGAGTAACATGTTGTTACGCAATATTAGGGATTTATCCATGTAACTCGACAAGAGGGAAGGCATGGAGCAGCGAAAGAAAACGTTTGGCAGAATCGTCGAACTCCCATGCCTAGATCCACCTAGAGGAGGCGTCCTGGAGCAGAACTGCAGATCGCGGATACAAACGATACGGCGCGGGGGAAAACGCAAAGTCCGTCAACTTAAATGGATAAGTTCCCAACAATACACCAAAATGAATCAAATCTGCATATTCATGGGGGACGTTAAAACCGGATTTCGATGTAGGCCCGGTCTTTCAGCGATGACATCCACTTGTCATGGGATTTCTGGATTTTTTCCTGAAACAACCGGTTCGCAATCGCTTCCTTCACTTTCTCAAACGGCTGCGTGATTCCCGGCCGGTTCTCTTCAAGCCGGAGAATATGGATCCCGATTTCCGTTTCAATCAAGGGACTGACCTCCCCCGGGCTGAGCTTGTCCAAGGCTTCACCCAACGGGGCCAGGAGTTCGTCTTTCGTGACGAAACCCAGATCGCCCCCCATCACGCTCTCTGATCCATCGGAAAACAATTCAGCCAATTTCTCGAAACTTGTGCCCTCCTTGAGCTGACCCATGAGGACTTCCACCCGTGTTTTCAGTGTCTCCCGGTCTTCATCCAGCTTCGGGAGCAGGAGAATCTGCCGGATGCGGTGTGTACCGGGAGCCGTAAAGCGCTGTTGTTGCTCTTTAAAGTAGGCGCGAACCTCTTCAGGTACGACGACGATCCCTCGACGAACTTCGATATCCCTGATTCGGCGGGCCATCAATTCTTCGCGAAGGATGTCCTTGGATCGAGTGGCCGACGGCGGGAACCCGGCGGGGTTTCTGCGCATCTGTTCCCAGGCTTGGTCCACCTCTTCATCGCTGACGAAAATATTCTTGGCCTTGGCCTCCTGGAGCAGGAGCTTTCGTTCGATCAACAGATTCAAGACTTCCAGGCGTTTCTGAGAGAGACGCTCCTTGAGTTCATTGCCGTCATAACGAGCTTTCAAGCGAAAAAATTCATCACCCATTTCCGTTTGAAGCTCTGAAACCGTAATGATCTCCGTGTTGACGATGGCGGCGATCCCATCAGTGACCGCTTTTCCTTCACCGTTCGGCGTCGGGGATTGAGCAGATGCAACGGGAACAAGGTACGTGATCACGCATAAAGCCATGAGCAGTAGGGCCGTTGTCCCTGACGTGGGTCGGCATGGTGAGTGACGGGATGACAAATCGGGTTGGTGATGGTCGTGCATCATGAGCGTGAAGGCGTCAAGGCGTCCGAAGAAGCATCCAACAGGCCATTCAACATCGTCGTCAGGACCGAAACCACTGCTGGCCAGTCATCGAGGTCCATGGGTACGGCAAAGGAGACGGGGGAGAGGAATTGGAGCCGCTTTTCCGAATACTGCATGAGCCAATCGAGACTCTCTTGCGCAATCGTGGCGTTGGGAGCAAAGGTCACGGTCACGGCGCCATTCGCGGCGTCCAGCGACTCCACTTTCAGCTTTTTGGCGAGCAGGCGAATTTGCATGACCTGAAACAACTGTTCTACCGGTTCGGGCGGCGTTCCATACCGGTCCTGCGTCTCCCCATGCAGCAGCGCGAGGTCGCCGACCATCTGGCTGGCGGAGAGCCGTTTATACAAAGACAAGCGTTGGTGGCCGTCCTCGACGTAGTCGTCAGGGATAAAGGCCGATACGGGCACGTGCAACGTGGGTTCGATCTCTTCTTCAACTGGTTCGCCTTGCCGCTGTTGCACGGCTTGCTCCACCATCTGCATATACAGATCAAAGCCCACTGCGGCAATGTTGCCGGACTGTTGTTTGCCGAGCAGGTTGCCGGCACCGCGAATTTCCAGGTCCGCGGCGGCAATGCGAAACCCCGACCCCAAGTCCGCAAATTCCTGAATGGCCAGTAGCCGTCGTTGGGCATCGGTACCCAGGATTTCTTCATTGGGGAAAAAGAAATAGGCATAGGCTTGGTCGCCGGCGCGCCCCACGCGCCCCCGCAGTTGATAGAGTTGCGCCAGACCGAAGGTATCCGCCCGATCCACCAGGATGGTATTGGCGCGCGGCACGTCCAGCCCCGATTGAATGATCGAGGTCGCGACCAGAATATCTGCCTCACCGTGAAAGAACTTGAGCATGACGCCTTCGAGCACGTGTTCGTTCATCTGCCCATGGGCCATAACCAGCCGGGCTTCGGGTACGAGTTCCCGAAGCCAACCGGCCGTCCGCTCGATGGTTTCGACCCGGTTGTGCACATAGAACACTTGTCCCTGTCTCGCCAGTTCCCGCCGGATCGCCTCGCGGACCAGGTTGGGATTGAAACGGACGACCTGGGTGCGAATGGCCAGGCGGCCGGGCGGAGGCGTGTCGATAACCGACAGGTCCCGGACTCCGGAAAAGGCCATTTGCAGCGTGCGCGGGATGGGAGTCGCCGTGAGCGTCAACACGTCCACTTGCGTGCGCAGTTGTTTCAGGCGTTCCTTATGGCGAACGCCGAACCACTGCTCTTCGTCGATAATGACCAGTCCCAGGTTCTTGAAACGCACGTTTTTGTGAAGGAGCCGGTGGGTGCCAATGACGATGTCCACGACACCCGAGGCGAGATCGGATAACACCGCTTTGACCTCTTTGGGGGTTTGAAACCGTGAGAGCGTCGCCACGTGGATGGGAAACGGCGCGAAGCGTCGCGTAAACGTTTCCGCATGTTGTTGGGCCAGCAGGGTGGTGGGCACCAGCACTGCAACCTGCCGGTTATCCTGGACGGCCTGGAACGCCGCGCGCATCGCCACTTCGGTTTTGCCGTACCCGACGTCTCCACACACGAGCCGGTCCATGGGTTTGGGTAGCCGAAGGTCCCGTTGAATGTCGCCGATCGCTTTGATCTGGTCAGGAGTTTCTTCATAATCGAACGCCGCATCGAATTCATGGGACAACGTGCCGTCCTGCTGGTACGGTTGGCGACTGACGACTTCCCGGTTGGCATACAAATCGACGAGTTCGTCGGTCATGTCCTCAATGGCTTTCTTGACGCGCGCCTTGGTCTTGGCCCACGCGGTGCCTCCCAATTTGTCGAGGGTCGGAGCCACGTGGTCGCTGCCCCGAAATTTTTGGACTTGGTTCAACCGGTCCAGCGGCACATAGAGCGTATCCCGTCCTGCAAATTCCAGGATGAGATAGTCGCTTTCAAAGCCTTGAACGGACAAGCGCCGAAGCCCCTTGTACCGGCTGATTCCGTGTTGCACGTGGGCCACGTAGTCTCCGGCATTCAAATCCTCCAACGAGGAGAGGAAGGTTGCGGCCTTGCTTTTGAGTTGGGGGCGATGCCGCGAGATTTTGGCGAAAATGTCGTCTTCGGTAATCACGGCAAACGGCAATGACGGCGACACAAACCCCGACGAAAGAAATCCTTGCAGAATAGAGAACGGCAAGCGTGCCGAAGGATCGAAAGCGTGCGAGAAGGGGTTTTGTTCCGTCGCGGGCGCATGGTGTTCGGCAAACAGCCCCGACAAGCGCCCGACTTGTCCTGAGGATCGGACCACGACGATCACGGGCCCGTCACGGCGAAGCCGTTCCAGGATCGACAGGGTTTCGGTAAAGGACGTTCCACGGAGCCCCAAGCCCACGCTCTTGGCCGACTGGCATGGAAGGGTGATGACCGGATTCCAGGTGCCGTCGGTGGGTGCAACCACGTCAAACGCCAGAAGCGGGCCCTCGGAAAGAAACGGCAGGAACTCATCCCAGGCACCGGCCTGATGGGAGGGGTCCGGATATGGCAATGCGGGGTTTGCCGTGTTGTGTTCCTCCCATGCCGCCCGCAGCCGTTCCTCCCACTCGCGTGCGTGCTGCGCCAAGGTGATGGGACGATCCATGACCACGAAAGGCGAAGCCGGAAAGTAATCCAACAGTGTGGCCATGGACGGATGGAAGTCCGGCAATCGCCACTCGGCATCAGGCGGGATCTCGACCAGCGATTGGCCGGATTCGTCATCCGGGAGCAGGCATTCCCGGGCGGGAAGGAGCACCGCGGAGAGAACCGATTCGGTGGATTCCTGTGTGCCCGGATCAAATTGCCGGGTGGACTCCACGGTATCGCCTAAAAATTCGATCCGGTAGGGTTCGGTGGCCCCGGTGGAAAAGATATCCACGATGCCGCCTCGAACGCTGAATTCTCCGGGGATGTCCACCACGGAAACCCGCCGATAGCCGGTCCGCAGCAAATGGCGAAGCAACGATTCCCGCTCGATGGCACTGCCCACTTTGAGCGTCAAACAGGCTTGCGTGAACACGGACTGGGGGACCAGGTACTGCAAGGCGGCTTGCGGTGTTGTGATGATCACCGTGGGGCGCTGGGTCCGAAGGCGAGACAAGGTCCGCATCCGTTGCGTCACGAGATCGATGGACGGCGAACCGGCTTCATACGGGGCCTGCCCCCGGTCAGGGAAAAACGCCAGGGATTCGGCGGGGAGATGGAAGAAATCAAAGAAAAAGGCCAGGTCCTGACATAACGATTCTGCCTCTTCTTGGGTCGGCACCAGAATGAGCCAGTTGTGGGGGATAACGCCTTGGAACAGTCGCTTGGAGGCTGAAGCCTCGTCACCCGTCGTCCTCAGCAGACTCAGGATGAACGCGAGGCCGGGACCATGTGGCCCAAGCACCAAAGGTTGAGCCTTCGGGGTGGTCAACGCCTCAAACAGGGGCGCCAGGATTTGGTCACAGGATGCCTGGAACGGTTTGTTCATGCTGCAAAACACTCATGCTAACCCTCTCTCCACCGTGGGAGAGAGCAAAATCCCAACCTCTCTCACTCCGGAGGCAGCAACGAGGATGTTCTATATGGAAAAATCGGTCTGCAAGAACGATATGGAGTGAAAATAGACGATACAACAACTAATCGGTCGCCAAGGTGATACCTTCCGCCTGTGCCGCCGCGCTGAGTCTGCGGTCAAGAGTGGCAAGTGGACGTTGTTGCCGGATCGACAGTTCCAGGTACATCGCATCATACGCGGTCAATCCGTGTGCCCTGGCCAGCCGGAACAGGGAGGCACTGTCAGGTGCTTGGTCCAAGTGGATGCCCAGTGCGTCAATAGCCTGAACGGCGACCAGGGTGTCTTCTTGTGTCAAACGTTCTTTTCGCTCGGCGATAACCAATGCGTTCCGGACTTCCACCCACCACAGTGCCGGAGCGACGCCGCCGATTTCCGTCACCTCCTGCAGGATAGCATCGGCGTGCGCTGATGGTTCATCCCCGAGTATCCACGCCACGGTGATAGAACTGTCTAAGACTGGAGCCTTCAACGCCGACCTTCGTTGCGCATGTGAAGAATTTCCTCGGCGGTCGCCCACCCAATGCGCTTGCGCAGGTCCCGGAGTGTTTGGGCCGCGGCAACAGCGGCTTCACAGTCGGCCCCTTCCGGTGGTGTCAGCCGGGCCACCGGATGCCCACGCTTGGTGATGATGACTGTCTCCCCACGCGCCACCTCGTCCACTAGTGCGGAAAGGTGGGTTTTCGCCTCGAACATGCCGACTTCTCTCATAATTTCTCCATAAAACCAGTTTATTATCTAGTTAGATAATGTGCCATGTCAAGCTTGTAATAGATTATCTTGCATCACATATCATTGAGAAATGGTGGCCATGTGTAGCGCATTGTACAAGCTGGTCAGCAGGGGCAAGGCCAAGCGGGCCGACTACATCCTCTGTTACAAGCCCAATGTCCCTGTTGTGATAAGATAGAGGTGCGGGTGACGTTCAGCCAACCGGAGCTTGCGGCTCGTGAGGCGTTCCTGTTGATTTTTCCTTCATTCCTCCATATAGTAAACCATGGAGGATTGATCGATGCCACTGAATATCAAAGATGCAGACACGCAAGCCTTGACAAGACGGCTCGCAAGCCTGACCGGAGAATCGTTGACCCAAGCCGTCAAACAAGCCGTCCAGGAAAGACTGGCGCAGGTGGAAAAAACCCGGCGCGCCCTCCGGCTTGCCGATGAACTGGATTACATTGCTCTGAATTGCGCGAATCTGCCTCGCAGCGACAGGCGGAGTGCGGAACAGATCATCGGGTATGATGAACGAGGCCTTCCGGTCTGATGGTGGTCGACACATCGGCACTCATCGCCATCATGCAAAACGAACCGGAACGCCGCCCTTTCAATGAATTGATCGAAGCGGCGACAGCCACCTATGTCAGTGCCGCCACCCTGCTTGAGACCCGGATGGTTCTGCTTGCCCGATCCGGCGACAGCGCAGTCCTGGCGTTGGATGCCTTCCTTCTCAAGAGCCGCATGATCGTCATGGAGGTCTCTCCTCATATCGCTGACATCGCCTTCGATGCCTACCGGAGATACGGGAAGGTCGGCGGTCATGGAGCGGCCCTGAACTATGGCGACTGCTTTTCTTACGCCTTGGCCAAGCATCTGGCCGTCCCACTTCTGTTCAAAGGCGGTGACTTTTCGAAAACGGACATCCGATCGGCCGCAGACGAGCGCACGGAACGTCATCGACCTGCGGACCCGTAGCGGCAACCCCAGTCCTCTGGCGACACGGATATCTGATCCCGATCAAGGCTGGTCAGCCCACGCTCCAGCGCGTTGCGCTGCCGGCTTGGCTGGAAACAGAGCAAATGCCTACGAACGCCGAAGATGATGAAGCTCAACCGTCATTGGCGTAAACATAAGCAATGGTCTCCCGAATCCGTTATTCCTGTATGTGTTCAGTCATTCCCTTCGACTTCACTCCGTTACGCTCAGGACAGGCGTTAACAGAATGAGGGGTTGCCACATTCAGTATTGTCATTCCGAGCGAAGCGAGAAATCTCCTGGCTGTCATCCCCGACCCGATCGGGGATCCAGTCTCCATCGACAGTTTTCACCGACCGGCGTGTTGGCCCCATGAACGTCGCACGCCTGTTCACGCACTTCGACCGCCTCGCCGACGCGCCTGATGCGATCCCACGCCTGCGCCGCTTCATCCTCGACTTGGCCGTCCGCGGCAAGCTCGTCCCACAAGACCCGAACGACGAACCGGCATCGGAGTTGCTGAAGCGGATCGCTACGGAAAAGAGGCGGATGGTGGAGGCAGGGGAGATTAGGAAGCCGAAGATGATAATCCCGCTTAATGAGACTGAAATACCATTTATGTTACCCGCAAATTGGAGATGGAGCCAAATTGCAGAGATCGGTCTCCTGAGCCTTCGAAACGAGGCAACAGATGACACTCTGGCCTCGTTTGTCCCGATGCCAATGATTGCAGCCGACTATGGTGAAGCGAGCAATCACGAGGTTCGACGATGGGGAGATATCGAAAAAGGCTATACACACTTCGCTGAAGGTGATGTCGGTCTTGCAAAGATCACCCCCTGTTTTCAAAACGGGAAATCGACTGTATTTCGGGACCTGACCGGCGGGCTAGGGAGCGGCACGACGGAGTTACATATTGTCCGTCCACTATTCGGCAATCCAAACTTCATCCTTATTTTCCTCAAATGCCCAAACTTCATTGAAACTGGTATCCCAAGAATGACCGGCACCGCTGGCCAAAAGCGCGTACCGGCCGAGTATTTTGCCTATTCACCGTTCCCCCTCCCACCCCTCGCCGAACAACACCGTATCGTCGCCAAAGTTGATGAACTGATGGCCATGTGCGACAGATTAGAGGCCACACGAGCAGAACGAGAGGAGACGCGCAACCGGATGGCAACAGCAAGCCTCGCCCGTCTCAACGCACCCGACCCGAACCCAGCCACGTTTCAGAACCACGCCACCTTCGCCCTCGACAACCTTTCCCCGCTCACCACCCGCCCCGACCAGATCAAAGCCCTCCGCCAAACCATCCTCAACCTCGCCGTCCGCGGCAAACTGGTCCCCCAAAACCCAAACGACGAACCGGCATCGGAACTACTGAAGCGGATTGCTAAGGACTTTTTGAGGCAGGTGGCAGAAGGGAAGCTCAATAAGCCGAAACCTGTAAAACCACTTTCCGCGAAGGAAGAGCTATTCTCCCTCCCACGAGGCTGGGCTCTGGCTCGGTTCAACCAAGTGGCCGCGATCCAATCAAACCTCGTCGATCCGAAACGATACGCGGCGTTGCCTCACATCGCGCCAGACAACATCGAAAGCTGGACCACTCGGCTGTTATCGTATGAGTCTGTTGGAGAGGCTGGTGTGTATAGCGGTAAGCACCTGTTTTCGGCAGAGGCAATTCTTTATTCGAAGATCCGTCCCAACTTGGCGAAAGTTGCCAAAGTTGATTTTGACGGGCTGTGCAGTGCCGACATGTATCCCATTCATGCCCTGATTGACCGTGACTTCCTCGTGAAGTTCATGATTACAAAAGATTTCGTGGCACAAGCGGTTAAAGAAGATAATCGCGTAGCCATGCCGAAGATCAACCAATCAGCTCTTTCGGACATAGTTGTTCCCGTTCCACCACTCGCCGAACAGCACCACATCGTCGCCAAAGTCGATGAACTGATGGCCCTCTGCGCCCGGCTGGAAGCGAGTCTCACCACAGGTGACGAAACACGGGGACGATTGGTTGAGTCGACGTTGCATGAGGCGCTCACGCAGAACGGTCCTTGTTAGGATGTGAGCGAGATTTAGGTCAAAAACGCGGAAACGATGGGTTCGTATCGGCTTGCAGGTTCACAAAGGAATATTTTGGATACGCTCTCGCCTAATTCATCTAGCATGGATTCTGCCGCGCCAGGCAGTTCCGAGACGGCGCGGGTCCAGTCGTCCAACTGAATCTGATCTTCGCTTGTAGGGACACTGGCCCGGATGATCTTGTCCGCGCCGATCAGTAGCCCTGCTTGGCCAAGCGCGTTGAGCGACTGAAGCCGCATCGCTGCATCGATGATATCCCTCCACGACAACAGTCCGCCGAGCCGGATCTTCTGGTAGTCAACGACATACGGCTCATCCCCACACCCCAGGCTCAGAATTCGCGCGCGCTCGCGGGGTACCGAAAAACATGACAGCGCATCGACGAGGGCTATCATGATCGGATTGTTAGCCCAGACTCCGCCGTCAACGAACGTGTAACCTCCATCTTGGAGCGGCTGGAAAAAGGTCGGAGCCGCAGCGGTAGCAGCGGCGACCTTTGTCATCTGCTCGCTGGCATCCTTGTGGAAATCCGGGTGATGAGGAGTCTTGAAGATGTAGACCTCACCATAACGACCCTCGAATGCAGGAATACACAGTCTCGTCTGTGCCTCGCCAAATCTTCGGTCGCTGAAAGTGTCGCGCAGAATCCTCATCAATGCCTTTCGGTCGTAGCGGAATTTGAAATACTGGCCCGCGTTCCTCAAGCGACGCTCCATCGCTCCGACGACCCCTCTGTGGAGGGGTGGGAAGATTTCGCACCCGCGATCAATATAGAGGTCGCGCAGATCTGTTGCCTTCAGACCGGCGGCAAGGCCGATGGCAATAACCCCGCCAGTTGAAGTTCCAGCAATGAGGTCGAAGTATTGCGTCACCGAGGCCCCCCTCAGATAGCGCGCCTCCAGGCCTGCTAGGAACGTCGCCGGGTAGATTCCACGGATACCGCCGCCATCAATGGAAAGGATACGAAAGTCCCGATCTTCCGGCCATGGGAGAGGAACTCGGCGTCGATTGAGTGCCCCGGATGATCGTCTCGGTGTATAGTCTTCTCTACTGCTATACACTGAAATACCTATTCAACTGGTTCATGCCTGCCGCCGCCAGTCCATTCCCCTGTCGCGAGCCAACCTTCGTAGCAAGTAAGCCAATCTATCGTCCAGGGAATAATTGTCTTGGCAACCGAACAACCGGAATGCCATTCTTTAGTGGCCGGATCGCAAAGGCACAGAATGGGTAATTTGGAATCGTATTGGTTCGGATAATGGTGCGGAATGGGGGCATCTGGATCTTCTGATCGACGACGAAGCAAGGGCTCAATCACAGTTACTCGTGGAATCAATAGGATATTTGATTTATTGTAATTTTTCATGCGCTGCAGCAACACTTGAACCATGTAGGTTTGGCATAGAGGACGAAGTGATCCCTCCCAAAGTACACCCCAACGCGTGCGGCGAAGAACCTTGAACGTTGGCCAACTCTTCCTCATCAGTTCGACTTGCTTCCATGTCGATAACATCACCGTTTCCTCTGTTCGGTCCCATAGAAGGTATGTTTAGGCGTTGGCCGAGCGCCAGATAGGATCGCTACACTCGCCACCGAGGCCGGAATAACCAAACTTCCCTTTTGAGAATCGTACTGGCTACGTCCGCCACCAATCTCATTTCCGATCCGTTCGTTGAATGCCAGGACAGCCTCCTTTGCAGGAAATTCGCCGAACAGACTCACCATAATTTCCTGCATCTTCGCCAGATCGCACCCTGCAACCAGCCGTTCGACCTTTTGCACGAGGTCCTCAAGGTCGTCGATGAATCGAGCTGATCTTGTAACGACCCCGGCCAGCGGTCAGTCAGTACATCCTCTGGACACACAGGATTGACAATATGAACAAGTCGGCCTTGATCGTGCTGCTGGCGGAAGAAGGACAGCATATACTTCGCTTGGAGCAACAACTCCTCGGACAGCCGGCCCGTATTGTTGGCTGCATCGGCCACAAGCTTTGCGATCATGATCGATGGTGGACGACGGCCAGACCGTGTGTCATACTGCATGTTGCGCCAACGCTTCAGGAGTTGCAGCACGATGACGGCCTTCGATTTCCGGAACGGCGGCTCCTGCGGAGGAACGGGATCACTGTCTGCCTCAGCAAATATGCGCATTCGTTGATATTCCTCGGCGCGTTTCTCGATGAGGTCAGCAAAATCATAGTCCAAGGGCGTGTTGTCCTTGAACCATTCAGCGAAACCATAAGGATTCGCAATAAGCCGATAACTCGGATCTTGTGGCGCTTCCGCTCTATGGTGAAAAATCAGACTTTGACGTTCCGGGGTGCCCCTCATGCGCAAACTCGGCGTAACGTCGAGGTGCATGGCGTCGCTGTAATCGACGGTGACGCATCGTGTTCGGCGCTTTGTTTTCGAATAGTACCGGGATCCAGGCTCACCGCGAATCGCCTCAAACAGTAAATCGAGAGGTTCCCATGGTGATACGTTGGTCGGCAGATCAAGTTGCGCGACTACATCGATATCGAACTCATCGGTTTTCAGTTTTGAGGCGATGGTTGCCCCGATTGCCATTGACCCTTGTGGGTAGAATAACTCGACGCGATCCTTCAATGGGCTCCCGTCACGCTCGATCCAGGCGTTGATTGTCTGGTAACGTTGCGTGGCTTTGTTGTAGTCCGTTTTGCTGAGTTGAATGCGGATTGCCACGTCGGCCAGCAAGATATCCGCAGGGTCGGTGAGGGGTGGTCGCAATGTATTTTCTGTCATCATCTGAGTCCTCCCAGTTAAATTGTTAGTTTACAAATACTAAAATATAATGTATATTTGTAAACTGTCAATAGAAAGGGGGAAACCATGATAGGACAAAGGCTTAAGCTTGCACGCTCTGCCGCTGGCCTGTCTCTCAGGGACTTAGAAGTGAAAATTGGAAACCGCGTGACGGCTCAGGCAATCGGGAAGTACGAGCGTAATGAATCGATGCCCGGCTCTGGTGTCTTGATCGTGCTTGCCGACGCGCTTGATGTCTCGGAGGACTATCTGGTCGGCGACCAGGAAATGGTCCTTGAAGAGGTGGAGTTCAGGAAGAAAAAGCCCACGAGCAGGCGGGAAGAATCCCAGGTCGAGGCCAAGGTCCTGCACCTTCTGGAGCAGTACCTCATGATCGAGGAGTTGCTCCATCTTCCGAGTGTCGAATGGCACAGTCCGCGTGAGGCACCCTACCCCGTCAAGCGTGACGTTTCGGAGGCCGACCGCGCCGCCCGAAGCCTGCGCGATCATTGGGGCTTGGGCAACGATCCAATCCCGAACCTCGTCGAGTTGCTGGAAGAGCAGGGGATCAAGGTTCTTGCCGTCGATCTGACGACTATCGACGGTCTGACGGCGCATGTCCGCCGCGCAGGGAAAGGTACCGTGCCCGTCATTGTGGTGAACCGCAAGGAATGGGGGGAGCGTCAGCGCTTCACTCTGGCCCATGAGCTTGGGCACATGGTCATGGACGTGGCGGCCAAGTTGGACGAGGAGAAAGCTGCGCATCGCTTCGCCGGTGCCTTCCTGATGCCTGCTGACGCCCTGTGGGCGGAGATCGGGAAACACCGCAAGGCAATCGGTTGGGGAGAGCTTTTCGAGTTGAAGAAACTCTTCGGCACGAGCGTTCAGGCGATCACGTATCGCTGCAAAGACCTGGGTATTTTCAACGCGACCCTGTTCCGGCGGCTGTTCAACGACTTCGATCGGTTTGGGTGGAGAAGCCCACCCTACGAGGAACCACTCGCGAGAGAAAAAGGCGAGGAACCGAAGCGTTTCAAGCGCCTCACGTTCCGTGCTCTTGCCGAAGGAGCCATCTCCGAAGCCAAGGCGGCGGAGTTGCTCAACATCTCGGTGGAGGATTTGAATCAGCGGATGGAGAAGCCGCCGGCTGTTGAACGTAAGGAGGCTGGGGGCTGAGTTCCATGCAGCAGGTGCTGGTCTCCGATACCTCTGTGCTGATTGATCTCAGACGAGGGTCCTTCTTGGAGGCCAGTTTCTGCTTGGCGTTCCGGTTCGTCGTTCCCGATTTGCTCTATGAGCGCGAATTGAAGAACTGGGGAGGGGAGGATTTGATACGACTCGGCCTCGTCATCGAACACTTGGATGGCGACGGTGTGAACCTTGCCTTGACCTACCGGAAGCGAATGCCCGCCCTGTCGCTTCCCGATTGCTTCGCCCTCGCACTTGCGCAAATCCACTCCTGGGTCCTGTTGAGCGGCGACAGTGCGCTCAGCCGCCTTGCGACCGACAAGGATGTCGAATGCCACGGCGTGCTCTGGCTTCTCGACAAGATGTACGAGGCTGCAGTGGTCAGCGCCAGGGAACTGTACGACGGCTTAACAGCTCTATCACAACATCCTCGCTGTCGACTTCCCAAATCCGAAATTCGCCGCCGTTTGATCAGCTACGCAGACAGTTTGCGTTAGCCGTCGTTTTCTGCCGCATGTAAACGTTTAAGAGAGCGCCATAAGGCATGTCCCGGGATTTGACCCGGGATGGCACGGCTACAACTAAAAAAGATACTGGATTCCCGATTAAAGCTGTCGGGAGTGACGGAAAGAGGAAGCAGCAGACTGTGGCTCCGCTCCTCCGGCTACGGATTTGGTCGCCAGGGGAATGGGCCCATCGAGTCATCCAATAGAATGCGCCATACGTTCATGGGCAGCCATTCTTTATACATCCACCAATCCTTATATTGAGGAAGTTTCACGGCATTGGGGATCTCCATCCAGTTCGTCCCTTTTTTGAATTCCGCATAAATGGCGCCGCGTATGTCCTGAACGAATTGGATATACTCTCTCACTTCGTGTTTGGTGCCACCCAATAACGGTTGCGCTTTCCCGCTGTGCGCATAGAGTGCTTTTTCGAAGTCCATTTGCTCGATTTCTTTGAGGGATCGCTCCCATTCTTTGACGTTGAAGTCCGGCACAATGTTAAACAGGACCGCATTCGGATCGACCAGGTCGGCAATATAGGCGATTTTTTCTTTGGGCAGGAGAAACACGGTCATGCCCAAGCCATGATTCATGCCCAGGTAATGCAATTCCAGGACGGTGCCGCCCAAGGTGAGATCTTTTCGATTGCCCGCCCAGCTTTCATCCGGCACCATCATGTCCGGACCGGGGTTCGCCTTCATCCATCGATAGGCTTCTTCATGGGCCATCACAATCGCTCCGGCATCATGAAACACCTGACCGCCGCTCGCATGATCCCAGTGATTGTGGCTGTGCAGGAGATACCGGATGGGCTGGTCCGTGACGGCCTTGATGGCTGCGACCATGTCCTTCGCATGGTTCGTATTCACCGATTCAGTGGCGATCACTCCTTCGTTCGTCACCACAAACATCGAAAAATAGGCATTCGCCGGGTTCCCGAAGCTGTACACCCCCTCACCGATCTTGGCGGTATGCGGGGGCAAGGTTTCAGCGAGAGCGGCACCCGAGAACAGAATGGTCACCAGAACCATACTCAGCAGACGTTTCATGTTCCTGACTCCTTCCGTGAAAGTGCGTGTGACCGTGACCGTCATATTTCCAGGTGAAGATTTGCCTTACGCGAGACGTTCTCCCTCAGTCCGGTTTGAGGTTGAGCGTGAGGGCTTGGCGAAATTATATCCGCTGGGGAGGTCGTGTGAAAGTGTGCGATTTGAAGCGTGTTCCCCTGCTGCAAACCGGCTTCGCCATTTTCTAGCTTATGGTATAAGAAAATTGCCGTGGAAGCGAGCTTTGCTTCAAATGATGAAATCCACGGACCATTGTTTGAGGCGTTGTGGTATGGGGCATTCGAAGAGGCCATGAGATGACTGATGAATAGCGCGGGATGTGACGGTTGCCGCTTGGATCCTTGACCTGATATCGCAAAAAGATTAACTTGAGTTAAACTTCAGGAGGTGCCCCGATGCCAGAGATGATCAGTGCGAAACAACTCCGGGAACGGTTGCATGATGTCGTCGAAAAAGTGCGGCATGGAGAACGGTTTACCGTCCTGTATAGAAGTCGCCCGGCCTTTGACATTGTACCGGTTGACAGTCCTCGACTCGACAGTATACCGCTGGAATCGGATACGCTGTACCAGGCTCAGGCTGTTGGTGCGTCCCAAACGGGAGACGTTGCTGCACGGCATGACGAGGTGCTGTACCGGTGAATCATATGTTCGTCGATACGGCCGCATGGGTCGCGGTTGCGGATAGCAGCGACAGGGCGGGATCGGCTGTGCGGGAAGCCCGGGATGAATGGCTATCGGCCGGCGGCATGCTGACGACAACGGACTATGTGATCGACGAGACACTGACCACGATCCGGTTCCGCCTCGGGCTCAACGCCGCTGAAGCGTGGTGGCTGCAAATCGACGGCTCGGCCCGACTACGGATCGAGTCCATTGATGAACGGCGAAGAGACCGGGCACGGGCGCTCTTCTTCCGCTATCGGGACAAGGACTTCTCCTTTACCGATTGTTGCAGTTTCGTCGTGATGAGAGAGTTACAGATTCGTCGGGCATTGACGTTGGACTCCCATTTCCGGCAAATGCGCTTTGAAGTCGTCCCATAAGTATCGGTATGAAAACCGCAAACCGGCATGTTTGGGGAATGAGGCAACGGGTCGGCCTGTATGCGGCGCCCGTGTTGGCGTTCCTGGTGTATCTCAACCCGTTTTCCAGCCTGCCGCCCTCGGCGCAAGTCCTCTCGGCCATTTTGGTATGGGTCGTGGTGAGTTGGGCCACGGAAGCCATTCCCCTGGCCGTGACGTCATTGATTGGTGCGGCGTTGTGTATTGCCATGGGGTTGGGGTCAGCCAAGGAGGTGCTGGCGACCTTCGCCCATCCGATCATCTTCCTCTTTATCGGCAGCTTCTTCTTGGCCGAAGCCTTTGTGGTGCACGGGCTGGACCGGCGGTTTGCCGTCTGGCTGTTGTCCCGTAAGACGATTATGGCCAGGCCGGTCCTGATGTTCGGAGCCATGGGATTGGCCACCGCCTTTCTGTCCATGTGGATCAGCAACACCGCGTCCGTGGCCATTATGGTGCCGATTGCACTTGGCCTGCTCTCGACCATTCGCGGGTCGAGGGAAGAGTCCGGGTCCCATGAGCCCGGCGTGCTTCTGTTATTGGCCTATGGCTCGGCCGCCGGGGGGATTGCGACGATGATCGGCACGCCGCCGAATATCATTGGCGTGGGGTTGCTGTCCCAACAAGCCGGCATTGACATCGCGTTTTTTGATTGGATGGCCATCGGGCTGCCGCTGGCCGGCGTGCTCTGGTTGGGCATTGCCGCGGTTCTCTATTGGCTGCATCCACTGCCCAAGACGTTCCCGGACCTGGGCGATCACCTGCAGAACCTTCGCCGGCAACAGGAAGGCTGGACGCGCGGCCAAAGGAATACCTGTTTCGCGTTGCTCCTGGCTATCGCGTGTTGGATCGGACCGGGGGTATTGGGGATCGTGTTGGGACGGGATGCCGACCTGGTGACGTTCATCAACGCCCGTCTTCCCAAGGAAATGGTCCCGATTTTTGCGGCGGGGCTGCTGTTTGTGTTGCCCGTCGATTTCAAGGCCGGCGAATTTACGTTGAAATGGACCCAGGCCGCGAACATTAACTGGGGTACGATCCTGTTATTCGGCGGAGGCTTGACGTTCGGACATCTGATGGTCCAAACCCATTTGGCCGAGATTATCGGAGAAAGTCTGGTGGCGCTGTTTGGAAGCAACACATTGTGGACCTTGACAGCCGTTGCCATTGGCATGGCGTTGATGATAACGGAAGTTGCTTCGAATACCGCATCGACGAGCATGCTCGTTCCCGTGGTGATCTCCATTGCCACCGCGGCTGGGGTTTCTCCTGTTCCACCGACGCTGGGGATTTGTCTGGGGGCGAGTCTCGCGTTTATGATGCCGGTCGCGACCGCGCCGAATGCGATTGTCTACGGCACGGGATTCGTCCCGCTTCCGAACATGCTAAGAGCCGGGGTGTTGTTGAATATCATCGGAGCCGTGCTCGTCTGGTTGACCCTCCGGCTCCTGTGTCCGTTGATGGGGTTCGCATGAACGAGAAGCCGGTACGCCACTTGATCGAAGGGTAAGGACCGTGTCGCGAATGAGTCATATCGTCGTGGTGGGCGTTCCTGCAGGGAAGTCTTTCCAGATCCAGCGGGGTGAGGTAGGCGTTCGCGTGGTGGCGGTGGATAATCTCCAGCAGGTCAAGCAAGAGGCTCAAAAGGCACCAATCGATGGGTTGGTGCTTTCGGAAAAGACGGCGAAGGAAAGTCTCCGTGACCTGCCACACGTCATCGACGTGTCGAAGACCTTGATCATCTCGGGACCACCTTCCCTTCAAGCGACTTTGGATACCATGAAATGGCTCCTTGGCAAATTTGATGAGAGGGAAGCCAAGCGCGGATTACAGGCATTCCCGGGTTTGACGCTCGAAGATTACGTCGAGTTGAAGTTCAGCGAGTTTGTACACACCATGAAGGCGAGTTCGGCCAAGGGGTTGCACGTGACCCTCATCCAGGCTGTGGAACGACCGTTGATCCAACATGCCCTTCATGAAACGAATGGCAACCAAATTCAAGCCGCGAAGCTTCTGGGCATGAATCGAAACACCCTGCGCAAGAAAATCACGGAATACCACATATCCGTGCCCCGTCGTTCCCGCCAACGCACGGAATCCTCCTAGTCCGGTTTTTCACGCCATCCGTTCCTCGCCTTTTCAAGCCCTCTGGCTAGCATCCCATATAAGTCTTCCTCTGATTTCTTGACAGGATACGAAAAGCTCATCTAGCATACTCCATTTGTGATAGGCGCGTAGCTCAGGGGGAGAGCGCTACCTTGACACGGTAGAGGTCGGCGGTTCAATACCGCCCGCGCCTACCACCCTTTTCCTCCGGAAGAGGGCCGAGTGAAGCCCGGCGGTTGCGGGTGATGGGAGAGTTTGAGGAGCATGTCCGTTTCGATTGAAGCCAAAAAAGTGCAGGGTGAATGCATCGAGATATCCTTGCCGGGGACCGGCCCGAAAACCTTTCGATCCGGGATCACGGCGCGTGAGGCGTTGGAGGAACTGACGGGTCCTCTTCCGTCTGAGGTGTTCGCCGTCAGGATTGACGGACAACCCGGTGACCTTGGTGCGTCCCTGACCAGAAGCGCCACGCTGGAACCCCTGACCTTTGAGTCGGAGGACGGGAAGGAAATTTACCGGCACAGTAGCACTCATATCATGGCCCAGGCCGTGAAAGACGTGTTTCCTTCGGCCAATCTCACGATCGGACCGGCCATTCACGAAGGCTTTTATTACGACTTTTCCTTTGAACGGCCGTTTACGCCGGGGGACCTGGAAAAAATCGAGGCGCGGGCGCACGAGATTATTCAAGAAAATTATTCCGTGCATCGCCTGGAAATGTCGAAGGAAGACGCGATCAAGCTGTTTCGGGAGCAAGGGGAAGCCTTCAAGGTCGAAATTATCGAACAGATCGAGGACAACGTCGTCTCCCTCTACCAGCAGGGCAACTTCATCGACTTGTGCCGGGGCCCGCACGTGGGTGCAACCGGTCAGGTCAAAGCCTTCAAGTTGTTGAACGCCGCGGGCGCATATTGGCGGGGTGATGAACGCAATCCCATGCTCCAGCGCATTTACGGGACCTCGTTCCCCGCGCAGGCTGACCTGGATGCCCATCTCCAGAAACTCGAAGAAATCAAACGCCGTGATCATCGGAAACTCGGCAAGGAACTGGATCTGTTCAGCAGCCCCGACGACACGGGACCGGGCTTGATTCTCTGGCATCCCAAGGGAGCGCTGGTTCGGTTGTTAATCGAAAATTTCTGGCGCGACAGCCACGTGCAGAACGGCTACGAACTGGTCTATTCCCCGCACGTGGCGCGGTTGGATTTGTGGAAGACCAGCGGGCACGTGGACTATTACAAGGAGAACATGTTCGCGCCCATGACCGTGGAGGCGGGGGAGTACCAGTTGAAGCCGATGAATTGTCCGTTCCACATCATGGTCTACAAGTCGCACTTGCGCAGTTACCGGGAGCTGCCCATTCGCTATGGTGAGTTGGGAACGGTCTATCGCTACGAGCGGTCAGGGGTGCTGCACGGCCTCATGCGGGTGCGGGGGTTCACCCAGGATGACGCGCACATCTTCTGCCGGCCGGACCAGATCGAATCTGAAGTCAGAAAAGTCCTGGATTTCACGATGTTTGTTCTCCGGCGCTTCGGCTTTACGGAGTTCGCATTGTATCTGTCCACGAGACCGGACAAAGCGGTCGGTTCCGTGGAAAAGTGGGACCAGGCCACGGAGGCCCTCGAAGCCGCGCTGAAGAGTAGTGGGTTTCCCTATGAGATTGACCCCGGCGAAGGCGTGTTTTACGGGCCGAAAATCGATCTGAAAATTCACGACGCGTTGGGGCGGGCCTGGCAATGTTCGACGGTCCAAATCGACTTCAATAATCCCGAACGGTTCGGGTTGTCCTATATCGGGGAAGATGGCGCGGCGCACCAACCGATCATGATTCATCGGGCGCTGATGGGATCCATCGAACGGTTTTTCGGCATTCTGATTGAACACTATGCCGGCGCCTTTCCGACGTGGCTCGCTCCGGTCCAGGCCATCGTGCTGCCCATTACGGACAAACAGGCGGAGTATGCGGCACTCGTCCGGGACCGCTTGGCGGGTGTAGGGTTGCGTGCCTCGATGGACTTGCGAAAAGAAAAGGTTGGGCTCAAAATCCGAGAAGCTGAAAAAGCCAAGATTCCCTACATGCTTGTCGTGGGGGATCGGGAACGGGAGGCCGAATCGGTCTCCGTGCGAAAACGCAGTGGAACCAACGTGGGGACGCTGCCAATCAGCGAGGTGATAGATCTGATTCGACAAGATATGCCAGCAGAACCATTGACCAGTTCATCTGTTCACTGATGGGTAGAACGGTCACTGCCAAACATCGCGTGAACCACCTGATCCGGGTGCCCGAAGTACGGGTGATCGGATCGGAAGGTGAACAGCTCGGGATCCTCAAGACGTCCGAGGCGCTCAAGCGGGCCCATGAGGGCGGGTTTGATCTGGTGGAAGTCGCGCCCACGAGCACGCCGCCGGTGTGCAGGATCATGGATTATGGAAAGTTCAAGTACGAACAGAGTAAGAAAGAACATAAGACACGCCAGCATCAGAAATCGACACAGGTAAAAGAAATCAAGCTTCGTCCGCGAACGGACAAACATGACCTTCAAACCAAAGTTCGCCGGATAGTGGAGTTCTTGGAAGAGGGGAACAAAACCAAAGTGACGGTCATGTTTCGAGGCCGGGAAATGGCCAACCAAAGTCTGGGTCGGCAGGCCATGGAAAAAGTTCGGGAAGAACTCAAGGAGACGGCAACAATCGAAATGGAGCCGAGGATGGAAGGGCGCAATCTGTACATGATTGTGTCGCCCAAGAATTAAGGGGATGAGCATATGGCACGCATGAAGTTAAAAAGTCATTCGGGAGCAGCCAAACGGTTTAAGCGTACGGGCAGCGGAAAATTCCTGAGGCGGAAGGCGGGACTGCGACATATCCTGACCACGAAAAACGCCAAACGGAAAAGTCGTCTGAACGATACGGTGGTGGTTGCGAAACCGGATCAGGCCTCGCTGGCCAGGCTCTTACCGTATTCCTGATTTTTTTGAGTGCGCAAACACCGTAACGTGGTGTTTGGTCTGACGAAACGTCAATTCTCCGGGGCGTGACGCAATCGCGCAGCCGCCCGAGGGGGAGTAAAGGAACCTCTGATTTAATGCATTAAATCAGAGGTTCCTAAATTCAGTATAACGAAGGAGTTCAAAGTCATGCCACGTGTCAAAGGAGGCCCCCAAACCCGTCGCCGCAGAAAGAAACGGCTGAAGTTGGCCAAGGGGCAGTATGGGGGCAGAAGCAAACTGTTCCGGACGGCAACGGAGTCAGTCGATAAAGGCCAAGTCTATGCGTATATTGGCCGGCGACATCGGAAAAGAGATTTTCGGCGACTGTGGATCGCCAGAATCTCGGCCGCGGTCAAAGCACACGGATTATCGTACAGCCGGTTTATCCATGAGTTGACCAAAGCCAACGTGGCCTTGAACCGGAAGATGTTGTCCGAGATGGCCATTCACGATCCCGCAGGGTTTAAATCCCTGACCGACTTGGCAAAAGCCGCGGCCTGAACCCCATCTCATCGGTGACGAGGATGTCCGGTCGATTCCTCGTCACCAGTCTCGATCCTGTCACGTTCACTTAGCCAGCGCCCGCAGCACCTCGCGGTCGTCATGCCCGGCCCGGCTCCAGAAGTGATGCCACCATCACATCAGCCAAGCTTTGTCAGTCCAGACTCTCTTTCCCGGCTTACGAACCGTCAGCGCACAGCCAGTCCACGTCGAGTTCGAATGCCGAGATGGGGACGGAGATGCCCCAGTTCTCCAGGACTTCGGGATGGAGTTCTCCGATCAGCCCGACGGGTTGTCCTTGGGAAAGAATGGTGCCTGCTCGTCCGTCGAGGAACGAGCCGTGATTCAGGGGTTCGAGTTCGTAGTCCTTCACCAGATAGAACATCAGCATGTCCAGGCAGGTGTGCACTTCGGAAAAGTTCGCGTGGGGATGGGCAATGACGATCCCGAGTCGAATGATGGTTCGTGACCCGAGTTCCTGGCTCGAATCGGGAATCGCGACTTCACCGATTTCAAAAAGCCGGTGAGGGTAAAACGCGCGCGGCGAGGCCGTCTCCACGCGCAACAGCGACGGCACAATCCAGGACCGAAGACAGGAAAAGCTTTGCGACATGACGTTGTCCACTTCTACCACTTGCTCCCCCTCCGGCAGTCTCATCCGTTCAACAAGCTCTTCATGGGACAGCAGAATATTGGAAAAGATCTCTTGGAATCCTTGCCCGACCATGTGTTCGCGAATGTAGTCGGACATCATTTCGAGAGCCGACAACGACCCCACGGTGAATTGGGCCGGCATCACCGGAACAAACGAGTCATACCCGCGGCTGATCGCCACGTCTTCCGCCACGTCCACCGGGTGCATGAGATCGCTTCGATAGTGCGGTAGGCGCACCGCGAGGGTATGGCGACTCGCTTTGACTTCATAGCCATAGGCGCACAAGGTTTGTTGCACGAGTTCGGCGTCGATCGGGAGCCCGAGCGCGGATTCAATGGCTTTCAGCGGAATTTTCTGCACGGTGCTGATGTCGCAGGGGGTTCTGATCGACTTGCCCCATCCCGTGTCGTACGGATAGTGCACTTCGATCGGCTCGATGACGGCTCCCCGGTCCGCCAGATTCGTGGCAAAAATATTAAGGGTCAGAAGTACCATGCGCATATCCATGCCCGTGACTTCGACCAACAGGTCTGAGTCGCCGGCGTGCACCTGCCCAATGTCCTGGCTGTTGATGATGGGAGGAAAGGATAAAATCTGGCCTTCCGTATCCCACAGTAAGGGCAGTAGGGGCTGGCCGGCGAGGATGGAGCCGTACTCCATGCCTTTGGGATGCACCGTCAGGATTTCCTGAAGCGTGAGTTTTTCGGAAAAGCCAAGGGGCGTGAATCGGGCTTCTGTGGGTTTCACCAACCCATAGGTCACGGGGAAGTGGATCCGGGGAAGACGGTACAACCCCACCGACACGGTTTTGCGTTTATGCCCGTACAGGTCGGCCAGTTTCTCCTGTACTTGAATGAGTTGCGCCAGGCTTTCCTCGGTGACGGTATACCCCGTGGCCGTACAGGCTGCCACGTACGGTCGCACCTGGTCGAGTCCCTCGGCCACCAGGATGCGTCGTTTGGGCTTGGTCTTGGCGTGCAGAAAAGGATAGGCCAGTGGCGATTCCTGTAACTTGATCCGAATCTGCCGGGTGATCCCTTCCACGCTCCACAGGTCCGGCCGGTTGCTGTCCTGAAGTTCAACCCGAATCTCACCGGTGGCTTGGGTCACGTCCTTCAATTCCCCTTTGACCAATGGCAGCCACGACTCAAGTTGTTCAGGCGAAGCCGTTCGACCGAGCAACTCTTCGAAATCTTTCTGAAAAAAGGAAATCGTGGGCATTTAGGCAAACCGCCCGCGCAAGGTGCGAATTTTTTCAAGGTCCACGGAAAAAAGTTCGCGAATATCATGAATCCCCAGGGCCACCATGGCCATTCGGTCCAGGCCCAGGCCCCACGCGATCACGGGCACCGTGACTCCCAGGGGTTGGGTGACTTCGGGCCGGAACAGGCCCGCACCCCCCAGTTCCATCCAGCCGAGTTTCGGATGACGGACGTGCAGTTCGACGGATGGTTCCGTAAAGGGAAAATAGGCCGGGAAAAACTTGCTCTCCTGCGCCTGCGCCATTTCTTTGGCAAAGATAGTGAGCAGGCCCAGCAGCGTGCGAAAATTGATCTCTTCGCCCAGCACGATCCCTTCGATCTGAAAGAAATCCGTGGCATGCGTGGCATCCACCTGGTCATAGCGAAAACACCGGGCCATGGAAAAATATTTGCCGGGTACCAGGGGATTCGACGCCAGGGTTCGAGCCGACACGGCCGTGCCTTGGCTTCGCAGGATCAAGCGACGGGCTCGTTCCTTGTCATAGCGATAACCCCACCCGCTTGAGCCGGTCGGCCCGCCGTGCTCATGAGTGGCTGCCACTTGAGAGAGAAACGGTTCGGCGATCGTCTCCGCATGGGTTGGGGTTTTCACAAAGTAGACGTCGTGAATGGCCCGCGCCGGATGGAATTGCGGCATATACAGGGCATCCATGTCCCAGAATTCGGTTTCGACCAGGGGGCCTCGCATCTCCTGAAAGCCCATGCCGACCAATTTATGTTTGACCAGGTCCAGAAATTCCCTGTACGGGTGCCGCCGTCCCGGCGCGACCCGCGGGGGTCTCAGGGAAATGGTGTATTTCCGGAAACGCTTGCTGCGCCATGAGCCGTCCTTGAGCATGTCGGGCGTCAGTTGGGAGACTTCTTCCGCGGAGCCGGCTTGACAGCGTTTCGCCACGGCCTTTCCCGTCTTGGTCGGGGTGTATTCGCGTTGAATCCGTTCCTCAATCCGAAACGGTTCCTGGGCACTGCCCCGTTTGACCGCGTATTGGCGCAAGAGGGTCTGTTGGTCCGGCGAAAAGGAGAGTAACTCTTGGCGGCTCTTCTCCAACTCGTGAAGGAGCATGCGCAGCTTCTCGACCGTGGGACTCGGCGTCTCCGTGGGTTCTATACGGCCGCCGGCTCCCAAGGCGATGGCGCCCTCTTTTTTGAGCAGGCCCAAAGCCCGGCTCAGTTCGGTGGGGGGGAACGCGTTCAGGCCCTGCAATTCTTTCACGGTGAACGATCGTCCCTCCTCGGCCCCTTGTTTGCACGTCCTGATGATCCACTCGGGTGGAGATCCGTCAGCCAGATACCGGTGCCCGACTTCCGTCAACCCCACCCAGGCCGTGACGACTTCGGAATGAATGCCGACCAGTTTTTTGGCTTGAAGCCATCCCAGGGCCATGCTGACCCGAGACGGCTCTAATTGGGAGAGTTCCTGTAAAACTGAATCAGAAACCGGCTTATCGGCGGATTGGCTGAATGCCGCCAGCAGGTTGATTTCGAGAGGATGCAAACTGTCATACACAGCCGTGGTCTGCATGGAATGAACGCGGTTAGAGTTCTCGGGCAACGTTGCGGAACGCGGCAATCGTGTCAGCATAATTCGGACTGCGAAAAATCGCCGACCCCGCGACAAGGACGTCGGCTCCGGCCTTGAGGACCTCGGCGGCGTTCTCGACTTTGATGCCACCGTCCACTTCGAGCAAGGCTTGGCTTCCTGTACGATCGATGAGTTGTCTGGCGCGTCGTAGTTTATCCAAACAGGCGGAGATAAAGGTTTGTCCGCCGAACCCGGGGTTGACTGACATGATCAGCACCAAGTCCACGTCCGGGACGACTTCTTCGAGGGCGCTCAAGGAGGTAGACGGGTTGAGCGTGACCCCGGCCTTGACCCCCTGCTCTTTGATGCTTTGGATCGTGCGGTGCAGGTGAGGACAGGTTTCCGTGTGCACCGTGAGATAGTTGGCTCCGGCTTGGGCAAAGTCGGGAATCACGGCATCCGGATTCGTCACCATGAGATGAACGTCGAGGGGCAAGGTCGTGACTTTTCGCAACGATTCGACAATGGGAGGACCGATCGTGAGGTTCGGAACGAAATGCCCATCCATCACGTCCACGTGCAGCAGGTCGGCTCCTGCGGCTTCTACCGCGGCGATTTCGTCGGCCAGGTGCGCGAAGTCGGCGGAGAGAATCGAAGGAGCAATGTGTACGGTCGTGGAACTCATCGTCTACGTTCGTCGAAGTCGTGCAGCAAAGAACCCGTCCATATTGTAACGGAAACTGGACGTGAGGAAATCTCCGTCCGGATTTGTCAGGGAATGCGCATGTGGAGGAAGCCACCGTGCCGTTGATTCACGGCAAAATTCCGGGTGGTCTTGACAAAAACGAGAAACGACTTGTGTCGTTTCTTCGGGCTCCGTTGAGCACGCACTATAGACCAAGACTCCGCCCGTTCTCAAGTAGGGAGCCACGCGCTCCAGAATGCCTGATTGCCGTTTCCCGTGCCAATCGAGCTGTGCGGAAGTCTTCTGCCATTTCGCTTCGGGATGGCGACGGAGCACGCCTAATCCCGAACAGGGCACATCCACCAGAATCCGATCAAATGCTTCTTGGGCATGGAGCCATGGGGAGACACGGTCCGTCTCGTGGGAGAGCTCGCACGTTTCCACGCACGTGATCCCCAGCATGCGCAGATTCGATTTCAGGCGTTCAAGGCGGCGGGGTTCCGGATCGGTGGCCACAATCTCCCCTGTGTTCTGCATCAACGCCGCGATGTGTGAACATTTGCCTCCGGGAGCCGCACAGGCGTCCAGGACACGCTGCCCGGGCTTGATATCCAACAGCAGGGGAACCAACTGGGCGGCCTCGTCCTCGACATAACACCAGCCCTCCTGTAATGCGGGCAAGGCCTGCAACGACCCGCACTTCTCCAGAATAAGCCCTTCGGGGCTGCCGGACGTTCGGGATACCGTATACCCTTCTTCACCAAGTCTGGTTTCGAGTTGCTCGCGGGAACAACGAAGCGTATTGGTGCGTAACGTCAGGGGTGGGATGGTGACGGTGTGCCGGCACATGGCTTCTGCTGTCTCGAGTCCCCATCGGTCGATCCAGCGTTGCGTCAACCAGTTCGGGCAGGAGTACGTGACGGATAGCCCGTTCACGGGGTCCTGAGCCGTATCCGGCCATTCGACTTCCGTCCTGTCCAAATTCCGAAGAATGCCGTTCACCACCCCGCGCCAGTCCCGGCCTTTGATTCCTTTGGCGAGTTTGACCGATTCGTTCACCGCTGCAGAAACCGGGATTCGATCCAGATACCGCATTTGATAGGCCCCGAGACGGAGGATCGCGGCCACACCCGCGGGCAGCCGGTGAACGGGACGACTCGCGACGGCGTTCAATTGCCAATCCAATGTCGCTCGGTGGCGGAGCACCCCGTACACGAGTTCAAAAGCCAGGGCCTGGTCTTCGTGAGACAGCTTCGCGCGCGCGGCGAAGCGGGCAAACGCCTCATCGGCAAAACAGGTTTCCCGTTCCACGGCCAGAAGGGTTTGAAGGGCCAGGTTTCGGCAGGTCCATACACGCATTTCGGCTTGTCGATTATGGATTGCGAATTTTTTCAATCAGCAATCAGCCGTTTCCCCTTGCCAGATCCGCGGCCAGCTTGATGGCTTCCACAAGACTTTGGGGGTCGGCCTTGCCTTTTCCGACGATGTCATAGGCCGTGCCGTGATCGACCGAAGTGCGAATGATCGGCAAGCCGACCGTGACGTTGACGCAACGACCGAACGCCACGGTCTTGAGAGGGATCAGTCCCTGATCGTGATACATGGCCACGACGACGTCATATGCGCCGTGGACCGCGGCGCCGAACAGGGTATCGGCCGGAAGCGGCTCGGATGCTTGAATGCGGGCACGCCTGGCAAGGCGAACGGCGGGTGCAATGCAGTCCCGTTCTTCGCTACCGAACAGCCCGTGCTCGCCCGCGTGAGGGTTGAGGGCCGCCACGCCAATCTGCGGCCTCGGAATCCGGAAATAATCTTTCATAGCGCGATGGGCGAGTCGAATGGCCTGCAACACGCGTGGGGTCGTCAAGGCGTCTGGAACGTCACGGAGCGCCAGGTGCGTCGTCACAAAGAGAATTTTCAGTGGCCCGCCCATTAACATCATCCCGACCTGTTTGGTGCCCGTCAGATCGGCGAGAAGTTCCGTATGCCCGGGGTACGGATACCCGGCAAGGTGAAGGGCCTCTTTATTGATCGGAGCCGTGACCATCCCCGAGACACAGCCGCTCTGCGCCCACCGGACGGCCGTTTTAATGAACTCGACCGAAGCCGCTCCGGGGCCTTGGGCGGGCTGGCCTGCTCGAATGCGACCCAGTGGTATTTTCAAAGGGTCAAACACCGGAACGTGGCCCTTGCGAATGGTTGGCCCTCGTCCGTGCTCACCTTCTAAGGGGAGGATCGTGAGGGAAGAGGACAGACGGCGGGTTTCACGTTGGAGAACCGGAACGGATCCGATGACGATGGGACGACATGCACGCCACACCGCGGGAGATGCCAGCGCTTTGACAATCACCTCAGGACCGATGCCGGCCGCATCACCCATGGTCACGGCGAGAATGGGCTTGTGGCGTGTCGGCCTATTCGGCATGGGTTAACCCCGGTTCCTGTCCCGGATCGCTTGCATCACCCGTTCGATGATCTCTTGAATCGGCATTCCGGTTTTTTTAGCGATGGCCTGGCAGTCCTGAAATTCGGGCCGATGTTTGACGGTCTTGCCCACGCGAATGGTTTTCACCCGGACGCGACCTTGCGGCAGGCGGATCGTCTGCATTGACCGGGGAAGCGTGGTCCGGCTGATAAGTTGGCTCCGCACTCCAAGGGTGGTCGTTTCAGCAAATAGCAGTTGCGTCAGCATGCCTGCGTGCTCGGGGCGGGCCAACACCGTGAGGATAATCCCCGGCCGGGTGCGCTTCATGATGGTCGGGGTCACGCAGACGTCAAGGGCGCCGTTCTCGAACAGGCGTTCCATGACCGTGTCGTACAGTTGTGGATTCATGTCGTCGATGTTGGTCTCCAACTGGATGACCTGGTCCGCCAGAAACCCCTCTCCCCCTGGGAGAGGGGAAGGGGTGAGGGAAGAAAGGGTAAGGATTGGATTGGCAAGAAACACGCGCAAGACGTTCGGCCAATCGGGTGGATCGGCCGTGCCTGCTCCGTACCCCACGGAACCGGGCATCAGAGGCGGTAGCCGGTCAAAGTTCCGCGTCAGGGTGGTCAGCAGGGCCATCCCGGTCGGAGTGGTCAATTCCATGGCTGGCCCTTGGGAATAAATGGGATACCCTTTCGCCATTTCGGCAACCGCGGGCCCGGGAACCGGCAACACGCCGTGGGTCCCGTCGATCGTTCCCGAACCCACGTTGACGGCAGACGCACTGAAGGTTTTCACACCCAGTTCATGACATCCGAGCAGACCGCCCACGATATCGACCAGGGCATCGATGGCCCCCACTTCGTGAAACGAGACATTGGCGGGATCTTGCCCATGGACCTTTCCTTCTGCCGTGGCCAGGCGTTCGAAGACCGCAAGAGCTTGTTTTTTGACCTGAGGAGGTAAACGGCTCGTGGACAGCAGCCGCCGGATTTGCGTCCAGGAGCGGCGTTTTTCCTCGACCTTGGAAATGACCACGTCCACCTTCGTCGCGTGGACCGCCCCGCGGTGGACTTTCGAGACTTTGAGGCGGTATCCGGAAACAGGAAGGGCCTTGAGACCTTGGCGCAGGGCTCTCGGCGAAAGCCCTGCGTCCACGAGAGCCCCCAACGTCATGTCTCCGCTGATACCGGAAAAACAATCGAAGTGAAGATGCATGGCAATCCTTCACGCCTTGTTCTGATTGAAAAGTTCTTGACGAGCTACCCGCGTCACGGTATGTAAGCACATGGTGGATTGCGGATTGCGGATTGTCAATCCACACTCCTCTGCGATCCGAAATCAACAATCCATACTCCGAAATCAAAACCCGAATGATCGCTTCTCGTCTGACTTTTATCAGCTTGCTCACGCTTCTGGCTTTTGTGCTGGCTCCGGTGGCCCTCGATGCCAAGCAGAAAAGGCAGACCCCGTCGTCTCCACTCAAGATCGTGGACGTCACGACCTCACCCGTGCCTTTTGCTCCGGGGCATGAGCCTATGGCCATCACGGTGACCGTGCAGTTGCCTGAAAAACTGGATCAGTTCGATTTACTCGAAGTCTCGTCGCTCATCAGTGTGCCGACCAGGCGATCCATTCGATTCCTGGCTAGCCGGCAAATCCTGGATACCGTTACCATCAAGGACGGCAAGCCTCGCATGACGACCACCCTGCTCTGGGATGGGAAAGACCAGACCCGAAAACATGTACCGCAAGGCACGTATTCCTATGAAGCCAGAGCCAAGTTGATGGCCCATGAGGACGGCTTTACCAAGGTCAAGATCGTTTCGCCGTTTGCGAGAGGAACACTTGAGGTCTCTGCGCCACAAACCCTCGCCTGGCAGGCCCCGCATTGAGAACACGTGCCATTCGTGTCTGATGAAGCCGGTCCCGACCTCTTGAATGAGGAAGGTGAAGATCCGGGCGTCACCGATTCCGATCAACCTGAGAATGACGGGACTGCTGAAAAACGTGAGCTGTGAGTAGACCCTGCCGGTGCTTATGGCCGATCAGCCAGAGTGTTGATCCGATGCGCCAGGTGCCCGGCTCCGAACCCGTTGTCGATATTCACCACACCGATTCCCCCGGAACACGTATTCAACATCGTGAGTAGAGGGGCAAGCCCACCGAAGTGCGCGCCGTAGCCCCTGCTGGTAGGCACGGCAATGAGCGGGGTCTGCACCAGACCGCCCACCACGCTGGGCAGGACACCGTCCATTCCCGCGACGACAATCACCACGCGCGCGCGTTGGAGACGCTCAACCTGATCGAACAACCGGTGGACCCCGGCCACCCCCACGTCGAAAATCGTCTCTACGGCGCTCCCCATCGTCATCGCGGTCACCTTGGCTTCTTCCGCGACCGGGATATCCGCGGTGCCTGCGGTCACGATCACGATGTCGCCCTTCAAGGGGTTGGGCGTGGACGGCTGAATGACCACGACTCGCGCCGCTTGATGATACACGGATTTCCGGCTTACTCGTTTGAGCGCGCGCGCGACGGCGGCATCGGCGCGCGTGGCGAGCACCGGCTGTTTGTGTTTGAGCAGGCCCCGGGTCAGCGTGACGACTTGCTTCTCGGTCTTCCCCTCGCACAGGATCACCTCCGGTGAGCCGTGACGCAACGTGCGATGGTGATCCAGTTTGGCAAACTCCAAATCTTCATAGGGAAGGGTGCGCAGTTGTTCAAGCGCGTCCGCAATCGACGTGGACCCGGCTTGAACCGACTGCAGCAGAGACTCGAGGACTGAAGGGTGCATGAGGAGTCAGCGCGGGCGCCCGGAATTCGTGAAAAGGATTTCTTCTTTGGCCGACCGTGACATCAGATCGGCGACGATTTGCCGGGGTGATTTATCCTCGAACAGCATCGCGTGGACGCCTTGAACAATCGGCATCTCCACCTGAAACTGTTTGGCCAACGCCATGGCGGCTTTGGTCGTCCGAACGCCTTCGGCCACCGTGACGGCTTCGTTCAGAATATCCTCCAGCCGCCGGCCCCGGCCCAACTGCAATCCCACGGCATGGTTGCGACTCAAGGCGCCCGTACAGGTCAGCACCAGATCCCCCAACCCTGAAAGACCGTAGAACGTATGCACGTCGGCCCCAAGCGCGACGCCCAGGCGAATCACCTCGGCCAATCCTCGCGTGATGAGTGCGGCACGGGTATTCAGTCCCAACTCCAAGCCATCCACCACACCAGCCGCTATTGCCATGATGTTTTTCAGCGCCCCTCCCAATTGCGCCCCGATAAGATCCGTCCCGGTATACACCCGGAAGGCCGCGGATATAAACACCGTTTGCAGGTGTGCCGTAAGGGCTGCATTCTGCCCGGCCAACAAAATGGTCGTGGGTTTATTCCGGCTCACTTCAGCAGCAAAACTGGGTCCCGTGAGGACGGTGATTCCATGAGCCCAGCCGGAGGGTAGCAGTTCGTCGAGCACCTGGGACATCAATTGATGCGACTCTTCTTCAATTCCCTTTGACGCCACGACAATCGGAAGAGGTTCGGAAAGAGAAGGGATCAGTTGCCGGACCACCGGTCGCATGGCATGAGACGGGACGGCCAGCACGATCAAGCCGGTGTCAATGACCGCGTCCTGGAGCGAATGCGTAGCCGAGAGCGCATTGGGAAGGGTGACGCCCGGCAAAAACAAGGCATTTTCCCGTTTGAGATTGATGCTCTCGACGACTGCGTTTTCATAGGCCCAGAGCTTGACCGTGAGCCCCTGGTTCACCAGATGCCGGGCCAGCGTGGTACCCCAAGCCCCCGCTCCAATAACCGACGCGGTGTGAATGGCAGGCAAAGTAGTTGTCATGGCTTTCGTTCTTGCAAGGTGGAAACTAAAAGTCGCTTCAACCTATTTCCCATCATATGTAGCCCCAAGCTTCTTCATCAGCCATTCCATGGCTGGATTGGGGTGCCTTTCTTCATGGCCCTTACTTTCCATTCGGTCTGCTGGATTGAACGTCAATTCAAAAAATGTAGCCGCTGCTATAGCGTCCTTAAAAGGCTCAGCCTGCTTTTTAAACCCGTCCACTGAAGAGGCCACAGAATACTTATAGGCATAGTTTTCTTTTAAACGAAATAAGGCTGCATGACGGGCAGCCGCAAACTTTGCGAACCATCCGGCTGGAAGGAGAAGCAAAGCACGGACAACAATCTGTCCAAAAAATTTTATAGGCTCCGCTTCTCCGGTTGTCTCGGACATCGAACTAAACCAAGGGAAAACGTAGACAAGAAGAGGAAGCATTGACAGAAACAACAGAAAAACAGCCAGGTAAAAAGTTCGTCTCGCTCCTTCAACTTCTTTATCAAGCTTATCTCTTAAATCACGAAAGGATGTTGCTAGTCCTGCGACCGTAGAACCAGTCAGCATACCTTCGGCCTGTTTTGTAAGCTCTTTTGTGTCCTCTTTGATCCGTTTAAGCTCTTTAATAAGATTTTCTTGTTCTTCCTTCCCTGTTCTGAACGTCGTTTCTCGTTTTTCCAGTTCTTTTTGAAATACATCGAAAGTGGATTGATAATTCTGAACGAGGGCCTGAAGTTGTTCGGCTTGCTCATTAGATGCACGGATGGCCGTTACTTTTTGGGTACTCTCCTCGGTGTATTCCGTTATAGTTTTCCTGTCCTTCTCTCCTTCTGTCTTAAGACGATCTAATTCTTCTTTAAGAACATCTGCCTGTTTCCGGAGAGATTGAACTTGCTTTTGGGCCTTTTCTTCATCTGCAACCAATTGAGACAGATTTGCTTGAGTTTTCTGGACTTCTGAAAGCTGTCTGGAGAATTCACCAAAGGCCACTGAGAAATCATAAAATGCCGGCCCCTCTATAATACTTGCTAGCCGATAGTAGGATGCCAATACACTTTCGACTAAGTTTTGTATTTCCTGAAAGATGTTTTGAAACTGGATATCTATTTGTCCATTCTTGCTTTGGACACGAAAATCATTTTGATCGAGGTTCCCAACGCCTCCATCACTATCAAGTTGATCACAGTAGTTCTTAAGATCTTGATAATGCTGGATTAACTGAGAGAACTGGGAATGGAACCCCGCTACTAATTTATTGGGAACGAGGGTCAAATCCATTTCGCTGTTCAATCCTGTGACGAGGCCTATCAACCCTAAAACCCTGGTATCAATGTCTCCTATGCTTAGTTCCATCCCGGGAATGGGTTTTGTAAAATCGAACTTCTCGCCATTTTCACCTGCAAGAGCTTGCAGCCGTTCAGTACAACTGGCACGTGCCTGTTCCAATTCGACTGATTTCTCGTTAATAGCTTCCAGTATGTTCTTGCTCATCTTAATGTCTTCTTTTGTACGGAATGATCTCTATTTCTGTTTCACAGATGAAACCAAACCTGTAGATATCAGGCTTCCAGCCTAGCCGCAATTTCTCTGAAACTATTTAGCCCGGCTTCGACGTTCTCAATAATGGCTTCTGCCAGATCGTCGGGTTCCGGCAGGTTGTCCAAGTCGGTCAGACTCTTGTCCTTGAGCCAGAAGATATCGAGGCTGGTTTTGTCACGCGCGACAATTTCATCATAGGTGAATTTTCGCCACCGGCCTTCAGGATGTTCTCCTGACCATGTTTCCTTACGATCATGGCGGTTCTGGGGATTATAGCATCCGATGAAATCCTTCAAGTCCTCAATCCGCATGGGTTTTTTCTTCAGGGTATGATGGATATTGGTACGGTAATCGTAATACCAGACCGCTTTCGTCCAGGGATTGGGGTTTGCGGGTTTGTTGTCGAAAAACAGCACATTCGCTTTGACGCCCTGAGCGTAGAAGATGCCGGTAGGCAATCGCAGAATGGTGTGCAAGTCGGTATTTTGCAATAGCTTCTTGCGAACCGTCTCCCCCGCTCCCCCCTCGAACAACACGTTGTCGGGAACCACGACCGCTGCCTGGCCCGTAGTCTTCAGCATGGTGCGAATATGTTGGACAAAGTTGAGCTGCTTATTGGACGTGGTGGCCCAAAAGTCTTGCCGGTTATAGGTGAAATCTTCCTTTTCCAGTTCGCCTTCTTCATTGGTGGCCGTCATGCTGCTTTTCTTCCCGAAGGGGGGATTGGCCAGCACATAGTCATAACGGTCCCCGCTGTCGGCAATCAGGGAGTCTGTTGGTAACACCGTAGACATACCGTCAATCTCACCGATGTTGTGCAGGAACATATTCATCAGACAAAGGCGGCGGGTATTGGCGACAATTTCATTGCCGTGAAATGTCCGGTGTTTGAGAAAGGTTTTTTGTGCCTTGTCCAGGTTGTGATTTTCGACCAGATAATCGTAGCTGGCGAGAAAGAATCCGCCTGTCCCACAAGCAGGGTCGGCAATGGTTTTACCCGGTTCCGGGCGCACGCACGCGACCATGGCTTTAATTAAAGCGCGGGGGGTAAAGTACTGCCCCGCCCCACTCTTGGTATCCTCGGCGTTTTTCTCCAGCAAGCCCTCGTAGATATCGCCTTTGATATCCGCGCCCATCATGATCCAGGATTCCGTATCAATCATGTCGATCACCCGGAAGAGCATTGCCGGATCCTGAATCTTGTTTTGGGCTTTGGTGAAGATTCGCCCCAGCAAACCTTTCTTCTTACCCAGATCACGTAGCAGTTCGATATAGAATCTTTCCAGTTCCGCACCTTTCCTAGCCTTCAACTTTGACCAATCGTATTCAGCGGGAATGCCGACATCGCGCCTATAGGGCGGCTTTCCGTATTCATCGGCCATCTTGAGGAAAATCAGGTAGGTCAATTGTTCCAAATAATCGCCGTAACTGACCCCCGCATCCCGGAGAACGTCACAAAAGCTCCAGACTTTGGAGACAATGGATTGGGTATTCATACGGATACAGTCTTCTCTTCCCGGGCTTTCTTTTTCAGCTTAGCCTTCTCCGTCCTGATCCGCTCCAACAAAACACTGGCAGGCTCATCATTGGGGGCTTGCGGCACCAGCCTGCCTTCAAAGGCTTTCTTCAAAAGGCTTTGGCGGAGGGCCTCAGCTTGTTTTAGGCCGTCCTCAATTTCTTGTTCCAGTTTTTCAGCAACGGACAGGCGTGATTCGATTTGTTGGATGATTTGATTTTGCTCTGCAATAGAACACACAGGAAATTCTAAGTTTGCCAAGCCTTTCCCAGTTAGGTGTTTTATTGTCGTACCAGTGAAAAATTTTGATAGATGCCCATTCGAAGAAGAAAAAAGCATGAAATAGTATGCAGACTTGTTGACAATTGATTTTGTTGGAAATCTCACCCGATGAAGTGCTTTCTGAATTCGTATGTCTGAATTGCTTTGCTGCCAAATCGCGCACCTACCAGGTTCACCTCCTTCACATATAATTAAATCTCCCGGCTGTAAACCGTATCTTTCCTTTTTTCCTTCTTCAAATTTCATATTCAGCAAATGAGACAAATCAAAGCTACCCCACCTAACGTTAATATTTCGAAGGTATGGAATAGGGGTTCCGATATTCTTGGATTTATCCAACATCTTGCCCAGACAAGATTCCAGAACCACATTATGGAACCGAATCCACACCCACCCACTAGGCAGTTCCGGCAACTCTGATAATTCTGCTTCTGTGAGCGGCGGGAATTCCTTGGGCTTGCCGGGTTTCGAGGGTTTCTTGCCCTCCTTGCCATTGGCCTCCCAGGCTTTGACCGCGCGTTTCCAGTCGTCCAGTTGTTGCCGGTAATGTTGTTCGCGTTCGGCCTTTATTTTCTCCAGCAGCGTTTCAGCAGGCTCCAACTCATCGGCGTGTTTTGTGCGCCATTTTTCGGTCAGCTTTCCTTCAAAAGCATGTTTCAGGACCGCCTGACGATAGACCCTTAACTGTTCGCGGGCTGTTTTGAAGGATTCAATGCCCTTGTACAATTCGGATAGCAGTGCTTCTACGCTGGCAATTATCCGAGTCTGTTCGTTTGTCGGTGCTATGGGAACGCTAATTGCTTTCGCACGAGACAGCGGAAGTGAAGGCATGTTCGTCGCATGTGCAAGGGTAGCGAAATCAACCAACTGAAGAAAATAAAACAACCATTTACTTTCAACACCTTTGGATGGGATCGCTGCTGCAATGTGGCTGACAACATAACTGTCCTTTGCAAGAATCGCTCTTTGATTGAGTAGTGTCGAAGCCCCGCTTTTTGTAAAGAGAACGCTGTTCGAAGGAATTAAGCGCATCTTCCTGGCAGCTGTGGCGTTTATCAGGTCACGTGTCTTCGTTAGAAGCGAAGTGTTACCGTTCACCCCCATATCGTAGACTCGTACGAAGTCAAATTCGCCATTCGCAAAGTACTCTGATCCTTGTGGTGCTGGATTGCCAGCCACGACCGCCGCTACTTGGTCAAGACGAGCGTAAGTCCACATGATGGGTAATTGTTCCCTCATCCTATGCCACCAGTGCCTCATTCATCTCTTCAATCACTTGATTCATCTCATCACCAAATAGCTGCGCCATGCGCCCCAGGCCGCCCTTGGCGTCAAATGGCGCATAGTCGAGATCTTCACGGTCCAGATGGAAGGAACCGGCGATATGATCGCGGATCATGCGTAGCCATTGCATCTGTTCTTCGTTGAATTTCGTGCCTGAACCACTATGGCGCTGCATGATCCAGTTCTGAAAGTTTCGGCGAACGGTTTCCGAATATGGTGAAAGGGTTTCATCAATGCCACAGGCACGCCGGATCAGTGCCACGAGTGCCGTTAGCTCGCTCAACGGCTCCTGGCCTTTATAGTCGTCCAGTTGTGTATAGGCCTGCCAGACTCGAAGCGGTGCAAGGTTGGGTTTCTCCTGCTTCAGCCGTTCTAGAACACCCTTGATCATCTGGTACGTCAATTCTCGTCGGCGGTAAGGCTGGTTATAGAAGATACGCAGCGCCGTGATTTCATCCTTGTGCGCTTCGAGGTAAGACGTGAAATCCTGTATGAGTGCCTGGGCTTTCTCCTTGGCCTCTTTATCCCATCCGGCAAATTCCACCGTGTCTATATTCACCGTATCAATAATCTGTTCGTGGCTTCGGCGGATATTTTCAAGCAACGTATTCAGTTCACCAGTAAAAACGCTGGTTGCCTCTTTCAGCAGTTCTTCCTTTGCTGTTTTGATCTGTCCTTCCGAAGGTGGGTAGTTGGGGGCAAGGTTATTCACTTCACGGGCTTTTTTCTCCTGTGTGTCCGGATTGATGGCATCGAGTAAACCATGCACAACCTGATTGATGGTCTTGCCCTCGGTCTTTTCTGCAATCTGTTTGTGTTCGTCGTCACTCAGTTTTTTGGAAAGCCGGGCCAGACGGTTAGCCAGGGAAGAAATGGTGTCTTCATCCTGCGCCCCCATCATCGCGGCATAGAGAAGGTCTTTCAGAGGAACGGTCGGTTTTTTCTCCAGTGGCCGGCTATCTGTTTTAAGGGATTTTGTCACACCAACGGCATCCACAATCACAAAGTGCGTCTTGGCGCTGTGCGTTGAAGGTGTCACCTTTTTCAGATCGTCATGCTCCAGGGTGCGAGTTCCCCGTCCCTTCATTTGCTCGAAGTAATTGCGGCTTTTCACGTCACGCATGAAGAGCAGACATTCCAGTGGTTTGACATCGGTCCCCGTCGCGATCATGTCTACGGTTACTGCAATGCGAGGATTGAAATCATTCCGAAATTGCGCCAAAACGGATTTTGGATCTTCTTCGGTCTGATACGTCACTTTCTTGCAGAATTCGTTGCCTTCCCCAAACTCCTCCCGAACGATCTGGATAATATCGTCGGCATGGCTGTTGGTTTTGGCAAAGATCAAAGTTTTGGGGATCTCTCTCCGTCTTGGGAAAATTTCAGGAAGTTTGTCCCGGAACGTCCGAATGATGTTTCGGATCTGGCTGGGATTGACCACGTCCCTGTCCAAGTCCTTGGAGGAATACTCGACCTCTTCGTCTACCTCCTCCCATCGTTTTTTTCGGGTCAAACGGTCCCGCATCTCCACATATTCCTTGGCCGTAATATTCGCGCCCTTTTGGGTAATTTCCGTTTCGATGGTATACACGTCGTATCCCACGTTCACACCATCAGCCACGGCCTCTTCATGGGTGTATTCACTCACGACGTTCTCATTGAAAAACCCAAATGTGCGCTTGTCCGGGGTTGCGGTCAAACCAATAAGAAACGTGTCAAAATACTCCAATACCTGCTTCCAGAGGTTGTAGATCGACCGATGACATTCATCAATGATGACGAAATCAAAAAACTCAATAGGGATTTTCCCATTATAAATTACGGGCATAGAGGGCTTGGATTCAACGCGTTCGGCGGGGTTTTCCAGTTCAGCGGCTTCGTCTAAAGGTTCCCCTTTCAAGATAGAGTAAAGCCGCTGAATGGTGCTGATACAAACCTGAATATCTGAAGCTATGTAACCGGATTTAAGGCGCTGCACGTTATACAACTCGGTGAATTTCCGGTTGTCATCATTGGGCATATAGGCCATGAACTCCTGTTCTGCCTGCTCGCCCAGATTTTTGGTATCCACCAGAAAGAGGATTCGTTTCGCATCGGCGAATTTGAGCAAGCGGTAGATGAACGTGATGGCTGTAAAGGTTTTCCCTGAGCCGGTGGCCATTTGGATCAGGGCGCGCGGGTGGTTATCCTTGAAAGATTTCTCCAGATTGTTGATAGCCCTGATCTGGCAGTCCCGTAATCCTTCGATGTTGAGAACGGGAAGATTCAATAAGCGGGAACGTAGCGTCTTAGGCTGTGAAATCCATGCCTTGAATGTTTCGGGCCGGTGGAACGAAAATACTGGCTGGGAGCGTGGTTTCGGATCACGCTCGTCTCGAAACCGTGTTAGAACGCCAGTACTTTCATAGATGAAGGGAAGAGGCTTCCTATCGATCCATTTTAGTTTTGCCTTGGCGTAATCCGTAGCCTGTGTTTCTGCAGAGCTTAGGACGTGCCCTTCTTCTTCTTTCTTGGCCTCAATAATCCCTACCGGTTGACGATCCACAAACAGCACATAATCCGCCGGGCCAATATCTGTCTGGTATTCTGTGACGGCTACCCCCACCCCGGCATTAAAGTTGATATGCTTTTTGTCTTGGACGACCCAGCCCGCAGCTTCCAACATCCTATCAATATTGTCCCGGGCCTTTTGTTCCGGGTTTTGATTTACAGAGTCCATGATGGGGCTTTATTGGCTTGTACACATGAAAGGGAAACACAAATACAAACTGTGGACCTGCTAGAAAATGTTTCCCGTTACACTCTCGCTTCTTCCAGAACCGGAAAAGCCTGTCGCACTTTGATTTTTCCGCGTTCTACGTGTGCGAGATCATACGTTTGCTGAAGCGCGAGCCAACTCTGTGCGGTTCCGCCAAAAGCTTTTTCCAGGCGAACGGCCATCTCCGGGGAAATTCCTGCTTGACCATTCAGGATCCTCGACAGCATGTGCCGGGTAATCCCCAGTATCTTTGCGCCGTCAGTCACCGTCAGTTCGAGAGCTTCGAGACAGTCCCGCCTGATCGAGCGACCCGGATGCGGTGGATTGTGGAGTCCCATGTCATGCTCCTTTCTAGTGATAATCAACCAACTTCACATCAAAGGCGTTACCACCTTTAAACCGAAAAATAATGCGCCAGTTTCCTGTGACCTTCACACTCCAAAACCCTTTTAACTCTCCTGTTAACTGATGCAGGTTCCATCCCGGAAGGTTCAGAGCTTTCACATCTTCTGCCACGTTCAGCCGTGCCAGAATATCGTCAATGATCGGCACCAGGTGCGGAGTTAAGCCGGTAGGGTCTTCCTTATAAAACCATCGCTTCAGACCCCGATGTTTGACATTGACGATCATTGTGTGCACTGTTCATGAACAGTTGTCAATTGTCAATATAAATACAGGGAAATTATATGCCTAACCTGACATCCCCTTTTATTTCTTGATAGATTCTTTGCAATAACGAAAGGAGGCTCACATGGCGCTCAGAAAAGGCCCTAGCAAAGCGTGCCAAAAAGGTATTTCTCTCGTTGAACTGATGCCAACTGTTTCCCAGCGAATCTTCTGCCTTCACCTGATTTGAACAACGACGCTGGCCGAAACACCGCATGTGTGGATATTATGGATGTGATCGAGCCGAAGCCGTGCCGAATCAAAAACCGATGCCGTATTGGTATACAGCCTGCAGTCATTATCTTAGTATCCGAACAAGGACCGTTTTAGAACAATCTCGAATCCCGATACAGAAATGGTTGATTGCGATATATCTGTTTGCCACTAGCAGCAAAAGTGTATCCAGCATGAAACTGCATTGGGATTTAAAGATCACACAAAAGAGAGCTTGGTTTGTATTGCATCGTTTACGAAAAGCGTAGGGAAGAATGGAATCCACATTACTCACTCGTCCCGTTGAAGTCGATGAAACCCATATCGGAGGACTGGAAAAGAACAAGCACAACAAGAAAAAGAAACGGGAGGGCCGTGGACCAGTAAACAAGCAAGCTGTTTTGGAAACTCGATCACGTGTAACCAAGATGATGTGAGTGCCAAACATCTTCCCCGGTCGGCACAATAGCCGATAATCAGAGACCATGGATCAAATGACGCATATGGCAGAGAATTTGGTGGAAAAGCAATTACGGTATCAGGAATTGGTGGTGTGATTCTATCATTAAAAATGATCTGAGAGTTAATTGCCATGTCTGCACTCTTCTCGAAATGGTTTCTACCATTATTGCTGCCATTATCAACTTTGGAAAATCTGTCATGGTGGAATTATCTTATCATTGTAGTCGTTTGTAGTTTGGCACTATATGGACTTATCATGCTTTTTGTTAAATTTCGTATCGTTGAACATTTCATATCAGGATGGAAATGGTTAAATACTCCACCAGAAGATAAATACAATTTAACATTCACAGATCACGTCCGTTTTTTCATATACCTTTCTTTAATGCTTCCTACTCTCTTTATCATAGCGATTCTTGTCTTCACCCCATTTATGTTTATGCTATTTCTATTCGATTCTATCTTGTCGTTGTTCTAAGTACGAGGGATCTTGATCAGGAACGTTGACTCCACCGTGAGAATGGTAAAAACACAAACACTAAAATACAACGGAGGAAATTGAATTAGCATTTTTTCGAGACAGTCCCGCCTGATTGAGTGGCCCGGATGTGGTGGAGAGGTGGCTTGGGAAATCTGAACAAGGGGGATAAGTGACATTTCTGCTCGCGAGCGGCATCATTGCCGTGAATGAGGAGGACCCATGACGAGACGACTACGCCGAAACCATAGCCCGGCTTTTAAGGCCAAGGTGGCGCTGGCGGCCATCCGCGGAGACCAGACGCTGGCGGAACTCGCCCAGCAGTTCGATGTGCATCCGAACCAGATCAAGCAGTGGAAGGAGCAACTGCTGGCAGGCGTGCCCGAGGTCTTCGACGGCGGGGTGAAGAAGGCGGCCGTAGCGGAGAGCGACGTGACCGCGTTGCATGCGAAGATTGGGCAACTGACCCTGGAGAACGATTTTTTAGAGGGTGCGCTCAGCAAGGCCGGTCTATTGCCGAGCGCAAGACGATGATCGACCACGAGCACCGATTGAGCATCAGCCGCCAGGCCAAGCTGCTTGGGATCAGTCGGGGCAGCGTCTACTACCAGCGCCGGCCCTCTTCCACGGCCGATCTGGCGTTGATGCGCCGGATGGATGCGTTGCACGTGGAGTATCCCTTTGCCGGCAACCGGATGCTGCGCGACTTGCTCCGGCAGGAAGGCCATGAGGTAGGCCGCCTCCATGTCGCCACGCTGATGAAGCGGATGGGGATCGCGGCGCTCTATCGGCGCCCCGCCACGTCACACCCGACGCCGGGCCACCAGATTTACCCCTATCTGTTAAGGAAGCTGGCCGTCACCCGCCCGAACCACGTCTGGGCGATGGACATCACGTATGTGCCCATGGCGCGGGGGGTCGTGTATCTGGTGGCGGTCGTTGACTGGTTCAGCCGCAAGGTGCTCGCATGGCGGCTTTCGATTACGCTGGAGACGGGGCCGTGCGTGGAGGCGTTGAGCGAAGCCCTCGCTCGACACGGCACGCCTGAGATCATGAACACAGATCAAGGCAGCCAGTTCACCTCTCTGGCCTTTCTCACGGCGTGGCAGACCGCCAAGATCGCGATTAGCATGGACGGCAAAGGCGCGTGGCGCGACAATGTTTTCGTCGAACGGCTCTGGCGGACGATCAAATACGAGGAAGTCTACCTGCGCGCCTACCGAAGCGTTTCGGAGGCGCGTCGCGGTCTTGGTCGCTATCTGGCGTTCTACAATCGGCGCCGACCGCATTCCTCACTTGGCGGGCAAACGCCCGATCAAGCCTATTTCACCCAGCCAACGCCAAGCTCGGCGGCGGCATAACCAGAGCGGAGAGCCACTTATCAATAGCCTGCAAACTGTTCAAGGAAACCAAGCCACCTCTGTGGATTGTGAGGAATATTGGCATTGCGTCAGATCGTCTTGGAAGCAGGCATTTGATCCCATGTTCGTTTATCAAGCACGCGACCCATCTGTTTCTTGAATACGCCGCCCCACTGCTTGAAGAAAAACGGGACGCGGCTTTGTAGGCAATTGTCACGTATTTCCCTCACCCAATCGGCCTTCATGGGCCGGGCACCGGGTCCTGATTCTCCCCCTACGATCACCCAATCGACTCCTGCCAAGTCCAGGCCGGGCAATGGCCCCAGTAACGGTTCGAGAGACAGGAATTTCGTGAGAGCGCTGGATTCTTTCAGCTTCGCCAATCGGTCGATCCGCTCTTTGGATTCGATGCTCGTGCCCAGCCAGATATTCGGCGTCCAGGTGAGTTTAGGGTCGAGTTCTAGGACTCGGGCCGGGCGCTTCGTGAGTACCTGAAACGTGTGCTGGGATGCTCGATTCATAACGCGGAACACTGACTCGATGAATACGGCGGGGACGGCTTCGTGGAATAGGTCGCTCATCGAGTTCACGAACACGATCCGCGGTTTTTTCCACCTGAGCGGTTCTTCCAGTACGGACTCGTGTACGGTGAGATCGAACCCATTCCGGTATTTTTCAACGCCCATCGCCTGAAGCCGTGTCGCCATTCGCTCGGCGTAGCAATGCTTGCAGCCGTCGCTGATCTTCGTGCAGCCCGTCACTGGGTTCCAGGTGGTCTCGGTCCATTCGATGCTCGACTGCGTTGACATGTTTACAAGCCCTCTAGGATGTGCTTTGCAATCGGTTTTGCGGCAGCGATGGCTTTGGGATTTGGACTGCCGACGCAAAACAAGAACTCAAACAATGCGGACTTCTTGGAGTTTCTCAGAGTTCGAGATTTTGGTAATTAGGGCGAAACGTAACCAAAATAGATCTTCAGAAACTGTTTGAACATATTCTCCTGGCGGTGATTAAAACGATACTCCACTTCTTTCAGATACATGGGGAAATGATATTTGGAGACGCCCCGATACTGATACAAAATATGTTTGGCATCACTCCAAAACCCTTCAATGCCATTAATGTGAGTCTTCGTCCGTCGGCTTACCAAGGTTTTCGCATGATTCACCGTATGATGGTGGCCATAACGTTTTAATGATTGATAGCCGCGAAAGGCATCGGTGAAATAGACCGACCCTTTCCGAGTGTGCGCTTGAATATGGTGCAACAATTCTTCGGCACTAACGGACTCGACGACTTTCGTGTACACGCGCCCCTCCCGCTCCAGGAGCCCGAACACGACGCTTTTGCCGGCGGTGGCCCGGCCCCGTTGGCCTTTCCGGCGGCCACCGAAATAGGCCTCATCCAGTTCGATCTCGCCCTTCAGTTTCCCGGCTTCCAACTCGGTGACATGATACACCGCTTCGCGCATGCGGTGATAGACGCGGGTAACGACTTTCACGTCCAAGCCCAGATCCTGGCTCAACCGATAGGCAGGTTGCCATTGATAGAAGCCTTGGAGGATGCGGATCTCCCGGCGCAATCGCCGGAGGCTCTTGCTTTTGCCACACCGCCCACATTTCACATAGCCGCGGCGGGTGTGCAGGACCTGAAAGGAGCCGCAGAAAATACACTTGCGCCCGCGCAGAAAGTTGGCCGCACAACTAAAAACCGTATGTCGTCCTGTAACCATGCGTGTTTTCTACCACACATTGGTTACGTTTCGCCCTAATTACCGAGATTTTTTTCCAGCAACCTTTTTTCAAAAAGGGCTTTTAGTTTGTTCTTGTAGAGACTGATGAGACCATCGACGCCTGGAATTCTCAGATATTCAATATCTCCAAACAAGTTTCCCTGTGGATTTTCTTGGTAGAGGTTGCGCCAACTCTCATCTCCGAAAATCCGAGTGAGTCGCGTGGCCCATTCCGGCGAAATATCGTCAGGCTGCCGTGATGTTGGCAACATTCGCGCTATTGCAGATACAGGGAAAAGAATCCAGGTGTCCAACGCCTTAAAACTCGCTATCGTTTCAATGGTGGACCATTCGACCTCCGTGGCAAACGGGTCGAGAAAAAGGACACCGCGCCATTGTTTCCAATTTTGTTGAAGATTTCTCAGGAACTCGTTTGCATCCGAATTCTCAATCTGAATATCTCTGCGGGGATGTTCTTTTCTTAAGTTCTCCAATTCACTACATCGCCTCTGTTCTTTTTCAACAAAAATCAGTTTGTCAAACGGCTTGTTGTCAATGCTGACAGCTCTTATTGCTGAGCCACGTATAAAATTCTCTGTATCCTGATCGTTATAACGGAACTCCACATGGCCCGTGCCGGCGAAGGCATCGATGTACATCAGCTTGAACTGCTGATTTTTTAGTGCGGTCGTATAGGTATTCAGATATTTTTCAAGAATGTTCAGCTTCTCAATAGTCCAGCGCCCACCGTATCTTGCTCTGGGTTCAGTTACTTGGGTCATTATTCTGCAATCTTACCTTGTCGGCTGCCCGTTTGAAACCGTTTCCAACGTTTGTCTGTGTCTCGGATTTTGGTGACTCGGGGTTCCCCGCTGGCAATTTCTCTCTCCATGGTTATAATCTGACGTGATGAACGGGCAGAAGACGTGTCAGGCTTGCGGGTATGAGTCGGCTTCGGAGGCCCGCTTTTGTACCAGTTGCGGGAAGCAGTTTGTTCAGGAGCCGCAGACTGAGGCTCGAGCCAAGGAGATTCTCAATCTTCGGATCTTGTACGCCATGGCGGGACTGTTAGTGTTGGCCGTGCTGTTTCCGCCGTGGGAGTCGCCGCCCGGCACCCCTCCGGCCTATCTGGGCATGCATTTTATCCTGTCTCCCCCGGAGCCCGAGGCCGTGGTGAGTCGCATCCTCCAGACCGTGGAACTGGTGACGATCGCTATTGGCGGGATGTATTTGGCTTGGGTTTTTCGGGACAACCCCTGAGGAATCTCGACTTTATGGCACCATCGGGTGCATGGTGCCAGGAGATGGTTTCGCAACAACGACAGAAAATACGAATACCCCCTCATCCTGCCTTCTCCCGGAAGGAGAAGGTGAAAAGCGCCATGAGATGGCGCTGCTACAGAAGAAAAGACAGATGCCTGGATCCCCGATCGGGGTCGGGGATGGCGGGAAGAGACAACGAAAGTGTCAACGCCTGTCCTGAGCGAAGCGAACGGACTTGTCGAAGGGAATCAGTGAACACATACAGGGATGACAGAGGAACGGGCTACTGAAACATCGCCTGCAATTGCGGGGGGCGTTTGATGATTTTTCCCTTGGCGTCGACCGTGACGAGGGTGGCTGATCCTTCGACGATCAGGCGTTGGCTGATTGTTTCCCGGATCGTGTGGGAGAAGGTGACGGCAGTTTTTCTTGATGCCGAGGCGACCGTTTCGACGTGGAGGGTTTCTCCGTAATGCGCCGCCGATCGGTAAAAGACTTCCGCATGGGTGACCAGGAAGTAGATGCCTTGCTGTTGAAACTCCGCGACCGAGATCCCGTGTGAGAGCAGGTATTCGGTCCTTGCCCGTTCAAAATATTTGAGGTAGTTGGCGTAATACACCACGCCGCCGCAGTCGGTGTCCTCATAATAGATTTTGACGTTCACCGGCGTTACAACGTCATCTTTGGGAAGGCCGGCAAGTTGGGTTCGGTGACGTTGGTCAGTTTGATGGCCGCGGCATAGAACTGATGAAACCGGTCGGCTTTCGTCGTTTGAAATCCATGGCCCAGGACGCTCTGATGGGCTGCATCCCACAGCGTTTTGAGCTTGGTCCACTCGTTCACGAAGGTTTGCCCCATGGGGTGCCCCAGCCCGGCCAAGGCGCGAAATTGGGCATGAAGCGGCAGGTGAAACTTGCCGTCCACGTTGCTGCTATAACAGGCCCGGCAGGCTTCCTGCAGTAACTGCTCGACCTGCACGTCCCAACTCTTGATTCGATACTGTTTCCACAAGTGGTACTGGGCATAGGCTTCCAAGGCTCGCAGCAACAATTGGAGGGCCGAGTCGATTTGCTGCTCTCGCTCGCGTCGTTTGGCATGGGCGAGCAGATCATGCGCCACGGGAAGTTTGACGTCATCAGGGTCCATGACGATGCTTTCTAAAAATTTCAGGTTTTGTTTGACCCCGGACAGTAGCGATAACATGCCGGCCGGCCCACCCCAGACCGAGGCCAACTCCAAGGCCTTGTGCGCGGTTTTGAGTTTATCCCAGGCGTCCCGGTACTTGAAGCTTTCCCAAGCGGCATAGCCGTCGGCTAAATCTGCGAGGCCGTGATACAGCGGTTTGAGGCTTCCCCCGACCAACGATTCAATGCGTCGAAACCGTTTGGCTGCCGACGAGAACCCTCCTTGATTGAATAACAGGGCCGCTTCCTGCCGTGCCGGTACGGCTTCTTCGTTCCAGGGGTTTCCTTCCTGCCAGGCGAAGGCCCGGTCTCCAACCTCGACCACGTCACTCCCTTTCGACAAGCTCAGAGCAGGCTTGCCCGTGCCGCTCCCTAGCGCGGTCAAGCCGACGACTTGCGACATCCACGGCCTGCCGGCGAGCGCCATTGCCGCGGCGATGGCCGGCGTGGTCAGGCTGAAGTCCACGACGAGTTCTCCGGGTTGTAGATCCCAGGTCTTCAGCATCTCGGGAAGGCTCTTGGTTAACGTTTGATGGACCGCGGTAAAGCTCTCGGACTCTTCCACAAGAATCCAATCCCATCGTTGCGGCATTGTCGTGATGGCCGGTTGAACTTCGGTTTCGATGGAGCCTTTTCGGGACTCAGAGACGACGAAACAGAGAAACTCCGGGGCAAGCCGGTTGATGCAGGCTTGCACCGGAATAGGGTCCTCTGATACCGCGATGAGTAAGGCTTTGGTCCGATATTCCCCGCTCATGACCGCGAAACTATAACATCGACCTCCGGCAAACTCCAAGCGCCGACTGTGTAGGGGGCGGCCCCCGTGCCGTCCCGAACCAGCCGGAAGGCAGGTACAGGGGCTTGTCCCTATAGCCCCCTACCGGTTCGCCGGCGGGTTGCGCCCCTGGTTCCCCGACTCCTTCTCAAGGGAAGAGTGAAAGACAGGCCGCAATATTTGTAGACCAATCATTATAATATATATTAAGATTTCGGAAGGAGTGGACCTGGAATCGCTTCCGGCTGTTTCGACATGAAAGAAGAAACGCTGGAACGAAACCCGAACTGAAACTCTGTTTCCCCTGGGGTTGCTTGCCAGGACTGACATTCGTTGAGTTGCCGATGCAGAAAAACATTCTCGTGGTTGATGATGATCCAGACGCCGTGTTGATGTTGACGGATCGTTTGAAGTCATTGGGCTATGCGACGCTGTCCGCCGTCGACGGGCAGCACGCGCTCGATCTCCTGGAATCTGAGGAACCCGGACTCGTTCTGCTTGATTTGGAAATGCCGCGGATGACGGGCCTCGAAGTGCTGGAAAAGTTGGCCCGGCAAGAGCAGGCGCGCCTCTCGAAGCTTCCTCCGATCATTGTGATGACGGCCCATGGGACAATTGAACGGGCCGTGGAAGCCATGAAGCGCGGAGCCTTTGATTTTCTCATGAAACCTCTGGACGTCGATCAGTTGACCTTGGTCATACGAAAGGCCTTGGAACGCGAGGCGTTGAAACGGCACGTTGCCGTGTTACACGAGGACGTCGATTCACGGTACGGCACCATCGTGGCGGACACACCGGCCATGGCGTCCCTCATTGCATTGATCAAACGGGCGGCGGATTCGGATGCCACCGTGCTGTTGCTGGGAGAAAGCGGGACGGGCAAGGAACTGTTTGCCAGGTCCATCCATCAATGGAGCAGGCGGATTGAGAATCCCTTCGTCGTGATCAATTGTGTGGCCCTGACCGAGACCCTGCTCGAAAACGAATTGTTCGGTCACGAAAAAGGCGCGTTCACGGGCGCGACCACGCAACAAAAAGGCAAGGTCGAACTGGCCGATAACGGCACCCTCTTTCTGGACGAAATCGGGGACATGGCACCGGACCTGCAAGCCAAATTGTTGCGTCTTCTACAGGACCGGGAATTTCACCGCGTGGGCGGGACGCGCCTGGTTCAGGTCAACATCCGGGTCATCGCCGCGACGAACCGCGATCTGTCAAAGGCCGTGAGAGAAGGCAAGTTCCGTGAAGACTTATTTCATCGGTTAAACGTAATCAGTTTTTCCATACCTCCCTTACGAGACCGGCCCGATGAGATTCCTCATTTGGCCGACCTGTTTCTCCGGCGCTATACCAAGGAGATGGAAAAGCCGGGCATGTGGCTGACGGAGGCCGCCCTCGGGGCCATGCACCGGTACCGGTGGCCGGGCAACGTGCGGGAATTGGAGAACGCCGTGGCCCGGGCCGTGGTCCTGTCCACGGACCGCGAAATTGGTCCCGAGTATTTACGTCTCTCTCGTGATCAGGAAGAAGAGCCTCAAGTGCGGGAGGCGAGTGATTTGTCTTACCATGAGGCGATGGACCACTACCGGTACTATTTGATCGAACAAGCCCTGAAACGGGCTCGTGGCAATCAGACCAAAGCCGCGGAAGCGCTGGGGCTCCAGCGTTCGTACCTCGCGCGCGTTCTCAAGCAGAAACGGGCGGAAGCACAGAAAGACGACCAGTAAGATCGTTTCACGGTTCACCGGGTGGGAAGCGTAAAAAAGAATCGGGTCCCGCTGCCTATTGTGCTTTCCACCCAAATCCGTCCTCGATGCAGGTCCACCAGACTTTTCGTAATCGCCAAGCCCAAGCCTGCTCCTCGTGCCTCCGTCGTCCCGCTGTCGCTCCGATAGAAGCGATCGAAGACGTTGGGCACCTCTTCGGGAGCGATGCCACAGCCCGTGTCGGCGACGCACACTTGGATCGTGGAGTCTTGCAACGGCACGAGTGAAATCGAAATGCGACCGGATGAAGGCGTAAATTTTATGGCGTTGTGAATGAGATTCGTCAGGATCTGAAGAATCTTGTCCCGATCTCCCTGTATCGGCGCAAGCTGCGAAGAGGTCTTGGTTTCCAGCACGAGGGATTTTTCCTCCGCCTGGGGGCGTAGATTGTCCACGGCTTCAGCGGTCACTTCGGTCAACGAGACGTCGGTCAACCGTAATTCCACGTGACCGGCTTCGATACGGGACAAGTCCAGCAGGTCGTTCAGCGTTCGCGTCAATCGGTCGATGTTATATTTGATCCGCGTGAGATACAGGACTTGTCGCTCAGGTAAATCCCCGGTCACGCCGGTCAGCATGTTTTCCACGAAGCCTTTTATGGAGGTCAGGGGCGTGCGTATTTCGTGCGACGCAATGGAGACGAAGGCGGATTTGCGTTCATCGAGTTCGCGGAGTCGTTCGTTGGCGACTGCGAGGGAGCGCGTTCGTTCGAGGATCCGGTTTTCCAGGTCCGCGTTCAGTGTGCGGAGTTCCACAGCGGTGCGTTCCTGTTCGAGATAGGCTTCTCGAAGCTCTTCGTGCCGGGCATCCACGGAATCCACTTGTTCCTTGAGCAAGGCTTCCCGTTCTTCCACTTTCTTCTTGAGACTATACCAATTCCAGATGAACCAGGAGACCAAGCCCGTGATGAGGGGCCAGAGGCTTGCCTCCAACCAGGACGATTCAGGATACGTCGATCTGACGTAGACGAAGGCCAGGATGCTCATGCATGCCACGGTCCCGGTCCCGACCCATCCACGGGTTTCAGAGAGCGGCTGGGCGGGCCAATGGAATTCCCATTCACAGGACTCGTCCCCGTCCGCCATGCATCGGAGGTCCCGGACGCTGGCAAATCCCAGGTGATGAACCTGTTGCGGCACAGCCAGGAGTCCGGCCTTCGATGCCTGACAGATGACATAGGCGCACCGGTTCCGATAAGGGCCAAATTGTTGGGCTACGTGTTCGGTCAGCGTCATACCCAGAACGGCTGAGCCATTAGTCGCGTTGCGTACGCTGAAGCGAAGGGAGTCTTTGGCAAACTTTTCTCCGAAGCGTGGAAACAGTTCGAAGATTTGCGCAACGGAAAACGGACGCCCCAGGGTCTGAATGACGGGAGAAATGAATTTGTGTTTGCCCATCTCGAATTGAAAGTTGGAATCCCCGGAGATCAGGATGCAGAATTCACCGAGGTAAATAGTGAATTCATAGGAATAACTATGCCAGATGTTTTGTAAGAATTCGGGGGTAACGTGGTACGAGGGGTCCCTGATCCGGGCATTCAGCGAATCGGAGAGACGCTCGATGGCTTGACGACCGGCGGCTTCCCCGTTTTTCTCGCCGACGATTTCTTCCAGGTATTCGACGTTTGCCTTGATCGTAATTCCGCTCACGTCTCGGATTTTCCGTCCATCCGGGGTTACGCCGAATGGACGAAATTGCATGACGGGTCTTTCCAGGATGGAATGCTTTTTCGAAAGCAGCTTCATGGAGCTACTCGCAGGCGTGCCGGACGCGGATTCCCGGTTTGCCGGAAACGACCCGGTTGTTACGGGCCCGCTCATTGACACGCAATCGTATACAGCTTCCGGTCCTCCAGTCGCAGACAGGCTAACTCGTGTCCCCAGACGCACCCGCCGTCCAATGCAATTACTCCTTCGTCTATGCACACCCCCAAGGCCGACCAATGTCCGCAAATGACGGTTTCTGTTCGCCGGGTGCAGGAGGGCAGGCGAAACCAGGGAGAAAGGCCGGATGGTGCCTGGTCCGGCGGACCTTTGAACGCCAGGTCGAGGCAGCCTTCTTGGGTACACATCCGCATTCTGGTCAGGACGTTCGCGATCACGCCAAGTCGTGCAGGGGACGGGATGGTGTCGGACCAACGGGTCTCCTCACTACGGTAAATGAAAGGTAAAAGAGTCTGATACCGTTCGGACCTGAGGGCATCCTCTACTTCGCCGGCCAATACCACGGCCTGTTCCACGGACCATTGAGGAAGGATGCCGGCGTGGACCAGCACATAGTTGCCTTCACGATGAATCATGGATTGACAACGAAGCCAATCGAGCAATTCGTCTACGTCGGGCGCCTCCAGGATTGGTTGCAGCGTGTCCTGTTTCCGGAGCCGCGCGACTCCGCAATGGATCGCCAATACATGTAAGTCGTGGTTGCCCAGCACGACCACGCAACGGTCTTCAAGACCTTTGATGAAGCGCAGCACTTCCAGTGAATGAGGGCCGCGGTTGACCAAATCACCGACAAACCAGAGCCGGTCCGAAGACGGATCGAATCGAATGCGATCCAACAGTTTTTGGAGGGGAGTCAGGCACCCCTGAATATCGCCGAACGCATACGTGGCCATTGGGTTCCTTTCGGTGTATCCTTCTTCAAACCTTAGCCAGAACACGGGAATGGTGCAAGGAGAATGTGGCCGTGTTCCTTTCACCTTGAATCCTCCTGATGGGGGTAGGTACGATCATACGACCGGTGTTGACAGACAAGAGTGGTAGAAAGGACATCCTAATATGGAACGGATTCTTGAACCGGAAATCATGGATGGCGAAGAGCAGACCAAGGTCTATGCGACTGCCGATTTCGCAGAAGAAAATCAGGGGTTCGTTGATCAGTTTCTAGCCTTGTATCCCGATCTCCAAGAAGGAACCGTGTTGGATTTGGGCTGTGGCCCGGCGGACATTCCGGTCCGGCTTCTCCGCAGTCATCCGGGGCTGTGCGTCACTGCGGTGGATGCGTCCGGTTCCATGCTGCATTGGGCGGAAGAAGCCGTGCGTCAGGCAGGGCTTGAGGACCGGATCACACTCATCTGCAGTCGGTTCCAGGACGTGCAGTTGGACGGCCCGGCGGATGCCGTGATCTCCAATAGCCTGGTGCATCACGTGCCCAATGCCTTTCAGTTTTGGTATGCCCTGAAAACCTTAGCCAAGCCCGGGGCACCCGTGCTCATCATGGACTTGTTACGACCCGAGACCACCGAAGAAGCTCAGGCGCTAGTAGACCAATACGCAGTTGAGGAACCGGAACAACTGCGCCACGATTTTTATCATTCCCTGTTGAGCGCTTTCACCGAAGACGAAATCGCAGCCCAGTTGGCGGAAATGAATTTAAGCCGTCTGCTGATCGACGTGCCCGACGACCGGCATTGGCTCGTATCCGGCCGCGTGTATTAGCGGCCCCATTTGTCAGCGGCCTTGACTGCATGGAGACGGGCTGGGTAAGGTGAGGCTCCCCGGCTGGGGGATCGTCTAGGGGCAAGACAACAGATTTTGGATCTGTGAACCCAGGTTCGATTCCTGGTCCCCCAGCCATTTTCTTGTCTGCGGTTCGTTACTTCGTTCCAATAATCGTGCTGCGCTTCGCCGCGTCTTTTGAATTCCCATTGCAGGTCGTGATACTCGTCGTGCCCACTGGTGCGGTGGTGCAGATGGCACCGTCGTTATAACTGTCCACACGCACGTTGCCGAAATTCTGGTGGACGCCGGTCACGCCATTTGCTTCCCTCTCCGGCGAAAAGTGTGGGCTTGAGGAACCAAAATTCCAACTTCCTGAAATCCTTGATAGATTCAAATTTGTAAGGCAATATGATATAAATCAAGGCAAATGAATGAAAGTAAAGGTTTTTCAATGATCGAGTCAGCCATTACCAAGAAAGGACAGACCACATTGCCCAAGCCTGTACGGGAAGTGCTGGGGGTGCAGGTCGGGGACCGGGTGCGCTACGTGATTTTCAAGAACGAGGTGCGGATTCTGCCTGTCCGCCCAGTCAGCCGGCTGTTCGGCGTGCTGCAGCACGATTCGGTCGTCACATTGGAGGCCATGGAGCAGGCCATCGCCGACGGGGCGTGTGAAGGGTGATTGCACTCGATACCAACGTGCTCGTCCGCTATCTGGTGCGGGATGAAGCGGAGCAGGCAGAGGCCGCCAAGTTGCTGCTGGAATCGCTCACGGCAGAACGTCCCGGCTTCGTCTGTCGTGAGGTCATTGTCGAACTCGCTTGGGTGCTGGAACGGGCCTATGGCTATTCCCGCGACCGGATTGCAATCGTGCTGGAACAACTGGTGGCGACGGAACATCTCGTCATCGAGGCAGCCGACGACGTGGCCCGTGCGGCTTTCCGCTACCGGCCGGGCAGCGTGGGTTTTTCAGATCTGATGATCCTGGCTGCGACCGAACGGTCGGGGGCCCGCCCTCTCTACACCTTCGATCAGAAGGCGGCACAGCTTGAAGGCGTCGCGCTGTTACAGGGTAGTACGAGTTGAAAGAGAGCGGTGATACCAGTGCGAAGCTTGGCGCCGACAACTGCGGGAAGGCCCGAAACGTGAGCGATTCACCCCGCATGACGTATCAAGGGTCCGGGGTCGATACCGACCAGGTCGTACAATCCCTGGCCGACATTACCGAGCAACTTCGCCAGACGTGGACCGTCCCCAAGGGAAAAATCGGCAGCGTCCGTCTGGACTTCGGGTTGTTCGCCAACATCATCGAAATCGGCAACAACAAGGGTATCGCCATGACCACGGATGGCGTAGGGTCCAAGGTCCTGGTTGCCCAGCGGATGGGAAAATACGACACCATCGGTATCGATTGCATCGCCATGAACGTCAATGATCTGCTCTGCGTGGGGGCGACCCCGCTGGCCATGGTGGACTATATTGCAGTGCAGACCCTTGATCCGGGCTGCCTGGCAGAACTGGCAAAGGGGTTGACCGAGGGGGGGCTGCGCGCCGGCATCTCCATCCCGGGCGGAGAAATCGCACAAGTCAAGGACGTCATCAAGAGCGAAGCCGGCAAAGACGGTGAAGGATTCGATCTGGCGGGGTCGGCCATCGGGATCGTGGATTTGGACAGGATCATCGTGGGAGAACGTGTTTGCGCAGGCGACGTGATCATCGGCATTGAAAGCAACGGGGTGCACAGCAACGGTCTCACCTTGGCACGAAAAGCGATCGGACAGGACGAATCCTTGTATAAGAAAATGTTTCCCGAACTCGGCCAGTCGCTGGGTGAAGAGTTACTCCAACCGACGTATATCTACACTCAGGAAGTCCTGCCTCTCCTCGACCCGAAACAGGACATCGACGTCAAGGCCCTGGTACACATCACCGGCGACGGGTTCCTGAACCTGAGCCGGGTCCCCTCCCGGGTCACGTTCGTGATCGATATGTTTCCCACGCCGCCTCCGGTCTTCTCCATCATTCAGAAACTTGGCGGAATCGCCGATTCGGAAATGTTCGAGGTGTTCAACATGGGCATTGGCTTCTGTCTGGTGGTCCCGGAAAACCAAGCCGACCAGACGCTTGAGCTAGTTGGCAGGTTTGGGAAAAAGACTTACCGGCTCGGGCACGTCACCGACCGGGACCCCGAGGATTGGGAAGTCATGATCCAGACGCATGACCTGCGCCTCCACGGGAAAGGGAAATCCTTCACTTCATTTTGAAGGCAGGATCAACGATGTTGTGTCCGGGCCCCGGCAGTCACACATGAACTTCCCGCAATGACGTCGTCTTCCAGGATCCGATCCATCAGTAGCCCGCAGAATGCCCATGTGAAGCGATGGGCGGCGTTGCAGGATGCCCGCGGGATTGAACGGTTCCGGCAATGCCTCGTCGCAGGGAGAACGGTCGTTCGGGAAACCCTGGTGCAGCACCCTGCGCAATGCCTCGAACTCATCCTCCGTGCCGGGACACCCGTGCCTTTCTCGATTCCAGCCCATGTTAAAGCCTATGCCCTGTCGGCACCGCTCTTCAAGAAAATCGATCTCTTCGGCACCGGGGCTCCGATACTTATCTGCCAGGTCCCTCCCTTTCCCTCCGCAGACCTTGAGGCTCGACCTCAGGGCCTCGAAATCCTGTGCCCCTTGGGAGATCCGGCGAACGTGGGAGCCTTGATCCGGACGGCGGCGGCCTTGGGCGTCAAGCGGGTTATCCTGTTCAAGGAATCGGCCCACCCTTATCATCCCAAAGCCATCCGGGCGGCCAGCGGAACAACGTTCAAAGTGTCCCTGGCACAGGGTCCTTCGATCGAGGATCTGCCTGAACCGGCCACATGGGTGACCCTCGATGCGCAAGGTGAAAGTTTGCCTGAGTTTCAATGGCCGAAAAACATTCGCCTGTTGGTCGGCGAAGAAGGACCCGGCCTGCCGTCTCTCCCATCCAGCACACGGGTTGCCGTCCCCATGACCGACTCGGTCGAATCCCTCAATGCCGTCGTCGCCGCAGGCATGGCGCTTTATGCCTATCGGGTGCAGCATCCCTTGACAAAGCGTGGCCTTCGCAGCTAGGCCTATGTCTTGGCTGTCTTGGCCGCATCGGTAAGGCTCGCTCACAATGGTGCCGGGGCCATTGTGTGGCTAACAAGGAGGAATCACATGCCAGTCAACGTGCTCCGCAAAGATATTCCCAAAGGAGAAAAACCGCCGGATTGGGTTTCCGCCCATGAACAGGACTCAAAGTCCGCGGAAGACAAAATGAAAGAAGCCGACTTGGCTGCAGAAGAACAACAAAAATTGTGGGAATCGGAAGAGATCGGCATCGTGCGCTGGTCCGGTGAGGAAGGACAGCGTTTCAGCGATCCCGAGTAGCGGTGTTATCTGTCATTCCCGACATCTTTCATCGGGAATCCAGGAGTGGAAGTTTGATTAAGCGATTCCGGGAGAGGTAACCGACAATGAAGAGTGCCACGTCGAAAAGATTATTTGCCCATGCACAAAAATATATCCCAGGCGGGGTGAACAGCCCGGTCCGCGCGTTTCGGTCGGTCGGCGGCCATCCGTTGTTCATCCAACGCGCGCAGGGAGCCACGGTGACCGACGTGGACGGCAACACGTATCTGGATTACGTGGCCTCGTGGGGACCCATGATCCTGGGGCATGCGCATCCGTCGGTGGTGCGGGCTATTCAGCGGGCTGCTAGGGCGGGGACCAGCTACGGCGCGCCGACCCAACAGGAATTGGAGTTGGCCCGGATGATTTGCGAGGCGTTCCCGTCCGTCGACAAGGTTCGACTCGTGAGTTCCGGCACGGAAGCCGTGATGAGCGCCATCCGGGTGGCGCGGGGCTTCACCAAACGGGACGCCATCCTCAAATTCGAAGGGTGTTACCACGGCCACGCCGATCATCTGCTGGTCAAGGCGGGGTCCGGGGCCGCGACGCTGGGTCTGCCCGACAGCCCTGGCGTGCCCAAGGCTGCGGCGCGTCAGACGCTCACCGCGCCCTATAATGACATCGAGTCGGTCAAAAGCCTGGTACAAAAACATTGGCGGGACCTGGCCTGTATCATCGTCGAGCCGATCGCGGGCAACATGGGCGTGGTGTTGCCTCACCGGGACTTTCTCCGGCAACTGCGCACCCTCACCAAAAAACACGGCATCCTCCTGATCTTCGACGAAGTGATTTCCGGGTTTCGCGTAGCCTATGGAGGCGTGCAGACCCTGTACGGCATCGCCCCCGATCTCACCTGCCTGGGAAAAATCATCGGCGGCGGACTGCCCGTTGGTGCCTACGGCGGGTCACATGCGATCATGGAAATGGTGGCCCCGGCAGGCCCCGTGTACCAGGCCGGGACGCTCTCAGGGAACCCCTTGGCTGTGACTGCGGGAATCGAAACGTTGAAACGACTCAAGGCCTCCGGGGTGTACGAAAAATTGGAACGGCGAGGCAACCAGTTGGCGCAAGGCCTGGCGAAAGCCGCCAAACGAGCCAACGTCCCGTTTTACCAAACGCGGGTCGGTTCGCTGCTGGGCGGATTCTTTACGGAAGGCCCGGTAGTGGATTACCAATCAGCCAAGAAATCCGATACGGCCCGATACGCCAAGTTCTTCCACCACATGCTGAAACGCGGGTCCTACTTCGCCCCCTCCCAATTCGAAGCCGCCTTCGTCTCCACCGCCCACACCGCAGCAGACATCGAACAGACCATAAAGGCCGTTCACGAGGCGTTCAAGCGGTTGTAATCACCAGTGAAGGGTGAGAGCAACACGGCCCGTGACACATGCCCCGCCAGTTGCGTCGAACATTTCAGTTTGCTTCCCAAAGCGAGCGCAACGGCACGGCATACAGTTTGTCGTCAATTTTTCCGCTTGTTTCGCCGTTGTAAACCAGCACGCCGCAGGCGAAATGTTTCCCCGCTACGGCTTTCAGCCTCCGCAAACCATGAAAATCGGATTTGTTTAAAGTGGCGGATGCCTTGACTTCCACGCCCGCCAGATTAAATGCCCCTCTCTGTATCACAATATCCACTTCCGTTTCCTTGTCCATTTTCTCCCGATAATGAAAAAACTTGTGTGACTCTTTATGTCCGCTTGCCTGCCGTTGCAGTTCCTGCAAGACGAACGTTTCAAGAACGTGGCCCAAAAGGGAACGGTCGCTCACAAGCGCCCGTTGGTCCAAGTCCATTAAAGCGCAGGCAATTCCGGTGTCACTGAGATGGAGTTTCGGGGTTTTTATCAGCCGCTTTACACGGTTGTTGTGCCACGCCGGCAGTGTCTCCACCAGAAACATCTTTTTAAGTAGTGACAGATAATCATGAACCGTCGGTCTGCTCAGTTGAAACGATGACGACAGCCCGTTTACGCTCAGAAGTTGAGCGGTCTGCGCCGCGGCCAAAGCCAGCAAGTCCGACAGGATTTCAGGCGACCTGATATTGGAAATATCCGGCACGTCCCCTTGAACAAGGGCTTCGATGTAACTCTTATACCAGCCAACCCGCCGCCGTTCACTGGAAAGTCGCAACGCGGCGGGGTAGCCGCCTGCCACAATGCGATGGACAATTTTCTCCTCCGGAGTTTTATTATGCCGATGCTTGAAACCAGAGGAAAACAGAGAGTCAAGAAACTTGGGAGGGGTTTGTGAAAGCTCACTTTGTGACAAAGGATGCAATCTGATAATTTGCATACGGCCCGCAAGGGAATCCGTTATCTCCCGCACTTGCAGGACGTTCACCGAGCCGGTCAGGATAAAACGTCCGGGAGTGCGGTTGCGATCAACCGACAATTTAATTGAGGAAAACAGGCGGGGAACCTTCTGGACCTCATCCAGGATGACCCGCTCCGGCAAATCGTTCACGAAACCGATGGGGTCGGTTTCGGCAAAACTGCGTATATCCTCATCGTCAAAACTTCTGTAAGCGTATCCCGCGGGATTGCCCACCATCTGAGCAAGCGTCGTCTTCCCGCACTGACGGGGTCCTTGAATCAGCACAACCGGAGAATCCTCCATCGCTTCCTTCAGGTTCGGCCCAATATGACGGGTATAAACGGTTTTTTTCATCTATGACCAATTGTAACTTTAGAGCATAGCAAATTGAAAGATTATAGCATGACTAATTGTAATGTAAATGCATGACCAATTGAAATTTTATATGATGATTAATTGAAAGAATCATACATGACCGATTGAAAGATTAAGGCAGGCAAGTGAGGAGGCCTGATGCCGACGTTGAACCTCACAGAGCGTCCGACGCTACGGCACATTGTCGGGCCGCCAGCATCCGAAACGCCACAGTCGTTCGGATGCTACTCGGCGGTGGCGCGTGAATGTCGCGCCAGGATGTCCGGGATGTCACCGGGTATCGTGGAGACGGCCCAAGTCCAGCGACCGAAGCCGCCATGCGTGTTGACGGCGTTGACCCATTCGTCGAGGAATCGGCGTTTGATTTGGTCTTGATCGCTGTCGCGGCCTTTTACTTCCAAAATCAACATGTCACCGGACGTGAGCCGGACCAGAAAGTCTGGCCGGTATTTTCGCACCACCCCACGATAGATGTAGAGCACCTCGAAGCCGAGATGATCGTTTTTCACCCAGGCCGCTACCCCGGGGTTGTGATCAAGCTCGAAGGCTTCGGATGCCTCCCACGTGCTATCATAGACGCAGAAATTGATATGACTTTTCGCGGTGTGCTCGCAGGCCTTGCCGGTGTACCACGTCCCCATGTCGCTGGTTGAGCGGATGGGATGGTCGCGATCAAACACCGGCTCCAGCTTCTCGGTGTTCTCGAAGCGGATCGCCTCCCAGATGTGCTGCACCACCTTGGTCATGTTGAGCGTCAAGACGAGGCGGCGTTTGAGATCATCATGAACGAATAGTGTGGGAGTGATGCTGATGCTATCCGAACGGATGAACTGTTCGACTAGGCGCACCAACTGGGCCAGCAGGAACGCCTTGCCACCCTGCCAGTTCACCTGCATTTGGTCGTAAACGTCACGAGCGGTTTCGAAGATGATCCGTTGAGTTCTGAATTCCTTCGCCAGTTTCTCCAGATGAATAGCCTCAATTTTTGTGACATCCGGTTTGCCTTCGACAATCGGGGCGAGTTCTGCAAGTTTCGGCGTCCGGCTGGCGTCGAGTTCCAGGGGCGTCACCTTTTGCAAATCCAGGGAAAGGCGTGGGTGGTAGATGTGGTCTATGCGGATCACGTTCGGCCACGAAATTTCAAAAGCTGCTTTGTCCGTTACCGACTCAATAGCCGTCTTCGGCTTCGGTGGTTCCGGGATGACGCCTTCCGCCGACTCATGCGGAAGGAAAGTGAACGGCACGCCGAAAATGTTGACGTACTCCGGTTTGAACAAGCCGGTGTCCGGGTCGGCTTCGTAGGCAGTCCGGCGAAGGCCGCGTCCCACGACCTGCTCGCAGAGTAACTGACTGGTAAAGGCTCGCAAACCCATGATATTGGTCACGGTCTTTGCGTCCCAACCCTCGGACAACATCCCCACGGAAATTACCTTCTGTATCTGCTCGCCGGGCTTCCCAGCCTGGCCGACGGTGTCCACTTGCAAGCGCAGTCGCTCGGCTTGCTGTTTCTTGGTCAAATTCGGTTTTTTGCCGTCGGCGGCGGCTTCCTCGCTTTCGTCGTCGGCGACCTCTGCAATCGGTTCCTCGGCGGCCTCAGCTTGCCCCAGTACCTTGGAGTCGATGTGCAAGGTGCGTTCCGGATCGCACAACTCGTCGATGTGGACCTTGTGGTGATCCAATGCATACTTGATACGAGCAGCCGTCTCAGTGCGGTTGGCGACCGTAATCATGACCGGCGGCGTCTTGCATCCGGCACTGTCCCAATCCTTAGCGGTTTCGCGCCAGTCGTAGCCAAGCAGATAATACCCGTTCATGATCAAGTCCGGCAGAGGCTCCTCGGGTCTGGCCCGCCGGTTCAAGTCGTCCTTAACCTCCGGGTCGTTGTAGATGTGATAGAGGCGGGATTTGTAGGTCCTGGCATCAGGCACCGCGTCGTCGCGAATCACGACGCGCGGGGTCTTGACCAATCCGGACTCGATGGCGTCATTCAAGCCGAAGTCACTCACGATCCAGTTGAACAACGCCTCCTCGGAACTCCGTTTACCTGATGGCGCAAAGGGCGTGGCGGAGAAGTCGTAGCAGGTGAGAATACCGCGTGCCTTGTTGATCCGGTCGAGGCCGCCCACCCACTTGGTCGCTTCCTCGATGTCCTCCTTGGCAACGCCCTTGACTTTGGATTCGGCGGGAACCCGCCAAGCGTGATGCGCTTCGTCGTTAATGACCAGGATGTTCCGGGCACTCGCCAAGTCTCCCAGAACTTCGCGGACATAGGCTTCATCGCTCTTGGCTCCGCGCTTATCAACGCTACGTTTTCCAGCGATTTTCTCCTCGGTTTCCCAGTTGAGCGCGTGCCAGTTGCGGACCACGACCTTGCCTTGGCGCAGTTTGTCGAGCAGGGAAGACGGCACGATGCTAAAGGCTCCATAATAGTTCTCCGAGTTGGACGGTTCAAGCACTGCAAGACGACTCTTAACCGTCAGGCCGGGGGCGATGATCAAAACGTTCCTGGCAAATCGTGCATCCTGGGGATAGGTGACTTTGTTGAGGATATGCCAGGCGACGACCATGGCCATGACGACGGTCTTGCCCGAACCGGTCGCCATCTTTGCGCACAAACGCTGGAACGGCCCGCCGTCAGACTGAGGCTCCACGCCGACCTTATCGGCGGCGGATGCCTCCGCAAGCCAGATCAGCGTCTCGGCAGCTTCAAGCTGACAAAAGAATAACCGCCGGTTATCGAACTCTTCAGGATTCGTCCAGTGTTCCAGCAGTCGCTTCGTAATGCCCGTGACGCCCGGATACCCGGCTTCGCGCCACTTCCGCACACGCGGCCGGATCAGATTGACAAGGGGAATTTCAACGAAATGGCCAGGGTCATCGAACGATCGGGAGCCCTCAGAGGCAATGACGTATCCGGCCGGCCGCCGGCCTTCTACGAGAGAGAACGTGCGTCCCTCACGGTCATAGCTCCAGTACTTCGCTGGCTCCTCGTAAGGTGAGTTGATAATCAGCCGGTCGATGGTTGCCCGTGTCACTATCCTTCCTCGGGCGGCACAAGCGGTTCCAGCAGGGCGATCAACTTTGGTAAATCTTCTTGCACCGTTTGCCACACAATATCAAGATTTATGCTGAAATACGCATGCACGAGACGATTACGCATGCCGGTTATTTCTTCCCACGGAATGGCTGGCAACTGTTCGCGAGTGGCTTCGGTTATTCGGGTCCCAGCTTCGCCGACGATCTCGATATCCTTCACCAGCGCGAGAACCAGTTGGCGATCGTTGTCTAGGTCGCCGCGCATCCGTCCCAGCGTGAAGGATGCTGCTTCGCGCGCGGCGTCCAACATGTGTCGTAAACGGATTTCGTCATCCTTGCGCATACTGAATTTCCGCCATATCGAGGACTTCTTGCCGGAAATAGTGACTCAAGTCCTCTGGGGTTCGCAGGTCCACTTTGCGGCCGCCGAACAGGGCCGACAGATCAATCTCCATGCCGGCCATGCCCAAGAGCCCAGGAGCACGGCCCGGCGCGAACTCGACCAACACGTCGATGTCGCTCTCCGGCCCAAAGTCATCCCGCAAGGCTGAACCAAAGATGGCGAGCCTTTTTATACCGTTCGTGTGACAAAATTCGGCCAAGCAGTCCTGTGAAAATGAAACGTTTGGGTTCATGGTCTTATTACTGCCTCGATGGAATACGCAGTTCGACGTCTATCCATGGCCCTACTCGGCAGTCAGGTCCAGTTCGATCCAGTCTCTGAGCGTAGGCCAATCTTCCACCGCCTCTCTTATTCAGAAATTCTGCCAAGACGCCCAGGTAATCTTCATTCTTTCTACAATTGATGAACGTATAAAGCTCCTTTCCAGAAGGCGTCAAAACATGACAGGGAATTTTGAAGTTATATATTTCCGTGCCACCTTTATGTATGCGATATACTATATCACCATTGTCAAAATGATATTCAGGTGACCCTTCAAAGATTGTTTGAAGCCCCGTCCCCAAATGAACTAAATTATGATGGGCCAGTCTCAAAAATCCCTCATAATTTGGGAATTCTGAAATACTTTCTGTCCTGTTATCCTTCAATACGAAGTTATCAATAACGAAATTTGCAGTTCTTTCAAATAATTCGGCATCTCGTTGCGACATGTTCTTCAATATCGACATTGTTTGCATGGATGTTCTGCCCGGCGTTTCTACTTCTCCCGCCAGTATTTTCGCCCAAATTTGTTGCATGTTCTTCGATGATACATCCTGTACGTCAGCGAAGAATCGGGCTGTCCAATCATGATCTATTTCATGGTTTTGCACATCCTTTGCTCCGACTTCTTCCGCCGCCATTCCGACCACGGCCTCGATGTTGCCCTGTCTCTTTTCTTCCTGGAAGGAGAGCCTCGCTTGGATTTCGTTACGAACGTCAATTTCTCCCTGAATTGATGACGAGACAATTTCGAAACTTTGGCGAGCCTCCGCTTGCGCATCTGTAATCAGGCGGATGGTGTCCGCTTGTCCCTGCGCCTTGATGCGTAAGACATCCGCCTCTGTCCGCGCTTTCCATCGGGCCAGCATCGGTCCACCAATAGCGCCGACTCCGCTTGTGCAGTAGTCGAGCAACTTTTCAAGCGCTGGAACGTTCAGATTGATGTCAACCATGCTGATCTCCGTCACGAGCGGACTGAAAAAGATCATTCGTCTGAATGCATAGGCGAGACTTCATCATTCCAATTCCACAATCTTCAAACTTTCGATCCCCCGATCGTCGTGTGTAGTTCCAGCACACTTTGACCGTTGCGCGTTCGACCATGTCGGCCCGGTGACCAAGTGTCACGCTCAGCTCGTCTCGCGGAATGTGGATATGCGCGTTCATGCTTGAAATGCCCGGTTCGCGTCGAGTTGGAATCCAGCGGTCTTTAGCTCTTGAAAAAGCTTTTGCTTCCAACCATCAAAGTCATCCAATGGAATGTACACAACCCCAGCATAATCAGATGGGATCTCCACGTCTCCTTTGGTCAGTGCGCAGACGCCCTCTCGGCCAAGCCGTCCGATGAAAAACCCCAATTCGAAAATCACGTTCTGTCGTGCCCGCGCGCTGAGGTTGTTCTTGTCGCCCTGGAGCGAACCGGCATCGTCGGGTGTCAGCAAAGCTACGGCAAACTGCGCATCCGCATGATATTCGAACTTCTCGATGATTGTGCGGCCTTGATTCGCCTGCTCGTGCAATATCACCAGCTCAAGACCCAGTCTTTCAAGGAATCTCGCTACAGTCTGCTTAGCACCCTCGTCTCTGCCGTGAATGACAAAGACTTTATTCGAACTTGGTCGGTCGTTCGCTTGGGCGCTGGAAGAGATCTGCGCCTGACCTCTATCGTCCCAAAACTTCTCGATCTCTTCAATCATGGATTTGAGCAATGCTGTGGCAGAATTCAAGCCGTGCTCATAAGCTGTCCGGTAGAATGGACTAGGCGTAGAGAAATAGATTTTTTCGAATTCTCTAGTACGGTTCGATTGGTCCCCGAACGTATGGCTGATGGAGACCCGTGTGCTTTCTCTCCATTCCATAAACTCCAGAGAGCCGCTCTGCAGGTTCCTCAAGTTGGATATTGCATCCAATGCCTTCTTCAGACGTTCTATTGCCTCGGCTTTGGTCAGGCGGGCCATCACTCCACCTCGATGATCTTCAAACTCTCGATGCCGCGGTCGTCGATGATTTTGACGGCGATGCGTTTGTTCTCACCTGCTTTGAAAGGTAGGGAGATTGTGCCGCGATACGCTTCGATCAGGTCCGTGTCGATTTCGGCTTTGAGGTTCTTGGCAAGTTTTGCCCAGCCGTCTTCGTCGCCGGCCATGGGAAAGAATACTTGGCGGGGGAACAGGCTGCGCCCGTCATAGTCGGGATCCAGCATCCACATGGCAATCCTGTCCTTACCGCCAGATTCCACGTTGCCGGTCTTGGTGTTGTAGTAATCGAAACCCCGGACAGAGACGCGGAACTTGCCTTTATCTTCCCCGTCCGAAACCTGTTCAAGTTCCACGTCCGGCTGGCCGATCAGCCAGAAGCTCTCGTTGCTGGCACGCTTCTTTTTGAGGTCGTCGGTCAGCAGGTCGGCATTCATCTGTGCCTTCAACAGTGTGACGCCGGGCCAATTGGTTTCGTCGATGTCTTTGGATGCCTCGGGGTCGAACTGGAAGGCTGCGAAGATAATGATCGTGGGCTTGGGAACGAGGGTCTGGGCTTCCTCAATGGCGAGGGCTATCTGCCGCTGTTCCATCGGTGCGTGATCAGGTCCGAACGATACCACCACGCGCTCGGGATTCTCGGCTGTTCCTCCATCCCGGATGCGATCCGCACCGGCGCTATCAGGCCGAGTCTCGCCCTCGGCGTGCAGCCACCTCGTGCCGGGCATCGGCTCCAGCCTCGCGAACGAAATGTGTTGGCCTGCCTTGCCGCGTATGCCAGTTTTGAACAACTCGTCACGCCAATCAGCCTGCCGTAGCGTCTGCCCTTTTCGAGCCACGGAATTATCCGCAGGTTGTTCATCCACGATTTCATCCAGAGGCTGCACCGCTGGTGCGGGTACTGCTTCGACCGTGAACGGTCCGGTAACACGGACTTTTCCGGAATCAATCAATGGTCTGTCGTAGAGTGATATCCGCTCAGGAGGCTCGTTATTGGCAACTGTCGATAAGCTAGCTTTGTCGACCTCTCGGAGCTTGAAGCCACTTGATATTCCTTCATCTTGATGGGCCAATTTATAGAAGGGAAACATAGTCGTCATTAGCCGTTTCTTGGCCAATGAAATCGCTACTCTAGAGGTATCACAGGTGATCCAACGGCGCCCCCATTGCTCCGCGACAAATGCTGTTGTTCCTCCTCCGCATGTGATGTCGAGAACAAGTTGGCCAGGATCGGTTGCCATCAAGACACAGCGACTAACTACTTCAGGGTTGGTCTCAATGACATACTGTTGGTTTCGAGCCCCTATTGTGTCAGTCCATGCTGCGGTTAGCTTTGGAAGAGATTCATCTAGGTAAAGGACGTATCGAAGATAATCACCTTCTGACTCTAGCCTGTTTGCTTTGATCAGACGATTGATGCCTTCAGGATTCGTTGGATAGCAAGCTCCTTCAGGGGGCAGCCATTTCTTTTTACGAAAATCTACCGAGAATACACCTTTCGAATCGAATGTCGGAGGCCACATAGATACGAGCCTAAAAACTCTGGCATTTTTCGGCAACCTAGAGTGATCGTTAAGTTCCTCATCAGACATACGATGACGGGAACCATCTGGCAATTCGTACCATTTCCAGTGAAAATCACCCTGCACATCTGCTTCTTTATAGAGTTGCCTATACGTTTGCTTGGCAGATTCCTTGTCTTTTGCAAACCAAAGAAGATAGTCACCCATGTGCTCAATGAAAGAAGCTCCTAATGGCATGGTTTTCTTTCTGAAATATATCTGAGATATAAAATTGTTGGTGCCAAATACTTCGTCTAAGAGATTTCTTACGAGATGCATATTTTCGTCAGAAATTTGAATAAATATTGACCCTGTTTGAGAAAGAAGGTCACGCGCAAGCAGAAAGCGATCACGAAGATAAGTTAGATATGAATGGATACCCAGTTGCCATGTGTCTCTAAATGCTCGCAGCATTTCTGGCTCAGATGTTAAATCTTCATCCTTGCCGTCTTTAACTGACCGATTGCCAGAAAAAGGCTGGAAATTGGACTTGTATGAAATTCCGTAGGGCGGGTCGATGTAAACCATCTGCACTTGGCCGCCGAGCCCCTCCTTCTCCAATAGGCTGTTCATGACCAGCAGGCTGTCGCCCGCGATCAGGCGATTGGTCCAGTTGTGCCGGTGTTTGTAGAACTCGATGGCTTGGCGTATCGGCGGGTTTTCTTCAGGCGCGGCGAACAGCGACATCTGCGGTTCCGCGCCGTTTCGCTTTCGTACGGCTTCGACGATCGTGCGTGGGTCGATTTGTTCGTGAACGTGGAGCGAGATGGTCGGCACCTCGAAGGACGTATGCTCCGCCTTGCCGGCCCATTGCAGTTGCGGGTCAAGGTGTGGGTCGTAAGCGTAGGTTTTCTTGCCCGCGTCCCGGTCCGTATCCGGCGTCACCAAGCCGACCGGAGGGTTATTTACGCGCTCCTTGCCGGTATGCGCGTAAGTCTCGATGTCCCTCTTGGCGATTCTTTTTTGCTTTGCCATAATTCATACTCGGCTACTGGGCACTCGTGGAACTTTTTTGTTCCCAAAACTGATGATCTTTACATTTTTCCCATCGGCGCTCCTTTGTTGCTTGACGATGGTTGATGCGCCTATCTTATCAGGACTTAATCAGAGGTTCCTTAAGAAGCGTGGGAGAGTGGTGTATGCTGGTGATTACACTTTTTTGTCTATTTACATGTGTCAGTAGGTATTCGGTTTTCAACAGGAACACGTAAGCTTGGAATAACACACCAGACGACTCGTCCTTGCCGCAACCAATAATGGCATCGACAGGGAAGCTTGTTCACATACACTGACGGAGACAGAGTCAGCGAACCATCTTCGTGTTCGGTTAATCGCCAGCGTTTGCGGAATTGCCCGGAAATCTCTAGGTGAATGATCTGTTTGCAATGTTCGCGTGGACAGGTGACGGCGGCGTAATAGGGATATTCGCGGCCACCAATGATGTAGACGGTGTTTTTTTGCGGAGTGTCCGGCAAATCGCCAACCCACTGAGTGCGATATTGCGGCTTGTTTTGCCAAAAACGATTAACCAACCACAACAATGGTTTGAGTTTCGTCATTGCTTTAACTTCTGCACAAGGAAACTGCGGTCCCCCATACCGACATATCTTTGAAACATCGGGTCATTAGCTCGGCTCGGTGCCGCTTTGGTTTGATAGTATCCGTGAGCCAACTGAAATCGTTGCTCGGCAAAATCCGCGTTATTGTCCAAGCGAAACGCGTGCAATCGCGCCAGGAAGTCGTTAAATGAAAGGCACGCCGCCAGCATATTGATGGAAATCACCGCAGGTTGGTCTTCGTCCACGGCAATCAGGTACCCTGCTTTGCGCTGCTCTTCATAATGCGCAGGATTGTCGTGTTTCCAGCCTTCGGCAGTAAGTTGTTGACTACTGTAAACCTCGCGCGCCATTAATCCTGCGACATCGGGGTAGATGTAGTGCGCCGCGACGTCGGCATGCGAGATGCCTCCACAACGGTCGGCTTCAAGGTGCACGCCGATATCGAAGTATGGAATGTAAAAGGCAGTTGCGATACATTCTAGGTGATACCGTCCGGTAGCAGAATCGACGCAACCGAACAACACATCACAATCAATCAGCGCATTGACGGTTTCCGCATTTCGGGTATCGGCCACATAACTTTCGATCCGCGTACCCATTCCCATTTCCTTGATCGCCTGCTTAAGCATTTCGGCCTTGGGATAGCGTTGTTCTGCGTCTATTGCTGTGGAGTTGAGCATGCGGTTGAGATTTTTTGCCTCTACGCGGTCTGGGTCAACCAGCACTAATTCGCCGATGCAGTTGCGCGCCAGTAATTCGACTATGATGCTGCCAGTACCCGAGCAACCGACCACGCCGACTTTCAGCCGCCGCAACACATCAAAAGTGCCTTTGCCGAAGGTTTGGCGAACACGTAAACTGTATTCTGACGAATCATCGCTACATTCTCCCTGTTTCTCGATGCGGATGTCAGCGCCGACGATACACACCGATTGCATCGACGCGCATATGCCGTTTGCATCCACCGTGCGGCAGAACATTCGACCATCCGGCATCATGATAGCCGAGCCATGCGGGCGTGCGTCGTCAAACCAACTGTGCACCGACGGAAACAGTTCGCCGTCGTTTTTATCGTCCGTTTTGGAGAACAAATCATAGCTTTTCGGGTGGCTGTGAATTGTAACCACGGACAGCCCCTCCCTCTCGATGGTTTCGATTCTTTTCGGTGTCATGTAGCTCGCGAACGGCCAAGAGAGAGTTTGCTCTGTTTGATCCTCGCACTCCTCGCCCGGTATGGCAATAAATTCCTTGGCCATCAGCCTCGTGGTCGCCTTACCTTCTCCTGAATGGCAAAGCAATATGGCTGCGTATTCCAGTTCGTCCTTGCGGCACAAATGCTTTTTCAATGCCGCGTGCATTGAAGAGGTGATTGAGAATTGCGTCGGGCGCACGAGGAAACCTATTTGGCGGCGTGGATCAGTTCGTTTTTGACGTATTCAATGTGGCTAACCAGAGAGTCGATGCCTGGCTGCCAGGCATAGTGCCGAGACCAGCGTTGCCACTGTCTGCCGAAGTGAGTTTCCGGCGAAAGCCCCTGGATAGCTCTACCATCCTGTCGCACCAGTTCCGTTCCGAAATAGAACATGTCCAACAAACCCGCTGGATAGTCTGAGGGTATCATCACCATCAAATCCGCTGTTGGCACGTTATAACCGTCTGGCAACTCGTAGTCCTTGACAACGACTCGCATTTCGCCTGCAGACGGTTCTTCCCACCTGCAAGCGAAGTTAGCGTTTAAATACTCGATATCTTCCGGGCGCAGAATGCCGCTCGTCATTGCCTTCCCTGTTGAGCGGTTTTACGCACGGTTTCAAAACGTTCAATGCCAGGCTGCGTCAAGTCAACTGTCTCATCCGGCTCAATCGGCACCCTTTTACCGCCGTGCAGTTTTTGGTTGAGTGCCCAGTCGACGGCCGACTTGTCCACCAGCGCCATAATCTCCGCGCCTGTAAGTGAGGCTGCGCGCACAAAGTATTTGCCTCCGTCGATGGCAATCCGGTAACCCTCCCGTAATTTGGGTGGCCGCCGACCATGTTTTGCGCACTCGCTCAGATCGACAATCCCGTCTCCTGAAGAATCCGGCACCGTAATAAAAGAGTCGCTGGCTTGTAACACCAGCCACAATCGGGCATCCAAACGCTCATCGGGTTGGTTATCTATGTCGGCAAAGAGCAACACCGCCTCAAATTCTTTATCGCATTCAGCCAATGCTTGAGCTGCTATGCGTGGTTTTTCAAAGGTGATTTCCGTATTGTTGAATTTGATCCGCAATGGATTGCGTAGCGTGGGGTTATCGCCGATTCCAGGACTTACATCGCCAACAATGATTTTCTCATTGCCGCGAAAAATCATATAGTCACCGGGCAAAAGCGGGATATCCACCTCGCCGTCAATGTCCAGGTAGAGTCGTTTTGCGGCACTATCCAGATTCAACTGGTTATATAACGCGGTGACGTCTTGAAAGCCGCGTTCAATGCTCGCTGTTTTGTCGTTGTATTGGATTGTCAAGGTGGCCATGAATGTACCTCACAAAAGTCAGAGTTATTTCTGTGGGAACACATCGAAAGCCTCTTTCGATGTCAAAATTTCTGATTTTATGTCTCTTCCCCTTATCTTGAGCAACTTATCTCGCCGAGCATCCGGTTTGCTGCCCTCGTCAATGATGTCATCGCGATCGTTGGTCAACAAAGTTCCTCCACATCTGAAAACTACAAAGACAAACACAGCGTCAGTTCCTTCTCCCTGTGGAAGAGCTTTCTTGATTTTCTTCATCAGTTCGCTGGAATGTTCGACGGGCACTTGACACTTTTTGCAAGCCTGAGTCCAATACTGAATCAAGAAACGCTTCGTCGAGTCAGTTGCTTGGTTCTTGAATAGTGGGACTGTACGATTGTTATATTCGTTCAGGATTCTGTGTTTGTCATCGAGAATAAGAATAACTCCAATGTCCCTCATCTTTTGCAAAAGTATATCTATGTGACCACAAACATTCTCTTGAGGGTTTAATAAATGTTCAAAAATGTTTGTGTCTATCGCAGATCTTTGTGTATCAAATAGATTCACTTCTTGGCTCCCATATTCAATCCCTCGATAACGTTTTCTCCGAAAAATTCCATCGGCAAGCCTTCAATTGAGCCATCGTCCGCATTTATATCCAGATTGCTGATTTTGGGCATACCGTCCTCGTCATGAAAGTAGGCTACGGTCACGTCTTTACTGTTTAAATCGCCCTTTGCTACCAGGCGACGCAGACGTAACAACTCTCCATCGCTGTGAGTTTCGACAATCGAAGGAACCTCGCGCTTCAACCACAAGTCCGCAAAGTAGCCGCCTAATTCAATTTGCGCAGTTGGATGTAGTTGCTCCTCCGGTTGCTCCACAATCAAGTGGCGATTGGGGCGCATCAACATGCCTTGCATCAAAATCGGCAGGCATTGACTGACGCCAAAGCCGAAACTGGCAATATTGACAGTTTTTCCTGTTTTCCTGTTTTTTGCTTGGCATAACTTATTGTTATCTGCTAGGTCGATGAAATCAAAATCTTCGATGTCCAAAACATTTTTGGCATGCTTGGCAAAGAGGTTCCATTGGTTGTCGTCTTGTGGAGTAGAAAACAATGCCGCTATATGCGCCAGCGTATGCTCGCCTCGCTGCCCGACGCCTTCTGTTGGGGGCGTTTTTGCCTCAAACAATCTGGGCAACTCATCACGATTGGCCTGCAAGTGCCGCAGGTTCTCCAAATCTGCCTTCATCTCCGTCAATCCAATGTTGCAATCAACAACAACATCTCGCACTTTGGTATTATCGTTTGCACTCTGTAAACGTAGCAGCCTGGACTCCGAATCAATGAGCGCTCCCTTTTCCCAAACGTCCTTATCCGAAACAGTGATCCAGTCTCCATCATGGAATACTCTAAGGTAAAAACAATGTCTCCCAACAGGAGGCTCAAGGGACGAAACGCGAATCTTTGCCCCACACTCTCTAGTATAGTCTGCCTCCTGCCATTTTGCTCGATCGTCTTTGTCCTGAAGGGCACCAAGTACCAGTGGAATTATGCCTGTATTAGAGCTTCCTTTTGCCTCACAAATCAAAGAAAATTCCATTGGTTGATTTTCGCCGCCACAGGTCTTCAATTTTTCAAATGGTTCCAGCCGAACCCTGGGGCCTTGCGGAAGCAGAAAGTCGATATTCGATGCCAGCGTCTGCTGAAGCATCAACAGAAATTTGATAACCGATGATTTACCTGCGCTATTCCGTCCAATAATCACCGTAATAGGTCGAAAGCGTATGGTCACTTCGTCACTAAACAAACGGAAGTTGGAAAGTTTAAGTTCTTTAAGCATTGATCAAATTCTCTGATAGCATTTTTTTAGGAACATACTTGAATGGACGAATTGTCCAGCTGTCTTGAACACTGACTGCGAGGAAGAATACTGGGCGATGAAAATGGTTGCGCAACGAGAAACTCCCGTTGTTGCCCGCTTCTTCTGTAGGTCGTCGATCAGGTAGTCGGCGCTCATTTTCGCGCGCAAGAGTGTGACGCCGTGCCAGCGGATCTCGTCCTAATGGAGAGCGAGGATTCTTGTGTGGTATCTTTGCACAGGCGTTTCAACTTGTCTACGGACAGGAAACGCTCACGCCGGGTTTATTCGTCATCATCGTCGTCGTCATCGTCTTCCTCTGCGGCTTCGATCGCGGCTTGCCGTTGCTGCTCTTCCATGGCGTTGTGAATCAACAGCCGTAGGAACATCGAAATCACGGACCCCTTTTCCAGCGTCCCGCCGGGTGGGACCGCGATCCGGCCTTCTTCCACCATTTTCTCCAACCACTTTTTTTGGTCCGGGGTTACGTGGACCGGAATTTCAATAAGTGGAATCTTCCCGAACATATCCATGACACAACCCTCCTTATTCAAGAATAAACTAAGATGAATGCATTAACGGGATAATCCAAGCACGTCGGCCATGCCGTACAGGCCTGGGGGCTGATTGACGACCCATTCTGCGGCGCGCAGGGCACCGTGCGCGAACGGGTCTCGATTGTGGGCGCGGTGCGTGATCTCGATGCGTTCTCCGGGTCCGGCATAGAGCACGGTGTGGTCGCCTACGATGTCACCGGCTCTCACGGTCTGGATGCCGATTTCGTTCTTTGTGCGTTCCCCGATGAGGCCGTGACGCGCGTAGACGCCGGCTTCCTGCAGGTCCCAGTCTTTGGCCGCAGCCAGGACTTCGGCGAGTTTCAGCGCTGTGCCGCTCGGCGCGTCTTTCTTCTTGTTGTGGTGTACGTCGATGATTTCGAGGTCGTAGTCATCGCCGAGCGCCTGGGCCACTTTTCCGATCATCTGGAGCAGAACGGTAATCCCTACACTCATGTTGGGCGCTTGAACGCACGGAATCGACGCCGCGTGTTGGCGAAGTTGATCCATTTCATCGGGGGACAGCCCCGTGGTGCCGATGACCATGGCCCGTTTGTGTTGGACGGCTTGAGAAAGATGGTGCAACGTGGCGGCTGGTGCGGTGAAATCGATGACCACGTCGCTCAAAGGCAGGGTCTGCGCCAGGTCGTCCGTCAACGAGACGCCGAGAGGTCCGCAACCGGCCACGTCCCCGGCGTCTTTGCCAAGGGCCGGGTGTCCTTGCGTTTCCGTGGCGCCGGCCAGTTGCAGGCGCGATGATTCGTTGACCAGGGAAACGAGGCGTTTTCCCATTCGTCCGGCGGCGCCGGTGATCGTGACGTTGATTGGGGAACTCATAACCTAATAGTGTGATAAGGCCTGGGCAGCCGTCATGGTGTCAGATCAGCCCGGTCTCTTTCATGACCAGCCGAAGTCGTTCACGGTTGTCCGACGACATGGCCGTGAGCGGCAACCGGAATTCCGGTTCGATTTTGTTCATCATGGCCAAGGCTTCTTTGACCGGAATGGGGTTGGTCTCATAGAACAGGGCGTTGAACAGCGATGCGAGTTTGAAATGAGCGGCACGCGCGCCAGCCACGTTCCCGGCCAGGGCGGCATTCACCAGGTCGGCCATATCTTTCGGCGCCACGTTGGCGGTCACCGTAATCACGCCCTTGGCCCCCAGCGCCATCATCGGCAGGGTCAGGGAGTCATCGCCGGAGAGCACGGTGAAATCGTCGCCGCATTGGTGAATGATGTCGGAGACCTGCCCCAACGACCCACTGCCTTCCTTGATCCCCACCACGGTGTCGAGTTTGGCGGTCCGCGCGATGGTGGCCGGTGTCATGTTCACGCTGGTGCGGCCCGGAATGTTGTAGAGGATCAAGGGTAGATCCACGGCCTGGGCCACGGCCGCATAGTGTTGATACAGGCCTTCCTGTGTGGGCTTGTTGTAATAGGGCGTGATGAGGAGCGCGCCGTCCGCGCCGGCCTGCTTGGCGTGGGCGGTAAAGGCAATCGCCTCGTCCGTGGCATTCGAGCCGGTACCGGCAATCACCGGGACCCGGCGGTTCACGACCTCCACGGTGAACGCCACGACGCGCTCGTGTTCTTCGTGTGAGAGCGTGGCGGATTCCCCCGTGGTCCCGCAGGGCACGATGCCGTGCGTGCCGTTGGCGATTTGAAACTCGATCAACTCACGATACGCGGTTTCATCGAATGCACCGTTCTTGAACGGGGTGACGATGGCGACTAGGGATCCTGAAAACATCGTGCGGCCTTTGGTTGTAAATATGTCGGACTAACTGTGCCGGATGGATTGCGTCCGCGCTTACGCCTTTGCCTCAAGAAACGCGGGGATCCGTTCCCCGCGCACGAGATCGTCGAACGTCTCGCGGTCCCGGATCACGAAATGTTCCCCGCCCTTCACCAGGATCTCCGGCACCCGGGGTCTCGAATTATAATTGGACGCCATGGTGAACCCATAGGCTCCCGCGGACATCACCGCCAGGAGATCGCCGGCCTTCACCGCGGGCAGGGTCCGGTCTTGTGCGAGAAAATCCCCTGACTCGCAAACGGGCCCCACCACGTCGAACACCGCTTCCGAGGCATTCGGAACCTGACGAACCGGCAGAATGTCGTGATGGGCCTGGTACAGGCTGGGCCGGAGCAGATCGTTCATCGCCGCGTCCACGATGGCGAAGTTCTTCGCGCCGGTCTCCTTGATGTAGAGGACGTGCGTCAACATCACGCCGGCGTTTCCCGCAATCACGCGGCCGGGTTCCATGATGATCTCACACTGCGACGCTTTCAGGAGCGGTATGGTGGCTTCGGCGTACTCCGTGGGAAGCGGCGGCGTTTCGTTCGAATACGTAATGCCGAGTCCCCCGCCAATGTTGAGATACTTGATCGGAATGCCCCGGCTTTTCAAGGTCTCGATCAGTTCCACCACCCTTTTCAGGGAGTCGACGAACGGACTGACCTGCGTCAGTTGAGAGCCGATGTGCGCGTGCACTCCGATGACCTCGATGTTGGGGAGCGCCGCCGCCGTCGTGAATTCTTCCAGGGCCCGGTCCGCGCCGATCCCGAATTTACTCTTTTTCAACCCCGTCGTGATATAGGGATGAGTCTGGGGGTCGATGTCCGGATTGACCCGGAGCGCCACGCGCGCGCGCAGGCTTTTTCCCCTTGCCACGTCATTGATGGCCTGGAGTTCCGCGGGCGATTCCACGTTGAACAACAGGATGTCGGCGTCCAAGGCATAGCCAATTTCTTCCGGACTCTTGCCGACCCCTGCAAACACGATCTTGCTTGGGGGGATGCCGGCTTGCAACGCGCGAAACAATTCACCGCCCGATACGATGTCGGCCCCGCTTCCCAGTGACGCCATAAGCCGGAGAATGGCCAGGTTGGAATTGGCCTTCATAGCGAACGCGATGAGATGAGGGACCGTCGCAAAGGCCTGGTCAAAGGCTTGGAAATGGCGGGTCAGCGTCGCGTGACTGTAGATATAGCAGGGTGTGCCCTGTTCCTTCGCCAGGCGTTCGAGCGGGACGTCTTCACAGAAGAGCGCATCATTGTGATAGTGAAAATCATGCATCTTGCGGCAACTCGTCAAACAGTTCGGGGTCGAGCAGCGTCAACCCTTCGAGGGCCGAATGAAACGCGTCTTTCAATTTCCGATAACGCAGTTTGGCATAAGGCGCGACCGCCTTGAGCACGTCCTGATCCAGGAGCATCTGGATGGCCCCGGGGGTGGCCTGCCGGAGATGCTCGAAGTTGACGACGATGTCCATCCTGGCTTGTTGCGCGGCGTCCTTGATGCGCTTCAGGAGTTCCCGGGCGTTCAAATGATCCAGCGTGCCTTCCAGGTCGATAAACAGCGCCACGGGCGTATCGTGGCGACGGCCCTTGATGTTCAGGAACAGCTCGTGCGGCTTCGCGGGCACCTTGATCTTGTGCAGGGCGTTGGGAATGAGTTGTCCGGTGTCCAGCGAGGGCAGCTTCGCCTGGAGATTTTTAAGCACGGCCGCAATGGGAGAGAGTGTCCCTTGTGGACAGGATCGCTTGACCAGCTTGCGAAATTCGTAATTCATTTCGATGCGGGGGATCAGGCGCTGGCCGGTATGGCGGAGTCGATGCCAAATGGATCTCAACGAATAGAACTCATGATTGACCCAGAAGAAGCCTTCCTGCAGTTGTTCCGGCGTCATCCGTTTTGGGCGGAACACCACGTGCTTCCCGTCGTACTTCGCCCAATCCCGGTCGAAGATCCGGTCTTCGCGGGTATACCGGTCATACAGGGCGGTGCCGGGGAGGGGCGTCAGGACGTTGAAATACGCCAGCTCCACGCGATTACGGATGAGAAAGTTCAGCGTGGATTCGAACACGGCTTCATCGTCGTTATCGAACCCGAACACCATGCCCGGATTCACCATAATGCCGTGGTCGTGAAACATCTTGATCTGGTCTTCGAATTTTCTGACCTGGTTGAAACCTTTGTTGGTTTCGGCCAGGGAATTATCGGAGATCGATTCCATGCCCACGAACACCGAGATGCAGCCGCTGTCTGCCGCCAACTTGACCATCTCCGGATCGTCTCCTAAAAACAGGGTGGATTGGCACCCCCATTTGATGTTCAGGGATTTCATGGCCTGCCACAGCTCCCGGCAATACGCACGGTGACTGTTGTGCAGGTCGTCCACGAAGGCCACGATCGATCCTTCTTCGAGTCCCACCCAGACTTTCGCGGCGATGGCCATGGCTTCCCGCAACGTTCCCGTTGCCATGCGCTCGACCAACTCGGCTCGAATCCATTCTTTGACGTTCTTGATTTCTTCGATGACCTCCGGCACTGGCCGCCGTCTGGTGGTTTTCCCGTTGAAGGGCGATACGCTGCAAAACTCGCAATCGAAATGGCAGCCGCGCGTCGTGAACGTGCAATGCCGTGTCATGTAGGAATCCGGGCTGAGGAGCTGGATCCTCGCGGCACGGTAGTTGTCCAGCGCGGGAAATTGCTCCATCCGGTAGATACGTTTCATCTGCCCGGCCTCGAAGTCCGCCATGGCTTGCGGCCACAGGTCTTCGGCCTCCCCGCATACGATGGTGTCGCAATATTGCAGGGCTTCCTCGGGACAATAGGTGGGGTGGACGCCGCCAAGCACGACGGTTTTGCCGCGTTTGCGAAATTCCGTGGCGAGTTCATAGGCCCGTGGGGCGTAGCAGGTCATCACGGAGATGCCGACCATGTCGCAGGGCTGGTCGAAGTCGATGGACTGGACCGCCTCATCCACGAGCCGCACGTCCCAATCGGGCGGGGTGTACGCGGCAATCACCGGCAAACTGAGTTTGGGAAACCAGATGGAGCGCCGCTCGCTCGCAGTCATGCGATACGGATTGTTCCTGGGGTAGGGATCGAGGAGAAGTAACGTCCGGGTTTTCTCGCGTGCTGCGTTTACGTCCATGAAACGATCTCCCTTACTCTAACGTCGAGCCAATAGGTTGAGGATTGTCGAAACTTATCTGAATCACGTCGTTTCGCTCAAGGCCGGTTATTGGTTTCCCACGGGTCGGAGAGGGGGTAGGGTGACTTCCGGCTCCTCCTCCGGGGATGGTGCCTCGGGAGTCGCGCGCTGTTCTTCTGCTTGGCGTTGGGCACGGATCTTGGCTTCGATCCCGATATCTTCCGGAGCGATTGGGGCGCCCATCACCCCGCAACCCGCTTCAAACGACAACAGCATGGCCGAAACGAGAATTCGAAGAAGAGCAGGGCGCGCAGAATGGGACACCATCATCAGGCTTTTTTGGCGAGGCGCACTTCCCAGGCGTTCACTTGCCGGGTCACCTGTTTTCGGGCGGTGCCCCCGGTTTGAACTTTCCGGTCAACGGCCCCTTCAATAGTCAGGTACCGCAACGCGTCCTTGGAAAAATGTGGGGACGCGACCTTGAGATCGGCCAACGAGAGCTCATGCCATTTCGTCTGGCGCTCCAGACAGTATCGCACCAATTGACCGATGATACCATGGGCCTCCCGAAAGGGGACGCCCTTTTTTACCAGATAATCGGCCAACTCGGTGGCTAGGAGAAATCCCGACTCCACGGCTCCCGACAGCACGTCGCGGCGGACGCGAAGCCGCCGGATCAGCTCGGCGTAGATCACCAGCGACTCCAGCACGGTTCCCATGGCGTCAAAAAGAGGCTCCTTATCTTCTTGCAGGTCCCGATTGTAACTCAGGGGGAGCCCCTTGAGGGTTGTCATGATCGAGAGAAGATGGCCGTAGACCCGGCCGGTTTTGCCGCGGACCAGCTCGGGCACGTCCGGGTTCTTTTTCTGGGGCAGCATACTGCTGCCGGTGCAAAAGCCGTCCGGCAGATCCACAAAGGAAAATTCAGACGACGCCCACAGGACAAGTTCTTCGCTCAACCGGGACAGGTGCATCATGATGATGGCCAGCGCCCCGAGCGTTTCCGCCACGTAATCCCGGTCCGAGACTCCGTCCAGGCTGTTGCGGGTCAGGGCGGGGAACTCCAGTAGCTTCGCGGTGAAAGCCCGGTCAATCGGATAATTGTTGCCGGCCAGCGCGCCGGAGCCCAGGGGCATGACGTTGACGCGTTTCAAAGCGTCCCGTATGCGGGCGTTGTCGCGTTCCAGCATTTCCACGTACGCCAGAAAGTGATGGGCCAGCGAGACGGGCTGGGCACGTTGAAGATGGGTGTACCCGGGAATGATCACGTCGAGGTTCTCCCTGGCCTGCCCAACGAACGCCCGTTGCAAATCCTGAATGCGCGACTCCAACGTTCGGAGGTGGTCTCGCAGGTAAAGACGAAGATCCAGTGTGACCTGATCGTTCCGGCTCCGGCCGGTATGGAGCTTGCCGCCGACCGGGCCCACAAGTTCCGTCAACCGGCGCTCCACCGCCATGTGTATGTCTTCATCCGAATCCGCGAATGGAAACCGGTTTTCACGAAGCTCGTCTCGAACCAGTTCAAGCCCGCGCACCAGGGTGCGGCATTCCGCCCGGGTCAGGATCTTGGCTTTTTCCAGGGCCTGGCAATGGGCGAGGCTGCCTTGGATATCGTATTCGAACAAATGTCGATCGAAGGGCAGGGAGGACGTAAAACGTTCGACCAATGCATGCGTCGGTTCGGTGAATCGGCCGGTCCACGCCTTTGCAGGGACAACCCCCCGTGGTTGTCCTTTGCCCGTTGCCGAGGCAGACCCACGCCGGGTGTGTTTGCCGGAGTTCATTTCGATCCAGGCGCCTTTCGTCGGCGTAGGGACAACCCCCTGTGGTTGTCCGTCGCCTTACGTACCCGGCAAGTCCCTTGGGATTTGATGATCGCCAGGCGCAAGGCATTGAGCCGGATAAACCCTTCGGCATCCTGTTGGCGATACCCTTGATCTTCCTCGAAGGTCGCGAGATCTTCCCGGTAGAGCGACCAATCGGATCGCCGGCCCGTGACCGTGCAGTTCCCCTTGTATAATTTGAGCCGGACCGTGCCGTTCACCCTGCGCTGGGCTTCATCCATGACCTTTTGCAGCAGCACGCGTTCGGGGGCGAACCAATAGCCGTAATACACGAGTTCCGCGTACCGTGAAATCAAGCTGTCGCGCAGGTGGAGCACTTCCCGGTCCATGGTCAGGGATTCGATGCCGCGGTGCGCCGCGTGCAGGATCGTGCCGCCGGGCGTTTCATAGACCCCGCGAGACTTGATGCCCACGTAGCGGTTTTCCACCAGGTCCACCCGTCCGATGCCGTGTTGCCCCCCGAGCCGGTTGAGGAGGCTGAGGAGATTGGCCGGGGACAGGCGCCGGCCATTCACCGCGACCGGGTCGCCGCGCTCGAACGCGATTTCAATCTGTTGCGGCTTGTTCGGCGCGCGCTCCGGTGAGACCGTCATCTGAAAGATGGATTCGGGCGGGGCTTTCCATGGGTCTTCGAGAATCCCGCCTTCGTAACTGACGTGAAACAGGTTCAGGTCCATGCTGTAGGGTTTGGCCTTGGTGGCGGTCACGGGAATCCCGTGTTTTCGGGCGTACCGGATCAACTCGCCGCGGGATTGAAACGACCATTCCCGCCACGGCGCGATGATGGCGATATCGGGATTCATGGCCGTATACGTGAGTTCGAACCGGACCTGGTCGTTCCCTTTTCCGGTGGAACCATGACTCACCGCCTGGGCTTTTTCTTTTTGCGCGATCTCGATCTGTCGACGGGCGATCAGCGGACGCGCGATCGAGGTGCCCAACAAATACGAGCCCTCGTACACGGCATTGGCCCGGAGCATGGGAAAGACGTAGTCCTTGACGAACGTTTCCCGGAGATCCTCCACGTAGACTTTCGCCGCCCCCACGGCCACGGCCTTGTTCTTGATTGCGCGGAGGTCTTCGCCTTGACCGAGGTCCGCGCAAAAGGCGATGACGTCGGCGTTATATTCCGTTCGGAGCCATTGCAGGATGACCGACGTATCGAGGCCGCCGGAATAGGCCAGCACGACTTTCCTGATCGTATGTGGTGAGCGTGTCGGCATCGTGGTGCAGGGCGTCGGGCGTGAGGCCTCAGGGCCAGGGCCGCCCGAGCCACTCCGTTAAGATCGCTTTTTGAACGTGCAGGCGGTTTTCCGCCTGCCGGAGGACTACGGACTGCGGGCCATCCAGCACCGCCGCGGTAATTTCTTCACCCCGGTGAGCCGGCAGACAATGCAACACGATGGCCGAGGATTTGGCCCGACCGAGCAGTCGTTCGTTCAACTGGTAGGAAGCCATGGCCTTCACCCGTTCGGCTTGTTCCTGCTCCTGTCCCATACTCGTCCAGACGTCCGTATAGAGCGCATCGGCGTTCTCCGCGGCCTCACCGGGGTCATGCACGATCTCGATAGTCGCGCCCGTGCGGCCGGCTTCCTCGCGGCTGCGTTCGACGATGCCGGGATCCGGTTGGTATTCCGGCGGGCATCCGATCGCAACGTGCATGCCCGTTTTCGCCCCGGCTTCGATCAATGAATTCGCCACGTTGTTCCCGTCTCCCACGTACGCGAATTTGAGACCGTGGAACGCGTCTTCGGTGAAAGATCCTTTGACTTCCATGAGAGTGAACAGGTCGGCCAGGGCCTGGCAGGGATGACACAAGTCCGTTAACCCGTTGATGACCGGAATGGTGGCATGGCGGGCCCATTCCTCCAACGTGGACTGCTCGAACGTACGGATGACGAGTCCGTCGAGGTACCGGGACAGCACGAGGGCCGTATCGCCGAGGCTCTCGCCCCGGCTGAGTTGGATGGTATCCGACGACAGGAACAAGGACTGCCCGCCCAATTGATGTATGCCCGCCTCAAAGGAAACCCGCGTACGGGTCGAGGGTTTCTCGAAGAGCAGGCCCAAGGTCAATCCCGAGAGCCATTGAGAAGCCGGACCGGACCGCGGGGTCGCCTTCAGTTCACGCGCAATGCGGAACAGGCGGAAGATCTGACTGCCGGACAGGTCGGAGACAGCCAGCAAGTCTTTCGTGCCGCCTTGCGGCGTCGCAGGCGGGGCCGCGGAAACGCCGGGCTCTGGAATGGAATGTCCCAAGAGTGTCATGTAGGGGACGGCCCTCGCGCCGTCCATGATCCCAATTGAATTGAGTGCAACATCATTTTTGCCCGTCTTCATGAATGCGGAAGCGATTCGAGCCGTTTCTGCAACACACCCAACAACACGTCCACCAGCCGATCGATTTCGCCATCGGTTATGATCAACGGCGGCACGAACCGGAGCACGTTGCCCACGGTGCAGTTGATCAACATGCGCCGCGCCAGACAGTCTTGGACGACCGGTTGCCCGTCGATGGATAGCTCCATGCCTTGCAGGAGACCCAGGCCGCGAACCGCGGTGACCACGGACGACTGGTTCTGCAAGGATAGGAGTCCTTGGCGCAGGTAGGCCCCGGCAGCCCGGCAGCGTTCGAGCAAACGGTCGTCCAGCAAGGTGGTGAGCGTGGCGAGGGCGCCGGCGCAGGCCAGGGGATTCCCGCCGAACGTGGAAGCATGGGAGCCCGGCCCGAACGCTTGCGCCACGTCGTCGGTGGCGAGACAGGCACCGATGGGAAGCCCGCCGCCCAGACCCTTGGCCAGGGTCATGATATCCGGCTGCACGTTGTAGTGTTCATACGCAAAGAGGGTGCCGGTTCTCCCCATGCCCGTCTGGACTTCATCGAAAATCAACAGCACGTCGCGTTCCCGACAGAGCGCGTGCAATTGTTTCAGAAACGCTGCCTCGGCCACTACCACGCCGCCCTCGCCCTGTATGGGTTCAAGCATCACCGCGGCGGTGCGTTGATCCATTTGGCGTTCGATCGAAGAAACGTCGTTGAAATCGGCGTATTTGAACCCCTGCGGCAGCGGCGCGAATCCCTGCTGCACTTTGGCCTGTCCCGTTGCCGTCAAGGTGGCCAGGGTCCGGCCGTGAAACGAGTTGTTCATGGTGACGATCTCGTGACGGTCCGGGCCGTATTTGTCAAAGGAATATTTGCGGGCGAGTTTGATGGCGGCTTCGTTGGCTTCTGCACCGCTGTTGCAGTAGAACACCTTGTCGGCAAAGGAATGCGCGACCAATCGCTCGGCGAGCAGTACCTGCGGTTCGGAATAATACAGGTTCGACGTATGCAGAAGATGCCGAGCTTGTCGCTCGATAGCCGTGACCAGGTCAGGATGCCCGTGCCCCAGCGCATTGACCGCGATGCCGGCGACAAAATCCAGGTATTCCCGGTCCTCCGCGTCATAGACCTTGCACCCCTTGCCCCGGACCAGGCTGATGGGAAACCGGGCATAGGTATTCATGATCGTCCGGGCGGAACGCTGTTGAAGATCTTCAGTCAGCATGGCAACGAAACCTCGCGTAGAAACAGGCGAATCTAGCATAGGGCCTCTCAGTGGTGCAATGGAATGGGGTCCCTCTCCCTCTCCTCAAGGCGGGAGAGGGTTGGGGTGAGGGGGCTGTCAGTGTGGTCAACTCCCCATAAAGCTCCCCTTCGAAGCCATCTCGATAGCCTGTTCATAAGGGAGAACGGTGACGTCACCGACCTTCAGAATCCGTTCGCCCCGATATACCCCAAAGGCTTGCCGAATATCGCCGGACTGTAGCAGGACGTTCAGCCCTCTATTGAATCGTTCTTTCCAGATACCGGAAGATTTTATTTCAAAACCGACCGCCTGCCTGCCTCTTTTCCAAATCAGATCCACCTCGTTGCCGGATTCCGTACGCCAGTAGAACAACTGCGCCCCGTGAGACTGCCACGAATTGAGCGCCCTGAACTCATTGAGGATAAAGGTTTCAAACAGGACGCCCGTTTCGGTTGCCGAGGGTTTGTCCCGGTGCAGACCCGCCAAGGCACGCTGCACCCCGCAATCGAAAAGGTAGAACTTGGCGTGGGCGACCTCTTTGATCTTGGCTTTGTTGCGATAGGCGGGCAAATACCAGCCCAGCAGCGTGTCTTCCAGGATACTGAAATACCCCTGGACCGTAGACCGGGCAACGCCCACGTCCCTGGCAACGTTGGTCATGTTCAATATCTGCCCGTTCATCAGGGCGGTGACGGACAAAAAACGGTAGAAACTATCGAGGTTTCTGACGAGAGCTTCCTGTTGAATTTCTTCTTTCAGGTAGGTCTCGACGTACGCATCCAGAAATTCGATTTTCTCGTCGCTGGCGGCCGACGTGACGCTCAAGGGCAATTGTCCGTAGCGCAAGACGTCCGGCAACCGGAAGTCCTCGCCGATCTCGAGCATGCTCAGCGGAAACATCCTTTTTGACAAGGCCCGGCCCGCCAGCATATTGGCATGGGACCTCTTGAGTTTCCGGGCGCTCGAACCGGACAGGGCAAATCGGTAGTCGTGCCGGCTCTCGAACAACAGGGCATGGACCTCATCCAATAATTCCGGAAGTTTCTGTATCTCGTCGATAATGATCCAGGCCTTCCTGTTTCTCAGTGCCGCCACTTCCTGGGCGAGCAGGGACGGGTCCCGTTTATATCGAAGATATTCACCGGATTTCAGCAGGTTGAGACTCAAGGCCGCATGGCCGAGACGTTGATCCAGCCACACGGATTTCCCCGTGCCCCGCGGGCCGAACAGGAAAAAACTTTTTTCTGGCAGCGTAAGTCTTCGAGCGTACATGTCGTTGATTCCGTTAAATTTACCGTAAAAATAACGAAACGACCGACTTCTGTCAATCACTCAGACCATGGCTTTCCAGTTCTTGGCCCATCTTCATTACATCGAGGGGCGTTTTTTGCTGTTACAGTGATTGGGACGGAGAGTACGAGGGCGGTTGGCAGTGCAGCTTACGCAATCTTCCACCCGTCTTTTTCTTTTGTCTCCATGGCATAGGGAAACCGCTCGCCCTTGCCAATCTTTTACGGAAACCGCTCCGTGGCGCCATAGAATGCCCCGGTAAAGACAGCCTGGCTGAATCCAGCCGTAGCGAAATGGACCACATTAGTTCCCGCGACGGCCCTAGGGTTGCCAGACGAGTCTTCAACATTGGAAAACCGACCGGCCCATGAACCCGTCGTTGAGATAATCGTGAGATCTGGATGGGTCATCGACAGATGACTTCCCCAAAACGTGCCATTGGCATTGATCGCAACCGGTTGGAGGGACAGTTCATAGTGAGCTTGTTGCCGTTCAGGCCTTGAATAGCCCTGTCCCGTGGCCGTGATCCCATTGACATCATATAGATACACGTCATCCACGGTCCCCTCAATCTGCATAGTACTGCAAAGATGATAAGACTGCGACGAAACATGGCGACACCTCCTGGAAATAAGGAATTGAATAAAAGGCCACCGACCACACATGGCCGGCCCGGCCCATCCCTACAGGCGGTAGACTCCCTGTGTATTTACCGTTTGGGCCCATCAGCCACGATTGGCGATCAACCCAGCTTGGCTGAGACAGTTCTTATATTTCACAGGCGACCCGACACGGGGCAAGCTGTAGGGATGAACAGAAGGGACCATAGCACAAAACTGAAGTCTTCCTCGTGTCCCCGCCCGGTGGCCTTCCGGAACAGTCGCATGGTATAACCCCAACCATGAGAGCGTGTGATTCCTGCGAACAACAGAACCCCGATGATGCCCAGTTTTGCCTGCGATGCGGCAAGGAGTTTTCCCCGGAAGCAGCGGCTGAGGCTGAAACCGGGACGGATCAGGAGGAGCAGTATTGGCGGACGTTGATTGGTCCCGGGAGATGTATCCAATTCACGTTGACGAGCGGCTGGTCGTGGAAACCCGCGTGGGATTATTACCAACGCGCGTTTCAACGGTTTCACACCGCACAAGGCCCCCGCTTTTCGCTCACGTGGAACTGGGCCCCGTTTTTGGTCGAACCCTTTCTCTGGTTTCTGTATCGCAAAATGTACCTGTTTGCGTTCGTGTACTTTATCGGCCCCATCGTGTCCGTGTTTATCACCAGCGATATCACGCTGCCGATTGTGTGGTCGATCATCGCCAGCGCGAGCGCCAATTACGTGTATTACTGGCACCTGAGAGACCTGTTACTGAAGGCGAAAGCCCGGACCGCCCTGGACCACGCGACCCGCATGCGGCAGCTCATGGATGAAGGCGGCGTACAATCCTATGTGTTCTGGTTGGTGGCGGCGTCATTCTTATTGAAGATCGGCGTCTTCTTTGCCGTGCTCGGCGAAGCGCCGCTCGAAGATGAGTTTCCCTTGCCTGACGGGGAGCCCGGCGGGGAAGAGACGGAGGGCCGCCGGATGTTCCTGTGACGGCCGTGAACGAGCCGGGAATCAGTGGCCGGGGCCGGCCGGTTGCGACAGTTCCCACCCGAACCATGATTGGAACCACTCATAGTCGCTTTGGTAGGCCGTATGCACCGTGGGCAGTCCGTCGTCGCTTTTCTCCTTCAACAGGGTATAGGTCCGGGGCCAGTTCTTGGTCCACCAGGATTTGAGTTCGCCCGGGGTAAACGGATGGTCATTGGGTTGACGAATGCCGGCGGCCGTAATTACATCGGTGAGCAGCGGCCAATAGCGGTCCTTCCCCAGGTTCAGGGTGCGAAAATGTTCGCGGAGCAGAAACACGACCCATAACTCGGCGCTGTGTTTCTTGTTGTGCTTAAAGGGTTGCGTCTGTCGCAGGGGAATGGGATCGAAGTTTTTGATGATCGAGGTATAGTCCGCCCCGCCGTAACTGCCCGCGACCTTGGCGATGTCCTGTAGCATATTGGCCAACTCGACCTCGACGATCGGGGAAGCCGAAGGCGCCGTTTGGCCGGCCAGGGGATTGGGCGTCGTCAGGAGGTCGATCAGGGGTTTTAATTCGCGCAGGCGCGTCACTGCGGCATTGAGGATTTGCGCCGATTCCAACCAGTAATCCGGATCGTGTTTTGAAACGCGTTCACGACCCGACGGGGGCAACACGATGGGGATCCAATGGCGCACCAGGACGAACAGGATGTACGGCATGTCCCCATCGACTTCCGCCACGCGGTCCAATACGTTGTGGGGCGTGGCCGCGTTTTCAAAAAACTGCTCGACCTTCTCCCGGATGTGGAGCCGTTGTCCCAGCGCGGTCCACCACCGGGCATCGGGGTGAGGTCGGTCGGGTTGAGTCATAGGCGGCATGACGGTTGTCTCTGAGGCGTGATCCTGTCTGGGACTGACGGGGAGCGGGACGTGCTTGGCATGGTACGGGGTGCGGCCGAGCAAAGCAAGGGGAAGGAAACGGGTGCCCTGAGTAGACCCGAAGATGGAAATCGAAACGATTGTTTGACATGAGGAGGAGGCATGAAACACGTCGTCCTGATTCGCCACGGTGAATCACAATGGAATCTCGAAAACCGGTTTACCGGGTGGGTGGACGTCCCCCTTAGTTCCAAGGGTGAACGGGAAGCGCGGGAAGCGGGAGAGAAACTTCGGATTTTCCGGTTTGACCATGCCTTTACCTCCGTATTGACGCGGGCCATCAGGACCCTGGAGATCGTGTTGGACGTCATCGGCCAATCCGGGCTGCCGGTCGAACAACACCAGGCGTTGAACGAACGCATGTACGGCGAATTGCAAGGCCTCAATAAGGCCGAAACGGCAAAACAATACGGAGAGGCTCAGGTGAAATTGTGGAGAAGAAGTTATGACGTGCGGCCCCCGGGCGGAGAAAGTCTACAGGACACGGCCGACCGCGTGTTGCCTTATTACCGGGAACACATATGGCCCCGCCTGGCCAAGGGCGAGACACTCCTGGTTGTGGCCCACGGCAACAGCCTGCGCGCCCTCGTCATGCACCTCGACCGGCTTTCCCGCGAAGACGTGCTCGAACTCAACATCCCTACCGGCGCCCCGCTGCTGTATGAACTGGACGACCAGGGATGTGCCCTCACCCACCGGTATCTGTAACCCTTCCCTCCCTCGCTTTGTCCCCTCTTCCGTCATCCCCGACTTGATCGGGGATCCAGTGTCTTTATTTTCCTTTCTCTGTATCATTCCGGGCGAAGCGAGGAAGCTGCGGTTTTGCAGAAACAACAGGAACAACCGCTCCGGTACGGACTGAATCGACCGTTCAAAATACTTGTGTGTATGTACTGAAATGAACGTTCTGTTTAATACGTGTTGACAAATAGAGTAATATGCGTATCTTACAAGAAGTTATTCTGCGACGTGAATTCCAGGTGGGTCTGGTAGGCATGCAGCAGCAGCCTGAGGACCAAGGCGTCCGGCGACCGGGCCATCAGGGTTCTGAAAGTTTCCCACCCAAGACAAGAGGCCCGACAAAAGCCCCAAGCATAGGGAAACGTCAGCCTCGGTAAATAAAAACGAGAGTGGAAGGGGACCGCTCACGCCGCGGTGTGGCTCGTGAGTGTCAGGTCCACGTCACCTTTTACACGGACGTTGCACGAATTTAGCACAAAGAAGAGAACACACTGGTTACAATCCAAACGAAGGAATGAACGAAGAAAGGAACACGATGGAAGTCCCGAAGTTTACCATTGCCCGTATTGTCATTGATGAAAACACCCGACAAATCACCGCGGAGTGCGCACTGGAGCATCCCGAGCACTCCATAAAACAAGCGATGATCACACTCCCGCACACGGACGCTCTCGCCTCGTGCAGGGAGTACGTCTTCAAGCACGTCTATCAGACGCTGGTTCAAGTGATCCGATTTGACTCTGAAGTGATCCGATTCGACTCTCGAATTCCGAAAGCTCCCGAAGGACATGATCATAAACCGTCGTAGGCCATGACGGTTCGATCACTCTTGTTTTCCCATCCCTATCTCAGGGTTTCCTCGAGTTCGGCGACGAGTTCGCCGATCTCGTCGACCGGGACCAGGTCGAGCAAAACCGCCAGCATGTTTTGCCGGGCGTGGGAGGCAATGACGTGGTTGTCCTCAAGCCCCTCTGCGGCGTCACTTAAGACCGCAATGGGTTCCCCGCCCTGTTGCGTGATGTCCTCCCAGGCCCGGTGCTTGCGTTCCATCGCGGCATAAAACTCATTGATGGGAACGTGGACCAGCCCGAACCGGCTGCCCCATTTTTCACGGATCTGTTCATGAATGGCTTGGTGCATCCGGCTGCAAACGGGCTCCGGAATACTCACGCGCACGGCGCAGGTGATCCAGTACAGGCTCAGGGCCAACAGTTCTTTGGTGACGGCTTGCGCCTGTTGGGTGGTGAGGGTCAATCCGTATTCTTCGAGGAAATCTGGGGCGACGGACGGGGGGATGAGTTGAACGAGAGCTTTCGCGGTCTCTTGGGCTTGTTCGGTCATGGCGTGTTCGGGTGAGGGTTTTCGACAATCGTCGGCCAGCATACGCAGCAGGGCGTGGTTGAGGCAAGCGCTTCGCTTGACACTCAAACCCGGTGAATGCCACGCTTGCCGTGGCGATTTCTCTGGTATCATCCTGATACAGAATAGACGCGGCAATCACAGCGATGTCCTATCTCCTGATGGTCATTGCGGGCTTATGGATGGCCGACGGGTTGGCCTTATTGGTGGCGCCCTTGTGGGTCGTCGGGCGAGTCCGGCAGGCCCTCTCGACCTCGCCTTCTCTCGCGAAATGGTCGGGGCTCACCCTGGTGGGAGGCATGATTCTGCTCCTGCAAGCGTCCGATCTGCCTTACCAGGGCTTATGGATGGTCACGGGACTCGTCATGGTGGCGAAGGGCGGATTTTTTCTGTTGTCGAACGACGAAATTCGCCAGTCCACGTTGCAGTGGGGCTTGAGCCGGGAGGCGGTGGATTATCGGTTTTGGGGGCTGGGGTTGTGCGCGCTCTCGGTGTTGTTGATTCATGCGTGCGGGTGGCTGTAGGGGCGGTGTCCGCCCTATCAAGGAAAGGTGTTGAGGGTTGATGGCAGACCTCTTCATGGGCTTGACGAGCCTGGCCTGGGGGTTGGCCGGGTTGACAGTAGCCATTGTACCCGCCGTGGCACTCGTTTGGGCCAAGCGGATTTTCTTGGATCCCTGGCCGCGCTTCTGGTTCGGGCAGACGATCCTGCTGATCGGGTTGTTGTTGATGATCGGCACCACGGCTCTCATGGGGTTTTGGGTCTGGGCGGCGTGCGGCGCATTGGCCACGATCAAGGCCTGTCTGTTGCTGGGGGCGCCGGTGTCGTGGCGGGAGCGGGCGCTGCGATGGCTCGGCACATGGCCGCCGTGGCTGTACCGGGTCGGCGGAACGCTCGATCTGGCCTTTGCGGTGGGCTTGGCCGCGGACCTCATGCTCCATGGCTGAGAAGGACGCCATGATTTCATCGAATGAGCAGGACCTGACCAGATTGTGGGATATCCATCAGGCGGCGGAATGGCCGGTCGGGGTGGGCTTCCATGAAGGCGAACTCATGACCCTGGATACGGTCGTCAGCGGGTGCGCCGCCTATTATTTTGAAGAACACGAACTCGACCCGCAACGCGTGGCGATCCTTGAAGATTGTCTGTCCGATCTGGAGGCCGTACTGCCGGAATTGAGCGAAGACCCCTTGAACTATTTCGAGCGGGTCAAGCAATTGGGCGGATTGCTGCTGGAAACGGGTCGCCGACCATGACATGAAACGCCAGCTTGCAACGGCACTCGTCGGTGCGTGCCTTGCCCTCTCGACGGGGGCGGCGGGCGCGGAGTTCACGTTCGTGGCTTTGGGCGACATGCCCTATGGCCCGCGTGAGCAAGCCTTCCCTGCGTTCAAGGCGTTGATCGCGGAGATCAACCGCCGGGCACCCGTCTTTACCATCCACGTCGGCGACACCAAGTCGGGACTGGACCCCTGCTCCGACGAACTGCTACTGGAGCAGCGGGATTTTATGAACAGCTTCACGTCGGCCCTTATCTATACCCCTGGGGACAACGAGTGGACCGACTGCCATCGCTTGCTGGCCGGCGCGTATGACCCTCTCGACCGGCTGCGCTTCATCCGCGAACACTATTTCTCAACGGCCTCGAGTCTTGGCGGGCAGCCGATCCGCATCGAACGCCAAGCGGACGTGATGCCCGGCTTCGAGCCGTTTGTGGAAAACAGCCGGTTCAGGTGGAGAGGCGTGTGGTTTATGACCGCGCACGTGGTCGGCTCCAACAACAATCTCGACGACGACACGGATTCTGATGAGACCGAAGAATTCCTCGCACGTGACAAGGCGGACCGGGTGTGGCTGGCGGGCTCGTTCGACAAGGCGATGGCTGCTGACGCCGGGGCCGTGGTCATCGCCATTCACGCCGACATGTTCGGGGATGGGTTCGATCCGCAACGCGAAACTTTTGCCCCCGACTCCGGGTTCAAGGGCTTCGCCGAGACCCTCGTCCGGAGGGCAAAGTTCTTCCGGAAACCGGTCCTCCTGCTTTTCGGGGACAGTCACGCGTTCCGAATCTTTCACCCCTTTCCCCGCTCGGCCAGTAACCTGATTGCCGTGGAGGTGTACGGCGGGGAACACATGCACGCTGTAGAGGTCGCGGTGGATCCGGACACGGAAGCCGTGTTCACGGTCAATCCAGTACGGAATCCCGCCTTGCCCGAAGCGCCTGAAGCCAGCCCGGATGGCTTGTAAGGCTTACGAATTCCCCTTTCACACTTCCCGTGCCCCTCGATTGACTGGTCAAAACCCCTATGCTACGTTTTTCATATAGTCTGAAACATTAGCAGACGCACTCTATGGAAAAAGATCTGAAAAGCATTCTGGGTAAATTGCAATACACCGACGACGCCAAGGTCGTCCAGCAGATCACCCAGCAGACCCGGCAGGTGCAGGACCGCATGGCGGGGATCAAGCACAAGATTGTGGTGATGAGCGGCAAAGGCGGCGTTGGGAAAAGCATGACCACGGTTAATTTGGCCTTGGCTCTGGGACGGCAAGGCCACAGGGTCGGGATCATCGACGTGGATCTGAACGGGCCCTGCGTGCCCCGCATGATGGGGATTCTGGGCAAGGGGCTTGAGGTCACGCCGGATGGGGCACGACCGCCGGAAGGGCCATACGGCATCAAAGTCGCGTCCATGGATTTCTTGCTCAATGAGACGGCTCCCGTGCGATGGAAAGGCCCGATGGATTTGAGTCCCGTGTGGCTCGGGCTCATGGAAATGAACGTGATCCGGGAGTTCCTGGCTGATATTCTCTGGGGCGATCTGGATTATCTGCTAGCCGATCTTCCCCCGGGCGCTGCAGCGGATAAGCCGCCGGTCATCGCTGGATTCCTCCCGGATCTGGCCGGCGCGGTGGTGGTCACGACGCCGTCGGAAGTGGCCTCGAACGTCGTGCAGAAGTCCATCGGTTATGCCACGGAACTGGGGATCACCGTCTTGGGTGTGGTCGAAAACATGAGCCAATACCGGTGCCCGTCCTGTGGTGCCGAGAATGAGCTGTTCGAGGGCAACACCGAGGGCATGTGCGAAGCCCTCAACCTGCCGTTGCTGGGCCGCATTCCGTTCGACCGGAACTTTGCGAAGACGTTCGATAAAGGGACTCCGTTGTTGGATGGGGAGTACCCCACGAGCCAGCGCTATACGGATATTGTCGGCCGCGTCCAGTCGATGCTGGATTACAAAAGAGTCCTGGCCGAAAAACTGTAGGGGCGGTGTCCGCCCTATTGAACGATGAGGTTGCCCTCTTTTACCTTTAACTCTCCCGCGTGAGGCCGTTATGAAATTTGTCTGCTTGAACTGTGAAACCTATATGAGTTTTGAAAAAGTGGAGAAACCCGCCGAAGGATCGCTCGGAGTGTTTTTCGCCTGCCCTTCCTGCGAAGCGAAGGTGTCCATGGTGACGAATCCTGGCGAAACCCAAATGGTCAGTTCCCTGGGCGTCCAGCTTGGCGGACGGACGGTTGACCCCTCTCCATTGGAAATGACGCGGGGGACGCTAAAGGAAGACGCCGGCGCTCCGGCGCCGTCCGGGTCCATGGCGGACTATCTGAACGACAAAATCCACGCCGGGCAAAACGCGAGCCCCGCAGCCGGTGCTCCCGCGAAAGAAGGTGAGTCCGGCGGGTGTCCGTTTTCCGCGATGGTCGCGCAGATGGGATTAACCAGCGGCGAGTCCTCCACCGGCACACAACCGGCCGCGCTACAATGGAGTCCCGACGCGCAGGAACGGTTGGACAAGCTGCCGTCGTTCGTGCAGCCGATGGTCAAGGGCAGCGTGGAAACGTACGCGCGGAAGAACGGCTATTCGACCGTGACACTCCAAGTCATGGATGATTCCAAGAACTCATCGAACGGCTTGAGTTGGTCGCCCGAAGCCGAAGAGCGCCTGCGCAACATCCCGGATTTCATTCAACCGATGGCCCGCAAGGAAATCGAACGGTTGGCCCAGGAACGCGGCGCGACCACGGTCTCCGCCGAACTCATGGATGAAGCCAAGGAAAAATTCATGAAGTTCATGTGACGTAGAGTCTGGGATTGAGTCAACGAAGGCGGCTCTTGATCCAAGAGCCGCCTTTTCTTTTGTTCTGGCGAACATGGATTGTCTGGAGCGTGGTGGTTTGACGGTGACCGAGGCGGCTAAACGTTTGAACGTGTCACGCTCTGCGTTGAGCAATCTCGTGAATGAAAAAGCGGATTTGTCGTGGAAGATGGCCGTTCGGCTTTCGAAAACTTTCGGAGGAACATCCGAAGGGTGGATGCGGGTACAGTTTCAATATGATGCTGCCCAGGTCGAAAAATGGGCCAAAAGAGTCAAAGTAGGTCTACCTCTCAAACAAACGGTGTGAGTTCAGGATTCACACCCCACGCATCTGAAGGTGCACTTCCTGCCAGCGCCCGCCTTTGCCTGAACGGGCGGAAACGCCCGTAACGTCAGCGACTTACGGCGAGGACGGCTCCCCGCCGTCGCGCGGCTTCCCCGACGAAACGCCGCCGCGGCTGCTTCCTGTACTACGGCTCAGCCGCGCGGCCCGAACAGGGAGCCGCGACATGTCCGACCAACCGAAATCCACCTTCGCCAGGCGCGAGGCCCGCAGGCTGATCGCCAGCTATATCGAACCGGCGAAGACAGGGAACGGCCCCCGGACGCCGAGGCATCCCATGACCGCCTTCGCCGGGGAGTTCCTCGACCGGCAGGCCCGTCTCTGGAAGCCCAAGACCCGCGAAACCAACGCCAGCATCGTGCACAAGGAAATCCTGCCCGCCTTCGGCGGTCTGACCGTGGATGCCATCACAGCCGAGCAGGTCCGGGACTGGTTCGCGTCCATGAGCGACCGGCCGGGCATCGCCAACCGCTCCATGCCGGTGCTGTCGATGATGATGCGCATGGCCGAGCTATGGGGCTACCGCCGCCACAACACCAACCCCTGCAAGAACACCCGGCGCTACAGGATGAAACCGTTGGAGCGGTTCCTGACCGCCGAGGAAATGGCCCGGCTCAACGCCGTGCTGACCCGCGACGAGTTCTATTGCCCGCAGGTCGTCGCCATCGTCCGGTTGCTGATGCTGACCGGCTACCGCTTCGGCGAGATCGTCTCGCTGGAATGGGACTGGATCAGGGGCAAGCGCATCCACCTTCCCGACTCGAAATCCGGGCCGCGCACGGTCTGGCTGTCGAGCGCCGCGCGGGCCGTAATCGACACGATCCCGCGCTACAGTGCCGATTGCCCGTTCCTGTTTCCGTCGCGTCCGCCGCCGCGCCATGTTCAGGGCATCGAATACCAGTGGAACTGCATCCGCAACGAGGCGGGCTTGCCCGGCTTGCGGCTGCATGACCTCCGGCATTCGTGGGCTTCAACCGCCGCCATGAACGGTGTGGACATGGTGACGGTCGCCAAGCTGCTCGGTCACGCCCTGGTCGAGACGACCGAACGCTACACCCACCTTTCGGACCAGTCCGTTTCGGACACCGCCGACCGGGTATCGAACCGTATTCATGCGGCCTTGGCCGGCAGAGGCGCGGACAACGAGGGAGGAAGCGATCATGCCAACGGTTGACCTTACCGCGCGTCTGGCCCGCGACAGCAAGGCCAACGGGAAAGACATCATCCTGTTCGACAAGTCCCTGCCGGGCTTCGGGCTGCGCATCCATCCGTCGGGCCGCAAGGTCTGGATCGTGCAGGCCCGCCGCCGCGCGGGCGGCAATCCCGCCGACGACATCCGGCGGGAGAAGCAGGCGCCGACCTTCGGGGAGTTCACCGAGGAATACCTGCGACGCAGCGATCCGCACTGGAAGCCCTCCGGGCGCGAGACGGTGCGCGTCTACCTCAAGGCCCGCATCCTGCCCGCGTTCGGCAGGATGCCGCTTGACCTCATCGGCCCCGAGGATGTGGCCGAGTGGTTCGACGCGGCGAGCAAGGACAAGCCCGGCGCAGCCAACCGCGCGCTGGAAATCCTGCGTGCGATGATGTTCCGGGCCGAGGAATGGGGATTGCGCGAGCGCGACACCAACCCGTGCCTGGGCATCGCGATGAACCCGCGCAAGCAAGTTGCGCGGTTCCTCGACACGGACGAACTGGCTCGGCTCGGGCGCGCGCTCGGCCATCACGAAGCGCGCTGGCCCGAGGCCGTCGCCGCGATCCGGCTGCTGGCGCTGACCGGCTGCCGCCGCAGCGAAGTGCTCGATCTGCGCTGGCGCGACATCGGCAAGGACGCCCTCAACCTACAAGATTCGAAGACTGGGCCGCGCGCGGTGCCGCTCGGGGAGGCCGCGCAGGGGCACGTCGTGGCGTTCCCCGGTCCACGCGATCCGGATGCGTTCCTCTTTCCGAGCCACGCCCACGGCAAGGGTTGCGAGTCCATGCGCAATTGTTGGGGGGCTGTCTGCGACCATGCGAGGCTCGGGAGGTTTCGCCTCCATGACCTTCGGCACACCGCCGCCAGCCAGGCGGTCATGGCGGGAGAGAACCTGCCGCTCGTCGGCAAGCTGCTCGGTCACAAGCGACACCGGACGACGGCGGGCTACGCCCACCTTGCCGATGAGCACCTTGTCGAAGCGGCGGAGCGGGTCGGGAGCCTCGTTGCCGAGGCGATGAACCTTGAACGTGCCGCGCCGCCTCGCCGGACCCGCGTTCGACTTGAGGAAGTCGATTGGCTTTGAGGTAGAACCCTTGGTTGAGCCCGTCTACCAGACGGTAGAGCGCCCGATGCGCCCGGCGCTGGTCCGGTGGCATCGGATCAGGGTCTCGACCTCCGGCCTGTCTTCTCGTCCCTGTGTGCTCATTTGTTAGATTTCCTACGATTGCACGGCTTGCACAGCATCTGACAGTTCTGTTCGTTTGTCTTGCCGCCCTCAGACCAAGGGGTGATGTGGTCGGCCTCCATGTCCGTGATCTCAAATGGCTTCGCGCATACCTTGCCATGGACAGACGCATCAGCCCGAGCCGACAGCGCCGACGGCGCGAGCCTCGATCATGCGTGCAGCGCCTTCACGCGCCGATCCGTAGCCGTCCGGTCGCGCCGCGCCCGCGCAAGCTCGTAGCTCGCCTGCATCCGCATCCAGTGCTCGGCGGTGCCCCAGCCGATGTCCTCCAACGCCAGCGCCATGGTCGCCGACACGCCCGCCTTGCCGTTCAGCAGGCGCGACAGCGTGCCGCGCTCGCAGCCGAGACGCGCCGCCGTCTCGGTCACGTTCCAGCCCACATCGTCCATGCTCTCGCGGATCAGTTCGCCCAGGTGCGGCGGGTTCCGCATCGGGCCGACGCGCTCGCTTGCAATGTCGTTCATGGTCTGCACTCCCCTTCGGTCAGTGATAGTCGATCAGGTCCACGTCCACAGCCTCGCCGTCCTCGAAGCGGAACACCACGCGCCAGTTTCCGGAGACGCGAACGCTCCACTGGACCGCACGGTCGCCCTTCAGGGGATGCAGCCGGAAACCCGGCGCGTCGGCGTTTCGCGGATGCGCCGCCTCTTGCAGCCGGAACAGGATGCGCTTGAGCCGTGGCACCAGACCCGCAGGCACCCGCGCGGGATTGTCCCGCTCGTGCAGCGCCCGCAGTCCCTTGTGCCTGATCTTCATGCCGCACTGTAACGCGCCGCGCCACGAGCCGCAAGCGTCTGGCGGGTCCGCCTACGCAACGGCGATCATTGCGCCGCCGTGTTCACGTCTCGATCAACGATGCAGAGGATTGAGCGATCCTCGATTCGGTTTCCGCGCTCTGGGTTCCTGTTGGGCTCGACCACAGCAGTTGTGTATTGCATCCATTCGCTACCGTCCTGTTTGGTCAGTTTGCATTGGTACCACCACGAACCCCCGGCTTGAGGAACCTGCGGGGCGCGGATGAAATCCACCCGCTCGGAGTACGGAATTTCAATGGCGTGCATTACCGCTTCACCGGTGACCTTTAAGCGAATGATCTTGCCGCGCCGAACCCACTTGGTCTTGTAGTCGCTCGGTTCGAACGTTTGTTCCCGACCCTCACTCCCCCGGTGAATGGAAACGGACCGCACCGAAGCGTACTTGATGGGAACAAGGAACCAACGCGCCCAAGTCTTCCACCACTTTGCAACGGCGATTGCTGTCCAACCAATCAGCGACAGGGCTCCGGGGTATACAACCCAAGGGTTGGACAGAAGAGCTTCGAGCAGGGCGTCTAGCGCAGCCCCCCATTCGTAGCTCCGAACATCCTCCCAAGGCGGTAGCGATCCGGTGTAGTTGAGGATCGTGATTACGCTTGCGGCCACCGTGACGAGAAAGACAGCAGGGCGGACAGCAGCAACGAGGATACGATGTGACTTTTCGCGCATTAAAAAAACTCGCTTCGACGACTCAATCCATTCTACGGTTCAGGGTGGGCAGCTCTCGCCTTGCAGAATATGACCTGTTATCCATCGCGCCGCACAGCAATCGGCCGGCCACGTACCATCGCGACCGCCGACGATCCTATCGCGCAAGAACCGATACACTGCCCGAGCCTGTGTTGAGAGAACATGTGCGACGGCTCCTGCTGCGCTCCGATAGCGTCTGAGGCCGCACCGCCGCCGACAGTGTGGAACGAGTGAATGACGCTCCCGGTGAGCAAGACTTCCTGCATTGCTTTGTTACCTCCTGCTTCCTATAGTACGGCTCGGAAGCCGCGCGGCGGTTATGGACCCCTTCCCGCAGGTGCGCGGCGGGCGCTGTCGCTCAAGCGCCGCTCGGGCTAAGTGCCGGATGCATAACGGCTTTCATCGCCCGACGGTTTGAGCAGGCAGGAAGCACAATGGCGACGCCCTTCGGCGCGTGGGTCTCACACCCCAGGCGTTTTCGAATTTCTTCGGGAATGACGACCTGTCCCTTCGAAGACATCTTCGTCGTCGTCAGTTCTGCCATATCGGTTCCTTTCTGCAATCTTGCTGGTAAGATTATCGTACTCACCCTTTCACCAGTTGTGCCACAATATTCTGTGCTGTTGAAAAAACATTGTCCCCTTTACCCAAACGCCCTCCAATTCGCGTACGGCTTCAGGCGGTAAATCTCTTCCACGGGCTTGGGCAGCACGACGCCCCGTTGCTCCAGCAGGTCGGCGGTTTGCCGCAAGGGCAACCCGACAATCGTGGGGTAATCCCCCTCGATCGTCTCGATAAACCGCGCCCCTTCTCCTTGAATGGAATAGGCCCCAGCCTTTCCTAAACTTTCCCCGGTCTCCAGATAGTGCCGGAGTTCCTGGTCCGTGAACGGCGTCATCCGGACCAAGGCGGTCTCGACCCGGACGTGGGTCGCGTGTGCGGCCTCGTGAATGAGCGCGATAGCCGTGAGCACGTGGTGGCTGCGTCCCCGGAGTTGTCGCAGCATGGTTTCGGCATCGTGGAGGTCTCGTGGTTTCCCCATCAGTGCGTCGTCAATTTCAATCACCGTATCGCTGCCCAGCACCAGGTCCTCCGGATACCGGCGTGCGATGGAAAGCGCTTTGTCGAGCGCGAATTGTTTCGCTTGCTCACGAGGCGAAAGGCCGGGCGAAGGAATTTCCTCGACCATGGGCGGGACGACCTCGAACACGATGCCGAGCAGGGCCAGCAATTCTCGGCGGCGCGGAGAGGTGGAAGCCAGGATGATGGACACGGGTGCTTGAAGGTGTTACGCCGGGGCGGCGGTGAAGGCTTCGACGTCGGATGCGACGTGCCGTGAGACGTATTCGTGCAGCAATCGTTCAACGTCCCCGGAATTGTTGGTCTTGACCATATTGGCGCGCAGGGCGGCCGCATGTGGAAAGCCGCTGCAGTACCAGCCTAGATGTTTGCGCATGCGCGGGAAACGGGGAGCATCATGAAACCGTTCAAACGTGTGGGCGTGCTTCAGGATCATGTCGAACCGGTCTTCCCGGGAGACCGTGGGTTCGGGAACCGAATTCCGGGGGTAGGGGCGGACCTGTGGGTCCGTCTTGGCACGAACGGCCTCTCGAACCGCTTCCTTGCCGTGAAAGATCCACGGGTTGCCCAGAGCCGCCCGGCCGATGAGAATGCCGTCTACCCCGCTCCCAAGGATGCGGGTAACGGCTTCGTTTAAGGAGCCGATGTCGCCGTTGCCCAACACGAGAATGCCTTGTTCGCGGATTTGAGCCGCAGCCTCGGCGATCGCGTCCCAATCCGCGTCGCCCCGGTACATTTGTTTCAACGTACGCCCGTGGATGGACATGACCTGCGGCCGGCCTTGGGCGAGGCACGCGCTCCATTCCTTGATAATGACGGAGTCGTACCCCAAGCGCGTCTTCACTGAAAGCGGAAGGGTGGAACGTGGGGTGGACTGATGGTCCTGCGCGGCACGCGCCATGCGCACTTTTTCGACGATGCCGGGTTTGAGCCCGGCTTCGGCCAAAGTCTGCCCGGCCGCCCAATCGTGCAGCCCGCGTTCGGTCGCGGCCATAATGTCCAGCGCCAGTTCCGGCGTTTTGATGAGCCCGGCGCCGCAGCCGGACGACGCCACGTTTTTCGACGGGCACCCCATGTTGATATCCAGGCCGTCGAACCCGAGTTCGCTCACCACGTGGGCGGCTTGGTAAAACAACAGCGGTTCTTTTCCGTACAACTGGGCCACGATCGGGCGCTGCCCGTCGGTATACCGTAACGGCTCCCAGCCCATGACCCGGCCATGACAAATATCATGGACGTTGGTGAATTCGGTAAAGATCACGTCCGGCCGGCCCTTCGACTTCGCTACGCTACGCTCAGGACAAGCCCCGGTGGCAATAATGTGGCGGAATGCAATATCGGTGACTCCGTCCATGGGAGCCAATCCGATGATGGGCCGTGGAAGGTGATGCCAAAAGCTCATGCGCGTTGAAGAGGACGACATAGAGTATAATATAGATGAAGAGTTCAATATAAGATAGAGAGGAGCATTGTCCAGCGCAATGTTCGGAAGGACTGACAAGAGATGATCGCCATGATGAACCGGAGCAACTCGAACCATCGTCCACCGCCCGCTCCCGAGTTGGAAACGAGCCTGCTGTCCCACGATCTATCGGCCGAGCACGAAGCACTGCTGACGAGACTCGAAAGGATCCTGGCGAACTCCGCCGCCGACCTGCGAAGCACGTTGATCCGGGGAATGTTGGCCAACATCGTCAGGATGGCCGAACAACCACCCGACCTGTTGGACGTGAAGATCATGAGCCGGGCACTCAAGGAACTGCAACATGCGTTCCGGGTGTTTCAGCCCTATGAACACTGTCTGAAAGTCAGCATCTACGGTTCGGCCAGGACGTCTCCAGACGACCCCAATTTTCAACTGGCCGCGCAGATGGGGCGGTTGTTGAGCCGGCGCGGGTTCATGGTGATTACCGGCGCGGGACCGGGGATTATGGAGGCCGGTCACCAGGGAGCGGGCAAGGACATGAGTTTTGGCGTCAACATCATGCTGCCCTACGAGCAAGGCGCGAACCCCACCATTGCCGGCGACCCCAAGCTGGTTCACCTGAAGTACTTCTTTACCAGGAAGCTCCTGTTTGTGCGGGAATCGCAGGCCGCCGCCTTTTTCCCCGGCGGGTTCGGCACCATGGATGAGGCGTTCGAATTATTGACCTTAATCCAGACCGGCAAGGCGAACATGGTCCCGATCGTGTGCCTGCAGGCCCCGGGCTCCGACTATTGGAACCGGTGGATGGATTTCGTGTCTCGCCAATTGTTGCCTGGGAGCTTTATCTCGGAATCGGATTTGTCATTGTTGAAAATTTTCGACAATGCCGAGGCCGCGGTCGACGAGATTCAACATTTTTACCGGAACTACCACTCATACCGTTTTGTGAAAGAGTTTTTGGTCATCCGGATGCGACACCCGTTGACTCCGGAGCAGCTCCAAGAAGTCCGGGCCCGATTCCACGATCTCGCTCCGAACGGGGTCATCGTGCAAGGGAAAGCGTTGGCGCCGGAACACGATGATCCGGAAGCGGTCGCCCTTCCCCGCTTGATCGTCCCCTATCATCGGCAGGATGCGGGCCGGCTCAGGCAACTCATCGATTGGTTGAACGGGTTGCCGCAGGGTTGAGTGTAAATCATGCCGGCTCAATATCGGTGTGGGTGAAATCTTTACCTTTGAACAGGAGCGGCTCGCCCGTTGTTTTTGCGAGGGCGTAGGCAAAACAGTCGCCCAAATTCAGCGCTGCCCGGTGATTCCCCTTGCCGAAACGCCGCCAAGCGTGGCGGGCTGCGTTGGCATGTTCAGACGTGACTGGAACCAACTCGACCGCCGCTTTTTCCAATAGCACATCAAGCTCATGTCCTGCCTTGGCTCCACCTCGGCTTTCGACAACCATTGCCGCCTCAAGCAACGCGATCGCCGACATGCGAAGGGGCCATGCCCCGGCTATCGCATCTTCATAACGCCCCGCGTCTGGTTCCCCGAGCAGGATGGCAAGGAGGGCCGACGTATCGATAATCATTTGGGTAAGCCTTGCTCATCGTAGAGCAGGTCGCCATGCTCGATAGCCGAGGGTCCAGGCCCCATGAGCTTGGCGCAGCGCTGTCCAATGGCGCGCAACTCCCGAGCCAGGGCTTCCGCGCTACGCTCACGCTTCTCGCGCTCCAAGCGTTCGCGCAAGGCCACGGTAATTGCGCCGGTCATGGTCTCGCCGGTCAACCGGGCCAACTCGTCGGCAAGCCGGCAGGTTTCGTCGTTTTTGATGTTGAGACCCATCCGTCTTTCAAGGGTAGAAAAATAATGCTTCTACCATACGCAATATCACAGTCATATGCAACATCAGTGACCCTCGTCACGAGCGAGGCAGCAGGAATTGTCAATGGGTTTTGTCTTCAACCGGATTCATGCTATGGTTTTGAACAATGAGCGAATCCCCGGAGAAAATGGTTTCTGAGCACAATCCCACGGTCGTGCTGTATCATGCCGATTGCCTCGACGGGTTCGGGGCGGCGTGGGCCTTGTGGAAAAAATACCCGGACGCGCGCTATCAGCCGGTCGAACACGGCCTGAGCCCGCCGTCGGGGTTGGACAACGACCACGTCGTGATGGTGGACTTCAGTTATCCTCGTGAGGTCATCGAACGCTTGGCTGGGTCCACGGCCAGTTTGCGAATCCTGGATCACCACGTGACGGCGCAAGCGGCGTTAGCCGGTCTCCCGTACGCGTATTTCGATATGAAAAAAAGCGGCGCGGTGTTGGCCTGGGAATGGGCACACCCGGAGCCGGTGCCTTGGCTGCTGCAATACATTCAGGACAAGGATTTGTGGGAATGGCGTTTGCCCAGGAGTCGGGAAATCAACGCCGCGCTGGACTCGTATCCGTTTGATTTTCAGGTCTGGGACGGGCTGTCGCAGGACACGCTGGAAATCGAAGGCCGGGCGATTCTACGACGGGAAGACGTCCTGATCACCAAAATCGTCAGGGAGTCGGTCCTGGTCGAGTTTGAGGGTGAAGCGGTGCCTGCGGTGTACAGTCCGGTGATGACCAGTCAAATCGGTGAACGCCTGTGTCAAGGCTATCCGTTTTGCATCATTTGGCACCAACGGAACGGCCGGCGATATTTCAGCTTGCGTTCGAAACCGGGGACCACTGACGTCTCCGCCATCGCGGCCCGGCATGGGGGTGGTGGGCACATCAATGCCGCAGGCTTTTCCATTCCTCTCCAAGACGCGGATATTCTGAATCCCATACGGGAATAGCACGGCATCGCAAAAACATAGCACTTCGTATCAAATAATAGCATAACATAGCATTTCATAACAATAAATAGCATTGCATAGCAAAATTATAGCAACCATAGCAACGCATAGCATAGAAATGAAGATTTCCGAGGTACGCCGGCTGCTACATCACAGGGTACGTTCATGATTCCCTTGCGTGACGATAACCCGACGGACATCAAACCCATCGTGACCATCGGGTTTCTGGTTGTCTGCGTGGTGGTCTTTCTGAACCAGGTAACGTTGGGCCAGCAGAGCGGGCAAGCGTTCGTGTATCAGTATGGGGCCATCCCGGCGGTCGTGTTCGGGTACGCCGAACTCCCGGTTGAACTCGCGGCGGTGTCACCCTATGGCAGCTTGGTCACCAGCATGTTTCTTCATGGCGGCTGGATGCACCTGATCGGGAATATGCTGTATTTGTGGATCTTCGGGAACAACATTGAAGACGTGATGGGGCATGGCAAGTTCATCGTCTTTTATTTCCTGTGCGGGGTGATTGCGGCGTTGAGTCATGCCGCCATCGATCCGGCTTCCACGATTCCCATGGTGGGGGCCAGTGGTGCCATTTCGGGGATCCTTGGCGCCTATTTGTTGTTGTACCCGCGAGCGCAGGTGTTGGTGCTCATCCCGCTGGGGTTCTTCAGCCAGATGCTCTATGTCCCCGCCTCGATTGTGTTGGGTCTTTGGTTTGTGATGCAAGTCTTGAGCGGCGGCATGAGTCTCGGCACCGAAGGCGGTGGAGTGGCGTTTTTTGCGCATATCGGCGGGTTCCTGGCCGGGGTCGTGTTGGTTGGATTATTTAAACATCCACACGTGCAGTTTTTTAATCCTCCCCGTCCGCACGCGCGGCGCTGGCAATAGCGGGAGGGGGAAGACGGACAACTACAGGGGGTTGTCCCTACGCCCGGCAGGATCATTGGCCTCGTAGGGGACGGCCCCCGTGCCGTCCCGAAGGCCCCGTGATAGAAAAAATATGTTTGGGCCGTCGATTTCTCGTAAATTTCCTTGACATTCCCATTACGCTCCAGTATTTTGCACAACTTCCCTGTTAAGTCGTTCTTTGACAATTGCATAGCCGATAAAACGGCAAAAGAAGAAGTGTGTTGAAGTGGTGGCCCTTGTGAAAAGAAGTATAATTTTTGAGAGTTTGATCCTGGCTCAGAACGAACGCTGGCGGCGCGCCTAACACATGCAAGTCGAACGAGAGACTCTTCGGAGTAGTAAAGTGGCGAACGGGTGAGTAATACATGGGTAATCTGCCTTTGAGCGGGGGATAACCAGCCGA
>CBDBNQ010000002.1:0-1072500 GCA_965207835.1 Nitrospirales bacterium | reverse complement strand
GAGTTATTTTGCGTAGCAAGGTTAAGTTGACAAGACGGAGCCGTAGCGAAAGCGAGTCCGAATAGGGCGCTCAGTTGCGCAGAATAGACCCGAAGCGAGGTGATCTACCCATGGCCAGGGTGAATCCGTCGTAACAGATGGAGGAGGCCCGAACCGTTGTTTGTTGCAAAAAGCTCGGATGAGCTGTGGGTAGGAGTGAAAGGCTAATCAAACCTCGTAATAGCTGGTTCTCCCCGAAATAGCTTTAGGGCTAGCCTTGGAGTAACCGTGGCGGAGGTAGAGCACTGGATGGGCTAGGGGCGTTACCGCGCTACCGAACTCAACCAAACTCCGAATGCCGCTACTGGATCTCCAGGAGTCAGACTACGGGCGCTAAGGTCCGTGGTCAAAAGGGAAACAGCCCAGACCGCCAGCTAAGGTCCCTAATTGTAAGCTAAGTGGGAAAGGTTGTGGGTGTGCTCAGACAGCCAGGAGGTTGGCTTAGAAGCAGCCATCCTTGAAAGAGTGCGTAATAGCTCACTGGTCGAGTGTGCCTGCGCCGAAAATGTAACGGGGCTTAAGTTTACAACCGAAGCTGCGGGCTTGTATCGAAAGATATGAGCGGTAGGGGAGCATTCTCTGTGAGGTGAAGGTCGACCGACAAGGACGGCTGGATTGCAGAGAAGAGATTATGCCGGCATAAGTAGCGATTAACGATGTGAGAATCATCGTCCCCGTAAGCCTAAGGTTTCCTGGCCAATGTTCGTCAGGTCAGGGTTAGTCGGTCCCTAAGGCGAGGCCGAAAGGCGTAGTCAATGGGAAACAGGTCAATATTCCTGTACCGTCATGTTCGCGTTATCAACGAAGGGGGGACGCAGAAGGGTAGGCACCGCCGGGTCCCTGGAATACCCGGTCCAAGCGTGTAGGCGGGATTCGTAGGCAAATCCGCGAATCCGTTAACGCCGAGGCGTGATGGGGAGGCCGCAAGGCCACAAACGGGCTGATCCCACACTGCCGAGAAAAGCCTCGTAGTGAGTGGACATGGTGACCGTACCGCAAACCGACACAGGTAGGCGAGTGGAATACACTCAGGGGCGTGAGAGAACACTCCCTAAGGAACTCTGCAAACTAGCCCCGTAACTTCGGGAGAAGGGGTGCCTCGCGTACGTGAGAGGACTTGCTCCTTGAGCGGAACGAGGTCGCAGTGAAATGGCTCTGGCGACTGTTTACCAAAAACACAGGACTCTGCTAACTCGTAAGAGGATGTATAGGGTCTGATGCCTGCCCGGTGCTGGAAGGTTAACTGGAGATGTCAGCCGCAAGGCGAAGCTTCGAAGGGAAGCCCCAGTAAACGGCGGCCGTAACTATAACGGTCCTAAGGTAGCGAAATTCCTTGTCGGGTAAGTTCCGACCTGCATGAATGGCATAACGATTGGAGCGCTGTCTCGGGGAGTGACTCAGCGAACTTGTGGTTCCGGTGAAGACGCCGGGTGCCCGCAACTAGACGGAAAGACCCTGTGCACCTTTACTACAACTTGACATTGGGTGTTGGGCGACTATGTGTAGGATAGGTGGGAGACTGTGAAGCGGGGGCGCTAGTTCCCGTGGAGTCATCCTTGAAATACCACCCTTATTTTTCCGACATTCTAACCTGGCCCTGTCATCCAGGGCAGGAACAGTGTCTGGTGGGTAGTTTGACTGGGGCGGTCGCCTCCCAAAAAGTAACGGAGGCGCCCAAAGGTTCCCTCAGGCTGGTCGGCAATCAGCCGTCGAGTGTAAAGACAAAAGGGAGCTTGACTGCGAGACGGACACGTCGAGCAGGGACGAAAGTCGGGCTTAGTGATCCGGTGGTCCTGGGTGGAAGGGCCATCGCTCAACGGATAAAAGGTACGCCGGGGATAACAGGCTGATCTCCCCCAAGAGTTCACATCGACGGGGAGGTTTGGCACCTCGATGTCGACTCATCGCATCCTGGGGCTGAAGCGGGTCCCAAGGGTCGGGCTGTTCGCCCGTTAAAGCGGTACGAGAGTTGGGTTCAGAACGTCGTGAGACAGTTCGGTCCCTATCTGTTGTGGGCGTAGGAGATTTGAGAGGGTCTGTCTCTAGTACGAGAGGATTGAGATGGACGGACCTCTAGTGTGCCGGTTGTCGCGCCAGCGGCAGCGCCGGGTAGCTATGTCCGGTTTGGATAACCGCTGAAAGCATCTAAGCGGGAAGCCAGCCTCAAGACAAGATCTCCCGGAGGGTAACCTCCCTAAAGGCCACTCGTAGACGACGAGTTTGATAGGCTGGATGTGGAAGAGCTGTAAAGCTTGAAGCTAACCAGTACTAATCGGCCGTGCGACTTAACATCAATTTACTTCTGATAGACATGACCTCTCACGAGCGGGATGTCTATGACGGGAAAGATGAGAGAGGCTGGTATGCACCTCGTTTCTTGTCCCGTTGTGGAATTTCGAGAGGACACAGATCATCACATTCCCGGTGACCATGCCGGAGGGGCCACACCCGTTCCCATCCCGAACACGGAAGTTAAGCCCTCCAGGGCCGATGATACTGCAGCCGCGAGGCTGTGGGAAAGTAGGTCGTTGCCGGGTTCCTTTGAAGCCCACGGGTGTGAGTCCGTGGGCTTTTCTTTTGGCCTTCGTTTGGACGGAGCGTCATCGGGATTACGCCGCGCATTGCACTGATGAAAAAAGGTGGTCTTCGGACACTCAGGTTTGTTACTCTTGGGGAACCGATCATTGAGTATCCAGCTCAAGTGACCATATAAGACTGCATGAGACAAATAACCTTTGGGACCTCAGGGTGGCGCGCCGTTCTGGGAGAAGACTTTACGTTTCAGAGCGTCCGTATTGTCGCTCAAGCCATCGTCCACGTCCTGAAACAAGAAAAAATCGGACACCGCGGCCTGATTATCGGCTACGATACCAGGTTCCTTGGTGAAAAATTTGCCAGGGTCGCGGCTGAGGTGTTTGCAGGCCACGGCATGTCGGTGTTCCTGTGTGACCGGGAAACACCCACTCCAACCGTTTCGTACCACGTGCTCCGGCAAAACCTGGCCGGCGGGCTGAATATTTCCGCCAGCCACAACCCTCCTGAATACAACGGGATCAAGTTTACACCGGAGTGGGGCGGTCCTGCGCTTCCTGAAACCACCCGTGCCATCGAACAACGGCTGGTGCATCTGTTGCACGGGGAGCACGTCAAATGGCTCCCGTGGGAAAAGGCCCAGCGAACGCAAATGGTGCAGCTCTTTGATCCGTGCCCCGATTATTTGGCGGCGCTGGGGAAGCATGTCGACGTGGACGTGATCCACGAAGCCGACTTGCGTGTGGTTATGGATCCCCTGTACGGAACGTCGCGCGGTTATCTTGATGTGTTCCTCAGAAATGCCGGAGCGAAAATGGCGGTCCTGCACTATTGGCGCGACCCCTATTTCGGGGGACTCCGTCCTGAACCCACGCGAGAGACGACGGCGGAACTACAAGAAACGGTGAAAGAGGGGAAAGCCCATATCGGGTTGGCCACCGACGGCGACGCCGATCGATTCGGTATCGTGGACCGGGACGGCAGCTTTATCGATGCCAACATCATTTTGGCGTTACTGGTGGATTATCTGGCGACGACCAGATGTTGGACAGGAGACGTAGGACGATCCGTTGCCACCACGCATCTGATCGATCGCGTGGCCCACAAGCACGGATTGGGCGTGCGGGAAACCCCCGTCGGGTTCAAGCATCTCGGGGAGCTCTTGGCCAAGGACGAGATCCGCATGGGAGGCGAAGAAAGTGCGGGTCTGTCGATTCAGGGGCACGTGCCGGAAAAGGACGGGATTCTGGCCTGCCTGCTGGTGACGGAGATGATTGCCCGAACCAAGAAGACGCTCGGAGAGCTCAGAGAAGATTTGTTACAACGAGTGGGCCCCGTCTTTTCGACGCGCCATGACCAACCCCTTACGGACACGATGCAGGACAATCTGCTCAAGGTTCAGAAGTCCCCGCCTGGCGATCTTGCGGGGAAATCCGTTCAGCAGGTCAATACCTTGGATGGATGCAAGTTCGTGTTGGAAGACGGGAGTTGGTTTCTTTTCCGTCTTTCTGGAACTGAACCTTTGGTGCGCTGTTATGCAGAAGCGTCGACTCGTGAAGAAATGGAGGCGCTGATGGCAGCCGGCCAAAAACTCGTGCATCACGGCCCCTCAAAGGGCAATTGAGGCGTAAGCGGTCCTGAGCCTTCACACGTCACACAGCTCCTTCCCCGATGTGAGTGTTGTCATCAACACCATCGTCTCCACGCATCCGGTGCTCGTGCTCACCTGTCCTCCTCACGTGGTCCAAGGGGGTTGGTCAACCCTCACGGAGGTTGCGGTTCACAACGGCAATGCCAGGAAGGAGAGAAAACATGGACAAGGAATTGTCGGTGGCCGTGGAATTGGCTCGACGAGCGGGCCAAGCCGTGATGGACGTGTATGCCACGGAATTTGCCGTGGCGTCTAAAGGTCACAACGATCCCGTGACCGAGGCCGACCGGCAAGCAAACGACTTCATTGTGACGGGCTTGAAGGAGGCATTCCCTCAAGACACCGTGGTGGCAGAGGAGAGCCCTCCCCCTGACGATCTTCCTGCCTCGGGTCGTGTCTGGTATGTGGACCCACTGGACGGCACAAAAGAATTTATCGCCAGGAATGGAGAGTTCTCGGTGATGATCGGACTCGCCGTCAACGGGCAAGCGCAACTCGGGGTGGTCTATCGCCCGGAGGGAGACGTGCTGTATGCCGGAGACCTGGGACGTGAGGCGTGGATGGAACAGGGGGGCATCCGGTCAGCCTTGGTGATCAAGGAACAGGATTCCGGAAGACCGCTCACCTTGGCGGTTTCCCGGTCGCATCGACATCCCATGGTCGAAAAAGTTAGCCGGGTTCTCGACGTGGAAAACGAAATTCCATCGGGAAGCGTGGGATTGAAGATCGGCCTGATTGCGAGGGGGGAAGCCGACGTGTACCTGGAGCCGGGTCCCTATACCAAGCTCTGGGATTCTTGTGCCCCGGAAGCGATCCTCCGGGCCGCGGGCGGAGCATTTACCACCATCCTGGGCCAGCCGCTGATCTATGGTGAGAACCGTTCGGAGGCTTCGGTCAAAGCACAACTCGCCAACACACATGGCCTGCTGGCGAGCAATGGGTTCTGTCACGAACGAGTCGTTCAAGCGTTGCGGCCGGTTGTGGAAGAACTGGGGCTGACGCCACGTGAAGCGAAAGCATGACGGTCAGAGTTGAGCGCAGACGGCTTTCACTTCGGTGTAGAGATCGATCGCTTCATGGCCCATCTCCCGCCCCCATCCTGATTGTTTGTATCCACCGAAAGGAAGGGCGGCGTCCAGGATGTTATGGCAGTTGATCCAGACCGTTCCGGCTCTGAGGCGAGCGGCAATGCGATGGGCCTGACTCACGTCTTTGGTCCACACCGCGGCGGCTAAGCCGTACACGCTGTTATTGGCCTTTTCCAGCACCTCTTCAAGATCGGTGAACGGTTCCGCGCAGACCACGGGTCCGAAAATTTCCTCTTGAACGACCTTCATGTGTTGAGTGGTGTTCACGAGCACGGTCGGCTCAACAAAATATCCTTTGTCACCGTACCGGTTGCCTCCGACGACCGCTTCGGCTCCCTCATTCATCCCGGACTCCACATATCCCAAGACGCGCTGTTGTTGTTCATCAGAAACCAGGGGCCCCATTTCGGTGGTCGCCTCCATGCCGGGTCCAAGTTTAATCTGTTTGGCCTGATCAGCCAGGCCCGCGACCACGTGATCGAAAATCTTTTTCTCGACATAGAGTCGTGAGCCGGCACAGCAACATTGTCCGTGGTTGAAGAAAATGGCATTGGACACCCCGGGGATCGCCGAAGTCAGGTCCGCATCGGGCAACACCACACTGGGCGATTTACCTCCCAATTCAAGCGTCACTTTTTTCAGGTTCCCGGCGGCGGCATGGACGATCGAACGGCCGACTTCAGTGGATCCCGTAAAGGCGACCTTGTCGACGTCGGGATGCGCGGCGAGTGCGGCTCCGGCCGTTTCCCCAAAGCCGGTGACGATATTCAGGACGCCATCCGGGAATCCGGCTTCACACGCTAACTCTCCCAACAGGAGCGCGGAGAGAGGCGTCTGCTCGGCGGGCTTCAAGACGATAGTACACCCTGCCGCCAAGGCAGGACCCACCTTCCACGCCGCCATGAGCAGGGGAAAGTTCCAGGGAATAATCTGTCCGACCACACCGATGGGTTCTCGCAAGGTGTAAGCATGGAACTGAGCCCCGGGCGCATAGGGGACGGAAATAGGAATCGTGTTGCCCTCTATTTTCGTGGTCCAGCCCGCCATGTACCGGAACAGATCAATCGCCATGGGGACGTCGGCGACCCGTGCCACGGCTATCGGTTTGCCGTTGTCAAGAGATTCCAATTGTGCAAACTCTTCGGTACGCTGCTCCATGAGATCGGCCAATCTCCACAGGAGCTTTCCCCGCTCGGACGGGGTCAGCGTTCGCCATGGTCCCTGCTCAAACGCGTGCCGTGCCGCCTTGACTGCACGATCGATGTCTTCTTTTTGCCCATCCGGCACCTGGCACAACACGTCACCCGTGGCCGGATTAAAGGTAGGAAACGTTTGTTCGGATAAGGTATTGCCCCATTTCCCATCAATCAGGATTTTCAGCGGGGCAGACAAAAATCCTTGAGTCAGGGGAGTCATCTCTGTCGTGGCGGCAATCATGGTCTTCCTCCAAGGTCTTTTAGTGAGAAAAGGAATATCCCTCAGCAATGGAATTCAACTGGTCCAGCGAGCACCCCAGCTTTTTTCGAACGGTATTATGCTCAAATTTTCCCCCTTTAGTTTATTTAAAAGCTTCCATCATGCTCGCCCTTCGACAACGCCTCTTTTCCAAACCGCTCGATGGCCTCCAGGGTTTCGCGCACGTCGTCCCAGGTCGTGGTGTGGTTGATGATGCAGAGCCTGAGTGAAAACCTCTTTCGGAGCGACGTCGATGACATGAACGCGGGGTCTTCCCAAAAAACGCGGGCGAGTATGTTCCGGTTGATCTTTGCCAAGGCTTCCTCATCCAAGACGCTGGCCTCGGGGTTGACCCGGAAACACACGATGCCGAGTGACGCGGTGTTCAACATCTCCAGGGTCGGGCTCGCCCGGATATACTCCTCGGCCCGGGTGGCCAATTCCAGCCCATTCGACACGGCTCTCCGGAACGCGGCCATGCCGAAGGTCTGGACCGACATCCAGATCTTCAAGGCCCGGACTGAGCGGCTCAGTTGCAGTCCGCGATCCGAGAAGTTCGGATGATTCGCGCCCCATATCGTGTCCTGCAGCATATCATGCGGAATCACGAATGCGTGTTCGAGCGTCCTGACGTCTTTCACCAAAAGGCAGCCCGCCTCGTAAGGCTGGAAGAACCATTTGTGCGCGTCAAGCCCGATCGAATCGGCGCGCTCGATTCCCCGCAAGAGTTTCTTCCCCTGCTCAGTGACGACCGCAAAGCCGCCGTACGCGGCATCGACGTGCAGCCAGATGCGTTCCGTCTCGCAGTAGTCCGCCATGGCATCAAGCGGATCGATGGCCCCCGTACTGCCGGCTCCGGCGTTGGCGCACACCGCGATGGGATTGAACCCGGCGGTGCGGTCCTCGGTCACGGCGCGGACGAGCGCCTCCATATCCAGGCGGAAGCGCCCGTCGCTGGCCACCTTGCGAATGCACTCCGGCCGAACGCCGATGATCCTGGCTGCGCGGACCTGCGCGCTGTGACTCTGGTCGCTCATGTACACGGTGGCGCGTTCCGGGTGCCCCGCGCTTTCACGTGCCGCGACGAACGCGTCGAGGCTAGCCGCCGAACCCCCGCTCGTCAACAATCCTCCCGCGCTCTCCGGATAGCCGATCCAGCGCCGCAACCAGTCGATGACGACCAACTCAAGCTGGCTTGGGCCGCTCGACGTCAGCCACGTGCATTGGTTGACGTTGTACCCGGCGGCCATGAAGTCAGCCAGCACGCCGGGCCACGTGGGTGCCGTCGGGATAAACGCGAATTGACGGGGATGATCGAGCCGTAACGTGAACGGGAGGATCTCACGGGCGGCTCGCTCCAGGACCTCCGTTGCCGGCCGGCCGTGCTCGGGAGGATCCTCCATGAGCTTGTCTGCAAGGATCTGCTGGAAATCACCTTCCCAGGCGCTTTCCTTGGGCAGGCACTCGATTCGCTCAACCAAAAGCTCCGCTGCCCTGCGTGCGAGATCGAGCATGAGTTCGGGTGCCATCCGGAGGCCGTCGTATGCCTCATTGCCCGGTTCTCCAACGGATTCATTCCCGTTATCAGGCGAGGCGTAGGATGTTTCACCTCTTTCACCTGAGTGTTCAGCCATGTTCTTTCTTTCGTGTGTGAACGCTTAACTCACGGGAATTGTCGGTAAAGCCGGGTCCTACGTAGTCCGGAAAATTTGAGCTTGCTTCATGCCTCTCTGAAGCGGCACTCGAATTATACCATCATGTTGATGATGACAATAGAAAAGACGTTTGCCAAGTACCCAGGAAATGCCGGGCTCGAACTCCGTGAGGTCGTGTGCCCACTCGTGGAAGTACTGGGGCTGAAACCACGGGAAGCATCAACGTGACGGCCGGTTCCTCAACAGAGAGTCGTTACGCGCAGGGCCCACGACGTGGTGCTTCCATGGCAACCCATGGACATTTGACTCATGATGAGCGGCTGGTCACAGACGTGGAGGTCTTCCAGGAAATTCTTCACCGTTACGTCGCCATCGCCCGGCGTGAGGCCATTCTCCCGGCGTTTGAAGCCTTGACGGGCATCGTAGACGAAGTCTTTCCGGTCGATCGACAGGACATCGAGCGTACCAAGGACATCGTGCTTTCCACCGAATGGTTGTCTGCCAGAGACGCCCTCCATCTTGCCGTCATGGCACGTCATGGCATCAAGCGGATCATCAGTTTTGATGAAGGCTTTGACGGGTTTCCGGGGATGACTCGCGTGACGGACGGCTCCCTTGGATAATGCCGGTGTGACGGGGTTTTCTTGAGATTCCCAAGACGTTTGGTCCCTCAGATGGGGTGTTGCGGGAGAACCCGAGTGGATCTATAATGGTTCTAAAATAGAACCACCGGGAGGCAAGGATGTCCGTCAATCTTTCCATCAAAAATGTCCCGAAAGAATGGGTGCAGCACCTGCGGCAACGTGCCAGTAAGCACCATCGTTCGCTCCAAGGTGAATTGCTTTCCATTTTGGAAGACAGCCTGAATCAGCAGGACACGATGTCCCCACAACGTCTGTTGGCAGAATTACGGCAACGGGGCTTACGCACTCCCAAGGAATCGGTGACGATCGTGAGGAAAGACCGGGATGGCCGGTGAATTGTGGAGGTGTGCGATACCTAACGAATTCACGGCGATCATCGAACAAGATGAGGAATGGTTTATTGCTTATTGCCCGGAAATTCCCGGGGCGAATGGACAAGGCAAAACAAAAGAAGAAGCAAGGAGCAGTCTTGCTGATGCTATTGCCCTCATTTTGCAAGATCGTCGCGAAGATGCCCTCCGAGGAACCCCACCTGGAGCGATTCAAGATACGGTGACTCTTGGGTGAAACGGAGCGCCTTGCTTCGCCACTTGCGCAAATACGGCTGCTATTTGAAGCGTGAAGGTGGCGCACATTCACTTTGGACCAATCCTGCTACTGGCCCGGTCGAAGCCATCCCTCGCCATACCGAAATTCCCGATCGGTTAGCCTAAAAAGTTTGTCGAAATCTGTCGTTACCTCTCCCGGGAAGTTAGTACAACAGCTCTCTGACTGCCAAGGCCTGTGCCCGACATTTGAAATCGGGGCGTGGTGGGCCCATACACTTTCTTGACGGGTTTTCATTCCGGTCCCTAGAATGCCCTTCTTTCGGTTTGTAGAAGGAAAATCAACGCAGCATGCACGATGACGTGGTGATCATAGGGGGTGGGCTGGCCGGGTCGGAAGCGGCGTGGCAGGCGGCGGAGCGCGGCGCCCGGGTCACCCTGTACGAGATGCGACCCAAGCAAGGGACTGCGGCACACAAGACCGATCAGTTGGCGGAAATCGTGTGCTCGAATTCGTTGGGCTCCGCTGATCCTCTCAGCGCGCCGGGTATTTTGAAGGAAGAGATGCGCCTCCTGAATTCGCTGGTCATCCGGGCGGCGGAAGCGGCCCGTGTGCCCGCCGGCGCGGCGCTGGCCGTGGACCGCGAGATTTTTGCGCGCGAAATTACCCGGACGCTGGAATCCCACCCGAATATCCGGATCATTCGAGAAGAGATTCGAGAGATTCTCATGGACGCCCTGTGCGTCGTGGCCACGGGTCCCTTGACGTCCGAGAGCCTGGCGCAGGCCTTGACCGCACTCACCCACAAAACGAACCTGGCGTTTTTCGACGCGATTTCCCCGATCATTGATGCCGAGTCCATTGATATGGACAAGGTGTTCCGGGCGTCACGCTATGAAAAAGGCAGCGCGGATTACCTGAATTGTCCGATGGATGAAGAAACCTATTCGGCCTTTTACGAGGCGCTGATGGCCGCGGACAAGGTGCAACCGAAGGATTTTGAAAAGGTTCCCTACTTTGAAGGCTGTCTCCCCATTGAAGCCATGGCGGAACGTGGAAAACAGACGTTGACCTTCGGCCCGATGAAACCGGTCGGGCTGGTTGATCCGCGTACCGGCGTCCGGCCGCACGCGGTACTCCAGTTACGTGCGGAAAATCGCCATGGTTCGTGTTATAACATGGTGGGTTTTCAAACCAAGCTGACCTATCCGGAGCAAAAACGTGTGTTCCGGATGATTCCAGGCCTTGAACGGGCGGCGTTTCTCCGCTATGGAAGCGTACATCGGAACACTTTTGTGAACTCCCCTGCCGTGTTGCGCAACACGTTGCAACTGAAGGCGTCCGAAACCACGTGGCTGGCGGGCTGTATCGTCGGGGTGGAAGGCTACGTCGAATGTGCCGCCACCGGCGGCCTGGCGGGCATCAACGCTGGGCGGGCGTTGGCTGATTTGCCGTTGGTGACGCCTCCCTTGGCCACGGCACATGGGGCCTTGCTGCATTATATTACGACCAGCGACACCAAGCATTTCCAGCCCATGAATACGAACTTCGGCTTGTTCCCGCCCCTTCCGGTGAACGTGCGGGACAAAGAACAAAAGCGTCGCATGATCCACGAACGGGCCTTTGAAGAGTGGCAAACATGGAAACGGCAATCCGCACTTTCCTGACGTATCTCGACGTGGAGCGAGGCGCGTCCCGTGAAACGATTCGCAGTTATACGTCTGACCTGCGACAATTTGTGGCCTTTCTGAAGACCGTTACGGACGTGCTGCCGGAGCCGGCCGTGATCGATGCGTCGCTGGTTCGCCGGTTTCTGGTGTGGTTGGCCGAACGACAGGATAAAAAGTCATCGCAGGCACGGAAGCTTGCGACGCTGCGTAGCCTCTTCAAATTTTTGCACCGTCGCGGGAAGGTTCCGAGCAATCCCGTGGCGAACGTTCGTTCTCCACGGCTGGGGCAACGCCTGCCCCGGGTCCTCACGAAAGACGAGGCGGAGCGGATGATCGAGTCTCCTGATGCCGATGAGGGGACTGCCACCGCTCGGGATCAAGCTATTCTGGAAACGCTCTATTCGACGGGTGCGCGGGTGAGTGAGTTGGTAGGGGTGAATTGGAGCGATCTGAGTCTTGATGAAGGGATGGTGCGGTTGAAAGGCAAAGGTAAAAAGGAACGCCTCGTGCCGGTCGGGCACGTGGCCATCGAGGCGATCCGGGATTATCTTGCGGTGACACCAGTTCGGGCGAATCCGGCCACGGACAAGGACGCGGCCTCGTCCCTCAACGTGAAGCCGGCAGACGGCCCGGTATTTCGCAACAATCGAGGCGGCCGGTTGTCGGTCCGGAGCGTGGAGCGGATCGTCCGGCGTTACGGTGACCGCTTGCAGGTGGGGACCGTGACCCCGCATACTTTTCGGCATTCCTATGCCACGCATTTATTGGACGAGGGGGCCGACCTCCGGGTCATCCAGGAAATGCTCGGACACGCGTCGTTGGCCACTACCCAGAAATACACACACTTGGCCACCGACCGGTTGATGGAAGTGTACGATCAGGCCCATCCGCGGTCCGGAAACGTGAAGGCTGGAAAGCCCACTACCCCGAGGAAATCTCCATGAAGATCCGGTCTACCACGGTTCTGTCCGTTCGCCGGGATGGAACGGTGGCCATGGGTTGCGACGGTCAGGTGACGGTCGGGACCACGGTGATGAAGGCCAACGCGCGCAAGGTCCGCCGTCTCCATCACGATCAGGTTATCGCGGGCTTTGCCGGAGCCACGGCGGACGCTTTTACCTTATTTGAAAAATTCGAGGAGAAATTGGAAGAATATCGAGGCAATCTGACCAGAGCCGCCGTCGAGTTGGCGAAAGACTGGCGGACGGATCGCGTGTTGCGACGTCTTGAAGCACTGTTGGCCGTCGCGGACTTGGATCGGTCCTTTCTCATTTCCGGCACGGGTGACGTTGTGGAACCGGAAGACGGGATCCTCGCCATCGGGTCGGGCGGACCGTATGCGCTGGCCGCGGCTCGCGCGCTGATGAACCATTCTTCCTTGACGCCGCTGGAAATCGTCGACAAAGCCATGCGTATTGCCGGCGGCATTGATATCTACACAAATCACGAGATCGTGATCGAAGAACTGAAGGCACCCTCATGAATCCCGACGCCCCGGCGGTGAAACTCGATAGCTTGTCTCCTCGCGAAATCGTCGAAGTGCTCGACCGGTACGTGATCGGACAACGCGACGCCAAACGGATGGTGGCCATCGCCTTGCGAAATCGATGGCGCCGCCAGCAGCTCAGCCCGGAACTGCGTGAAGAAATTTTCCCGAAGAACATCGTCATGATCGGGCCGACGGGCGTGGGCAAGACGGAAATTTCCCGGCGATTGGCGAAACTGGCCGACGCCCCGTTCATCAAAGTCGAAGCGTCGAAGTTTACCGAAGTGGGGTACGTGGGGCGCGACGTGGAATCGATCATCCGTGACCTGACCGAACAGTCGGTCAACCTGGTGAAAAGTTCGTCGCTTCAGCGAGTCGAACGGAAGGCCGAAGACATGGCCGAAGATCACGTGCTCGATTTGTTGCTTCCTCCGAGTACGTCTCGAACCGCGGAGGGACAGGAGAATGAGCCGGGGCAACCGGCGTCGGGTGACGCCACGCGACAAAAGCTACGCAAGCAATTACGGGAAGGCGGGCTGGATAACCGGACCGTGGAAATCGAAATCAAGGAGCGCGGGCTGCCCGTCGGGATTATCTCCAACGTCGGAGGCATGGAAGAACTGGAAAATCATTTGCGCGACATGCTTGGCGGGTTGATGCCCGGCAAGAAGAAAAATCGGGTCATGAAAATTCCCGACGCCCTGAAATATTTTGCACAGGAGGAAGCGCAGAAACTGATTGACATGGACGAGGTGACGCGCGACGCCATCGAACGGGTCGAGCAATCCGGCATCGTCTTTTTGGATGAAATCGATAAAATCGCAGGCCGGGAGAAACACATGGGGCCCGACGTGTCACGGGAAGGCGTGCAACGGGATTTGTTGCCGATTGTCGAAGGAGCGACCGTCAATACGAAATACGGGCCGGTGAAGACCGACCATATTCTGTTTATTGCCGCCGGGGCGTTTCACGTGGCCAAGCCGACTGACCTGATTCCCGAATTGCAGGGCCGGTTCCCCATTCGGGTCGAGTTGGAACCCTTGACCAAAGGCGACTTGGTGCGCGTTTTGACGGAACCCAGGAACGCTTTGGTGAAACAATATCAGGCTTTGATGAAAACTGAAGACATCACGCTGGACTTTACGAAGGAAGGCATTGACGCCATTGCAGCCATTGCCGTCGAGGTCAACGATCGAACGGAAAACATCGGCGCGCGCCGGTTGTTTACGATCGTGGAGCGGCTGCTCGAGGAAGTCTCCTTCGAGGCGCAGGAACTGAAAGAGAAAAAAGTGGTGATCGACGCGCCCTACGTGCACGAGCATTTGAAGGAGATCGTCAAGGACCAGGATCTGAGCCGGTATATCCTGTGAGCAAATCCCCTCTCCCCGAGGGAGAGGGTTGGGGTGAGGGGGAAGAAGGCCTGGATTCCCGCTAACGACTGCGGGAATGACAAGTGGTTGTCCCATGAACAAACTGATCAAGAAAGCCGACGTCCTCGTCGAAGCGTTGCCCTACATCCGGACCTTCGCGGGAAAGACCATCGTCATCAAATACGGCGGGAAAGCCATGGTCGAGGATGAACTGAAGGACGGCTTTGCCGAAGACGTGGTGCTGATGAAATACGTCGGACTCAATCCCGTGATCGTGCACGGCGGCGGACCGCAGATCGATCAAATGCTGTCCCGGCTGGGCATGAAGCCGACCTTCAGACGAGGCGTCCGGGTCACGGATCAAGCCACCATGGACGTGGTCGAAATGGTCCTGGGCGGAAAGATCAACAAGGAAATCGTAACGATGCTCAATCGACACGGGGGGAAAGCCGTCGGCATCACCGGAAAGGACGCGCAACTCATCGTGTGCAAACCGTTTTCCGCGAAAGCCTGGGCACAAGGGTTGAGCCATGAGCCTCACGGCCAGGCGGAGGAAGAGTACGGCTTCGTGGGAGAGGTCGATCGAATCGATCCGCAGATCATCACGAAACTGCAGCAGGAGAATCTGATCCCGGTCATCGCGCCCATTGGCGTCGATCGTAAAGGGAAACCGCACAACATCAATGCGGACCTCGTGGCCGGTGCCGTAGCCGGTGCATTGAAAGCGGAAAAACTGTTGATGCTCAGCGACGTGCGGGGCATTCGCGGTGCCAACAACCGGCACCTGCCCACGGTGTCCAGGAAAGACGTCGAACGCATGGTGAAGAAAGGCACGATCAGTGAAGGCATGCTGCCCAAAGTGCGGGCCTGTTTAGCCGGTATCGAAGCCGGAGTGCAAAAGGCCCACATTATTGACGGCCGGATCGAGCACGCCATTCTATTGGAGATTTTCACGGACAAGGGAATCGGCACGGAGATCGTGGCGTAAATCTACCTCCCTCCCCAATGTATAGACTGGACACATAGGTAACAAACGTGCCGGATACATAGGTAACACTCAGACCTCGTGTGGCATACTCTCCCCCTCACCTTGTGGAAGGAGGCGTGTATGTCTTGGATGCAGCAGGATCTCATGTCATTACGCGAAGAATTTGTGCACTTGGTTGAAACAGAGCGGCTCCCCTTAGCCACCTTGTGTAAGCGGTTTGGGATCAGCCGCAAGACGGGCTACAAGTGGCTGGCGCGGTACCGCGACGGGGGGCGGGCCGGCTTGGCGGATCGCTCCCGGCGACCGAGGCGGGTGCGGCCGCTGCTCCCGGCGGCGGTGCGGGACGCGCTGCTAGCCGAGCGCCGAGCGCATCCTTGTTGGGGGGCACGCAAGTTACGGCAGCGGCTCGTGACCCAGGGGCTTACCCCGGTCCCCGCCTGTAGCACGATCACGGCCTTATTGCACCGGGCGGGCTTACTCGGTGCCAATCAGCCCCGGGGGGCGGCGGCTCGCAGCCGCTTTGAACACCCCGTGCCCAATCAACTGTGGCAGATGGATTTCAAGGGGGCGGTGCCCACCCTGGCGGGACCGGCGCACCCGTTGACGATTTTGGATGATCATTCCCGCTTTAACGTCGGGCTGCGGGTGTTGCCGAATCAACAAACGGCCACCGTGCAACAGGCCTTGATTGCGACGTTTCGGGGCTATGGGCTACCGGATCGGATCTTAGTGGATAATGGCAGTCCCTGGGGCAGCGATGCCGCGCATCAGGACACGCCCTTGACGGTCTGGCTCTGGCGGGTCGGCGTCGCGGTCACGCATAGCCGCCCGTATCATCCGCAAACGTTGGGCAAGGACGAACGCTTTCATGGCACCCTGACCCGGGAAGTGCTGCGGGACGTGCAATGGCGCGATCCGGCCCATGTGCAGACGGTCTTAGACCGCTGGCGCACGGTCTATAATCAGGAGCGCCCCCATGAGGCCTTGGGGTTGGCGGTCCCGGCCAGTCGCTATCAGCCAAGTCTGCGGAGTTATCCGGAAAGCTTGCCGCCGATCGAGTATGACACGGGGACCTTCGTGCGGAAGGTGCAACACAAAGGGGAGTTTTCGTTTCAGGGGCGGGTGTATAAGCTCAGCAAAGCCTTTCGGGGCTACCCCGTGGGAGTGCGGCCGTTAGCCGTGGACGGCCAGTATGAAGTGCTCTTTTGTCAGCATCGGCTCACGACCATTGATGTCCGATTGGCGCCGTCCCCGAGGGCCCCGGGATGAGCAAAAGTGTTACCCATGTATCCGGTACATCTGTCACCCTTGACTCCGGTCTGAACACCCAACGAGGGAGAGGCTGGGGTGAGGGGGGAATGGTCAACTTCGGGACGGCACGGGGGCCGTCCCCTACAACACAGACACGGATGATCCTGTGCCGTCCCGCATGAACCACGTGGCCTCCCCGACGGACAACCACAGGGGGTTGTCCCTACATGAGAAAGACATCATTGCCCCGTAGGGGACGGCCCCTGTGCCGTCCCGCAGCTCTCACGAAATGAAACTGACAAAATCGCAAACCGAACGAAAGAATCGTGCAGCCGTTCCTCCACCGGACCGCCAGACCGTCCTGTTGTTGGTTCACCTGCAGAATGACTTTTGTCCGGGCGGAGCCTTGCCGGTTCCCGAGGGAGATCACGTCATCCCCGTGGCCAATGACTGGATCAGGTTTTTTGCCGGGCAGAGGTACGGGATTGTCGCCACGCGGGATTGGCATCCGGCGGACCACTGTTCATTTCAGGAACAAGGCGGACCGTGGCCGCCGCATTGCGTGCAAGGGTCATTGGGGTCCCAGTTCCATCCGGATTTGAAAATGCCGCCCGGAACATTGATCGTGTCCGGGGCCACCAACCCGAAAAAAGAAGCCTATTCCGGTTTTGACGGGACAACGCTGGACGAGCGCCTTGAAGATTTGGGCGGGCAAACCGTATACGTGATCGGGCTTGCCACCGACTATTGCGTCAAACAAACGGTCCTGGATGCCTGCCGGCTGGGTTTTCGCGTCGTAGTCATCAGAGACGGTGTGCGCGGGATCAACGTGGAACCGGGAGATGCCGACCGAGCTTTGGAGGCCATGCAGGAAGCCGGTGCCATCGTCGCCAGTTCGGCAGATCTCGACGGTCCGTGAAGGGCGTACCCTCCCTGTTACTTCTCCACCTGTAACTCACACCAGACGGGCGTATGATCGGACGGTTTCTCTTTCCCGCGGGGGCCTTTATCCACACCGGAGTCTCCGAGCCGGTCGGCCGCCTGCGGAGAGAGAAGCAGGTGGTCGATCCGTAACCCCTGATCTTTATTCCAGCACCCGGCCTGGTAATCCCAAAACGTGTACACTCCCGGGTGCGGGTGCCGGGCACGAATCGCGTCGGTCAGTCCCAGGTAAGACAAGGTCTGAAACCGGGCGCGGGTCTCGGGGTGACAGAGCGCGTCGTTGGCGAATCCCTCCGGGTCGTACACGTCGTCATCCGTGGGACAGACGTTGTAATCGCCGCCCAACACCAAAGGCTCCTCATAGGCCAGCAGGGTGCGAACGTGGGCGATCAGGCGATCCATCCACGCCAGCTTGTAGGAAAATTTGTCCGTGTCGATGGGATTGCCGTTCGGCAGATAGATAGACGCGACGCGGACGGAGCCGATGACGGCTTCGACGTACCGGGCCTGCGCATCGGTCGCATCCCCGGGCAACGTCCGCTGTTCCACCTCAATGGGCTGTTTCGAGAGAATCCCCACGCCGTTGAAGGTTTTCTGTCCGGCGAGAGCGACGTGATAACCCACGTCTTCAATTTCGGAGTGGGGGAACCGCTCCTCCGTGGACTTCAATTCCTGAAGCAACAGGACGTCCGGGCTCACCTCTCTCAGATACGCCGTCACGTGCGGCAGCCGGACGTTGATGGAGTTCACGTTCCACGTGGCAATTCTCATGCAGGGAAATTCTAAAGAGTTCCGTTGATTCGCGGCAAATTTCTCAATGCGCGTCGCCCCACGAATGGCCTTGGCCCACGTCCACGGTCAGCGGCACCGACAGGTGAAGCGCGGGCAGGCACGCCGATTCCATGACGGCCTTCACCACGCCGGCCGTTTGATCCACGACCGCTTCATCGACTTCAAAGAGCAACTCATCGTGGACCGTCAATAGCATGCAGGCATGTGTGTCGAGGCCGTGCCGGGCCAACGCCGGGGATACGCGGATCATGGCGCGCTTCAGCACGTCCGCGGCCGTGCCCTGGATCGGGGCGTTGATGGCCGCGCGTTCGGCAAAATTGCGCCGGGCGGCATTCTTGTCGTGGATGCCCGGGACGTGGCACCGGCGTCCGAAGAGCGTTTCCACGTATCCATGTTCGCGACAGAACTGCTTGGTCCGGTTCATGTAGTCCTGGATACCCGGGTATCGTTCGAAATAGGCTTTCATGTACGCCGCGGCCTCTTCGTTGGCAATGCCCAGTTGGCGGCTCAGCCCGAACGCGCTGATCCCGTAGATGATGCCGAAATTGATGGCCTTGGCTCGACGCCGCATCGCCGGGTCCACCGTGCCGGCATCAACGCCGAAGATCTGGGCTGCGGTCAGGGCATGAATATCCAGTCCTTCGTGAAACGCCCGCTTCAACGCGTCGATTCCGGCGACGTGGGCCAGGAGCCGCAACTCGATTTGGGAGTAGTCCAGTGAGAGCAGGATGCGTCCGGGTTCGGCCACGAACGCGTGGCGGATTTTTCGGCCGTCTTCGGTCCGGATGGGAATGTTTTGCAGGTTGGGGTTCGTGGAAGACAGGCGGCCGGTGGACGCCGCGGCCATGGCAAAGGACGTGTGCACGCGACCCGTGCGCGGGTTGATCTGTTCAACCAGGGCGTCGGTATAGGTGCTCTTGAGTTTGTCGAGCTGCCGCCATTCCAGCACCGTGGCCGGCAGTTCGTGCCCCTCGGCAGCCAGCGATTCCAGCACGTCGGCGCCGGTGGCATAAGCGCCGGATTTCCCTTTGTGCCCGCCCTCCAGGCGCATTTCGTCGAACAGCACCTCGCCCAGTTGTTTCGGGGAGCCCACGTTGAATTCGCGACCGGCGAGCCGGTACACGTCTTGCTCCAATGCACGTTGGCGTTCCGCGAATTCCCGGCTGAGTTGTTCCAGTTTCACCCGGTCCACGTGGATGCCGTCGATTTCCATGTCGGCCAACACCGGCACCAGGGGCCGTTCCAGGGTTTCGTAGGGCGTCCCCATGCGTTCGGCCAGCAGGCGGGGTTTGAGGAACCGGTGAAGCCGCAGGGTCACGTCCGCGTCTTCCGCGGCATAGGCCAGTGCCCGGTCCAGCGGGACCAGGTCGAAGGTCACGTGTGATTTTCCCGTGCCGGTCACGTCCTTGAAAGGAATCGTCCGATAATCCAAATGCAGCGCGGCCAACTCATCCATGCCGTGGCCGTGGCTGCCCCCATCCAGGATGTAGGACATCAGCATGGTGTCGTCCAAAGGCGAAACGGCGACGTCGTATCGTCGCAGCACCACCATGTCGTATTTCAGGTTATGGCCGATTTTGAGTACCGAAGGATCGGCGAAGAGCGGCCGTAGGAAATCCAACGCCGCGTCGACCGGAATTTGTTCGAGCGGCTCCGGTTGTGGAGAGGGCGGCTGCTCACCTGGGGATGACAAAACATCCGGTTCGGCCGCGGCTGCCGGCAGGCGGTGAGCGAGCGGGATGTAGCACGCGTGGCCGGGTTCCACGCACAAAGAGATGCCGACCAGGTCCGCGCGGCTTTCATCCAGCGACGTGGTTTCCGTATCGAGTGCAACGGCGCCGGCGTAGCGCGCCCGGGTGATCCAGTCCTGCAGGACTTCAACGGATTGTACCAGCTCATAGAGGGTGCCGGCCGGAGCTTCGCCGGTCAGGGGCGCGGCTTGCCCGGAGGCCAGACGGTGTTGAATCTTGGCCTTGACCGACTTGAAGCCCTGTTCCTCGAGGAACGCCAGCAATTGGGCGGGGTCCGGGTCCTGGCGTCGCAACTCGGATACGGTCACGTCCATCGGCACGTCATCCCGCAGACGAACCAGTTCGCGGGAAAGCCTGGCTTGCCCGGCGAACTCGATGAGGCTTTGGCGTCGCTTCGGTTGTTTGATTTCAGACGCCCGTTCGAGCAGGGAATCCAGGTCCCCGTAGGCTTGAATGAGTTGGGCCGCGGTTTTCACGCCGATGCCGGGGACGCCGGGGACGTTGTCCGTGGAATCACCGGCCAGGGCCTGCACGTCCACGACCTGCTCCGGACCCACGCCGAATTTTTCCTTGACTTCAGCCGGGCCGACCTTCCTGTTTTTGAGGGCATCGAACATGGTCACCCGGTCGGACACCAACTGCATCAGGTCCTTGTCCGAGGACACGATCATGACGTCGAACCCGTCCGCCTGAGCGCGTTGCGCATAGGTGGCGATCAGGTCGTCCGCTTCGAACCCGGGTCGTTCGAGACATTCGACGTTGAAGGCCCGCGTGGCATCGCGCACCAGCGGGAATTGGGGGATCAGTTCCTCGGGCGGGTCGGGGCGGTTGGCTTTATACTCGGGAAAAATCTCGTTGCGAAAGGATTCCCGGGCCGAATCGAAAATCACGGCCACGTGCGTGGCCTGAAGGTCGTCCAACAGTTTGAGCAACATGTTGGTAAATCCAAGAACGGCGTTCACGGGTGTCCCGTCCGACCGGGTCATCACCGGGAGCGCGTGGAACGCCCGGAACAGGAAACCGGACCCGTCCACCAGACACAGGTGCCGGTCGGGAGCGTTTCGGGATTCTGGCGTCATGATCGTCAGCCTGGTTTTTGCTTTGCCAGGATTAGCAACGGATGACCCCGGGCCGTGGCTTCGCCAGGGGCGGTGGTTACAGGATCGTCTTGATGGTGTGTCCAGTCATGAGGACGTGGGATTGGCCCTTGACGGACACCTGAATCGGGTCAGCACGACCCGGGCGTGAGGTTAGCTGAAAGGTGTCCTGGGTCACGGTCACATCCAGGGAATGCCCGCGAGACCTCAGCCGGAGGTGGAGGGCTTCCACTGCCGAAGGAAGGCAGGGATTGAAATAGAGCATGCCGTCCCTGCTTTCCCATCCCGTATAGGCGCGCTGCATCAGATCCACTGTCCCGGCCATGGCTCCCGTGTGGATGCCTTCCGCGGTGGTGCCGGCTTGCAGATCAGACACGTCCACGCCCAACGCATCCTTGAACAGTTCCCAGGAAGCTTCCGGGTCTGACCTCGTCATGGCCCAAGCATGCACCACCCGGCTGAGTGAAGACCCGTGCGCCGTTCGCGCCGAGTAATATTCGACGTTCCGGGAAATGGTGGTGGTTTCGAAGGGATAGCCCAACCGGTCGAACAGAGACTGCAGTTCCTCCTTGGAGAACATATAAAAGAGCATCAGAACGTCGGCCTGTTTGGAGAGCTTGTAACGATTCGTGGAATCCCCTTCAGCTTCCAGGATTCGATCCAGCCGGTGGATGTCCCCGTATCGTTGCCGGTAGCCTTCCCAATCAAATTCCGCCAATGCCTCATACCCTTCGAATTGACTGATGATTCCCGCGTCGTGAAACGGCACGAACATCTTCCGGCTGATGTCTTCCCACAAGGCGACCTCGGTGGGGCTGACGTGCAGGAGGTCACGCACTTCGGTCCGGCTTGATTCCGCGAGCCGGTCGAGTAGTTCCAGTGCCCGGCACAGGATCCACACCACCATGAGATTGGTATAGGCGTTGTTGTTCAACCCGGGGGTTTCGGAATCCGGATACTGATCGTGGTATTCATCGGGTCCCATCACCCTCAAAATCTCATAGCGTTCCTTGTCGGGATTGTATGATGTGGCGCTGACCCAAAACCTGGCGATCTCCAGGAACATTTCCGCGCCTTGGGTGGAAAGAAACTCCCAGTCGTCGGTGGCTTCGACGTACTCCCAGATGTTATAGGCAATAGCCGCGTTCACGTGGCGTTGAAGCGTGCTCAGGTCCGGGATCCACCGGCCGGATTTGGGGTTCAGGTGCAGGACTTGGCTTTCTTCCCGGCCGTTGCTACCGCTTTGCCAGGGATACATGGCTCCGCTGAACCCGGCCTGGGCCGCATTTCGTCTGGCCTGTTCGAGGCGTCGATGCCGGTACAACAACAGCGCCTTCGTCAGGGCCGGGACTCGCAGGTTCAACACCGGAAAAATGTACAGTTCGTCCCAGAAAATATGTCCACGATACGCCTCGCCGTGCCACCCCCGCGCGGGGACGCCCGCGTCCAACTCGACCGTATGCGACGAAACCGTTTGCAGCAGGTGAAAGAGGTGTAACCGGAGCGTGAGTTGTGAGCCTTCGCCGCCTTGCAGGCCCAAGTCACACTGCTGCCAGACCTGGGCCCAGCGTTGAGTATGCGAGCGGAGCAAGTCCTCGAACCGGCCGGTATGCACGAGGGCATCACGGGCCTCTTCTCCGCATTCGGATATACCGTGATCGCGTGAGGTATACAACGACGCGATTTTTTCAATGGCCAGGGGCTGGCCTTCCGTCATGGGAATCGTACATTCCTGGCCGATGTAGTCCCGTTCCTGCACCGGGGTCCTGGGCAGGTCTGCCCAGGCCGCATCGGGAAAGAACCCGGTGCGTACGGCTTGGGCGACGCGGACTTTCGATTGAGTCGTCTCCGTACACAGAAAGATCCCGTCGTGGCTGAACGCGGAGGCTTCCAAGGGAGATAGGTGAAGGTTGTTCAGGGCCGCGTAGCGCGGCACGCCGGTGTTGCGAACCCGGCCGTCGAGGCCGGCATGAATCTCCAACGGGCCGGACCAATTGTCAGGGGTGATGACGACCTCCAACCCGGCGAGATGCGGGTCACTCAAATGGACGAACCGGCGGCTGTTGACCGTGGTTTTTCGCCCCTGGCTGTCCTCAAATTGATACGAACGATGCAGGACCCCGGCCTTCAGGTCCAAGGTTTGGCGGTAAGAGAGTAGCTCAACGGCCTGGACGTTGAACCACTCGCCGCCGGGGTGGCGAAAGGTGAGGACCAACCAATTCGGCAAATTCACGAGATCTTCATTCTCGATCGTCCGGCCTTCGATCTCGGTCTGCAACCGGTTGTATCCGCCGGCCAGGTAGGTTCCCGGGTAGTGCGTGGCATCGGCGTTGGCCTCGGGAGCCGCCCCGCGGGTGGCAAAATACCCGTTGCCCAGCGTACAGAGGGCTTCGCGCAGGCGCTCCTTCGCGGGGTCGAACCCGTCGTAGATCAATGCCCAGTCGTTCATGGCGTTTGGCTTTCCAGGTGACGACTCAATCGCATGAGAAATTCTTTCACCTCATGAGGGTCTTGCAATGAAAAAGAAGCAGACGAAAAGCGCGAGCTTTGTTCCACCACGATCCCCACGCCGCGCTCGGCCAACTCACGAAACGCGTGTTCGTCCGTGAGATCGTCGCCGATATACACGGGCTGGTATTGGCACTCCTTCCATTTCAGACCCTCCAGCAACCACAACAGGGCTTTGCCTTTGTCCCAGTCGAGTTGCGGTTGCATTTCAAAGACCATCTTGCCTGCCGAGCGCCGGAGATCGGGAGATTCGGCCATGGCCCGGGTGACGGCCTCTTCAACTTTGGAGACCTCACCGGGATCGACCAGGCGATAGTGCACCGCGATGGAAAATTTCTTCCGCTCGATCAAGGGGCCGGCAATGGGTTCAAGGAGAGGCCGGAGCACGTTCTCCGCGTGATCGAGGGCCTTGGAAAATTGCGTCCCGACTTCATGGGACAGGGTGAAGTGTTCAGGCCCGGCAATGTCAAACCCATGGCTGCCGGCGTAGATCAGCGAGTTCAGGTTGACGAGATCCGTGACGTCCTTTCGGTCCCGGCCGCTGATGATCCCCACCGGACATTGGCGACTCAACGTGTCCATGACGTCCCGCACGTCCTGAGTCAACACGGCCAGTTCAGGCCTGTCCACAATCGGCGTCAGGGTTCCGTCGTAATCGAGAAACACGACCACCGGTTGTTGCCCCATCCGTGCCAGTACGTCGTCGAATCGATCGAGCGCGGACGGCAGGGCCGTGGCGCTGCGCCACGTGATTCCGGCTTCGTCTTGGACGACGAATTCTTCCAAATCCGGGACGACCACGTCGCCGCCGTGGGCGTGCAGGGCTTCGGCCTGGCCGACGCGATCAAGGCCCACGACCAGGCCGAAGCATCCGGCCCGGCCGGCTTCCACCCCGGCCAGCGCGTCTTCACACACCACGGCTCGTTGAGGCAGGACTTCCAAACATTCGGCGGCTCTCAAGAAAGTGTCGGGGTGCGGTTTCCCTCGCAGGCTCAAGGCACGGGCATCCCGGCCATCCACCATCACCGCGAACAGGTCCGTCACACCCGCGGCTTGCACGATGACTCGGCCGTTTTCACTGGCCGTGACGATCGCGGTTTTTTTGCCCAGAGATTTGAGTAGCCGCATGAGCGCGACGGTCGAAGGAAAGACCTCGACTCCGTTTTGGTCAAGGGCCTTCAGAAATTGGACGTTCTTGCGATTTCCCAGCCCGCAAATGGTCTCCTGCTCCGGCGGATCCGAGGGGTCTCCATGGGGCAGTGTGATGCCGCGGGAGGCCAGAAAACTGGTCACGCCGTCGTACCTGGGCTTGCCATCGACGTATGCGCAATAGTCTTTGACGGGGTCGAAGGCTCGAAACGGCTTCCCTGTTTGCTCGGCTTGCGACCGGAGATAATCATCAAACAGGTGTTTCCACGCGGCTGCGTGAACCGCCGCAGTCCTGGTGATGACCCCGTCGAGGTCAAAAATCGCGGCATCGAAACTGCTCAATTCCAGTATGGGTTGATCCGTCACGTCGTGAAAAGTATGGGAAAGTCTCTGACCGCTGTATCAGGAAATTCTACAGGGAGAGACCTACAAGATGATGCTTGAAAATGTCAATGCCGAACGCCGCTTGCGGGCAAGTGACCAACCGCGGCCGCGCCTTGAGTCAGAAGCGCAGCCGGGCCCGAAGCGTGACGCCGTGCTCGGGCGCCCCGCCGAGGGTCTCGCGCCACGTGGTCTCAAGGTGCGCGTCGAGCCCGGAGCTGGCCGTGAGCCGTACGCCCGTGCGCCAGGTCTGTGCCCCGGCGAGGGACAGGCCGGCATAGGGCGTGACCGTGCCGAAGGTGCCCGGTGCCGTGACGCCGTAGCCCAGTGCGGCCTCCAGCCGCGGCTCGGGGCGGAGTGTCGCGGCGGACCGTCCCGTCAGGCCTTCGTCCCATAGTTGAGCCACCCCGCTGTCGGCCACGCCCCAAGCCGGCGCGACGTTCAGCGTCAGCCCCAGGCCGTCCGCCCCGGGGTCGAGGTGTGCCTGGCCGGCGACGCCCCACTGCCGGTAACCGCCGCGGCCGAGCAGCGTGCGGGCGCGGGTCTGGAGCGTCAGCCCCCGCGCCGGGTCGTTCCAGTGGATGCCGCCGCCGAGTTCAAGGCCTGTCCCGGTCTCCCCGGCGCCGCCGTCATGGCGCACCCCGACCTCCAGCGACGGGGCGAGGGCCGCCCCCGAGGCGAAGGTCCAGGCATGCCGGCCTTCCAGCGCCAGGCGCAGCCGCTGCACGTCCACGTCCACCCCCGCCACCGGGCCGGTGCCGTCGGCCTCCCATTGCGAGACCCACGCCTCGCCCTTGAGTGCCAGCGCCGTCGGCCCGTCCGCCAGTAGGGCACCGCGTATCCCGGCCCCCGCGCTCCATGCGGCCGCCGCGCTGTCGTACGAACCGGCCGTCGCGTCGGCCAGCGTGACCTCGCCGCGCCCGAGCGTCGCGGCCGCCCACAGCTCCAGGCGTTCGTGCGCCGTCCACCCCAGGTAGGGCATCAGGCTCGTCAACCGGCTCTTGTAGGTGCCCGTCACCGCTTGGGCGTCACCTTGGTCCGTCCAGTCGAAGGCGCCCTGCGCGTGCGATAGTGCGACGCCCGCCAACAGGTGCGGCGCCAGCCGGACGTCCGCTCCGAGATGGGCATTCAACATGCCCCCGTCCCAGTCGGGCGCGGTCCCGCTGCCCGAGAGCGCGGTCCAATCCACCGAGCCCCACAGCACCGGGGCAAGCCCTCCGGCTGGGCCCGTGCCGGTGGCCGAGAGCGGCAGGGTGAATGCGCTGCCCGCCAAAGCCTGGGCCAGGGGTGTGCCGTGTGTCGCCACCCCCGCGATCAGCCGCGGGACGTCCACGGTTGGGGTCTGTACCTCGGTGCCGGCCACGTGCAGCCGGGCCGCCGTGCGTCCTGCCTCCAGGCGCCCGCTCACCGCGGCGAACGCGCGCCCCGCGGCCACGCGCGCCGCCTCGGGCAGCAGGGTCCGCTGCACCCGGTTCAGCCGCGCTACGGCAACCGCATCCCGGACCTCGACTATCACCTGCGCCTCTGCCACGCGCCCCTTGGCGTCGGTGGCGTAGACCGTCAGTTCGTAGTGGCCCGGGGTCGCGCCGTGGCCGGCATAGGTCACCACGCCTGTCGTCGGGTCAACCCGGAACCGTCCGCCGCCGTTCGTCGCCAGGGTGTACGTGACCCCAGCCCCGGCCGCACGCACGGCCCCCGGCTGTCCTCCTGCCGTGCGGACCGGGGCCGGCCCCACCAGGTTCTCCGCCAGCGTGAACGCGAATCGCGTCGACACGAACGCCGGGCCGGTCGTATCCGCGACAGTGACCAGCACCGTCTCGGCCAGAAGCCCGGCGTACCGCGCATCCGAACTTGCCATCTCGTGGGTAATGGTCACGGTCTCATCGTCGGCATCGGCGTCGGCCAAGCCGGTCACGGTCACCGATTGCGGCTGGTTCCAGTCGGTTGGCCCGAAGGTCAGGACCGCCGGGCGAACCGACACGGCCTCCGGGTCGGCACTTGTTGGCGTCACGGTCACCAGCGCCCGGGGTGCCACGGGCAGGACCACGGTATAGGTGGTTGCCGTGCCTTCATCCACCGCCAGCGGTCCGGTCTCCTGCTCCCCTGTGTCCAGTCTATACACTGTCGAGGGAGAGCCGTCAGAGGTGTCATCGTCCATGATGGTCAGCGTGTGGACATTCGGGCTGCCCAGCGTGTAGCCCGTGCCGTTGGTGAGGGTCAGGATAATGGTCTCGTCACCCTCAATCGCCGTATCGTCTGTGATCGATAGCCGGATGGCTAAGCTGGACAAGCCTGAGGTTATCTCGACTACCTTGGCGATGATGGTGAAGTCGTTGCCCCTTCCTTCTGTCGCCGTGCCGCTCACCGTGTACTTGAGCGTGATGATGTCCGGCGACTGCGACATCGGATTCAGTTTCACCGTCACGGTGGCTGAATCTTCGCTCTCCGGCACTCTCTGCGTGGCCAATGCAAAGGATATGACCGGGGTGACGGTTGTGCCGTCATCGTCGGTCACCGTCACCGAGGCGGAGTTCGGAGAGCCCACCGTGTAGCTGGAGTTGTTCTTGACCGTCACCGTCACCGAGCCGTGTGGTTCATCAGTGTTGTCCCCCACCGTTGCCACGGTGTAGGTCGCCGTGGACTGCCCGGAGGTAATCACCACCGTCTTGTTCCCTTCGTGGCTTGAGGCGACGAAGTCCCGGCCGTCGGCGGTATTCTCTGACACGCTCAGGTCGACGGTTAGGTTGGTTGCCGGGACCGGGTTGGCGGTCACCGTGAATTCGGCATTGTCGCCTTCCGTCACGGTCCCGCTCCCCGATATGCTCACTACCGGTTTGGTCGGCGGCGGGTTGTCGTTGTCGGTCACCGTCACCGAGGCGGAGTCCGGAGAGCCTACCGTGTAGCTGGAGTTGCTCTTGACCGTCACCGTCACCAGGCCGTCCGGTTCATCAGTGTTGTCCCCCACCGTCGCCACGGGGTAGGTCGCCGTGGGCTGCCCGGAGGTAATCACCACCGTCTTGTTCCCTTCGTGGCTTGAGGCGACGAAGTCCCGGCCGTCGGCGGTATTCTCTGACACGCTCAGGTCGACGGTTAGGTTGGTTGCCGGGACCGGGTTGGCGGTCACCGTGAATTCGGCATTGTCGCCTTCCGTCACGGTCCCGCTCCCCGATATGCTCACTACCGGTTTGGTCGGCGGCGGGTTGTCGTTGTCGGTCACCGTCACCGAGGCGGAGTCCGGAGAGCCTACCGTGTAGCTGGAGTTGCTCTTGACCGTCACCGTCACCAGGCCGTCCGGTTCATCAGTGTTGTCCCCCACCGTCGCCACGGGGTAGGTCGCCGTGGGCTGCCCGGAGGTAATCACCACCGTCTTGTTCCCTTCGTGGCTTGAGGCGACGAAGTTCTGGCCGTCGGCGGTATTCTCCGACACCCTCAGGTCGACGGTTAGGTTGGCTGCCGGGGCCGGGTTGGCGGCCACCGTGAATTCGGCAGTGCCACCTTCCGTCACTGCCGCGCCGGCACTGATGGTAATCACCACAGGTACCGTCACCACGTCGTCCGACTCGATGGTCACGCTGAAACTCTTGTTGCTGCCATGCGGGTTAGCCCCGCCGCCGACGTTGGTACCGAGAGAAGTGCGGTCAAAGCCGTTGGTGCCCGTACCGTTGGGACCCAGGGCCACGCTCAGGGTCTCGTCATTCTCCACCGCGCTATCGTCCGTAGGTGTGAGCACCAGTGTGGCGGTCCGGGCGTTGGCGCCCTGGAACACCACCACCGGCGTCAAGGTGCCGCCGCCGGTGATGGACACACCGGTGTTGAGACTGCTGCCGACCTTCTCCGCCAGGTCATTCAGGTCGGCGGTGGTGATACCGTTACCGGAGAGCACCAGCGGCACATCGATGCGCTCGCCCGCGGCCAGGGTGCGGGCAAGGCTCACCGTGAATTCGGCGTTCTCCTTGGCGCCGGCGCCGCCCTCAGCAATGGCACCGGTATCGCTACGCGCCAGGCTCACCACCGTGGCGTCGTTGTCGGTCAGGGTGAGGGTCACGGCCTTTCTGGTCCCGGCGCTGATCCCCTTGGGCAGGGGGCTGCCGAATTCTACAATGACCGTCTCAGGCGGTTCGTCAACACTGTCATTGATGACCGTCAACGTCGCCGTCCCGCTGCGTTGATTGTTTGCGATAGAGATGGACGTCGCAGTAAACGTGTAATCCCCGCTCTGGGCCGTGGTGCCACTGGTCCTTATTTTCACAGGAATGCTGAGGGCGCTGCCGGAGGAATTGTTGCTGCCCAAGGTCGCCGTGATGGTGGCCGTGCCCCCTTCGGTCACGTTGGCGGAATGACTCCCGCTCACTGACAGGTTCACCGGATTGGCCGGTTGATCGAGAGTGAATGTCATCCTTGCGATGGGAGTGGTTGAGCCTGAGAATTTACCCCTTCCCTTAAGACTGCTGATTGGTTTACAGCCCGAGCGATTCGGTCCATCGCAATTCGGTTCAGCAGGGTTGTTCAATGTATATTCAGTCCCTGTCTCGGTACCGGCGTCGTAGACAAATAAATCCACACTTTTGGAAGAAACCCAGTTTCCCTGGCTGTCCAGCAGAGACAGGCCAGAGGTGCCCACGAACCAGTCCGGTGTGGGACCGAGCATGGACAAGAAAGTAAACAGAGGATGACTCTTGCCGTTGAATCTGACCGTTCTGCTCTTTGTCACCACCCCACCCCTGGGTAGACTCAACAGACCAATACCATCCGCGTTCCTCTTTATGATTTCTGGAAGGCATTCATCATTATTAAAGACGTGCGTAGCGCCTACTTCCGCGACCCCCTCCACACCCAGGCTCGCCGTACCGCCCTCTTGCCAGAAGGACACGTTACTGTTGTGTATGCAGTAGATGATCGTCGTGAAATAGGCAGTGGATGGAACAACACCCACTGGCGCGCTTTGGCTATTCCATTTGCCCTGAAACGTGACGGTGTAGGTAACGGCTTGCGCTTGAGCCGTTTCCGGAAATATGCCGAAGACTATGAGAGCAACAAGAAGCAACCCCAGGACGATGCGGAAGGCACTTCGAGAAATGCCAAGGAAACTCAGGGGAGGCATGCAAAACCAGTTTTGCCGGACAGCATAAGGGTTCAATGTCAGCAGGTTGGATTTTATTGCATGATAGACGCTGGATTAAGAAATTCTGAGTGTAAAGCTGCGTGTCGCCAAAAGCAAGGCTCCTGTGTGTTAGCCCAAAGCCGTAATGTCCCCTTTGCACCGGGAAAAGGGGGGGCGATGCCAAAGGTTTCTGAACTTATACAGTTTCGAATTTCAGGCCGGTCTTCGCAATGGCGGCGCCTGCTCTCGCTGCTTTCTTGCAAAGACGGGTGTGTCTGCGTATGCTCAATCGTACGCTAGGATGGCGTACGTCACGGTATGTCGGAACAACAAAAAATAGACGCAGCCCGCAAGGAAATCGACCGGCTGGACGATGAAATCATCCGGCTGCTCAACGAGCGCTCCGGTCACGTCATCACGATCGGCAAGGCGAAGCGGCAGGCGGACCCGGAGGGCCTGCTGCACACCGCGGGACGGGAGGCCTTCGTAGTGGAACGGCTGGTGCGTCAGAACACCGGCCCCTTCCCCAACGAGGCGATTCGCCCGGTGTACCGGGAAATCATGTCCGCCTCGCTGTCGTTGGAAGGTGCGCAGACCGTGGCGTACCTGGGCCCCTCAGCCACGTTTACGCATTTGGCGGCCCTGGGGAAATTCGGCGACTCCGCCCAATACGTGCCGGTCAACGGGATCCAGGAAGTGTTTGATGCCGTGGAACGCGAGCGCGCGATCTATGGGGTCGTGCCGATCGAAAACTCGACCGAAGGCGTGGTGAATCATACCCTCGACATGTTTATCGACTCGAACCTGATGATCTACGGGGAAGTCATGCTGGAAATATCCCATCATCTCATGTCGAAGAGCGAGCGGATTGAGGACGTCGAGAAGATCTATTCCCATTCGCACGCCCTGGCGCAGTGCCGGAATTGGTTGAAAACCCACGTGGCCGCGGTGCCGCTGGTGGAGTCCCCAAGCACCTCCCGGGCGGCCGAACGGTGCCGGGAGGAACCGCGCGCCGCGGCTATTGCTTCCGAACTGGCGGCGAACATGTACGGCCTGCACGTGTTGAAATCGCGCATCGAGGACAACATCAACAACTACACGCGATTCCTCGTGTTGTGCCGGCACGGTGCCGAACCCACGGGAAAGGACAAGACGTCCGTCATGCTGTCGGTGAAGGACAGGGCCGGTGCGCTCTATGACCTGTTGCGGCCCTTTGCCTCCAACGGCATCAGCATGACCAAAATCGAGTCGCGACCCTCGCGACGCAAGGCCTGGGAATATATCTTTTTTGTCGATTTCGAAGGACATATGCAAGAAGACCGGATCCGCCGGACCATCGAGGAACTGAAAGGCCGGTGTTTGTTCATGAAAGTGCTTGGTTCGTATCCCGCCCATTCCTGACGCAAGGTGAGACGCCGCTTGTCTTGCGGAAAGAAGATGCGCGACGCAAACGAACGCGTGAGGTGCGAATGCCTATCCAGGTGCATCCCGACATAACCAGACTCGTTCCGTATTCACCGGGGAAACCCCTTGATGAATTGGAGCGGGAATTGGGCATCGGCGGCGCCGTGAAGCTCGCGTCCAATGAAAATCCGCTCGGCCCCTCCCCCGAGGCGCTCGCGGCATTGGATGAGGGAAAGGCAACTCTACATCTTTATCCGGACGGCGGGGCACATCATCTCACCCGGGCTCTGGCCGACAGGTGGAAGATGTCCGGCGATCAGGTCGTCGTGGGCAACGGGTCCGATGAACTCATCAGCCTGCTGGTCAAGACGTTCATGTCCCCCGGTGAGGAAGCCGTGATGGCGGACCACACCTTCGTCATGTATCGGCTTGCCGTGACCGGCGGGCACGGGGTCTGCGTGGAAGTGCCCTTGAACGACTGGCGTCACGATCTCCAGGCCATGGCGCGGGCCGTCACCGGCCGCACGCGATTGGTGTTCGTCTGCAATCCCAACAACCCCACGGGTACCATGGTGACCCGTGATGAAGTCCGCGAGTTCATGGCCGCCGTTCCGGACGACGTAATCGTGGTGTTCGATGAAGCCTATTATGAATACGTCCGGGACCCGCACTATCCCGATACGCTCGACTACGTTCGACAGAACCGGCCGGTGGTGGTGTTGCGGACGTTTTCCAAAATTTACGGGTTGGCGGGATTGCGGATCGGCTACGGACTCACGACGCCGGAGATCGCCGGCTACCTGCATCGCGTGCGCAACCCGTTCAATGCCAATACCCTGGCGCAAGTCGCGGCGCGGGCCGCGTTGGGTGACGAACGGCACGTGGCTGCCAGCCGGGCGCTCAATGAAACGGAGATGGCATCGGTGGGCAACGGGCTTCGCGCATTGGGATTGGCGCCCCTTCCCAGCCAGGCTAACTTTCTCTATTTCGATACGCACCGCGACGGCCGTGCCGTGTTCGACCGGCTTCTTCAAGAAGGAGTCATCGTTCGCCACATTGTCGGTTCGATGCTTCGCGTGACGATCGGGCGGCCCGAGGAAAACCGTCGATTTCTGAAGGCCCTAGGCCGCGTGCTGGAGACACTGCCGATGGATAAGGATTCCCGATGATTATCGTATTCAAGCCGACTGCCACGGAAGCGGACATCGATCACGTGACGGATCGACTCCGGGAACTGGGCCTGAAATCGCAAATGTCCCGCGGTGAGGAGCGCACCATCATCGGGGTGATCGGTGACGAACGTCTGTTGGACAACCAACCGCTCACGGTGTTCCCCGGCGTGGAAAGCGTGACGCCCATTTTGACGCCGTGGAAACTGGTGGGCCGGGAATTTCAACCCCGGAACTCGACGATCGCGGTGGATCAGGTCACGGTGGGTGGCAACCGGTTGGTGGTGATGGCCGGCCCCTGTGCCGTTGAGAAATTGGAAGTGACCGTCGGGATTGCCCATGACGTCAAAGCCGCCGGGGGCACGATCCTGCGGGGCGGTGCGTACAAACCGCGAACCTCTCCTTATTCGTTTCAAGGTCTTGGCCGGGAAGGGCTCGATTTCCTGGTTGAAGCGAAGAAGCAGACGGGGATGCCCGTGGTCAGCGAAATTCTGGACCCCCGTGACACGGACGTGTTCCTGGAAAAAGCCGACGTGATTCAGATCGGGGCCCGGAACATGCAGAACTTCGAATTGCTCAAGGAAGTCGGGGCCTATGATAAGCCGGTCCTCTTGAAACGAGGGCTGTCCGCCACGATCAAGGAATTTTTATTGTCGGCCGAATACGTCGTCTCCCGCGGCAATCGCAACGTGATGTTGTGTGAACGCGGCATTCGCACCTTCGAAACCCAGTATCGGAATACGTTGGATCTGGCTGCGGTGCCTACGTTGAAAAAACTCTCGCACTTGCCGGTGATCGTCGATCCCAGTCATGCGACGGGCAAATGGGACCTCGTGGCTCCCATGGCCAAGGCCGCCATTGCGGCGGGTGCCGACGGGCTCCTGATCGAGGTCCATTCGAATCCGGAATGCGCCCTCTGCGATGGCGAGGAATCGCTCAAACCCAGCCGGTTTAAGGAATTGATGAATAACCTGAGACTGCTTGCACAGGCCGTGGGACGAGAATTGTAAAGGCTACCCACGCCAGAAATGTCATCCTTGTATGTGTTCAGTCATTTGTTGACAGAATGGTTAGCTTGAGCAAGGGCGAACGGGTTCGTTCCCTCCCCTTTGTAAGGGGAGGATAGGTGGGGTAGAGTCATAGAACAATGGACACGCCCCCTGACGATCACACGCGTTTTGTCCACTCCAACTCCAGCTCTACCTCCCCTCGCCCCTCCTTACAAAGGAGGGGAAGAAAAAAGCGGAGACGTGTCAACGAATTACTGAACATTTACAATCCTGAACGCTCCTTCTGTCATCCCCGACATCCTTAATCGGGGATCCAGTGGTTTTTGTTTCAGGCGGGTCCGCACGAATGAAAAGGCAAAAGAGAACGACCCTGGATTCCCGCGTTCGCGGGAATGACGGAGGGGAAGACGAACATCGTTCACGAACGAGCGAACGTCCACAACCATGACCATCCATTTCAAACAAGTCGCGATTGTCGGAGTCGGTTTGATCGGGGGCTCCATGGGGATGATACTGAAGCATGAGGGGCTGGCCGATCGCGTCGTCGGCGTGGGCCGGAGTCTGGCCAATCTGGAATTGGCCGTGCAACGCGGGGCCATCGATGCGTTTGAACGTGATCCTAAGGCAGCGATGCCGGGGACGGAGTTGGTCATTCTCGCCACGCACGTGGAAAGTTACGCCGGGCATCTCAAGGAGTGGGGACACCTCCTGGAGCCCGGAACGATCGTCAGCGACGTGGGAAGCGTCAAGGGCCCCCTGGTAGGGCAGGTAGAATCACTGGTTCCGGCCGGCGTGCATTTCGTGGGTGCGCATCCCATCGCCGGGAAGGAATCGTCCGGGGTCGGGGAAGGGTCCGTCGATTTGTTTGCCAATGCCCTGTGTCTGGTCACGCCGACGGTGAACACCGATCCCCAGGCCCTCCGCATGGTGCAGCACGTGTGGGAAACCATGGGAAGCCTCGTCCGGTCGATCGACCCGTTTGTGCACGATTGGATATTAGGCGCGGTCAGTCACCTGCCTCACGTAGCCGCGTTCGCCCTCATGAACGCCTTGACGGATCTTGAACAACAAGCGGTAGGGAACAACGATCGTTGTTCCCTACTGGACTATGCCGGCAGCGGTTTGCGGGATACGACCCGAATTGCGGCCGCGTCTCCGGAAATGTGGCGCGATATTTTTCTGTGGAACGCCGACAATCTTCTGACGATGACCGAAGCCATGGAAAAACACTTGCAACGGTTCAAGGCGTTGATCCAAGCCAAGGACGGCCCGGGCTTGGAGCGCGAAATTGCCAAGGTGCGGGAAGCGCGGCAGCGGCTGAAATGAGTACGCTCACGATGACGCCGCAAGGACCCTTGCGCGGGACGATTCGGGTGCCCGGTGACAAATCCATTACTCATCGGGCCTTGCTTGCGAGCGCCTTGGCCGAAGGCTCCGCCACGATTACAGGTTATTGTCGAGGAGAAGATTGCCTGAATACCCTCCATGCCTTGCAGGTGCTGGGCATCGACATCGAAGTCGAAACGGATCAGGTCCGGGTCTGGGGCAAGGGGTTGAACGGGCTGACCGAGCCCGTGCAGCAGTTGGATTGCGGCAATTCCGGGACGGGCCTTCGCCTGTTGGCGGGAGTGCTGGCCGGCCAACCGTTTTTTTCAGTCCTGACGGGTGACGATTCGTTACGCCGCCGTCCCATGGGCCGGGTCGTCAACCCCCTGCGCATGATGGGCGCGGCCATCCAAGGCAGGAAGGGTGGAGAATTGGCACCGCTGGCCATCCAGGGAGGAGCCTTACGGGGCATCGAATATCAATCGCCGGTCTCAAGTGCGCAGATCAAGTCGGCGGTCCTCTTTGCGGGCCTGTTCGCCGAGGGAGAGACGCGGTTTTCCGAGCCCGTGCAATCGCGGGACCATACCGAGCGGATGTTCAGGTATCTGGGGATTCCGCTCGAAACCGACGGGTCTCGCGTCGTCCTGAAGGGACGCCCCACCTATGCGGCCAAGGATCTGCCGGTTCCCGGTGACCTGTCCGCGGCTGCCTTCTTTCTCGTCGGTGCAACCCTGGTTCCCGATTCCGAGGTCCGGATCGACAACGTCGGTCTCAATCCGGCCAGGACGGGAATATTGGATATTCTCGGCGAAATGGGCGCTGATATCAGGATCGTCAACCCCAGGGAAGAGGCCGGTGAGCCAGTGGGGGATCTGGTGGCCCGCACGGCCCCGCTACGCGGGGTGACCATCGAAGCCGCACGCGTCCCCAAAATGATCGACGAATTTCCCATTTTTTGCGTGGCCGCGGCGTTGGCCCAAGGCCGGACCGTGGTGACGGGTGCCGAAGAGTTGCGCGTCAAGGAAACCGACCGGATCCAGACCATGGCCGCGGAACTCACCACGCTCAATGTCCCCATTCAGGAAACCCCGGACGGATTCATTCTCCAGGGGGGTGCCTCCATCAAAGGCGGGACCTGCATGAGCCATGGCGACCATCGCGTAGCGATGGCCCTGGCCATCGCCGCGTTGACCGGCGACGCGCCAATGACCATTCTCGATACCGGCTGCATTGCGACCTCCTTCCCGGACTTTCATGACAACCTGTTGGAATTATTGACAATTTCACATTGAATTCTATAATAATGTCCTTTTCCGAGGACCGTGGAGACATTTGCCCACAGGCGAGGCTTCCTCATCACGATTGATGGCCCTGCTGGGGCAGGGAAAAGTACGACGGCGCGGGCGTTGGCGTCGCGTTTGGGGTACGCCTACCTGGACACGGGCGCCCTTTATCGCGCGGTCGCCTGGGTGGTCCGACGGGCAGGGATCGATTGCGCCGACGTCGAGGCCATGGAGGCGCTGTTATCCTCAATGGATTTTCACGTGTCTCTCGACGAGGGGGTGACGCGAACTTTTATCGACAACGAGGAAATCACCGGGCAATTGCGTTCACCCGAGGTCAGCCGGTTGGCGTCGACCGTGGCGGCACTACCGTACGTGCGCGACCAGTTGTTACCGATTCAGGCACGGTTTAGCCGTGAAGGCGGAATCGTGGCTGAAGGCCGGGACATGGGAACCCGGGTGTTTCCCGAAGCGGACGTGAAATTTTTTCTCGAAGCGGACATCGAGACACGGACGACTCGCCGGCATCGGGAAACGGTGCGCGACGGGCATCCCGAAACACAGCCGGACACCCGGCGGGCCATTGAGGAACGGGATGCCAACGATCGATCGCGAGCAGCCGCGCCGTTGAAACCGGCCGATGATGCGGTCGTGATCGATTCCTCGTCCTTGACGGTTGAGCAGGTGGTGGAACGTATGCTGGCGTGGATTCCGGGTCACTCGTGAGTACCATGGTCTATGGAATCCTGTGGATCCTCACTCGCGTGGTCGGCCGCGTATTCCTCCAGTATCGGACGCGGGGCGTGGAACACGTCCCGGCTGCGGGTGGGGTATTGTTGGCGGCGAATCACGCGAGTTACGCGGATATTCCGTTATTGGGTTGCGGGGTCCGGCGCCGCCTCTTTTATCTGGGACGGGCCAATTTGTTCCCCTATCCCCCGTTCAGTCGCATCCTTCGCTGGCTGGGGTGGATTCCGTTGAAGACCGAGCGCTGGGACCGTCAGGCATTCGGGTCAGCGGTGGAGTTGCTCAAGGCGGGCAAGGCCGTGGTCATTTTTCCGGAAGGGACGCGAAGCCCGGACGGTATGCTCCAGCCGGGAAAACCGGGAATCGGGCGGCTGGTGGCTCAAGCCCAATGTCCCGTGGTGCCGGTCTATCTCAGAGGGACGTACCAGGTGCTCCCGACCGGGGCGTCATGGCTGAGGCGGCATCCCGTGGAAGTGTCGTTTGGAGAATCGATGGATTTTCAAGAGGAATGTCGCCAATACCAGGGCAAAGAATTGTATCAACGGATCAGTCAGATGGTAATGGCTCGGATTGCCGAATTGCGCGGCGTGGATCATTCGGCAGTACCGACAACATGAACCCGAGAGAGATTGAGCCTCCACGTCGGTTTCGGCTCGATCCCCATAACAACGGTTGCCGGGAGGCGATCGTGTAGGGGCGGACCCCCCTGTCTGCCCGAGGAATGAGGAATCAGCAATGAGCATAGAAGTCGTTGAAGAAATGGACCGCGGGGCACTGGAAGCCCTGTATGAAGAAAGCTTCAAAAATTGCGAAGAAGGCACGATCACGGAAGGCCGGGTCGTGGTTATTCAAAAAGACCGGGTGATCGTGGACATCGGGTATAAATCCGAAGGCATCATTTCGACGAACCAGTTTATGCCCGACGAACTGAACACGTTGGCCGTCGGTGACCGCATCCAAGTGTACATTGAGCAGCGTGAAGACGCGGATGGGAATTTGCTCCTCTCCAAGGAAAAAGCCGACAAGATGAAAATCTGGGATGAGCTGGAAGTCGCGCATCAGGAGGAGCGGGAAGTCCAAGGGAAAGTGGTCTCGCGCATAAAAGGCGGCATGATGGTGGATATCGGGGTCAAAGCCTTTTTGCCCGGTTCGCAAATCGACCTGACGCCCGTCCGCGATCTGGATGGCCTGGTCGGTAAGACCTTCCCGTTTAAAATCATCAAAATTAATCATCGCCGCGGCAACGTCGTGATTTCCCGCAGGGCCCTCTTGGAAGAAACGCGGGACAAGCGGCGGCAAACCACGCTCTCGACTCTCGCCGAGGGGCAACTGCTGGAAGGCACCGTGAAAAATATCACCGACTACGGCGCGTTTCTGGATTTGGGCGGCATCGACGGCCTGCTGCACATCACCGACATTTCTTGGGGACGGGTCGGCCATCCCTCCGACATGTTCGCCGTTGGGGACCGGTTGGAAGTGCTCGTGCTCAAGTACGATCGCGAGTCCGGACGAATATCCTTAGGGCTCAAGCAGAAGACCGCCGACCCCTGGATGAACATCGCCTCCAAATACCCCGAGGGGTCGCGGGTGAGCGGCAAGGTCGTCAGCCTGACCGATTATGGTGCGTTCGTGGAACTGGAGCCGGGTGTAGAGGGGCTCGTCCACGTCTCGGAAATGTCCTGGACGCATGAAGTGCGCCATCCGTCACGGGTGGTTGCGGTGGGAGACGCCATCGACGCGCAAGTGCTGCACGTGGACCAGCAAGGTCGCAAGATTTCACTCGGCATGAAGCAGACCGCACCGAATCCGTGGGACGTCATTCAAGCCCGCTACCCGGTGGGCACGCAAATCGAGGGGAAAGTCAAGAGCGTCACGGACTTCGGGGCTTTCGTGGGATTGGACGAGGGCATCGACGGCCTGATTCATATTTCAGACATGTCGTGGACCAGACACGTCAAGCATCCTTCGGAATTGTTCAAGAAAGGGCAACGGGTGTCAGCGGTCATTTTGCGCATCGACAAAGAAAAAGAGCGGTTGTCGCTGGGCTACAAGCAGCTCACGGCAGACCCGTGGGAAGCGGACATCCCGGCGCGGTATCAGGTGGGCAGCGTCGTGACCGGGACGGTTTCCAAGATCGCGGATTTCGGTGTGTTCGTCGAACTGGATGGGGACGTGGAGGGGTTGATCCACGTCAGTGAAGTCGGGCCGGACGGGGCGAATAAGCTGGAGGAGAACTTTGCCATAGGCCGGAACGTGACCGCGAAGATCGTCAAAGTCGATTGTGAAGAACGGAAAATTGCATTGAGCGTGAAAGACTGTCCGCAGGGACCGGGGAGCCAGGCGACCGAGACGGCCAGCGACCCGGGCGATACCGTCCAGGAGCAGGACGCCCCGGCCTCGCCGGAAACGACGTAGAGGATTGACGCTGAGTTTGCAGGTATGGACGACGGATCTTCAAGAAAATTTCCTTCCAAGTGGCGACGGGTCCTCTGGATCGTCGTCGTTGCCGGGACGTTGGCTGTGGCGGGGAATGCGTTGTTGCCGGAACTCGCCACAGTCGGCAAGGAGCGCATCGCGCTCGTCAGGATCGAAGGCCCCATTCTGGATTCGCGATCCACCGTGGATGAGTTGGAATCGTATGGCCATGATCCGCTCGTCAAGGCCATTGTCATTCGGATCGATTCTCCGGGCGGCGGGGTTGCGGCCTCTCAAGAGATTTACAATGCGGTCAAACGGGTGCGGGCGGAAAAGCAAAAAACGGTCGTGGCCTCCATGGGGACGGTGGCGGCGTCCGGCGGGTATTATATCGCAGTAGCCTCCGACCGTATCTTGGCCAATCCCGGAACCCTCACGGGCAGTATCGGCGTGATCATGCAATTGGCCAATTTTGAAGAGCTCATGGACAAAATCGGCGTAAAAAATTTCGTCATCAAGAGTGGACGGTATAAAGACGTGGGGTCTCCGTTTCGCATGATGGGTGAAGAGGACCGGAATCTGTTGCAATCGGTCATAGACGATGCTCATCGTCAGTTTATCGAGGTCGTGGCCGAAGGGCGCGCGCTGGACGTCGCCGACGTTGAAGTCTTGGCTGATGGACGGGTGTTGACCGGGCAACAAGCCAAAGACGTGCTTCTCGTCGATGATCTGGGAGACCTGAAAGACGCCGTCAAACTGGCGGCGAGAATGACCGGGATAAAAGGCTCTCCGGCGGTGATCGAGACGACACCGGAATTTTCATTCCGCGATTGGCTGGTGGGGTCCTTGTTCGGCGACGCGCCCGCGTTGCCGCTTCAAACGGGAATAAACCTCATGTATTTCATGGCGCTGTGAGAAAAGCGCATCAATACTCCTTCTTCTCTGAAGGGAGAGGGTTGGGGCGAAGGGGATAAGCGGAGGAGCGGGACGCGCAAGCGACAGGTCGCTAAGCCGTTCTATCAAGGAGTGGAGTCATGACCAAGACACACTTGATCGAGAAAGTGGTGGAAAAAGCCAAAACGCTCAGCCGCCGTGACGCGGAAAAGGTGGTGAATGGTATTTTCGACTCCATCCGTGACGCCTTGAAGCGAGGTGAGAAAACGGAGATTCGCGGGTTTGGTAGTTTCCGGTTGCGCATCAGACGCACCAAGGACGGGCGGAATCCGAAAACCGGAGAGACCGTATCCGTGCCTGAAAAACGCATGCCGTTTTTTAAGGCGGGTAAAGAGATCAAGGAATTGCTCAACGAAGAAAGGCCGTCGCATGAGTAATCCTGACCCGACGTTGACGGCTCCGACCTGGACCCCTGAAGCCCTCGCACGGCTTGGGCGCGCGCCGGTCTTTTTGCGGGGCATGGTCAGACGCCTGGCGGAAAAGAAAGCCCGCGAATTGGGCGAAAACGAGATCACCGGGGAAATGTTGGACCGGTTCAAGCGGCAGATGATGGGGAGCATGGGCGGGGAAGCGGGGATGGCCGAAGCGGCCGATCAGATGGCCCAAGGGAAATTGCCCTGGACTGCGGAAGCCGTCAAACGGTTGGAAAGCGTGCCGGAGTTCATGCGGGGCATGATCAAGCAAATTACCGAAGAGGTGGCGCGGGAACGGGGGCACTTGGAAGTCAACGTGGAACTGTTCGAAAAAGTCGAAGCCATGGGGGAACCGGCCGAAGCCCGGATGGTGCCAGTGGAATGGACCGAAGGGGCGCAGGCGATGTTGCAGGAAAAAGTCAAGGATTCCCCACCCATTGCCTTGGAATTCGTCACGGATATGCTGAAGCGGGACGCGGAAGACTTGGCGCGGGAAGCCGGCCTGACCACGATAGATGAACCCACACTGTTCAAGATCTGGGAGGCGCCGCAGGAAACCGTGGCATGGACTGACGACGCGTGGAAACGGTTACTCACGTCGCCGGATTTTGTGCGTAGCGGCATCCGCAAGGCCGCGGAACGGCGAGCCAGAAAACTCGGATTGCGGGAAATCGATTCCGAACACCTGACCACGTTCCGGAACGAAGCCATGATGAAAGCCGTCAAGCGGATCAGAAGTTTCGGGTACCAGGAATTGACGTTTGACGCCTTCGACGACGCGTTGGTGAAAGTCAAACGCTTGAAAGGGAACAGCCAGGCCGAGCAGCGCCTTGAAGAAATCCGCGACTTCATGACCAAAGAGAAACCCGAAGTCGGTGTACTTGGCGAAGAACTCATGGACCGGTTCCGCAAGTATCTCAAAGGCGAAGGCAAGCTTTAGCCCTGATTGCCCGGTGTGGACCGGGCGGCTTCTCTCGCCAGTTGGTCAACCAACTCGTTATGCGGTTCGCCGGAATGAGCTTGCACTTTGTGCCACGTGAGGGTCATCCCCAAGGCCCGGACCCGTTCCGCATATGCTCGGGTCAAAGCCGTCCGGGTCTTCCACGTGCCTTCCACCCAACTGGCCAACCCCTGATAGTCGAAATGGATCTCAACGGCTCGAATGCCGCGAACCCGGCACCATTCCAGTGCCTGTAAGACCGCCTGTATTTCTCCGGCCACGTTACGATGCCGGCGCGCCTCAGCGGGCACGTCGTTCCCACTCGCCCGGTGGAGTTCCCGTTCGCCGTCAAGGATGACGTAAGCCCAGCCGAAGTTCAGACGGCCATGGCTGTTCGGCAAACATGACCCGTCGACCCAAACGTGTATGGCATCGTTTGTCGGAAGGGTCCCGGTCGGTGGAAGGCCGGTCGTCGCATCGGCATAGGATTCTCCCATAAACGACAAGGCTTGAGCTTTCGTTGGAAAGGCTTTGTAGGTGGCTCCGGGAAATCCCCTGACCTGCTCTTCACACGAGGGCCAAGTGGTATAGACTCCGGGCTGGCGTCCCTTACGTACGGCGTAGAACTTCACGGCACTTATTCACCTTTGAGGCGTTTCACGCGTTCCAGGACGAACCGGATTCGTTCGGCTTCCCTGGGGATGCCTTCGATCAGGGCAAGATAGGTCTCGTATTCTTCAATCGCGCGCCGGGCGTCGGTCTGTTCGAGGTTGGTTGCCAAATAAAACCGGGCTTCGGCAAAGTTCGGGCGCAGGATGAGTGCCCGTTGAAAGAGTGCAATGGCACGGTCCTGCTGTTGTTGTTCGGCCAGGACCCGGCCGAGATTGCTGAGGATCGCCGGAGCATTGGGGCGAAGCGAGAGGGCTTGTTCCAGTTCAAGTTGCGCATCGGCCAGTTGGCCTTGATCAAGAAACGCCAGGCCCAATCGATGGTGCGCTTCGGCGACGCGAGCCTCGTCCTTGAGCCCAAGTTGAATGGATCGCCTGTAAGCGTCAACGGCAATCGCCGGTTGGGCGGTTCCGCAGGACCCGAATAACGCGGCTTCTCCTCGTGCGAATTGCTGAAGGCTCAGGAAATCGTCGCTTGAGTCCCTCTCCGGCAAGGGCTCCCCTGGCGTCGCGGAACGGCTTCGGTTGAGATCCGGCAGAAAGGTTTCATGATAACTTGACAGGAGTTGCTCGTATGGATCGATCGCCAGGGAAGCCACGAGTAACGTCGGATCTTCCTCGTTCTCCAGCACCAGATATTGGGTCGTGCTGGTGTAATCCCCGGTCCGGTACAGGACCGCGGAACGCGCGCTCTCCTGGGAAAGGAGTTGCGTGGGGTCGATATAAAACGTGGACGACGGGAGGAGTTCGGATAACGTTTGCCGCAGCACGGGATACGCCTTTAAAGAGAGCCCTTGGTTGTAACGAAACACGGCCCCGACCAGGCGCTGCTCATCATTGAAAAAGTAAAACCGGTCGTGGTCGGGTTGCCCGCTTTGCACCGAACGTTGCAGTTGTTCTCCGGAGCCCCAGGGCACCTGTTCATAGCGGAGATCCTGCCAGTGTTTGACAATACTCTCCTTGGTGTCGCACAGGTGCGACGCGCCCAACAGTTCGAGGTCACTCGCCGAAGGAGGGAGCATGGGGTCGAGACGCGGTGCCGGCGTGGGTCCACAAGCCGTCAGCAGGCTCAACCACAAGATAACCATCCATGCCCCTGGCGGGTTCACTGCTGAGCGGGTAGGGAAAGACCTCAAGCTCGACCTGTGTCGTTCAGTGAAGAATGAAAAAATGGTGGGCGATACTGGTATCGAACCAGTGGCCTCTTCCGTGTGAGGGAAGCGCTCTCCCACTGAGCTAATCGCCCACGAAATGAGTCTACCATAGCCCGCTGATTGCTGACAATGAACGCATCCACCTCATGAACCATGTGCCGTCCCGCGGGGCTGCAACACATGAAAGAAAACAGGATCAATCTTGATTCTGCTCACACATTCGTGAATACATACAAGGATGACAGGCCGGGTGTGTTGGAGACGGCGATGGATGATCACGGAAGACAACAACAAGACAATCCGCGTCCGGCGAACGATGGTCCGGTAAGCAGCATTCCATCCTGGCTGAGGCTGGTGCAGGACGGGTTTCTCGTGTGGGTCCTGCTCGGAGCCGCATGGGGTTGGTTCATGCCGGGTCTCGCCGCTTCCGGGAAAACCTGGATTCCCGAAGTTTTAGCTGCCGTGATGCTCGGGATGGGACTGACGCTGACGCACCGGGATGTCCTCACCCTGCGTCAGGGAGGCCGGATGTTGCTGCTTGGCGTGGCCTTGCAGTACGTGGTCATGCCACTGGGTGCATGGGGCATCGCGACAATCCTGGGTCTGCCGAAACTCTTGGCGCTCGGTGTGATCCTGGTCGGGGCCTGTCCCGGGGGAACGGCTTCGAACGTGGTGGCCTACCTCGCCCGAGGCGACGTGCCGTTATCCGTGGGTATGACGACGGTCTCGACGTTGCTCAGCCCGCTCTTGACGCCCCTGTGGATTTGGCTGCTCGCCTCCACGTGGTTGGCCATTGATCCGCTCCCGCTTTTATGGACGGTCATGAAGATTGTATTGTTGCCGGTGGCTGTGGGCATGTTTCTTCGCCGCATATGGCAACCGAGTTCCTGGTTTTTTGAAGGCATTCTGCCGCTTGCGTCAATGTTCATGATCGCATGGATCGTCGGGGTCATCGTCGGGTTGAATCACGATCAACTTCACGTGGCCGGTTTGATCGTGCTGGCTGTGGTCATGCATAACGGGCTGGGTTTAACGCTCGGGTATTGGGGGGCTCGACTGGGGAAAGTTTCGCCTCGCCTTTGCCGGACCGTGGCCCTCGAAGTCGGCATGCAGAATTCCGGGCTGGCCGTGGCCTTGGCTGTGGCCCATTTCGGCCCGGTGGCGGCTGTCCCCGGTGCGGTTTTCAGTATCTGGCACAATGTAACCGGCCCCTTGTTGGCGACTATCTGGCGCCGGCAGCATAGAGATTGAATCTCGTTGCAGGTTCGGCTGTAGCTTATCAGGGTAACAGTCTTTCACGCTGTTCGCCGTTGGTGCGTCCTTTCTCAATCTATTCCCTCATCAATCAACAACACATAGTATCCATATTCACAGATTCCCACTACATCTTGACTTAATAAGTGTAACTTGCTAAGTTTTAAAAATTAAGGGGTTAAGCTGGTACGCACTGTGCGGTCAGGCCGGTGTGTTTTCAAGCGCGAAGCCGCAGGGACTGCGCGAGTGCCGGCCCTGACTTTTCTTCTCCAACTTCTCTTTTTCAGGTTGTCGTTCATGCCGGTCGAGGGACGTCATAAAAAAAGAGAGATGCAAACAAAAGGAGGGTTCTGCATGGCCAGCATAAGGGCGAAGAATATCGTGACTCTGCTTGTCATCGGCATAGGGCTGCTGGTGACGTTGTCAGCATGTGAGAATTCGAAATATGCCGAAGTCATGGGTAAGGAAGATTTATTGGCAGACGGCCAAACGGCGACAGTTCCTGATACCGACACGCAGACGGAGAGACAGGCACATGGTGATCAAACCGGCGGTTCATTCGAAGGACCATCCATCGACGAGGAGCCATTGGGCTTGTCAGAACCCCTCGTGTTTGCCCCGGAATCTCCGTCGAGTCCGGCCTCGCCTGCTCGCGATGCATCCGATGCTGAGGCGACATCGTTATCTCCTGCGCGTGTTCTTCCGGACGGATATTCGCAAGCCCCGCGTGTGGAACGAAGTCCGGCATCGAACTACGTTCCCGGCTCACCCCCTCAAGTTTTTCGGGATGCCCGTGTCAGGGAGTTTCGCGTCAGTGCTTTGGATCAGCCGGCGAAGGACATCATCCGGGCTGAGGTGCCGGCACCGGCACCCGTGAGTGAGGTCGCGGAGAAACCCTTGTCAACTGAGGAACCCGTTGCCGAGCCGGAGATGGAGATCGTCGAACTTGACCCGTCCGATTTCGTTTCCGAAGCGCCAGAGCCGATGCTGGAAATGAATCGCGTTGAAGCGGACGTGGAGTCAGAGTTGGCCGACGTCTTTTTTGATTTGGATCAATACGCCATTCGTTCCAGTGCTATCCCCGTGTTGGAGAAGAACGCCGAACTGCTGAAAGAGACCTATCAAGCATCCAGCGTGCTGGTCGAAGGCCATTGTGACGAACGCGGGACGGGGGAGTATAACCTGGAATTGGGGAAACGCCGGGCGCAAGCCATCAAAGGGTATTTGATTGATCTGGGAGTCGAAGCATCCAGAATTCACATTGCCAGCTACGGGAAAGAAAAACCCTTTTGCGCGGAATCCACGCCACACTGCTGGCAAAATAATCGACGCGGACATTTTGTGCAGCGCGTCCTCCAGACATCCTTGTCAAAGTGAGTGGACGCAGAAAGTTGCGCAACCCATGCTTTCGGGGACATGATAAGACCACGTCGGCAGTCGTCGTGGGCGAACCGGCGAACGTCCTGATTGCCGAATTCATATCCCTTCATGGGCTGCGCACGTGCGGAAACTCGAAACACTGAATCTTGACAACACCTACGCCAGGTTGCCCGAAGTTTTCTTTGAACGGGTGATGCCCACGGGCTTCGAATCCACCCATCTGGTCAGTTTCAATCCTTCGGCCGCGGCGTTGATCGACTTGGACCCGGACGAAGCCAAACGCCCGGAGTTCCATGAAGCCATGGGCGGTAAACTCCTCCTGCCGGGCAGCGATCCCATTGCCATGCTCTATGCCGGCCACCAGTTCGGTCACTACGTGTCGCCCCTTGGGGACGGACGGGCGATCCTGTTGGGCGAAGTCCGCAATGGCCGGGGCGAGAAGTGGGACCTGCATCTGAAGGGGGCGGGGATGACCCGCTTTTCACGGGACGGCGACGGGCGGGCGGTGCTTCGTTCGACGATCCGGGAGTACCTGTGCGGTGAGGCCATGCACGGTTTGGGCATTCCAACGACCCGCTCCCTGTGTCTCATCGGCAGCGATGAAGCCGTACTGCGGGAAAGCGTGGAGACCGGCGCGATGCTCGTGCGCATGGCGCCGAGCCACGTCCGGTTCGGGACGTTTGAAGTCTTCTTTTACCGTCGTCAACATGAACACCTCAAGACGCTGGCGGATTACGTCCTGGCCCAGCACTTCCCACATCTTGGCGACGGCCCCGACGTCTACGCGCGATTCTTACGTGAAGTAGCCGAACGCACCGGCCGGCTGATTGCCCAATGGCAGGCCGTGGGTTGGGCACATGGAGTCATGAACACCGACAACATGTCGATCCTCGGGCTGACCCTCGACTACGGGCCCTATGGCTTCATGGATGATTTCAGCCCCGGGTTCATTCCCAATCATTCCGATCGCCATGGCCGCTACTCGTTTCAGAACCAGCCCGATATCGGATATTGGAACGTCCGTGCGATTGCGCAGGCCCTGTCCACCCTGGTGGAAGAAGCCGACGCACTTGGAGCCCCTGAAATCTATGAAGCCACCATGCAGCAGACCTATGCGGATTTGATGCAGGCCAAGTTGGGATTGAAAGAAGCCCGGGAAGGCGACGACAAGCTCCGGCGCGATCTGCTCGCACTCATGCAGAGCAACCACGTGGACTACACGAATTTCTTTCGGGCGCTTGGAACCTTCAACCAGGATGACCCCTCTGCGAACGGGCATCTGCGCGATCAGTTCCTCGACCGGGAAGGGTTCGACTGGTGGGCGGACCGGTATCGCGCGCGGCTCAAAGCCGAGCACAGCACGGACGTCGCACGCAAGACGCGCATGGACGCCTGCAATCCCAAATACGTGTTGAGGAATTACTTGGTCCAAATCGCAATTGAACGGGCGGCCCGGCACCGGGATTATTCCGAGATCGACCGCCTGCGGGAACTGCTGCGTCACCCGTTCGACGACCAGCCCGAGATGCACGAGTATGCCGCTCCCCCGCCGGATTGGGGCAAGCAGATCGTGGTGAGTTGCTCGTCGTAGCCGTAGGATTCGTCCGCTTTCAATCATTCGTGGATGTACTTACCCATTCGTTGACAATTTCCGTTCCACAACTCCCTCGTCCCTTGAGGGAGAGGGCTGGGGTGAGAGGGCACAATGATACGAGGCGTTCTTCTGTTACTTATTATCATGGCCGTGTTGCTTGGGCCGCAGTTGTGGACCAAATGGGTCTTCAACAAACATCGCGGCCATCGTGAGGACTATTCGGGGACGGGTGGTGAACTGGCCAGGCATTTGCTCGATCGGTTCGAGATGTCGCACGTGCAGGTCGAGACCACGGAACTCGGCGATCACTATGATCCGCAGGCCAAGGTGGTCCGGTTGCTCCCGGATCACTACAACGGCAAGTCGTTGACCGCGGTGACGGTCGCGGCGCATGAGGTGGGACACGCCATTCAGGATCGAACCGGGTACGGTCCGCTGCACGAACGCGCAAAGCTCATCCGGTTGGCGCAAGGCGCGGAAAAGGCCGGGTCCTTCGTCATGCTCGGGATTCCCATCGTCGCAGGGCTGACCCGTTCACCGGCCGGCGGCTTGCTGGTATTGCTGGCGGGGCTTGCCGTGATGTCGATGGGGGCGTTGGTGCATCTCGTGACCTTGCCCGTGGAATGGGATGCCAGCTTTCGCCGAGCCCTTCCGGTCCTGGAACAGGGTCACTATATTCCGCCGAAGGACATGGAAGGGGCGCGAACCATCCTGACGGCCGCCGCGCTCACCTACGTCGCAGCGTCCCTGGGCGGGTTGTTGAACGTCTGGCGATGGATCATGCTCATGCGACGATAAACGGCATGCTTAGTCCTTTTGTATCGGCAAAAGGCCCCAAAACCATTTCCGCCCTGGCCTAGCCCTGCCCTGCGTGTTCCCTTCGAAGTTTGCCAAATCTGGCGGCTGCGGATGAAGAGAAGTCTTTCAAAAAGAAAAAGCTTGAAAAGAACCCCGCCGCTGTTGCCCGGGGCCGCCTCGGAGGATTGAAAGGTGGAATGGTTAGGGCTGAGAAGCTTCCATCAAAGTGAAAGAAGGAAATCGCAAAACTTGCAGCCCAGGCCAGGTGGCTTATGAAGCAACTCCGTCCTTGGGGTTATTTTCCCCGATTCCTTCCTGCATATAATCGACAACAATTCTGACAAGCTGTTTAATCGTATCGTTGCACCGATGATAGGTAATGTTTTCTAGAGCTTTGTCTCCATATTGTCGAATCGTGTCACTAATAAGTGCATGAATAAACGACTGCGTTGTTGCATCAACACCGTCAAAATTCAATATAACCTTTTGATTTTGCGCTAGTGCTGGAAAAAGTTCGGCACGCCGAATATCCCTTGCGATGTCTTTGTTCTCTGCAAAAGATCCTGCTTTCTCAAAAATATCAATTCGTCTCATGATGTGAACCTCGGTCTTTTGTATCGCGCCCGTCTACGGTCTCGTATTTCTTCGCCATATGTTTCTCGGATTAATTCTAAAAGTTTCGAGAATTCTCGTGTCCTATCGAGCGCGATATCTACGCCAACAACTGTGCCCTTCCAATATGGGTACGTCTCATCCTTTGAGTGTTTATCTTGAAATGGGTCGGCGAATAAAACGGTGCGGCTTCCAGGTGGTTTTCGCAGTAATTTATAGAATCCCTTCCCGCTGTAGATGATAAAGAAATCCTTATTTACACTTGCAATCGATTTGGTAAAAAACAATCCAGCTCCAGCGTTTTCTGGTGTCCCCCCCTCTCGTTTGGTCGTACCAGTTATCCCGGGCTGTAAGGCAAGCCGAATTGCCTCCATGTCAGTCAAGGCCGGATATGATTGATTGATGGCTTTCTTAATGCCAATCCCCGTATCAGCAATCCCAATCCCGATCGAATTTCTCTGTTTGTAATATTGGGCACATATAATTGCGCCATGTTCTGTCTGAGCATGTTCGATAACATTTCTGACTAATTCGCTAGCGATATACCTTAAGGTTTGGGCTTGGGCCGGCTCATCTTGAAGATGCAGTAATGGGATCATGTCTGTAATAAATTGCGTGGCTTCGTCTGAGTTTCGAATCCTCGATAGAGGAATAAACCGACCGGCAGGGTCATGTTCTAGAACCGTATCCTCTGCTGGGTCAAGCCCCAAAAAATCCAGGAGCCCCATGCGGATGATGTAATTTTTTGACTTTGACGTGAATCTCATGCATTCAATTTGTCGAGTTTCGACCGTTGAGCCAAGTGCCGCTATCATCGCTAAAACCACTGGATGTACAGCCATCCACTTCTCATTTGCTGTAATTTGAAGTTTTCCAGGCGAGGCAGGGTCAAAATTCCTCAGAAAATGATTAATATTGCCCAGGAAGGCGCTATTTGGTATATAAATCTTCATGCTTCCGATATACCGGGAATTCAGGTATTTTGTCAATAACCTGTATTCCAGGTAAAATTGACTTGAAAATGCTTAACGGTTCCAACGTAATATCTTCATGAATAAGCTCAAGAAAAAGTTCAAGAAGAAGCAACGCGTACAAGTGGTCTCTGCCTTAGTGGAAGGTAATAGCATCCGTGCAATGGCCAGGATAACTGGTATTGCTGGCGGGGCTTGCCGTGATGTCGATGGGGGCGTTGGTGAGAGGTGGCTCGGGAAATCTGAACAAGGGGGATAAGTGACATTTCTGCTCACAAGCGGCATCATTGCCGTGAATGAGGAGGAACCATGACGAGACGACTACGCCGAAACCATAGCCCGGCTTTTAAGGCCAAGGTGGCGCTGGCGGCCATCCGCGGAGAACAGACGCTGTCGGAACTCGCCCAGCAGTTCGACGTGCATCCGAACCAGATCAAGCAGTGGAAGGAGCACCTGCTGGCCGGCATGCCCGAGGTTTTCGACGGTGGGGTGAAGAAGGCGACCGCGCCCGAGATGGACGTGACCGCGCTGCATGCGAAGATTGGGCAACTGACCCTGGAGAATGATTTTTTAGAGGGTGCGCTCAGCAAGGCCGGTCTGTTGCCGAGCGCAAGACGATGATCGACCGCGAGCACCGCTTGAGTCTCAGCCGCCAGGCACGGCTGCTGGGGATGAGTCGCGGCAGTGTCTATGACCAACGCCGTCCCGCTTCCGTAGCCGATCTGGTGTTAATGCGTCGGCTCGATGCGTTGCACGTGGACTATCCCTTTGCTGGCAGCCGGATGCTGCGGGGCTTGCTGCGGCAGGAAGGCTCTATCGTGGGCCGCCTCCATGTCGCCACGCTGATGAAGCGGATGGGGATCGCGGCGCTGTATCGGCGCCCCGCCACGTCGCACCCGACGCCGGGCCACCAGATCTACCCCTATCTGTTAAGGAAGCTGGCCGTCACCCGACCAAACCAAGTCTGGGCGATGGACATCACGTATGTCCCCATGGCGCGGGGGTTTGTGTATCGGGTGGCGGTCGTCGACTGGTTCAGCCGCAAGGTGCTCGCGTGGCGGCTCTCGATGACGCTGGAGACGGGGCCGTGCGTGGAGGTGTTGAGCGAAGCCTTGGCTGGGCATGGGAGGCCTGAAATCATGAACACGGATCAGGGCAGCCAGTTCACCTCCGTCGCTTTTCTCAAAGTCTTGCAGGACGCCAAGATCGCGATTAGCATGGACGGCAAGGGCGCGTGGCGCGACAATGTCTTGGTCGAACGGCTCTGGCGGACGATCAAATACGAGGAAGTCTACCTCCGGGCCTACCGAAGCGTCTCGGAGGCTCGGAGCGGGCTTGGTCGCTATCTGGCGTTCTACAACCGGCGCCGACCGCATTCCTCGCTTGGCGGGCAAACGCCCGACCAAGTCTATTTCAACCAGCCCAAGCCAATCCAGGCGGCGGCATAACCAGAGCGGAGAGCCACTTATCGACAGCCTGCAAACTGTTCAAAGAAACCGAGCCACCTCTGTGGCGAGACTATGCATTCATAGAGGACTCATGGCCTAGATCGGTCAAGGTCGTGACTCTAAGAATGGTTCCTGAGCGAATTACTCTCAAATGGCTTAAGTCTAAGGGTTTTTGACCATGGCAACAGGAATACCCAATAAATCTCATCATAGTCGAACTGAAGGGACATGCATTGCATACAAAGGTAAGAAAGATCCTTCCGCTATTCTTAACGGCGAACGGGTGCCTTTCCAGAAGATCCACTCGGGCACTTCGGGCAAGTGCCTGTACTTTGGGGAGAACCTTTTTGGACTAAGAGAACTCCTTTCGGATCCAGATGTCGCAGGCAAAGTGACTCTTGTCTATATTGACCCCCCATTTTCCACGCAGGGAACGTTTCTCTCCAGAAAACAACAGAAGGCATATGAGGATAATCTATCTGGCGCAAGATATGTAGAGCATCTGAGGGCACGTCTCATCCTTCTCCGAGAACTGCTGTCAGACAAGGGGTCCATTTATTTGCATCTCGACGAGAACATGGTTTTTGAAATGAAGCTTATCATGGATGAGGTTTTTGGTTTTTCCAACTACCGAAACCTAATCGTACGAAAGAAATGCAATCCCAAAAATTATACCCGAAAGGCTTATGGCAATATCGCCGATTTCATTCTCTTCTATTCAAAAACTGACAACTATGTTTGGAATCGTCCCGTCGAATTTCTTTCAGAAGAGAGCAAAAGAGAATACCATTATATCGAATCCCAAACAGGGCGGCGCTATATGAAAGTCCCTATCCATGCTCCAGGAACACGCAATGGGGCAACAGGGGGGGCATGGCGAGGAATGCTCCCTCCGCCAGGAAAGCATTGGCAGTATACTCCAACGACACTTGATGAAATGGATGCACGCGGAGAGATTTTCTGGTCGGGCAACGGCAACCCCCGAAGGAAAGTCTATCTAGATGAACATTCTGGGGTTGGCCTTCAGGATATCTGGTTGGATTTTCGTGATGCCCACAATCAGAACATTAAGATAACTGGGTATCCAACTGAGAAAAATCCTGATCTTCTTCGTCGAATCATAGGGGCATCATCGAACCCCGGAGATTTGGTGTTGGATTGTTTTGTTGGCTCTGGAACGACTTTAGCCGTCGCCGATGAAATGCAGCGACGTTGGATTGGTATGGATAACAGTCTAGAATCTCTGTCCACCATATTGAAACGCTTTGAGCGCGGCCTTTTTACAATGGGTGATTATGTTCAGCAACGCCAAGACATAACGGAAGGAATTCCTCAACAACCAACGCTGTTTGATACGCTTGATGTAGGTGCGACATTGCCTGCTTCAATTGAGAATACAGAACATAAGCCTATCAAGGATTTCTCCATGTTTGTAGCTAAGGACACTCCGTCTGAAGTCTATTCTACTGTAACAACATGGAAGCAGAGAAATAATCTGTTAGCCACACGTAAACGAAAAAAACTGCCAGTGGTTTCGGAGCCTACCAATTTTGCGAATATATGTTATCAATTACACAGACGAGATAAAAAGCTCGCCAAGATAATTGATTCAGTAGGTCCGTGTACTTTGGTGAACGGCCGTGCTGACTTCGACTTTTTGGTCGATGCCATTATCGGACAGCAACTTTCCAAACATGCGGCAGCTACTATTATTAAGCGTTTCCGAAGGTTATTTTCGCCTGGGCGTGCTACGGCAAGTAAGTTCCTGGGCCTTCCAAGAGAAAAAGTGCTCAAGGCGGGTCTATCAAAACGGAAGTACGATTACATTGGAGACTTGGCCAGAAAGATAAAAGATAAGCAGTTGAGACTATCTCGGCTGGGAGAAGAGGATAATGCTACGGTGCGGCAGGTCCTCAAGAAGGTAAAAGGCATAGGTGACTGGACAGTTGACATGTACTTGCTTTTTGGCCTTGCAAGGCTTGATGTGTTTCCTACTCATGACCTAGCACTCAGAAAAGTTATGTGTCAGGTATATGGATTCGATAGCAATGGTATGGAAGAAGCTAAGAAAATAGCCGAAAAATGGAAACCTTATCGTAGCGTGGCTTCCTGGTATCTGTACAAGTTCGGTGCGTGAGAACCCAAAAAGCTTTTAGCAGTTTATTCGATCGTTGCAAGCTGGCTATTTCTCCAGCTTTCTGAGCATCTCCTCCGCCGGGGTTTCCAGCTTCTTTTTTCGATTGCACTCGTGACATGCCGGGACGGTGTTGCCCTTGGTGGATTTCCCGCCGCGGGCCAGTGGCACCACGTGGTCCATCGACAGTTGGTCCGGCTGAAATTGGTTGCCGCAGTAGTGGCAGCGCCCTTTGTGGAGTTGCTGTTTCCACCAGGCTGTCCGTTTGAGGGCGCGGGCTTTATCCCGCTCCTTGCGAATCCGTTTGGCGGTTTCGGGGTCAGGGTCGATTTCGAAGTAGGGTTCGGGGGCCATTCCCGGGAGATTAAAGAAGTTGCCGGAAATTTGCACGTATGTGCCCGAGTCGCCGGATGAGAGGGCGTCAACTATTCAATCTCCAAATTCCCCTGGCGACGGTTCCGGGCTGATGTTATACTGCTTCCATGGATCAACCGGGATCATGGAAACGGGCCCTTGGGGTTCCGGGTGCCTTGGTGGTGGCTCTTTTCATCATGGGGGGTATGAGTTGGGCTGCGGTCGGGAACGGCGTGTTCCAGGGATTCCTTCACCATATTGCCCGGCAGATTGACCGGGACAAAGTTGATTTTGCAGTCGCGGAATCCTGCACCTCCTGGTTTTATGAGCAATTGAGAAAACCGGTTCGCCCTGACGTGCAACAGCTTTCTTTCACCACGGAAGAAGGCCGCTCCCATGCGTGTGCCGGTCGATACCCCGGCATCAATGAAGCGCGTCAGGACTTTGCGCACAGCCAATCCACGCTCTCGTTGAGCCTGACGTTTTATCAGTTGGCTTTGGTGGCCGATCGTGACGATGATGAGCGTTACGACGCGGGCGAGTTACAGGATATCTTGGCGTCCCTGAACGTGGTGCCGTTGCCGGGTGACCACCTTCAGCTCCTTGCGAAACTGAAAGGAAAATTCGACGACGTACGTGAGGCGGTCGAATTCACGACCCTGACCGATAGCATGCAGGCGCTGTACAGTAAAGGCTACCGGTTCACCGGTGCGGACCAGGCCGCGCTGGGTCGCGTGACGGGCGAGTCCTGATGCAGCAGGAACCTTCTGATTTTTGTGATAGCGGGATGCAGGGCAAGGCGTCCCGTAGCGAAATCCGAGGCTTATCAAGAGAGACAGGCGAGGGTTGAGCGAGGACACAACGCCGCCATGCGCCCGATAGTGCAATAAAGCAGAGGGTTCCTCAAGACATGCGTTCCACTGCTTCCCTGGACCGGCTCCGCACGGTCTGATCCCAGTCCTCCTTCATTGTATATTCCAATTTGGTTTTGGCTTCCGTGGCGCGCATGCGTCCCAGGGCTAGCGCAGCGGAACTTCGCACGTACGCGTGGTCGTCTTCCAATGCCTTGATCAACAGGGGAATGCTGTCCCGGTGTTGCACGACGCCCAGGTAACTGGCCGCCATGCCCCGGAAGCGGTGCTGTTTGTCGCCCAGGGATCGTTTGAACGTATACAGGAACACCTCGGCCATGTCTGCGGCGACACTTTCCAGCCCTTCCAGTTGAAACTCGTTCAGTTCAATCAGTTGGCTCGCGAGATCGAACCGTTTGCGTGGCGCCTTTTCATTGGAAAATTGTTTGAGGAGCCCGTCTCGCCGATTTTTCTTGTGTTTCGCACGCCTGATCTTTCGGACGTTGACCCACGTGAGGAGGGTGACGGCGACGACCAGAAACAGGACGGGGACGACTTCATCGACGATCAAGTCCTGTGTGTCGAAGTCCAAATGGTTCCAAATCCAGATCCCGCCGACGATCAGGATGATCAGGGCCAAGGCCATGGTGACGTTGGCTTGTCCCCGTTGATTGGTAAGATGAGATGAAGGCGCGTCGATGGCCATGACGCCAAGTGCTAGTGGACGTGTGGGTGAGGCTCCCGGTTTTCAAGGGCAGTCAGGAGCCGGCGAAATCGCTGGCCTTCGGTCGTCTCTTGACGGATTTCGTACACGGCAATGAGGTTGCGAAGCATGCGTGCCAGTATCTGAGCCTGGGAGCAGGGTTCGAGATAACGCCGGTCGAACTCGACGCCATGGTTCTGCAACAATCTCGCACAGTCCTTATCCGTGAGCAGGGTCCCTTGGTGAAAACAGTCAATGAACACGGGCTCCGTCCGCAACCCGACGAGAAAATGGCCCGGCAGGCCGATTCCGGCTACGGGCACGCCAAGCCGTTGCCCCAGGAGTAAATACACGACCGACAAACTGATCGGGATCCCGACGCGGTCGTCCAGGACGCGATGCAGAAAACTGTTGTTGGGATCGTAGTACTGTTGCGTGTTTCCCCGAAATCGCAGGGTCTGAAACAGGTACTCGTTCATGTAGCGTACGACTTGGCGAGGGGTGCCTGAGGAAAGGGGCCGGAGTTCGGCGGCCATCTCGTCGAGTCGTTGTTGATAAGGGCTCGTTTCAATATGAGGGTCTCCTGTGCGTGCAATCAGGAAGGCCCCGGCTTCCAGGTCGAGTGTGTGTTCCGAAGTCTTGAGGAGCGCATCCCAGTGTCGTTCGACGTCCGCTTGAGCAATGTCCCCGATGACGGTCCGGATGCGCGTGGCCAGGAGAGGCTCGTCGCAGTTTGCGATGGCTTGTCTGAGGAAAGGGAGAGCCTCGGAGCCGGCATCGACGAGGTGCCGGTGAATCTGCCGGGCAATGCGTGAATCCTGGTCGGACAGCAGGTGGACCAGCGCTTCGACGTCTGTTCGTTCAGTTGAGGATGACGGTGCGTTCTTCATCGCGCAGACGTTCGGGGCCACGAACCCTACCCGATTGCCCGGCGGAAGGCTTTCGCCCCGCCGTACAGGCACACGGCGTCGAAGAGGGCCAGGATCACGAACGCCATGCCGACCTGGGGAATGGCCGCGTCCCATCCCGTAATGATGAGCGGGCGGACGGCGTCGATGACCCAGGTCATCGGATTCACCATGGCGACCACCTGCATCCATCCCGGCATGGCTGACAGGGGCACGAGCGCCGAGCTGAGAAAAATCATGGGTAGGGACAGAAAGCCCAGCATCGAAAAGAAATCTCCGTGGCTTTTGACGGAAAACGCCAGGGCCATGGAGATGGCAGTCAGTCCCACGCCGAAGAGCATCCCGATCACCAGGATCACGGCGATGCCCGGCAGTCCGGTTTCGAGGCGCACGCCGAAGACGAACGCAATGCTCAGAATGACCAGGATCTGCATGCCGGTAATGGCCATCACGAAGAGATACCGGCTCAGGATCACGGACGACCGGTGAATGGGCGTAGACATCATGCGTTCCAGGAATCCGTTCTCTTTGTCGAACAACAGATCGACTCCGCCGGCCAGTCCGTTGTTGAGGACCGTCATGACGACCACTCCGCCCGCCAGGAAACTCATATAGTTCGGGGCGTCGAGGATTTGGATGTTGGCCGCGCGCTGGAAGAGGCTGCCGAAGAAGATCAGCCAGAACAACATGGGCTGGACCAGTGTGAACAGCATGCTGAACTTCTCCCGGCTGAGCCGGCGCACCCACCGCATCGTCAGGGCGAGCACTTCCTGTTTGTAGTGTTGGAAGGTCATGATTCGGCGCCAGGCTATTCCTCTTCCGCTGTGTCCGGGGTCCCGCCCCGTAATCCGTGCCCGGTGTGGGCGACGAACACGTCATCGAGCCGGGGCCGATGGTATTCGATCCCATCCAGGCTGCAATCGAGGCGTTGGGCCACTTCGATCACCGCGGGCAGGGATTTTTCCGGAGATTCCACGAGAATATCCAGCCCGGTGGGGTTGAGGCGTACGTCTCGGACCAGGGGTAACGCCATGACCCCTTCACGCAGGCGAGGCAGTTTATCCGTTTCGTGTTCCTTGATCGTCACCGATAGGCTGTCGCCCCCCAGCCCGGTCTTCAATTCCAGAGGCGACCCGATGGTCCGAATGGTCCCGCCATCGATAATCGCCAGTCGATCGCACAGTTGATCGGCTTCTTCCAGGTAATTGGTCGTCATGACGATGGTGATGCCGTTCTCACGGAGTTGCCGGATATAGTCCCATATCTTGAGCCGGCTTTGGACGTCCAGCCCCAGGGTCGGTTCATCCAAAAACACAATCTTGGGATTGGGGAGCAACCCGCAGGCAATATCCAGTTTGCGTTTCATGCCCCCGGAATAGGTCTTGGCCACGCGGTCCGCGTGCTCTTCGAGATTGACGAGCTTCAACAGTTCGTCAATCCGCGCGTTCGTTTCCGTCCGGGAGAGATGGTAGAGTCCCCCCAGCAACTCAAGGTGTTCACGACCGGTGAGAAACCGGTCGACGGCGCGTTCCTGCGGTACGTAGCCGATCAGGCTCCTGACGGTATCCGCCTCTCCGACGATGTCGTGGCCCAGCACCGTCGCCGTGCCGGCGGACGGGGGCAGCACGGTGATCAGCATCCGCAGGGTCGTGCTTTTCCCGGCGCCGTTGGGGCCCAGGAGTCCGAAGATTTCACCGGCGCGCACCGTGAACGACATGTCCTCGACGGCCGTCACCGGACCGAAGGTTTTCCCCAAACGTGCGACGTCGATCACCACGGCGGGATCCATCATCCCCACCCTGACAATTGAGTTTCACCGTCGAGTTTGAACTTCAGAAAGTCGATCAAGCGGCGGGTTTGTTGGTGCAGGCTTTCGGCTTCGAGCAGGAACTGTTTTTCCAGCGGCGTCAAGTCCAGGCACGAGGAGAGCCCGTTGACAAGGACGCGATCCGTCATGGCTTCATCGGTCACAAGCTCGCAGAGTTTATCGGCCTTCCGGGATTGAAGGTAACGCATCGCCAACGCGGTGAGGGTGGTGCGGACGGACTCCTCGGCAATCCTTTGAAACGGCTCATTCGGTCCCAGCATGATTTTAGCCTTGCGATACCGGGCGTCAAAATATTCCTCTTGAATCGTATAACGATACAAGCCTTGCAGGATCAGGTTTGACCGGCCATCCTGTAGCGGCTCGAGATGGGTCATGCGACCGACGCATCCCAGGGAAAAGATCGGGGGATTGCCGTAATACTGACTCTCCCATCCCTGCTTGAACAATGCCATCCCGATGCAGGAGCCTTCACGGCTGGCATCGGTCACCATTTCCCGGTAGCGTGGTTCGAAAATATGCAGGGGCAAATAGGTATCCGGAAACAGGACGACGTTGGGAAGCGGAAAGATCGGGATGACTTCAGGAACCGGAAAGGCCTTCGAAGAAGGCGTGTCATTGACTGCAGGCATGCGGTACGATAGCCGACGCTCAAAATTCCTGTCAACGTGGAGGTTTCGTGGGATTGTTTGATGAATAACGAATCGTCTCTCTCGAAAAGGCGATCGTGCGTTGCCTGTTGGCGGGACGGCACGGGGGCCGTCCCCTACAATGATCATGGTATGGGGGCCGTCCCCTACAATGATCATGATGTAGGGACAATCCCCTGTGGTTGTCCGTCTGCGATGATCCACGGTTCATTGCGGGACGGCACCCTTCGGCAAGGGACGGCACAGGGGCGCGTCCACTACGGGCAGGCTCCGGCCGTCCCCTACGGAGGATGGTAAGACGCCATGCCGGGACTGCGTCATGGGGTGATGGGACTTGTTTGTGCGCTGTCGATTGTTCTCCCTCTTCTCTTGGGAGAGAGCTGGGGTGAGGGGGAACGTCCTTTTCTTACCGAAGGTCTCACGGGTGCCGCTTCCGTCCCGTCGCAAGGGCTGGTCCCGGCACGGCCGGGGTACGTCTATGCGTTCCCCCGCGATCACGGTTCTCATGATGACTACGGCTTGGAGTGGTGGTACTTCACCGGTCACCTCTATGGTCAATCGGCGAGACGGTTCGGCTATGAAGTCACCTTTTTCCGCAAGGCCATCGATGACGTGCGCGTCCGCGAACACCCTTCCCGTTGGGCGTTGCGGCATCTGTATTTCGCGCATTTGGCCTTGACCGACGTGGAAGGCGGCACCTTTTCCTTTTCCGAAAAATTCAGTCGCGCGGCCTTGGGGAAAGCCGGCGCCGATCCCGGGCGGATGAAGGTTTGGATCGACCGCTGGAACCTGGAACCCGTGACCGAGGCGCATCGGCAGTTGCGTCTCACGGCCCACGATGCAGGACTCGGGGTGGATCTGACGCTCATCTTGAACAAGCCACCCGTGATCCATGGCCGGGAAGGGATCAGTCGCAAGGGCGCTGACCCTGGCCAGGCGTCGCATTATTATTCACTCACGCGTCTGGCGACACGGGGCACCGTCCGGGTCCGGGGCGAACCAGTCGAGGTTACCGGGATCAGTTGGATGGATCATGAGTTCGGGTCTGGTGGCTTGGGCGAGGACCAAGTCGGGTGGGATTGGTTCAGCGTGCAATTTGATTCGAACGTCGAATTCATGCTGTATCTCTTGCGGAAACGGGACGGGTCCCATGATGCGGCGTCCAGTGGGACGTTGATCCTTCCGGATGGCACGAGCCGGCACCTGACGCGCGCGGACTTCGTGGTTCGAACGACGGATCAATGGATCAGTCCACACACCCGGGCGCAGTACCCGGCGAAATGGATTGTGGAGGTCCCGTCCATCCCGCTTAAGGTCACGATCACGCCGGTGCTGTCCGATCAGGAACTGCGGACCGAAAACAGTACCCGGGTGACGTATTGGGAAGGAGCTGTGGATATACGCGGGCATTACCGGAATGCGCCCGTCACCGGGACCGGATACGTGGAACTCACCGGATACGCGGACCCGCTGAAATTGGACCGTGATTCACGCCAACGTCACCTGAGCCGATGAAGACCGTCATTCGACATGCCGTTGTGTTTTCGATCGTGGTGGGTTTGCTGCTGGGATGCACCCAGCGCAGTGATCGAGTTGTCGCGGTCGTCATTCATCCGGCCAAATCGAAGTTGGTGTACGTGGCGACGGAGGAAGCCGTGTATAAGACCCGGGACGGGGGACAGTCGTGGAAGCGGTTGTCGGAAGGGTTGACCCGCGTTCGGGTCATGAACCTGGTCATCGATCCGAGGCTCCCGGCGAACGTGTTTGCCGGGACGCTGGCCGGCGGGGTGCACAAGAGTCCCGACGGCGGGCGACGTTGGCTCCCGCGCAATGCCGGCATTCAGAAAGGGACGATCTCGGCCAACGTGAATGAACTGGTTTTCGATCCGCGGGACTCGCAAATCCTGTACGCGGCCACGACCGTGGGGGTGTTCCAGACAAAGGACGCCGGCCAATCCTGGACCGAACGTATGCGAGGCATGAACGAAATCAATTTCATTGTGGCGTTAGCCGTCGATCCAATCAGCCCCAATATCCTCTACGCAGGGACGAGCGGGGGAGTCTATCGCAGTGTGGATGGCGCGGACCATTGGACAAAGGTCAACAATGGGCTCGTCCCCGACGATGCCAAAATGGCGTCCATGGCCTTGGGCGTCAATCGTTTGTTGATCGATCCTGCCGATCCGGACGTCGTCTACGCGGGGACGACCCAAGGCGTGTTCAAGACGCTTGATAAAGGGGAGGCATGGTCGAGACTCGCGGCCGAACTCGGAAAACTCTACGTGAGCAGTCTGGTATTGGAACCGGGAAACGGGCAACACCTCTACATGGGGACCAGCACGGGCATCTTTCAAAGCCGGGACAGCGGGCAGACGTGGAAAGCGACGAACGAGGGGTTGGCCAACCTGAATATTCGAGCGATTGCCATGGATCCACAGGATTCCCGGGTCCTGTATGCGGGTACGAATGGCAGCGGTCTTTTCCGCAGTCAGGATGGTGGCGAGTCCTGGACCCATCTCCCCTTGACGGCCAAGGCTCAGGAATGATGGAATTTTTCGACGCACCAGTTACCGAAAGGTAACAATTGAAGGGAATGCCAAAGTTCTATCACGTATCTTTGAACGGAGGTCGCTTTCCGTATTTCTCGTGAGATTTGTGTCAATAAAACAGAAATAATGTCATGAATAGCACAGAAGAATTGACATTATTTAACTTTATGTCAAATAGTATGGGTTTTTCGTCAAGCCACATAGGCTGAATGGACCATTGCGTTACGAAAACTACACGCCTGATGATCAATTTATGACTGACAGTTTATTTGAATAAATCATAAGCAATTGTTTTTATTGATATATAATTGAATTTTGAAGATGGCGTGATCGCTAGGTCCCATGGTGTCGAAAATTTTGGTCATCAGGGGTACGGTCGTAGTCCATTCGTGCTACCAAATGGAAACATTAGGGAAGACCGAGCATTATTTATAAAGCACATTTCTTTTTATTTTCATATAGTTATAATTTTTATGTGGTATCGTTCCCAATGGCCCGAAAATTGCTAGAATCTACGTGCCATTAATACTAGTCAGCCTTGAGTCAAGGCAGAGGATGAGCGGAACGATGAAGCAAGGTTCAGGAAAGGAGGTGGTTGGTCAAAAGTTTTCCCCGGCAGGGGGTTTTATCATTAATCCATTCCACGTTAGGCCTATCGGCCTTTACACGAGGAGGTTTCACAATGTTTCTTTCTAGACGTCAATTTTTAAAAGTGACCACCGGGACGGTGGCGGCAGTGGCGTTGGCGGATAAAGCCTTGGCCCTGACCGCGCTGCAACCGGTTGTCGAAGTGGGCAACCCGCTGGGCGAGTATCCGGATCGCGCCTGGGAGCGGGTGTACCACGATCAGTATCGCTATGATTCGTCGTTTACGTGGGTCTGCTCCCCGAACGACACTCACGCCTGCCGCATCCGTTCCTTCGTGCGTAACGGTGTGGTCATGCGGGTCGAGCAAAACTACGACCACCAAACTTACGAAGACCTCTACGGCAACCGCGGAACCTTTGCTCACAATCCGCGGATGTGCTTGAAGGGGTACACGATGCATCGTCGGGTGTATGGGCCCTATCGGTTGAAAGGCCCCTTGATGCGCCGTGGTTGGAAAGCCTGGATGGATGCCGGTGGCCCGGAATTCACCCCGGACGTCATGAATAAATTCAAATTCACTTCGCGGTACCTGGATGACATGTTGCGGGTAAGCTGGGATACGGCTTTTACGTACCTGGCCAAAGCCATGGTCATTATCGCGGAGCGGTACAGCGGCGAAGCCGGTGCCCGTCGGTTGCGGGAACAAGGCTATCCGCCGGAAATGATCGAAATGACCAAGGGTTCCGGCGTGCGGACCATGAAGTTCCGCGCGGGAATGCCCATCCTGGGTGTGATCGGCAAAATGGCCATCACCCGGATGAACGGTGGCTGCGGCGCATTGCTCGACCACTACATTCGGAAAGTGAAACCTGCCCAGGCCCAAGGTGGCCGGTACTGGTCGAACTACACCTGGCACGGTGACCAAAACCCAGCGCATCCGTTCTGGTCCGGGGTGCAAACCTCTGACATCGACATGAGCGACATGCGGTTCTCGAAGTTGAACACCAGTTGGGGTAAAAACTTCGTCGAAAACAAAATGCCGGAAGCGCACTGGAAGCTCGAAAGCATCGAGCGTGGCGCGCGCGTGGTCGTGATCACGCCGGAGTACAACCCGACGGCGTATCGTGCCGACTACTGGATTCCGGTTCGGCCGGAAACGGACGCGGCGTTGTTCTTGGGTGCCTGTAAGATCATGTTCGACGAGAACATGCACGACCATGATTTCTGCGCGGCCTACACGGACATGCCGATTCTGGTTCGTACGGATACCCTGCAATATCTGGATCCGCGCGACGTGATCAAGGGCTATAAATTGCCGGACTTCTCCAAGACCTATTCAGGGAAAGTGCAAACCCTGAATCCGGCGAAGATTGCCCGCCTCGGCGGTTTCATGGTGTGGGACGTCAACAAGAACCAAGCCGTGCCGATTCACCGTGAATTGGTGGGCTGGCACTATCGGAACAGCGGTATCGAAGCAGCGTTGAACGGGACCTTCCGGGTGAATTTGCTGAACGGCCGGGAAGTCGACGTGGCACCGATCTTCCAGTTGTATCAAGTCCACTTGCAGGACTACGACCTGGATACGGTCCACCAGATCAACCGGTCTCCGAAGGACCTGATCGTTCGCTGGGCCAGAGATTCAGGTACCATTAAACCGGCAACGATTCACAACGGGGAAGGAACGAACCACTACTTCCACCAAACCATCATTGGCCGTGGCGCGGCGATGGTGTTGATCATCGCTGGTAACGTCGGGAAGTTCGGGACCGGGCAACATACCTGGGCCGGGAACTACAAAGCGGGGATCTGGAACAGCACCCCGTGGTCCGGCGGTGGTTTGGGCACGCACACCGCGGAGAATCCGTTCAAGATCACGACGGATCCGAACGCACACGGTAAAGAAGTGCACGTGCGTGGCTACTACTATGGTGAAGAGGTGGCCTACTGGAACCATGGGGACACGGCGTTGATCGTGAACACGCCGAAGTATGGGCGCCGGGTGTTTACCGGAAAAACGCACATGCCGACCCCGACCAAGTTCCGGTGGGTGGCGAACGTCAACGTGTTGAACAACGCCAAACACCACTATGACATGGTCAAGAACGTGGATCCGCACATCGAATGTATCGTCACCCAGGATATCGAGATGACCTCGGACGTGAACCACGCCGATATCGCGATGGGTGTCAATACGTGGATGGAGTTCACGTATCCCGAACATACGGCGACGGTGTCGAATCCGTGGTTCCAGGTGTGGAAAGGGGGCATCCGGCCCTTGTATGACACCAGAAACGACCTGGATACGACCGCCGGCGTGGCCGCCAAATTGACCAACATGACTGGCGATGGGCGGTTCCGGGATTACTTCAAGTTCGTCTATGACAACCGGGTGGACGTGTACGTGCAACGGTTGTTGGACGCCAGTTGTACGGGGTACGGGTACAGCGTTGACACCATGCTCAAGTCCGAAAAGGGCTGGATGGTGCTGTGCCGGACGTATCCACGGCAACCGTTCTGGGAAGAGACGAACGAATCGAAGCCGCAATGGACGCGGACTGGCCGGTATGAAAACTACCGGACGGAGCCGGAAGCCATTGAGTACGGTGAAAACTTCATTTCGCACCGGGAAGGGACGGAAGCCACTCCATACCTGCCGAACGCGATTATGACGACGAACCCGTACGTACGGCCGGATGACTACGGTATTCCTATCACGGCGCAGCACCATGACGACAAGACGGTGCGGAACATTGCGTTGCCGTGGCAGGAAATCAAACGGTACTCCAACCCGCTGTGGGAGAAGGGGTATCAATTCTACTGCGTGACGCCGAAGACGCGGCATCGTGTACACAGCCAATGGTCAGTGAACGACTGGGTGCAGATGTATGAATCGAACTTCGGTGACGCGTATCGGATGGATAAACGGACACCGGGTGTGGGTGAGCATCAACTTCACATGAACCCACAATCGGCGAAAGACCGGGGCATCAACGACGGTGACTATGTGTACGTTGACGGCAATCCGGTTGATCGGCCGTACCGCGGATGGAAGCCGAGTGACCCGTACTACAAAGTGGCTCGGTTGATGATTCGTGCGAAGTACAACCCGGCGTTCCCGTACCACGTGACGATGGCGAAACACGCTCCGTACGTGGCAACCGCGAAATCCGTGAAGGGTCACGAAACCCGGCCGGATGGACGGGCCATCGCGATGGATACGGGTTATCAATCCAACTTCCGGTATGGGGCGCAACAGTCCTTCACCCGTGACTGGTTGATGCCGATGCAACAAACCGACTCACTGCCGGGTAAACATGCAGTGGGCTGGAAGTTCAAATTCGGCTATCAAGTGGACAACCACGCGGTCAACACCACTCCGAAAGAATGTCTGATGCGGATCACCAAAGCAGAGGACGGTGGTATCGGCGGCAGGGGTCCATGGGAGCCAGTCCGGACCGGGTTTACGCCTGGGCAGGAAAATGAGTTCATGATCAAGTGGCTCAAAGGCGACCACATTAAGATCAAAGTGTAGCATCAGGATCAAAATGTGGATTTTTACCAATTGAACTAACTATGTAACTATGGTTCAAAGAAACGGAGGAAACCATGCCAGAAGTCTATAATTGGCAATTAGGGCGGAAGATGCTGTATCCCTATGAGGAACGGCATCCAAAGTGGCAATTCGCCTTTGTGTTCAACATCAATCGCTGCTTGGCCTGTCAGACCTGTTCCATGGCGGATAAATCCACCTGGTTGTTCTCGAAGGGCCAGGAGTACATGTGGTGGAACAACGTGGAAACGAAGCCGTACGGCGGATATCCACAGTTCTACGATGTGAAAATCACGCAGTTGATTGAACAAGTGAACCCAGGCGGACAGGTGTGGAACGTGCGGGTCGGCCGCAAGCACCATGCGCCGTATGGGGTGTTCGAAGGAATGACCATTTTCGATGCCGGGGCGAAAGTCGGCCAGGCCGCGATCGGGTACATTCCGACGGACCAGGAATGGCGTTTTGTCAACATTTATGAAGACACGGCCACGTCAATGCGTGCCATCGTGGAAGGCATTGATAAGACCGGGTTTACCAAGGAAGAACCATGGCGCATGACCGGTAGCAGCTTGCCGGAACATGAAACCTACTTCTTCTATCTTCAACGCATTTGTAACCATTGCACCTACCCGGGTTGTTTGGCTGCGTGCCCGCGGAAGGCCATCTATAAGAGGCCGGAAGACGGGATCGTGCTGATTGACCAGAACCGGTGTCGTGGGTACAAGAAGTGCGTGGAGCAATGTCCATTCAAAAAGCCAATGTATCGGGGTACGACTCGGGTCACCGAGAAGTGCATCGCTTGCTATCCGCGGGTCGAGGGGAAAGATCCTCTGACCGGTGGCGAGCCGATGGAAACCCGGTGTATGGCGGCCTGTGTGGGTAAGATTCGCTTACAGAACCTCGTCAAGATCGGTGAGGACGGACTGTGGGCGGAAGATCGGTGGAACCCCCTGTACTACACCATCCGGGTGGAACAGGTGGCGTTGCCGCTGTACCCGCAATGGGGCACGGAGCCGAACGGGTTTTACATTCCCCCGCGGCAAGCGCCCCGTGGCTACATCCGGCAGATGTTCGGGCCGGGCGTGGACAATGCGATCGAGAAGTACTTGGTGCCGAGCCGGGAACTGTTAGCCGTCCTCCAGCTCTGGAGAGCGAGCCAACAGATCATCTTCCGGTACGACATCATTCCTGGACCGAAAGTGTTCGAAACCCAAATTCACGGTCGGAAATTCGAGATGTACAACGACACCGTGTTAGGGTTCAACAAGTCCGGGAAGGAAGCCGTGCGGCAGCAAGTGGAAGAGCCGATTTACATTCGGCCAGCCGAACGCGCTACTTGGCTGTAAGAGCCTGGTAGGGTACGAAAAAAGCCGGAGGTTTTCGGACCTCCGGCTTTTTTTTTAACACCCGCGTATGGGAAAGTTCTCAAAAAATTGCTTAGATTCCTGTTCTAAATGGTGTATCCTAAAGAAACTTTTGTGCTTTTATCCAAAAACCGCAAGGCGCGATACCGGAATATGGGAAATACCGGCATAGAGCACATAACAACCCTAGAAGACGGCCCCTGTGCCGTCTCTCCTTCTCCTCCTGATCCCGTTCCTGTTTCAGCTCAGGCCATTCCCTTTTGGGAACTCCTGGAGACCGGGAAAGTGCCTGACGAATATCTCAAGACGGAATACGTCACTCAACAATTTGTCGAACGGTTGGTGCATTACGTCTTGAGCATTCCCGCGAAATCCATCTCCGTCCCCCAGATCTCGGCCATTCTCGAGCAAATTGACGCCCGTCAACAGATATTCTTTTTTAAGCGCTTAAAGGAAACGAGTCCCCACAGTTTAAAGGAGTTTGCTCCGCTGTATTACGGCTTTATGGCGGAATTTCATCCGTTATTGTTTACCTGACCCTTGGTCCGGAGACCCCTGTGTTAGGAAGAGCGTAGGAGGAACAATGAACTCAACTTTACATAGAGCGATTTCAAGCTTTTACAACCTGATTTATGAGGCACAGGCGTTTTCCACGACCATGGCCCGAATCGATTCGGCTGACCATGACCGGTATTTGGGGCGAGTGGAAGGGCTCAATTGGGTCCTGGACCGGTGTCAGGAGTTTGAAGACGTGGACCAGAATCTCACCACACCCTCCCTTCACAAACTGTTAGGTGACGTCAAATCCGATCTTGACCATGAATTATCCGTCCAGCGTCGTGAAAAGGGCAGAAGGGCTGACGGCCGTGAAGAAGCGCTCATCTTCGTGACCGATTACCTCACGAGTTTGATCACGGCCACGGAAATCGAATCGGCTAAAAGCCCGGTCTGACGTGGTTCATGGTGCCGGCGTTCCCGGGACGGTAGAGGCGGCCCCCTGTGGCCGCCCGAAGAATTTCCCGTGTCCCGGCGATTCCGGGAATCCCGTGTCGCCTGACAAAGACCTTCATGTTTGCCGCCGACCGATTCAAGTCACGCTGGATACGAGAGTGGATTATTTTCGCCGTTTGCCTCGGCCTGGGCGGACATATTGCTCTCGGCCTCTTGCTGCACGCTCCGGACCGATGGCCGGCTGGTAGTTTGTGGCTGTATGGCTTGTTATTCGCGCTTTCGGTCTACGTGTGCATCCAGTTGTTGCGCTCGGTGTGGTGGCTGTGGAGGGGGGAGCGAGCTGCCGATTCGCAGGAATAAGCCTGACCCGGTTTTTTGTTATTCCCGCCGTGTTTTTGTCGCGTGCTCAAGGCAACGTTCTGCTCATTGACCATCACGTGAACTTGAGCACAGCAATAATGATCCCGGCCAGCACCGTGGTCCATGTCATTAACTTGACTTGTAACTGGGCGAGGCCGGTTTCCAGTTTGGCCTCTAACTGGGCGAGGCGGGTCTCCAGTTTGGCATCCAGTTTGGCCAAGTCAGCTTTGGTTGCCAAGTGTTCGCTTTCATGTTCATGGATTGCCTGGGCGATGCCTTCAGCCTGGGGCTGATTGAAGCCATGCTCTCGTTCAAGCTTTTTGGCTAATGCGATGGCGTTGTTCATAGCATTACTATATCAAATTGACGGGAGAGGAACAATTCAGCCCTATGGCTACGTTCCTGGGTCCGGCTCACAGGATGCCGTCGGTCGGGATCCCTTCCTCAATGAGCATGATCGGAATCATCTCCCTGATCGGATAGGTGACTTTCTTATCGCTTCGGATCAACCCGCCAGCGAGGGGGTCTTTGACCGGGTTCCCACCCGTATTCTGCACTTCCCCGTTCGCTATTTTTCGGTTCAGGATGTCGAGGGAGGCAGCATCCAGAAGCGTCACCGCCTGCTTGGTTCCCGGGCAACATAAAATCTCCAGAAGTGCCGCGTCCAACGGCATCGCCGGGGCTGATTCGCTGTCAGAACTCATACATCCCTTTCCCGTTTGTGTAGTTGTTTTCCACTCGCGTCTTTCATACACTAGTCAAGATATCGATGGATTGCAAGGTAACGTAAAATCACTCCCCCCTTGAGGGGGAGTCGGAGAGTCAAGGGCGAAGCCCGCCGGCGAACCGGTGGGGGGAAGAGGCGAGAAGCCACACTCACGAGCCAGCAGGCGTTTGCACAGGTACATTATTAGTTTCTGGCCGGCGAACGCTCCACCGGTTGGTGATTCTGACCATGAATAAGCGCACTCGACTGCAGCAACTCAAACGCTATTTCGTCGCGGGACTCTTTGTCGTCGTCCCGGCCTGGGGAACGTTCCTTATTCTATCCACGTTGTTCGTGACGTTGGACGGACTGTGGGAGGACCTGCTCGGTCCCGTGATGACGTTTGAAATGCCGGGAGCGGGAATCGCGCTGTTATTCCTGCTGATTCTGGGGTCAGGGATGTTGGGAACCCGTCTCGTGGGGCAACGCTTCGTCAAACGAATGGAGGATCTGTTCGAGCGGATCCCATTGGTCCGGAGTATCTATTACACCCTCAAGGGGATGACCGACGTGTTTCAGTTCCGCGAACGGTTTGGCCAGAGTACCGTGGTCGTATTTCCGTTTCCCCGTACGGGCCTGTGGGCGATCGGATTTCTGATGGGTGGCGCACCGGCGATGCTCCAGATTGCCAAAGACGATTCACTCATCATGGTGTTTGTGCCGACGGCCATTCACCCCTTTACCGGCTACTTGGCGTTCGTGGGCGCATCCAAGATCCACCGCGTCAATCTGCGTCCCGAAGAGGCCATGAAATTGGAATTCTCCGCGGGGCTCTATCGACCACCCCAAGACTGGCTGGCCGTCGAACCTTCCCGAAGGAGCCTGCCCTGAGCTTGTCGAAGGGTCCGACCGCTTCCCTAGGCCTGCCCTCGAATTGATCGGGGATCTCATCGGATAATTTTCCAGCCATGAACCAGTCAGATTTCCATATCCGGTTGGCCGAACCCCGTGATCTCGAGTCGTTAGTCACGTATAACATGGCGCTCGCATCGGAAACCGAAGGGAGACAATTGGAACAATCCCTCCTCCAGTCCGGCGTGGAATCGGTACTGGCTGACTCTTCCAAGGGGTTTTACGTCGTGATGGAGCACCGGCTCTCCGGGCAGACGATCGGGCAGATGTTGATCACCTTCGAATGGAGCGATTGGCGGAACGCGGTCTTCTGGTGGCTACAGAGTGTGTACGTCCACAAGGAATGGAGACGGCAAGGCGTGTTCAAAGCCCTGTACGATTACGTGTTGGCAGAAGGCAAACGCCGAGGCAACGTGGCCGGAATTCGTCTATACGTGGAGCAGGACAACACCGTGGCCCAAGCGGTGTATAGACATCTCGGCCTCTCCGCAGCACCCTACAAAGTCTTTGAAACCGATTTCATCCTGCCGTCCAGACTGGGTGAGTAAACCTGAACGGTTTTGGTCATAATGGTCCTTTGTGTGTGACATGCCGTCACCTTACCAAACAGCCACGTCAGATTCGGTCGTGGGGAATAACGATCGTTATTCCCCACGTCTATCCGCGTGATTCAGGTGGACTTTCATTCCAACCCGCTGTTAGACTTTTGGGAACCCCATGCAATTTCATGTAGCCATAGCACGTGAGTCGGACGCGGAGCAGGCGGCGCAGACGTTAATCGCGTCCGTGCGGGAGGCGTTCGGCCGGACGTCCCCTGATTTGATCTGTCTGTTTTTTTCACCGCATTATGCGAAGACCGCACGTGAATTGGTCGAGACACTCCACCGGCAATTGGCCCCACGAGTGATGGTCGGCTGTATGGGCGACGGCGTGATCGGACCAGCCGAGGAATACGAGAGTACATCGGTCGTGACCTTGTGGGCAGCTCAACTGCCTGAAGTGCGGATCGTTCCCTTTCATTTGACGTTCCACGAAAAAGAATCCCAATCCTCTTATACCTTTGAGGGGTGGCCCCAGGAATTGGAATCACTGTCTGAGCGGCCCACGTTCCTGGTGTTTGCCGATCCCTTTTCCACGCCGATTGAAGACGTGTTTGAAACCATGGAGGCACGCTGCCCGGGTGCTCCCGCGATCGGGGGCGTTGCCAGTGGAGGCACGGATCTGGGTGAAAATCGATTGGTGCTCAACGGCGGGATCGTGCAGGAAGGCCTCGTCGGCGTGGCCCTGTGGGGACCCGTGTGGATTCGGACCCTGGTGTCTCAGGGTTGCCAACCCATCGGGGAACGTTACGTGGTGACCAAGGCTGAACGAAATATTATGTATGAGTTGGGCGGCGTGCCGACTCTCGAACGGCTCCAGGAGACACTCGAACGCTTGGGACCGGAACGGGGGAAACAGGTTGCTATGGCCGTGCAGGTCGGCGTGGCGTTTGATGAGCAACGCGAGGAGTTTGGCCGTGGAGATTTTCTCATTCGTGGATTGTTGGGGGCGGACCAACACTCCGGGGGCGTGGCGATTTCCGACATCGTGAAGGAAGGGCAGACGATTCAATTTCACGTGAGGGATCCGTCCGCCGCCAGTGAAGATTTCAATTTATTGCTGGCGCAGGATCGCCTGGACTTCCCGAAATCTCCTTTCAAGGGAGCCTTGTTGTTCAGTTGCAACGGCCGGGGCCGGCGGTTTTTCGCCGAACCCAACCATGATATTACGGCCCTCCAACGACGGGCCGACGGGATTCCGGTTGCGGGGTTTTTTGCCGCCGGCGAGATCGGGCCGGTAGGCGGGAAAAACTTTATCCACGGGTATACCGCGAGTGTGGCGCTTTTTGCCGAGCCCTTCCCGAATCAATAGATTCTCCCCCACCCCAGCCCTCTCCCACGAAAAGGGGAGAAGGAGTTCCCCTCCTTTGTAAGGAGGGGTAAGGGGAGGTAGAAAGGGAGGGAAGAAACACAATCGCTCCCACTTAGGCTGAACATTTGTTCGTCAACAAATTACTGAACACAGACAAGAGGTTCTGGGACCAAGCTGCAACACAGTGAGTCCATCAGCGAAACGAGAGGAATACAAGCACATGTTGTTCAAACACATTCGAGCATGGGTGGGGGTCGTGGTGGTCAGTGGTGTATGTGTTCTTCAAGGGCCGGGAACGGTGCTTGGAGCCCAACCCGAATCCGTCAAGACGTCGTCCGGGCTGCAATACGTTGACCTGGTGACGGGCGACGGCCGGGAGGCGCACGTGGGAGAAACCGCGTTCGTCCATTATACGGGCTGGCTGGAAGATGGAACGAAGTTCGATAGTTCGGTGGACCGCGGGGAGCCGTTCTCTTTTCGGTTAGGTGCGGGTCAAGTCATCAAAGGTTGGGATGAAGGAGTCGTCGGCATGACAATCGGCACGAAACGCAAATTGATCATTCCATCCCATCTCGGATACGGCAGTCGTGGCGCGGGTCGCATCATTCCGCCGAACGCCACGCTGATTTTTGAAGTGGAACTCCTGGATCTCCGGTAAGGAACCGTTCTTTTCGCTTTTTCACGGGATGACGCCCCGATCGGCACGACTCCCGATTTCTCTTGCACATGGAACAAACCTCCCTGTATGAGGCCCACGTGGCCCGGAAAGCCAAAATCGTAGATTTCGCCGGCTGGGCCATGCCCCTCCAGTATTCAGGCGTCCTCGATGAATATCATGCAGTCCGCACCACCGCGGGCTTGTTTGACGTGAGTCACATGGGGCGTCTGCACGTCGAGGGTACAGGGGCCGTGCCGTTCCTGCAGCGAGTGACCACCAATGACGTGCAACGCGTCGAGCCCATGGGTGCTCAGTACTCGATGATTTGCAACCCTGACGGGGGCGTCAAAGACGATATTTTCGTCTACCGGCTGGGTGCGGAGGAATTTCTGCTATGTGTAAATGCGTCCAATCTGGACAAGATCAGACGTTGGCTGTTTCAACAGCAGGGTGACGAACAGGGGCAGTTGCGCATCGTCGATCAATCAGAAGATATGGCCCAACTGGCGCTGCAAGGGCCTGCCTCCAAGTCGCTGTTACAGGCGCACGTGCAATTGTCACTCGATGAGCTGAAACCGCGACGCTGTCTGCGAGAAACGGTCGGCGGCGTCGAGTGTCTGGTGGCTCGGACCGGCTATACCGGCGAACTCGGATATGAATTGTACGTGCCGGCGACGCAGGTGCGCCTCGTGTGGGATCGACTGATGCAGGCCGGAGAGGAGTTTGGCGTGAAGCCAGCGGGGTTGGGCGCGCGGGATTTGCTGCGGCTGGACATGGGGTATTTGTTGTACGGCAATGACCTGACGGAAGCGACCACACCCATAGAGGCCAACGCTAAATGGGTCGTGAGCTTTGACAAAGGCGCCTTCATCGGCGAGCCCGTGCTCAAACAACAAGTCCGGGAAGGACCCTCTCGACGCCTGGTGGCATTCGAATTACTGGAAAAAGCCGTGCCCCGTCACGACATGAAACTGTTGGCGCAGGACAAACCGGTCGGCACGGTGACCAGCGGGAACCTGTCGCCCATCCTGCAGAAAGGCATTGGTCTGGGGTACGTGGAACCCGCTTATGCCGAGGACGGCACGGCCTTCGACGTCGAGATTCGAGGCCGGCGAATACCCGCACAAGTGGTCGCCCTTCCCTTTTATAAAAGGCCCAGGCCGCCGGCGTGAAGCCGGGATGAATGCAGGGCGATGAAAAAACCGATCTATAAAGGGAAAATCATCGATCTCTCCGTGGAGACGGTGACCCTGCCGAACGGGGCTACGGCCGACCTTGAGGTGATCGCCCATCCCGGGGCCGCGGCCGTCGTGCCGATGAAAGACGACCGGACAGTGATCATGGTCCGGCAATATCGTCATGCCGTCGGACGCTTCATCTATGAAATCCCCGCGGGCAAGCTGCATGCCGGCGAAGATCCCAGGGATTGCGCGGCTCGCGAAGTGGAAGAAGAGACCGGGTACAAGGTGGGGCGGCTGGAGCCGGTCCTGAGCTTCTTGACCACGCCCGGCTTTACCAACGAAATCATTCACATTTTTGCGGGACACGACCTCTCTCCAGGCACGCAAAACCTGGGTGCGGATGAAGTCCTGGAGGTCATCGAAATGCCGCTCGACCAAGCCGTCGCTCATATCAATGACGGCGAGATCCAGGATGCCAAAACCATCATCGGCCTCCAGGCGGTCTGTCTCAAGATGAAAAGCTAAACAGACTTTTCATGACGCACTGAAGCATCCATTATTGACCACGAAGAATGGCCTCTGTAAACTGAAAATTGTCAACGAATGAGTGAACACATACCCTGTGCAGTCAAGGTTTATCGCATCCGCTGTTCCGGAATTCTAGCCCAACAGAAACCCGTCCTTTAACGGGTCGTCCGGGTCGATCATGAATTCATGACGACCCGTGAGCCAGGCGTGGCCATCGACTTCGGGAATAATCGCCGGGTACTGGCCCAGTTGCGTCGCCTCCACGATTTTCCCTCCGAACGACGTGCCCAAAATGCTTTCAAACCGCAGGGCTTGTCTCACCCCGAGATCCCCTTTGGCGTGGAGGAGCGCCAGGTGTGCGCTGACCCCGGTTCCCGTCGGCGATCGATCCAAGGCGCCATCGGCAAAGATGCACGTATGCCGCACGTCCCCTTCGGTTGTCAGGGGAGGACTGACAAAGATCGTGCCGTACAGGTAGCCAAGCTCAGGCTCCGTTGGGTGGAAAAAGGTGTGTTCGGCCATGATGGCCTGTTTGATGGTGAGGCCCAGGGCTTGGAGTTGCGGCGCGTGTTTGGGTTCGAGGGTGAGACCCAGCGCCTCCGCCCGGCAAAAGGCATAGAATGCCCCGCCAAAGGCGACATCGTACTCAACCGCGCCGATGCCCGGCACCCGGACCGTCTGCTCTACGTCGAGGACAAAGGACGGCACGTTGAGAAACGCGACGTTTCGAACCTTGCCTTCATCGAGGGACGCCGTTGCCGTCACCAGGCCGCTGGGAGTCTCGAACCGGATCGTGGTCGCCGGAACGGTAGCCGGAAACAACCCCTGTTCCAGCATGACCGTCGTGAGTCCGATGATTCCGTGTCCACACATGGTACTGTAGCCTTCATTATGAAAAAACAGGACTCCGGTATCGGCTTGCGTGTGCGCGGGCTTGACCAACAGGCATCCGTACATGTCGTGGTGGCCTCGCGGTTCCCACATGAGCGCTTTCCGAAGATGGTCAAGATGGGACCGGCAATATTGCCGTTTTTCCAGGACGGTGGACCCGGCAGGTTCGGGAAACCCCGACGTCACCACGCGAAGCGCTTCGCCGGCAACGTGACAGTCAAGAGTGGTGACAACGTGCATGTGTTCACTCATTCGTTGACAATGTTCGCTGCCTCCTTCTGTGTGCCCGAGTTCCCCTCCTTTGTAAGGACGGGAACTTTTTCCGAAGAGGGAAAAGTTGGGAGGTAGAGGTAGTGGGAGGAAAAGAAGGCTCGCACAGGGCTGACACTTTCTCTCCGTCAGTGAATGAGTAAGCATTCACAAGGTGAAGTGTTCCGTCATGAACCAACCGGCGATCGAAAGCCGTTTGTGTTCGCCCGCCAGGGCATCCACCCGGCACACGCGATGGAACCGGGGTACGGCAAAGAGGGCAAGTGATCCCGGTTGTGGGGCAATGCATTGTGCCACGTCCAGGACACGGTTCCCGCACGCGTCCTTCCTGGCATGATAGATGATCAGTTCTCCACCCCAATCGGTGTTCCATTCGGAATGGACGTAGGTCACCAGGGCCAACCGCCGGAGCGGCGGTGGGCGGTCACGGTTGTCGGCGTAGGCTTCATCCGTATCGTCATGCGTCGGCAAACAGTCTCCGGCGCCATAGGAATAGAAATTGAAATTCACGTGTCGTTGCCGGATATTGGGAAAGGATTCCACGTACTCCATAATGCACGGCATCGACAGTTTGTCGAGAAAGAGTTGCCGCTCGCGCGGACCGATTTCGGCTTTCAGCCAATTGCCTGAATCGGGGAACGCCCGGGATACCGCGGGCATGTCCAAGAGACCCGTCCAGGTCGAATGCGTCATCGCCTCTCGAAAGGTTTCCATTTCCCGTTCGGTCCAAAAATTTTCCAGTACCAGGACCGGATCTTTCCGAAAAGAAAATTTCTTGGGATTGAATTGATGAAACGGCGCTTTCATGAACGGACCTCACGTGGGCGTGACGACCTTTCTCCTTCCTGTCCCTTTCCCGCGTTCGTAATCGGGAATCCATCGGTGTTCATCGAAGGGTAAGGGAACGGGAGGGGGAGGGTCAAGAACGCTCGGGACTTGGCTGAGACAGGCGTTTGGCTAATCGACGTGCCACGCGGGTCATGGCGGTGGAGCGGTCCTTGGGGTCGAGGATGACGTTGAGGACGTGCAGGTGGCCGGAATCCGCCATGGCCGAATCCAAGGCCTGCACAAAGGCCCCGAATGTTTCGACCCGGTGACCGATGCCGCCGCCGAGCAACGTACAGATTTCGTCATAGCGCCATTCATACACGTCGTTGAACGGCCCTTCCAGGATTTCCCGTTCGGTGGAATAGCCTCGGTTGTTGAGAATGATGACAATGGGCGTTTGTCCGTGCCGGAGACAGGTCGCGAGTTCGGTCCCGGTCATCTGAAACGCGCCGTCGCCGACCAGGACCAGGGGCCTCAGGGATGGGTCGGCGAAACCTGCGCCAAGCGCCGCAGGGACGCTGAACCCCATGGACGTATAGTAGGCCGGGGAGAGAAACTCGGCGCTTTTCCGCACGCGCAGGTCCGCGGAGGCGAAGAGCGATTCGCCTACGTCGGCAATCACCACGGTATGTTCGTTCAGCACCCCGTCCAGGTAGCCGACCATATTCTGAAGGGTGACGGGCACGTGCGGCGCCGGCGCTTCGAACGTGGCCGGATTCCGGGTGGGGAGCGGTCGTGGCAGAAACGAGGGCAGCGGGGCCATCGAAAGCGCACGGATGAAGTCCTCGAATAGAACGCCTTCATAGCGGTGGTGCTTGATGGCAATCGAATCGGCCGTGGCATGGATCGTTCGTCCGGCGGCCAGGAGCGTGGAATGAACTTTGACGTCTTCCACGTCGGTCAGGAGCGTGCCCAACGTCAGCAGGCAATCGGCCTGGTCCACGAACTCCAGGATTTCCTCACGACCCACGAGCCCGCCGTACACGCCGATGAACAAGGGATGGTCCTCCCGAATGACCGATTTGCCGAGCAGCGTCGTGGCCACGGGAACGCCCATGCGTTCGACCAACGTCGTGAGTTCGTGCTGGAGCCCGAACCGGTAGATCTCCGCGCCGGCCAGGATCACCGGGCGTTCCGAACCCGAAAGGATACTCCGCACTTCGTCGACGGCTTCCTTCAACGCGATGGGATTGCTCTCACCGGTTGTCGTGGGGGGCGTGAGGGAAGACACCCGGACGGGGGCGAAGACCATGTCCCGGGGAATTTCCAGATAGATGGGCCGTTTGTATTGCAGCAAGGCGGCCAGGGCGCGATCAATTTCCCGTTCGGCCGTGAGGGGATCGTCGAGGATCACGGATGCCACGGTGATCTTCTCAAACACGTCGCGTTGGGTAAAAAAATCCCGAACCATGTGGTGAAGAAAGGGCGTGGTCAGCCGTTCTGCCAGTCCCGGCGACCCCGACAGTAGCACGACCGGCGACCGTTCCGCATACGCGCACGCAATGGCATTGACGATGTTCAACCCGCCCACGCAATACGTGACGCAGGCCCCGCCGATGCCGTGCAGCCGCGCGTAGGCATCCGCGGCAAACCCGGCGCAATCTTCCCGGGTGGTCCCGACGTGCTCGATGGGCGATTCCTCGATCAGTTGAAACAGCGAGAGGACGTAGTCACCCGGAATGCCGAACAGGTGCTTCAGCCCAAGCCGGTGCAGGCGATCAAGAACCAGCGATCCGATGGTGTGAGTCGCGCTCATGGTTTGCTCTCTCTTGATTATAGCATGGGGAAATGGGTATGTTTCGTCCGGTAGCGTCGATACTGAAACAGGCTCACATATTTTACGCAAGGAGGAAAAGCGATGCACATTGATGAGTCATTGACAGCCGTTTCCCCGCGCATCGGCACTGCTGTCCGGCGTCCGGTTTTCTCGAATGGCATGAAAGCCGTGCTGGTCGGACTCGCATTGATGTTTGTCTCATCCGGCACGAGTGCATATGCCGGCGACGGGCCTTACGTCGGTGTCGGGGGCAGCCTCAGTATTCTCAACGATTCCGACGTTTCGGCTCCCGCCCGAGGCGCTTATCCCTCGCTCGACGCCAATACGACCACCGACACAGGGTTTGCCATCAGAGGCATGGCCGGGTACGCCTTCCCCGGTGGCTTGCGCGTGGAGGGAGAGATCGACTACCGCAGGCATGGCATAAACGAAATGGACGTCAAAAGCCCGGGCGCTCTGGTGAAACTCGCCGTGGATGGGGCTATAGCACAAGATCGTCTACGTGCAGGGACTGAATATGCTGACCTCTCCCCCACACAACAAGCTAGCTTCGATGAGAGAGTGAAGGGAACACAGTCCATCGACGGTAATTTTTCGATGCTCGCCTTCATGGCCAACGTGGACTATGATTTTGATACCGGGTCCAGGTGGGTACCCTATGTTGGCGGTGGCATCGGGGTCGCGACTATTTCGGTCGATGCGGAGAATGCGACAGGCACGTCACTCGTCGACGACAGCGATACCGTTTTTGCGTATCAGGTGGGTGCGGGCATCGGCTACGAGTTTCCCTTGGAGGAGGGCCGTTCAATCACGGTCAGCCTGGACTGGCGATACTTCGGGACTCAGGCCCCGACATTCAAAGGGGACGTGAGTGGCGATGACTTCGAAGCCACAATCAACGGACATGACATCGGCATCGGGCTCATCTACGGGTTTTAGCCCTGCTTAAGGAACCGGGTGGCAGGTTCACCCACTGCCGCCCCGGTTCTCCAACCGGTCAATCACCGCCGATCCCGCGGCGTCTCCCCAGACGTTGACCGTGGTGCGGCAACGGTCCAGGAACCAGTCGATCACCAGGATGAGCGCAATGCCTTCGATGGGCAGGTTGACGGACTTGAGCACGATCACCATCGTGACCAGACCGGCTTCGGGAATGCCGGCCGCGCCGACCGCGGCCAGGGTCGCCGTCAGCACGATAATCACCGTCTGGGCGAACCCGAGTTCGATACCATACGACTGCGCAATGAACACGGCGGCCACTGCCTCGTAGAGGGCCGTGCCGTCCATGTTGATCGTGGCACCCAGGGGAAGCACGAAGCGCGCGGTTCGCGGTGAGACCTTGTTTTCCTCGATCACGGCTTCCATGGTGAGCGGAAGCGTAGCCGAACTCGAACTGGTGGAGAACGCCGTGGTCAGGGCGGTCCCGATGTTTCTGGCGTACGAGAAGACGTTCTGTTTCCCGATAAAATGGAGGAGCAGGGGAATCACGATCAGGCCGTGGATCAGCAAACCCAGGATCACGGTGCCGGCATAGGCGCCCAACTGCACCAATTGCGGCCAAAAGCCGCTGAACCCTCCCGCCTCGCCCAACCGGCCGGCTATCAATCCGCCGATGCCCACCGGTGCCGCCCACATCAACAGATGAACCATGGCCATGATGGCTTCGTTCACGCCTTCGACGACTTGAATCACGAGCCTGCCCCGTTCTCCAACCGTCGTCAGGATCCCGCCGAACACCAGGGAAAAAATGATCAACGGCAGGACCTCGGCGTTGGCCATGGCCGAAAACAGATTCTTGGGGATGAGTCCGGTCAGGATGGTCCGAAGCATCTCGGGCACGTTGGTGGGCTTGTCTTCCAAACGTTCGGATACGTTGGTCATGTCGCCGGCAACGGACTCAGCCGCGCCCGGGGTACCCGGCTGAATCAGCAGGACCAGAACAAGCCCGATGACGACCGCGATGCCCGTGGTGGTCATGAAATACAGGACTGCGCGGCCTCCCAGGGGGCCGAGTCGCCGCACGTCGCCGAGACTGGTGACACCGACGATAATGGAACTCATGACGAGTGGGACCACGAGCACGAATAGAGCTTTGAGAAACAGTTCCCCAAGAAACGCAACGCCATGCCCGGCTTCCGGCCAGGTCCCCCCAAGGATCGTTCCGGACACAATGCCCGTCAGGATGGCCCACAGGAGCGTGTTTGGTGATTTCGTTTTCATGCTGCTTTCGGTCCTTCCTGTCATCAGGGCGTTCCGAGGTTATTGATCATGCTCGATCGGGGGGCACGTGCAGAACACGTTGCGGTCTCCATACGCACTGTCGATGCGTGACACGGCCGGCCAGAATTTCAGGTCCCGGAGCCACGGCAGGGGAAAGGCCGCCTGGTCGCGGCCGTAGGCATGATTCCAGTCCGGTCTCGTGACGTCTTCAATCGTATGCGGGGCGTGTTTCAGGGGATTGTCGTCTCGCGGGAGTCGCCCTTCTTCAACGTCCCTGATCTCTTGTCGAATTGCCAACAGCGCATCGCAATACTGATCGAGTTCCGATTTCGATTCGCTTTCCGTGGGCTCGATCATCATCGTACCGGCCACGGGCCACGAAATGGTCGGGGCATGGAAGCCAAAGTCCATGAGGCGTTTGGCCACGTCTTCCACTTCAATGCCGGCGGATTTCTTGAACGGTCGCAGATCCAGAATAAATTCATGGGCGCACAAACCGCCCTTTCCGGTGTACAGGATGGAAAAGTCCTTCTCAAGGCGTTTGGCCATGTAATTGGCATTGAGAATGGCGACGCTGGTGGCCCGGTTCAATCCCTGTGCGCCCATGAGCGCAATAAAGGCCCAGGAAATCGGCAGGATGCTCGGACTCCCATAAGGTGCCGCGGAGACCGGCCCGATGCCGCGTTCCCCACCTGCATCACGGAGCGGATGTCCGGGCAAAAACGGGGCCAGGTGCGCGGCGGCGGCAATCGGTCCCATGCCGGGTCCTCCACCGCCGTGGGGAATGCAAAAGGTCTTGTGCAGGTTGAGATGACAGACGTCGGCGCCAATGCCGGCTGGCCGGCACAGCCCGACCATCGCATTCAGGTTGGCACCGTCCATGTAGATCTGGCCGCCGTGCTCATGCACGATGCCGCAGATTTCCTGGATCGTTTCTTCAAAGACCCCATGCGTCGAAGGATACGTCACCATGAGCGCGGCCAGCGTTTCGTGGTGACGGCCGGCCTTGGCGCGCAAATCGACCAGATCGATGTTCCCGCGTTCGTCACAGGCCACGGGCACGACTTGCAGGCCGGCAATCACCGCGCTCGCGGGGTTGGTTCCGTGAGCCGACGCCGGGATCAAACACGTGTTCCGGTGGCCTTGCCCGCGGCTTTCGTGATATGCCCGGATGACCAGCAAGCCGGCATATTCCCCTTGGGAACCCGCGTTGGGTTGGAGTGAAATTGCCGGATACCCCGTAATTTCCGAGAGCCAGGTTTCCAATTCCCTGAACAGTTGGGTGTATCCTTCCGTTTGTTTCGGAGGGGCAAACGGATGAATGTGACTGAATCCCGGCCACGTCACGGGGAGCATTTCCACAGTTGCGTTGAGTTTCATGGTGCAGGAGCCCAAGGGAATCATGGAGTGCACCAGTGAGAGGTCACGGGATTGAAGCCGGTGCATGTAGCGTAACAGTTCGTGTTCGGAATGATACCGGTGAAAGACTTCATGAGTCAGAAAGGGGGTCGTTCGGGCAAACGGGGCCGGCAGCGAGACGGAGCGCGTATCGGCGAGTTCTTTTGCCGTAAACCGCACCTGCCCATCTTTTGAGAACGTTTTCCAGAGGGTCTCCACGTCCTCCATGGTCGTGGTTTCATCCAGTGCGATGCCGAAGGAGCCGTCCTGAAATTCTCGAAGGTTGAGCCGATGCTGTTCAGCCTGTTCGCGGACCCGTTCCGGCGGGAGCGCGCCGGCGGACACGCGCAACGTATCGAAAAAGAGTTCGTCCGGTACGCGACACCCGAGACGGGTCAGGCCCTCGGCGAGGACGAGGGTCAAGCCGTGCACGCACTCGGCCATGCGTTTCAGTCCGTCTGGCCCGTGATACACGGCATACATGCCGGCAATGTTCGCTAACAGGACTTGCGCGGTACAGATGTTGCTCGTGGCACGGTCGCGACGAATATGTTGTTCGCGGGTCTGTAACGCCAGCCGGTACGCCGTTCGTCCCTGGCTGTCCTTGGAGACGCCGACGATTCGTCCGGGTATTTGGCGTTTGTAGTCTTCGCGCGTGGCCAGGAACGCGGCATGCGGCCCGCCGAATCCCAAGGGTACACCAAAGCGCTGGCTGGACCCCACGGCGATATCGGCATCGAATTCCCCCGGCGGTTTGAAGAGGGTCAAGGCGAGCAGGTCCGTGGCCACAACGACCTGTGTGCCCGCGTCGTGGGCCCGCCGGATCAGTTCGTGGTTATTGCGAAGCGTGCCGTCCGTAGCGGGATATTGCAGGAGGAGCCCGCCATACGACGCCCGTTCCCAGTCGATCGCATCGACAGGTCCGATGTCCAAATGGATACCGAGCGACGCGGCGCGAGTCCGGACCACGGCCAGCGTTTGCGGGTGACACCCTTCCGAAGCGAAAAACGCCGGCCGGCCGGTGATAGCTTTGCACATGGCCATGGCTTCCGCCGCCGCGGTCCCTTCATCCAAAAGGGACGCATTGGCCAACGGGAGGCCGGTAAGGTCCGCCACCATCGTTTGAAAATTGAGCAGGGCTTCCAAGCGTCCTTGGGCGATTTCTGCCTGGTAGGGCGTGTACTGGGTGTACCACGCCGGATTTTCCAGGATGTTCCGGAGAATCACCGGGGGCGTGTGACAATCGTAGTACCCCATTCCGATAAACGACCGGAACTCCTGATTCTTGGAGGCCTTGCGCCCGAGGTCGGACAATACCTCCTGCTCGCTCCGGGGGGGCGGCAAGTCGAGGGCTTCATGCAGGCGAATGTCTTCAGGGACCGTGGCTTGAATCAACGTTTCCAGCGACGGGAACCCGAGGACGTTCAGCATCTCCCGGGTATCGGTCTCCGTCGGCCCGATGTGTCGATCGGAAAACGTTTTCGAGGGCCTCAACCAACTTTGTGCGGTGCGGTCAGTCATGAATCGGGAACAAGTCGTGCTCAAAATGGATAAAACGGTTCATGCTGGCTGTACAACGCGAAGCAGTGGAAGGCGTCGTCAGACGCCACATGCAATTGCGTTCGACGAATCTGAAGAGGGTTATGCGGCGGTGGCGTGTGTTCGATGCCGGTCGCACGCGTTATCGAGTCACTGATTACCCTATCATGCTCTCACGGAGCCTGCCAAGTGACCGCCGTTGTCAGGGATCCTTGCGTTGCACGTGGACGGTGACGGTCAAGGATTCCCGTGCGTCTCCCGTCCGAATGCCGGATACGGGCGCAGCGTCTTTGTAATCGAGCCCCGTTGCCACGCGCACGTAGCGTTCATCCGGCGAGACGCCATTCGATACGTCGAAGCCGGTCCATCCTATTGCATCTATCCATGCTTCCGCCCAGGCATGGCTTGCGTCCTGTTCCACGCAGTCGTCCATCATGAGATGCCCGCTGACGTATCGAGCCGGAAAACCCAGAAGCCGTGCCGCACTGAGAAAAATATGCGTGTGGTCCTGGCAAACGCCGTGCCCTATCCCCAGTGCGTCTTCCGCCGTGGTTTGGGGGGTTGTCCGTCCCTTCGTATAGGAAACGGTCTTCGCAACGAGGCCGGAAAGTGCGTGCAGCCGCGTCAGGTCGTCGCGGACGTCATCGGCCAGGGATTTGACGAGATCGTGGATTTGCTCGCCCGGCGTGGTGAGTGCGGTCGATCGTTTGAAATACCACGGCGGCGTATAGCCGTCCGGCCAGCCGGACGTCACGTTTTGTCCGATGGTTTCGACCTCACCATGGCAATGGATGCTGATCTCAGACTGCTCTTCCATCAGACTGATCAGGGTCACGAGGTTGTCGTGCTGGTCTGTCAACTCGAGCTCTTTGCGGCCGCCTTCAACCGTCATGTCCCACGTGAACACGTTCTGTGACGCCTGGGACTTCGGCGTCAGCCGAACCTGTTGCAACGCATAGTGGACCGGCTTGTCGTATTGGTACGTCGTGAGATGGGAAATGATCAGTCGCATCCTGCTATCCGTAAAAGCGGTATTCCTTTTCAATCTGGCTTCCCAAGGCATTGTTGTCCCGGATGAAGTCCTGGATGAATTCGTGCAACCCGGTTTCAAAGACGTCTTCGATGGAACGCTCCGTCAGCCTGGCGAACACCGTTTCCGCCTGGTCGATGCAGGGCTGGCGAACGCCGTACTCTTTGGCGAGATGCGTGAGATTATCCGTGATCTTTGAATAGCAGAAGGCGAGTGAACGCGGCATGCGGAGATCGAGCATCAGGAAATTCGCGATCTCCCTCGGGCGAACGTCGCCTTTATGGAGCCGGTGGTAGGAACGTTGAGCCGATACCGACCTGAGAATGGTTTCCCATTGCACGTTATCCAGCGAACTGCCGACCAGCGAGATGGACGGCAGCAACAGATAATACTTGACGTCGAGGATACGCGCCGTGTTGTCCGCCCGTTCCAGGAACGTGCCGAGACGGGCGAAATTGAATATCTCATTTCGCATCATGGTGTTGTGGAGCGTGCCATTGAGCAGGGCGTTTTGCCGTTGGATCGTGCTGAGGACAAAGGGCAACTCCCGCTCTCGTACGGGATGGGCCAGCAATTCCCTGAGGGTCAGCCAGCATTCATTAGTGGCCGACCACAGTTCACGAGTCAGCGCGGTGCGCAGGAGCCGGGCATTGTCGCGTGCGGTTTGAATCATCGACATGACGCTGGACGCATTGGATGAATCCCGTAACAGGAAATCGATGACGTGAGCCGTCTCCATCCGTTCGTATTTTTCCAGAAAAGCCTGCTTGATGCCGATCGTGGTGAGCACGGAAGCCCACTCGTTCTCCGCGGCGGCGGTGCGAGTCAGGGCAATGCGAAACCCGGCGTCGAGAAGGCGTGCGGTATTTTCGTTTCGTTCAAGGTACCGAAACATCCAGAACAGACCGTCGGCGGTTTTCCCAAGCATTGGGTTATTCCTCCAGGACCCAGGTGTCCTTGGTCCCGCCGCCTTGGCTGGAATTGACGACAAGCGACCCCTTGTTCAAGGCCACGCGGGTCAGCCCACCTGGAGTCATGTGAATCCCGTCGGGTGAAACCAGGACAAAGACGCGCAGGTCCACGTGGCGCGGACCCAAGCCGTTCTTGGTCAGAATCGGGGTCGTGGAAAGCGAAAGAGTGGGCTGGGCAATATACTTGCTTGGCGTTGCTTCCAACTTGTTCCGGAACGCGACGAGTGCGTCGTGGCTTGCGGCAGGGCCGATCAGCATGCCATACCCGCCTGAACCATGGACCTCTTTGACGACCAACTCGGCCAGGTGGTCCAACACGTAGCGCAACGCATCGGGCTCTGAACAACGCCAGGTCGGCACGTTTTTCAGCAGCGCCTTTTCTCCTGTATAGAATTCGATGATGTCCGGCATATAGGAATAGACGGCCTTATCATCGGCAATGCCCGTGCCCGGGGCGTTGGCGATGGTGACCCCGCCGGCCCTGTAGACGTCGAAACTGCCCGGCACCCCCAGGAGTGACTGCGGATTGAAATTGAGCGGGTCCAGGTAATCGTCGTCCACGCGCCGGTAAATGACGTCAATGGGGGCATACCCTTGGGTGGTCCGCATGGCAATGCGTCCATCGACCACGCGCAGATCATGCCCTTCGACCAACTCCGCACCCATCTGGGCGGCAAGGAACGCGTGCTCAAAATAGGCCGAATTGTACATGCCGGGCGTCAGTACCGCGATGACCGGCGTCCCTTCGCACGAACGTGGTGCGCAGTTGCCGAGCGAGCGTCGCAGGTTTTTGGGATAGTTGCCGACGGCCTGCACGTTGACCCGCGCAAACAGTTCCGGAAACATCTGGAGCATGATTTCCCGGTTTTCCAGCATGTAGGAGACTCCGGACGGCGTGCGGGCATTGTCCTCCAGGACGTAGAATTCGTTTTCGCCGGTGCGAACGATATCGACGCCGACGACGTGGGTGTAGACGTTTCCCGGTGGCGAGACCCCGATCATCTGTGGGAGAAAGGCGTCATTGTTCGCGATCATCTCGACGGGAATGCGCCCTGCCCGAAAGATTTCCTTCCGGTGATACACGTCGTACAGAAAGGCATTCATGGCCTGGATCCGTTGCCGAATACCCCGAACAAGCCGCGACCATTCACGACTGGAAATAATGCGCGGGACGACGTCGAACGGGATCAGTCGTTCGCTGGCTTCTTCCTCTCCATACACGTTGAAGGTGATCCCGATCCTGCGAAAAACCGTCTCGGCTTCATCAGACTTGCGATGCAGCCACGCCGTGTCCTGGGATTCAAACCATTGGTGATAGTCACGATATGGTTCGCGATGCCGTTCGCCCGTCCCGAACATTTCGTCGAAGTGCCTGAAGTCAGCCATAAGATCAACAATGGTTACGCCGCGTGGTGGGCGATAGTGGCAGAATGCCCAATCGTTCTCTGCCTGTTTCGACGTTCTCACGAACGATGACGACGTCTGCCTCGTGGCGGGGGAGTGGCCACAAAACAGAAAAAAGACAACCAACCATTATCCAGATATTTCAGTATTTTTCAATCAGGCAGGACGCGATCCGGCATCGAACGATCAGATGCCGGGGAACGCCGGGAATCAGCACTGGCCGTTGTTGCGCCGACGCCATTCCGGGGTCCGGCCGCCGTGCAGGCTGCACGTTGCCTGAATCCCTGCTTTTCCTTGCTTGAGAAATTCTCGATGTTCCGGTACACAAGAACACGTTCGGTTTCCACGCAGGGAGGCACGATGATCATTTTTTCCAACGTCAAGAAATTGTATGACGGAACCTCAGGCACCGATGCCGCGGTTCATACAGGCGTTGACGTGTGGGTTGAAGGGGGCAAAATAGAGGCGGTGAAACCGCATCGGGCCGACCCTTCTCCCGGACACGACGTTCGGCGCGTTGATTGTTCTTCTCTCACCGCGACCCCGGGACTCGTGGACTGCCATAGCCACGTCACCGTGTTGGGCATTCATGACGAAGACCTGGCGACCATGAACGGGCCGGCCGCGTTGCTCTATACCGAGCGGATTCTCTATGCCACGTTGGTCCGCGGCGGGGTGACGACCGTTCGTGACGTGGGAGGAGCCACGCACGTGGTGAAACGGTTGGTGGAGGAAGGCGTGATCATCGGGCCTCGCTTGAAAATTGCCATTTGCATGCTGTCCACGACCGGCGGTCACGCGGACTTTCGAGGCACGGACCGGTGTCATGACACGGTGTCCCGGCTGTGGCCTGCCGGCCCCGGTCGTCCTTCGAGCATCGTGGACGGGCCCTGGGATTGTCGAAAGCGCGTGCGTGAAATCGCCGCGTGCGGCGGGGACTTGGTGAAAATTTGTGCGAGCCCCGGGGTCGTGTCTCCCTCGGATAAATTGGAGAATCGGGATTTCACGCAAGCGGAAATCGAAGCGATGTGCGACGAAGCCGCCGGTCGCGGCATGATGGTTGCGGCCCATGCCCATAGCCGGCAGGGGATCGAATTGGCCATTGATTGCGGAGTGCATGACATTCAACATATCTCGTTTCTGAATGAAGCCTTGGCGGAAAAAGCCTATGCCAAAGGGTGTACGGTGACCCCCACGTCATGGATCAATTACGAGTTGCCCAAGGCGGAAAATCTCCCGCCTTTTGTCGCCGAAAAAGTGCGACAAGTGACTGAGGCACATGCTGAATCGGTCAGAATCGCGCAGGCGAGCGGTCTCAACATGATTACGGGGACTGACCCGATCCTCCCCCGAATGCATGGCCGGAATTACATGGAGATGGTCTCGCTGATCAGGGATGGCCTGTCTCCCTTGGCGGCATGGTACAGCGGGACGGGGCTTGCGGCCGAGCGCATCGGGCAAAACGATACCGGCAAATTGGTGCCGGGGTATCGGGCCGACATCCTGTTCAGCCGGGGCGACGTGATTGCCGACCCGCACTTGTTCGATCAAGGGGCGTTAGCGGAAGTGATGAAAGACGGTATAGGCTATCGCGGCTATCTGAATGGAGTTCCTCAGAAAACGTTTCGTTCCGGGGTGGACGATCTGCTCCCGGTCGTGCAATAAACCTGTCCCCGACGTTCTTAATCGGGGATCACAGGTTCTGGAAGGTCAGGACGGCTGGATTTCCGGTGCGGAAAAGTCCTGCTGCGCGGGGTCGTCCTGCAAGTCCACGACGAGTTCCCCTTTGGGTGAGAAAAAGCCCTGTCCGTCGATCTGGACAATCCCGTTGCAGTTTTCCTGGAAGAATTCCAGGACCCACCCGTTGAAATCATAACCTTCGTCGGTGATGTCGTTTTTGAGGATTCGAGTCGCAAGGATAAAGTGGGCTCGAACGACGAATTCTCTCGCCAGATCGGCCTCTACGTCTCCAAAGGCGGAGAGGTGCGCGGAAAATCCTTGCTGTTCTTTCTCGAAGACGTCTTGATAGGTGCCTTCATGACGAATGCAAAAAAGCTGAATCGGTTTCTTCTCACGATGATAGCCGACAGCCATTTGGACCCATGAATAGTCATCGAGCACTTCAGGCTCCACGTTAGGGATGAGGGGAACCTGGCTTTTCGATCTCAAAAAATCCAACAACAAGCGGAGAGCAGGCGGGTCCTTGCGTTGGCAAAAAACCCGGGAATAGAGAAACTCGTTCCCCGCGTCATCGGATTTTGTCAATGAAATAACGGATAATTCTCTCCCCATGGTTATTCCCTTTCACTTGAATCACGAGGGTGCAGCACACTCTACCGTGGTAGGAACCCAGGCATCAAGGAAACCAATTGATGCCGTCGAAAAGAATTCGCAGATAGCTCTCATCATTCAAGGGTTTTGTGGTTGACAGTGTATGATGCTTTCGGTAGACTCGCCCTCATCTTTTTTTGTGTTTTTCTTTGATCTTTTCGAGCGATGTTAAGCGTTTCAAGATATCTTCCAATTTGAGCCGATCCTGCACGTGTTACATCACGCTGACACGTATCCTTATAGAAGAGGAGGTTCCTCATGGCCAAAGCTATGACCAAGTCTCAGATCGTTGATCAGTTGGCGACAAAGTCTGGAGTGACAAAAAAGATCACAAGTGAAATTCTCGATAACTTGGCTGCCCTGGCTTACAAAGAAGCGAAAAACTCCTTTACCGTACCAGGACTTGGAAAATTAGTGTTGTCTCATCGAAAAGCTCGAACCGGAAGAAATCCTCAAACCGGTGAGCCGATCAAGATTCCGGCCAAGAAAGTGGTGAAGTTTCGCGTGGCTAAAGTCGCCAAGGATTCCATCTTGGTCAAAAAGTAGCTTTTCAGTTTTGACATTCAGTTTTGACGGTGAGACCGGGACTTCCTGTTTAGCGAACAGGGATGACGGGTCAGCGGTTTTTTCAGATACACAAGAGAGCTCCAAAACCTTTTCACCGTTCGGGCGTTTCCCGTAGGCAAGCCCCAAGCCTTCCTTTCAATAAAACGAAGGACCTAGCCCTTTCGTACCCATTCCATCGTGAGCCACGAGGCTGATTTCATCTCCATCGTGGACGGATGTATCTTCACTCGCCACCCGTCGATTAATCGTCACCATAACCTTATTTTCTCGTAAGAGTCTGGTCACCTGTCGAAGTTTGCGCCCCTGCTGTTTAATCAGTTGTTTCACCGAAAGAGGAGCTTCCAGTTCACAGGACAAACTTCGTTCGCCGTCAGACGTTTCCAAATCTCCCATAAGGGTTATGGTGACCATCAACAACCTCTCATTTGCAGCAAGCAGACAAGGGAATTTCGACCATGCGGTGCAGCCGGCACAAACCGGGTCTTAGCGTTTGGCACGGGTCAGGAGAATTTCAACCTGAACGTTCGAGGAGGGCAACGCAAAATTCATTCCATGCCCAATTCTATCAGGATGAACAATCATCCGGCAATTCGACGAGAGGGGGCCCGGATGAGTCGAGTCAAAGCATTGGCCGATGGCAAAAAAATCAGTATACTTGCGGATAATCCAATAGGACAGTCCCCGAAAGACTCATGTGGCGCATTATTATCATTTTAGTCCTTCTGATCATTCTGTTTTTGATGATCCGGAAATCCATTCGCGATTTTCGAGGCCGCAAAAGCACCGGTCCCTCCCTGCCCTCGAAAGACATGATGGTGCAGGACCCCGTCTGCAAATTGTATATCACGGCAGGCTCAGCGGTGGTTGAAAAAATCGGGGGGCAGCATTACCACTTCTGTAGCAACGAATGTGCCCACAAATTCAAAAGTTATATGTCCGGATAAAGTCGGAGAAGCCGCGGTCCGGAGCGATCAGGAGAAATCAGGCGAGCGCCCCACCGCAGGATGAGCCCGCACCCGCCGTGCACCCATAACAATGTTGGCCGGTCACGGCCAAGCGCCGGGCCAACGCCTCGTAATCGAACTCCGCGATGGTTTGCGGCAGGTCGTGGCGTATGGGCATATCGAGCATCTGGTTAAAATCGCAATCATACAGCCGTCCGTCCCATCCCACGCTGAGCAAGCTGCGGCACATGACGTGTTCGACCGAATGCGGGTTGAAACTCTCAATCAGCAGGCTCATGTACGCTTCATACTGGCCTTGGGCGTACAGGTCGTTCAGGAAACGGTTAATGGGCATATTGGTGATGGTATACAGGTGGCTGAACCGGATACCGAAACGCGAAAGCAATTGATCCTTATAGGCCTCCTCCAAGTCTCGTTGATGAGGAGGCAGTTGCGCACCCAACGGATTATAGACGAGATTCAACGCCAAGCCCGTGCCTTCAAGTCCATAGCCCAACGCGTTCAATTGTCGTAAGGCGTCCAGGCTCCGTGCAAAGACACCCTTGCCCCGTTGCTGGTCCACGTTCTCCTCGAGATAGCAGGGCAGGGAGGCGATGATCTCCACCTGGTGATCAGCCAGAAATCGGGGAAGGTGGGATTTCCCTTTGACGGAAAAAACCGTCAAATTGCAGCGGTCGAGCACCGCTTTCCCGAGCCCACGAGATTCTGAAACGAGATATTCAAAGTGCGGGTTCATTTCCGGGGCCCCGCCGGTTATATCCACGGTGGTGATCTGAGGATGGCGTCGAAGGACCGTGAGAATGCTCTCCATCGTCTCCCGGCTCATGATTTCCGTCCGGGAAGGGCCGGCGTCGACGTGACAATGATGACAGGTTTGGTTGCAGAGCTTCCCGACGTTCACCTGTAACGTGTGAATGGTTCTGGCGCGGAGGGGTCGTCCCCCGTATTCCGCCAGGGTTTCCGAAAAGACATTGTTGGGGAGCACAGAAAGAGGCGTCATCATCCGCGCATTCGTGAATGGAAAAGATTTCGCACCAGTAACAGAACACTTGTAACAGGGCCGCAATCCGTTGATCAAGGGATTTCACGAGTCAGGCAACGCGGGGTCTCAATCCATCGTACCATGAGGAAATTTTCAAAGGGCCGCAGTCTGAGGGCGTTCGTTTCCATGTGCACGTCTGGGAGGCAGCCTACCGTTGCAGGAAGGTCAGTGCGCCGCCGGCCTCCTGATCCACAAACCATGTCAGCGTCCCAGCCTGTGGTCCGATCACTTGAACAGGAAGCGCGTCGGGTTGAAAAGGCCCTTCAAGTACGGCGTGAAGCGTTTCGGCTTTGGCGCGGCCACAGATGAGAAACGTGACTTGTCTGGCGTGATTGAGAAGAACCGGGGTGAACGTGATTCGGAACGCCCGTAGCTTTTCGACCCAGGGAGCGGCAACGAGCCGGCTCGTTTCATGCACGGTCCGGGTGCCTGGGAACAGGGAAGCGGTATGCCCGTCCGGTCCCATGCCCAACAGGATCAAATCGAAACGAGGGGCGTCCGGTTCGGAGACCTCGAATTGCTCACGCAGCGCCGCTTCATAGTGGTCGGCAGCGGCTTGGGCATCGGGAAGTTCACTCGGCACACGATGAACCTGTGTCGTGGAAATGGGCAGGTGGCGAAGGAACGCCTCATGGGCCATTCGGTAATTACTGTCCGCATGATCCGGCGGGACGTGACGTTCGTCTCCCCAAAAAAACCGGATTTTCGTCCAATCCAGTTGATTCCGGAAAGGCGGGATGGCGAGCATCGCATAGAGGCCTTTCGGGGTCGAGCCGCCGGCAAGGGCGATGGTACACGAATCCCGCGCCGCGATGGCTTGCTGCGCGTGATCGAGAACGTGGTGCGCCGCGGCTTCCAGCAACGCTTGGGTCGTCGGGTAGACGTGTATGTCACGTTGAGACGAGGGCATGTGAAACGTCAGGAAGGAGAACGCACAAGACCGATGCCTGGGCCTTAATGGTGAGGACGTCGAACGGCATCTTCGCGGAATCCTTCACCATAATGAGAGAGACGACAGGAAAGGCCGGAGAACCCTGATTGGATGATTTTTCTGAACGATCTCCCGGAATCGTAACGCCGGCTCGGTGTCCAGTCAAATCCCATGCGTGGGTGTTTCTGATTGTCAATGTTCGACAGGCTCAATTACAATAGACGCCAGTCGTGTGGTGAAGACGGTGATCGTCACGATGCCATGCGCCATTGATGTAACCGGGAAAAAGCGCCAACAACGTGCTGAGGGAGGAAGAGCATGAAAATCTACTTGGATACGGGGAACGTCAAAGAAATTGCCGAAGCCGCCCGGATGGGGATCTTGGACGGGGTCACGACCAACCCGTCATTGGTCTCCAAAGAAGGGCGGGACTTCAAGGACCTGATCCTCGAAATTTGTCAACTCGTGGATGGCCCGGTGAGTGCGGAGGTGGTGAGCGTGGAGGCTGATGCCATGGTCAAGGAAGGGCTGGGATTGGCCCGCATTCATCCCAACGTCGTGGTCAAATGTCCTCTGATCCCGGAAGGACTTGCGGCAACCAAACGCCTGGCCGCCGAAGGCATTCGGGTGAACGTCACGTTATGTTTTTCACCGACACAGGCCCTGCTGGCCGCCAAGGCCGGTGCGTGGTGCGTGTCGCCGTTCATTGGCCGCTTGGACGACATCAGCAGTGACGGCATGGAACTCATCCGGCAAATCGTGACCATTTTTCACAATTACGATTTTCCGACCCAGGTGCTCGTGGCCAGCGTGAGACATCCGCAGCACGTGGTAGAAGCTGCATTGGTTGGTGGCGATATTTGCACCATGCCGTATGGGGTCTTTCAGCAATTAGCCAAGCATCCGCTTACGGACATCGGACTCAAGAAATTTCTCGCGGATTGGGAAGCCCGAAACGCGCCCAAAGGGTAAGATTGTCAGGGCAGGCCATCCACCAACTGCCTGGCGCGTTCGAATACGCCATGAAACATGGGTCTGGTGAGTGTTCCGGTGAAGGTATTTTGTTGGCTGGGGTGGTACGACCCTAACAAGGTCACGCCCCAGGCCGTGGCATAGCTGGTTCCGTGCCCGAACTTGGGTCTGCCGGTGCCCCGTCCCGGCGGTCCCGCGGCCGTCAGATATTCATCGAAGGCGATTTTCCCCAAAGCGACCACGACGGCGATTCGCTTCAACAAACGGAGTTCCTCCAGTACGTAAGGCCGGCATGTCTCAAATTCTTCTCTCGATGGTTTGTTGCCCGGCGGCGCGCAGCGGACGGCCGCGCCCACGTAACAATCGGTCAATCGCAGTCCGTCGTCCCGATGAGTGGACTCGGCTTGATTGGCGAATCCGAATCGAAACAGGGCCTCATAGAGCCAATCTCCGCTTCGGTCTCCGGTGAATACGCGTCCGGTCCGATTGCCCCCATGAGCCGCCGGTGCCAACCCGATGACGTAGAGTCTCGCACGGGGGTCTCCGAACCCGGGAACGGGCCGGCCCCAATACTCCCACTCCTGAAACCGTTTCACCTTCACGGCGGCGACCTCTCGACGGTAGGCGGTCAAGCGCGGACAGCGCGTGCAATCGGCGATGGTCTGATGTAAAACGTTGAGACTGCGCATCATGGAAATCGTATCATAACGAACGAGCCGGGAAATACATGCAAATCCGTATCGATTACCCCGACAAACACGCCCGGACGATTCTCAAGCAACTGCTTCTCGCGGGGTTGGATGCCGCCGATCCCGAGTCGGCGATTCAGCGTGCCGTCCGGATCAAGAACAATCGCCTCAAGGTAGGCACACGGGAGTACGACCTCACCGGATTTTCGCGCATCGTATGCATCGGGGCCGGGAAGGCCTCGGGTGCCATGGCTGCCGCGTTGGAACGACAATTGGGGTCGCGGTTGGAAGGTGGTCTGGTTGTGGTCAACGATGGCCACGTCGGGAGAACGAAACGGATACAACTGATCGAGGCTCGACACCCGGTCCCGGATCATCGCAGTGAAAAAGCCGCGAGAAGGATGATCCGCCTGCTTGAGTCGTTGACGAACCGCGATCTGGTTTTGATGGTGCTGTCCGGCGGGGCGTCGAGCCTGTTGGCGGCCCCGGCCGTTGGTCTGACCTTGAAGGAAAAACAACTCACGACCCGTTTGCTCCTCCGAAGCGGAGCCGCCATTCAGGAAATCAACACGGTGCGCAAGCACCTATCCGGGATCAAAGGCGGCCGCTTGGCCGGTGCCACGACTGCCTCAGTCATGACGCTCATCCTGTCGGATGTGCCGGGCGATGATCCGGCCACGATCGGGTCGGGCCCTATGGCTCCGGATCCCTCCACGTTTGCCGATGCGAAAAAGGTGCTCGACACGTACGGCATCCGGAACCGGATTCCCTTGACTGTTCGACGACACGTGGACCGCGGAGTCCAAGGACGCATACCCGACACGCCCAAACCCGGCGAGGCCCTGTTTTCCCAGGTCCACCATCACGTGATCGGTAACAACCGCGCCGTCATTGGACGCATGGCCAAACAGGCCAATGCGTTGGGGCTCCGGCCCCTGATCCTGACGACAACCCTCTCCGGGGAAGCACGTGATATCGGAAAGCTCTTCGGGACTCTCGCGAGAGACATGCATGTTTCGGGCAATCCTGTTCGGCCTCCGGCCTTTCTGCTGGCCGGCGGGGAACTCACCGTGACCGTGAAAGGGAAAGGGATTGGAGGGCGCGCTCAGGAATTTGCCTTGGCGGCCGCTACTTCTATTGCCGGGTTGTCTCGGGTATGCGTGGCAGGGTTCGGCACCGACGGGATCGACGGGCCGACGGAAGCGGCAGGGGCAATCGTGGATGGGAGAACTATCAGCCGGGCCAAGCAGAAAGGGGTCAGCCTCGAAGCGGCGCTTCGGGAGAACGACAGTTATGGATTTTTCCACCGGGTGGGCGGACACGTCGTGACCGGACCGACCGGGACGAACGTCAACGACGTCTATATGATTCTGGCTTTGTAACCAACGCTTGACCGAAAGGACGGGGAATGGACGAAGCGCAAAAAATGGTTCGGGAGTTTCACAGGGAGTTCGATATCCACGTCGCAGAGAGCCCCAGCGTGCCGGACCCGAAGACCATGGTTCTGCGCGAACGGCTCATTCAGGAAGAGTTTGATGAATTGAAGGAAGCCATGATAGCGGGAACCCTTCCCGCTATTGCGAAAGAACTCGCTGACCTGCTCTACGTCGTGTACGGCACGGCCGTCTCCTATGGGATCGATATGGCGCCGGTATTCCGGGAAGTCCAGCGTTCCAACATGAGCAAGGTAGGCGGGTATAAACGGGAGGACGGCAAGTGGGTCAAACCACCGACCTATTCCCCGGCCAGGGTCGCCCCCATTCTCGAAAGCCAGCAAAAGCGCTCAGCATCGGGCCGTACGGAAAATCGTCCATAACCTGTCACGAGATGTGCGGTCCAAGCCCGGGCTTCAAGGCTGGTGGCTGTTCTCGTGAGCCAGCAAGGTTTCCTTAATGGAGAGTCCGCCGCCGTACCCCACGAGTTTCCCATTGCTGCCGATGACGCGATGGCAGGGGACGATGATCGAAATGGGGTTCTGCCCGTTTGCCGCACCCACTGCACGACTGGCCGTGGGCTTGCCGACGGTTTTCGCAATCTGCCCGTATGACTGTGTTTGACCATACGGGATAGCCTGAAGGGCTTGCCAGACCCGTTGCTGAAAAGGGGTTCCTTGCGGGGCCAGTTTGATCGTGAACGTTTTGCGTTTTCCGGAAAAATATTCTTCGAGTTGCCGGATCGGTCGTTGAAACGGTTTTTCGGCATAGATCCACCGGGGGTCCGGCTCGGTCGGATGCCGGCCGTCCTGAAACGAGAGATGCGTCAACGCGCGAGCATTTCCTGCCAGAAGAATCCGGCCCACGGGACTCCGGACGATACAATAGGAAACGACGTCGCGTCGAATGCGAGTGTTGGCGGGGAGAGCGTTGTGACGGGAGATGGCTGAAGGCATGTTCACGACCGTAGAGACGAATGGAAGTGTAGCATAAGGAGGTCAACTCACCAAATTGCCGACCGGTGAATAGTGAGACAGGGAAAATTGAATCTCGTGTTCCACGTTGAATAACGTGGGAATGAGGAGCAGGAACTGTTCCGTCAGGTCCGGGTCGAATCGGAGACCGGACCCTCCCTTGAGGACCTGGACGGCTTTTTCAAATGGTTGTCCGTCACCATGAGGACAGGGTGACGTCAATGTATCAAACGTATCGGCAATACTCAGGATGCGGGAGCCCAGGGGGATCAACCTGCCTCGAAGTCCATAAGGGTATCCATAGCCGTCCCATCGTTCATGGTGGTGGGCGATGAGCACGGAAGCCGTATTGAGACAGGACCATTGTTGAAGCATGGCAGCGCCGGCCCGGGGGTGGCATTGATGCTTCATCTCTTCTTCCGGGGACAAATTGGTGCCGGTTCGAACGCGAGGCGGAAGGCAAAATTTTCCGAGATCGTGTAACAGGGAGGCATAATGGAGTTGGAGCAGTTCCTGGTCCGCCAACTCGATGGCATGTCCAAGGGCCAAGGCAAATTGGGCCGTGCGTTCGGAATGGCCGACAATCAGCGGGTCCAGGCTTTCCATGAGTTGGAGAAACCCGCGAACGAGGCAAAACGGGTTTTCTTTATTGGGAATGGGCGGTGCCGGTTGTCGAAGTGTCAGGGTGTAAGAACCTTTCATCGATGAGTCCTCCTTTGTTGTTTCGCATGGTCACGCCATGCATAATAATGAGTATGATAATCATTACTGTTAATGTATCTGTATGTCAAGGGGTAGCAGGTGCTTTTCCTGCGCTTGCATAAACCGCCCGGGTATGAAACCGTCCTTCTTTTGCTGACGCTGTCGTGAGAGGAAGAAACGTGAAACTTGGAAATTCGTTGACACTGGGTCAGGTCCTGAAATCTGTAAGCCTCGCCATCATTGGGATGGCATTGACGGCATTTGCCTCCGGCGACCCCTCACCGGCTCCCATGATGAACGGCGAAGGGGCGTGGGCAGTGCGTGCCCTGCTGACGATCGGAGACCCTCTCCCCTCCCGGGATCCACGTTTCGCCAATCAGGAATTTCAACCCGTGGGTGCGTTGGACGGCCTCGGAGCCTATCAATTGGATCAAGACACCGTTCGGGTGTTCTTGAATCATGAGTTGGCCGGCAAGGCCGGATATCCGTACCGGCTCGACAACGGCACGAGGTTGACAGGGGCTCGCGTCAGCTTTCTGGATATCGATCGCCGCACCTTGCAGATTTTCGACAGCGGAATGGCGTATCGAATCATTCGTGACCGGCAAGGCCGGATCGTCGAAACGGGGTTTCAAATCAATGAAGTGGCACAAACCGAACAAGGCCTGTCGCGCTTGTGTTCGAGCCGATTGATCGAAAAGGACACGTTCAATTTCGTCGATACCATCTACCTGACCATGGAAGAACTCTCGGACCCCCTGGGTCATCCGTATGGAGGAACGGTCTGGGCCCTGGACGTGGAACGCCAAACCCTGCATGCGGTGCCGGCGATGGGGCGCATGGCCGGAGAGAATGCCGCGCCCTTGTCCGGCCCGCAGGATGCGGTGGCTCTTCTGATTGGAGACGATACGATTCCACAAACCGTTGAGGCAGGGGTCGCCGGACAGGACGCCGGCCTTCACACGCTTCCCGGCCATGTTGTCACGGCGCCTCTCTGGTTGTACGTGGGCAAAAAAAATGCCCCGATGGTCGAACGGGCACTTCCACTCGGCATTGATCCGGGAAACGCGTCGTTTCTGAACCGGAACGGATTACTCGCGGGACAACTGTATTACTTCGTGGCGGATCATGGCATACGAACGGTTGTGCACTTCAATGGGACAGGGGCCACGCTCACCGGCGTCTGGAAAGAAATTGACGTATTGGACAGAGCGAAGGCCGGGGAAAAGGGTTATGACCCATTGGGCTATAAGACGGGATTGACACTCCGGCGAGAGGCGAAAGCCGGTGGGGCTTTTCAGTTTTCCAGGCCGGAGGACGTGAGTACGCATCCTGCCGTCGGTACCAGAGCAGTCCTGGCCTCGACGGGACGGGATACGGTGTTTCCCGGTCATGATGCGTGGGGGACCATCTACCGGATTGACGTCGATTTCGAGGCGATGACGGCCACACTCAAAATCCTGTACGACGGTGATGATGCCGGTGGTGCCCGGTTTTCTCACCCTGATGAAGGAATTCGTAATCCGGATAACCTGGAGTGGGGGGAGGATGGATGGATCTATATCCAGGAAGACAACGCGAAACAGCAGGATCCGCTATTCGGAAGTCATTCCGGCGAGGAGCCATCACTCTGGCGTTTGGACCCGCGCACTGGCGAGGCGCAACGGATTGCCCGGATCGATCGATCCGTCATATTGCCCAAAGGCAGCACCGATGAGAGCCCCGGTGTGATCGGTGCATGGGAGTCGTCCGGGATTCTCGACGTCACGCATCTCTTCATGACCAGGGTTGAAGAACGAGTGCTGCTGGCCACGGTCCAGGCGCATACGATACGCGACGGCCTGATCGCAAAGCACAAGCTGGGCGAAGGTGGCCAACTCATCCTTCTCCGGCGGCCTCCTGCGGGATTTTCCGGACAGGACGGCAAGTGAACGGCCGGATTATTCCATCGACCGGGGTTTCCTCTTGGACCGTCCGGCAATGCCTGGGGGTTGCGATGGTTCTTCTTGTCATCTGTGTCGTGAGTGTGGCGGGTGCGGCTCGGGAAAACATCAATCCGGCTCCGCCGCCGGAATTGGAGCCGCATCTGGCGGCCATCGCCGGGTTGGCTCAACCATCTCCGATGATGAAGATTCCCAAAGGGTGGTTCCTCATGGGTACGGTTCGCAAAGACGATGACCCGTTCGGGTTGGAAACGCAGTATGACGACACGGAGTTTCCACAGCGACGGATCTGGCTGGACGCCTTTTCAGTCGATCGCAATGAAGTGAGTATGGGCGAGTATCTGGCGTTTCTGTACCAGCACGAACTTCCGGTTCCGCTCAAACTGCGCCACCTGATCTGGCATCTGATCGACGTGCACGTTCTCCCGGATTACGTGATGGCGCGGTGGCCGGCCTTGTATGTGACGTGGGATGAAGCGAATCAATTTTGTCGCGCGCACGGCAAACGCTTGCCCACCGAGGCGGAATGGGAAAAAGCCGCGCGGGGGACCGACGGCCGGGTGTTTCCCTGGGGCGCCGATCCTCCCACCGCGGACGTGGCCGTGTTCGGGTTGTATCACGTGCACCAGATCCCGTTGGTGGCGGCCGTAGACAGTTTTGACGAGGGCCAAAGCCCGTATGGGTTGCGTCATATGGCTGGCAACGTGCGGGAATGGGTACACGATTGGTTCGGTCCGGACTCCTATCCCCTGATGCCCGAACGGAATCCGCAGGGGTCCGAGGCCGGACGGTACAAAAGCGTGCGCGGCGGGTCGTGGCGAAGCCGGCCACAACTCCTGCGAACGGCCACGCGCAACGGCGCCACGCCGGCAACACGTTCGCCGAACATCGGATTCCGGTGCGCGCGGACCTTATCGTATCCGGACGATGAGATTATCAATAAAGCGAACCCCTCCGATCCTGATCGCGCCAAGCAAGACGATGGTTCCTCGAAGCCGTGAAAGCGGTTCGAGCGTGAGGGCATCGCAACAGGCCAGGTAATCGACGTCCAGCCCATGCCCTGCATCAAGGACTTTCGCCATTCTCTTTTCAACCGAGTCGCCGCGCCGCATGCCTCTTCCGATAGCCGCCTTTCCTGCTGACAGGGCCTGATACAGAATCAAAGCCCGTTGGCGTTGCGACGTCGTCACGTAGCGATTTCGTGAACTGAGGGCGAAGCCGTCGTCATCGCGAATGGTCGGGCACAGGGTGATCCGCGTGTCGAGGTCGAGGTCTTTCACCAATTGCCGGATCACGCAACATTGCTGGTAGTCTTTTTGCCCGAAGAACGCACGAGCCGGACGGACCAGGTTCAACAGCTTGGTGACGACCGTGGTCACGCCCTGAAAATGCGTGGGCCGGTGTGCTCCCTCCCAACGTTGCGCAAGCATGCCGACGGCGACGGTCGTTTGAAAATCCTGAGGATACAGGGTATCCACATTCGGAATGAAGACGAGATCGACGTTCTCTTCACGACAGCGTGCGAGATCCGCCGCCAGGTCTCTCGGATAACGGCGGTAATCTTCAGCCGGGCCGAACTGGAGCGGGTTTACGAAAATGCTGACCACGACCGTTTGGCACGTGCGGCGCGCGCGTTGAACCAACGACTGATGACCCGCGTGCAACGCCCCCATGGTCGGAACCAACCCGATCGAGGTTCCGGGCGGCTGCCGCCGTCGCCAGGTTCGCAGGGCCTGAGTCGTGCGGATGATACGCATCTACTCGGCAGGAGGTACCGTGCAGGACGGCCGGGTGGCAAAACGGGAACCGGGAACGACGTCAAGCTTTCGCACGCGATGGGTGTCCGTCAGCCGGTCGAGCAGGGCTTGCATCGTTTGTTTGTATTGAGGATGGACCCAGTCCGGATCGAGTTCGGTCATCGGCATCAGGACGAATCGTCGCTGATGGAGACGTGGATGCGGAACGGTGAGCCCCGGGGTCTCGATGATCCGCTGTCCATAAAACAGCATGTCCAAATCCATGGGCCGGGAAACGTGTTTCATCTCGGGGTCGCGCCCGAGGCCCCGCTCGGTTTCCCGGCAAATGGCCAACAGGTGTTCCGGCTGGAGTTGCGTCTCGAGACGAACAACCCCGTTATAAAACCACGTGTCGTCGTGCCCGTGAGCCATGTCGATGGGTTCGGTCTCATAATACGACGAGACGCCGGTCAACGTGGACTGTGGCAACAGCCCCATCAAGGCCACGGCCCGGTCACAAAAATCCTGCCGGTCTCCTTGGTTTGATCCGAATGCGATAAAGACGGTTTCGACGCTCACGAATGCTTAAACGGCCCGGCCCGGGGCCGGTCCGCCCCGTTACCACCCGATGTGTTTGAGCCGGTCCACGGCTTCGGCCAATCGCTCTTTGGTCGTGGTGAGGGCCATGCGAATGTAGCCTTCACCCGGAGATCCGAACCCGTTTCCCGGAGTGGTCACGATCCCGGCTTTTTCCAACAGGTGCGCGGTAAAGGAAGCGGAGGTATAGCCTTTGGGTACCTCGATCCAGACGTAAAACGTGGCCGAGGGCATGTCAAATTCGAGCCCGAGATTTCGCAACCCCGCGACTAACACGTCACGGCGTTCCTGGTAAATGGCCCGTAGCCCGGCGGTGAGTCGGTCGTCGGACTCCAGGGCCGTGATCCCGGCTTCCTGCACGGCTTGAAATTGGCCCGAGTCCATGTTGCTCTTGATCTGGCTCAATCCTGCAATCACTTCGGCACGGCCCACGGCAAACCCGATCCGCCAGCCCGTCATGTTGAAGGTCTTGGATAACGAATGAAACTCGATCCCCACGTCCATGGCGCCCTCCGCTTCCAGAAAACTCGATGGGCGAAGGCCGTCGTAGAAAATTTCCGAATATGCCGCATCGTGGCAGACGATCACGTGATGCTCTTTCGCAAACGCAATCACACGACTGAAAAACGCCGTGTCCGCAATGACCGACGTGGGATTGTTCGGTGAGTTCAAAAACATCAGTTTCGCGTTTCGGGCCACGTCCGGGGGAATTGCATCCAGGTCGGGCAGGAACCCGTTCTGTTTCAACAGGGGCATCTCATGGGCAATGCCGCCGGCAAAGCTGGCGGACACCGGATACACGGGATACCCGGGGCTTGGGACGAGCACCACGTCACCCGGATCAACAAAAGCCATGGGCACGTGGCCGATGCCCTCTTTTGACCCGATCAAGGTGACGACCTCGGACTTGGGGTCCAGGGTTACGTTGAACCGTCGCTGGTACCAGCCGGCGACCGCGGTGCGAAACGACAACATCCCGCTCGACGAAGGATATTGATGGTGCTGCGGATCGGTCACTGCCTGTTGCATGCGTTCCAGAATAGGATCGGGCGTCGGCAGGTCGGGATCGCCGATGCCCAAATTGATAATATCGACCCCGCGAGCAATGGCCTGTTGCTTCATCTCGTCAATGGCCGCAAACAGATAAGGGGGTAAGGTTCTGATGCGTTCAGCATACGTGATGGGAACACCACTCATTCCTGCCACTCCTTTTTCAACAATCGAACAAGTTCAGGGTTTCGTTTTTAAAAATACGGAGGAGTCACGTTACTGTACCGGCAACGCGAGAATCAAGGAATGGTTCGCAAGGGGCAACTACGGCGCGCGGTTGCCCGGTTCCTGGAGAGCGGGAATTTGGGAGAGGTACTTTTCGTGAAATCTGAAACCGTGCATCTATTGTATCCAGTATTCAACCGGCGTTGACAGAAAGTGCTCAAGGGAAACGCCGCCCTCGCCGACTATTAAAGTCCTTGTCGGATTAAACATTTTGACAAAATCATCTAAGCCAGGAAAAGAAGAAGGCATTCTGCCGCTTTTCACTTCAATCGCCACAAGTTTCTTCCCTTGACGCAAAACAAAATCCACCTCACGGTTGTTTTCACGCCAATAGAACAGTTTCACCTCCCCGCCGACGGTGGCATTAAGCAAATGCGCTCCCACCACGGATTCCACCAGCCGTCCTGGCATTTTTCCGTCTTCAATCTCATGATACCAATCCATGCCGGATTGTGCTGTTATCAAAGCGGTGTTAAAAACCTGAAGTTTGGGAATTGAACGTCGACTTGCCACCATGCTGCCCGAATACTTTTGCAGTCCGGCAATCGTTCCCGTTCCCTCGAGTAAATCAAGATAGTGAGCCAACGTGGTGACGTTCCCCTTGTCTTGCAGTTGCCCGGCAATTTTTCTGTAGGAAAGAATTTGCCCCGAATAGACACAACCGAGTTCAAACAGGCGACGAAGCAACGCGGGTTTATCAACCCGGGAAAGTAACATGACGTCGCGGGAAATCGTTGTTTCCATCAAGGCATTCTTTATGTATTCCGACCAACGTGTCGGTTCATTTATAAAGGGCGCGGCTCCCGGATAGGCGCCATAGAAAAGATAGTGTTTCAGGTCCCACTCGAAAGCCTGTTTCATTTCAGAAAAACTCCAATGTGGCAAATGCAGGGTCTCAAAACGCCCGGCAAGACTTTCCACGAGCCCCCGTCCCATCAACAGGGGAGCCGAACCGAGCAACACCACCTTTACGGATGTTTCCTTTCTCGTGTCTTCATCCCAAAGAGATTTTACGACTGAAGACCATTGTGGAATTTTTTGGATTTCATCCAATACCAGCAACGCACTTTTTCCCTTTGCCCCCCGCGTCAGACGCCGCGCCTCAATCCATTGACGGACAATCCAACCGTGACCGTCGCGAAGCGTTGTTTCATCGGCACTTGCAAAGTGGTAGCGTAATTTGCTCCGCTCCGCCACTTGTAAGGCAAGGGTGGTCTTACCCACCTGCCGCGCTCCCGATAGAGATTGAATAAACCGGCGGGGCTCCTTCAGCCGTTTCACCAACTCCTTCGCTTGTGGTCTGATAAACTTCGTTTTTGTCATTGCCTAAACCATGCGAACAGTGAGAAAAATTTTGTCTAATAAATTGAACATTTTTGTTCACTATATTGAACAAAAAAGCATTTGGCAAGCCCGTTCAAGTCAAGCGAGCGAAGCTGTGATTCATGAACTCTTGAAGATCAGAGGGAGGGCGAGGTGGCTTTTCGCAGGCAAGGGTTGGAAGCGGTTTCTTCGTCAAATTACACAGGTAGAGCGACCATCAAGGAAGGGCTCGCGGGGGTCAAATCAACGATAAAATGCAGTTTCTGCTCGGGTCGGCTAAACCAGCGCCAGTTCGAGTTTATGTTTTCTTTGAATCCAGTCCGGTAGGCAGTGGTCCAGCAGTTTGTAAAAGTTGGAATCGTGATGGCGGTATGAAAGGTGGCAAAGTTCGTGGATTACCACGTATTCAATGCATTCTTTCGGGGCTTTGATGAGGTCCAGATTGAGCGTCAACCGGCCGTTTGCTGACAGGCTTCCCCACCGTGCCTTCATTCTTCGTATTTTCAGGCTTGGCTTGGCAACGGCGGTTTTTTTGAACCGTTCCCAAGCCAGTTGAAAGACGGCGTGGAAGCAGGTTGAGGCTTTTTGCAAACACCACTCTTCGAGCAGTTTTTGAATATGATCCGGGGAAGGGTTCGGAGTTTGAATATGAAAATATCCGCTCTTTAACAAAACCTGCGGGGTTTGGGCTCTCCTGATTTTTAGCCGGTATTTTCGTCCAAGATAAAGATGGGACTCTCCACTCACGTAGCGACGAGGCGGAGTTTTCGGATCAAACTGCTCAAAGTAAAGTATCTGACGATGAATCCAGTTGGCGCGCCTCTGGACCCTGCGGACAACTTCTGCCGAATCGCTTCCAAACGGAGCTTTCACCACAACGGATTTGTCTGGGTGGACGGCAATCTCCATGGTTTTTCTCTCACAGTGCAGGACGTCAAAAGGAATCATCTCCCGTCCATACGCGATAGACTCCGCCCTCCGGCTCATCCGTACATCCTGTTGCGGACAATCCGCATGGTTCGCTCGATAATCTCATCCAGCTGTTCGTTGTCGAGATCAATGCCTTTTTTGGCTTTCACTTCGTCGTACAGGTAGTCCTCGATGTCGTTGATGGCGCTGTTTCGCGCATCCGTGTCGTCCCAGAAATGCACTTTGCCGTGCCGTTGCAGAATGTCATGGATGGCAAGAGCCGTATCTGCCGAGTGCTCATCGCACATTTCGGTAGCGCAGCCGGACGTTTCAAACACAGGTTGAATAACACCGAAAAAGGCGGCGGCGTCTCCGTTAAGACGCAATTTCTCAGGCATGTCCTCATGCTCTCGACTGTCGAAATCTTTTTTCAGCTTGGAAACTTTCTCCAGATATTCCAAGCCGGAGATCCGCTCTGCTCTGAACTCATCAATGACCCGTTGGATCAGGCTTGAAAACTTTTGGTAAAAGGCCGGATCTTCTTCCATTTTTTCGCTGATTGTGCGCTTCATCAAGTGGGCGATGCTGTCGGCTTGCGAGGCTTCAGTTTTGCTGCCGTACTCGACTTCCGGTTGGCTTTCGCCCGTCGGGAGGCCGTGAAAAATGTTCTCCGGCTCGTTGATCTGTGTAACCCTGTCGGCCTGAATATGGGTATCCAGGAGTTTTTTGATTTTCGGCTCGTGCTCCCTGTAGTCAACGGTATCGGCGTAGCGCAGCTTCACGGACTTTCTCAGTTTTTCAAATCGTTTCAAATCTTCCCGGTAATGCTGTAAGGCTGTTTCGTCCGTGTCCGTAAAAAACTGATATGAAGAAAGGGCAATCGCAAGGGTTTTGGCATATTCCCCCAGAAGCCTGTAAAAATCGTCTCTCCGTGCATCGTCGCCTAAAAGCCGTTCATACTCTTCTTCATCGGCTTGGTTTTTGACTTCTCTGAAAACATCCCACAGATGGGAATGTTTCTGAGGCAATTTTTCAATCTGCTCATTGACGGAAACCAGCGTCCTTTCCAAATCCTTCTCATCAAACCCTTCCAGCGCGTCATACATCGTCAAGGCCATGTTCAGTTCACCCAGTACGCCTTCATAGTCCACGATATAGCCGAAGTCTTTGCCTTCATGCAGCCGGTTGACGCGTGCAATGGCCTGGAGCAGCGTGTGCTCGCGCAGCTTCCTGCAAAGATAGAGAACGGTGTTGAGCGGAGCATCAAATCCAGTCAGAAGTTTGTCCACGACGATTAAGATCTCAGGCTCTTCCGCGCTTTTGAAACGCTCGATAATGTTTTCCGAGTATTGGGTTTCCGAGCCGAAGCGTTTCATCATGCTGTCCCAGAAATTGCGAACGTCGGAATTCGGCCCTTCGTCAACGTCTTCAAAGTTCTCTCGCATATCGGGCGGGGATATGATCACTTCGGAGGAAACGGCGTCTATCTCCTTCATAAACTGGTGATAATGAATGGCCGTGGCTTTGTCCGGTGCAACCAGTTGCGCCTTGAAACCCGTGCTCTGCCAGTTGGTGCGATAATGTTCGCTGATGTCAAAGGCGCGCATATAGACGACCCGCTTCGCCTTGTTGAGTGTATTTGCGCGAGAATACTTTTTCTTCAGGTCGGCTTTCTGTTTTTCACTGAGGTCGGCCGTGTATCGTTCAAACCACAGGTCAACGGCGGGTTTGTCCTGCTCCATCTCCACGTGACGCCCTTCGTACAGGAGCGGCACAATCGCTGCGTCATCCAAGGCCTGCCGGACGGAATAGGAAGGCTGAATCAGTCCCCCGAATTTGAAAAAGTTGTTTTTCTGCTCGTTGGTAAGCGGAGTACCCGTGAACCCGAGGTAGCAGGCTCTTGGCAACATCTGCCGCATCCGCGCCGCAAGGCTGCCGAACTGGGTACGGTGGCTTTCATCGACCAGCACGAAGACGCCGGGGTCGTCATCGTTCAGATTTCCTGCATTCAAGGCCTTGTCGAATTTATGCACCAGGGTCGTCACCACGGGCGTTTTCGACCTGATCAGTTCGAGGAGTTCACGTCCGGTTGCCGCCCGCTCCGGCTCTATCCCGCACTGCCGGAACACTTTTTCAATCTGTCTGTCCAGGTCTTTCCTGTCCGTTGCCATGATGATGCGTGGATTGATGATCTCCTTATCCATCGCCAGAAGACGTGCAAGCCAGACCATGGTCAGGGATTTTCCCGAACCCTGCGTATGCCAGATCATGCCGCCTTTTCGCCGTCCCTCATTGTCGAACTCTTTGACGCGCTGCAAAGCCGAACGCACGACAAAAAATTGCTGGTAGCGCGCAATTTTCTTTTTGCCTGCGTCAAAAAGCGTGAACAGGCGTGAGAGTTCCATCAGCCTTTCCGGCCGGCAGAGGCTGTAGATGGTCCGGTCCTGCTCCGTGATCTGCCGTACGCCCAATTCGTCGAAATATCGGCGGGCAGTAGAGAAGTCTCCGGAGAACAGGGAGTTTTTCGTTTCTTCTGTAAGCGGCGTATTGACGATCTGTTCCACGTCCTTTTCGCTGTCTTCTTTCTCTCTCCAGAGACTCCAGAATTTCTGTTCCGTTCCCACTGTGGCGTATCGGGCGTCGTTTTTGTTGATCCCCATCAACAATTGGGCATAGATGAAAAGCCGGGGAATATATTCTTCCGTCTGGTTGCGGATGGTTTGTGAGATTGCCGTTTCCACCTTGTCAGCAGGTGATTTGCATTCAATCACGGCAAACGGAATACCGTTCACGAACAGGACAATATCCGGACGGGCGGTCTCAGTACTGCGCGTTCTCTCAACGGGAAATTCCGCGGTCACGTGAAACGCGTTGTTGGATGGGGTGCTCCAGTCAACGTAGTTCAGGGTGAAACTTTTGGAGTCTCCCTCGATGGACTGCTCCATCGCGGTGCCAAGCGTCAGCAGGTCGTAGACTGCCTCGTTGGTTTTCAGCAGTCCGGCGTATTGGATGTTCTTGATTTTCTGAACGGCGGACTGAACGTTTTCTTCGCTGAACCGGTATTCACGGCCTTTGTAGTGGATGCGGTTGATCTTCTTGATCTGCCGGAGCAGGGTATTTTCCAGCAGGACGTTGCCGGGTTTCTTGTGCCTTGCCTTGAAAGCCTGTTCCGGCGTCAGGTACTCGTAGCCGAGATTGACCAGTTCATGGAGAGCGGGGATTTGGGACAGGTATTTTTCGCTGAATTGAAAACCGCGCATTTTTCTATCCGGTATTCAACGGACGTCGAAAGATTGTGTTCAAGATACCGAACATTTTTGTTCAATGAAATGAACACAGAGCAATTTCATAAACGCCGTCTACATGACTCGAATGGATAAATTTCTAAAGGCGATTTTCTCTTTACGCGGGCGACCGTTCCGAGCGATGAGATAGCAGGTGTAGCGGGTGGGCATCATATCGGGCACTTCCCACTGGCCACCGGAGCCGAAGGGACCATTTTGTTGGCGTCAACAAAATGGTCAAGAACGGCATACCCCTCTACCTCACAAACGGTTATTGCCTTGGTGTAACGGATTTGAAATCATCCTGTTTTATAGCAAAACATAGCAGGACCGGTCCTGAAGATGTTTTTGCTATGAAATTGCTATGTTAGTGCTATGATTGCTATGTATTTGCTATTTTATTGCTATACCTTGCTATGAAATTGCTATGCTTTTGATATGGTGCCGCGATGGTTGCGCCGGTCAGTTCCTCAATGTACGCGATGTATCCTTGCGATGATTTCTCAAATACCGCCGTAAAAGCTTCTTCATCTTTCGGCATAACCAGGTCTCCCTGTGCCAAGAAATCTTCGGCGAAATCGGTTTTCTTTGTTTCTACCAAATATCCTTCCCTAGAAATTGAACCCATATCGACAACAACGTGTTTCCCGTCTGGGGTAATGACGCTACTTTTTGATGCGAATGTCTGAATATCAAACAATTCGTCAATGCTGGCTTTATGCCAAGCAGGATTATCCTGTTGATCGCTGATAAGAATTTTTAGCAACCACTTAAACCGCATGTCCTTGGCAGCGATGAGGCGTTCGGTCTTTTCTATGGCAGCATCCCAAGTACTTATTGTTTTGACGATCTTATCCTGCTGATCTTTGGGTGGACATGGGATCTTTAATGCACACAATTTTTCTCGGGTGAGGTGAGCAATGCTGGTTTCACCAACAATTTTCGTTACTCTATTGTTCGCGGTGACGTGTTCCATATAGATGCACATAAAGTAGGGATTGATCGTGTTTTTGTCTTTTGGTCGTAATCTGTGCAACGCCTTCTGGTAATAAAAATTCGTTGAGCGTTCCTTCCAAATCGCACAGCGACCTACCTCGCCTCCTTCGCACATTAATATGTCTCCCTGCTTGAGGGAGTATTTCTCCTTTTCGCTTTCGGTGAAATGCATTGACTTGACAGTTTCGAGATTGAATTTTCCCCATTGAACATTGAAATTTGCCAAGTAAGGAAATTGTTCCCCTTCCCTTGCCCTAGGGCTCAACATCTTTCCCAACTGCACATTGAAAAGTTCTCCGACCTTTCTCAGAGACCAATCATGCTTCATTCATCGACCCTCGGCTTTTTCTGATTCCGATGCACCGCTTCAGCTTTTTTGCCAAGCTAACTTTCCAGTTTTCTGGTCTCTTTATCAAAGTCGGATTCAAACAGACGATCCTGGATAATGCGATATTTCTCAAATTCACTTTCGGCGTGATCTTTGGCAATCTCAGCACTGATTTTCCCTGCATCCTTTAAGATTTCGCGCTCGTTGAATTTCAGAAATTCATCCAGCCGTTTTGCCCAGTCTTCCATCGTCATGGGGATTTTGCGTTGTGCCCGATCTTCGGCAAGGTCAAGATAGGCGCCGACAATACGTCCCAACGATTGCAACTCATCTTTGGACAGATAATTCTTGGCAACCGACACATCGGTTTTCAGAATTTTTCCGTCGGGGCTCCCTTCCCAACTGGTCAGTCCCATGTTTTTCGTGCTGCTGTCTGCACGGTTTCTGACGAGTTCCGCGGCGGTCTGGCCGTGAATGGCGTAATGCAGTTTATTTTGTACGTTGGCGAAAAACTCACGGGTGGTCGGTGCGTCCTTGTTGTAATCCAGGCTGGTGGCGTAAATGTCCGTGATTTTCTGATAAAAGCGCCGCTCGCTCAGACGGATTTCACGGATTTCAGCGAGCAGGCGTTCAAAATAGTCCTCGCCGAGGAACGTTCCTTGTTCCAGACGCTTCTTATCCAGCACATAGCCTTTGATGGCAAATTCCCGCAGGGTCTGTGTTGCCCATTGGCGGAATTGGGTAGCGCGTCTGGAGTTCACGCGGTAACCAACGGAGATGATGGCATCGAGGTTGTAGAACTGAGTCTCGTAGCTTTTACCGTCAGAGGCAGTGTGTGCAAAATTTGCACATACTGATTCCTGCTTTAATTCCTTGTCATTAAAGATATTTTTCAGGTGTTTGGTAACAACAGAACGTTCAACGTCAAACAATTCGGCCATGAGTTTTTGCGTGAGCCAGATGGTTTCATCCTGGTAGCGTACTTCTATCCCATCCCCGCCGGCTTGATTGGTGAAGATGAGAAATTCCGCAGTGCTGTTACGGATGGTCAGGTTCTTGGAGGGCTTGTTGCTCATGCCTTTATTTTCTTTGTAACAACAACAGAATTAGCCCAATGATCTTTTCCTTGTCTTTCGCATGACTCTCCGCCACCAATAGCGTCAAGGCCGTCAGGGCTTCCGGGGTGAGACTTGCCCGCAGGAGTCCAGCCTTGCGTAAAAACCAGATGAACGCGAACGCACCGCTTCGTTTGTTGCCGTCTACGAAAGGATGATTTTTCACCATGAAGTAGAGAAGGTGTGCGGCTTTTTCTTCGATCGTCGGATACACGTCTTGCTTGCCAAAGGATTGGAACACATTGCCGACGATCCCGTGTACGGCATCTTTGCTCCTTTCCTGACCGAAGAGGTCCGTTGCTTGTTTGCGCACGAGCAGTTCCTGCTTTAGCTCGTGCAATGCTTGAGTCAATTCATCGGCCGTAAACGTCACCTCTTGTTTCGTTGCCCCGCTTTTGGGAAAGTTTTGAGTGTCGTAGGCATCCAGGGAAAACCATGTGCCGGCAAAAGCCTCCACGAGTTCCAGAACATCCTGTGTCTGGATTTTGTTATCTTTAGGTAATAGGGTTTTGAGATCGCCAACTGCCCGCAGGAACCGCTCGTAATTCAGGGCAATGCGTTTTCTGTTGATGGTGTAGCCTTCAAGCAGGTGTTGTCTGAGGGTCTTGGTGACCCAGATGCGAAATAGCGTGGCTTGTTTGGAATCCACTCGATATCCGACCGAGAGGATCACGTCTAGATTATAGTAATCGACTTGGTATGTTTTACCGTCTGAGGCAGTTGTTGCAATTTTTGCAACAACTGAATTTAGTTCTAATTCCTGGGACTTGAATATGTTTCTGATATGACGCGAAATGACAGACTTGTCTCTACCGAACAGGTCCGCGATTTGGTTGAGGTTTCCCCAAACCGTATCGCGCTTGAAATCCCCGCGGAATTCAATTTGCCCGTTTTTTGCCTGATAAATGACAATGTCCTGGACATTCTTTCCCTTTTTCACTTTTCTCGCTCCTATTTTTTCTCTACGCTCATCTCTGTTATTTGCGAATTTATCTTTCAAGCTCTTTGAGCATTTTTCGCATCTTGCGGCGGACTTCGGCCAGTTCGGTCTCCAACTGCTCAATTTCCTGTTCCACTGCGTCAATATCAATTGGCTCCTCTTCCTCGAAGGTGTCCACGTAGCGTGGGATATTGAGGTTGAAATCGTTTTCTTCGATCTCCGCAACACTAGCCATGTGCGCATATTTATCTATACTTTCTCGCTTCTGATACGTCAGAACGATCTTGTCCAGGTGTCCATCGAGCAATGTGTTCCGGTTCTTGCCCGGCTGGTATCCCCGGCTCGCGTCGATAAACAGCACGTCCTTGCGTGATTCGTTTGTGCCGCCTTTTTCTCGAGAACGGTCAAAGATGAGAATGGCGACCGGTATGGACGTGGTCGGAAAGAGGTTTCCCGGCAAGCCGACTACCGCGTCCAGCAGATTTTCTTCAATCAGCCTCCGGCGAATGCGCCCTTCGGCCGAGCCTCGGAATAGCACCCCGTGGGGCACTACCACCGCCACACGGCCTTTCTTTTCCAGCGCGACTTCGATCATGTGCGTGATAAAGGCAAAATCTCCTTTGGATTTGGGCGGTACTCCTCGCCAGAAGCGGTTGAAGCGGTCGATCATGGCTTCTTCTGCCCCCCATTTGTCCAGGGAAAACGGCGGGTTGGCGACGATGTTGTCGAACTTCATCAGTCTGTCCTTTTCCACCAAAGCCGGACCTGTGAGGGTATTGCACCATTCAATCCGGGCCGAATCCATGCCGTGCAGGAACATGTTCATGCGGCACAAGGCCCACGTGCCGCCGTTCACTTCCATGCCGGACAACGAGAAATTCTTATCGCCTACCTGTTGTGCGGCTTCAATCAGCAAGCCGCCGGAACCGCAGGCTGGATCGCAGATACGGGCGCTGGGTTTCGGCGCACACAGGCGCGCAACCAGTTCGGATACCTTGTGGGGCGTATAGAACTCTCCGGCCTTCTTGCCGGCGCCGGAGGCAAACTTCTCGATCAGATAGATGTAGGTGTTGCCGATCACGTCTTCGGCTACCAGGTTGGGGTTCAGGTCAAGCTCGGGTCTGTTGAAATCTTCCAGCAACATCTTTAATCGCCGGTTCCGGTCCTTGGTTCTCCCCAGTTTGGCTTCCGAATTGAAATCGATGTTGCGGAACACCCCTTCCAACTTTGTCCTGTTCTTTTCTTCAATGGAATCCAAGGCCACGTTGATCAACTCGCCGATGTTGGCTTCATTACGCTTTTCGTAAAGCTCGTAGAAACCGGCACCTTCTGGCAGCACGAAACGTTCGCGTTCCAGCCTTCGGCGAATTCTGGTGTCGTCGCCGCCGAAGCGCTTGCGGTATTCCTCAAGGTGTGCCTTCCAGGTATCCGATATGTATTTCACGAACAGCATGACCAAGATGTAGTCTTTGTAGTCCGTGGCATCCATCACGCCCCGGAAGGTGTCGCAAGCTTTCCAGACGGCGTCGTTAATATCTTGCTGTTTGATTTCTTCTTTAACCATTTTGCATTTCTCTCCAATGTCAGGAAGCGGCTCGTATCAGGAGCCTTTCCACATATTTTTCTCGCTTCCGCTTGATCTCTTCAAACATGGCGGTTTCCCTCGTCAGCATGGCGGCTATTTTTTCAATTTTGCTCTGCACATTCAAAGCGGGCAACGGAATTTCCAGATCTCTCAGGTGCTTCAAGGTTACCATCTTGAGGGCTGAACCTTCCGTTCTCTGGTGGAAAAATCGTTGCGCGGGAGTTTGATTGATATACCAGCACAGGTAGCCAGGCAGCACGCGGGATGAATCTTTGACCCGGATAAGGAAGAGTGGAGCGGACAAAACCGCCTTTCCGATGTTTCCTGGCACGATGACGGCGGTAGTTGTGCGGCCTCGTGATCTGAATATAATGTCTCCGGGCTTCAAGAAAGCCATATTGCGTGGAGGTTTCAGGGTAAGCTTTTCCAGGGTTTCGATTTTGACGGACGTGGCGTCGAGATCTTTCATTTGAACAACGAACAGACCGTCTGAGCCGGCAGCGTCATAGTGGGATCTGAAGTTTGTGCCCATACTCAATTGGGCGATCTTTTTGAGTGGGGCCTGCATACGGGTAAGGTAAATCACGTTTTTGCCAAAGTCAACTTTTTTTGTAGTAATGTCGTTATTTTTAAAATAATTAAAATATTCGTGATAGACCACAGCCTTAACAGGGCAATGCAGGCCAGTAGTATGAGCGTAAGGCGGGGTTTCGGCGATCAGGTCGCCAAGTGGCCGATGAGGCGGTCGGCGAGGCGGTGGCATTCGGGGAGAAGGGTCTCGGCTGATGCCAACAGGGCCTCGGTCGTGGTGTGGGCCCGTTGTACGTCGGTGACGCATTCACGGCAGAGGGCTGCGACGCCGTCGATTTGCAATTCCAGATGAAACAGGACCCCGTAGGCGCGGTCGCCGTAGCGAAAGGCTTGGACCGGATAGAACTCGGATGAGGCGAGCACGCAGGCTCCCGGCGGCAGGGTGAGTCCTTCACCGTGCCATTGAAACACCGTGAATTCGCGGGGAAACGTGCCGAACACCGGGTCGGCGTCTTCCTCGACGGTCCGCGTCACCGGGGTCGGTCCGATTTCCAGGCGAGGGCCGGGACGCACTTGTCCGCCCAAGGCCTTAGCCATGAATTGAGAGCCCAGGCACACGCCCAACACCGGGATACCCGCCTCGATCGCATGTCGAATGAACGGCAGTTCTTTTTCAATCCACGGGTCGGAATCATTCACGGACATGGGCCCGCCCATGACCAGGAGGAAATCCGGAAGCGTGCGAGGAAGATCCCGTTCCGGGACCAGCAGGGTATCAAGCTGATAGTGACGGTTCTCCAACGCCTGCCGAAACGCGCCGGGGCCTTCGAAGGGAACGTGTTGGAGGCACAGGGCCTGCTTCATGGGAACGACGGGTTGAGGAAGGGGTCAGTCGCGGTGATTACGAGTGGGAATACCCGTTTTTTGCGTTCACGCATTCCACCAGGTACCAATATTGGAAGGGATTCATTTTTTCCTGTTTCGTGACGTGAAGGGTCGTGCCTTCGAGCACGTGGTGGAGGGACAAGTCCGTGCGGAACCCGATCCGCTGACAGATGGGGGAAATCAGTTTCTCCACGGCCGCGATGAATTTATTGCCGTTGCTGAAGTGGTTCAACATGACGATGCGACCACCGGGGCGGCAGACGCGAATCATCTCCGATACGACTTTCCGGTAATCCGGGACCGCGGTGACGACGTAGGCGGCCATCACCAGGTCGAACGTATCGTCCGGGAACGACATGTCTCCCGCGTCCATGCGCTGGAGTGTGACGTGCTCGAGGCCATGCTTAGTAATGCGCTCTTCGGCCTTTTTCAGCATGCCTTCCGAGAGGTCGATGCCCGTGATCCGACAGTGGGCCGGATACAGGGGCAGGGCCATGCCCGTACCCACGCCGACTTCCAGCACGTGCTCATCAGGAACGAATTTCAGCCCTCTCACGGCCGATTCGCGTGACTCATCAAAAGCCTTTCCGAAGGTTTGGTCATAGACTGAGGAGTAATTCGTATAGACGCGCTCCAGGCTTTCGAGGTTCATGGCCTGTTCCTGTTGGTTTATTCCATTTCCCATGCCATACCCCTTGCTAATTGATCAACCGGATCACTTGCAGCTACACGAACATTCATTCGGGAGAGCGGGAAACGGGAGTGCTCCCGTTCTGCCCCAGCACCGTTGGAAGGCCCCTATGAAGCGGGCACGATAGGAGCCGAAATTTAACACTACGCCGACGATGAGTCAACCGTTTGGTTTCCCGTGTCATCCGGTCGAGAGGCCGGCTTGGCGGCTGATAGGCATTGAAAAGAGGTAGGGAGGTTTCTTACAATTCAGCCTTACCATCAGGTCTAAAGAGATCCCTTTGTTATCCGCGCCAATCTGAAGCAAAAAGGAGAGACCGCATGAGTTCACGTGAACGATACCACCACCGGGAAAAGGCATTCGGGCTCATGCTGTTGTTTGTGTTGGGAGCGATGGGGTCGCCGGCGTTGGCGATCGACGTCGAATTGACGTTGGCGCAAGCCATGCAGGTCATGGCGTCAGCCCGCGGACCCATGGAGGCGGCGGCGTCCAATGACGAGATGTTCGCCATCATCAAAGCCGCGGATAAAAACTCTCGCATCGGGGACGATCCGGCCGTCAAACCCTGCGGAAGCAGCGCGATTCTTCGAACGAAAACCTATTGGTTCGAATATTTCGGACGCGAAGAAGGCCGGCGGTCCAAGGTCGCGCAACAGAAAGTCCGGATGCCCGAATCCAAAATCAATGAAATTCTGAATATGCCCAACCTTGAAATGGAGATCGGGCTGTGCGGACCGGAAGAGTTTTTTGCCGAAGGGGCCGACGTGGCCCTGCAACAAGGGTCCACGAACGTCATGGCCGTGGATAAAGGCAAACCCAGCCGTGGCCGGAAAATTCCCGGATCCGAGATGGACTATGTATCCCGGTTTTCCGCCCGGTTCGCCTATCAGGATTTTGACCCGCAGGCCGTGACGAATATTGTCGTGTTTTTCCCCGACGGCAAATTGGTCACAATCGAGTCGGATTTCTCCAAGATCAAATAAATGCGGCAGGCAAGAAAGATCGGGCTTGTCTGACGGCCCCCCGATTAACGGCCGATCCCCAAAGAAAGAAGGGTGCCCAGTTCGCTGCTCTGAATAGCGTTGGCACCCTAAGCCCCTCACTTTCCTCACTGTCGAATGTTATCTATAGCTTCAGAAACATCTTGCGCGATGAAGAGGAAGAGCGCTATGTCCGCCCGTTGCCTGAGTTGGAACGGGAGGTGGAGGCGTTCGGCGCGAAGGTCGAGGGGCACTTGAAGCGGATGGGGATTTCGCTATGAGTCAAGCGTTTGATTTTGAGAATCTTGTCGAGTTGTGTCGACAAACCAACGAGGAAACACAACGCTCAGCGGCGCACGCTGTTGACCGCTCACTTATAGTGCGAAACTGGCTGTTCGGTTGGTATATCGTCGAGTATGAACAGCATGGGGCGGATAGGGCGGAATACGGTGCGCAGACCCTGAAAAGGCTGTCAGCGGCCCTGAAAGCCAGGATTGGCCGCGGCTTCTCCATGGACTCCCTGGAGCAGATGCGGCGTTTCTATTTGCGCCATAAACACCTGATGCCCGATCCCTCGGAGACATCAAAATCCGAGACGCCTTCTCGGATTTCGGGCAGCCCTGAAATTTCCGAGACAGCGTCTCGGAAATTCCCCGTCCCAGTGACGGGACTGCCGGGAACAGTGCAAACACTGTCTGCAAAATTGGCGGACCGGTTTCCCCTCGGCTGGTCCCACTACGTTACCCTTCTGACCATCGACAACGCCGAAGAACGCCGCTTCTACGAGCTTGAGGCCGCGGGCAACGGCTGGAGCGTGCACGAGTTGGAGCGGCAGATCAATAGTTCCCTATACGAACGGCTCGCACTCAGCCGCGACAAGGAGGAAGTGCGTCGGCTTGCCAGCGAGGGGCAGGTGGTCGAGAAGGCATCAGACCTGATTAAGAATCCACTGGTGCTGGAGTTTCTCGGGTTGGAGGAAAAGCCCCTCTATTCCGAGAGCGAACTGGAAACGGCGATCATCGACCGGCTTCAGCACTTCTTGCTGGAGTTGGGCAAAGGGTTCCTGTTCGAGGCGCGGCAGAAGCGGTTTACTTTCGACAACAGCCACTTCCGTGTGGACCTCGTTTTCTACAACCGGCTGTTGGGCTGCTACGTTCTGATCGACCTTAAGCGCGGTGAATTGACCCATCAGGACTTGGGCCAGATGCAGATGTACGTCAACTACTTCGACCGCTACGTGAAAACTGACGACGAACTTCCGACCATCGGTATCGTACTCTGTGGCCGCAAGAACGACGCCGTGGTTGAACTGACGCTACCGGAAGAAGCCAACATCTACGCATCAAAATACCAACTCTATCTGCCCTCGAAACAAGAACTTGCAGCCCAACTGGAGAGCATCCAGAGAGAACTCGAAACCCAGGAAGGCGAAGACGATAGCAAACATGATCCTGGGGCGTAGGGGGGAAAGACTTTACCTGTTAGTCTTCAGGAAGCCGGCGTTTCCGATTCCACCATCCGAAGCGTATACAGGTGACGGTACAGGCCGTCCTGCTGCATGAGTGCCGTATGCGTGCCTTCCTCGATGATCCGGCCCTTGTTGAGCACGAAAATCCGGTCGGCTTCCTGAATGGTCGTGAGGCGGTGCGCGATCACCACGGTCGTGCGTCCCGCCATGAGTTCCTGTAACGCACGTTGGACCAGCAACTCGGATTCGGAATCCAGCGCCGATGTCGCTTCATCCAGAATCAGGAGCCGGGGATTTTTGAGGATGGCCCGGGCGATGGCAATGCGTTGCCGCTGCCCCCCCGAAAGGTTGACGCCTTTTTCCCCGACCAGCGTGGCATATCCGTCGGGGAGCGCCGAAATGAATTCATGGGCATGAGCCGCCCGGCTCGCTGCCAGAATATCCTCGTCCGAGGCGTCTTCCCGTCCGTATCGAATGTTTTCCATGATCGTGTCCCCGAACAGCACGGTTTCCTGAGGCACGATGGCCAGTTGTTGATACAAGCCGGACAACTGCACGTCCCGCAGGTCCTGCCGGTCGATAGCGACAGCCCCTTCCGTCGGATCATAAAACCGGTGCAAGAGGTTGGCGATCGTACTTTTCCCGGAACCGGTCGGTCCCACCAACGCCACGATTTCGCCAGGTTGCACTTCAAAGGAAAGATCCGTGAGCACCGGGTGACGCGGGTCATACGCAAAACTCACGTGTGAAAATGTGACGTGGCCTTGCACGTCACGCAACGCGCGGGCATGCGGGGCATCCGTCACCTCCGGCGCGGTATCGAGCAACTCGAACACGCGTTCCAGGGCGCCCTGTCCCTCCTTCATTTGGGAAAAGATTCGCGCCGCGGCGCCGAACGGACCGATTAAAATTCCCGCAAACAACACGAAGGCCAGGAGGTCACCGGGAGTCATGGCTCCGTCGATGACTTGCTTGCCGCCGTACCACAGGACCACCCCGGCCATCATCAGCGTCAGGAGGGTGATGACGGGGATAAACACGGAAAGGATTTTTGCGCGGCGGAGCGTCCGGTCCACCAATGAGTCAACCGCGGCACCGAATCGGCTTTCCTCCCGGTTCGTCCGGACAAAGGATTTCACGACCCGGATCCCCGAAATCACTTCTTCGATGAGCGTGGACAACGCGGCGGTGTGATCCTGTATTTGCGTGGAGAGGGATTTCAACCGTTTTCCGAACAACCGCGCCACCAGGACCAGGAGGGGAAGCAACAGGACGATCAGCAGGCAGAGTTTCCAATTCATGAACAACAGGAACGCAAGGCCGCCGATCAGCGTCACCAGTTGTTTGGCGGAATCGATGGGGGTTTCGGTCACCAGGTTCTGGATCACGCCCACGTCGTTCATGAGCCGCGAAAGAATTTCCCCGGTTCGCCGTTTGGCAAAGAAGTTGAGTGACAGGGTTTGCAGGTGACGAAACAGGTGGATGCGGAAATCTGCGATGATCAGTTGGGACAGGCGGGTGCTCAGGTAGCTCTGGCCCATACTCAGGACGCTTTGGACGACAGCGATCACCAGGAACAGCAGGATGGTCTGCGTCATGCGTTCGACGTCCCGTTGGACCGTGATGAGATCCCACAGTGTGCCGCCGAGTCTCAGCAACGTCAGGTTGAGGGCCGCCACACCCATGATCAGGACACCAGCCAAGGCCAGTTGAGAAAGATGCGGCCGAACAAACGGGAGCAGTCGGGAGAAGTGACTCATGGTAAGAGCGAATCGTCAGGGCCGGCAGGAAAGAAGTGCGGGGGAAACGGGCAACCATGGACCATCGCAGGCCCGGAAACAAACGTGATGATCAAGCCATCTGTTCCCCTCCTTTATAAGGGGAATTATCAAGAATAGTTGACAACCTTATGTCTTCGACTTCCTGGCTCCTGGTTTCTTCCCCACCTTCGTCTTGGTCGGTGGCTGATACGTTGCTAGGGCTTTCAGCATGAGGTCCATGGCCTGCTTGAGGGAGATGGGCATTTATCGAATCCCTGCCTGTCTGAGTTTGGCAAGTAAGGCTTCTTGGGTCCCTGCTCCCTTCATCGAATTGCAGGCTCCACAGAGAAGCTGGAGGTTGTCTACAAGGTCCGTCCCACCTTTGGCTTGTGGGACGATATGATCAATGGTGAAATTCCTGAACTGGAACGAGTGACGGCATCCATGACAGATCCCTTCTTGCTTGCCGAACAGGGTGTGTTTGTGGGTCTTGTAGGAAACAATCGGGCCTTGATCCGTGCGTCGTGGGATGTCCGTGCGGTGATGGACCTTGCCAAATAAACCTAATTCTTGACTCATTCTAATCTTTATGAGATCAAACGCTTTGGGAGACACATCGATCCCCACCCATTGCCTACCGTGTTTCTCTGCCGCAAGACAGGCTGTTGCACACCCGCAAAACGGATCAAGCACAAAGTCTCCTTTGTTTGATGACGCTTGAATAATGCGCTCAAGGAGCGCCAAGGGCTTTTGCGTCGGATACCCAGTGCGTTCTTTCGATTGCGCTCCAAGAAGTAATTCTGTGTCCGTCCAAACATTCCCAGGTGAAACGCCTAGATAATCCCTCACGTAAGAACGCCGCTCTAGCGTCCCGCCCTTAATCACAATATTACCTTTTTGGTACTCTTCTTTCATTCGCTCTTTTCCCAACCGCCACCCAGACGGGTAAGGTGGCGTAATCCCCTGGAACGAGTAACACAAATTTGGACGAGGTCCCATTGAAGGAGACCGCCAAGCTGTTTTTTTAGTGTTATACCGCTCTCCATACTCGTCAACTCTCGGGAACCGCTGAACAATCTCGTCTTCGGTGAAGTCTTTCATAACCCTGGGATCAAGCCTGGTTTGAGAACTCTTAGCGTAGAACAATACACAATCAGCATTGCTCCCCCACGTATTAGGAGTATGTTGACTACCTTTCGCACCTGATTCGTTTCTTCTCCATGTGATATGATTGCGAAAATTCCGACGACCAAAAATCGCGTCAAGGACCAACTTCAAATAATGACTCATCGTTGGATCGCAATGTAGGTAAAGACTCCCTTTTAATTTCAAGACTCGCTTCATTTCCAATATACGCACAGCCATATAAATCAGATAGGCTTTATCCGAATTCATCATCGTAGCATTGATTACGTTATACAAAGCTTGGTTCTTTTCGGCGATCAATCCATGCCAAGCAAGATCGATGTCACAGAGTGTCCACGTATCCTTGAATTCAGCTCCTGCCGCCTTACTTCCGATTGGTGCGGCATAGTTGTGTTTGGAATTAAACGGTGGATCAAGATAAATCAAGTCCACGGACTCACTGTTCATGCCTCGCAGGATGTCAAGATTATCCCCCGTCCATATTGTTTGATTCTGCCAATTAGCGGGCATACTCTCCATACCCCAATTCCCTCAAACACGCCTCTAAATCGGTCAGTTCTTGTTGAAGTCTCGTCTCGTCATTTAATACTTGAATGAGGTCCTCTTTCGACGGCCATGCAAGATCGTGGTAATAGATTTCATGGTCGCCTTGGAGCGTAATCTTCGTACCAGAGACTTTCGCACGAACAGACGGAGCATGGCTTCGTTCCCGTAAAAACGCATCAGACATCCTTTTAAGCATGGCCCCAAGTTCCGCACCTTTTTTCCTGACGCAGCCCAATGTCTTCTTGGCTTCCCGATGCTGACGAATGGCTTGCCCGCAAATCATATCTTTTTCCTCTTCACTCATAACCTATATCCTCCTTATGCTACCAGTTCCCGATACCGAAGCCGCTTGCCACACAGCGCCTGAGATAACGACGCCATCCGGTCCAGGGTATCCCGTTGCACGTCCCCCTCATTCAATCGGAATGTGAACTCATTCACGTAGCGTTTCGTATGCTTCATGCTCCAGTTGTGATAGGTGCCGTAAAAGCCACGCTTCAAGACCGCCCACACACTTTCCATGCTATTCGTATGCGCCATGCCATCCACGTATTGCTTGGCTGAATGGTTGACGGCATGATGGTCATAGCCTAAGTCTTCCACCTCTCGATACGCTCCATGATCATCCGTGTAGAGTGTAGACCCAGGTTCGACTGTCTGTTGAATCATCGGAATCAAGGTCGCCCGATCCGTCCGGGCTACCGGTGTCGCCTTGACGGGTCCGCCACGCTCTCTCATCCCGAACACGGCTTGCTTGCCCGCCGTCCCTCTCCCAACCTTTTTCTTCTTGGACTCATGCCGGTTTTTGTCTTTGCCACCTAAATAGGTTTCATCAATTTCCACGTGGCCGGATAAAGCTTCTAGTTCAGACCCACAGGCTTCCCGAATCCGGTGCAAGAGGAACCAGGCCGTCTGTTGGCTGGTCGATAATTCCTTGGAGAGTTGCAAGGACGAAATACCTTTCCGTGCTGTGACTAGAAAATACATGGCCAAGACCCACATGTGAATCGGTTTGTTGCTCGCTTCCATGACGGTGCCGGTTTTGGCTGAAAAATATTTCCGGCAATGCCCACAACGGCGCTGATATTGCTTCTGTCCAGGACCAACCCGGTCCGACTGGTGGCATCGTGGACAGGTCGGCGTTTGTCCCCATCGGATCGTTTCAAAATACTGGACGGCGGCATCTTCATTCGGGAAGAGTCGGTTGAATTCCACAATTCCGATCGTTTTGGCTTTCACCTTCTTTGCCATGACTGACCCCTTTTCGGTAGTGTTCTTGATGAAAAAGAGTCTACCTGATTAGAACAGGTTTGTCAACTATTCTTGATAATTCCCTTTATAAGGAGGGGCGAGGGGAGGTAGAGAGTATTTTCCTGTCCCACCTGGTGCTGGAAGGGTGAATCTCAGTTCCGCCGACGGGCGAATTTCATGCGGCGGCGAAGTTTCTTATGCTTATGCTTCCGCATTTTTTTACGTCGCTTCTTAACTACACTCGCCATTCATACTCCTTCATTTCTTCCTCGGGCGGAGGCCGAGAACTTTCCATCGGACCGGGGCCCACTGACCAATAGACATATGATGAAACAAGCGCCCAAGTTGGCAGAGGTAACACAGCGTCCCAAGAAGTGTCAAGAAACGGCGCGGGTTTGGTAGCGGAGAAGTCTTAATATACAAGGAAATAGTGGTGAACCTAAGAGAACCGGGGACATGGGTCACACAGATCGAAGGCATGGACAATCGACAATGGCGACTGGCACATGGTCATCGCCATACTTTTTATTTTGTGGTTACAGTGTAGTCTTGACCGTAGGCACAAAAAGACACATACTCTTATTAACGTGAATCATCAGGAGGTCTGTTATGGAATTTGCGCTACGGCAGGCAAAAGCCCGCCTTTCCGAACTTATCGCCGCTGCCCAAGGCGGTGAGCGCGTTGTTATCACGAAGCATGGAACGCCGGCGGTGGAACTCGTGCGCTTCCGCAAGCCTGGCGGGATTGATTTCGACAAACTGAACGAGGCCCGTCATCGCCTCGGGATTACAGACGACGAGAGGGGATGGCCCGAGCAATTTGATGATCCGGCGTTCAGCCGTAAGGTGCTCGGACTCGAATAGGCTGGATGATGCGGATTCTGCTTGACACTTCATATATCTATCGATTAACGACGCAACCCGCGCGGTTATCTGATGCCGAGCGGCTCATTCTCACAAATCAGGCCATACAACTCTATGTGAGTGCGGTGTCGATCTGGGAGATGCGGCTGAAATTCCAGAGCCGGGACCGATCGGGCAGGCGCAAAAGTTTCTTCGACCCGAATGTCGTGATCAACATGCTTGAAGATCAGGATGTCATTTTCCTACCGATGACCCCGAGTCATGCCGCCCGGTCGCTGGAGATTCCCGTCACCCATAAAGATCCATTTGACGAACTCCTGCTCGTTCAGGCCCAGGAAGAGGGGCTCAAACTCCTCACCATCGATCGGCATCTTATCGGGCACCCCTTGACAGTCAGGGCATAGAAAGGGACGGCTTTTGTGGTTTTCTCATGCTCCCGCTATAATGGACTCATGCTTCGACCCCCTCTCTCTTGCTTGAGCCTGTCCTTGCTCCTCGTCGTTGTTCTGTCGGGGTGCCAGTTCTTCTCCTCAGACAAGAAGGTTTCCGCAGACCATGAACGATTTGAGCGAATCGTGCAGGCGGTGGAAACCTTACGCTCGGCGTATGAACAGCAAAAGTTCGACGCGATTCAAAAATTGATGTTGCCATTACAAGGCTTTCAAGATCTCGAAGGACAGATCCGGCGGGATTTCGACACGTATCCCACGATTTCCCTGAACGTCACGATTGAGCGAATTTACATTAAAGGCGAACGGATCAAAGTCAACGTGCGATGGGAAGGGGTTTGGCAACGTTCTCCCGAAGAAACGCCCGTAACGGACCACGGCCACGGGGTGTGGGTATGGAGTGGCACCAAGGACATTTTGCTGGTGGGCGTGGAAGGCGCGACGCCGTTCGGAAGGGCAGACCGCTAACCTCCGTTCCTTCTTCCTAGTGAACTGACCCATCATGTCTCATGTTTGAGAGGGCAGACGTGGCTGGTCGTCTCAGCGTCAGCCATGCATCATGGCCATGAAAAACAGCACCATACAGTATCGTTGGGGACCGGAGGCTGACTTCCTGGTGATCGGGAGCGGGATTGCCGGGTTGCGGGCCGCGATCGAGTTGGGTCGATACGGACGGGTGCTGATCGTGACAAAAGGCAGCCGCCTGGAAAGCAATTCGATCTATGCCCAGGGCGGAGTCGCCGTGGCCCTGAACGCCGAAGACGACGTGAACCTGCATTTCTCCGATACGATCCGGGCCGGACATCAGCTTGGCCGGGAAGACGCGGCTCGGGTCCTGGTGGAGGAAGGGCCGACCCGGATCCAGGAACTGATCACCTGGGGCACACAGTTCGATAAGGTCGGCGGGAAATTCGCCTTTACCAAGGAAGGGGCTCACAGCCGGAACCGCGTGCTGCGGGCCCGGGGCGATGCCACGGGCAATGAAATGATTCGCGTCCTGCTGGAACGGGCCCGGCAGCACGAGAACATTCAATGGTTTGATCGTCATTTTACCAGGGACCTGTTAGTCGTGGACGGCCGGTGCTGCGGCGCGGTTGCGGTGAATGAAACCACGGGGGAGGTCAAATTGCTCCCGGCGGCCGCCGTGATTCTGACCACCGGGGGCGCAGGCCAGATGTACGCGAGGACCACCAATACGGGCAATGCCACGGGCGACGGCATGGCGATGGCCTATCGGGCGGGCGTGGTGTTGGAAGACATGGAGTTCGTCCAGTTTCATCCCACGGCACTGTACCTGCCTTCGAGTCCCCCGTTTCTGTTGTCAGAAGCCATGCGAGGTGAAGGCGGGCTACTTCGCAATCGGAAAGGCGAGTCGTTTCTGTTGCGGCATCATCCGGCTGCGGAACTGGCCTCCCGGGATATTGTTGCCCGGGCGATCTGGTCGGAAATGGCCGCGTCCCGGTCGCGCCACGTGTATTTGGACGTCACACATTTGGGGAAAGATTTTATCAAGAAACGGTTCCCGACGATTTACCAGACCTGCCTGCGGTTCGACATCGATATCACGGAAGAGTGGATTCCGGTTGCTCCAAGCGCTCACTATTTCATGGGCGGCTTGAAAGCCGGGATCGACGGCGAGACTACCTTGCCCGGCCTGCTGGCCGCCGGAGAAACAGCCTGCAACGGGGTCCATGGAGCGAACCGGTTGGCCAGCAATTCGTTGTTGGAAGGGCTGGTCTTCGGCTGCCGTGCCGCCACGTCGGCAGCGTCTCTTCCGGCGGGTCCCAAGCGGGCGCATCTCAAAAGTCTGGCTGCCCGGTTGGCCGCGGAACCGGTCGGCGCGTTGGAAGACAGCGAAAAACTCAGGAACTCCTTACGCCGGCTGATGTGGACCAAGGTCGGGTTGGTCAGGACCGGCGACTCCTTGATCCAAGCGTTGGCACAACTCTCCCGGTGGGACCCGCAAATCCAGGTTTCGCTGCACACGCGGTCCGATCTCGAAGTCAGGAACATGGTCCAGGTGGCGCGGTGTGTCACCGAGGCTGCGTTGTGGAGGGAAAACAGTCTGGGGGCACATTACCGGGAGGACTTCCCGACTTGTCAGGGTCCGGCGTGGAAGACGCACAGCCAGGTGAAGCTGACCGAGATTCCGGATCAGGCCAGGACGACGCGCCGGCGTACAGGGTAACGCCCCGCGCCCCTTGAATGCGGCCTGCCTGCAAAAACCCGAAACAATCTTGGATCTATTATGTATAGATTAAGGGGAATCATGCATTTAGATTCCCTTTGCGAACGGAGGAAAAAGAAAAGACCCTGGCCCCTCGTGTACGCAAGGGTGACAGAAGGAGAAGACAGGGATTGTAGATGTTCAGTAATTCGTTGACAGAATGGTCAGCTTGAGCGGGGCGACCGGGTTCTTTCCCTCCCCTTTGTAAGGGGAGGCCAGGTGGGGTAGAGTCATAGAACAATGGACACGCCCCCTGACGATCACACGCGTTTTGTCCACTCCAACTCCAGCTCTACCTCTACCTCCCCTCGCCCCTCCTTTGTATAGACCGGGGACATGGTTGACACCTGTTCGGGGACATGGTTGACACCTGTTCGGGGACATGGTTGACACTTTAAACTGCATGGCTTCACCCCTATGACAGGAGGACCGCCATGCCTTGGAAAGAGGTGTCAACCATGTCTCAACGCCACGAATTCATGCTCTTAGCCCAGCAGCCGGGGACATCCCTGCGGGCGCTCTGTCGCCGGTTCGAGATCAGCCCCCCGACCGCCTATAAATGGCTGGCCCGCTACGCCACTGCCGGCGTGGCGGGCCTCGCGGATCGGTCCCGCCGCCCGCACCAGACGCCGCACCGCACGGCGCCCGATCTCGAAGCGGCGGTCGTGACCTTGCGCACCCAGCATCCTACCTGGGGGGGCCGCAAACTGCACGCCCGCCTGCGCGCGCTCGGGTATCAGCCGGTCCCGGCGCCCAGTACCATCACGGCGATTCTGCGCCGCACCAGCGGCCTCCCCGCCACCGCGCCCCCCCGGGCCTGGCAGCGTTTTGCGCACACCACGCCCAATGCCTTATGGCAAATGGATTTCAAAGGCCATTTCGCCCTGGCCACCGGCCGGTGCCATCCTCTGACCGTGCTGGACGACTGCTCCCGCTTCGCCCTCTGCCTGCACGCCTGTCCCAATGAACAGGGTCGCACCGTCCAAACCCACTTGACGCAGACCTTCCGCCGCTATGGCTTGCCCGCCCGCCTGTTGATGGATAATGGCCCGCCTTGGGGCGTGCCGCTCACCCTCAGCCCCTTCACGGCCCTGACCGTCTGGCTTATGCGCTTGGGCATTACCCTTACGCATGCCCGGCCGGCCCACCCCCAAACCTTGGGCAAAGACGAACGCTTCCATCGCACCCTCAAGGCCGAATTACTCCACCAGCGTACCTTTCGCGATCTGCCCCACTGCCAACAGCACTTTGACCGCTGGCGCGACCACTATAACTTGGACCGCCCGCATGACGCGTTAGCCCTCGCGGTTCCGGCGATGCGCTATACCCCCAGTCCCCGCCCGTTTCCCGAGGCCCTCCCGCCCATTGACTATGGCCCGGACGCGCACGTCCGGCGCGTGCAAGACAAAGGCGTCATCTCGTTTCGCGGGCGCGCCTTCCACGTGACCAAAGCCTTGCGCGGCTACCCCGTCGCCCTGCGGCCGACCACCCAAGAGGGTCGGTGGCGGATCTATTTTTGTCATCAATATATCCGCGAACTTGATTTGCATGCCCCCTCCGAATAACTCACAATGTGTCAACCATGTCTCCGAACACCCGTTAATGATGTCCCCGGTCTATACACTCCTTACAAAGGAGGGGAAAGAAAAATCAGAAAGTGTCAACGAATGACTGAACACATACAGGGATGACAGAGGGAGAGGATTTTTTCAGGATGTGACCTCTTCCGTCAGAAGTAGAAGCGGGTGAGGATGCCGAACGTGCGGGGTTGGCCCACGCGATAGGCCAGGCGGGCGCGACCACCGCGTTCGCGGTCGAAGGAGAGTTGCGGGTTTTCGTCTGCAATATTCTTGATGTAGAGCATGACTTCCCAACTGTCGTACAGCAGGCCCGTGTTGAGGTTGAGCAGGTGGTAGGGGTCCAGCTCCAGGTCCAGGTTGGTCACTTCGTCACCCATCATCCCGGCATAGGGAAGACCATGCGAAAAGCTCCCGGCGCCGGGGGCCTGGTCGCCGGATTGGGTGATCTGGCTGCCGACGTACTGCCAGGAGGCCGTGACGTAACTCTCCTTTGAATTCCAGAGCCCCGGAAACGTGTACGTGGCCACCGCGGAGAGTTGCCAGTTGGGTACTGACGGGATGCGGTTGCCGTCCTTGATGCCCGACACCACGGATCCATCCGCCGCGTTGGTTATCGTGGAGTCGAATTCCGCCTCCACGTAGCTACCGGCAAACGTCACCAGCAGGGCGTCCGTGGGATGCACGGCAAACTCCAGTTCTCCGCCCATGGTATGCGCTTCGGGCACGCTGATGACCACCCGTGATGAGCACTGGCCGGCATCCACGTTCACGCCCAGGTTGTCGATGTCGGCATAGAACAACGATGCATTCATTGTGACTTTTTCATATGAGGATTTGAGGCCGACTTCGTAGTTCCACAGGGTTTCGTCCTTGAATCGCTGGAATCCCCGGTAGGTGTCGTAATTTTCTTCTCCGCACAGCGGCTCGTTCAACGGATCGTTCACGCCGCCCAGCCGGAAACCCCGTGACGCCTGCGCGTTCACAGCTACGCGGTCCGTGACGTCATAGCTGACCATGAACCGGGGCGTGAAGCCGTTGGAGGACACGGTGACGTTCTGGTTTTGGGCATTGGTATTCGAGAGCACCCCGCCCGATTTGAAGGTTTTGTCTTCTTCCCAGTCGTACCAGCGCAACCCGGCGGTCAGGCCGAGACGGTCGAAGAGCGTGTAGGTGGCTTCGCCGAAGACCGCGACCTGCCTGAGGTCGTAGGTCAAATCCGACACATAGGGCGAATCCATGGTGTTGAAGCCGTTGCTGCTAGCAGCCAACGACCCGAGCGGGCTTCCCGCGTTTGCATGTGTCCGGTCCCACCCCGGCGTGGGCAAACGCTGAGCATAGTCGCGTTTGATATTGGAATAGAAGACACCTGCCTGCCATTGGAATGCACTGTCGTCGGTGGAACTGACCCGCACCTCATGGGTCATCTGCTCCAACCCGGTGGTATCCCGCAGGTTGGATGGCAGGATTACGCCTTCCGGTGGAAATTCCACATCGACCGCCACACTGCCAGCCAGCGCGCTGGCGTCCCGGCTCACCAGCACGTCGCGCTTGGTGTAGCTGGCGACGTAGGTCGCCTCGATGCGGTCGTTCGGGTTCCATTTGACGGTGTTGTCAAGCAGCAGGGTTTCGTCTTCAAAAGCCTCTTCCAGCAGCAGGAATTGCTGGCGCTTGCCAAGCTGCACGGGCGTCCGCGTCGTGGTGTATGGATTGGCGAACAGGTTGAAGGTTTCTTCACGGTTGAACCCATCCATGTCGATGCTCTGATAGACCAGCCGGGGGGTGATGGTGACGTTCGCGGTGGGTTGCCACAACACGGACATGCGACCCCCGAAGCGGCCGCCGTCGTTGACGTTGTCGTCCCTTTCGCCCGTGACCCGCAGGGCGTCGATGAACCCGCCGTATCTGGTGCCATAGCCCACCACGCGCATGGCCGCGTTGTCGCCCAGGGGCGCGTTGAAGGCCGCCTTGACGTGCCCGCCGGCCGAGCCGCTGTCGATGGTGTTGAGGTCGAATTGCGTCCGCACGTCCTTGACGCCGAGTTGCGGCTTGTTGGTGACGTACCGCACGGTCCCGCCGATGGAACCGGAGCCGAACAGCGTGCCTTGCGGACCCCGCAGGGTTTCCACGCGCTGGACGTCATAGAGGTCCAGGTCCGGGGTGAACAACGAGATCGCAATCGGCGTGTCGTCCAGATAGACGCCCACCTGTTCCTTGACGCCGGGCTGGTCGCGGACGATCTGCCCGGATGAAATGCCGCGGATGTTGACGACGCTCTGGCCGGGTCCCAGGTTCTGGATGTTCAGGCCGGCGATGTTCCGGGAGAGGCCTTCCAGGTTGAAGGTGTTCAGGCGCTGGATGTCGCTTTCTTCCTGCACGTTGACGGAGAAGGGGACGTCCATCACCGTTTCAGTCCGCCTGGTGGCCGTGACCACGACTTCCTGCAGTTGATGGATGTCGGAGACGCTGGGGCTTTGCGGCGTGCCGGCGTCACTCTGCGCGACAGCTTCCCCCGCACCCAACACCATCACCAACGGCAAGAGTGCCAGACACTGCATTTTCATTTTCCAGTATGCTTGTTGGTTCGGCATGGCTGTTTTCTTCATGATTGCCCCCAGCGGTAGATTCTTATCTCTTGTTTGAAGAATGCCGTTTAGCGGGATTCGATTGTAGCGCGATTGTAAGTAGTTTGTCATGCCGCCCTGTTTGCCTTGACAAATGCGGCAGGCCGGTTTTAACTGCCTGCATGATGCCGTCCGTGGAACAGGTCGCCGATTCATCGACGGGTAAGACCGTGTCGCAGTGGTCGGGTCCGTCGCGGGAACAGGCCGTGCAGCGCATGTTTACGGCGATTGCCGCCCGGTACGACCTCAATAATTCCTTGCTCAGTTTCGGGCTTCATTATCGCTGGAAGGCGTTGGCCGCGAGCCATATTCCGGTCCACACGCACGGGCGCGCCTTGGACCTGGGTGCGGGCACCGGGGACCTGGCCCTCTTGCTGGATCGCCGCATGGGCGAGCACGGCCGGGTGGTGGCGATGGATTTGAACTTCGCCATGTTGCGGTTCGGCGTCGAGAAGATCGCCCGGCGCGGCCTGGCGTCGCGCATCGCCTGTTTTCGCGGGAACGCGGAACGGATCGTGTTCCGCGACGACACGTTCGACGCGGTCACCGCGGGGTTCTGTATTCGGAACGTGGGCGACCGGCCGCAGGCCTTTCGTGAGATTTACCGCGTGCTGAAACCGGGAGGCCGCTTCGTGTGTCTGGAATTTTCCCAGCCGGGGTGTGCCTGGCTGCGGCGCGTGTATGACTGGTATTCGTTTCATCTCCTGCCCGCGATCGGCACCTGGGTCGCCGGGGATCACACGGACGTGTATCGCTACCTGCCCGAATCCATTCGCGCGTTTCCGGATCAGGACCAACTGGCCGCCCTGCTGCGGGAAGCCGGGTTCGCCCGCGTGGATTATCACAATCTCAACGGCGGGATCGTGGCTATTCACGTGGCCGTGAAGTGATGGATTCTCTCCTCTACGTCTTCCTGCCGTGTAAGAAGGTGTATCCCACCGGCATTACGTATCTGGCCGATTTCATTCATCGGCGCCGGCCGGAAGTTCGCCAGCAGATTCTGGATTTGTCGCTGTTTCCGGTTGCGGGACGGTCTCGCGCGTTGCGGGAGACCGTGCAATCGTTCCAACCGGACCTCGTGTGTTTTTCGTGGCGCGACATTCAGATTTTTTCGCCGCATGAAGGCGACGCGTCGCTGGAGCAGGCGTTCAATTTCTATTATGCGAGCAATCCCCTGAAGCGCGTGGCGGCGTCGGTCCAGGGCCTGCGCAACCTGTATCGCTATTATCAGGACATCCGCCGGAACCTCTCGTACCCGTGGCTCGTGCACAAGGAGTTTCCGGACGTGCGGTTGATGATCGGCGGCGGGGCGTTTACCGCGTTCGCGGATCAGTTGATCGAGCAACTGCCCGACAACATGCTGGGCATTTTGGGCGAAGGCGAGGACGCGATCCTCAAGGTGTTGAACGACGAGCCGCTGACGGATGAACGGTTCATCGTCCGGGAGCACGGGCGCGTGACCAAGGGCGAGAAGCATACGCCGGCTTTGCTGGATTCATTGACGGTGGACCTGCCGTACCTGACGTCGATTTTTCCGCAGTACCGCGAATACGTGGGCGAGTGTATTGGCGTGCAGTCGAAACGGGGGTGCCCGTATGACTGCGCGTTTTGTTTGTATCCGTACATCGAGGGCAAGCGCGTGCGGTACCGGCCGGCCGCCAACGTGGTGCACGATATTGCGCAATATTATCATCAATGGGGCGCACGGCGGTTCTGGTTTACGGATGCGCAGTTCATTACGGGGAAGGACGCGTATCCGCAGTGCACGGAGATCCTGGAACGGATTATTCGTGGGGGCCTGGCGATTGAATGGTCGGGGTACGTGCGCACGTCGCTGATTTCCGCGGACCTGGCGACGCTGATGGTCCGGTCCGGCGTGGGCGACCTGGAAGTGGCGATTACCGCGGGCTCGCAGCAGGTGTTGAACAGTTTGCACATGGGCTTCAAGCTGGAACACCTGTATGACGGCTGCCGGTATTTGAAGGAGGCGGGGTTTGCGGGTCGCGTGATTCTGAATTATTCGCTCAACTCGCCGGAGGAAACCGAAGAAACACTGTTGCAGAGTATTGAGTCGTATAAGGTGGTGGCGTCGATTCTTGGGGAGGACCGGGTGTTCCCGCTGATGTTCTTTCTTGGCGTTCAGCCGAATACGGACTTGGAGCGGCGGCTGTTGTCGGACGGCTATTTGTCCGCGGGCTACAACCCCCTCAGCCTCACGCCGTGGAACATCAAGAAGATGCTGTACAACCCCGCGCCGCTGAACACACTGATTGCGAAGGCGTGCCTCGCGGCCTGGAACCGGAAACACGGGAGCCGCGACCCGCGCCCCTGGTCCGGCAGTCTGAGTCAAAGCGCCACACAGGATCACGGCCATACGTACGCGGACCAGAGCCTGTCCAAAGGCCTGGAAGCCAACTCGGGCCGGGATGCGTTGCTGACCTTGGAAGAAATCCTGCGGTCACGCCCGGCGGCGCGGCAGCGCACGTCGTAAAAACCCCTCGCCCGTATTGCGCTTGCTTTTCCCTCTCCTTGCCCCTCCTCACGAAGGAAGGGAAGAAAGGCGGGATGGTGTGCGTCCGGTGCTCGCTCCTCGCGGCCGTCACTCCGTGATCGTAAACGACATGGTGCCGATCACGTTGGGGTCGTACAGTTCCTGGCCGGGACTTTCAAAATAGAGCTTGACGAGATACCTGCCTTTTTTCCAGCCGTCTTCGGGTCGATAGATTTCCAGGTACCCCGCCTTTTCATTCATTTCCATGAACAGGGCGTCGGTGCCCGTCAATTCTTCTGACGGAGTCTTTCCGTCCGGCATATGGAACCATGCCGCCCGGTATTGCGAGGGTGCATCAAGGGCCGAGACCGCAAAGACGAGATAGAAGATGTCCGTGTTCGCTGAAAATTCGGACGCGCCGGGGTCCACGGGTTCCACGTAGGCGTCATCCGTCATCCACCCCTGCCGGCCGAACGTGTCCCAAGGCACCTTGATGTCCCGGGCCATGGCGATCCATTTGAAGGCGGATTGCGGGCGCTGCCAATTTTCCTGATCCAGCGCCATCAGTTCGGCCGTGGCGGTCACGCTTCCTTCACTCTCCTTCGTGGCTGCGGTGGCGGTAAACCCTTTTTCTTCCCCCCAGACAAGCGCGGGCATCACGAGGGCGAGCAGGAGCACGGCGAGGCCGATGCTGTTGAGGGATCGGTCAACGCGATGCATGCAATGTGCGGATGATGGTTCCTTGGTCATGATACACCTGCCTCGGCAAAGGCTTGCCGCAACGGTACTTTACCGCTCTCGTGGCGTTTTCGCAATCGTTTGTGCCGTGCGCGGTGCATTCAGGCCGGCACGGGGGCTGGCTCCTACAACATGAGGTCATTCATGGATGGACGAACATATGATGCCTTTGTCCTGTAGGGACAACCCCCTGTGGTTGTCCTCCGACCACGGAATGGCCCGGACCATTCGGGCTGGCACGGGGGCCGGCCCCTACACTCCATCACGGCGGGGGGGCGGCGACGCGGGTGGCGGCGATGGCGCGGCGGCGGCGTTCGACGATGCCGTCGGCGATTTCGGTGAGGTGTTGTTCCAGAATCATGCGCAACGGGCTCCCGCTGCGGTAATCGGCCGGGGCCATGAAATGCACGCGGTCGGCGTGGTGCGCAAGGTCGTAACATTTTTTGAATGACCGGCGCGTGGGATCGTCCGGATTGTATACGGCCACGGCCAAGCCGCCGTTCTTTTTGATGACGGTGAAACACGGCACGTCGGTGGGGCCGTCGCCCACGTAGATCATATGCCGGAACGGCACGCGCCTGGCTTCTTCGGGCATGTGGTCGTTCACGTCCTGAGCCGGATCCAGCAGGTTTTTGTTGACCCGGAAGAGATATTGCGTTTTCTGCGTGTGACTGATGGTGCGCTTGGGGAAACTGATGTGCCCGCCGGCTTCATCGAACTGGCATCCCCAGATGGCTTTGGTCCACTTCGCGATCTCGCTGCCTGTCAGGATCGCTTCCAACCCCGAACTGACCACGTAGTGTTCCAAATGAATGTCCCATTCCTCATATTTGGGTTGCTGGATGATGGCGTTCAATTCGCCGAAACAGTCCGGGATGCCGGGGAAAAACGTGAGTTGTGTGCCCATCCCTTGGAGGTCCCGGTTGGAAAGGGTGCGGATCGCGTCGTGTTCCAGCATGCGCTTCATATAGGCGAGTTCCTGGTCGTAGCCTTGTTCTTTAATGAGCGCGGTGCAGTTTTGCCAGAAGACCTGCGGATCGATCCCGGCGTGCGGCAGGATCGTCTGATCCTGCATGTACTGCGGGCTCAGGGTGTGATCGAAGTCGTAGACGACGGCGATAATGTTTTGTGGTTCGGACATGGGGGCTCACCGGGGCCGGCCGGAAACACGTCGCCGCGAAACGGCTCAGAAGATCGCTTTGACCAGTTCTTGTATGCTGCGGTGCATGTCCGCGTCGTCGGTGATGGGCTGGATGACCGCTACCTCGCAGGCCCGCTCCGGGGTCACGCCTTGCCGCATGAGGGTGCCGGCGTAAATGAGCAGTCGCGTGCTGACGCCTTCTTCGAGCCCGTGGTTGCGCAGGGTCCGCACCTTGCCTCCGAGTTTGACGAGCCGTTGGGCCACGTCCTTGGCCACGCCGGCTTCATGCTCGATAATTTTCGTTTCGACGTCCGCGGGCGGATACGCGAACTCGATCGCCATGAACCGCTGTTTCGTGCTTTGCTTCAATTCCTTGAGCACGCTCTGGTAGCCGGGGTTGTAGGAAATCACGAGCATGAAGTCATCGACCGCTTCGACGACCTGCCCGCGTTTTTCGATCGGCAGAAACCGTCGGTCGTCGCCGAGCGGGTGTACGACCACGGTGGTGTCTTTTCGGGCTTCGACGATTTCATCCAGATAGACGATGGCCCCGTGTTTCACCCCGAGGGTCAGCGGGCCGTCCATCCAGACGGTCTCTTCGCCCTTGAGGAGATACCGGCCCACCAGATCCGACGCGGTCAGGTCCTCATGGCAGGCCACCGTGATCAGCGGGCGTTTCAGCCGGTAGGCCAGGTGTTGCACGAACCGGGTCTTGCCGCAGCCCGTCGGGCCTTTGAGCATCACCGGTAGATGCTGTTGCGCCGCGATGTCGGCGAGCCCGATTTCACCGTTGATCTCTTCATAGAACGGCTCTTCGGTGATCCGGTATTGCTCGATGTCGATTTCGTGCCCTTTCACGTGCCTGCTACTTTCTTCGAGAGGTGCCTGTTTTTTTCTTTCGGTCCTTCCCCCCGCCTGTCCTTGTTACTCCTGCAAAAGCAGGAATCCAGTGTCGTTGTTTTTATGAACAGAAAACAGCAAAACCCCTGGATCCCCGATCAGGCCGGGGATTGTAGATGTTCAGTAATTCGTTGACACGTCTCCGCTTTTTTCTTCCCCTCCTTTGTAAGGAGGGGCGAGGGGAGGTAGAGTTGGAGTTGGAGTGGACAAAACGCGTGTGATCGTCAGGGGGCGTGTCCATTGTTCTATGACTCTACCCCACCTATCCTCCCCTTACAAAGGGGAGGGAACGAACCCGTTCGCCCTTGCTCAAGCTAACCATTCTGTCAACGAATGACTGAACACAGACAGGGATGACAGAGAAGAACCTGAGGATGACAGATTTGGGGTGACGTTGGCTCCTCTCATGTCAAGATCTGCGGCGTACGTTTCTAGCGCTTCGCGCCAAAGGCCCCGACGATCTGGTTGCGTTCAAAGATGCCGCCGACTTCTTCGTGGTTGGGCCCATAGAACCGGCCTTCGAGCGTGGGGTCATCGAAGTTCGCCCCGAACCGGCCATCTTTGACCGGCAGGTTGTGCCACGTCATATTCGGATAGATCCGCCGTCCATCTACCTCGGGCCCGGCATTTTGGACGTTTGAAAGCAACACGTCGATGTTTTCATTCATGAAATCATAGGTGAGCGCGGCATGACCCCGCACGCCTATTCCGACTGTGGCGCCCCGGGTGATTCTCCCACCTATCATGACTCCCGTCCAAGTGGCGCTGCCGTCGACCGGATTGGTGTCCGATGCCATTCCGGAGGAACTGGCCAAGCCATACCGCTCCCCGGTCAGCACTTGAGAATGCTCCCCATATCTGATGAACCCCTCCGTGATGGTATTGAGTTCCGCCTCAAACGAACTGTACTGCATCCAGCCTTCATACGACAGGATATCCGTGTCCACATGCACGTGTCCATTCGGGCTCGTGTACGATACCGTACGGAAAAACGCGCCTAGGGACACGCCCCGGTAGCGTTCCAGCGCATCAACTATCGGCTCCCCGGCGGAGAACCCTGAAGCTTCGGCGTCGGCTGCGGTGCGCAAGCTGACCCGGAGATACGCTTGGCCTAAGACATTGGAGAGACATGATGTCCGGCCACAGGAGGTGTGGCCGCGGATTCTTTCTTCCTGGCTGTCGCCGGGTGCGAACACGAGATCACTGACCAGCAACGAATCGCGCACCGCCGTCACCGCACTCCGTTCAGACAGTGCCGTCTCCAGGTCCAGCGGTTCCCCCATTATTGGCAAGAAGCCGCTCCCGCCGCAGCCGCTTAGAACCAGCACAAGGCCCGTTGCCATGAGGGATCGAAACCGTTTCATCAGGTGCTTTCCTTTGAGTTCGGGCATGTCCAAGACAAGGTTCTCACATCCGTCGGTGAAAGGTAGCCCACTTACGTACCATCGTCAACCGTGGTGGCGGGAATGCGGCCATAGAATCGCGCCCGGACAAACGATGGAAAGGCCGAGGGGTCGCATGGGGGATGTCCCGGCTTCGCTTGTCTCTCCGCGAGGGGTTGTGATATTGTAGCTACCTGTTGGGTGTCCTGTTGCGACCCTGCGAACTCCACCAACGTCCATTCTTCATCCCTTCATCATTGCGATCCACTGAGAGGTTTTCATGGCCCACGGCCCGACGGCAGGTCCCATGCTTCAGCAATATTTGGATACGGCATTCCCTTCCGGCTTCTCTCCCGCGCCTCCGCTGAGCGAAGAGGGCCGGCGCTGCTCGGTCGTGCACGATACCCTGCAAGCGGCAGGGCTGTTCGAGTCTTCGCCATCCTGGCGTGTCTCGCCCGTTCCGTTCCAGTTGACCGCAGATGAGATGTCGTTCTTCGAGGACCTGGGCTTCCGGCTCTGGTCGTTTTCGAAGGCGCTCAACCGGCTGTATCTGGACAGCGTCAAGGGCCGGCAACCGTTCTGGGTGCACCAGTATCTGGATCAAGGCAAGCCGCCGGACCTGTTGGAGTATGCCCGCATGAAACGGTTTCGCGAGGCGCTCCCCCGGGTGATCCGGCCCGACGTGATCCCGACCGAGGCCGGTATGGCGATCACGGAGTTGGACTCCGTGCCCGGCGGGATCGGGCTTACGGGCAGTTTGTCCGCGGCGTACGGCGCGTTGGGTGATACGCTGGTCGGCGGAGCCGACGGCATGATCGACGGGTTTGCCATGCTGTTCCGGGACCAGGCGGGGAACACAGCGAGCGGAGATGCGGGCTGTGTCGCCATCGTGGTATCCGATGAAGCCGAAGATTACCGGACCGAAATGGACTGGGTGGCGTGCCGGCTCCGGTCCGCGGGAATGGACGTGTATTGCGTGCATCCCCGGAACCTGCGATTCAGCGAGGACGAGGACTCGTTCTCCCCTGCGTTGTTCGCACGCACGCCTTCCGGGGAACGGCCCGTCTCGCACGTCTACCGGTTTTTTGAACTCTTCGACCTGGAAAACGTTCCGAAATCCGAATTGCTCATGTACAGCGCCAAGAAAGGCCGGGTGAGCGTGACGCCGCCGTATAAGCCCTGGATGGAGGAGAAGCTGGCCTTCGCGCTCCTGCATCACCCCATGCTGGAGGGGTTCTGGTCCGGCGCGCTGGGGCCGGACGTGTTCGAGCATCTCCGGGAGGTCATGCCCAGAACTTGGGTCGTTGACCCACGCCCCCTGCCGCCGTCCGCGATTATCCCGGACCTCACGCTTGACGGGAAGGCCGTGTCCGATTGGCGACAGTTGGCCCGGGCCACGCAGAAGCAGCGACAATGCGTGTTGAAGCCGTCGGGGTTTTCGGAACTGGCCTGGGGCAGCCGCGGGGTGGTCGTGGGGCATGATATCCCGCAGTCCGCCTGGGCGGCGAAGCTCGATCACGCACTGGATGCCTTTACCTCGACGCCCTACGTGTTCCAGGCGTTCCACAAAGGCCGGTCATACGAGATGACCTATTGGGACGAGCGCACGGGGCAACTTGAATCGATGGAGGGGCGGGCCCGGCTGTCCCCGTATTATTTCGTGTCCGGCGACGAAGTGACGCTCGGAGGGATTCTGGCGACGGTGTGTCCCAAAGACAAAAAAGTGCTGCACGGCATGCGCGATGCCATCCTGGCACCGTGCGCGATGCCCGCGCAGTAGGGCGGGCGACGGACAACCACAGGGGGTTGTCCCTACGTTATTGTCGTTGTAGGGGACGGCCCCTGTGCCGTCCCGAATAGATCGTATGGCGACAGAAAGAAGGCCCATGCACTCGATCACGTTGTATCATACTGAATGGTGTCCGGAATGTGCCCTGGTACGAAGCCGGCTGGATAAGTTGGAGATCGAGTATAAAAGTGTTATTGTTCCGACTGTTCGCCCGTTGCGCAAACAGGTGCTTGAGGTCTCGGGACAGTATGGAGCCTGCCCCGGATCCGATCCGGGGTGCCCGTCCTGGTCGACGGAGACACCGTCCTGACGGAGGCGCCGGAGATTCTGGATCGCCTTGACGACCTGACGTCCAGGGAACACAACCATGGTTGTTCCTCAGAGATGCGCACCCCCATACCACTCCGAGTAACGAGGCATGCCGATGGATGATTGGAAACGTGTCCTGGCCCAGAGCATCACCAAACCCGGCGATTTGGCGAAACATCTCGGCGTGGATCCCAAAGAGGTAGAGCAGGTCGTCGGCCCGTACCCCATGCGGATCACGCCCACGGTGCTCGCCACGATCAAGGAGCAGGGCGACGCGATCTGGAAACAGGTGGTGCCGGATGCCGTTGAGATGGACGACTTCGACGCACCCGACGATCCCCTGGAAGAAGACACCGACAGTCCCGTGCCGCACCTGGTCCATCGCTATCCGGACCGCGTGCTGTTGATGGTCACGAATCAATGTCCGATCTACTGCCGGTTCTGTACGCGCAAGCGGCTGGTCGGCAAACCCGGATTTTTAAAGAAGGGCGAACAGGATCAGGCCATCGCCTATCTCCGCGAGCACACGGAAGTCCGTGACGTGATTCTCTCGGGCGGCGATCCCCTGTTGTTGCCGGATCACCTGATCGAACGCATTCTGAAGGCGCTCCGCACCATTCCGCATCTCGAACTCATCCGGTTCGGCACCCGCGTGCCCGGCACGCTGCCCCAGCGCATTACCCCGGAGTTGTGCGAGATCGTCAAACCGTATCATCCGATCTATATGAACCTGCATTTCAACCATCCCGATGAACTCACCCCGGAAGTCAAAGCGGCCTGCGGGCGCCTGGCTGACGCCGGCGTGCCCCTGGGTGCGCAAACGGTGTTGCTGAAGGGGGTGAACGATGATCCGGCCGTGATGAAGCGGCTCATGCACGAACTCCTGCTGGCCCGCGTGAAGCCGTATTATCTGTACCAGGCCGACCTGACCAAGGGCACCAACCATTTCCGCACGACCGTGGAAACGGGCTTGTCCATCATCCAGGCGTTGCAAGGGCACACCAGCGGCATGGCCGTTCCGCATTTCGTGATTGATGCCCCGGGCGGCGGCGGGAAAATTCCGCTGTTGCCGTCCGACTACCTGCTCAACCTGGATGAGAACGGCGCGGTCCTGAAAAATTACGAAAACAAAACCTACCATTATCCGCAGCCCGACCCAATCACCCCTCACCCTGGCCCCCTCCCAGAGGGAGAGGGAAATCCGGGTCGCCTACGAGAACTACCCATGGTCGGCACCTCCGCTTCCGAGGGACTCTGTAGCCTGGGCGCCATGGACGAATAACGATGGCCGAGACGCGCAAGCACGGGATTCTGTCCGACACCCACCTGAAGACTTTGATTCGGGACCGCGCGATCGACGCTGACCCCGCGGTTACCGACGGCCAGGTCCAACCGGCCAGCGTGGACCTCCGGCTCGGCACCAAAGCGTACCGCTTGATCAGCAGCTTTCTTCCTGAACGCTCGGGGATCAGCGAGCGATTGAACGTGCTGGATCTCTACCAATCCGAGTTGGTCATGTATGAGATCGACCTGACCCAAGGTGCCATCCTGGAAAAGGGACACGTGTACCTGGTGCCGTTGTTGGAACGCGTGGCCTTGCCCCCCGGCGTTCGTGGGAAAGCGAACCCCAAAAGTTCCACGGGACGCCTGGATATTTTCACGCGGCTCATCACGGACCTGAACGCGGGGTTCGATGAAATCCCTGCGGGGTACCAGGGGCCTCTCTACCTGGAGATCGTGCCCCGGTCGTTTACCATTCGCGTACAAACCGGCTTGGCGTTAAACCAACTCCGGCTCCTGACCGGCCGGCCCGTAGTCTCGGATTCGCGCCTCCGTGCTTTGCACCGGTCGGCCAAGCTGCTGTACCACAATGACGACGATCCGGCGGACTCCCGCCCACTGGCCGCACCGGACGTCCGGGTGGATCACGGCCTGTTCTTGCGAATCGACCTGCGAGGTTCCGGCGCGGACCGCGAAATCGTGGGGTACCGGGCGAAGAAGAATAGTCACGTGGTGGACCTGTCCAAGACCGGGCATTATTCGGCGCTCGATTTCTGGGAACCCATTTACCGGCAATCCAATAATACGCTGTTACTCGAACCCGAGGAGTTTTATATCCTGGCTTCCCATGAGCGCATCAACGTGCCCGCGGGGTACGCAGCCGAGATGGTGGCTTACGAAGCGGCCTTTGGTGAGTTGCGGACCCACTACGCCGGCTTCTTCGACCCGGGCTTCGGCACAGGAGATGGGCGGCGCAAAGGCACTCAGGTCGTGCTGGAAGTCAGGCCGCATGACGTGCCGTTTTTGATTCACGACGGCCAGACGTTTTTCAAGGTGGTGTACGAGCACATGTTGGACCTGCCGGAACACCTGTACGGGGCCTCCATCGGATCCAGTTATCATCAACAGGGACTCACGCTCAGTAAACATTTCAAGTGGTAGCGCATGACACCCGAGACGAAACAGTCTGATCCTTCCCGCGTTTCCGGGCCATCCGAGCCACCTGAGCCCCCCAAGCGGCAGGTGCCCGGAATCCCCGTGGGCCCGCCCAGCGCGGATTCGGACGTGGACCCGGAAGCGCACGAAGCCCTGCAAATGAAAGTGGCCATGAAGATGGTGGGCTCCGCCATGGTCTTCATCGGGTTCATTCAGGTCTTCATGTCCGCCAGCACCGGTGCGGAGATTTCCATCTTTCCCATGATCCTGTATTTTGCAGGCCTGGCCCTGTGGGCGTATTCGTCCGTCAGGATCCCCCTTGTCCGGTATGCGGTCATCGCCTTTTCCCTCTTTTGCATCGTCGCCTTCATCAACATCGGCGAAGTGCTCTTCTGGCACAAATACGTCATTTACTGGGGTACCATCGCCATGGTGGTCTACTTCATGTTCCAGAACCCGATGAAACCCTCCAAACCATCGTAGCGGCTTGGGACATACAACACCTTCTCCCTTCCGGTACATGACCTCCTCAATCGCCGTCGTGATTCCCACTTTGAACGAGGAACGCGTGTTGTCGCGGACGCTGCTTTCGTTGCGACAGTTGCGTTTCGATGAAGTCGTGCTCGTGGACGGCGGGAGCAGGGACCAGACGGTGTCCATTGCGCAGGGTCAGTTGCCGGGGCTCAGCCTGCACCCCGCGAAGGTGATGGTCGCGGAGCAGGGACGCGCGTCACAAATGAACGCCGGTGCCCGGGCCACGCATTCCGACGTACTGTTGTTCCTGCATGCCGACACGCTCCTGCCGCCGGAGACGCGCACTGAGATCGAGCGCGTCCTGGAGAATCCCAAGTACGTGGGAGGCCGTTTCGACGTCCGGTTCGAGGACGATCGCGGGTGGGCGTGGTTGATCAGTCGTCTGATCAATTGGCGCTCACGATGGTCGGGCATCGCCACGGGGGATCAGGCGTTGTTCGTCCGTCGTTCCGCATTCGACGACCTGGGCGGGTTTGCCGACCTGCCTCTGATGGAAGATATCGAATTGACGCAGCGACTCAAACGCATGGGATCCTTTGCAGCTTTACGCACCACGGTGACTACGTCGTTCCGGCGATGGCAGCGACAAGGGACCATCCGCACCATTTTGCAGATGTGGCTCCTCCGCTTTTTGTACTGGATGGGCGTCCCGCCCAGAATGTTGCAGCATTGGTATGGCACGATCCGGTAACGCCGCCCCATCGCATCGGGACCGCCGCAAACGGAGCAGCGGTCCGTCTTCGGGACCCGCCGCAGGACGACGTCCTGTGCCTGCCCTGGGTTTGTCGAAGGGCGCGATTATTATTTTTGCCAAGGCGCCGGTGCCCGGCGAAGTGAAGACGCGCATGTGCCCGCCCCTGGCACCCGATGAGGCAGCGAGCCTGCACGGGAGTCTGGTCATGGATGCCGTGGAACGTACCCGGTCGCTACGAGGGGTCGATATATTCCTGGCCTGCTCACCCGGTATGGACCACCCGTTTTTTCAAACACTGGCGGCCCGGCATCGTATCCGTTTGTGTGACCAGGTGGGTGCAGACCTCGGACGGCGCATGGATCATGCGCTCACTGCCGCGTTTGCGCGCGGATACGCCTACGCCCTGCTGGTCGGCACGGACATTCCGAATGTTGCCGCCCGGCACTATGAGCGCGCGAAAGCACTCTTGCAGACCACGGACGTGGTGTGGGGGCCTACGGAAGACGGCGGCTATTATTTGGTAGGAGCCAAACACCCCGTACCCGCGCTCTTCGCTGATATTCCCTGGTCAACCGGCGAGGTGCTCGCTCAAAGCCGGGTCCGCGCCAACCGGGCTGGGCTGGTTGTCGGGTTGCTGGATCCCGAACGTGATCTCGATACGTTCGACGACGTGCGAGCCTTCCTGCGCGAAGAAGCCGGCAAAAAGACGTTGTCCACCCGAACGGGCAACGTGTTGCACGCGTTGATCCAGCGGCATGGGAACTCGACACCACCGTGATGAAGCACTGCCTGTTGTTCACCTCCTAACGATTCTCCAAGCAGACTGAATTTGACAATATACGCCATTGGCGTGTAATTGGCAGTTATGGTCATTATTGAAACCCGCATTTTTACCCGGCGCATCAAAGAACTGATAAGCGATGATGAATACAGAGCACTTCAAGAAACCTTGGTGAATCGCCCAGGTATGGGCGACATCGTTCAAGGCACTGGAGGGCTGAGAAAAGTTCGCTGGAAGCAGGAAGGCCATGGTAAAAGCGGGGGTGTCAGGGTGATTTACTACTGGATGACGGAAGACGAACAACTGTACATGCTGTACGTGTACCCGAAAAGTCAGCAAGAGGACTTGACGGCAGAGCAAAAGAAAGCTTTGAAATCGATAGTCGAGAGGTGGTCAGATGAAAAATGAACTGTTCAACGAATTACTGGCCAGCGTGCAGGAAATGGACGACATTGTCCAAGGTAAAAAAGCCGCTGCCAGAGTCACGAAGTTCCCGGAACCGGAAGTCAGGTTGATCCGTCAAAAAGTTGGCCTGAGCCAGAACCGCTTTGCCATGTTGATCGGTGTCAGCAAGCGAACACTGGAAAACTGGGAGCAAGGACGCCGGCACCCATCCGGTCCCGCCAAGACCCTGTTGAGAATCCTGGACGCCGACCCGGAACACGCCGTTCGCGCGTTGCACGGGTAAGCCATCCTGCGGGACGGCACAGGGGCCGTCCCCTACAACGACAATGATGTAGGGACAACCCCCCGTGGTTGTCCGTCAGGGGAGGCCATGTGGTTCATTCGGGACGGCACAGGGGGGTGTCCCCTACGGGCAGGGCCCTGCTTCTGTCAACGAATTAGTGAACACATACAGGGATGACGGGAGGACAAGAACGGAATTGTCAACACATACGGTAATAATCGAGGACGAACCGGTCTTTGTCTTGTCCATGTTGCAACCGGTCGCCATGATTTTGCGACCGCCGGTCTCCCTCTTGAGAGGTTGCAGGGATGGAAAAGATGCACTACCGTTTATGGCTTCATTCACCGTAAATAAAACGGAGTGATGGTTTTGAAGGATCGACGACCTTGTTCATGGCGACGACACCACCGTGATGAAGCACTGCCTGTTATTCACCTTGTTCTTCTCATGCTGTCTGGCAACGGCCCTTCAGGCTGCCGAGCTTGAGACCATCAAAAACGCCACGCTGATCGAGGCCGGCCTGAACGACGGGGACAGTTTCAAGGTCAAGGCCGCGGGCAAGGAACTGTACCTGCGGCTTTATTACGTGGATTGCTTGGAAACCGGCGCAGGTACCGACGCCGAATTGGAACGAATCCGCGAACAACAATACCATTTCGGCCTCGCAGCCCCCGGGGCCGTCGTGCGTTTCGGCAAACAGGCCACCGAGTACGTCAAGCGGGTCTTGTCCCGGCCATTTACCATTCATACCGGGTACGCCTTTGCCCCCGGACGTTCGGCCACGGGACGTTACTACGCCTTTATCGAAACCCACGACGGCCGCGACCTCGGGCATCTCCTCGTGGAGCAGGGATTGGCCAGGATACACGGCAAAACCCGTCCGGATTCGCAAGGCACGCCAAGTGAGACCGTGATCGAGGAACTCCAGGACATGCGCTCGGTCGCCATGTTGAACCGCGCCGGGATATGGGGAGAAACCGACCCGCAGCTCCTCTCCGAGATGCACAAACGCCAGCGGGAAAAAGACCAGGAACGGAGGGACTTCAGGGAGAAGTTGAAAACAAAACAAACCTCCTGTGACACCCCCCTCGACCTGAACACCGCATCGACCGACCGGCTCCAACAACTCCCCCGCATTGGCCCGGTGAACGCAGCCAAAATCGTCGCCGGCAGGCCCTATCAATCCGTTGACGACCTGTTGAAGATTCCGGGCATCGGGAAGAAAACGTTGGCGAAGATCAGGCCCTGCGTGACCGTCGGGAAATGAATGATCAGAGAGGACGGAACATCCGGGATTGCCGGATGACGCTACGCGAATCCGAACTACTGTCATCTTGTATGTGTTCAGTCATTCGTTGACACGTTTTGCCTGTTCCTTCCCCTCCTTTGTAAGGAGGGGCGAAGGGGAGGTAGAGCCGGACCCGAAGTGAGCAGGCCATGGAAGGGGCTTGGTGCCAATGCACCCGAAGCATGCGACTCTACCCCACCTATCCTCCCCTTACAAAGGGGAGGAAAAGAACAAGGTCGTCCCTGCTTAGGCGGACCATTCTGTCAACGAATTACTGAACACATACAAGGATGACAGAGAGAGATAAGCAAATTCCTTGCTTCGCTCGGCATGACCACTGAGAGGACGGCGGCGGGTAGACCCCAACGTGGTATTGACACGGCATGGGTGAATTTCTATAATTCTACAATTCCTATCGGAAATGTATGAATTGAGATGTTGAAAGTTCCGCTGAAAGTGACGTATGCGATTTTTGCGACGCTGGATCTCGCGTTGCGATATGGAGAGGGGCCGGTTCAGGCCAGGACGATTGCCCGCCGGCAGACCATCCCTCCGCGGTTTATCGAGCAGGTGCTGCACGCCTTGAAGCAGGGCGGTATCGTTGACAGCATCAGGGGGCCACAAGGAGGATACGTGCTGAGACAACCCCCAGCCGAGGTTTCATTGGCTGCCATTGTCGAAACGATGAATGGTCAAACAGAGCCGGAGACCCGGGAGGCCGGAACGAATGGGCGGGCCTTGCGGCCTCCCCACCGCGAGGCTTTGTTATCGCGGCTCTGGGATCGCGTGTACCAGGCCGAGCGGGAAATTTTGAGTTCGGTCACGCTGCAATCCCTGATCGAACAGTATACGGAGCTTGAACAACAACGAGCACCGATGTATCACATTTAATGGTATTGAGAGCCTATCCCCCATTTCATCCGGAGGCACATCATGAGCACGGGCCGTTCCACCACGTTTCCTGAGATTCAGACCATCCCCATCCCTCAAGAGATTCAAGAGGAAATCGAAACGTTTGAAGATGAGGTCAAACGGTTACAGGCCGGTGACGTCACTTTGGATCTCTTCAAGCCGTTCCGGTTGCAATATGGCATCTACGGCCAACGGCAGGCGGACGTGCAAATGGTGCGCATTAAAATTCCCTTTGGCGGGATGACCGCCAACCAGGTACGCCGCGTCGCCGAACTCGCCGAGACTTACGCCACGGGCGTCGGCCACGTCACGACCCGGCAGGACATTCAATTGCACTTCGTGCCTTTGCCGCAGATCAGCACGGTCATGCGCAAACTGGAGGAAGTGGGACTCACCACTCGTGAAGCCTGCGCCAACACCGTCCGCAACGTCACGGCCTGCCACCTGGCCGGCGTCTGCCAGGGCGAAGTCTTTGACGTGACCCCCTACGCGAACACCGTGGCGCGACACCTGTTGCGCAACCCGCTCAACCAGAGCCTGCCGCGAAAATTCAAGATCGCGTTTTCCGGCTGCAATCATGATTGCGCCTTGACCCCCATCCACGACGTCGGCTTGCTGGCGAAGAAGGCCGAAGACGGCACGATCGGATTTCGCATGGTGGTCGGAGGCGGATTGGGCGCGGCCCCGCGTATCGCGCACCTGCTCCGGGAATTTGTGCCCATGGATGACCTGATTCCGTCCATCGAAGCCGTTATCAAGGTCTTCGACAATCTCGGCAATCGCAAGAACCGCAGCAAGGCCCGCATGAAGTTCGTGATCGAAAAACTGGGGTTTGACGAATTCCGTCGCCGGTGGGAAGCAGCCTATGAAGAAATGTTCGGTGCCAAGCCCGCGCATCCGCCGATGAAACTCCTCCCGCATACCGACCCGGCTCCCCTCATCATGCCGGCCAAGAATGGGGGCAACGGCAATGGCGGCCACCCTGACGAGGCTCCGGCTTCTGCATTTGCGACCTGGCGACGTACCAATGTGATGAAACAACGGCAGGACGGATTTTCCGCTGCCGTCCTCAGGCTGCCGACGGGCGACATCACTGCCGGGCAAATGCTGGTCGTGGCTGATCTGGCCGAACGCTATTCCAACGGCAACGTGCGCACCACGATCGGGCAGAACCTGATTATTCGCTGGGTGGCCGATGAACAGCTTGAGGCCTTTCACGAGGAATTGGCCGCCCACGGGCTGGCACAACCCGGCGCGAACAAAACCGAGGACATCGTGGCCTGCCCGGGGACCGATACCTGCGGCCTAGGCATCACCTCATCCAAGGGCGTCGCCCGCGCCCTGGCCGAAGTCTTTCCGCCCGGCCAAGTCCCCGAGGACCTGAAAGGGACCACGATCCATATCAGCGGCTGTCATAATTCGTGCGCCCAACATCACATCTCGACCATCGGGCTGCACGGGGTGGGCAAACGTATCGGAGACCACATTGCCCCGGTGTATGAGCTTCATCTTGGAGGGCGGATCAACGGGACCGCGGAAGTCGGACACATGACGATCAAACTTCCGGCCAAGAACGTGCCTGCCGCGGTCTCGCACCTGCTCGACGTGTATCGACGCGACCGCCAGGAGGGCGAAAGCCTGCACACCTTTCTGAAACGGGCGGGCAAGACCGCGCTCAAGGAAGAACTGATCGGGCATTCCATTCTGCCGTCCTATACCGAAGATCCCTCGTACTACTTCGACTGGGAAGCGGAAGAGGAATTCTCGCTTGAAGACCTCGGCCCGGGTGAATGCGCCGGCGGCGCCATCGAGATGATCGACAACCGGATCCTGGAGGCCGAGCAGGAACTGTATCAAGCCCGCATCCTGGCCGAGAAACATCAATATGCCATGGCCATCAACAAGTCCTATCGCGCCGTGGTGGCCGGAGCCAAGGCCCTGCTCGTGACCGAGGGCATTGATCCGAACACCGATGCCGACACGCTGGCGGAATTCGATCAGTTCGCCGACCGGCAGAATGGGCTCATTCCGCAAACGTATCGGGGGTTGGCCCGGACCGTCAGCGACTTGGGCACCAAGGACAATTCCGCTGAATTCACCAATCAAAAAATGGCCTTCGCCAAAGGGTTTGTGGAACATTGCCGGAAATTGACCGAAGCCGTCGGCGAGGATCTCAAGCTCGGACTCGCCGAAGAAAGCCCGGCCGCGGCGGAAATGGCGCAGGCCCCGGCTCAAAACGAACCGGCCGCGGCCTCAAGCGAACCCGTTCAGGATGTGACCGTGCTGGATCTTCGAGGGGTCATGTGCCCGCTGAATTACGTCAAAACCAAGTTGAAATTGGAAATGATGGACGAGGGTGAACGATTGGAAGTCTGGCTGGATGCCGGAGAGCCCATTAAGAACGTGCCCATGAGTCTGCGCAATGATGGCCACAAGGTCCTCGGCGAGGATCCCTTGGAAGCCGATGAGCAACATTTCAAGGTGTTAGTCGAGAAGGTGGAAATGTAATTCATTCGGGACGGCACGGGGGCCGTCCCCTACAATGACATGCGGATGTCATGGGCATGATTAGGCATATAATCCGGATTGGACAGGACAATGTAGGGACAGCCCCCCGTGGCTGTCCGCCAGGGATGGCCTGCGGTTCATTCGGGACGGCACGGGGGCCGTCCCCTACAACGACAAGGATGTGCGGACATCCCCTGTGGTTGTCCGTTGTTACGTAGGGACAACCCCCCGTGGTTGTCCGCGTTAGGAGTCATCCGTGACGGAAACCGTGCAAACGAATCTTTCAGTAGAAGCGATTCAGGAACTGAACCAACGCTTTGCAGGCCAATCGCCGCAAGAGATCCTGGCTTATGCCTTGGAACGGTTCTTTCCCAGGGTCGTGTTGGCGTGCAGCTTTGGTGCGGAGGACATGGTGCTCTGGGACATGATGCATCGCCTCAACCCTCAAGCCTCGCTGTTTTATCTGGACACGGATTTCCTCTTTCCGGAAACCTGCGCCGTGCGTGACCGTCTGATCGACCGGTACAAGGTTTCTCCCGAGCAGGTGATTCGCGTCGCGCCGGCGCTCACACCCACGGAGCAGGCGAAAGAATTCGGAGACCTGTTATGGGTCCGGCAACCTGATGAATGCTGCCGAATCCGGAAAGTCGAGCCGTTGACCAAAACTTTGAAGAACTACTCCGCATGGGTGACCGGCATTCGTCGCGACCAATCGCCCACGCGCGCCACCGCTGGGCTGGTTGAATGGGACGCCAAGTTCGATCTCGTCAAGTTCAATCCCCTGGCGGCCTGGACCAACGATCAGGTGTGGGCCTACATCAGGACGCATGACGTGCCGTACAATGCGCTTCATGACCAGGACTATCCCAGCATCGGATGCACCCACTGCACGTCACCGGTTCAGCCGGGCGAAGATCCGCGGTCAGGGCGATGGCAGACTTTTGAAAAAACCGAATGTGGACTGCACCAGTAACCATCCCTCTGAAGAAGCACCTTTTGGCAAGCGACACCATTGAAATTCAACCGTGAGTTTTATCGGGCGTAGAAATTGCTGATGCACCAACTCATCACCAAAATCGGAAAGGGACAACGGGGGGCGAAAGACCTCTCGTGGGGAGAAGCCAAACAGGCCGCCCAGGATCTGATCGAAGGCAACGCGACTCCCTATCAGGCCGGAGCCTTTTTGATGGCCATGCGGATCAAGCTGGAAGGCGTGACGGAACTGGCCTCGTTCACCGCGGCCACGCGCAGCTACGTTCCTCCCATCAGCGTTCCGGCCGGCCTCAACGTGGTCGACGTGCCGATGTATGCCGAAAAACACAATACGCAGCACGTGTGCCTCCCCGCAGCCATCGTCGCCGCAGCCGCCGGGGCCACCATCCTGTTTCACGGCATGGACAATCCCACGGTGTCCTCCGACCTTCCCCGGATATTGGAGCAACTGGGCGTCCCCGCCTCGTTGCAAGGGCAAGACCTGCTTGCAAGCCTGCAACGGAACGGATTCGCGTATCTGGACATCGCGTTGTATCACCCCCCCCTGGCAAAGTTACTGGCGTTGCGCGAACAACTGGGAGCCCAAAACCTGTTCCATCAGGTCGCCCGGTTGCTCAACCCCGCGCGAGCGCACTTGCAGGTGGTGGGCGTGGCCCATCCGCCGTATCTCGAAAAGATGCCGGAAGCCGTGAACATGCTGGGCGGACAGCGGCTCCTGGTCTTTCAGGGGATGGAAGGATTTCCCGAACTGTCGATTGCGACCGCAACGGCGATGCGCGAACTGCGTAACAACCGCGTGACCCCCTTTACCCTCAAACCCACGGACGTGCAGCTTCCCCTGGGCTCCTTCCAACACATGGCCATTCCTTCCGAGGCCCTTCGACAGGGCTCAGGACAGACCCTTCAAGGCTCAGGGCAAGCGACTTCAAGAGAACTCCCGACACGGGAAGCGGCCCTGATCCGGCAGGTCTTGACCACTCAAATCCTTCCAGGTTCAGGGCAAGCACGATTCCGCGATTGGATTCTCTACAACGCCGCCATGTTGCTCTATGCCGCGGGGCAGGCCCACTCCATCGCCGAAGGCGTGCCCCTGGCACAAAAAGCCCTGGAATCCGGGGCGGCCGCGAAAAAACTGGCGGACCTCGCTGCACCCCCGGCACCCCAACCCTCTCCCTCCGGGGGAGAGGGAGTCAGTCAGCAGAAGGTCGTGCACGCATGAAACATCTTCGGCAACTGGAAGACCAAAGCGTCTATATTTTTCGCGAGGCCTATAAACACTTCGACAACCTGGGCATGCTCTGGTCCATGGGGAAGGACTCCACGGTGCTCTTATGGTTGGCCCGCAAGGCCTTCTTCGGGCACGTCCCGTTTCCGCTCCTGCACGTGGATACCAGTTACAAGATTCCTTCCATGATCGAGTACCGGGATCGACTGGCACGCGAATGGCGCCTCAACCTGGTGGTCGGGCAGAACAAGAAAGCCCTGGCCGAAGGGATGAACCATGAGCGGGGCCGGGTCGAATGCTGCACCGCGCTCAAAACCAACGGGCTCAAACTGTTGCTGGAAGAAAAAGGGTACACGGGCATCATCCTGGGCGTCCGCGCGGATGAAGAAAGTACGCGCGCCAAAGAACGGTATTTTTCCCCACGAGACAAAAACAACGATTGGGATTTTCGAGACCAGCCCCCGGAACTGTGGGATCAATTCAAGACCTCGTTTCCGCCGAACACCCACATCAGGATTCATCCCCTGCTGGACTGGACGGAAATCAACATCTGGGAATACATCAAGCTCGAAAACATCCCCTTTATGGACCTGTACCTCAACAGGGGCGACGGCACGCGATACCGGAGCCTGGGGTGCGCGCCCTGTACCTTCCCCATCAAGTCCACCGCATCCACGGTCGATGAAATCATCGAAGAACTGCGCGCCACGAAAGTGGCCGAACGCGCCGGTCGCGCGCAGGACGAAGGCCGGGGCATGGAGTTACTCCGAAAAGATGGCTACATGTAAGACCGAAACCTCGGCGGCCGTCGATATCCGCGACCGCATGAACATCGTCATCGTCGGCAGCGTGGACCACGGCAAATCGACGTTGCTGGGGCGCCTCTATGCGGATACGGGCACCCTGCCGGAAGGCAAGATCGAAAAAATCCAGGCCATCTGCAAACAGCAGGGCAAAGAGTTTGAATACGCTTTCCTGTTCGACGCCTTCCTGGAAGAGCAGCAGCAGGGCGTGACGATCGATACCGCCCGCACCTTCTTCCAGTGGGCGGGCCGTCAATACATCATCATCGACGCGCCCGGACACAAGGAATTCCTGAAGAACATGGTCTCCGGCGCGGCACGGGCCGAAGCCGCCTTGCTGTTGATCGATGCGTTGGAAGGGGTCAGGGATCAATCCAAACGGCACGGCCTGCTGCTCTCGATGCTGGGCGTGAAACAGGTGACCGTGGTCGTGAACAAAATGGACCTCGTGGACTACCGGCAGGAGACGTTTGCACTCATTGAAAAAGAGTATCGCGCGTTCCTGTCTCAACTCGACGTGACGCCCCAGTTCGTCATCCCGGCCAGTGCCAAACGTGGGGACAACATCGCCACGCCCAGCCCTCAGATGGCCTGGCACACCGGCCCCACGGTCCTGGAATCGCTGGCGCAATTCTCCTCGGAATCCGAACAAGCCGAACAAGCCCTGCGGTTTCCGCTGCAGGACGTCTACAAATTCGATGCCCGCCGGGTCCTCACGGGACGCATCACGTCCGGACGCCTCAAAGTGGGCGACCAGGTCATCTTTTCGCCGTCCAACAAAAGCGCGGTCGTGCAAACGCTCGAAGCGTTCAACGTCGAACCGCCGCCCACGCAAGCGCAAGCCGGGCAATCCGTGGGGATTACCCTGGACGAACAGATTTTTGTCGAACGCGGGGAGGTCCTCAGTCACGAATCTTCCCTGCCGCTTGTCTCCACGACCTTTCGCGCCAACCTGTTCTGGCTCGGGCGCCGGCCCCTGGAAATGGACAAACTCTACCTGGTCCGGTTGGCCACGCACGAAGTCGAATGCCGCGTGGCGGCGATTCACCGCATCGTGGACGCCGACAACCTCTCGTTGGATCGGCAACAGACCCACGCGGTCGTGAAGCGCAACGAGGTGGCGGACGTGACCATCCAAGCCAAGGCCCCGCTCGCCTTCGACCTGTACGCCGACTTCGAAACCACGGGCCGCTTTGTCCTGGTCGATGAGTACGACGTGTCCGGGGGGGGCATCATCACCGAGATGGTGCCGGACCGTGAAGAGACCTTGCGGATTGAAGCCCGCCAACGGGATTTCGCTTGGGTCACGGGTGACGTCACGTTGGCGGACCGCGCCAAGCACTACGGCCACCGTGCGGCCCTGGTCCTGCTCATCGGCCCTGATACCACGGGCAAAACCTTCCTGGCCAAAAAAATGGAATCCATGCTCGTGGCCGAAGGCCGGCACGTGTACATGCTGGATCCGGAAAACCTGCGCCGCGGGCTCGATGCCGACCTGCAGGAAGGCGATGCCCGGGAAATGATCCGTCGCTACGGCGAAGTGGCACGGCTGCTCATCGATACCGGCGTCCTGCTGATCTCAACCACGAACTCCTTCACCCCTTCGACTGGGCTCAGGACAGGCCTGCCGGCGGATCAGGTCGTCGAAGCGATCCGCACGCTGGTGCATCCCGCGCCGGTCCTCACGATCTACATGAGCCAGGAGACGTCGCCCCCCTCCATCGAGGCTGATCTCTCCTTTACCGGACCCGAAGACTTTACCCGCACGGCGCATGACGTACTCGCCGCGCTGAAACAACAAGGCCTCCTTGCCGAAACCATCGGCAACCAACCCGTGTTCCAATTCTCGATTTAACGGCTCACGAATACTGGTTTCTGTCCGGTCAGCGCGGCAAAGGGAAGTTGCATGAAAGGCCGCCGTTTGAACGCTTGCGTACCAGACGAAACCTGAACGATTTGTCGGGACGGGGGGCGGTCGAGGAGTCGATCTTCCAACGGGTCAACGTGTAATTGGGAGGATCGAGCACCACTTCCACGTCGTGAAGGATGGTCGCCATGGTCGTCATCATCAGAAATTCGGCCAACGCGGCCCCCAGGCACCGGTGTGTTCCCAGCCCGAACGGACAATAGGCCCCGGGCTGCTTGTGTTCGTTGCGCGGCGGCGCGAACCGGTCGATGTCGAACGTTTTCGGATCGGGATAATATTTCGGCAGGAAATGGGAAATGCCGCCCGCGATCACGACGTTGGTGCCTGCGGGAATCCTGTAGCCGGCAAATTCAAAGGAGTTGGTCACCGTGCGATTGTGCGCGGCAATCGGCAGATACATGCGCATCGTCTCCAGCACGATGCGATGCGTGACGTCGAGCTGGTGGATCCCCTGAGCGGTCGGCGGGCCTTGAGCAAAAAGCTCGTCGGCTTCGGTCCTGGCCCGTTGCTGCAAGTCGTGATGCTTCAGCAGAACGTAGAGCAAAAACGAAGTGACGTGGCCCGTGGTATCCATGGGAATCCACATCGGCTCGAGAATGGCCGTCTTTAAATCCGCCTCGGAAAGAAACAGCGGGTCGGAGCGATGCGTGGCGAGAAGATCGTCGATGATATCCCGCGGGCGGTCACCGCGTTTGTCCGGATCGTGCGCCGCGGCGATCTTCTCGGCCAACTCATTCAACCGCTGGCTGGCCAAGTCATAGCGCGGACTGTTCAGTCTTCGCCTGGAATACCAGGTATTTTTTTTGAGCACCGCATATTTCATCGTCTCGTCCAACCAAAAACTGAGATCGTCAAAATACTCCGGTGCGGAAATGCCCGCGATGACGCGGGCCGTTAAATTGTAGATGATTCGTTTGCACGTCGTCGTACCGGACATCGGTTTGTCTATCGGCCACGAGGCGATTTCACTTCGGACGACGTCGACGATGTCGGGAATCCTGATTTCGCCCATGGGACACGAGTACCCGTATTTTTTTACCCGGCGCAGGCGAAAATGATCTTCACCCACCATACTCAGTGTCGAGCGCGACGCCCCTAATTGATCATCGACCCCCAACCAGAACTCACGGGAGCGGAAATGCGTTCTATCGTGTTTGGTAAAGAACATATTGGATTCCGGCCCGGCCATGATGACGACGTCTTTCTTGCCGATTTTGGCCTTGAAAATGGGGCCCAGGTTCAAATGCTGTTCCACCAACCAATCCCTGTACAGGTTCAACAGGCGGGTGGTGAGCGGCAGTGGAGAAACCATGGGTATCTCGCGGCTGGGGACGACGCGTTTCGAAGCAGGCTCACCTTGCCGCACGACCTCCACGACCGATCGGCTAATCAATTCGAGCCGGACGACCGTGGCAAGCCGGCTTTTGATCAACTCAAATTCGTCAGAGGAGAGCAGGTGCTCGAAAATGCCACATGCATTCGCCAGCGAAATAATCATGATGTCGTGCGGTTCGGGGATATCGTTGTCGAACAGCACGCGCATCACCCGCAACCGAACTTCCTCTCGCGCTCGTGCATCGAACATCGGATAACGACGAGCCTGAGACACGCCGGGTACGAACGAGAACCCGTCTTCTTCGGCTTCGAGGATGCCGCACGCCACGAGGCGAGAGAGTGCCTTTTCGCGAATCTTTTTGCCCTGCGCGGCGAGGTGCTCTATCCAGAAGCGACAATCGCGTGTTTCGTTGGTTTGGACGATCTCGGCGAGCACGGGATCGAGTATGTCATCATTTAATGGGGTCGAATCCACCAATATGAGGCGTTCGATATCCGTATCGATCCGGTTTGCCAGGGCCAAGTCCATGAGGGTGGCGCCGGCCATCGCACACGACAGGGACCAGCCTGAAACAGAGACCGCTTGGCCGAGTTTTTCATTAAACGAAAGCAATATTATTTCTTCGGACAACGTCAGCATGCTCTTCCTTCATGATTGACGAATCCGTGTGCAACGTTCTACGTTGCGTAGCCCAATGCGTCCAATCCCGGGGCACAAGCTTGGGTGAGCCTCGATTGCATCTCTGCCGGGAGGGACAGGTATTGAGACGGATTCGGACGAGGAATCGAGACGGCTTCATCCAGCCAGGCTTCGTCCAACAGACTTGGATCGATGAATTCGATCAATTCCCTCAATTTCTCATGGGGACGGTCCAGCACGTCCTCGTAACGCAATGCCAGAAATCGGTCGGCTGGCAGGGCCGACAGATACGCCCGTCCGAATAGAATCATTCGGCTCCACAGATCTCCGTATGCCTCAAGGTCGAACTCCTGATCGATCATTTTATCAAAATTGGAAAACCGGGAAACAAGAGACAGGGCGAATCGGAAGACGATCGAGTAAGCGGGTGGAGCATTGATGTCGATGGAATCGCCATTGAGCAGGTCTATGCCCCAACGCCGCAATTGACGCACGGTGGCAAGCAGCATCTTGAAGGCGTGATGTTGACTCATTGACATGGCCGTGTCCCGTCCATCACGATAGAGGTGGACCACGCGCGCATCGGGAAAATGCTGTATCACGTTGTATCCGAACATCAGAGAGCCGCCCGACCGTTCAATCCAGACGTCCCGGCCCAAGCGGTCGCACAGCCATTCGAATAGGAAACGATACTGATCTGCCACGTTCCCTGTGGACCGCGCCCGAATGACGGGTTCCAACTCGTCGTACAGACCGTCGAAATCCTGAGTCAGGTGCGGCAGCGTGGTGACTGAAATGGGCGGTACGTCTCGGTGCGAGAATCGTGCCTGGGGCGCGTCGAAAGGATAGATGATCTCACTGATCCTTTTGTCGTGGTTCAGCATCGATTGAAGCCTTGGCTGCTGCTGACTGCACAGCTTCCACATGGCCTTGCCGTCGAGGCGTTTTCTGGATAACGCCTCCAAACCGGTGAACGAGAAAAACTCTGACAAACTCAGGATCTTCTGATGCCGATTCACGGCGTCCGATATCATCGTCGATCCGCAGCGGCCGGTGGAAAGAACGAAGACTGGGGCAATCCGTTTTGCTTTCACGATTCACTCTCTTCCGTAGCGGCCAATGAAGATCGCCTACGTCTCTATCCTAAACCGAAGGTTAGACGGCAGTCGAGGAGTAAAAACGGGAACAGCCCCTGTGTAAAAAAGGTGTGAAGGGGTTAAGATTATCTTTGTGCGTTCTGTATCCACGTCTGACTAACCGGACGAAGACAGTTTCAACCCCACAACGCCCGACACAATCAACCCGATAAACAACAGACGCCCAACGTCGCGCGACTCATTGAACAGGATCATGCCCACGATCGCCGCGCCCGCCGCGCCAATCCCGGTCCAGACGGCATACGCCGTCCCGATCGGAATGGCACGTACGGCCAACGACAGACACACCATGCTCACGCTCATCGCCACCACTGTTCCCACACTCGGCCACAATCGCGTAAACCCGTCCGCATATTTGATGCCGGTGATCCAGACAATCTCAAAAACCCCGGCCACAAGCACATATATCCACGCCATACACTCCTCCTCATCGTGACAGGAACTCCTGAAAGCCTCCTTGTAACACGTCCCGGCCTTGAATGACCACTTCTTGTCGTCCCTGTATGTGTTCACTGATTCGTTGACACGTTTCCCGCTTCCTGTTGTGCCCCACTGCCCCGCCTTTGGAAGACAACCCCCTCAATCCCCCTGTATAGACCGGGGACATCATTAACGGGTGTTCGGAGACATGGTTGACACATTGTGAGTTATTCGGAGGGGGCATGCAAATCAAGTTCGCGGATATATTGATGACAAAAATAGATCCGCCACCGACCCTCTTGGGTGGTCGGCCGCAGGGCGACGGGGTAGCCGCGCAAGGCTTTGGTCACGTGGAAGGCGCGCCCGCGAAACGAGATGACGCCTTTGTCTTGCACGCGCCGGACGTGCGCGTCCGGGCCATAGTCAATGGGCGGGAGGGCCTCGGGAAACGGGCGGGGACTGGGGGTATAGCGCATCGCCGGAACCGCGAGGGCTAACGCGTCATGCGGGCGGTCCAAGTTATAGTGGTCGCGCCAGCGGTCAAAGTGCTGTTGGCAGTGGGGCAGATCGCGAAAGGTACGCTGGTGGAGTAATTCGGCCTTGAGGGTGCGATGGAAGCGTTCGTCTTTGCCCAGGGTTTGGGGGTGGGCCGGCCGGGCATGCGTGAGGGTAATGCCCAAGCGCATAAGCCAGACGGTCAGGGCCGTGAAGGGGCTGAGGGTGAGCGGCACGCCCCAAGGCGGGCCATTATCCATCAACAGGCGGGCGGGCAAGCCATAGCGGCGGAAGGTCTGCGTCAAGTGGGTTTGGACGGTGCGACCCTGTTCATTGGGACAGGCGTGCAGGCAGAGGGCGAAGCGGGAGCAGTCGTCCAGCACGGTCAGAGGATGGCACCGGCCGGTGGCCAGGGCGAAATGGCCTTTGAAATCCATTTGCCATAAGGCATTGGGCGTGGTGTGCGCAAAACGCTGCCAGGCCCGGGGGGGCGCGGTGGCGGGGAGGCCGCTGGTGCGGCGCAGAATCGCCGTGATGGTACTGGGCGCCGGGACCGGCTGATACCCGAGCGCGCGCAGGCGGGCGTGCAGTTTGCGGCCCCCCCAGGTAGGATGCTGGGTGCGCAAGGTCACGACCGCCGCTTCGAGATCGGGCGCCGTGCGGTGCGGCGTCTGGTGCGGGCGGCGGGACCGATCCGCGAGGCCCGCCACGCCGGCAGTGGCGTAGCGGGCCAGCCATTTATAGGCGGTCGGGGGGCTGATCTCGAACCGGCGACAGAGCGCCCGCAGGGATGTCCCCGGCTGCTGGGCTAAGAGCATGAATTCGTGGCGTTGAGACATGGTTGACACCTCTTTCCAAGGCATGGCGGTCCTCCTGTCATAGGGGTGAAGCCATGCAGTTTAAAGTGTCAACCATGTCCCCGAACAGGTGTCAACCATGTCCCCGGTCTATACACCCCCTTATCAGGGGGACGGCCGAGGTCCTCGCCCCCCTGATAAGTGTTCAGACCGGAGTCAAGGGTGACAGATGTACCGGATACATGGGTAACACTTTTGCTCATCCCGGGGCCCTCGGGGACGGCGCCAATCGGACATCAATGGTCGTGAGCCGATGCTGACAAAAGAGCACTTCATACTGGCCGTCCACGGCTAACGGCCGCACTCCCACGGGGTAGCCCCGAAAGGCTTTGCTGAGCTTATACACCCGCCCCTGAAACGAAAACTCCCCTTTGTGTTGCACCTTCCGCACGAAGGTCCCCGTGTCATACTCGATCGGCGGCAAGCTTTCCGGATAACTCCGCAGACTTGGCTGATAGCGACTGGCCGGGACCGCCAACCCCAAGGCCTCATGGGGGCGCTCCTGATTATAGACCGTGCGCCAGCGGTCTAAGACCGTCTGCACATGGGCCGGATCGCGCCATTGCACGTCCCGCAGCACTTCCCGGGTCAGGGTGCCATGAAAGCGTTCGTCCTTGCCCAACGTTTGCGGATGATACGGGCGGCTATGCGTGACCGCGACGCCGACCCGCCAGAGCCAGACCGTCAAGGGCGTGTCCTGATGCGCGGCATCGCTGCCCCAGGGACTGCCATTATCCACTAAGATCCGATCCGGTAGCCCATAGCCCCGAAACGTCGCAATCAAGGCCTGTTGCACGGTGGCCGTTTGTTGATTCGGCAACACCCGCAGCCCGACGTTAAAGCGGGAATGATCATCCAAAATCGTCAACGGGTGCGCCGGTCCCGCCAGGGTGGGCACCGCCCCCTTGAAATCCATCTGCCACAGTTGATTGGGCACGGGGTGTTCAAAGCGGCTGCGAGCCGCCGCCCCCCGGGGCTGATTGGCACCGAGTAAGCCCGCCCGGTGCAATAAGGCCGTGATCGTGCTACAGGCGGGGACCGGGGTAAGCCCCTGGGTCACGAGCCGCTGCCGTAACTTGCGTGCCCCCCAACAAGGATGCGCTCGGCGCTCGGCTAGCAGCGCGTCCCGCACCGCCGCCGGGAGCAGCGGCCGCACCCGCCTCGGTCGCCGGGAGCGATCCGCCAAGCCGGCCCGCCCCCCGTCGCGGTACCGCGCCAGCCACTTGTAGCCCGTCTTGCGGCTGATCCCAAACCGCTTACACAAGGTGGCTAAGGGGAGCCGCTCTGTTTCAACCAAGTGCACAAATTCTTCGCGTAATGACATGAGATCCTGCTGCATCCAAGACATACACGCCTCCTTCCACAAGGTGAGGGGGAGAGTATGCCACACGAGGTCTGAGTGTTACCTATGTATCCGGCACGTTTGTTACCTATGTGTCCAGTCTATACATAAGGGGGGAAGGGGGGTTCGCCCTCCCTTCTTGTGGGCAGCGCCTCATTCTGTCAACGAATTGCTGAACACATACAATTCTGAGCGGAGTGAAGGCGAAGGGAATTGCTGAACACATACAGAAATGACAGGCAAAGTCAATATTTGACCCTACGATATAAAAATGGCATAGTCGGGCATCCGTGCGAACCGGCGCGGGGCAGGTCGCTATGCGCAAATCCTCCTATCTGTTACTCGCTCTGCTGCTCGCCGTCACGGCCGGGGCCGTGGGTTGCCAATCCATCCCCACGGACCGGCATGTCAGCACCTTCGCAAACGCCACGAGCACGGTAGCCGCCGTCGCCAGGGACACCTTCTCGGCGTCCAACGCCGCCGTGGTGACGCGCAAACTGCGTGAACGGGCTGCACTCGGGGGCGGGGTGGACGACGCACTCTTCACGCCGTTGGTCGCGGACGACGCCTACGCCACGCGCATCGAATTCCTGGACGCGCTGGAGCGGTACGCCACGGCGTTGGAAGAACTCACGTCCGCCGATCGCACCAAAACCATGGACAAAGCCGTCACCAAATTGGCGGGCGCGCTGGACGCCCTGGGAAAGCACTACGAAAGCATCACCGGGAAGAAAGAACCGGCCGTGCGTCGCGGGGCCGTCAAGGAACTCGTCACCGTGATCGGCGGTGAGGTCACGGACGACCGGCGGCGCGAAGGCATCCGCCGCGCCGTGGCGCTCCAACATGAAGTCATGCCGGATCTGCTGCCCGTCCTCCGCGATGAAGTCGGCCCCGCGGGCATCTTCGGGATCGCGCACCGCAACCAGGCGGAAGGCGAAAAGGCGACCCTGATGAGCCGTTACAACACGGACCACCAGCAAGAACGGTTATCCAAAAACCCCGACACGCGGCTGAGGCAGTTGAACCGCATCCGGAAGGCGTGGGACAGGGCGGCGACCGTCAAAACGCTGTACGAGCGCCTGCAGGAAGCCGTCGAACAACTCACCATCGCGGAACAGGCCCTCTACGACGCGACCACGGGCACCGGGAATCCCGGGCACCTCTTCGAAGCGGTGGGCCGCGCGGCCGATCAGGCGCGGGCCGTCAGCCGCATCCGCAAACAACTGAAGGAGTAAGGCATGAACCTCCGATCCTGGCTCGTCGAACTCATCAACGCCTTGGACGAGCTTCTGCGCAACGTGGCAATGACCGGCGAACTGCGGGAGCAGTACCTGCGCCGGCGGGCCCTGCTCTCCGCCATGCTCGACGAAGTGCTGCGTCAGAAGCTCGACAGGCACACCGGCACATACAAAGCCGCGGTCGAGCAAACCAACACGGCGGTCAAGCTGGCCAAACGCGCGCTCCGCGAGACCGAAGAACGCGAGGCCGTCATCCTGGAAATCACCAAGGCCGCCAAGGCCATCGACGCCGTCATCAAACTCACCGTATAGCCGCCGCCTGGCCGTCCTTCCGTCATCCCTGTCTGTGTTCAGTTCATTGTCGGATTACGCTCCGCGAATCCGACCTACAACGACTGTCGCGCATCATTCGCGACAACCGGGCCTTGATTTTCGTCGTTGCCGGGGTTAATCTGCTTGCAACACCCCTTGCGGTTTCGATCGCAGGGCGCGGGGCCTCTTCGGAGGCCCTTGCTTTCTGGGCGAGAATCGATGCGCACAATTGTCTATGTCGATGGGTTCAATCTCTACTACGGGGCGCTAAAGGGATCACCATGGAAGTGGCTCGATCTGCTTCTGTTGTTTGAGACGATCCTCCAGCCCCACCACGACATTCGTGCGTGCCTGAGATATGCCGCTCGCTGTTATAGGAACGAGGTCTATCTTGAGGTCAAACCGACAGCATGAAATTTCATCAGGTGCGAATCCTCGCCGACGAGAACGTCTCGCCGAAGGGGTGCCCCTTGGATAAGGCACAGCAAGACATCATGGTGTCTGTCTCTCGAATAAATCGTCGCCGGGGAGGGGGTCAACGTGAGGGCGTTGTGGGCTCTGCAGTAGTGGCAGGCTGAACGGGGTGCTGATGTTTTTGCTGGGCCTTGAGCCGATTCAGCATCCGGTCTGAGGCCTTCAGGTCTTCGCCGGTATGGATACTCTCACCGCACTTGTCGCAATACCAACCGGGCATCTCGAACGTGGCCGACTGGTCCTTATAGGAAATCGTCATGGGTGCAACGCCGCGTTTCATCGGCGTGCCGGTTTCCGGACAAATCGGATCAGCCATGTTCCTTCTCCTTAAACGACAAGAGCAGAAATTCGGTCACAGCATCAGCCGTGAACTTTATGTAAAGCCGTCCTACCTTCGATGGCACGTAATAGACATCCTGCCACATTCGATAATCAGCGTTGGAGGTCATCGACTTATGGAAGTGCGTTCTTTGTATGGACTGAATCGTCTCGATAATCTCAGCACGTCCAAATCCCAAGGCCGCTGCATTCCGCACTGCTGACCCCGTGGCCTTTAAACCTTCCGCCGTGGCGAATGCAACCTTGATGGCGTTCAGGTCATAGGTCGGCCTTCGCTTCTCCGACATTGAGACTATAATAGATCAATGCGAGTGGTTTGGCAATGAACAGCGGTCCCGCAGGTCAGGTGAGCGAAGCGTACCCCGACAACAAGGCCGGCACCCCGAGCACCGAACGGGAATCCAGAAGTCTTTGTTTTTCATTCCTTTGTAAAAGAAAACCAACCCTGGACCCTCGCGTGCGCAACGCAAGGGTGACAGACAAGAATAAAACAGCAAAGACCCTGGATTCCCGCGTGCGCGGGGATGACAGCAGAAGGAATCGAGGCTCCAGCGTCTTGGCTTTTTGTCTTTTGCCATTCGTACCCGCGCCATCTTATCGCGTTTGGGTTCCACCTGCAGCGTTGCGGCTCGTCCGCGCAGGCGGTATCATCCGGGAATCAGGCACCGGACACTGTCGCCACCACCGAATTGATGGAAGGAGACCGGGGATGGAACGCATTACCGTCAATCCGAGAATACTCGGGGGGAAACCCATCATCGAGGGGACTCGTATATCCGTCGAATTCATCCTGGATTTACTCGCGTCCGCCGTGAGCGAAGAAAATATTCTGGCGGACTATCCGCACTTGAACCGGGAAGACATTCGTGCGTGCCTGAGATATGCCGCTCGCTGTTATAGGAACGAGGTCTATCTTGAGGTCAAACCGACAGCATGAAATTTCATCAGGTGCGAATCCTCTTTCCTCTTTCTGTCATCCTTGTATGTGTTCACTGATTCGTTGACACTTTTCCCGCTTTCTTTTGTGCCCCACTGCCCCGCCTTTGGAAGACAACCCCCTCAATCCCCCTTATCAAGGGGACGGCCGAGTTCCTCGCCTCCCTGATAAGGGGGGAAGGGGGGTTCGCCCTCCCTTCTTGTGGGCAGCGCCTCATTCTGTCAACGAATTGCTGAACACATACAATCCAGGGTCTTAGTCTTCCTCTCCCTCGCCCTCTGGGAGAGAGCCTGCCCCGGACTTGATCCGGGGGCCGGGGTGAGGGTGCCTTTCGTGTTTTCGGTCTTGGTGCCCGCGCCATGTCCGGCACCTGCACGCATGGCGCGTTTTCTTGACCATCCCGGGGTAAGACGGTATCTTACCTGTTATGAATACGGTCATGTCATCAAAAGGTCAGATCATCATACCAGCCAGGTTTCGCCACCAGGCCCAGTCCGGACGCTCGGCAGACCGATGCCGATCAAAGACAGTCTCACAGTCCCGCATGCATCAAATAATCAAAAAAATGACTGAAAAAACAAAGGCAAAAGGCTTGACACGTTCACCCGTCATTCGTACAATCCAACGCAGTTTTTATACGCGTAACGATCAACGTTCCAAGCAAGTGCCACAGTTCCAATCGTCAACCGGCTCTGGTTGTCTTGCGTGGGGAAGAGGCAGGGAAAAGAGTATGACAAAGGCTTGACTTCGCCATTCGCCAAACGTAGAATCGTGCAACACTCGCAAGTTGTGTACGTAAACTACTCTCTCTCTATAACTCATCAATCAAAGGAGACAAGACAACATGGACATGAAACGATTCTTCTTGTATGCAATTGTGATTGCCGCCTTGGCGCTGGCCGGTTGTGGGGGCAACGGCGGTGGCGGAATGACGGGGGGGAGTGACTCTATGATGCCAAGTAGTGTCATGATACCCGCCTTGCCGCCGGGTTATGATAGCAATCCTCCGGGTATGTTTACCGTTGCTGCAGGCGCTACCATGGAGAGAGGGGACGTCACGTATACGTGCCCCACAGGCGGCGATGCTTGTGAGATAGAAGTGGCGGCTGACGGAACGGTCACGTCTACAGGAGGCATGGCGACTGCGGCGCGTTCTGCGGCTTCCATTGCCAAACAAAGAACCGATGAAATGATGGAAGCAGACAGGGTGGTCGCGGCGACCGCAGCGGCCGCAACGAAACTCACGGCCATCCAGGAAGAGGCTGCTCAGGGCGCCGATCAGACCCCCGTGAATAACGATGCCGGTCTCGGTGGCAGTGCTGAAGACGGCACTGCGATTGAGGACGGTGGGGCTAGCGTGGCTTATGTGCTCACCATCGAACGCGATGACATGGGCAAGAAGGTTAAGATTATGGACCCCAACGAAGATTTCGACGGGTTTGACGGCGACGGTGATTCCAATAATGAGCCTCAATTCACGAAAGCCGTGGGTGGTGATCTGGACAAGGCAGGCGGCTTCGGGGGGCAGATGCTCGAGCGCGTCAATTCCGATGATCCTGAGGAAGGGAAAGTCGAGGAAGTCGTGGTCGTCCGCACTGACATCGAAGCGCCCAAAGCCACGCCGTTCGGAGAGGTAGCAGGGCAAATACTGAATGCGGAAGCGGACGGCACTCCAGCTCCACCTGTTGCTAATGAACCTGCTGAAGATGCTGTGGCATTTGATCCCGGCGATGCCATCTCTGCTGACTCTCCCTCTGAAGAGGAGGCGGCTATCTTGGCCAATATAAAATCGTCTGATTTTTCGTCCTCTTCAGGTTCTACTGGAACACTTATTTTCACCGCGAAAGGTGACGGCGCCGACGCCGCCATGGGCTACAGAGAAATTGCGGGTCGCTATAACGGGGCCATGGGAACCTATAATTGTTTGGGAACGGCCAACTGCACGGTTACAGTCGACGATGAAGGCAATTTGTCCGCTATCAGTGACGGCTGGGTATTCGTTCCTGCCGAGGGTGCGACCTCCAGCGTGCAGGATGCCGACTACCTGTATTACGGCTTCTGGTTGAAGAAGACGACGAAAGACGGCGCAACGACCTACAACGAGGTCGAGACCTACTTTGGGAGTCAGATGGTCGGCGAGACCGCGGGTGGAGCTAGTCCAAGCGACAGTCCTGCCAATAGCGGTATAGGTCTCGTTACCGGCGATGCGGATTATACAGGCAATGCGACGGGCGTGTACGTGAAGAACGTGATCGACTCTGAAGGCGCAATCATGTCGTCTACTTCGGGTGTCTTCTCGGCGCTCGTTGGACTGACGGCGGTCTTCGGTGGGGACGACATCGGTGTGAACCAGAAAGGCTTGATTGAAGGAACCGTGACGGGCTTCGAACTCGATAGTCGCGAGGAGAACGACTGGTCAGTCACATTGAAGGCCGCTGATTTCAGCGGCGGCAGGACTGATGGAGCTGCCGGATCTGCCGACAGTTGGGTTAATACGTTCAGCGGTATGACCGAGGGCGATTCTGGACAAGCCGCAGGTGTGTGGAACGGAGCGTTCTACGGCCCGGCAGCCGTGGCTGATGGCGACGATACCGGTACAAGCGCTGATCCAACGGCACCGCCACACGTGCTGGGCGAGTTCGGTGCCAACTTCACGGATGGTGCCGTGGCCGGTGCATTCGGCGCGAACAAGTCGCCGGCAGCCGCCGAGTAACCGTCTCGGTCCATAACCAGTCCGCCTAGCGGACCGGCTATTCGCAGTCAAAGAAGGGCAGCCACAATGGCTGCCCTTCTTTTTTTATGAGCGGGTGCTCACGGATGCCCCACCCCGCTACGCTTCCTTCGACTTCGCTCGCGCTACGCTCAGGACGAACGGGTGGGGCGTCCTCCGACAAGGAACTAACAGTCGCGTCTCAACGGAGCCGTCGAGCAGCCTTGAGATTGCCTATTCGGGCGGGTATTCTGCCCAATGCACTTTGAGATCATTGGTGCCATTGATAACGTCGAAACGATTGCCGTAGGCGGGCGAATCGGTGAGGTCAGGCGGCTTCGCAAACAATATGGTCCTGGACGATGGAGAAAACTCAAAGAGGAATTGCCCGTGTTCGACTTATCAATGGGTCGTATCCGAAAAGCAGAAATCCATTGGTACGAGGCTCATGGGATCGGCAGAAAACGTAGGTCGGATGAGCGGAGCGTAATCCGACAATAATCCGGGGAATGGTCAACGGCATGTCGGGTTAGGCCTACTCGGGTAACCCGACCTACTACGGGGCTTTCCCTATCAGCGTCAAGGTGGTAATCTCTACCATCATTGACGTTGTCGGAGGATTGTTAAAACATCTATTCGAGACACGATATGCCTGAGATTGCAAGATTTTATGGAATTGTTATAAAACTGTTCTTTGGCGATCATCCACCCCCACACTTCCATGCGGTTTATGGTGAACATGTGGGGTTGTTTCATATCAAGACCTTGGAAATGATAGAAGGCGATCTGCCGAACAGAGCCAAAAAGCTTGTTGTCGAATGGGGAACGCTACACAGAAGCGAATTGAACGAAATGTGGACTTCTCAAACCTTCCGTCCATTACCCCCGTTGGAGTAGTCATGCCCTATCCGAAGGTACAGTCTGTCGAAGCTATTGATGATCATACGCTCTTGGTCACGTTTGACAATACGCAAATAAAAACCTATGACGTGACTCCATTGCTGGAAAAGGACATGTTTGCTCCTTTGAGAAACCCTGAGTTATTCAAGTCCGCTCACGTGGAGCAAGGCGGTTATGCCGTGGTATGGAACAAGGATATCGATATCAGTGAATATGAGTTATGGCGCAATGGTCAAATCATGCGCTGACCGGCACTCCCCCATCAACAATTCCGCTGCACGAATGACGAGGATGGGTGGCCTGTTCCGTTCATCCCGGATAACTCTACGCCCCGTGAGGGCCAGCCCCGTATCCTGCAAGCCACGCTGCTGAATCGCGCGATCACGATGTACGGGTTCAGCCCGCAGGTCGCGTTTTCCACCCAGGTCCGCGAGTCCACCGCGCAACTGTACGACTTCCAACGCAACCTCTGGCAATGCGCTGGGTCCGGCAGTTTTAAGGACTCTCTGCTGTCATCCTTGTATGTGTTCACTCATTCGTTGACAGAATGGTCCGCCTAAGCGGGGACGACCTTGTTCTTTTCCTCCCCTTTGTAAGGGGAGGATAGGTGGGGTAGAGTCGCATGCTTCGGGCGCATTGGCACCAAGCCCCTTCCATGGCCGGCTCACTTCGGGTCCGGCTCTACCTCCCCTTCGCCCCTCCTTACAAAGGAGGGGCGAAGGAGCAGGCCAAACGTGTCAACGAATGACTGAACACATGCAAGAATAACAGCGAGGGCTGCTGATTGGATATTTCTACGTTCGTGTTCGTGATCCGTTACTGCGCCAATGGTCGGGCGGAGAGCACTTCGTCCTGGCTGAGGGCTTCGAGCGCCGAGAGGGGGACGGCGGTGACGGTCATGGTTTCACCAACCGCGTTGAAGACTTCGATGGAGTACCCTTCTGTGCCATCCAAGGCAACATGATGATCCACAAGCTTGACGACGTCGCCACGACACAGCCGATACTCCGGCAAATCAACGGTGAGGGCTGCCTCCGTATACGGTTCAAGCTTCATCATGTCTTCCCCTTGTCTGGTATGAGTGTAACGAACTTCGTGATGCCCGACAAGTGTTCCGTCATCCAAATCGTGCGAATAGCCAAGGTCTCACCGTTTGGCCCAGTGAGTGGACCGCGTATTTCATAGTATTGGCCAAATTGGTTGGTTGCCAACGGTTGCGCATCCAGCGAAAGAATTTGCAGGCGTAAATCTCGGAGCAGGTCGTCAGCGTTTCGCAAAGTATAACCCACTTGTGCCAGAAACACTGATTTGTCTCCATGTGCCTGCGAAACAAGCAGGTACCGTGTCAGTTTGTCTCCGGCAATGAGTGAATCCGCTGACAGTTTCATCTGATGATAGTCCCTTCCTCTCGTTGTTTTGTCAATCAAAAGGGACCATTACTTTCTTGCTCCCAACTTTTCCCTTCGGTCATTCCTGTATGTGTTCAGTCATTCGTTGACACTTTCTGATTTTTCTTTCCCCTCCTTTGTAAGGAGGGGCGAGGGGAGGTAGAGCTGGAGTTGGAGTGGACAAAACGCGTGTGATCGTTAGGGGTCGTGTCCATTGTTCTATGCCTCTACCCCACCTATCCTCCCCTTACAAAGGGGAGGGAACGAACCCGTTCGCCCTTGCTCAAGCTAACCATTCTGTCAACGAATTACTGAACACATACAGGGATGACGGAGGGGGAGGGTCGGGGATTGTATGTGTTCAGTTGTTGTAGGTCGGATTAGCGTAGCGTCATCCGACAAGGAACTCCGAGGATTGTCAGGTGACGCCCTTCGATAAGCTCAGGGCTAACCTGACCTACGGAACTTATTGCTAAGGGGTCAAGAAGGGATCAGCGATGCGATAGGAATTCTGCTTTTGAAATACCGGCCTGCTTCAAAATATGGCGGAGGGTTCCCTCGGGGATGTCCTTCCTGGAACGATAGGGAATCGTCGTATAGCAATCCTTATTCTTCCAGATTTGATGTGAGCCCTTTGCTTCCCGACATTGGGCGAAACCGAAGTGCTTCAAGACTTTGACAACGTCTCTATAGCGAAACCCGGCGAGATCGCCCATTAGACAGCCACGACAAGTTTTTGTTGTCGAGGAACGATTAATGACGGCACTTGGGATTTTAATTTCTTCCGTTCGTCCAGCAGAGTTTTGGCGATGTCTCGTGCGTAGCCAATCACTTCGTCCATGGTTTTGCCCTGAGCCACGAGTCCTTGCACTTCTTTGGATGTCGCGACATACCCGCCTTCATCAAGGGGTTCAATGGTAAGAGTGATGTAGGTCATCTTTGGTCCTTTCGGTGGTTGTGGTGCATTCACAATTTTATTGTAAAGCAAGAATTATACCCTCTGCAACCGATTGATTTATCTGTTAGTCAGGCATGGGATGCGTAGTTTCCGTAACACTATCGAACAATACTGTTACGGAGCGGAAACTGAACCTACCGGGAATCCAGAGTCTTTTTGCTTACGAGCGCAGGAAAAAGACAAAGACCCTGAATCCTCGATCGAATTCGTGAAGTGTGGGAAGCGGTTACCCTACCGAGATTTGACCGAGACGATGTGAAGATGGCGTGAGAGATGAATCGAAATCTGCTTGAGCCAAAACTAAGCCTTTGAAACGAGAAAACACCCACTCTCCCATATCTGAAATTTTGTTATTTACGAATAAAAACGCTGCAAATAACAGAAAAACCCAGACAAAAATCCAAAGGAACGGGGAACGAATCGCCATGTGTCCTAGTAAAACAAGCACGGATTTACGAAAAATATCTTGCATCTCCCTTCTCACACTTTCGTCAGCTACTCGTTCTATATCTTCTGGAAGATGATATTTTTTTCCGGTATGTGATCCAAGACCCATTATTCCCACGACAAATGTTCCAAACCTAATCTTATGAGCAAAACGGATGCAACCATTCAAATAGTTCCTTAATTGTCGATACATGGGGTCAGAAAATTCGATTCGTTTTTCCACAGCCATGTCAAACAACTGATCCCGAAGTTCAAAAAGATGCTGCCTTGAAACAGCGGTCCATAGACTTTGCCAAGGTCTAGAGAAAAACCAGACTAATACGGCCATGCAAAACAACGTTTCAATCACAAGAATGAAGTCTTGTACTGGCATCTCTACCTCCTCTCATCGCTTGGATTCGTATCGCCCGTGGGTAACAATCCACTCGATGTTCTTTGAGAGTCGAGTTGCGATTCCAAATATCGAATTCGTTCCGTCAATTGCTTAGCTTTACGTTTTCGCAGAGTCCTTTCTATGGCAGCCCACAAAGCAAAGACTAGAGTTAAAGTCCACGAAAGCCACCATGTCAGAAGATTGTTCGCCATCTGTCATCGGCTCAAAGACCGTTGAAGAAACAAAAATAGCCCAAAGAGCCGTGGCTCTATGAGCTATCGTTATTTAATCATGGACGCCTCCTTCAATTAGAATATAAGTTCTTTATCTAAATATTGTCAAATTATAACCGTCAGAAAAGACGCTGGATCTCCGATCGGGGTCGGGGATTGTAAATGTTCAGCAATTCGTTGACACTTTCTGATTTTTCTTTCCCCTCCTTTGTAAGGAGGGGCGAGGGGAGGTAGAGCCGGAGTGGACAAAATGCGTGTGATCGTCAGGGGTCGTGTCCATTGTTCTATGACTCTACCCCACCTGACCTCCCCTTACAAAGGGGAGGGAACGAACCCGTTCGCCCTTGCTCAAGCTAACCATTCTGTCAACAAATTACTGAACACATACAGGGATGACGGAGGGGGAGGGTCGGGGATTGTATGTGTTCAGGCGTTGTAGGTCGGATGAGCGGAGCGTCATCCGACAAGGAACTAACAGTCGCGTCTCAACGGAGCCGTCGAGCAGTCTTGAGATTGTCTATTCGGGTGGGTATTATGCCCAATGCACTTTGAGATCATTGGTGCCATTGATAATGTCGAAACGATTGCCGTAGGCGGGCGAATCGGTGAGGTCAGGCGGCTTCGCAAACAATATGGTCCTGGACGATGGAGAAAACTCAAAGGAATTGCCCGTGTTCGACTTATCAATGGTCGTATCCGAAAAGCAGAAATCCATTGGTACGAGGCTCATGGAATCGGCAGAAAAAAATGAAAATCAAACTCTTCTTGGACGAAAGGTCATGAAAAAGCAATCGGCAGAATCTCGATTTGCACTTTGCATCGCCAGCAAGGATTGTGAGGATCTGGAGACGCGGAAATTCTACCGGATTCTTCCTGATGAAGAAGCGGGTCGAGATGGCTATCTCAGAGTCGTAGACGAATCCGGGGAAGATTACTTGTATCCCGAATCGTATTTCATGGTCATCGAACTGACTCGCCAAGCACAAGAAGCGTTAGCGGCTGCAAACTGAATTTGAGGTGTATTTCAACGTCGTCGTCGTTGTAGGTCGGATTAGCGGAGCGTCATCCGACAAGGAACTCCGATTGTCAGGTTACGCCCTTCGACAAGCTCAGGGCTAACCTGACCTACGGAACTGGGTTCCGCCTTTGGAAGACAACCCCCTCAATCCCCCTTATCAGGGGGACGGCCGAGTTCCTCGCCCCCCTGATAAGGGGGATTGAGGGGGTTTTGCTTTTCGTCTTTGTAGACGCGAGATTCCTGCTCTGAGACGGGGACGGGCCCGTTTGTCTTAGTCTGCCGCCTGAAAGGCCGTGTCCAGGAGAGGCTTCAGTTCCCCTTTCGACTGCATGGGACCCAGGACGTCGGTGTCACCGTAGAATTGGCCGTTGATGAAAACTTTGGGCAGGGTCGGCCAGTTGGTCATTTGTGTGAGCACTTCCCGCTTTTCCGGATTTTCCAACACGTTGATAATTTCGTAGGGATATTCGAATTGGTTGAAAAACTCCATGGTTTCGACGGTAAAGCCGCATTGGGGCGCGGTCTTGGTTCCTTTTCCGTAAATGAGGATTTTGTGTTGCTTCAATTCCTGTTGAATCTCTTCCTCGATAGGATGTGCCATACTCTTTTTCCTCCTATGAGCCATCCGTTGTTTCTGCCTTCAGTTCAAGCGCATGGATGCGTCCGTCTTTCAGCGGCTCGTCCAAGGCTTGATAAATGAGGCGGTGACGATCCAATAGATTTTTCCCCTTGAACGTATCCGATACGACCCGGACGTTCAGGTGATCCATGGTTCCCGTGCGATCCGTGACGGTGACCTGGGCATCGGCCAGGACTTGCCGGACGTAGTCCGTGATGGTTTGTGGCGTAATCATGATGGGTCTTGCCTCATACCGAGGCGCGACTACAACTGGGCACATCATACTGAAGCCCACGTGTTCGCGCAACGACGGCCGCCCGCCCAACTTTTTCCTCTTCGGAAAAAGTTCCCGTCCTTACAAAGGAGGGGAAGGAAAAATCAGAAACTGTCAGCGGAATTGACGGGGAAGGCGTAGGATGTATTTGGCAAAATGGGCTATCAAACGAAAGAGGGTTTCCGGGCTAACACACCATCTATTTCTTCGATGATGCGTTGTGCGGCCTCTCTTCTGTCTTGTGCGTTTAGGATTGGTCTGCCTACAACTAAAAAATCCGATCCAAGTTCGATTGCTTTGCCTGGAGTGGTAAACCGCTCATGATCGTCGGTACTGATTCCAGTTGGGCGAATGCCAGGGCTGACAATGGTTGCATTCGGGAATGCATCCTTGCAGTTCTTAATGGCATTTCCTGAAACAATGAGGCCATCACATCCGGCTGTAATCAACGCCTCTCCCTTTTGCAAAATATAATCAGTATCATTTGATACTCCAGGCAGAGCGGCTACGTCGATGCCTGGACTTAAAAGACTCGCACTTGAAAGTAAGGGGACTCCTAGAATTTTGGGGTATTCGTTCCCTTCTCTTGCCATGACCGCAGTTTTGATGACTTCTGATTTGTTAATTGTAAATTCTGCCGGACCGCCCAACGTAATGAATTTAATCCCGTGAGTTGTGCATGCTCGCACAAATCTCGTGATCGTGTTGCCAATATCTCCAGAAACCTTCAAATCAATAAAGATGCTGCTTTCCTCAGAGCGTCCCTTCTGCAATTTCTCGATAAGATCAAGTACATTTCCAGCTACAATCAACTCCAGTCCAATTTTGAAAAAGAAGACATTATCAAGCTCTTGCACCAAGGCAATCGCCTGTTCATGATCTGGAACGTCAAGTGCAACTATTAGACGATCTTTCCCTGATTTCGGCTGCATGGCACCCTTAGTGCTCATTATTACACTTGTAGGAGGCAAGGGTTTCTGGAAATGAAAAAGAACTTTATCAGGGAAGAAATTTGCCGTCAAGAACGTTTATCCTGTCAGCTTGACCAAGAACTCACCAGGCCTGACAGCACTGGTTCCGTCACGGTGGCCCGCAGGTTTTTGTCAGAAACCGGCCGAGTTGCTCCAGCACCGGGAAGGGGATTTCATGCCCTCCTCGAAATTCATGCCAGGTCACGGGGAGCCCGTGCGCGAGGAGGGAATCCTTGAGTTGTATCGCCGTGTCGTGTGGGAGTATGGGGTCATCCGTGCCATGGCTCTGGAACACCGGGAGCCCTTTGCGGGCGGGCCATCGTGCTTCCCATTCCGGTCTGGCAATGATGCTTCCCGACAGGATGATGAGTCCGGCAAAGGCGCGGGGACTTTGCAACACCGTATCGCAGGCTAGCATGGCGCCTTGAGAAAACCCGCCGATGAACACGCGATCCCGGGGCAGGCCCTCATGCCGGTCGAAGTCGTCCAGCATGGCCAGCATTCGCTCGCGGGCTGCCGTCAGCCCGTCAGGCACCGCGTCGATATCACGTCTGCGTCCCTGAGCCGTCTGCATGGCGAGCAGGTCCAGGTCGAGCATCCACCACGCCCGTCCATCGAACAGGCCCTGATCCAACGTGAGCGGCGCGACGGGGAACATAAACCGCACGTCGTCCGGGACCCGCAACATTCGCCACAGGGCGACCAGGTCGTCCCCTGGCGCGCCGAACCCGTGCAACAGGATGACCAAGGGGCCATTCCCTCCGCCTTCGCGGTCCGGTCCTCCCGCGATAGAGACGTCGAGCCCTCCATATGTGTGCATGCGCATTGGAATCAAAGCCTTGGGAATGTGAAATGCCGGGCTTAATGGCCCATCTTCGGCGCGCCGGCATTGGCGCCTTCGGTCACGAGCGGAATGCGCAAGACCTGCTGGCAGTGCGTACAGGTGACCCGTAAGATATCCTGGTCCGAACGGTCGACGTCCCGTTCTTTGATCCAGAACAGTTTTTCACATTTTGGACATTTTCTGACGAGCATGGGCATGGCGATTTCCTTGGGTTGTTGGAACACACATAAATGTTCGGGACGGCACGGGGGCCGTCCCCTACAATGACAACGGGTTGCTGGTAATTGCGACGGATTTAGTGTAATACAAACGGGCCGCCACTCGCTACATGATCATCTATGCCGACCATAAAGATTTTCCCCCTGCCGCGTTATTGCCCCTGTTCGAGCAAGCGCCCTGGGCCCACGGGCGGACCGTGGCCGAGACGACCGAGATGCTCCGGCAGACCGACCTGTTCATCACGGCGTGGGACGACAACCGGGTCATCGGGTGCGGCCGGGTCCTGACCGATTACGTGTATCGCGCCTCCATTTGGGACGTCATCGTGGATGCGCTGTACCAGGGCCAGGACGTGGGCACGGAAATCATGCATCGAATTTTGCACCATCCGGCCCTTCAACGCGTCGAACTGTTCTGGCTCTGTACGCGTGACAAACACGCATTCTATGAAAATCTCGGCTTCAGTGCCAAGGAACAGACCGGCATGGTCTGGGATCGACGGAAACGGTCTGCCCCCGGCCGCGACGAATAAAGGCCGTGCCCGGTCGAAGACCGTCTCTCTCCCACGTGTTATTCCACTTTCAAATTCCTGCGCACCCAGTGTCGAGAAAACCAAGGGTACAGCGCCGGGATCACCAGCAGGGTCAGCAGGGTACTGGACACCATCTACCTCCCAACTTTTCCCTCTTCGGAAAAAGTTCCCGTCCTTTGTAAGGAGGGGCGAGGGGAGGTAGAGGTAGAGCTGGAGTTGGAGTGGACAAAACGCGTGTGATCGTCAGGGGGCGTGTCCATTGTTCTATGACTCTGCCCCACCTATCCTCCTCTTACAAAGGGGAGGGAACGAACCCGTTCGCCCTTGCTCAAGCTAACCATTCTGTCAACGAATTGTCTGAACACGTACAGGGATGACGGTTCCCGGCCATAGGATCGTGCAAAAAATCGCCGGCTGTCGAATCTAATGGAGGCCGGTGGGTGCGAGGTAGTGAAGCGTATAGGCGAGGCCGATTCCCGCGAAGAACGCCAGCGTGAGCTTGGTGCGGTCATGGCTGTGGAAATGAACTTCAGGGAGCAGGTCGCTCAGGGCAATACACAGTAACGCACCGGCCGCGAAAGACAGCGCGACGCCGACAACGTATTCCTCCCACTCGCCGAGCAGTCCCACGCCCCAGAACGTCAAAAAAGCTGCTATGGGGCAGACCAGAGAGAAGAGGAGGTTGGCCAATATGCGCCTGTGCTTATCGAACCCCGCGGCCCGCATCGTGCCGGTGATGGAGAGGGCATCAAGAGGTTTATGAAGCACAATCGCCAGGAATACGCTGAGACTGAGTCCAATCGCATTGTCAGAAGCGCCGGCCCTGATGCTTGTGCCCAATGTCACCCCTTCCGTCAGCGTGTGCAGTCCGAGGCCCATGGTGATCCCGACCCAACTCATGGGATGCACCGAGATGTGACCATGTTCCCGGTGATCGTGGGTATGGGTATGGGCATGATCGTGCGAACCGTGATCTTCATGACTGAAGTCATGCTGGTGAAAGGAGAAAACGCGCAACAGCACCACCATGACCATGGTGCCCATCAGCATCCACCATACGGCTGTTTCGGCCGAATGCTCGCCGGGAATCTCCAGCATACCGTGTGGGAGGAGATAATACAGGGCGACGCAGAGAATCACGCCCGCTACGAAACTCGTCACCATCTGGGTGCGGGTGTGAGTCAACTGGAAGATGGACGGCAGCCATCCCCCGAACAGGGAGACGGCGATGATGGCGGCGCAGTACCCTGTCAGGAGTAGCAGGGAGTCAGCAGAATCCATGATGGGTGACGATACTCCTCATAACCGCTTGCCGTTTCCCTCAGACCGTCCCGGCTGGGTTGTTTCGTTTTGAAAAAACGGAGAGCCACTGAAACGGAACAGCGGTTCTCTCGGTTTTCGGGATTCGCCCCCCTGCGATCTATACCGTGCCGTGATCGTCGCAGTGGTCACCGTGTGGATGATGCAGGTGACCGCCGACAAGATAGTCCGTGTGATCTCCGTGGGGAACGGCCTCGTGACCGCAATCGGCGCTATGTTGATGACCGGCGGCATGGTCGCTACATGAATGATCGGGCGTACAGGCGTCGGGATTCTGGCTCGTGACGCCCACGGCATGTTCATCATGATGATCTTCATGCCGGTGGTGCAAGTGGCCATCGTGCAAATAGTCGGTATGTCCCTCGTGCTGAATCGCGGTATGGCCGCAATCCGGGCCATGGGTATGATCACCGTGGTCGCCGTGAATTTTGTGATCGTCACTCATGGGTTGTTTCTCCTTTTCTTTGGGTTAACGATATATGAGGTCAATGAGATGCTAGCGTGCGAATAAGAAATATTTCTCTCGAATTCATTGTATTATCGAAGGAACGAATCATATGCTTTACGTAGTTGTAGATCAATAATTTTATTGGACTATTCAGGCAATTCATACGACGATCCAAGCCGTCTGTGCAGATTATATGCCTAATCATGTCCATGCCAGCCGCGTGGCATGGTAGGGGACGGCCCCTGTGCCGTCCCGCATGAGCCGCCGGCGATCCCTGGCGGACAGCCACGGGGGGCTGTCCCTACATTAGGAACTTATCCATTTAAGTTGACGGACTTTGCGTTTTCCCCCGCGCCGTATCGTTTGTATCCGCGATCTGCAGTTCTGCTCCAGGACGCCTCCTCTAGGTGGATCTAGGCATGGGAGTTCGACGATTCTGCCAAACGTTTTCTTTCGCTGCTCCATGCCTTCCCTCTTGTCGAGTTACATGGATAAATCCCCTACATTACCTCTGTCCAATCCGGATGATAGGCCTGATCATGTCGATGCCAGCCGGGTGGCATGGTAGGGGACGGCCCCTGTGCCGTCCCGCATGAGCCGCCGGCGATCCCTGGCGGACAGCCACGGGGGGCTGTCCCTACATTACCTCTGTCCAATCCGGATGATAGGCCTGATCATGTCGATGCCAGCCGGGTGGCATGGTAGGGGACGGCCCCCGTGCCGTCCCGCATGAGCCGCCGGCGATCCCTGGCGGACAGCCACGGGGGGCTGTCCCTACATTACCTCTGTCCAATCCGGATGATAGGCCTGATCATGTCGATGCCAGCCGGGTGGCATGGTAGGGGACGGCCCCCGTGCCGTCCCGCATGAGCCGCCGGCGATCCCTGGCGGACAGCCACGGGGGGCTGTCCCTACATTACCTCTGTCCAATCCGGATGATAGGCCTGATCATGTCGATGCCAGCCGCGTGTCATTGTAGGGGACGGCTCCCGTGCCGTCCCGAATGAGCCGCGGCCATCCCTGGCGGACAGCCACGGGGGGCTGTCCCTACCTCCTGACTATATCATTCACCCGCTGGGTGCAGTATGATTCGATGTGCGTATCTGAGTCTATAGAAGACGGTTATCGGTCGTCTTAAAGCAAGAGCCGGCAGGTTGGAGAATGTTCATGAAATGTCTTGGGTTGATGTCGGGGACCTCGATGGACGGTGTGGATTGCGCCATCGTTGACGTGAGGCCCGGCCGTTCCACGTTACGGATTGCATTGCTTGCCCACCGGACTTATCCGTACCCGCCTGCAATTCGGGAGCAACTCCTGTCGCTGCTCCGCACCGGCACGGTGGAAACCGTGTGCCGGCTGCACGCGGCCGTGGGGGAGGTGTTTGCCCGCGTCGCCAACCGGACCATTCGGCAGGCGAAGCTGGCAGCCAAGGACGTCGCCGTCATCGGCTCGCATGGTCAAACCGTGTGGCACAGCCCCACGCGGGTGCCGGTGCCGGGGATCGGATCGATCCGGTCCTCGTTGCAGATTGGCGACTCGTCGGTCATTGCCGAGCGCACGGGTATCCTGACGGTTGCCGATTTTCGCGCCCGGGATCTGGCAGCCGGCGGAGAGGGCGCACCGTTGACGCCGTACGTGCATTATCACGTGTTTCAGTCCCGGCGACGGTCGCGGCTGATCGTCAATCTCGGCGGGATTGCGAACGTGACCTGGTTGCCGCGGGGCGGCGGGTTGCGGGACGTGGTCGCGTTTGACGTGGGTCCCTGCAACCTGCTGTTGGACGGATTGATGACCCAAGCCACGTACGGACAACAGTCGATCGACCGGAACGGGGCCCTGGCTTCACGCGGGCGCGTGCGGGACGTACTCGTGAAGGCACTCCTGCGCCATCCGTTTTTTGCCCGTCGTCCTCCGAAATCTACGGGGCGAGAAGAATTCGGCGAAGGCTATCTCCGGCACGTCCGGCGGGTCGCCGCGCGGCACCGGCTTTCGTTGGAAGATACATTGGCGTCGAGTTGTACGGCTATTGCGCGAACGATTCGTCGAGCCGGGCCATGGGCGGTTGACGGGCTGATTGCCGGGGGCGGTGGCGTGCGCAATCGGGAACTCCTGGCGGCCCTGAAACGGGAATTTGAACCGGGTCACGTCACGTCCATGGAACGATCCGGTGTGAAAAGCCAGGCGTTGGAAGCCATGGCTTTTGCGGTGTTGGCCTATGAGACCATCCGGGGCGTGCCGGCCAACTTGCCTTGGGTCACCGGCGCGAAGTCATCGGTCGTGCTGGGTACGGTGACCCCCGGACGGGATCCATTCGTTGTAAAAACATAGCGCGTGCGGAGCGACGATGGATGTATTCGAGAGTCTTCTAGAACGACTGCTTGCGTGGCTTCCCTTTGCCACTCACCCTGTGCTCTCCCAAGTGCTGGGGCTGGGACTGATTGTGGTGGTAGCGCTCGTGGTTGTCGCGTTGTGGCTTTGGCGACGAAGCCCCAAACTCGTGCCTGATCCCGGCGCGCGGATCGACGGTCTCGGCACCCAGGTTTCGGCCATGGTCCGGCCGCTCATGGACGGCCCGGACGTTTCAATGTTCAACCTCCTGCTCCTGGCCATTCGCGAACACTTTTTGTTGCTGTCGAAGATTCCTTTGAGAAGCCTGATGCACCTGCGCATTGAGGACGATTCCGTCAAGCGGGTGTTGGTGCCGGTCCTTCGCAACGTCACGGTGGACTTTGTCGCGGTCCATCCGGGGACCCGGCTGCCCGTCAAAGCCATTTTCGTCAGAAAATCGAAAGACGACGTCATCGCTCCGAGTTCACAAGACCGGCTGGTGGAGGCCCTCTTGCGCAAGGCAGGGATTGACGTGCTCAGGCTCGACCCGGACGTCCTGTACAGCGTGGAGCGATTGACCAACCTGTTGGGTCTCGAAGAAGAGACGTGACGCGCAGAGGTTCCTATTGGGTAATGACCGGCAGCACCGCGCGAAGGGTCTGGTGGGCCAGGTGATGGGCTTCACCGTTTTGGACTGCGGGGTCGCTGAATGGAACGAATCGGGCCAACTTGAAAAATGGCCGGTGCGCCAACACGGCCGCCACTTCGGAGGACCGTCCCCTGGTGAGTTCCAGCGTGTAGCCCGGACCCTGTTTCCACTCCCATGGGGAATGGCTCAGACAGAGGTGGATATCACGGTCAGCGACGGAGGGGAAGCGGTTGATGAGGTTTTCCTTATACTGCCGGAGGTGGCCGCCTTCCAGGATGAGGGCAAAGACCACGTGGTGGCCCCACCAGACGAGGGAACGGAAGGAAAATTTGACGTCTTTCGTAAAAAACCGAGGGTAATCCAGATATTGATACGGGAAGTCCTCCAGGTGTTCTCCCTTGACGAATTGGCTGGCCCCAGGGTCAAAGCCGTCCGGGACCAGCAGATGATGAGCCGTGAGTTCACGTTGAAAGGCTTGATGGATCTGTTCCAGCAGGTGCCGGATTTTCGGGGAGATGCGGGCTTTGGTTGCAAAAAACTCGGTATCGGACAGCAGGGCAACGTCTTTGGCGGTCAAATTCATGGGGCACAGTAAATGATTCCAATGCTTCCTTCAATGCCGCCCCGCCAACTTCGTCGCCTGTGCAGCACCATGGGGTCGTTGAGTGAGATTCGACCACGACACTGATAGGAGGAGGCACGCTCAGCAGATGGATTTTTCTTCGTGGCCCTGTTATAACTACGACGTATGAGAATAGCCGGGCGATGATGTTCGAATGGGATGAGGCCAAAAACAAAGCCAACGTCCGCAAACATGGAGTCGACTTCGAAACCGCCAAACGTATATTCGAGGGACCCGTCGTGACCAGGATCGATCATCGCAAGGACTACGGCGAGGATCGCTATACCACCATCGGCCGGGTGGGGGGCGCGGCGCTGATCGTGGTTGCCCATACCAATCGTGATGGTCATATCCGCTTGATCTCCGCTCGTCCGGCGTCCCGTAAAGAAAAGCAGACCTATCATGAACGGATACGATAAACCCCTCACCCCTGCTCAGATCGCGGACATCGAGGACGAGAATATCGACTTCAGCGATATTCCAGAGTTGGATGATATCTACTGGCAGGAGGCGGCACTCGTCGAACCCGATCTCACCGAGGAGATCACCTTGCGCGTCAAGTGCTCCGTGTTGGCCCATTTCAAAGCGTCAGGCAAGGGCTACGAGACGCGGATCAACCGCGTGCTGGAACGCTACGTGCGGGCACGACGCGAGCACGGATAGCGCGATTCGGGACGCCGCACCACGTCTGCCCCATCAAGCATCTTAATTTGACCACGAGCCTCGCTCATAGTACGGGACTCCCGGCACGGACGTGGCGATTTGACGATCGAGGCTACCATCATCGTCGCTCCATGATGGTCACGCATTCATGCGCTGGAGTGGTTTCATGAAAGTGGCGACGTTCAACGTGAATTCAATCAGGAAGCGGTTGTCCGTGGTGAAACGGTGGTTGAAAACCCATGCCCCGGACGTGCTGTGTCTCCAGGAAACCAAGGTGCAGGATTCGGAGTTCCCTTCACAAGAACTTGCCGTCACCGGGTATCACGTGCGGTTTTGCGGAATGAAGGGCTACAACGGGGTGGCGCTGTTCACCCGGCGTGAACCCGAGTGGGTCTCATATGGGTTGAGCAAGGGACCGGCTGGGGACGGGCCACGTTTGCTTCATGCCGTGGTGGACGGCATTCCCATCATCAACACGTATATCCCGCAAGGCTTCAGGATCGACCATCCAAAGTATCAATACAAATTGGTCTGGTTCAAGCGGCTGCGCCGGTATTTCAGCCGTCACCTGTCTCCGGATGAGCCCGCGATCTGGTGCGGGGACATGAACGTGGCCCCGGAACCGATTGACGTCCACCACCCGGAAAAACACTTCACCCACGTCTGTTTTCATTACGAAGCCCGGAGAGCCTACCGGCACGTGGTCGAGTGGGGGTTCGAGGACGTGTTCCGGCGTCTGCACCCGCACCGGCAACAGTTTACGTTTTGGGATTACCGGCAACCCGATGCGCTCAAGGCCAACCGGGGGTGGCGCGTGGATCATATCCTGGCGTCCGGGTCATTGGCCCGGCGCTGTACGGCCGTCGAAGTGGATATCAAACCCAGGAGGGGGAAAACTCCGTCTGATCATACCGTGCTGTGGGCGGAATTTTCCTTGTAACGTTTTTGCTATCTTTTGCTATGAATGGTGCCATGGATTGCTATGATTAGCGATTTATTGCTATGTTTTTGCTATGCTCTTGCTATATATTTGCTATGATTAGTTGCAATCTGCGATGTTTTGCTATGTTTTGCTATGTTTTGCGGCTTCGCCGTCACTTCATCGTGCCGGGAATGTTCTCAAGCGGGATGAACACCGCCAGGGCCACCACGGTGCTCCACAACCCGGTTTTCCCGATCGCCGACTGGGTGATGTTCTGCGTCCGAACGATCTTTCCCCCCATTTTAAAGACCTGCTTCCGTTCATTCCAGGCCACGTCCGGATCAAAGTCGATCCCCAGCGTTGTGGCCAGCATTTGAGCTGCAAGATCTTCCGTGTATTCGCCGGCTTCTTCGTCGGTTTCCCCGTACGCGTGATGTTCGGACAGATACCCATAGGTCTTATGCCGGCCTTGGGGGATGGCCACGCCGATGGATGCCGAGATCAGCCGGTTCCGTTCGTTGGTTTCACTCCTGGCCATGACGCAGTAGGTGATCTCACCGGGGTTCAACAGGCTTTCACCGCGCTTCCGCGGGATAATTTTACAATTGGGCGGCAGGATGGACGACACGGTGACCAGGTTGCAGTAGGCCACCCCGGCACTCCGCAAGGCTTCTTCAAACGAGGCCAGTTTTTCCCGATGGATGCCGACTCCCCGGGTCAGAAAAATATGCGTCGGAACCATGTCTCCTCTCGGTCCTCAAGACAGGACGTGTCCGTGTATGGACAAAACGAGCGCTATAGTGACAAATCTTTACGGGAAACTGCAACACCTCCGTGGTCGGTGGACAACCACGGGGGGTTGTCCCTACAGGCCAAAGGCATCTTGTGCGTGGTCGGTGGACAACCACGGGGGGTTGTCCCTACAGGCCAAAGGCATCTTGTGCGTGGTCGGTGGACGACTACAGGGGAGTTGTCCCTACAGGACAAAGGCCTCTTGTGCCGGCCCGAATGTATGGCGCGACAACGGAGAAGTGATACAGGTTATGGGGACAGGTGCAGGACCAGCAGCTTTTGGTTCGAGAGTTCCTGGATCGCGTATTTGACGCCTTCGCGTCCCAGCCCGGAATCTTTCATCCCGCCGTACGGCATGTGGTCGGCCCGGAACGTCGGAATTTCATTGGCCAGCACCGTCCCCACGTCCAGGGCCTGATAGGCACGGAAAATCGAATCGACGTTGCGGGTAAAAATCCCGGCCTGGAGCCCATAGGGGGAGTCATTCACCATGTCGATGGCCTGGCCGAGATGCTGATACCTGGAAAGCGTGATGACCGGCCCAAAGACTTCTTCGCAGGAAATCTTCATGTGTTGATCCACGTCCGTCAGGACCGCGGGGCGCAGCAAAGATTGATCGCGGGTTCCGCCGGTCTTGAGCGTGGCGCCCTGTTGGACAGCTTCCCGGATCCAGGTCTCCACCCTGATAGCTGCGCGTTCGTCAATCAACGGCCCGATGACCGTGGCATCCTCGGCGGGGTTCCCGGCCGGCAGGGCTTCCACGAGCGGGATCAACCGGTCGAGAAAGGCGTCATACACGTCGTCGTGGAGATAGATGCGCTGGACGGAAATACAGGTCTGCCCGGAATACGCGAATCCGCCCGCGACACAGCGTTGGGCGGCCAGGTGCAGGTCGGCATCGGGTTCGATGATGACCGCGGCATTGCCCCCCAGTTCGAGCAGGACCCGTTTTTTCCCGGCCTTGTCTTTCAGGCTCCACCCGACGGCGGCGCTGCCCGTGAAGCTCAAGGCTTGAATTCTCGGATCGCGGACCATGGATTCCGCCAGGGTGTTTTCGCACGGCAGGATGCTCAAGGTTCCTTCCGGGAGATCAAGCTCCTGGAACAGCCGTCCCAACTGCAACGCGGTGAGCGGGGTTTGTGGCGCCGGTTTCAGCAGAACGGGATTGCCGACGGCGAGGCACGGAGCCACTTTATGCGCGACCAGATTTAGTGGGAAATTGAATGGTGTAATACAGAGCACCGGCCCGACCGGTACGCGTTGCCCAAGACCCAGGTGGTGCTCCATACCCGGGCTGCTGTCCATCGGGATGACTTCTCCCGGTATCCGTTTGGCTTCCTCGCACGCGATCGAAAACGTTTGAATAGCCCGGTCCACTTCGCGCCGCGCATCGGTGATGGGTTTGCCCGCTTCCAGACAGATGGTTTGGGCAAAGTCTTCCTTGTGTGCCTTCAGCTTGACGGCGATTTGTTGGAGGGCCGTCGCGCGCGCGTGAGACGAGGAGCGGGCGAGACCGGCAAAGGCTTGCAGGCTGAGCGTAACGGCCTCCTCAACGTCTTGCGGCCGGGCGAGACAGACCTCTGCAACGGGGTTGTTGGTGAACGGGTTGGTCACGGTTTGGCGCGTAGGCGTTTCACGCCATTCGGAACCGACGAGGATGGGAGCGATGGTTTCCACGGACACGGCAGGAAATCAGGCGCAACGTTGAACGTTCAACCGTACTCGCATGCGTACCGGCAGCATCTTACAGGGATTCGGAAGACGCGTTGGGGGAAGAAACCGTTTGGAGCAGCTTGTCGATCTCTTCCTTGAACACCTCGTAGGGAAAGGCACCGGGGATCGCGATGGCTTCCTGAGGATCATTCGTGACAAACAAAATGAAATGCGGAGTGCCGCGGACACCCAGTTCGCCCCCCTCCATGCGATCCTTAAAAATATCCTGGGTATAGCGGGCACCCTCGAAGCATGAAGCAAATTGCCGGGCATCGAGCTTGAGCGCGTCAGCCTGCTGCTGGAGTTGGGACGTTGAAAATTTATTGCTGTTGGCGAATAACCGGTCATGCATGGCCCAATACTGTCCCTGTTCTCCCGCACAGCGTGCGGCCAGGGCGGTATCCACACTCGGCCCGCTGGGGGATCGCGGGAAATCACGATATACCAGGCGCATCTTGCCGGTGTCGATGTATTCGGAGAACAGGATCGGCCAGGTTTCCTCGAAAAATTTCTCGCAGTACCCGCACGTGAAATCCGAATATTCCAGAAGCGTGAGCGGGGCATGGGGATTGCCGCGGACCCGGTCATCTTCCTTGGTAAACCCGGGGGCCGCGTAGGCACCGATCGCGAGCCCGAGGCTCAAGACCGTCATCGCGAGTCCGCCTGCGATTGCCGAACGACCGGACCGCATGGAGGAAGCGGTCTGCGCCGATGGTGAAGAGATCTTCATTGCGTCTCCTTTTTCATGAAGAACACCGCTACGTACAGTGTGGGGTGCCGGACGGTTTCTGTCAAGCCGGGACGGCACGGGGGCCGTCCCCTACGATGTCGATGCGGTCTCCGGCCGGTAGGGACAACCCCCTGTGGTTGTCCTCCGACCGCGGAATGTCCAGATCTGTCAAGCCGGGATGGCACGGGGGCCGTCCCCTACGATGTCGATAAGGTCTCCGTCCGGTAGGGACAACCCCCTGTGGTTGTCCTCCGACCGCGGAATGTCCGGATCTGTCAAGCCGGGACGGCACGGGGGCCGTCCCCTACGATGTCGATAAGGTCTCCGTCCGGTAGGGACAACCCCCTGTGGTTGTCCTCCGACCGCGGAATGTCAGGATCTGTCAAGCCGGGACGGCACGGGGGCCGTCCCCTACGATGTCGATGCGGTCTCCGTCCGGTAGGGACAACCCCCTGTGGTTGTCCAATGCGGAAGGGCCAAGCCGGCCGTCCCCTACCCCGATTGAGCGGAGGGGCCTTCGAGCAAGGCCATGAGCAACAACGGCCAGACGACGGTCGCGTCGCTCAACACTTCGGCGAATCGTCCGCCTTCTGCAGGCGGCACGAACTTCCCCCAGGAAATGCCTTCCTGGTAGGTGCAGCCGCTGAGTCCGCCCCAATAGTCGGGTTCCGGGCAGATGCGGACGCCGTAGTGGAACCGGGGAGGGGTGATGGTCGTGCCCATCCGCATATTCAGGATTTCGATGTACGGCGGAACCTGTTGCGCCCAATTCCGTGGCACGCCGCCGCCGATGGTAAAGATGCCCAGCCGTTTCGCGCCCAGGAGGTTGCGGGTATAGCTGTTGAGATCCAGAAACGGATTAAACGCGGGACGATGTTGTTGCAGGCGGTCCCAAATCGTCTGGTTATCGCCGGGTTCCGTGCCCGGCGTCGCCTGTTCCTGCTTTTTCATGGCCCAAATGGATGTATCGAGGCCCAGTTCGGAATCCGTAAACGCGGGAACGTACACCGGCACCTCTTGCAGGAAGGCGCTTTTGAGAATTCCCGGACCGGAAAATTGTTCGGCCAGCGTGCGTCCCAGTTCCCGGTTCAGGATCTCCGACGAGAGCGGTTCATTGGGATCGAGCCGGTTCAGGGTGGCCGCGGCCACTTCCTCCACGTGGTTCAGGTTCAATTCCATTTCAAGCGTGTCATAGACCCGGTTGTATCCTTTTTCAAAGAGTTCGACGTCGTCCATGACCGGTTGATATTTATAGTGCGTCTGTCCGACGGCTTCGCTCATGCCATGGGCCATCAACGCCCCGGTGGAGACAATGGCCTGGACCATCCCCCGGTCCAGCATGGTACAGATGATTTTTCCCATTTTGGCAATGGTCATGGCCCCCGACAGCGTCATGACCACGAAACAGTCGGGGTCCTCGATCATGGCTTTGAGCACCTCGAAGGCTTCCCCGAGCCGCCGGCCGCCGAACGCGGTTTTTTTCATCGCGCCCAGCAGATCCGAGAAGGAATGAATGCGTGCGGGATCAAGCGCTTCCAGGGCCTCAAGCCCGTCGTCCGCCCCGTCATGAAAGTTTCGCGTCATCGGATTTCCCGGTTGCTTTGTTGCCCGGTGCGAAGTTGGGGTATGGTGAAAAAGGGCGAGACGGACATGAGAAAAAAGACGGTTGTCATGGGGACATCGGGAGTGGAAAATGGTGGTCCCAACGGGATTTGAACCCGTGTCTGCACCTTGAGAGGGTGCCGTCCTGGGCCAAGCTAGACGATGGGACCAGCCTATGGGTTATGCAGTCGTGATCAATGCGTTGGAATGGCAGCACTCTACCATTAGCGAAACACGCCGTGCAATCCGGGGCAGGTCAGCGACGTATTGAAGGGATGTACAAAAAGCCGGTGTATGCCACAAATGAAAGAACCGGTCAGGATGGGCAATGTTTGATTTGGACGCCGTCGGGCGAGCCGATGATGAGCGTTGATGTCCGGTTGACGAAGAGGCCGTTCTCCACGACTCCCGGTATGCGATTGAGACGCGCTTCGAGTTGAACGGGGTCCGGGATCGCGTCCACCATGAAATCGAGAATGTAATGGCCTCCGTCGGTCTCGAACACCGTCCCTTGTTTTTTCCTAAGCGCCGGGACGCCGCCCACCGCTTCAAGCTGTTTGGCGGACTGCGGCCATCCGAAGGGGTTCACTTCCACGGGAACGGGCATGGGGTTGCCCAATACCGGCACGCATTTCGTGTGATCGACCAGGACGATGAACGTGCGCGCGGCCGCGGCCACGATTTTTTCCCGCAGTAAGGCTCCCCCCCCGCCCTTGATCACATGAAAGTGCGGATCAACCTGATCCGCGCCATCCACCGCCACGTCCAATTCCCACTCACCCTCCTCCGGGAGAAGCGGGATCTGCAGTTGCCTGGCCAATTCCGCTGTTTCGCGAGACGTGGGCACGCCATGCACCCGGAGCCCGGCCTTGACGCGTTCGCCGAGGGCCAACAGAAAATGTTTTACGGTGGAGCCGGTCCCCAATCCCACGAGCGCCCCGTCTTGAATAAAGTCCAACGCGGCTTCGCCGGCGGCGCGTTTGCCGGATTCCCGTTGGGTAGGCGATGGCGGGGACGGGGACTGCGTCATGGTTGGCTTACGATTCCGTTTCCATGCGTGCGGCCACGGACGCTGCGCCGAGCAGGGCGGTTTGATCGTTCAGGATGACGTGGACCGGAATCGATGAGAGTAGCCGTTTATACCGGCCTTTGCTGATGAAGGCCTGGGAAAAGCGTTGATCGCGCAGCTTGTCGATGATTTTCGGTGGGATTCCCCCGCCGATATACACCCCGCCCCGTGCCAATGTGTTCAGGGCGCAATTCCCGGCCTCTGCGGCCAGGACGGACACGAACAGGTCCAGGGCCTGGACGCAAATATCAGGCTTGCCCGCGAGCCCGGCTTCAGCAATCAACGCCGGCGGGTCCCCGGTGGGAAGGCGTTCGGCAAACCACGTGGGTTCGTTCCTCTTGGTGTCACGGAGAAACTGATAGATGCCGTGCAGACCGGTTCCCGACAGCACACGTTCGTAACTGACGTGCAGAAAACTCGTGCGCAGGTACCGGAGCAGGTCGATCTCGAGATCACTGTTCGGGGCGAAGCTGGCGTGCCCGCCTTCGGATGGCAACGCGTGATACCGTTCCCCGTCCCAATACAGTACGGCTTCGCCCAGTCCGGTCCCCGGCGCGAGCAGGACTTTCGTGCCGTCTTCCTGCGGTTCGCCGTGCACCACTTCGGTTTCTTCCGGCTCGAGGACCAGCACGCCGTGGGCCATCGCTTCGACGTCGTTGAGTAAGCGCACGGTCGAGGTGTTCAAGGTCTCGGTCAGGGCGTGACCGTCGATAGTCCAGGGGAGGTTCGTCGTGCGGCAGCGGTTGTCCACGACCGGGCCGGCGACACCGAAACAGGCCGCCCGGAGGGGCATGTTCGGAGAAATCTCAACGGCCTCCTTCTCATCGTCCGTGTCTTCGGGTTCTTCTCCTTCGTCTTCGTCCTGGGGGACGGGGGCCTGCAAGAATTCCTCAAGAATTTCCTCGAACGACTCGAAGTCCGCGTTCCAGAACTTCTCCTCCCGAATGGGGGCGACCCGTGTCTCCTGCCAATCAAACAATGCCAAATAGGTTTTGGTTCCGCCGATGTCTCCCGCTACAATCATGGTGCTCCTTTTTTGTCATTCAGGTGTTGATGACTTCGTTGGCCGTTCCCGCCGCCTCTCGCTTTCTTCATCACTCCCCCCTTGAGGGGGAGTCGGCAAGCCAAGGGCACCAGCCCGCCGGCGAGCCGGTGGGGGGTAAGGGCCACCAGCCACCATAAAAGAAGCGGAGGGACGTTTGCAACGCGCACCGTCTGCTCTTCGAGTTGCTGCCGTAACGTTGACGTCACTTTCTCAGGAGAAACTCCATTTCGGAAGTACGCTTAGGATAAATGTGCCTTAGCATCTGTCAAGGTGATCATCAGATCCATCGGGTCCGTGGGAGAAGACTGAAAGCCAAGCCGTTCGTAAAACCGTTTGGCTTCATCGGAGAGGGCGTGCACCACAAAAGCACGGATGCCTGCAATGTCTGCGGCTTGCAGGGTACGCCTGACGGCATCGGCAAGAAGGTCTCGCCCCAGGCCTTTCTTTTGCCAATCGACGTGGACGGCCAGGCGACCAAGCACCATGACGGGAACAGGGTCCGGCATGTTACGGCGGACCTTGCCGGGGGCATTCGCGCATTGCACGGCACCGGTGGCTAACGTGTAATACGCGACCACGTGACCCTGGTGACGGACCACGTAGGTCCGTGACGCGCCTGAAGCTTCGTTTTTGAGGGCACGGTGCTTGAACCAGTCATTCAGCGCATCATGACCACAATCAAAGTCTGCGAGAATATGGTGTGTGTTGAGAGCTTCGGGTGTGGTGAGTTTTGGCGTGGATGCGTCCGTGTTCAGTTTTCCCAAATCGGCTTCCGGCCCAGTAATTTTTTGAGTTCGGGATGGCGTCGCGTCGGGGCATCGAGCGCATCAATAAACGCCTGATATGCTGATTCGTCCAGGTTGAACAGCCTCCGGTCGAGGAGCACGTCCTCGGCCTCACGACACGCCGCATCGAGAACGAAGTCCGTGATTCTCTTATCCGTGATGGCGCAGGCGCGATCGATTAAAGAACGCGCATGAGGTTTCACCCGAAGATTGATGTTTCTCGGTGGACCCTTACGTTGCGTTTTGGCCGTGTGTTTGCGCATATGATACTCCGTCTTTTATCCGCCTCTATCCGGAGTATCCTCCGGTGTGCGCACGATGTCAACACGTTTCTCTATAGAAGGGCTTCCTTACTCTTCAGTCAGCGGTTGCCAGTGCGAGAAGGTCGCGGCTTGCCCTTGGATGGCCCCGCGGTCGTCCAGGATGTTCCAGACCGTGGCTTGCTGCACGAGAAACCGCCGGCCGGTTCGTGAAATGCGTATCCCCTGGTAATCGGTAATGAATCCGTGTGTCGCCACCTGCTCGAGCATCCGGGCCCGCTCAGGTTGATTCACGGGTTCGGCGGTTAAACGCGAAGGGATGCCGGTAAATTCCTCCCAGGTCCCTTCCCATAAGGCGAGGGCTTGTCGATTCCCGTAATTGAGGATGGGGTCCTCCGCCTTGGTGTGGGAAGCCACCACAAACGGCGCAACATAGAGCCGTTCGCCCTGCTCCTCCAGCGTGCCCGTCCGGTCGATGAGCTCGCGCTCCAACCAGCGTGCATAGCTGTCCAACAGCCACCGAATCCAGGTGAGGTCCATGGGAGGCAGATGCTCTGGGGGCTTGGCGTTCATACGTTTTGTTCTTGCTATTCTATGATGAAAAGCCTAAACGGACTGATTTTTTTGTCAGGCCTTTTACCCGCGGTGCAGTGACATATGCAATAGTATATCTCTGATTAATCCAATGTGAAAAGTAAGCAAATCCGTTTCGACCTAACCACCAAATAACTTACGAAGAATTCTTTTCCACGAACCATGGCTCATAGCTTTTTGCTCCGTGAGTCGTTGGCGCTGGATATTTATATCGAAAAACGGATCTCCCGTTTCTTCGGGGGGATGGTGTTTGCAGGCTTGGTTTTTCAATACATCAACCCATACACTGCGCGAGACGACTCCTTTGTTACCATCGTAGTGGAGATAGGCAAATTCTGGACGATTCTTAACCCACGGGGTAACCACTTGAATCGCGAGTCCCACGGCTGTAGATGCCAGTACGCCGTTAGACCAGATCACCTGAGGGCGACCACCGGCCGATCCATAGTCTATAGCTTCCTGCTTGAGCCGCTCATCAGTAATAAGTCCACAACACCACAAACATGGATTGCCGGATGTTGACAAGATCACTTGGCCGGAGATGAGAAAACCTTTCTCCTTTAGATCATGCACATCCATTCCAATATCGATGTACGGGATGAGATGCCTTCGGGCGAAACGCTCCAACTGGTCACGTTCCACGAAAGAGTCTACCGCTCCAAGGATCAGGTCGCAGCCCTTGAGTTGATCCATTGCGGTCTGCCATTTATCGCGGACCTGAACGATGGCGGCATTCGGTTGCACACTGCGGATCAGTCGCGCCGCAATCTCAGTTTTCCACATCTTGTTTTTGACGTCTTTCAGTGTTCCGCCAACGAGACGTGTCGTATTCGTGAAATCGATTCGGTCGTGATCCGCAAGGATATATCCGCCAATGCCGATGTGTGCGAATTGCTGAACGATATGTGAACCACCGCCACCGAGGCCTACAATGCCTACAGTGGTAGCGTCCAGAACAGCCTCGCTATTGACTCCTAAGAAACTCTGACGAACAAAGCGACTCATGTTCCCCTCCATTTCCGAATCGGGACACCAATCTCGATAAAATCCTGAATGAATTCGTAGGGCTCATTTCTGTTACACCATACTTGCCCTCTCGCGGCATCGTTGCTGAGCACGATTGCACCATGAGCCGCATGTGACGCGACTTTGAAGAAATCGAGTACAAACTTGGCATTCTCGTGAATGTCTACCGTACTGAAATTGGGCACTCCGTATCCGCCATGGGTATGCACGTGGAACATTGCGCCGCCAGATTCCATCGCCCACTGCAGGGCACCCCTGATAGCATCAGGCCCCATCATCGCGCCAACCGAAGTATCCGGCAGATACTCATGATCCATCAGAGGCCTATAGTTGCGTGCCAGGATCAGAAGATTGTCACCTGCGGTAGTAAGCCCTGCCGAGATAAAACCCACACGTTCGTATGCGAATGAGTGTGGACGGGCGAGGTCCTGTTGAATTGATGCGAGAAGCCTACTCGTAATCTTGAAACGTGTTCTCATTCGACAGCCCTCAAATGTGCGTACAGCATGCTTGGCCAATTCATGTTGGATTCAATGCCGTTCCAAGAACATGCCCACCATTGTCTACCGAAAACGCAATATTGCTTCCAGTTGTTTCCGCGCCCTTCGACTTGCCGCTCAAAAAAGAGCCGGGTCGGATAGCCGCTATGGGCGGCCGGGCAAAGGAGTAAGTCCATCTGGATCTCTTGCCTGGCCGACCAAAACAAAAATTGAGGCAGGAAAACGACCGGATTGCCGCCCTCCTGCCCCAGTTTGGCCGCTTCGTGGAGACGTTTGATTTTCTTGAATTCGTCGTCCGTGTTAATCATGAGGATCCTCCACAAGGAGCTTGGCTGATGAATTTCATACCCTCCCTGACAGAAACAGGGTCGCCGAAATTCAATGGTTTGAGCTGGCCGTCGGAGGTCAACATGTTAAGCAAGTAACCGGGCTCGACCCCGAGGATCTCGATCAATTGCTCGGTCTTATAGGAACCAGGGGCGATCTGCTTCTCGATTCCGTCTATTTCAACGGCAATCAACTTTTTTGTCGTCCGAATGCGCTCTGTGCCAGCATTCGTCAACGGGACTTGATCGTCTGGATCAAGTTCACGATCCGGGTCGTCTCGGCGTTCCAGAACCAGAATTTTGTCATCCCCGACCGCAGCCAATTTACGAAGGTCCGACTCGCTTATGGTGCCCTCACCCCACTCGAAGCCCCCACCGTCCACAGTCAACCGGAAAATGCGATCACCCTTGAATGCCCGAAACTTCGCCGATTCTCCATTGCGGAGATCGACCGATTCATTCAATCCCAACGCATTTGATGATCCTTTCTGCAGTCGGATCAAAACGTGCTCATCGGTTGGTGTAAACCCGCCTTCGCGTAGGATTTGGCTGGCCGTCGGCACGGGATCTTTGATAGTGATGACGGCCTCGTTGACTTCAAGCTCGAAAGAGCCATCGGGATTTTGCTTTGACATGTTGCCCTCCTGTGTTGTAAAGTTGAACGTCGATTCCGATATCGCAATCATGTGCCATTAAGCCGTACCGCAATATAAATTGCAAGACTAAAATTGGAGGTCCAATGTCAAATCAACGATTTGATACGGAAGGCTTCTATGCAGCGTTGGATGGCACCAGGGAGGCCAAAGATCTGACTTGGAAGCAGGTAGCGAAGAAATCCGGGGTCGCAGCATCCACACTCACACGGATGCGACAAGGGAAACGACCAGACATAGATGGTCTGGCAGCTCTGGCGAGTTGGTCGGGCGTTGATGTGAAGAATTTTTATAAGCCTGCTGAGAAAGTACAATCGCACGCTGAACCATTGGCGAAAATTACAGCACTTCTTCGTGCTGACTGCAATCTGAGTGAAGAAAGTGCCAAAGCCTTGGACACGATGCTCAAGTCGGCCTACAAACACATGAGGAAAGGCCGTGGTAAGACTTAGGCGTGGTTTTCGCAAAGAAGCCGAGGAATATGCTCTAGAATTCCGAGAAGAACTTGGCCTTGAGGAGCAAGAGCCTCTCGATCCCTTTCGTTTGGCTGAACACCTTGCTATACCAGTTCATGCCCTCTCCGAACATCCAACAATTCCCCGCGATATAAAACGGCATTTCCAAGAGGAGGGAAATTCCACATTCTCTGCCTTTACACTGGTGGATGGCATATACAATGAAATCATCCACAATGATTCCCAACATCCAAACCGTCAACACTCAAACATTAGTCACGAATTAGCTCACATTATCTTATATCATCCGCCTAGCCCTCCATTGTTGAATGGCAGTTGTAGGAACTTCGATCCAATCCGGGAACAAGAGGCAAATGAGCTTGGGTTTACATTACTGGTTCCGAATGTAGCAGCGCTTTATGCGATCGAAGGATTCTCTAGTCTACGAGATGCGGCCGAATACTATGGTGTGAGTCAAGATTTATTGAAATACAGAATTCGTATTACAAATGCGAAGGGATGGGCCAAGAACAAAAGGAGTAGGTTGTATTGACTGGCTATCTAATGATCGACCCAATGTTCCCATTTTTATCAATTGTTTTTATGTTAGAAAGATGAAGGGGAAACGTTTTCCTTATAAGGAGCTAGTAGTGTAGTACAGCAGACAGGAATTCGGGGAAGGGTATGAAGGACGGGCTTCTACAGCAACAGGAGTTTGGCTTTGATCAGATAGCGAGAGACGTCAGGTTAGATGGCTCTTTGCAGAGGGCCTTCCCGTTAACTGTCGTCTTGTCCTCTAATGGGAAAAAGACCCAAGAGCGGAACAACTTGTTTCGTCGATTCTGTGATCGGATGCTCGTAGATGTCGGTCTCAACCGGAAACTGGTGTCCTATCAAGGAAATAAGCATGAACCAGGGTTCCGGTGGTTCAAATACAAGGAGGGGTTTTCCAGATCCCTTGTTCGGACACTTCTCCCCCAACAACAAGGAGCTCATGTTCTCGATCCATTTTCTGGTGTAGGGACGACGGTTGTGGCTGCCGCTGGTCTCGGACATGTTGGGACAGGGATTGAAATTATGCCAGTCGGGAACCTGGCTGCCATGGCGGTGGCGTATGCGTCGAATGGAATAGATATGGGTTGCTTAGAAAAACAAGCGAAAGCTCTTGTCCAGTATAGCGTTCACGGGACAGGGAACCGTATGGAGCAGATGCCGATTACGCAAGGCGCGTATCCCCGGAAGACCGAATCTGCATTGATGCGGGCGCAGATGTTCATCTCAAAAATTGATGATCCGGCAATTGCAACTGTCTTGACGCTTGCTTGTGTAAGTATTTTGGAGGGCGTGAGTTATACGCGGAAAGACGGCCAGTTTCTTCGATGGGACCCTCAATCTGGACGGGTCGTGAGCCCCAAGTTGGATAAAGGACCGCTTCCGACCGTTAGGGAAGCCTTGGGAAAGCGTATGTCCGAAATCATTGCGGACATCCCAATACTGGAGAGGACATATCCCGGTCATATCCCTACTCTTGTTAACGGATCGAGCCTCAACGAACTCAAAAAGCTACGGACAAACTCGATAGACGCCGTTGTCACGTCGCCGCCCTATGCCAACCGATATGATTACACGCGGACGTATGCGCTGGAGTTGGAATATCTCGGCTACGGACACGAACAGTTGAAAGCGTTACGGCAGTCGTTGTTGTCGGCAACCGTAGAGAACGGCTCAAAACGCACGTCCATCGAGAAAGACTACGGTGAGGACTCACTCGCAAGGGAAGCATTTCGGATGGCTGATGAGCAGCCCGCCCTTCAAGAGATTCTAGACAATCTGACTGAACAAGCCCACGAGTTGAGCAATCGCAACGTGATCCGACTTGTGAAAAATTATTTTACGGAGATGGCTGTTGTCGTAAGGGAGTTGGGTCGGGTGGTCAGACCGGGTGGAAGCGTCTTCATGGTGAATGACAACGTTCGGTATCATGGGGAGGAGGTTCCTGTTGACCTGATTTTATCAGATTTTGCAGAGCAATCCGGTTTCCGGTGTCAGACCATTCGGATGCTTGAGCGCGGGAAAGGCAATTCTAGTCAGCAGATGGGACGGTTCGGAAGGCACGAAATACGCAAATGCGTCTATCATTGGGAAAAGCCTGATGGATAAACTGCAAGAGTCAAAAACCCGTGCCACTATCATTTCTCGCCGAATACGGGAACGTGCTGAACTAAAGGCGAGGAAGAAAATCGACTCGTTTGCCTTGAGCGTGTCAGATTACGAACAAGACCTTGTGGAATTGGCAATCGCGCAAGAGGCTTGGCAGCATGTTATCTCTTCAGGGATAGACCCGAAGTTTGTCTTTGTCCATCCGATCATGTTGCAGCAGAGCCCAGATGTATCATTGCACTATCGGGGGATAGCCCTTTTATCGCTGAAGCGGGTTCAGACAATTGCGGGAAGTGTGGTTTCCTGGGAAGACGGGTCATGGCCAAAGAATCGACGTCCGACAACGGGAAAGTGTCAAAAGATCGCACGATTGTACAACTCGATTATCTCATCAATTATTATGGATGCAGACGATTGGGTATTGGAAAACGGATACCGGAATGTTTTGGCAACGATAGGTATTACGGCGGATGGTTCGATTCGGAATATCATCGGACGAGAGGGGGAAAAGGCGGTTCAGGACGCATTGGTTACGTGGCTCCAAACGCAGAGTCGGATTGATCTGAGCCCCTACACCGGAACAGATGCGATGGAAACAACGAAGGATTGGATGTTGTCAAACGAGGTACGGATGACTTTCGGTATCGACCCGGATATTGCGTTCAAAAGGAAAGTGCGAAATGGGGAATGGCAGATTGTCGCAACGATTGAAATCAAGGCCGGAACGGACCCAGCCGGGGCACTTGAACGGCTTGGGGCGTTTCAAAAGAGTGCGGGAGAAACACCCAACACATCAAAGGATTATTTGATTGTGGGAGTTTGTACGGCAGAGATGGGAAAGCGTTTGAAGGCCTTGGGATTTCGACTCGAACAGATATTTGATCTTTCCGAGATTATAAACGATCCTGAAAAGTGGGAACAATTCACACAGGAAATTTTTCATCATGGCCTGCGATTGCTCTAATTCGGATTCAAGACATCCGAACACCGCATCGATATATACGTCCAGATTGGACTGAACTTCGTCGAAGCCGACTTCAAAAGGAAACGGCATCACGCACGTCCTCATCGGGCTTAGCTGCTGACAACGATGGCTCAAGCGATACCGCCTCGGGCATGACAGCATCTACAAGGTTTATGACGTGGTCGGGATATCCGAGGGTGGGAAGCACGCCAGCGAAAGCCGTGATTTTTTGCGCGGTAGATTGGGTGTTGTCCCAGCTTTCGTGGAGTTTCCAGATTGCCATACGGGTAAGATGACCAAGAACGATGCATCGCGTATCGCCACGGGTAGCTGTTCTACCGGAGGTCGCCAGTCGCTTATTTCCGAATTCGGAGAGGAGTAAACCGCGGAATAATGTTCCGGGACGCCGAGCAAACCATTTATGAACGCCGATAATAGGCCGATAGTTTTGCTGTATCTGCTTTTCCTTGAGTGCCATTCCGGCAATTAGAGAAACGTCAAAATTCTTTTCAATACTCATTTATGCTCTTACATTTTTTCTTAAGCTTCCCAGCGAAAAAAGTAGAACACGAGGCGATTGATGCAGTGTATCAAGAAGCCCCGCGTTGAGGCTAGTGCGATCAATCAATGCCGTGTTCGCGGGCAATGGTCAGGATTTGAGAGGTGATTTCCTCCGGTGAGTGGTCGTCGGTTGCAATGATGTGATCGGCTGCGGCTTGGTATTTGGGCGTCCGTTCGGTCAGGACTGCCTGGATTTCTTCGACAAACGTTTTCCCGGTAGTGAGTGCCGGGCGTTGCGTATCATCCGAAATCCGCCGGGTAATGGTCGTGACTGTGGCGGTCAGCCAGAAGACCAGGCCGTTGGGCTTCAACGCTGCCACGTTCTCCGGTCGGAGGATCAGCCCGCCGCCGGTATCGATGACCATGCGGTCCTGGTCTTTGAGCGCGCGGCATACCTCCGTTTCGAGACTACGAAAGTGCTCCCATCCGTCGCTCGCGACAATGTCGGGAATCGAGCGTTGCGCCTTTTCAACGAGTTGCGCGTCTGTGGATATTGCCTTCCATCCGAGCCTTGTCGCGAGGAGTTCCGCCACGGTGCTTTTCCCCGTGCCCCGGTAACCGATGAGTACCAGATTCATGGCTCTCACCCGTACCCTCTTCCAGGAGGAGAAGGAGAACTGGAGGGAGATTTTGAAAAGCGGGACTCCAGGACCTGACGCATGACGGGGACCGGTGCGGGTTGGCCCGTCCACAACTCGAATTGCGCGACCGCCTGGTGCAGGAACATTTCCAGACCTCGGACTGTGGGGGATCCGGCGTTTCGAGCTTCCTTCAGCAATCGCGTATCCAATGGGTTGTACACGATGTCCATGACCGTCAGGTCGGGATGGAAAAATTGCTGAGGCACGCAGGTCTGATCGACGTGGGGATCCATCCCCACGGGGGTACAGTGAATCAGGACCTGCGCTTGGTCCAGGGCCGGTTCCATGGTGTCCGCGTTGAGCGTGTGGTCTTCAACGTGAAGCGTCGTGCCTTCACGAAGGTTGCGGGCCAGGGTTTGGCGCTCATCTTCTTCGATCCCGAGGATGGTGAGCCTGTTGACCTGGGTTTCCAGCGCGAGCCCGAATGCAATGGCCCGTGCGGCTCCGCCGGAGCCGATCATGACCACGTGTTTGGCAGCGAGGTCGATGCCCGCGTGCCGCAGAGCCAGAAGGGCGCCGGAGGCGTCCGTATTATAGCCGGCCAGGGTTTGGCCCTCTTTCACGATGGTGTTGACGGCGCCGATGTGCCGGGCCGTCGGCTCGATCGTATCCAGGTGGGCCATGACCGACACTTTATGCGGAATCGTGACGCTGAACCCCCGGAGGTTGCCCAACGCGCGGATTCCATGAATGGCATGGGGCACGTCTTCAACGGGAAACGCGAGGTATACGTAATTCAGCCCCAAGTGCTGAAACGCGGCATTGTGAATGGCCGGAGACAGCGAGTGCTTCACCGGATGGCCGAGGACGCCGCATAATTGCGTATCGGTATTGATTTCCATGAAGGCTCCTTCGTGTTTCGCTGGCCCGTGTCCCAGATATATGCCTTATACCTTTAGTTCCCCTCCTTTGTAAGGAGGGGTGAGGGGAGGTAGAGCAGCCCCATGGGGACGTGGGAATGCGCCGGGCTGATTCTCCGATGTCTGCGTGACTCTACCCCACCTCCGCCTCCCCTTACAAAGGGGAGGAACAAGGCAATGTCTCTGATCAGAGGCAGGGAGATGTTTCTTACCGCAGGGTGTGTAGTTATCACATAATGACCGTACCGGACTCAACGGACAGGAAGGAACGAAACAGGAAATCAGAACGACCGGGATACGTCGAAATTCATGCGGAGATTCAAGGAAACCACGTGGATGGTGGTGTCCCATATTCCGTGGACCCGAGGGTCCTGATTGTTTGAAATGCCGCGCGATTGGTAGAAAATGCCCTGATACGCCACGTCGAATCCTAGGGCGTTCAGGCCGAGGCCCTCCTGACCAGTGCCGCAAGGAATCACGCCAAGAAAGGTCCCACCGCGCCGGCACAGAAACCCGATTCCGGTGGAGTATGAATGAGAATTTGAATCCGGCACGTCAGGGGTGAACGTCCGTTCCGGCACCGGGCTGTCGGCGAACACGTACCCGCCCCGGATGGATACATCCCAGGCCGGCAGCCAAGCCGGCTTGACGAATTTGTATTCGGTACCGGCCATCACGACGTACGAGTCCTGCCAGTTTCGCGGGTTGGGAAGCACGGCACCATTGGACAAGGTCACGTCCAGGTGATCGAACGAGGTCCAATCCGCGTAATCCACGTCGACTTCCAGCTTCCACTCCCGTCGGGCATCCCTCATGGGCCACACCGCGAGGCCGGCCGTGATGACTTGAGGCAGGTTGAGATCGGCTTGTGCTCCCAACGCGAACCCTCGACTCTTGTTCAAAAACTGTCCCGTCAAGTTCAACGTCGCCTGGCTTCGATAGACCAACGCGACGTTCACAAGCGGCTGCCCTTGTTCATTGCGCAACGGTGTAAAGAGCAATCCGGCATGATACCCAAGGGCCGTATCCCGGCCGTTCAGTTCGATATCGTCGTCCGGGGCAAACGGGAACCCGGCGCGCGCCAGGTCCGCAGCGGTTTGCTGTATTTCAACGTGGCCTTCACCGAATGCATTGGAAAACGTATAAATATCCACCCCGGCACCGAGTGCCAACATGGGATTTACCCTGAACGCGACGGTTGGGGTCACGTCCAGGATCGGCGATGCCGCTCTTGTGAGGACGGGGGCAAGGCTGGACGTCCGGGGATAGCGTGTGATGTTGCCGAAGGGCGAATAGACTCCCAGCCCCAGCGTCAACGAGTCGAATGAAGGCCACCCCAAATCGCCGAACTTGGCACTCACAAAGAAACTGCTGGGCGGAGGATTGGCAAAGGTGCCGCCGAAATCACCTTCAATGGCCGGTCCGGAGGATGGCCTGAAATCAATGGCTCCGTTTACGAGGAGCGTTCCCACCGTCATTTGCAGGCCCGGCAGGTCCGTGATGGCAGCCGGATTGTAATGCACGGCCGACGGGTCATCGGCTTGGGCGGCGAACGCTCCACCTTGAGCCGTGGCCGACGCGCTCTGGTCCAGGATTCTGAAGCCTTCGCCAAAAGCCGGGAGAGAAAAGGTGGCTGTCGCGACAAAGGCCAAAAAGGTCCCAAGTAGTGGGGCACACAAGGAAGAGCGGGAATGGCTGCCGTGCTGAATCATGAGAAATAATGGAGCGTGGTCCGTTTCTGTCGATTATTATATCGTTCGGTCTACTTTACTGTACGTCGAGAGAAAAGAGAAGTCAAGGAACCTCTGATTTATTGTGATAGCGGGATGCAGGGCAAGGCGTCCCGGAGTGAAACCCGAAGCTTATCATAGAGATAGGTGAGGGTTGAGCGAGGACGCAACGCAGCCATGCGCCCGATAGTGCATTAAATCAGAGGTTCCTCAATATTGTTGGTTGTCGTGCGGTGCAGTACAATGCTTCAGTGACCACCTCCGCCTCTCCTGAGCGTAGCGTAGCAAAGCGTAGCGAAGTCGAAGGGCTCGAATCGACCCTGGCGCACCTGCCCAACCAGCCCGGCGTGTACCTGCTGAAAGGCAAGGGCGGTGAAATCCTCTACATCGGAAAAGCCCGGGTGCTGGCGGACCGGGTCCGTTCGTATTTTCAGAAGGGGCACGACCCGAGCCCCAAGACCCGCGTGTTGACGTCCCTGGTTCGGAACATCGAAACAATCGTCACGCGCTCCGAACTGGAAGCCCTCCTGCTCGAAAGCAACCTGGTCAAACGCCATCGCCCCCGGTTCAACGTGGTGCTGCGCGATGACAAGCACTACCCGTTTCTTCGCCTGCCGGTGAAGGAGAATTTCCCGCGTCTCTCGATCGTGCGTCGCGTGAAGAACGACGGGGCCCTGTATTTCGGCCCGTACGTGCCAGCGGGCGCACTTCGGGAAACGTTGAAGGTCATCAAGAAAGTGTTCCCGCTGGCCACGTGCAAGATCGATATCGACGGAACGGCTGATCGCGCCTGCCTGGAATTCGAAATCAAACGCTGCATGGCGCCCTGTACCGGCAACCAGTCGCAGGAGGACTATCATCGCATCGTCGAACAGGTTCGCTGTTTTCTGGAAGGGCGGGACACGGAATTGCTGGACGGGTTGCGCAAGGAGATGGAAGCGGCCGCCGATGGCGAAGAATTTGAAGAAGCGGCCCGGCTTCGGGACCGGATGGCCAGCATTGCCAGGACGTTGGAAAAACAGCGTGTGGCGCAACTCGGGCCCATGGATCAGGATATCATCGGCTTGGCCAGGATGGGACCGGCGGTGGACCTGCAACTGTTGTTTGTGCGTGGCGGTCTGTTGATCGGCCGCAAGGACTTTTTTTGGGCGGATGCGAAAGAGGCTGCCGATGAGGAGTTGATTCGTTCGGCCATTGAGCAGTTCTACAATAAGGACACCTTGCCCCCCAAGGAACTGTTGGTCTCCGAAGCCCTGTCCGACCGTGAATTGCTTCAACGCTGGCTGAGTTCAAAAAAAGGCCGGCGGGTGCGGATCCTGGCTCCTGAGCGAGGAGCAAAACGTCAACTGCTCCAATTAGCCGAAGAAAATGCCGCCGCGGCCATCGCGGAGCATTTGCGTAACACTGCGGTGGAACACAAGGAGGCCGAGGAGTTGCAGCGACTCCTCGGGTTGCCGAAGACGCCGGGTCGAGTGGAAGGGTTTGACATTTCCAACACCATGGGCACCCATTCCGTGGCCTCAATGGTGGTGTGGGAAGACGGCAAAATGAAAAAGTCAGACTACCGGCGGTTTCGTATCAGAACGGTCGAGGGAGCGAACGACTTTGCGAGTATGCAGGAAGTCGTCACTCGCCGGTACGGCGGAACCCTCGGCACCCAGGGCCACAAGGCGTTGCCGCTTCCCGATCTCATCCTGATCGATGGAGGAATCGGGCAGTTGGGAGCCGCAGTGGATGCGTTGCGCGCTCTCGGTCTCGGTCACCTGCCCATCGTTGGATTAGCCAAAGCCAAAGGCGAGAAAGAAGAGCGGATCTACGTCCCCGGTCATCGTGACCCTTTCATCCTGTCCCCCACCTCCCACGTTTCCCGCTTGGTCCAGCGTATCCGTGACGAAGCGCACCGCTTCGCCATCGCCTACCATCGCAAACTCCGCGGCCAGGCCTTCGTGATGCCGGTGTCGAAATCGGGCAAAATTCGCAAATAAGCGGTCGATTCTCCTGCACTTCGAAATTTTGGCTAAACTTGCTTGGCCAAAGCTGTCAAGGCAAGACAGATGGCGTAAATCACTTCAGGAATATGCCTTATTTGTGAGAAAAGCACTTTTTGGTGGCGCGGGCGACGAGGAGTCGGTGGGGCGATGGATCTAAGTGAAAGACAAATAGTATAGTATAAATGTAAAAATACACTATTTTTGAGAATTATAGTATTTTTTGTATAGAAATTAGTTGACTTCATCAGTATTAGAAGCTAATTTTTAATTTGAAATAATTCTCAAAAAAAGTGAAATTATGAATACAGAATATATTTATTGGGAAAATACTTCGTTGCCAAGCCGTCGGCGCAAGTTTGCAGCCGTCATACGAGCCGCCAACGAAGTCATCGAAATTGATGATGTCGTGGCGACGCTTACTACTGGTAGACCCGAAGCCTCCAAACTGCTGGCCCGATGGGCCAGTCAAGGCTGGCTGCGGCGTGTCGGTCCAGGTGCCTACGTTCCTGTGCCTTTGGATTCCCTTGACAGACAATTTGTGCTTGAAGACCCCTGGGTACTTGTTCCTGCCCTTTATGCCCCGGCCTATATCGGGGGTTGGACGGCAGGGGAATATTGGGATCTTACGGAGCAGTTGTTCCGCGACATCATCGTCGTGACGGCACGGCCGGTGCGTGAAAAGAATCAGGTTCGTCACGGAGCACAGTTCACGCTGCACCACATTCAGGAACGCAAAATCTTCGGCACGCGGCCCGTCTGGCGTGGTCGTTCTAAGGTTTTGCTGTCGGATGTTCACCGGACCGTGATCGACATGTTGGACAATCCCGCCCTAGGCGGCGGGATTCAGCACGTATTCGACTGCCTCAGTGCTTATCTGCAACACTCCGATCGTAATGATGATACGCTTATCGCATATGCCGAGAGGCTTGGTAATGGTGCGATATTCAAACGCCTTGGTTTTTTGGTTGGCCAACATTCCGACACTTCCCATTTGGCGGATGTTTGCCTGGCCCGTTTGACTGCGGGCAATGCCAAGCTTGATACCACCCTCAGATGTTCCCGCTTGATTTCCAAATGGCGTCTCTGGGTGCCGCCGAATTGGCTCCGATTGCCGCATGATTGACAAGCGAGAGATTATCGACGCTGCGAGTGACCTTGGTCTCAATCCCCATGTGATTGAGAAGGACTATGTTCTGGGTTGGGTCCTCTGGGGCATCTACGGTCACGACAAGTTGGCTGGAAATTGGCTATTCAAAGGCGGCAATTGCCTGAAGAAGTGCTTCTTTGAAACCTACCGATTTTCGGAAGATCTAGATTTTACGCTCACCGATTCTTCGCATTTGGATCCCACGTTTCTTAAAACAGTATTCGCTGAGATCGCCGAACTTGTATACGAAGAGAGTGGTGTCGAGTTACCGGCAGGCTTCCAGAAATTCGAAGTCTATGCAAATCCGCGTGGCCCGGAATCCTGCCAGGGCCGGATTGGCTACCAGGGGCCAGTATCGCCACGTGGCAAGAACATGCCACGGATCAAACTTGACCTGACCGCGGATGAACGTGTCGTCTTGGCTCCTGTTCGGGTGCCTGTCTTTCATCCATACAACGATAGCCCGGATGGCGGAATCGTTGTGCAGTCCTATGCGTACGTAGAGGCTTTCGCCGAGAAAATCCGTGCGCTTGCCGAACGAACGCGGCCACGGGATCTGTACGATGTCATCAACCTGTTCCGGAACACTGAAGCACGGCCCACCGCTTCCGTGCTTCTTGACGTGCTTCGTCAGAAATGTGACTTCAAGGGCATCGCGACCTTCCTGTTCTCAACGCGCTTGAGCAGCACAAGTCCGATTTAGAGGGTGCTTGGGGCACAATGCTCGCTCACCAACTTCCCGCTCTGCCGCCTTTTGAACAGTTTTGGCATGCGTTGCGGGAATTCTTTTCGTGGCTAGTGGGCAGGGTAGCAACGCCAATTCCCGCCGCATACAGGAGATCTGTCGGCGAAGAGCTTATCCGGGAACGGACTTTGCGCCTGCAGGTCTCAGGGGCGGTTCGATCCTATCTGGAGATCATCCGATTCGCCGCTTCCAACCGGCTTTGTGTTGAACTCGCCTACCAGGGTTCGACCAGGCAGATCGAACCTTATTCGCTACGCCGTACCAAAGAAGGCAACGTCATTCTTCATGCCCACAACGTGGACAGAGATGAACACAGGAGTTATCGCGTAGACCGTATTCAGGGTGCTCGAGTGACTGACAAGACCTTTACTCCACGGTTCGAAATCGAACTGACATCAACCGGTCCTGTGATCATAGAGCAGACAGCTACGCGTGAGTCTGCTGTCTTATCTTAGCAAAGCGTGGCGGTCTGTTGATCGGCCGCAAGGACTTTTTCTGGGCGGATACGAAAGAGGCTGCCGATGAGGAGTTGATCCGGTCGGCCATCGAGCAGTTCTCCCGCCTGGTCCAGCGTATCCGTGACGAAGCGCACCGCTTCGCCATCGCCTACCATCGCAAACTCCGCGGCCAGGCCTTCGTGATGCCGGTGTCGAAATCGGGCAAATCGCGTAAGTAAGCGGTTGGTTCTTTCGCCGTTTTCCTCCAACCATCGAAAGCGTCACAGCCAGTCCTATACAAAGTGCCGGGAAAATGATTCTAAGAACTTTAGGTCGGTTGATTGCTGAATGCCGTCAACGAGGGCATAATGCGTTCATGGCAGTACAAGTCACCATCAGGGGTGTGTCCGAGGAAATCCGCGATGAACTCGCAATGCGCGCGGCACTTCAACGCCAGTCCATGCAGGAATTCCTCCGTTGCGAACTGGAGCGTCTCGCGTCGCGGCCATCCGTTGGCGCATGGCTGCAAGGCGTTCGCAACCGGAAGGCAGGAACGAAAACACGGGTCCCACCGTCTAGCATCCTTCGCGCCCGTGCGAGATCGTAGGTCTTAAGAATTGCGTCGCCCGGACAACGCACGGAACAGAAGAAGCCAATCAGCCTTCTATCGAGTAGATCGGGATTGCCCTTCGATGCGATCGCGGCCACGCTTCCGGCTGCAATGCAACGCCGCAACACCGCCGACGTATCCGACGCGCTCGCTTCGTAGCGTCTGATCTTCAATCGTTCACGTCCGGAGTGGAGAGAGACGGAGGCTAAACCGTCTCGAATTCCAAGGAGGACAGGTTCAATTTAGGAGTGCGGCTTGGATGAAGCGGCTCGTTTGGTAGCCTCTTTCATGGCACGCAGATCGACAACTTGTCGGTTTGCCGACCGTTGCTTGCTTTGGAGACGCGCAACGAATGCGTCGATATCGTAACCATATTCTCGGGCCATGTTGTCTTTGATTTGCCACAATTCCTCGATGATTTCATTAGCCATCGTCAAACCCTCCCATCAGCTCTTGGGGAGAACAAATTTCAGGACTGTTGTAACCGTGTATGGCGCAAACGCTCCGTATGACAGGTTTGGTTTCGGCATTATCGAGATGTCGATAGTTCCACGTCAGAAGATAGTCAATACCATGCACGGCCGACACGGCAATATGCAGGGCATTGTTGAGGGCTTTGGCCGGCAGTGCTCTTTCTTGGAGAAGCGCTTTGGAGAGCCCAACGACGGCCTCGGTGGTCGGCAGGATTGGAATATTGGATAACGCCCCAAGACGTAGCGTGCTCGCTTCGGAGTTGCCCCTTCCGCTTCTTCAATCGTAACTCCAGACGTATAGAGGTCAAACCGTGTGCTCTGCATACCCCACCAATCAACAGTAATTTTTTGCCATGCAGCCGCCAGCTGTAATGATATACCCGTCTTGAGAAAGACGTGGTGTTCCTTCTTGAAACGCTCGTAGAATTTCTTGGTGACCTTCTCGATGGTCACGTCCTCTTCTTCATCCAGCGTGAAGGCAAGCTGCTCCAGCTTCTTCCTCGATGAAGAGAGAAGGAGATCCACGCTCTCCAGATGTGTTCTGATCCTGTCTCGGTGGAGGGGCGTCGGCACGTGTGAAAACGGGCTAGAGCAGACGCACGTCGGGGAGGCTGGCCATCCTGCGGTCCAGCGTCAGAACTTGCAGGTTGGCACGGGAATAATCGTTAGCAATAAGGCGGTCAAACAGGCCGGGGCCGCTGGATGCCTCCAAGGCCTCGATCACGGTGCGTCCGTTGAGAGGGGCGACCAGGCCACTGGTCAGCGTGTCCCGGAGACCGGTACGGGTATCGGCGCTGGTGATGCCGTAGTGGTGCATCAAGGCGGCGTAGGCTTCACCGATGGTTTGGTTTGATGCAAATAGCTCGCACCCCTGTTCCTCCATTAAAGCGACAAGACGCCGCAGACAGCGTTCGAATTCGCCTTTTGGCTCCCGTGCGACCAGTTTGACCAGAACGGAGGTGTCAACTCCGTACGGAAGGGCCATACCCTTGCTCCCGTTGGTCCCGGAACTTGCGGATGTCGAACGGCGGATGTCCGGGTGGAATCTTGTCTTTGAGCGTCCCCAATTTCGAATAGTCGATCCGCCGCGGGCGCAGGATGAAGCCGTCAGGGCTTTCTTGCAATTCGAGTTGGTCGCCCGGGCCTACGCCGAGCTCGTCCAACACTCGCGCCGGGAAAGTGACTTGGCGTTTTGAGGTGATTTTCACAACCATGACGTTCCTCCTTACAAAAACATTATAAAAGTAAGGCGGAAGAGTCAAGTCTGGTATCGCGCATCAGTGTCGAACGGCGTGTCCTTGACGCCTTCGTTGTATTTTTCCAGATCTGGTAGGCATAGGAGAGAGGAGCAGGTATGCCACTTGCCTATGTTATCGAGTTCCGATAACATAGGAACATGATTCGGGCATTTGGTAATGCTCTGGCGAAGGATTTGTTTTACGACAAGCGAAGCAAAGCGACACGATTGTTTCCCCCGGAACTGCGACGGACGGCAAGACGTAAGTTGCTTTATCTCCACGATGCAGCAGGCATGAGAGATCTGAGAATGCCACCAGGTAACCGGCTGGAGAGTCTGAAGGGAAAATGGAAAGGGTTCCATTCCATCAGGATTAATGACCAGTGGCGTTTGGTGTTTCAATGGAGCGGGGGCCATGCTTATGGCGTGCACGTCATCGATTATCACTAGGAGAGCAAAAAACCGTGGACAAGCAACCGAAAAATCCTTTTCATCCAGGCGAGATGTTGCTTGAGGAATTTCTTGAGCCCATGGGCATGAGCCAAGCGGCGTTTGCGCAGAAGATCGGCTGGAGCCGAGCGCGTCTGAATGAAGTCATACGAGGTAAGCGAGGCATCACCGCTGATGCGGCACTCGATCTGGCCGACACCCTGGGGACCTCGCCAAAGCTTTGGCTGAACTTGCAGACGACGTATGACTTGGCCAAGGCCGTCGAGGCAAGACGGGTGGCGTAAATCACTTGTTCCCTGCCAACGCGTAGCGCTTGCTGAGATCGTCCTTTCCGTTTTCACTCAATCTTCCCCCCGTAGCGACCGGCGTCTGATTTATATTTCACTATGGCATTTAGCTGTCTTATATGATATGTAAAAATATATCTAGATATTAATTAGATATATTATAGTTGATCAAAATGAGTTACGAGAATGAATATATAGCCAGTACGTTGCGTATCGCCCGTGAAGCCAGAGGTCTCAGCCAGCGTGAGTTGAGCGTCAAATCAGGTGTGCCGCAGGGCCATATCTCGAAGATCGAGAATAATGCCGTCGATCTCAGGGTTTCGAGCCTGGTTGCGCTTGCCCGCGCCCTCGATCTGGAGCCGATACTCGTGTCACGCAAGTCCGTCCCGGCGGTTCAGTCGATTGTAGGCAGTGCCCCGCAGGATGGCAAAACCACCCGACGGATCCTGAGAGAATTGGCACGTCTGCAAAACGCGATGAACAACCTGCCGCCCGACCTTTTTCCCGAAAGTGAACTGGAATGGTTTCAACGCCACGTGCGCGGGCTTTCGTATTTTCGACCAACCCTGCTTGAAGTCCGGACCATCCGGGATGCCAATCAGGCGATCAAGGCGTTTGGTCACGGCACTCGTGATTCGAATGCTATCCGTCAATCCTTGCTCAAGCTTGGAGAGATGCGGAATGCACTGGCTCGTGGCCGGATCACGGACGATGACACCGAATCCGTGCGTCCGGCCTATCGCTTGGACGAGGACGATCATGGCTGATGTCAACGTTCTCGACGTCCTGCTTCACGACGAACCAATCGGCACGCTCACTCGCGTCGGCGGCGACCGGGTTCTCTTTGCCTTCAAGGATGCCTATGTCGCAGATGAGAATCGGCCCGTGCTCGGATTGGGTTTCAAGGACCAGCTTGGTGAACTGATCACCACCTTCAGGCCCACCCGGACACGGCTCATGCCGTTTTTCTCTAATCTGCTGCCCGAAGGGCATATGCGCACCTATCTCGCCGAGCGTGCAGGCGTAAAACCCGTACGGGAATTTTTCCTGCTCTGGGTACTCGGCATGGACCTGCCTGGTGCGATTACGATCAGACCGGCAGATGGTGAAGCGTGGCCGCCCGATGATCGTGACGTGACCGACGAGAGTGAGCGTGATGATGACCGCAACAACGCCTTGCGTTTTTCTTTAGCCGGTGTACAACTCAAATTCTCAGCCATCAATGAGGCCGGCAGCAGGCTGACCATCCCGGCCAAGGGCATTGGCGGGTCGTGGATCGTCAAGCTGCCCTCGCGCGAATTTACCGGCGTCCCTGAAAACGAATTTTCGATGATGACCCTGGCCCGGCTGATTGGCATGGACGTGCCTGCGATGCGGCTTGTCAATGTCGATGCCATTCGGAATCTACCGGACGGTATCGGCACTCAGAAAGGGCAAGCGCTTGCGATTGAGCGTTTTGACCGGTTACCGGGCGGAGGTGCCGTTCACATGGAGGATTTCGCTCAGATATTTGGTGTCTATCCCGAGGCGAAATATGAGAACGCCAGTGCACGCAGCATTGGCAGGGTTATTGGTGCCGAGGGCAGCGAAGCGGACGTTGCCGAATTTATCCGGCGACTGACCTTCAACACGCTGATCGGCAATGCCGACGTGCACCTGAAGAACTGGTCGCTGATCTACCCGGACCGCCGGCACGCAGCCCTGGCACCGGCCTATGATTTTGTTTCCACGATCGCTTACATCCCGGATGGTAAGGCCGCCCTGAAGTTCAGCCGAACCAAACGCTTCGCCGAATATTCAGAGGACGAGCTATCCCATCTTGCCGCCAGGGCTCGACTGCCGGAAAAACTCGTTCTCGATACCGCCCGTGAAACCGTTGCGCTGTTTCACCAGCACTGGCACGCAGAAAAAGCGAATCTTCCATTGACAGCCGAAGTTGTTCAGACTGTTGAAGCCCATCTGAAAACGATCCCCATCGCTTGAATAGGGCTCACCTGTAAGTTCGTGGGATTTCTGATGTCTACCCACTACCATACAAGGCATTCCTGATTTGTTCTTAGGCCGGCTCGGGGACCGTTCCTAGGGCCGCTTGGGCGGGCGCCCTTTCCCCCGATAGGGCCGCCTGGGGCGCATGGCAGGCAGGGTGATGGTGACCAGCGTCCCTTCCTGGGGCCGGCTATTGATCGCAATGTGGCCTTCGTGTTCGTCCACGATTTTTTTCACCATCGGCAGGCCCAACCCCGTGCCCGACCGTTTCGTGGTGAAATAGGGCTCAAAAATTTTCTCGCTCAATTCTTCGGGAATCGGCACGCCGTCGTTATGGATGTGAATGACCATTTCAGGCTGGCGACCCCGTTTCTGCGACACGGAGATTCGCAAATTCCCCCCCGGCGACATGGCCTCCAGGGCATTCGTAAAAATACTGAGAAAGACATGCTGGATCTTCTCTCGATCCCATCGCACCTGGCCCAGACGCGAGGGAAATTCCTTGGCGACGTCGATCCGGTTGACCCGAAAATCCGTGGCGACCAACGCCAGCCCGTCTTCGATCAAGTCGGTGACGCGGCAGGGCCGCCGGTCCAATTGGAGAGGCTTGGCGAAATCCAGAATGTCGTTCAATATACTTTCCATCCGCATCAGATCCCGCATGGCTGCTTCGATGGAGGTTTGGGTTTCGAAGTCGAGTGTCCCCTCACCCGTCACTTCCTCCAATTGCGCCCGGATGTAGCCCATGGGTTCACGAATCTCGGCAGCGAGAAACGAACTGACTTCATTCAAGGCCGCCTGGCGTTCCTGTCGCCGGATAACCGGTTCCGGGACGCCGGCTGCCGCCTCCGGTGTCGACGGGGCCGCCGCACCCGGCGACGCCTGGACGTTCAGGGACGGTTCATCAAACAGTTGCGCCAATTGCGTCGTCACCGGTGCGAGCTTTCCGGACTCGGCTTCCGTGTGCTCGTATTGCGCCGTCGTCTTAGACGCCAGGGTGATCGTCCCGGCGACGCGGCCCCTGACAAAAAAGGGAACCACGAGCGTGCACCGGAACCGGTCGCGGTACAATTGTTTGTAATCCTGAAAGCGTCCTTGCGTGGAGGCCAGGTTCTGATCGATCCGCGGCTTGCGATGCCGCACCGTCCACCCCGACGCCGATTCGTTCAGTGACAAGCGGTGCCCCGGCAGCAGTTCTTTCTTATGCCCGGCCAGGCAACCCAACACTTCCAAGGATGCGGCCAACGGATCATACAAGGTGACCCATCCCCGGTCGAACGGGACCAGGGACTGCGCTTCGGTCAAACACTCGGTAACGCGCTTCTGCACCTGGGGCGACGTATACGTCCGCGTCGTCGCGTCGCCAGTTTCCGCAGGCTCTTCGGTTGAAGGCTCCTCCAGAATCCAGGGACGCGCCAGAAGCACGGAATGATCGAACAGTTTGGCTTCCCGCAATTGCTCGGTGATCCGCTGCCCGGTCGCGTCAATGGTGTTTTTTTCCCGCTTCGTAAACGGTCGCCGCTCCTGTTTGCCCACGACCAGCGCCCCATACGTCACTTTCCCCTCACGGAGGAACTTCGCCAACAGATTTTTCGAACCGGGCGTCACCATGCGCAGTTCGATTGCCCCGTTCGCTTCTTCCTGCCCGCTCCCCCTGAACAGACCTTGAGACTGGCCGTTTCCACCGGACAGGGTCCGGACGACGGCGCGAATCTCACGGGCCGAAAACCCTTTGGATACCTGCGACACCAACGGCCCCTTGGGTTGGTTCATGATGGCCACCGTCGCATCCATGCCCAAGTCATTGACCGTCGTGGTCAAAATGCGCTGAAGCGTCGTCTGCTTCGAAGGCCGAACCGGTTCTGGCGGTTTCTTTTTAGTCATGGTCGGAACCGTTGAGGAAAGGAAGAGAGGTCAGGCGCATTCAATTGATATGCCGAATCTTTCGTGACCGGGACGGAGACACGACCACCTGCACGTGGCCGCGATCGGCCACCACCATGTTCGCGACGACACTGACGAGGCTGATCAACACGGCCCCTCCGACCGCGGGCAAGAATCCATCCACGTGAAACCCTTTGACCAGGAAGGAGACCATGTTCAACAGGAAGGCATTGATCACGATCATGAACAAGCCGAGCGTCACGACGATGAAGGGTGCCGAGAGCACGTACAGGAGCGGCCGGACCACGGCATTCAGGATGGCCAGGACCAGCACGCCGACCACGCCCGCAGTGAACGAATCGATGGCCACGCCCGGAATAATCTGGGCAGCGACAAGCACCGAGACCCCCGTGACGATAAAGCGAAGAACAAAACCTCTCATACGACCTAGCCTTATCCTTTTGGTGCGGCCACCGTCAAATCCATGGACTGCTGCCGCTTGGTTATTGTATCACTCGGATCATAGTCGGCCACAAACGTTTTCTTCACGCCTTGAGCCGAGACTTCGACCGTCGCGCCGGCGTTTTCATTATGCATGTGCAGGAATATTTCATAGTACCCGGCCTCGTTGGTCTTGCCGGAGGTCCCATGCCCACCCTTGACTTGGGGCATGGCATGCACCTCAGTCCCGGGCAACGCCCGGCCCGAGGCGTCCCGAACGTACCCGAAAACCGTAAACCCATGCTCCACGTTGGATTTTACAAACACGGGTTTCGGGGTCTTGGCCGTGGGATCCTTCAGCGTGGACAAATACGTGGCGAGCGTCGTCACCTCTTCCTCCGTCATCAAATCCTTGTATTTGTCCGGCATCCGGCCTTTCTTATGCTCCTTCTCGAATCCCTCCGCATACAGGTACGTCGGGTCGAAAATTTTTCGCTTCATATCGTCGACCGTCAAAAAACTGCCGATGTTGTCCAGGATCGGCCCCCGTTTCTTGACGCTCCCCTTGCCCCCGATCTTGTGGCAGTTATAACACTCGTACAAATCATAGACCTCGGCCCCGCGTTCTACCACCGTGAGGGCACCCTGCTCCGGCGGAGCCTCCGCCACCGCGGCGGCCGGGGCGAACCGGCCCAGTCGCGCCATCACCGTTTGCGAATCATCCTGGAGCACCCGGACCTGTTCGAGTAACGTATCCACCTGGCTTTGTTCGGCCAAGACCATGGCCCGTTTGCGTTTGAGAATCTTTTCGATCTTCCCCTTTTCCACCTCCGGATCATATTGGGGCCACGACGACGCTCCTCCGATATAAATCGCGGACAGCACGAGATAGAAGCCCACCAGGGCCGCCGCGGCCGTCCACCCCGATAACCTCTTCATCGGCGGAGCATCCAACAGGAGAAACACGGCCAAACCCAAGGCCACGTACGCCACAAACATCGCCTGGAACACGTGCGGAAAGCCCAGTGCCCCGCTCCCGAACCACGTCGCAACCGCCAGTACCACGGCCACTCCGATTTTCTTCACGCTGGCAGACATCGGGCACTCATCTCGGATGGAGGAGAAAAGAGGCGCTTCATGGACCGTTCAAGGGAATAGGTGAATCGTGAAAGGACGTCTACGTTTATCTTACCCGTGCCTCCGGTTTCATACAAGCCTTGATTCGGTTCACGCGGGGAGGCGGACGGGGACTAACGGCGCAGTTTCAAAAGCGCCAGGGCGGTGACGGGCACGTAGAGCAGGCAACCTACCAGGCCCAGCAGCCATTCGCCGATCCAGAACGTCAGCGTCAGATTGAACAGCAGCACGCCGTAATACAGGCCACAGCCGAGCAGCACCTCCCGGACCGCGACCGCGTGAGGAAACGCGGGCAGCATGCCGCACCGCCGGTCCAGCACCCGGTAGCCCGTCATCGTCATCAACCCCACGACGAACCACCCGCCGAAGTTGGCCAGGGGCACGCCGAAATACACGCCGGGATCGGGATACCCGTAGATCTGTCCCAGGAACCAGCGATCTCCGCGTAGCGCCACCGGATCGATCACCACGTCGATCAACGTGAACAACGCACAGGTCAGGCCGATCACCGGCCAGGAGAGCGACTCCCGCGTCAGCAAATGCCGGCTCCGGCCGGAGTCCGGCGATCCGGGTTCCACAGGCAGGAGCAGCCAGAGGGCCAGGCTATAACTCGCAAACAACAGGAACGTGAACGATAACGAGTCCATGAATGGAACGTTGGACAGATACAATTCCTCGCCCACACTTGAACCCGTGTAATAGTAATCGCCGAAGGGGACCCCGATGCGGGTAGAGGATATTTCACAGAGGAACGCGGTCAGCCACGTGATGCCGAACAGCGCGCCGGTGCGCGTCCGGCCCAACAAACGGAACGAGGCGACCAGCGCCACGGCCAGGAAGAAAAAGACGTAGGGCCGAAGCAGGAGGGTTTTCCATAAGAGCAGGGGAACGTCCACGGGCAGGGTCATTCAGTTACGCGTACCCATGATCCCGGAACCAGCGCACCGCCTTTTCCAAGGCCACCTCCGGCGGCGTCTGGGGTAATGCCAACTCGCGGACAGCCTTGGAGCAATCATAGTGCATCACGTATTTGGCCATGCGGACGCCGTCGAGCGGAATGCGCGGGGGACGATGCGTCACGTAATCGGCCAGCCACTTGTCCACGTGGGCCAAGGGCAGGATCAACCCCCGGGGCAACTTCACCTTAGGTGCCTTGACGCCCGTCAAACCGGCCAGGATCTCGAATACCTCTTTGAGCGACAGGTTGCGGCACCCCAGGATGTACCGCTCGCCTGTGCGACCGCGCTCCATGGCGCGCACGTGGCCCACGGCCACGTCATCCACGTCGATGAGGTTCATGCCGGTTTCCACGTACGCCACCATGCGTCCCTTCATGAAATCGACGATGATCTGCCCCGTGGGCGTCGGTTTCACGTCACGCACCCCCACCGGCGCCGAGGGGTTCACGATCACTACGGGCATTCCTGCGTCCGCCGCTTTCAGGACCTCCTGCTCCGCCAGATACTTGGAGCGTTTATAATGCCCGGTCATCTGCGCCAGGGACACCGGAGTCGTTTCCGTTCCAGCCCCCCCCCCGCCGGGCAACCCGATCGCGCCGATCGTGCTCGTGTACACCACGCGGTCCACGTCCGACTCGCGCGTTGCGTTCAGCAACGCCTTCGTGCCGTCAACGTTCGCCTTGTAGAATACCGACGGGTCGCGCGCCCACAGGGCATAATGCGCCGCCACGTGGTATACCTGCCGGCAGCCGTGCAGCGCCGCCCGGAGCGCCGCCGCGTCAGTCAAATCGCCGGGCATGGTTTCGATCTCCAGCCCGTCCAGGGCCCGCCGGTCCGCGCCGGGCCGGACCAACCCCCTGACCTCTATGCCGGCCTGTGCGACGGCCCGCGCCACCGCGGACCCGACAAACCCCGTGACCCCTGTGACCAAGGCTTTCATAATGCAAACAGAAACGACACGGATGCGAATGAAGCGGAATGAGGCGTCACGGCCTACGGCATGAAACGATTAATGTGCAGAAATGATGCGATTTAGATGAATTTATGACCTATTTATGTTCTTTTTTGGTTCTATTTGTATGCTTTTCTGATTAATTTATGCACATCATAGAGAATTGGAGTCGTCAATTTTTGCGATCCACGATGTACCGGGCAATGCCCCGCAACGGATCGGCCTTTTCGTCAAACCCGTCGAGCCGGCCGATGGCCCGGGCGGCGCAGTCCTGCGCGAGCTGTTGCGCGCCCTCAAGCCCGTAAATCGCGGGGTACGTCTGCTTGCCCCGTTCGTCGTCCGTGTTGGCGTCTTTCCCCAACTCATCCCGCGTGCCCGTCACGTTCAACACGTCATCCGTAATCTGAAACGCCAGCCCGATGTCCTCGGCATACCCGGTCAGGTGCTCGAACTGTGTCATCCCGGCGCCGGCCAGCAACGCCCCGACCCGCACCGCGGCGCGAATCAGTTTGCCGGTCTTGTGCACGTGAATCTGTTGCAACTCCGCCAGATCCACTTGGCGGTTTTCGGCTTGAATATCCAGCACCTGGCCACCCACCATGCCGGCGTGACCGGCACCTAGGGACAGCTCCGCGATGATCTGGACCTGACACTGCGGATCAAGGTCCGTCACGAGATCGGCCCGGCTGCACCATTCAAACGCCATGGCGTGCAACCCGTCGCCCGCCAGAATCGCGATGGCGTCTCCATAGGCCTTATGGTTCGTGGGCCGCCCGCGACGAAAATCATCGTTATCCATCGCCGGCAAATCGTCGTGGATCAACGAATACGTATGGATGAACTCGAACGCGCAGGCCACGGGCAGCAGCGAAGCCGGGCATGGCCCGATCGCCTCCGCCGTGACCATCGTCAGGATGGGCCGGATGCGTTTGCCCCCGGCCAACAGGCTGTACCGGATCGCCTCGTGCAGGATCGCCGGCGGCGTCTGCGGATCAGGAAGATGCGCCTCCAGATACCGGTCGACGACGTTCCGCTTCTCTTCAAGGTAGGATTTGATATCCACGGGATGGCAGAAGAAGTCATTTTCAAAAACGCGGCCCGTTTCAAAACCTAACAAAGGCTCCCATGAGTGTCAAACAAGAACGGCAAGAAGCAAAGGCATTTGTAATTCCCTCGATCCTGCGACTATACTTCGCGGCCATGAGTATTCGGAATCGCGCAGGCGAATGGGAATCCCTGCTTCTGGGCATCGAGCCTGAACACTGCGGGGTGTGCAATCAAGTCCTGTATCGCAACACCACCATGCTCAAAGGAGGCTGGGAGCGCTGTTCGGTCTGCCATCGATTCGTCCACTACGCGTGTCTTGTCAGCGGCAAAATATCATTCCTCAAACGGCGGCCCCGCGTCTGTCTCAACTGCGAGCAAAAAAATTGATCTCCCTCACCCCAGCCCTCTCCCGGAGGGAGAGGGGGCAATAAGGCAGCAACCCGACCGGGTGAGGCAGATGCCGGTGAACCCCATTCCGGACGTACGAGCCGCAGGATTCGGGAAACTGCCTCTATCGGCGATTGTCAGCCTCGGGCTGGCCGTGCTCCTGTCGGTTTGGAGCGGGTTTTTCACGATGGACTTCCTGCTCAGCGGAATCTATACGTGGCCCCGGTCGAGTCGCGTCGTGACCCTCACCGGCGCGGTCATCATCCTGGTCTATGAATTCATCTACAAAGAGCATCAAACCCGCCATGCGGCCGTCACGGGCATCGCTCCGCTACGAATGGTCGTGTATGCATGCATGATTCCCTACATGCTCGGCACGCTGGTCCTGTTGGCCCTCATCAATCTCGGTTGAGCCGTCGGGCTGTTTGCTGGGTCGGTGGACAACCACAGGGGGTTGTCCCTACAGGAGGGAGGCATTGTGCGCCTTGTAGGGGACGGCCCCCGTGCCGTCCCGAACGAATATGACGCCGACAGTGTGGTATCACGCGCCTTGGTCGTTGCGCAGCATCTGTGCGGTCCAGGAGGTGCCGGATTTGATCAATTCGGCCGGCGGGCCTTCGTCCACGATCCGGCCCCCGGCGTTCCCGCCGTCCGGTCCCAGGTCCAGAATCCAGTCCGCATTGCGGATCACGTCCAGGTTGTGTTCGATCACGAGCACGGTATTTCCGTGTTCCACCAACCGGTTCAACACGTCGAGCAGGCGTTGCACGTCGGCAAAATGCAACCCGGTCGTCGGCTCGTCCAACAGGTACAGGGTCCGGCCCGTGGGCCGCTTGGACAACTCGCGGCTCAGTTTCACGCGCTGCGCCTCGCCCCCGGACAACGTGGTGGCGGACTGCCCCAGCTTGACGTAGTGCAAGCCCACGTCCGCGAGCGTCTGTAGTTTCCTGGCAATTGCCGGGATGTGCGCGAAAAAGTCCTGCGCCTCCGTCACGGTCATGTCCAACACGTCCGCGATGCTCTTGCCCTTATGTCGCACGTCCAGCGTTTCGCGGTTGTACCGCCGCCCCTTGCAGGCCTCGCAGGTCACGTACACGTCCGGTAAAAAATGCATTTCGATTTTCAGCAGCCCGCCGCCTTGGCAGGCTTCGCACCGGCCGCCCTTCACGTTGAAACTGTAGCGCCCGGGCCGGTACCCGCGCACGCGCGACTCCGGCAGCCCGGCGAACAGGTCGCGGATAAACGTGAACACGCCCGTGTACGTGGCGGGATTGGAGCGCGGCGTACGGCCGATCGGTGACTGATCGATATCGATCACCTTGTCCAGGGCGTCGGCCCCGTTCAGCGCCCGGCAGCCTTCCATCCGGGGTTTCCCTTCGGCTTTGCTTCCTTCGGTTCTGCTCAGGACAGGCAGGGCAGGCCTGTGAGACAGCCGCGATGATAGCGACGGGAACAGGACCTCCAGCATCAGGGTACTCTTGCCGGACCCGGACACGCCGGTGACGCACGTCAACAGTCCCAGCGGGAACTTCGCGGTCACCGATTGCAGATTATGCTTGTCGGCCCCGACCACGGTGAGGAATTTTTTGGGTCGCCGCGTGCGGTCCGGCAACGCCACCCGTTTCTCCCCGCGCAGGTACTGCCCGGTGAGCGAATCGGGATGCCGCATCACCTCCGCGGGCGAACCCTGTGCCACGATCGATCCGCCGTACACGCCGGCGCCGGGCCCCATGTCCACGATATGATCCGCCACGCGCATGGTCTCGGCGTCATGCTCCACCACCAGCACGGTGTTGCCCAAGTCGCGCAACCGCAGCAGGGTTTGCAGCAGGCGGTGATTGTCGCGCTGGTGCAGGCCAATGCTCGGCTCATCCAGAATGTACAGCACCCCTACCAGCCCGGACCCGATCTGGGTCGCTAGCCGGATGCGCTGCCCTTCCCCGCCGGACAGCGTCGCGGCCGCCCGGTCCAACGTCAGGTAATCCAACCCCACGTTCAAGAGAAACTCCAGCCGTTCCCGGATCTCCTTGAGGATCCGCCGGCCGATCATGCGCTCCCGCTCGTTCAACTCCAGGTCCGCGAAAAACGGCACGGCCTCGCGGATCGACAATTGCGTGACCTCGGCAATAGATTGATCGCCTACCTTCACGGCCAGGCTCTCTGCCTTCAGCCGCGTCCCTTGGCACACCGGGCAGCGGTAGTTCTCGGAATACTCCTGCCCCTCCGGGCACGCGGACACCTCGTAGCCGATCCCGTCGCACGCGGGACACGCGCCGTGTGGGCTGTTGAACGAAAACACCCGCGGGGCCAGTTCCGGATAACTCACCCCGCACGTGATGCACGCCAACTGCTCGCTGTACAGCGTGACCTCGTCCGTCTCACCCAGCACCCCGACCAGGCCCTGGGTCAACTTCAGGGCCGTCTCTACCGAATCCGCCAGCCGCCGTTGCAACGACTCGTCGTCCTTCATCACCAGACGATCCACGACGATCTCGATCGTATGCTTCCGCTGCTTATCCAGCGAGATCGTCTCGTCCAGCCCGACGATCGCGCCGTCGATGCGGGCACGCACGTAGCCCGCGCGCCGGGCGTCGGCCAACTCCTTGCGATACTCGCCCTTACGGCCGCGCACGATGGGTGCCAGGATCTGAAACCGGGACTCCCGCGGCAACGCGCCGATGGCATCTACCATCTGCTGCACGGTCTGCGCCGTGATCGGCTGCCCGCAGTTCACGCAAAACGGCCGGCCCACCCGCGCGAACAGCAGGCGCAGGTAATCATAAATCTCCGTCACCGTGCCCACTGTGGACCGGGGATTGTGACTGGTACTCTTCTGCTCGATGGAAATGGCGGGTGACAGGCCCTCGATGGAATCCACGTCGGGTTTGCCCATCTGTTCGAGGAACTGGCGCGCGTAGGCCGACAACGACTCCACGTACCGCCGCTGCCCCTCGGCATAAATCGTGTCGAAACTCAGCGAGGACTTGCCGGAGCCGCTCAACCCCGTGACCACCACTAACTGATCGCGCGGCAGCACCACGTCGAGATTCTTCAGGTTATGCTCGCGCGCCCCTTTGATATGAATCGTCTGGCTCATGGGTCAGTATGCGGCTTGCGCATGTCGGCTGAGAAACATGGGCGCAGAGGCCCGTTGAAACGCTTAGAATATACCACAGTGCACTATTCTGTCATTTGTATGTGTTCAGTCATTCGTTGACAGAATGAGGCGCTGCCCACAAGAAGGGAGGGCGAACCCCCCTTCCCCCCTTATTGTTCAGACCGGAGTCAAGGGTGACAGATGTACCGGATACATGGGTAACACTTTTGCTCATCCCGGGGCCCTCGGGGACGGCGCCAATCGGACATCAATGGTCGTGAGCCGATGCTGACAAAAGAGCACTTCATACTGGCCGTCCACGGCTAACGGCCGCACTCCCACGGGGTAGCCCCGAAAGGCTTTGCTGAGCTTATACACCCGCCCCTGAAACGAAAACTCCCCTTTGTGTTGCACCTTCCGCACGAAGGTCCCCGTGTCATACTCGATCGGCGGCAAGCTTTCCGGATAACTCCGCAGACTTGGCTGATAGCGACTGGCCGGGACCGCCAACCCCAAGGCCTCATGGGGGCGCTCCTGATTATAGACCGTGCGCCAGCGGTCTAAGACCGTCTGCACATGGGCCGGATCGCGCCATTGCACGTCCCGCAGCACTTCCCGGGTCAGGGTGCCATGAAAGCGTTCGTCCTTGCCCAACGTTTGCGGATGATACGGGCGGCTATGCGTGACCGCGACGCCGACCCGCCAGAGCCAGACCGTCAAGGGCGTGTCCTGATGCGCGGCATCGCTGCCCCAGGGACTGCCATTATCCACTAAGATCCGATCCGGTAGCCCATAGCCCCGAAACGTCGCAATCAAGGCCTGTTGCACGGTGGCCGTTTGTTGATTCGGCAACACCCGCAGCCCGACGTTAAAGCGGGAATGATCATCCAAAATCGTCAACGGGTGCGCCGGTCCCGCCAGGGTGGGCACCGCCCCCTTGAAATCCATCTGCCACAGTTGATTGGGCACGGGGTGTTCAAAGCGGCTGCGAGCCGCCGCCCCCCGGGGCTGATTGGCACCGAGTAAGCCCGCCCGGTGCAATAAGGCCGTGATCGTGCTACAGGCGGGGACCGGGGTAAGCCCCTGGGTCACGAGCCGCTGCCGTAACTTGCGTGCCCCCCAACAAGGATGCGCTCGGCGCTCGGCTAGCAGCGCGTCCCGCACCGCCGCCGGGAGCAGCGGCCGCACCCGCCTCGGTCGCCGGGAGCGATCCGCCAAGCCGGCCCGCCCCCCGTCGCGGTACCGCGCCAGCCACTTGTAGCCCGTCTTGCGGCTGATCCCAAACCGCTTACACAAGGTGGCTAAGGGGAGCCGCTCTGTTTCAACCAAGTGCACAAATTCTTCGCGTAATGACATGAGATCCTGCTGCATCCAAGACATACACGCCTCCTTCCACAAGGTGAGGGGGAGAGTATGCCACACGAGGTCTGAGTGTTACCTATGTATCCGGCACGTTTGTTACCTATGTGTCCAGTCTATACAATAAGGGGGATGGAGGGGGTTGTCTTCCAACGGCGGGGCAGTGGGGCACAACAGGAAGCGGGAAACGTGTCAACGAATGAGTGAACATTTACAATTCCTGCGAAAGCAGGAATCCAGTGCCTTTGTCCTTCACGCAAAAGGAAAGAACCAAGACGCCGGATCCCCGATCAGACCTGTTCTTGACTCGATCGAGGATCAAGAATGACAGAGTGAAACAGCACGGAACACACACAGGACCATTTGCTTATGCGCAAACTGTTCGTTACAATCAGGGTAACGTGGCGGCGGCTACGCCGCTGTTGCAGTCGCCGTATTGGCCGCATTCCAAATGCAGTTGTAGCGGCGACACAGATCAGGGCATGCCAACACACACGAATCCAGCACTCGTGATCCATATTCCCGTTCATCACGAAAGCGAGGGTCTTTTACCAGACTGGGGGAGGAGAATTCCATGCGCATACTGTCAATGATCGTATTGGCCCTGTTGGTGGGTCTCGGGGGGATCATGACCGTCACCACCGATGCCGTGGCCAAGGCCAGGAAATACGAACTCACGAGAAACAACGTGCAGAAACCCGAGGACGTCGACAGCGCCCTGGTGTCCCTGTACGGCGTCAAGCTGGGAGACTCGGAAATCGACGCCGTGGAAATGCTGATCAACGAAAAAATCTCCGGGGTCCGTGCCGAACAGGAAGGCGTCTTCGTGCTGCTGTGGGATCAATCGAACCCTACCGGTGCCATGGCCGGCGTGCAGATCATGGACGGCCGCGTCACGCTGATCTTCATCAATAACCGCTTCGTGCATAAGACGCGGGGCATTTTCCGGCGCGTGCTCACGGCCCAGAGCGCGAAGGAAATCCGGGAACTGCTGGGCCCCGAAGACTTTGGGGACGAAAACGTCATGGGCGCCATGTTGAACTACCAGAATCAGGGCTTTCTCGTGAATTACCTGGGGCGGGACATCAACGTCGAATTCACGCTCCCGTAATCCCCATCCGCAAACCGGCCTGAGGAAGAAGATGGTGCGCCCCCTCCAGGCAACGGGTCCACACCGTCCGTAGGGGACGGCCCCCGTGCCGTCCCAAATCCGAACGCTCCCTTCATGGAAAACCGCATCGTCACCGACCACCTCCTGGAAGAAGAACAGAACACCGAAGGCACCCTGCGTCCGCAAACCCTGGACGAATACACCGGCCAGGAACGCATGAAGGAATCGTTGCGGGTCTGCATCCAGGCGGCCAAAGGCCGCGGCGAACCCCTCGACCACGCCATCTTCTACGGCCCGCCCGGCTTGGGCAAGACCACCATCGCGCACATCATCGCCAGGGAAATGGGCGGCGGCATCCGCTCGACCTCCGGGCTTGTCCTGAACCACGCCGGTGACCTGGCCGCGATTCTGGCAAACCTGCAGGATCACGACGTGCTGTTCATCGATGAAATCCACCGCCTGCCCGCGGCTGTGGAAGAAGCCCTATACCCCGCCATGGAGGACTTCCAGATCGACCTCGTCATTGGCCAGGGCCCGGCCACCCGCACCATGAAACTGGACTTGCCGCCGTTCACCCTGGTGGGCGCCACGACCAAAGCGGGCGCGCTCACCTCCCCGCTCCGGGAACGGTTCGGGCTGGTGTACCGACTCGACTTCTACACGGCGGAAGAACTGGAAGCCATCGTCAACCGGTCGGCCGGCCTGTTGAACGTGACCATCGAACCCGGTGGTGCGGAGGAAATCAGCCGGCGCGCGCGTGGAACTCCGCGTATCGCCAACCGGCTCATCCGGCGGGCCCGGGATTTCGCTGACGTCAAGGCCAAAGGCGTGATTACCCGCAAGGTGGCGCAGGACGCGCTGCACTGGCTGGGCGTGGACGACGCGGGCTTCGATGAAATGGACCGCAAAATCCTGCTGACTATCCTCGACAAATTCAACGGCGGGCCCGTGGGCGTCGAAGCTTTGGCCACCGCGGTCCGGGAAGAAAAGGCCACGCTCGAAGACGTGTACGAACCCTTCCTCCTCCAGGCCGGTTACCTGGACCGCACGGCCCGCGGCCGCCAACTCACCGCCAAAGCCTTCCAGCACTTCGGCCGCAGCAAGGCCGGCCCCAACCTGTTCGAGTAACACTGCACCCGTCAGTCCTGTAAGGGTGACAGCAAGAGAAGACAAGGATGACCGGAAGGGCAGTGCGAAGAGACCTCTATGTCCCGCATTTTGTCAACGAATGAGTGAACACATACAGGGATGACAGAGGGGGAGGACCGGGGCTGATGGGACAGCCGGTTAGAACTGGCGGACCCAGCGCATTTCTACGAGGTTGCGCTGGTAGTCCCACAATTGCGCGTTGGATTCGCGGACCTGGTTGGAAAAGGCGACTTGGGGGCTGAACCCGAACACCGTCACCGCGCGATTCAGCAGCGTGGCCTGCAGAATGCGGGTCTGGTCTTCGCGGGGAGTGGAATTATCCGCGAGGAAGGGATGCCACCCGTTTTTGTAATTCGTCCACCGGAATTCGCCGCTGAGGCTCACCGTAAAGCCCCACGGCAACACCACGTTCGTCCCCACTCGCGTCCAGTACCCGGCACTTTTCCATCGATGCGCCCGTGCCTGCTGCTGCGAATACCCGACCTGCGAATTGACCCGTACCGTCGGCAGAAGCACATACGACGCCCCCAGGGAGAACACCATCTGCGGCCCCTGCAGGCCCGGATTCCGGTGGTAGGGCTGGTCCTGCCAGGACGCCCGTCCGTTGGTCCACAGGCCCGGCAAGAGCCGGTGCTCCACTTCCAGGCGCACGCCGACGTTATTACTCCAGGTGCTGCTGCCGAACCAGTTTTGATTCGCCGTCGCCAACAGGCTCATTTCGGTAGTCCGGGTGATCAGCCAGCGCGGCCCCACGTAGGTACCGATGAACATCTGGTCGAACTGGCTGCCCTTATATTCGCGGCGGTTGAGGTTAAGGCCCGCGCGCAGGCGCCAGCGGTTGGTCAGGGGATACTGATATTCCCCGCCACCCCAGCCCACCAGCCCGATATCGGAACTGGCACGGCCCTGTTGGCTCCGGACAAACGGCAGGCCGTTGATATAGATGATGGACGCGTTGGACGCGGCATTGATATTCGTATCCGGGGCAACTGAGAACCCGAAATATCCGCTCCACCGGCGACGGGCCCGCATCACGTTCAAAAACCGGTTCACGTTTGCCACCACGGCCGGAGGCAACTCGCCAACCAGGACCCGCTCGAAGTGTTCACGGGCCAAGCCGTCCTGCTGCTTGAAAAAAAAGGCCAACGCCAGATCCAGGCGTACGCGCACCAGGTCAGGCTGGCGGATCAGGATGGACCGAAAGGCGGCAACAGCCTCGTCCAGCAGCGCGAACCGTTGCTCCTCCTCGACCCCGGAGGCTTGGGACAGCCGGCTGGCCGCTGTACCCAGCAGAAATTGTACCTCCGTCTCAGTAGAACGGGTCACGGCCAGCGGCCGCAAAATTGACAGAGCCTCGACAAACTTGCCGGTCTTGACCAACTCCCGCGCCACCTGCACAACCTGATTAAACGACAAACTCCTCTCCACTCCCTCTCCACTCCTGTTCTCTCTCTCCCCTGGAGGGAGAGAGTTGGGGTGAGGGGGCTGGGGGGATGGAGGAAAATACCGCAGCCCACAATCCCGGCACGGCTGCGGCAGCGCCTCCGCCAAAGCCGGAGAAGTAAGGAACAGCATCACAATAATGAGAGCGCAAAGAATGGACGGCACGGCAATAAGAAAAAAAAGGAGGCTATCTCTTCGATAGCCTCCTTTGCAATTTCATCGATTCAAAAACGTTTACTTAATGACTGTCGACGTGGCACCGCCCGGGTTGATATCCACCGTGTTCAAGGCCCCTTCAACTTCCGGCAAACGCCCGGCGCCTTGCGATTTCGTAACCCGCTGACGATTCTCGTCGCTCGTATTGTTCATGGCAGCGCCATCAGCGGTTGAAGACGCGGTCATCGAGGCTTTCGAACCAACGGCATTCCCTTGGCCGGCATCATGGCTGGTCCGCGTCCCGTCGACCGGAGATTTGGTATCCGCAGCCGGATACCCCGGATGTGCGGGCAACATTCCCGGATTCGCATACGCCATTGACGCCATAAAGGCAGTACCCGCGACCGCAATAAGAAGAAAGCGAATACTCTTCATAATTCCGCTCCTTTTGTTAAAACAGGTTATGGACGATAAAGACATGCATTTCCTAAATGAACCATTTCTCTGGAGAAAGAAAGGCAATCTTATTCGTTTCATGCGGAGGTGTCAAGCACGTGTATGGGGCCACCACCTTTTCAGCACTCAGGTTGATGGTGAAGCAGAAATTGTACCGGAGATTGCAAGCGAAGGGAATGGTGGGGCGTTCGGTGCGAGGGTAGCGCTTGTCTTGTCGGCCGTCCGTCGCTGTGGTACATTTTTTCATCCTGGACGCGCGGTGAATATTGCCCGAGCGCGTTTATCCGGCTCATGTCCAAATTCTACGATCACCAAGCCATTGAAAAGAAATGGCAGGCTTACTGGCGCGAGCACCAGCCGTTTCGTTCTGACATCGACCCTGCCAAGCCCAAGTTTTACGTCCTTGACATGTTCCCGTATCCGTCGGGAGCCGGGCTCCACGTCGGTCATCCCAAGGGCTATATCGCAACCGATATTATCGCCCGCTATAAACGGATGCGGGGTTGGAACGTGCTGCACCCCATGGGCTGGGACGCCTTCGGTCTGCCGGCGGAGCAATATGCGATTAAAACCGGAACCCATCCGCGCGAGACCACGAAGCGGAATATTGCAAACTTCAAACGGCAATTCCAGGCTCTGGGCATGGATTACGACTGGTCGCGGGAACTCGATACCACAGACCCCGAATACGTGCGATGGACGCAGTGGATTTTCCGGAAGCTCTATGAAAAGGGGCTCGCGTATCTGGCGGAAGTCCCGGTGAATTGGTGCCCGGCCCTGGGCACCGTGCTGGCCAACGAGGAAGTGATCGACGGCAAGAGCGAGATTGGGGGGCATCCGGTGGTGCGGGTGCCTATGCGGCAGTGGATGCTGCGCATCACGGCCTATGCCGAGCGGTTGATCAATGATCTGGAGTTGGTGGATTGGCCCGAGTCCATCAAGCGGATGCAGCGGGAGTGGGTTGGTCGCTCGGAAGGCGCGAAGATTTTCTTTGAAGTCGCGGGACATGCGCAGCGCTCGATCGAGGTGTTTACCACCCGTCCCGATACCCTGTTCGGGGCCACCTACATGGTCCTGGCCCCGGAGCATTCATTAGTCACGGCCATCACGACACCCGAACAGCGTCAGGCGGTGGAAGCCTACGTGGAAGAGGTCTCCCGCCGGAGCGAACGGGCGCGCGTGGCCGAACTGGGCGAGAAGACCGGGGTGTTCACCGGAGCGTGTGCCGTGCACCCGGTCACGGGCAAGCCCATCCCGATCTGGATTGCGGATTACGTGTTGGCCACCTACGGAACCGGCGCCATCATGGCCGTGCCGGCGCACGATACGCGGGATTATGCCTTTGCGAAGCAGATGCATTTGCCGATTGTCGAAGTTGTGGCCGGCGGCGAGGTTTCCATTGAAGCGTATACGGGCGACGGCACGAACGTGAATTCCGGTTTTTTGGACGGCTTGCCCACTCCCGAAGCCAAGACCCGCATGTGCGAGTGGCTGGCGCAACACGGCAAGGGCGAGAAGACCGTGAACTACAAACTGCGCGATTGGCTCTTCAGCCGGCAGCGATATTGGGGGGAACCGTTTCCCGTGCTGCACTTGGAAGACGGTACGACAACACTCGTTCCGGAATCCGAGTTGCCGGTGGTGCTTCCCGAGTTGGAGGATTTTCGCCCGAGCGGAGAGTTCGAACCCCCGCTGGCTCGTGTGCACGATTGGGTGGAAGTGACGGATCCCGAGACCCGGCAGAAGGCTCTCCGCGACACCAATACCATGCCCCAGTGGGCCGGTAGTTGTTGGTATTACCTTCGTTTTTGCGATCCCCGGAATGACCGGGAGCCATGGTCCCAAGAAGCCGAACAGTATTGGATGCCGGTGGACTTATACGTTGGCGGAGCCGAGCACGCGGTCCTGCACCTGCTCTATTCACGGTTTTGGCATAAGGTGCTGTATGACCTCGGGCTGGTGCATACGCCCGAACCGTTTCAGAAGTTGCTGAACCCGGGCATGATCCTGGGGCACAGCTATCGCTACTTCGATAACAATCTCTCCGATGCCCCCTCCTTTGCCGCACGAGCGTATCCCGCGTCAGAGGTGCGTTTTGATCATGAACCCCCGGTTCATCAAAAGACGGGGGAAGAAGTCAAAGCCCGGTGGGTGGCTTCCCAGGACGTGCAGTGGTCTGAAGAAGGAATGCCGCTGCATCCGGCGCTTGACGGGTTGGTGTTGGAAGAAGTCACGGAAAAAATGTCGAAGAGTCGCGGCAACGTGGTGAATCCGGATGATATCATTGCCGAGTACGGGACCGATGCGTTGCGGCTGTATGAAATGTTCATGGGGCCGTTGGAAAAGGGCGCACCCTGGTCGTCCGAGTCCATCCCGGGCGTGGCGCGTCTCCTGCAGCGCGCCTATCGTCTCGTGGCAGGTGAAGACGCGGTCGTCGAAGGAAATGGAACGCCCGAGCAGGCGCGGCTCACGGCCAGGACGATTCAGGGGGTGACGCAGGACCTCGAGGAGATGAGTTTCAACACGGCTATTTCGAAACTGATGGTTTTTGTGCGAGATATTACCAAGGACGGCCCCCTGCCGCGTGCGTCGGCCGAATCCTTTGTCCTGTTGCTGTCGCCGTTCGCCCCACATTTGGCTGAGGAATTATGGGAAGGCTTGGGGCATTCGCCGAGCCTTGCACACCAGCCTTGGCCGGCGTTTGACCCTGCTTTAGTGGTGCACGAGGAATTGACCATTCCTCTTCAGGTCAACGGCAAGTTGCGCAGCAAGATTCAAGTGCCGGCCGACGCGCAGAAAGACGAAATTCTCGAGTTGGCGCACGCGGATAAGAAATTGGGTGAATGGTTGCAGGGAACCACGCCCCGAAAAGTCATTTACGTCGAAAAGAAGTTGGTCAATTTTGTGGTCTGAGTTCCTTCTCCCTCTGGGAGAGGGCTAGGGTGAGGGCAAGAAAAAATGGAAATCACCTGATGAACAGATTTGCCTCGGCTCTGACTCTCGTTCTGTTGTTGTTCGTCGTTCTCCCTGGTTGCGGTTACCGGTTTTCCGTGGAAGGGCCGGGCCCGCGGATTGGAGGAGAGTCCGTTTCCGAACAGGAAGGGCTTCCGGTGCGGTTGGTCATTCGGGATTTGCGCAACCGCACCTTTCAGAGCAATTTGGAATTTGCATTGACCAGGTACATGCGTGAGCAGTTTGCCGTCAGCAGCGGGGCGCAAGTCGTGGCGGAGGACGCGCAAGCCGACTACGTCATGACGGGAGAGATCGTCTCGGTGACGATCCCGTCGCTCACGTTTTCATCCGGCCAAACGCGGGAACGCCGTGTGAACGTGGTCGTGCGCGTCACGGTGGCCCATCGACAAACGGGAGAGAGCCTCTGGACGGAAACCGTTACGGGTACCGGAGAATTTTTTGTGAATCGCGCGCCCGAGGTCGAAGCGCGTCAGGATCAGATCCAGTTTAACCGGGTCCTGCAAGACCGGGCCTTGGAACAGGCCGGGCAAGCGGCCGCGGAAACGTTGGCCGCAGCTTTCTGGGCTGCGAGAGATCAAGGGGTCTTTTCCGGATCTCGCGCCTCATCCTCTTCTTCCGAGGATTCCCTCTTCCCCTGGGAGAGGGCTAAAGTGAGGGGATGAAGGCCAGGGTGGGAGTCCGGTGATCAAACCTGCTGAACTCGGTCCGGCTCTCAACAGGACTCGGCTGTTTCTGATCCTTGGCGAAGAAGACTGCCTGCGCGATCAGGCCATCGAGACGATTCGAACCCACCGCGCCTCGCGTTCCCAGGACGAAAATGCAGGCGACGCTAGGGGCGACGCCGGCGACTTTTCCTGTGACGTGCTATACGGCGATGAAACGAATGCCCAGGAAATGTTGGCCCGGGTCCAGGAAGTGCCTTTCTTTTCAGCCCACCAGGTGGTTCTCCTGAAATGGGCGGATAAGCTTTCCGCCAAAGAAGGGGAAGCGCTGGTTCCCTATTTTTCCGCACCGTCCGATTCGACAACCCTGATCGTTTCGGCAGGAAAACTGGACGGCCGGTTGAAATGGGTCCAGGCCTTGAAGAAACAGGCGGTGGTGGTGAACTGTGCGCCCTTGTACGACAATCAACGATTGGGCTGGGTTCGCCAGGAAGCCACGCGGTTGGGGATTCGGCTGGATGCCGAAGCCGCGGGGCTCCTGAAAGAACTGGCAGGCGAAGGGTTGTCCGTCGTCCGCCGGGAATTGGAGAAGTTGGCGCTCTACGTTTCAACGAAAGGTACGGTCACCGCCCATGACGTGGTCGCCGTCCAAGGCGCGGAACCCGGTGCATCGGTGTTTGACCTGTCGGGAGCCATCATCCAAGGCCAGGTGTCGCACGCCCTCCTCATTGTGGAGAAAACCCTGGAGGCGGGTGAGGCCCCGCTCCGGATTCTCGGTGCGTTGCTGTGGCAGTACCGGCGATTGTGGAAAGCGAAAGACGGGCTGAGTCGCCGGGTTGGTGAGACAGCAGTCGCAAAGTCCCTGGGGATCACGCCTTTCCGTCAGGGCGAGTTTTTCGCCATGGTCAAACGTGCTCCCCTGGCGCATTTCCCCGAGGCGTTTCAGGCTTTTTCAGCTACGGACCGTGCGCTGAAAGGTGCGGCGGCCGGGTCCCCGCACCGGATTATGCATGCCTTGATCATGGACTTATGCGAGTCGGCGAAAGCACCGTCTCCTCCCCAGTGGCGAGGTCAGCGTGTGGGGTAGCCTTATCTCAGATCACGGCGCGGGATTGGTGGATGCCGCTTTTTCCCCTCCTTTGTATGAAGGGGTGACGGGGAGGTAGAGCGTAGTTTATTGGGCTTTGAAGGCGTTGAACTGGGTCGAAAGTTGAGAAATACGTCGTGAAGCGGTATTCCGATGGAGGGCGCCTTTGGTCACGGCCTTGTGGAGAGCCGAGGTGGCTTCCCGGAGAAGAGGTTGAGCCGCTTCCGCGTTCTGTTCCTGGAGAGCGGTTTTAAACTTCTTCACCACCGTCTTGGTGCGATGCAGGATCGCGTGGTTCCGCGCGTGACGTTTCTCGGACTGACGGGCACGTTTAATGGTTGATTTATGAACAACCGGCATCTTTCTTCTCCATTAAGAGGTTCAAAGTAGAAATTATTAACATAGCCCCGTCTCGATGGTCAACGGGAAAGAGACAAGAATGGATCAACACGTAAGAGGGTCAGGGATTCAAGCCAAGGATCGGCGCTCGCGCTGGAAATGCAAGCCGCCTTTGATCAGCAATCCCTCTCCCCTTGAGGGAGAGTCGGAGGACAACCACAAGGGGTTGTCCCTACAGAAGAGAGGCATCGTTGGTCTTCGTAGGGGCCGGCCCCTGTGCCGTCCTTTGCCGAAGGAGTCTGTCCTGAGCGTTCTTCGACTTCGCTGTTGCTACGCCCTTCGACTGGGCTCAGGACAGGCTCAGAACGAACGGAGGCGCGTAGCCGAAGGGCTAACCCGCCCTACGATAAGCAGGGGCAGCGATCGTTGCCTCAACGCCGGGGCGTCTGTCTTGCGTCGCGTCCGGCCTTTTCAGTAAGATCGTTTTACGCAATGGCCTTGTCCCGATTTTTTGGGTGGTGGGTGTAGCTCAGTTGGTTAGAGCGCCGGATTGTGGATCCGGAGGTCGCGGGTTCAATTCCCGTCACTCACCCCAATACATTTCATCGGTCCGGTAGAGAAAAGGGCTGTCCCTCCCTGTATGAGTCTCTCTCTTTCTTTGGACAGGCTGATCCCTGAATGTGAATCCGCCCTCCTGGTTTCTCGTGGCGTTGCTCCATCACCGGAAATCGCGCGACGTGTCTCTGTTGACGGCGTGGCATGGACATGGTTGTTTTTGCTGGCGTGTATCATGCTCGTGGCAGCCGGGTGTGGTGGTGGTGGCGGTGGCGGTCCGGCGATCAGAGACCGTCCGCCTGCCCCATCGAACCCGGCTGGCCTCACTGCCCTCACGTTCCGGTCGGTCGAACTCGGCACCCCCGCTCCCTCTGACGGCAGGGACTATCGCACCCCGGAGTTCCTGCGCCATCACGGTTTGGACGCGATCTCGGCAGATGAGGCCTACAAACGCGGCTATTTCGGCCAAGACGTCACTATCGCGGTAGGAGACAACGGCATGGATCTCACCCACCCTGACCTGGCGGACAAGATCAGGGCGCCGCGTCACTTGGTGAATGGAGATTCAACTGTGTTCGAGCCCGATGTCGAACATGGGGCGGGGCATGGCACCCATGTCGCTTTGCTTGCGGCGGGAGCGAGAGGGGAGAATCCGGGAGCGACGTTTGAGATAACAATCGATGGCGGTAAGACGATTCCCACCGGGAACGTCCATGGCGTCGCGCCGGAGGCCTCGATCATGCCGATACAACTCACCGCCAGTGGGCCTGTGGAGACTATACAGTACGCGGTTGACAACCAAGCTCAGGTGCTGAACCTCAGCATCGCGGTCCCGGCCGGCTACTATGGAGAATACGCTGGCAGAGACGGAGTCTGGCTGACGTCATCCCTGCCGATATTCACGCCGTTTATCCGCCAGAACCTTCTGCCCGAACAGAGTTTTCTGAAAAACGGATTTATCGAAGTCGCGACAACGGTCAAAAATGCGGATATCGTGATGGTATGGGCAGCCAGCAACGATGGGTGGAACTCCATCACCAATGAGCTTCGCATGTGCGGGAAAAACTCCCGCGACGAGGACGGCTGCCTGTTGGGCGAAGGACCCGTCACGGCCGTGGATTTCGTGGAGAATTTCAGCATACTGCCGGACCCTGAAGATCCCAGCCGAAAGATCCCTTTCAAGGACGTATGGGGAACGGCTTGCGGGCGCGATAACTGCGTTGACCACAATGACCCCGGGGGCTGGAAGGTTGCCCCGTTGTTCGAGCCTGGATTGCTTGGGAAATGGCTCGTCGTCGGATCGCTGGCCAGGAACGGCGAAATCTCGGATTTCTCCAACGGTTGCGGCGAGGCAAGAAACTGGTGTCTGATGGCACCGGGAGAGGATCTCGCCGTCGGACCCGAAGGGAGCGGGATTTCAGGCACCTCTTTTGCCGCCCCGTTGGTGAGCGGGGCATTGGCAGTGCTCAAGAGCCGGCTGCCCAGCATGCCGATGGAGGTCGTGCAAGCTGCATTGCTCTTCTCCGCAGATCCGCTTGGGACCCGGGTGAATAACCTGAACGAGCCGGACGCCGTCTATGGGTGGGGGCGGTTGAACCTGAGGAACGCCGTGACCATGCAAGGGACGGTCAGCCTGCCGTACTCGGTTGCCGGAACAACGCAGGCGGTGGCGCTGAGGGACGCCCGCGTCAACCTGTCTCCTGCGCTCGCTCATGTGGGCGAGCGGATGCAGGCCGTCGAGGTTGCCGTCGGCGGTGTGGGCAGCGCGTATTACAACATGAAATTGTCGGGTATCGTCGATTTCGAAACCGCAAGTCCCCTGATGCCGGGCTATGCCGCCAGGGACATGCTCGCGCCTGCAGGCGGTTATCGCGTCGAGCACCAGGGCCTCTATGCCAATATCGGCCGGCAGGCCCGTGATCTTCATGCCGTCGGGATGGATTTTTCCGCCAACATGCTTGGGCGCTGGCGATTCCATCACACCTTGTGCGACGGTTGCGAGCGGTCCGCATGGCGAGAATGGAACGTCTTCCAACCCGCCGCCGTTGCGACCACCCCTTTCTTTGCCCGCGCCGGAGGATCCGTTGTGCTGCAAATGCAGGGCAATGGCATGCGCCCGTTTGCTGCGTTCAGCGGGCGGAGGTCACGGCATGCACCGTGGCGTCAATTCGGCTTGCAGTGGCGGCACGTGCACGGCGGCATTGACATGGTGGCGGAGTTCTCACGCATTAATGAAAGCCGTAGCGTCTGGGGGGCGAATTTCGGTGCGCTCGGTGGCACTCGCACCGAAACCAACCGGAGCCAGTTGTTCTTGTCAGGTCCGTTGAGCAGGAAGTGGCGTGGGTTTGCCAGTTACGAACATCATTTCGGAGAGGTCTCCGTGACCAGCGGCATGCTGTCCGGCATATCCGGGTTGCGGGCGGAGGGATGGTCGGCGGGAACCCAGGGGCGCAATATCTTTCGGGAGAATGACACCCTGCGATTTTCAGTCCGCCAGGAAACGAACGTTCGCGATGGACAGGTTCGGATCAACCATCTCGTTGCAGCCGGAAACAGTTTTGTCGATGCGTTTTACCGGGGGCATTCACAGTCTCTCAAACAACAACAGACCACCATTGACTTGAGCACTCGACCAATGATCCGCTATTCCCTGGGATATGCGTTGTCTCTTCAAAACAACTCTGCCCTCGCGTTTGGCTTGGAATACGAAAATGAAACCCGGAACGGGGGAATCTCGACCCAATTCCAAATGGACTTCTAGTGCCCTGATTCAGCGGTTTATGCTGCAAAGGGGACATCTTGGCAACAAACGGTTTGTGTTGTATCAGGCAAGGATTTTTTCAAACAGAGTCTGCCGGCCTGTGCCGTCCGTATCGCCGATGCGTGGTGTGAACCGAAACGTTGGGCGATCATGAGGTCGTCTCGTCCAAGAGGTCGTTGGGGAACGTTCCTCCTCGTTTTTCTTTTGGCAAGTGTCTGTACATGGTCCGAGGCTCGCCTCTTGGCTTGTGAATCGGCGGAAGCCTGTTTTCAACGTGCCGCATCGTTTGCCGACGAGCAGTCCGATCAAGGGGCTTTGCTGGTGGTTGAACAGTTTCGCCACGTGCAGGAGGTCTATCCCGGAACCATCTGGGCCCGGCGCGCCGGGTTTCGCATAGGATGGGCTCTGCTCGAACGCGAACCGGGCCGGGCCATTGACTACCTCCGTGGGGCTCGCAAGGATTTCCCGGTCCTCGAAGACTACGCGTTACTGAAGCTCGGTCAGGCTTTGGGGCGTGTGGGTTCCTTTCAAGAATCCGCCCTGGCGTTTGAAGCGGCGTTAGGATCGTCCGTTCCTTCTGCCTTGCGCAACGAAACTTCATATGAAGCGGGGTTCGCCTGGATCGAGAACGGGCAATGCCAGCCTGCCGTCGCGTACTTGAAACAAGCGACTTCCGGTGATCCGGATTCTCCGTCTGCTCCCCGAGCGTTGTCCCTTCTTGCCGATTGCGCCGATCGCTTGCAGGAGGTGAACTTGGCGCAACACGCGCTGGGCGAGCTTTGGCGAAAGCATCCCGAGTCTCCCGAAGCCCAAGCCATGGAGCATGCCGTGCAGGCCGGTCAGCCTGATGCACGGCCTTGGGAACCTTCTTTGGATGATTATTATGAACGAGGCCGAACGTGGTATGACTCGGCGCGCTTTGAAGCCGCGATTCGGGATTTACAGAAGTTCTTGGCGAGTCAACCGCATCGCCCTAATTACGAACAGGGGCTCTTTCAGTTGGGAATGGCCCACGTGCGGTTGAAGCAGTATCCCCAAGCCGCACACGTGTTCCGCCGGCTGTTGGAAAACCCTTCTGACTATACCGGGAAAGCCGCCGTGTGGTTGGCCAAGGTGTACTTGCGACGAGATCAAGGCCCGCGTCTTCTGAAGTTTCGCGATTCGACCTCTCCCGGCTTAAGCGCGGATGAACAGGCCCGGATCCAATGGCTGAGCGGCGTATGGGCTGAAGGGGAACGTGCGACCCAGCAAGCCGTGCGGGCTTATGAGGAGGCCTATCGTACAGCGGATCTTTCCACAATCAAAAGAGACGCGTTGTGGCGGTTGGGATGGTTACACTATCAACAAGGAGCCTGGGAAGACGCGGCTGAAGTTTTTGACTCTCTTGCGGGAACGAATCCGGGCCATCATTGGCAAAACCGGGCGCACTATTGGAAAGCACGGGCGCTTGAACGCATGGGCCGGGTCGATGAGGCGCAAACGGTGTATGGGCAGGTGGCTGCCGAGTGGCCCATGACCTACTATGGGCAACTATCCGAGTCGCGCCTGCGACATCCACGTCCCGCGGGACGCCAACCGGGTGAGAACCGGACGAATCCGGTGATGAACGGTCCCGCATCACCCGCATTCCGTCTCAACACGCATTTCCAAAAGGCCATGGAACTCTCGAAATTGGGACTTCGCCGGGAAGCACTGGAAGAATTGTTGGTGGTCAAGAGGCAATATCACAACCAGCCGCAAACCATGTATGCCCTGGCGCGGCATATGCTTGAACTCGGAGATTTTGAAGCACCGATTGTGATCGCCCAACGGTACTTTCGGGAACCTTTGGAGCGTCGCCGGATTTCGTTTGATTCCCCGTTATGGCTCATGGCGTATCCGGCGGGATACATGCCGCAGATTCGACGCTATGCGGCTTCGCACGTGGCCCCCTTTTTGGTTGCGGGAATTATCCGTGAGGAAAGTTTGTATAATCCCAAGGCATTGTCATCCGTCGGCGCCATGGGGCTGATGCAATTGATGCCGGGAACCGCAAACCGCATCGCACGCCGCTTGGGCCTTGGGTCCCTGAACCGGGAGGACGTATTAGACGGAGAGATGAACATCCGGTTGGGGGTGGACTACGTTGGTGAATTGTTGCGTGACTATCAGGGGAATCTCATACGAGCCGTCGCGGCGTATAATGCCGGCCCCGCGGCCGTGAAGCGGTGGATTGCCAAGTTCGGCGATCGAGATCCGGATGAATTTGTCGAACTGATTTCCTATAGGGAAACCCGTCGGTACGTGAAGCGTGTTCTTACAAGTTATCGTATCTATAAGACCCTGCATTCCACAACATGTAGTACTATTCATCTTGACAGAGCCTGCTAAAGATTTTATCTTAACCATATTTTATTATTCTGGATTGTAGCCAAGGAGGCTATCATCAAATGAGCCTTGAAAAAATGGAAACACTGGAAGTTCGCGTGCGGGGGTTAGTGGAGTTAGTCCAGGAGTTAAAGGAGGCCAATGCATCTCTTCAAGGGCAGTTGGACTTGGTTCAAGAGGAGTTGTCGCGGCGGGAGGACTATGGACGCGAGTTGGAAGAAGAGCGCGGGAATATCAAGTCGCGCATTGAAAAGATCCTGGAGCAACTGGACAACATGGACGCGTCGGAGGCCGGCCTGAAAGAGGCACTACATGACTAAAAGCATCGAGGTCGACGTATACGGGCAGAAATTGGCTTTACGGCCGATTGAAGATGAGAGCTATGCGCACGAACTCGCCCGATACGTGGAAGGGCAAATGCAGGTTATCGCACAGGGGGCGACCACAACCACGCCCCTCAAAGTTGCCATTCTGGCCGCGATGAACATTGCGGATCAATTATTTCGGCAAGAACGTCATCGGCAGGCTGGCGAAGCTGAAGTCGAGCGTCGAGCCGAGGGGCTCTTGGAGTGTATCGACTCGCATTTGGAGCTGGACCGTTCCTGAACACTCGATGTTCTTGCATGAAATGTGGCGCTTTGATAACGTGTGAGAAACGTAAGTCAAACATTTAACCTTTGAGAGAAGGGTACATTCGTCGATCAGGAAGAACGAGTGGCATCTGACGTGGAATGAATCGAGTGTTATAAAACGAGGGTGTGAATGACCGACGGGCCATAAGGTGAGAGTTGAAGGATGGCTCCCCCTGTCGGGCTGAGAAGATAGCCATAAGGCGGAAAGATTCATCCGGGCAAAGCGTTTAGGGACAGGCCTGAGTTTAATGGATCCAAGCAAATGGCGGATAGAATTTTAAACCGGTGTAGAAACTTAGGTGTTAGCCAATATCTACCTTTTGCGATGTTTTTCACACACCTGACTATCGCGTAGTATCCGTTTCGCGTCATTCCCTGCCTTTTCTTCTTCGTTCTGCACGCTTCCTGTCGCACGAATCCATGTGAGTGAAGGAGCAACGATGGTTGATTTCCTTTACCCGTGGCCACACAAGCATTGTCAATAATTCCAAAGGCTGACGTGAGCGCCTTTGTCGTAGGGACAGTGCCTATCCTGTGAGAGAAGGGGGTGACGACCATTTTGACGGATATCATCATCATGGCTGTTGTCGGAGGCGTCGGTCTTGGTGCGGGGTTTGTGCTGAGTGGAGTGATTCAACGCACGCGCTTCGCCTCGCAACGCCGTAAAGCCGAAGACGAACTGCTTCGCTTAACGCAATCAGCGGAACGTGAAGCCGAACATATTGTCAAGGAAGCGAAAATTGAAGCCAAGGATCTGGCGTTTCAAGCCAAAGCTCAATTGGAAAAGACGGAAAAAGAAAAACGAAGAGAATTGCAGTCGCTGGAAAAGCGCGTGGGGCAACGTGAAGAAGGGCTGGAAAGAAAAATCGCCAATTTCGAGCGTCGTGAGGAAGAATTTCGCAAGAGAGAACGTACGGTTTCGGACCGGGAAGGCTCATTGGCGAAACAGGAACGAGTTTGCGAGCAGACGATCCGGGAACATCGTGAGGCCTTGGAGCGGGTAGCCGGATTGACTACGGAAGAAGGCAAGCGACAATTGTTGGCCGGAATTGAAAGTGAGGTTCGTTTGGAAGCCACCGGCCTGACAAAACGGATCCTCGACGAAGCCCGTGAAAACGCGGAACGGGAAGCCCAGCAAATCGTGACCAATGCCATTCAACGGATCACGCGTGATTACGTCAATGAAGCCACCATCTCGGTGGTGTCCTTGGCCAGTGACGGGATGAAGGGTCGCATTATCGGACGGGAGGGCCGGAATATTCGAGCACTGGAAGCGGCAACGGGCGTGGATTTGATCGTCGATGAAACACCGGAAGCGGTGATTGTTTCCGGGTTCGACCCCTTGCGACGAGAGATTGCTAAAATCTCGTTGGAACGGCTGATGCAGGATGGACGCATTCATCCCACGCGGATTGAAGAGGTCGTGGAAAAAGTCAAAGGCGATCTGGAAAAGGTGATGCGGGAAGAAGCCGAAAAGGTGATCTTCGAGGTCGGCCTGTCGGATTTTCATCCCGAGATCGTGAAACTTCTGGGCCGGTTACGCTACCGAACCAGCTATGGGCAAAACAATTTATATCATGCCCGCGAGGCGTCGTATATCTGCGGCATCATGGCTGCGGAATTGGGTTTGGACATCAAGTTGGCCAAACGGGGGGCGCTGTTGCACGACATCGGGAAAGTGGTCAGCCACGAAGAAGAGGGCACGCATGCGATGTTGGGCGCCGAAATCGCCAAGAAATACGGCGAATCCGAAAAGATCGTGAATGCCATTGCCGCACACCATGAACAGGTGGATCCGATTTGTCCGGAATCTGTGCTGGTGGCCGCGGCGGAAGCTTTATCTGCTGCCAGGCCCGGTGCGCGGAGGGAAACGCTTGAGGCCTACGTGAAACGGTTGGAAAAATTGGAAGGCTTGGCCGTGGGCTATGACGGGGTGGATAAGGCCTATGCCATTCAGGCCGGACGGGAAGTGCGCGTAATCGTGAGACAGGAAAAACTGTCCGACAATGAAGCGCTTGTCCTGTCCCGCGACCTGTCCAAGAAAATCGAACAGGAAATGACGTATCCCGGGCAGATTAAAGTGACGGTGATTCGGGAGAGTCGATTCGTCGAATTTGCCAAATAACGAGACGAGAACGGGAAACGGTATTCTTTGTGGTTGTGTTGTTTATCGGTGACATTGTTGGTGAGCCCGGACGGCGGAGCATCACCAATAACATCCACAGGGTGAGCGAACAGTATCACGTCGATATGGTGATCGGAAACGCCGAGAACGTGGCCGGCGGATTCGGTTTGACGGCCGATTTAGCGAATGATTTATTTGACTTGGGGTTTTCGGCCCTCACCACGGGGAATCACGTGTGGGATAAAAAGGAAATGGTGGACTACATTCGCAAGGAACCCAGGATCCTGCGTCCAGCCAATTATCCCGACGGCACCCCAGGGCAAGGGTCGTTCGTCATTGAGCGGGCGAACGGCGAGAAAATCGGGCTGATCCAGGTCATGGGCCGGGCGTTTATGCCTGCACTGGATTGTCCCTTTCAAGTGGTCAAACGCGAGGTGAAAAAGCTGCAAGCCCATACGTCCAGCATTATTGTGGATATGCATGCGGAAACCACGGCCGAGAAGATGGCCATGGGGTATTTTTTGGATGGCCAAGTGACGGCCGTCGTGGGCACGCATACGCACGTGCAAACCGCGGATGAGCAGATCCTGCCCAAAGGGACGGCCTATTTGACGGATATCGGGATGACCGGTCCCGTCAATTCCGTCATCGGCATGAAAAAAGAACTGGTGATCGACAAATTTCTCACACAGATGCCCCGACGGTTTGAAGTCGCCTCCGGCCCGGCGGTGTTGGGTGCCGCCGTGATCGAACTGGATCCTTCAACCGGAAAAGCCACCGGCATCCAACGCGTGCGAGAAATCGCGTAGCGTGACGCTTTCGACTCGTGTCTGCCGCCCCTCCGACTGTTTTGACGGTGACCGAACTGACGGCGGGCATTCGTGCGACCTTGGAACAGGCTTTTTCGGAAGTGTGGGTCGAAGGTGAGGTCTCGAACCTGCGCATCCCTTCTTCCGGACACGTCTATTTTTCCCTGAACGACCAGGACAGCCAAATCCGCGCGGTCCTCTTTCGTCGCTTCGCCGCGGCGCTCCCGTTTCACGTGGAAAACGGTCTCACCGTGCTGGCCAAAGGCCGCGTCAGCGTGTACGAACCAAGGGGCGATTATCAGCTCCTGTTGGAGTATCTCGAACCCAAGGGCATCGGCGCGCTGCAGGTTGCCTTTGAACAACTCAAAAAACGATTCGACCAGGAAGGCCTGTTTGATCCCGCGCGCAAGCGCCCGCTTCCGTTTTTTCCTCGCCGCGTGGGGGTGATCACTTCAGGGACGGGAGCCGCGCTGCACGATATTGTCACGGTTGTCCATCGCCGGTGTCCGGTGATCCGCCTGCGAGTGTTTCCCGTGTCCGTGCAGGGACCCGGGGCCGCTCAGCAAATCGCGGATGCCGTGGAACTGGCCAATCAACACACGGATCTCGACGTGCTCATCGTGGGGAGAGGAGGAGGGTCCTGGGAAGATCTCTGGAGCTTTAACGAAGAGGCCGTGGTTCGGGCCATTGCGGGCTCCCGCATTCCGGTGATTTCAGCGGTGGGCCATGAAATTGATTTCACCCTGTCCGATTTTGCCGCCGATTATCGGGCTCCGACGCCTTCGGCCGCGGCGGAATCGGTTTCTCCCGTTCTCCTCGATTTGACCGAAGACATATGGGACAAGCACTCAAGGCTCACCCGGGCCATGCGCGGCATATTCAGGCTTCACAGGAATCAGGTGAAGTTGGCCTTGCACGTGCTTCCCGTTCCTTCGCAAATCCTTCAACGTCAGGTGCAACGGGTGGATGAGCTCAGCTTCCGTCTTGGAAGCGGTATCCGGTCACTGCTTGCTGCCGTGCGTCCGAGACTGGATGCGTTAACCGCCGGTCTGCAAAGAATCGGTCCGGGTCAATCGTGGCAACGGGGGAGCCTGATGCTGCCCCAGCTTCTTCAACGACTTTCCAGGGTCATGCCATGGGCACTCACCGGGAAAAGGCAGCAATTGCGAACCGTGGCCAGTACGCTGGACACCTTGAGTCCCCTCGCGATTCTGTCTCGTGGGTACAGCATTCTCGAGACCAGCCCCGGCGGCACGATTGTGAAGGATGCGCAATCCGTCCGGGTCGGCGACCGGATTCACGCGCGACTGGCCGAGGGGCGGCTGTCCTGTCTCGTTGAACAAACGGAGCGGCAACCTTGACGTCCTATAAACACCGGGTATAATGCGGTTCTCCTCGTCGTTGGTGGTGTCCGGGACGCTGTTTGAATGCAAGAAAGGTCGTCGACGTCGCAAGAGGCGCCAGACGGCAATCGTTGATCTGACATCGACATCTACAGGTAGATATGGCAGCCTTAAAATTTGAAGATGCCTTAGCCAGGCTGGAGACGATCGTCGCCGAGCTGGAAAAAGGCGACCTCCCGCTGAATGATTCCTTGAAGATGTTTGAAGAGGGAATCAAGCTCTCGAAAACCTGTCTCAAGATGCTGGATGATGCCGAACGGAAAGTGGAAATCATGGTCCAGGACAAGGATGGAAAAAAGCGGGTAGAAGCGTATTCCATCGAAGAAGAACCAAGCTGAGCGCCAACGGCTTGTCCCTGTACTCGCGCAAGATGTTTTCTCCCTCAATCGATGTCCCCCCAAATCCTTAAACAGCGACTTGACGAAGTACTGGTCAAGCGTCAGTTGGCCGGAAGCCGGGAGCAGGCGCAACGAATGATCCTGGCGGGATTGGTGACCGTCGATGGGACCCGTGTGGAAAAGCGAGCGGCACTCGTGTCAGGGCAAGCGGCCATTGCCGTGGAGGGCCCCGCGAGCCCTTTTGTGAGCCGGGGTGGCGAAAAGCTTGAGGCCGCGTTGGACGCCTTTTCCGTCCACGTTACCGGCCGGATCGTCTTGGACGTCGGGGCTTCGACCGGCGGGTTTACGGATTGTCTCCTGCAGCACGGGGCTGGACGGGTTTATGCCGTGGACGTGGGGTACGGGCAATTGGATTGGAATCTCAGAAACGATGACCGCGTCGTTGTTCTTGAGCGGTGTAATATCCGGCATCTCGACCGTGTAGCCGTGCCCGAGCCTATCCAACTGGCCGTCATTGACGTCTCCTTCATTTCGCTACGCCTGGTGTTGCCTTGTGTGGTGAAGTTTCTGGCTCCCGGGGCGACGGTCGTTGCCCTTGTCAAGCCGCAATTTGAAGCCGGCATAAAACAGGTGGGACGGGGCGGCGTGGTCCGGGACGACGGGGTCCGGCAGGACGTGGCGCGGCGTATCCAAGAGATGGCGCAACAACTAGGATTTGGGTGTCTCGGGCTTTTCGACTCCCCCGTGCAGGGGAAAAAGGGGAATCGCGAAATTTTCTTGGGCCTGCAATGGGCGGGTTCGAATTCGGCGAACGCCTGTGCGCACCCCGAGGAGATGGCATGAATATTGTCGTGACGGGCGGGGCGGGATTTATCGGGTCTCATCTCGTGGACGAGTTTGTGAGGGAAGGGCATCGTGTCTCCGTGATCGATGATCTCTCTACGGGGAAACGCAATCAGAAGCGTTGACACTTCAAATCGACGCTTCAGTGATGATCAATAGCGTGGAACCGAGTGGTCGATTTCAACGGACCAGGCGTCAATGCCTCCGATCAGGTTTTTCACGTTGGAGAATCCTTGCTGGAGCAGAAATCCCACGGCGTCGGCGCTACGCATGCCTTTATGACACAAGGCCACGATTTCATCGGTCGGGTCGAGTTGATTGAGCGATTGGGGTAACGTGCCCAAGGGAATGAGAGTGGACCCTTCAATCTTGGCCATGGAAAATTCATGTGGTTCCCGGACGTCCAATAAAAACACCTTGTCCCCTTTATCCAAGCGTTCCTTCAGTTCTCGCACGGTAATGGTATAACTCATCTGCGGACCTCCTTTGAAAAAATATGATAGTCTTGGCAGTGAGTCGGTGTCAATTCGTGTCTGTGGCACATCATCGCAGGAGCATCAGGGGAAGCCGCTCACGTGCAAGGCTGATATTCTCGTCGAGATGATCAAGTCGTTTCATTGTCGGACGAAGGCATAGATACTGGCATGAATATCCCAATCGTGTCTATCTCTCAGATTGCTCAAATGGTCGGGCAGGAAGTTCGTCTCCGGGGTTGGGTTCGGCATCATCGATCGAGCGGCAAACTCCAGTTTCTGACGCTTCGGGACGGGGCCGGAGAGATACAGGCCATTTTGAGCAAGGGGAGTCTGGGGGAAGAACCATTCAGCCTCGCGAATCACCTGACTCAAGAATCCTCTTTAACGGTCACCGGCATCCCTCGTGCGGAGTCCCGGGCTCCGGGTGGGTACGAAATAGAGGTGACCGCCCTTGAGATCATTCATCTCGCCGAACCGTTTCCCGTACAACCCAAAGAGCATGGCGTCGGATTTCTGATGGATCACCGCCATCTCTGGCTTCGTTCGACCCGGCAACAGGCCATCCTCAAAATCAGGCACGCGATTATCAAGGCTTGCCGGGATTTTTTCGACGAACGGGAATTTGTCCTGATTGACGCGCCCATTTTCACGCCGAACGCGTGCGAGGGTACGACCACGCTTTTTCAAACGCAATACTTTGAGAGTACGGCTTACTTGACGCAAAGCGGGCAATTATACGGGGAAGCGGCTGCCGCGGCTTTTGGAAAAGTGTATTGCTTTGGCCCGACGTTTCGGGCTGAGCAATCCAAGACCCGCCGGCACTTGATGGAGTTTTGGATGGTAGAGCCTGAAGTGGCATTTGCGGAATTGCCCGACGCGATGGACTTGGCGGAGGCGTTTGTGGCGATGGTGGTGGAACGGGTCATCGAGAACTGCCGGAACGAATTGGAGGTGCTGGAACGCGACGTGTCCAAATTGGAAGCAGTCGTCCCGCCTTTTCCGCGGCTGACCTATGATGACGCGATTCTGCGCTTGCAGAGCTTCGGCTCGTCGATCCAGGCAGGCGATGATTTCGGAGCGGATGACGAAACCACCTTGTCCAAGCAATTTGAGAAGCCTGTCCTGGTGCACCGGTATCCCGCGAAGATCAAGGCCTTTTATATGCAACCCGACCCTGACAATTCCGACCGGGCGCTCTGTATGGACATGTTGGCTCCGGAAGGATACGGCGAAATCATCGGGGGCGGGCAACGCATTCATGATTATGGGACGTTAGCCACACGCCTGCAGGACCACCAATTGTCAGCGGAAGCCTTCCAGTGGTACCTGGACCTGCGGCGCTACGGGTCCGTCCCTCATGCCGGGTTCGGCATGGGCATCGAACGCGCCGTGGCCTGGATCTGCGGCCTCGCGCACGTTCGCGAAACCATTCCCTTCCCGCGCATGCTGTACCGCCTGTACCCGTAGACCCGGATCTTTCTTCGGTTACGCGAAACCTTGATCCCAATATGGGACTATGCCAGGGTTTCGTTGATGAGGATTATCGCATTGGCGACCCTGAAAGCGTTCCTTGACGCCAAGCCCGTTCACGCCGATGCCCGAGAGCCGATGATGGCCCGGCACAATTCCATACCTGCTTCTCCAATTAAATCCGTGTAAATTTTTGTGGTATCAGGTGCCACAGGTTTCCTGACTTGCCATGATCAATAAGTGATTGATTTTGCTTGACAAAATTGTGAATACGAGTATATTTCACCAATGAAGTGGAAGAAAGTGGAAGAAAGTGGGAGTAAATAGGGTTAGTTGGATAATCCGATTCATGTTCCGGCGTTATTGGAGGAGGTTGTGACTTGGTTACAACCACGCACGCAAGGGTGTTACTTGGATTGCACTATAGGCTTGGGCGGGACGGCCGAGCGCATTCTGGAGGCCAGCGCGCACGATGGCGTGCTCATCGGGATCGACCGGGACCCTCAGGCGATTGCCCATGCACAAACAAGGCTTCAAGCCTATGGGTCCAGGATCCAGTTGTTTTGTGAAAATTTTCAACGTGTGAAATCGGTGATGAACAGAGCCAACAGGGAACGCGCAGACGGTATTCTGTTCGATTTGGGTGTGTCGTCGGCGCAATTGGATCAGCCGGAGCGAGGGTTGAGTTTTCAGCAGGACGGCCCCTTGGATATGCGGATGAATCCCACTCACGGTCAATCGGCTGAAGACCTCGTCAATACGCTGCCTGAAACGCAGCTTGCCGATCTCATTCATACGTTGGGGGAAGAACGCTATTCCCGGCGAATTGCACGGGCCATCGTGCGGGTCCGCCGCCAATCCCCTTTGCGGAGCACGCTGGATTTGTCGCGCGTGATTAGAGAATCCGTGCCGCGGTCTTACCGGTCCGGACGCCTTCATCCTGCGACACGGACCTTTCAAGCGTTTCGGATGGCGGTCAATGATGAATTGGGCTCGCTGCAAACCGGGCTCGACGAGGTGGTCGACGTCTTGGCACCGGGAGGCAGGCTGTGTGTGATTTCGTTTCACTCGCTGGAAGATCGTGTGGTGAAACAGACGTTTCGTCGCCTGGCTCATGAGGCTCCGGATCAATGGACCATCTTAACGAAGAAACCCCTTTCCCCTTCCCTGCAAGAACGTCGGGCCAATCCCCGCGCGCGTAGCGCGAAGTTGCGAGTTCTTGAACGAAAGCCAGGGTGGGGAGACGGACAAAGAGGCCACGCATGAAGTGGGTTCTCCGGACCTTATTGGTTGTGAGCGTGAGCGGGGTGCTTCTGTTTTACGTGTGGGGAAAGGTCGACGTCGTACGAGTCGGGTATGAACTGGACGCCTTGCTGAAGAAAAAAGCCGCCTTGACGCAGGAGCACGAACGATTGCAGGCCCGGTTGTCTCAATTGACGGCACCCGAGCGAATTGCCTCGGAGTCCGGCGATAAACTGGGCATGAAACCACCTGGCGCGCGACAAGTGGTTTTGGTCCCGAGCTATCCTAAGGATGGAAATCCCGGCGACGAACCCGAACTTCCACTTCGCTTGGCCCGGCAAACGGGAGAATGACGATGAACCGGTCATTTGCGAAAAAAGAAGTCAAATCAGCCGGAGGGGGAACCGGACGACGGGCTTTCATTGGTCTGTGTCTCCTGTTCGGGTTCGTCATTCTGTTCCTGCGTTTTGGCTATCTGCAGGTCTTTCAAGCGGAAACGATGAAACTGAAAGCCCGTCAGCAGCACGAGAAGCCTATCACCTTGTCTTCCAATCGTGGCGCTATTGTGGACCGGCAAGGGAAACCGCTGGCCTTGAATCTGGACGTGTCGTCGGTCTATGCCACGCCGTCCTCCATTGACGATCCTGCCGGGGTTGCACGCCAAGTCACACAGGCGCTGGGTGTTCCTCTCGAGTCTCTGGAAAAGCGGTTGCGGGCCAAACGTGGCTTCGTGTGGATTCAACGGAAAATCGAGGGTGCGCAGGTCAAACGGTTGACCGATCTGGATCTCCCCGGAATTGACGTCGTGGTGGAATCGCGTCGATTTTATCCCAAAGGAACGTTATTGGCTCACGTCCTGGGATTCGCGGGGATCGACAGTCAGGGTCTTGAAGGGCTCGAAAACGGATATGATGAGCACCTCCGAGGCCAAGTACGCCAAGTGGTGTTGCAGCAGGACGCGCTGGGACGAATCATTATTCCCGAAAGCCGGCGGAAACCTCAGGTGCTGTCCGGACATGCCATCTCCCTGACCATTGATGAGGTCATTCAGTATATCGCGGAGCACGCTTTGGACCAGGCCGTTAAAGCCACCAAGGCGCGGGGCGGAACCGTTCTGGTGATGGCTCCCAAAACCGGCCAGATGTTGGCTTGGGCCCTTCGTCCCACGTTTGACCCGAATCATATCCCGCAGGCGTCACCCGAGCAGTGGAGGAACCGCGGCGTGACCGATCCCTACGAACCAGGTTCGACCCTCAAGGTGGTGCTGGCCGCTGCTGCCCTGGAATTGAACCGCGTCAAACCCGACACCTTGCTGTATGCGGGTGATGGAGAGATCCCGATCAGTGGAACCGTCATTCATGATCATGAAAAAGCCGGATGGGTGACGTTTCGTGAAGCCGTCCAACGATCCAGCAACGTGGCCTTCGTGAAGATGACGTGGGATTTGGGAAAAAAACAAGTCTATCAGTTCTTGCGCATGTTCGGTTTTGGTGAAAAAACGGGAATTGATCTTCCCGGAGAATCCATCGGCATCCTGAGGCGTCCGGACCAATGGAGTCTGCGGACGCTCCCGTCTTTAGCCATCGGGCAGGAAATTGCCGTGACGCCATTGCAGCTCCTGACGGCCGTGTCGGCCATTGCCAATGAGGGCTGGCTCATGAGGCCGTTTCTGGTGCGGCAAATTTCCGATCACCAGGGAAGAAGCGTCCGAACGCGCGTCCCCCATATTCGCCGCCGGCCCATCAGCGCCGAGACTGCAAAAACCGTCACGGACCTGCTGGTCAACGTGGTGGAACGGGGGACAGGGAAGCGTGCGGCTGTTCCGGGCTACCGGGTGGCGGGCAAGACTGGAACGGCTCAGAAAGTCGATCCTGAAACGGGCACGTATTCGTCAACCAAATTGGTGGGATCGTTCGTCGGCTTCGTCCCCGCGGAGGATCCCCGGCTTTCCATATTGGTGGTGATTGACGAACCGCAAGGCCCGGCTTGGGGAGGGGTGGTGGCGGCTCCGGTGTTTCGGAAGGTGGCGGAGCAGACGCTCAGGTATTTGAGCGTGGCTCCCGGTGATAAGCCCCGGGTTGTGGCGGCGCGTGCAAGCCCCGCCCTGGACGGGTATCAGCCAAACTGGGAATGACGTTAGCAACGTTACTGTTGCCGATCGACGTGGTCAGCACGACGGGCAATCTCGACGTGGAACTGTCCGGTATCACCGATGATTCACGGGAAGTCACGCAAGGCAGTTTATTTGTCGCCGTCAAAGGGCAGCAGGTCGATGGTCATGCCTTTGTCGCTCAGGTCTATCGGCAACAGATAGGGGGAGTTGTGGTTCAAGCTCCGTTTCAAGCTCCATTCCACGTCAGGAAACAAGGCGGACCTGCCTGGATCGAAGTCGAGGATTCCAGGAGGGTGCTCGGTCAGTTGGCCGCCCGGTTTTTTCAGCATCCCTCCCAAGCCTTGTGTATGGTCGGTGTGACGGGAACAAACGGTAAAACCACGGTGGCACACGCGAGTCAGGCGATCCTGGAACATGGCGGCCGCCGGACGGGTCTCATGGGGACGGTGGGGTATCGTGCCGGGGCGGAGTGCCGGACGGCCAGTCACACAACACCGGGTGCGATTTCGCTGCAGGCGTTCTTGCATCGTATGGTGGACGCGGGGCTGGATGCCGCGGTTCTGGAAGTTTCCTCGCATGCCTTGGCCTTGGACCGGGTCGAAGGCTGTGAATTCGACGTGGCGGTCTTTACGAATCTGACCCAAGACCATTTGGATTTCCACGAGACGATGGAGTCCTATTATCACGCGAAATCACGCCTCTTCCGAGAGTTCATCGTCCCCGTCGCCAAAGCGGGACCCAAACGGGCGATCATCAACATCGATGATGCATGGGGCGTTCGGTTGCAAGCCGAGACCCCGGTCCCGGTCTGGACGTATTCTTTGCGCCGGCGTGCAGATCTGTACGCGACGAACGTGACCCTCTCAATGGAGGGAACCCGGTTTACCGCCCATACGCCCTGCGGTTCTTTGGACATCGAAAGTGCCTTGGTCGGGGAACATAACGTGTCAAACTTGTTGGCGAGTATCGGTGTCGGTCTTGCCCGAGGCCTCTTACCCGAAGACGTCCGCCAGGCTGTCAGGTCATTTCGAGCGGTGCCGGGCCGGTTCGAACGGGTGGACGCAGGGCAGGCTTTTTCCGTGATCGTGGATTACGCCCATACGGAAGATGCCTTGGCCCGGCTCCTGGAAGCCGCCCGGCAACTGCATCGGGAACGGATCATCACGGTCTTTGGATGCGGTGGCGACCGGGACGTGGGAAAACGAGCGAACATGGGACGAATCGCGGCCCAGCGCAGTGACGTGGTGTTTCTGACATCCGACAATCCTCGCACCGAAGATCCCGAGGCGATTCTGCGCGATATTGAACAAGGAGTGCAGGGTCTTTCGGCGTCGGAACGGGCCGCGTCGCACGTGATTCCTGACCGTCGAGCGGCTATTCGGGCCGCGCTTCTTGAAGCCCGGCCGGGCGACCTGGTGTTGATCGCCGGTAAAGGGCATGAAGATTATCAGATCATCGGCACGACGCGGCATCGTTTTGATGACCGGGAAGTGGTTCGTGAACTGTTGGCTGGCCTGCCGGACGAGAAATAGGCTCTTCGGCAATGGCGCTGTTTACGGGAGACGAAGTGTTGGCTGCAACCGGTGGAACGTTACTGAAAGGCACGACGGATCGTCTGGTTCAGAGGGTGTGTACCGATTCCCGGAAGGTACGCAAAGGCGATTTGTTCGTCGCGTTGAAAGGTGTGCGGTTTGACGGGCACCGTTTCATTGATGAGGTTTTCACTCGTGGAGCCAATGGGGTCGTGGTCGAAGCGTTCCCTCGCCGGACCAAGGTTTTCAAGCCTGTCCGGGTGCGGTCGGTTCCGTTTGTCGTCAAGGTCGCGGACTCCTTGAAAGCGTATCAGGACTTGGCGACGTTTCATCGAACTCGCTTCGACATTCCCGTTGTGGCGGTGACGGGAAGCAACGGCAAAACCACGACGAAGGAGATGGTCGCGAAAACGCTGTCGCAGTGCTGGTGCCTCAAGAAAACGGCGGGCAATTCGAACAATCGAATCGGCTTGCCGCAGACGGTGCTCGGGTTGACCGCAGTTCACCAGGCGGCGGTGCTGGAATTGGGTGTGGATGCCGAAGGGCAAACCACGCGGTTGGCGGAAATCGCCCGTCCGACCGTCGGTCTCATCACGAACGTCGGTAACGACCATTTGGAATTCTTCGGCAACGTGGAGGGGTCCGCCCGGGCCAAAGCCGAATTGCTGGCCCGTCTTCCTCGAGACGGCGCCGTCGTATTGAATGCGGATGACCCGTATTACGAGTTTTTCCGACGCCGGGCCCGCTGTGCCGTGGTCTCGTTCGGATTCCGGGAGCAGGCTGACGTTCGCGGGAGTCACGTTCAGCGGAAAGGTACGCGAACCGAATTTCGTTGCCATGTGGCCGGACGTCGCCGGTCGCATCGATTGGCCCTCCACGTGCATGGAACGCATAACGTGTCGAATGCCCTGGCCGCGATTGCGGTCGGTCACGTGCTCGGGCTGTCGGTGACGAACATGGCAACCGGCTTGAGCCGATTTCGTCCCGTGGCCATGCGGTCCCAGGTTTCCTCCTGGCAGGGGGTCACCGTGATTCAGGATTACTATAACGCGAACCCCGATTCCATGAAGGCGGCCGTGACGCTGTTACAGGAATTGGGTGCCGGCCGCCGGACCATTGCCGTGCTGGGAGACATGTTGGAGTTGGGAACGGAGACGCGAATCCTACACAGGGAAGTCGGCGCCTTTCTCGCCGGCTGCCGCGTTTCATTGTTGGTGACTTGCGGGGAATTGGGTAGGGAGGTGGCTCATGGGGCCTCCACTGAGGGCATGACGCCATCGCGGGTTTTCGAAGCCCGGGGAGTCAATGATGCGGCCCGCATCCTCAAAAAGCTGGTCGAGCCCGGAGACGTGGTCTTGCTCAAAGCCTCGAGGGCCATGCAGTTCGAGAGCCTCATGGATACATTTCGCCCTCGGACGGCACAGGCATAAGCATAAGGACAAGAAAAGCATATGTTGTACTGGTGGCTTTACCCGCTGCACACGGACATCGCAATTTTCAACGTATTCCGGTATTTGAGCTTTCGGATCATTTACGCGGCGCTGACTGCGTTTGTCCTCGCGTTTTTCCTGGCTCCGCCCCTGATCAAGAAATTGCAGGAACTCCGGTTAGGACAACGGATCCGGGAAGAGGGACCGCGTCATCACCAGGCCAAACAAGGAACCCCCACCATGGGAGGTATTCTCATCATTTTTGCCGTGTCGCTGTCGACGTTGCTGTGGGCGGACGTGCGCAATCTCTACGTGTGGATCGTCATGTTGTCCATCGTGGGGTTCGGGCTCATCGGGTTCATCGACGACTACATCAAAATTTCACGGGGGCGTTCGGAAGGACTGACGGTTCTCCAAAAGTTCGTGGCGCAGATCGGCATTGCCTTGAGCATCGGCTTATTCTTCTACGCCTCTCCCGGGTATTCCACGGAACTCAGTGTTCCGTTTTTCAAAACGTTTACGCCCGACCTGGGGACACTCTACATCCCGTTCGCCATTCTGGTGATCGTGGGCTGCTCCAACGCCGTCAATTTGACGGATGGATTGGATGGGCTGGCGATCGGCCCGGTCATGGTGGCGTCGATGGCGTACGCCGTCGTGGCCTATGCCGCCGGGAATAAAGTGGTGTCGGAGTATTTGCTGATCCCGTACATCGAAGGTGCCGGGGAATTGGCCGTCCTGATGGCGGCCGTCTTCGGCTCGAGTCTCGGATTTCTGTGGTTCAACACGTACCCGGCGTCGGTCTTCATGGGGGACGTGGGATCCTTGCCTCTCGGTGCGGCCCTGGGCACGGTTGCCGTGGTCAGCAAGCATGAGTTGCTGCTGGTCCTGGTCGGCGGCGTGTTCGTCATGGAAGCGGTGTCGGTCATCTTTCAAGTGCTGTTCTATAAATCCCGCAGGAAACGAATTTTTCTGATGGCGCCCATTCATCATCATTTTGAAATGAAAGGATGGGAGGAGCCCAAGGTCGTGGTTCGATTGTGGATCGTGGCGATTCTCCTGAGCCTGTTGAGTCTCAGTACCTTGAAACTGCGTTAACCCTATGCCTGTGACAATGGAGAAACTGTCTCGACGGACGCATCGCACGAATCCACGGTACCGGATCCCCGGTTTTGCCGGGCAATCCGTGGCCGTGGTCGGAGCAGGCAAGAGCGGGGTGGCAGCGGCGCGGCTGCTGGTTGCGCTCGGAGCCGAGGTGGCGCTGGTCGATCACAAACCTGAAACGGAATGGGCCATGGAGGTCGCCGACGTCCAGGGAGTTCACCCGTTCGGCGCGGAACGTTTTGCGCGGGGGCTTGAGGCCGTTGACCTGGTGGTCGTGAGTCCAGGCGTGCCCCCGGTTCTGGATGCGTTCGATGCCGTGCGGCGGCAAGGTGTTCCTATAATCGGCGAGGTCGAGTTGGCCTCGTGGTTTTTGTCCGTCCCAATCATCGGAGTCACCGGAACGAACGGCAAGAGCACAGTCGTGTCGCTGATCGGAACGCTCTTGCAGGAATGCGGGACCACGCCTTTCGTCGGCGGAAACCTGGGGACGCCATTGACGGAAGCCGCGTTGGCCATGCACCAGCGCGCCGGTATGGGCACGGAGGAGCCGGCTCCCTTTCAGGAAATCGTCGCCGAACTGTCGAGTTTTCAATTGGAAACGATTGACCGGTTTCATCCACACGTGGCGGTGCTGCTCAATATCACCCCGGACCACTTGGATCGCCATCCGAGCTTTGCCGATTACGCCAAGGTCAAATCCAACGTGTTTCGCAATCAGACCGCGGAGGACTTTGCCGTGCTGAATGCCGACGAGATGGAAGTCCTGTCCGTTCGAGATTCGCTACGCGGGCAACTCGTCGAATTCAGCGTGTTGAAGGAAGTGCCTCATGGTGTGTGGGTGGCCGGTGACACGATCATGACTCGATGGAAAGGACAGCAGGATGAAGTGATGCCGGTTTGCGATATTCCGCTTCCGGGGATTCACAACGTCTCTAACGTGCTCGCCGCCCTCGCCGTCGGTTTGGTCAGGGGGTGTTCCCAGGAAAGCATGCGACGGGCCGTTCGATCGTTTCGAGGGCTATCCCACGTCTGTGAATTCGTGCGTGAGCGACGCGGCGTGACCTTCATCAACGATTCCAAGGGCACGAACGTCGATGCCACACTGAAAGCCATCGACAGTCTTCGGCAGCCGTTCGTCATCATCCTGGGAGGACAAGAAAAGGGAAGGACCGAGTTCGGTCGGTTGAAAGGCGCACTCGAGTCGGGCGTCAAACACTGTATCGTGCTGGGAGAATCGGCAGAAGCCATTACCCGGGCCATTACAGGCGTGGGGCCCACCAGCCGCGTGTCTTCCCTGGCCGAGGGGGTTGCCCTGGCCACGGATCTTGCGGCGCCGGGTGACGTCGTGTTGTTTTCTCCGGCTTGTGCCAGTTTCGACATGTTTCGGGATTACCGCGATCGAGGTCAACAATTTCGCGATCTTGTGAATGCCCTGGCCGATTGATGGATGAGGTGAACAACGATGCCCCGCGCTCTCGGCGACAAGATTCAGATCCCCTTGACGTGGAATGCCGGCACCGACAAGCAGGTTTCACGTCCCATGGATCGGACCGTCTTAATCGTGACGTATCTGTTGACCCTCATCGGACTGATTATCATGTTCAGCGCGAGCGGCGTGATGGCGGAAACACGTTACGGAGATTCGACGTTTTTCTTGAAACGGCAGAGTCTCTGGCTGTTGTCCGGACTCGTGGCCCTGCATTGGGTGGCTCAACGGGATTACAACGTGTGGAAAACGCTCACACCCTATGGCTTGGTGTTGACGTTCGTGCTCTTGGTTCTGGTCCTGCTCCCTTTCCTGGGCACGCAAGTGAATGGCGCTCGTCGATGGTTTCGTCTGGCAGGGTTTTCCATTCAACCGGGAGAAATTGCCAAACTGGCCGTTGTATTGTACCTGGCGTCGTTTCTCGTCAGGAAAGAACAGGATCTCGCGTTTTTCACTCGTGGCGTGTTGGCTCCCATGGCGGTCGTCGGGTTGTTTGCAGGGTTGCTCTTGCTCGAACCCGATATGGGAACAGCCGTGGTCCTGACGCTGTTGTTGTTCGGTCTGCTGTTTTTGGGTGGGGCCAGGCTTCCCCATCTCTTTGTCCTGAGCTTGGTCCTGCTCGCCGTGGCCTATATGTTGATCATGCACTCCGATTATCGCCGTCGCCGGTTGTTGAATTTTTTGGATCCCTGGAAGGACTCGGCAGATACAGGCTTTCAACTCACACAATCGTTTGTCGCGTTGGGGAACGGCGGGTGGTTCGGCGTGGGCTTGGGTGAGGGGCGACAAAAGTTGTTTTTTCTGCCTGAAGCGCACACGGATTTTGTGCTGGCTCTTGTCGGGGAAGAACTCGGGTTTCTCGGGACGGGATTGCTGATCGCCTTATTCGCGATCCTGATCGTCAAGGGGTTTAAAATCGCAGGACAGGCCCCCGATGCGTTTGGCCGTCATTTGGCCTGTGGCATCACCCTGCTGGTTGGGATACAGGTGCTGATCAACATGAGCGTGGTGTCCGGCCTGCTGCCGACGAAAGGATTGACGTTGCCGTTTGTGAGCTATGGGGGCTCTTCGTTGATCGTGAGTTTGGTGGCGATGGGCATTCTCTTGAGTATTTCCCGGGCCGGTCCATTGGACCGCCCCCTTTCTTCGTTTGGGATGGGATGAACGTGGTGATTGCAGCAGGTGGTACGGGAGGACATGTTTACCCGGCGTTGGCGTTGGCCGAAGAGTTTTGTCGTCAGGCGGCCGCGACTTCCGTGACATTGGTGGGGACGGGCCGCGCTCTCGAGCGGATGATGATATCCGGCACGCCGTGGCGGATGGAACCTCTGCGAGTACAGGGAGTAGTGGGACGAGGGATCTGGTCTTCCATCAAGGCGCTGCTGTTGATCCCCGCGGCAGTGTGGCAATGCCTTCGCTTGTTGCGCGCGTCCAAAGCGGAACTCGTCATCGGCACCGGTGGCTATACAAGCCCGCCGGTTGTCTTCGCGGCCTGGCTGCTGAGAATTCCTCGAGCCATCGTGGAATTGAACGCGATACCGGGCATAGCCAACCGCGTCTTGGGGGCCCTGGCTGATCGAATCTTCGTTTCGTTCGAACGTGCCACACCCTATTTTCGCGCCGATAAGGTCGCCGTGGTGGGGACCCCGTTGCGACGGGCGTTTGTCGCTCCACCTCCGAGCCCCGGATCGGGCCGGATTGGCACGCTCTTGATCTGTGGCGGCAGTCAAGGCGCCCGGACCATGAACTCCATTGTGCTCGAAGCGGTACAGACCTCTTCCCGGATTCGAAGCCGGCTTGCGGTGATTCATCAGTCGGGATCGAACGACTTCGATCGTGTTGCTGAAGCCTATCGCCACATGAACGTGAAAGCGGAGGTGGTGCCGTTTGTCGAGGATATGCCCGGGACGCTGCGCCGGGCGGATTTGGTCATCTGTCGGTGTGGGGCTCTGACGTTATCGGAAATCGCCGCCTGTGCCAAGCCTTCCATCCTCATTCCGTTTCCGCAGGCAACGCATAATCACCAGGAATCCAACGCCCGCGTTGTGGAGGAGGCAGGGGCAGGCGTCGTACTGTTGGAGCCCACGCTGACCGGGGCGAAATTGGCTCGAGAGATTGAAGGTTTGCTGGACCACCCGGACCGCGTTCGACACATGGCGGAACAAAGCCTGTGTTTGCGAAACACCAGTTCGGCCGAGGTCACGGTCCACGAGTGCTATCGATTGTTGGGGCAAAGTCCCTCTGAACGTACGATGACGAACGGTGTTTAGAAAGATTCGGCATATTCATCTCGTGGGGATCGGTGGGAGTGGGATGAGCGGTATCGCCGAAGTGTTGTTGACACTGGGTTATCACGTCACGGGGTCCGACGTGGCTCCGTCGGAGAATACGCGTCGGTTGGAAACCTTGGGGGGACGTATTGCCATCGGGCATGACGCTTCCCACGTGGAAGGGGCGCAAGTGGTGGTGATCTCTTCAGCCGTTCAGGCATCGAATCCTGAAGTGGTGGCTGCGAAACAGCGAGTCGTGCCGGTGATCCCACGAGCCGAAATGTTGGCGGAACTCATGCGACTCAAATTCGGCGTGGCGATTGCCGGGGCTCATGGGAAAACCACGACGACGTCCATTGTCGCGTCGGTGTTGGCGCATGCCGGCCTCGATCCGACGTTTGTTGTAGGAGGGAAGGTGAATGCCATGGGGACCCACGCCAGGTTGGGTCGAAGTGACTTGCTCATTACCGAGGCCGATGAAAGTGACGGGTCGTTCCTTCGACTGTCTCCCTCCATTGCGGTGGTGACGAATCTCGACCGGGAGCATATCGACCACTATGGATCCATGGATCGGCTCAAGGCGGCCTTTTTGGAATTTATCAATAAAGTGCCGTTTTATGGCGTCGCCATTTTGTGTGCGGATGACGCGCTTCTTCGACAGGTGCTGCCTCAGGTCCAGAAGCGATACGTGAGCTATGGCCGGGAGGCGTCAGGCTCCTCCAGGCCGGATTTGTATGCCACGGATATCGAAATCAAGGGACAGACCACGAATTTTCGCGTGCAGTTTCACGAACAGAAATTGGGGCCGTTTCGGCTCATGATTCCGGGCGTCCACAACGTGTCCAATGCGTTGGCTGCGATCGGGGTGGGTTTGGAACTGGACGTCCCGCTCGACTTGATTCGTGCCGGCGTGGCCTCGTTCTCCGGTGTCGAACGGCGATTTCATATCCGTGGAGAGAAACGGGGCATCGTGGTCGTGGACGATTACGGCCATCACCCGACGGAAATCCGGGTGACCCTGGAGGCGGCCAGATCCGTATGGCCAGGGCGGTTGGTGGTGATCTTCCAGCCTCACCGGTACAGCCGGACGCATGATCTGTTGGATGAATTTGTGAAAGCCTTTGATCAAGCCGATGTCCTGTACGTGATGCCGATATATGCGGCAGGCGAAACGTCGATCGACGGCGTGTCCGGGGAAATCCTGACCGAACAAATCCGCACCATAGGGCACCCCGCCGTCCATTGGGTGGAGAAACGGGACGAGTTGGTCGGTCGCTTGGTCTCTGAACTTCGATCCGGTGATACGGTCCTCACGCTGGGCGCCGGAGACGTGTGGAAGGTGGGAGTCGAGTTGTTGGCGTCAGTGTGAGCGTATGGAGCGGACTGCCAGGGAGTGGGAGACGTGTTGACCGTGTCGAGCCATCATGATTTGAAAACGGCCCTGTCGGGGCTCCGCGGAGAAGTCGTGTTTGACGCGCCGTTGGCACCGTTGACGTCGCTGTGCATCGGGGGACCGGCCGACGCGTTGGTGAGCCCGGAAGACGTGCATGACGTGTGCCGGATCGTTCGTCAAGCGCAGACGGCCCGGATTCCCATCATGGTGTTGGGGGGCACGAACCTGTTGGTGCAGGACGGCGGTATTCGAGGTATCGTCTTGAGTTTAGCCAATTTGGCAGCCATTGAAATAGAGGACGCCCGGCTCGTGTTCGCCGAAGCCGGCGCGCGGATGCCGGTTCTGCTGGGCTTTGCCGTGCATCACGGGTTGTCGGGTCTTGAGTGGGCGGCGGGTATACCCGGGACCGTTGGGGGCGCGGTCGTGATGAATGCCGGCACGAAGCTGGGAGAAATGCAAGACTGTTTGGACGCCATTCAAATGGTTGATCTCGAGGGTCGTTTAGTGACCTATGCTGCGGCGTCCGTCGGTTTTGCGTATCGTTCGGTCAGTCTGCCCGAAGGCGTTGTGGTGGGCGCGTGGCTTCGTCTCACCCCTGCCTCTCGGGAAACCATTGATTCACGCACCAAGTCGTATCTGCAATATCGAAAGCAATCGCAGCCCCTTTCTCAACCCAATGCCGGGTCGGTGTTTAAGAATCCTCAAGGGACCACGGCCGGCCGGCTGATCGAAGAAGCCGGTTTGAAGGGGTGCCGGGTGGGGGATGCGCAAGTCTCCACCAAACATGCGAATTTTATCGTCAACCTCGGACAGGCACGTTCTGCAGACGTGCTCCGGCTCATCGAAACGATCCAACGGGAAGTGTTGCAGCAAACGGGCGTCACGTTGGAATTGGAATGGAAAGTGGTGGGCGAACGGTAAACGGTAGGATGCGAATACACCGATGCTTTTGACTTCAGCTCATATAGGAGTCCTCATGGGAGGGCAATCGGCGGAACGCGAGATTTCCTTGAAGACCGGACGGGCGGTGTATGCCGCGTTGGTTCGCAAAGGGTATACCGCCACCCGCATCGACGTGGACGTCTCCCTGCCGCGCAAGCTACTGGCCCGCAAGGTACAACTGGCCTTCCTCGCCCTGCATGGTCGGGGTGGGGAGGACGGCACGGTGCAGGGCCTGTTGGAGGTCATGGGCATTCCGTATACCGGTTCGGGAGTCCAAGCCAGCGCCATGGGCATGAATAAAGCGGTGACCAAGGCCTTTGTGCGGATGCACGGAGTTCCCGTCGCACCTGGCGTCGTCATGCAGCGGACCGGTAACAGGGCCATGCCGGTACAACTCTCGTGGCCGCTGGTCGTCAAGCCCGCGAACGAAGGTTCCACGGTGGGCGTATCGGTGGTGCGAAAGTCCTCGCAGTGGAAGGAGGCGCTGACGCGCGCTTTTGAACGCGATCATGAAGTGCTCGTGGAATCGTTTATCGGCGGTCGTGAACTTGCCGTGTCCGTGTTGGACGGCGAAGCCTTGCCTCCGGTCGAGATTGTCGTACCCAATGCATTCTATGATTATGCCGCCAAATATGAGAAAGCCGAAACACGGTACCTGTGCCCGGCCCCCGTGACCACTGGCCAGGAGCAACAAGTGAAAGTCTTGGCGGTTCGGGCCTACCGGGTGTTGGGTTGTGCGGGCGCAGCCAGAGTTGACTTCCGGCTCAACCGCTTCGGCAGGCCCGTTTTTTTGGAAATCAACACGATCCCCGGGATGACCCGGAGAAGTTTGTTGCCCATGTCCGCGGCCCAAGCCGGTCTTGATTACGATTCGCTGACGGAACGGATTTTGCGGTCCGGCCTGGCACGGCAGTCGAATTGGAGGACAACGAAAGGGAGGAATGAACGGGCATGAGCCGTGAAAATCGATCACTTCGGCCGGCGGCGTCACGAAAGCGGTGGACCCACATGATTCAGGGAGGGCTGGTCGGAATTCTGGTGCTTCTCGGCATGCTGGGCTATCAGTGGCTCCCATCGGCCGTGGCCGGTTTGTTGTCCATCAAGCGCGTGTCCATATCCGGTACCGAACGGCTCGATCGCCGAGTCGTGCTGTCGCTGTTGGATTTGCCCGATGATCGTTCGTTGCTTTCGGTGGATCTCTCAAGCCTGGGACAGAACGTGGAGGCTCATCCTGCGGTGGCGTCCGCGTCGGTAGGCCGAGTCCTGCCTCACACCCTGACGGTGATCGTGGTCGAGCGAAAGCCGGCCGCGTTGTTTCGACACGCGGGAGGAACGTTGTTTTTGGATAAAGAAGGAGTGGTGTTGTCCCTTGCACCTGACAGGTCGGCGGGGACGTTGCCTGAACTGATAGGGCTTTCAGCGGTGAAGATTTTGGGTGGCGATCTCAAGATACAGGCTCAGGCCCGGAACGGGCTCCGGTTCGCCAAACACTTGCAGGACCACGTCGGCCCTGCCGTAAGCGTCGACTTAAGTGATCCACGGTTCATGGTCGGAAGAACCGATGGGCTGGTTTTTCGAGTGAAGAACGACTTCCAAAACATGTGGCACCCGTATCTCGAACTGGAGCCGACTTTACGAGAGCGTTTCCGTCAAGGACCGCATGAGATTGATCTACGGTTTACCGGCAAGGTGATCGTCCGAAAGGAAGGGTGAGCAAGTCTCATGGCCAAAAAAGAACACATCGTCGTCGGACTTGATATTGGCACAACCAAAATTTGCGCCATCGTGGCGCAGGTGACGCCTGATGAGGGAGTCACCATTATTGGTGTGGGCTCGAGCCCATCCCGTGGACTCCGAAAAGGCATCGTCGTCAACATCGACAGTACCGTGGAGTCGATAAAGAAGGCGGTGGAAGAAGCCGAGTTGATGGCTGCCGTCCAAATCAACTCGGTCTACATTGGTATTGCCGGCAGTCATATTGCCAGTCAGACCGTCAAGGGGGTGGTGGCGCTCAAGCGGAATGAGGTTTTTCGAAGCGACGTGCTTCGTGCCGTTGAGACGGCCAAGGCATCGGCTGTGGTGCCGCCGGACCGACAGGTGCTGCACGTATTGCCTCGAGAATTTATCGTGGATGACCAGGAAGGCATTCAAGAGCCGGTCGGCATTTCCGGGGCGAGGTTGGAAGTCGACGTGCACGTCGTCACCGGGGCGATCCCGCCGGCCAAGAATCTCATGAAGTGCGTCAACCGCGCAGGGCTCGACGTGGTCGGCATCGTCTTGCAGCCGCTGGCCTCAAGCGAAGCCGTGCTCACGGATGAAGAGAAAGGGTTGGGGATTGTCATGGTCGATCTCGGAGGAGGGACGACCGATTTGGCGATTTTCTCAGATGGGACGATTTGCCACTCTGCAGTGTTGCCGGTCGGCGGTCAGCATATTACGACCGACCTGCAAATCGGGTTGCGCACCTCGCTTGCCGACGCGGAAGAAATCAAGGTCCGTTACGGATCGGCCCTTGTCAGCATGGTGAAAGAGACGGAGGTCGTCGAGGTCCCGAGCGTCGGCGGCCGCCCCCCGCATCCCATGAGCAGGCGGGAAATTGCCGAAATCATTCAACCTCGGGTGGAGGAAATCTTTGAATTGGTGCTGCGGGAAATTTATCGATCAGGCTATGAGGGCAAACTGGCTGCCGGCGTGGTGATCACCGGGGGGACGTCGATGTTGGAGGGAATGCCGGACGCGGCCGAACTCGTGCTGGACCTCCCGGGAAGACGCGGCGTTCCATACAACGTGGGCGGTTTGCTGGATATTGTGCGCAATCCCATGTTTTCCACGGGGGTCGGGCTTATTGTACAGGCGTATCGCACGGACCATGAATTCGAGTTCGTCGGCGGGAGCAGGAAAGCCGGGATTGGGCTGGGAGGTGTTTTTGGTCGTATGAAGAGTTGGGTCTTGAACCTGTTCTGAGGAACTTGTGTGCCAAATGACTATGTTCAGATATCGCGTTTGCCGGGGGACAGTGAACCGTGAGCCCTACAGGCGTGGATTCGGGGTTTTATAACAAGGAGGCGTTCCATGTTTACATTTCACGAAGAAGAAATGGCACCGATTCGGATCAAGGTCGTCGGGATTGGCGGAGCAGGGTGTAATGCGGTCAATACCATGATTGCCGCGGGTCTGACGCCAGTGGAGTTTGTGGTGGGGAATACCGATCTTCAATCATTGAGCAAATCCTCCACCCCGTACAGGATTCAGTTGGGTCCGGAGCGAACACGAGGTCTCGGGGCCGGTGCGAATCCAGAAGTCGGTAAGGAAGCCGCGCTAGAAAGTGAAAGCGAAATCCGGGCGGCCTTGGAAGACGTGAATATGGTGTTCGTCACCGCGGGCATGGGAGGAGGGACTGGTACGGGCGGAGCACCCGTCGTGGCGAGAATTTCGAGGGAACTGGGTATTCTGACCGTAGGCGTGGTCACGAAACCCTTTCAGCATGAAGGCCAGCGTCGGATGAGTTACGCGGAAGAAGGCTTGCGAGAACTCCGGCGACACGTGGATTCCTTGCTCGTCATCCCGAACCAGAGACTGCTGAATCTGGTGGACAAGACGACGCCGGTGCTGGAGGCGTTTAAGGTGGCCGATGATGTCCTGCGCCAAGCCATTAAAGGCATTACCGACGTCATTACGACTCCCGGCTTGGTCAACGTGGATTTTGCCGACGTGCAAACGGTCATGTCTTACAGGGGGAGAGCGGTCATGGGGATGGGGGCGGCCAGAGGGCTGAATCGTGTCAGGGAAGCAACCCAGCAAGCGATTACGAGTCCGCTGTTGGAAGAGAATGGTATCGAAGGAGCCAAAGGGTTGCTGTTGAACATCACCGCCAGTATGGATTTGTCCCTGCATGAGCTCGATGAAGCGTCAACCATTGCGAAAGAAGCCGTGGACCCCCAAGCCAATATTATCGTTGGACACGTGGTCGATCCGGGATTGGGAGACGAGGTCATCATCACCGTGATCGCAACTGGATTTCAACAACAGCAAGACTCTCTCCGAACAATGCCGGTCGCGAATCCGGAAGTACAAGAACGGTCTCGTCTCCCTGTGCCTCCGGTCACCCAACCAGTCTTGACCATGGCAGGGAAGGCTTCCATGGACGGATCGGCCGACGACTTGGATCGTCCGGCATTTATACGACGAGGAGAATCGGATTCGAGAATCGAACAGGGTAATTTGTTGGTGGATGAGGATTGGGAAGTTCCCACGTTTTTGCGCAGGAGAGCCAATTAACGGGTTGGGAGAAAGGAGGGCAGGAAGAATGGTCTTGGTTGCGGAACCTCTGACACGTAAACCGATGCTTCCCTTTACAAGTTGGTCTTTTGGGCGGGTGAGCCGGTGTGCCTTGCATTTCTTCGGGACGCGTTATGGACCGGAGTATGGACGCATGAACGGAGAACAGGGGACGGTGAAGGCCGGAGATCATGACTATCCGCTGGTCGTCTCCATCCGCCAGGTACATGGGACGGACGTGTTGAGCCTTGATCGTCCTTTGAAGGCGGGCCAAACGTTTTTCGGCGGCCATGACGCCGTGCTCACCAATCAAGCCGACACGTTATTGACCGTCCACACCGCTGATTGTGTCCCCGTGTTGCTGATGGATACCTCACGCGGCGTGATTGGGGCCGTGCATGCGGGCTGGCGCGGGGCGGTGCATGGTATCGTGGCGAAAAGCATGCGGAACATGATGGAACAGTTCGGCGCCGGCTTGGCCTCGCTTCACGTGGCGATTGGGCCGTCGGCCGGGCCATGCTGTTATGAAGTCGATACGCCGGTGATGGACCAATTGCCACCGGATGCGTTCGGGGACCCGGCCGTTCTCAGGCGAACCGGTTCCGGGACCGGCCGCTTGGATTTAAAAAAATTCATTCAGTGGCAAGCCCTGTCACTCGGTCTTGCCGAAGACCATATCCATATCGTGGATCTCTGCACGATCTGTCGCCCGGACCTGTTTTTCTCCTATCGCCGGGAGGGAGCAGTGCATGGGAACATGGTCAGCGGAATCATGTTGAGGAACCTCTGATTCGATGAGAGATTTCTTGAGGTAATGAAGAAGATTTCGGGGATCCTTCTTTCAAGGACGTAGCGTTGGATGACCTCTCGACGAAAATTCAGGCGACACGAGATCGAATTCGCCGGGCGGCGGAACGCGCAGGAAGGGACCCGTCTGACGTGCGATTGGTTGCGGCGACCAAATACGTCGAAGCATCACGGGTCCTTGATGCCATCCGGGTTGGTCTGACTATCTGTGGAGAAAACCACTGGCAGGAAGCACGGGCCAAGATGCAAGCGGTGGATGAACGTGGGGACGTCGAGTGGCACTTCATCGGCCGGCTTCAGCGACGAAAACTCAAGTGGCTGGTGGGTCGATTCACCCTTATTCATTCTGTGGAATCCTTGGAGCAGGCTGAGGAGATTCAACGACGGGCCCATGAACGGCACACCTCCCAATCCGTCCTGCTCGAAGTCAATGTTGGAGGTGAAGAATCCAAAGGCGGGTTTTCGCTGGATGCGTTGCCGTCGGCCATCTCGCAAATTGACACCTTCCCGTCCGTGTGCGTGCAAGGGCTCATGACGGTTCCTCCGTGGAATCCTGACCCCGAACGGATGCGTCCGTATTTTCAACGCCTCAAACAGTCGGCCGAACTGATCAGCAGCCTGCCATTGCAGCGCGTTCAGATGCGCGAACTCTCCATGGGCATGTCCAATGATTTTGAAGTCGCGGTCGAGGAAGGTGCGACGTTGGTTCGCGTCGGCACCGCGCTGTTCGGGGCGCGACGGCAGGCGGTGACGTGATGTGTCGAATTGATGCAGCCGCGGCAATTCTCGATGAGTGTTCTCCTTCTGGAAAACGGAATGGAACGCAGGGAGCGCAGGAGGTTATGAGGAGAAGAGACCATGTTCGTCGCAGGTAATATTTTGCAGGGACTGGCCTATGTCCTGGATACGGTCCTGTTCCTGTATATGTGGCTGATTATCATCCGGGCCCTGATTTCATGGGTGAATCCTGATCCGTGGAATCCGATCGTTCAGTTCCTCATGAGGGCGACCGACCCGGTCCTGATCGTCATCAGACGCAGGGTGGGTCTGCTCGGAGGCATCGACGTCTCGCCCATTTTGGCTATTTTGCTGATTATGTTTTTGCAATATGCCGTGGTCCAAACTATTCGGGACATTGGTTTGAGGTTGCATTGAAGACAGAGGATCGTCTCCATGCGCTCTCATGATGATGCTTGTCGCACCACGCTGACACGGGGCTCGCCGCTACGGCGAGACGGCCATTGGTTCACGTTCGCGTGAGTGCCATTCGCCGGGCCTTTCAACGGGCCGTCAATGAAAACGTGTTCCCGGGTGCGGTGGCCCTGGTGAGGTCTCGCGGAACCGTCGTGTTTCACGAAGCCGTGGGAACTTGCGGGGTTTCACCCGGCGACCAGCCGGTCCACTTGGAGTCGATCTATGACTTGGCTTCCTTAACCAAACCCCTGGCCACGAGCACGGCCATGTTGTGTTTAGTCCAGGATGGGCACCTGCATCTGGATCAGCCCGTGTCTCAATGGGCGGACGAGTTGCGGGGGAGCCTGTTTGCCGGCGTCGATCTCCGGCAACTGCTCTCGCATCAAGCGGGGCTGCCGGCGTGGCGACCCTATTATGAACAATTGGCGCCCTCGGGGTTACCGCCCCGGAATGAAGAAGAACGACGGCACCGCGTGCACGCATTACTGAACGCCATCGCGTCCGAACCAATCGAATATCAGCCAGGGAGTCAAAGCCTGTACAGTGACCTGGGGTTTATGGTGCTTGGCGAGATCGTCGAACGGTGCGCAGGGACGTCCTTGGCGGCCTATTGCCGGCGGAGAATCTATGCGCCCCTGGGCATTTCGTCCTTGGCGTTTCTCAGTCGCGAGGAAGCGATAACGGAGGATCCGACGCGCATCGTTCCCACGGAATGGGAACGTTGGAGAAATCGTTTGCTGTGCGCAGAAGTGCATGATGAAAACGCGTACGCGTTGGGAGGCTGCGCCGGACACGCCGGGCTGTTCGGAACGGCTCACGCCGTCGGCCAACTTTCTGCCGCGTGGCTTCAGGCGGTACAGGGCCGTGATGGGGTCTTGAGTGCTGCTCTTGCGAAACAGTTTACTCATCGCCAATCCGATACGTCTTCTTGGGGGCTGGGCTGGGATACCCCTTCTGCCCCCTCATCCTCGGGTACGCGGTTTTCGTCACGGGCATTCGGGCACGTGGGGTTTACGGGCACGTCTCTCTGGATCGATCCGTCCTGTGACCTTGAGGTGATTATTTTGTCCAATCGAGTGCATCCGGCCCGAACGAATACGGCCATCAAGGCGTTCCGTCCGCAGATTCACGATGCGATCTATCAGGAATGGGGCGGGAGATGAGGGCTGGGGAATGCCGTACGCACTCCGTTCGAGAAGGAAACGGGTCAGTCGGGATACTCAACCCACGTTTCTTTTTCAGCGAGATATTTTTGACCTTTGAAATTCAACCGCGTCCGCATGTGTGTGAAGCCTAGATGACGCAGTGTATCCACGATGTCCGTGATGGCGCCGCCCACGGTCTGGTGAACGCCGCTTTCCGTGACCAAGGCTTCGTAGGTCATCGTGGCCGTGTAGCCGCGATGCACGTGTTTGATCGGCACGAGACGGTTAAAATAGCGATCGCTGGGATCGGTGCCTTCCAACTGGTGCTTCTCGATTACGGCGTTTCGTAACCGGAATGACAACGGCAAGGTACTCATACGGATGGATCCTTTCGGTTCATTTTCATAGGCGGTAATTATAGGGGGGACAACTGGAACCTTCAACCATGTCATGCGATCGGGTTTGTGCTCAAAGCCGCAGGCCTGAGAAAAATGGTTGTGTTTCGGTTGACTTACTCACGTCTCACCCTTAGTCTTGTTTCACTAGGGAGGTTACTCGTGATTCCCAAGCAAGGGCCAGGTACGGATGCCATGGATGCACGTTTCTCCATTGGCGGCGTGGTTCCGCTGAACATCCCCAATAGTCTGACCATACTCCGGATCTTGTTGATCCCGCTCATTGTCGGGTTATTGATCTACGAGCACGTGGAGTATGCCTTGGTGACGTTGATAATCGCGGCCCTGACCGATGCCTTGGACGGCACAATTGCTCGTATGGTGAATCAGAAAACGCGGTTCGGGGCCTACCTCGATCCGCTGGCGGATAAACTGTTACTCATGACGACGTTTGTGACGTTTTCGTTCTTGGACATGGTGCCGGTGTGGAGCGTTATCTTAGTGGTGAGTCGCGATGCGATTTTACTCACCGGCACGCTGCTGGCCCATCTCACCAGTACGGCCATCGATGCCTCGCCCACGGTGTTGGGTAAGGCCACGACCTTGTTTCAGGTGAGCTATATGATCCTGGTTCTCGCCTTGATTTCCCAAGATCTGAATCCCGTTTTGCTGTTCCCCCTGTTGCTGTCGATGAGTCTGCTGACCGTTCTTTCCGGCATGCACTATATTTTCCGCGGTGTGAGTCAGTTGAACAACGCGGAGGATTCATAAGGAATTCCACGTTTCGTCGCGGGGTCTTATGCTGCACACCCGGCTGGGTCAATTACTGCTTGATGCCGGATGTGTGACCGCTGCTCAATTGCGAGAAGCGTTGGCTCGACAGCAGGCGACTCGCCAACCCCTCGGCCAAATCCTCTGTGAACGGCAGGTCATTTCCGAAGAAACGTTGCTGAAGTTTTTGGGCCAGCAGTATGGATTGGCCACGGCGTATCCCTTTCCTTCCGATGTCGCTCCGGAGCTTGCGAATTGCGTTCCCCAGGCCTGGGCCCGGCAACACGTGGCTGTACCGGTGAATCAGGCCGGCCGCCGGTTGACGGTCGCCCTGGCTGATCCGGCCAACCTGCACGTGTTGGATGAAGTACGGTTTCGGACCGGATTGCAGGTGATTCCGGTGGTCGCACTGGAATCTGATATTCGCCAATGCTTGCAGGCGTTGTACCAGGGTCAGGATGACGGTCGACACGACGGCTCATCCGCACCGGCGAACACCTATGACGCCGCTGCCTCTGCCCGCGATGCCTCTCATTCCAACGAGGGCGAACTCCACGCCCACACCGTCGATTCAATCCTGCAATCCGAAGAAATGGCGTCGTTGTTGGACAAGGCGTCGTCGAGCCTGCGGTACGCACGGCCGGAAGCCGGAACCGAGGCCGTGGTGGAAGAAGAGTCTCCAGTTGCCCGGTTGGTGCAGACGATTCTTGAACGTGCGGCCGGCACGGGCGTGAGTGACGTGCATTTGGAGCCCGATGAGAGCGGCGTGCGCGTGCGGTTCCGGCTGGACGGCGTCTTACATACGGCGATGACCTATTCCCTGGGACTGCGGAACGCCGTGATTTCTCGACTCAAAATCCTTTCGCATCTGGATATTGCCGAACGCCGCCTGCCGCAGGATGGGCGTATGACGTTGGCGTTGGGAGGACAGCGGACAGTCGACGTGCGTCTTTCAGTTTTGCCCTCCTTGCACGGAGAAAAAGCCGTGCTTCGATTGCTGAACAGGGCGGGGCAACTGGTCGAACTGGCGGCTTTGGGGTTGGATGCGACCGGCACCGAAACCTTCCTCACGGCTTTGGAACGCCCGCATGGGATGATCCTGGTGACCGGTCCGACGGGGAGTGGAAAGACCACGACGCTGTACGCGGCGCTGCAAGTGTTGAATACGCCCGACGTGAATATCGTCACGGTTGAAGATCCGGTGGAATATCATTTCACCGGCATCACGCAAGTCCAGATCAAGGAAGAGATCGGTTTGGGGTTTGCCCGGATCTTACGGGCTTTTCTGAGGCAGGATCCGGATATCATGATGGTCGGCGAAATCCGGGATCTGGAGACCGCGCAAATAGCGATTCGGGCTGCGCTGACCGGGCATCGGGTGCTGTCCACGCTGCACACCCATGATGCGGTTCGGGCGGTTACGCGGTTACTCGATATGGGCGTTGAACCTTTTATGGTGGCGTCGTCGGTCAGTGTCATCGTGGCGCAACGGCTTGTGCGTCAAATCTGCCCGAACTGTCAAAGGCCTGATGACCGGTTTTCGATACAACAGCTTCGCGAGGCAGGGTTCACCGATGCGGAGGTGACATCCATCGCCCCGTTGCGTGGCCAAGGCTGTGTCGCGTGCCATGGGACAGGGTATAAAGGGCGCATCGGTCTGTTTGAGGTCTTGCCGATCTCAGACCAGTTTCGACCCCGGATCCTTGAGCGCCAGACCGCGGAGCAACTCAAGCAGCAAGCCCTGGCAGATGGCTTGAAAACCATTCGACGAAGCGGTTTGGATAAAATCAAGCAAGGGCTGACCACGATGGAAGAGGTGGTGAGCGTTTCCACCGAGGATTGAACCCGGGAGGAGAACTCCCTTTTCTTGAGCCACACCAGATCATGCCGACGTTCGTGTATCGCGTGAAAACCCGGCAGGGAGGAGTCCGGCAGGGAGAGTTGGAGGCCGTGGACCAAGGCGCCGCACTGCGAGCTCTTCGCCAGCAGGATCTCTTTGTGACCCGCATCCGGGAAAAGCCCGGTTTCTCTACCGAAGGGTGGTCCTTTCCGGGGACAGGCCGCGTCTCTCAAAACGACTTACTGGTGTTTACCTATCAACTCGAAGCCTTGGTCAAAGCCGGAGTGCCCCTTGCGCAGAGTCTCGACATGCTGGCGACACAAGCCTCGTCTTCGGCGTTGCAAGCCGTGCTCCGTGCCGTCAAGCAGAAAGTCAAGTCGGGATCACCCCTGGCTGATGCGCTTCAGGGGCACCCCACGGTGTTCACGTCCTGGTACGTCAGTATGGTCCAAGCCGGAGAGGAAAGCGGAACCTTGGACCAGACCTTCGGCCGGCTGGCCGAGCATCTGGACAAGGTGGTGCGGCTCAGGCAACAGGTGAAGCTGGCGTTGGCGTATCCCCTGTTAGTGGTCATCGTGGCTTTGCTCGTGCTCTGGGTGTTGCTCATTTGGGTGATCCCCATGTTCGCCACGATGTTTGCCGATTGGGGCGATGCGCTGCCTTGGCCCACGGCCGTCGTGCTGGGGCTGAGTCGATGGCTTCAGGAACAATGGGTGTCGGTGCTCCTCGGTGTCATCGGTTTAGGGGTAGGAGGACGCCTGTGGGCGAAGACCCGGTCCGGGCAACGGATGATCGAAGACGTCGTGCTTCGCGTGCCGTTGCTGGGGAAACTGTGGCGAAACGTGGCTGTGGTTCACGTTGCGCGCACGCTCAGTGTACTCCTGGGCAGCGGCGTGCCGATTTTACGCAGCCTGGAAATCGCCCAAAAAGTATCCGGGTTGCAGCGCATGGTACGGGCATTGGAGGAAGCGCGATCGAGTATTCGCGAGGGACATACCCTAGCCGACCCGTTGGAGCGATCCGGGATGTTTCCCCGCCTGGTCTCCAACATGGTCGGGGTCGGCGAAGCCACGGGCAGTCTCGATACGGCCTTGGGAAACATCGCGGACCTCTTCGAGCGTGAAGTGGACCGCGACGTCGCCGCATTCACCGCCGTCCTGGAGCCGTTGATCATCGTCGTATTGGGGATCGGCATCGGGTTTATTGTGGTGGCCATGTACCTGCCGATTTTCTCGATGCCTTCCGTATTCGACTGACTCCCCGGAGAAGGAGGCTGTCCCGTCGTTGCGGACGAGTCCGGCAGGTTGGTAAGAGTGTCTCATGGGTAACGTGGATCAATCCCTGCTGGTCCATCCGCCGGCCAAGGTCAACCTCATTCTCAAGATTTTCGATCGACTGCCCAATGGGTATCATGCCCTGTGGTCGTTCATGCAAACGATCGGAGTGACTGATGAATTGACGATTCGGGTCACGGACGCGTTTGCAGGGGTTCACCTTGAATGTTCGGACACAACCCTGCCGGTGTCGACCGGCAATCTCGCGTATCGTGCTGCCGAACTGGTGCTGGAACGGGCAGGCGTCTCCACGGGTGTGGCCTTGAAATTGGTCAAGGGGATTCCAGTGGCGGCGGGGCTTGGCGGCGGGAGCAGTGATGCCGCGGCGACGATCATGGGCCTCAATCGTCTGTTGAATCTTGGCTGGACCAACGGCGATATGGCCGTTTTGGGACAGACCTTGGGCAGCGACGTGCCCTTTTTCATGGAAGCGCCGACGGCCGTGGTGCATGGCTGGGGCCAGCGGATCATTCCGAAAACCTTGGACGGCGTCCGGTGGATCGTACTGGTGAATCCGGGATTTCCGATCAACACGGCTCAGGCCTTCAGACGTCTGGATGAGGTGCGGCAGACGATCCCTGCCCTGCCCGAAGCCCTGGAATCAGTTGAATGTCCGTCTTCCGTATCCTGGAGCGGGATCCTGGCCTGGATGGAGAATGATTTTGAGGTCGCACTGATCGACGACTACCCCGTATTAGCCGACATCAAGCGCACCTTATTGACCATGGGAGCAGAGGGAGCGCTATTATCGGGCAGTGGAGCCACCGTATTCGGCGTGTTTCAAGATCAGGCCGGGGCCATCCGTGCTAAAGAGGTCTTCTCCGAGGACTCGGAGTATCGGATTGCCGTCGGCCCTTCTCTTCAAGGTGGTCTATTGGAGCAGATCTCGAACGCTGGTGCACCGTCTTCGGACGCGGCCGGCAAGAACGGGGCGAAACAGTCGGGTTGTTGACAACGATACGAGGATGCCCTAAATAATAGTGGTCTGGGACTTTCTCCCGGATTCCCCTGACAGATCCCGCTTGCGACCGCGGGGATGTGCTTTGCACACTGGAATAGCCCTCATGGCCGATGACCTGAAACTGTTTGCCGGAAACTCCAATTCGCTTCTGACCAGCGAGATCAGCGACTATATGGGCGTGCCGTTGTCTCAGGCGGTGGTCTCGACCTTCAGCGATGGCGAAATCCGCGTAAAAGTCGAAGAAAACGTGCGAGGGGCGGACGTGTTCGTCATTCAGTCCTGCTGTCACCCGGTCAATACGTCCGTCATGGAACTGTTGATCATGTTGGATGCGTTGAAACGGTCGTCCGCCTATCGGATTACGGCCGTGATTCCGTACTTCGGCTATGCACGCCAGGATCGAAAAGACCAGCCACGGGTGCCGATCAGCGCCAAGCTGATGGCTGATCTGATTACCACGGCGGGGGCACATCGAGTGCTGACCATGGATTTGCACGCCGGGCCCATTCAAGGGTTTTTCAATATTCCAGTCGACCATCTGTATGCCAGGCCGGTCCTATTGGACTATGTCAAAAAAAGTCACTTGCAGGACGTGGTCGTGGTTTCGCCTGATGCCGGTGGGGTCGAACGTGCCCGGGCGTTTGCCAAACGGTTGGCCGCGAACCTGGCGATCGTCGATAAACGCCGGGAGGGGCCCAATCAGGCCCAAGTGATGAATATTATCGGAGACGTGCGGGGTCGCCACGTCTTATTGCTGGACGACATGATCGATACGGCCGGTACGATCGTGGAAACTGCCAATGCCTGCATGGAGAAAGGGGCCTCCATGGTTTGGGGCGTGTGTACCCATCCGGTGCTGTCCGGTCCCGCGATCGAACGAATTGAACAATCCGCGCTGGCGCAAGTGGTGGCCACGAATTCGATTGCTCTCCAGGGCAAGGATCAGGTATGTTCAAAGATTCGGATTCTGTCGGTTGCTTCTCTTCTGGGGGAAGCCATCAAGCGAATCCATAAGGAGCAATCAGTCACCTCATTGTTCGACTGATTATATGATGAACAGGCTTGTCCAATAGAAGGCTGAAGCCATCGGACGAGTCTCGGATGCCCCGGTTGTCGGCGAGGAATGCCGGCGCTGAAACCGGCAAGAAGACATAAAGGAGCGTTATGGAGTTCGTCGCTGAAGCCACCATCAGAACGCAATCCGGAAAAGGGGCGGCTCGTCAAATCCGCCGGAACGGACAGATCCCCGCCGTGCTGTACGGCCAGGGGACGTCACGGTTGATCCAACTGGAACCCAAGTCGATTCAGCATATCCTGGTGACCCAAGCCGGAAGTACGGGGCTCATTTCCTTGACGATTCAAGGGGACGAGCAGGCACCACAACGAACCGCCGTCATTCAAGACGTACAACTGGACCCTCTGGATGGATCGCTGTTGCACGTGGATTTATTGGAAGTGTCGATGGATAAGCCGGTTCGCGTGAAAGTCCCGGTCCACATGACGGGGGGCGTGCCCATTGGGGTCAAACGTGACAAGGGCGTCATGCATCAATCGATGAGAGAAGTCCATATCGAATGTCTGCCCAACGTCATTCCGGACCAAATCGACGTGGATACATCGGCCTTGGAAATCAATCAGGGCATTCACGTCCGGGACCTGCGGGTCGCTGAGGGCATCAGGATTCTGGACGATCCCGAGGGCATGGTCGTCAACGTGACCGTGCCGATTTCCGAGGAGAAATTGTCCGCCATGCTGACGTCGGAAGCGGCACCAACTGCCGAGGCTCCGGAACCCGAGCGTGCTGCCGAAGCACCTGCGGCCCCAGCCACATCCGGTGAACCCTCCAAATAACCCGCGCGTTATTGTCGGACTCGGGAATCCTGGCGTTGAGTATGCGATAACTCGTCACAACGTCGGACAACGGGTCGTGGCTCAAGCGGCGGTCGAGTGGTCGATCCCGTTACATTTCAACGGCCTCACGCAACGGGGTGTCGGCCGGCTCTACGGTCACTCCGTTGTGCTGGCATTGCCTGTGACGTTTATGAATATGTCCGGTGAAGCCGTGGAGGAACTCGTAACGGCGCATGACGTCCAAGCGCGGGACGTGATCGTGGTTCATGATGATTTGGACTTGCCCAGTGGGTGCCTGCGGATCAGGCCCGGAGGGGGAACAGGAGGGCATAAAGGCTTACAGTCCATCGTGATGGCCTTGGGAACCGAATCCTTCGTTCGTCTGAAAATCGGGATAGGCCGTCCGGTCCCGGAGGTGGATCCCGCCGATTTTGTGTTGGCCCCGTTTGCGCCTGCAGAGTGGGCAGACCTGCAACCCGTTCTGACGCGGGCGGTTGAAGGGTTGGCCTGTCTTGTGACGCACGATGTGCAGGCAGCGATGAATCGTTTTAATCGCCGCTTGCCGGCGTAAGCCATGAGCCGGCAAGAGAGAAGGATCCGCGAAGCATCGCGGTTTGACAGTACATTTTCCCCTGTGGTACCGTTTTTTCCCTTGTCACGAAGCTGGTGAAGGGCGATCAATCAGGGTTTTTCGGAGAGAGGATAGGGTGCGGCATGGCATGTTATGAATCAATATTTATTCTTCGTTCGTCGTTGGGGGATGAAGAAGCCGAGGCGGTGATCGAAAAGATGAAATCCGTGTTGACGAAACACGGGGCGACGATCGTCAAAGCCGAGAATTGGGGAAAAAAGAAGCTCGCCTATGAAATCAAACATGACCGGCGCGGCACCTATATCCTCCTGCAGTTTGAATCGGCGCAAGAAAACGTGGTGAGTGAACTGGAACGGCTCTATCGACTGGAAGATTCGGTCATCAAATTCTTGACCGTGCGGGTGGAAGAGGAAGCGTTGCAGGCGGTTGTAGCCGAAGAACAGGGAGAGTCCGAAAGTGGTGGGATTCAATAAGATCATTCTCATCGGGAATCTGACGCGAAACCCTGAACTTCGATACACTCCCAGTGGGACCCCTGTCGCCAATTTCGGGCTGGCCGTCAACCGACGGTTTCGACAGGCCGATGATCAAAAAGAGGAAGTGTGTTTCGTTGATATCGTGGTTTTTGGCAAGCAAGCCGAGCATTGCGGCCAATACCTGAGCAAGGGGGACGTTGCCATTATCGATGGCCGGCTCCAGCAGCGACGGTGGGAAACGGAAGACGGACAACGCCGAAGCAAACATGAAGTGGTGGCGCAATCGGTCACCTTTGGCCCGAAAAAACAGAGTCACACTGGTGAGCCCGGAGGCGGAGAAGAAGAATACCCGCACGATCATTCTTACGAGTCGGAAGAGTACGCATAAATTTCGCATACGAGGAGAACACGCACGTGGAACGAGGGAGGCTTTTTCAGCGACGGCGCGTTTGCCGGTTTTGTCACGAGACCACGCCCTTGGATTATAAGGATCTGAACCTGTTGCGTAATTTTTTGACGGAACGTGGACGTATTATCCCGAGACGGATATCGGGAAACTGTATGCGGCACCAGCGAAAGCTCACGATCGCGATCAAACGTGCCCGCAGTATTGCCCTGTTGGCTTTTGCCGAAGAGCGGTAAGGGCGGGAGAGCCGCCGTGACGTTGCGGTTCCCGTCTGCATTCCCGTGTTAAGGGAGATCCGGGGAACGTGGCCTCGCTCAGCTTCAGCGTGAAGGATGTGCCTCCGGAAGGCACGCGTGTCGCCTGCGTTGTCGGGAGAGAGGCTTTGCAGTTAGACGAGAACGATCCCGGCATACAAGACGTCCTTGCGTTGACGGCAACGATCCAGGCCGGAGAGGCAGATTTTCTGGTGGAGGGCGAGTTGAACGGCCTGCTCCTCCATGAATGTGTCCGTTGTCTTGAAACGTTTGCCGCGTCGGCGGACCTTTCGTTTCGGGCCGTGTACCGGGATCCGGGGCGCCGGCAGTCGAAAGAAGCGGCCGCTGCCCCCGGAGATTCGAAGGCTGAAGAGACGGACTGCCATTCGGTAGTTGAAGAACGGATTGAATTGCAAGAGATGCTTCGTGAACGACTCATTCTTTCCATCCCGATGCAACCCCTCTGTTCAGAGGGGTGTCAAGGCCTATGTCAGGTGTGCGGGCAAAATCTGAACGTGCAGAGGTGCGGGTGCAAGGAGGTCAAAACGGAGTCTCCTTTTGCGATCCTGCAAGCGGCCTTCAAACAGTCACAGAAACCGTTGGCGTAAGTGACGCGCAGAACAGACGAACGCGGGTCGTTTTCCGTGACGTGAGGAGAACACAATGGCGAATCCCAAACATCGACATTCCAAGTCCAGGCGGGATAAACGGCGTACGCACAAAAAACTCGGCATGCCGAGTTTTTCCATTTGTCCGCAATGTCACGAACGTATGTTGCCTCATCGGACCTGCCTGTCGTGCGGTTACTACAAACGGATAGCGATCATCGCGATTCAGGAAAGCTAGGGGAGCGCTGATCCGGAATCGGCGGTTCCTTGCGCGTTTTATCTGTACCCTCCCGATTAGAGGCTGGCGCACGATCCATGAAGATTGCCCTTGATGCCATGGGCGGGGACCATGGCCTGAGTCCCGTCGTCGAAGGCGCTCTCCAAGTCCTCAAAGAGCTTGACGTCGAATTAATCCTCGTCGGTCACGAAGACTCACTCCGCTCTGAATTGGAACGCGTGCAGTGCACGGACCCGCGCGTGACGGTCCACCACGCCTCCCAGACTGTGGATATGCATGAATCTCCCGCGCAAGTGGCGAGGAAAAAACGCGACTCGTCCATCTGGGTAGCCACCAATCTGGTCAAGACCGGCGAAGCCCAGGCGGTGGTGAGCGCCGGCAACACGGGTGCCGCCATGGTGTCGGCTTTTTTTCTGCTCGGCACCATCAAGGGTGTTGAGCGACCGGCCATTGCGGCTACCTTGCCGACTATACGGGGCACGGCCATCATGTTGGACGTCGGGGCGACGGTCGATTGTTCCGCTCAACAGTTGCATCAGTTTGCCATTATGGGCCATGAGTATGCCAAACATCTCATGGATATCGCGCAGCCTCGCGTGGGACTCCTCAGTATCGGAGAGGAAGCGACCAAAGGGAATGAAGTGACGAAAGAGGCTTTTCGCCTGCTCAAGGAAAGTTTCTTGAACTTCATCGGAAACGTCGAAGGCAAGGACGTCTACAGCGGAACGGCCGACGTGATCGTGTGTGACGGGTTTCTGGGCAACGTGTCGCTGAAAATCTCCGAAGGCCTGGCCGAAGCCATGAAGAAAATCTTCATGAGTGAAGTCATGAATTCGACTCTGGGCCGCTTGTCGTTGGCCTTTATGACGGGTCCGCTCATGCGATTGAAACGACGGACGGATTACGCCGAATTCGGTGGTGCCCCGCTTCTGGGTGTGAATGGAGTGTGCATGATTTGTCATGGCCGGTCCTCGGCCAAGGCCATTAAAAACGCGATCAGGCGAGCGAATGCCTTGGCCCAGGGCCGGTTGATCGACCTGATCCAACGTGATATTGCCGAAGGTCTGACCTCACCGATGACGCCCAGCCCGCAAATGGCCTGTGAATGAGAAGCCGGATACTCGGGACGGGGTCCTATGCTCCCAAACAGGTGCTGACCAATGCCGACCTCGAAGCCATGGTGGAGACGTCGGATTCCTGGATTGTAGAACGCACGGGTATTCGCGAGCGACGCTTGGCCGCCCCCGATGAAGCCTGTTCGGACCTCGGTGTGCTAGCGGCGCAGCAGGCGTTGGCAGATGCCAAGGTCCAGGCAGCCGAACTCGATCTGATTCTGGTGGCCACCTGTACCGGGGACTCCCCTCTTCCGTCCACCGCGTCCTTGATTCAACACCGGCTTGGCGCCGGGAAAGCCGGTGCCTGCGATATTTCCGCAGCGTGCTGCGGGTTTGTGTATGGCCTGTCGGTGGCCGATGCCTTTGTAAGGACGGGGCACCGGTACGTGCTGGTCATCGGGTCGGAAGTGATGTCGTCCATCACGGATTGGACGGACCGGAACACCTGTGTCCTCTTCGGGGATGGAGCAGGCGCCGTGGTGCTGGGGCCGACGGAAGAAGACCGTGGCGTCCTCTCCCTCCATTTGCACGCGGATGGGCGGTTCTCCGATTTGATTTGCGTGCCGGGTGGCGGGTCGAGTCTTCCTCCGTCGGAGCGCGTGTTGGCCGAACGCCTGCATTGCGTCAAAATGCGCGGCAATGAAACCTTCAAGATTGCCGTCAAAACCATGGAAGAGGCCATACGCGAGGCCGTCGCGGCGCATGGGCTCGGCGTTGACGATATTGATTGCCTGGTTCCCCACCAGGCCAACATCCGCATTTTACGGGCCGTCGGGCAACGCATCGGGTTGCCTCTGGACCGGATCATGATCAACGTCGACCGGTATGGCAACACCTCTGCCGCGTCAATCCCGTTGGCGTTGGACGAAGCCGCCAAAAACGGAACGATCGGGGAAGGCAGTCTGGTGGTCATGGCAGCGTTTGGGGCGGGTCTTACGTGGGCCTCCGGGGTGATGCGATGGTAGAAAGGATCAGACATGGCTATAGATGAAAGACCAGGAGAATGGGCGTTGGTCCTGGGTGCCTCGAGTGGATTCGGCAAAGCCGTGTCACTGGAGTTGGCGGCGCTCGGCATGAATATCGTGGGGGTGCATTTAGACCGAAAATCCACGCTCCCGGATGTGGATCGTCTCGTGGCGGATATCCATGCCCGCGGCAGGGAAACCCTCTTTTTCAACGTCAACGCCGCGGACGCGGAGAAGCGACGGGAAGTTGTGGACGCCGTTGAAGCCAGATTCCAGGCGCATCGCGAGCCGGCAACGATTCGCGTTTTCCTTCATTCCCTGGCCTTTGGAACGTTGCGACGGTTCGTCACCGAAACGCGTGCCGATGCCGTGAGTAAAGCTCAGGTCGAGATGACGCTGGACGTCATGGCCAACAGTTTGGTGTATTGGGTGCAGGAGTTACTCGCGCGGGGCCTCATGGGTCACGGCGGACGAATTTTTGCGATGACCAGTGCGGGCGGTGCGCGGGTGTGGTCCACCTATGGAGCGGTATCTGCTGCGAAGGCGGCACTGGAATCCCACGTTCGTCAACTCGCGCTCGAATTGGCTCCCCAGGGGATCACGGCGAATGCGATCATGGCGGGGGTCACTGATACCCCGGCCTTGCGGAAAATTCCGGGATCGGATGACATGATCGCGATAGCCCAACGGAAGAATCCATCTGGCCGCTTGACCATGACGCAGGACGTGGCGGAGGCCATTGGCTTGCTGAGCCATCCCAAATCGCATTGGATCACCGGCAACGTCATCTGTGTGGATGGCGGCGAGTTCATCGTTGACTGACCGCTCCGGGTCCGTTCCGCCCGCGGGCGTTTTTATCCGTTGACTTTCCCAACGGTTTCACTCATACCTTAGCTGTCTATGTCCGACCCAATCGCATTCCTGTTTCCCGGTCAAGGTTCGCAGGCCGTCGGGATGGGGCAAGCGTGGCGTGAGGCGTATCCGCAACTCATGGCCTTGTTTGAGGAGGCCAACTCGATCTTGGGGTATGACCTTCAGGCCCTGTGTTTTGAAGGACCGGCAGAACAACTCAATCGAACGGAATATACCCAACCCGCGTTGCTGGTGGCCAGCCTTATTGCCTGGCGGGCCTTGGGTCCGCGTCTCCAGCCTTCTGCGGTGGCGGGGCACAGTTTGGGCGAATATTCGGCCATCGTGGCCGCGGGCGGGCTTTCGTTTCCAGACGCCGTAGCGTTGGTGCACAAACGGGCGCGATACATGGAAGAGGCAGTCCCGTCAGGGAGCGGGTTGGTCGTGGCCCTGCTCGGGTTGGCAGGCGAAGTAGTCAAGGGCATTTGTCGTGAGGCTCAATCCGTGGGCGTCGTGGCCGCGGCTAATTTCAACTCTCCGGGTCAGGTGGTGATCGCGGGTGAAAAAGCCGCGGTGGAACGGGCTATCGAATTGGCCAAAGTGCAAGGGTGCCGGAAATCCATTCCATTGCCCGTGAGCGTACCGGTTCATACGTCCTTGATGCAGCCGGCCGCGGACCGGCTGGCCCCGCACGTTCACGCGGTGCAACTATCCGATTTGGCCGTGCCGCTCTTTAACAACGTTGAGGCACGTCCATTGGTCCGCGCCGAAGAGGTGCGCCGTTCCCTGATTCGCCAGTTACCCTCCTCCGTGTTATGGGAGCACACCATTCGCGCGATGTGGGAGCAGGGCATTCGGACGTTTATCGAGATCGGGCCGGGTATGGTGTTGACCCGTGTCGCCAAGCGTATTGTGCCGGAGGCGGAATTACATCATATTCAGGATCCGGACTCCTTGGAAAAGACCTTGACGACCCTACGTCGTTGACGGTAAGAGGCAGTTCCCGAAAGACAAGGAACGAGGGAAGCATGCTGGAAGGGAAAAAAGCCATTGTGACGGGCTCGGCGCAAGGCATCGGGCAAGCCATTGCGGAATGCTTTGCGAAAGCCGGAGCCGACGTGGCGGTGGTGGATCTGGAAGCCGACCGGTGCGCCGACACGCTGCAATTGGTGGAATCCCAGCAGGTGCAAGGGCTGGCGTTGTCGGCCAACGTGGCCCAGTGGGAAGCCGTCAAGGGGATGGTTGATCACGTGATGAAGGAATGGGGGCGCGTGGACGTGTTGGTGAATAATGCGGGTATTACCCGTGACGGGTTGATCATGCGTATGAAAGAAGAGGATTGGAACGCCGTCCTTCAGGTCAATCTCACCGGGACGTTTTATTGTACCAAGGCGATTCTTGGTCCCATGACCAAACAGCGATCGGGACGAATTATTAACATGGCCTCGATCGTGGGGGCGATCGGGAACGCGGGACAGGCGAATTACGCCGCATCGAAAGCCGCGGTCATCGGGTTTACGAAATCCGTCGCTCGTGAATATGCAAGCCGGAACATCACGGTAAACGCGGTGGCCCCAGGATTTATCGATACGGCGATGACCCGGGCCTTGAACCAGGAGGTCAGGGACACGTTATTGCAACAGATTCCTCTTGGTCGATTGGGTCACCCCGCCGAGGTGGCGGAAGCCGTCCGCTTTTTGGCATCGGATGCTGCAGGGTATATTACCGGACAGGTATTTCACGTGAATGGCGGAATGCACATGGCGTAACAGGATGAATGATTTCTATTGTTTAACAGGAGGTCTTGTTTAACAGGAGGTGTGAAGGTCGATGGCCGCTGAAGAACGTATTCGAAAGATCATTGCAGAACAATTGGGTGTAGAAGAAGAAGACGTCGTCCCCGACGCGTCCTTTGTCGAGGATTTAGGGGCCGACTCTTTGGATACGGTCGAACTGGTGATGGCGCTTGAGGAAGAATTCGACGTGGAAATTCCCGATGAAGACGCGGAAAAAATTCAAAAAGTTTCCCAAGCCATTGAGTATATCAAAGAGAAAACCTGATCCACGGCGCTCATGACCGAGTATCCCCCCCGTCGGCGCGTGGTGATCACCGGCCTGGGAGCCGTGACGCCCTTGGGAGTCGGTGTCGACAGGACCTGGCACGCGGTGTGTGCCGGAAAGTCGGGAATCGGCCCCGTCACGCGCTTTGATGCGTCAGGTTATCCCTGCCGGATTGCGGCCGAGGTCAAGGACTTCGACCCGGCCGATCACATCGAAAAAAAAGAAATCAAGAAAATGGATACGTTCATCCAGTACGCCATGGCCGCGAGTCAGGAGGCGGTGGATGACGCGGGAATCACGATCACATCCGACACGGCTGAACGGGTCGGGGTCTATATCGGGGCGGGCATCGGCGGCCTGCCGGCCATTGAGCAGTATCACAAGGTACTCCAGGACAAAGGGCCGGGGCGCGTCAGCCCGTTCTTCATCCCAATGGTCATCGTCAATTTGGCCTCGGGCCAGGTGGCGATCCGGTTTGGAGCCAAGGGACCCAATTCGTGTGCCGTGACGGCTTGTGCCACGGGGAATCACTGCATCGGAGACGCCTGCCGGATCATTCAACGTGGGGAAGCGGACGTGATGTTGGCCGGCGGAACCGAATCCACGATTTGCCCGTTGGCCCTTGCGGGTTTCGCCGCGGCCAAAGCGTTATCGCGTCGTAACGACGACCCGCAACGGGCGAGTCGTCCGTTTGACCGTGACCGGGACGGATTCGTGATCGGAGAAGGCGCCGGCGTGCTGGTGTTGGAAGAATTGGCGCACGCGCAACGGCGCCGCGCCGAAATCTACGGAGAACTGGCCGGCTACGCCATGACCAGCGATGCCTTTCACATCACCGCGCCTCCGGATGACGGCGCCGGCGCCGTGGATTGTATCGAGAAGGCCATTCGTGACGCGGGGATCCCGAAAACAACGATCGGGTACGTGAACGCACATGCGACCTCGACCTTTGCGGATAAAGTCGAAACGCAGGTGATCAAGACCGTATTCGGACACCATGCCGCCCAATTGCCGGTGAGTTCCACGAAATCCATGCTCGGCCACCTCTTGGGCGCGGCCGGCGGGGTTGAAGCCGTGTTGACCACCCTGGCGCTGTATCATGGCCTGTTGCCGCCGACGATCAATCTGGAGAATCCTGATCCCGAGTGCGATCTCGATTATATCCCCGGGCAAGCCCGTCAGGTTCCCATCGACGCCGCGCTTTCGAATGCCTTTGGCTTTGGCGGAGTGAATGCCTGCCTGGTCATCAAGTCCACACGAGGGAACCGGGACGTATAGGTGCTTTCGACGTCGGCCGGACCCCACCATCAGAAAAAGAGCACGAAGGTGTCCGAGGAGGCGCATCAACGACTTCCGTATGAGTTTCGCGAACTCGCGTTATTGAAAGAAGCTTTGACGCATCGTTCCTACCTTCAAGAGAAACCCGCTTCGGAGGACAAACAGAATGAACGCCTCGAGTTTTTAGGCGATGCGGTATTGGGGTTGATCGTGAGTGAATACGTGGCGGAAACTTTTCCCGAGTTGGATGAAGGAGATTTATCACAAATCCGGGCCCGGCTTGTGGAGCAGCCCGCGCTGGCGGAGGCCGCGCGGGGCTTACGGCTCGGCGAAATGCTCCGTCTGGGTCGCGGAGAAGAACGCACCAAGGGCAGAGAGAAGGCGTCCCTGTTGGCAAACGCGTTGGAGGCCGTGATTGGGGCCGTGTATCTGGATGGCGGACTGACCGCGGCCAGGACGTTTACGTTGCAGGTCCTGGATGCACAACTCAAGGCCTTGCATCAGGATGATCTCGCGGGGTTCAGCCGGGACTATAAAAGTCAATTGCAGGAATGGTGTCAACGCCACGTACACGTCCTGCCGGTATATGTCGTGATCGAAGAATCGGGGCCTGATCATCAAAAAACATTTGAGGTCACGGTGGAAATTGAACAACAATGCCGTGGAAGCGGGAAGGGGCATAGCAAGAAAGTAGCGGAACAGCAAGCGGCGAAACAAGCACTCGAACACCTTCAGGCCGCGAGCGACGCGGGTAAGGGTTTCACGGGCAGTATCTGAGAACACAACACAATCAGGAGGATGAAGGAATGAGCGGATTACGTGCAGTAAGAAAAGTCCTGTGGGTAATGGGAGTCGTGGCTTTCCTGGCGGGAGTCACCGGGGAACGTGTCCTGGCCGTGAACCCCCAGGCACTGCCGGTCGCAGAGGGCAAGGCGCCTCGAGCGATCATCACCACCAAGTTTGGTCAAATGGAACTGGTCTTTTTCCCGGAGCTGGCGCCGAAGCACGTGGAAAGCTTTTTGGATTTGGCTAAGAAGGGATTTTATAACGGGACAATCTTTCACCGGGTGATTCCCGGCTTCATGATTCAAGGTGGCGATCCCAATACCAAAGATCCAAGCAAGCAAAGTCTCTACGGCATGGGAGGTCCCGGCTATACCGTGCCGGCCGAGTTTAACAGGATTTCTCATGAACGGGGTATCGTATCCGCGGCGCGGTCGGCTGATCCCAATAGCGCCGGCTCCCAATTTTTCATCGTGGTAGACAAGGCCTCGTTTCTGGACGGCCAGTATACGGTATTCGGCGAAGTGGTGAGTGGCATGGAGGTGGCCGACACAATCGTCAGGCAACCCCGGGATTCGAAAGACAATCCCCTGGAACGCATTGAAATAACCGTCGAGGTGAAATAAGGCAAGCACCGGGCCGGTGCTTAGCCGAGAGTCCTAGGCTGATCTTCCACAGGAGTGCTTCCCGGAAGGATGATGCGTCCGCCGGTCGTGCCGAGTTTGGCCAGCTTTTCGGCTACGTCGGGGTGACGGCTTTTGAGAAATCCGATCAGCCCGCTGAGAAAGCGAGTGGACCGAAGCCCGGTTCCCGAAAATTCGGAAATAAACGTCAGGCCGCGGTCCAGCACTTCACTGACGAGTTGGGCATCGGGTTTTTCTCCTTCCATGAAGGCGTCGTATTCTTTCTTGAGGGCTTCGGTAAAAGGAGGGGCCATCCCCTCAGGCACGTGGATCGGGCTGAAGGATCGACGCAACGTCTGGATGGCCGCGATGACCTCTCCATCCTGCGCGTCACTCTTCGCGTGAAAATGTTTGAACGTCACGGCTTCGAGAAAGTAAAACATCTCCGCGGCCTTGTCCCCGGATTGGTCCAGCAGGTCCTTGTAGAACGTGCGCCGTTCCTGTTCAAACTGGTCCCCGGCGCGTTTTTGTTGATATTCCACGTTCGTATCCAGGTACACGCAATCGGAATGGCACGCAATACTGACGACGCGGTGCGTCCCGCAGCATTGGCTGCAAATGGCGCCGCCCAACGCCGGGCAGGGACGCTTGCCTTTGCGTTCGTGGCAGTACATGCATTTGCTCATGGTTTCTCATCTTCTCCCAACCAGCCCAGTCCGTAATCCGAAAGCGTTCGCTTGCGTTTCCGTTGCTTGCCGGTATTGGTCGGCTGTTCCAGGCCATTGATCTCAGCCCCATCGGCGTACAAATAAGGGACCAGGATCATATGCTTCCGGCGGTCGATTTTGACGGAAGACGGCGAGATCAAAAACTCGGCAATGACCTGCATGGAATGGTCCGGCTGGACCCGCCAGATTTTTCCTGTTGTCATGTCGGACAGGTACAGGCTGCCGAATCGATCAAAATCGAGTCCGCTTAAATTGCGAAATTTGCCGGTGAAAAACGAGTTGGAAATGACTTCGGTCATGGTGCGGTCTTCCGCAATCTCCATCACGTTCCCGTTGTCGAGGCTGGCGATCCAGAGCCGTCCCGACCTCGGGTGAACGGCCAGTCCACGCGGCGATCCCATGTCCTCGTGTTGGAGATAGAGGGACACCTCGAAATCGTGTTGAGGGTCGATCCGGTACACGGCGTTTCCGGCCGTGTCCAGGACATAGAGTTGCCCGTTGCCGTCGGCAATCAGATCCGTCAACGCCTCGACGTGAAACGGGTGCAGGGGAACAGTCACCGTGGGGGCCCCGGATTGCGCATGAAATCCGCGGATCACGGTGATATCGGCCACGTAGAGGGTGTCCCCGGCGATACCCATGCCGTGAGGAGAATGCAGGATCGTGTCGCCTCGGCCGCCTTGAATGAAGTGCCGGTCCAGCAGGTTGCCGTCCTGATCGAGTTTCGAGATGAACCCGTTATTGTCGGCTGTGCCGGGTTCACCATTGGCATTGGCGATGAAATAGCTCTCACCCGAAGGATGAGCGATAAAGGATTGGGGGCTGCTCAACTGGGTAATGGGATTGGCCAACACCGACAAAGGCCACCAACCAAGAAGCAGAAGCACGGCGATGGCGCGGAGCGTCGTCCGAAACAAGGCTGGCTGGGAATACAAGGACGGGAATAAAACAAATTGGAGGGTAAAACAGTGTCTCACAACGGCATGCTACGGAACCCTTTGGGGGGTGTCAAGGCAGTGGATCAGTCACCATCTTTGCGCTTCTCTTGAACTTCAAGATCAACCAGACGGAAGACATCTCATGGGGTCTTGCTTTTCATAGAAGTCCGCAACAGGTTGTGAAACGGCTCTGTGTCCTTCCAACGATAGGTATCGAAGTCGCGCCGGTCGGTGGAGAGAATGCGCCCTTCTCCGAGTTGGGTCGCCGCGAGGACAAGCGAGGCGTCCGCCAAATCCATCGGCAGCTGCGCGTATTGTTCCATTAACGCACGGATGGTGCCGAGGTGTTCCTGTCCAATCTCATGGATACTCACGTGTTTCGATACTTGCTCGACGAAGCGCAACTCCGCCTGCACGCCGAGTCGCGTGAGCATGAGGTAGCAGGTTTCGGTCACGACCGGCCACGTGACGATGAGTGCTTCGTCGAGGCGCCGTGTGGCCGTGATCGCGGCCTCGTGCCAGCGGTCCCTGGCATTGGCCAATGCCAGCCAGTAACCGGTATCAGCCAGCACCATGTTTGTTCTCGAGATCCCGTGTCAGATACTGTTTGTATTGGCTGGCTAAGTCCTCGGGGCCTTCGACGCAGCCCACGAAATCACTCGACAACAAGGCATCGAGTTTTTCCCGTGGCCGCCCGGCCTGTTGCTGGTGCAAAAGATCAATGGCGCGTTTCACGATTTCGCTCACGCCGAGCCGCGTCAGTGATTTAAGCTGCTTCAATTTTTCAGTCCTAACTTCATCAAGTCTGGCATTGATTCGCATACGGCAATCTCCTATGGATTCCCCCATTCTAGCATGTATGACTATGTCATACAATATGCTGTGCAAATCTCACCCTGTGAACCGTTGTCAGAGAGCATGGAGTAATTGGTGGAATCTGTGCGGTGAGCTTGGCCGGAGTGGAGCATCAGTGGTCTTGGGCAGTCGGGATCATGCGCCCGATGGATAGGTTTCTGAACGATGCAGACGGAGCACTTGACCTCGGTTCCTCCTTGATTGACGGGAATTTTTCAGCCCTGTTATCGTAGCGTGACGTGTATATGGTTCCCTTCCACGTTAAGGAGGACGATGTGGCGGCTCAACTCATTGATGGGAAAAGTTTGGCACAGGACATTCGGGACGGCATTGGCCGGGACGTGCAAGCGCTTGAAGCTCAAACCGGCGTTCGCCCGGGTTTGGCCGTGGTGCTGGTCGGCGACGACCCGGCCTCCGCGGTCTACGTTCGCAATAAAAAGAAGTCCTGCGATACCGCCGGCCTGTACGTGGCAGACCATCACTTGTCCGCGGAGACCAGCCAAGACGAGTTGTTGGCTCTTGTTGACCGGTTGAACGCGGACCCTAAGGTTCACGGAATTTTGGTGCAGCTTCCTTTACCGGCGCATATTGAAGGTCAGGCCGTTCTCAATGCCATCGCCCCCGGCAAGGACGTCGATGGCTTTCATCCATACAACGTCGGCCGGTTGGTCGCGGGGGAACCCGTGTTTGTACCCTGTACGCCCAAAGGGGTGGTCCGCATGATCGAATCCACCGGCGAACCCATCGCCGGGAAGAAGGCCGTCGTGGTCGGGCGCAGTAACATCGTGGGTAAGCCCGTGGCCATGCTTCTCCTGCATCAGCATGCCACCGTGACCATGTGTCATTCCCGGACCAAGGACCTGCCTGCGGTCTGTAGGGAAGCCGATATTCTGGTGGCCGCGATCGGCAAACCCCGGTTCGTCACAAGCGACATGGTGAAAGACGGGGCTATCGTGCTCGATGTGGGCATCAATCGACTCGATGACGGAAAGTTGGTCGGCGATGTGGATTTTGAGCCGGTGCGAGAACACGCCGGATGGATTTCCCCCGTGCCCGGAGGCGTGGGACCCATGACCATTGCCATGTTATTGGCGAACACGGTGGAAGGAGCCAGGCGAGCAGCGACCGCAGGTGCTGCCTGAACCATGTCATGAACGCCCCCACGCTTCACCAGACGTTGGCCCAAGGCCAGTTCGCCGTGACCGTCGAGTTGACTCCCCCGAAAGGGACGGACGTGTCGGAACTGCTTGAGATCGCCAAGTCGTTGAGCGGGCGCGTGCATGGGATCAACGTGCCCGATAACGCCGCCGCGGTGATGCGCGCAAGTCCGGTGGCCGTGGCCCGGTTGTTGTATGAACAGGGGCATGACCCTGTACTTCAACTCACGTGCCGGGATCGCAACCGGATCGGCCTGCAATCGGACCTCCTGGGCGCACACGTCCTTGGAATCCGGAACGTGCTGTGTCTGACCGGCGATACCCCGAGCGCCGGCGATCACAAGGATGCCAAGCCGGTGTTCGACCTGGATACCGTGCAACTCATGCACGCGGTGCGGGAACTCAATGAGGGACGGGACCTGGCCGGCAACGCGTTGGAAGGACGGACTGCGTTCTTTATCGGTGGAGCCGCAGCCCCCGGCGCCGAACCCACCGAACTCCTGCATAAGAAATTTGAGGCCAAGGTCAACGCCGGCGCGGAATTTTTTCAGACGCAACCCGTTTTTTCGGCGAAGGTCATCCAACCTTTCATGGAGGCAGTACGTCCCTATTCCCGCAAAGTGTTAGCCGGGGTCCTGGTACTCCGGTCGGTAAAAATGGCAGAATACGTGAACGCGCACGTGCCGGGCATCGACGTGCCCGACGAGATCCTGCAGGAACTGCGGAACGCCGGAGACGCGCATGTATCCGAAGCCGGGCTTGAAATTGCGGTGCGAACCATTCGAGCCGTTCGTCCGTTCTGTGACGGCGTGCACCTCATGGCCGGCCGGTTGGCGCATCGATTGTCCGAGATTATTCGAAAGGCCGAGTTGAGCTGATGACGGTCCCGGAATTTCAAAACCAGAAAGGGAAGAACAAACTGGTGGTCGTGACGGCCTATGATGCGCTGTTCACCCGCATCATCGAACAGGCCGGCATCGACGTCATTCTGGTCGGCGATTCGCTCGGCGTCGTGGTCCAGGGAAAACCGGACACGCTGTCGGTCACCATGGACGAGATGGAGTATCACACCCGGCTCGTGGCGCAGAGCCGGCGGCGGGCACTGGTCATCGCCGACATGCCATTCATGAGTTATCAGGTCAGCCAGGAACGGGCCATTCACAATGCGGGTCGCTTGATTCGGGCGGGAGCCGCGGCCGTTAAGGTGGAAGGGGGGGGTGCCATAGTGGATCGGGTCCGCGCCTTGACCACCGTGGGTATTCCGGTGATGGGTCATCTCGGCATGACGCCGCAATCCGTGCATCGCTTTGGCGGCTACAAAGTGCAAGGCAGAGAAAGCACCCAAGCCGATGCATTGCTCAATGATGCCAAGGCACTGGAAACGGCCGGGGCATTTGCCCTGGTTCTGGAGGCGATGCCCGCGACCCTTGCGCAATCCATGACCCAAGCGGTCTCCATTCCCACCATCGGGATCGGGGCGGGCCCCCACTGCGACGGCCAGGTGTTAGTCCTGTATGACCTGCTCGGCCTGTTCGACGAGTTCGTGCCGAAATTTGTCAAGCCCTACGCCCACCTCAAAGCCGACGCCCTCCAAGCCCTGCGGCGTTTCAAGGAAGAGGTGGAGTGCCAGAAGTTCCCCACCGATCAGGAAAGCTATCAGTAGATTCAATCCGACGGTTTTTGGTCTGACGGTACCCGGCCTGGGAATGTTACATGCGATCATGTGGGCACGGGCCTGCTCGAATGCTCATCCATACTATTGACAAATAATGAAGGGGGCCCTAGGATCGTTTGATGGGTTCTGGCGTCAGGTTGGCCGGGCCCTTTTTTTGTGACTATTTTCCGGAAAAGCTTGGGTGGTACATGGGAAATCTGGTGGTCATCGGGTCCCAGTGGGGGGATGAAGGCAAGGGGAAGATCGTTGATATTCTGGCCCAAGAGGCGGATATCATCGTGAGATTCCAGGGTGGCTCCAATGCCGGACACACGGTCGTTACGAAGAAGGGTACGTTCGTCTTTCACTTGATTCCATCCGGAATCCTCTCTAGGGGAAAACAATGTGTCTTGAGCAACGGGGTGGTGATCGACCCCGGGGCATTGATCGAAGAACTCGACCAATTAGCGGCCCACGGTATCAAGGTAGGAAGGAATTTTGCCATCAGCCAGCGCGCGCATCTGATCATGCCGTATCATAAAGCCATCGACAAAGCCGCGGAAAAGGCCAAGGGTGCTCGCCGGATCGGGACCACCGGCAAAGGAATCGGCCCGGCTTACGTGGACAAAATGGCGCGTATCGGGATTCGGATGGGAGACCTGCTTGATCCTGAAGGGTTTCGGGACAAAGTGGAACGGAGTTTGGCCGAAATCAACAGTTTTCTCCGGCACGTCTACGGCGTGCGCGTGTTTCAGGCCGACCGGATTTGTGAAGAATATCTGAACTATGCCCGACGATTGGCTCCTTACCTGACGGATGATTCTTTGTTGATTCACAAGGCCATGGAAAACGGCCGGCGCGTGCTCTTTGAAGGGGCCCAAGGGACGCACTTGGACGTGGATCTGGGGACGTATCCTTTTGTGACGTCCTCCAATGCCTGTGCCGGTGGCGCATGTACTGGAGGAGGAGTGGGCCCGACAAGAATCGACGCGGTGCTGGGCGTCACCAAAGCCTATACCACGCGTGTCGGCAGCGGGCCGTTTCCCACGGAGTTGTCCGATGACGTGGGCAGTGGGTTACAGGGGCGCGGGCAGGAATTCGGCGCCACCACGGGCAGGGCCCGTCGGTGTGGATGGTTGGACGCGGTGCTGTTGCGCTACGCCGTTCGGGTAAACGGCTGCACGTCGCTGGCGGTGACGAAACTGGACGTGTTGGATGGGGTGTCAGAACTCAAAATTGCGGTTGGATATCGTCATCAGGGCAAACTGTATCGCGAGATGCCCATCGACTCGCGTATCCTCGCGCAGTGCGAACCCGTCTATGAAGTGTTCCCGGGATGGAGAGGGACGACGACCGGCGCGACGTCCTATCAGGCTTTGCCGGTTGAGGCCAAGCGGTATATGAAGCGCATTGAGGCCCTCACGTCGTGCCCGATCGACATCGTTTCAACGGGTTCTCATCGGGAACATACGATCATGCTGAAGAACCCCATGACGCAGCCGCGCCCTCGGCGCAAACGTTCCAAAGTCAGTGCCTGACAATCGCGGCCTTACGGTGGGACCCGTGAAAGCTCCGGCGTTTGACAACCCCGGGACCGGTTGTTAGCATCCGGTGCAAGTGAGCCGCTAGCTCAGTTGGCAGAGCATCGCCCTTTTAAGGCGAGGGCCCTCGGTTCGAGCCCGAGGCGGCTCACCATTTTTAACGAAGCGACAGGTCTTCTATTGTACCAGAATTCCATCGTCAGAATATGTTGAGGTCCGTTGGAGGCTGACTTGGCGTCGGCAGGAACTTGGACTTGGCGGAAGGACGCCAAACTTGCCTTCGGTCAGGGAAGATGCTAAGGTCTTGACAGTAAAGTGGGCGGAAGCCCACTTTTTTTTGCACTGCTGTTCTCCAAGATCATTCCAGAAGGCGTGGAATTGCGGATATGAACGGGCTGGAGAGCCAGGTCCAGCGTATCGCCGAGCCGATTGCCAAGGCCCTCAGCCTTGACATTGTCGACATCGAGTGTCACGGCAAGGGAGCCAAGACTATCGTGCGGGTGTTTGTAGAGAAAGAGGGAGGCGTCGGGATTCAGGATTGTGAGCAGTTTCACCATTCGCTCGGGCGAGCGATTGACGTGGCCGATCCAGTTCCGCACGCCTATCGTCTCGAGGTGTCCTCTCCGGGTCTCGATCGTCCGCTGAAACGGCGAAAGGACTATGATCAGGCAGTAGGACTGAACATTCGAGTCAAGGTCCATGCCCCCGTCCAAGGGAAGGGAACGGTGATCGGTCAGTTGACCGAGGTCGATGACCGGGGTATTACCCTGCAGGTTCCGGTGCGAAAATCTCGGACGTCTCGACGGGTGGTTCTTGCATGGGATGCTGTCGCCCAGACCAAACGCGAAATCGAATGGTAACGGAAGACTTGAAAGGGAATGACGCAGTCGAGTCTTAGCCGATTACGGGTCAGCACGAAGAGGGGCAGTTATGAAGCGTGAATTGATGGCAGTCATCGAACAAGTGGGACGTGAAAAAGGTATTGATAAACACCGGGTGCTTGCGGCCGTGGAATCTGCGCTGCTGACTGCGGCCAAGAAACGGTATGGCAACAACGAGAATATTCAGGTCCAAATTGATCCGGAAACCGGGGAAGTCTCCATCGTGTCATTGAAGACTATTGCAGACCAGATCACCGATACCAATGCTCAGATTTCTCTGGAGGAAGCGCGGGCCATTGATGGAGAAGCTGAATTGGGAGATGAGATCGGCTCGCTCATCGACGTCGAGGAATTCGGGAGGATCGCGGCGCAGGCGGCGAAACAGGTGATCTGTCAAAAAGTCCGGGAAGCCACGTGGGAGGCGGTCGAGCGGGAATATTCGAAGCGAGAGGGCGACTTGGTGCACGGGATCATCCTCGGGCAAGAGCGCCGGAACTACCTGGTGGAAATTGGCAAGACCGAGGCGGTGCTGCCCGTCCATGAACAAATTCCCCGTGAGGTTCATCGGCGAGGCGACCGCGTTCGGGCGTTGTTGTTGGAAGTGCGCCGGACCCCGAAAGACGTTCAGGTGATCCTGTCCCGTGCCCATCCGCAGTTCGTGGTCAAACTCTTTCAGTTAGAGGTGCCGGAGGTCACGGAAAAAATTCTGGAAATTAAAGGGGTCGTGCGTGAACCCGGGGATCGAACCAAAATCGCAGTTTTCTCCAGGGATAAAGCCGTGGATCCGGTCGGCGCCTGTGTGGGAATTAAGGGTTCCCGCGTTCAGGCCATCGTGCGGGAACTCAAGGGAGAAAAGATCGACATCATCCCGTGGACGACGGACCCTCGTGTGTTTATCGGCGAAGCGTTGAATCCGGCCTCCATCGAGAAAGTCGGCATCGACGAGGAGAAAAAGGCGGCCTTGGTTGTGGTGGCGGATTCGCAATTATCGCTGGCCATCGGCAAAAACGGGCAAAACGTCCGTCTCGCCGCCAAATTGACCGGATGGAAAATCGACATCATCAGCGTCAGCGAGTATGAAAAAGAAAAACTCGATCGGGAACGGGAAATCAAAGCCGCCTTGGCCGAGGAAACCGCGGCGCAACTGGAACAAGAGACCGGCACTGAAAAGCAGCCGTCGACCATGGCTGGTGACGGGGAAACTGGCGAAGAACTCGATGTGGCGTCCGGAGAGACGGTTGAATCCGGGGAAGCGTCCGCGTAACGAATCACAATGCGAGTCTATGAATTAGCCAAAAAGCTGGGCAAGGAAAGCAAGGTTCTGATTGCCGAACTGGGCAAACTGGGAATTGCGGTCTCCTCCCATAGCAATGCTTTGAGTGAGGAGGACCTTCAGAAAGCCTTGAAAGCGCTTTCGGGTAAGGCGGACTTGCAGACACCGGTGCGGAAGAAGGCAACCGGATCGTACAAACCGGGCAAAACCGCAAAAAACCCGTCGGCTTCACCAGCCAAGGCACGTGGCCAAGCCGCTCGGGAAAAGGAAAAGGCTACGGAAGAGGAGGTTCGTAAACCCGAGAAAAAACACATTTTAATCAAGCGACGAAAAGCAGAAAGCCCCCCTCTTTCCGACCCCGACACCGTGGCAGAAGACGCCTCTCCTGGAGACGGCATCAGCTCTGTGATTTCCAAGAGCGAACCCCTGGAACCGGCGAACGTGATTGATGAGCCGCCCGAAGTTGCAGCCATATCTCAGGCCTTGGCTGCTGAAGCGACGCTCCCCGACGTTGTCCCGTCAATCGAAGGCAAGGCCTCGCCTGTTGCGACCGGCGAGCCGGTCACAACTCAATCTCAACAAACGGTGGATGAGCCCAAGAAGGTCAAGGAAGAGGAGAAACCCAAAAAGAGTCGGAAGGCCGGGAAACCGCGTGATGAAGACCTCTTTGCCGAGATCTATGAAGATGCGGCTCGTTGGCAGGATCTTCGTCCCCTCCCTACCCTCAGACGGGAAGAACGTGTTCGACACGTTCCTTCTGCCACGCCGACCGAAATCACGAAACCCAGACGAAAGACCGTCAAACTTTCATCGGGCATGACGGTCAAGGAGTTTGCGGAATACTTGGGAATCCGGGCGGCGGACGTGATACGCAGGTTGATGGAAATGGGCATCGGCCTCACGCTGAATCAACCCATGAATCTGGATGCTGGTGTGCTGATTGCCGAAGGACTCGGGATTCAAGTTGAGATTCAGACGGAAAAAGAGGGTGAGGCATTGTTGGAAGAAATACTTGAGCCGACGACCGAGTCACAATTTGCGTCCCGGGCTCCGGTGGTCACGATTATGGGGCACGTGGATCATGGGAAAACGTCGTTGCTCGATGCGATTCGTCAGACCAAGGTGACGCAACAGGAAGCAGGTGGCATCACGCAACATATTGGGGCCTATTCCGTGCAGGTAGCGGATAAAAGCGTGACCTTTCTGGATACCCCCGGTCACGAAGCGTTTACGGCCATGAGGGCACGTGGGGCACAAGTCACCGATATCGTGGTTTTGGTGGTTGCCGCGGATGACGGCGTCATGCCGCAAACTCTCGAGGCCGCAAATCATGCGCAGGCTGCCGGGGTTCCCATCGTGGTGGCCGTCAATAAAATCGACAAACCCGGTGCCAATCCTGATCGAATCAAGCAGAGCCTGTCGGAACAGGGGCTCGTTCCCGAATCCTGGGGCGGACAGACGATCTACGTGGAAGTGTCGGCGAAGGAAAAACAGGGATTGGACACGTTATTGGAAATGTTGTTGCTGCAAGCCGAGGTCATGGAGTTGAAGACCGACGTCACCCAGCCCACGAAGGGAGTTGTGTTGGAAGCCAAGTTGGATCGAGGTCGTGGTCCCGTGGCCACCGTCCTGGTCCAAAGCGGAACGTTGAAGGTCGGAGCCGCGTACGTAGTGGGAGCGACCAGCGGCCGCGTCCGAGCATTGGTGTCGCACGACGGGAAAAAAGCGCGTGAGGCCGGACCCTCCACTCCCGTGGAGGTGATCGGCTTGTTGGGGTTGCCGTCGGCCGGCGATCAATTGGTCGTGGTCAAAGATGAGCGGGTGGCCCGGGAGATTGCCGAGTCCCGGCATCAAAAACAGCGTACGGCGGAGCTTCGGACCGGCCCGGGTCGGCTCACGTTGGACGCGCTGTTTGCTCACAGCCAAGAGTCGGACAGGAAAGAACTGGCGGTATTGGTGAAAGCGGATGCGCAAGGGTCGGTTGGTGCCCTGTGCGAATCCATCGCCAAAATTGCCTCCGATAGCGTCACGGTGCAGATTATTCATCGGGGCGTGGGAGGCCTTACCGAATCGGACGTGTTGCTGGCGTCCGCGTCGAAGGCGCTGGTGGTTGGATTTCACGTTCGTCCGGACCCTAAAGCCACGGCACTCGCTGAACGCGAGGGTGTGGAAGTCCGGCTCCATACCATCATTTACAATGCGCTCGCCGACGTCAAAGCCGCGGCCGAGGGTTTGCTGGACCCGACCTTTACGGAGCGCGTATTGGGACGCGCGGAGGTTCGACAGGTCTTTTCGATCCCCAAAGTCGGCTCGATCGGAGGCTGTTACGTGACGAATGGGCATATTGCCCGTGCGAGTGAGGGCGTTCGCTTGTTGCGGGACAGCGTGGTCGTCTATGAAGGGAAATTGGGCTCGTTGCGGCGCTTTAAAGACGACGTCCGGGAAGTGCAGCAAGGGTATGAGTGCGGGATCGGCATTGAAAATTTCAATGACATTAAAGCCGGCGACGTAATTGAAGCGTACGTCTTTGATAAAGAGACGGCGAAATTGTAATCCTGCGGCATCGCCGGTCCGTGTCATGGATGTCGCGAGCCGTGCTGAAAACTGATGGTGGTCGGAGTTTGTCGGATAGAATTGCATTTTCCCGAAGGGCATTCGCTGAAATCGAAACGTCAGATTCTGTCCAGCCTCAAAGCACGTCTGTGCAGGACGTTCAAGGTGTCGGTGGCTGAACTTGGCGATCATGATCTGTGGCAACGATCCGTGTTGGGCATTGCTTGTATTGCCAATGAATCGAGTCACGTGAATCGGGTTCTCGATCAAGCGATGAATATGATTCGAGCCACTCCGACGTTGGAGTTGCTCGATTTTCGCATCGAACTCTTGTAGGGCGGGAAGAAGCGCGAGTGTCGTGTCGAAACCGGCGTATAAACGATCTGTCAGGGTGGCTGATCAGATCAGGATGGAGGTCGCGGACATTCTTGCCAGAAAATGCAAGGATCCCCGGCTTAAGTTTGTGACGGTCACCGACGTGGAGATGAACAACGATCTGCGGAAAGCCTACGTCTACGTGTCCTTGTTGGGGAACCACGTTGAAGTGGAAACTGCCCGTAAGATTCTCGACCATGCGTCTGGCTTCATTCGGTTGGAATTGGGCCGGCGCTTGGAGTTGCGCTATACACCGGAGGTGTCATTCTGGTTGGACTCGAGCGGCTCACGAGGGGACAGGATCGACCAGCTTCTTGATGCCGTGTTCCCTGAGGATGAATCGGAGCGTAAAGGGAGCGGTTGGGGTGAATCCGGGGAAGAGGGCCAGGCATGACGACAGAATGTCTTGATGGTCGTCTTCCCGGTCAGGTGACGCCGGCTGTGCCGCACGGCGTGCTGAACGTCTCGAAGCCTGCCGGGTGGACGTCGCACGACGTCGTGGCCAAGGTTCGCCGCCTTCTCCGAGTCCGTAAAGTTGGGCATGCGGGGACCTTGGACCCCGAAGCCACTGGCGTGCTTCCCGTCCTGCTGGGGCAAGGGACGAGACTCTCGGCCTTCCTTCTGCATTGGGACAAGGAATACGATGCCGTCTTGTGTCTGGGGCAGGAGACCACGACTCAAGACGCCGCGGGGGCCATTGTGCGGGACTGTCCCATCCACGGGCTCAGTCCAGAAACCGTTCACGAGGCGGTTACGCAATTTTGCGGTGAACAGCAGCAGGTACCGCCTATGTATTCGGCGGTCAAAATCGGAGGGCAACCGCTGTATAAAGCGGCTCGTGCAGGCAAAACCGTTGAGCGTCAGGCACGGCCCGTGACCATTTATCACATTGAGGTCCTGACGTTGTCCCTGCCCTACGTCACGCTTCGGGTTTGTTGTTCCAAGGGCACGTATATTCGCACGTTATGCGCGGATATCGGCGGGGTACTGGGTGTGGGGGGGCACCTGAGCCAATTGACTCGCAGTCGCGTGGGACCGTTTCACCTCGACCAGGCGTGGTCGCTTGATGACATCGGACGTGTCGATGACCTGTTCGAGCACCCGGGGGTGTTTCTGAGTCTCGACGAAGCGTTGGCCGATCTTCCGGCCGTGGTCGTTGAGCCCGCCATGGTTGAGAAGGTCTTGAATGGGGCGCCCGTTTCGGACGCGACCCCGTGGTCTGAGGATCATCGAGAGACCTCCGTCGAGACGTTGGTTCGGGTGAAAGACGATATGGGGCGATTACTGGCCCTCGGCAAATGGGCTCCATCGACGTCGTACGCGCCAAAACATCAATTACGGATGGTCAAAGTGTTTGCTGGGGCGTAATGCCTGTCTCATGAAACGTAAACTTTGAGAAAGGGAAAAAGGAGGCTGGTATGGCAGCAGTCAAGGAAGCAAAATCAGATATCGTGCAGCGACATCGCGCGCATGAACGGGATACGGGTTCGTCGGAGGTGCAAATTGCCTTATTGACGAACCGTATCACCTATTTAACCGACCATTTGCGTACGCATAAAAAAGATCATCATTCGCGACACGGGTTACTGAAAATGGTGAGCCTGCGCCGGCGTTTGTTGGATTATTTGCATCGCAAAAACGTCGGGCACTATCGGGCCCTGCTTGGCAAATTAGGGCTGCGGAAATAACGTGCCGTTTCACGACGGGTGAGAAGAAGGTCAGAAGGCAAAAGGCAAAAAGGAGAGAAGTTCATGGTACAAGCAGTTGAAATGGAGATCGCGGGACGGACGTTGAGGTTGGAGACAGGGCGAATGGCCAAACTGGCCGATGGGGCCGTCTTGGCCTCCTATGGGGACACCATGGTTTTGGCGACGGCCGTGGCGTCCAAGACGTTGAAGCCGGACACGGATTTTTTACCGCTCACCGTGAATTATCAGGAAAAGGCCTATTCGGCCGGAAAAATTCCGGGGGGGTATTTCAAGCGGGAAGGGGCTCCGTCGGAAAAAGAAACCCTGACGAGCCGGCTCATTGACCGGCCGATTCGTCCATTGATCCCGGAGCACTTTTATTATGAGACACAAGTCATTGCGTCCGTGCTCTCCGTGGATCAATCGATGACCTCGGAAGTGGTGGGTATCACGGCTGCCTCCGCCGCGCTTGCGATCTCGGATATTCCCTTTTCCGGTCCGTTGGCCGGTGTCAGGATCGGCCGCGTAAACGGCCAATTCGTGGTTAACCCCAATATGCAGGAACTCCAGAACAGCGAACTCGATCTGGTGGTCGCCGGCACTCAGGACGCGATTCTGATGGTGGAAGCCGGGGCGAATGGGTTATCCGAGTCGGTGTTCCTGGAGGCATTGGCGTTGGCCCATTCGGAAATCAAGAAGATCGTGGCCAAAATCGTCGAGTTACAGGGACTGGTGGGACGGCCCAAGCGGGTGGTGCCGGTGGAACCGGTCGACGAGGACTTGGAGCGACAGGTCTGCGAATTGGTGGCTGGCCCGGTTCGGGAAGCCATGCTCATCGCCAACAAAACCGACCGGCAAGAGCGATTGGACCAGATCCTGTCCGAGGCGGTGGACAAGCTGGGTGACGAGGACCCGGCGCGTGGTCGTCAGGTCAAAGAGGTCTATCATGACGTGGAATATCGTGAAGTCCGCGAGATGATTTTGGAAAAACAGATCCGTGCCGATGGCCGGGGTCCGGCCGATATCCGGCCCATTACGTGCGAAACGAGTCTGTTGCCGCGTACGCATGGCTCCGCCTTGTTCACCAGAGGGGAAACCCAAAGCCTGTCCGTCGTCACGTTGGGTACCTCGGACGATGAGCAACGTATCGATGCACTTGAGGGGGAATATTTCCGCAATTTCATGCTCCATTATAATTTTCCCCCGTTCAGCGTGGGGGAAGCCCGGCCTTTGCGGTCGCCCGGTCGACGTGAAGTCGGACATGGAAAACTGGCGGCGCGCGCGCTGACGTCGGTGCTGCCGGACAAGGAGGCCTTTCCTTATACCATTCGCATCGTGTCGGACATTTTGGAATCCAACGGTTCTTCCTCCATGGCCACGGTGTGTGGAGGTACCTTGGCCATGATGGATGCCGGTGTGCCCATCAAGGAACCCGTAGCGGGTATTGCCATGGGGCTCATCAAAGAAGGCGACCGGGTCCTGATCTTGTCGGATATTCTTGGACTCGAAGATCATCTGGGCGACATGGATTTCAAAGTGACGGGGACCCGAACGGGCGTAACCGCGCTCCAGATGGACATCAAAATCGAGGGGATCACGATCGAGTTGATGAGGCAGGCCCTCGAACAAGCCCGGGCCGGACGGCTCCACATTCTGGAAAAAATGCAGGACTCGCTCTCATCGCCACGGGAATCCCTGGCGCCTCATGCTCCTCGCATTTATACGATTCAGATCAAAACAGACAAGATTCGGGACGTCATCGGACCGGGTGGGAAAGTCATCCGCGGCATCATTGCGGAATGCGGGGTCAAGGTCAACGTCGACGATACGGGCCTGGTGACGATTGCGTCGGTGGACGAATCGTCGGCCCAGCAGGCAATTGACATGGTCAACCGGTTGACGGAGGAAGCGGTCGTGGGGAAAACTTACCTCGGGACCGTCCGGAAGATCGTCGATTTTGGCGCCTTCGTCGAGATTTTACCCAACCTCGACGGCTTGGTGCATATTTCCCAATTAGCCGAGCATCGCGTCAAATCCGTGGCCGATGAACTGGCGGAAGGGGAACAGGTCCTGGTCAAAGTCCTGGAAATCGACAAGCAGGGCAAAATTCGTCTGAGCCGCAAAGAGGCGTTGGCGGAGTCGGAACAGCCTTCTGTCGCGTCCTAGCCGGGAGGCCCATTTCTACGGTCTTCGACGGGTGTCCTTGCAGACTATTCTTTGCCACTTTTTCCACTTCAATTTGGGGTAGCGAAAAAATGAACTGGACGCGCAAGCTTGTCCTCGATAACGGCGTTCGTGTGGTGATGGAACGGATGCCGTCCCTCAAGTCCGTTGCCATCAGTGTTTGGGAAAACGTCGGCACCAGGGATGAAGGGCCTCGGCAGAAGGGATTTGCCCACTTCCTTGAACACATGATGTTCAAAGGCACGCGCCGTCGGTCTGCTACGCAGATTTCGCACGAAATCGACAGCCTGGGTGGGGAGATGAATGCCTTTACCACCCATGAAACCACCACCCTGTACATCAAAGTGTTGGACCAACAAATCGGGCAGGCGATCGATTTATTGGCCGACGTTTTTTATCACTCCCGTTTTGACCGCAAGGAAATCGAACGGGAAAAACAGGTCGTGTTGGAGGAAATCCGAATGGTTCGGGACGATCCGGAAGATTTCGTGCAGGAACTGCATGCCAAGCAGGTGTTACGGGGGCATCCCCTGGGGCGGTCGATTCTGGGGGATCAGGCCAGCATGAAGCGCATGCAGCGACGCGACCTGCTTCACTATCTGGAGGAACACTATCGTCCGGAAAAAACCGTGATTGCAGTGGCGGGGAATTTCGAGGTGAAGAAAGTCGAAGCCCTGGTCCGGGCCGCATTTGGAACGTGGAAGGCCACCGGTCGTGATGGGAATGGTGGGCAACGGCAGCAACCGCCCCGTGTTCGGGGAGGGATCATGATCCATCACAAACAATTGGAGCAGGTCCATCTCTGTCTGGGATTCAAGGGGTTGCCCGTGGCTCATCCGGCGCGATACGCGGCCCATATCCTGAACGCCCTACTCGGAGGAGGGATGAGTTCCCGGCTCTTCCAGGAAATTCGGGAGAAACGCGGTCTGGCGTATACGATCTATTCGCAATTGTCGAGCTTTTCAGACGGAGGGGTGTTGACCATTTATGCGGCGAGCGGGGCCAAAGAGGCGCCTTCGGTGGTGGACGTGGTCTGCCGGGAAATCAAAAAATTGCAGAAACGCGGGATCGCCCACCAGGAATTGGAGCGAACCAAAAACCAACTAAAGGGGACCTTGATGCTGGGGTTGGAAGGGACCTATGGGCGGATGAACAAATTGGCCAAGGATGAACTCGCGCAAGGGCGGCACGTGTCCCTCCGGGAACTTGTGTCTGCCATCGATCGCGTTTCCGGGCAGGACGTTCAGGCCATCGGCCGGGAACTTTTGGATTTTGGTTCAATGTCCGTGACGGCATTGGGACCCGCGCCATCTGAGCCCCTGCAGGAAAAATTTTTTGTGCAGGCGCGAAAACCCGCAAATTTTCTCTGGAAAGACTCTTGACATCTTGCAACGGGATGAGTAGCATGGGCCACTCTGATTAAAAGCGAGAAGGTTGTGAGGTCGAAAGGCCCCTTGAGTCGTGAGAAAAAAGGGGTGCTGCTTTTTCGTTGAAATGGAAACGGTTTTTGGTTAAAAAGTACGAGTCGTTATTTTTATTATGTCATCCTAAGTAAAGGAGGGGGAAATGAAGAAGTCATTTTTCCGTGGGGGCGTTGTGGGAGTGCTGGCTGCAGGTCTGATGCTCGTTGGCTTCATCGGTCTGGCCGATGCACAAAAGGGCCCCTGTTCCAGCAACAAGAAATGTAGCGGTAATCCGGAAGAGGTAGCCACGATCGGCGACATGACCCTCAAAGGTACCGCACCTGCCAGCTTGAAAGGTCGCGTGTATGCCCATTGGGCCGACAATCCGGCCGGCGAGATCCTTTTCGGCATTCAATATTGGAACACCAGCAACCCCGGCGAAATCGGTGATCCCCTTGGTCGGGCTTCCGATGACCGGAACGTGGCCATTCCTGATCCGTTGTTCGTCTGTTGCGCGTGGGGGTATCAAGGCGGCGAAGATCGCAACAATCCCTATGCCGGATGGTACAATCCGCAAACAACGGTGCGGTTGCGGGTGAAAGATTCTGCTCTGATGAAGCAGTTGACCGACGCGTCCCAAAACCTGGTTGCCATGGAAGTGCAACTCGATGGCAACACCGTCACGGGCTTCAAAGTTCTTGCTGGAGAGTAAACAGACGAATTTGACGCTTGCGATATAGAAAAGGATTCATTCAAAATTTTTTTAGCGCTTAATTGAGGAGGAAGGAATCATGAAAATTGGGAAATCAGGGTTGGCCGTTTTAACTGCCTTGATCGTGGTAGGTTGCATGGCCTCCAGTGCGCTTGCCATTGAAGCGTTCCAAGAACGGTTCGAGTGGGGCGATCTCAGCAAACCGACCACCGTGCATGGGCGGGTTGCGGTCACCGATCCGTACGACAAAGCCGCCTGGGTCAACATCGCCGTGTTTGGGGGCAATGCCGAGAGTGGGTACTATTGGCAGAAGTATTTCCCGGGCAAGAATTTGAAAGTCTATCCGAAAGATGACGGCGTGTGGCAAAAGCTCGTAGCCTTGGGCAAAGGCTCGCACAGCCAAGCGGTCATGAGCGGGACCGAGGCTTCCAAGTATAGCTTGGTCGAACTCGTGATTCAGGAAACCGACCAGAACCATCGTGTGGTGTCCTCGGTTAAGGAAGTTCCTGAAGTGGCCGGTACGCCGGACATGCCAAGAAGCATTCATAGCCTGCGGGCGATCAGCGTTGTGGATTCCATCGACAACAATAGCTGGGCTCAAAACAAGAAGATGCAGTATGACGTGATGGTCCCGGGTGTGGGTCCGATTTCCGGGGTCATTCCGTACTCCAACCAAGCCCCCCATACCTCCAAGGGGACAAAGGAAGGTAAGTTTGGCGGGTTGTTGCAATAACGAACGTCTTTAGCAAAACGAAAAGGGCAGGACTTCAGAAAGGTCCTGCCCTTTTTTTATTTGGTATCGAGACGTTTTTGGATCTCAGCCAAGCGGTTTAATGCTTCAAGCGGCGTCATGGAAAACAATTCCAACTGTTTGATTTCTTCAATCAGGGGATGGGGTTGGGGGGTTGAAGACAGTATGTCCACGGGGTTCTCTTCCTGAATCCGATTGCTTGCATTCTCAGAAGACGACTCCTGTTCCAGTTGTGCCAAGACTTCTTCAGCCCGCAAGATGAGAGATGAAGGTAAACCGGCCAGTTTGCCCACGTGGATCCCGTAACTGCGAGCGGCTTTCCCTGGCTTGATTTTTCTTAAAAAGATGACGTCCTCCTTGTCTTCTTTGACAGCGACAGTGAGATTTTGAACGCCATCGCGAAACTTCTCCAAATCAGTCATTTCATGATAGTGAGTGGCAAAGAGAGTCCTGGCCCCCAGGACACGCCGGTCCTGAATATGTTCGGCGATCGCCCAAGCCAGACTCAAACCATCGTAGGTACTGGTTCCTCGCCCTATTTCATCCAGCAGAATGAGACTTCGCGATGTAGCCCCATGCAAAATTTTGGCGGTTTCCAGCATTTCCACCATAAAGGTGCTCAACCCGAATGCCAGATTATCGGAGGCGCCCACCCGCGTGAACAATCGATCGATGACCCCGATTTTTGCTTCTGAGGCAGGCACAAAGCAGCCCACGTGCGCCATGAGGACAATCAACCCGGTTTGCCGCAAGAACGTACTCTTTCCTGCCATGTTGGGGCCTGTCAGCAACAATAAACGATGCGAGTCCAAGTCCAGGTAGGAGTCGTTTGGGATAAACCCATCGGGTAAATCGAATTGTTCAACAACCGGATGCCGTCCATTTTTGATGAAAATGATCCCGCCGTCGTGCATCTCTGGTTTGGCGTAGCGATTCCTGGAAGCGACCTCTGCGAAATTCGAGAGCACGTCGAGCAGGGCCACGTGTTTGGCCATTTTTTGAATACGGAACACGTGGCCGGACAGGGTTTGCAGCATCGCCCGAAAACGTTCCTGTTCGGCGCGTCGTAACTTCTCATTGGCCCCGGACAGTTGGGCTTCAATGCGTTCGAGATCTTCTGTCGTATACCGCTCGGCGTTCACGAGCGTTTGTTTCCGTCGAAAATGTTCCGGTACACGCGACAGGTTCGCCTTCGTCACCTCGAAATAGTATCCGTACACTTGATTGTATTTGATCTTGAGCGAGTCGATACCGCTCTCTTCCCGTTCGTGTTGCTCCAGATCGGTCAACCATCGCACGCCGCCCCGGCTCATCATTCGCAGCTCATCGATGACGGGATCGACACCATCCTGAAAAATCGGCCCCTCTTTGACGGAACCCGGCGCATTGGGATCAATGCAGTCTGCGATCAGCGCGGTGACGTCAGCAAGCGAATCCCAGTGCTGCAAGACGGAGTTGAGCAAAGGATCGGCAACACCGTCGAAAAGCTGAAAAAATTGGGGCAGAATGGTCAGGGATTCTTTCAAGCGAAGAACGTCCCGCGGAGTCGCCGTTCCCATGACCACGCGGCTGCTCAACCGCTCAAGGTCATGCAGGTCCTTGAAGAACGAGCGAACGTGCAGGCGAAGCTTGAGGTTGTCCATGAACGTGGACACCGCATTCAGCCGGCGTTGAATGGCTTCATGGTCGAGCAGAGGCCGAACGATCCACTGTCGTAACAGCCGGCATCCCATGGCCGTGACCGTATGATCGAGAACCGACAGCAAGGTGGCGTGTTGTTGATCCGGATGCAAGGGCTGGATCAGCTCCAGGTTACGCATGGTCATGGCGTCCAGGTGCATCTCCCGTGTGGGTTCCAGGAGCTCCGGCTTTTGGATGTGGTGGTGCTCCAGGGTGGGTTGGGTCTGCTTCAGATAACGCAGAATACAACCACCCGCTTGGACCCCGGGTCCTGCGGCAGAGAGGCCAAGTGCGTCCACGTGGTCAACCTCGAAATGAGCCCGGAGAATCTCCTGCGAAGCATCCGATTCGAAACACGCAGACGGTTGTTCCGTCACGCGAGGTAACCGCAGGGGTTCCAGGAGCCTGTCGAGGGCTATCGTGTCCGTTTTATCCGGGATAATGACTTCTTGCGGGCCGAGGCGGATGAGTTCGTCCAACATCGAGTCCTGGCCGTGTTCTCCGGAAAATCCTGCAATGAGAAATTGTCCGGTGGACAGATCGATCGAGGCGAGGCCGAAACGATAACGTGAATGGATCGGGTCGCGTTGAACGGACAAGGCTGCCAGGTAGTTGGCTGTGTTGGCGTCCAGCAACTCATCATCGAAAACCGTACCGGGGGTATAGAGTCGGACGACCTCTCGTTTGACCAGACCCTTGGCCGATTTGGGGTCTTCGACCTGCTCGCAGAGCGCCACGGTTTTCCCGGCTTTCAGCAACTTGGCCAGATAGCTCGTGGCCGCATGATACGGAACTCCGCAGAGAGGAACGGGGTTGGCACTGTTCTTGTTCCTGGTCGTCAGGGCGATGTTGAGCAGGGCTGAAGCCTCTTTCGCGTCCTCGTCAAACATTTCATAGAAGTCACCCACCCGAAAGAACACAATCGTCTCCGGGTACTGTCGTTTGATGTCCCAATATTGTTTCAGCAGAGGGTTCAGTTCCGATTGACCCATGAGGCAACTACCTTGCGTTCGACATGAGCACGTGGAGAAGACCGGAGCTTCGCGGCCCGAAAGCCTGAACGTTCACGCGACGGGTGTTTTTCCCCGCATAGGAAAATTGAATGGAAAGATAGTCGTTGGACATCCACGAGGTAGGCAGCCGGTCGGCCCATTCAATCAGGACCACGAAGTCTCCGTCCAAATACTCGGCCAATCCCGTGTCAGCCAATTCTCGCGATTCTTCCAGTCGATACAAATCCACGTGGGCAAGCGTCAGGGGACCGGCGTATTCCTGGATAAAGGTAAACGTCGGACTGCTGACGACGTGGGGTTCCAACCCCGTACCCAAGGCGACCCCGCGCACGAACGTCGTTTTCCCTGCGCCCAACTCACCGACGAGCGCAATGACGTCGCCCTTCTGAAGATGCCGACCGATGGTCGAGCCGAATTCCTCGGTGTGCGACGACGACCGCAGGGTCAGGGTCCAGGATTTTGTCTGTGCGGTGGTCATATGATCAGGGAACGGCTTTACGGTCGAGGGGCAAGGCGTGAAGCACCTGGGTGATGGCTTGCGGCAGGGAGGCCAAAAGGTCGCTGGCCATCAAGCTGGGATACCCGTAGACCTGAGCCGCGAGGTCGCCGGCCAAGCCATGAAGGAAGACGCCGCTTTGAGCCGCTTCCCATGGTGAGATTCCTTGCGCCAGCAATCCGGTCAGGATCCCGGTCAGTACGTCCCCGGTGCCCGCAGTGGCCATGCCGGGATTGCCGGTGGGTGAAATGGACGTCGCTCCTTGAGGGTGGGCCACAATCGTGCGTGCCCCCTTCAGTACCACGACGCTTGAATGGGTACGGGCAAAATCCTGGGCGATCCCCAAACGATTACGGTTCACGGTTGCCGCCGTCGATTCGCCAAGAAGCCGGGCCATCTCTCCAGGGTGCGGCGTCAGGATTGGGGAGATCGGGCGTGACTGGAGGAGATTCGTATGGCCTGCCAAGGCATTCAGCGCGTCGGCATCAATGGTCAGCGGCCGGTCGCATTGGTCGATCAGCGTTCGAACCACGCCGGCGGTTTCGGTCTGCGTCGAAAGGCCAGGGCCTATGCCGATCGAACTGCGCGCTTGCAGAAAGGTTTGCAAGATGGGCAGGGCATCTCGCGAAAGCGTGTGATCCGCGGTTTCAGGAAGTGGCAAGGTCATGACCTCAGGAATGCCCGAGGCAACACTGGCTTGCACGCTGGATGGTGTGGCCACGGTGACAAGCCCGGCACCTGCCCTCAGGGCCGCTTGGGCTGCCAAGGCGGCGGCCCCGCTTTTTCCGGATGAGCCGGCAATGATCCCGGCGTGACCGAACGTGCCCTTGTGCGACGAAGCCGGGCGCTTGGGCAACCACGGTCGAATCATGGTGGGAGTCAACATCTCAATGGGAACAGGCAGGTCTTCGACGTACTGGCTCGGAATGCCGATATCGACGCAATGAACGCGACCGGCGTGATCAATGCCCGCTCCCAGAAAAAGCCCGAGCTTGGGGTTTCCAAACGTGACCGTCAGGTCGGCTTGGATCGCGGTCCCTAACGTGTCGCCGGTATCCGCGTCGATACCGGAAGGAAGATCCACCGCAACAATGGGCACCTCGGACAAGTTTATGGCCTGAATGGCCTCCTGGTACGGGCCGGTAACTGGTGAAGACGTGCCGGTTCCCAAGAGCGCGTCGACCAGCACGTGGCTGTCCCGGACCAACCGGTGCGCGAGATCCGGCGAGGGGCTGCTCAAGACCTTGGATCGGCCGGCCCCTTTGACAAACCGTTGATACATGAGTTTGGCGTCCCCCTTGAGATCCTGGGCACGCGCAAGCAGGCAGACCTGAACGTCACTCCGTTTTTGGTGCAGAAGCCTTGCGACGACGAACCCGTCCCCTCCATTGTTGCCTTTCCCACAGAAGATCGTCACGGTTTTCCCTTTCAAAACGCCGAAGGTGTCTTCCATGACCGAGACCATGCCGGCTCCTGCCCGTTCCATCAACGTCTTGCCGGGCACTCCAGCCTCGTGGATCGTGCGACGATCGAGTTCTCGCATTTGGTGAGAGGTGACGATTTTCATGACGAACCAAGCACGAACGCACCGGGCCACTAACGGTGAAGCGATGAAGGAATTAAGGCTCGCATTTCCCTGACGGCCCGTTCGAGACCGACCAGGACCGCGCGCGAAATAATGCTGTGCCCGATGTTGAATTCCACAATTTCGGTGATGCCCGTCAGGCGATGGATATTGTGGTACGTCAGCCCATGGCCGGCATTCACCTCCAGCCCTAATTGCCGCGCGAGGCGCGCACCCTGTTGAAGGGCTTCGACCTCTTTCCGGATCTCTTGGGGCTGGTGACTGTTGGCATAGGGTCCGGTGTGGAGTTCGACCGCATCGACACCCACTTTGTGGGCGGCGCGGATTTGACGACGGTCCGGGTCGATGAACAGGCTGACCGGAATCTGCGCGTCATGGAACAGGCGGATTAAGGTGGTGAGCCGTTTCCGGTGTTCCGTCACCGCAAGCCCGCCTTCGGTGGTCAATTCCTGTCGCCGTTCAGGAACCAGCGTGACTTTATCGGGCCGGACGCGCAACGCAATCTTCGCGGTCGCGTCGTCCGCGGCCATTTCCAGATTTAAAGCGGAAGGAACCATGTCTCGAAGCAGGGTGAGATCCCGTTCCTGAATGTGTCGACGATCTTCACGGAGATGCACGACCAAGCCGTCCGCGCCGCCCAGGTCCGCGAGCACTGCCGCGGCAATGGGGTCCGGCTCATGCCCGCCCCGGGCCTGCCGGAGCGTAGCGACGTGGTCGATGTTGACGCCGAGTTTGGCCATGACAACCTATGGAACCTCTGATTTAATGCACTATCGGGCGCCTGGCTGCGTTGCGTCCTCGCTCAACCCTCACCTATCTCTATGATAAGCCTCGGGTTTCGCTCCGGGACGCCTTGCCCTGCATCCCGCTATCACCATAAACCTGCCCCCGACGTTCTTAATCGGGGATCAGAGGTTCCCTATCTGATCAGGTGGGAAGCGAGAACCTCTGGCGTTTCATTATGGCAAAACGGGCAAGGGGTCGCAATGAACCATGATCGATGACCTCGGAGAAAGCGCGTTCCTGAACGTCTCCCGAACGTCGAAGAAAAGGCTGAAAAAACAAAGCCTTTCGTTGACTGGTCGTTCGGCCTCTACTACAATGACAGGTTATCATCGTGACGTGTCGCCACAAGCCTTTTCCCTGTACGTAAGCGTTGTTCTGCTGACCCATGCAAAATTTCTTTCGTATACAACGCCTTCCCGCCTACGTCTTCACCCAGGTCCAGGATCTCAAAATTCAGGCGCGGCAGCGTGGCGAGGATATTATCGACTTCGGGATGGGAAATCCCGATCAGGCGACTCCTCCCCACATCGTCGAGAAATTGGTCGAAGCGGCAGGGAAAGGGAAAAATCATCGATATTCGGCGTCTCGCGGCATTACGAGGTTACGCCACGCCATCAGTGCGTGGTACGGCAAACATTATGACGTGGACATCGATCCTGAGACCGAAGCCATTGTGACCCTGGGAGTCAAAGAGGGATTGTCGCATCTGGTGCTCGCGATGTTGGGCCCCGGCGACGTGGTGCTGACGCCCACGCCCACGTATCCCATTCACATGTACAGCGTGATCATTGCGGGCGGAGAAGTGCGCGGCGTCGATCTGGGGCCCACCGAAGATTTCTTTGAAAACCTCACGCGTGCGTATCGCCAAAGCCAACCCAGGCCGAAAGCCTTGATCATGAGTTTCCCCCACAATCCGACTACGAGCGTGGTGGATTTGGAGTTTTTCAAAAAGGTGGTGGCGTTTGCGCGCGAACACGATCTTTATGTCATTCACGACCTGGCCTATGCGGACATTGTCTTCGACGGCTATCGGGCGCCGAGCCTGTTGCAGGTGCCGGAAGCGAAAGAAATCGGCGTGGAATTCTACTCGTTATCCAAGAGCTACAATATGCCGGGCTGGCGCGTTGGATTTTGCGTCGGCAACAAGGAGATCATCGGGGCCCTGACCAAGATCAAGAGCTATTTGGATTACGGGATGTTCCAGCCGATCCAAATTGCCAGCATCATCGCACTGAATGGGCCGCAGGATTGCGTGTCGTCAATCGTGAAACAGTATGAAAGCCGGCGGAACGCGTTGGTCTCCGGCCTGAATCGAATCGGCTGGCGGGTCGACTATCCGCGAGCCACGATGTTCGTCTGGGCCCGCATTCCCGCGGCTTACGCGGGAATGGGCTCGCTGGAGTTCTCGAAATTTCTGCTCCATGAAGGGAAGGTGGCTGTGTCCCCGGGGATCGGATTCGGAGAAGGCGGTGACGAATACGTGAGATTCGCATTGGTGGAAAATGAACATCGAACCCATCAGGCCATTCGTGGAATCAAGACCGCGCTGAAACTGGACAATCAATCATGAACGGCGAAATCGGCATAGGCCTGATCGGATTCGGCACCGTCGGCTCCGGGGCCGCGAAAATTCTTGTCAACCGGGCCGAGTTAATCGCACGGCGGGTGGGGGCGCCCCTGTGCTTGAAACGTATCGTGGATCTTGACGTGACTACGGATCGCGGCTTGACGCTTCCCGAAGGCGTCCTCAGTACGGATCTCAACGGACTCCTGAATGATGCGTCCATCCAAATCGTTATTGAAACCGTCGGCGGATATGACTTTGCCAAGCGAGTCATGCTGGAGGCCATCAGCAAAGGCAAACACGTCGTGACCGCCAATAAGGCCTTGTTGGCGGTGCATGGAGAAGACGTGTTTGCCGCAGCCCATCGCGAGGGTGTGGACGTGGGCTTCGAGGCCAGCGTAGGGGGAGGAATTCCGATTCTCCGAGCATTGACCGAAGGTCTGGCGGCCAATCATTGCGTGTCCCTGGCCGGCATCATGAACGGCACCTCCAACTACATTTTGACCCAGATGAAACGCGAGGGACGGGAATTTCAGGATGCCTTGGCGCAGGCGCAAGCCGCGGGTTACGCGGAAGCGGACCCCACGTTCGATATCGAAGGAATCGATTCCGCGCACAAGTTAGCCATCATGGTGAGCTTGGCCTATGGAACACCCGTCAACGTCAAGGAAATTTATACCGAAGGTATTCAACGCCTGACGGCCTTGGACATTTGCTACGCGTCGGAGTTGGGGATGACCGTAAAACTGCTGGGGGTGGCGAAATGGGGTGAGGACGGAATCGAAGCGCGCGTGCATCCTACCATGATCGACAATACGGCGCCGTTGGCTCAGGTGCACGGCGTGTATAATGCCATGCACGTCGTGGGCGATGCCGTGGGGGACGTCATGTTTTACGGGCAGGGGGCCGGGTCAATGCCCACGGGAAGCGCGGTCGTGAGTGACGTGATTGACATCGCCCGCAATGTGCGCAAGCAGGCTTGCGGTCGTGTGCCGCCGACTTCGTTTCAAATGGACGGAAGGGCGCCGGTCCGGATTCGTCCGATGGAGGAATTGACCACCCGCTATTACCTGCGCTGTATGGTGCCGGATCAGCCCGGGGTCCTGTCCATGATTGCGGGCGTCCTCGGGAATCATGCCATCAGTATCGCCTCCGTGTTGCAGCAGGGCCGGCAGGAAGGTCAAACGGTGCCGGTTGTGATCATGACGCATCGCGCGTCGGAACGCTCGGTGCAAACCGCCATTCGGGAAATCAATCACCTCCCCTCACTGGTTTCGGAACCGGTCACGGTCATCCGGGTGGAGGAGTAGGGGCCGCCCCCTGTGGCGGCCCGCAACGTAGAGAAGCGGAAATCGTGACGGGGCCATTCCCTGTGGCGCCCCTCTTTCGGTGAGAGAATGTGATGATGCCCTGGCGTGGAGTGATAGAAGAGTTCAGGAAATTTCTTCCGGTCACGGAACAGACGCCGGTGGTCACCCTGTGCGAAGGCAATACGCCTTTGATCCGAGCCAACCGGCTGGCCAAACGAATCTGCCCGCACGTCGAACTGTACCTCAAAGTCGAAGGGGCCAACCCGACCGGGTCGTTTAAGGATCGTGGGATGACCCTGGCGGTATCCAAAGCCTTGGAAAAAAAGGCTCGCGCGGTGATGTGCGCGTCCACCGGCAATACGTCGGCCGCGGCTGCAGCCTATGGCGGGCGGGCGGGACTGCCGGTGTACGTGCTGGTGCCGGCCGGGAAAGTGGCGTTGGGGAAACTGGCCCAGGCCATGGCGCACGGGGCAATCGTGATTCAAATCGAGGGCAATTTCGATCAGGCGCTGTCAATTGTCAAGGATCTCTGTGCGAACGAGGAATTCGAACTTGTCAATTCGTTGAACCCCTTTCGCCTGGAAGGACAAAAAACCGCGGCCCTGGAAGTCTGCGACCAGTTGGGCCGCGCTCCAACGTACCATTGTCTGCCGGTAGGCAACGCGGGCAACATCTCGGCGTATTGGAAAGGGTACAAGGAATACCGGACCGCGGGGCAGATTGCAGAATGTCCGAAAATGATGGGCTTCCAGGCTCAGGGGGCGGCACCGATCGTTCGCGGCCACGTGGTCGAGCAACCCCAGACCGTGGCGACGGCCATTCGTATCGGCAACCCCGCAAGTTGGAAACTGGCCGCGCAGGCCGTGGAAGAATCTTCCGGCGCGATCCAGATGGTGACGGATGAAGAAATTCTTGACGCGTACCAGGCGCTCGCCAAGGAAGAAGGTGTTTTTTGCGAACCCGCTTCCGCCGCCTCGGTGGCCGGATTGACCAAGTGCAACCAGGCCGGGTTGTTCCCTGAAGGCGCCACGGTTGTTTGTACGTTAACCGGCCACGGACTGAAAGACCCTGATATAGCCGTAGAAATCTCACCCAAGACCCTGACGGTCAAAGCCGCGCGGGAAGACGTGCTTGCCTTGCTCCGATCGTGAACGCAAAGCGACGACTCGCGTCCCCTGTCTTTCCATCTGTATTCATCCGGAGTCAAGCGGAACACAAGATCATGAAAACACTCATCAACCTCAGAAAGAGAGTGGTCCACACAAGCCGGCCCGTGAGACGTCGGCCACTGCGTGGTCTCGGTGTTCACCGGAGCATTGAGGTGATCGACCCATGGCGTTGCTAGTCGAAAAGTTCGGCGGGACCTCCGTCGGGACCATTGAGCGAATCCATCGGATTGCCGAACTGATAGAACAGACCTATCGAGCGGGCAACGAAGTCGTCGTGGTCGTGTCCGCTATGAGCGGGGAGACGGATCGATTGTTGCGGCTGGCCCATGAAATCACTCCACAGCCGGATGACCGGGAACTCGACATGTTATTATCCTGCGGAGAGCGTGTCACCATTGCCCTGCTGGCGATGAAACTGCGGAGTCGCGGTATCAATGCGCGTTCATTTACCGGGCGCCAGGTCGGGATCGTGACCAACAGTTCGCACACGCGGGCCCGGATTGCGAAGGTGACGGCCGATCCCGTCAAGCAGGCCCTTGACCAAGGGATCCTGCCCATCGTGGCGGGGTTTCAAGGTGTGAACGAACGCTCGGAAGTGACCACGTTCGGACGAGGCGGCTCGGATCTGACGGCCGTGGCGTTGGCTGCGACGTTGAAGGCGGACCGGTGCGTCATCTTTACCGACGTGGACGGCGTGTATACCACCGATCCCAACGTGGTGTCCTCGGCCAGGCGGATCCCCAAATTGTCTTATGAGGAAATGCTGGAACTGGCAAGTCTGGGGGCGAAAGTCCTCCAGGCACGTTCCGTTGAATTTGCAGCGAAATACGGGGTTCCGGTACAAGTAAAATCGAGTTTTCAAGAAGGAGAAGGCACCCTCGTGACACATGAAGACGCGGATATGGAACAGGCCGTGGTGTCCGGAGTCACAGGCGACCGGAACCAGGCCAAGATCACCGTAGTGGGCGTTCCGGATCAACCGGGCATTGCGGCGAACCTGTTCGGCGTCGTGGCGGAACACTCGATTGTGGTGGATATGATTATTCAAAACGTGAGCCACCAGGATGCCTTGACGGATATTTCCTTTACGGTTCCGCGGAGCGACCTGGTGCGCGCGATGGACATGGTCAAGCAAACGGCCGCTGAAATCGGCGCAAGAGCCGTGGAAGTCAAGGAGGAAATTGCCAAGGTGTCATTGGTGGGAGTCGGCATGCGGTCCCACTCGGGCGTGGCGTCGCGCATGTTCCAAACGCTCGCGCGCGAAAAAGTCAACATCATGATGATCAGCACGTCCGAGATCAAGATTTCCTGTGTCCTGGATGAACGTGACGTGGACAAGGCCGTCCTGGCCCTTCACGAGGAATTTGGGCTGGACAAGGGACCCGGCCACGCCGAATCTGCGTGAGGAGGTCTTGAAAAAGAAAACGCGATTCGAGTATGTACGGAAAGGAACCTCTGATTGGTACAGGCGATAGATGGCCGGGAGGGAATGAGAGTCTGATGACGGATCATTTGGAAATCTACGATACCACGTTGCGAGACGGCGCCCAGGCCGAAGACGTCAGTTTTTCGGTCGAGGACAAGGTCCGTATTGCGCAGAAACTCGATGAGTTGGGCGTCCATTTCATCGAAGGCGGCTGGCCCGGCGCCAACCCCCGGGACATCGAGTTTTTTCAGGTCATCCGGGCAATTCCGCTGCAACATGCGAAAATCGTGGCCTTCGGCTCGACCCGAAAGGCCAGCCAGACTGCCGAGACCGACGCCAATCTTCAAGCACTCCTGGCCGCGGAAACCAACGTCATCACGATTTTTGGGAAAAGCTGGACCTTGCACGTCACGGACGCGTTGGGCACCGCCTTGGAAACCAATCTTGAACTGATCAGGGATTCAGTCGCGTACCTGCGCGCCCATGGCAAACAGGTCTTTTATGATGCCGAACATTTCTTCGACGGGTTCAAGGCCAATCCCGCCTATGCGATGCAGACGATACAAGCGGCAGCCGAGGGCGGCGCCGAACGGATCATTCTCTGTGACACTAACGGCGGCACGATGCCGTGGGAAGTCCAATCCATCTGGGAGCAGGTGAAGCACACGTGTCGCGTACCCTTGGGGATGCATGCGCACAACGACGCGGAAATGGCGGTGGCGAATACCCTGGTCGCCGTGCAGCAGGGCGCCCGGCAGGTGCAGGGAACCATCAATGGGATCGGTGAGCGATGCGGAAACGTCAATCTCTGTTCCGTGCTGGCCAATCTTGAATTGAAGATGCAGGCGAAAGTGTTGGGCGGCGATCGGATCCGGCAACTCCGGAACGTGTCCAATTTCGTTTCGGAAATTGCAAACTTGTTGCCGAACAAGCGGCAACCCTACGTCGGGGACGCGGCGTTCGCCCATAAGGGCGGCGTCCACATCCATGCCGTTCAGAAAAATGCCCAGACCTATGAGCATATTGAGCCGGAATCGGTAGGCAACAGGCAACGGGTGCTGATTTCGGATAATACGGGCCGGAGCGGCGTGGTCCGGAAGGTGGAAAGTTTAGGTTTCAGCCTTTCCAAAGACCATCCGCATCTCCAGGAACTGTTGGCTCAACTTAAGAACTTGGAACGGGACGGGTACCAATACGAAGGCGCCGAAGGATCATTCGAGTTACTGGTCCGGGAAGCGATGGGCACGCATCGTCCCTCCTTTGAACTGTTGGGGTTACGGGTCATCGTCGAAAAACGGCAAGCCGACGAGGTGCCGATTACGGAAGCCACGGTCAAAGTGAAGGTTGATCAGACCGTGGAACAGACTGCGGCCGAGGGGGACGGGCCAGTCAATGCGTTGGATAATGCCTTACGGAAAGCACTGGAAAAATTCTACCCAGAACTTCGCGAAGTCCAGTTGTTGGACTACAAAGTGCGGGTGCTGGCGGGCAGCCACGGGACCGGGTCAAGAGTCAGGGTGCTGATTGAATCCGGCGACCACAAAAGCACTTGGGGTACGGTAGGCGTGTCGGAAAATATTATCGAGGCCAGTTGGCAGGCTTTGGCCGATAGCATCGAGTATAAGCTGCTGAAGAACGAACCAATCCCCTCTTCTTGACAATCAGGTGCCTGCTCGATACGTTGCAGGGCTGGAATCTCCTCGCGCGGTACAGGAGTGAGCCCTTGGGGGACCATGCGTAAAGCCGACATTGCCAATCATATCTGTGAACAAGTAGGCGTTTCCAAAACCGAGGCTATGGATTTGGTGGAATACGTCCTGCAATGCATGAAAGACGTGCTACGCAAAGGCGAATCGGTAAAAATTGCGGGATTCGGAAATTTTATGGTGCGAAGCAAAGGAGAGCGTAAGGGGCGCAACCCTCGAACTGGCGAAGAAATTGCCATCACCCCTCGAAGGGTGGTCACCTTTCGGGCGAGTCAAATCTTCAAAAGAGATGTGAATTCGTAGGGTCCCCCTCGTGCATCGGCCCTCGGAGGCCGTCGTACCCATGGCGAGTAAGTTCCCGGACAAGGCGTTTTATAAGATTGGTGAAGTCAGTACGATTACGAAATTGCCGGCTTCCGTGCTTCGCTTTTGGGAATCCGAGTTCAGCTTCCTTCGTCCCAGAAAGAGCCAGGGGAAGCACCGGGTCTATGACAAACAGACGATCGAAGTCGTTCTGGAAATCAAACGGATGCTCTATGAGGAAGGCTACACCATCATGGGGCTCAAACGGCACTGGCGTCGCCGTCGAGGGCGTGGCCGGGAGGAGACATCGATTCCGGCAGGACGGGTGCAGCAAATCAGGGAAGAACTCCAGGGAATCCTGGATATCTTGAATGCGTCGAGTCATCGGAAGACCGGGACCTCCGCTCATTGAGAGGTCCGGATATTCTGGAGTCATGGAATCATTGTCGGGGCGTGGCGCAGCCCGGTAGCGCACTCGCTTGGGGTGCGAGAGGTCGGCCGTTCAAATCGGCTCGCCCCGACCATGACCATTGCGTTTCCTCTCTCGTCACAAGTATCAGGCTTGAAGATCGTCCTCTTCTTCAATGAGATCTTCGCTCTCCGGCATGCCATACGCCACAAATTTCGCATAGGACAGATAAATACCGCTGCTGTCTCTCATGGCCTTTGTGCCGGCGGTCATGCGTTCGAGTTTTTGGGCATCCGCACCCTCCGTGGATTGGAGAGAAATCAGATATTGATCGAGGACTTCATTGTAACGTTGCATGGAACGTTCAACGTCCAAATAGGCCTGCATGAGCTGGTCATTCATGAGCGCACCTCCCAAATGTAGCGGCTCACCATACACAAGGCTCCGTCAGGGGTCAATATCCGATAAGACAGGTTTGTTCAACAAGCCTCGACGTTTCACACGACCGAGGGAAAGAGCGCTGGGATCATGAACTGGCAACTTCCCGTATGGGCCTTACTGCTGACCACGCCCATGATGGTTGGGTTGTGGCTGGGATATCGATGGGTGCACCGGAACGCGTCTTTAGCGGACGTGGGGTTTTGTGTGGGCTTCGGCCTGGTGGCCGTCGGCTTCGCTCTGATGACCACGGGTGACGTGAGTCATCGCCTGGTCGTGGCTGCCATGGCGACGGGATACGCGGTTCGGCTTGCCTCGTATCTTGTGACCAACCGAATCCGCGGCGTTGTCGAGGATCGACGGTACCAGTTGCTTCGTGAACAATGGGGCGAACGGGCCGAGTTCTATTTCTTGGTTTATTTTGTCGGACAGGCCGTTGTCGTCGCTGTCTTTTCGATTCCTTTGGCGGTCCTGATGTCGAACCCCGATCCCACGTGGCATACGTGGGAAGTCCTGGGGCTCGTCATCTGGGGCACCGGGGTAGTCGGAGAAGCCGTGGCGGATGGTCAGTTAAATCGGTTCCGGCGAGCTCCCGGCAATAAAGGGAAAACCTGTCGACGGGGATTGTGGAGATATTCCCGGCACCCCAATTACTTTTTCGAAGGCGTGCACTGGTGTGCGTACGTGGTGATGAGTATCGGATTGCCGGATTGGTGGCTGACGTTGGTGGCCCCGGTCGTCATGATCAGCGCTTTGCTCAAAGTGAGCGGCATCCCCCTGGCCGAAGCACAGGCAGCAGCCAGCCGGGGCGAGGACTACCGGGAATACCAACGCACGACCAATGCGTTCATCCCATGGTTCCCCAAGGACTGATTCGACTCATGCGGATCTTGGGAACACGGAGGTGTTAGTCGCCTTCAGGCTCGGTACTTCCGTGTTGGTGGGTCACGGCATCTTCTTCAAAGAGTTCAGCCATTTCCTCGGCAATCATGTCATCTTCGTGAGGAACCGACACCACGTGAAGTTCCTTTTTGGCTTTGGGCTCGCCCTTGTCCGGAGTCGGCTCTTGGGGTGGGGTGGAGGGTTCGGAATCGCTCATGAGAATTATTCAAAGACTTCCAAAAAAGATTGTTCGGTAAATGAATGCTGGCATTGTTCGCAGACCACGAAATAGCGGGACTCCCGCACGGACATGATAATGCGAAATTCGAGCGTCACGCCACGATGGCTACACAAGGGACAGGTAATGCCTTTGAGCCAATATTGCACGTCGGGTTGGATGCGGAGATAAAACTCCATGTCCGTGTAGACCGGAAAGTTGTAGTAACAGTCCAGGCAGATTCCTTTCCATTCCCCGTCTTCCTTCATGGAACGGCTGTCGATGCCGAACCGGCTCTTCTTGCACACGGCACATTTGGCTTGGGTGAGTCGTTCTTGTACGTATTGGACGTCGAGGCTGGACATCGTCACTTACTCTCCGGATGAAGGGGCGTGAATGATTGTCTCAACAGTATAGAAGCCGTAGGGGGTACGCGCAACCGCTGAGGGAGTGAAGGTGTGCCCGATTTCGTTGACAGAACCCGAGCCTGCCTCCACCATACGGTCATTCTTCATTTCGTTCAGACTCTCGTCGTTGCCTGGAGAATCGTAATGCCGGAACTTCCCGAAGCCGAGGTGGTTCGACGACAATTACACGCAGCCGTGGTTGGGGCCACGATCAATCACATTCAGGTCGGGCGGGAAGACATCATCCGGCAAGGCATCGAGTCGCGCTCTTGGTATTCCGGCTCTCGCATTACGGAGGTGCAGCGGCACGGGAAGAGCGTCGTCCTGGTCTGCGAGCGAGGCGCCGAAAAACGGGTGGTGGTGGCGGAACTCGGAATGACGGGCCTGTTGCTTTTCAGGCGTGAAGCGATCCCGAGCGCGAAACACGTGCACGTGATGATGAACCTGGCGAACGGGCCGCAACCGAAGTTGTGGTATTGGAACGCTCGTCGATTCGGCAGGGTGTCTCTCCTGGACCAGAAAGGTTGGAAGGCCTATCGCCAACGTCGATTCGGCCGCGATCCGTTCACGATGACCGGTGACGAGTTTGTGGATCTGATCAAATCCTGCCGTGGCCGGATCAAGGCCGTGCTGTTGAATCAACATCGGATCGCCGGCATCGGGAACATCTACGCCAATGAGGTGCTGTTTCGAGCGGGCATTCATCCGTACGCACGCGGGTGTCGATTGTCGAAGAAAAGAATCCGTGCGTTGTTTGAAACCCTGCAACGCGTACTGGAAGAAGCGATTCTCAGGGGCGGCTCATCGATTCGCAGCTTTGTTGCGCCGGATGGGAACCCGGGACAATTTCAGCGCCGGCACTTGGTGTATCAAAAGACGGACGCACTGTGTCCGGCCGGATGTGGAAACAGGATTCGAGTTCTCATGGATGAACGCTCGTCGTTTGTCTGTTCAACCTGCCAGAAGCGGTAAGCGAACGGTATCCTCCATGAGATTTCGGCGGCACTGCTTGTCACGCATCTTTTTCTTGTCGGCCTGTGGACCCTTTGCTAGAATACGCAAACGCAACTTGTGTCTTCCTTGGACCAAAACGCTTTCGTGAAAAAAGTCACACTTCGTGAAGGGGTCGATCTTTCCAACCTGTTTGGCCCGAGAGACTTACATCTCCGGTTGATTGAAGACGGCCTCCACGTACGCGTGTCGGCCCGCGGCAATGAGGTGACCCTGGAAGGGCCGTCCGAAGCGGTGGGCAGAGCCGAAGGGCTGTTGTGTGAATTGGCCGAACGCACGATCGGCCGGCGCCAGCTACGATCGGAAGACGTGACCCGAGCGCTCAAAGCTGCAGAATCCGACCAACCCGAAACGTCGTCCTTCCTGGATACGGCTCATATTCTCACGCCCAAGGGGTGGGTCGTTCCAAAGACTCCCTCGCAGCAGATGTATCTCCAAGCCATCCAGCAGCATGACCTGGTGATCGGGATCGGGCCGGCCGGAACGGGTAAAACGTATATGGCCATGGCCATGGCGCTGGCGGCACTCACGAAAAAGGAAGTGCAACGGATCGTCCTGGCGCGCCCGGCCGTGGAGGCCGGTGAGCGATTGGGCTTTCTCCCGGGTGACATGTTCGCCAAGGTGCACCCGTACCTGCGTCCATTGTATGATGCTTTGTATGCCATGATGGATATGGAGCGAGCGAATCGTCTGATCGAGCGCGGTGATATCGAAATGGCGCCCTTGGCGTTCATGCGGGGCCGGACCCTCAACGATGCCTTTGTCATTCTGGATGAGGCCCAGAATGCCACGGCGGAACAGATGAAAATGTTCCTCACGCGGCTGGGCTTCAATTCCAAAGCCGTGGTGACGGGAGATATTACGCAAGTCGATTTGCCACCCGACCGCCCATCGGGCTTGATTCAGATTTCTGAAATCCTGCGAAACGTGGACGGCATCAAATTCGTCTATTTCCACGACCGCGACGTGGTCCGGCACCGATTGGTGCAGGAGATCATCAAGGCCTACAACCAACATGGAAACGGAACAGGCGCGGCGTCGGCAAAAGCCGGCGAATGAACGGACCTCCCGTCGTGAACCCGGACAAACCGTCTTTTCCCCGTAGCGATTCGTGTGTGTCAGCATTCAATGTCGCTTGAAAAGCGTATCGGTTCGTGAAGCGGCGTTACGCCGCGTCACCGGGAAACTCTTGCGGCTGCTTGACGAGGCCGAAGCCGAAGTCTGTGTCGCGTTAGTCGGCGATACCAGGATGCGACGGCTGAACCGGACGTATCGGAACAAAGACCGAACCACGGACGTCCTGGCGTTTGCATATCGGGAAGTCAAATCCGACGTTGCTCCCCTGTTCGGGGACGTGGTGATCTCTATTCCCACGGCCAGGCGACAGGCCAAAGCATGCAGCCATTCCCTGGATGAGGAAGTCCTGCGATTACTGATTCACGGCGTATTGCATTTGGCCGGGTATGACCATGAGCGGAGCAGGCAGCAGGCCCGGCGCATGCAACGAAAAGAAGCGGAGCTTTTTGAAACCCTCACCCCATTGCCTGCGTTGGTGGTTGAGTCCTGCTCTCTCCCTCTCCTCAGCGAAGGAGAAGGTTGGGGTGAGGAGGGGCGTTCACCAATGAACGAACGCAGACGGAGACCGCGATTCCATGGGCTGGATTGATCGACTGAAAGAAGGGTTGGGGAAAACGCGAAAGGGTGTCCAGCGCTCGTTAATGCAATTGATGGGGCGCGGTCTCGACCCCGAGGTGTTGGAGGAAGTCGAAGCCTCGTTGTTGGGAGCGGACGTCGGTGTTCGAACGACGGACCGGTTGGTCGAGCGGCTTCGGGAAACGGCGGGCGGAGATCCCCGGGAATCCATTCAGGAATTGCAAAGCGCGATGGCGGACATTTTGTCGTCCGTGGAATCGAAGCCCATGGAGGAACTCATCCGCACGGGTCCCAAACCCTTCGTGATTTTGGCGGTGGGCGTGAACGGCGTGGGGAAAACCACGAGCATGGCGAAACTGGCCGGCCGGCTGCGCAAGCAGGGGTTGACCCCGCTTCTCGTGGCGGCGGATACCTTCCGGGCCGCGGCGATCGAACAGTTGGAAGCGTGGGGTCAGCGAATCGGGGCCGACGTGATCAAGCACCGGCAAGGAGCGGATCCGTCGGCCGTGGTGTTTGACGGGCTTGCGGCCGCGAAGGCGAGGGGTGTGGACGTCATGCTGATCGACACGGCCGGCCGGTTGCATACGAAAGTCAATTTGATGGACGAACTCAAAAAGATGAAACGGGTGCTTGATCGTGAATACCCCGGGGCCCCGCATGAAGTGTTGCTGACGCTTGACGGCACCATCGGTCAGAATGCCTTGGTCCAGGCCAAACAATTTCACGAAGCCATCGGCGTCACGGGATTGGTCCTCACGAAGCTGGACGGGACGTCCAAGGGCGGGATCGTGGTGGCGATTGCCGAAGAATTGGCCATTCCGGTTCGTTTGATCGGCATCGGCGAACAGGAAGAAGACTTGCAGGATTTTCGCGCTCAAGCCTTTGCCGAGGCCCTCCTGGAGGTTCACCCTTCATGAGGCCGGGCGTGACGATGATAGCCGGGGGCATCAGTCTGCTCATGAGCCTGCCCGTACAGGCCGCGGGCGTCACCGTTCGGCATCACGATTTGCAGGTCGAACTCCGGCCCGAGACACACACGATCATAGCCCGCGATACGCTTCGATTAACCGGTCATTCGGCGACCGGGCAGGTCCTCCACGTGCAATTGAACCCGGATTTGGAAATCGAAGAAATTGTTTTGTCGAACGGCCCATTACCGTTTTGGGAAGAGAACTTGTCCTCAGCCAACAACAAACAGGATGCCTCCGGATGGACGCGTACTATTGACATTCATCTCCCGGAGCCGTCTTCCACGTCCGCTGAAACCAGCGTGCACATCGCGTATCGTGGTCGTATCCAGGATGCGCCCACGGCTTCGCCGGGCCTGCGGTTCGTGCGGCCGGACAGAACCCTGGGATACATCGGTGAAGAGGGTGTCTATTTGACGTCGGAAACCTCCTGGTATCCTCACGTGCGCGGGTCGCTCGCAACGTTTCGCGTGACAGCGACCGTACCGGCCGGCTGGAGAGCGGTCACACATGGGCAGGAAGTGTCGTTTACGAAGAGCGAGACGACGGCAACGTCCGAATGGAACGTGCGCGCCCGAACCGAAGCCCTGACACTGGCGGCAAACCGGTTCGTGAAACGGGCATCTGAATGGAATGGAATCGAAATCGCGGCGTACGTCTTTCCCGAGGACGCGCGCGTCGCGGATCAGTACGTGGACGCCACGGCGCACTATCTCGAGTGGTACACGAAATTACTGGGTCCGTATCCTTTTCCCAAGTTTGCGGTTGTGGAAAATTTCTTTCCCAGCGGTATTGGCTTGCCGTCCTTCACGTTGTTGGGCAGCCGAATCATGAAACGGGGCTATACCCAACCCTATTCCCTGGGGCATGAAGTCGTGCATTCCTGGTTGGGGAACTCGGTGCACAATCATTTTGAAACGGGCAATTGGGTGGAGGGGCTGACGACCTACCTCACCAACTATTATTACGACGAACGAATGGAGGGTGAAGACAAGGGGCGTGCGCATCGCAAACGGATGATCATGGAATACAACTTGTACGTGCAGCCGGCCGACGACTATCCGGTGGTGAACTTTCATCATAAAGAGAACCGCGTGGATAATGCGATCGGATACCAGAAGACCGCCATGATGTTTCACATGTTGCGGCGCGAACTCGGGGACCCGGCTTTTTTCAAGGCGATTCGTGTGTTAATAGCCGGATATTCGGGCGAATACGCCGATTGGCCTCAGGTCCGGCACGTGTTTGAAGACACGTCCGGAAAGGAATTGTCATGGTTCTTCAAGCAATGGTTGCACGGCAAAGGAGCGCCGCACCCCCGGATCGTTCAAGCGCACGTCGAACGCGATGCCCGCATGGGTTACTGGGTCTCCCTGACGGTGACGCAAAACGGGACGGCCTACCGATTGCGCGTTCCCGTGGTGGTGCAGTTGGAACAGGGGGAAGAGTATCGCACCTTCGTGGACCTTCGGGAAAACGAACAAACCATGGCCTTGTGGGTTCCGGTCCAGCCCATGCGGGTGCAACTCGATCCGGAATTTGAGACCTTTCGTGGGTTGGATCGCCAAGCCATGAGCCCGATGCTGAATGGATGGGTGACGGACGCTCGTCGAGCCGTCCTGTTGGCTTCGACCACGCCGGAACGTGAGCAACGGGGCTTGCAGCCGGCGCTTGACCGGATCCGCTCGCAGAACGACGACACGGTGTGGTTGGATGAACGGACCGTCAGGATCGGGCCACAGTCGGTCTTGGCCTTGGGCCATCCCCGCACCAATCCATGGACCGGCAAGATCCTCGGGTGGTGCGGACCGCGGGTCCGGCTGCAAGAACAAGGCGTGACGATTCAAGGGACTCCATACTCGGGAGACCTCACGGCCGTACTGGTCACTTGCGCCAATCCCGACCATCCCGGACACGTGGGCACGGTCTTCTTCGGCTTCTCCCCACAGGCCATAAACGGGCTTTCCCGGTTGTTGTTTTTTTATGGATGGGATAGTTACCTTGTGTTTGAAAACAGCAAGGTCACGGCGCGCGGCTCGTTCGATCCACCAATGGATGACCTGACCGTCGCGTTACGTGAACACGAATAGTTTTTGGTGATTGGTATGAAAAGAATCAACAGCATCCGGAATCTGCTTTATCTCCTTCTGTTATCCCCGATCCCCGATTACAAACGTCGAGGACAGGCCCGATCGGGGATCCAGTGTCTTTGCTTTTTGTCTTTTTTCACCCTCTCTCTCCGGGAGAGGGCCGGGGTGAGGGCACTATGCCGAATCAACCGATGAAAACAATCAGGACGTGGCTGGTCATGGGCGTGGTGGCGCTGTCCGGTCTGATCATGGCCGCAGGAATACCGGCCCGTGCCGACGAATCGCCAGGTTCCGGCAAGGTCGAACGGCATTTACGCAACGTCCGGCAACTGACCACGTCCGGCAAAAATGCCGAAGCCTATTTTTCCTTTGATGGGTCGCGCTTGATTTTTCAGTCCACCAAAGATCCGGCCAGTCAAACGCTCGGGGATTGCTATCAGATGTACGTCATGGATTTGGACGGTGAAAACGTTCACCGGGTAAGTACGGGATACGGTGCCGCGACCTGCGGGTACTTTTTCCCCGGCGGCCGGCGGATCCTGTATTCCTCGACGCATATGGCCGGATTGGAGTGCCCGCCCAAGCCCAAGCGGGGCCCCAAATATCGCTGGGCCCTGGATGACTATGAAATCTATTCCGTGCGCTTGGATGGCCGCGAACTCCATCGTCTCACGTTTTCGCCGGGATACGACGCCGAAGCCACCGTCTCGCCGAATGGGAAAAAAATCGTGTTCACGTCGGTGAGGGACGGTGATATCGACCTGTATTCGATGAACATCGACGGAACCGGTCTCAAGCGGCTCACCGACGACGTGGGCTACGACGGTGGGGCGTTCTACTCCCCGGACAGCAAGCGGATCGTGTACCGGGCGCAGCATCCCGGCACGCCGGAGGAACATGCAGCCTACCAGGAATTACTGGGACGGAACCTGATGGAGACGAGCAATCTTCAATTGTTCGTGATGAACGCCGACGGGTCGGGTAAACGGCAGGTGACTAAAAACGGCGCCTCCAACTTCGCGCCGTTTTTCCATCCGGACGGCCGCCGGATCATGTTCACATCGAGCGGGCGTCCGGCCGCAGAAGCCAAAGAGCCTGCCCTGAGCTTGTCGAAGGGCCGGCCATCGTTTCATCTCTATCTTGTGAACGACGACGGTACGGGCTTGGAACAAATCACCGTTGAAGGACACTTCAACAGCTTTCCCATGTTCTCTCCCGACGGCAAACGGCTGGTCTGGATCTCCGACCGCCACGCCAAAGCACCAGGTGAATACAACGTCTTCCTCGCCGAGTGGGTCCCCTGATTTTTGGTGGCCTCTCTGTAGTTGTACTCGCGCCAGGGCCAATGGTTTTGGGTCCTTTTGCCGAAACAAAAGGACCTCGTCGCGCGCGTGAAATCCCGAGAACACCTCTTCCTTCTGCCATACTCGACGTGATCGGGGATCTGGAGCTTTTCTCTTTCTTTGCGAAAACCCAGCGTCTCTATACGCCCGTAAATGTCCGCTTATTGGTCCATAAACGTCTCTTTATAGCGCCCCCATCCCATTCACTTCCCCCCCAGCCACCACGACGACTATAATGTCACCAATCTCTCACGCCCGTCTTGAACCTAAATTGGAGGGAAGGTCGTTGCCTGCGACAATGAAGGTTTCAGGCTGGAGAGCCTATACGAGCACGCCTGATGAAAACAGAGATGGAAGTGTGAATCCGACTCCAAGGTATTGACGCTATGCCTGATACATATCGCATCCTTGAAGTGGAGCCGAAATGGGTCCTTGAGCCGGAGGAAATGGGAAGCAAGGACAAATTCTGGTACAACCGACCGGAGGAAGACGTTGCTGGGTTGCTCAAGTATGCCCAACCAGATACAGGGCAACACTGGGCGGAGAAGATTGCTACTGCGGTTGCAAAATCACAGGGAACTCTATCGGAAGAACAGGGGACAAACTGGCTTTTCAAATATCCTCAACCAGACACAGGACAGCACTGGGCGGAGAAGATTGCTGCTGAGGTTGCGAGGTTACTAGGAGTTCAACATGCGAAGGTGGAATTGGCAGTGTTTTCAGGCGAGCGAGGATCGGTGACGGAGTCGTTCGTACGAGTCGGTCAGGAATTGGTACATGGCAATCAGTTACTGGAAGGCGTGGTCCATGGTTACGATCCTGAAAAGAAATTTCATCAATCGAGTCATACCCTGTTGAATATCTGGCAGGTAATGAACAATGTTTTTATAGAGCCCGAAGCTGCAAGAAAGTCGAAGGTTCGCATTGCCGAATACTTGGTTCTGGACGCCTTGATTGGTAACACGGATCGTCATCACGAGAATTGGGGCATACTTCGGAAGCGTGTGGGCGAAAACTGGCGGGGTGTCGTCGCGCCGTCATTCGATCATGCCTCTTCATTAGGACGGGAACTCCTAGACGAGCGCCGTAGTAGCCTCCTTGCAGAGAATCGTGTAGGCGACTATGCTGAAAAAGGTCGTGGTGCGATTTACTGGTTGGATGATGGGCGTCGCGGTCCTAGCCCGCTGAAACTGGTGCGAAGGGCGACTCCCCACTATCCGGATCTTTTCCATCCAGCATTGATGAAGCTCGAACGATTGTCTAAAAACTCAATAAGTGATTGTGTAAACGGCGTGCCCAGTGATTGGATGACCCCCGTGGCCCGTGAGTTTGCGATCGCATTGATGTGCTATAATCGTGAACGATTACAGGAGCTTTTACAATGAGCGCGAAAACGTTGTTTCTAGCCTGGCAGGACAAACAAAACCGTCAATGGTTTCCGGTGGGTCGGCTGGATGCTGACGTTGAGCATCCGCTCTATCGCTTTCGCTATACTGGTGGTGCTACAAGAGCACAAAAAGAGGCGAAATTTCCACCGCTATTGGATTTCCCAAGCCTATTGGAAGATTATCAGTCCTCAGAGCTTTTTCCGCTGTTCAGGAACCGTGTCATTGCTCAGGGAAGGTCAGACCGTACGGACTACCTGAAAAACCTGGACCTTCTGGAAACCGCAGGCCCGATGGAGATTCTTTCCGTGAATGGCGGTTCCCGGGTCACGGACGCGTACGAGGTCTTCCCGAAACTCGCGAAGCGCGAAGATGGAAGTTTTACCTGCCGTTTCTTTCTGCATGGCTGGCGGCACGTCAATGAATCAGCTCAAAAGCGGATTGACACCCTGACCAAAGACGACGAACTGTATGTCGCGCTGGAGTTAACCAATCCGGCGACCAAATTTGCGGTGCAAATTCAGACGAGGGACTACCAGATGATCGGGTGGGCGCCGCGGTATCTCGTAGCAGATTTGGTTACAGCGATGGTCGAATCCCCACAATATTCAGCGCACGTCGTGCGGGTGAATCCCCAACCCGCCCCGTCGAAGCAGCGTGTCTTGATTGAAATGAGCGGCTGCTGGGTGACGCATGAACCGATGAGCAACGAAGATTTCCAGCCTTTAGTTCCCTGACCGTTCGTCATGGAAGGATAGTTCTCTCCCCCGCAGTTGTTAGCCTTGCCCTCGGTTTCTAGCGAAGCAGCCCATCAACCTATGGAACCTTTTAGAATTCCCTCTCTTTAAGTTTACTCGTCCTGTTCAGATGAAGGCGGCGGATCTAATCCCGGGATCCAGCGTTTTTGCCCTCTGCCGAAACCAAAAGGACCTTGACGTGCGGGGCCGAAACTCTGCGAACCCCTCTATCTTGTGATAACATTCGACGCGACGGTGCGTTCAACCAGCAGCGAGCGATCTCGTGTCCCGAATCAAAGCCTTCAGTGTGGTGTTCCTCTCCGGCGGCATTATTCTCTTCTGCCTGTATCAGCTTTCCCAATTCGATTTTCAGACCGTGTTATTGCTCCGGGCCTTGCACGACCCGTTTGTGTCACGCTTGGCCTACCTCGGCAACCGGCTGGGGGACGGTCTCACGTTGGTGCTCCTGTGCATCGGGCTGTGGAGCGTCGGGTATCTCCGGAAGAACAAGGTGTGGCAACAGGCCGGGATCGACGGGATTCTGGCGCATGCTCTGACCGGACTCGCTGTCCAAATCTTCAAGCACCTCATAGGACGGCCCCGCCCGCGGTGGACACATCAGGACGTCTTTGAATATGGCCCGTCGTGGCAGGGAGGGCTTGACGCGTTTCCGTCCGGCCATGCCGCGGCGTCCTTTTCCGTGGCAGCGGTGCTGGCGCGTTATTTCCCCGAATGGAGGGGGCTCTGGTACGGCGGGGCCCTCTTCGTTGGGATGGCCCGGGTGGCAGGCGGTTCCCATTTCCCCACCGACGTGTTGGGCGGGGCTGTGCTGGGTTTCCTGATCGGCTACGTATGGGCGCGCGCGCTCAAGGACTGGCAAGAGAACGCGGTGCAGGCGTTGCCGCTGACCCTTCCGTTGCTGATTGGCGGTTGCGCCTTGTTCTGGAGCATCTTCAGTCATCCGGCCTCCGATGGAGTGGCGAACGGTACGTTCTGGGCCGGGCTGCTGTTGTTCGGGTCAGGAATCGCCGCCCGGTGGAGAATGGCCTGGCAGGGGAGCGGGACCGGGCATCGAACGCTATTGGCCAATAGCGTGATCGCGCTGGGTCTGGCGGCCAGCACGCAGGCGTTGTGGATCTTTGGGGCGACACTCCTGGCCTGTATCGCTTGGTGGTTGAACCATCAAACGGACCACCAAGCAGCCAAGTCCTCGGGGTGGCTGCGCGAGGTATGGCTCACGAGCGCCTTGGTCATCGGCCTGGTGACGTTACAGGGTCTCCACGGCCTAATGCCGTAGCGGCTTCATTTACTCTGACCCTCCGGTACGCTTTCGACCATCGGGTCGCGAGACAGGAGTAAAAACCCAAATCGCTGGAGAATCGGCGTAAAAGAGTCAACGGGGTGGGGTAGATGCTCACGAAGGTTGGCCGGCAGAATGACCATGACACGGCCATCCTTTTTCAAATGTGGGAAAAATTTCTTATGGTCGCCCGGATTGATGAATTGCACTTTCCGTTCGGCATAAAACGTTAACGACGGCAGCTTGCGCCCATAGTGAATAAGCGTGTCCTGAGGCCCAAGGTTGAATCCGGCGATCGTGGCCAATTCCTGAGGCGGGTTGACGAAATATTTCCCAAAGCGCGGCAGGGCAAACAGAATCACGACAAGAAGAAACAGCCCCATCATCCCCGACAACACCCAAAATGCCTGCTGACGGCGGGCTTCCCCACGAACCAGGTGACGAAAGATCGCCACCCCCAGGAAGACGAGGACACCCAACACGATCGGCGTGACGCCCACGCCGATCTTTGCCGCGGCTGGAAAGTCTACGGCGATTTGGTCTTGTACGTTGGCATAGATGAGCGGCACGGAACCCAGCGCAATGCTGAACAGATACCCGGTCACGAGGACAATGCGCGTCGAGACGGTCAGGCCGGTGGGCCAGGCGTTGTCCAGGAAACGGGCCCAGAGCACGGCCACCAGCAGGGCGGCCGGCGGATACAAGGGGAGGACGTAGTGGGGAAGCCGGGTGGCAGAAAGCGTGAAGAAGAGAAAAATCCCGGAGACCCACAGGGCGCAGAACAGCAACAGGCCGTCTTCGCCACGCGGGTCGGTCGTGCCCGTCCGAAAGGCCTTCCACTCCTTGATCGATTGCCAGAGGGCGGCCGGGAGCAAACCGCTCCACGGGAAAAACCCGAGCAGGAGAACGGGGACATAAAACAGAAGCGTGCCGCCGTGCCCTTCCATGGGGTTCGCAAAGCGGCCGGTGGTATTGGCTTGGGCCGCGACAACATAGTCCGCGCCGTGGATGGAGAGCATCACCAGATACCAGGGCGCGGCAATGAGCACGCAGAGGGTCCAGCCGGGTAGCGGCCGGCCTTCCGCGAAATAGCGTTTCCATTGCCGGGTGAGCGTCAGGTACGGCACGACGCCCAACAAGGGAATGAGAATGCCCACCGGTCCTTTGGCCAGCGTGCCCAGCGCCATGCCAAGATAAAACATCCACAGGAATTGCGGGTTTCGATTGGAGTCGCAAAAGCCCAGCCAGAAGCCGTAGGCGGCCAGCGTGGTGAAAAACACCAGGGCCGGGTCGGTCAGAACCATGCGGTGAATGCCGACGAATTCCACGTTCAACAGGAGAACGAGCGAACCACAAAACGCCAGAGCCGGTCCCAGCAGGCGATGCAGAAAGAGGTACTGCAGAACGAGCAGCGCAAGGCCGAAGATGGCCGATTGCAGCCGGGCCGTGAAGTCGTTCACGCCGAACAGGGCATAGAGTCCGGCGGTGATCCAGTACGTCCCCGCCGGTTTGGCGTAGCGCGGTTCATAATTGAGCGTGGGAGAAATCCAATCTCCGGTTTCAAGCATTTCACGCGCGGCGCCGGCATTGCTGCCTTCGTCCCGGTCGGTCAATCCCACGTCGGCCAGACCGAGCAGGAGCAGCAGACACCCGCAGACGAGCAGAAACGCCAGGTGGAGGGTACGCGTGGAAAACGGTTGCGATTCGACCGTGGAGGAATCAGGCACGGGTCGCGCGCTTTCGCTGCTTATAGATCAGCATCAAATTCCGCAGGTACACCACCGTACCTGTTCCCTGTCCGATAATGAACACCGGGTCGTGGCGATGGATGGCATACGCCAGCACGATCAGGCTGCCGGACAGACTCATGTACCAAAACGCCACCGGGATTTGACTCTCCGCTTTCCGTTCTGACGCGATCCACTGGACCAACCAACGGGAAAAGAACAGGGCCTGTCCGAAAAAGCCGATGCCCAGCCAGATGCCTTCCGTGGTCGTCAGGTTGGCAAAGTAGGTGCTGATGCCGGAAAGAAGTTCACTCATGGGTCAGGACAAAGGGTGAAAGGGTTGTTGGAGTGGTGAGTGAACATTTATCATTTCGGAGGCGCGTCGGAAGAATCGACCGGCTCATTGACGATAGTGTAATGAAAGCAGCGCGTTTGCATCCATCGGACGGCCATGAGATCGTACAGGCCGGCGAAGAGGCGATTCCCGACTCCGTATTTGGAACGCCCATGGGCTCGCGGGAAATGTTGAACGGGTACTTCGGTCACGGAAAACCCGTGCATCCTGGCCAGGGCGGGGAAAAACCGGTGCATGTTGTGAAACAGGGGAATGCGTTCGACGACCGCGCGCCGGAAGACTTTCAAGGAACAACCGGAGTCGTGAATACCGTCGCGGAGGACGGCGTTGCGGGCCAGGTACGCGAGACGTGACGAGAGACGCCGGATCAACGTATCGAGCCGCTGCCGGCGACGCCCGCACACGAGGTCGTAGTCCGCGATCAACGGCAGCAGCAGGGTAATGTCCGCGGGATCATATTGCAGATCGCCGTCCAACGTGGCAATCAATGCCCCGCGCGCATGGCGAAAGCCCGCGGCGAACGCCGCGGTTTGTCCGTGGTTTCGGTCAAAGTGGAGCACCCGGACTTCAGGGGTTCGTCTGCCAATCTCATCCAACAAGGCGGAACTGCCGTCAGTGCTGCCGTCGTCCACGTACACAATTTCAAACGGCGCTCCGCGTGACGGCTCCAGGCTTCCCAGGACGTTTATCAGTTGAGTGGTCAACGGCTGAAGGTTGTCCCGTTCATCCTTGATGGGGATCACCATGGAGAGCCAGGGTGGTGAAGAGTGCATCATACGAGAACTCAAGCTTGCGGCGTCACCGTGAAACGCAGGGTGCCCATGCGCGTGATCTCATTGGCCTCATATCCCACAAAGATGTCAATGCGGTACTGTCCTGGAGTCCAGCCTGCCGGTGACGGCGGGAAAAACTTGAGATACCCGCTTTCATCTTCCAAGGCCAGATAGGCACTTTCTTCGTCGGAGAAAGTGTTTCCTGACAATCCCGGGACGTTCTCCGGGAACAAGCGCCCGATGATCTCATACGCGCTATAATGCTTGAACACGCGAAACACGACGTGGATCGCCAGCGCACCGGCTGAAAATTCTTTGGTAGGACGGATGGGGTAATAGCGGTGGCCACGACGGAGATCCAGGTCTTCTTCAAAGCTTTCCGCCAGGGTGATATGACGCAACAGTCCGCCCGGTATCGCATCAGTGAAATCGGACAGGTCCAGGGCGGGGTTCTTGTAATAGTCCATTGGCTCGGAAGCCACGTCCTCCGGAGCAGTGGGCATGGTGTCGAACTGGAAAAAGCCGTGTTGAAGGTCGTCGGGAGTGAAAGGCGTCGGCACTCCGTCCTGCGCCCAGCCGTGACCCGGCAAGCCCAGGAAGAAGAGCATGAAGCCGAGAAGACAAATTGGCATGCTGGAACGACGACGTCGTCGTCCGGCGACAGGGCCATGCCTGCTCACGTCTTCCTCCAAGTGTCCATTCCGAGCGAAGCGAGGAATCTGCTTCTCCTTATCTGCCATCCCCGGCTTGATCGGGGATCCAGTCTTTATTTTTGTCTTTTTGCATTTGTAACAGCACCGTCAAACTATAGCAGGCCAAGGCATTGCCTTGCGAGGCGAAAAAGGCCTTTGTTAGAATCACCTTCCTTTCGCAAGGTCCTGATTCATTAACAGATGAGATTGGGTGATCATATGGCTGAGCACGTCGCTGAAAACGAAGAAGCGTTACCTCAACTATTGGGGGATTTTGCGCCGATCGACGTCTGGCAACGGCACATGAATGCCGTGTTCTATGGCCTGCGTGGTGACCGTGTGCGAGAGTTCTATCAGACCTTTGCGGCGGCGGATTATCGCCTGGGGTACGCCTTGGCCGCGGATTACGTGCAACGGGCCACGAAACGCCAAAAGGCCAGTCCTGACCCTTCGACTCCGGGCGTGGTTCGCCCTACGCTCAAGATGCACGGATTATCTCCACCCGTTCGTTCTGAGCGTAGCGACAGCGAAGTCGAAGAAGGAACGGAAGCGCAACGTCGAAGGACCGATCCCGAAAAAGGAACCGATCCGCTCACCATCATGGAGTGGGGCTGCGGCAACGGCAATTTGGCCGCGTGCTTTCTCGATCACGTCAAGGCCCTGGACCGCGACGCCACGCTGTACCCGCGCATGCAGTACGTGCTCATCGACGCCTCGGAGACGGTGCTTGACGGTGCCAGGGCGAATGCGGAGTTGGCCAAACACGGGGACCGCGTGCAATTCGTCCGGGCCACGGTGCCGGACCTGCAGTCGTATGCCGACGGGTCGGTCGACCGGATTTTCTGCAACGAACTGTGGAGCGAGTTGCCGACCAAACTTCTGCTGCGCAAGGCCGGTGACGTCATGGAAGAACACATCCGGCCCAATTTGAAGGAAACGCGACTCATCGACTATCCCGATTGGCCGGGCTTGGTACAGGCGTTTGATGAAGTCAACGTCGCAGCGCTCAAACCGCTCCCGGCTTTTCTGGAAGACATCCTCTGGGAACGCGAGTATCACAAGATCGAAGCCAAGGACGTGCCGTTCCGTCGTTTGTTTACGGATTTCCTCAAACTCTTCGATGAAGAACTGCTGATACCCGTGAACGCCGGTGCGGCGGTCTCCCTCAGGGAAGCGCATCGGCTGTTGGCCCCGAACGCGCTCGGGTTCAGCAGCTTCGATGCCGGCACCGCAGACGAGGCCGTGCTCAATGATCCGGAAAAACCCTGCTACAACCTGGTAGGCGGGCAATTCAGTTTTATGGTCAACCTGGCGCTGTTGGAGGACGTCGCCAAACAGGTCGGCGGCGGGCGGGTCACGATCGAACCGCAAAAAGAATTTGTCGGAAGAAGTCTCGGTATCAACGTGATGAGTCTCATGGACGTGCTGGCCTCTCATCCGAACCTGCCGCAGGACGCACCATGGCAAATAGACCGGTTGCTCATGAAGACCGTCGAGGCCCTGAATGCCGGGTATACCAGTCCCTATGAACGCACCATCGACTTACCCCTGCCATCCGGGATTCCTGAGGAGGCGCGCCGGGAATTGGAGCAACTGCTGGCACGACAAGCCAGGCAAGGCGTCCCGGATGCCGTGGCCTACCTCGCGGAAGAAGAGGTCATGAAGGCGGCCGGTCAATTGGAAGAGTTGGGCTACGACCGGAGCATTCTCCAAGCCGCGTTCACGGCCCCGCCGCAACCCGTGGATTATTTCCATTTCCGCATGGGGCCGGATAAACAGTGATGGGGCTTGTTCCCCTCTTTTCCCTGCCGTCATCCCTGTCTGTGTTCACTCATTCCCTTCGACTTCACTCCGTTACGCTTCCTTCGCCTTCGCATCCCCGTTCGTTCTGAGCGTAGCGCCAGCGAAGTCGAAGAACGCTCAGGACAGGCGCTAGGTCCTTCACTTCGTTCAAGGCAAGCTTCGGAATGATAATGCTGGAATGTCGCTGTAATACGCTCTTCGTGTAGTGTCTTCGTCGATTCCCGGGGAACCTGATGTGACCGTACAAGAGCCGGAAGGCTTACTCCCGCCATCAGGGATGCTTTTAACCATTTCGTAACCTGTTTTTTACGCTGGGGACACATACGGCTTTTAGAGTAAGCACGCTTCAGGGAATGACACATCACTGACATTTCTCAGAAAGAGGGATATGACATTATGAGACGGTTCGTATTGGCAAACGCCACACGTCGATTTTTCAGCAAGGGGATTGTCTCCCTGAGTTTCATTGTTCTGACAGTGGGTCTGGGCAGTACCGTCCACAGTTGGGCCGCCTCCGATTCCATGGTGGACCCGGATTGGAAAGATTACACGCAGGTGAGTGGTGTCTCCGGGAACCTGAACAGCATTGGGTCCGACACCCTCAATAATCTCATGACTTTGTGGGCCGAGGGGTTCAGAAAAGAATATCCCAACGTGAAGATTCAGATCGAAGGGAAAGGCTCCAGCACGGCTCCACCGGCGTTGATTGAAGGGACGGCTCAACTCGGTCCGATGTCCAGGCAAATGAAAGCGAAAGAGATGGACAAGTTCGAGGCGAAATTCGGGTATAAAGCCACGAATTTCCCCGTGGCCGTTGATGCGCTGGCCGTGTACGTCAATAAAGACAATCCCGTGAAATGTATGAGCATGGAAGAAGTGGATGCCGCCTTTTCAAAGACCCGGAGGCGCGGGCACTCCGTGAATATCGACACCTGGGAGAAGGCAGGGCTTGATGGGAACTGGAAGAGCACGAGAGTCAGCCTGTACGGTCGAAATTCAGCTTCGGGGACTTATGGGTTCTTCAAGAAAAAAGTGTTGAAGAAAGGCGATTATAAGGATGAGGTCAAGGAACAACCCGGTTCGGCTTCCGTGGTGCAGGGCGTGACAGAGGATCGCGGCGGTCTGGGATACAGTGGCATCGGGTACCGGACCTCGGGTGTCCGGGTGATTCCGTTGTCGGCCAAAAGCGGCGACGGGTGCTTTGAACCGACGTTTGCCAATGCTTCCGCCGGCAAGTATCCGTTGGCGCGGTTTCTCTACCTGTACGTGAATAAAGCTCCGGGAAAGCCGTTGCCGCCCTTGGTCGCGGAATTCCTGAAATACGTGTACAGCCAAGCCGGGCAGCATATCGTCATCAAGGACGGCTATTTCCCATTGCCGCAAGCCCTGATCGCCAAGAAGTTGGGTGAAATGTAAGAACCGGCCGTCTTGACTTGAAAGCCGAAGCGTACGACTATCGAGAACCACAAAGCCATGCCCCGCACAGCCTCGGTTTGGGGATATGGCTTTGTTGTTTGCTTGTCCATGCCTCCCTCATCATCACTGACTCATGAAACCGGTTGATCCCACGGCGAATCAGGCGACGATGGCTTCCCCTCCTGCGCCGTCGTTCCTTGCGAAATTGCGTTCCCGAACCATGCGGCGTTGGTTGGACCATGGCGCAAGGGGAGTCGTCACCCTTGGAGGATGGGCGACCATTTTCAGCATCTTCGGCATTTTTGCCTATCTGTTTATCGAAGTCGCTCCATTATTCTATACCGCTTCATGGAGTGAAGAGACTTCCATATCCATCGACACGTCGGGTGAGGTGCCGCAGGATCCGCCACACGTCAGTGTGGGAATCGATGAATACATGGAAGTAGGATACGTGCTTCGCAATGGAGACATTTCGTTCTATGCGTTTCCTGCCGGGAATCCGATACGCCTTGAGTCCGTGCCGGTTTTCGAGAAAGGGGAAATTACCGCGCTGGCCCGCTCTCCCGGGAGAGAACACGTCTATGGGCTTGGCACGCACATCGGCCGGGTCATTCCTTTCTCCGTCACGTTTCGAGTGACGTTCGAAGACGGCGTCAGACACATCGAACCGGTGGTGACGGCGGGTGAGCCGTTTGAGGCGGCCCCGGACGGTTTCTCCATTGTGCGACTTGCCTACCGGGAGACGGACAGTGGCCCCATCGCCGCCGTGTTGACCGACTCAGGACGGTTGTTCCTCACGAAGGTGCAGGAATCGGAGGCAGGTGGGCTGTTTGCGCTCGAAACGGAATCAGAACTTCTTCAGGCTGAGATCGCTGATGACGGCGTGGACACGCTGTCCGTGCTGGTCCTGGATGACTTGGGGGAAACCCTGTTGGGGGGCACGAAAGACGGCAGGTTATTCTACTGGGACGTCCGGGATATCCGGAGTCCGAGGCTGATGGGGATCTATTCCGCCGGGACGTCCATCACCGCCCTTTCCTATCTGATCGGCGACCGGTCCATCGTGGTCGGCACGGAACAGGGGACGGTCGCCGTTTGGATGTCCGTGATCGATCCGGACGTCGGCGGTGATCCCCGGCTTGAAAAAATTCGGGACGTTTCTCCCCATGACGGGGCCGTCACCACCATTTCCCCGTCGCTTCGGGATAAAGGCTTTCTCACGGCCGACGTCTCCGGCGGCGTGGCGCTGCACCATTCGACGTCCGGTCAGACGCTCATCCGAATTCCGGGAAACGGGACCGCGATCCTGGCTGCGATGTTTGCACCGAAGACCGACGGCGCATTAGTGCTCGATGGTTCAGGACGGCTGATCACCTATGACATTGAGAACGAACATCCCGAATCCACGTTCTCGTCCTTGTTTTTTCCCGTGCTGTATGAGGGGTACCAAGAGTCCCTCCATATTTGGCAATCAACCGGTGGGTCCGACGAGTTCGAGCCGAAATTCGGCTTGTGGCCGATCATGTTTGGCACGCTGAAAGGGACGATCTACGCCATGTTGCTGGCCACGCCTCTCGCCGTGCTGGGGGCGATCTATACCGCGATGTTCATGCGTCCCAATATTCGCGCCGTGGTCAAACCCGTCGTGGAGATTATGGCGGCTTTCCCCACGGTCGTCCTGGGATTCCTGGCCGGGTTGTGGTTCGCGCCGTTGTTGGAAAAGATCTTTCCTGCGGTGGCGGCCATGTTTCTCCTGATTCCGCTGGCGGTCGTCGTGGTCTGCGTCGGTTGGCAATTTCTTCCTTCGCGTTTCAAGGGGACTTCCGGCAACGTGACGGAATTGGCGGTGTTCCTGCTGGTCCTCGCCGGGACGGTGTGGTTCTGTCTCCAGTTGAATCACCAGATCGAATCCTGGCTTTTCGATTCAAACTATAAACATTGGTTGCAGTCGACGTTCGGGTTGGCGTACGACCAGCGAAACGCGTTGGTCATTGCCTTTGCCATGGGCATGGCCGTGATTCCCACGATTTTCAGCATCAGCGAGGATTCGCTGAGCAACGTGCCGCCCCACCTGATCGCCGGATCATTGGCCCTCGGGGCCACACCGTGGCAGACCCTGACGAAATTGGTCATCATCTCGGCCAGTCCCGGAGTGTTTTCTGCGCTTATGATCGGGTTGGGGCGGGTTGTGGGAGAAACCATGATCGTGCTGATGGCGACGGGTAACACCCCGGTGATGGACATGAACCTCTTCAATGGGTTCCGAACCTTGTCGGCAAACATTGCCGTGGAAATGCCCGAAGCCCCGCATGGGGGTACGCTGTACCGGTTACTGTTTCTGGCCGGCCTGCTGTTGTTCGTGTTCACGTCCATCGTCAACACGCTCGCGGAAATTGTCCGGCAGCGGCTGCGAGCGCGGTACAGCCAATTTTAAGTGATCCCATGCACGCCAGGATCAAGAAATTCTTCGACTCAGGGACACTGTTCGTGTGGTTTTGCGGTACGGCGGTCGCGGCTTCGCTGCTCCTGGTCGGCGGCGTTCTTCTCCTGATCATGATCAATGGCCTCGGGTTTTTCTGGCCCCATGCCCTTGTGGAAATGACGCTCAAAGACGGCACGCGCGTGCTCGGAGAATTGAAAGGCGAAGAAGTCATCCCGTATTCGCAGACGCCGGAATTTCCCGAAGGGAAAACGCGGGTGAGGCTGAAAGTCGGGAATCGTGATCTCTATGGTCTGGATTTCCGTTGGGTGGATGCCGAGCACATTGCGTCGGCGGACTCCCCGAAAGACGTGGCAGCGTTTGAACGCAGGGAATGGGGGAATTTTTATGGCCGGATTCGAGAAATCTCGCGCGGTGAAGACGTGGTCGCCACGGGCAATCAGGACGGATGGACGGCGTTACAGCCGTTGATCGAGCAGGCCAATGACCTGCATGAGGAGATCGAACACCTGCAACGAGACGTCATCGGCGACATTAATTTTGAAATCGAAGGAACCCGTTTGAGACTCCGGGAGTTGGCATTACGTGGTGAAAGTGATGCCCCGGAGGTGGCTGAACTGCAAGCCGTCACCAGACAGTTAGAAACCCGATACCGGCAGCACGTTGAGACCCTTCGGACGTTGAGCCACCAACTCGACGAGTATGCCGTGCTTCTCGTCGAGACGAACGGCCGGGAGAAACGCCTTCCGGTCGGTCAGATTGTAAAAGCCTTTCGTCCCAATGACATGGGCTTCCTCGAGAAAATCCTCAGATATTTCGTGAATTTCTGGTCCGTGCTGAGTGAAGAACCACGGGAAGCCAATACGGAAGGGGGCATTTTCCCGGCGATTTTCGGCACCGTCATGATGGTGTTGATCATGAGCGTGGCGGTGGTACCGTTCGGCGTGCTGGCTGCGTTCTATTTGCGGGAATACGCGCGACAAGGGCTGGTCGTTCGGGTGATCCGCATTGCCGTGAATAATCTGGCCGGCGTGCCGTCGATCGTGTTTGGCGTGTTTGGGTTGGGGTTCTTTGTCTACGCGGTCGGCGGGACCATTGACAACCTGTTCTACCCGGAAGCCTTGCCGACTCCGACGTTTGGCACGGGTGGCATTCTGTGGGCGTCGTTCACCTTGGCCTTGTTGACGGTTCCGGTGGTGATCGTATCCACGGAAGAAGGGCTGTCAGCCGTCCCACGCGAATACCGTGAAGGATCCCTGGCGTTGGGCGCCACCAAATTTGAAAGCATGCTTCGCGTGATTCTTCCCTGCGCCCTGCCGGGTATTTTGACGGGACTGATTCTGGCGGTGGCACGCGCTACGGGTGAAGTGGCTCCGTTGATGTTGACCGGGGTCGTCAAATTGGCGCCGGCGCTTCCCTTGGACCACCATTTCCCGTTTCTGCACTTTGAGCGCAAATTCATGCATCTGGGCTTCCATATCTTCGACGTGGGCTTTCAGTCCCCGAACGTGGAAGCGGCGAAGCCGATGGTGTACGTCACCACCCTGATCCTGGTGATGGTGGTCATTGGTCTGAATCTCAGCGCCGTGGCCCTTCGCAATTACATGCAGAAAAAATTCAAGGCGTCGGCGGTGTAAGGTTCAACAGGTTTCGGTCTCATGAGTTCACGTATTGACACGTTATCACAACCCCATCAAACTGCTGTTCGACACACGCAGACGGCGGAACCAACCATGGCTTCTTCTGAACGTTCTCAAGACAACGAACACAAGCTCACGGTCGAGGATACCGACTTCTTTTACGGCGAGAAACAGGCGCTGTTCAAAGTCGCCCTGACCGTCCCGACGCACCAGGTCACGGCCTTTATCGGCCCGTCCGGTTGCGGGAAATCGACGTTGTTGCGGTGTTTCAACCGGCTGAACGACCTGGTTGAAGGGGCACGACTCATCGGCAGGATTTGTCTTGACGGTACGGACATCTACGATCCCTCGGTAGACGTGACCGACCTGCGGACCAGGGTCGGCATGGTCTTCCAGAAAATAAATCCGTTTCCCAAGTCGATTTACCAAAACGTCGTGTATGGGCCGCAACTCCAGGGCGTCCGGCGTCGTGCCGTGCTGGACGGCATTGTCGAAAAGAGCCTCCAGGGCGCGGGCCTCTGGGAAGAAGTCAAGGATCGGTTGCATCACAGCGCGCTCAGCCTGTCCGGCGGGCAACAACAACGCTTGTGTATCGCGCGGGCGTTGGCCGTCAACCCCGAAGTTCTGCTGATGGATGAACCCTGCTCGGCGCTTGATCCCATCTCGACCGCCAAGATCGAAGAACTGTTGCATTCCCTGAAAGAGCAACTCACCGTGGTGATCGTCACGCATAACATGCAACAGGCCGCGCGTATCTCCGACCTGACGGGTTTTTTTCTCATGGGGGAGTTGATCGAATACGCCGATACCAAAACCATCTTTAGCAATCCATCGGACAGCCGGACCGAAGATTACGTCACCGGGCGGTTCGGGTGATGGGCGCGGTTTCGAAGAGGACATGAAAACATATGGAACGTCACTTCGAAGAAGAATTTGAGAAGCTCAAAAGCAAAATTCTCATGATGGGCACGCTGGTTGAAGAGCAGATCAGGAACGCCCTGACCGCGTTGATCGAACGTGATGAAGCCCTGGCGCAACGGGTCATCGAGAACGATCATCACGTGAATACGTTGGACGTGGAAATCGACGAAATGTCTCTCGCCGCGTTGGTCCGGTATCAGCCGGTCGCCAAAGACTTGCGCTTTGTGACGACTGCCATGAAGATTTCTTCCGAATTGGAGCGAATGAGCGACTTGGCGGAAAATATCTGCGAGCGAGCGATCGAACTCAATGATGAGCCCCAACTGAAACCCTATATCGACATTCCTCACATGGCCGAGCGTGCCCGTATCATGGTCAAGGAATCGTTGGATTCCTTTGTCAAAATGGATTCGGCGTTGGCCAGGAAAGTCATTCAGGATGATGATTTCGTCGACAATCTGACGGAACAATTGTTCCGGGAACTCCTGTCCTTCATGATCGAGAGTCCCAAGACGACCAGCCGGGCCATCCGGCTCTCCTTTATTTCAAAGTACATCGAGCGAATTGCCGACCACGCGACGAACGTCGCGGAATTGGTGGTCTACATGGTGGAAGGCAAAATCATCCGCCACACCGTCCCCCCGCAAGAAGGCTGACCGATTTTCCCCCTAACTCAGCCCTCTCCCTATTTCCCGCTTAATGCAGGAAGTGAGGAGAGGGTCATAGCGGCAGGTAGGGGACGGCCCCCGTGCCGTCCCTCATGAATGGCGCGGCTACGAAAGAGAAGGAAAGCGAGTAGGTCGGAATTACACAAGTTAAAGGGGAACATGAAAGATTTTTGGTCAATCACGATAGAAAAGCCTTGGTGTATTATTTTGGGAATTATCAAGAATAGTTGACGCTAGTATTTCTTCGGCTTCTTGGCTACTGTCTTCTTCCCCGCCTTCGTCTTCGCCGGGGGCTGATAGGTCGCTAAGGCTTTCAGCATCCGGTCCAGGGCCTGTTTGATAGACGGGGTCATTTACCGAATCCCTTCCTGTTTGAGCTTGGCAATCAAGGCTTCTTGGGTGCCTGCCCCCTTCATCGAATTACAGGCCCCACAGAGGAGCTGGAGGTTGTCTAGATGATCCGTACCACCTTTGGCTTGTGGGACTACGTGGTCAATGGTGAAGTTCCGAAACTGGAACGAATGACGGCAGCCGTTACAGACCCCTTCTTGCTTGCCGAACAAGGTGTGCTTGTGGGTCTTGTAGGAGACCACCGGCCCTTGATCCGTGCGCTGAGGAATGTCGGTCCGATGATTAACATGACCAAACAAACCCAACTCTTTACGCATTCTAATTTTTATTAAGTCAAAAGCTTTGGGAGAAACATCAATCCCCACCCATTGTCTGCCATGTTTCTCCGCAGCCAAACACGCCGTGGCGCAACCACAAAAGGGGTCAAGAATTACGTCGCTTGGATTTGATGAGGCTTGGATAATCCGTTCCAAGAGCGCGATGGGCTTTTGGGTAGGATAACCAACCCGTTCCGTTGAGTGGGCTCCAAGAAGTAATTCCGTATCCGTCCAAACGTTTCCAGGTGAAACACCACGATAATCCCTCAGGTAAGAACGTCGCTCTAGAATTCCGTTCTTAATCACAATATTTCCTTTTCGGTATTCTTCTTCCATTCGCTCCTTTCGCAACCGCCACCCCGACGGATAGGGAGGGGTAATACCATAGAACGAATAACACAAGTTTGGACGAATGCCCATAGAAGGAAAGCGCCAAGCCGTTTTCTTGGTGTTATAGCGTTCTCCACGTTCGTCAACTCGCGGGAACCGCTGTGCAATTTCGTCCTCGGTAAAGTCTTTAATAATCAGCGGATTAAGCTTGGTTCGAGAACTTTTAGCGTAGAACAACACACAATCAGCATTGCTCCCCCACGTATTGTTTCGCTGAATGATTGACGGCGTGATGGTCATACCCCAAATCTTCAACGTGACGATATGCCCCGTGGTCATCCGTGTACAACGTAGACCCCGCTTCGACCACACCCTGAATCATGGGAATCAAGCTTGCCCGATCCGTCCGGTCTACCGGCGTCGCCTTGACGGGTCCACCGCGTTCTCTCATGCCGAAGACAGCTTGTTTTCCTGCCGTCCCGCGACCGGCTTTCTGCTTTTTGGACTCGTGCCGGTTCTTATCCTTGCCGCTCAAATAGGTTTCATCAATTTCGACCTGGCCGGATAAGGCTTCCAGTTCAGAGCCACAGGCTTCCCGAATCCGGTGCAAAAGAAACCAGGCGGTCTGTTGGCTCGTGGACAATTCCTTGGGCAATTGCAAGGACGAAATGCCTTTCCGCGCCGTCACGAGAAAATACATAGCGAGCACCCACATCTGAATCGGCTTGTTACTGGCTTCCATGACGGTGCCGGTTTTGGCTGAAAAATATTTCCGGCAATGTCCGCACCGGCGCTGATACTTCTTCTGCCCAGGACCCACCCGGTCCGACTGGTGGCATCGTGGACAGGTCGGCGTCTGTCCCCATCGGATCGTTTCAAAGTAGTGCACCGCTGCCTCTTCGTTCGGAAACAGCTTATTGAACTCTAATACTCCTATCGTTTTTGCTTTCACCTTCTTTGCCATGGCTGACCCCTTTTCTGTAGTATTCCCGATGAATAGGAGTCTACCTGATATAAGGCTGTCAACTATTCTTGATAATTCCCGATCCAGAGTCTTTGTTTTTTCATTCCTTTGTGAAGAACAACAACTCTGGATCCTCGCGTACGCAAGGATGACAGAAGAAGACATGGGGAATCCCGGATTGGGGATTGTAAATGTTCAGCAATTCGTTGACAGAATGAGGCTCTGCCCACAAGAAGGGAGGGCGGACACTCGTTCGCTTTGCTCAGGGCAAGCTCCGGTCCGCCCCTACCGAACCTCCCTTCCCCCCCTTATTGTATAGACCGGGGACATGGGTAACACCTGTTCGGAGAGATGGTTAACACTTTAAGCTGCATGGCTTCACCCCAAAAGGCGGAGCGCCATGCCTTGGAAAGAGGTGTCGACCATGTCTCAACGTCACGAATGCATGCTGTTCGCCCAGCAGCCAGGAACCTCCCTGCGGGCCCTCTGCCGCCGGTTCGGGATCAGTCCCCCGACCGCCTATAAATGGTTGGCCCGCTAGGCTGCGGCCGGCCCCGCCGATCGCTCCCGCCGGCCGCACCAGATGCCTCAGCGCACTCCCACGGCTCTTGAGGCGGCGGTCCTCGCATTGCGCACCCAGCACCCCACGTGGAGCGGCCGCAAACTGCACGCCCGGCTCCAGGCCTTGGGCTATCCCACCGTCCCCGCGCCGAGTACCATCACCGCGATCCTGCGCCGCGCCGCCTGGCTCCCTCACGTCGCGGCAGCCCCCAAGCGGGCGTGGCAGCGCTTCGAGCAGCCCACCCCCAATGCCTTATGGCAAATGGATTTTAAAGGCCATTTCCCCCTGGCCGCCGGCCGGTGCCATCCCCTGACCGTGCTGGACGACTGCTCCCGCTTCGCCCTCTGCCTCCACGCCTGTCCCAATGAACAGGGCGTCACCGTCCAAACCCACTTGACCCAGACGTTCCGCCGCTATGGCTTGCCTGCCCGCATGCTGATGGATAATGGCCCGCCCTGGGGCGCGCCGCTCACCCGCAGCCCTTTCACGCCCGTGACCGTCTGGCTCATTCGCTTGGGCATTGGCCTCACGCATGCCCGCCCCGCCCACCCCCAAACCTTGGGCAAAGATGAACGCTTCCATCGGACCCTCAAAACCGAACTCCGCCACCAGCGCACCTTTCGCGATCTGCCTCACGGCCAACAGCACTTTGACCGCTGGCGCGAGCACGATAACTTAGACCGCCCGCACGAAGCGTTAGCCTTCGCGGCCCCGGCCATCCGCTATACCTCCAGTCCTCGCCCGTTTCCCGAGGCCCTCCCGCCCATTGACTATGGCCCGGACGCTCACGTCCGGCGCGTGCAAGACATAAGGCGCCATCTCGTTTCGCGGGCACCCCTTCCGCGTGCCCAAAGCCTTGCGCGGCTACCCCGTCGCCCTGCGGCCGACCACCCAAGAGGGTCGGTGGCGGGTCTATTTTTGTCATCAATATATCCGCGAGCTTGATTTGCAGCAGTCCGCGGAATAACTCACCATGTGTCAACCATGTCCCCGAACACCCGTTAATGATGTCCCCGGTCTATACAGGGGGATTGAGGGGGTTGTCTTCCAAAGGCGGGGCAGTGGGGCACAAAAGGAAGCGGGAAACGTGTCAACGAATGAGTGAACACATACCCTCACCACTGGGTCGAGAGCTCGAGCCCGACCGTGTGTTCCGGCTGGGCCGCGTCGAGTTCCCGGCGCGTCGCCTGGAGATCGAGCGAGAGGGCCGCCGCCGGCGTGGCCGGCACCAGGCGCCAGCCGAGCCGGTAGTCCCGGGTACCCGGGGCCAGCCCCACGCCCACATGGGGGCTGCCGGTGAAGCGCCCGCCAAAGGCCGGGAAGCCCCAGGCCGCCTCCGCCGCCCAGCGGCTCTGGGTGGCCGTGGTGCCCGGGCGCTGCGTCAGCGGGTCCGCTGCGAACAGCGCGTCCACCCCACCGGTCGCTTGGCCTCCCCAATCCTGCCGCACCGTCAATGACGGCCCCCGGGGGGTGGTGGGGTCGGGATCGAAGGTAAAGGCGGCGGCTACGCCCTGATCTTTGAAGGCCTCGTCCCGGTGGGTGAGTAGCGTGCGCCCCTCGAGATTCAGCGCCAGGCCGACCCGGGGGGCGTGCCACGCCAGCCCGCCGCCGAGTTCCACCCCGAAGCCGGTCTCGGCATCCCCCCCGTCATGGCGGGCCCCCACCGCCAAGGTCGGGGTGAGCTGCCCCAAGGTCTCCAACACCACCGCCCACTGGCCCTCCAGCCCGAGCCGTAGCCGGGTCACAGCCGAATTCGAGGCCGCCAGCCCATTCTGGACCTTTTCCGAGGTAGTCCGGGCCCACAAGGCATCCGAGGTCACCGCCAAGGTCGGGCCGTGGCCCGTTGGAGGGGGCGCGAGCACCGTGCCCCGTAAGCCGAGTTCCGCCATGGTCCACGCGATATCCGTCTTCAAGGTCCCCCCGGTCTCCGGCGCGAGCGTTACTTCCCCGGCCCCGTAGCCCGCCGCTCCCCAGAGTTTCAGGCGCTCCGACGCCTGGAACGCTGCATAGGGGACGGCCGCGGTCAAGGTGCTCTCGACCGAGCCGGCTCCTTGCCGTACCGCCCCGTTGCACACCCCAGGCGGCATTGCCGCGGCCATCGCCGCGGGCAAGTCGGCGCAGGTCTCCGCGGGCGTGGCGTCGCGATCATCATAGCCGCCCGTGCCCAGACTCTGGAGCAGGGTGACGCCGAGCAGCCAGCGGTCCTGGGCGTAGTCCGTGCCCAGCATGGCCGTGGTGGTCTCGCCGTCGAGCGCGAAGGTGCCCTCCCGGCCCTCGAACGTCGCCTGGGCCGCGCGGCCCCAGACGGCGAAGCTCCCGCCGTGGGCATCCGGCTGGCCCGTGGCCGTGAAGCTGCTGCCCAGCAGGACGTTCCGCAGGGTCAGTGTGCGGGCGGCCGGCCCGCCGAACCCAGCCCGCCCCTGGTCCCCGGGGGCGAAGCCGGCCGGTATGCTCGCCCCGGCCCCCCCGTGGGTGGTCAGGGTGGGGAGCATCTGCGCGGCAAGCCCCGCCAGGAGGGACGTCCCGGGCGCCCGGGCGCCCGGGACGGTGTTGTCCCCGCCCCGCGACCGGAGGGTGAAGGGCTGCCCGGCGAGGGTGCCCTGCGCCCCCGGCGTGCGGGGGGCTGCCAGCCGGCCCGCAATGCCGTCCAGCGCCTGCTGCGCGACCGTGCGGCCGAAGCGCGCCAGCCACGCCGCCGGCATCGGGTCGTTGTTCACAATGGTCCCCACCGCGACCCCGTCGCCGATCGTCGCGCCGTCGGCAGCCGACAGCACCACCTCGAAGGTCTCCGGGTCCTCGTCATGGCTGTCGTTGTAGATGTACACCCACGTCGCCTTCTCGGTCTCGCCCGGATAGAACGTCACCAGATCGGACCGTAGCGGCCAGTAGTCCTCCTTCGGCCGCGCCGACACCGGGGTCGAAACCCGGGTGGACGCCCGTACCCGTACCCGCTTCGCCGCAGGCGCCGACAGCCGGACCGTGAACTCCATCAGCGAGGCCTGGTCGCCTTCCTTCACCGTCGCGTCGGCCACCGAGAGCACCGGCCCCCCCGCCGCGTCGTTGTCCGACACGGCCATCGTGGCCGCATCGCCCGGCGAGGGCGAGACCGTGTAGCCATCGCCCGCCGCCAGCGTCACCGTGACCGAGCCGTCCGGCTCGTCCACCGCATCGTCCACCGTGGCGACGGAGAAGACCGCCTCGGTCTCGCCCGTCGCAATCGTCACGCTCCGTGAGCCCTCGTCGTCCGCCGCCACGTGGTCGCCGCCCGTGGCCTCCGAGATCGCGAGCGTCACCGTGAGGTCCGCATCCGGCGCGCGGTCGGCGCTCACCGTGAACGATGCCGCGCCGCCCTCCGTCACCGACGCCGCAGCCGCCGTGATCGATACCGCAGGCGGCGGCAGGTCGTCGTCCTGCACCGAGACCGTTCCCGACGCGGAGGAGCCCACCGTGTAGCCGGCACCGTCGTTCACCGTCACCGTGACCGAGCCGTCCGGCTCGTCCGTAGTATCACCGGTCGTTGCCAGCGTCAGCGTGAAGCTGCCCGTTGGCGGTATCGTGACCGTCCGGCTCCCGCCGTCGATGCCGTAGTCGCCATCGGCTGCCACACTCACGGCCACCGCAAGCGGCGATGTCGGGAGCGGGCTCGCCGTGAAGGTGAAGGTCGCGTCGCCGCCTTCGGTCACCGGCGCCGCGTCGGCCGCGACCGTGACCGTTGGCAGGGTCACGGGCTGCTGCTGCGGTTCGGGCGCCGCCTCCAGCGCGGCCAGCGCCGCCTGCACCTTCGGTAGCGTCTGGATGCCGTCCTGCCAGCCATGCAGGCGCGAACGCGCCAGCCACGCCGCGATGTCCTCGTCGCTCATGCCGGTCCGGCCCTCCAGCCGGTCCAGGACCAGGGTCCAGTCGCGGATGCCGGCCCCGTGGTTGCGCGCCTTGAAGTCCGCGATATGCCCCTTCACTTCCGCAAGCAGCGCCGGGGCCACACCCGTCGGGGTCGGCGGCGGCAGGTCGTCGTCCTCGATGGACACCGTGCCCGACGCGGAGGCACCCACCGTGTAGCCGTCGCCGTCGTTCACCGTCACCGTCACCGAGCCGTCCGGCTCGTCCGTAGTATCGCCGGTCGTCGCCAGCGTCAGCGTGAAGCTGCCCGTCGGCGGGATCGTGACCGTCCGGCTCCCGCCGGTGATGCCGTAGTCGCCATCGGCTGCCACACTCACGGTCACCGCAAGCGGCGATGCCGGGGTCGGGCTCGCCGAGAGCGTGAAGACCGCATCGCCGCCCTCGGTTACCGGCGACGCGCCCGCCGCCACGCTCACCTCGGGCAGGATCACGGGCTGCTGCTGCGGCACCGCCTGCAGCGCGGCCAGCGCCGCCTGCACCTTCGGTAGCGTCACGATGCCGTCCTGCCAGTCATGCAGGCGCGCACGCGCCAGCCACGCGGCAATGGCTTCGTCGCTCATGCCGGTCCGGCCTTCCAGCCGGTCCAGGATCAGGGTCCAGTCGCGGATGCCGGCCGGGTGGTTCCGCGCGGTGAAGTGCGCGATGTGCCCCTTCACCTCCGCAAGCAGCGCCGGGGCCACACCCGTCGGGGTCGGCGCCGGCTCCACGATGGCGAACGCCACGCTGCCGCCGCCGCTCGCGCCGCCCCCGAGACCGGTCGCCGCGAGCGTGCCGGGCACCACCGTCACCTGCTCGCCCGCCCCCTCGTCCACCGCATCAGCCCCGGCCGCCACGATGACCGTCGCCGCCGTCGCCGAGGGACCGGTGAAGGTCACCGCCGGCGGGTGCGCCACGTCGGTGCTCCCGAGGTGGGCATAGCTCACCCCCTGTGGCGTCGAGTCAGGGGCGGCAAGCGTGTAGTCGCTCCCAAGCGCTGCTGCGCCGCCCAGGGTGAGCGGGACGATGAGGCGCTCGCCCGCCACCAGCGCCCGCCCGAGGGTCAGCGTCAGCGTCTTACGCCCGTCGCCCTCGGCGACATCGCCCGCGGGCGCTGACAGCGTCACCGCCGTCGCATCGTCGTCCGTCACCGCCACGCCGGCTGAGCCGGACGCGGCGGTGACGCTGTAGCCCGAGCCGGAGGCAATCGTCACCGTCACCGGGCCGCTGGGCTCGTCCGTACTGTCCCCCTCCGTGGCAACCGTATAGGTCGCCGTGCCCGAGGCTGGAACAGTCACGGTCTTGCTGCCCTCGTTGCCCGCAGCCACAAAGTCGCTCCCCGCCGCGTCCGCCACGGTGAGGTTGACCGTCAGGGGCGACCTCGGCGCCGGGCTGGCCGTGACGGTGAAGCTTGCCGCCGTCCCTTCTGTTACCGCGCCGCCACCTGAGATCGCCAAATCCGGCCTCAGCACTACCGGCCTCGACGCTGTTTTTGCGTATTTTGCATAAAAAATAATTTCATCTAGTATATTAGCGTTTTCTCCCACATAACTTTTATTGATCGAGAATTTAATTTTGAGATCTTTTCTAACATTATGGAAGATCATAGGTTTTGAAAAAGCAGCAGTTTGGTATCTATCTTCATACTCAAAAGCAAAATCATCAATAAAAAACAATAATGTCCGGCCATCAGAATATTCAATTTTTATTTTATCTACGGTCACTCCATTTCGATTTCCTTGTGTAACTGCTTTAGGTTTAGGATTATTGTTGGGTTTTTTAGGAATGCTACAATTCGCCTTGAGGTGAATATTCAAATTCGGTCCGCTAAACACATACGGGTTATCAGCCGAAGTCGTCAAAACTTTTTCTTGTGTATCAAGAATAGATAAACAAGAGGTAGCAGCAAAACTTAATTCAACACCAGATGCTAAAACAGATGCTAAAACACATAAAATTACAGCAAGCTTGTTAAGAACCAATGGGAACCTCCTAAAGCGTCTTCGTTACAGTGGTGACGCCGTCGTTGCGCGTCACGCGCCACCGCTCATTTTGGTGAATAGTCAAAGCCGGTCGTTGTGTTGTCATTCGGACCGAGTGCCACCGGCAGCTCCAGCGTCGCCGTCTGCACCTGGCTGGTCGCCCCCCGTGCCAGCCGCAAGCCAGGACAGGCACAGGGGCCTGTCCCTACAGCCGGTCGCCCTCCGTGCCCGCCCGCGCAAGGTTCACTTTTGCCGGGTATTGGCATGCCGTTTTTTTGTGTTGAGACAATAAAATGTCTCATTCAAATGTCTCATTCTTTAGACGCTTCACGGTAATGATCCTCATGGCACGTTTTACAGGTGGCAGCCGAGGGAAACCTGTTGTCTTCCTCAAGTGCCCCGTGCGCAGATTCGGAAGTAATTTCCGGCGTTGCCGGTTGACTGTTCTGCCGTACCGGGCAGAACCGATGACACGCCTATCACGATCAACATCTTGATGAAATATAGGCAATTTAATTTAATTGTCAATACCTGTTATCTAGAACGCACATTCCAAACAATAACGGAACAATCATTCTGTATTTAGAGAGGAATAGAGAGGCCATGCGATCCGGACATGCCGGAGGAAAATGGTCAGAAACGCCTCTTTATTGATTGGCGATCTGCCGTACAATAGGTCTATTCCTCTTTGTTGGATAAGAGCCGCTACGGTCACCTGAAACAGGGCCCAGACGCGTGTCTCCGACGTTCTTGGTTGGTGGTGAATCGGGAATGGTCCCGGAGAGTGGTGACCGAGGCGGTGATGAGGCAAGGCGGTATGGTCAGCCCGCAACCAGTTGGTCAATTTTCGGGTAAAGGCGGGCAGATTGTCACATTTCAGCGTCTCATGATCATCAACGAGACAGTTTCGTGGAGGGTGCGATGGAACCGTTCAGGCGTGGGCATTCATTTTGAGGGAGCGGGGATAGGTCCACCAGTTGGCGAAGGGACTCGGGATAGCCTTCCGGAATGGACCAGTCTGTCATCCCCGGCTCAGATCGGGGATCCAGGGTCTTTGTCGTTTCATGCCTTTGTGAAGAAAAACAACCCTGGATCCTCGCGTGCGCAAGGATGACGGAAGGAGGCAGTGAAATGTGTCAACGCCTGTCCTGAGCGTCACGGAGTGAGGACGAAGGGATTGTAAAAGTTCACTAATTCGTTGACAGAATACAGGAATCACCCACCCTGTCATCTGGAGGCGAACCCATGCGCAAAAATACGGAGGACAAGACGCTCTATCGGAATTACGTCCGGAAGTGGAAATTTCTCATCTAGGAGTACGAGTTGGTCAAGCAGAAACGGCACCCCAAGTTCCGCTTTGTCGCGGATTTCTACCGGTTTCATCAGACTCACCGGCAGACGTTCTTAAAGTATTACCACCGGTTTCTGCAGAGTGGCGCGGAACCTGCCTTGCTGCCCCAGCGCCGCGGCCCGAAGTGGAAAAGTCGGCGGGGCTACGGGTATATTGAGCAACAAGGCCTCCGGCACCGGGAGCAGGGCGTCAACCGCTATGAGATTTGCCAACTCCTGGCCCCCCAACTGAAGCGCCTGACGCCCTCACCGAGTACGGTCTATCGGATGCTGCAACGGCATGGGCTGAACCGGTTAACGCCCAAATTGAAACAGGAGAAACGCCGGATCGTGAAGCAGAAAGCGGGCGAATTAGGGCATTGGGACTGCCATCACTTGAGTAAGGATCTGATTGCGACCGATCCCACGCGGTATTATCTGGTGTGTGGCATCGACGCCTGTCCCCGGCTGGCCTGGGCCGAGGTGGTGACCGATCTGAAGAGCCTGACGGTGATGTTTAGTGCCCTGAAGAGTTTGAATCTGCTGCACCAACGCTACCAGCTGCAGTTTGCCGAGGTCTTAACGGACAATGGCTCGGAGTTCGCGGCCCCCACCCAGCCGGCCACGCATCCGTTTGAACGCATGTTGCTGGAGTTGGGGATCACGCATCGGTAGACCCGACCGTATCGGCCGCAGACGAACGGGAAGGTGGAACGGTTCTGGCAGACGTTGAACGACGACCTGATCGATGGGACCACGTTTGCCTCGTTAGCAGAGTTTCGGGACGAATTGGAGCAATATTTGCTGTACTACAATGAGGTGCGCCCCCATCAGGCGTTGGGAGGCCAAACCCCAAAACAAATCAATGAATCTTGTCAACGAATGAGTGAACACATACAGGAATGACTGAACATCTACAAGGGTGACAGAAGGAGGAATCGGGGATAACAGACAAGCCTCAATGTTCAGAAAGTACTCAATTTTCATCGAAAATTCATTGAAGTGTCACTGATTTAATGTAATATGTATGCAAAATAGCACCAAACTGCACATTTATTGATTCGGCGAGCAGGTCCCTGGCACAACGATCATGGTGTCCGGCAATGTTGAAAGATGGCGAGAAGCGAGGCAAGGCCGTTACAAGGCACCCGTGCCGCGGCTTTTCCAATTGTCCAGGAACCAGTCCTGGGAGCTGAGAGGCGCATGCTTGGGCTCGAGTTGAAGACGGGTATAATCCCCGTTCGACAGCAGTTGGCGGGCCTTGACGTTATCGTGAAGCGCCACTTGCAGGAGGTCGTCGACCAGGACCTTCCGAAGGTGCGGAGATTCGATCGGGAACAGGAGTTCCACGCGTCGATCCAGGTTACGGGGCATGAGGTCGGCGCTTCCGAGAAAGAGTTCTTCCTTCCCGCCGTTCCGAAAATAATAGAGCCGCGCGTGTTCCAGGAATCGTCCGACGACCGAGGTCACGGTGATGGTTTCACTGATTCCGGGAATCCCGGGACGAAGTCCGCAGACCCCTCGCACTTGAAGGTCGATTGTGACGCCGGCCTGAGACGCCCGATAGAGCGCTTGAATGCATTGGGTATCCACGAGCGCGTTCATCTTGAACGCCAGGTATCCGTCTCCCTTTTCCTTGTGCCGTTGTGCCTCGCGCTCAATCCGCTCCAGAATTTGGTCTCGCATCAATTGGGGCGCGACGAGCAGTTTGGCGTAGGAATTCTTGCGGGAGTAACCGGTTAACGCGTTGAAGAGATCGGCCACGTCCGCCCCCATGGCCGGGTCACACGTCAAGAAACTGAGGTCGGTATACATCCGGCTCGTCACGGGGTTGTAGTTGCCCGTGCCGAGGTGGACGTACCGCCGGATGCTGTCCTCGTCGCGCCTGATGACCATGCACATCTTGGCGTGAGTCTTCAACCCAAAGACGCCGTAGACCACGTGGATGCCTTCATCTTCCAGTTTCCGCGCCCATTCGATGTTGTTCTCTTCATCGAAGCGCGCCTTGAGTTCAAGCAGGACCGCGACCTGTTTCCCGTTCACTCGCGCGTCCATTAACGCTTCGACGATCGGGGAATTGGCTCCCACTCGATAGAGGGTCTGTTTGATCGCCAGCACGTTGGGGTCGCTCGCCGCCTCGCGTACGAAATCCACGACCGGGGTAAAGCTGTCATAGGGGTGGTACAGCACGACGTCACCGCGCCGGATGATTGAGAACAGGCTTTCCTTCTTGCTAAGGGAGTCCGGGATCTCCGGAACGAACGGTGCAAATTTCAAATCCGACCGGTCGATGCGCGTGAGTTCCATGAGCTTGGACAGACCCAGCGGCAGGTCCTGCGTGTAGACCTGGTACGGAGCCAGGGAGAGGTTCCTGATCAGGATTTCCCTGATATGATCGGGCGTCGCCTGGTCGATTTCCAACCGGATCACCGAGCCGAAGTGACGATTGTCCACCTGTTCTTCAATCGACGCCAAGAGGTCGGCCGCCTCGTCTTCTTCTATTTCAAAATCGGCATCGCGCGTGACGCGAAAGAGGTAGGCGGCGTGAATGGTGATTCCGGGGAACAGGAAATCGAGATTGGCGGTGACCACGTCTTCAATCCAGACGAAGTTGTCGGCGGCCGAGTCGGGCAAGCCCAATTGATCAGATTCGTCGACCATGTCTTCGTTGGGGATACGGACGAGACGCGGGAAGATATCGGGGATTTTCACGCGGGCGAAACAGTCTCCTCGCTCAGGATCTTTCCCCACGACAGCCAGATTCAAACTCAAGTTGGAAATATGAGGGAACGGATGGGACGGGTCGAAGGCCAAGGGAGTGAGGGCCGGAAAAATTTCTTTGGAAAAATACCTGCGGAGCAAGTGTTGTTGCTTCGGTTGCAGTTGATCGTAGCGCAGCACGTAAATGTCTCGGGCGTTAAGCTTCGGCAGGATATCGTTCTGCCAGCAGTCCGAAAAACGGGCCAGTTGACAAAGAATTTCCTGCCGAACGGCCGCCAATTGTTCCGAGGTGGTCATGCCGTCCGGAGGGCCTTCACGCACTCCACCGGACAATTGTTCTCGCAACCCCGAGATCCGGATCATGAAAAACTCATCCAGGTTGCTCGAAAAAATCGACAGAAACTTGACCCGCTCCAACAGCGGGTTCTCCGGATCTTCCGCTTCCTCAAGCACGCGAGCGTTGAATTGGAGCCAACTGAGTTCACGATTCAAATACAGCTTGGGATCGTCAAGGTCCGACGTCGAAGCCGTGGTCGAGGATTTGGTTTCAGCGGAACCGATTGTCATGGGTCTTCCCTCGTCATGCACGCCTGACGTGTTCGCGTAGCGTAACCCGACGGTAAATTCAGGAACGTCAGAGGGCGAAGACCTCGCGGTCGCGCTTTTTGAGTTTTGTCCATTCTCTGGGGAACATCACTTTGGTTTTGAGGCGCTCCGAGAAGAGTGTGGTCTCGGGAAGACAGGGCTCCGAACCGGAAAAGGGGGGACTCGAAATGGGGCGCCAGTTTTAAGCTTGACGTCCCGTTCCAGTGTTTGCCGAAGAACGTATTTCATCACGTGAAATATTGAACGAGAGAAAAACAGGATAACACGAGAGCTGAGGGAAGACAAAGGGATATGTGGCCCTGTTAGCCCAAAGCTGTCATGTCCCCTTTGTCCCAAGCTAAAATGTCCCCTTTTCACCAGAGGAGGAGGGGCGATGACAAAGGAGGCGCTGACGATGAGTCAGAAAGAAGTGGAGCGGTTGCACGTGATTCAACGGACCATCGAAACCCGCGGGCAGCAAGCCACCGCGGCGCGGCAGTTGGGCGTGAGTGTGCGTCAGGTCAAGCGCCTCGTGCGCCAGTATCGGACCCAGGGGCCGGCCGGGTTGGTGTCGCGGCGGCGAGGCCAGCGGCCCCCAAATGCCTTCGCGGCGGCCCTGCGGGAGGAAGCGTTGGCGGTGGTCCGCGCGCGGTACCCGGGCTTCGCACCCACCTTGGCGCATGAGAAGCTGACGGAACAGCATGGCTACACCTTCTCCGTGGAAACCCTCCGGCAGTGGCTGATCACGGCGGGCGTGTGGCAGCCCCAACGCCGGCGCGCCCCCCGCGTGCATCCCCGCCGCCCGCGCCGGTCCTGTGTCGGGGAGTTGCTCCCAATCGACGGCTCCCCCCATGACTGGTTCGAGGGCCGGGCGCCCGCCTGTACCTTGCTGGTCTTCATTGACGACGCCACCAGTCGGCTGATGGCCCTCCGCTTCGTGCCCGCCGAAACCACCCAGGCGTATATGGAAACCTTGCAGAGTTACCTGGCCCAGTATGGCCGCCCGGTCGCGATCTATTCCGATCAACACAGTATTTTCCGGGTCAATCAGGAGGACTGCGCAGGGGAGCGCACCCAATTCTCCCGCGCCCTGGAGACCCTGGACATTGCGCCGATCCATGCGCACACCCCGCAGGCCAAAGGCCGCGTCGAGCGGGCGCACCAGACCTTGCAAGACCGCCTGGTGAAAGAACTGCGCCTCCACGGTCTCTCCACGCTGGCTGCAGCCAATGCCTGGGTGCCGACCTTCTTGGCCGACCACAACCGGCGCTTTGCCGTGGCCCCGGCCTCGCCCGTCGATGTCCATCGCCCTGTGCGGCATTCGCCGCAGGATCTGGCTCGCATCTTCGCCTTGCAGCACCCCCGCATCATCTCCAAGACCCTGTCCGTGCAATTCCAGAACCGCACGTATCAGCTCCAGGGGCAAGGCCGGGGCTACCGCCTGCGGGGGGCGACGGTCACCGTTTGTGAGGCGTTCGACGGCTCGATCGAGCTCTTGTATGAGGGCCGCGCCTTACCCTCTCGCCTGCTCACCGAGGGCCCAGCGCCGATTCCCGTCGAAACCGAGAAAACGCTCGCGCTCCGGCTCGCCACCATCCAACAGGCCCAGCGCCGCCGACCTCGCTACAAACCAGCCCCCGACCATCCGTGGCGCCTGCCGGTGCGTCCGCCCCTGACACTACCGCCGGCCTCCTGAGAGAGTAGGCCCAAGGGGACATTTCTGAATTGCAGAAAAGGGGACATTTCTGCTTTGGGCTAACAAGGGATATGTGGCCCCTCGTGTACTCGGGGTCAGTCGTGCAGGAATAGTGCAGGAAGAATGATGCCGGAGGTTGTTCCGGCCAGGACTCGATGGTGCCAAGAGCCGGATCGGACCCGCCCTGCTCTACTCGCGGCGGGCGCCGAAGGCCCCGGCGACGCCATCGCGCTCGAACACACCCGCGGCCTCCCCGGCCGTGGGTCCGTAGAACGCGCCTTCCACCTGGCCTAGCGTGGAGTGCAGGTCGGTGCCGGCGCGGTCATTGCCGCTCGCCGGCAGGCCGAACGTCCCGTTGGTCGAGACCGGCAGGTTCTCCCACGCGAACCTGCCGGGACCGTCATAGCTCTGGCCACGGGCGGCAGCCCGGTCCGAGGGCGCGATCCCAACCAGCGTCAAGTCCAGAGAGTGGCCCGCGAAGTCATAGACGAGACGCGAGCGGCCCTCGACCTCGACCCCGCCCACGCGGGTGCGTCCGACCATCGCCCCCCCCCATGTGGCTGAGCCCTGCATCGCGGTTGGCCGTGCGCCAGTGAGATCACCGAAGGCGGCGCTCCAGGTGAGGTCGAGCGCGTTGAGGCTGTCGATCTCCCACACTGCGTAAAAAGCACTCCAGTTGCCCCACCCGCCGTAGACTTCGGCCTCGGTGGTCCTCTCGGAGACATCGACCCGGAAGGCCGGGAGGCCGCCGACCTGCCCGGTCCGAACACTTCCCTGCGAGAGGATGTTCCGGTGGAACGCGATCGACTCGTCCCGTTCTTTGTTCCGCGGATGCCAGACGCCATCATGTGCGTTCCGTCCGCCGTCCTGGCCTGACGGGAAGACGCACGACGTGCCGCCTGCGCACACCACCTCGTCACGCCGGGTTCGGGTATAAGGCTGCGTACCCTCGGACTCTGGGTCTCTCGCGGCGACTCGTCCCGGTTCGCGGACCGTAAACACGTTGTCCGTCATCTCCAAATGGGTAGCGGGCACGGCATGGGGTCCAACGACCTGTGGCGGAGAGGGCTGCATCGAAGGGGGCTGCACCGGAGGAGAGGCCGAACCGCCGCCGCCACCACCACCACCACATGCTGTAAGCAACGCCCCCGTTGCCACCAGTACGAGAAAGGGATTCACGGTCATGACAGTCTCCTTCACTTCGCTGTCCCATCCATTGCCGAACATCGCTTGAGGCAAGTGACCAACCGCGGCCGCGCCTTGAGTCAGAAGCGCAGCCGGGCCCGAAGCGTGACGCCGTGCTCGGGCGCCCCGCCGAGGGTCTCGCGCCACGTGGTCTCAAGGTGCGCGTCGAGCCCGGAGCTGGCCGTGAGCCGTACGCCCGTGCGCCAGGTCTGCGCCCCGGCGAGGGACAGGCCGGCATAGGGCGTGATCGTGCCGAAGGTGCCCAGCGCCATGACGCCGTAGCCCAGTGCGGCCTCCAGCCGCGGCTCGGGGCGGAGTATCGCAGCGGACCGTCCCGTCAGGCCTTCGTCCCATAGTTGAGCCACCCCGCTGTCGGCCACGCCCCAGCCCGGTGCGACGTTCAGCGTCAGCCCCAGGCCGTCCGCCCCGGGGTCGAAGTGTGCCTGGCCGGCGACGCCCCACTGCCGGTAACCGCCGCGGCCGAGCAGCGTGCGGGCGCGGGTCTGGAGCGTCAGCCCCCGCGCCGGGTCGTTCCAGTGGATGCCGCCGCCGAGTTCAAGGCCTGTCCCGGTCTCCCCGGCGCCGCCGTCATGGCGCACCCCGACCTCCAGCGACGGGGCGAGGGCCGCCCCCGAGGCGAAGGTCCAGGCATGCCGGCCTTCCAGCGCCAGGCGCAGCCGCTGCACGTCCACGTCCACCCCCGCCACCGGGCCGGTGCCGTCGGCCTCCCATTGCGAGACCCACGCCTCGCCCTTGAGTGCCAGCGCCGTCGGCCCGTCCGCCAGCAGGGCGCCGCGTATCCCGGCCCCCGCGCTCCATGCGGCCGCCGCGCTGTCGTACTGGCCGGCCGTCCCGTCGGCCAGCGTGACCTCGCCGCGCCCGAGCGTCGCGGCCGCCCACAGCTCCAGGCGTTCGTGCGCCGTCCACCCCAGGTAGGGCATTAGGCTCGTCAGCCGGCTCGTGTAGGTGCCCGTCACCGCCTGGTCGTCACCTTGGTCCGTCCAGTCGAAGGTGCCTTGCGCGTGCGATAGTGCGACGCCCGCAAGCAGGTGCGGAGCCAGCCGGACGTCCGCTCCGAGATGAGCGTTCAACATGCCCCCGTCCCAGTCCGGCACGGTCCCGCTCCCCGAGAGCGCGGTCCAATCGACCGAGCCCCACAGCACCGGGGCAAGCCCACCGGCTGTGCCATCACCGCTGGGCGAGAGCGGCAGGGTGAATTCGCTGCCTGTGAGTACTTGGGTCAGATTGAGCGTGTTCGGCCCCCGCGTCGGCGTCTTGCCACCAACCTCGTTGCAGCCGTCCGCTGCCCCGCAGGCCCTGTTCGCAAACGTCCCCGCGCCGCCTGCTGCTCCGGTCAGCATCTCGTGCCCGGCAACCCGCAGCCGGGTCGCCTGTCGCCCTGCTTCAAGACGCCCGCTCACCGCGGTGAACGCGCTCCCCGCCGCCATCCGTGCTGCCTCGGGTAGCACGGTCCGCTGTACGCGGTTCAGCCGCGTTACGGCAGCCGCGCTGAGCACGTCGACAATCACCGGGGCTTCTGCCACGCGCCCTGACGCGTCGGTGGCTCGCACCGTCAGTTCGTAGTGGCCCGTCGCCGTGCCGGGGCCGACGTAGGTTACCGTGCCCGTTGGAGGATCGACCCGGAACAGCCCCGCGCCGCTCCCAGTCAGCGTGTACGTGACTCCGGCTCCCGTCGCGTGTACGACCCCGGGTGCCCCACCGGAGGTGAGCACCGGTGCCGGCCCCACCAGGTTTTCTGCCAGTGTGAACGCGAACCGCGTCGACATGAATTCCGGCTCCGCCGTGTCGTCGCCGTTGCCTTGGGGGGTGCCGGCGTTATCGTTGGTTTTGTCTTGGGGGGTGCCGGTGTTATCGTCGTCGTTGACCCTCACCGCGGCCGAGGACGGCGAACCCACGGTGTAGCCCGAGCCGGAGGCAATCGTCACCGTCACCGGGCCGCTGGGCTCGTCCGTACTGTCCCCCTTCGTGGCAACCGTATAGGTCGCCGTGCCCGAGGTTGGAACAGTCACGGTCTTGCTGCCCTCGTTGCCCGCAGCCACAAAGTCGCTCCCCGCCGCGTCCGCCACGGTGAGGTTGACCGTCAGGGGCGACACTGGCGCCGGGTTGGCCGTGACGGTGAAGCTTGCCGCCGTCCCTTCTGTTACCGCGCCGCCACCTGAGATCGTCAAATCCGGCCTCAGCACTACCGGCTTCGGTGCTACCGGCTTCGACGCCATTTTTGCGTATTTTGCATAAAAAATAATTTCATCCAATATATTAGCGTTTTCTCCCACATAACTTTTATTGATCGAAAATTTAATTTTGAGATCTTTTCTAACATTATGGAAGATAATAGGTTTTGAAAAAGCAACAGTTTGGTATCTATTTTCATGCTCAAAAGCAAAATCATCAATAAAAAACAATAATGTCCGGCCATCAGAAGATTCAATTTTTATTTTATCTACGGTCACTCCGTTTCGCTTTCCTTCTGTAACTGCTTTAGGTTTAGGATTATTATCAGGTTTTTTAGGAATGCTACAATTCGCCTTGAGGTGAATACTCAAATACTGTCCGCTAAACACATACGGTTTATCAGCAGAAGTAGTCAAAACTTTTTCTTGTGTATCAAGAATAGATAAACAAGAGGTAGCAGCAAAACTTAATTCAACACTGGATGCTAAAACAGATGCTAAAACAAATAAAATTATAGCAAGCTTGTTAACATGGACGGCCTCATCTGCAAAGTTACCTGTATCATTCTGTGCAGAAACGTATAGGGTATCTCCTTTGCCCATCGACCTCATACTTACTCAAATTACATGCCAAATTCTGAGACGAGTATTTTCCATGTTATTTCAAATGGTTGGAAAATTTCTCATGCACGGATTTGACATGCCTCATTTTTGTGAGACATAAATGAGGCATAAGTGAGACATAAATATGTCTCTAATTTAAGGTGAGAGACACTTCTCTGCGGATTCGTGGTGACTTTCCCTCCATAAAACAGTCCACTTCGAGGGTGAGTTTTCTGGTACACAACTCCAGGAGGACGCATCATGAAGCGGAAGCGATTCAGCGAAGCCCAGATCATCAGGGTGCTGAAGGAAGCTGAGGCCGGGGCAAGAAACAGGAGTTCTGCAGGACACATGGGATCACCGGGCAGACATTCTCCCCTTCATTGCCTGTGATGCCCATTCTGCAGGGCGTTAGGATTTGGAACGTACGTGTATCCGGTTTTTCGGAACAATTTGTTATCTGATGGTTACATTGCCGCAGTCCCGGTGTTAAATTAGGGATTTATCCATGTAACTCGACAAGAGGGAAGGCATGGAGCAGCGAAAGAAAACGTTTGGCAGAATCGTCGAACTCCCATGCCTAGATCCACCTAGAGGAGGCGTCCTGGAGCAGAACTGCAGATCGCGGATACAAACGATACGGCGCGGGGGAAAACGCAAAGTCCGTCAACTTAAATGGATAAGTTCCTTAAATTATCGCGTTAGAATCCTCTCCCCCGTGGGAGAGAGCAGGGTGGGGGGGAAGGAGAACAAGGGCCGGGTTAGCGAAGCGTCAGTGAACCGGGTCAGAATGAGGAACGTGAGCAGCTAATGGAAGCCACCGAACTCAAACATCTGCTGGCTCTTGCCGTCCGCGCGGCACAAACGCCGGCTGGAATGCTTCTCGACTATTTTACGGATCGTGCGCTTTGCGTCGAACGGAAAAGCGACGGCTCCCCTGTCAGCATTGCGGACCGCGAAGCGGAACACACGATTCGGAACGTCTTGCTGGGCGATCCGGTCTCCGCGGGCTTTGACGTGCTGGGCGAAGAGTTTGGAGAGAAAGGCAACCAGACGCGCTATCGCTGGTTGATTGATCCCATCGACGGCACGCGCTCATTCGTGAATCGGATTCCCTTGTTCGGCACGATTGTGGCGTTGGAAGACAGGGAAACCGGCACGGCGCTCATCGGGGTGATCCATTTGCCCGTGCTGAACAGGACGTATAGTGCGGCTCGAGGGTTGGGGTGCGTCTGTAACGGGGCGGTTGTTTCGGTTTCCCATGACGCAGAACCGGAGACGAGTATCATTGCTACGGGAGATATTGCCCAATTTATCAGTGCGGGCTGCGAAGAAATGTTCAGGCAATTGGCCGGCGTGTGTCCGTATCTTCGGGGCTATACCGATTGTTTCGGCCATACGCTGGTGATCAACGGATCGGTCGGTGCCATGGTCGATCCGGCACTCAATCCATGGGACGCCATGGCCACCCAAGTCCTGGTTGAAGAGGCAGGCGGCATGGTCGTCACTCGTCCGTCCCGCGTGGAGAACAAACGCGACGTCCTGTTCGGAGCCCCGGAGCTGGTCGAACGTTTGGTGTCATTACTGCACTTCTAGCGCATGTTGAAAAGCCTTGTTCCCTCTCCCCTGGCGGGAGAAGGCTGGGGTGAGGGGAGGGCAGTCGGGATATGAGGGAGCGAAATGAAGTGTAACGGAAGGTGACACGATGTCGAAGATTGCCGTGATAGACATTGGGACCAATTCCATCCATATGGTCCTGGCAGAAGCCGAACCGGATGGCTCGTACAAGATTCTTGACCGGTTCAAGGACATGACCCGTCTGGGCGATGGAACGTTTCGTCAGCGACGTTTGTCCGCGGAGTCCACGGCGCGGGGCGTTGAAGTCCTCAAAAACCTGACCACCCTGGCACGGAACAAAGGGTTTGATCGCATTCTGATGGCGGCGACCAGCGCGGTTCGTGAAGCGCGAAACAGCGGCCAATTTGTCGAAGAGGTGTCCGAGAGCACGGGTGTTCGCGTCAAGGTCATCACGGGTCAGGAAGAAGCCCGCCTCATTTACCTGGGTGTTCGCCAGAGCATGGATTTGACGGACCAACCGACTCTCCTGGTGGACGTGGGCGGGGGATCGGTTGAAATCATCGCGGGTAATCGAAAGCGTCTGTTACACGCCGTGAGCCTCAAGCTCGGGGCCATACGCCTGAAAGATCTGTTCTTGACCAAAGCGCCGCCTCCGAAGGCCAAACTGCGTGCCATGCACGACGTGATCGCAAAGGAACTGCACGCGGCCTTGGAGCGATTTCGTCAGCCTGAGTTTGATCGAATCGTGATTTCTTCCGGCATGGCGTCGAACCTGGCGGAAATCATTTATCTGGAACGAACCGGCGCTCCCATTCCCCAGATCAATCTCTCGACCATTACCCTGAAAGAAATTTGTGCCGTCGAGCAACGGCTCGCGACGAGCGACGTGGAAACGCGGCTCGGCATCCCCGGTCTGGACCCGCGACGGGTGGATACGCTGCTGGCGGCGACGTCAGTGATTCGCCGGTGTCTCGAAGCCGTCGGGCATAAGGAAGCCACGATCAGCGACAAAGCCATGCGCGAAGGCCTGGTGTACGATTTTATCCAAAAGAACCAGGCAGGCCTGTTGATCGAGCAGGAAATTCCGAATATACGATTGCGGAACGTCGTGGCCTTGGCCAGACGCTGCCATTACCCCGAGACGCATTCCCGTCACGTCGCGACGTTGGCCTTGTCGCTGTTTGATCAACTGCAATCCCTGCACGGCATGGCTGACGAGGAACGCGAGTGTCTGGAATATGCCGCATTGCTTCACGACGTGGGGTACGCCATTAATCCACGCCAACACCATAAGCACAGTTATTATCTGATTACGAACAGCGATCTGGCCGGATTTACGGTCGATGAAATCGAAATGATCGCCAACGTGGCCCGTTATCATCGCCGAGCGTTACCCGGAACGGACCACCTGCCGTATAAAGTCCTGTCACCCAACAGGCGAAGGATACTGGAGACGCTGAGTGCGATATTACGGATTGCGGATGGGTTGGATCGCAGTCACTTTTCCATTATCCAGGCCGTCAACGTCACACTCGGGCGAAAAGTCAAGATCGAGCTGAAGGCGCTTGCCGACTCGGAGTTGGAAATCTGGACCGCACAATCGCGAGCGGACCTATTCCAGAAAATCTTCGGACGGGAGGTCACCTTTACCGTTCAAGTGGAACCGGGTCTTTCGACAAACGGCAGAGCGGTCCACGACCATGCGGACAGCGAAGCGGTCACTGTTTCGCCAGCTTCCTGAGTTGAGCCGGTTCCAGCCACCATTGGAGCACGCCGTTCCCGTGCCGGGGCTTTCCGTGAAACCGGATACAGCACGCTCCGGCTTTTTTGAACGATAATCCTGCAACGGACTGGCCCAACAGCATCGTGCCGGCGGTATGTCCCAAATGCGGTTCATGGCCGACACAGAGGACGCAGTCATCCTCGGAAAACGAAGCCAGCGCGTTGAGAAAATCTTCCGGAGATGCGTCAGACCGCAGTTCGGCGCATGGTTGAGGTTGTTCGGCACAACCCAGCGTTTCCTTGACAATATCCGCGGTTTGCCGGGTTCTGAGGTAGGGGCTGCAAAGGATTTGCGTAGGGCTGACGCCAAGCCGAACCAGGCCTCTTGCAGCGCTGCGTGTTTTCTTGATGCCCTTGTCAGTCAGGGGACGTGAAGCATCTTCCTTGTGCCACTCTCGCCAATCAACGGCAATGCCATGTCGGAATAAAATGCAGTCCATGTTGTCGGAGCCTCAGATGAAAGTGTAACACGACGCGTCCGCTTGGAGCAGGATGTCCACTTGCGGACAGCATTGCGGGAGAGGGTTGTGTCGCAGGGCGTCGCCTCCAGGTGAATGGATGAGGCCTCCTGCATGCTGTCAACGAATTCGTGCACCTGGGCCAGCCGCGACAGCGGTCATGCGCCGTCGCCGGGGGACGGACGCATGCGGCCAACGAATTCGTGACCGCCGACCGGGCTCACCAGCGCCCCCGGAGTTCGATGCCGAGTTGATGCGTGGCCGGCACCCGGGCGCTTTCGCGCCGGGTCGCAAGCAGGCCGAGGCTGAGGTCGGATGTGCCCGGACCGGCGGGGGCGAGCCGCCAGCCGACGGTGTAGTCGCGGGCCAGGCCGGCGACACCGTAGCCCAGATGCGGGCTCCCAGTAAATCGCCCGTCGAAGGTCGGGAAGCCGTACGCGGCCTCCGCCGTGAGCCGCGGGGCGTGGCTGGGGCTGTAGGCTCCGCCAGGCGTCTCCGGTGTCAGCAGCCGGTCGAGCCCACCGGCGGCCGCCCCGCCCCACTCCTGGCGCAGGGCCAGCGACGGTCCCCGCTGCGTGGCCGGGTCCCGCGCCCAGCCAAGCGCCGCCGAGGCACCGGTATCCTGGAACCCTGCTGCGTCATGAGCCAGCAGGCCCCGGCCGTCAATTCTCAGGGTCAGTCCGTGCGCCGGGTTCGTCCAGGAGACGCCGCCGCCGAGTTCCACGCCGAACCCGGTCTCCGCGTCGCCGCCGTCATGGCGTCCCCCCAGCGCCAGCCGGGTGCCCAGCGTGCCGGCCTCCTCGAACACGTGGCGCCACGCGCCCTCCAGCCCGAGGCGGAGGCGTGAGACCTGGGAGGCGGAGGCACCCAGCTCAAGGCCGTCACCGGCCTGATCCGAGGTGGCCCGGAGCCACAGCGCGTCCGTAGTCACCGCCAAGCTGAACCCGCCCGCCGCCGCCGCCGCGATGACTGCGCCGCGCGCGCCCGCCGCGGCCATCGTGGTCGCGGCGTCGGCCTTGAGTGCCCGGCCCTCCTCCGGCGTCAGCGTGAGGCGGCCCTGGCCGTATCCCAGCGCGCCCCACGCCCGGAGCCGGTCCGTGACGGCATACGCGGCCCAAGGTGTCACCATGGTCATCGACGACTCCAGCGTCCCTGCCGCGGCCCCGCCATAAGTGCCGTCCCCCAAGCTGTGCGACAGCGCGAGGCCGGTCAGCCAGCGGCCCCATCGCCGGTCCACGCCCAGGGTGCCCAGGGTCATCTCGCCGTCGACGGCTAGAGCCCGCGCGTCTACGCCGGCCTGCCGGCCGTCGAAGCGCGCCCAAGCACCCCGGCCCCAGACCGACCAGACCGCGCCGTCCGCGCCCGGCTCCCCGGTCAGGGCAAAAGACGTGCCCGCCAGCACCTCGCGTGTCGTCAAGGTGCGGGTGTCGGCCCGCGCGCCGCGCGCCGGGTCGTCACGTCCGCCTGCCGTCCGTGCCGTCCCGGCGTCGAGGCCGGCGGCAGGGCCGCCCAGCTCGATCGCCTGGCCCGCCACGCGCGCCTGCGCGCCCGGGGCTGCCGCCCCGGTCAGCCGCCCGGCGATGCTGTCCAGCACATGGCCCACATGGGTGCGCGCGAATCGCACCGCCCCGGCCCCGGCCACCCCGGCCAGGTCCTCGCCTACACGAACCCGAAGCGTCCGGTTCAGGGTTGCGGTATTGTAGTTGGGGTCTGCAGAGGCGACCTGGTGGGTGAGTGCGGCCCCGCCCGGCGTGCCCGCCGTCACCGTCACCGTCTGCGGGCGCTGCCAGGTGGCGGCATCGAACTGCAGGCGTTGCGGCGTCACCGTCGTCCTCGCCGGCGCGCTGCTCGTGATGGTCACCGTCACCGGCGTCGCCGGTTGGCTCAGAAGCCTGACCGTGTAGTGCGTCGTGTCACCCTCCTTCTCAAGCTGTAGCGCCGGTACTGACAACTCGACGCCCGCAGTGTCGTCGTCCTCAATGGTCAGCGTGTGGGTGCGCGGACTCCCTATCGTATAGCCCGGACCGCCGGTCAGCGTCAGGATCACTGTCTCGGCAGGTTCCGTCTTGTCGTCGTCGGTGATGAGCACCGGGATAGCCACGCGGGACGCGCCCGCGGCCACGTCCACCGTGCCGGAGTTCGTGATGGTGAAGTCGTGGTTGCGCCCCGGTGTCGCCGTGCCGCCGACCGTGTAGCGGAGCGTGAGGGGCGAGGCCGGCGCTGGAGTCAGGGTCACCGTCACGTCCACCGTGCCCGCGTTTTCGGCCGCGCTTCCCGAAGCCTGCGCGAAAGAAGCCACCGCCGGCGTCGCCGGTGGCGGTGTGTCGTCATCATCGTTGACCGTCACCGTGGCCGAGGCCGGGCTGTCCAGCGTGTACCTGCCGCTCGTGTGCAGGCGCAGGGTCACCGTCACCGGACCGGACGGCTCCACGATGCTGTCGGCCTGGGTCCGGATGGTGAAGGTCCTCGTGGCCGTGCCGCCTTCGAACGTCCAGAACCTGTTGTTGCCCTCGACGTCTGCCGCCAGAAAGTTCGCGCCCGGCGCGTCCTCGACGCTGATGCTCACGACCAGGGTGTCCGCCGGAACCGGACTGGCGGTCACCGTGAAGCGCGCCACTGTCCCCTCGGTAACCGCGGGTCCGCCCGTGAGGGTCAGCACCGGATCCGTGGGCGGTTGGTCCGTGGGCGGTTGGTCCGTAGGCGGTTGGTCCGTAGGCGGTTGGGTGTCGCCGTCGCCGTCGTCGTCATCATCATCGACCAGTGTGATCCGCCCGTTGCCGACGCGGCTACCCGTCGCCCCGCCGCCGAGACCCGTCGCCATCAGGCGCGGGTTGCCCGTGACCGACGCGGCCGGTATCGACACCGTCACCGTCTTGTCCGTTGTGTCGGCGTCGTCCGAGGCCGACAGTTCGACACTCGCCATCGTGGCCGCGCCGGCACTGCCGGTGAAGGTCACCGTGCTCCCGGAGAGGGTCACGCCCGTTGGGCTATCCGAAAGCGCGAGCGTGAAGTCGGTGTTCACCGTGCCGCCCGCGAACTGCAACGGCACCGCCAGGATCTCGCCGGAGCGCAGCCCCCGCCGCAGCCGCACGGAGATCCGGGCTGGGTCGGTGCTGCTGTCCTCCGTGGCGCTCGGGTCCAGTAACGACAGTTCCACCGCCGTGGGGTCGTCGTCGTTCACCGTGACCGTGGCCGAGGACGGGTTGTCCACGGTGTAGGTTGCGGGATCTGTCGTGCTTTCCACCACCGTCACCGTCACCGGGCCGTTTGGCTCGTCGGTGTCCTCAGTCGCCCCGCCCGCGGTCGGCAACATGTAGGTCGCCGAGGCCGTGCTGGCGGGGATGGTCACGGTCTGGCCGCTCTCGTTGCCCGAAGCCACGTAATCTGCCCCCGGCGCGTCCGCCACGGTCAGGTTCACCGTCAGGGCGGTCGGCGGCGGCGGGTCCGCGCTCACCGTGAACGTCGCGCTGCCGCCCTCCGTGAGGGTCGGGGACGAGGTCCGCGCGATCGTGATCTTCGGCACGACCTGGGCGATCTGGGTGTCGCCGCTGTCGTTGTCGATGATGGTGATCCTGATCTCGTTGTCGGTCCCGGCCTCGGTGCCCGCCGGTAGCGCGCCCAGTTCGATCACCACCGTCTCGTTCATCTCGTCCACGCTGTCGTCCGTCACCATGAACGTCGTCGTGCCGCTGCTCGCGTTGTTCGCGATGCTGATGGACGTTCCCACCGTGTAGTCCGCAGGCTGCGCCGTCGTGCCGGACGACTTCACCTGGATCGGGATGACCAGCGGTGCACCCGACGTGTTCGCCTCGCTTCTGGTGGCCGTGATCGTCAGGGCGCTCCCGCCTTCCGTCGCCTCGCCGGAATTCGATACCGACAGGTTCACCGTCGGCGTCGCGGCGACAATGTCCGTCACCGTCACCTGCGCTTCGAGCGGAATTATCGGCACGTAGTCACCCCTCTTTCCTGATGGCGCAGGTCTCAGCCTGAACGTGTGGGTGCGCCGGCCGTCACGGGTGACGTCCGCCTTGAACGACAGGACCTTCGACCTGTCGCCTTTAGGAATGATCAAGGCTCCGGACTGTGCTCCGCCCGGACTGATGTACGTGTAGGCCACATGCAGGCGCTCCCTCGCCGGCACAGTGAGATCCAGATTGAACCTCACGTAATTGACAATCGTGTTCCCCCCGATGACCCGGCTCTCGGATATCTCGGGGGCCGGGGTCGTTACGCTCACCCCCGGCGGCTCGTCGTTCCGGATCGTGAAGGTGAAGGGGGTGGGGGAAATGTCGACATCGATGGGAGTGGGAAGGTTGGAGCTGAAGCCCGGATGCCTCCTGAGGGTCAGCACCACGTTTTCATTGGGCTCGCTTTTCGTGTCGCCGATGACCCGGAGCGTGAAGCCTGACCGGCTCGTCGCGCCGGAAGGGAAAAACACGCCGCCGCAACCCTGGTGCGGTCCAGAATCAGTCAAAGGAAGTCGATCGCCGAACAGTAGAGGAATAAAGTCTGAATCGCCCGCATTTGCGGTGCCCGTAAAGCACACGAGCACATTGACCCTCTCCGAAACCGACTGCGACAGGGATAAGACGATGGGGTATTCCCTGTGGCCGCTGTTGTGCTCGTCGGTCGCGCTCACCGACATGCTCACCGACACGACAGGGTCGGTGCCGTCGTCGTCCTTCACCGAGACCGTGGCCGAGGACGGGTTGCCCACGGTGTAGGTTGCGGGAGTTGTCGTGCTTGCCATCACCGTCACCGTCACCGGGCCGGACGGCTCGTCGAAGCTGTCGGTCACGGTCCGCACCGTGTAGGTCGCCGAGGTCATGCCGGCGGGGATGGTCACCGTCTTGCCCGTGCCCTCGTTCTCCGACGCCACGAAGTTCGCGCCCGGCGCGTCCGCAACGGTCAGGCTCACGGGGAGGTCATCCAGCGGCGCCTGGTCCGCGGTCACCGTGAACGGCGCCGCGGCGCCCTCCGTCACCAGCTCCTGGCCACCCGCAATCCCGATGTCGGGAACATCGTCGTTTAAGATCGTGTAGGTGAGGCTGGCACCAGCAGGAAATGTGACGTCGTCCGGCGTGGAACTGTGGCCGGACGCCTGGAAGGTCACAGTCTCATTCCGCTCGACGATCATGTCGCCGACGATAGGGAGGGCGTAAACCTCTTCGCCTGAATTGGCGGCGAACTCAACGGTCAGGCAGCCCATGGCGTCGATGCCGGCAGCAGTCAGGTCCACGTTCTTGAACTCGTAGTCAGTCGGGCGGGTGGCCGTGCCCCCGAGACAGAGCTCGACCCGTGTCTCGGTGCTTCGCGGCGGATTCATTTGAACTCTGACGTACTTATTAAGAGCATCACTATCACGCTCGGAATCAAATTGAAATAGTTGTGGATTGTTAGCTGTGGCTGTGGCGGTGACAATCACGGTGACTTCGTGGGAGGTCTGCGCCTGCGCGGCGGCGCCGAAGCCCGGCAGAGGCAGGCAGAGCAGGAGCGCGGCCGCCGCACGCCGAAGGCCGGGGGAAAAAGAAGGCTTAGGCGGGCGGGAAGGCCGGGGTAACGATGACGGACGACGGAAGCGCCACCCCGCGCTCATTGCCGCCCCGCGGTTGCATGTTGGGCGATCCGGGGATCCGGGGATCCGGGGATCCGGGGATCCGGGGATCCGGGGATCCGGGGATCCGGGGATCCGGGGAATTATAACTCATTATACCAAAGTGTCTCAATATTTTGAGATCGGAAAATACTTTTCCGCCGGTCTCTTGTCGCTCCATGTGCATTCTTCTGTCTCCCATATCAAGTAAATCAAGCCAATTCCAACTCTCGCGGCTACGACACTACTAAGAGGCTGCGATCCAGACTTTATACTTATCGGTCTGTATATATAAACCCTCGTGGTGACCTGTCAACTCAATTTTGAAATATCCCCTTTTGTGCAAAAGAGGGAACTTATCCATTTAAGTTGACGGACTTTGCGTTTTCCCCCGCGCCGTATCGTTTGTATCCGCGATCTGCAGTTCTGCTCCAGGACGCCTCCTCTAGGTGGATCTAGGCATGGGAGTTCGACGATTCTGCCAAACGTTTTCTTTCGCTGCTCCATGCCTTCCCTCTTGTCGAGTTACATGGATAAATCCCCAAAAGAGAGACAGTCAACGCATGAGTGAATGGTGGCGATAACTGTGGTTTCAGGGATTTGTTCCATCTCGTAAGTACCGAAATCGACGGAACCATTCAGTGGATGTGGGGAAATTCGTCGTGACGTTATGCTAGACTGTGTCTCTGCTCCTTACTCCATCACTCCCCCCTTGAGGGGGAGTCGGGGAGCCAAGGGCGTAGCCCACCGGCGAACCGGCGGGGGGACAGTCTCCATCACCGGATATTGACGACTTGATGCAGTGCTTATCATCAAGAAAGGAGTCAGAAGAAGGATGAACGTCTTGGCAGGACTCGGATTGAGTATGGTGTGGCTGCTCGCCGCGTGCGGCGGAACGCCCCACGTCGTGACCCAGAAAGTCTATACGGACCCCAACCGGGAGGTGGGGCTTCAAACTGTTTCCGATCACAGCCGGGGTGAGGGATTTTCCCATCCGGCGTTTCTCAAGAATACCGACGTCGCCAACGTGCTGAAAGGATTGTACGTCGAACGCCCAAGCTCCACTGTCTCCCTGCCGTTGTTGGGTGGGGGCGAATCGGAGCGTTATCCTGTCTTCAGTCGAAACGAAATCGCGTTTTTTGCGCCCCTGCTAGCCCAGGGGTTCGGTTTGGCGCAGCCGAACGAGGTCGTCACTTTTTATGAGCGCGGCGAGATTTCCCATTTGCATGAAGTGAGGACGTCCGGAGGGCTGTATCTTCAAGGCGACGTGCTGTACGTGATTCTCAGCAATCATGCGGCCCAGACCGAAATTTGGCAGGACGTTGAAGAATACCGCTCGCCCGTCAGGCTCCAGCCTCTCAAGCAACTTGAACCGCAACCCGGCCGATTGGTATTTGATCCGCCTCAATTCATGGTCACGCCGCAAAAGGAATCCTTCGGCACCGTCGCCACGGGAAAGCCGTGGCAGGTCGGGGTACGCTTCAAGGAATTGCGGTAACAAATGGAACGACACCGGCGCGCTCGTTCATTGCACCAGTTCCCTTCTCAATTGTCCCGGCCTCGATTCGCCTGAAAAAACAACGCGGGACTTATGCCGAATCGTTGACTCAACGTCTCGATGTGATCGCGCGTCAGTCGGCGATCGCCGCGTAATATTCTGGACACCAGCGATTTGCTGCCGATCTCCGGCAGATCGGCAACCCCCAGGCGATGTTGCTCCATGATGACGTTCAGCGTCGTGATGCCGCTATCGAGTTTTTCAATGCGGTCATTGAACGCGCTGAATTCAGGAGACGTATTTTCCCACCGCGCGATTGAACCGGAAAGCACGTCAATCAATGCTTTTTGGTTGTCGTAATCTTCGATCAATTCATCCATGAGGGCCATGGCCCGTTCATAGTCGCGTTTATTCCTGATCCGACTGATAAAAGACGCCTCATTGAAGAGTGCAGAGGCCTTCTCTTTAATGGCTGTAAATCCCATGCCAATTGCTCTCCTTTGCTGTATTCTTTGTTGCGTATTACCAAAAGTTTCCTTTTTGGAAACCATGGAAGAGACGCTGTACCTTCGTCAAGATGGGATGGAGGGACGGTAGGGGGGGAGGAAGCTTCCTGGACCGTCGCGGTCCAGGAAGCTTCCCGGGAGGAGGAGTCACAGCTCCTCACGGGACAAGAGGTCGATCAGAAGGACACGTCCCACTGGAGGCGGACGCGTTGTTCAGCATAGGCTTTCAAACCGGGAGTTTCGTTCTCCAGCGTCAGGTGCGAGGCGTCGAGTGTCAGCTTGTTGCGATGGCCGGCAAAGAACCAATTGAGGCCCGTGGTAAATTCCTGGCGCAGGTCTCCTCCCCTGTCGGTGTTGGGATCGACGTGCGAATACCGGAAGGCAATCTCCAGTGGCTTGGGAACGGCTGAAATGAGGCCGTGCGGGAAATAGCCGGCTTGTAAATAGCCTCCAAACAGATTTGTGACTCGGTCCCCGGCCATCGCCTCAGTATCCTTGACTCGTTTCCAATGCGTTTCATGTTGCCAGGCAAACCCGCGATATTTCATCGCTGACCCGGCCTGCATCCCGTTGACTTGGAATCGGCCATCGTTGACGTCAGCCGGCTTCTCAAAACCGCTCAAGTTTCCGCACCCGCCGGATGACCATCGGGTACATTTTCCCTTATTCGTATATGCACCGAACGAGATGCTTGCCGTAGGTTTCTTGTGAAACGAGACGTCGCTCTGTCTCCATTTGAGCTCACGACCGAACACGTTCCATTGCAGCCGGCCCACGTACATCATATTATCGTCGTCATTTTTAGCCATGCCCCGACCGCCGCCGGAGAAGATTCCCAGGTAATAATTCGCATCGAGGATCGTCCCGGGATTCACGCGGCCGTACAACATCACCCCGATTTGCCGGTCAATGGTAAAGATACGATTCATGATGGACCGTTCCACCATGGTCTGTTTGCCCGAGGAGTCTACCCGCTCCCGGTTGTAGTTGATTTTCCATTGGCCGATCCGCAACTTGGCCCATGGATATTTTTCCAACATGATGCGCCAATCGATCATTCTGGCGGACGCAGCTTCCGAGTCATCGTCGAAGTCACGGCCTGGCTGCCAATCCACTTCAAGATAGTATTTGAGCCAGGGTCGGTATCCGTGTCCTCCGACCTTCAGCCGTATTCGACGAAGCTCGAAGGTACTTTCTTCGTTGTCACTGAAATCGCTTGGTCTGCGCGGGTCTGACCGTTCGGGAAAAGTGTACCGGGCCTGAGTCCGCCACTGGATCTTGGTTTTGAATAACCCGTCCGTGGTGGCCAGGGTAAACCCCTTTTTCCCGTAGCCTACTTCCACCCCGGATTTCTTCTTGGATGGTTCAGACGCTTTTGCAATTGCCGGCGTCTCTTCTCCGTAGCCGGCTTCGACCTGGGGTTGCTTTCTGGCTCGCGTCGCGGCTCTTGCGGCTTCCCGCTCCTTTTCTTCGGCTTTGATCTGAGTCAACTCATCCTTTGTGATGATGCCTTTTTCCAGCAAAATTTCCAGGAGTAAATCCCCATCTATTGCCGCCGCCGGCGACGGCATGAGGGTCATCATGACAAACAGTGCCATCATTCCAAGGATCCCTCGCTGAACACTCATAAAGAAATCTCCCCTCTCATAAATGGTCAATGGCATGGAAATATCAACTTGCGTTTGATGCAAATTTGTGCTGGAGCAGGTTTAAAAAATTTTCGTTACGGTGGCGTTACAGAGAGGTCAACGAGCCGTAAATTGTCGGAATGAGCAGTTAGTTATGGGTGGATGCAGAAGAAAATAGGGCGGGGACGGCAGGTAAAGCAGGGGACAGAAGGGAGGGGGTGGGCTCTTTGCTTTTCGTCATTCCCGATAGTTGTAATCGGGAATCCAGGGTTTTATCCCAGGCGGGAGCGCATGAATAGAGGAGCAGAAGACAAAGACGCTGGATTCCCGCGTTCGCGGGAATGACCAATTCGGGATGTCGTTGGCTATTTTCGCAATGACGGAAGGGAGCCTGCGGGGATGACGGAAGGGAAAGGCGGGGATGACAGAAGGGAAGAGGCAAGCGGGCTCCTATCACCCCAGCCGCTTGTCAGAAAATATGGCCTATGATATGTATGCCTATATGCATCAGAAATTGAAACCCAAGATCCGCCGCGTGACGTCAAATTTACCCGCCGATCTCCTGGAGGATGCATGTCGCGTGTCCGGTGTGGGCGTGACGGCAACCCTCACGCGAGGATTGCGTCTGGTCAAACGGGGAGCGGCTTTGACCAAGGCCTCGCGTTTGCGCGGTCGGCTCAAGCTTGACGTTGATCTTCTGGTATCTCGTGAGCGCCCTCGTCGTTGATACCTCCAGTTGGGTCACCTACTTTGCCCATACCTCTCCTTCTGTGATTGACGAGGCCTTGGCTGAAGGCCGGGTGTACCTTCCCCCCATTGTCGCCGCTGAGTTACTCAGTGGGAAGATGAATGCACGGCAGCGTGCACAATTCGAATCGTTTCTTCTTGACTTGCCGTTGTGTGACCATGACTTGGAGCATTGGATGCGCGTAGGGCGGTTGCGGGCGCATTTGTTCTTGAAGGGAATCAGTGTTTCGACACCTGATGCCCACATTGCTCAATGTGCGATTGATTTGAAAGCCGATCTCCTGAGTGAAGATCACGTCTTTTTCAAGATCGCTGAAAAGACTGCTCTCCGATTGTTACCGGTTTGATGGGTTGGGCGGGGTCGCCTCGGTGTTGGAATCCTCGAAGCGGTGTTGGTAGATGAATTTTCGGCCGATCAGGAGCAGCCCGAATGCAATCCCCAGGGAAATAGGGACGAACAGGCCCGAGAGCAATTCGGGCTTGTCAATCCACCCCATGGCTTTCATCCCCTTGAACACGTAACTGCCCAAGCCGCTCAGGTAATACGAAATGACGATGACGGATAAGCCTTCGACCGTGTGCTGGAGAATGGCCTGCCGGCGGGTCGTTTTATCCATGCTGTGCAAGAGCTTCAGGATCTGGTTTTCCAGTGCCAGGTTCTGGTCTTGCAGTTGGAGCTCGACCTTGGTGCGGATCACGGCAATGGAGCCTTGAAAATCGTTCACCAGCGCATTGATCCGCCTGATGAATTGTTGGTACCCATCGGCGACTCCGACGGTTTTTCCGTCTACGTATTCGGAAATTTGCCGGCAATTTTCGATGTGTTGTTCGTGCAGCAATGCCAGGTTTGCCCGAATGATGCGATCGTAGGGCACGGACGCGGACAGCTTGTATCGCATGGATTCGGCCATGCGACTGACGTGCATGAAATCCTGTGTCATGGCCGTGAGCCAACGTTGAAGCTTCTGCGGCGTGGCGGTGTCGATTTCCCCGGCAATGATGCCGCGTTGATCCAGATGTTGCCGTTCATATTGTTGGACCTGGTCCACGGCTTTGGTGAACGCGTGAAACGGAAACAGGATCAGGTGTGTATAGTTTTCAATGGCCACGAGGGTATCGACGGCATGGGCCACGTGCCTGAGCAGGACGTCAAACGAAGGGGAGAGGATCAGATAGCGTTCACGGTCATACTCGTCCGGGGTAAAGGTGGTCATCATGGAAATGTCCTGTCCGAAGACCCGGCTTCCATAGACCTGGGGCCCGGGCATCATGTTTTTGACTGCTTCGACGTCCGGTGCGGTGTGCGACAATACCAGAATATCCAAGGCATTGATCTGGATGCCCAACGGGGACAAGGGCATGACATAGTCAGGGAAGCGAAGCGGACCGAATTCGGGCGGCGCGAGTTTGTCGTCGGGGATGTGCCACACCTGGTAACTGTAGTATTCGGTGTGGGCTTCCCACGTGACGAGCAAGCGGTCACCGTTGGATGCGACTTTGGCGCCATAGCCGAACTTTTCCTTAATGACGGTCTGGTCTTCGGGCACGTCCAGGCACTGGAGCAGTTGTTGAAACTCTTGCCGGCTTTGTGGGCGATCCAACGGCGGGTTCGCCATGTGATGGGAAACATGATGAACGTGCGCCGGGACGTCCAGCCATTCTTCCAGGTATTTCTTTTTGGAACGCGTGTGCAGATGTCGCAGAAAGCCTTGGTCGGAAGCGGGAAGGTTTTGACTCATGGTTGTTGTTCAGGAGACGAGGGCTGGTCACGTCTCCCATCGTGTTATACCGAATCCCTCATACAGGGGCAAGGGGATCCCACGTCAGTCGTGCGGGTGAAGACCGTTGACGCATGGAATCGATCTGATTAATCTGATTAGAGTGCATCCTTCCCCATTGTTACGGTCCTTGAAGAAAGAAGGCATACCATGAGTGACGTGTGGACGTCGCCGGCGGTGTTTGAAACGAACCTTGCAGACCTCGGCTGGAAACGCCAGGGCAAGGTCCGCGATATGTACGACCTGGGCGACAGCTTGCTGTTGATCGCAAGTGACCGGATTTCGGCCTTTGACGTCGTCCTGCCGGAAGGGATTCCCGGTAAAGGCTACGTGCTCACGCAACTGTCGAAGTTCTGGTTCGATCGCCTGTGGCAGGAGGGCGGCCTGGTGCCGCATCACCTGCGAACCATGAATCCCGAGGAATTTCCCGAGTCGTGCCGGCCCCACGTGGACCTCCTGGCGGGTCGCAGCATGATCGTGGAGAAAGCCGAACCGTTGCCCGTGGAATGTATCGTGCGCGGCTACCTGTCCGGGTCGGCGTGGAAAGAATACCGGACGCAGGGGACCGTCTGCACCCAGCCGCTCCCTGCGGGGTTGCGGGAATCCGAGAAATTTCCGGAGCCGTTGTTCACCCCTTCGACCAAAGCCACCGAAGGGCATGACGAGAATATTTCCTATGCCACCATGAAAGATTTGATCGGCGGGGAGTTGGCAGAACAGGTCAGGACGGTCAGCATTACCCTGTATCAGCGCGCGGCGGCCCTGGCCGAGGAGCGTGATATTATCATTGCGGATACGAAATTTGAATTCGGGCTGCGCCGGGACACGAAGCAGCTACTGGTCATCGACGAATTACTCACGCCGGATTCTTCACGGTTTTGGCCCAAACAGCAGTATGAGCCCGGGAAATCGCAACCCAGTTTCGACAAGCAATTCGTCCGGGATTATCTGGACTCCGTAGGCTGGGACCACACTCCGCCCCCGCCGCATCTGCCCGATGAAGTGGTCACGCAGACGAGTGCGAAGTATCGTGAAGCCCTGGAACGCTTCCTGAGTCCCTGAGTTACTCCTGCTGTCATTCCTGTATGTGTTCAGTAATTTGTTGACAGAATGGTTAGCTTGAGCAAGGGCGAACGGGTTCGTTCCCTCCCCTTTGTAAGGGGAGGTCAGGTGGGGTAGAGTCATAGAACAATGGACACGACCCCTGACGATCACACGCATTTTGTCCACTCCGGCTCTACCTCCCCTCGCCCCTCCTTACAAAGGAGGGGAAAGAAAAATCAGAAAGTGTCAATGAATTAGTGAACATCTACAATTCCCGCGTACGCGGGAATCCAAGGTGGTTAACGTCTTGGCATTCCGATCTGCGGCCTTGTTTGTCACTCCCGTTGAATCCATTCGACGATTCGATTTTCCGCCCACCATTCATCTTCGCTTGCACGTGAGTGTTGGAGGAAACCACAGTGCCCGCCCTTCGCCGGGGTGATGAATTGAATGCAGGGATTGCGACGGATGCGCGGAACATCGAATGAGGCAAACGGGACAAAAGGGTCGTCCTGTGCCGTGATGAGCAAGGTGGGAACGCGAATCGATCCGAGCACGTGACGGGCTCCGGATCGTTCATAATAGTCGGCTGCATTGCGGTACCCACCGTCGGGAGCAGTGTAGGCATCGTCGAGTTGAGATACGGTCCGGATGTTGCTCAACAGGGACAGGTCCCATTGCCCCGGAAAATGTTTTGCTTTGCGTTTCACTCGTGCCTTCAGCTTGCGCACGAAGTATTGATGGTAGATCCAATTATACCGTTGCTCCAGAGCCGCCACGCACGGGGCAGGATGGATGTTGGGACAGACTGCGGCCACGCCTCGCAGACCGGGGCAGGTGTCCCCGGCCTCCCCGGCCATTTTCAACACCAGGTTCCCACCCATCGAGTACCCCGAAACCCAGAGAGCCTCAATCCCGTCCTTGTTGACGAGTTCATCCACTACGGTCCGGACGTCCCGGCTCAATCCCGCGTTGTATAGTGTGGGGGTGAGGTGCTCGGTCCCCGCGCAATTTCGTTGATTCAAGCGGATGACGTGTAATCCGGCGTGCCAGGCCTTGTGGGCGATCCCTCGCATGTAATGGGAATCATGGCACCCTTCCAGCCCGTGTACCAGGACGAGCCCGGGGGCTTGCCGGTCCGCTTGCCAACTGCACACGCCTTTAATCCGGGAATCGGTATCGACGCGGAACAGGCGTTCCTCTTGAGGCACGTCGGCGAGGAGATGGGGCCGGTGTCGATACTTGGCCACCAGGGTTTGGACATGCGGATTCGTCAACCAAGGATGGGGAGTAAATGGTAACACACTCTGATTCGGTCACATGGATAATCGTCTTTCCGGTTGCCAGCCTACCAAAAACACGTGCCACAATGCTGCCCCGGTTGGTGGGGACCCTCGGCATGTGCTAGAACTACGCGGTTAAACGCCATCTGTTTGAACTCCTGCCGAAAGAGGAGTCCCGTGGCTGCGAAGAAGAAATCGATTCAGTTCAATAAAGAAACGATCATCATCTTTCTGCTCATGTGCGTCGTGTTCTTGTGGACGCTTCAACGCATCGGACTGGATGATCAGCCTCAGGAGGGAACGATTGAGCAGGAAAAGGTTGAACAGCCCAAAGAAGAGACCGTCAAGGTGGTAGAAAAGGCCTTGGTGCCCTTGGCCACGGGGAAAGAGCCCATCGACAAGATTTTCGTCCAGTCCGGGTGTACCGCCTGTCACACGATTCCAGGTATTCGTGTTGCCAAGGGACGGGAAGGCCCGAAATTGGAGTTAGGCTCGACCGCCCGCCGGCGTTTGACCGATCCCAACTATCACGGGAAGGCCGAAACCGATTGGGAATACGTACAGGAATCCATTCTCTATCCTGGCGCATATATCGTCGAGGGATATTCCGACCACGTCATGCCGCGGTGGTACGGCCAAAAACTCACCGCCGGCGCTTTGGACAAGATCATCGGCTATCTCCTGAAGATCGAGGAAGTAGCATCTTGATGGCACTTCCCGATGAGTCGCAGCAAGTCGAGTCAATCTCCGGACCCTGAAAGAATCAGAAAAGGCCGGCGAGGACTCGGGTGAGTCCGGCGTTGAGTCGCGGCGCGGCGTCCTCATAGTCCAAATTCACTTGATTGGCCGTGCTCATGACCCGGGTGCGGTATCGCTTTTCATTCACGGTTTCATCAAACGTCTGCTTCACGTGAGCGTCAGTGCCCTGGGCATTGTCGACGAGGGTCTGTTGTGTGCCGGTGACACCTTGTTTGGTCTTTTGGGAAACCTGAACGTCAGTGATGGCGACATACGTCACGTCTTTGACCATTGCATTTGCAACGGTGCCGGCTAATCCTCCGGCGATGGCACCGGCACCGGCGCCGATGCCCGCCCCACGCCAGCCGTCAAGGGCCGCACCGATGGTGGCGCCGGTTGCCATGCCACCAAGGACCCCGCCATAGCCAGCGTTCAGCGCGGCGGTGGCGGCACTCGGGTCGGCTTTCGTCACGCTGAGGATCTGAGCCTGGAGTTTGAAGTGGGCTTGGTCGGGATCTTCGGTGATTCGATAGCCCTTCGCGACAATGGCGGCCTTGAGGGGTTGAACGATATTAAAGTTGGGTTTATCGGACGTGTTCCGCACCTGGATCAAGACGGTTCGTTTATCGGGAGCGACGGGGTCGAGGAAGACGGCGTCGCTCATTCTTGTTTGAACGTCGAGATTCGCTTTCGCGATCGAAGTATGCACGGCCGCGCAGCCACTGAGGAGGGCGAGTAGGGCGAGCCCGGGAAGGCAAGACAGTCCAAAACAGCAGAACCTTCGTCGATAAGGGTGAGTTCTAGTGGTGATCATGCTTGTCCTCCATATTGCGGAATGAGTGAAAGTGGAAGCTGCTCATTCCGCAATATTAGATCGTTTGGTATATTTAGTCAACAGCGTTACGGATGGACTGCGAGTGCGTGGACCGGATACATGAGCGAAAATATGGGAGACAGCTCAGTTGAAGGGCTGATGCATTGACGCCATCGAGGTCTTGGAATCAGGGTAGGTTGGGTTAGCGTAGCGTAACCCGACAGTAACCTGGAAGCCTGCAAGGGAAATTCCCGATTAGTTCTCAACACTTGGAGGCATCGATCACGCAGATCGATATCTTGAACTTTTCATCCGCCGAGAGGGTGTCTAGCAGACGCTCTTGCAGTTCGTGCGCACTTGTGGGGCGTTTCCCGGATGGCGGCATCTGGCAACCTTTCTCACCAAACCAGAACACCAGATAGATTCCATAACCGTCTGCGCCCGGATCACGGGTGTAATTGGCAATCAACTGTGTCTTAATCGCGCTCCATAAGTCAGGGTGGGTGCTTTTTTTGACCTCTACCGGCACGTTGAAGTCGCCATACGTCACACGAATATCGGCCCGTTTGTCGTCCGCGTAGCGGCCCTCCGGCTGGGCGTCGATACCCAATGGCTGAAACTTGAGTCGTAAATCCGACAGCAGCGTATCCCTGCACCCGTCTTCCGGTTTCTGATCTTGTGGACGATTGTGTGAGTCTACATTCCAGTACTGACGCCAGTCCGAAGTATTCCCATCGCGAATCCGTTCGGCCAAATCGGACAGGATATCCATGGTCAGGGCCGCCAAATCGGCGGTGTTCGCGGGTTTCAGATTGTCAAGCACCTGAAGGACCTGCTCAATGTCTTTATGCCAGAAACTCGCTTCACGTCGGATGGCGTTCTGTCGAGATGCCGAATCCATAAGCTTGAATCGCCAAGGGTGCAGAGCTTTATCGGATGAGAGCGATTCGAGCGCTGTCGTCGTTTCCGGTGAGGGAAGGGAGGCAAGCCGGTTGATGAGTGCGGTGACAAGGTCTGTGGCCATCATCTGAGTGCCATCATACGACATCACCCGACTAGAGTAGGAAATGGGTCTGTAGGCACCCCCGAGCAGTCGGATCAGCAATTCCAACTCCTGAACGTCGAAGCGGTCAAGCAACCTTGCCCATGCTGATTGATCGCGGTATGTGGTCAAAAATTCTGCCAGATGCCGGATTCGTTGCTCGTGGCGTGATAGCGACGTCTTGAGCGTTTCGCGGTACGATGCGGGTGAGGCGAAAAATCCGGCGGTCAACCAGTAAACGCATTGGGCGATATTCATGCTTGAGAAAGATAGTTTACGTTCGATCAGTTTCTCGAATGCCCCTTTCTCACAATGAAGCAAGGCGGCTATGAGCAGAGCGTTCAGCAATCCAAGTTGCGGTGACGTACACCGCACGGGGAAAAGCTCTAACAAGGTCAGAGAGGTCAGGCGGGCGACCTCCTGGTGTTCCTTCGAAAAAGCGAGCTTAGGAGCTTCAGGAAAGTGTTCTTTCCCGTTACGGAGTTCGGAACGAACGAACTCGATGAGCACGTCGGAAACCACGTCAGGACGGCTGGCCAGCAACCCTCGATACCAATGTGGTTTATCACCTCTATAATAGCGTAGAGCCACACTCGTGTAATAAAAAGCAATGGCCTGTCTCATCTGCTTTTCGTTGAGAGGCGGTTCTTTGTCAGGTTCGGAAAGTTCCAGGCCAGCCAGGAAGGGAAGCTCCAGGAAGTACCGCTGATTTCCGCCACGGAGGCGTATGATTTCGGTATCGGTCGGAACGTCACTGCGATTGACCGAAGCCTGAAGAGCGGCCAGGACTGCCTCAACCAAACCCGTGTCACCCCCGAGCAGATTGTGTAGACGGTCCCTGGGGTTGTCGCCCTCAATGTCGCGAAATTCACCGAAATACGCTCCAGCCAATTGGTCGAGCAGTACCGGTATACATCGATTTTCACGTAACTCCGTGACGTGTGCCTTGACCTGATTCCGAAATTCCTGAAGCTCTCGGCTTGCCGGCTTTTTGTCCTCTTCTCTGGTGCGAGTAGTTGTGGTGTTCTGCCGTTCCCACTCGGACAGGCGTTCTCTGAAAGCCTGTCCGAGGGATGGATGGGTTACAAGGCGTTCTTCTGCAATTTTCCGAGTCAAGCCCTCGTCGTGTTGGTGGTTAGACAGTGCATTAACAACTTGGAGGATGTACCAAATGGCAGCATTAGCGTCGGTTGCGCATATTGCTTGTTCAAGGCACCAGGAACCGAAATCAGGTGGCAACGTCGTGTCAAACAATCTGCGGCGCTTCCTATCAACGCAGATAAAGAAGGAATCGCATTGTTCTTTTCCGTGACAGCACTCAATGCATTTGGCGATTATTGTTTTCTGAGCTTCGGGGTGTTTGTTCAGCCAGTCGCGAATTTTTCCAGTCTCGGTACCTAAATGTTCATATGGCTTGGACGAATCAAAATCCTCAAAATCCAATGCGGCGATGCCTAACCAATCGAAGAGCCGATTGGGAGCGATATCTTCTTGTGACGCATTCAGAAAATAAGCCAACAAAAACGACGGCAGTTTGGATGCCGGATTTCCCGGATGAGAGTCTTCCCGAATTTTCTCCCACAATTTGTGACGTTGCTCGACGAGGATATCCAGGAGTTCCGCACGCTGTGTGTTCGTCGAGTCCATCGCTATGTTGTACCAGAAAAGCCTATACACGCCTGATAGGACTTTATTCTTAGGTGTCCGCAGGTATTGAAGGATTTCCGGGGTGGATAGCTTCGCAGGATAAAGTCTATTCAGGAGACGACCCAGCAATTCATCATCCGGGTCCGGCACGGAGCCGTCATATACGTCCGCCAGTAACTTCATAAGCATGGCATTCGTTTGCTTATCGCTTTTGCCTTGCCGGAGAATCATATCGAGGGCGCGATATCTGATTCTTGGCCACCAACTGTCGTCCTTGACTATGCCCAGCACAACGTCCGTAAGTTCAGGAATCGCCGGCCCGTGCTGAAGCGCTTCGATTAGAACCACGACGAGTCCCTGGTGGGTTTCGTCTGGCATCGGACTCGTTAAAGCCTCTCTGAACACCTCCTCCATATCGGGTGTCGCAAGATCACCAAATCGGGAATCCATCATCTCCAACGACCCGAAAAACCAGGGATTCCTTTGTGATTCACGATACAGGCCGTTTATCAACCTACGCTTCTCGTCGATAGAGAAGTTTCTGGCGTCACCGTAGAGAACGGTTCCAAACGGGTCACGCTCGATGATTGCCAGCCGGCTTGTTTTGCTGTGCGCCGCGAGCCATGCCGAGAGACCTCGCAATTCGGACACGACACCGCCGTCGTCGCCAGTCATCAAGGCGAGAATACGCCGGACCGGCAAGCCGTTTTCGATCAATCCGGCAAGATACTGGCCGGCAAGGAACTCGGCGACGTGCCGGTGAACCGGGGCTGCACGACCTTCATCAGGAACTACGAACAACTTGGTGCCTAGCACATGTCGAAGAATTTTCTGGTCCTCACCGGATATTTGTTCCAACCCCAGGTATTCGTAGTCGCTCTCGGTTCCAGGCAGCGCGTATCCCGTGCCTCCGGTCAGGAGTTGCACGGCGCAAAGCCGCTCCGCTGTTTCCAGCAAATTGGAGATGGCAACTTTATCCGGCTTTGCCAGTTGATGCTCCTCGTTGTGCTCGCGGAGCAGTGTCTTGCAGGCCATGTCGAACGTTTGCAGCCGGGTTTGCGGCCAATCACCGCCCGCGCCCGCCTTTACCAGCATCTTCAGGCTCTGCGGATTTGTGAGCAGGGTATCCAATCCTTTCTGGCAGGCTTCGTGAACGAATTTTTCCGGGTCATCGACTTCCAAATTGTTGCGCAAGATTTTGAGAACGTCCTCATTGGTGAGCGGATCGAGGCGCAGGACCGTAACTTTTCCGTCGCGCGATACGGTCTTCAGATTATCTCTGTCATTGGCGCCGAACCAGTCGGCCTCACGGCAGGAAAGCCGGAATCGTGGGCGACCCAATCGGTCGAGCTTTTTGCGTATTCCGTCCAGTGGCGTGCGTCCATCCAAAGACCCCGCTCGCTTTTCGTCGAGGCCGTCAATAAACAACGTCGAGTTGTGCCATTCCGGTCGATCATCGAAGGTGATGAAGTCCCGAGCAGTGACACGGCGTGTTTTTGGGCAATCAGCCTCTTGTTTGAACACCTCGGTCTTGCCTGCACCGGGTGGTCCAAGCAGCACGTAAGCGTCGGTATCCCGAAACTCTTCGAAAGACAGACAGGTGCGTTCGGTCTTGTCGGCGTTTAGTTTGACGTGGCCGTCTTCTCCGACTTCCGTGCACGTGCGTGGAACAAAATCCGTCATGATTGCGTAAACCAATTCATGGCAGGAGTTGACAGAAATTCTGCAATCGGAATGCCGCCCTCACCGACAAGTAAGGAACGGCGGGGCGAGAAGCGCGTTTTGAATTCATCCATCCCGACGGTTTTTTCTCTGCGCGATCCGCTTTTGACTTCCAGCGCCACGAGTTTCCGGCCGTGCTCCAGAACGAAATCCACCTCAAGAGAGCGTTCCCGCCAATAATGAAGTCGCACCTCCGGTGTTCCCGTATTGAACAGGTGTGCACCAACGGCGCTTTCGACCAATCGTCCCCAGAAACTTCGATCCGCTTTCGCCTCTTCGAACGTATAACCGGAATGAACCGACATGAGCGCGGTGTTGAGCACGCTGAGTTTAGGACTGGAAGCTCTTCGGCGGTACACCCCTCCGGCGTATTTGCCAAGGCCCGTCAGCAGCCCCGCTTTCGACAACAGATCCAGGTAGCGCGCCAAAGTCGTGGTGTTTCCGGCATCCTGAATCTGGCCGAGCATCTTGTCGTATGCCAGAATCTGCCCGGACATTTCGGCGCCGAACTCGAACAGCCTTTTGAGGAGCGCCGGCTTGTCCACCCGCTCCATGGCAAGGATGTCCCGCTCGATATTCGGTTCGATAATGGAACCCAAAATGTATTCTCGCCAGCGCCGTTGCTCTTGGACCAGGGATGCTGCACCCGGGTATCCGCCGAAGTAGAGGTAACGGTCGAAGTCGAACCCGAATGCCTCGGACATTTCGGTGAATGACCAGTGCGGGAGGCGGATGGTTTCAAAACGACCAAGCATGCTTTCGCTCAACCCTCTCTGCATGAGAAGTGGCGCGGATCCCAACACGACCACGTGCAGAGGGAGGCCATCACGTCGGTCGGCGTCCCATAAGCCTTTCACGGTCTCCGACCAATTTGGAATTTTCTGGATTTCGTCGAATATCAACACGAATCCCCGTTCCGATCGTGTAGCTTCCACTCTGGCCCGCTCCCACTGGTATGTAAGCCAGGCCGTATCTCTCACGTCTGAGGCGTGGACACTCTCTTCCTGACCATCTGAGGGTAGGCCAGCAGGTAGGCGAAGCGCAGTTGGCTCGGGTTCGTCGACGGAGAGATATCTGCTCGGGAGGTCGATCTGTTCCAGGGCTTGCCGCACGAGCGTGGTTTTGCCGATCTGCCGGGGTCCGGCAACGACGACCAGCCATTTTGGCACCTCACGCAGTCGACTCAAAAGCGTTGATATTTGTGCACGCTGGAAGCTGCTCATTTCATAATATTACTATACTGAGTAAATTAACTCAATAGCGTAATTTGTGTTGTATGGAGTTGATTACCAATTGTTCGGCGCCTACGGTGCAAGGGACAATTCGGATTATCAACGACGCTGAAAATCTGCTACTCTGAAGCCTTGTTTGAGGAGAGGAGACATGTCATGTCGGTAATGGAAATCGGGAAGGAATTAGTGGCCCTGTGTCAGCAAGGGAAAAATCTGGAAGCCATTGAAAAATGGTATCACCCTGACGTGGTGAGCGTGGAAGCCTGTGCCATGCCCGAAATGGAACAGATCCAACGAGGCATTGAAGCGATCAAGAAGAAGAACAAATGGTGTGTCGTCCTCCCCACACTCAAAACGAAAAAACCGTCGAGGACAATTGCGAGACCTACCCAAGTCCGGAGAAAGCAAGAGAGTCTGGTCATCCAGACCCATGCGAAATTTGCTTTTCTGGGGAATAGCGCGGTCGAACTCCATTTGCCTGACTGTTAAACCACACGCAAGATTTGTCCTGCTTCGCGCAAGCTCCGCATGATGTTCTCCAACGGATCCTGCGTCTGTTCCGAACTGACGGTCCGACCATCGCTTTTGCCTTGCATGGGTGACTCCTGATGAGTATCCTGTTCGCATGGCGATGATGCTCTCCAAAACGTACGAAGCATTCAGAGCGGCGGGTGCACCCGATGACAAGGCGCGCGAGGCGGCCGAAGAGATTGCCGGGTTCGAGAACCGGCTGGCCACCATCGAAGCCGACATGAAGCTGCTCAAGTGGATGCTGGGGGTCAACTTGGCATTCTCCTTGGCGATCTTGGTCATTCTTCTACGGCCGCTCGCGGCTTGACTTTTGATGCGGAGGCTTCTCTAAAGGCAATCCAGCTCACCAGTATTGATCATCGGCTTTCCTTTCGACTAGACGCTCAAGACAGGATTGGTTATAAGCCCCGCTCGCCATATTACCCTGAAGCGGAAATCGACTTCATCTAAAACACTTCCTGTACCTTCCGAAACGCATTCATCACGGTTTCCAACTGCTCCTGTGTATGTTCCGAACTCACGGTGAGGCGTAGTCGGCTGCTGTGTTTGGGGACGGTCGGGGGGCGGATGGCGGGGACGTACACGCCGGCTTTGTACAGGGCTTGCGACATCTCTACCGCTCGTTCCGGCGATTTCACGATGACCGGCAGGATCGGGCTTTGTGTGTCGGTGAGTTGAAAGCCCAGGTCTGCCAGAGCTGCGTGGAGAGCGTCCCGGTTGCTCTGGAGGCGCTCCCGGCGAGCGGGTTCGCGTTGGATGATCCGAATAGCCGCGGACGATGCGGCGGCGATGGCTGGTGGCTGGGCGGTCGTGTAGATGAATGCCTTTGACGTGTTGATCAGATAGTCTCTTAAGGAAGCCGGTCCCGCGACGTAGCCTCCGCTGGTTCCGATTGCTTTGCTGAGCGTTCCCATCTGGATCACGTCTTGTGGGTTCACGCCGAAGTGTTCGACCGTTCCTTGCCCGTTTTTTCCCATAACACCCGTGCCGTGGGCGTCATCAAGGACCAGCGTAGCGTCATATTGACGGCAGAGCGTCAGTAAATCCGGGAGTGGCGCGAGGTCGCCGTCCATGCTGAAGACCCCTTCGGTGACGACCAGGGTCGGCCTGGCTTTTTCCCGTTTCTTGAGCAGTTTTTCGAGGTGTCCGGCGTCGTTGTGGTGAAAAACGCGGAGCTTCGCTTTGGCCAACCGGCAGGCTTCTATCAGGCTGGCGTGACAGTAGCGGTCGGCCAGGATGAGGCCGTCCCGGTCGATGAGTGCTGGGATCAGTCCCAGGTTCGTGGTGTAGCCCGTGCCGAAGGTCAGGACGGCTTCGACTTGTTTGAATCGGGCCAGGTCCTGTTCGAGTTGGTGGTGGGGCGTCATGGTGCCGGTAATGAGACGCGCGGCGCCCGCTCCGACGCCCCATTGTTCGATCTCGTCGATGGCCGCCCGCTTGACCGCGGGATGATTGGCCAACCCGAGATAATTGTTCGAGGCCATGGAGATGAACCGGCGGCCTTCGATGGTGATGGTCGTATCCGACGGCGACTCCACGATCCGGATCTGCCGGCGCAGGTGTCGAGTTTCCAGATTGTTTATCTCTTGTTCAAAGTCGCGTAGCATGAGGTTTTGTCCGGGTGCGTATGATGATGTGTGTTTGTTGTCGGGTTACGTTGTGCTGATTCGACCGATCGCGACCACAAGATGGACAACCACAGGGGGTTGTCCCTACATCAGGAAGCCCCCTGTGCCGGCGCAAATTCAGAGAGGCATCCTGTGCCTTGTAGGGGACGCGCCCCTGTGCCGTCCCTTGCCGAAGGGTGCCGTCCCTTGACTTGTGGATAACGCAGGTTTATCATCGCCCATTTAGGTCTACAACCCCTCGAAACCACTAGGTTTCTTGGCCGGCACGAAGCGCGTCGGGTAGATCGCCATTATTGTTAACTGAACCGTTCATGCATGGTTCGGCATGGATGGTTCAAACCGGTGAGGGAGATCATGGCACAGCTTACAGGAGCCGAAATTTTTGTGGAAGCCTTGAAGCGCGAAGGAGTGAAAACGATTTTTGCTCTTCCCGGCGGGGTCGTCCTGAAAATTTTCGATGTCCTGCATCAACAGAAAGATGTCGAAGTCATTTTGACCCGGCATGAGCAAGCGGCCGGCCACATGGCGGAAGGCTATGCAAAAGCCACGGGGAAACCCGGAGTGGCCTTGATTACGTCGGGTCCGGGCATGACCAACGTGATTACCGCGTTGGCCGATGCCTACATGGATTCCGTGCCCATGGTGTGCTTTTCCGGTCAGGTCCCCACGGCGCTCATCGGGAACGATGCTTTTCAGGAAGCCGACAACATCGGGCTCAGCCGCCCCTGTACGAAATACAATTTCCTGGTGAAGGACGTGAATGACTTGGCGCAGACCATCAAGGAAGCGTTCTACATCGCGTCCACGGGCAGGCCCGGTCCCGTGCTGGTGGACATTCCGAAGGATATTTCGATGGAGAAGGCTGATTTCAAGTATCCTGACTCCGTCTCGATTCGCGGCTACAATCCGACTTACGAAGGCAGCAAGTGGAAAATCAAGCAAGCTGCTGATGCCATCATGAAAGCTCGCCGGCCCGTCATCTACATTGGTGGGGGCGTGCAGTTGTCCGGCGCTTCTGCGGAGGTTCGCGAATTGGCCGAGATGACCCAGATCCCCGTGAACCAGACCCTGATGGCTTTGGGCGCGTTCCCCGGCCAACATCCGTTGTCCCTGGGGATGCTGGGCATGCACGGCACCTACGTGGCCAACATGGCCATCCATTATTCAGATCTGGTGATTGCCATCGGCGCCCGGTTTGATGATCGCGTGACCGGGAAAGTTTCCGAATTTTGTCCCGGTGCCAAGATTATCCACATCGATATTGATCCGACGTCAATTCGCAAGAATATCCACGTGGACGTTCCCATCGTGGGTGATTGTAAATGCGTCTTGCAGGAATTGAACAACGTGTTGCGCGCGACGGTGAACGGCGACCAGAAAGAATTGCGCAAGCCGTGGTGGGATCAACTGAATGAGTGGAAAACCGCCCACCCTTTGAGCTATCAGCAGGATGCTGACACGTTGATCAAACCGCAGTATCTGATTGACCGGGTCTATCAACTCACGAAAGACCGCGACCCGGTCGTGTCCACCGACGTGGGCCAGCATCAGATGTGGGCGGCGCAATACTTTCATCTTGCCAAACCAAATACGTGGTTGACGTCCGGCGGGTTGGGGACGATGGGCTTTGGGTTCCCCGCTGCCCTCGGGGCCCAGGCGGCCTTTCGTGGCCGACTCGTGTTGTGCATTGCGGGTGACGGGAGCGTCCAGATGAACTCCCAGGAATTAGCCACGGCCGTGATCGAAAAGCTGCCGGTCAAGGTATTTATTATCAATAACCGGTTCCATGGCATGGTGCGGCAGTGGCAGGACCTGTTCTATGAGGGCCGCTATGCGTGCAGCTATTTGGACCAATCGCCGGACTTCGTCAAACTCGCGGAAGCCTACGGCGCCGCCGGCTTGCGCATTCAAAAAGTCAATGAAGTGGATGACGGGATTCGAGAGGCCATGGCCATTGACAAGCCGGTCTTCATCGACGTGCCGGTTGATCAATTCGAGAATTGTTATCCCATGATTCCGGCCGGTGGCTGCAACCATGAAATGATTCTGGAAGATCCGCCGGAGTTGCAGAAGCGGCAAGGGGCGACGGGCAAAACGGAGAGCAAAGACACTATTTTGACGGCGTAGGGAGCGAGGACAACACCCCCTCACCCCAGCCCCCGGATCCAGTTCGGGGCAGGCTCTCTCCCACAAGGGGAGAGGGTGTTATAGAGAAAAGGGTAGAGCATTCGTGGAACACATCATCGCAGTGACGTTGGAGAATAAGTCAGGGGCCTTGTCACGGGTCGCGGGCTTGTTCAGCGGCCGGGGATTCAATATCGAAAGTTTATCGGTAGCGCCCACGCTCGACCCGAGCGTGTCGATGATGACCGTGGTCACCAACGGCGATGAGCGCATCATTGAACAGATCCTCAAGCAATTGAATAAAATCATCGACGTCATCAAGGTGGTAGACCTCAATGAAAGTGACGCCGTGAGCCGTGAGAGTGCTTTGATTAAAGTGCACGCCCGGTCTGAGGACCGGGCTGAGGCCCTGCGGATTGCCGATATCTTTCGAGCAAACGTGATTGACTCATCCCCAACGTCCTATACGATCGAAGTCACGGGTGACGTGCAGAAGATTCACGCCATTATCCAGTTGCTCCAACCCCTCGGCATCAAGGAAATTGTCAGGACCGGCCGGATTGCCATTGCCAGGGAACCCGTTCGCACGGTGGCGACTCAGTCGCGCCCGCTTGCCAAAGCCAACTAAGTCGGAATGCCAAATGAGTCAGCGGGGCACAAGGCTGGACGGAACGGTTTGACCATTCTGAAGCGGTAAGTCCGATGAGGATTTTCCGGTTTGCCGGTAGTCCGTCGGACGTTCATTCCCCCAAGGAGTTCGTTATGAAAATTATGTATGACAGAGACGCGGATTTGCAAAACATTCTGAAAAAGAAAGTGGCGATTGTCGGATTCGGCAGCCAGGGGCACGCCCATGCCCTCAATCTGTCGGAGAGCGGCGTGGACGTGGTCGTCGGGTTGCGTGAGGGCCCGTCCTGGAAAAAGGCTGAAGCCACGGGCCTGAAAGTGATGCCGGTGGCTGACGCCGTGAAACAGTCGGACGTGATCATGATCCTGGCCCCGGACGAAGTGCAGCCGGCCATTTATCGGAATGATATTGCCCCGCACTTGAAGGACGGCGCGTTTCTGGCGTTCGGTCACGGGTTTAACATTCACTTCGGGCAAATCCAGCCACCGGCCGGGGTCAACGTGTTTATGGTGGCCCCCAAGGGGCCCGGCCATTTGGTCCGTTCGGAATACACGAAGGGAAGCGGGGTGCCGTGTTTGTTGGCCGTCCATCAGGACCCCAGCGGAGAGACCGCGCAGGTCGGTTTGGCGTACGCCTCGGCCATCGGCGGCGGTCGCGCCGGCGTCATCGAAACGAATTTCCGTGAAGAGACCGAAACCGATCTCTTCGGGGAACAGGTTGTCTTGTGCGGAGGCCTGACATCGTTGATCCAAGCCGGGTATGAGACCCTGGTCGAAGCGGGCTATTCGCCGGAAATGGCGTATTTTGAATGCCTGCACGAAGTGAAGTTGATCGTCGACTTGATCTATCAGGGCGGGATCGCCAACATGCGCTACTCCATCAGTACGACTGCCAAATACGGTGACGTGACCCGGGGGCCGCGCGTCATTACGAACGAAACCAAGCAGACCATGAAGAAAATCCTCAGGGAAATCCAAAGCGGCCGGTTTGCCAGGGAATGGGTACTGGAAAATCAGGCGAATCGTCCCGTGTACAATGCGCTGCTGAAACGAGGCAAGGAGCATCCCATTGAAGAAGTTGGGGAACGCTTGCGCGGCATGATGCCCTGGTTGCAGAAGGACAAATTGGTAGACCAGAAAAAGAATTAGGGGAGTGAACAACGATCTTGTTCCTCACGGGAAACGGGTTCGAATGACTGATCGTGCGAAAGATCTCCCCATTGCGCCGGAAGGACTACCCTTTGTCCTGGGCGCGGCGACGCCGGCCCTGCTGGCCAGGTTGCTGGGTTTGCGAAAAACCGCCGTGGCCTTTGGCGTTCTCGCGTGTTTTACCGGCTGGTTTTTTCGAAATCCTCCTCGCACTCCCCCTCGGGGCGACGACTTAATCCTTGCCCCCGGGGACGGGAAAGTCATCGCGATTCAGAAGGAATTTGAACCGAGATATTTGAAAGAGGAAAGTATCCGGATCAGTATCTTTCTGAATATTTTCGACGTGCACATCAATCGAATGCCGTGTGCAGGGAACGTGATGGACGTGGCCTACCAGCCGGGACGGTTTCTCGACGCCAGCGATCAGGATGCCACGGTGCATAACGAACAGAATGCGTTGATGATTGAAACGCCGTCGAAGAAGCAGGTACTCTGTGTCCAGGTCGCGGGGCTCGTGGCCAGGCGGATCGTGTGTTGGGCACAGCCCGGCGATACCGCCGTGTCCGGTGAGCGCTTTGGTCTGATCCGGTTCGGATCCCGGATGGATACGTATTTCGACGTCGACAGCCGGGTCCGCGTCAGGGTCGGAGACCAGGTGAAGGGTGGAGAATCCATACTCGCGGAGTTCACGTGAAGGGACGGATATTCAAAAATAAGGAAGGGGCTCGCCGGCGTGGCGTTCACCTGATCCCCAACATCCTCACCACGGGCAATCTGTTCAGCGGGTTGGCCGCGATGGTGTTTGTGTACCATGGTCGCTTGGAAGCGGCGGCAATTGCGATCCTGATTGCGATGGTCTTCGACGTCCTGGACGGCACGTCCGCCCGTTTGACCAACAGTACGAGCGAGTTTGGCGTGGAATACGATTCCCTGTCTGATCTGATTTCATTCGGGCTTGCTCCTGGGTTTTTGATTTATGCGTGGGCGCTGAAATCCCCGGGCATGTTGGGCGCGGCGATCATGTTTGCGTACGTGGCCTGCGGTGCCCTGCGTTTGGCCCGGTTCAACGTCATGGCGAGCAGTGCGGAGAGCCGGTTTTTTACGGGTTTGCCCATTCCCGCGGCAGCTGGTTTTATCGCGACGTTTTATATTTTCGACATGCACATCAGCCATCTGCCTGCCAGCGTGCTTCCCTCGGTGGTTATCGTCTTGAGCCTGCTGATGGGGTTCCTCATGGTGAGCACGGTGAAATACCGTAGCGTGAAACAGTTGAAGTTTGCAGGCCACAACCATTTCATGTATTTGGTCTGGGCCGTCTTGATTCTGGTGTCCGTCATGGCCTATCCTGAATTGATGTTGTTTGTGATTTGTTTGGCATACGTGAGTTCCGGTTTGTTGGAAAAGGGCTGGAACGTTGTCACCGCACCAACGACGCGGGAGACGCCGGTTCGGGCGCCCGTGTCGTCGGAGTCAAAGGACTGATTTCGCATGGATCAATGGCAGGAACAGGGAAGGGGCGCCCTTCTCTTGGATGACGCGGGATTGACGCTGGCAGGTCAGGACGGGCACAGGGGCCTGTCCCTACACCATCAATGATCCCCTGATGACCCCGAAACAGGTCGAAAGCCTTCACCTCTTCGGGGTGAAGGCTTTTTTATTATGGTGGGCTGGTTATGCTTGGGTGAATGATTGAGGTATGATTGAGAAAGGCCGGAAGCAGGGCTTGATGAGTATTTGGGCAAGGTCTTGCCGGAAGGCCGTGAATCATCTTCGTGAGGAGCATGGGCGATGAAGCGACACATCAGAATTTTCGACACCACTTTGCGTGACGGCGAGCAGTCTCCGGGAGCCAGCATGAACGTGGAAGAAAAAGTGCTCGTCGCTAAACAACTGGCTCGCTTGAACGTCGATATTATTGAAGCCGGGTTCGCCTTCAGTTCCGCCGGCGATTTCGAGGCGGTGCAGCGTATCGGGCAGGAGGTGGAAGGGCCGACGGTCTGTAGTCTGGCACGAGCCAAGCCTGCGGACATTGATTCGGCGTGGAAGGCATTGAAAGGGGCGTCCAAACCGCGCATTCATACTTTCCTGTCCACGTCGGACATTCACCTGAAACACCAATTCCGCATGACGCGAGAGGAAGCGCTTCAGCGTGCGGTCGAGATGGTCCGGCACGCGCGCAGCTACATTGATGACGTTGAGTTTTCCCCCATGGACGCGACGCGATCGGACGTCTCCTACCTGTGCGAAGTTGTGGAGGCGGTCGTGGACGCAGGCGCGGGTACGGTGAATATTCCCGATACCGTGGGGTACACGACCCCCAAGGAATTTGAAGATATTATCCGAACGCTCAGGACGCGGGTGCGTGACTGCGATCGGGCGGTCATCTCCGTCCATTGTCACAATGATTTGGGATTGGCGGTTGCCAATTCCATGGCGGCCATCCACGCTGGCGCCGGGCAAGTGGAATGTACGATTAACGGCATCGGCGAACGGGCCGGCAACGCGTCGATGGAAGAGATCGTGATGGGGCTGCGGACCCGCAAGGACTTTTATGATGCCGGGACGCAGATTCGCACCGAGGAAATTTCCAAGACCAGCCGGCTGGTCAGCAAGATCACGGGGATGGTCGTCCAACCCAACAAGGCCATTGTCGGGGCGAACGCGTTTGCGCATACTTCCGGGATCCACCAGGACGGGTTGCTCAAGGATAAAAGCACGTATGAAATCATGCGGCCTGATTCCATCGGGTTGACGCAAAGTCGTCTGGTGATGGGGAAACTGTCTGGTCGCCACGCCTTTCGAGCGGAATTGGCAAAGTTGGGCTATGCGCTCTCGGACGAAGACGTGAACGCGGCGTTTGAGCGATTCAAACGGCTCGCGGACCAAAAAAAGGAATTGTTCGAGGAAGATTTGGAATCAATCGTGTCCGAAGCCGTCACCAAGGTGCCCGAACGGTATTCGTTAAAGGCGCTGAGCACCCAAAGCGGGACGAATCAATTGCCGACGGCAACCGTGGAGTTGGAGGTGGACGGGCAGGCGATGAAGGAGACGGGCACCGGCGATGGTCCGGTCGACGCGGCCTATCGAACAATTGCCCGGATCACGCAAACCAAAAGCAAATTGTTGGCCTACGTGGTCAAAGCCATCACCGGTGGGACGGACGCGCAAGGCGAGGTGTCGGTGCGGGTCGAACAGGACGGTGAAATCGTCACCGGGAACGGGGCGAATACCGACATCATCGTGGCTTCGGCCCAAGCCTATCTGAATGCCCTGAATAAACTGGCGTCGCAATTGGAGCGCCGCGCCAACCAGGGCGATAAAATCAGGCTCTGTTGATCAATCAGAAGAGAGTTCCCTCTCTTTTGAAAGGAGGGGAAGCCTCGTATTTTCTCCCTCTCCCTTGATGGGAGAGGGTCAGGGTGAGGGTGAAAATAAGATGAATAAGAAGATTGCAGTATTGGCAGGGGATGGTATCGGTCCGGAGATCGTGCCGGCGGCCGTGGCGGTGTTGGAGGCGGTCGGAAAACGGGGTGGTCATGCGTTTGAGTTTGTTCACGCCGCGGTCGGCGGTCAGGCCATTGACGACACGGGATGGCCTCTGCCGGACAATACGCTCCAGTTGGCCAAAACCAGTGACGCGGTTCTGTTGGGGGCGGTGGGAGGACCGAAATGGGAAGGCCTCGATTATGAGCGGCGGCCGGAACGGGCCTTGCTGGGCTTGAGGGAACAGCTCGGGTTGTTTGCGAATCTCCGGCCGGCCAAACTGTATTCGGAATTGGCCGATGCCTCGACCCTCAAACGTGAGGTCATCGAGGGCATTGACGTGCTGGTGGTGCGTGAACTGACGGGCGGCATTTATTTCGGGAAGCCCAAGGGCGTGGAGGCGACGCCGACCGGACATCGCGGATTTAACACCGAAGTCTACACGACGGAAGAAATCACGCGGATTGCCAAGGTCGCCTTTGACGTCGCGCGCAAGCGCCGCGGGCTTGTCACCTCCGTCGATAAGGCGAACGTGTTGGAATCCTCGGAGTTGTGGCGAAAGGTCGTCATCGAGGTCCATAAGGACTATCAGGACGTGGAACTGCGACACATGTACGTAGACAATTGCGCGATGCAGTTGATTCGGAATCCCGGGCAGTTTGACGTGATCCTGACGACAAATCTGTTCGGTGACATTTTGAGTGACGAAGCCGCCATGTTGACCGGGTCGATCGGGATGCTGCCGTCGGCCAGCGTCGGCGCGTCTGTCGGCATGTATGAACCCATTCACGGGAGCGCCCCGGATATTGCGGGCAAGGATGCCGCCAACCCCATCGGCATGATCGCCTCCGGTGCGATGATGCTCCGGTATTCCTTCGGTATGGGTGAGGAAGCGGACCTCATCGAGAACGCGATTCAGGCCGTGTTGGGCCAGGGGTGCCGAACCGGAGACATCGCGGCGCCAGGCACCACCCTCGTGGGCACTAAAGAAATGAGCGACCGTATTCTTCAACGCATCGGTTAGGCACAAAGAGAGGCAGGAGAAGAATGTTGGACACCATGCAAGCCGGCACGATCGGGACCGTTGCTGGAAGCGGGGAGCCCGGCTGCGGTGGAGATGCCGGTCCGGCCACGGCGGCTACGTTGAACGAACCGAAAACGGTGGCTCTCGACGCCGCAGGCAATCTCTATATCGCCGATTCGGAGAATCATCTGGTGCGTAAGGTTGACGCGCAAACCGGGTTCATCACGACGATAGCCGGAACCTTCGAGCCTGATGTCCTTGCGTCGACGTCTGTCCAGCCTGTGCTGGAGCGCCAGGAAGACGAGGAAGATCCATTGGCGGATCCGGTGAACAAGCCGGGTGACGCCTACGCGCAAACCCCCGATTTGAGTGGCATGGTCCGCTACGTGACCGGAACTCAATCAAAGGATCAGCGGTTTGCCGGTGATGGTGGCCCGGCAACCGAGGCCGCGCTTAATTTTCCCTCGGCCGTGGCCGTGGCCGAAGATGGCACCGTGTACATTGCCGATACCTGGAATCACCGGATTCGCCGGATTGATCCCGCCACCGGGTTCATCTCTACCATCGCAGGAACAGGCCAAGCGAAATTTTACGGTGACAATGGACCTGCCGTAAAAGCGGCGCTGAATGAACCTGTGGCCCTGGTCCTGCACGGGCTGGATTGTTTGTACATCGCGGATCAAAGCAACAACCGGATCCGAAAACTCGACGTGCCTTCCGGCGTGATGACGACAATCGCCGGGACCGGGGAGTCGGGATACAACGGCGATGGGGCCGCCGGCCCTGAAACCGCGTTGGCCGGTCCCAGCGGACTTGCCGTGGACCAGGACGGAAACCTGTACATTGCCGATACGTTTAATAGTCGCATTCGGAAGTGGGATCGACAGGCCGGGACGGTGGAGACGGTAACTGGCGGAGCGGGTGCGTTTCAATTCATGCCGGGTGAAAATGAATCCTCTCCCAGCTTGTCCCGGCCGTATGCCATTGCCCTGCATCCTGACGGTCGCCTGTTCATTACGGACAGCGACAACCACTTGATTCGGGTGTGGCATCTGCAGAAACAGGAAATGTCACTCTTGGCCGGGAACGGGAAGGCGGAATTTTCCGGCGATGGGAAGGATCCCTTGCAGAGCAGTCTAAACTATCCGTTCGGAGTTGCCCTGGACTCCCGATGCCACGTATACATCGCGGATACCTTCAGTCACCGTATCCGCGTCGTCGTGAATGGAAATCCGTGACCTCCTCCCTCTCCCCTAGTGGGTGTATAGGCCGGGGTGAGGGGGGAAGAAGAGAAAGATATGGAGGCCCGGCAAAAATAATGGACTCGTAGAGATGAAGAAGAAACCGGCATATACCGTCGCCGTCGTCGGGGCCACTGGCGCCGTGGGCACGGAAATGCTCTCGGTTTTGGAAGAACGCAAGTTTCCCGTGGACGAGGTGCGTCCGTTGGCGTCGTCCAAGTCCGCAGGGGGGAACGTGTCGTTTCGCGGCGACGACGTCACGGTGAAATTGCTCACACGGGAATCGTTTCAGGGGATCGATATCGCGTTGTTCTCCGCCGGTGCCTCCGTGAGTAAGGAGTACGCGCCGGTTGCCGTCAAAGCCGGAGCGGTGGTGATCGACAACAGTTCGGCCTGGCGTATGGACCCACAGGTTCCGCTGGTCGTCCCTGAAGTGAACGCCCACGACCTGGAAGCCCACCAGGGTATTGTGGCCAACCCGAATTGTTCCACCATTCAAATGGTGGTAGTGCTCAAGCCGTTACATGATCAGGCCACGATTACCCGCGTCGTCGTCTCAACCTATCAATCGGTTTCCGGTACCGGGAAAGAAGCCATGGACGAATTGGCAGAACAGTGCCGGCAGTTGTTGAGCTTCAGTGACGTGAAGCCGAACGTGTATCCGCACCAGATCGCGTTCAACTGTTTGCCGCACATCGACGATTTTTTGTCGTCGGGGTATACCGGTGAAGAAATGAAGATGGTCAACGAAACCCGCAAGATACTTGGTGACCGTTCGATCGGGATATCCGCGACGACGGTGCGTGTGCCCGTGTTCGTCGGCCATGCGGAATCCATCAACGTCGAGACTGCACAGAAGTTGTCGGTGGAGGAAACCCGGGCCATCCTCTCGACCGCGCCGGGCGTGCAACTGTATGACGATCCTTCGCGGAAGTTGTATCCCCTGCAGATCCACGCCACGGGAACGGATGCGGTGTTCGTGGGACGGATTCGTGAGGATGACTCCATTCCCAATGGACTCAATTTGTGGGTGGTGGCGGATAACCTGCGCAAAGGGGCTGCGCTCAACGCCGTCCAGATTGCCGAAGCATTGGTGCGGTGAATCGTGCCGGAGTTCGTCGGAAAAACGCTGATCCTGCTGGGCTTGGGGATTGTCGTTCTCGGCGTGCTCGTCTCATTGCTCGGCAAGTGGCCGGGTGGGGGGACGGGGCTCGGCTGGCTGGGAAAGCTGCCGGGCGATATTTTCATCAAGCGAGACAACTTCACCTTTTACTTCCCACTAGGGACCAGTATCGTCATCAGCGTGGTGGGCAGTCTCCTTTTCTACTTCTTCCTGAAACGATGACCAAGTCCACCTTCTCTCCGGTTTGGATTCTCCTGCTGATCATCGGGGTGGGGCCGGGATCGTTGCCATGGGTTCACGCAGCGGATCATGTACGGGTTGCCTTGGCCGAACAGGCTGGCCGTGTCACGGTTGCCTCCGCCGGAGATTTGCGTCTCGAAACGTCTTCGGGAGACCACGTCGACGTGTTGTCCGAGGCAACGGTTGTTCTGAAGGGGCATGAATTGCAGGTTGATGGAAACATGGTCCGAGGCAACGGTCTCGCAATTCACGGGACACACAATAAACTGCAAGTCACCATTCAAGGATCGTCCCCTCATGCGGTGAGCCAACATTGGGCGGTGTACGGGGATCTCGAAATAACGATCCGGGATGAACACCTGCTGATCGTGAACGTGGTTGATCTCGAAGAGTACGTGGCGGGCGTCGTGAGTTCGGAAGTCAATCCCGTTTGGCACAAAGAACTCTTGCGAACGCAGGCCGTGGCGGCGCGGACCTACGTGTTGTACAAGAAACTCGAGAACGCAGCCCAACCGTTCGAAGTCTATGCGAGCGTGCAGGATCAGGTCTATACGGGCCGTCAAAAGGTTAATCGCGCCGTGCTCAATGCCGTAAACCGGACGCGTGGCCAGGTCCTGACCTATGAAGGCCGTCCCATTTTCGCCGTGTATTCATCCACGACCGCTGGGCCCACGGAAGACGCGGTGAACGTGTGGGCCAAAGACTTGCCTTATCTTAAAGGGGTGGCTTGTCCGTTTGATCGGAAGTCGCCTTGGTACGAGTGGCGAGCGACCATTCCGTTTGACACGGTCGAAGCCCGGCTCAAGGAAGAAGGGTATTCCATTGGCTGGCTCGCAACGCTCACGCCCTATAGCATGACCACCGCCGGTCGGGTCAAGGACGTGAGGATCCTGCATTCCCGGGGAGAACTCGTTATCACGGGACAGGAATTTCGGAGGATCCTCGGGTATGCCAAAGTCCGCAGTACCCGATTTTCCATTGAACGCATGGACAGACACGTGGTGTTTGCGGGAAAAGGGGCAGGACACGGGGTCGGCCTCTGTCAATGGGGCGCCAAGGAAATGGCCGAGTTGGGGTACCCCTATCAATCCATCCTGCGCTATTACTATCCGGGGACGGAAATCCTGCCGCGCGATCAGGTGGTCATGACCCTGCCGTCTTCGTAACTGATTCCCACGTTTCCCCACCGTTCTTGATGGTCTGGTCTCAATTTTTTCGAAGTGGGTATCCGCCTTGCGACTCTCCGAGTTTGACTTTCCTTTTGACGAATCGCTGATTGCCGACTATCCGGTTTCTCCGAGAGATCACGCGCGTCTGTTGGTTGTGCCGCGTAAGGGGGAGCCCGCGTTTCAACATGCCTGGATGAAAGATCTGCCGAATCTGTTGCGGTCCGATGACGTGGTGGTGTTGAACGACACGAAAGTGATGCCCGCCAGGCTCCACGGCACCAAACGGTCCACCGGCGGGAAAATTGAGGCATTGTTGGTACGGCCCTTGGAGGAAGAAAGTTGGGAAGTCTTGCTGAAAGGGCACGTCGACGTTGGTCAGGTCCTGCACTTTCAGGATGAGGCGACCGCCGAGGTTCTGGAACGGAATCAGGAACGCACGGTTCTTCGGATCGATACCCGAGGGTCCGTCACGGAACTACTCGACCGGATAGGCGAAGTCCCGCTCCCTCCCTACATCAAGCGTCCCGTGACCGAGCAAGACAAAGAGACCTACCAAACGGTGTTCGCGCGCTCGGAAGGGGCGGTCGCCGCCCCGACTGCGGGGTTGCACTTCACCGATCGCTTACTCGCCGCTCTCAAACAGAAGGGTATTCAACTCGCAACCGTCACGCTGCACGTGGGACCCGGGACCTTTCGTCCCGTCACCGTTGACCGGATCGAAGATCATCACATGGCTGCCGAATGGTTTGATATTTCCGAAGAGACGGCGCAGCGCCTCAATATGGCAAAGGCTGAAGGGAGGCGAGTCGTGGCAGTCGGAACCACGTCGGTGCGCACCTTGGAATCGGCGGTCAGCGAAACAGGAAAAATTCGCCCCGGTCCAGGCGAGACCTGCTTATTCATTACACCCGGGTTTCGTTTCGCCATGGCCGATGCCCTGCTGACCAATTTTCATCTCCCGCGCACGACGTTACTCATGCTCGTCTCCGCCTTCGGTGGCCTCGATCAACTGCGTGCGGCCTATGCAGAAGCCATCAACGCACGGTACCGGTTCTACAGCTACGGCGATGCCATGTTGATTCAATAGCTGAAGGGGCAGAGCTACAGCTCTTTCCTTTGCAATTGAATACAGGCACGTAGGGGAATGGATGTGGAGTTTAGAGGAATTCCTGCCGGATCTCGACGGCGGCAGAAGTCCGGAGGGCCTGTTGGAATGCTGCGAGAGCTTGCTGTTTCTTTTGAATCAGGAGTTGGAGTCTGATGCGGTCATTGATCTTTTCGATTTCTTTTTCATCTTCAAGGCCGGCGGTTTGCCCAGCGGCGAGTTCCTTGACCAGTTCTTCCTCCACTGGGTTGAGGGTCGCCACGTATTGAACAAGGGACTGAACTTTTTGTATGCGAAGATCCTTGGCCAGGCCCTCTTCAAACTTCCCCGGAGAAATCCGGTTGAGCGACAGGAGGCGATGGTAGGTTTCCGGGTCGAAGGCCCCATCCTTCTGAAACTCATCGCGTTTCGTGATGGCGTCTCGCAGCTCGTCCTGATGCACTTCCAGATTGAGGTCATCGGCAGCTACGAGCCATAGTTTCCGGTTGACCAAAGAGTCGATGGCGGTTTGCTTGAGTTCTTTGCTGTCCGGGGCCTCTTGTTGCGGCTGATTTCTATAGAAGGCATCGAGTCTGTTATAGGCCCTGCGGAATTCTTCCAACTCCACCTGATACGCCCCGACCACAGCCACCACGTTGGGTTGTTGTGCGGTTTCATACCCGAACCACCCCATTCCGATGGTGAAGGTGACCGCGATCACCAACATGATGATCTTGAGCAGCCAGGGGTACTTCGCCGAACCTTCGCGGATTAGCTTAATCATTGGATCGCCGCATGCGTGAAATCATGAACAAAAATTTGTAACACGCAAGATGCCGCTCTTTCAAATTTCTTGTGGCTGGGGGAAGACTCGTTTAAACGGATGGATTTCGACTCGTTCGAATATTCCATGCGTGACGTAGGGATCGCCGTTGGCAATGCTTTCGGCCTTCTCCATGGTGTCGGCTTCGATGATGACCAGGCTTCCGGCTTGATCGGTAAAGGGTCCGGCGCAGATCAATTGGCCCTGTTGCTGCAAGCGCTCAAGATAGTCCAAGTGGGCGGGTCTATGCTGCTGCCGCTTGCTTTGCCCTTCAGGCCCATCCCATCCAATGATCACGTACGTCATTCATTCGGCCTCCGCGTTGCCAAAACGAACAAGTGATTGAAGATTGTTTCTCACGTGATTCCCTTGGGCAGGGTTTGGCGTTCTTTGTAGCCGTCGTCGATTTCATGCCACCATTCGATAGTTTCTTCACCGAGCCTCCAGCAGAGATACACCACCCGTCCTTCCATGAGATATGGAAAGTCGCATAAGCCCATGTCCAGATCTTTGACAATCACGCCCATTTCATTGATGCCGTTGAGGTTTTCATAAATCGTTTCGAGTGCTTTGATGTAGCGTGGCCCCTCACAACTTCCGCCTCCATACGGGGCGTTGGCGCTTGCTTTTTTGATTTCTTCTTTGGTTTGCTGCAGGATCGTTTTGCTGGCTTTGGCTTTGGTCAGATGGGTCGCCAGCTTGGGGATCAGTTCCGTTGCCTCGGCAAAGGAAAAAATCCTGCTATGTGAAAAAGGCTCGTCGGGCTTAGCCATTTTGTGCAATAGATTTTCTATGTTAAAAAGTTTTCCCTACTTCCGTTCATTTATCACAACGCTCGTGGCATCGCAAACCAACAATGGTTGAAAGTAGCTATTGACAATCAGGAGATGCATGTTATACAAGACGGATATACCTTCCAGATTGAAGAGGCAGTTACTTCTCCCTACATGAGTTTTCAAGTCCCAAAATTGCAAATCAATTTTTCGTAGCGCCAACACCCTTCTGTCCAAAACATAATGAATAGGTTCCCTTCATTTAATGCATCGGCGGAATTGTCTGAATGACTGTTCCGGAACACAAGCAGGACGGTCTGTTCACCACGTGTAAATAGTTTGCGAATCCGTCGATCTCCAAGAAGACACATTTCGGCTCGTCGTCACGACCCGGTGTTGGAGAGGAGGAAGGTTGTACGGACCTGCTTCCATTCCTGCCTCATCCGTGCCCGGCTTGGGCCTTGGCAGTCGTCAGTCTGACGTGATGAAGGAAGAGAAAAGAGAACACAATGGGAGGCGCTTGTATGTTGTGTCAGGCTACACGCGCTGAAAGGCCGGCAGCGGTTCCAAGACCTTTCAGTTCAACGATCACCCACCTTTAGGAGAAGGTTATGCATCTTGCGGAATTGAAACAAAAGTCCATCGGCGACCTTGCGGATTTGGCCCGGTCATTGAAGATCGAAGGGTGTGCGAATCTGAGGAAACAGGAACTGATCTTTGCCATCTTGCAAGGGCAGGCGGAGAAGAACGGAGTCATTTTTGGCGAAGGGGTCCTGGAAACCCTTTCCGACGGCTTCGGGTTTTTACGTGCGCCGGATTCGAATTATTTTCCGGGTCCCGATGACATTTATATTTCGCCCTCTCAAATCCGTCGTTTTGGCTTGCGAACGGGCGACATCATCTCGGGTCAGGTTCGTCCGCCTAAAGGCGGGGAGCGGTATTTTGCCTTGTTGAAAGTTGAAAAGATCAACTATGACGAACCAGAAGTGCAGCGGGACAAAATTCTGTTCGACAATTTGACACCGCTCTATCCCGAGGAACGCATTTCCCTGGAGTTTGATCAGGAGGAATACTGCACGCGGGTGATGGAACTGACCACGCCCATCGGGAAGGGACAACGGGGGCTCATCGTGGCCGCTCCGCGGACGGGAAAAACCATGCTGCTTCAAGCTATTGCCCGTGCGATCCTGCACAATCACCCGGAGACCCTGCTCATCGTCTTACTCATTGACGAACGCCCGGAAGAAGTCACGGATTGGCAGCGTCAGGTCAAGAGCGCCGAGGTTATCAGTTCCACGTTTGACGAACCGGCCCAACGGCACGCGCAAGTGGCCGAGATCGTGATGGAAAAGGCCAAGCGATTGGTTGAGCACAAGCGCGACGTGGTGATCCTGCTGGACAGTATTACCAGGTTGGCTCGCGCCTATAACACGATTGCGCCTCCGAGCGGAAAGGTGCTCTCCGGCGGGCTGGATTCCAACGCGCTGCAACGGCCCAAACGGTTTTTCGGTTCGGCTCGAAACATCGAAGACGGCGGGAGTCTCACGATTCTGGCCACGGCGCTGGTGGATACTGGCAGTCGTATGGACGACGTGATTTTTGAAGAGTTTAAAGGTACGGGGAACATGGAAGTCCACTTGGACCGCCGTTTGGCGGACAAGCGCATTTTCCCAGCCATTGATATCAGTCAATCGGGAACCCGGAAGGAAGAGTTGCTGGTCGACCGGGACCGGTTGAATAAAATGTGGGTGTTACGCAAGGTCTTGAGCCCCTTGGGGACGATGGAAGCCATGGAGTTTCTCATGGATAAGATCGCCGGGACCAAGGATAATCAGGACTTTCTCCAGTCCATGAATCGATAACCTTTCCGTTCGCTTTGCCAACGCCCGGTCTCTCATGCTAGATATAGGCTTTGGAACAGTTTTCAGGAGGACATCGGTATCATGAAAGCAGGCATTCATCCCGAATATTCCGAGGCGACGGTCAGTTGCGCATGCGGCATGAAATTCCAAACCCGTTCTACCGTGGGCGATATCAAGGTGGACATTTGTTCTGCCTGTCACCCCTTCTTTACTGGCACGCAGAAAATCGTTGACACCGAAGGGCGTGTGGAACGATTCAGGAAAAAATACGCCAAGAAGTCCAAAGCCTAGCCTCCCCGCTCGACGCGATCTCGCACTCCTCGATTTTCTCGCAGACTTTCGTTCAATTGTAGAGAAGGGCGTCCTATGTCCGGCGACAAGATGGAAAACCAGTTTGAGGGTTGGCTCGCCCAATGGGAAGCCGCGGCGCATCGTTACGACGAATTGACCCATCGCCTGGCCGATCCGACGGTCCTCAGCCAGCCGCCGGTGGTGATTGCCTACAACAAGGAGCGGGCCGACCTTGAAGACGTCAGCCAGTTATTTGCAGACTACCGGCGTCTGCTCCGGGAAATCGCCAATACCTCGCGGATGCTGGATGATCCGCAACTGGATCCGGAACTCAAGGCGTTGGCCACCGATGAATTGGGAGCGTTGCAGGAGCAACGGACACAGGTTGAGGAACGCGCGCTGCAACTCCTGCATCCTCGAAATGCCGAAGATGACAAAAACTCATTCGTCGAAATACGAGCCGGGACAGGCGGCGAAGAGGCTGGGCTGTTCGCCGGTGAGTTATTGCGGATGTACATGCGTTATGCCGAAAACCGCGGATTGCAGGTGCAGATGATTGATGCAAATGAGACGGGCATTGGTGGGATCAAGGAAGCCATTTTTCTGGTCGAAGGTCAGGGAGCGTACGGCGCCTTTCGATATGAGAGCGGGGTGCACCGTGTCCAAAGAGTTCCGAGTACGGAGGCGAGCGGCCGCATTCATACGTCCACGGCGACCGTGGCGGTGATGCCGGAGGTTGAAGACGTCGACGTGCATCTCGATCCGAGGGATCTTCGCATCGATACGTTCTGTTCCTCAGGCGCGGGAGGTCAGAGCGTCAATACCACTTATTCGGCCGTGCGAATAACCCATATTCCCACCGGCATGGTGGTCACGTGTCAGGATGAGCGGTCGCAACTCAAGAATCGTGAAAAAGCCATGCGTACCCTTCGAACCCGTATCGGCGATGCTGAACGTGAAAAACAGGAAGCGTCGATTGCCGAGCATCGGCGTTCCCAGGTCGGGACGGGTGAACGAAGCGAAAAGATCCGCACCTACAATTACCCGCAGAATCGCGTTACGGATCATCGGATTGGGCTGAGTTTGCATAAACTGGAATCGATCCTGGACGGAGGCCTTGAGGAATTGGTGAAGGCGTTGCACGATGCTCGTGAGCCGGAGAGTCGTGGGGCTGAAATTGCGTCCAACAACTGATGATGCAGACTGATATGGAGGCTCCGAGCAGTTCCTTGCCATTCCCGTCCACATTCCTATCCGCCTATCAACGGGGTTTGGCGATCCTTCAGGCCGCCGAGGTGGACAATGCGGACAATGAAGCGTTCTGGCTGCTGGAAGCCGGTTTGGGCATTTCGCGTCTCAGGGTGTATGCCGATGCAAACGCGAGGGTCAGGCCGGCAGATTGGGCGAGAACGGAATCGCTGTTTCGGCGTCGGGCGTCACGGGAACCCCTGCAATATATCGTGGGCGCCCAGGTCTTTCGCGGACGCGACTTTCTCGTGAATTCGAGCGTGTTGATTCCCAGGCCTGAAACCGAGTTGATCATCGAGGAAGTCCTGGCCTCACGCTTTTCGACGGCCGACTGTCACATGGTGGATATGGGAACGGGGTCGGGCTGCCTGGCCGTCTCGTTGGCTCTGGACTGCCCGGGCGCCACCGTTTCGGCTACGGATTGCAGTGCTCCGGCCCTACAAGTGGCCACCGAGAACGCGCAGCGTCATGGCGTGGCCGATAGGATCCGGTTCCTCCTGGGCGAATGTCTCGAACCGCTGGCCGCTGGCGCGTTTGCCGGCAAGGTGTCGGTCATTGTCTCGAATCCACCTTATATTCCGTCGGAGCAATGCGATCGCCTGCCACGCGAAGTCCGGGCATTTGAGCCGCTTCCTGCCCTCAATGGTGGTTCGAACGGTTTGGCGTTCTATGATCGCCTGCTTGCGGAGAGTCCATCATTGTTGCATCCGGGCGGGATTCTGGTCATGGAAATGGGAATGCATCAGTCAGAGGACGTTCGTCGAAAAGTCGGCGAAGCGTTCATCGTCAAAACGATCCGGCGCGATCAGGCGGGTATCGATCGCGTGATTTGCCTGGAGCGAACGTCGTCGACATGGACAGTTTGATCGTCACGGGAGGGCAGCGCTTAGAAGGGCACGTCCGGGCGGGCGGCGCCAAAAATGCGGCGCTCCCGATTTTGGCTTCGACCTTGTTGGGGGGAGGAGAATGCACGATTTCCAACCTGCCTCAGGTGAGAGACGTCGCCACCATGATGACGCTTCTCAGCTTACTCGGGGTTTCCGTCAAGCAGGAGGAGGGGCGGGCGGTTATCGACGCGACTCACGTCCAATCACTCGAAGCGCCGTATGATCTGGTCAAAACCATGCGGGCCTCCATCTTGGTATTGGGCCCGTTGTTAGCCCGGTTTGGGGAAGCCGTCGTTTCCCTCCCGGGTGGCTGTGCCATAGGTCCAAGGCCGGTCGACTTCCATTTGGATGGCCTGCGAAAGCTAGGAGCCACGGTCTCCGTGGATTACGGCTACATCCGGGCCCATGCCCAGAAGTTGGAAGGCCGGCGCATCGATTTCGAGGTTCCGACCGTCACCGGCACTGAAAATTTATTGATGGCCGCCTGTCTCGCGAAAGGCACCACGGTCATCAACAATGCCGCCATGGAGCCGGAAATTGTCGATCTGGCCGATTTCCTGATCAAACGCGGGGCCAGGATTTCCGGGGCCGGATCCGGACGTCTTGTCATCGAAGGGGTTTCGGCGTTGCGTGGCGCGGATCACGAGGTCATTCCCGACCGGATTGAAGCCGGAACGTATGTGATCGCCGGGGCCATGACGGGTGGGCGGGTCGAAGTGGATCAATGCGTGCCCGAACATCTGGAGGTCGTGACTTCCAAACTCAAGCAATGCGGGGCCAATCTGTCGGAGGGGACACGGTCGATCACCATCGAGGCCGGAGCCCGGTTGCAAGCCCAAGACGTTCAAACGTTTCCCTATCCGGGGTTCCCCACGGACCTGCAAGCGCAAATGATGGCCTTGATGTGTTTGGCGGAAGGAACCAGCGTCATCACTGAATTGGTCTTTGCGGGGCGGTTTCTGCACGTCCCGGAATTGCAACGTATGGGTGCGGTGATTGCGGTTGATGGACACCGTGCGGTTGTGAAAGGATTAGGACGTTTGACGGGCGCGCCGGTCATGGCGTCGGATCTGCGCGCCAGTGCCGCGCTCCTGTTGGCCGGGTTGGCGGCAGAGGGTGAAACGCGGATTTCCCGAATTTATCATTTGGAACGGGGATACGAGCGGATCGAAGATAAATTACAAGGCTTGGGCGCTTCGGTTCGTCGAGAGGGCTCCGGTTATGAGTGACATGGTGACCGTCGCGCTATCGAAGGGAAAACTCCTGGATCAGACACTGGCCTTGTTTCAGAAAGCAGGTTATCTGAGCCCGGAATTGTCCGCTGACGATCGCAAACTGGCTTTCGAAGTGCCGCAGTCCGGGCTGTCTTTTTTGGTTGTCCGCCCCACGGACGTGCCGACGTACGTGGAGTATGGCGCTGCCGACGTGGGTGTGGCGGGGAAAGATTTATTATTAGAGCAACAATTGGATGTGTATGAACCCCTGGATTTGCGGATCGGATGGTGCCGGATCTCCGTCGCGGCCCTGGCGGGACTGGATGAGCGTACGCGCTTATCGTCAAAACTCCGGGTCGCCACGAAGTATCCCAACGTCACGGAATGGCATTTTAACCGGCAGGGCGTTCCGGTCGAGATTATCAAGTTGTACGGGTCGATCGAATTGGCGCCGGTCGTGGGTTTGGCGGATCGTATCGTGGACCTGGTGTCGAGCGGAGAGACGCTGAAAGCCAACAACCTCAAGGAAATGGAAACGATTGCGGAATCGACGGCACGCTTGATCGTGAATCGTGCCAGCTTGAAAATGAAGCATCAGGCGATTACCACCATGATTAACAGGCTGCGCAAGAGTCGTCCCAAGACGGCCTGCGCCTGAGGGCGCGATGAACGTTTTTTCTTCAAAAGATAAAGCCTATCCCGAGGCGTTGGCCGAGGTCTGCAATCGTGCCGCCCAGCAGCACGCCAAGATCGAAACGCGCGTGAAGCGTATTCTGAAAAACGTCGAACGCAATGGCGATGCCGCGGTCGCGCGATACGTCAAGAAATTTGACGGACTGACCTTGTCACCCAAAAAGTTTCTGGTGTCCTCGAAAGAAATCCGGCAGGCGTATGTGAGCCTTCCAAGGGCGGACCTGCAAGCCTTGCAATTTGCCGCGCGGCGCATTCGCGCGTTTCATCGCAAGCAGCGGGTCTCGACGTGGGTGAGTGAGGAAAAGGGCGTGAAACTCGGGCAGCTCATCACCCCGCTGGACGTCGTGGGTTTGTACGTGCCCGGAGGGAAAGCCTTGTATCCCTCCACGGTCTTGATGAACGCGATCCCCGCCAAAGTCGCCGGGGTGCCGAGGGTCGTCATGTGTAGCCCCACCGCGTCCGGGGCCGTCGATCCTTGTTTGTTGGTCGCTGCGGATCTCGCCGGCGTGGATGAAGTGTACCGGGTCGGAGGCGTGCAGGCGATCGGGGCGTTGGCGTATGGCACCAAGCAGATTCCCCGGGCGGACAAAATCGTCGGGCCGGGGAACATGTACGTGGCCGCGGCCAAACGGGCGGTGTATGGGACGGTCGATATTGACATGGTTGCCGGACCGAGCGAACTGCTGGTGATTGCGGATGAATCCGCTGATCCCGCCCATTGTGCAGCGGATCTGTTGTGCGAAGCCGAACACGATGAAGAGGCCCGTGTCTATCTGGTCACGACCTCGACGGCGTTTGCCAGGAAGGTTGCTCGGGAAATTCGCAATCAACTGCCCAAACTGACGAGGCGACATATTGCCGCGTATTCCGTCGGCCGGTATGCTAAAATCTTCGTCGTCTCAACCTTGGACGAAGCCTTTGACGTGGCCAATGCCATTGCTCCCGAACATTTGGAGGTTCTGTTGCCCAGGCCCTTCGACTACGTGAAAAAAATTCGGCACGCCGGTGCGGTGTTCATGGGGGCCTATACCCCGCCGGCCGTGGCGGATTACGTGGCCGGTCCGAATCACGTACTGCCGACCGGGGGCTCCGCACGGTTTTTTTCAGCGTTGTCGCTCGACGATTACATTAAACGAACGAACATTGTGGCGTATACCCAGGCACAACTGAAAGTCGTCACCCCTTACGTCACGCGGTTGGCCGCCATGGAGGGGCTACAAGCCCACGCTCGTTCCATAGAAAGCCGGGGATCATGAAGCTTGCAGGCAAACCGCGATGGGCTGCGGTAGACCGATCCACCTCCGAGACCACCATTCGCGTGGAATTGGGGCTGGATGGGACGGGGCAGCGCCAGATTGCCACGCCCGTGCCGTTTGTGGACCACATGTTGGATGCCTTCGCGCGACACGGGTTGTTCGATCTCGTGCTTGACGCCAAGGGCGATACCCATATTGACGATCACCATACGGTCGAGGACATCGGCATGGTATTGGGAAGCGCCATTAGAGAGGCGCTTGGAGACAAAGCCGGGATCCGCCGGTTTGGGTGGGCGACTGTCCCGTTGGATGAAACCTTGGCGGAAGTTGTGGTCGATCTGAGCGGGCGGCCGTTTCTGGTCTATAACGTGACTCTGTCTCATCGGGAAGTGAAAGGGTTTGATCTCGGCTTGTTTGAAGATTTTTTTCAGGCCCTGGCAACGCAAGGCGGGTTGAATCTGCACGTCAACGTTCGGTACGGCCGGAATCCTCACCATATGATCGAAGCCGTATTTAAGGCTTTTGCAAAAGCCATGGATCAGGCGACTCGCCAGGACGATAGGGTGGTTGGAGTCCCATCCACAAAAGGGGTTCTCGCCTAGCCGTTCGTAAGGGGGATTTCGAAGCGAGGAGTGATGAAGCAGGCATGATCGCCATTATCGATTATGAGAGAGGGAATTTGCGAAGCGTCCAAAAGGGATTTGAAACCGTCGGTCATTACGCGGTCGTCACGAGCGATCCTGCGATCATTGATCGAGCCACTCACGTCGTGCTTCCCGGAGTGGGAGCCTTTGGCGATTGCGTGAGCAATCTCCAACGGTTTGGTCTGGTCGAGCCGTTGCGCCGGACCATTGCTCAGGACAAGCCGTTTTTGGGTATTTGCGTGGGATTCCAGGTCCTTTTTTCGGAAAGCGAAGAATTTGGCGTGCATAAGGGGTTGAATATTTTCAAAGGTAAAGTAAAACGGTTTCCTTCCGGACCGGCTCAGGCGTCGTTAAAGATTCCGCATATGGGCTGGAACACGATTCAGGTGAAGCGGCCCATGCCGTTATTCGAAGGCATCAGTCCGGAGGCCCATGTCTATTTTGTCCATTCCTATTACGTGGAACCGGAAGAGACTGACGTGGTGTGTACCGAAACACGGTACGGCGTTCCTTTTGTGTCGAGTGTGGCCAGGGGGAAGGTCTTTGCCTGTCAATTTCATCCGGAAAAAAGTCAAGAGGTCGGGCTTCAATTGCTCAAAAATTTCGGGGCATGGAATTGAGCGCTTTCATCACCACTGGCGCGCACCGGCGACAGGCACGTTGGCTGTCGGCAACGTGCCTTCTGCTTTGGGGGTGTGGGGCATGTGCCGCGGACCCGGTCACCATTAAATCGCATCCCCAGCTTGCGTCCCAAGCTATCACCAAAGTTGCGATTGCGCCGTTTCGCGTGGTCAAAGCGAAGCAGGGAATCTCTCTTGCTTTCAGAACGCCGCCTCCGGCGGACCTTGCTAATCCCCAAATCCATCAGTCGTTGGGGAGTGTCGGCGGTTCATCGATTCCCGGCCAGTCTCGCCCGGTACAGGTTTTCGTGCCGGACTCCGTTCCCGGCATGATCCAGCATATGGTGTATTCCCAGTTACGGCTCAAGCCCCGGATCCAGGTCATCTCGCCTGAAACCGTCGGACAGATCCTTGACAGCCTGGAGGGATCTGCCCAAGCCAAGAATAGTCGGGAATCTGCACGTCTCTTGGGAGAACGGCTGGACGTGGATGCGGTTCTTGAGGGTGTTGTCCGGGTGTACCGTGAACGGGAAGGCACGAAGTTCGCCGCTCATCCTGCGGCCGTTGGATTCGAATTCCAGTTGGTCGGGGTCAAGGACGGCAAGGTGCTGTGGGTGGGCGATTATTTCGAAGAGCAAAAACCGCTGACTCATGATTTCAAGGGATTCCTCGAACGAGGGGGAACATTTGTTACGGCCGAAGAGCTGGCGCGCACAGGGGTCGTTCGCGTGCTGCAAAGCTTACCCTTGGGTACGGAGTAGCGTACGTTTCCGTCTCGTCTCACCGGGGCTGTCTCCTTCGAGGCATACACTCAACAAAAGCAGGTGTCAGGCCACGACCGGGAAGGGTGTTCAACTCATGATGGTAATCCCTGCAATTGATTTGAAAGACGGGCGATGCGTCCGGCTCCGGCAAGGTGACATGGCGCAGGAAACGACCTATTCAGATGATCCTGCGGCCATGGCCCGGCAATGGGAATCTCTGGGCGCCGAACGGTTGCACGTCGTCGATCTCAATGGCGCGGTCAACGGGAAACCTCACAACATGGAGCAGGTGCGAGCGATTGCCGCGGCCGTTTCCATCCCGATTCACGTGGGTGGAGGGATACGATCGTTGGAGGTCATGGAAGAGTATTTTTCTTATGGCGTCGGCCGGGTGGTGTTGGGAACGGCCGTATTGGAAAACCGGATGTTTCTCGACGATGCCTGTGCAAGCTTCCCCGAGAAAATTTTCGTCGGGGTCGACGTGAAACAGGGAAAGGTCGCATCGCACGGCTGGACCAATCTTTCCAAGTCAACGGCGGGGCACGTGCTAGCTTCCTTGACGGACTATCCGCTCGCCGGAGTCATCTTTACTGAAATCAGTCGTGACGGGATGTTGGAAGGGCCGAACGTGTCGGCTCTGCGGGAGGCGATGCAGGCCTCTCCAGTTCCTCTGATCGCCTCGGGGGGAGTGACGCGCGTGGAGGATATCCGTGCGATCAAACGGTTAGGGCAAAAGATTATCGGGGTCATCGTCGGCAAGGCCTTATACGAAGGCGCGTTGGACCTCACTGCGGCGTTGGTGGAGGCTCGTGCGTGAGGCGGGGATGTTGACTAAACGCATCATTCCTTGTTTGGACGTGAAGGATGGCCGGGTGGTCAAGGGCGTGAGCTTCGTGAATCTTCGTGACGCCGGGGACCCGGTCGAGGTCGCGAAAATCTACGATCAAGCCGGCGCCGATGAACTGTGTTTTTTGGACATCACCGCCTCTCATGAAAATCGGGATACTCTTCTGGACATCGTGTCCCGGACGGCCGAGCAGGTGTTTATGCCGCTCACAGTTGGTGGTGGAATTCGTACCCTCGAGAATATTCGGCAATTGCTGAACGCGGGGGCGGACAAAGTCAGCATCAATACGGCCGCCGTGAAGGACCCAGAGTTCGTGACGGCCGGGGCTCGTCGATTCGGTTCCCAATGCATTGTCGTGGCGATCGATGCAAAACAAGTCAAGGAAGCGGGCTCCGCGCGATGGGAGATTTTCACCCACGGGGGACGCAACCCCACGGGATTGGATGCCGTGGCATGGGCCCGACACATGGAAGAAAGAGGAGCCGGTGAAATCCTGTTGACCTCGATGGATCAGGATGGCACCAAAGACGGCTATGACCTGCCGTTGACGAGAGCCGTTTCGGAAGCCGTGTCCATTCCGGTCATCGCGTCCGGTGGAGCCGGAACGATCGCGCACCTGTATGAGGCCCTCGGAGAGGGAAAAGCCGATGCCGTGCTCGCGGCCTCGATTTTTCATTATCAAACCTACAGCATCGGTGACGCAAAAACCTACCTCAAGGAACACGGGCTTCCCGTGCGTATCGTGAATGGCTGTGGAATCTGACGGGAGCGCGGCTTCCAACGACCTCAAGGTGCAGTTCGATGAGCATGGGCTGATACCTGCCGTTGTCCAGGATTGGCGTGACGGCGCAGTTCTCATGGTGGCGTATATGAACCGGGCAGCGCTCGATCAGACGCTGCAAACCGGGTACGTGCACTTCTGGAGCCGTTCGAGACAACAACTTTGGAAAAAAGGGGAGACCTCCGGCAATGTTCTGCTTTGCAAACGGGTGTTTCTTGATTGTGACGGGGATGTTCTCCTGGTCAAAGCCGAACCCACCGGACCCGCGTGTCATACGGAAGCCCGTACGTGTTTTTTTGCGGAAGTGACGCCTCAGGGTGTGGCGGCGACGCACGGCGATGAAGAAGCGAACGGAAGCATTTTCGATCGACTGTATGAAATGGTCCGGCAACGGAAGGCTCATCCACAAGAGCATTCCTATGTGTCCTCCTTGATGAAAGACGGGCCTGACCGCATCCTGAAAAAAATCGTGGAGGAGGCTGGGGAAGTCGTGCTGGCCGTAAAAACAGAACACCGGGAAGAAATCATATACGAGGTGGCGGACCTGCTCTTTCACACCATCGTGGCCATGGGCCATTGTGAGATTCCCATGACGGCAATTCAGCAGGAACTCGGCAAACGCTTCGGCAAAACGGGTATCAGGGAGCCGGAGCAATCCCGGTGAAAACCGGCACCCTCCTTTCCCGCAGGTTGACTCGTCGGCATATCCCTGGTACAGTCTGAGAAACGTTATTTTCCAACAAGCTGTGACCGCCTAGCTCTTCCAGAAAGAGGGTACCGACAGAGGCTTTGGAGAAGAGCCTTGACAACGGCACGATCTGGAATCCCTCCCGCTACTCTTCAACAAATCCGTGACTCCGTTGACATTGTGGACGTGGTGTCCCGGTATGTCACGATGTCGAAAACGGGTCAGAATTTTCGAGGCCTTTGTCCGTTCCATCAGGAAAAGACCCCGTCTTTTACCGTGACCCCCGTGCGACAGATGTTTTACTGTTTCGGGTGTGGAACCGGAGGCGATATCTTCACCTTCCTGATGCGGAAGGAAGGGCTGGAGTTCCCGGAGGCGGCGAGAGACCTTGCCGAACGGGCGGGAATCCCTCTTCCTGCGTCACAGGGCTTTTCGCAATCCCAAACGGGTCAGCGAAAACGATTGGAAGGCCTCCATGCCTTGGCCAATGCGTGGTTTCAGCAGAATCTGCATGATCCGGCCAAAGGCCAGTTGGCTTTGGCATACCTTGCCGAACGTGGTCTTGAATTACCGACCCTGAAAGAGTTCGGTGTGGGATATGCGTTGCCTTCGTGGGACGGACTCACCAACTACTTAACCAGGCAAGGCACGACTCCTTCCGACCTGGCCGCCTCGGGTCTGGTGGCGGCCAAGGATGCCCAGGGGTCCTCGAAGTCCACGAGATTCTATGACCGGTTCCGCGGCCGGGTCATGCTGCCGATCCACGACCTGAGCGCGAAGGTGACTGCATTCGGCGGCCGGGTGTTTGAAGAGGGCACCCCCAAGTACCTGAATTCTCCGGACACGGTGCTGTTTCAGAAGGGTCGCGTCTTGTATGGGTTGCACAAGGTGCGGGAGACGACCCCGCACCTTGACTCTCTGATGCTCGTCGAAGGCTACTTCGACGTGTTGGCGCTGCATCAGGCGGGCATTCGTCAGGTTGTCGCGCCCTTGGGAACCGCACTGACGTCCGAGCATGCCGTCCTGCTGCGTCGGTTCGTCAACACCGTTGTGCTGATCTTCGACGGCGATGCTGCGGGGACAGGCGCGGCGTTACGCGCACTTGACGTGTTCCGGGAGAGTGGGATCACCGTCAAGGTCGTGGTCATGCCTCAAGGGCATGATCCCGATTCCTACGTTCGGGCGCATGGGGCGGAAGATTTTCTCGCGTTGCAGGACCAAGCCCTGACGTTGTTGGAATGGGCCGTGGCTCAACGTCTGGAAGGGGCCACCCACGCGACGGTCGAAGAGCGGACCCGGCGAGTCGACGATATACTCCGCATCCTGGCCAAAGGTTCAAACCCTATTGAAAAGAACGAACAGATCCAGCGCGTCGCCGAGCGACTGGGCGTGAAGCCGCAATTGCTTCTCGATCGATATTCTGCCGTGCTCGATCGTCGTCAGAGCAGTCCTCGATCTCAAGGGAAAGCACCAACGTCCGGCAATCGACGCGACGAAACAAGGGAATTTCGAGAGGAACGTGAAATCATCTCGTTCATGGTGCAGGGGAGCTTGCATCCGGAACATCTCAAGGAGTTGCGGCCTGAGGTTTTCCGGTCCCCCCTCTATCGCCGGCTCGTGGAAATAGGAACGCGACATCTCGACGCGGAAGGAGGCATTGATTTGTCGGGATTCTTCGCGGAGACCGGGTTGGATGAGACGTGTCGCGATTCAGTCGCGGAGTTGGCGGTGTCCGTGACGCATTTTGAGAACCGCGATGAGTATATTCAGGGTTGTTTGAGAGCGTTGTCACAAAAACATTTGAGAACCCGGCTGGACGAATTGATTGCTCAGCTTCGAATCGCCGAACGAGAGCAACGAACGGATGACGTGGATTGTCTGAATTCCCAAATCGAAGCGTTGCGCGGGAGAAAAGCCGGGTTAGCCTCCTCCACCTTAGCCCCATGACAAGGGTCATTTATGGCAAAGACGATCTCCTCCAAACTACGGAAAGAAGAGTCGGTATTGGCAACAAAGAGCCCACGGGGTAAGAAGGCACGCCCATCCTCCGCAATAGTTCGTTCCCCTGTAGGGGACGGCCCCCGTGCCGTCCCAAATCCCCTACCTGAACACGCCGGGAAGCCTGTTCAGAGACGCGGGGTGGTTCAAGCTCCTTCCAAAGCGCCGATCGAGCCGGAGTCGGTTTCCAAGAAGACCGAGGAACAGGAAGATTTGCTGGAAAAGAATGTCCCGGAAATTGATCTGACCCCCGGTGACTTGAGCCGAACGGATGATCCCGTTCGTTTGTATTTGCGAGAGATGGGGAGCGTCTCGTTGTTGAGCCGCGAAGGGGAGATTGAGTTAGCGAAGAAGATCGAAGAGGGTAAAGAGGAGATGACGCGGGCGATAGCGGGGATGCCGATGACCCTGGAGACGCTGGAGACCTGGCGGGTGCGATTGAAGAAGCGGGAAGTGAGCGTGGGGGCCGTGGTGCTGGTGCACGATCCGGGGGATGAAGACTTGGAGGACCCGGAAGTCGCCGAGGCGCAGGAAGAAGAAGAAATACGGCAACAGGCCTTGGCGGACTTGGATCAGGTGCGGCGGTTGGGGAAGACGTTGCGGCGACTGTATGACCGGCGCCGGGCGGCGCCGGCGGCGCAGCAGGCGCGGTGGAGCGCCAAGGTGCGAGGCGTGCAGGAGCAGTTGGGGGCCCGGGTGGAGGGGCTGCACCTGCAACCGGCGGTGCGAGACGCGCTCGTGAGCCAGATCAAAGAGGCCGGCCGGAGCGTGCGACAGGCGGAACGGCGGCTGCGGGAGTGCTGCCAGCGGCTGGGGCAGCCGGCCCCGGACGGCCTGAAACTCCTGGGGCGGTTGAGCCGGGCAGGGGCCCCGGCGGCGGCCCTCCGGCTGCAGGTGGGGCTCAGTGAAGCGGTGGTGCGGCAAGTCGTCGCGCGGAGCCAGGAGGCCCGGGCCACCCTTAAACACGTGGAGCGGCACGCCACCTTGCTGCCGACGGTGGAGTTCAAGAGCGCCCTGGTGGGGTTGGAATGGGCGGAAGACAAGATGAAGCAGGGGAAAGCGGAACTCATCGAAGCGAATCTGCGGCTGGTGGTCAGTATTGCGAAGAAATACACGAACCGGGGGCTGCAATTTTTGGATTTGATCCAGGAGGGGAACATCGGGCTGATGAAAGCCGTGGACAAATTCGAATACCAGCGGGGGTACAAATTCAGCACGTATGCGACGTGGTGGATTCGGCAAGCGATCACGCGGGCGATTGCGGACCAGGCGCGGACGATCCGGATTCCGGTGCACATGATCGAAACGATCAACAAGCTGGTGCGGACCTCGCGGCATCTGGTGCAACAATTGGGGCGGGAACCGACGCCGGAAGAGATTGGGGTGCGGATGGAGATGCCGTTGGAGAAAGTGCGGAAGATTCTGAAGATTGCGAAAGAACCGATTTCGTTGGAGACGCCGATTGGGGAGGAAGAAGACAGCCATTTGGGGGACTTCATTGAGGATAAGAAAGCGGTGTCGCCGTTGGAGGCGGCGGTGCGGTACGATTTGCAGCGGCACATTGGGAAATCGCTGGAATCGTTGACGGCGCGGGAGGAGAAGGTGTTGCGGAAACGGTTTGGGATTGGGGAGGCGACGGACCACACGTTGGAAGAAGTGGGGCAGGACTTCGAGGTGACGCGGGAGCGGATCCGGCAGATTGAAGCGAAGGCCTTGCGCAAACTCCGCCACCCGAGTCAGAGCAAGAAATTGCGTAGTTTCGCCGAAGGCTTTTGATCATTTCATAGCAGGAAACGGTTCAAAGGGTCTTGCACGTTCGTGCAAGACCTTTTTTTTTATCAAGGAGCAGGTTGGCCGGCTTGCGAGGGAATGCAGGCTCGTGCGCTGGAGTCGGAAAGGTGGCTCCCGGATGCTTTACTTTTTGACAAAGGCAGGGGTACCCTGCCGAAGTTCAGGAAGCGAACACGTCTCGGAATTCCTGAAATGGTTGGCGCACCAGGATGAACAGGACCGAACGAAGACGACAAGCCAAGTTGACGGCCAAGTCTCCAACGCCGGCAAAGACGGTCTTTGCCAAACAACTGTTGGAGGAGGCGATTAACCATCATCGGGCGGGTCGATTGTCCCAGGCCGAAACCTGTTATCAGAAAATCCTCGCACGGGACCCTGACCATGCCGACGCGCTTCATTTGCTCGGGTTGGTGGCGTACCAGCAAGGCCAATATAACCGTGCGCTCGACTGTATCATGAAAGCCGTTCAACGCGACGCGACAAAGCCACTGTATTTGTACAACCTGGGACTCACCCATCAAAAACTCAATCAGTTGCCCGAGGCCGAACGCGCCTATCGGCAAGCCCTCTCGCTCAAGGGCGATTACATCGAAGCGTTGGGGAACCTGGGCAACGTCCTGCGGGAAAAAGGCGAACTGGACGAAGCCTGCGCGACGTACACGCAGGTCTTGACGATTAAGCCCGATCATCCTGAAGGGTACAACAACCTGGGCGTGGTCCTGAAGGAGCAAGGCCGATTGGACGAAGCACGGGATTCGTACCAGCGGGCGATTGTGCTCAACCCTGACAATGCCGAGGCCCATTACAATCTCGGCGTGATCCTGTTTGAAGACGATCGTCCGGACGAGGCGGTCGCCCGGTTCCGGCAGGCCGTCTCCATCAAGCCTCAATACGCGAAAGCCCATCATCATCTGGGATTGGCTCTCTTGTGGAAACAGGATATGGATGGGGCCTTGCACGAACTCCGCACGTCGGCTCATTTGCTGCAAAACCATGGAAAGGCCGTCCGGATCGACGCGCTTCATGCCTCCCGGATCAAGCACGATGAGGACCAGATCCACTATTTGGCCGAACGCGGATTGTTGGTGCAGTCCGATAGCCGATACCGGGCCACCCTGACTGCGTTACGAGAGCGAGTCTTGGGGGAGGCGAACCAACGAATCCGTCTCAGCCAGGAAGAGGCCGGGGCCCTTGCTCCGTCGCTGAACCGAATCCTGCATTATGCCGACAATCCGGCGTTACCCCAGGGAGCATTGAATCCGGAATTGAACGTGAAAGAGATTGAACGACGCTATCATGCGAGTCAGCCTGAAATCATTTATATCGATGCGTTGTTGCGGCCAGAGGCGCTTGCGGCCCTTCAGCAGTTTTGCCGGGAATCGACAATTTGGAAGAAGGATTATGAAGACGGCTACATCGGGGCGTTTCTGGGCGAAGGGTTTTCCTCGCCATTGTTGTTGCAAGTAGCCGAAGAATTACGTACCGCCTTTCCGGGTATTTTTCACCAACACCGGTTACTCCAGGCCTGGGCGTTTAAGCAGGATAGTGCTCGTCGTCCCTTGAAAATCCACGCCGATGCGGCGGCGGTGAACGTCAATTTCTGGATTACCCCGGATGACGCGAACCTCGACCCCACGAGCGGAGGATTGATCGTTTGGGACAAGGAAGCCCCGCGGGACTGGGATTTCAAGGTCTACAATTCCACGGCGTTTCAGCCGAAAATCCGGGAGTTTCTGAACCAAAGCGGCGCGTCGCCCGTGAAGGTGCCCTATCGGGCGAACCGGGCACTGGTCTTCAACTCCGATCTCTTTCATGAATCGGACACCTGTGTGTTTCGGGATGACTACGAATCCCGGCGCATCAATATCACCTTCCTGTACGGCCGGCGACGTTGAACACGTGGTGGACGGCCCTTCCGCAGAAACGCGGGACGAGTCAAGAAAAAAGGGAGAAAACAGGAAGCCCGTTACAGGCTGATGAATCGATCGCAGCCCGTGATGATTTGGGAGAGGACCACTAATCCGCAGAACGTCACTTCCTGACCGTATCCTTCCGTGGACACCTTGTGCTGCTGGCATCCGTAGGCGCAGACGCTCAATTTGACGCCTGCCGAGGCCAGGCTGAGGATCGCCGCGTTTTCCAGGTTTTTCACACCCTCATCGATGAGATACAAGTACACGTTCACGTGAGAACGCAGGGCTTCGCGGCTCAAGCCGACGACCACGTCCGCGTTGGGATGAGACGGGGGAGTTGACAGAAGCAACCCCAGCTTTTTACCTGCCAGATCATTCATGGGCACAATGTCCTAAGATAAGAGGAAGACCTCGATATACTGTCGCCGAAAGAGGCGGTCTGAAAAAAATTATTGAATCTCGATCGCACCGCCCTGTAGGTCGAGGTCTGCGTCTTTCAGTTCCATCTTGTTTCCGACGTGCCAATGTTCGGCCGTGACCTCGGACACTGTTCCGCCCGGCAAGTAAAACTTGGCCTGCGGGACCTGGACGCCGTTTTCCTCGTTTCTTTTGACGAGGAACACTACGCCTTTGAGCGTATTATCAATCACCGTCACCGATGCGGGCTCGGCCCGGAGTTCGAAGCGGTCCTGATCATTGGCCGTCCATTCGTTGCGTTCCAGTTTGGCAACCTGTGATCCGGCGGGATTATAGAGGGCCATGCTCAGGAGGATACTCCCGTCTTCAGCCTTCTGTTCCACCTTGATCAGGTCCTGGTCCTGCGCCACAAAAATGCCGTTCGTATTGCGAATCTGATTTGAACCGATTGAAATATCCATGATGTCCTCTATTCGCGGTCCGTGGTTTGGTACGGCCGAGGATTGATTCCGGCCAGAGTTCCGTTCTACCCTGCCGGCAGAGACGAAGATACCGACTTGAAAAGCAGGGGTCAACCGGCAGTGATGCGGTCACGACCGGCCCATTCGTTTGCTTCCCTCGCAGACCTGCGATACGCCTAATGGGATGCCTTGTTCGCTTCGGGAACCCCCAACTTTCAGAATCGGATCCTCGTTGTCGTCACGTTAATCTGAAAGAGGCTGAAAAAAGTACCGGACACCGTCGATCTGTACCACGGGCATGATCAGCCCTTGGTCCGTGCCGTCGTGAGAAAAAGCGTAGATGATGGATTCCCAGGGAATCAGCGTGCCGGTGAAGAGGATTCCTATTTCCACGTGTTCTCCTTTTGCGTGACGGTCAAGGAGCGTCCGAAGTCCGGCCACTGAAGGGACGGCGACCATTTCATACGGCAATTGTAGTGGTTTGAATCGGACAAGGCCCCAGGTCGTTTTCGTGAACTCGGGGCCCATGACCACGGAGAATCCTTGATCGGCTTCCCGGTACTCGCCCAGGAAACCCGACCACCAAAACGCCACTCGTTGGCTCATCAATGGATGTCCTTCCCGTAATGCATCCCGCTGCCGGTTGAAGTCAAAGAGTCTGGCCCCGAGTTCTTCACCCGGCGGGTCATGCAACTGATTCCAATCCGGCGGTTGTTTTTCCAATTCGTTGAGAAACCGCTCCTGGTCCGCGGCTGTGAGAAGGGTGCGAATGGGTTCGCCGGTGAACGGGGTGCGACTTTGAGGGAGAGATTCCAACGGTCGAATGCCTGATGGAGGGCCGGCGAGACACTCAAGGGAGAGGCCAAGAGAGAAGGCAAGCAAAACGGATACCGCCATGCGGAAAAGACGCGGTCGGCGATTCATAGCGACGGCAATGGAATCCGGTTGTCGTTGATGAACAGGTGAAAATTTTTCATGTAGGTCGTGATGGATTCTCCCGCGTGTTGCCGAAGACCGAATGAGGTTCGTGCCATCAGAGATTGTCCTTTGACCATTATATGCACGATGGAATCATTGCCGAGGTTTTCAACCAAATCGATGGTTCCGGTGATCGCAACGTGTCCCGACCCTTGAGGTTCAAATTTGACGTCTTCAGGACGGACCCCCAGGGTCGCCGTTCCAGTGTCTGCGCCGATTAGTTCGTGAGCTTGAAACGGAAATCTGAACGTCAAGTCTCCCACGAGGAATTCGAGTTGCCGTTGATCGAGGCGAAAAGAACCCTCGAACAAATTCATCGGGGGGTTGCCGATGAACCCGGCGACAAAGGGATTGGCAGGCTCATGATAAATCTGCTCGGGCCGTCCGATCTGCTGAATTCTGCCGCGATTCATAACGACAATGGCGTGCCCCAGCGTCATGGCTTCGCTTTGATCATGCGTCACGTAGACCATAGTGGCGCCCAAGCGCTGGTGCAATTTCTTCAATTCTACTCGCATCGATGCCCGAAGCCGGGCATCCAGGTTTGACAGTGGTTCGTCAAAAAGAAACAATCTGGGTTTCCGAACAATGGCTCGACCCATGGCCACGCGTTGCTGTTGCCCACCCGATAGCTCCTTCGGCTTCCGGTCAAGCAGGTCGTGAATTTCCAATAACGCAGCGGTTTCAGCGATACGTGCTTCGATCACGGGTTTGGGTTCCCGCCGCATTTTCAACCCGAAGGCCAAGTTTTCCCTGACCGTCAGGTGTGGGTAGAGGGCGTAGTGTTGAAAGACCATGGCGACGTCGCGACCCGGAGGGGGTACGTCGTCCACGCATTGTCCTCCGAAGGACACCGAGCCTCGGGTTTGCGGTTCAAGGCCGGCGATTATGCGCAGCAACGTGGATTTGCCGCATCCCGACGGACCCAGCAACACAATGAATTTGCCATCGCCGGCTTCGAACGACACGTCATGTAGAACCCGTGTCCCGCCGAACGTTTTCTCGATGTGTTGCAGTTCCAGTCCGGCCATGCCTTACCTTACTTCTTCACCGCACCGGCCGATAGGCCGTTGATGATCCCACGTTGAAACAGGAGCACGAGGATGATCAATGGCAGTGTGGCGATCACGGAGGCCGCGGCGATTTCTCCCCACGGCATGATAAATTCTCCCTGAAACAGGGCAATGCCGACCGGCAGAGTTTGGCGTTCGGGATCCGTGAGAATCAGCAAGGCGAAGAAAAATTCGTTCCACGCGTAGATAAACGTGAGGATGGCCGCGGTAAACAGTCCGGGTGCCGCGAGGGGGAGCATGATTTTGTACAACGCCTGCCACGTTGTGCAGCCGTCGATGCGTGCGGCTTCTTCCAACTCGACCGGAAGTTCGTGAAAGAACGTGGTCAAAATCCACACGGCCAAGGGCAGGGTCAGTGAGACGTAGGGCAGGACCAGTCCCCAATGGGTATTCAGTCCACCGAGACGTTCCAGGATTTGCCAGATCGGTCCCGCAATGACGATAGGCGGAAACATCGCGACACAGAGCAGCCCGCCCAGGATCCACGTTTTTCCCGGCAATCGCAGCCGTGCCAAGGCATAGGCGGCCGGAGTTGCGACGACCAGTGCAATGACGGTCGTGCTCCCGGCAACGGTTACACTGTTTCCCACGTAGTGCAATAATCGATGCTCGAAGAGTGCCGAGGCATAAAACACGAGACTGCCGTCCGGCCACCAGGTTGGAGGGATCGCTTCCACTTGGATTTGTGACTTGAACGAAGTCAGGACAAACCAGAGAAAAGGACACAGGCTGCCGAGCACGGCCAGGAGAATCCCGCCAAGCAAGACCGGACGATGCATCATGCCGGCTCCCGTTGCAGGAGTTTGGACCCAACGGTACGGACGTAGAACAGGGAGAGAATCGCCATCGCGACAAAGACCGTGACCGAGATCGTGGTCCCATAGCCCACGCGTCCCTCGGTGAAGAGGGTCTTATAGCCGTAAAATTGAATCACTTGTGTGGCGTCACCGGGGCCACCTTGCGTCATGACGAAGACGAGGTCAAAGACTCGAAACGCATCAATGGTCCGAAACAGGAGAGCGGTGAGCAGCGCAGGCTTCAGCAGGGGGAGGGTGATGTGCCGGAAACGTTGCCATGCCGTGGCTCCATCGACGCGTGCCGCGTCATAGGTCTCCTTGGGAATGACTTGTAAGCCCACCAGGACAAGGAGTCCGGTAAACGACGACGTTTTCCAGACGTCGGCCAGGACGATCGCGCCGAAGGCCATCCACGGGTCGGCCAGCCACGGGACGTAGGCGGTTACCCTGTCGCCGAAGAGGATTGCGTTGATTGCGCCGTATTGATCGTTCAACAGAAACCGCCACATTTGTGAAGCCACCACCGTGGGAATCGCCCATGGAATCAGCACGGCCGCCCGGACCCATCCTCGCCCTCTAAAGCGTTCGTGAACAACCAGTGCAATGCCCGTACCCATGAGCAGTTCCAGGGTAGTCGAGAGCAGGACGAAGCCCAGTGTGACGATGAACGCCTGATGAGCGACGGGGTCCTGCAACAGTTCCGCGTAATGGCCGAACCCGATGAAAGATCGTTCCTGACCGGGGAAGTCCGAGTACAGGCTCAGCAAGAACGAATCCATGGCCGGATAGAGGGAAAAGACGGCTACGAACGTCAGGGCCGGAAAGGCCATCAACCAGCCGGTGGTGTGTTCTTGGGTCGGTTTCGTCACAAATCACGGAGTAAGGCCAAGAACCGGTTGATTTTCCGATCGGCTTCTTGTGCTTCTTCTCTAATATCCGTCTCGGGAAAAGCCAACACGCGACTGAAATATCGCTGGAGAATATGCGAAACAATCGGATAGATGGGGGTGTGGGGCCGCGGTTGGGCAGTTTGAAAAACCGAAAGCCAATCCTTGTATTGAGGATTGGCGTGGAGCACCTCCGGATCGGCATACAGCGCAAGCCGGGAGGGAGCCAATGAAGCATGGATCGCAAAATGTTTCTGCATCTCGGGACTGGCCATGAACTCGATAAAGGCCCATGCCTCATCAGGGTGTTGCGAATAGGCACTGATCCCGTAGAGCCATCCGCCCAAGGCGGCCGTGCTTCTGCCTTCGGAAAAACGTGGAAGGGTAGTCACGCCGACCTTGCCCACGATCTTCGAATACTCCGGATCATTCGCCAATCCCCATGCATACGGCCAATTGCGGTGAAACACCGCGTTGCCCTGGAGAAACACGGCGAGGGATTCGGACTCCTGATAGGTCAGCGCGGCCGGGGTCGCCAGTCGTTGAATGATCTGCTCCCGGACAAATTGCACTGCTTGCAAGGATTCGGGTGCCGTCAAATTCGAGTGCTTGCCGTCGTCCGTCAGAAACGAGCCGTTGTGACTTCCCACGAACTCCAGCATGTCGCACACCAGTCCTTCATACTGCTTGAACTGGCCGCTGTAGCCCCTGAGAAGCGGTTGGACGATGCGTTCTCCTTCCAGAATGGTCTGTGCCTGGTGCACCAGTTCATCCCACGTCGCGGGTGGTGAAAATCCATATTGCTCCAGGAGGTCCCCGCGGTAATACAGCATGCCGCTGTCGATACGGGAAGGGACCCCGTAGAGATGGTGCCGATACGTGCCCGATGAAATCGTGGCCGGCAGAAATTTCTCACGTTCGTCTGGGGAAAAGTAATTGTCAAGCGGGAGGGCCCATTTTGCGGCGGCGAACTCTGCGGGCCAGATCACGTCCATAAAGAACAGGTCGAGTGAGACGTCGCGGTTCCGCAACTTCTGCGTCAGCAGATCGTGATAGGCCGTGGAGGAATGCGGTGCAATTTCCCGCTTGATATGGATGTGCGGGTGGACTTGCTCAAACCGTTGAATGGCCTCATCCCAGACCCGAGGATGGTCCGCCTTCCACGTCACGAAATGAAGGGTGATCGGGGATGAAACGAGAGTCGGGGACGGCCCCCGTGCCGTCCCGAATTCCTGGCAGTGCGCGAAGGGGACGTTGAAGAGGAGCGATGCTGTGAAAAGCCCGGCTACCCACGATGAGAGGTGACGACGCAAGGAGGAGGCCGTAGTGCAGAGTGAGGCGTGAAGGCCGTTCACGGAGAATCTGGAGAAGTGAAATCGGAAGAACCTGAGTGTTTTCGTTTCCAAAACGTTTCAGCCCGCGATCTTCTGAAATCAAGAAGTCGATTCCATGTTCCAAACAGACTGCAACAATCTGGGCGTCAAAGACAACGTTGCCGGTTGTGTGTCCATGGGAAATCACGTCATGCAAACAAGACCGGCACCGATTATCCGGCAACAAAAGCCTGCCGGTCGAACAACATTTGGCTGGGACAGCTTCAGTGGTTTTCTTGTACCATCATGGCAATCGTGGCACTGTTTTCTAAAATAGTTGGCTCACCTCCACGAACCACGAACGGGGAGAAAAGTTGATTGCCCTCACCCGCCGGCCTGCGTTTGCGCTCGTCAATTGTGAAGTCGGGTACGCGCCGCGCCAGGAAATCGATCTGCATCTGGCGTTTCACCAGCATGAGGCCTATTGCCAGGCCCTGCGGCAATTGGGTGTGGCCGTTGAAGTCCTTCCATCCGAAGAAGCGTTTCCTGATAGCGTCTTTATCGAGGATAACGCCGTTATTCTCGACGAATTGGCGATGATAGCATCGATGGGGACTCCGTCCCGGCGGGGCGAACCCGCGTTGCTGTCTCCCGTGCTTGCCCGGCATCGTCGCCTCGCGACGATAGCACCGCCTGCGACGATTGAAGGCGGGGACGTCTTGCGCATGGGCAAAACGTTGTACATCGGAGTCTCGACCCGAACGAATCGCGAGGGCGTGGAAGCCCTTCGCGCGATTGTGGAACCCTTGGGATACCAAGTGACGCCCGTCGGCATACAGGCGTGCCTCCATCTGAAGACGGCGTGTACCTCCCTCGACGATAAGACCTTGTTGGTGAACCCGGACTGGATCGATTCGGATGCCCTGGGGGCGTTCCGGCTATTACACGTTCCGGCCGAAGAACCGTTCGGGGCGAACGTCCTACGCTTGCCCGGTGGGGTGCTGGTCCAACCCTCCTCTCCATTGACGCGCGACGTGATCGAGTCGCAGGGTTTTGCCGCCACGTGCGTTGATCTCGGCGAGTTCGCCAAGGCCGACGCGGGCCTGACGTGTTTGAGTCTTCTCATCCCTCCCCAATCACTCCCCCCTTGAGGGGGAGTCGCAGAAGTCAAGCCGTCAGGCGAAGGCTGATGCGGTGGGGGCATACGGGACGGCACGGGGGCCGTCCCCTACATGTGTAGGGACAACCCCCTGTGGTTGTCCGAAGGCAACCCGGCATTCCCGCTTGCAATAGGCCTGACTTCCTACCTACAATCCGGGCAAGGCCCATGACGCTTCCAGCTAAGACTCCCAAACGGTCCAAGTCAACTCTATCTTTACCGGCCAAGCTCGATCGGGGGATCAAGCGCCGTTTCCAAATCCGTTTACTGAAATGGTATGACCAGTTCGGACGGGATCTGCCTTGGCGACGGACCGCGGACCCGTACAGGATTCTCGTCTCCGAAGTCATGCTTCAGCAGACACAGGTAGACCGGGTCATTCCCAAGTACCATGAGTTCCTGGAAAAATATCCGACGCTCAGGGATCTGGCCGACGCCGAACCGGATGACGTTCGGGAGACGTGGTACCCCCTCGGGTACAACGTGCGTCCGTACCGCCTCCACAGTATTGCCTGTGAGGCAGTGGCCCACTATGGCGGAAAGATTCCGCGCGATGCCGAACAATTGCAGTCGATGAAAGGGATCGGTCGATACACCGCGGGTGCGGTTCGATCCTTTGCCTTTCAGGAAGATGCCCCAATTCTCGATACGAACGTGATGCGGGTGCTGCATCGAGTCTTTGCGGGAACGGGTGATCCGAAAGCGCAAAAATCGAAACTCTGGGCCTTGTCCGAAGCCCTGATCCCCAAGGGCAAGGGTTATGACTTCAACCAGGCCCTCATGGATTTCGGTGCGGTGGTGTGTACGGCACGTAGGCCATACTGCCTGTATTGTCCGATGCGGGAATTTTGCAAGGCGTATCCCGTGGACACGAAATAGTTGCGCCGGATATGGCTGAAAGGGAAATCCTCCAGGTCGCCGCCGCTGTGATTGAACACCGGGGCCGGTATTTGATTGCCTGCCGGGAAGCCGGCGTTCACTTAGCGGGCTATTGGGAGTTTCCCGGCGGGAAGCGCGAAGCGGACGAAACGTTCGAGGCCTGTGCCCGCCGGGAGGTGTTCGAAGAAGTGGGCATTGAGATAACCGCGCCGAAACCATTGACGGTGACGCGTTACGACTATCCGGACAAGAGCGTGGAACTGCATTTTTTTACGTGTTCCCTGTCCCAGGGTGAGCCGCAGTCCTTGGGTTGCGCGGAATTCCGGTGGGTGACGCCCGAGGAGTTGGCCAAGTATTCATTCCCTCCGGCTGATGGGCCGGTCGTGGCTCACTTGATGAAACTGGCCGGGAGCCGGGAAACGTAAAGGAGGACGGCCATTCGGTTGGCAGCCTATGAAAGTCGTGTTGGACATAGAAACGATTCAAGCTCCCCGGGAAGAATGGGCACGGTTGGCCGGGATCGATTTGGTTGCCCTTGAATCCTGCGAAGGGAATGACACGGATGATTTATTCACTCAGGCCGAGGCCCGTGAGCAAAGGCGAAAGGAAGATGAAAAATATGAGCAGTCGTCCTTTGACGGAACCTTCAGCCGGATCGTGTGCATTGGGCTCCTGGTATTCTCCGACGCCATGAAGTTCCGTGAGGCAGTGAGTTGGTACGGCGACCGGGAGCAGGAACTCCTTTGGAAGTTCTGGACTCGCCTGGGCGAACTGCGGCCCTCGCTATTTATTACGTACAATGGGCTGGGTTTCGATCTCCCGTTTCTGAAAAAGCGTTCGGTCGTTCACCGCGTCAAACCGTCGATGGAGATCAGTTTGGCCAGATTTCGCACGGAGCCGGTCTATGACGTGATGGCCGTGTGGAGCAACTGGGACAACCGTGGCTGGGTCAAACTGGACGTGTTGGCCCGGGCGTTACAGGTCGAAACCAAATCCGGAAGCGGCAAGCAGGTGGCTGACATGTGGGCTCAAGGGCAAAGACGGGAGACCGCCGAGTATTGTCTGCGCGACACGTATGTCACCTATGCCTGCTATCAACGAATGATGTTCCACGCCCCGCTCGGCAGTGACGTGATCCTCAAAAATCCCCGATTGATCGAGGTGGGTTAAGGGGATTTCCGTTGTTTCTTCAATCGTTCGATTTCCTGTTTTTGCCTGGACAATTCGCGGCGCAAGGTCCGCAGTTCCTTCATGAGAGCCTCGGACGGTGGGGTTTCCAACCGGATAATGGGGCGATCCGGAGGAATGACCGGTGGGGCAACGCGGGGCGGCGAGGCATTGGGCGGAGAGGGCTGTGCGGAACTGTTCTCGAAGCTTGGTCCGTCTGGTATCGCCAGCGAAGCGATATCAATGGTGAAGTTCGTGACCGTTTCCTGAGCCCAGGACGTTTTGATGGCGGTCTTGGGTAGAAACACGACTGTGGGCCTTGTGACCCCCAAGGTCTCGGAGTTCCTCGGTTTGGTTTTGGAATGCGGGCGCCGGCCCGAGAAACCGGATAAACTCAAGGCCATATGCAGGTCGTTCTGTTCGAAGGATAGCATGCCGGTCAGGTTTTGAATTTCCGGTGTTGACGGTAAGGGAATACGCAAGAAAACTTGTTCTTCAGCCGTGACTTGCAGAAAGGCGCGTCGTAAGTGAGGGGCCCAAAACGCGACCTGTTCCGGGGAAAGCAGGGGCGACGATTGTGTCCCGCTGTCCATCAGCCGTTGCAGCCACCTTGCAGGGGACCGTCGATAATGGATGCCGGTTAAAATCTTTTCGAAGGTTTCGACCGAGACGTCGGCCGGATGGGAAGGCCGGAGCAAGTCTTTTGAGACGGTTTGCAGCACAAGGGAGCCGTCCGGCCCCTCATGAATGGAAGTCTCGATTTGAGGAGTTCCTACACATCCACTCAGGAACAACGTCCCCAGAAAAGCAACCAGCAAAATGCGTGGGTGGGTATTCATGGCATATCTTACCAAGATCGGCATGCTTACCATATCAAAAATTCGGAAAGGTTGAAATGCCCCTCTCATCATCACCCAGATGCCGCTTTGCACTATCTCCTCGTGCGGTGAAACGCAAGGGAGAGGTGAGCGTCGGAAATCAAGCGGGGCAAGCAGGTCTTACGGCTGCCTGAGGCCACAGGCCCGGGCAATGCCGTCACGGTATTGGAGCCATACGTTCAATCCCGTTTCCAATTTCTCCAGGATTAAATTTTTGGTGCCGGATTCCACGGCTTCTTTGACGATCAGGTCATAGACGACGGAGCGGTTGCACGGTTCGATCATCTCGCGTGCACGGATCAGGTCAAGGTGTTCCGGGGAGAGTCCGTGGTAGGCCACGAGGGGATGTTTCTTCACGATGTCTTCCACGTCCGCATTGGATTTTGGGGTTTTCTGATTCATGACTTCGTCCCGGTCGTGGACGGAGCCTTCCACGAAAATGGTGAGCACCGCCACGCCCACAATCCAATCTTCCCTGTCGCAGATTTCATCAAGCCATTCCCGATACGCGTAACTCCTTGACAACAATTCGACGTCACGAAATTCAGCCCGTTTGTACCCTAACCCCATCATCATCTGAAGAAAGAGTTCCTGGCGCGGTTTGCCCAGCGAAAGCCTGCCGGTTTCTTCTTCGTAAATTGTCGTGGCCAGGTGACGCCGGATCTGCCAGGGGGGATTTTTCCCGACGATTCTCGCGAGCAGGACGGCAAAATCGCGAAGATAGACGGCGTATTCCTGGCGGAAATGAACGTTGAGTTGTTCCTTGGTGACGGCGCTTCCGTTGAAGTGGGCTGTCGACCAGTGTTGCTTACGGCCGAGAACGTCGAAAATGCGGTCGCGGAACTGTTCAGCCGAAAGCTTCCACATCATGGAGCAGGATAGATGATTGATCGACGATCAAGTGCAGGTGGAATGTGAATGTGAGCAAAAGACGTATGCCGGGACGCGACGATTTGCGTTTCCCGTTTTTGTCACCCTACAATGCCATTTCGAACAGCATAGCATAACCAAGGTAAAAACAACATGGCTTTTGATCCGGTCTCTTTGGCGGACCCTGATGAAATTCTGACCTTTCTGTCGCATGTGGCCTTGCGGGGGAAAGGGATGACAACTGAAAGTCTGATGGACTACGTTCTGGATGAAGGATTTACGGAGCCGACCTATCTGAATGCCAAGGGCGAGGATTCGCAAGCGTTTTTCCAAGGACAGCCGAATGCTTGGGCCGTCTATCAAATTCGCGAGTGGAAGCGGGTGCTCGTGGTCAGTGGGGGCGACGAACGGGAGAGGCGGGTTCAGATTACGGAAACCCCCTGAGGGGAAAGGCCGGAGTTATTTCCATCCCCCGACCAGGACGCCTTCTTCAAAATACAGATAGCGGTGCTTGACGGATCCCGCCGCGATCCAGTCTTCGTAGACCCATTCTTCCCGGCGGACGCCGCGGTCGGTATACGTGATGTTCATCTGGTAGGGCGAGCCCCAGGCCTCAATGGCTTGTTCCCGCGTCATGCCCACGATAACGTCCTTGTCCTCGATATGGCGTTCGAACGTCGGGTCCAAGAACCCCGGCAGAAACCCCCAGGCGAGCATGAACAGGGTAAAGGCGCCCAGGAAAACATAGAGGGTGATTCGGACGGAACGCCGGCGCGGAAAGGAAATCGATTGCCCTTCTGACCGGTCGTCTTGGAGAGCCGCGTCGTGGGGAGTATCCGGAGTAACGGAAGTGGGGAGGGACTCTGGAGGTTGCATGGGCAGTGAAATCAGTCTAGCAACCGTGAATAAAAGCCGTCAATACGGGGGCGATGATGTTTATCGAAGTGGAACAGAACCCTAACAGTGAAACGTCCGTCTTTCTCCGGTTTAAGGAATTGGGTCCAGCACAGCGGCTGCGACAAGTGAAGAGTTACGAACGCTCGTCGCGGGGCGAGTGGTGCGACATCGTGGGCTGGACCGATAATGAAGACCGTCCGGAATGCCAGGCCATGGTGCAGCCCGTTGAGGAATCCGGACGCGGGGCGGCGTACGTGGTGTATGGCGGCACGTGGGGGGTGCGTTTGAAGCCGGAGGAAGTCCGGGAGCCTTGGAGTTTGGATAGTTCTGATCAGTGGGGTGAGGCCTACATGCTGCTCACGGACGCGCATGATCTTCGACTGGAAGAAGGCAACTAAGATCAGAGGTTCTCTAACGGAGATTCGGAAACGACTATTCGGCGTAAACCGGGACCGGAATGGTTTTCTTGGGCTTGGGCGGTTCGGGGGGGCGTTGGGCAAATTCCGGGGAGTAGGGGTTCATCATGGGTTCATGGGTATGCCGGCCGATTTGATGAATTCGCGACAGGCTCTGCACGGTAAACTCCAACCGGTCGATGGCGGAATCCACGGTCAAATAACTCGGAAGACCGTTCAAAGAAAATAATTGATACGCCAGCGACCAATCCTCATCCTCCTTATCCCATTGCTCGACCACGAGTTCCGCGTCTTTCGACGGAGGCCCCTTGAATAACAGGACCCACAGATTCGAGCGAAACGCCGGGTCATCCGGGCTGGCCGTCGGGTTGAATTCACCGACTAACGACGGAACGGTCTTCAAGGGAACACTGGGCGTGAATTCGACTTCGACCCGTTTGACGTGCAGCGTCGGGAAATCCACGGCTTCGCGGAAATCCGGTTTATACACAAACGCATAGCGGACCTGAACCCCGTCGCGCGAGTAGGTGTACACGTCCTCGCCGTTCTGAGGAGACACGAGTTTGCTGAAGTATTTTTTCCAGTCCTTGGGCGAATAATAGCTGAAAACACGAAGGGCGGACTTTCTTGAGCGGATGGCGTGAGGTATGCCCAGCTTGGCATGGACTTCCTGTTGCGTGAGCCCGAGAAACCCATCCTCAAAAAAGGGTTTGGCCTGAAGGGAGGCCGTGGGAAGCACAACCGTCAGGCTAACGGTCATGAATAAGAGCAGGGGGAATTGCCGTAAACACATGTTTTGCATGAAGCAGCCTCGATCCATTTCATCCTAACCGTGGCCTGATGTTGAGTCAAGCAAACGGGGCGTGCTTCTGCCTCAATCACTCCCCCCTTGAGGGGGAGTCGGAGAGCCAAGGGCGCAGCCCGCAGGTGAGCCGGTGGGGGGGACACTTGTAGGGACCTCTCCATATGCCGGTCTCGATTTTGACCGCCGGAGACGGGAACAGTATAGTCACTCTTTTTCCGGAACATCGCAATGACCGGATGGAGGTCGGGTTCTCCTGCTGTTCTCCCTCTCCCGTTGGGAGATGGCCGGGGTGAAGGGGCGTAGCCGTATTACCCGGCAATGATCTGAGAATGAGAAGCACGAAATGAATCCGACAACCCGAATCGAAGAACTGAAAGACCGGCTTCACCGGCGAATCATCGTGCTCGATGGCGCCATGGGCACGATGATCCAGAAGCAGAACCTGATGGAAGCGGACTTTCGCGGGGAGCGGTTTGCCGCGCATCCCTGTGACCTCAAAGGCAACAACGACCTGCTGGTGCTGACCCAACCGGAACTCATCGTCTCGCTCCACCGGGAATATCTGGAAGCCGGCGCGGACATGATCGAAACGAATACGTTCAACTCCACTGCGATCTCAATGGCCGACTATCAAATGGAACACTTGGCCTATGAGTTGAACGTGGCCGGTGCCTCGGTGGCGCGGAAGGCGGCGGACGCGGTGATGCAAAAAGATCCCTCGCGCCCCAGATTCGTGGCCGGAGTCATGGGGCCTACGAACCGGACGGCGTCCATGTCGCCGGACGTGAACAACCCGGCGTTTCGCGCAGTGACGTTTGAACAGTTGCGGCAAGCATACGCCGAACAGGTGCGGGGCCTGGTGGAGGGCGGAAGCGACTTGCTGCTCGTGGAAACGATCTTCGATACGCTCAATGCGAAAGCCGCATTTTTTGCCATCGACCAATACCGCCAGGAACAAGGGCTGTCCATTCCGGTCATGGTGTCCGTGACCATCACTGATCAAAGCGGACGAACGCTTTCCGGACAGACGATTGAAGCCTTTTGGCATTCCATCGCCGATGCTGATCCTTTCAGCGTGGGGATCAACTGTGCCTTGGGGGCCAAGCAAATGCGTACCTATATCGAGGAACTCTCGAAATTGGCCCCGGTGTACATCAGTTGCCATCCTAATGCGGGCCTGCCGAACGCCTTCGGGGGGTTCGACGAAACACCGGAGCTGATGGCCGAGGACTTGCGGGAGTTTGCCGGGAACGGGTGGTTGAACATCGTGGGCGGATGTTGCGGCAGCACGCCGGAGCACATTGCCGCGATTGCCCAAGCAGTGCATGATCTGCCGCCGCATGCGGTGGTGGAACCCGATCACGCCACGCGGTTGAGCGGGTTGGAGCCAATGACGATCCGGCCCGAGTTGAATTTTGTGAACATCGGAGAGCGGACCAACGTCACGGGCTCACCCAAATTCGCCAGGTTGATTCGCGAAGATCAGTTCGAGGAAGCCTTGGCCGTGGCCCGGCAGCAGGTGGAGGGAGGCGCACAACTGATTGACGTCAACATGGACGAAGCCTTGCTGGATTCCGAAAACGCCATGGTGCGATTTCTGAACCTCATCGCGTCGGAGCCCGACATCTGCCGCGTCCCGGTCATGATCGACAGCTCGAAGTGGTCGGTGATCGAGGCCGGCCTGCAATGCGTGCAGGGCAAGGGCGTGGTCAATTCCATCAGCTTGAAAGAAGGCGAGGAGAAATTCAAAGAACAAGCCCGCCTGGTCAAGCGGTACGGCGCGGCCGTGGTGGTGATGGCGTTTGATGAAACGGGGCAGGCCGACACCATCGACCGAAAGATCGAGATTTGCACGAGGGCGTATAAGATCCTGACGGACGACGTTGCGTTCCCGCCGCAGGACATTATTTTCGATCCGAATATCCTGACGGTCGCCACGGGGATCGAAGAGCACAACAACTACGCGGTCAATTTCATCGAGGCGGTTCGGCAAATCAAGGCCGCGTTGCCGCACTGCAAGACCAGCGGCGGCGTGAGCAATATTTCCTTCTCGTTCCGCGGGAACAACGTCGTGCGTGAGGCCATGCACGCAGTTTTTCTCTATCACGCGATCCAAGCCGGGCTGGACATGGCCATCGTCAACGCCGGCCAGTTGGGCGTCTACGAGGAGATCCCCAAGGACCTGTTGGAACTGGTCGAGGACGTCCTGCTGAATCGAAGGCCTGACGCGACCGAGCGGCTGGTCGACTTCGCCGAAACCGTGAAACAGGAAGGCAAGGCCGTCGTCAAAGCCGATGCCTGGCGGGAAGGCACGGTCGAAGCACGGCTCTCGCATGCGCTGGTCAAAGGTATCGTGGAGTTCATCGACGAAGACGTGGAAGAGGCCCGGCAGAAATACGACAGACCGCTCAAGATCATCGAAGGTCCGTTGATGGACGGCATGAACGTTGTGGGTGAACTCTTCGGCGCCGGCAAAATGTTTTTGCCGCAAGTGGTCAAGAGCGCACGGGTCATGAAAAAAGCCGTGGCGTATTTGCTGCCGTTCATGGATCAGGAAAAGGAAGCGTCGGGGAGTAGGGCGCAAGGGAAGGTGCTGCTGGCCACGGTCAAGGGCGACGTGCATGACATCGGGAAAAACATCGTCGGGGTGGTGTTGGGGTGCAACAACTACGAGGTGATCGATCTCGGGGTGATGGTGCCCTGTGACAAGATTTTGACGAGGGCCAGGGAGGAACAAGTCGATATGATCGGCCTGAGCGGCCTGATCACCCCGTCATTGGAGGAGATGGCGTACAACGCGACAGAAATGGCTCGCCAGGGCTTCGACGTCCCCCTCCTCATCGGCGGCGCCACGACAAGCAAAGCCCACACGGCCGTCAAGATCGCGCCGGGCTATTCCGAGCCCGTCGTGCACGTGACGGATGCGTCGTTGGCCGTCAACGTCGTTCGGAAATTATTGAGCAAGGACGAAAAGCCGGGGTTCGTGGAAAAGGTTCGGCAGCAACAAGAACAGTCGCGCGAGGCGTATAAAGGTAAGAAGACCCTGAAGAAATTGTTGCCGCTGGAAGAAGCGCGGAACCGGCGGACCCCGATCGATTGGCACACGTCGGAGAGAGTGACGCCGGGTTTCCTGGGAACGCGGGTGATCGACGATCAGCCGTTGGACGACCTGGTGCCGGTGATCGACTGGTCGCCGTTCTTTCATACGTGGGAATTGAAGGGGCGATACCCGCAGATTTTCGAAGATCCGGTTGCCGGGAGCAAGGCCAAAGAATTGTTTGACGACGCCCAGGGGTTACTCAAGGACGTGCTCGATAACCGGTTGCTCACGGCCAGGGCGGTGTATGGACTGTTCCCGGCCAACAGCGTGGGCGACGATATTGAAGTCTATACGGATGAATCGCGCTCGGAGGTACTGGCGACCTTCCATACCCTTCGCCAACAACTCGAAAAACCGGAAGGCGATGCCAATTACGCCCTGGCGGACTTTATCGCGCCCAAGTCAACGGGGCTTGCGGATTACCTGGGCGGGTTTGCGGTGACCACGGGAATCGGGCTCGAGGCCCTGTGCGGTCGATTCGAAAAAGATCATGATGATTACAACTCGATCATGGCAAAAGCGTTGGCCGACAGGCTTGCGGAAGCGTTTGCCGAATGGTTGCATCGGGAAGTGCGCAAAGCCTGGGGGTACGGCAAAGAAGAATGCCTGTCTGCTGAGGACCTGATCAGGGAGCGCTATCGTGGAATCCGTCCGGCTCCGGGCTACCCCGCGTGCCCGGATCACACCGAAAAGCAGATCCTGTTCGACCTGCTGGATGTCGAAGGGCGCACCAGCATTCACCTGACGGAAACCTATGCCATGTTTCCGGCCGCGTCGGTCAGCGGCCTGTACTTTGCCCATCCCCAAGCCAAATACTTTGCCGTGGGAAAGATCGATCACGATCAGGTCAAGGACTACGCCGCGCGCAAACAGATGGACGTGGCCGACATGGAACGCTGGCTCTCCCCGAATCTGCTGTAAGAGGTCGGTGCGAAGAAAGGCATGGTGCTTGACGGGTTGCGAACAGCCTCCAAATCATATTTTTTGAAAAGATTCTCCAAATCCTTGCCGCAAATCAGAAATTATGTATAATTACCTTATATACTAAATTTAGTACTTAATGTAATTTGCATTAATTTCTCAATGAAAGACAATCCATACAGACCGGGTGCAGCTCACGTTCCACCTTATCTCGCTGGGCGCAATAAGGAGCGAAGTGAATTCTCCCGCCTTTTGAAACAAAATCCAGTCTTGGAAAATATGGTTCTGACCGGAATCCGGGGCATCGGCAAAACCGTTCTGATGAAAGAATCGCTCCGCAAAGACGCCGTTGAAAACGGCTGGATTTGGGCGGGTAGCGATATTTCCGAAGCGGTTTCCGTCAGCGAAAACCACCTTGCACGCCGGTTGCTGACGGATTTGAACACCTTTTCCGGTGCCTGGGAATATACTTCCAATGAACGGACTCCCCCAGGGTTTACCGCCTCGCCAGAGCGCCAAATAAGCCGCTTTGATTACCAAACCATGAAGACGTTATTTGAATATGAGCCTGGCTTGACTTCGGACAAAATCAAACGGATTTTGCTTATCGCCTGGGAATTGATGCGTAAGAACATGCCGGGCAAAAAAGGGATCATATTCGCTTGGGACGAGGCGCAAAATCTGGCGGATCGAAGCAAGGACAACGAATACCCTTTGGGTGTGTTGCTGGACGTCTTCAGTTCCCTGCAAAGTCAAGGTGCACCTTTCATGCTGGTTCTGACTGGGCTGCCAACGTTGTTTCCCAAACTGGTTGAGTCGCGCACCTATGCCGAACGCATGTTCCGAGTCGTCGCTCTGGACAATCTCAACGCTGATGATTCCCGTCAAGCAATCATGAAACCGCTGGATAACGAACCGGAGGAGGTACAAGATTTTTTTAACGCAAACAGTCACGGGATTTACAGCCTCACTGGCGGCTATCCGTATTTTATTCAATTCTGGTGTAGGGAGTTATACGATTATCGTGTCGGCATCACGCAGATTGTCGAAGAACAAGACATAAATCTCGTCGAACGAATCTCCCGCAAACTGGATATGGATTTTTTTGAAGGCCGCTGGGCACAGCTAACCGATCGACAGCGGGATTTGCTGGACATCATCGCTTGTTTGGAAAATAGCAGCGGGGAATTTACCGTGCAGGAAATTGTTGAGCAGTCAGAATCGACCAAGCAAGCTTTCAGCAATAGCCATGTCAATCAGATGCTGGCTGCGTTGTTCGCCAAAGGCATGGTCTTCAAAAACCGGCACGGTAAATATGTCTTGGCAGTTCCGTTGCTGGACGAATATATTCGCCGGCGTAAAGGCAGGAAACGGTAAGATCCCGTTTACCGGCATGTGGCCCGGATTCGTCTCTATCCGTACGGCATCGGTCCTCAGGAGGCCTATTTTCCTCTTTTGCTGTAGGGACAGGCCCCCGTGCCTGTCCGTGGGAAGCATTGAGCTTGCCCCGGAGTAGAGGCATTTGTATCCCCGTAGGCCGGGTTGGCGTAGCGTAACCCGACGCCAAGCCAAGTAGGGAACAACGATCGTTGTTCCCTACTCTTTCCTAAACGTGATGTCGCCGTAATAGGCTACGGCGGATTCTTGAGTGTTGTCGGTGTCCGTCATCACGGCCACCCCGGAGACCGGGGGCGGATCGTCCCCGAAGGCCTTTTGATAATCCTCGTACAGGTTCCGCGACTCGGTCACCCACTGTCCGGCTTTATCCGCTCCGCTTTCAATGACGATCATCTTCACGCGATCCGTGTACGGATTGGGAACCATGGTCCCAACCGGGCTTCGACTCTCCCAGATGTACGTGATGGCTCCGGTCGGAGGGTACTTCCCGTGGAGAAGCTTGGCCAATTCATATTGGGCCTGGTCCAAAAAATCGATTTTGCTCTCGTCATAGGCAAACGTGATATACAACCGGGCAGGGTAATCGTCACCCTGCTTGGTGGTGACGTCGCCCTTTTGCAACACGTTCTCGATCTTCCAGCGCCATTCGACAATGGGATAGAGCTTGGGGTCGATGGTCACCTCCTGGGTCAAACCCGAAGACGAGCCGCGGCTCACGGCTTTGACGACCACGGTCCCATCGTCTTCCACCAACGAATATTCGGTATGCTCGTCGATCTTATGGAACGTGAGGGGCTTCCAGGAATCAGGATAGGGTCCGCCGGCCTGTGCGCGGGAAAAGGCTCCCACGTGAACGGCAGACGGCGCTTCCGCCAAGAGGGTTCCGGCAAGCAGGACAAGCCCACAGAATGTTATCAAAATGCTAATGAAACAAATTCGCCGCCGTGCTGCTTCCAAGTACAAGACTCTCTTGATATTTTTTGCTTCTTCGCTTGGCTGCTTTCTCCCCATCGAGGACTTCTCTATTGGTTCTTGCTACAGTAGTCTTGGTAGTTGCTGTAAATCTCAACGAACAGTGGAGAACCGGTTGCTGAAAAAGGAGATACCGGTCCAAAGAACATGAAGGGAAATTTTCCACTGTTGCTAGGATCGATAAATGATGCATAAAGGTTAACTGCTGCTTGGTTGTTGATGATTTCTTTCACCTTGCGTAATTCCGAACCCATGGTCAATCCATGTCCAAACGCAAAGATGCGCATCTGTTTGATGATTTCATCGTCCAAGGATTCCAGAGATTGCGTGATAAACATATGGCCGATGCTGTATTTTCGTGTCGTGCGAACGGCGTCTACGATCTCACGTGTCAGATCCTTTATTCGAGAGTCCGGGGAATGGCTTGAAATAAAGCGGTGGGCCTCATCCATGACGATCAGGCAGTTAGCATTGTCACCCGTGGCATACAAATTTCCTCCGGATTCGACGATACCTTTTTCAATGAGGCGTAAAAACAGCGCCTGTAAATTGTCATTTTCGATTTCTCCCTTGGAAGGACTTAAATCCAGCACGATGAAATTTCCACGGTCTGCCCCCGTGATTTTTCGCAGATTTTCGAGATGTCAGTTTCGCGATCTTTTGAAAACATGGCCAGTGCCTGTTTCCATGTTTTCAGGTAAGGTGGTGACTGTCCATTTCGCAAAGCATCGCGTACTCTTTCAACCGCACCAAGCAGTCTCTCTTGCGTATTCTTCGTGCCATAGACATCCTTTATGTATTTTGAAAAGTCTTTTTCACCTTTCTCTTTTTTCACCGTTGCAAAACGTTCAGTCATCTTCGAAAGCAGGTTAATTGGATCGACTCTGCTCAGCTTAAAGCTCGGCTGGTGCGTGCAAGAGTCGGCCCAGCGCAACGGAGGCGGGGAAGACGTCTCTATCACTTCATTGTATTTCTTAATATCGTACATAGCTTTTGTCGTTTCGCCGTTCAGGTTCTATCTTTTAGAGCCTTTACGACCTCGGAGCCTTCACGGCCCTTAATTTTGTCAGTTTCGTACGCATCCAAACGCCGATCGAGTTCAACTCTTTGTTCATCGGTCAGCGGCGGGGAGTCTTGCTGGTAGGTTTTGAGGTATATGAAATGTAAATCGTTAAAACGAGCATACAAGATTCGTCTCTGGGATAGAGTAGACCGTTATAGTCAAGCCTTTACCCCCTCTTTTCCATGAATGGGGCCTGAGGGCTATTGTCTGATCGCTAACTGCCGGCTTTTCAGATCCGGCACATTTTGTACCTCATTGTCGTTTGTCACCAGAACGGCATGGTGACACATGGCAGTGGCGGCAATAATTGCGTCCGGCAACTTGAGCCTTGATTTTCGTCGCAAGCGAATAGTTTCTTCTTTAACATCCTGATCGATGCTGTAGATAGTAATGTCGGCAAGCATCTCACGAATCAACACTTCTTCCGGTGAAGTCATCGCCGGAGAAGACAGCAATTCCATTTCAGTAATGACTGAGCACGCGATTTCTCCATCGGGGAGGGGGTCTGTCAGACGATTATTGAACAGCAAAATGAAAATGTTGGTATCGATCAGAAAACGCTCGGAGTTCATTTGTCCAAGCCGCGTTTCCACGAATCTCGAAGGGCACGTTGCCAGGCGACGGGGTCATCAACGTCTCGGAATGCCTGAATCTTGCCGGCGAGATCCATCGGGTGGCTTATGCCCTGCGTTTTCCTGTGATCGTCTTCTTGCAGATGAACAATCACACGGGCCTTTCGGCCAAATGCCTCGCGGAAGGCCGGCGGGAGTTTACCGTCCGAGGCTATCACTATGTTCTCGTCAATTGATTTCATATGCATTCTCTCTTTGTGAGTCAGTGTATCAAACTATAACCAATTTTATCGCATTTCTAGGAAGATACGCCATACGGCAATCCGCAAAACGTGATTTCCATCCCGGTCAATTCTTTTTGGCCCATGAATTTGTGGGTGGCGAAGACGACGGCGGTTTTTTGCTTTTTCTTGGCCTGCTTGGCGATGCGGTCGGCGCGGTCGCTGTTCAGCGCGGAGCCAGCGCTGCGCAGGAAGGTCAGGTCGGGTTCGTAGATCAGATAAAAGAGCCGGTCGCTGGTTTCGTAGAAGAAACCGTCTTTGTCATTTGCCTTGCGGACTTTGTCTGGTGCCTGCCCGGTTGCGGTGTACACGAGGTGGCGGGCCAGGGTGTTGTAGTCCGGCAGGTTCTCTCCGGCGAGCATTTTCTCCGGGCTGATTTCATTGCCAAGAGTACAGTAGGTAAAACCGCCGCCTAACCCGTTTTTCAGATTTTCGTCTTTGGCCTTCGGTACGCCTTTGATGACACGGCGAACGCGTTCAGTGGTGATTGTGTCGGCGTAGTCTTCACATTCGACAAGGATGAATTTGCGGTTGCCGCTGTCTTCCTTGTTCAAGGTGAGGACAGCGTGGGCGGTCGTGCCGGAGCCGGCGAAGGAATCGAGTACCAAATCGCCGGGATTGGTGGCGATTTGAATCATGCGTTGAATAAGCCGTACAGGCTTGGGAGTGTTAAAAATTTCTGACTCACCCAAAAGTTCAATTATTTCACGTTTGGCTTCTTGAGTATGACCCACTTCCTCATTCGGCCACCATGTCCAAGATTGTCTCCCCATTGCTTCAGACAAATAATTCTTTCTGCGAGGTACACCTTTGCCATCTTCTCCGAACCAAAATCTTCCTTCTTTAAGTTGATTGAGGAAAATAGTTTCTATGTTTTTCCAACAATGACCTTCCGGTGGGTAGTACTCAGCACCGGCTGGGGTTACGATTTTGTACATTTGGTTGGGCCTGTTCCCTTGTGCGCTAAAATCTCTCGAAACCCACGGACCCCGTGGATCATTGTCAGGGTTTTTGTATTCCTTGATTTGACGGGGATTAAGTGAAAGCAAATTCGCTTTTTCACGAAATTGAGTCGCATTTTTTGAATATACGATGACATTTTCATGCCCATCGCCAAGAACTAGTCTGAAATCTGGAGAGGTTCTCTTCTGCCACACGATATTGGCAACGAAGCATTTCTCCCCGAAAATCTCATCCATCATCATTCGCAGGCGGTGCTGTTCGTTGTCGTCGATGGAAATGAAAATCACCCCGTCCTCAGCCAGCAGTTCGCGCAACAGGTGTAGCCGCGGCCAGATCATGCAGAGCCATTTGTCGTGCCGCTCCAGGTCTTCGCCGTCCACCGGGCTTTTGCCTTTCAGCCACTCCTGCATCATCGGGCTGTTCACGTTGTCGTTGTAGATCCAGCCTTCGTTGCCGGTGTTGTAGGGTGGGTCAATGTAGATGCAGTTCACCCGTCCGGCATAGCGCGGCATCAGCGCCTTGAGCGCGTGCAGGTTGTCGCCATGGATAATCAGATTGTCATCAAGGGAAGGCTTGCTGCCTTTCGGCGGAAGGGATTTTTTAGCGTCCGGCTCAAGTGTCCGTGAAGGAACGGTCAGGTGATGGGAGTAAACGAGTGCTTTGCCTTTGAAATCAAGGGTCGGCATGGCAGGCTTACAAATTCACAATCAAATCGTTGAATGGGCAATGACCGTTGCCTTCATCAGGCGGTGGGCTGCCTATATTACCGCTTCGCCTGTCAAAATCAAAGTCAAACTGGCGTGGCTACAAAGACTAACGACAAAGACTCTGGATTCTCGATTAAAGATGTCGAGAATGACAGAATAAGAAGCAGAGCGAGTAGGTCGGATTAGCTTAGCGTCATCCGACACGCTCTATGCTCGTTGAATGGCAAAGCTGTCAGGTTACGCCTGTCCTGAGCGAAGTCGAAGGGCTAGGCTAACCTGACCCCCGCTTTCGCAGGGGCAGGTTCTACGGGCGGCTGCAAAGATGGAACGTGCTTTTCCTGCTGTTTGGTCCATCTGCTTACGGATTTATTACAAAACCGTACATTTTGTACAAAACATTACGAATGTTACATTTTGTACAAATTGTACAAAATCGTACGTTTTGTACGCTTCTGGCCGTTTGTCATGTCATCGTCAATTTATCGCGTTCTCGACGATGGTTTTTCTGCCATTGGGTGATAGCCAGGGGCATGTCCCTGGCCGTAGGGGACGGCCCCTGTGCCGTCTCGGATACATGGCGTAGCTACAAATGCAAAAGCAAAGACACTGGATCCCCGATCAGGTCGGGGATTGTAAATGTTCAGTGATTCGTTGACACGTTTCCGCTTTTTTCTTCCCCTCCTTTGTAAGGAGGGGCGAGGGGAGGTAGAGTTGGAGTTGGAGTGGACAAAACGCGTGTGATCGTCAGGGGGCGTGTCCATTGTTCTATGACTCTACCCCACCTATCCTCCCCTTACTGTTCAGACCGGAGTCAAGGGTGACAGATGTACCGGATACATGGGTAACACTTTTGCTCATCCCGGGGCCCTCGGGGACGGCGCCAATCGGACATCAATGGTCGTGAGCCGATGCTGACAAAAGAGCACTTCATACTGGCCGTCCACGGCTAACGGCCGCACTCCCACGGGGTAGCCCCGAAAGGCTTTGCTGAGCTTATACACCCGCCCCTGAAACGAAAACTCCCCTTTGTGTTGCACCTTCCGCACGAAGGTCCCCGTGTCATACTCGATCGGCGGCAAGCTTTCCGGATAACTCCGCAGACTTGGCTGATAGCGACTGGCCGGGACCGCCAACCCCAAGGCCTCATGGGGGCGCTCCTGATTATAGACCGTGCGCCAGCGGTCTAAGACCGTCTGCACATGGGCCGGATCGCGCCATTGCACGTCCCGCAGCACTTCCCGGGTCAGGGTGCCATGAAAGCGTTCGTCCTTGCCCAACGTTTGCGGATGATACGGGCGGCTATGCGTGACCGCGACGCCGACCCGCCAGAGCCAGACCGTCAAGGGCGTGTCCTGATGCGCGGCATCGCTGCCCCAGGGACTGCCATTATCCACTAAGATCCGATCCGGTAGCCCATAGCCCCGAAACGTCGCAATCAAGGCCTGTTGCACGGTGGCCGTTTGTTGATTCGGCAACACCCGCAGCCCGACGTTAAAGCGGGAATGATCATCCAAAATCGTCAACGGGTGCGCCGGTCCCGCCAGGGTGGGCACCGCCCCCTTGAAATCCATCTGCCACAGTTGATTGGGCACGGGGTGTTCAAAGCGGCTGCGAGCCGCCGCCCCCCGGGGCTGATTGGCACCGAGTAAGCCCGCCCGGTGCAATAAGGCCGTGATCGTGCTACAGGCGGGGACCGGGGTAAGCCCCTGGGTCACGAGCCGCTGCCGTAACTTGCGTGCCCCCCAACAAGGATGCGCTCGGCGCTCGGCTAGCAGCGCGTCCCGCACCGCCGCCGGGAGCAGCGGCCGCACCCGCCTCGGTCGCCGGGAGCGATCCGCCAAGCCGGCCCGCCCCCCGTCGCGGTACCGCGCCAGCCACTTGTAGCCCGTCTTGCGGCTGATCCCAAACCGCTTACACAAGGTGGCTAAGGGGAGCCGCTCTGTTTCAACCAAGTGCACAAATTCTTCGCGTAATGACATGAGATCCTGCTGCATCCAAGACATACACGCCTCCTTCCACAAGGTGAGGGGGAGAGTATGCCACACGAGGTCTGAGTGTTACCTATGTATCCGGCACGTTTGTTACCTATGTGTCCAGTCTATACACCTTACAAAGGGGAGGGAACGAACCCGTTCGCCCTTGCTCAAGCTAACCATTCTGTCAACGAATGACTGAACACATACAGGGATGACAGAAAAGGAAGAAGGCAGATTCCTCGCTTCGCTCGGGATGACCGTCGTGCCGTTGTCCTTGACCGCTATTTTCCTAAAGAATAGAATACCCGGCAGCAAGGAGGTCCTTGTCCGGGATAGGCTTTTTTTATGTCCGGATTCGACCCCGTGGAGTGACGGTTATGAGGATCGATTATAATAAAGGCGGGCTGATCAGCCCGCAGCTTTTGAAGCAGCGTCGCACGGAATCTCAGGCTGACGGCGGGCCTAAGAAGAAGGTGATGCTGCTTTTCCCGCCGGATTGGTATCCCTCCGAGCCCTACCTGAGTCTTCCGACGTTGACGGCGTTCCTGCGCCGTGCGGGGCATGACGTCGTGCAGAAGGACGTCAACCTCGAAATGTACGATTGGTATTTCAGTGCGGACTTTCTCAAGCGCGTCCTGAAACGAGTACCCCAGCAACTGGATCGTTTGAAAAGACTGGCCCGGGACCGGGGGCTCTCGGAAGAAGAAACCCAATTGCAGATGGCCTTGTGCGAATGTACCCGCTCCCGCATGGCTGACCTGATCGAACAGGCGGAGCGCGCCAAGGCGATCATCCGTTCTCCGGATTTCTACGAGGCGGCGAAACTCGAATGGGCCATGAACGTGTTTCGGGAGGTGACCGCGACCATTTCGCTGGTCTACGCGCCCGCGCGCATTTGCATGCCGCCGATGGAAACGGACCTGTCGTACAAACTCTTCATGTCGTCGGAAGTGCTGGCTGCGGTTGGGGATACGCAAGTCAACGTCTATCGCGACGTGTTCGAGCATATCGTCAAGCCGGCCATTCTTGAAGAACAGCCGGAGATTATCGGCATCTCGATTGTGCTGCGGCAGCAACTGTTTTCCACCATGACCTTCTGCGCCATGATCAAGGAGCAGTTTCCCGAGATCCACGTGACCATCGGCGGTAATACCGTGACCCGGTTACGCGACGTGCTGCCCGCGACGCCCAACCTGTTTGCGCTGTTCGACACCGCAGTGGTGTACGAGGGCGAAACGGCATTCCTTCAATTGGTGGACGCCATCGGGACGGATCGCGATTTCAACGAGATTCCGAACCTCCTGTGGCGTGACGATGCGGGCATTCATACGTCGCCGGTCACTTCTTCCGAAAACATGGCGGACCTGCCACCCCCTGATTTTGACGGGCTTCCGATGGAGCGGTACTTCGTGCCGGAACCCGTGCTCCCCTATCTTGCGACGCGGGGGTGCTATTGGGGGCGGTGCGAGTTTTGCGACCACGGCGAAGGGTATACGGCCGGCTACCGGACCAAGAAGATCCAGGAAATCATCGAGGAGGTCCGGTTCCTCCGTGACAAGTATCACACGCGGCATTTTCACTTTACCGATGAATCCTACCCGCCGGCGCTCTTCCGCAAACTGACCCGTCAACTCAAGGAGCACCAGTTGGGCATTGTGTGGACCACGCACATCCGCTTCGAGAAGAGCCTGTTGGACGATGAGGTGTGGCAGGATGCCGAGGATTCAGGGTGCAAGTTCCTCCACATGGGTTATGAATCCGGCAGCGAGCGAGTCCTGAAACTCATGGACAAGGCCACGACCACCGACGTGATTGAACGGAGCCTGGAACTGTCCTCGAAGCACGGGGTATGGAATCATATCATGGGATTTTTCGGGTTTCCGGGCGAGCGGTATGAAGACGCGAAGTTTTCCATGCAGTTCCTGGAGGACAACAGGGAGCACGTGCATTCCATCGGCTTCGGCACGTTCGATCTCAGCAAACATACCCCGGTGGCCAAGGACCCGGAGCGATGGGGTATTACATTTTACAAAAACCCCGAATGGGACCTGGCCCTGGATTATTACTTTACCGTGAAGGAAGGGCTGGGTGTCGAGGACGCCGAACGGGTGTTTGAAGAGTTCGAGCAGAACCATTACGCCGGCTGGGATTTGAAGATCTACATCCGCGAATACGTCTTCCTCTACGTGGCGTATTTCGGAACCAACAAGCTACCAGCCCTGCAATTCCGCATCACGCCGGAACAGAGTTCCGAAGAATTGGCGAACGTCTGATGTCTTCCCTCATCCATATCGATAACGCGGCGTCGCCGGCAAAAAGCGGCCGGAAGTTGAAGACCATGCTGCTCTTCCCGCCGGAATGGGTGCCCACGGCTCCGTACCTGGCGTTGCCCAGTCTCACGGCCGTGCTTCGGGACAACGGGCATGAGGTCGTGCAGCGGGACATCAACATCGAAATGTACGAGCTGTTCTTCAGCGACATGTTCCTGATCTGGGTCAATGCGCGCATGGTCCAGCAACTCCGGGCGCTCGAAGCCAAGGGCACGGGGTTGAGTGAAAAAGAGATCGACCAGAAAGCCTGTTTGGAGGAAGCCCTGGCCTTCGACGTGATGGAATTGGCCGCCAACGCTGAGGAAGCGAAACGCATCAACCGCAGCGACGATTTCTATGAAGCCGATAAACTCGAGTGGGCGTTGAACGTGTTTCGTGACGTCATGCGGTACATCTCCGCGGCGTATTTCCCCGCCTCGCTGGTGTATTACCCCATGGAGAGCAATTTGGGTTACCGGCCCGGTGTCTCGAAGGAAGTCCTCACGTGTTTGGACGACGAGCAGGTGAACGTGTACCGGGACGTGTGCCGGCAGTTGGTGCTGTCCTCAGTCGCCAAGGAACGCCCGGACGTGGTCGGCGTCTCCATCGGGACGAAGATGCAAATGATCGCGGGATTCACCTTCTGCAAAATGATCAAGGAAGCGTTCCCGGATATCCACGTCACCGTTGGGGGCAACGTGATCACGCGGCTTCAGGAAGACCTGGCGAAACAGGAGCCGTTTTTCTCGTCCGTGTTCGATTCGGCCATCATGTATGAGGGTGAACATGCGCTCGTGTGGTTGTTGGAGGCCCTGGCAGGAGAGCGGGCGTGGCAATCGCTGCCCAACCTGATGTACCGGGAACATGGGCACGTCCGGATCAATTCGGAGATTTATACGGAAAAGACCACGGCGCTCCCGTTGCCCGATTTTCAAGGTTTGCCTCTGGATTCCTATTTCGTGCCTACGCGTATCCTTCCGTATCTGGCGACCCGGGGCTGTTACTGGGGGCGGTGCACGTTCTGCGATCACGGGCAAGGATACTTCGACCAGTATCGCGGCAAGCCGGCCCAGGACGTAGTCCGGGAAGTCAAGGCCCTCAAGGAACTCTATCAGGCCGATCACTTTCTTTTTGCCGATGAATCGTATCCGCCCGCGCTGTTCAAAAAGGTGTCCCAACTGCTGGTGGAAGAGCAGGTGGACATCAAGTGGACCACGTTGATCCGTTTCGAGGAGACGCTCCAGGACCCTGAAACCTGGCGGCTTGCCGCGGAGTCCGGCTGTAAGACCCTGTACTACGGGATGGAGTCGGCCAACGAGCGCGTCCTGGAACTCATGGACAAGCATGCGCGGAAAAGCGTGATCGAAAACAATTTACGGGAAGCCGCGAAGGCGGGGATCTGGAATCACGTCATGGCGTTTTACGGATTTCCGGGCGAGAGCAGGGAAGAAGCCGAGGACACGCGGCAGTTCCTGATCGACAATAAATCCGAGATCCATTCGGTCGAGCTGTTTTACTTCGTGGCGTACCGCCATACGCCGATGGTCAGGAATCCCGACAAATTCGGCATCACGATTCAGAAGCAGGACGAATACGATATGCCCCTGGATTACTATTACACGCTGAACGAACCGGGGGGGCTGAGTTGCCTGGATGCCATGCAGTTGTGCGAGGAGTTTTACCAGAACGATTTCGAACCCTGGGCCGTACGGATCAACGCCCGCGAGCAAATCTTCCTCTACATTTCACGCTTCGGCACGAACCGGTTACCGCAAATTTACGCCACCCGGCACAGTCCCGCCGACGCCGCGCCCGATACCGTGGCCGGATTGATTACGTGGCCGGTGGCCAAGGTGGACCCCGAAGGCGGCAAAGACGGGGAACCGGGGATGACGCGGGTTGTCAGCCACTCGACGACGTAGCGCATGGCCACTTGGCCCGTGGATGGCCGTCAAACCGAAGAAGGCGCGTGACCGTGGTGTTCCAGATACTCCTTCAGCAGTGTGTACGCGGCCTGCACTTCCTTGGTCATCGCCTCCGCCTTCTTGTACATTTGCATATACTTGGTGGGATTGTTGGTCATGTTCGCGTACCGTTGCGGATGCCAGGTGACCAGAAGCTCCTGATATCGTTGGTGCAACGTCGTGGAGTTCAGCGGTAGGGTGAGATTGAAGAGCTCAAGGGCTTTGGTCACAGGCTCCTCAGATGCAGGGTCTTGGTGTGCAGGTGGTGAAGGCATAAAGGATTTCGTGAACGGGGCTCGAGTACATCGAAGTGTGGCAAACGTGCCGTGGCGGTGTCAATGAGCTTCTACCTCCCCTGAACCCTCCTTACAAAGGAGGGGAATTTAAGGATGACTCCCTCTCCCTCTGGGAGAGGGTTGGGGTGAGGGTGCCGAAGGCATAGGGTGAGGGGGAATGGTCAACCAATGAGTGAACACGGACAAGGAAAACGGGGCTGACAATGGGAAGTGAGCTGCCGGTTCTGGAGCCGACGCTGGTGCTTCAGGACAAAGGCTATCGGGAAGTGTTGATCCGTGAAATGGACGCGGGCAAAATCCCCTTGAGTCTGGGGAAGAAGTGCCCGGTCGAATGCACCTTTTGCTACGAACTCGACCATTCCTACCGCGAGACCCAGGACCCGCCGAAGACCACGCAGGATGATTGGGAATTTATCCTCAATTACATCAATGCCAAGCCCACGGACCCCATGCAATTCTGGTGTTTGGGGGGGAATGAATACATGGAATGGACCGACTTGTTCCTCCACCCCAAGGCCATGGAATGGGTTGAAGATTTTCTGAAATACACCGACAAGAACATCCAGTTTTTCACGGTGGGATTCGTCCACGTGCCGAAGATTCATCAGTTGGCGGCACAATATCCCGGGCGGATTAATTTTGAATTGTCGGTCATTACCCTGAGCCAATACCGGCAACAGATGATGCCGCATGCGCCGTCCGTGCGGCACCTGATGAAAGTGCTGGACGGCCCTTCGGTGTCATCGGCAAATTTTTACGCGTTCGACGAACATACCATGTCCAAGGACGCGAAGGAGATTTCGAAAATCAATCAAAAATGCGTGCTGTGGATGGGGTGTCTCACGCCCGTGGGCGGCCTCAAAGAAGAGACGGCCAATCTCATGCGTCAAGGGCGGAAGGCACTGGGTATTGAAGCCGAGCGGATTTATGACGCCGGGTTGCCGAATTTGACGACGATTCACACCGAAGCCTACGTGACGGCGTTTCTCAATCGAAAGCGCATCGTGAGTGCGTTCGATTCCCTGGAACTGGAGAAAAAAGATACGGTCGTGATGGCCAAGAGCGTGCACAAGATCCTGAACATGCATCGAAAGCACCGGGCGCGATTCCTGTTCGTGCCGAATGCGACGCTCGGCGGAGATTCCGATTGCACGGTGTTGCTGACGTTTGACGACATTCGTGAACGGCTGACCGGTCAGAAACGACTGCATATCCCCAAATGCATCATGGAATCGGGCCGGGGGACGAACATGGATATCAAGGGGGTGACCCTGGCCGAATTTACGAAAAAGACCGGGGTGACGGTCAAGATCCTCTATAAAATCGACACCAAGTTCGCCAATTCCCGGCTCTACCGAAATGGGACCCTGCAAAATTTCGTAGAAGATTACGTCCGGAATCCCTGGGCTGCCGAATATGAAGCCCTCCCGTGCAGCGCATAACGTGGTGAGACCCTCCGGCGCCATCGTGCGGCAAGAGACGTCGCTTCCGGGTTCCTCCGTATGACGACTCCCACCCGATCTCTCCAGTTTTACAAGGCGGACGTCTTTGCGGAAGAGCCGTTCGGCGGCAATCCCGTCGCCGTGATTCCCGATGGGACGGATTTGACCGAGCGGGAGTTCCAGCAGATTGCCCGTGAAATGAATCTTTCCGAGACCGTCTTTGTGGTGCCGCCGACGGACCCGGCTGCGATTGCCAAACTCCGCATCTTCACCCCAACCCAGGAAATTCCTTTTGCCGGCCATCCGGTGATCGGCACCTTTTTCGTACTCGGTTCGTTACAGAGATTTCCCTTGTCGAAACCGGTGACGCAGTACCTCTTCGAATGCAACCTCGGACTCTTTCCCGTCGAGTTGCACGTGGTGGACGGGCAAGTGGAGAGCGTCGTGATGTCCCAGCCGCATCCGCAATTCTTGGGAACGGTCGATGACATCCAGGACCTCTACGAAATCAGTCGGGCCTTGGGGATGAACAAGACCACCATTGCGGAAACCCATCTGCCCATCGAAGTGGTGTCAACCGGCTTGCCGGTCGCCATCGTCCCGGTTAGGACCCTCACCGCAGTGAAATCGATACGAGCCGACCCGGCGGGCATAAAGGAAGTCTGCGATAAACTTGGGGCCAACGGCATCATGGTCTTTACGCCGGTGACCGTGGAAGAATGGGCTGACGTGCATACGCGCATGTTCGCGGCGCCCATCGGGATCTGGGAGGACCCGGCCACGGGCAGCGCCAGCGGCGCCCTCGGCGCGTATCTTGTCAAAAACGGCGTCGTGGACGTCGGCCCGACCACCGAAGTGTTCATGGAACAAGGCTATGAAATCGACCGGCCCTCCCGGATTACGGTCCAGGTGTTCTCCGATGACGATGCCATCCAAGAGATCAAGGTAGGGGGCCAAGCCGTCATGGTAGCGGAAGGCAAACTCCTGTTCTAGCAGGACTCCCTCGCCCCTGGAGGGAGAGGGCCGGGGTGAGGGGGCCTTACCAGAAGAAGACCATGAAAGCCGTCACCTTCCATCATCACGGCGGCCCGGAACAACTCACGTTTGAGGACGTTCCGCTCCCCACGCTTGCGGCTGGTGAAGTCCTGATCCGGGTCAAGGCCTGTGCGCTCAATCATCTGGACATCTGGATCCGCCAGGGGATTCCCAATTACACGATCCCGCTTCCGCATATTTCCGGGTGTGACGTGAGCGGTGTGGTCGAACAAATCGGGGAAGGCACGGACGCGGCATATCCCATCGGACAACACGTGGTCATTTCCCCGGGCATCAGTTGTTGGCAGTGCGAGGCTTGCCTGGCCGGGAAGGATAATTTCTGCCCGACGTACCATTTACTGGGCGCCGGGGTTCACGGGGGCTATGCGGAATACGTCAAGGTCCCGGCAAGAAACCTCCTGCCGATGCCTCCCGGCTTGACCTTTGAACAAGCCGCAGCCTACCCCCTGGTGTCGGTCACGGCCTGGCACATGGTGAAAACCCTGGCCGACGTTCGACCCGGGGAAACCGTGCTGGTGGTGGGAGCCGGGAGTGGTGTCGGCAGCATGGCGATCCAACTCGCCCGCCAGCTTGAGGCACGGGTGATCAGTACGGTCGGCACTGACGACAAAATCGAAAAAGCCCAAGCCATCGGTGCGGCACTGGTGATCAATCATGCCAGGGAGGACGTGACCCAACGTGTCCTGACGTTCACCGATGGCCGCGGGGTGGACGTGGTCATCGAGCACGTCGGCCAAGCGGTATGGGACCAGTGTTTGCGATCATTGACGCGCGGGGGACGGTTGATCACCTGCGGTGCCACGTCCGGACCGGAGAGTCCGTTGGATATGCGCTACGTCTATTCCCGGCAATTGACGATCCGGGGATCCTACATGGGCACCCGCGCCGAACTCCTGGAAGCCGGCCGCTTTATCGAAGCCGGAACCGTCCGTCCGGTCGTGGACTCGGTCTTCCCCTTATCCGAAGCCCGCCAGGCCCAGGAACGGATGCTGGCCCGCCGGATGTTCGGCAAAATCATCCTCGTGCCTTAAGCCGCCGAACGCTGACCCGACAAACGCGCACTATCCCTGCTCAGGGGCAGGGACATGCGTTATGGCGCTTGGAACAGAAGGCGTCATGCGATGACGCCGCTACAATAAAGAAAGGCTCTCGACGATTTCGCGTAATTCTCTCATTGAAGTGAAACGCTATTTCCGCATTTCCCCGACAATGTGCGGGAGCTCGGGAATGATGAGGGCTTCCATGGCCAAGCGGACCGCGCCGCTTGAGCCGGGAATCGAAAACAGCACGATCCCCTGATACAAGCCGGCGGTGGCTCGGCTGAGCATCGCGGACGAACTGATTTCCTTGTAGGACAGGTAGCGAAAGAGTTCTCCGAAGCCCGGCAATCGCTTTTCCAGGAGACCGTCCACGGCTTCAAACGTGGAATCGCGACGGGAAATGCCGGTGCCGCCATTGATGATGAGGGCCTCGAGTCCAGGCTGCGTTCCCAATTGCCGGACCAGTTCCCGGACTTCGACCGGTTCGTCCTTCACCACGTGATAGGCGCAGATGCGATGGCCGGCCTGCGTCAGCAACTCCCTAATGAGTTGCCCGCTCTTATCGGTTTCCGGGGTCCGCGTATCGCTGCACGTCATGATGCCGCACTCGATGGAAATGGGCCCGCGCGCCTTGTGTTCGGCAGGGGGCGCCTGATGCCCGGATTCGTGCCCGCGGGGGGTGTGATGCGCAGACATGGTCAGAACAGGATGGTTGAGGTTTCCTTAGGTCCAAATGGAATCGGGATTACACTCAGCCACCGGTGTGCCTTTTTTGAGATGTTCATCCAGGATCAAGGGCACGTGCTCTTCTTTGACTTTGGAGTACCAGATGCCGTCCGGGTAGACGACCACGGTGGGGCCATGTTCGCAGGGACCGAGGCAGGTGCTGCCGGTCACGAGTACTTCTCCCGGTTGAAAGCCCCGTTCCATCAGACCCATGTTGAGATTCATCAGGATATTTTGAGAGCCCTCCCCACCACAGGAGGGTTTCGGGTGACCCGGCGGTCTGGTGTTGGTGCACACGACAATATGATATTTCGGCTTGGGCATGACGACTCCTTTCGATATAGTGCTACGAAAATGAATGCCTGGTTCCCTCTGGCGTAGAGGCGCCATCCATTCGGGACGGCCCCCGTGCCGTCCCGAATGGATGGGGGAGGGCCCGTATTCGTATTATTTGTAGGGGCAGGCCCCTGTGCCTGCCTTCCGCCCTGAACAAAGTGAACGAAGCCATTGAGGGGCTATTTCCGAGGGCGAAACAGTTCCCACGTCTCGAGACATTCTTCCGGCAAGTCCCAGTGCTTGATGCCTTTCCTGACGAAATCCAGGTAGTCGTCCTTGACGCGAAACTTGCCGACCGGATTGGCCGCGTGGGTGGTCACCAATTCTTTCTGCTCGTCTTCCGTCATCACGGTCACTTCCAGATGCCGGAACGCCCCTTCCGGGACTTCCCCGTCATAGGTATCCAGGATCTTCAGATCTTCGTCGGTGAGTTCAAACACCGCCCCCCACACGCGTTCTCCCGGCGACGGGGTGATGCTGGCCAAGCCGCATCGCCATTGCGAGGAAAAGCGCGGGAAGTGAATGGTGTGGTCCGGGAGGTAGGCTTTGAACAAAAACCGGTGTTCGGGGGCCCGTCGTTTCAACTGGGTCGGGTTCAGGTTTTCGGCGTAAATAAAGACTCGCATGCGTAATCAGCCTCTCTTTGATCAAGATGACAAACATGTTCTTCTATCATACCGGCGCGTTTGCTTGTCAAGATTGTGCCAAGTGGACCACTTGCCCAAGAGAGAGCAAACACACAGGCTTGATAGGAGTCTGAATGCTTCCGGGCGAGCGGCTACGTTCGTTGACGCAGGAAGCCCCAAATTTTTTCCATCCCCATTTCAAGCAAGGTGCTCCCGGTTTCATACGCCTTGTTTTCTTCGGCGTGCCGGTCCGCCCAATCCAGGGCAATGGGGAGAGGAATCAATCGCGCCGGGCCTCCGGTCAGCTTCGCCCATATGAGACTTAAGACTGTGGCGATGCGAAACGGCACGGAGACGGGCTTCACAGCAGGATCGGTCATGTCCTGGCAGAACGTGGCCGGTGAGGTTACGAGGTATTCCCTGCAGGCCGCGGGGCGAAATTCATAAATGCTGCACGATTCATCTTCGAGAAAGACGCATGGGAGGCGCTGGGCGTAGTAGGCTTGGTTGATAGGCTCCATATCCGCGTCCGACAACTGTGTGCGGGTTTCGGATAATTGCACGAGCCGGCCGAGGAGGCCCGCCTCGTTCAAGGCGACCTTCACCTTGGAAAGACGCTGACGAATCCGGTCTCGATGCGGCGCGGGCAATTGCTCGACCCCCTTCTTGAGCGTAAAGGCTTCCGGGGGAGAAACCGGTACCATTACGCGGCAACAGGCGCCACACCCTTTTTGACAGGAAATCGTTTGCCCGGCTTGTTGCACATTCGTTTCTTCGAGTTTGAGGGCTTCTTCCCCCAAGGACCGCATCAACGGGACAATGTCCGACACCGGAATAAAACTTGTCGGGACAGAAATCTCGGCCTGGAGGTCGCCGGCAGGAGTGGGGAGGGAAAGGCGAAAAGTGTCGAAGGGGTTCGACGAACTCTGTTGTTTCGGCATGGGATGGCACCCGGATATTCAGATTTTCACTATAGCGCGATGTTCCGGCAGGGCACAAGGACTCTTGCCTCGGTTCAGGGGTTTGGCTTATCCTGCGCGCGATGACGATCTTTCAAAAAATCCTGGACGGCGAGATTCCGTGTCATAAGGTGTATGAAGACGAGCACGTCCTGGCCTTCCTGGATATCTATCCCTTGTCCCATGGCCATACCCTGGTCATTCCGAAAGAGCCGGCTGAAACCTTGGATCAACTGTCGGATGAATCTGCCGCGGCCATCGGTCGCGCGTTACCGCGCCTGTGCCGTGCGGTACGCAAGGCTACGGGGACCGCGGATTTCAACGTCCTGCAGAACAACGGTGCCCCGGCCCACCAAGCCATTGGGCACGTGCACTTCCACATCATTCCGAAAGAAGGCGATGGACCGGGTTTGGGAATAGGGTGGGATGCCAAGTCTCTCGACGACGGAGATGTCCTCGCCCGGAAGATCGCCGGCTGCCTGGAATCCTGACCGCCTGCTGACGAATCCGCTTCCTGAATGAAAACACGTTCGCCTCTCCGATGGTGTTCTGCGAAGGACCGCTATTGATGGGCGCAAGCTGTCCGTTTATGTGAAGAATAGAGCCGTTCATATGGAATGGATTGCCGCGCATTGTCCCGTCCCTTATACTGCCCGTAACCCTGTTCCCGGAAGACGAAGAACATGACGAACACAGCCGTAAGCCTGCTTGCGCACCCCATCGGTTTCATCACCGGCGCGATTCTTTACGCCATGATCCTGGTCCTGGTGTTGCAGACACCCCGGAAATCCGTCTCACGAAACGTGAACAATGTGCTGGTGACGCCCTTGAGGCGGTTGTCTCTGTGGACCGCGGTCCTGGGCTTATTATGGAACGTGGGCGGGTTGGCCTCGTTTCTCCTTCCGGCTGCCGCGCCTGAGTGGCTGAACCACGTTCTGCAAGTGACGGCGCTGTCTGCCCTGGGCTTTCTCCCGGCCGTTGTGGTGCATGCCTTTCTGCAATCCGGACGCCACCACGTCCGGTGGAACCGGTACGTCCCGGTCGCGGGAGCCTATGCCTTAAGCGCCGCTGCGGCCGTGTTCAACCTGCTGGCCGTCATGCCGGGTGCAACCGTCATCGCGGTCGAGGCGATGAGCCTGCTGGCCGTCGGCTTTGTCGTGCTGCTGGCGATCGTGCTCACCGATACCGTCAGGCAACAGGGGTGGGATCACCACGCCGGGATGGTGGCCCTGGCCGCGATTGCCGCGGCTGCGATACCGTTCAGCCACCATCAATCCGGTGAATACGTGTGGTGGATGGAGTTGATCGGGCACCATGCGTCATTGCCGTTGGCGGTCGCCATTTTGTATCAGGACTTTCGCTTTGCCTTCGGCGACATTTTCTTGAAGCGGGCGCTTTCGCTCATGGGCTTGGTCGGCATTGCGATGGGTCTGTATGCGGGGCTGGGTGCCTTGCAATTGGAACAGCCGGCCCCGTTCATGGACGCGATCCTTATCGGATTGTGGGTCGGGACCGCGTTGCTCTATCCCTATGTCTCTCGCGGGGCGTCGTGGGTCGTCGATACGGTGGTTTTGCGGCGGCCGGATTACGAGAAATTCCAGGATGACGTGGCGCAGGCCATCACACGACGGGACACACCGGAAGCGATCATGGATCAATGTTGCGCAATGTTGAAAGCCGTGCTGTCCACGGAAGAGATCGTATGGATGTCCATACAGGCACACGAAATTGACGATGGTTCCCCGTCGCGAAAGCCGATCGTGGCGCATGACGCTCCCCACGTGACCGTGGAGATTCCGACGGTCGATCCTCCCCGCTATTGCATCAAAATCGGGCCACTCCCTCATGGGTGGAGGCTGTTGTCCGATGATCTGTATCATCTGGAATCACTAGCGCACCTGGTTTCCCGTCGCATTACGATGGTGTGCGTCACCCACGAACGTTGTGTGCAGGCCTTCCGGGAACAGGAAATACAAAAATTGGCGACCGAATCGGAACTGCGGGCGTTGCGCGCGCAATTGAATCCCCATTTTCTCTTCAATGCCCTCACCACGATCGGCTATTTGATCCAGACGTCTCCGGTGAAGGCCGTTGACACGCTCCTGCAATTGACCGGTCTCCTGAGAAGCGTATTAAAACGGTTGGATAAAGAACTGACGACCGTCGGGCATGAAATGGATTTAATACAGGCTTACCTGGCAATTGAACAGATTCGTTTCGAAAATCGGCTGACGGTCCATATCGACGTTCCGGAGTCGGTACGTGACGTGCCGATCCCTGCCTTGATCGTACAACCGTTGGTGGAGAACGCCGTCAAGCATGGCATTCAGCCTTCGGCATCCGGGGGACGCGTCCGGATTACGGCATGGATCGAAGATGCGGCCGATTGCCGGGAACAGAGCCTGCCATCGATGTTGCACCTTCAAGTATGGAACACGGGGGTCGAAGCAGGACCAGTCCGTAATGGGAATGGCCGGGGAACCGGGCTTGGTCTGTCCAATATCAGACAACGGTTGTTGCTCCACTACGGCGAACGTGCCTCGATAGACGTCAAAAGCAGCGTGAAGCATGGAACGGTGGTGAACCTCCTGATTCCACTCGACGATCATGAGGTGACGCATGCCTCAGCACTTCCACAAGGACACGGAGTGGCATGGCCATGACGTTACGTGTGATCGTGGCCGATGACGAACGTCCGGCGAGACAATTTCTTCTGTCCATGCTGCGCTCATTTGAAGACGTCGAGATTGTGGGGGACGCCCAAGCCGGCATGGAGACCATGCGATTGATTGAGCACACCCAACCAGACCTGGCCTTCCTTGATTTGCAGATGCCGGAAATGGATGGCCTGTCCATCGTCCGCTCATTGCGCAACGGGCGAATCCCGCTGGTGGCCTTTGTGACGGCGTTCGATGAGCACGCTGTCAGTGCCTTTGAAATTGAAGCATTGGATTATCTCCTCAAACCCGTTGATCGAGACCGCCTCCGCAAAACCATCGATCGTGCCCATGAACGACTCGAACGGGATGCCTTGGCAGAGCAGGTCAGTGGCAGGCAGTCTGGACCGGCGGATCGTCCTTTGCCGGTGTCTGCAGGGCAATATATCGATCGGTTTCCCATTCGCAAACACGACGATATTTATTTGTTGCCCGTTCACCGTATTGCGTCGGTCGTCTCGGAGGGGGAGTTGATGCACGTGACGACGATGGATAAGGAACGATATACGATGAATTACCGGTTGAAAACGTTGGAAGCCAAGCTGGACCCCAAGCAGTTTCTTCGAGTCGGTCGCGGGGCTTTGGTCAACATCGAGTCGATCAGAAAAATTACGCCCATGCCGGGAGGATCCTATCTCGTGACGTTGACGAATACACAACAATTACGAGTGAGCCGCAGTCAATCTCGATCACTCCGTGGCCATCTCCTGCAGGTGTAAAGCGTTTTCTTCCTCCTCTCCCTTGGAGGGAGAGAGCCTGCCCCGGACTCGATCCGGGGGCTGGGGGGAGGGGGAACTCCAAGAAGTGGTACAGGATCACAAATTACTGGATTTCCGCTTTCCCGTGAGAGAAGAAAGATGAAAGAGGTTTGCAAGATGAAGCCCGTCTGGATGTTTCTCGTGGCGATGAATGTCTTGTTGGCAATGGGCCCCCTGTTTGTCTGGAGCCAAGTCGATGCTTCCACCCATGAGTTGGATCACTTGGAAGATGAACATGTGGAAGTCCTGGAAACCGTGCACGTGCATGGACTCAGGCTGAACAAAGATCAACAGCTTGGACCGGTCCCCACGTACACCCCGTGGCCCACCATGCCGCCGTCGTTACAAGGACAGGAAGTCGATGATTGGATGAAGGCCCGCATTCTCGTCAGCAAGGCGGCGGAGACCACACTCGTGGTTCTGGTTCCCGCGAAAAATCGCCTCATCAACCTGGCCAGCGTGCAAGCCCTCGAACAGTGGACGTTCGATCCCCAAATGAACGGGGACGATTTCGTCGATGGAGAATTGACGGTCAGACTGCACTTCAGAACGCATGAGTGATCGCGACAGGTCGTTTTGAAGAAACCGAAAGAATCTGCTCTATCTGCACCTCGCCAAACGGCGCCCGTCAGATCGTCCGATCAGTCAGCACGTCAATAGTTATTCAGCCATTGGATGGCAATCTTCCTGGTTGTGCGACACAGCCGTATAAGGATAAATTTATCAGCGTTTGATACGGCATGCCGGAATGCGCAACTCTGTCTTTACAAGAACCCACGACATCTTCTCTTAAGCGAATCGTCACAGATTTTTTAGGATTGGATGCATTGGGTTTTTTGCAAGAAAACAGCGATGGCGAAGAACAAGAAAAATACAGAAGCGAACAATAAATCGCTGGAATCCTGGATATGGGATGCCGCGTGTTCCATTCGTGGGGCAAAAGACGCGCCGAAGTATAAAGATTACATCTTGCCGCTGATTTTCGCCAAACGTCTCTGCGATGTCTTTGATGATGAACTGAATCGTATCGCCACTGAGGTGGGCTCGCGAGAGAAAGCCTTCCGACTGGTCGTAGCTGATTGGCGGAGAGTTGCGGATAAGAAAAAGGCAATGGTGCGTTTCTACCTGCCGCTGACGCCGAAAGATACAGAGCAGCCCGTGTGGTCGGTCATCCGCAAACTCTCCGATAAGATCGGCGAAGGCGTCACCACCTATATGCGCGAAATCGCTCGGGAAAACCCGCTTCTGAAAGGCATCATCAACCGTGTCGATTTCAACGCCACCACCCACGGCCAGCGCGACCTCGACGACGATCGCCTCTCAAACCTCATTGAAGCCATCAGCACCAAGCGCCTCGGGCTTGAGGACGTCGAGGCCGACATTATCGGCAAGAGCTACGAATACCTTATCCGCAAATTCGCCGAGGGCAGCGGCCAGAGCGCCGGCGAATTCTACACGCCCGGCGAAGTCGGCGAGATCATGGCCCGCGTCCTTTCCCCAGACCCGGGCATGGAAATCTACGACCCCACCTGTGGCTCCGGTGGCCTGCTCATCAAGTGCGAACTCGCCATGGAGGCAAAAATGAAAGCCGCCAAAAAGACGAAAGACGCCCCCCTGCCCCTCAAACTGTTCGGCCAGGAATACGTCCCCGAGACCTGGGCCATGGCCAACATGAACATGATCATCCACGACATGGAAGGCCAGATCGAGATCGGCGACACCTTCAAGAACCCCAGGTTCCGCGCCGAAAAAAGCGGTAAACTCCGCACCTTCGATCGCGTTGTCGCCAATCCCATGTGGAATCAGGACTCGTACACCGAGGCCGACTACGACAATGACGAACTCGACCGCTTCCCCGCCGGGGCCGGTTTCCCCGGGAAATCTTCCGCCGACTGGGGCTGGGTCCAGCACATGCACGCCAGCCTCAATGCCACCGGCCGCGCCGCTGTCGTTCTCGACACCGGTGCCGCCTCCCGAGGTTCGGGCAATGCCGGCACCAACAAGGAAAAAACAGTCCGCCAATGGTTCGTTGACCAGGACCTCATCGAGAGCGTCCTCTACCTGCCCGAAAACCTCTTCTACAACACCACCGCTCCAGGTATCGTCCTCTTCCTCAACAAGGCCAAGTCAAAAGCCCGGCAGAGCAAAATCTTCCTCGTGAATGCCAGCCAAGTCTTCGAGAAGGGCGACCCCAAGAACTTCATCCCGCCCGAGAGCATCGCCCGTATCGCCGACACCCTGATAGGCTGGAAGAAAGAAGAAAAACTCAGCCGCATCGTTGATCACTCAGAGTTGAAGAAAAACGATTACAACATCTCCCCCAGTCGCTACATCCACACCGGCGCCGCAGAGACCTATCGACCGCTTGAGGAGATCGTGGAGGAACTCTATGGTAAAGGCGGCCTTGAAGAGCAGGCGAGCGAGACGGACAAAGCCCTGAAGGATATTCTCCGGAAGATCGGCGTCAAGATGTGAATATCTTCATCAGCAGCGTTCAGCAAGAGTTCAAGGAGGAACGCGCCGCCGGATTACCTGAGCCGGAATTCAGGCTCACCGACGGCTTCGTCGCCACCATCTGGAGACCAGTTCGAGAGCCGACACGAAGCCCGAACCAAACCGTAAGGAAGGCGTTACCGGGCGACGGGCGCCTAAAGCTAACCGACCCAGTCATCGATCCAGTTGATCGGCTCACTCTATTGTTGAAATCCGGCGAGGTATTGCCCTCCACCCTCCAGAAAAAACTTGGACTGAAACACCGTCAGACTTTCAGAGAAAACTACCTTCACCCTGCTCTCGAAAAGGGCTTGATTGAGCGTATGATCCCCGAAAAACCCACCAGTCGCTTACAGAAATATCGGCTCACCGAGAAGGGGCGCAAAGCGTTGGAACGCCTGATGAATGAAAGATAGCATGAAACGCGGAATTCAAAATGATAAATCAGGAATGGTCAGGGACCCCGGCAAGGTGTTGGGTGAGATACTGGAGAGGATTGGGGTATGAGTGTGGAATTACAACAAACCGAAATCGGCGAGTTCCCACCGACGTGGAAAGTCGGTCGCGTCGATTCTGTGTTCCAGATTCAACAAGGGAAACAGGTCTCAAAGAAAAATCGTGATGGCGACAATCAGCACCCGTTCCTCCGAACAAAGAACGTCTTTTGGAATCGACTGGAGTTGTCAGATCTGGACCAAATGAACTTCACCGAAGAGGAGGAAGCTCGGCTCGAACTTCAGCCGAACGATCTTCTCACATGTGAAGGAGGAGACATAGGACGAACCGCGCTTTGGAATGGCGAGGTTCAGACCTGCTACTATCAAAACCATCTTCATCGGCTTCGCGCAATCAATGAGCACATCGAAGGACAGTTTGCCCTTTATTGGTTTTGGTATGCCTTCCAGATTGCGAAGCTCTACTTTGGTCGAGGCAACGTCACCACGATTCCAAACCTCTCCCGCTCAAAGTTGGCCGAACTGCCTATGGTCCTCCCCCCACTCCCCGAGCAGAAGAAGATCGCGCACGTCCTTTCGACGGTGCAGCGGGCGATCGAAGCGCAGGAGCGGATCATTCAGACCACCACCGAGCTGAAAAAGGCCCTCATGCACAAGCTCTTCACCGAGGGCCTCCGCAACGAACCCCAAAAACAAACCGAAATCGGGCCTATCCCTGAAAGCTGGAAAGTCAAGCCGCTTGTCGAGACCGTTCAATACATTGATTATGGCGTCTCAAAGGCCATTCCAAAGACCGATCCACCGGGTGGCGTAAAAATTGTCAGCACCGCGGACATTGATAAACAGGGCAATTTGCTCTATTGGAAAGTCCGTCGGATTGAGGTTCCCGAAAAGACTGCAATTCGACTAACGCTACGGGACGGTGATGTCCTTTTCAATTGGCGTAACAGCGCAGAACTAATTGGTAAGACGACGATCTTTGAAGAACAAAAGGAGCCCCACACTTTTGCATCGTTCATTCTGCGGATTTCCACGGATGAAAAGAATTCCCATAACTACTTCCTCAAGCAATTGATGAACCACTACCGAGAAGAAGGAGTGTTCGTTAAACTGGCACGGCGTGCGGTAAATCAATCGAATTACAACAAGAACGAAATCTCCGCTCTGAAAATTCCGAATCCTCCCTATGATGAGCAAGTCAAGATAGCCGATATGATTCAGGGCATCGAATCCAAAACCAGAAAGCACGAGGAAAAGAAAGCAGATCTTACATCCCTCTTCCGTACCCTCCTTCACGAACTGATGACAGCGAAAATCCGTGTTCATAGATTAAGCCTATAGGAGACAACCATGCCACGAACAGTTGATGAAGGATTTCGAGATTTCCTCCAAAAACTAACGCCATCAAGCTACGAATCCAATGCGGCACAAAGACATCGTGCTTCTATCGAACAATGCATTAAAGCGAATTTTGGTCTCCAGCGTTTTTGGCGCATAGGATCTTTCGGAAATGGAACATCCATCTCGGGCCACAGCGATGTTGACTACATGGCTAGCATTCCGAGAGAAACCCTCAGGCAGAATTCGTCTACCTCACTGACGGATGTGCGTAATGTCCTTGCAACGCGTTTTCCGAACACCGGAGTTCGAACGTCTTGTCCTGCAGTTGTTGTTCCCTTTGGTACCGATGCGAAGGAAACCACAGAGGTAACACCCGCTGATTACCTTCGGACTAAGAACGGTTTCAAGATTTACGGCATCCCAGATTGTGCAGGTGACTGGATGCAGGCGAGTCCCGACGCCCATAACGAGTACGTGCGTTCAGTCGACAATGAGCTATCGTCTAAGGTGAAACCGTTAATTCGCTTCATCAAGGCGTGGAAATACTTTCAGAATGTTCCGATCTCCTCATTCTATCTTGAGCTACGAGTTACAAAATACGCGTCCAACGAAACATCAATTTCCTACTCAATCGACGTCAAACGCCTCTTTTCGCTTCTCGAAGATATAGATTTAGCGCGGATCATTGACCCAATGGGAATTTCAGGCTACATATCGCCGTGTAAGTCTGATGCTGACTTATCGAGCGCCAAGTCGAAGGTTTCAACCGCGCTATCCCGGGCGAACAAGGCACGCGAAGCGGAAGAAGGCGACAATATCAAAGAAGCATTCGATTGGTGGGACAAGCTCTTTGCTTACGAGTTTCCAAGCTATTACAGATGAGCATTCAAGACAGACAGAATCGCCCCGAATCACTGGCAAAGCTGGCTGCTCAACGTCTTCTGTATCGTCGCGCCAAGTGGGCGCGTAATCTTGGGTTTTTTCTCGTTATTCTCGTCGGAATTCTCGCGATCTCGGATTTAGTTGTGGAAAATATAACATTTAGTTACATCGTTACTTTCGTTGCGATGGTTACGTGGTTTCTCTGTCAAACCGTTCTAAAAAATTGGGAAAATTTCGTCAAAAAAGAAGCAGCTACGATCCAGGAAGAGTTCGACTGTTTTGTCCTTGATCTGCCGTGGCCTGAACATAAAGGCATCAAGCACCCAACGCCTGACCGGATCAACCAACTTGCCAGCACAGCAAGAAATGCGCCGAAGGTCAGTGCCAAACTGATGGATTGGTATACGCCTGATGCAATTCCCAATGATCTAGCCCTTGCCAAAGTTTATTGTCAACGAATGAATTGCTGGTGGGATGTGAATCTTCGGCGTAAGTGGAAAACAGGTCTAATCGTCGTGTCCTGGTGCTTTGTTATGTTGACCGTTCTTGTTTCCGCCGTAACTGGGCTCACAGTTGTGGAACTAATCGCTCTTGTAGCATCGAACCTTCGAGTTCTAGCCTGGGGAATTAATGAATTCAGAGAACAATCTACAACCATAGAACACATTGATGGAATTCATCGCTATCTGTCGAGCTTTTCTGGTGAAAAGCCGATATCACCATCTGAAATCAGACATGTTCAGGATGAAATCTTTGAGCACCGCTGTTCTAATCCACCTGTTCCTGATTGGTTCTATTGGCGGGAACAAGACGGCCAGGAGTTGGAAGCAGCCAAGCCTTAGAACACGGAGACCCATTTAATGCCCCCTTTAAACACAAAACCGTCCAAGCCTGCGCTGTAGAGAATCTGGAATTACTAATTGGAAAAAAAGAATACCTGACCCATTTGCAAAATCGCCTGACTACGCTGCCTGGCTGGTCGAGGTAAAATCCCGCATCCGGTCGGTACGGACGATAAACCGCAAGATGATCCTGCTGTATCATGACAGCGGGCACAAGATTGTGGAAAAACAGGAAAGGCTTGGATGAGGCCAGTCAGTTATTTGCCGCCTGTCACGTGACCTGTGTACAGCTTTTCCTGCCGTGACCGGCTTCTGACCACGCAACCTAGAAGATATGAAGCAATTTCATGTTGCCTATTCTGCTCCTGAATTTTGGCAACAAGCTGTTGCCATATTGATCTAGCAGGCTACCGCACGCTCCTTTACGAACTGAGGACGACCAGAATCCGTGTTGACGGATCGGAACTGGAAATTCAAAATTAAGAATTACGCATGAAATCCGAAAGACGATTGGAATAAAATGCAACTCAGACGCTTAGAGATCGAAAATTTCAGAGGTATCACCAGCCTAGATTTGAAGTTGGGAGTCACGACAGTTCTTATAGGCGAGAACAATACCGGCAAAACGGCGGTGCTAGATGCGTTGCGATTCGCCCTCCGTGATGTAAGAACAAAACGAGGGTGTGTATTTGACGAATACGACTTTCACCTGCCTACAGCGAATACCGAACCTTCGACTGCTCCGCCAATCAGCATCAGGCTGACCTTTAAAGAGGACGAACCTGGCGAATGGGAAGACGAGCAACTTGCCAGATTGAACCGCGCTGAAATCTTGCAAGTTGAAAATGATGGTTGTGCGCTTGTGATTCTTAAAGTCGGTGCAAGATTTGATGAGATCACGCAAGACTTTGTCCAAGATTGGGAATTTCAAAATCCTAGTGGTGCAGCACTGACAAGACTAGCCGCCACATCACTTGGCATTCTCCACGACGAAGTTTCATATTACTACCTTTCCGCTCTACGCGACGCGACAAGGCAGTTTGATTCCCGTGGGCAATTTTGGAGACCCTTTTTGAAGGAGTCGCAATTGACGCCTGAAAAGCGCCAAGAGATCGAAAATAAACTGTCTGAAGTCAATGATCTGATAATCTCGTCGCATACAAGCTTCTCGCAGGTAGTTTCCCAACTGAAAGAAATCCAGAGCATAATCTCAATCGCAGATCAAGAAGAAGATGTCGTCTCGATAGACGCGGTTCCCGGCAGGATTTTCGACATGCTGTCAAAGGCGGCCGTAAACATCAATGCAACGACAGGGGCAAAAGTTCCGGTTGGCAGACATGGCGAAGGAATGCAAAGCCTCGCCGTCCTAACCCTTTTCAACGCATATCTACAGGCTTGGAATAAGGGAGATTCTTTTATCGCTCTGGAAGAACCCGAGGCACACCTTCATCCCAGTGCGGTACGGGCTCTCTGGCAACTAATTGAGAAGGTTCCCGGGCAAAAGATTATTTCAACTCATAGCGGTGACTTACTTTCCGAAGTGTCTCCTGAGTATGTTGTTCGACTTCATAAAGACGATCAGGATACCAAAACATTCAGACTTAAGGACATTGGGCTTGATCAAAAAGACATTCGAACATTCAACTTTCACATTCGACGGGGTCGAGGCGAGTTGCTTTTCTCCAGATGTTGGATTCTTGGGGAAGGTGAAACAGAAGGTACTTTGATACCCGAATCAGCGAGAGTATTAGGAAAAAATCTTGAACGAACTGGGATTCGATTTGTAACGTATCAGTCAGGCATATCGCTGGAAACATGCCTCAAGATCGCTAACGGAATGGGCATTCACTGGGTGGTCCTTTCCGATAACGACGCACAAGGTAAAAACAATGTGGCAACCGTGAAGAAGTATCTGAACGGTCGACCCGAAAGTGAGGTACTCTTCGTGATACCTCGACCCACAGCCAATATCGAAGAATATTTATGCTGTAATGGCTTTCTAGATGTGTACTGGAAGCTCTTAGGCACGCAACCGCGCAACAAAGTTACGGCAGTGTCGAACGATCCTGAGTATCCGTTACAAATTGCGCGTGCTTTACCAAACAAGCTGAAGACGCACGCGGCACAAGAGGTTTTGACAACAATTGAAAAGGACAAGACACCTGTACCACAGCTTTTTAAAGACGTAATCAATGCTGCACTCAAGCTGACAGAAGTCACATGAATCTATCAACGCAAAAACTTAATGAAAATCAGCGGGAGGCTGTAGAGTGGGGGAAAGGTCCACTTTTGGTTCTGGCTGGTCCGGGCTCAGGTAAGACCCATGTTCTTACTTTGCGTACATGGCGTATACTCCGTGATGATCCGAACGCAAGCGTTCTTGCGCTGACGTTCACAACGAAAGCGGCGGACGAGATGCGCCAACGCGTTGACGCCCTGATAGGAGGGCGAGCGCAGAGAGCCCGCCTCTGCACTTTCCATTCGTTCGCCGGAGATGTCCTGCGACAGCACGGAAGTCATGTAGGGATACAACCGGATTTCTTGCTGCTTGTAAATGACGGAGATCGCATCGCAGTTCTTGAACAGGTCATTGGATCACTCTCGTGTAATACCTCCACCGTTCCGACAGATCGAAAGAACCTCTTAGGCCTCTTGGATCGCTTGTTCGCAGAATCATACAACGGCGAGCCAGAAGCACCGGGAATGACGCAGACGCCTTCTTGGCTTCCATCACTTTTTGGTGCTTACTGTGAGGCACTACAGAAAAGTAATCGGCTGGATTTTGGTGGGCTCTTGCACTTCACCCGAAGGTTGCTGTCCACAAATGCCGGAGTAGCCCGAATAACGAAGCTGGCCTGGCAATACATTTGTGTTGATGAATTTCAAGACACCAACCGAGTTCAGTATGACCTGCTCACGCTTCTTGCAGCAAGGCAGAAGCCAAATCTTTTCGTCGTCGCCGATGATGACCAGATCATTTATCAGTGGAACGGTGCCAGTCCCGAGCGGTTATTCAAACTCCGTTCCGACTTTGAAATGAAAACCATTCAGCTTCCAGAAAATTTCCGCTGCCCACCTACTATCATTGAATTGGCAAACAATCTGATCGCCCACAATAAAACCCGGTCGGACGGGAAAAGCCCTCTTTCTGCACATAAAACCACGCAGGATTACCCAGAATTGAGGATCAAGTCGTTTGGTGATGAAGATGAAGAAGCAGAAAGCATCCCAGAGACCATAAGAAAAGAAGGATGGAAACCCGAAGAATGCGTCGTAATTGCCCGTTCCACAAAACTTTTGAAACGTGTCGCAAGCGTTTTGGATGAGCAAGGAATTAAGCCCTATTTTGCGAAGAGGAAGACCGAGTTTGAAAGTGCGGCGGTTCACTTCATGTATGCAATTCTACGGCTTGCTAACGGACGGCATGATCGGGGATTGCTCCGAACGGTATGTGTGGCATGGAAAGCGTTTGACGATTCGCTTATTGAGATTGAGGACGTTGAAGCATGGGCCGCTCTTGACGGCGGTGATTTTCTACGGACATGGGTAGAAACAGCATTTTCAAGAAAGCTTTCAGTAAGTCAGAAAGAATTGTTGGAGCGTATCACCGAGAAATTAGTTGAACGTTTGGAATTTGTTGAGTTACTTGATTGGTTTTTGGGTAAAACCTGGCTTGATGATGAGCAGGAGGAAGAAGAAATCAAGACATGGAAGGAACTCCACAGTAGTCTCTTAAAAGAGCACAATTCAAAGCGTGTAACGCTTCATCTATACCTTCAGGAAATGGATATGAAATCAAAAGCACCCGTTCAGCTTCCCGGTTCTGTTCGGTGCTTGACCGTACATGGATCAAAAGGAATGGAGTTTAAACACGTTTTCTTGATTGGAATGGCAGACGAAGTGTTTCCATCGTATCAAGCAGTACAGAAGGGTCTTGAAAGCAGAGAGATAGAGGAAGAACGGAGAAACTGTTTTGTCGCAATCACCCGTACTGAGGAAACGCTGAATATCAGTTGGGCTCGTATATATAATGGCTATCCAAAACAACCTTCTCCGTTTTTGAAAGAGATGGGATTTTCCGAAAGGTAAACGAGCCAATAGAACTCCTCTCCTCTTGATTCTTAATTTTTCTTCCTGATTTTTTTCGTCTCAATTTCACTGAATAACGCCATATAAAATATTTTTATGGCGTATATATATTGATTTATCGAATAAATCTGCTTATATGTCGTAATTTAGTTTAATTACGCCACATAAACATGCCGAAACAGGTTTCTGCAACCGAGCTTGATGCCATCGTACAGACGGTTGGACAGTTCCCGAATGGTGCGGCGGTGTCTGAGGTTCGTGGCGCGTTGGATATTGAGCTTTCGCGCCGTACGCTCCAACGGCGGCTTGCGCGGCTGGTGGCGGCCGGTCGGCTTGAGACGTTCGGCGAGGGTCGCGCCCAACGCTATCGTGTCACGGGCAGTCCTGTACCTGATGAAGCCAGCCCTCTGGCCACTAAGGAAACCGACGATGATGTTGTGGTTCCTCCGATTCCCGATGTGGGGGACATTCAACCCGGGGGTGAACAACCGATTCAGGCGCGGCAACCTGTTGTTTGCAGCCCCGATCTTCTGGCGAGCTATCAACCAAACCGCACGTTTTATCTGGACGAGTCCACTAGATGCCGTCTGCGGGAGATGGGACAGTCACCGGAGGAATGTCAACCGGCCGGTACCCATGCCAAGGAACTCTATCCTCGTTGGCTGATCGACCTGACCTGGAACTCCAGCCGGTTGGAAGGGAATTCCTACTCGTTGCTGGAAGCCTGGCAGTTCCTGCACACCGGTCAACCGGCTGAAGGCAAGGATGCCGGAGCAACGCAAATGCTCCTGAATCACAAGGCCGCCATTGACCTGCTGGTGTCCATGGACTTGGTGAATGCGCTGGACGGAATGGCCTTTAACCACTCGACCGTCTGCAAGCTACAGACGTTGCTCTCAGAGAATCTATTACCCGATTCATCAAATTCCTGGCGGTCTCGGGTCCCGGACGGCACGCCCCTGCTCCACAAGGCCAATGCGATTGCAGACCCGTTCGAGCAGGCCTTGTTCGCCCTGATACACGTGCCTCGCCTGCAACCCTTTGCGGACGTGAACACGCGCGTGTCGCGGATGGCAGCCAACATTCCCTTTCTTCGGATGAACCTGGTCCCACTGTCTTTCGTGGACGTGCCCAGGAATCTCTACGCCAGCGGCTTACTGAGTGTGTCTGAACTGAACCGTCCCGACCTGTTGCGCGATCTTTTTGTCTGGGCTTACGAACGTTCGTGCAGGCGCTACTCGACCACACGTCGGTTGCCCGGAGCGCCGGATCTCTTTCGCATGCAATACCGGGAACCGATAAGAAAACTGGTATCGAACGTGGTGCATGCACATATGAACAAGGGTCGTGCCGCCGCCCGGATCAAGGCGTTTGCCCTTGGCTGGGTTCCGGTGGATGATCAGCCGCGTTTTATCGAGGTCGTCGAAACCGAGTTGCTGAATTTGCACGAGGGCAACGTCGCTCGTTATCGTATTCGTCCAACGGAATTCCGCAACTGGCAGCAGTGCTGGCAATCAGTCGATTTCATCAATTTCCCATGATCCATACGACCGACCCAATTTCTGCCTTTACCCGTTAGCAAAGCGCAAGGAGTAGTCCATGCCTAAGCCAAGTGGACACAAAACCGTCCAAGCCCGTATTTTAGGGAGAATCAGGAATACAGAATGACTGGTACATTCGTAAAATCGGCTGACTACGCTGCCTGGCTGGGCGGACTGAAGTCGCGCATTCGTTCGGCGCGGATCTCGGCGGCGCGCGCGGTGAACCGCGAGTTGATCCTGCTGTATTGGGATATCGGGCGCGGGATTGTGGAGAAGCAAGAGGATCTGGGTTGGGGGAAGTCGGTGGTGGAGCAATTGGCCCTGGATTTGAGATCAGAGTTTCCAGGGATGAAGGGGTTTTCCGCCAATAACCTCTGGCTCATGCGGCAGTTTTACTCGGAATACAGTTCCCCTTCATTTCTTGAACAGCTTGTTCAAGAAATGCAATCGCAACGCTTGGAGTCCCCGGAAGGAGGGGTTAGAGAATCGGTATTGCTTGAACAGCTTGTTCAAGAAATACTGTCGCCAGTGCCCTGGGGGCATCTTGTTGAGATCGCCAAGAAAGTGAAGGTGCCACGAGAACGACTATACTACCTCCGGGCAACTGCCCAGTTGGGTTGGACGAGAGCCGTTCTGATGAACCAGATCAAAGCGGATGCCCACGGGCGCAGCCTGGCTGAAGGAAAAGCACACAACTTCCCTCTCGCTCTACCGGAGCACCTCGCCGAGCAGGCGGAGGAAGCGCTGAAGAGTTCCTATAACCTGGAATTTCTCGGCATCGGTCGGGAGATTAAGGAACGGGAGCTGAAGATCGGCGAATTTCAGCCGGAGTTCGCCGGCAAGATGGATTTCTACCTTAATGTCTTGAATGAAAAGGAACGGGCGACTGATGACAACCCATCCATCGGGATTATCCTCTGCGCGGAGAAGGATGATGTGGCAGTCGAATTCGCGCTGAAGTCGAAAGTGAACCCCATCGGCGTGGCGGAATATCAGCTAAAGCCAACTTTGCCGAAAGCGTTGAAAGGCAAACTGCCAACGGCGAAAGAACTGGGCGCGGCCATTGGATTACCCGCGAAGCGTCCTGGAGGCGCGAAGAACAGGTAGGGAAAACAAGACATGCCCACCCCTTCCGAACACAAAACCGTCCAAGCCCGTATTCTTACATACGCCGAGGCCATTGGTTGGACGTTTGTGTCCCGTGAGGAAGCCGAGCAAAGGAGAGGGAGCGCTTCCGCTCCTTTGTCCCTCTTCTTCGATGACCTGCTTGATGCCAAGGTGCGGGAATTCAATCCGCGCTATGCCGAGGCCCAAGGGCTTTTGCTCGGCCAGTTCCGCCATCTCCACGCCGACATTTACGGCAACCGGGAATTCGTCGAGCACCTGCGCAACCGGGGCAAGTTCTTCGATGCTGATGAGAGCCGCGAGCGCGACCTGATCCTGATCGATTACGAAGAGCCGACGCGCAACGTGTACGAAGTGACTGAGGAATGGGCCTTTCACAACGGCCACTACGGTACGCGCGAGGATGTTGTCTTTCTCATCAACGGCATTCCCGTGCTGGTGATCGAGTGCAAGAACGCCGGCAAGGATGAGGCGATTGCCCTCGGAGTGGACCAGATCCGCCGTTATCACCGCGAGACGCCGGAGTTGTTTGTGCCCGAACAGCTTTTCACCGCCACCGATGCCATCGGGTTCTCTTACGGGGTGAGCTGGAACACGGTGCGCCGGAACATTTTCAACTGGAAAGACGAGGAGGCCGGCAAGCTGGAGGCCAAGGTGAAGAGTTTCTGCGCCATCCCGCAGGTGCTCGCCTTCTTGAAGGACTACATCATCTTTGCCGAGAAAGACGAGGAACTGAACAAATACATCCTGCGCCAGCACCAGACCGGCGCGGTGGAGGCGAGCGTTGAGCGCGCCCTCGCACCTGACCGCACCCGTGGCCTCGTGTGGCACACCCAAGGCAGCGGCAAAACCTTCACCATGATCAAGGCGGCGGAATTGCTGTTCCGCGCACCCAAGGCGGACAAGCCGACCGTCATCCTGATGATCGACCGCAACGAACTGGAAGACCAGATGCTCAAAAACCTTGCCGCACTCGGCCTGGGCAACCTGGAGCACGCCGGCAGTATCGCCCGGCTCAACCGGTTATTGAGCGATGACTACCGGGGCATCATCGTGACGATGATCCACAAATTCCGCGACATGCCGGCGAATCTCAACGCGCGTTCGAACATTTACGTCCTCATCGACGAAGCCCATCGCACCACCGGCGGCGACTTGGGCAACTTTCTCATGGCCGGTTTGCCGAATGCCACCTACCTCGGCTTCACCGGCACTCCGGTGGACAGGACGGTGTATGGGAAAGGCACCTTCAAGACCTTTGGCTGCGAGGATGACCGGGGCTACCTGCATAAGTATTCCATCGCCGACAGTATTGAGGACGGCACCACGCTGCCGCTCTACTACCAGCTTGCCCCCAACGAGATGCTCGTCCCGCATGAGACGCTGGATAAGGAGTTTCTCTCCCTCGCCGAAGCCGAGGGTGTGGCCGACATCGATGAGCTGAATAGGATTCTTGAGCGGGCGGTGAACCTGAAGAATTTCCTCAAGGGTAATGAACGCATCAAGCAGGTCGCTGAATATGTCGCCAGGCATTACAAGGAAAACGTCGAACCTTTGGGGTACAAGGCGTTTCTGGTGGGTGTGGACCGCGAAGCCTGTGCCCATTACAAGCACGCGCTTGATGAGCACCTGCCGCCGGAGTATTCGCGAGTTGTCTACACGGGAAACAATAATGATTCCAGGCTGCTCAAGGCATTCCACCTGGATAAACAGGAGGAGCGGCAAGTCCGAAAGGCGTTTGGAAAACTGGAACAGCAACCCAAGATTCTGATCGTCACCGAGAAACTGTTAACCGGTTTCGACGCCTCTGTGCTTTACGCGATGTATCTGGACAAGCCTATGCGCGACCACACCTTGTTGCAGGCGATTGCCAGGGTGAATCGACCCTATGAAAACGAAGATCATGGCATGGTGAAACCGCATGGGTTTGTGCTCGATTTCGTGGGTGTGTTTGATAATTTGGAAAAGGCGCTGGCCTTCGATAGTGATGAGATCAATGCAATCGTCAAAGATCTCAGGCTGTTGAAGGTGTTGTTTCAGAACAAGATGGAACAACGAGCCCCGGCCTATCTTGGCCTGATCACACGGCATTTTGACGATAAGGATGTTGACGCACTCATAGAGCATTTTCGCGAACCTGAACGCCGTAAAGTCTTTTTCAAGGAATATAAGGAAATTGAAATGCTGTACGAGATTATTTCCCCCGATGCGTTTTTGCGGCCGTTTATTGATGATTATCGTACACTTTCAGAGATCTATGCCACGGTGCGTAAAATTTACACCAGGTATGTCATTGTGGATAAAGAGTTTCAGCGCAAAACAAACGAGTTGGTGCGGGAGAATGTTCGCATTTACGAAGTCACGCCGCCGCTTGAGTCATTGAAAATTGATGCCGCGACGGTAGAGGTCATCAAAGCTAAGAAAGGTGGAGAAAGCATAAAAGTCATCAACCTTGTAAAAAGCATAGAAAAGATTGCGGAAGAAAACAGTGATGATCCGTTCCTGTTGGCCATGGCTGAACGTGCTCGGGCTGTACAGCAGCAGTTTGAACGACGCCAGAATACGGCAAGCGAGGTGCTGGAAGAACTCTTGCAGGAAATTGGGAAAAATGAAGAGCGCAAGAAAGAACAACAAGCGAAGGGATTCGATGGCTTTACGTTTTTCGTGTATCGCACCTTGCTGGACGCGGGGGCTGGGGAAGCTGAGAATGTCAGCAGCAAGATAAAAGCGGCATTTGCGGAATATCCTGATTGGAAGAAGAGCGAAGCTGCGTTACGGGATCTGCGCCAGAAAGTGACTTTCGCCATTTTTGCCGAGTTTGACGACCCGGATAAGGTGACAACGATAGTGGATGAGCTGTTTACGCTTCTGGACAAAGCCGATTGAATCTAGAGCATGAGTGAAATGGAGCGCAAAAAGGTTTTTAAAGAACGCGTGAAGGCATGGGCAGAAAAATTGGACGTGGACGTCATTTGGCTGGGCGTGCGCCCGATGCGAAATAAGTGGGCCTCTTGCTCAACGAACGGGTATCTTAATTTCAATGCCGAATTGTTAGACCTCAAGCAGAGCCTGTGGGATTACGTCATTGTGCATGAACTTCTTCATTTTTCTGTGCCGAATCATGGAAAGTTATGGAAGAGTTTGATGAGCGCACATTTGGGGGATTATGAGAGTGCGGAGGCAGAGTTGAGGGCGCAAGCAGGATGTGCGGACGGTATACCTTAACGTGCAGGCCGGACGTCGTTGCCGAGGAGTTTCGGCTCGAAGAAATCCCGGACCTCCACCCCCGCTATAACGTGGCGCCCTCTCAATGGGTCGCCTGTGTACGAGCAGGGCTCTCGTCGCAGAAACGCGAGGCGGTTACGCTACGGTGGGGATTGCTCCCTTCATGGGCCAGGGACCCCGCCATAGGGATGAAGCTGATCAATGCCCGCGCGGAAACCGTGGCGGAAAAGCCGTCCTTTCGAAAACCGTTTCGGGAGCGTCGCTGTCTGGTGCTGGCGGACGGCTATTATGAATGGAAACGGGAAGGCTCACGAAAGCAGCCCTACCATATCCGGTTGAACAGTGAACGTCCGTTTGCGTTCGCCGGGTTGTGGGACAGGTGGACGGGTGTCGATGGGCAGACCATCGAATCGTGTGCAATCCTCACCACGACGCCCAACGAACGTTTGGCCTCGATCCATGACCGGATGCCGGTTATTTTGCCACCCGCTGCGTATGAACCGTGGCTGGACCCCGGGTTACAGGATGCGATGGATCTGGCCCCATTCCTGACGTCCTTTCCCGCAGACGCCATGATCGCGGTGCCGGTCAGCCGGCTGGTCAATGATCCACGCATGGATGATGCACGGTGCCTCGAAGCCCTGGACGAACCGTCAAGCCGTGGGGCCTGACCGGGTTGCCAGTTTGGTGATTCGCCCAACGCTTTTGACGAGGAACATCCGTGGCAACCATTTCATTGTCAAAGCCGTCAATTTTCCCTGCCAGCCGATGGTGACGACGGGGCCCTTGTTCGGCAATGCCGCCAGGGACACGTGGGCCACCTGGTCGGCCGTTTGCATGGGAAGGAGCCCGGGTGGACGAAAGCCGGCGGAGGCGTGAAAATCGGTCTCCGTTTGTCCCGGGCAACAGGCTTGGACCACCACGCCGGTGTCGCGCGTTTCCTCGGCCAATGCTTCTGAAAACGACACCAGGAACGCTTTGGTCGCGGCATATTCCGCGAAATGCGGGATAGGGAGCAGGCCGGCAATGGAGGCCACGTTGATAATGGTGCCGGACCTGCGCTCGATCATTCCCGGCAGAAACAACCGGATACTTTCCACCACGGCTCGCACGTGCACGTGCAACATTTCCTGGATGCGCGGGAGCGGGTGGGAGACGAATTCCCCGTACAATCCGAACCCGGCGTTGTTGATCAGCATGTCCGGGGTCTGCCGGTATTGCCGGCTTTCCACGAATAATTGATGGGCGGCGTCAGGCCTGGACAGATCGGCAATGAACACGTGGGCTTGAATGCCGTGGTTCGCCTCGAGTTCACGGGCGAGGTGCGTGAGTCGCGTCTCGTCACGGGAGACCAGCAACAGGTCATAGCCCCGGTTTGCAAGGACACGGGCATAGGCGGCCCCGATTCCTCGTGAAGCCCCGGTGACAACGGCCAATGGATTCATGTCCGTGCGTTCGACGACGGGATGATCGGGGTTCGGCATGGTTTGTCTGTCCGGCTAAGGAGTCACGGCGGCGTTCCAAGTATCGCGCTGGCCTTGGGCGTGGGCGGCATCCTGAAAGACGACGTGAATGATCATATTCCCGAACGGTCGCCGCACGATTTTCAGCAGTACAAAGCCGTCCACAAACCCGAACACCAGTTCTTGGGCTGTTCCATCTCGAAAGACTGCCTGTTCCTGGTCAGTAGGCTGGTGGTTGATGGGGTATTGTGAGGCCAGCACTTCAAAGACCTCAAGAAACCATTCCTGCGTATACGTGCCCATTTCAATGTCGATGTGGCTCAAGGTGGTCGGCGTGCCCTCGTCCCCGGAGGGAGCGCCTGCGCTTGGGCCATAGGCCAAGGTAAAGTAACGATTCTTTCCCAGAAGGTCATATAGGCATTGGGTCTGGCTTGAGCAGTCTTCAAGCGCCTCGACTTCCGCGGGGGTCATGCCGAATTTCAAGGTACCGAACCCCTGGATCGTGGCAGCCTGAAGCGGGGCTGTTATGGCCAGCAGGCTCACGAAACCGAAAGCCACAAGGGGCAGCAGGGCGGTCGTTCTCAAACGATTGGTCATGAGTGCAACTCCTTTGAAGGTGACAAGAGATCCCATGATGCTCTGTATGATAAGGGAAAAACAACTCTCTTCCGTCATTCCCAACAAAAAAGAACTGGGTCCTCGATCGGGGTCGGGGATGACAGGAAAAAACAGATCCGAATTCTCGCTAAAAGCTGCAAGGATGACAGGGGGAAGGCATGTCCCCGACCTCTAGCGGGGCTCGAGCGGCTGTACAGGTAAAAAAAGGGAAGCAGGCGCGCTCTTAACAAGGAGGAGGAATTGAAGAGGCGCCTGCCCGGCAGGTGACTTCATCCTTCCTAGAAGGTCTTATATTCGAGCCACTTGCCGTTCAAGGTGATCTTGCAACGATCTTCTCCCTGGCTTCCCTTGACCTTCTCCATGTCGAGTGAAAAATCAATGGCGCTCATGATGCCGTCTCCGAACATTTCATTGGCCATCTCCCGCAAGGCATCGCCGTACACGCCAATCACTTCAAGCAGTCGATACTTGAATGGATCACTCATGTTCGGGAAATCCGCCCGAACTGGAAACCGGCTCAAGCTGGCGGTGGATTCCTGGTCCAGGTCCAACAGCTTCCCGGCGGTCGCCGCCTGCTCGGGCGTCAAGCGATGATTGCCGGTCAAGGCGGCGGCCACGAAGGTCGGACTTTTTCCCACCGCTGCCGCGACGTCGGCAATCGCAATGTTTTTTTCCAGACGTTTGGCTTTTATGACAGCTTTCGCATCATTCATGATGATGGCTCCTTTCTAGTGTGTGAGTGTGGGTTCATGCGTGGTTGTCGCCTGATCGCGGAAGTTGATCTCGACGGGGCCGGACCGTTCCGTATGATCCCCTCTCCCATCCGCTTGTCCGTGTGAGGCATGGCGGACGAGAAAATGAATGATATGGTTTCGAATCTTGTAATAGTGTTCGTCTTCAATAATCGTTTCCCGAGACCGCGGCCGGGGGATGGTGACGTCCACGATCTCCGCAATTCGTGCCGAAGGACCGTTGGTCATGAGCATGATGCGGTCGGAGAGCAGGATGGCTTCGTCCACGTCATGCGTGACCATGAAGACCGTGTTGCGGGTGGCATTCCACATCTGCACCAATTCCTCTTGAATCACGCCCCTGGTCAGCGCGTCGATTTGCGCAAACGGCTCGTCCAGCAGGAGCACCTTCGGTTCAATGGAAAACGCGCGAGCCAGTCCGACCCGTTGTTTCATCCCCCCGGACAGGGCTGTGGGTTTTTTGGTTTCGGCCCCTTGCAGGCCGACCAGCGTGACGTATTTCTGTACGTGCGCCTTGATTTCCTGCGAACTCCAGGTGGGATACGCCGAGCGGACGGCCAGGGCGACGTTCTCGAAGACCGTCATCCACGGCATCAAGGCAAAATTTTGAAAGACCACCATCCGATCCAATCCCGGGCCTGAGACTTCCTGCCCGTTCAGGATGGCTCCGCCTTCGGTCGGCGTTTCCAATCCGGCGATGATGTTCAGCAGTGTGCTCTTGCCGCATCCGGAATGGCCGATCACGGTGACGAATTCCCCTTTGTTGATCTTGACCGTAACGTCCTCGAAGATGCAGACCTTGCCGTTCCCGGAATGACTGGGAAAATACTTGCTCAGGTGATCGATGGAAAGAAAAGACATGACGTTACTCCCGATACGTGACCAGACCGGCCAATTTATTAAACCCTGAATCCAGGAGGACACCGACGGTCCCCACCACCAGGATGGCGAAGATGACCCCGGCAATATCCAGGTTGTTCCATTCAATCCAACTCAGGTAGCCCACGCCCAGTTCACCCAACAACATCTCCGCCGGCACCACGGCGACCAACGCACTTCCGAACGAAATGCGCAGGCCGTTCACGATGGTCGGCGCAGCTCCGGGAAGAATGACCTTGTAGAGCCGCTTGAACCACGACAACTGCAGAATAGCGGCAACCTGCAAATACTCCTTCCGCAGGGAGTTCACGCCGAATGCGGTGGTGGCCAGGGTCGGCCAGACCGCAGCCATGAACACCACCATGATCGCCGTCCATTTCGGGTCCTTGACCGTGTACAGGAGCAAGGGCATCCAGGCCAAAGGTGAAATGGGCTTCAGGATCTGCACAAACGGGTTCAGGGCGCGAAACAACATCCGGTTCAATCCCAAAATAATACCCGCCAGAATGGCCACCATGGAGGCAGCCAGGAACCCCACGGAGAATCGTGAAACCGTATAACCCACCAAATAGGCGATTCCGTGATCATTGGTCCCTTTAATCACAAAGGCTTCGCTCAATTCGACCCAGGCTTTCTCCGCCACCGTCATGGGTCCGGGTACCCCTTTCACCTTTTCTTTTTCCGGATTCCAGACGTATCGACCGTCGCCGGTTTGCACGATATCGCCGTTGAATTCCAGGACCAGCAATTCTTCTTCTGTCTTGCCCGTGGGATCGAACGGAGCGCTGACGGTGGCGATGTGCCACATGCACAGAAAAATCCCGAGGAAGAACAGGGAGATAAAGAACGGATGCTGTGTAGACTTGACGCCCATGGTCATTCCCGTCTGTAGTCACTCATGCGTTGAATAATTCTCCCCCTCACCCCAGCCCTCTCCCACCGTGGGGAGAGGGTGTCTCTTTCGTTCCCCTCCTTTGTAAGGAGGGGCTAGGGGAGGTAGAGCGGAGTTCTTTCACCGGTTATGCCATGCTGTGAATGGGGAAACTCTTCACGTAGGCTTTCGGCTTCGAGGGATCGAACGTCTTGCCCATAATGACGTGCGGCATCATGGTCTTGGTGTGCGTGGGATAGCCCAGACCTTTGGACACCTTGTCGCACTCCGCCGCGAGATAAACCTGCTCCGCGACTTTTTGATAATTCACGTCTCCTTTCAGATGACCCCATCGCTTCATTTGGGTCAGGATCCAGATAGCCATGGAATGCCAGGGGTACGGATCGAAATCGATGCGGCTCGGGACCTTTTTGATCCCGCCCAATCCATCGGCAAACGTCCCGGTCAGTACCTGTTCCAGCACGATTCTCGGCTGGTTCAAATAATTCGCTGGAGAAATGGCCTTGGCGATTTCCTTCCGGTTCGCAGGGTTCGACGCGTAATGGGTGGCATCGACAATCGCCCGGAACAACGCGAGGAACGTATTGGGATACGTCGTCGCGAATTCCTGTGAGATCGCAAACGCGCAGCACGGATGTTTGTCCCAAATGTCCTTCGAGAGCTTGTAGATAAAACCGACGTTCTCGTACACCGCGCGTTGGTTGAACGGATCGGGAGCCAGATAGCCGTCCACGTTACCCGCCTTCAGGTTGGCGACCATCTCCGGAGGCGGCACCACGCGGATTTGCACGTCCTTGTCCGGATGAACGCCGCCGTCGGCCAGGAAGTAGCGCAACAGGTAATTGTGCATGGAATAATCAAAGGGCACGCAAAAGCGAAACCCTTTCATGTCAGCGGCCGTTTTCACGCCTTTGTGTTTGTTGTGCAGGGTAATGGCCTGCCCGTTGATATTTTCCACGGCAGGCATATAGAACGGGACCTGGGGCGACCCCGCCCCCAGGGTGATGGCCAAAGGCATGGGCGAGAGCATGTGCGCGGCGTCCACGTCTTTGTTGATGGCCCAATCCCGGACCATGGCCCATCCTGCTGCCCGTTTGACTCTGGCGTTCAAGCCGTGCTTGCTGTAGAACCCCATGGGTTCGGCCATGATAATCGGCGTAGCACAGGTAATGGGAATAAACCCGATCCCCAGATCGGTTTTTTCCGGTTTACCCACGGGGTCCGCGGCCAGTGCCTGCAATTGGGAAAGAGGAAGAAACTCACTGATCAGGCCGACCAGCGCCGCGCTTCCGACACCGGCAAGCAGTTGTCGTCTCGTCGGACCACTCGCCTGCAGCACGGCTTTCGTCACGGCCACCTCGAGTGCCTTGGAGAGGTACTCCTCAGAAGCGAGGGTTTCCTCTCGATTGCTGTCATCCCCGACTTCTCTTCTGTCATCCCCGACATTTTTAATCGGGGATCCAGAGTTTTCAGTATGATGAATGCTGTGTGCCATGGCTCCTCCCATGAGTCTAAAAATGTGAATGTGTTGACTGTGTTGTTCCGCCGATCACGTAAACGCAAAAAAAACGCCAAGCCAAGAGTTCCGAAAACTCTCAGGCCTGGCGTCATTGCCAGAACGACTTTGACTTCTCTGTCAGATTACGGGGTTTCTATCTGTACCGTACCGTCTCTACAAAGGAGGAAAGCAAAAACAATGCCATCTTCTTTTTCATGAGCAGGCATTGAATATCATTGAAGTTTCACGGAATGGATAGGGTACATGCCAGCGCGCACCTTTGTCAGGATCATGACATCTTTGTCCGAATCCGACAATTTTGTCAGGTTTGCGTGAGACTCCCTCTCCCATTGCCCCTCCTGTCATCCTCGACATTACTAATCGAGGATCCAGGGTTATTGAAAGAGGGTTGGGGGGAGGGGACATGGTCAACGACTGACCAACCAATGCGCCCCATTGACAAAAAAAGAAAAGTGCGGTTAACTGCAACTGCCAATGACAGAGTCGTCATTACGCTGACTGAGACAAGTTGCGCGAGGACAATGAGCGTCCTTTCCCGATGAAGGTGGGGAAAGGACGTTTTTTTTTGGCCGAAGAGAATGCTTGTCGTGCATCCGTCGAGTACGGGGAACGTTCTTATTCGGGCAGTCGATCGTGTACCAAGGCAAAGGCGCCGGGAAGCCATGGAGCAACGAGTTTGCACGTGGACCTACCGGGGCCTTTTGTTTTATGCAGACGTGAACGGAACGTGAAACGAGAACTTTCAAAAGACGACGACAAGCTCATAACCCGACTGTGGGCTATTTTAGATCGAGAGGATGCTCCCGAAGCCCGGATTAGCCAAGCCTTGGACTTGTTGAATCAAGAATCCGCAACGGGAAAGGCTCCGGGTCGTTCTTGCGAGATTGCCGAGTCATCCTCACGCCTCAAGCAAGCCGGTGATGCACCGAAACCGTCGAGCGATCGAAGGAAAAAGAGACAGGCGCCGATGCTTATTGGAAACAGCACGGCGATGCAAGCAGTGGAAACGGCCATCCGGCGGATCTCGAACACCTCGGCGACGGTATTGCTTCGCGGGGAAAGCGGGACGGGCAAGGAATTGGTGGCGCATAGGATTCACTCCTTGAGTGAGCGTACCAAACAACCCTTCGTGGTGGTGCATTGCGCGGCAATTCCGGAAACTCTGATTGAAACGACCCTGTTTGGACAGGAACGTGGGGCCTTCACGGGTGCGAATCAGGCCAGAAAAGGGCGATTGGAACAGGCAGCCGGCGGAACGTTGTTTCTGGATGAGGTCGGGGATATTCCCCTGTCAACACAGGTGAAGCTTCTTCGTGTTCTTCAGGACAAAACCTTCGAGCGAGTCGGAGGTGAGGAAACATTCTCGGTGAACGTCCGGGTAATTGCCGCGACGCATCGTCATCTCGAAGCCATGGTCCATACCGGCGAGTTTCGGGAAGATTTGTATTATCGGCTGAACGTCATACCACTCACGCTTCCTCCCTTACGTGCCCGGCGGGACGACGTGTCTTTGCTCATTGTGCATTTTCTCGACAAATTCAATGACGCCAATAACCGCCACATTCAATTGGGACAGGACTTGGTTCACATGATGAGTGTCTACCATTGGCCTGGAAACATTCGTGAATTACAAAATTGCATTGAACGGCTGGTCGTCCTTGCAGAGGCCTCGCTTGTCAATTTGGAAGCCATTCCTGAATCGCTCACGCCATATTTTGACCACATGCGAACTGTTCAATCTCAGTCCACCACCAAGTCGAGCAGCCCTGCATCCCAGCAAACACTCTCCGCACGCTTGGATGCAATCGAACGGGACCGTCTTCGAGATGCCCTCAAAAAAACAGGATGGGTCAAGGCAAAGGCTGCGAGATTGTTGGGTATGACGCCGCGTCAAATCGCCTATCGGATCGCCAAATATCAGCTTATCGAAGAACCCTGACCATAGAAACCCTAGAAGGAGAGCTTCTATTATTCTCGGTCCCCCGTCTCTCATTCTCGCGTACATAGGCGTCCAACATCTTTGCCTGTCCTCACTATATACTTGCTACCTGTGCGTCCATAATTGTAACCTGTACTGTCTTCTCGTGCGTTCAGTTGTTGCCCCCATCTCTGAGCCGCCTTTTTCTTCCCTTTCAATACAAGGCAATCGCGTGGGAAAAACCGTGGGGCTCTGGTATGACGCGCCCCTGCTGCATGGCGCGGGTACTTGGTAATCTCGGGAGTTTGAGGAATACCAGTTTTCGCCATTCCTGCGCGGTTATCACCACCTGCTGATCTCAGACCAGGATACTGTAGGTGAATCACTCTGGGGTTGCCGGCAGGCGATGACCAAGGTCGTTCGCAGGGATGCCCAGTCACCAATAACCAAGGAGTTTGTTCTCTATGTCTTTTAAGTCTTTATCAACCCCTCTTCGTCCATCGAATCGTTCACGGCGCCACCAGGCGGTTTGCGCTGCTTGCGATACGTCCACAACCGTTCCCTTCAGGCCATGCCCGGACAGGCCGGCGTACTGCCCCCCGTGCTTCAAAGCTCATCGCACTGGTCTTGCCCATGCGGTTGATGCATCGGTGAGCGAACCATTGGCTGCCCAGTCTATCCAAACCGGCGGCACCCACTCCGGTGATGCCGGGTTTCCAGAAATGGCGTTGAGTCGTGCTATCAGAGCGGCGCTGGCCACGATGAACGTATCAACACCCACGCCCATTCAAGAGCAGTCCATCCCCCATCTCCTGGCGGGGCGGGACTTGATCGGGCAGGCGCGCACCGGGTCCGGAAAGACGCTAGCGTTTGCCGTGCCCGTGGCGGAGCGATGCGACCCGTCGATCCTGGAGGTCCAGGCGCTTGTGCTGGTGCCTACCCGGGAGTTGGCCATTCAGGTCTCCGGGGTCATGAAGGCCCTGGGTTCCTCACGGCGGTTGCGCGTGACGTTACTGTACGGCGGCCGGTCGTTGAGGCCGGAGTACACGGCCTTGAAGAACGGAACCCAGATCATCATTGGCACGCCGGGTCGTACGTTGGACCATCTACGGCAAGGCACGCTCGACCTGCAATCCGTGCGATTCCTGGTGCTGGATGAAGCGGATGAAATGCTGGATAAGGGGTTTGCCCGCGACGTTGAGGCCATCCTGGGCCGGACGCCCTCCGGCCGGCAGACGGCGCTGCTTTCCGCCACGATGCCCGAGTGGGTGGCGAAGACCGCCAAAAGATATTTACGCAACCCCGTCACGGTGGAAGTGGATGCGGACTTGCAGGCGTTGCCCACTGTCGAACACGAGGTGTATACCATCGAGAAGGGTGACAAGCTGGAAGCCCTCAAAACGCTGTTGAACCGGCGGGACGGCGCTCCGATTATTGTCTTCGGCAAGACCAAGCACGGTGTCAACAAGCTGGCCAAACGGCTCGACACGTTGGGCTATCCGGTCGGGGCGCTCCAGGGCAATCTGAGCCAAAACGCGCGTGAGCGTGTGATGCGGAACTTCCGTTCCGGCGCCGCACCGATTCTGGTAGCGACCAATGTGGCTGCCCGGGGCTTGGACGTTGAAGGTATTGGCCAGGTCATCAACTATGACCTGCCCGACTCGGAACAACTCTTCACCCACCGCGTCGGACGGACCGGACGCATGGGCCGCTCCGGGGAGGCGATCACATTCATCACGTCGGACGAAGAGCGGAAATGGCGTGAGATTGAGCGAAGCCTGGGCCGCCGGTTCGTCCGAAAGTTATGGAGTCCCGTCCGTAAGGCATAGCCGAGTCGAGAGAGGCAAGACCGCCCTGCATGGCGCAGTCATTTGGAGGAGCTGTCGGTCTGCGGGCCAACTGAACGTTTTCATGAAGCACCACGTAAGGCGGCGCTTCGCTTATTAACCATATCGTGAAAGGAAATAATCATGACCACCGGTACTGTAAAATGGTTCAATGCATCAAAGGGCTTCGGCTTTATCGCGCCCGAAGACGGCTCGCAAGATGCCTTTGTGCACATCAGCGCCGTAGAAAAGGCTGGGTTATCGAATCTCAATGAGGGTCAGAGGATTTCGTTTGACCTCGTTGCCGGCAGAAACGGAAAACTGTCGGCGGAAAATCTTTCCATCGCTCACTGAATTGGTTCTGGAGCGGTCTCTAACCGCTCCATTGCCTGATGAGGTTCCGTTTTGCCACGCAAACCCAATTACAAATTTGCTCGTCAGGAACGGGAACGCGCGAAGGCCAAAAAGAAAGCCGAGCGCTTAAAGGCCAAGGCAGACCAAAAGGCCCAAAAAGCAAATCCCGACTCGTCTGAACCGGAAGCCAATGCCGAATTCTCTCCGGAGAACCCGGCGGACACGTTGCCGGTGGACGACGAAATCGTCTAACCGGTGATGGAATCGACGGCGATGATCGCCATCGGCTGCCGACTCTCCGTTTCGACGACTGACTTTTCTGCCCGGAGAAGGTGAGTCTATCCCAAGGAACCGGTCGAACCGGAGTCGGAGGCCTCTTGGTGGGTTCCGGTGCCGGTTTCGGCGCCCTGGCGGGCGGCGTGCTGCTTCCGTTCGTTCTGGTCGAGATGCCGTTTTCGTAGCCGGAGATGATGCGGCGTGATCTCGATCAGTTCATCGTGGCGGATGAACTCGATCGACTGCTCCAACGACATGCGTAGCGGAGGGACGATTTTTTCATAAGAATCGGATCCGGCGGCGCGCATGTTCGTCTGCTTCTTCTCTTTCGTGATATTCACGTCCAGGTCCGTGTCTCGACTGTTCTCTCCGATGAGCATGCCTTCGTACACCACGTCGGCCGGCCCGACGAACAGTTGCCCCCTGACCTGCAGGTTGATCATGGCGTACGCGGTGACGCGGCCGTGACGGTCGGCGACCAGCGCGCCGGTCGTTCGATGGACGATGTCGCCCGCCCATGGACGGTATTCCGTGAATATGTGCGTGAGGATGCCCGTGCCTTTTGTATCGGTGAGGAACTCGGTCCGGTAGCCGATTAACCCGCGGCTGGGTACCTCGAATTCCAGACGCACCCGTCCCGAGCCGTGGTTGACCATCTTGACCATGACGCCCCGGCGCGTGCCGAGTTTCTGGACGACGATGCCCATGTACTCTTCAGCCACGTCGATGAGCGCCAGTTCATAGGGTTCGTGGATCGTGCCTTGAACGGAACGAGTCAACACCCGCGGCATGCCGACCGAAAATTCATAGCCTTCCCGACGCATCTGTTCGATGAGAATAGCCATCTGTAGTTCCCCGCGACCGTACACGAGGAAGCGATCCGGGGAATCGGTGGACTCCAGCCGCATCGCGAGGTTGTGCTGTGCTTCTTTGAGCAATCGCTCCCGAATGTGGCGTGAGGTGACGTACTGGCCGTCCTTTCCGCTGAACGGGGAATCGTTGACGGAGAACTCCATCGACAGCGTGGGTTCGTCCACGTTGAGCGTAGGTAACGGCATGGGGGCTTCACTGCCGGCAATGCTTTCTCCCAGCCCGATGCCGTTCATCCCCGCCAGCGCCACGATCTCTCCAGGACCCGTCGAGGCAACCGCAATGCGTCCGAGGCCTTTGTAGACGAACAACTCCGAGACGGAGGCAGAAGTCTGAGTCCCATCTCGCCGGCATAAGGTGACCGCCTGCCGGTTCCGAACTGTGCCGGCCACGACGCGGCCGATCGCCAGCGGTCCGAGGTAGTCGTCGGGCTCGACGTTGGTGACCAAAATCTGGAGCGGGTGGTCCGGGTCTCCGGACGGTGGTGGAATGTACTCGACGATCATCTCGAACAACGGCTGCAAATTTGTCAGCTCTCCGTCCGGTGATCCAGTGCATTTGCCATCACGAGCGATGGAGTAGATGACCGGAAACTCGATCTGCTTCTCGGTGGCGTCCAGGTCGATAAACAGGTCGTACACTTCGTTCAGGACTTCCGACGGGCGTGCGTCGTGACGGTCGATCTTGTTGATCACCACGATCGGGGGCAGTCCCAGTTCGAGGGCCTTGGACAGTACGAATCGCGTCTGGGGCAGCGGCCCTTCCGCGGCGTCGACGAGCAACATGATGCCGTCGACCATCCGCAGGGTGCGTTCGACTTCGCCACCGAAATCGGCGTGCCCCGGCGTGTCGACGATATTGATCTTCACGTCGCCGTAGGTGATGGCGGTATTCTTCGCCATGATCGTGATGCCTTTCTCGCGCTCGAGGTCCATCGAGTCCAGAATCCGTTCACCGACGTCCTGGTTTTCGCGGAACGTTCCGCTTTGCCACAGCATCGAGTCCACGAGTGTGGTCTTGCCGTGGTCGACGTGCGCCACAATGGCGATGTTGCGAAGATTCATCATAATACCGAAAGAAAGACGTTCATCAGGCACGTGCATCTTGCGAACGCGCACGGTATCATCTCGAAGTTGCTCCTGTCACATAACCTGGTAAAAATACGCAATTACGCAAGCGATGCTTTCCGTTACGCTCTTTGCCCTAGCGTTGCGGTCACTATGCTTGCGTTACGTCATGTTGTATGTTTCCTTTTTTCATGCGAGCGGTGGGAGTGTAATCATGACAGACCAGACCAATCCCGTGAATTGGTTCGAGATTCCAGTAAATGATTTGGAGAGAGCCCGGCAATTCTACGAAAGCGTGTTCGGATTACAACTGAGCCTCAACGAAATGGGCCCCATGAAAATGGCCTGGTTTTCCATGACCCAAGGAGGGTGCGGAGCGACGGGGACGCTCATGAAACCAGAGGGTTACGCGACGAGTTCGGTACGAGGTGGCGAGTAGCGTCGATGGGCTACTCACGGGTATTGGTGAGAGCTGATTTAGGTTGCTGTGGCAATCAGCAAAGGCTGGCTGTGGCTTGCGAGGTCGCCGCGCGCGCTTCACTTGCGCGCAATGACAGGCTGAGTGCTTTTGACCGCCCGAACCTTAGTGCCCTTCCTTTACCAGGTTTTTATTCCATTCGGGGATTTCGACGACGAGGTTGGTTGATCCGTCGGGTACGCATTGGCAGGCCAGGCGGGATTGCAGCGTGATCGCGGGGGCTTCGTCCAACTGGTCCAATTCGTCGTCCGTGGCTTCACTGCACGTATCCAACCCTTTCTTCACAACGACGTGACAGGTCGAACAGGCGCAGACGCCGCCGCAGGCATGCTCGACGTCGAGTCCCGCGCCCATCGCAATGTCCAACAGGCTGCCGGGTTGGCCGGTTGGTCCGTATGGGATTTTCTCCGGATCAACCCGGACCTCCAGCGTTTCGTCCGGCAAGTGAAAGGTAACCGTGAACGATTCCGTGGCTGTTTTGACTTCGACTTGTTCGATATATGGATTGCTGCCTCCCATCTGGTCTCCTTTTTGCCTCGGCTATGGAAAGAGAAATTGAAGAATTACCAAGTACTTTCAATAAGATAGCCGTTAAAACGGCTTTCGCGTTCAATCTCCGACTGTTTTAATCTCCGACTAAAATACTCTTGACTAGAAAGAAATGTCAATGCTAGGATTTGCTCCGATGGTTTTGGTCGGAGACTTCTTTGCTCCGCGTTTATCGTTTATGTGAGGGATCATGCTGAAGTTTTCAAAGAAAGCCGATTATGCCTTGTTGGCGCTCCAGTACATGGCCACGGTTCAATGCGGCATCGAGGCCAATCCGCGCGTGGTGAACACCAAGGAAATTGCCGAAGAACATCATATTCCCGTGGAATTGTTGGCGAAAGTGCTTCAGACCTTGGCCAGGCATCAACTGATCGAAAGTCATCATAACGGACCCAAAGGCGGCTACGCGTTGGGGCGGGAACCCAAAGACATCACCCTGGCGCAAGTGCTTGAAGCCATTGAGGGTCCTTTGGGATTAACGGATTGTTGTCATGAAAAGGACGGCCAATCCCAGTGCGAGCAAATGAACCACTGCAATATCCGAACCCCTCTTTTCAAGATCCAGGAAAGTATCTTCCAATTGCTGAACAGCATGTCCATCGAAGACTTATTAGTCGAGGAAACCCCCATGATTTTCGTCGAATCCTTAAAGCCACAAGGAGTGCCATCATGAAGTTACCCATCTATATGGACAACCATTCGACCACGCCGTGTGATCCTCGCGTGGTGGATGCGATGCTCCCGTATTTCACCGAAAAATTCGGCAATTCCGCAAGCCGGAATCATTCCTTCGGTTGGGAAGCCGAAGAAGGCGTGGACCAGGCCCGTAAACAGATCGCCAGCCTCATCAATGCCGACGCCAAGGAGATCGTGTTCACAAGCGGCGCGACCGAGTCCGACAATCTGGCGTTCAAGGGCGTGGTCGAAATGTACAAGGAGAAGGGTGATCACATCATCACCAGTTCAACAGAACACCGCGCGGTGATCGACGCGGCGAAGTCATTGGAGAAAAAAGGGATCAAGGTCACGTACCTGCCCGTCGATAAAGCCGGCCGTGTCGATCCGGACGACGTGCGGAAGGCTATCACCGACAAAACCATTTTGATTTCGATCATGCTGGCGAACAATGAAATCGGCACGATTCATCCCATTGCGGAGATCGGCAAGATCGCGAAGGAAAAGGGCGTGCTCTTACATTGCGACGCCACGCAAGGGGTGGGAAAAATCCCGGTGGACGTCCAGGAACTGGGTGTCGACCTGATGTCGTTTACCGCTCACAAGATATACGGACCCAAGGGCATCGGGGCGCTGTACGTGCGCCGGAAAGCTCCGCGTGTCCGGTTGGCGCCGATGATCGACGGGGGCGGTCATGAGCGCGGCATGCGGTCGGGTACGCTTCCGGTCCCGCTCGTGGTCGGGTTTGGGAAAGCCATCGAGTTATGTGCCCAGGAGATGCCGGAGGAGTCCGTTCGCACGATGGCCCTTCGTGACCGACTGCAGGACGGCATCATGGGTGCGATGGAAGAGGTCTATCTCAACGGACATCCGACGGAGCGTCTCCCGGGGAACCTGAACATCAGTTTCGCGTACGTCGAAGGGGAAGCCTTGTTGATGGGGGTCAAGGAAATTGCCCTGTCATCGGGATCGGCTTGCACGTCGGCTACCCTTGAGCCATCATACGTTCTTCGTGCTTTGGGGGTCGGGTCCGATCTGGCGCATTCCTCGATCCGGTTCGGCATTGGTCGATTTACGACGCCGGAAGAAGTAGAATATACCATTGATCGGATGATCAAGGCGGTCAATCACCTTCGTGAAATGTCGCCCCTCTATGAAATGGCAAAAGAAGGCGTTGACCTCAAGACGGTTCAATGGGCGGTGCACTGAGCAGGCATGCAATGCATACACGGTCTTTATAAATTTCCGGGTACAAGGAGGGTGGTATCATGGCATACAGTGAAAAAGTGATTGACCATTACAACAATCCTCGCAACATGGGGTCGTTCAAGAAAGAGGAAGACGGCGTGGGGACCGGCATCGTCGGGGCTCCCGAATGCGGCGACGTGATGAAACTACAGATCAAAGTGGAAGACGACACGATCGTGGACGCGAAGTTCAAAACCTTCGGCTGCGGGTCGGCGATTGCCAGTTCCAGCTTGGCCACGGAGTGGTTGAAGGGCAAGACCGTGGATGAAGCGGGCCAGATCAAGAATACCGAGATCGTCCAGGAATTGAATTTGCCCCCGGTCAAGATCCATTGTTCCGTGTTGGCGGAAGACGCGATCAAGGCCGCCTTGAATGATTACAAAAAGAAAGCGGATACCGAAGGCGAGACCGAAGAAGCGGCTACGCCCGCCTGACCCGCTGAAGTGCAAGGAGTGCAGTGATGGAGACGACACAAGCGACAGAAACCTCACCAGCCACGCAGACCCCACTCGTCACGCTGACGGAGGCCGCGGTGGCCGAAGTCAAACGCCTCATGGACGTGCAGGACCTGACCGAAGGCGGCCTGCGCCTGGGCGTCAAAGGGGGCGGCTGTTCCGGGTTGAGTTATACGATCAATTTTGACGAGAACATCGGCGAGTTCGATACGGTATGCGAACAGGATGGCGTGAAAGTCATTGTCGATGCGAAGAGCGCCATTTATCTGGAAGGCATGCAGCTCGACTATCAGAAGGACATGGTCAGCGGGGGATTCAAATTTCTCAATCCCAACGCGTCCAAGACCTGCGGGTGCGGAGAATCATTTTCGGCGTAACTTGTCGAATGGGATTGCGTGACAAGCAGGGAGCAAGCCAACGGGCATGGTGAAGTTTTACCATGCCCGTTGTGCGAGAGGGGAAGATGAGCGAACACACACATCAACTGGATTCGGGGCGGACGCGCGATCTGCCGATGGCTCGCAGCATGTGCTGGCATTGTCAGTCTGAAATGACCGGCGAATACTTCTGTGGCCGGTGCGTCAAGGTGCAACCCTTGTCCAAGGAACTCGACTATTTCACCTGTCTCAACCTGCCTCGCAAATTGAATCTCGACGAACAGGCGCTGGAAGAAACCTTCTATGCCTTGAGCCGGAACTTTCATCCCGACTACTACGCCACGAAAGACGAGGGCGAAAAAGCCATCAGCCTCGGCAACACCGCGTTATTGAACACGGCGTATCGTACGTTGAAAGACCCCGTGCAACGAGCCGAGTATCTCATTCGTCTCGAAGCGGGCTCGGCCAAGGATATTCGGACATCGCCCCCGGCCGACCTGTTCGATGAAATCCTGGAACTGCAAGAGGACCTGGAAGAGTTCCGGTCGCTGCCCACCGGGGAGTCTGACGCACGCCGGCAGGAACTGCTTGAGAAATTGCAAGTCGAGCGGCAGGCGCTTGAAGCGCGCAAAGCGCAAATGGAAACTCGATTGCGAGAGCAATTCAGCCGCTGGGACGACCTGCCGGCCGACGGTGACGTTACCGTGCAGGCGCAAAAAGATGCGGTGCTCACGGGTATGCAGGAAATTCTATCCAACCGCACGTACGTGAAGAATATCGTGAATGATCTGGCGGCGGCGACGAGTCCCACGGGAGAGGATGGACGGAACATATGGCACTGATCGTCGGCATCGATCTCGGCACCACGAATTCATTGGTTGCGCACATGGCCGGCGACGGCCCGCGGGTCATTCCCGGAGCCCGCGGCCAAACCAGAGTCCCATCGATCGTGGGCCTCACGGACAACGGTCTCCTGGTCGGAGACCCCGCCAAGGAGCATCTCGTTCGCGATCCGTCCCGCACGATTTATTCCGTGAAACGGTTCATGGGGAAAGCCGTGTCCGACGTGGCGGATGAATTGAAATATTTCCCGTACACCTTGCAGGAGAAGGGCGGCGTGATCCGCATCCAGGTGGGCGAGAAAACCTATTCTCCCCCGCAAGTCTCGGCCATGATTCTGAAAGAACTCAAGCTTCGGGCAGAGGCGCATCTTGGCGAGGACATTACCAAAGCCGTGATCACGGTCCCGGCCTATTTCAACGACAGCCAGCGCCAGGCGACGAAGGATGCCGGTCTCATTGCCGGCCTGGAAGTGCTGCGGATTATCAATGAACCGACGGCGGCGGCGTTGGCCTATGGGCTGCAAAAGAGCACACAGGGCAACATCGCCGTTTACGATCTCGGAGGGGGAACCTTCGATATTTCTATCCTGAAACTCAAGGACGGCATCTTCGAAGTCCTGGCGACCAATGGGAACACGCATCTCGGCGGGGACGATTTCGACAGGCGGTTGGTGGACGCGGTCATCCGGGACATCGACGCCCTGCATGGCGTCAAAGTCGAAGATTCACCGGAACTCATGCAAACCGTGCGGCTTGAAGCCGAAAAAACCAAGATCCGGTTGTCGGACGAACAGCAGGCGCACATGGCCGTCACCCTGCCCGGCGGCAAAGGGACATACGAGCGTACTTGGTCGCGCGATGAATTCGAAGCCTTGGTTCAAGATCTGGTCGAACAAACCATGACGCCGTGTCGTCACGCGTTGAGTGACACGGGCCTGAAAACCGGTCAGATCGACGAAGTCGTCCTGGTCGGGGGTAGCACCAGGATGCCGGTGATTCGAGCCCGTGTGCAGGCACTGTTCGGCCAGACGCCCCACTGTGACCTGAATCCCGATGAGGTCGTCGCGCTCGGTGCCGCGGTCCAGGCCGGCATACTGGCCGGGGAAAACACGGAGATGCTCCTGCTCGACGTGACCCCGCTGTCCCTGGGCATTGAAACCATGGGCAACGTCATGAGCACGTTGATTCGCCGGAATACGACCATCCCGACCAGCGCCAAGGAGATGTTCACCACCTACGTGGATGGCCAAACCGGCGTGGACATTCATGTGTTGCAAGGCGAACGCGAGTTGGTGAAAGACAATCGAAGCCTGGCCCGGTTCCAACTCAAGGTCCCGCCGCTACCCGCGGCCGTTCCCCGCATTGAAGTGATGTTCCTGATCGATGCCAACGGCATTCTCAACGTCACCGCGTCCGATATCCGGACCGGCGAATCGCAATCCGTCCAAGTCAAACCTTCCTACGGGCTGACCGATGAGGAAGTTGAAATCATGATTCGGGAATCCTTCCAATTCGCGGCGGAGGACATTAAGGCGCGTCAGGTGATCGAGGCGAAGACAGAGGCTGATGCCATCATCATGGCCACCGAAAAGGCGCTGAAACGGGCAACGGACCTGATCACGACGGAAGAAATCCAATCCATTCGCAACACCATCAACGAACTGCGCGCCGTCCTGATGCAGGAAGATCATCGCCTCATCCGAGCCAGGATTGCCGACATGGAAAAAGTGACCCATCACTTGGCCGAGGTGTTGATGGACGTCACGCTCAAAGAAGCTCTCGAAAGCAAAAAACTCTCCGAAGTCACGGATTGAACGTCCGATGATCCCCATGAGGAGCACCACATGTCTCAAGAATTCACGTGGGATATGGCCGAAGACATCGCGATTCGGCTTCACGAAGAACATCCGGATCTCGACCCACTGACGGTTCGCTTTACCGATCTCCATGCGTGGGTCGTGGCATGGCCGGAATTCACGGATGACCCCAAGTCGTCCAACGAAAAAAAGCTCGAAGCCATTCAGATGGCCTGGCACGAAGAATACCAGGACGCGCAATAAAAAATAAAAAAAGGTGATCAACTTGAGGTCACAATTTGTGACTTCAAGTCGTCAAATTCCTGCTGCGTGAGTTGGAACATGAAATCCTCCGGGAAACGGTCAATGTTCCTCTTGACAGCTTGCACGAGGACCTTTGTCTCGACATTATAGAGGGTGGCTAAGTCGGCATCAGCATGACCTTTTGACGACGGATGAAAATGATGGACTGGGTAATCCGCTCCACTGGCATCAACTGATCGGAGGAGGTCTTTCCCTTGGTTCCCATACCACAATCCCTTGGCAAATGTTTGCTGCTTTGCCCTAGCGCGTTTCAACAGCTTGGTCGAGTTGATCGAATTCATAGAAGTCCAAAGGATCGGCCGGTTGGCGAGCGGGCGGGTAGGGAACCGTTCCCTCTGCAAAGACTTCGGTTGTCGTCCCTTGTGAGGGTTCAGTGACAAGGGTGCCGGTTGCCTGATCGACCTCGACGAACTGGATGCCATCCGGAATCGTGAAGGTCTGGACGGGGAGGAGGTTGAGACTGTTGCGCATGAAGTCTGTCCAGATGGGGAGGGCGGCATGGGCACCGGACTCCACTTTGCCGAGTGTTCCCACGCTATCGAAGCCGACCCAGACGCCCGTCACAAGATTCGGCGCATAGCCGATGAACCACGCGTCCCGGTAGCCGTTGGTCGTGCCGGTTTTGCCGGCCAAGGGAAGCCCGATCGACCGGGCGCGCCTGCCCGTTCCGCTTTGAATGACGTCCATCATCATGTGCGTAATCAAATAGGCGGTTTCTTTGGAAACCACTTGGCTGGGTTCAAACACGTGTTGCCTGAGGATGTGGTCATGCTGATCTCTGATTAGGGAAATCGTATAGGGTTCCAAGGCCAGTCCCTGGTTGGCAAACACGCCATAGGTCGCGGTGAGTTCTTGAAGCGTCATCCCGGAAGAGCCGAGTGCCAGGGAAAGGTCAGGACTTAACGGGCTGTGAATCCCGAGGGCGCGTGAAAAATTGATGACGCGGCCAACGCTGATCTGTTCGAGCAAGCGGACCGTCGCCGCGTTTCTGGAGTGGCGCAAGGCTTCTCGCAAGGTAATCGGGCCGAAAAAACGTTTTTCATAATTTTCAGGTTTCCACGTTTTTCCGGGCTCTTCCTCTTCGTAGACCACGGGTGCATCGAGGATAAGCGTGGCGGGCGTCATCCCTTGATCAATGGCCGTGGCATAAATGACCGGCTTGAACGCAGACCCGGGCTGCCGGATGGCCAACAAGGCGCGATTGAATTGACTCCGTTCAAACTCGTACCCGCCGACCATCGCCCGCACCGCGCCGGTCCGGGGATCGATTGCAATGAGTGCGCCTTCGACCACGGGAGTCTGATCCAGCCGGAACCGGATCGTGTCGTTGGCGGTAGACTTCAGCGAGACTTCAATCACGTCTCCCGGTTCGACCAATTGTGTGGCCGAGTCAATCGGGGTCACCACCGCGTCGGTGACGGACGCTCCTTCGGAGAGCCGGCGTTTAGCCCAGCGCATATCCGGTAAGGTAATGGTGCCGACCAGGTCATGCGCCAGGACTCTTATCTCTTTATCGGATACGGTCACGACGTGGCCTTCCAGGATTTCCCCGAACGCGGGGTAAACCGTGGGCGGCTCGGCCGGCAGCGTCTCAGGCGGTTCCTCATGACGGAGCGGCCCGCGCCATCCCTGCCGTTTGTCGAGCGCACGCAGTCCTTTCCTGATGGCCTCTTCGGCCAAGCGTTGCATTGGAATGTTCAGGGTGGTGGAAACCTGTAGCCCTCCTTTATATGTCATGGCCTCCCCGTATTCCTTGACCAGGCGTTGGCGGACGTCTTCAAGAAAATACGGAGCAACGCGATCATAGGATTGACGGGTAAAGTCCAATCGGGTCCCGATCGCCGACCGGGCAAGGGACTCCGTCAGGAAGCCGGCTTGGACCATCCGTCCCAACACGTGTTCCTGGCGTTTCTTCGCGAGAATGTAGTTCTTGTAGGGTGAATAGATATTAGGGGCTTTCAGCAGTCCTGCGAGAAATGCCGACTCGGGTAACTGTAATTCGGATAACATTTTTCCGAAATACGTCAAGGACGCAGTTCCGACCCCATAGGCTCCCTGGCCGAAGTATATCTGGTTGAGGTACATCTCGAGAATTTGTTCCTTCGTTAGGATAAATTCCATTTTCAGGGCCAGGAAGAGTTCCCGTATTTTGCGCTGAAAGGTCCGTTCCGGGGTCAAGAACAGGGATCTGGCAAGTTGTTGGGTGATCGTGCTGGCGCCTTCGACTTTTCCTCCGTGTTTGAAGTTCGTCCAGGTGGCCCGAAGGATTCCCCAGACGTCCAATCCCGGGTGTTCGAAAAACCGGGTATCTTCAACCGCAATCACGGCATCGATCAAATGCTGGGGCACGTCACGAAGCGGAGTCAATATTCTTCGCTCCACGTAATATTGGCCGATAACCTGGCGGTTATCCGCCATGATCTTGGTAATCAGGCTGGGCTGGTAATCACGGAGTCCCCCCAGTGAGGGCAGTCCGGTCGTCATATGCCAGGCCACCGCAGCCATCCCCCCGACGGCCAGTCCACCGGCGATCAGGACGGGCCACAGGAAACGTTGCGTCAGACGGTGGGATTCCGTAGCGGAGAGATAGTGAGACAGCAGTGAGCTCATGATTAAGGGGGCAGTTCTCTAGTGGATAAGGCTTATATGAAGACGATACTCCCGGTTGACTATAAAGACAAGCCTTCCGCCGCCATTTTCCGGTCACGGCTTTCGGGCCGCGGTTATGGCGCTAATCAGGTCGCCGATCTTCTGTTCCGGGTCCTGGGCCTTTTGCCCGGTTGACAAACTTTGAAAGGGCGTGCTACGAAAAACTCCTGCAAACAGAAGATGTTACGTCCCATCTATTTCCATCATCCCTAACGAATTCAAGAAGGAGGCGGTTCCATGTCGGATGTTGCTTCAGAAATAAAAGTGGGCGACGTTGCTCCCGATTTCACCCTGAAAAACCAGGATGGAAACGAAGTTTCATTAAGCAGTTTTAAAGGTCAAAAGAACGTGGTCCTGGCCTTTTACCCTCTCGATTGGAGTCCGGTCTGCACGAACGAAAATAAATGTCTGACGGACGATTTTCCGAGTTTTTCCGATGCCAATGCCGAACTGCTCGGTATCAGCACGGACAGCTTTTTTTCGCACAAGGCCTGGGCCGACTCACTCGACCTGAAACACACCTTGTTGGCTGATATGCATCGTGACGTGTGCAAAGCGTATGGTCTGTATTTCCCGGATCTCAATTGTTCCAAACGAGCCACGGTGATTGTGGATAAGGAAGGTAAGGTGGCCTACGTCAAGGTGCAGGAGATCAAGACCGCTCGGGACGACAAGGAAATTCTGGACGCATTGAAAGCGCTGTAGGGCAACCACAAGGGGTTGTCCTACAGCGTCAACGTCGAGGCACGTTGAAGGGGGATTCCACGAACAGGGGATCCCCCTTGTTTTTGACGAACGGGAAAGGAACACGGGATGGCTGGAACCGTAGAAAACGTCACGGACGAAAATTACGAAGAGCTGAAAGCGGCCCAAGCGACCGTAATGGCCTACGGCATTGCGGCCTGTGAACCCTGTGCCGCCTACGACCCCATCCTGGAAGAGGTCGCCCGCAAGCTGCCCGATGTTCGCATCGGCAAGGCCAAGATGCACGTGCCGGGCCGGTGCCGGGCCATCAAAAAGCAGCACCAATTTGAAACGTACCCCACCACGCATTTCTATTCACGCGGGAATCTCCTGCTGACCCGGGAAGGCAAAATCGAAGAAGACGAATTGATCGCCCTCATCAGGCAATACCTCCCCGATGTCTGATTCCCAGGTTTTTTTACGGGTATTGGTGGTTATACTATTGGCTCAGTGTCAGCACTGGTCCCCACTGAACGTTTTGCACTGAACAAATTTTCCGGCCGAACGACATAACTCACGGGCTTTGAGCGCTTCTCCAGGAGGCCTTCCGTGACAAGTTGTTTGATCCATGCATCGGCTTGACGCTTATTAACTCCCAGTCTAGCGGCAATTTCCGAAGCGTTTTTGGGTGTGCCAAGCATGCCAAGGACTAACGATCTCATTGCTTGATACAATTCCTCAGCCGGATCAAGAGGTAGGTCGCTGGCTATTTGTACGGCATTGCCAGCTATCTTTGGAGGTGCCGATGTGTCTCTTGGTAGCGCCGTCTTCACGGGGTCAGGTCGGACATCAAACGACAATTGGTTCTGGATTGGAGAGGCTAACGTCTTGAGGATACCGGGCCGAAGGACGGTATCAAGGTTATCTGCGTCTACCGGGTTCGGCCATGGCATAGCTCCTTTGGCTTTCAATGCTTCAAGCCCCTTGGATGGTTCACCGGTCGAACGTACATAGATTGGCACCAGACGCAGCCGTTCAAGTTGCTCGGTTGCACCGGCCCATGTACCACCCTTGTTCATGTCTGCGTTCACGACCAGAGCCGCATCCGACAAGGCATAGATTACTTTATTGCGTTGCATTGCGTGCCCCGCGTTGAATCCCGCGTTCGGATCATAAGGTGAGATCAAAACAAGTTGCCCTTCTAATAGCCGGTTTCGATGTTCACGAGTCATGGCCGTTTGTTCGAGGCTATCGGCCAGTACACCTGTGACTTTGCCACCCGCTTCCAATGCGCCAGACATGGCTGCCCGATCAATACCCCTGGCAGCACCGGAGATGACAGCCTGTCGAGCCTTTGCTGCCAGACGTCCGATTTCTTGGGTGTACTCGATTAAGGAATCATTGACGTTGCGGGAACCGACAATCGCCAATCCACCACTATTGAGAATTTCCCTGTCTCCACAGCCATACAGCAAACTCGGCGCGTCCTTTTTCAGCCGTATCTTGAGCTTTTGAGGATAAGCCTCATCGGTTCGGCTTATCACCCAAATTGCTCGTGTCCGCCAGCGCTCGATTACTTGGCTCAAGAGGAAACTGCGATCCAACAAACGTTTGAGCCGGTTGCGGTCAAGTATGTGATGGCGATCCCCGAGAATTTGATCTATATTTGCCTCCAGCAAATCAGCGGGTTGCTTCCCCATCTCTTGGAGATACAAGGCGAGTTTCATGTATTCTCCAGGCGTGAGCAAATCGGCTGGTTCCTTGCTTTTGCCGCGTCCAATGATCAAAGGAGCGGTCAACAGCAGAATAGCTTTAGTGTTCAAGGAGGGCGTCTCACTCATTGGTTGCCTCCTGCCTGAGCGAGTGCCAATGGCCATACCTCACCGCTTCCGTGAGAGCGCAATAAACACGCTGCAATGGTGAAGGTCCAGCGCGAATCCACCATATCGTCCACGAGCAGTAACGCTCCATCAGGCAACGTTTCATCGGTCAGCGCCAACGAACCGTCAATGTTGCGTGCTTGTTGAGTGCTGTTCGCCATTGTCTTCTGCTCAGGGCGGTCCTGCGTCTTAATTAATACCTGTTTGAATGGAAGGTCAAGGGCTTTGGCCAAGCGTCGCGCAAAATCAGGCACCAAGCCCGGATGCCGTCGTGAAGGAATGCAGGTTACCCATTTCGGGACCGGTTGCGGGTTCCATTTTTTAACCAAGGTTTTGCAGGCTTCCACCACTTCATCGGAGAAGCACTCGTCACGATACTTTCCTTGGCGCACCAAATAACCCCAGCCAGCATCGCCCCAGTTGCAAAGTGCCATGCCGGGCTGAGATTGGAGATGGGTAACGATCTGCCCGGACAGATTATCATGCCGTAGTCTTCCGGGTGGCCATTTCTTTCTCGGTTCGATCTGCAAGCTCGTGCGGCGCAAGAAATCAATCGCCTCCCGAACCAGCGCCAAGTTCGGTTCCGTTGCCAAAGGTGGCAAACGAGGTGAGGAGATATTATCCGGCTCTCCATCCAGCGCTCGAACAAGAAATTCCATGTGACCGGAACTCAGCCTCACGTATTCCTGCATTTGTTCCTGCTCCTCTTCCCGTAGTTTCGTGAGTCGCTCCGCCCGTTCCCAGAAGTTGGGGCTCAGGGTCGCGGCGGTCAATTGCCACTTGCTTCCCTGTTTGGCAATGGGCGCTGGCGCTTCTAAAGAAAGGAGTTGTATGGCCTTCTGTATACGACCATTACTGATGTTGACTACTCCTTCAATCTTGGGAACGGACAGCCCGGTAGGTTCCCCCTCCAAGGCATTCAGTATCTCTTGCACTTCATCGCGCGTTGGAAATGCGTTCTTGATAAAATAGTCGGTGATTTCGGTTTCTTCCTGACCGCTCAGCAACACTCCGTAGGCTGCGCCAATCGCTCTCCCGGCACGACCGACCTGCTGATAGTAGGCTATCGCAGAACCTGGCGTCTGGTAATGAATGACGAACGCCAGATCAGGTTTGTCGAAGCCCATGCCCAAAGCTGTCGTTGCTACCAGTGCTTTTACTCTGTTTTGAAGAAGCGCATCTTCCAACTCCGGTCGCTGCTCGCCCGTTTTACCCGTGTAGGCCTTGACGTTCAGTCCGCGAGCCCTAAGCCATTCACTTACCTGTTCTGCATCACGGACCGTGAGCGTATAAATGATCCCGTGACCCGGAAGAGCGGGCAGTTGTTCCGCCAACCATGCGAGCCGTTCTGCCTGACTCTGCAAGCGGATTGTTTGAAAAGTAAGGGAGGGGCGGTTGAGGTCGCCGCGAATGATCTCCATGTCTGGCCCGAGCACTTCCGTCAAATCGTCGATTACCCGATCATTCGCCGTGGCGGTAGTTGCCAGCAACCGGAGATTTGGCGGCAAGTTACCAATGATGCGTTCGATCAGTCGGTAGTGTGGGCGAAAATCATGACCCCAGTCAGAGATGCAATGTGCCTCATCGATCACGAGGAAGGATATCTGCCTGGCAACCCCTTCCAGTACCTCGGTAAGAAAATACTCATTGGCCAGCCTTTCTGGTGAGATGAGCAGGATGTCCACCTCATTACGACCGAGAGCGTTCGCCACCTCTTCCCAATGGTCCTGATTGTCAGAATTGATTGTTTTAGCACGGACGTTCATCCGCTCCGCTGCGGCGATCTGATTACGCATAAGTGCCAGTAGCGGACTGATAAGAAGTGCGGGACCCATACCTGCTTCGCGCAACAGTTTTGTCGCGATGAAATACACAAAGCTCTTGCCCCAGCCGGTCTTCTGCACGACCAACAACCGACCATGCCCTCTCACAATATGCTGGATGGCCTCTTCCTGACCCTCACGGAAACTCGCAGCAGGCAATCCAGAACCCAGTTGCAATAGTTCCAAGGCACGAGTCTTTCTGTATTTCACGCTTCGCTCTCCTCCATGGCTCTCCCCGGCTCGTTTTTTCGAGATTGAACCGTCATGCTAAACCTTTCTCCCAGTCGTCAGTAGCCATACGTGTGGCGAGGGTTGCCATGCGGGCAGAAGTGGCTTCTGTTTTAAAGGTATCACTGTCAATGAGCTCCCCGGCCGCGCGTTGCCAGTCTGCTTGTTCAACAGCGTCAAAGAATTGTTCAAATTCTTTTGTATTGTCGTAACCGTGCTGGTAAGCGAGTTCGATAATGACGCCCTTTCGGACTTCGCTGAGAGAATCCCATCGTTCATCGCTAATCAAGGATCTAGCATCATGCTCGGCCTGTGCGAGATCTTCTTGAAGTAAACGCTCGGCTTGGTCAGGAGTTAGTGTATCGGGAATGGGTGTGCCGTCAGCGAACGTGGTGCCGTTGTGAGTGAGGCTGTGTCCGTAGCCGATCGAGAAGCCGCCTCCGTCAGGATAGGGTGTGAGGCACAAGTCTTCATGCCCCATGATTGAAGCGAGAAGTTGCGTTCGTCCTGTAGCGGCTTCTTCGGGAGGCCGAAGGGTGGGACGGTCAACGCCGGCATCCTGGTAGACGGCCCCCGATTCCTGCTCGATGCCGGCTGGCGCGACGCCTTCGGCGCGAGGAGCAGCCGACGAAAACCCTGAGTCCGGAACTCGTGCGTGAGGGGAGTTGGGCGTCGGTCTGTCAGGAGCGATGCCCGCTCCGGCTCCGGTTGGGTCGATCATGACTTGAGGGGAGTCGAGCCTGCCGCCCGCGCGAAGAGTAGCGGTTTCTTGCTCAATACCACCGGGAGAAACTCCTTTTGGCATGGGAGTGGCTTCGGGAAATTCAGTGACAGGGGCTCGATGCAATGCAGGGTCGGAATCGGAACGATCAGGGGCGATGCCCGCTCCTGCACCCTCACGGCCGGAGCCCGGCGCAATGCCGAGATCGACGCGGCTGCCGTCGCCTGCTGGTTCTGTTGATGGAGTCTCGCGCGGCCAGGAGCCTTGATCGAGGGGGGACATTGCCGGTTCATCCACTGACGGTGTTTCGCCAGAGCCCTGGTAGAGTGCAGAATTGTCTTGGGCCATGCCAGGAGGGCCAGCGAGCGATTGCATGGCTTCTGCGCGGCCGGTGGCCCCGCCCAGAGAACCGGCGACCTCCGGGGAGACAGTCCATGGACCGTGAGTCAGGCTTTCGATGGTGTCGAGGGTTCCGGCGCGAACACCTTGGAGGGTATCCAGCATTTGTCCGTGGTGGTGAAGGGGGCCATTCAGGTTGCGTTCCCCTTGTTGGACGCGTTGTGCGCCTTCGGATTCCTGTGATGCGGCGATGGCGTCACCCACACGGCTTTGATCTTGACGAATTTGGTCAGTGGCTTCAAAGGGGAAGAAGCCTTTGGCTGCCATGTCGAATTCGCCGATGACAGGATTATCTTCGTAAGATCCGCGAGGATCAGTGTGCATTGATTCAATGCTGCCTGCAGGAACAAAGTTCTCCGTGAGCTCACTGACATTATTGCCGACGAGCGGCATGACTCCATGCTGACGCATGGTTTCGTCCATATGGAGAAGTCGCTGAGTGGCGGCATAGTTGCCGTCACTCACGTCATGGAGGAGTTGAAGAAACTGGTCGTGGGGCATGTGTTCATTGTGGATGGCGTGATTTTTGATCGCGTCGATTCCATTGACGGTGATATTTTCCTTAAACGCGACGGCCTGCTGGTGCCGCTCGCGGGCGTCTTCAAGTTCCATTGTGGATTTAGCATATTCTTTTTCATGACCTTCTTGTTCGTGCAACGCATTGCGGACGGCAGAGACGAATTCTTTGCCCTCGGAGTCGGTGATATTCTTAGAGTAAGCGAGGGCATAGTCGGCACTGGTGTGCACGGCGCTCCCGAACTCCTCACTCTGCAAGAACTTGTCGGTATAGTCCTGAATATCAGAGCGGGTCCGGCTTTCCTCGGAGCCAACGTTAAGGCCCCCGGAACCCGCGCCGTCCGTGTGAATGCCGGCACCCACTCCCAGAGTGAAGCCGAGTTTGGCTTGCGCGGCGGCGGAGATGCCAGCTTTGTCGCTTTCAGAAAGATCAAGCGAATTGCGGTGAGAAAATTGTTCAACTGCGTGATTGACGGTTTTGGTGAATTGGTCATGAATGGAACCGTGGGACTCGGAGATATTCTCGCCAACGACGGTTTGCTCACCGGTCTTATCGGCGAGCGAAGCGACTTCTTCTCCAAGATGGGTTGTGGATTCGACCCAGGCCTCCCGCGATTGCACAACCTGGCTGTTGGCCCTGGTGAGCTCCTGGGAGGTTTGAGTGGTCATTTCCTTGCCGAGATTGAAGCCTACAACCGCGTCGGATTGAATTTGTTTGAAGTAGGGCTGTCCCTCGGCGGTCCACGTGACAAAGTCGCCCTTGGGCGAGAGGGCGGAGGTTTGAATATTATTGTCCGGTGAGATACCGGCGACGGCAGGGCCGAAACTACCATGCTCATTCGTTTCACGCCACTGGACCCCTCCCATTTCGCCTTCGCCTCGAGTAATCTGCTCGGCTGCATGGCCCACGGAAGTGTCATAGCCCTGCATGATACGGGAGACGGCCATGGCCGCGAGGGCTCCGGACCGGGAGACGAGCATCCAAGCGATGATTGGGAGAGAGGAGACGAGATAGCCCGACGTGGCGACCATGTCACTGACGTACTCCGTGAGTTGCGTATTGGCCATGGCATTAAAGCCGTTTCCGTAGATGCTGCTCAATTCCGTGAGGACACCCTTGGTGTAATACGAGATAAAGAAATTGAGGATGGCATAGAGCGGCGGCCAAAGATTGATCCAGAGCAGGGTTGTGACGTACGTGAACGGGACGGTGGTGGGCAAGATCAGGGCGGTCAGCGTGATAATGGGAAAGATGGCATAGAGAAATGCCTCGATCAGGGCCCGTAAGAGCGGCAATTTTTCCTCCGCGATCCGGCCCATGGTCTGATAGGTGGTGCGGCGCTCGTTTTCAGCCCATTGCCGGGCGTATTGAGTGGCGAAGGTCGCGTCATCCACCGAACGGGCCATTTTCAGGATCGCATTGCCCATGGTGTTGCTGAGTGAGCTTTGCAGCACAAGGGCCTCAGGAGTAATCGTCATGCCGGTGAGATAGAGGATCGCGGGGGGAAGATCATTCTTGTATTTGGTGAGTGCTGCGCTGACGGTGCTACTATTGGCGATGAACCCCCGGATGCCGGTACCCATGATGCCATCCGTGAGGGCCTGGAGATCGGGCTGTAACGACCCGACGAACCCGGACCGGCATGGGAGAATGCGTTGGACGCCGGTCGTGGTCACGTATTTGAACCGAGCCGCATGTTGCGCCACGTTCGTGCCAAAGAAGGCAAGCAGGTCATTGGCCTCCAGCACGTCCTCCCAGGAAAACCGGCCGTGGCCGACGCCGTCGACAACGACGCACGAGGAGAAGAATTCCGTGAAATTCAGATACGTGCGTTCATCGGGAATGACCATCGTTCTCGAGGCCTCAAGCACCTTGTGGCCGAAGAGTAGGCCGTTCTGGGTGTAGCGGACCGCGTTCGGAACGGCAAAGACGGTTTCAAAAGCCCGCGAAAACCAATCTCCGGTATAAGAAAAGAAGCCAGCCGTGGCCGCGAGGCCGATCGGCACATTGTTCACGACGGCCGATGACGACGGCAGGACCCGGTCGGTGATGACGACGGTGGTTTTAGGAACAAGCAAGGCGAGATTGAGCACCAGGGCCATCATGAGCCACTTCACGCCAGACATGACGTCTTGATTGATCGCACTCTTGATGAACAAGGTCAAGAATCCGATGAAGAAGGCGATCTGCACGGCGGCGATGTAATTGGCGTTGCTGAAAATCGAGGCCACCGCCGTAAAGACCATCCGGAGAAAATCGCCGGAGCCGTAGGCAATCACTTCCCAGTTAATGGCTCATTACCTCCTTAGCGTCCCCACCTGGCTGCCTGCATAAAGCCCTTGCCTAAATTTGTCATGATTTCCTTCTCGTACTCCCGAATCTGTTTGAGTAACTCAAAATACTGTTCTGCCTCATCCTCGGTTTCCTTGGTCATCGCCGCGACACCTTTAAGGGCATTGCGTAGCTGTGGGAGAAATTCTTTGACACGGTCGGCTTGAGAGAGATTATTGGGAAGATTGAGGATCTGAAATTCAACCATGCCGAGGACATTATTAAAGGATGTCAGTAAGATATTGCGCGCAAACAGATTTGTATATTTGTCGGTCAACTCACTTACATCAATGCTGCTGCCGGGCGCGTTGGGAAACGCGGCACTGGCGGCGGTGAGAAATCGGTAGAGCGGGATTTTGCTGGCCCCGATGAGGCCCGTCTCGGTTGGGGTCAACGCAGCATCGCTCCGGATTTTCGAAACGATGCTTTGAACCAAGGTTTTGATTTTGCCATGAAGGCCGTCACCCCAGGTAGCCGGATTGATGGATTGCCGGTCCGCATGAATGGTTTGGCAACCCATAGGCGTGGCGGTCGGTGACTGGCAGCGGTAGATAAGCAGTTGAACTGCCGCGTCCGATCCGTACATCAAAGCGGCAATCATGTTTTCAAAGGCAGGGCTCGGAGTGCCGTCCTCATTGAGGGCCGCCGGAATGTGATTGAGGCCAGTAGGAGCAGTGTCGCCGCCGCCGGCGTCACGATAGATGACAGTACCGACCATATTCATGATGAGTTCAGCAAACTGTGTATCCGTGGTGAAGAAGGGGTTTTGCATGAGGACGAACCAGGTTAGGTTCCCCTTAGTAAATACGATTTGATCGCCCTCACCCCCGCCCGACGCTTCAGTGGCTTTGATACGACCCCCGGTCGTGCAGTAGTGATTGGCGGTGTTGTAGTCTTCGCCAGTCGTTTGCATGCGTTTGATCGTGCAATTCCCTTCTTTTTGACCAAAGAACTCAAGCGCACCGCCGACAAGCTTTGTCGCAGCCTCGCAAGAGTCCATGCCCATTGTGAGGTATTCATTGGCCCAGGACTGAATGTCTTCCATGGCCCCGGACAATTGTGGGGAAACGATTTGAATCGCGAGCATGAACGCCAACGACACGGCGTTTTGTCCAATAGCGCGTAAAGCATCCACAAACTGGCTGGCATTCATGACGGAGAAGCCACCGGTGTAAAGATCGATTCCCCCGCAGCCGGCAGAGAAGCGGGGCGTCTGAATCGTGAGAAAGTGGTAGGGTTGAGTGATGGGCGCGCGGTAGGAAAGGCCGCCTAAAGTGGCGTAGCGAGCAGACTGTGTTTCATAGATTCCCGGTCGCGTGGACGTATTGAAATTCTGATTATTGAACCAGTCGTCTAGCTTGTCGCCAATACCCGCCTCGGCGGGATTAGGCTGGAGGAAGAGGAAAACAAGAAGAAAGAAGAGAAAGGGGTTCATCGGAAGCCTTAGAGTCCAATTAGATCTATTCAGAGATATTGTGCCGGCGTCGTCTGATTGGTTTTATTTTGTTTTTGTCGTTTTTCATGTTATCCGCCGCCCACAGGATCTTTTTGGCAAGCGTCGAGGCGTCGGTGAAGCCGTAGGACACGGGCAGGAGTTGATCCCTGACCGGGTCCACCAGGAAGACAGTCGGGACGACGTCCACCTGGAGCTTCGACGCTAAGAGGGCGTTGTGCTGGGGCTCCGGAAACTCCGGTAATCCCTTGCCGTCAAGTGACACAGGGAGTACGGAGAAGCCGTGCGCGTCGGCGAAGGCCTTCAGGATCGGCGCGAAACGCTGACAATAGGGGCAATCGCCCCGCAAGAAGAAGACCAAGCCATACCTGTCGGCCAATGCGGTTAGGTCGGCCGTCTCCTGAATAAGCGCGACCTGGTTTTTCGCGGAAATGGCCTCAGCGCGAACGGGATTTACAAGGGTATAGTCATACTCGGGTGCGCTCCAGATGGCTTGCCTGAACCCCGTAGCGAACTGCTGGGCTTGCGCTTGAATCGCGGCGGTGAGCCGCAAGTACTCGAGATAGTTTTCTGCAGAGGGATGCAGGACCGCACGAGCCAGCGCGTCTTCCCAGGCTTCTCCCTGTTTTTGAAGGATCTCACGTGGTGTGGGCGGCACCGGCACCGGAAGAGGCGGAGGGGCCGGTTCTGGCTCCGGTTCTTGCTCCTCCGGTGGCGGTGGCGTGGTTTGGTACCAATGCCGCCCACGGCCAGCTTCTTCGTAGTACGAAGGGAAGAGCGCAGTGGAGCGTTTCCCGGGAGAAGAAGCTAGCGGAGTGGAATCTTTGGCGTATGCGAAAGTGCCGAACATGAGAGCGCCGAAGATGGAAACGAGGTAAAAGAACATGATGAGAGATGCAGTTCTCCAGCGGAATTCTGAGAGAAGCAGTATGACGAAAAAGCACGTAAACTCGATGGCGAGAAGCGTGGGAATGGTCATTGAAGCTCCTGATGCCGGTCTTCGATTTTGGTTTTAATGTCATCGACGGCATCGACGACAGCCGGCGTCGTTCCGGCATTGGCTTCGGTTATGACGTCGGCATGGTATTCAGAGAGGTCGATAGATTCAAAGTCGACGGTCGGGAGCTCCTGGAGCGTGAAGCCCGAGCAATCCGGATTTCTGGGACCGCCATAGGCTTTGCCAATTTGAGCGCGTCCTTGAACAACGACAATCCTGGCGAGTTTCGAGGGAAAGGTACAATAGGATTTATAGTCCCGCCAGAGAGCACAGAAGAAGAGGAGCCGGACGTCGCAATTTTTATAGCGACCGACGTAGTGGGTGCGTTGCTCGTCGCGGTCGATGCGAAGTTCGCGTTCCATAGCATTGCATTGAGAATTGCTGGGATTTTGGCAGCAGGTGAAGAAGCCAAAATTATTGTCTTTGCATCGTTTATTTTCTCCACGAAAGACTTCGAGGGTACTGGTGTCGAGGGTTTCCGTCATTTCTTGAAGGACCGAGAGATAGGAGGCAGATCGGGCGAAGCCCGCCGTAGAGGGCGTGTGGGTCTGCCCAACGCCCGCCGTGCAGTTGCCATCCGGACAGATGAGTTGGCTGCCGCAGACAGAGACGGAGGCATTGGGTATATTGACGGAATCGCAACCGGTATAGGTTTGCGTAAGGGCAGTCATACGAATCTCATTGGCCGGCTTATGTGTAAGTAGAGGGTCTGTTTTTGGATCGACGATATGGGCTGGCCGGGTGGTCCTGGCATTGGTGATGTATTGTGCATTGGGATCTGAGGCTGCATGAGATTGGGCCTGGCTTTGAAGGGCGGAACCGGCCGAGTAGTAATTCTTTTCAGGAATATTCGTGCCTTGGTAATTGGGCATGGTGTCGGGATCAAGATTTTGCGGGACGTCGCGGATCGTGGCATTTTCTTGAACGGCGAAATTCTTGCCGTCTTGAATGGCATCGTCCATGCTGCCGGCGATGAGGACATTGGAATGAGCCGCGAAGACAAGGAGCCAAAGGATAAAGAACTTGGCGATGTAAAATTTGGCGAAGAAGACAATCATGACGGTCCTCCTTTGTGAGCAGCCAGCCAGTTGCGCGCTTTATGGCGTTCTTCCGGAGTTCCGATTCGAGTGACAAAGTTGAGAAAATAGGAGAGAGAAGCAGACCCGGTAGCGCGAACGTGTTTGACAGGGGCGCAGCTTGAAGGTGTGCACGGTTCAAGACGTTCAAGGGGTAGAATAAACGTCGGGACGCGAGCCACATTGAAACGGGTGAACGTGGTTGGGTCGATGCTCACCCCGGCAAGTCCCTCTGACGTAAGGTCGTGAAGTTTTTTCATGGTGGAGCCCCAGTCGTCATTAAGCAAGCCGCGAATGACGACAGCGGCCTTGAGGTGATGGGCTTCGTGGAGAAGGCTGCGAATCTGACTATCGGGCATACCGAAGCTGATGAGGACTAAGGGCCTGATCCGTTCGTCGAGGAAAGATGGCCGCGGCGATTGAGACGCCGCGGCGCGGCCGACGTGCTCATCAATGAAGGGGTAGCCTTGTGAGAGGCTGCCTGGGAGCGTGAAATTAAAACCGCGCCCTGGTGCGTATGCGTGACCAAGAGCGTCGGCAGTCGAACGTAAGTGCTCAGTGAGACTTCCATCCCGTAAGAGTGTTTGGGCGTCGTGAAGGGCGCGGTTCGTTTGTTGTCGCTGATGCTCTACGGCTGCCGGACCGGGTTCTTGGTAGGCAGGCTGTGAGAACGCGGGACACGTCGGCATGGAGAGGAGGATGAAGAAGAGCTTCAATGAGGCCGTGGCGCGTATGCCTCGGAATTCGCCAGACGCAAAGGAACTCAGAACGCGCAGCATTTGCGTTTCCTCCAGATCAGGTAAGAGAAATCCTCGCCTTTATACGGATACTCACGGCCGGCACCCCATAAGATTGAGGGTGCGCCGAAGCCGTAGCCTTGGTCGGTTTGTGGGGTTGGGAAAAGCATCTGCTGTTTATATTGCTTTTTCCGCAGAATCGGTTGTGGTCGCGGACCGCACATGGCGCCGCTTGTCGACGTGTCCTGCGCAATAAGCTGTCGGTGCATTTTGAAGACGTGCTTATGCACGATGGCGAGACTGGAATCGACGCCGCCGGTATGATTGGCGTGGTTGCCGGAGGGGGGATACACGGATCCCTGTGATCCGGAACACCAGAACAGACTGTCGAGGCCAAAAGAATTGAGGCGAGCGGCGATGGTATCGGCAATACACGCGGCTTGAGCGATGCGATTACTGAAGAGGATCGCCTCGGGATTAAGGATGAAGGTCAACTGGTCGTCATCCCACAAGGGATCGAGCTCGGACATATAGGCGAGGTCGAACGGTTCGGAGGTAAAGCACATAACGGCCGTGAGCGCCATACCGAGCCAGGAAAGCGCGGGATACTGGAACCAGTGGATTTGATAGAAGGCATTGCCCTGTTCTCCACCCTGGCCTTCATGGTGGGTGCCGTGAGGTACATTGAGATCCGCAAGGATCGTGCCGCCGAGGGTTGGTGAGCAGAAGGGAGTTCTAACGACTTCTGCGACTCTGGCAGGCTCCCAAAAAGCGAAGCCAATTCCAATTCGGATAAAAAGCGGCGGCGGCGCGGGGCAGGTGCAGAGCAGCGGCGGCGCGGAGTCGCCGTTATTGGGTTGTCCGAAGGCGACTTCGACAGGCCCGATATACATGGGAAAGAGACAGGACCAGCAGATATCCGTCATGGGATTGGGGAATGTGCCATTGCACGGCGCCGCCCGGGCAGATCTCGGAGCGGATAGCACGAGAACGAGAGTGATCAGGAAGATGAGTGCCGCGACGGGGAAGAGACCGTCGCTAGCGGATCGGGATTTCTTCAACATAGAGTACGTGCTCCTTTTGCCGGACCGTCGCCGGCACGGCCTGGATTTCAAAACGATTAACGAGATACCCGCGCTGGTCGAAGTACAGACGCCGATTAAGTTGTTCCGTGACTTTCGGATAATCCCCCTGGACGAGGATCAGTTTATGTTTCAGAGGATCCGAACAGTGGCGATTCAGCCACTTGACCTGGTCGGGGTCGTCTCCATCCGCGAAGCAAAGTATTTTCGTGAGCGACTGAAAGACCAAGGGATTGACGCGGGTGCCCACCGGGTAGAGGACACGGCCATGGCCGTCGGTGATGGCCTCAGTGGTGACGAATTCCAGGCTGACATCGTAGGCTCGGTATGTCTGCGTTCGAGGAAGCGGGAGGCCTCGAGGCCGCGTGATGTACTGCTTGGAACGTTCGGTGAGCTTGCGGCGCTGTTTTTCAAGGAATCCGTCTTTCATGCGCTCCTTAAGACGCTCCTGGATCACGTCCAGGAGATTGCGCTCAGGGATCGCATAGGAGGGGCCGATGGCCCCCAGGTCACGCGCGTGGCTAGAAGAGCCGATAAGCGCGGCCGATAATGCGATCACGATGAACCAAGTCGATTTGTGCATAGCGGCTATCGAAACTGTCAGCATGTTCACTCCAGACGAAATAATAATTAGGAGGGATCTGCCCTTCGGTTCCGCGCGCCAGCGCGATCCCGTTTTCAGAACGAACTTTGGCTGAACCCAGCGGTTGATCATTGATAGAGAAAATCCGGCCGTCCCAGCGGATGACGTCACCGGCTGCTCCTTTCACGTATTTGATGAACCAGCGATGCGGATAAAAGTCATTGGGCGGCGGATGGAACGCAACGAGCTCGTTTTTTGCGGGGTGGTGATACCTGATGACCAGGTACACGTACCCGGGCAAGCTATTGGTCGTATTGAAGCCGATAAGATAAAAGAACGAAAGCGCCCAAATTGCTGTAATGAAAAAGACGCCGGCGAACCCCCAGCGGAGTATGCGTTGAATTTGTAGTGGTGTCAGATTACAGGCCATCAGGCACCTGTAATTGATGTTCAATGTATCCGGTATAGTCGGGCACGTCGGATAGGACCGCCGGTGCGACCAGAAGATGGAGACGTTCCTTCTTGGCGAGCTGGCGAATCTCGAATTCGAGAGATTTCGAGAAAGTCGCGGCGGCTTCTTGTTGCTGTTCTTTGGTGAGATTGCGTGCAGCATAATCTTTGACGTGGCGCTCGAGAATGTCCTGGATATTGACAACGCCGAATCGGACCGGAGGGTCTTTGCCGACGAAGTCAATAGCGATGACGAGCAGGGCGGCGAACGCGCCGGCCAAGAAGGCGAAACCAAGAAGTTTTGTGGTACTCATCGTGCTTGCCGGTATCGCTTTTGGGGTTTGTGGCTGTGGTGGCGCCGCTGTTGCCGGCGTCCCTTGAGTTTCCTGTGTTTTTGTGGGTTCAGCAGTCATGGTGTCCTTTTCAATAGTGGGAGAGAACGTAAAAGAAGTCTTGAATGTAAATGGGTATGCGCCACGCGCTCGCCAGAAACAAAGTCAGTAAGCAGATTGTTGCGACCAGGATATAGGCCGGCCACATAAAGACGGGAAGAAACGGAATCTCGTGCCATTCTGGCGACCGCGGCGTGTCGGTGTTATCGTTGTTGTTTTTCACTGAGTTCCTTGACCGCGTCCATGATATTACGGCCATGGGCTAAGGCCGTTTGAATCGCCTCAACTTCATTGGCTTTCGTCGAAAACAGCTTCTCCGTAAGTGGATCCACGATGAAACGGACGGGGACAAAGCCTTTCGGCGATTGGATCACCAATTCAGAATATTTACCTTGTAGTGTTTCGAGAGAACGCAGAAGGTCAACGCTGCCGTTGTGTTTATCCAGCCAGCCCTTCTCGGCCGCGAGCGCGAGTTCATCGGCTTTTTGTCGCAAGAAGAGCGTGTAATCGGAGTTACTGAGTGCGGCTTCGGCGGTCGGCGAACTATGATAATCCGAGAGGCGCTGGGTGATGGTCATGAAGCTGCCGCCGTGCTTGCGGGCCACACGGAATCCTTCCTGGATGAAGTCGCCGGCCTGTCCTTTGGACAAGAGCCGCCAAGCTTCGTCGATGATACAGAGCTTGCGCTGGGATTTATTCTTCGACAGGTACATGACTTGAGTGATCCGAAGCATGAGGATCAGCAGCACGACGCTTTGGAGGTCGGGTTTGGCATTGAGCGCATCGAGTTCGAGCACGACGAATTGATTGTCGAGGTCAACGGTCGCGGTCCCCTCGAAGTAGGCGCCATACATGCCGGTCTTCGTGAAGGACTGGAGCATGACGGCAAGATCTTTGGCCTGGCGCTGGAGACCCGGGTCGTTTTCATTGAGGGTTTCAAGTGCCCCGACAATCCGCGTAATCGTGGCCGCATTTTTATGTTCCTCCCACGTGTGCAAGATGGCGTGCTCCAGGAGCCCTTTCTGAACGGGTGTGAGGGGCGCGTCCGGAGAGGCCATCTGCGCGACGAGCATTTTGATGAGGGGAACCTGCTCGGCGAAATGTTTCGGGTCATCCGCGTTGATAAAGGAAAAAGGATTGAGGCGGATTTCGAGGTGATCGTCGCCGAAGTCGATGTAGGTGCCGTTGAGCAGCCGGCAGAGATTCCGGTAGCTGTGCCCGGCGTCGATGATAAAGACGCGGCCCCCGGCACCAAGACAATTACAGACCCACTCCTGAGTGAGGAAGGATTTGCCGGACCCGGAGGTGGCACAACACGCGAGATTGTAATTCCCCTGGGTATTGTCGAAGGGATCGAAATAGGTAAGCTGCCCGCGCCGGCCGGTAAAGAGCATCATCGGGGTTTGTGTGCCTTTCCACTCGGCAATCCAAGGAGCGATATTGGTACAAGTCCAGGACAACCGGGTTTGGAAGTACCCGAACATTTTGAGCGCACGTTTACATTCAGTATTGATCGCCATGGGTAAGGCCCCAAGGAGCGCGTGCATGGGGCTGTAGCGGCTGCGTGACAGGAGCCAGCCGAAGGAATTGTAGAGCCCCCTGAGGGACTGCTCGCAGCCCTGCTCTCGCCCCTGAGGCGTGAAGAGGAGAATCTGGTAGGACGCCTCGAGCAATGTATTGCCGTCTTCAACCTTCCGATTGACGTAATCCCAGTCGCGTTTTCTATCCTTCCACTGCGGGACGTATTTGGACGCTGGCGAGTCCACCATCTGAGTGGCCCGGGCACTCTGCCGTTTGATCTTCCCTTTAATGTAGATTTGATCGGGAATATTGACGGTCATCGTGATGATAAAAGGGCAGGGAAGCCGAAGAATGTTATTCGTGGGGTCGCCGAGGAGCTTTGTATTGTTAAAGCCCGCCCAATATTGCGGATACTGTTTGACGTGAAAAGGGAGCATGGTGTAGGCGGAATTGTTATGGACGAAGCTCCCGGTGCCGGCGTCGATGAGCAAGGCCGTGTCACCATCGACGATCTGAGCATTGAGGAGATTGTCGGGGTCGTAGGTGAGTGTCGGCCGTGGCTCATGCGTGGGATTCAGGATGCTGCTCATGATGTTGATGAAGCGCTCAGGGTGAAGACTGACGGAATCCATGCGCGCGGATTTCAACGTGCCCTGGATGGCTTCCCGCGTCTTCAAGAGGTAGCTGAGATCATCTTCGGAAAGATCGTGCTTGCCGGGTATCGTGTAGGAGATGATGAGGTGAAAATTGCGGACCAAGAACGCCTGGTCCTGGAACAGAGAATTCCACTTCCCTTTGAGGAAATAATCGAGACGGTTTTGAGCGAGCGTGGCAAAGATATGATGATTGGACGTGCCGGCGCTATTTTTCTTAAGATCAAACCAGGACTGGAGGATCTCGTCGATATTATTGTCCGCAATCAGGGAGATTTGAATGAGCGCATCTGACCTGTGCTGCTGCACAAAGAACTGGTTGAGGATTTTCAGTTCATTGACCCCGAGGCCCGTGGCAGGGTTCGTGTAGAGCATGAACCCGACGGTGTCGTGGTTGTAATAGAGATTGGTTTCGGGGTCATGGGATTCATACGGAAACACGGTGGCAAGGGGGTAGCGCTCCGAAAGGGCGCGGAACTGGGCCGCGGTCGGGAGGGCCTGTCCGTTTTGCCAGGCGACGCCAGGCGGGACGTCGCTCAAGAGCGACATCTTGACGACATTGGTGAACCGGTCGATGGTGGCCTTTAACTTTTGAAATGAACTTATCTGGGTATCACCCATTGGGATTCCTCCAGACGGATATAGACGTACCCGCCGGCGTGAAGATCTTTTTGTTTGTCCTCCCAAGGCGTCAGCAGGATTCTGAGCAGGCGTGGCTGCGTCAGGAACGGCTCACCAAAGCCAGCATCCTTTGGCGAAGACGCCATATCCGGCGTGGTGAGGATGCCGTGGCCGGGAGGGTCGGGCGTGGGAATTGCGTGAGAGTCCTGCCCCGCGTCGTCCCGGGTCTGATCGTAGGTTTCTGAAACCGATTGGCAGACGGCGTCCGGAAAATCCCCGCAGGTGTATGTCGGCCCACAAGCCGCCAGGCCGGTGAAGACGCTGAGAAGGAGAAGTTTCATGAGAGGTCTTCTTCCTCACGAGTATTGTGAAGGATGGGTTGATCGAGAGAAATGCCTTCCTGGAGGATGGCTTCGCCTTCGCGGTTCGCGGCGATTTCGATAATCGGGTAGATTTCATTCGCACGCTGGAGATAATAGTCGGCAATTTTCTCGAGCGCAGTGGAGATTCCGGCGCCCGCCCCAGCTTGAAGAACACGGTTGGGATTGACGGTCGCCACAGCCCCGAGCGGATTGGTTGCGAGTTGCTGAGACTGCTGCTGGAGCGTTCTCCCGAAGCCGGAAGCGAGACCCGTCAGGAGCGAGCGCGCGATGAGGGAGCCTTGTTTGGAGACAAGGCGTCCTCGCATACCAGCCTTCCCATCCTCACCGGTGATATAGCCCTTCACTTGAGTTTCGATAGCGTTGCCATTGAGGAGCACGCAGGAGATTCTCTCAAGCTGGATGTGAGCGCGCTCGCTGGATATTTCGCCGTGGGCTGAGGCCACGACGTGGCAGCTTGACACGTTCGAATGAAAGAAATTGGGGAGCGTGCCATCAGTCATCACCCGAAGGAGAACGGGAATAGGATTGGCATTGGCGGCACCCCCGGTGGGGGCGTCGACCCCGGAGAGGAGACGGACTGAGGCAAAGCTTCCCGCGGGAATATATTGCTTGACGTTCTTGGCATCGCCGGCTCCGGCTGGATGATTCCCTACAGTGACCATGTGAATCTCGCCGGGTTGTTGCTGAGGGGATGTTTTGTCAGGCTGGCCGGCGAAGTCCTGGATCGGCGGGATCAAGCGCGTGCCCTGTCCCGGTGGCAAGGGGCTGGGAAGGGTCGGTATGGCCGGAAGAGGTGGATTGACCGTCGATGGCTCGGGCGTCTTTAACAGCGCAAGAGGATCGGGAAGTTTGGGTTTCAGGTCGGGCGGGAGACCGGCTTCTTCTTCCGGCGCCGGCTCCCCCGGCTTCGCTTGCGATTGTTTGGCAAGAGCACCGGCGTCGATGCCGAGTTCAGCAAGGCTGGTCTGAATGTTCCTCATGGCCGTCGTCATGTCACGGTTTTTATTTTCAAGCTCCGCAATTTTCTCTTCCGATTTGGCAATCCAGGTTTCCTCAGCCGAGACAGCCTTCTTGGTCCGGAAGCTTTTGGTGACTTCGGCTGCTTTTTCGCGCTGCTTTTCGCGGAGGGAGGGCTCATCTTTATTGGGGTCGGTGAACCAAAGGCCGAAAACGAGGAGGCTGACGAAGCCGACGCCCGCGCCACCAGCCAGCAGCATTTGTTTACGTTTTGTTTCGTTGGCACTCAGCAGTCTCATGGTTCGGTCCTCATGGCATTGTCGTGAACAATATAGAGCGACGTGGATGTTCCCGCAGGGAGCGTGAAGTGGCGAAGGGCGACCGCTCGGGTATCGGGAATGAAGGCAAGAAATTCCTGCTCATGGAAAGTGAGCGGTTGGCTGGTGAGATTCTCGATTTCATAGACTTGGCCGATGAAGCGAGAGCCGGTATAGGTGCTGGTGTGGACGATACGGGTTTCCTTCCAGAGCGGCACAGGGATGTCGTGTGTGTCTTTCGTGAACCCCTTGGTCTCCCGATCGAGCGCCATGGCGAGCATGAGGCGTTTGATTTCCTGGACGTAGGAGAAAGACTGCCGTCTGGTGTGGTGCGGATTCGTCTGACGCGCCGGCAACTCGGGGTTCAGAAGAATCGTTTCAGATGGGACGTCGCGTTGCTGGGCGATGATCGTATACGTGCCACCGGCACCGTCACGGACGAAGAAGCTCATGGTCGCCGGAGCGCCGGCCACGGGCTTGATAAAGATATCGCCTTGTGCCTCATCGGGCTGGACCCATAACGTCCCGGCCGGCGCCCAGACCTTTTCCAAGCGTTGGCTGCCGGCGACTGTAACCCGGGTAAGTTCATGTGACGAGATAATGGCGGTGATACTGGCACCGTCACGGACCGTGAAATTCTGAATGCCGGCTGCTGCGCCAGGAAAGAGCAGAAGGGTAGAGAGACAGAGGAGGACAAGACGAATCATCAGAGGGTCACTTCCTCATCTTCCTTGGGTTCAATGGGCTTGAGTTCTTCTCCCTGCCCCTTTTCGAGTTCCTGGAATTTCACCAGATAGAATGAGCCGTTCCGGTAGGCGTAGGCGAATTGGTAATACTTCTGTTTGCGCGAGACGATTTTTTGCCCAATCATACTGACGAGCTCGCCATTGATGGTGGCAGTCAGTTTGGCGACGTGGATGCCCATGGGATAGAACACGGAGCCGATCAGGTGGCGCCGGACGCGCTCGGCTTGCGCATGGAATTCGGCTTTGAGATGTGCGTAAGTCGCGGGGTCAACGTGTCGAAGGACGGAGTCGAATTGAGCCGCAACATTGTCGTCGTGGTAGGTGAGCAGTAGCTGACTGAGATAGTGGGTCATCTGCTCGACGTAGGCGGGGCTGACCTCGCTCTTGTGGATGGAAAACGGCTTGACGAGATCAGGAGGAACAACGATGGTCTTTTCCGTGAGATCAGCGGTGAAGAGAAAGAGCGCTTGAAGGAGATTCGTCACTAGGAGGACGCCGGCAACGAGCATCCAGACGGCGGTTTTATAGTTGGCGCTGGTGAGCGCTGAAAGATATTTTTCCTTATTCACCGTCCGAGGAATTCCCGTGCATAGGATGGCAGATAGGGAGAAAGCCATAAAGAAGAGGGGGTGTGCCAGTACAGGATACGAGGCAAGAGTCCTTTGCCCCCTTCCTCTTTGATCCGCGCGTAGAGGCGTCCAAAGATCATGGCCGCCACGACGCCGAGAACCGTCGAGCCCAGAAGCATGCCGCCCAGGACCCATAGCATCGCAAAATACGCGCGATCGGCTTCCCACATGAAAAATAATTGGGGAGCGTCGAGGTTCCGGCCAATCCAGTAATCTTCCAGGTTCTCGTTATCCATGACTAGATCGTCGCGCTGCCGAACAGGTTATTGATCAACGTGGGACCAAGTGTCCCGAAGACGGCGAGCACGACACCCATCAAGGCCGGGATGGGTTTGCCGGTGGCAGCCCCGACGCCGAGACCCATGAGGCCGCCGACGATGGCAATGGCGCGGCCGAGATACCCGGTGGCGGCCTCAAAGAAGAAGTCATACAGGTCTTCAAAGTCACCCCCAGTCGTAGCCGCAATGGCGGTGGCAGGGATGAGGAAGAAGAACAGAAAAAAGAAAAAATAGTAAAGGTGGATGACTTTCATGGTATTACTCCTTGATGAAAGGTGGCGATTGAAGCCGAAGCCGTTCGAGGGTGTGATAGATTTCAACGCGCCGATTCTGTCGCTGTCCGGTAGGGGTGTTTCCCTCGGTTTTGTAACAGCATGCCCCCCGCCCTCCGGCGAAAAGCTTGCCCGGGTCGTGTCCGGTTTGTGCAAAGAAGGCTTTGACGACCCGCGCCCGCTTGTAGGACAAGCGGGCATTAGCATTGTCGTCACCGGCACGGTCGGAGTAGCCAACAAACAGGAGTTGTTTGTCGTGGACTAAAGGTAGAAGATCGATTAAAACAATCTTCTCTGAGGGCGGGAGTTCGGTACTGTTCGAGGAGAAATAAACGGACGCCAGGAGCTTGACCCTAAGCTTCCGTTTTGGAACTGAACGATCTAAATCTTGGGCAGAGTTTTGAGAGGGTAAATCCTGGAGGTCACGACCTTGACCTCCCCGGTCAAAAACATGTTTGCCGGTGAGGTCGGATGGCGCTTTGGTCTGGTCAGGCAGCGGATGCCGAGATTCAGGCCCTGACAGATTGGCGAGAAGGTGCCCGAGTGTCGATGTAATTTCCTGGAGCCGGATCGTAATGTTTTCATGTTCTGCCAGGTGTGCCTCCGTCTCTAGTGGGTCATGATGAGCCATGAGTGGTGGCATTGAGGTTCCGCCAGAAGGAGCGACGGTCGCCCGGGAAGCTGGCGTGAGAGGCGTTTTTGGGGAAGTGATGATGCAGGGGTAAAGATGACTGTTTGTGCGGCACAACACCTGTTGATTCTGAGCGAGGGCCGGCGTTCGATGCGAATTGTCCTGTGGTGTGACGGAACCCGGCGTGAGAGGAATGAGAGGCGTTGAACACCCGGACAACCCGAAAACAACGGCGATGGTGAGGATTATGAGCATGACGGGCGCATAAATAATATTAGACTTAACAGTATATTATCGTAAATAATACGAATGTAAAACAATGTCAAGAATTTATTGTGCTGAGAGTAACGGGTTGAGAGCCAAGTTTCGATCGAAGGAAAACTCTTGATGTCCGTGAAGAGATTGAATGTTCTCGTTTCCACTGCTACGGGATGGGGGGGGAAGCCGGGAAGGCGATCGAGGGCATGATGTGATGTCCCCTTGGGCTCACTTCTTGACGAAGCGACCAACTGGCTCGATACCGACCGCCTCTCATCCAATCCGGAACGTTCAAGTAATGCAATTCAATTTACAAGAGAGAAAATTTCTGTTGACTATATCTCAGATGAATTTTACAATTGTGCTAGTAATTGCATTGGTAATTACAAATCGTTCACGATTTAGTACAAACTCTTTTTTTATTGGGAGGACAAAGACATGATAAGTTCAAATGAAGCTAGAGAGCGTCTTGTGGAAAAGGCAGCAACCGACAATGAGTTCCGACAGCTACTGCTTAAGGACCCGACTAAGGCTGTTGAAGGTGAATTTGGAGTCACTTTGCCCGAAGGTTTCTCTATCAAGGTACATGAACAAAGTGCAACGGAAGCTCATCTCATTTTGCCTCCGGCTTCCCGTTTGGAGGATGAAGATTTGCGATCTGTAGCTGGTGGAGGGGGATGCTGGGCCTAACACGCTTTAGCATAGTTTAGCATAGCGGCTAAGACACCAAGAGAAGCAACTTTTTTCTCGGCTTGTGGCTGGAGCAGTGTGAGGCAGTTGTGAGGAGTCAACACTGGAGTAAGGTTTTGGGCTGAGCCCGTGCATCAATTGGATGAACACTCACAAGATTGCTTGGAGTACAAGACCTGCTCCAGCCACGGCGTAAGACTGCAGAGACTGTCAACTGTCGCAGGTGCCGAAATCGAAGGGATGGATCTTGCCGCGTCCCTTTCTCCACAGAGTATCAAGTTGGTGATGGGCTGGCTGGATACCTACCAGGTTTTGGTCTTTCGAAATCAGTGTTTGTCACGGGAAGCACAATACAGGCTCACAGCTAGCCTTGGCCCACTTGAGGAGGACAACGGGATTTCAGGAAATGGTGACGTCACCCCTCCCCTCCACGTAGTTGCCAACATTGATGCTCAAGGTAATCCAGTCCGTGTCCCGCCTACTGACCACAACCTTTTCTGGCATACTGACAAGTCATACTTATCCAAACCTGCACTGATAACAATCTTGCATGCTTTGGAAATTCCTGCGTGTGGAGGTGATACACAGTTTTCAAATCTTTATCTTGCTTACGACGCGCTCGACAACAAAACAAAAAGGCGCCTAGCTAACCTAAGTGCAGTGTACAACCGGGGTGTCCCGGAAAAAGTTCGGCGTGAAGTCGGATACGATTTGAAAACTGTGAAGGATCAAAAGTCGCAGTCAACTGTTTCTCATCCGCTCATTCACACGCATCCCTCTACTGGTCGCAAGCTACTCTTTATTGATATACATGCCACTCATATCAATGGGCAGCCGCCAGACCAGGGCTATCGGTTACTGCGCAGTTTGCAGAAGCACGCCACACAGGATCGGTTTATCTACACCCATCATTGGCGCCAAGGGGACGTGCTGATGTGGGATAACCGATGCCTAATCCATCGGGCAATACCAAATTTCGCTATGACATCTAATAGGCGAATTTTGCGGCGATCAATGGTGCAGGGCGTCAAACCGACGGCCTAGAATGTAAACAAATCTAGAGTCAGACTAGACTCCGATTGGACGGACCAGCATGCCGGCATAGGCCTTGGCAGTGCACGCCTGATTCCCTTCGATAGAAATCTTGATGTGGTTGATACCTTTGTGTACTTCAAAGATTCCGTCTTCGAAAACATACTCCCGACCCGGAAGGGCCAACAGTGCCCGCGCTTTTGATGACAGACACAAGCCTGCATTTTCCAATCGGGAAAGCAGGGGACGCCAAGGGGCGGAGTTTGGTGCAGCAGCCCAATTCGCGAAACTGCTTGAAGAGCGTGGTTTTTTCAGCACATAAGCTTCAAGGCCTAGCCTAGGCAGTACACCTTGCGCTGATATCTCCAGTTGCACGGTGAGATGTTTGAAACAGCCATCGATGATTTCGAGAACTTTGGTGGCAGTCTCAGTTGGACCCGGCCATCCCATCCTATACAGGTCGTTTATCAAGTTGCCCGCTTCAAGGCCCTGAAACAATGCCCGGATCATCCGTGGCTCCCGTCCCGGCATCGCACCAAGCCATGTCAGCCTCCCCGTAGACGGCAGCGCGGCAATCATCTCACGAACTGCATCGATTTCCTGCACGTCTTCAGGTTGTCCGATCGAAGCAGCAATTGCAGCAGCAAGGCGGCCCGCGGCACGTGCATCCCTGATTCCGGATTCCTGTTGAGACTGAGTTAAAATTCCGTGGAATATAGCAGGGGGAGGGTATGGCTTGCCATGGGCTGCTGCCACATCGTATTCGAGTATCGTCATGGTAATCAGGGCAGCTTCTGGAAAACTACCGTTACGCACCTGAGCCATGTGGTTTGTAAAAGCTGCTTCATACGAACCCTCGGGTGCATCTTGACCCTTAGACAGATGAGCGTGCTCAGCCATACTTTCCGGTATGATTCCCAGCAGAAGATCAGCACTTGGAGCGGATTCGCCAAGACGGAATTCAAAGCCGAGGATCGACGTTGAAAGGCCGTCTACGCGCTTTGCCAGATGTTTCCATTCGATTCTGCTTACAAGGCTGGTTGGCACCAAGGATGGTAGATCGCGCAGGGCCGCCCCGCAGTCCATGATTTCTGCTACTCCAATGCTTGGGCCAACGTGAAAAAGTTTGTTCATAGCAGTCACGGTTTTATGACTCCCCAGCAAGTCACCTGCTTGATCCTTTGTCAGACAGATTTGAAAACTTTGAAATGCTTTGTTCGCTGCAGATCCTAAATCATGCTTGTCACCAAGAAAACCTGGAAAGCGATATCTAAATGTTCTTGAAAGAGAATCTGGTGTACGGGTGAGTTGAGTGGTGCGGCGTATTTTCGCCGCCGGATTCGCATTCAGTCTGGTATCAGGAAGGGATGGCCCAAATCATGTCAAGCTTGGAGATAGTTTATAGGGATGCCACAATTGACCCGTGTTTACAGGACAATATTAAAGTGTTTCAGAAACAAATCACACGTCGTTTTATAAGCGGCATCCGAGATGGCCCTATCCAGCACATCTCCATATGGACCTCCATAAGGATAATGATGCCTATATTGCCCGAATAACATCTCGCAATCAGAGGTATACGCCTTTGTATCAAGAATATGCGCGTGCCAGAAGCTGTCAATAGTGCGGGAAGGCCCCAGCGTGTTATCCGGGTAGACCATCACAAGGGCGAGAAACTTGCGGTAAAGCTGCTCAGCCTCACCTGTAGCGTCGTTAGACCACCCCTCTGTGGTTTCAAGCTTTCGTTTCAGCTTGCTGAAATCCAGAGCAGCAACCTTCGCCATAGCTCGTTCAATATCCATGCCTTATGTCTCTCTTTAATATAGGCCTTTCCAAGTAGAAGGTTTCCCGTCGCATACGCACCTGTGTACTATGGGAGCATGATACAAGCAAATGGGGATTATACGGTTCGCTCGACGATCTTAAAATATCCGCATGATGCTAGCATGGAATTTCGGAGGAGACAACCATGTTTGTTGACGATAATCAGGTGTACGGACGAGTTGAATTGTGCAGCCACTCTGTTGCTTTCATGGATTCCTTCCTTGCGATCCTGAACTGTATGCCTTGGAGGGTCTGCCCGAGTTCGTGCGCGCCTGACATGACGAAAATGCTGGGCTGTGCCTGGTGAGGACAGGAGTAGCTATCGCAACCAGATCAGCAAGCGTCCTATTGCATCAACACAGAGGGCTGTTGCCAATGCTTCAGACCGGAATGAGCCGGTGGCTTCAGGTGAAAGACGCCATAAATCGAGCCCTGCCCACTCGCCCTGAGAGGATTGGTTATCCAAAATTTGAGCTATGAGCCTATTCGCGACCGATGATTCAACAGTCGCACCCAACATGTCCAGTGCAACAACTCCCTGAGCGATGCGCATTGCATGGTTGCTAACGTGTATTGTATCCAGTTGGGCCAAAATACGTTCGACCAAGACAGTCTCTAAAGTTCGGAAAGCAGGTGGTGCCCAGCATATTGCTCGTGCCAGCGCTAAATACAAATCCATCGGCTCTTGGTAAAATACCAGCGCATCAGCTTCCTGCCCATCTATAACCAGTTGCTCAATCCAGCGCTGTGCTGGTTGCGTCAATCTGTGGTCACCCAGATATGCGATGACGTTTGCGTTGACGACCGGATCCATTGTATTCCATTCAGCTTCAAAGTCGGATGTTGTCACCATCCAGGTGCGAAACAGGCCCTGTTTGTCACGCAGCCCAAGGATCCGCTGGATGTTTAACCCTAAAATGACCCAGGGATGGGATCTTAAAACGGTCGAACACACAGCGGTATCATCGAGATCGGGCGGCAACGTGTGCCAGTATCGCCAGATGCCTGGATATTCGCAAAGCTGCTGAATATACCCATGTGTGCGTGACCGTAGCTGCATCGCTTCAGGCAGATCACACGATTTCAGTGCCAAACTTCCTTGTGCTGCGGTAAAGGGTGGAAATTCCTCGCTGGTTTGCCCTGAAGAATCCGTGCAAACAGAAGGCCATGCACCATCCGACCGGACAGCATCGTTGAGGTATCTCAGTCCCTTTACCCTTGCATGTTCAAGTGCAATAACGGCCTTAGAGGAAGATAGAGGCATTTGCTATAGACGACTTGGACAGGGAGGGATACAGCGCGCGGTCAATCGGGCCAAGAATCATCCAGATAAGATGACAAAATACGGTGATGATACGCTTTGCTTGACGAAGCTTAAAATATTCGTATGAGACTAGCATGGAATTTCAGTGGAGACAACCATGTGTGTTGACATTGTCAGTAGTCTTTTAGAAGTGCACACTTCAATACCTGACTCAAATCAGCACAAGAAATCCCCTTTCTTATTTTTCTCATAAGCTAAACTCCTTGCCTGTGTATTGACTTTTGACGAAGATGGGGTTTCTGCGAATGACAAGCTTATGGTGACGCTACGGTCGAGTCTCAGCGAAGCGGGACGAGTACATCTGAGCGAGGGCTGGGTAAGTTATCTCTTGTCTGCCTTTCGGAATGCGAGAAATCCTCTTATCTTATTTCGCGCGGGAATCTCCTACTGACCCGTGAAGGCAAAGTCGAAGAAGACGAACTAATTGCCTTGATCAAGCAATACCTGCCCGATTCCTGATCGCCGGGCTTCTTTCCCACTTTTTCCCCTGTCATCCCCGATCTGATCGGGGATCCAATGTCATCTATCATTCCGAGCGAAGCGAGGAATCTGTTTTTTCTTTTACTGTCATCCTCGACATTATTCATCGAGGATCCAACGTCTTTTGCTTTGGTACTCGTAGCAGCGCGATCTTATCGCGCTTTCTGACTGGAGGTAAGGGCCGTTGATTGAAGAATCATATGTGCACTTTCCCGAACCGCTGGCCCAGAGGTTTGTTACCTTCACGGAGTTGGCGGCTATGGATCAACTTCCCGCCGCAGATTCTCTGGGTTCCAGATCTGCTCGGCAAGCTTTCGGTAAAGATCTTGCCTGGCATCCAGGTCTGATTTCTTGAATTCGGGATGAGATCGGAAGGGAAGCCCTGTTCTATCGATGAAGCGCCGGAAACCAGGATCATGCTCATAAGCCTTTTTGTGCAAGCTCTGGGCGAGCAGGTTCTGGCCATAGTAGTGCTCGTACTTGTCGCTGTAAGGCTTGTCATTGTAGCTGGCGTTGAAGCTCTCAGGCAGAAGTAGTAATCCGCCAATTCGATTGCGGTACTCGGAGAAGTCCGTCGGGTGATCGAACTCGTCACTGTGGCGTTCGGGTTTGTCAGCCCAGATATGCTCCACCTCGTAGCCATTCTTGCCCCGGCGTCCGTATAGGCGGTAATCTCGACCAGATAGACGTTCTCGATTAGCCAATCTGTGAAGTAGGGTAGGGCCTCGTTCGCGATCGCGTCTGGAAACTGCCCTTCAATGTCTTGGTAGCGGCTCAGGATGTTGACGACCGATTCGGGCTGCCCGTTTTCCTCGAAAGGTTGTCCGGTAAAGAGTGCGTCCATGCAAGCGGTGCGCTCCTCCACATCGAGATTGAAGGAACGCTTGCCGAGCTTGTAGGAGAAGATGAGGTTCGCGATCTCCTTCTTCTGTTCATCGTGATCGAGCTGGCCGTAGATGTGGATGAGTAGGAATGTCAGTGAGGTTAGGCGCTGCTGACCGTCGATGATGAACTTGCGGCCGTCCTTGTCGCTGATGATGATAGAGCCGAGAAAATAGCGACCGTAGTTCTCAACGGCGCTGCGTTCATTGCTCGCCTCGTGGCTTTCCAGAAACTTGTCACAGAGGTCGTTGAGGAGTTCGGTGATCTGTTTTTTCTCCCATCGATACTCCCTTTGGTAGTAGTCAATGGCGAATTTTGTTCCTCCAAGCAAGATACGTATGCTCTTGGCGTCACCCAGTATTTTATTCATTACGCTCTCTTCCCGATGAGCTTGGCTGTGTTCCGCCGACGTGACTCAGCGATTGCGCTCAAGTGCTCGTCCCATTCTGGCTCGACCTCTGGACCTTCCAAGGTATCGCACGCCATGAAGAACTTTTTTAGGTCCACCGTTGATTGGAAAAGCTCTAAGCGTTGCCGGTCCTCAAGCCGTTCACGGGCGGCGTTTCTGAGCCAAGCGCTCAATGTCAAACCCTCCTTGCGCGCTTGATGTACGAAACGGTCGCGGTCTTCGTCAGGGACTACCAATTGGACTCTGGCCATGGCATACACTCATCCTCTCCAAAATTGTGGTTATGAATGTTACGTTTTGTTGGAAAAGTGGTCAATCTTGCCCTGGCGTGGCATCGGCCAAGTCGAGCCACGCTACACAGGATGGCTTGTAGGTGGGATAGGGCTTGAGGTTAGAGGTCACGCAGAAACTCTCATTCCTGTCGGTACACAATCATCCAGCTTTCGATGTAAGAGTGAGATCAAGGTAAAGTAGTCCGCTACGTCATCTTCATCTCTCCAGAGTATCCTCGGTTCGTGTGCGCGAGGGTTTCTGATAGCTGTGAAGCAACCCTTCAGTAGATTCACAACTCCTTTATGCTCACTCATCTCTGTTTCGGTCTGCAATGTGTTGAACGCGAGTATTGGATGGTTGGTTGGGAATACACGGTCTACAAGTGCTGTGCCATCCCCGTCAACTCCCGACAAATCACGAATACGCTGCGCAAGCCCCTTGGTTGCCTCGAAGACGGCATGGAAGTAGTTGTTCTGCATGAGTTCAGAGCGACAATACTTGAGAACTTCCGGGTGGACCCGCCGCCCTTGAAACTTTGCTTGAATTGTTTTTGCTCGTTTCTCTGCCTCAGTGATCGTCTGTGCAGCTTGGCACTTCCTGAACTTCCCATCAGATCCGTACTCAAGTCCTGAGAACGCTAAAACGTTGTTCAGTACTTGACGGTGATTCTCGAATTGCTCGTTCCTGCCAATGAATCGAACAGGACTGAGGATGGATTGAATAAAATCGAGCACCTTATTGGAGCATCTATCCTGACGTTGAGTTTCCGTGAAGACCCAACGGAGGCGTCTCCATTTTGTAGACTCTCCGGAGTCGTCGTTCAGCTCAAGACTCCTTAGTACGTGTGTTATTGCTGATCCACTGCCACACTCACCGAGTACTCTTGCCAACGATTCGATCATGTCTTCCGGGAGTAAATCAATCTTACTCATCTTGGCCGTTTCTGTTTTGAGGTTCCGCGCTCCGATTGCCGAAATAAAATCCTATGACGCTGCCACTAAGCGTGCCGAAGGCGGCGAGTATCTTATCAAAATATTCGCCTAAAACCGGACCACCAAAAATCAAGAAATTTACGAAAGAACCAACGATCAGCAATGCTATCATGCTCCGCACCGAACCTGCAGGGAGGTTGAGCCCTTTAAGTTTCGGAAGGGAAGGCTGCCTTCCTCCATCTTTGATCACACAGGATTTACCTACCCAGCAGGAATAAATCGGCATGACAATGAGCACGGCAAATAGCAGGCCAAATTCTGTCACAGTCAATGGATGACTCCATGATATTGACTCCTCATCCTTCCCCTCTTGCTCATTTGTTTGAAGAACTGTGGCTTCCTCTTTAGGTATGGGTGCCCCGCTGTTGTTATCTTGAGCAATTGCCGGGGTAGTTACAGCCATATAAGCTATGATGAATAATATGAGAATACGTTTACTATTCATTAGGTTTTCCTCTTCTTATAATTTGACTATTCGTCTCTCAGTTTTCTTCTTTAGTATCAGGAGTTGGCATTGTGCACAGGACAGCATACTTGAGGGCAGTGATCATTCATTGCACCTCCGACTTGGTGTCGTGGAACAAAGCAACATAGCTCTGGTACACGAACCGCCGATTGCGAGCTTGACCGGTAAATTCGCGCAATATACCGCTTGCGACCATTCGAGCAACCAGCCCATTGGCTGCGACGTAGGTTGTCCCGATCAAACCCTGCACGTTACTTACTGAAATGATAGGTTGTCGGTAGAGATGTTCCAGCACGCGATGCCCGTTGCTGGCGGTGCGGCCGAAATGTTCGGTGACAATATGACGATGCTCTTCGCGCAGGGTGAGGATCTGCCGAGCAGTGTCGGTCGCCTGCCGGCTCACTTCCACGATGCCGCGTAGAAAAAAAACAAGCCACTGCTCCCACGTCCCGTTGTCACGCACCGCTTGCAGTTCCTCGTAATACTGTTGGCGGTGCCGCTTGAAAAACCAGGACAGGTAGAGGACTGGCTTTTGCAATACCTCTCGTTCGCAGAGCAAGAAGGTGATGAGCAACCTTCCGATTCGGCCATTGTCGTCCAGAAACGGGTGGATCGTCTCGAACTGGGCGTGAACCAGCCCGATCTTGATCAGCAAGGGCAGTTTTGTGTCGGTGTGGAGAAAGGTTTCCAGTTCGCCTAGCTTTTCTGGCACTTCATGCTGAGGTGGTGGGATAAAGGTGGCCTCGTTCAACGTGCAGCCGGCAGGGCCGATCCAGTTCTGGCTGGTTCGCAGCTCGCCAGGTGTAAAACGAGAACAGTGTACGCCTTGCAGAAGTTCCGCGTGAATTTCTCGGATCAGCCTGGTTGAAATCGGAAGCTCCTTGAGGCGTTCGAGGCCCAGGTTCATGGAACTGACGTAGTTCACCACTTCATCGACGTCTCGTGGTTGATTCGGCGAAAAGACCTTGGCTTCGGCCGCCAACAGGTCCTGCAACGAGCTTTGTGTCCCTTCAATTTGGCTCGATAGGACTGCCTCCTTGCGGATGTACATGAGGACGAAGAGATCGGGGTTCGGGAGCGTCTGGATAGAGCCGTCGAGGCGGCCCAAGGCACGGTCGGCTTGGGAGAGTAACACCTGTAACTCATCGGTTAATCGAATGGGTGGGTTGGGTGGCAATGGTGCCGGAATGAAGGCCCGGTAACCGTTCGCCTGGATGACGTATCGTCCTGCCCGGGTTGAGGTTGTGGATTGGTTTTCCATCGTAAACTGTAGCTTTAGTTAGAAACATTTGGCTGATTTATAGTAAAATTTGCATTTACTATAAATCATTTTCTGCTTTTTGTTAAACGCTAAGTTTAATATAAAAAGATTATTCCATATTGTCAAAAGCAGTGTTTAGTATGTTGAGTGTTGGGGAGGGAAATAAAGGGGGAAAAGAGTTCTAGCAGTGCGGCTGCTTATTCCGAGTAGTCCAGGGTCAGGTCGTGGTGATCCGTGAGCCGGAGTCGTGCGAGACGGGCATCGGCAACGTTGCGCAACCTGGACCAAAGGGTTTTAGCCAAGGTGGGGAGGGTAACCGGCTGGTCGGCAAATTCCTGGAGTCGCGACAAATTTGTGTCCGCAAGGTTGTTGAGGATCTGCCCTTGGACCTGCTCATCCAATGCTGCGATATTCGTGACGCGACCCGTGACGGGGTCTATCGGGCCTCGAATCATGACGTCCAGGAGAAGGGGCCACGTTTCCACGTGGGAAGTATCGCCGTCTCGCCGCACTGTCAGAGCATACCGGCGAGTCAGTCGCGCCTCGGTCGGTTCCGCGTTGTTCTGTGAGGCCGGGTTATTCGGCTGAGAGAGTTCGACCCACAGGTTTTCTCCTTCGCAAAGCCGTATCGCTGCAATGTCCCGGGTCTCGGGGCGCTCACGGAATTTCCGCCATAGCACCAAGGCCAGATTTTCAGTGGTGGGCACGAGCCGTTCAAAGTAGGGCATATCGAAGTTGAGGTGTTTGTGGTCGAACTCTTCGAGCACGTCCGTTACGATGTGTTTCAGGTCGTACAAATTGATAATCATGCCGGTCACTGGATCGACCTGTCCGCCAAGGGTCACTTCAAGCAAATAGTTGTGCCCGTGTTCCTGGGAGCAGGGACCGAAGACCCGTCTGTTGCGCTCCTCGTCCCACTCGGCGTTGAAATACCGATGGGAAGCGGAAAATTCTATGCGTTTCGTGAGAGTCGATCGTGTCATGCTCGAATGAACGGCAAGGGATCCTAAGAAAAAGGCCAGGAGTTCCGCCTGGAAGAGGCAAGAACCCTGGCCTTGTTGAACTCCAAGAGGCTGCGATCAGGTGCTGAAGGAACTCCCGCAACCGCACGTGCTTTTCGCTTGCGGGTTCTTGATTGCAAACCCGGAGCCTTGCAGGCTGTCGACGTAATCGACTTCCGCGCCGCTCAGCATGGGGGCGCTTTGCGAATCCACAATGACTTTGACCTCGCCCTTTTCAATCACCGTGTCGTCGTCGTCCATTTTGGATTCAAAGGACATCCCATATTGGTAGCCGCTGCAACCGCCGCCCTTCACGTAGATCCGCAGTCCGACGACTTCCTCTTCCTCATCGTGGATTAATTCTTTGATTTTCTCTTCGGCAATTGGGGTAATCGTAACCATAAATCCCTCCAATCAAATATGAAATGAATAGGTATCGTGTTTTCCGGATTCCCGAAAATCCAGGACAGTTTCCTCTTGACGGCTAATGATAACCACCATCCCGGCAGTTGTCAATTTCTGTTGAAGGAAAAAATGACAAACAATCAGGAGTGCAGGTCTTTCAGCCACTCTTCCCGCATGGCGGGTGGGACGTCTGCCTCTGCCTTGTAGTTCTCATGGGTAATCCTGATGCCGGCATGAGACCCATCCTCGCCAAGCGTGTTCACAAAAGCCGGCGGAACCGCAAACCGCACAAAATGGACCGCGCTGATTTTGTCTTCCTTGCTGTGCCCGGCTTCAAAGTTGGCAAACACGGCTTGATCCCCGGCCGTGAGCGCCAGGGTGTCCGGCCGGTCGAATTGCTGGAAGGAGTCGAGGATCTCTTGGATGCGTTCCTGGGTCGTAATCTCGATCATCACGGTGGCACTGAGTTCGCCTGGTTCGGGCAGCAGGGCGTTGTATACGTCAAACTCATCCTGAATTTTCGACGGATCGAAAATGCGTTCGGCACGAATCATTTCCTGAATTTGAAACAGCAGCGTGCGTCGATTCTCAAAAACCAGCGTGACCAAGGGGCCGACCTCGATCCGGCGCCGTTTTTTAAGGGCGATAATCTCCTGTCGAAACGTCGCACGTCGGGCTTCATAGTCCTCGTGGGAGAGAAGATCGGATGGGGTCAACGGGTTCATGATGGGAGATCGTATGCGTCGCGAACGATTTGAATGGGATGTTGGGTTCCGTGTTTCGACAATGTCGCTCCCGCCTGATCGAGTTGTAGGGCTGAAAGAGGGCAATCCGATGCCACCAGGTCGGGCTCGCAATCGGAAACCGCACGGACGGCCTTCCCGGCGATCTTCATGGACTGATCGAAAAATTCCACCTTGGCGCTCCATGAACCGTCGTGGCCGGAACATTTTTCAATCACCTCGACCCGGGCACCCGTGAGTTCCATGAGTTCCTTGGATTTAAAGCCGATGTTCTGGTCACGCAAATGACAGGGCACCTGATACGCGATGCGCCGTGACGTTTGCCTGAACTCCGTGGACAACGCCCCGTTTTTTTTGAGCCGCATCAGATATTCGCAGACGTCGAACGTGCGTTCGGCCAACAAGGCCATGTCCCGCGTCGGCACCAGATACGGATATTCCCGTTTGAACATGAGACTACAACTGGGAGTGGGAACGACGAGGTCATATCCTTGTTGGAGATACGGCAAAAACAATCGCAAATGGTACGTGGCGGTCTGCGCCATGGTTTCGGTATCGCCGAGATCAAAGGACGGCATACTGCAACAGCGTTGGCCTTCCGGCACCACGACCTCCACGTTATTTTTCACGAGGACTTGTACCGTGGCTTTTCCGATATCGGTGGCTTGATAATTCACCAGGCAACTCGGAAACACGACGACTTTATGCTTGGGGACCACGGGTTGCAGCGCCGGACCCCGTGTGCGCCACCACGCGGGAAAGTTTTCCCGGGAAAAGGCGAGCACGCGTCGATCCCTATGCAAGCCGATGATGGCCTCCAACATGTTCCGGACCCACGGTGTCGAGAGCATCCGGTTGGTCAGCGAGGCCGTCATGCTTCCCAGTTTGCCGATCAGGTCCGTTTTGGTCAGCAGGCGATCGCGCCAGGACGCGCCCTGTTCCTTGACTCGTTGCTTCTTCCATGCGGCCATGAGTCGCGGGAAATCGATCCCGTAGTCATGGGGTGGCGTGTACGGGCAGTGGTTGTAGCAGAGCTTGCAATAATAACATTCCTTCTCGACCCGTTCGTAATCCGAGGCAGTCAGCCGGGAAACGTCGCTCTCGTACTCGTCGATCCGGTCCAGGAGCGTGTTGAAAGAAGGACAGAGGTTGAAACAGCGACGGCAGCCGTCGCAGACGTCGAACACGCGGTTCGTTTCCAGGACGAGATCGTCCCGCGTCCAGTCAGGGGAAATAAGGTGAATGCTTTTCAATGAAGATCGCCACGTGGATAACCACGTGAGGCGGAGTCGTGCAGGGCAGCCGACTCCGCCTCCATGGTTGTGAAGCAGGACTTTACGCGTTGCCTAACGATTCCAGCCCTTTGGTAAAACGGTTGGCGTGGGATCGTTCCGCCTTGGCCAAGGTTTCGAACCATTCCGCCAATTCCTCAAAGCCTTCTTCCCGAGCGGTTTTGGCCATACCCGGGTACATCTGCGTGTACTCGTACGTTTCGCCTTCAATAGCCGCCTTGAGGTTCGATTCGGTGCTCCCGATAGGTTCACCGGTCGCGGGGTCGCCGACTTCCTTCAGGAAATCCAAGTGGCCGAAGGCATGGCCGGTTTCGGCTTCGGACGTATCACGGAACAATCCGCCGACGTCCGGGTATCCTTCGATATCGGCGCGACGCGCAAAATACAGGTAGCGGCGATTGGCCTGAGATTCTCCGGCAAAAGCGGCTTTGAGATTATCATGACTTTGTGTGCCCTTGAGACTCTTGCTCATAAGATCCTCTTTTGTAAGAAGTGATGTAATGAAATGAACCGGAGCCGGCAATGGCTGACCGACCCGCATGATGACAATTTAACCTCGCTGCCGTGCTTCGGGTTTGTCCGCTTTCTGAAGCCGGTACGATGGTGCTTGCGGCAGACGCGGTCGTTCACGCGAACTTACATGCCCAGGGTAAACGATCTGGTATACCCCAGGGAGACGCCGACCTCGTCAACGTCGAACGTGGATGGCACATAGGCGCTGTCTTCCTGTGATCCATCGCCGCTGGCGTAATCCATACTCCAACTGGAATAGTGGATGCGCACGTCAACGCGATTCTTGCTGCTCCCGAACTCCAGACCACCGCCGATGAGCCAGGGGACGGCATCACGTGTTTTGCGGGTCATGCCGCGAATCGCGTCAGCCCCAACCCCACCATTATCAATGGCGGCTTCAAAAGTCGCGCCCAGCCATTTCACTCCGGAAATCAGGTACACCGAGCGGCCTTCGCCCAGAAAGGCCAGCCCCCGGGGCACGTACCCCAGGCGTGCGTTAAACCCGATGCTGTGGTTCTTTTCCACTTTCCAGGCCCCAGGGAAGATGTGTTGAGAGGGAATAGGTCTTTCGTTGCCCGTGTACGTTCCTTCAAAAAAACCCTGGATCGCGTTGGAGTAGACCGCGCCTTCAACTTCGCCGGAAAGATATACCTGGTCGGACACAAACGCGCGATAGCCCAGGTTTGCTGAGAACGCGTTGAATCCGTCACGTGCGCGGTCCGATCCCGCAACCACACTGCCATCCGGATGTGAGGGAAGGACACCTGCGTTGTAGTGGACGGTTTTGGCATACTCTATCTCGGCGAGTTCATGGCCGAAGCGAAGTCCGGCAAACAAGCCTTCCGTGCCGTTTGCCCACGCGCCCGACGCGAAACCCCACGATGTCGCAAGAAGGAAGAAAAGGAGACGGTGTTGACGACGCGACCGCATAATGTCAAAGCATGACGAAACTGTGACGATCCTTCCTGTGCATCATCCGTTTAAAACAGCCCGGAGGCGTGCCCGGACGAGGCCATGAAGAACAACATGGGAATGGACAGCATCGTGTTGGTCCGTGAAGCCAGTAAGGCCATGCGGGCGGACTGCTTCTTTTCATCCGCCGAAGCTTCTTTGATGCCCAGTACCTTTTTCTGGTTGGGCCAGATAATGCCCCAGACGTTGAAGAGCATAATGGTGCCCAGCCACGCTCCCATCCCGATGACGGCATCCTGGCCCTGCAGGGCGAAGGCCGAACCGAATCGGCCTTGGTCCATCAGGAGAACCGCTCCGAACAACCACGTGGCCAAGGCGCCCCAACGGAACCACCAGAGCGCATTCGGGACCAGGTGTTGAAAGGCCTCAGCCTTGGTCTCCGGGGTCACTTTTCCCAGAAAGGGAACTTGAATGAAATTGAAGTAATACAGGATGCCGATCCAAGTAATACCTGCCAGAAAATGTCCCCATGCCAATAAGGTTTCCATCGTCTATCCTCTTTGGGTTGAGTTCAAGTCAGAAAGTTCGCAGACAACTAGACAAGCATTTTCACCACAAAATACAGAACGACGGTCAGCACGAATCCTGCGCCTATCGTTCCGGGGATCGAGTCGAGTGGATTCATGGTGTCCTCCTTTGTATTGGGCGATTCTCGCGAAGGAGAGTAGGCTTTCTTTGTCTCAGAAGCGACGAACTATCAGCCATCCTGGCCGGGGAGTACCCTATCCTATTCCATGGCCGGACTGCAAGAGAGAGGGCTTTGTATTAACTCTCCTTTGTAAGAGTCGCGGGCTATTTCCGCGGAACGGCACAGGGGCCGTCCCGTCCGGCGCCATGGTTCATTCTGGCAGGGGTGGGCCCCTATGCCTGCCCTCCTTTGCGCAGTTCACCGTAGGGTGGCAGGGTGGTGAGGCGAGGATCGTCGACGGCGCCACCGACGGTGAAGTGGTACAAGGATTGAAATTGCGTATCAGGATGCCACCCCAGTACGCGATGCACGGGATCGTCGAAAAAACACCCAATACCGGTTGAACGGACCCCGGCCGCTTCCGCTTCGAGGTACAGCACCTGCCCGATGAGCCCCGTCTCCCAAAACAGACGTTTGTAAAACCACGGTCCATGTTTTTCCAAGGAGGTATCGAATTCCGCAATCATCCCCAATGAAAACGCACCGGCGCCTGCGATCTCCTGGTGGCAGCTTACCTGCATGGCGATCTGTTGGGCGTTTCCGTCCTCCAACAAATACAAGGGAAGCGATGCCGGACACTGCTCGGGAACGGTCCAGACGAATTGCTGATGCATGCACCCTTGAAAGGTTGCCTTCAGGACCGGGTCGGTGTTTCGCAGGAGCATGTACATGCCGGGCAGGAGGTCGTCGACTCGATGCACGAACAGGGCCAAGTGGATGGTGGGGTCCCACAGCAGCGAGTCCCACGGCATGGGCCGTTGTTCAACCGGTCGATCCGGGCGAGGCATGACGCGCTCCAGCATTGTGAAAAATTGTTGTGCAGAAATCGACGTTTTTCCGTCGAACGCCACCGCGCTCCGTCGTTGATGGATGATCTGGTGCGCGGAGACAGTGCCGGACCGGGGTTCGGGTAGGAGCGTCTGTTCCTCTCTATCCCGTTCCGGGACCGGTGCGGATTTGTAGGGGACGCCCACTGTGGCGTCCCATTGAGTTTGCTCCGTCGAGCTTTTCCAGGATGCCTTGGTCACCTCATCAATGATTTCCCAGGGAACAGGGTTGTCCCGGCTCAACCGGTTCGCCTTGCCGCGCCAGTCTCCCTGCTCCCAATGCTTGGCAATCGCCTGATCCAAGAAGAGCGGTATGGCTACGCTTTGTTCCCCTCCTTTGTAAGGAGGGGATAGGGGAGGTAGAAGCGTTGGAGCGGGACAGACGACACACAGCAGTTCGGGCAATTCGGGTTCGGCGCGTTCGAATTCGTGCAACCGGTTCAAGCCGAGCAGGGCTCCGATCGTCCGGTCATCAAGCCCGGCGAGCAGAAAAACCCGCCACCCGAGCACGGCTCCTGCAATCCGCAACGTGCCCAGCGCATGACCAATGTCGTGCTGGCAGTAGCGAAACGCGCGTTCCCCGTACTTCCACGCTTCCCGCCAATGGATCGAACTCAGCCCGACGAAAAAGGATTGCGCGGGAAAGGGTTGAAGGAGGGCTTCGATCACCTCGTTCGACCCATGCCACCGGTGCTCCAAGCCGTGTTCTTTGGGGGCATAGTGATAGAGTCCCGCCTTCAGCGGAAGATCAGTGGTCTCCCTGATCAGGAGATAACCTTCCGTCGGATGCAGATTGCCGCTGGAGGGATTGCTGCGTAACGCCCAGCGATTCCCCCCGTATTCTTTCCACGCCGTGATGGAGAGCCCGTATTCGAAGAATCGGGAAAGACTGTTCAGGGTCAAGGGTTGGACAGGGACTGGTTGCGAAGCAAAGAGCGATTCGTAAGAAGGTGCTACGGGGTCGTCGCCGGCCGTGAGCAGCGGCAATGCGCAGAGCGGAGCGCCTTCATAACGCCGGAAGGGATCGGGCTGGTTGGCCCAGTCCATGTACCCCAACGCGCGGGCATACCGGTTGAATTCGTGCTTGGTCTGCTCATGGTAGTGTTTCACGAGTTCGAGGGGCTTCATCGGAGGTCAATTCTACCGCCTCACACGCCTCAGGACAAAGCACGGGATTCGTCAAGTCCTGATGAAACGGTCGAGGTGAGGGTGACTCTGGATGGTCGTTCTACAGTGTGCGACTGTCCCGGCATTATCGTGCGACTGCCTCTGACAGTCAATCGCAACGTGAACGTGCAGGGCCGTATGCCAGTTTGACGGACAACCACGGGGGGGTGTCCCTACACGATGATGACAGGATTGTAGGGGGCGGCCCCCGTGCCGTCCCGCAGGGTTCCGTAGGGGCGGACCTGCGTGTCCGCCCTCCCTTCTTTCGTTCTGCTACACGTCCAGGTTGTCGGCGAGGGCGGCGTTGGCCATGAGAAACTCGTATCGAGCTTCGGTGCGTTTGCCCATGAGTTCGTTGAAGGTGCGGTCAGTGTCGAGTTCATTATGCAACTCGACTTTGAGAAGCCTCCTCGTGGCGGGATCGAGCGTCGTCTCCTTGAGTTGCTGGGGAAACATTTCGCCGAGACCCTTGAACCGGCTGATGACCGGCTTGGTTCTGCCATCGGCTCCAGCCAGAATGCGTGCTTTCTCTTCATCCGACCCCGCCCAATGCACGGCCTTGCCCACGTCAATGCGGTACAACGGCGGTTGGGCAATGTAGACGTGCCCGTGTTTAATCAAGTCCGGGACGTGGCGGAAGAAGAAGGTGAGCAGCAACGTGCTGATGTGGTAGCCGTCCACGTCCGCGTCCATGAGCAAAATGATTTTGTGATAGCGTAACTTCTTGAGATCGAATTCCCTGCCGATCCCGCAGCCCAGGACTTTGACCAAATCCGCCAACTCCTTGTTCTCGACCACTTTGCCCAAGGTGAGTTCCTCGGTGTTCAGCACCTTGCCCCGGATCGGGAAGATTGCCTGGATTTTCAGATCGCGACCCTGCTTCGCGGTTCCGCCGGCAGAATCACCCTCCACTACGAACAGCTCGCTGAATTCGGGGTTCGTGCTTTGGCAGTCCGCCAGTTTGCCCGGTAGGTTCAGACGATGGCTCACCGCGGATTTTCTGATGACGGCTTTCGACGCCTCGCGGGAGGCTTCCCGCGCGCGCGCCGCCAGAATCATGCGGCCGACCAGGGTTTCGGCGATGCTTTGATTTTCGTGCAAAAAGTTTTCCAGGGACGGCCGCAGCGCGTTGTCCACGAGCCCCTGCACCTCGGGATTGTTCAGCCGTTCTTTGGTCTGTCCCTGAAATTGAGGGTTCAGGATGAGCACACTCAGGACGCAGGCCATACCTTCGCGGATGTCTTCGGCCTGGACGGTGAGCCCTTTCGGCGTGAGGTTGTGCGTCTCCATATAATGACGCACGGCTTTCACGATGCCGCTGCGCAACCCTGATTCATGGGTGCCGCCGTTCGGCGTGGCTATGCCGTTCACGTAACTGCGGACGAATTCCGCTGGTTCCTCCGTCCATTGCAGGGCGATCTCCATGGCGAAGCCGTCGCCGGTTGTCGCGGATTTGCCGTTGTCGCCCAAGCGGCGTTCCAGATAAAACACGAAGTCCGCGGTAGGTTTGTGGCTGCGATCCCTGACGAGCTTGGTGAGGTATTCTTCGATGCCCTGTTCATGGACGAAGTCGTGCGTGTGCTGCGAAGGACCGTCCTTGAAGGTGATCTTGAGCCCTTTGTGAAGATAGGATTTGGCCTCCAGGGTGTCCTGCAACAGGGTGGAGTCGAAGGTCGTCTGCTTTCCGAAAATTGACGGGTCCGGACGAAAATACACCGACGTGCCCGTGCCCCGCACGGCGTTCCCTTTGGTGACCGGTCCCAGGGGTTTGCCGGCCTGATACCGTTGCTGCCACTCGTACCCGTGCCGTTTGACGGTGACTTCCAGGTGATCGGATAAGGCATTGACCACCGAGGCGCCGACTCCGTGCAAGCCGCCCGAGTGGATGTAGCTGCCGGTTTCGAATTTCCCGCCGGCGTGGAGCGTGGTCATGATAATTTCCAGCGCCGACTTTTTATATTTCTTGTGCTGATCCACCGGAATGCCGCGTCCGTTGTCGGTGACGCGGATGCCGCCGCCGTTCCTGTCGAGTTCGACCGTGATCGTCGTGGCATACCCGTTCATGACCTCGTCGATGGCATTATCCAGAATTTCCCACACGAGATGATGCAGCCCGGTCTTGTCCGTCCCCCCGATATACATCGCCGGCCTCCGGCGGACCGGATCAATCCCTTCCAGAACAAGAATCTCACTCGCGTCATATTTCTTGGTCATGTGAGCCCTCTCGTTCTATCTGCCTCGGACAGGCCCAACTCGGCCAACTTGGCGCGCACGGCACCCGCGCGATTGATCCGCGCGGGAGTCAGCACGATGCGGCCGTTTTCTTCCGTCACGTCAAAATAATTCGTACCTTCGAAATCGGACAGGATCACTTTCGGCAGAGTCAGCCGGTTTTTGGATGTCAGTTTGGCGAGCATATGAACTTCGGCAATATATGGTCTCGAAGGGCTGCTGGGTAGGCGACGCCTGCGTCGTCTCTACTTGGCGATGGAGGATGCAATGTTGGGGGTGAGCGGATTGACGATGACTTCTCTTGTTTTTGGCACGACGACCAAGTCCATGTCTTCCATTGGAATTGCTCCCAGTAAGGGCGTATCTCCCATGACCAGGGCACCGCTGAAACCAATCCGGTTCTTGTAGCGTAATTCGATTGGGCCGACGTAGGGAACGAGTTTCCGGTTTCCGTCCGCCAAGGTCACTTCTTTTGTATCGGTTTCTTCGAGTCGCAACTGGAGTTGGATGTGCGGCGGAATGCACAGGTGGACCGCCCTTGTATCGGCGAGTGCGTCGATCTCCACTGCTTCCAATTCGGGCAGTCTGGGATTACGCAGTTGAATTTTTGCATTCGTCAGTCCCATGTTTTTTCCCTTTTCAGGAACGACCGTCGACTCTGGCAAATTATGGCAAATCCGGTAGTGGGCTTCAAGGAGTGCGAATTCGGCTTCTGGGTGTCCGCGTTTGAACAGTGCGAGACCTTCATCCAGTCCCTATACGCGAAGGTGTCAGGTGTTCGGCTGAAGCGGCGTCGAGTAGGCGGCTATCGGCAGCCGCAAACGGCAACGGTTCCCGGATACCTTTTTGGAGAATGAGTGCCGAAGCGAGATGAACGGCATCGAAAGCTCGGAGTGGGTGCCGTTCGAGAAGTCCTTTGGCTAAGGCGAGTACCTCCTGAGTGAGTTCGACGTGGATAGACGTGGTCCAGTATTCATCGAAACGTCGGCTCACTCTCGTATATTGATGAGCCGAGAGATATCCCTCTCGCTTTCGTCGATTGACTCCGGAGTAGATCTCCGCATAGGCGATGGTGGCGGTGACCGGAGGAAAATGATCCTCGGAAAGGCGTTGAGCGTCTTCACTTCCTTTTTCCAGGATGAAAATCTTGATGAGAGCACTGGTGTCGAAATAGATCACTGTCGATCGTCGAGAATGGCTTGTGAAACGGGCGGCCCGGACATTTTTATCGGTTTCGGCGTTTGACGGGTGTGCCGGGTGGGAAGGGTGAGAGTGCCCAGAGCGGCCAGTCGAGACAAACGAGCTTCGATCGAGGCGGCTTCGTCGGCAGTTTTGATGGGTTGGAGGAGAGCCGTCGGCTTTCCGCGTTCCGTGACGATGACTTCTTCTCCTTCCTTGGTTCGTCGCAGGTAATGGGTGAGCCGATTCTTTAATTCTTTCACGCCAACGGTATTTGTCGAATGGGGTTTCATGGTAGCTATTGTAGCTACTTTGCAATGGTTGTCAAGCTGGCGGATGTCAATTGCCGTTCTTGTGATTTTCCGGCTCGAGGACCGGGAGTTCGACGGGTAGGGCTTCGGCGCCTTTCAGGGTGCCGCGTTTGAACAGCGCGTGGCCTTTCCCTCCGCGGGTGACGGGTTGATACTTCCTCATGGTAATGGGGATCGGGCCGCCGTCCTGTTTCAGGACGACCAGTTGGTCCTGCTTCCGGGACAACAGACGCATGGCCAGGATCCTGTCCGTGCTATCAAGTTTGATGACCGTCACGCCTCGTCCCGGACCGGAGAGGACCCCCACTTCCCCGGCGTTGCACAGGAGCACGCGGCCACGTTGAGAGGCGACCGCGAGGACGGGTGTTGCCGCGGACGGGGTCAGGGTTTCGACGCTCACGACTTCTTCCTGTTCACGGAGTTTCATAAATTTTCGACCGAGCCGGGTCGAGGGTTCCTTGAACGGACCCAGGTCAAAACGCACGCCCATGCCGGCCGTTGACACGGCGATCCCTTGCCCGATGGGAGCGGCGTCGGCTCCCTCTGCCGCTGATCCGTCGAAGAGCGGGAGCGTTGCTGACGCGGGTTGTCCGGCTGGGGCAGATGATCGAGGATCCGGAGGGCCGCCACGTAGGGCGGCCCCTACAAGGGCTGCGATGATGCGTTCCCCGTCCTTGAATTTGAACAGCTTCTGCGCGGGATCTCCATAACCGCTTCGTGCCGGCGGCAGATCGCCGATGCGAATGGTGTACGCGCTGCCGAAGTTCGAAAAGCACACGATGGTATCCACCGTGCTGCCGATCAGGGCGGTCAACAGGGTATCCCCTTCCCGGAGCCGTGCCTTCGACAGGTCCTTGATCATCCCGACGCGGCGAATCCATCCGTCCGTTGAAATTGTGATCACGGCGTCTTCTTTGACGATATAGGCTTCGGGGTCGAATTCGATTTCGTCGGCTTGGCGCCTTCCGACCCTGGTCCGGCGTTTGTCGCCGTACGTCTTGGCGAGTTTCTCCAGCTCTTCTTTGACGACCTTCCATAATCGCGGTTTCGAGGCGAGGAGGTCCTTGAGGTCCTTGGCCTGCTTCGTTTTGTCGGCTAGTTCGTCCAGCATTTTCCTGATCTCGGTGCGGGACAGTTTGTAGATCGGCGTTTCCAGGATCGCGTTGGTTTGGGCGTCGTCAAGCCGGAACTTGCGTTTCAGTTTCTCGGCGGAGTCCGCCTTGCCGTCGCTTTGGCGGATGATGGCCAATACTTGGTCCAACGCGTCGAAAATGATTTGAAAGCCCGACAGAAGGTGGATGCGTTGTTCCAGGATTCTCAGGTCATAGGAGAACCGGCGCGTGACCGTGTCAAAGCGAAAGTCGATGAACTGTTCGAGGATTTCTTTCAGATTCAGGCACCGGGGTCGTGTTGCGGCAGTGCCCGGAGCCGGAATCAGGCACGTGAGGTTGACGGAAAAGTTATGCTGGAGCGGAGTGTTTTTGAACAGATAAGCCATGGCCAGGTCGGCGTCGGCGTCCTTCTGAAGTTCCAACACGATGTTGACGTCGGTCGTGGATTCGTCGCGGACGTCGATCAACTGAGGCACTTTTTTGGCGGCGATGAGTTCGCCGATCCGTTCCACGATCGTGGCCTTGTCCACGGCAAATGGGATCGAGGTCACGACGATTTGCGATTTGCCGTACGAGCCCGGGACCACCGTGAATTCCCCGCGCACGCGCACGAGTCCCTGGCCGTTCTCATAGATCTCCCGAAGCTCGGACTTCGTGTTCAGGATTTCTCCGCCGGTGGGGAAATCCGGCCCTTTGATCGACTTCATGAGGTCAGAAACCGTGCGCGTCCGGTCGTCGATCAGGGCCATGGCGCCGTTGACGACTTCTCCGAGGTTGTGTGGCGGCACGTTGGTGGCCATGCCCACGGCAATGCCTGTGGACCCGTTGACCAGCAGGTTGGGAAACGGGGCGGGCAGGACCAGGGGTTCTTCATCCTTGCCGTCATAATTGGGCTGGAAGTCGACCGTGTCCTTGTTCAGTTCCTCCAGCAGTTCCACGGCGACCGGGGTGAGTTTGGCTTCGGTGTACCGGTAAGCCGCGGGCGGGTCGCCGTCCAGGCTGCCGAAGTTGCCGTGGCCGTCCACGAGGGGGGCGCGCAGGGACCACCATTGCGCCATTCGCGCCATGGCGTCATACACCGCAGAGTCGCCGTGGGGATGCCATTCCCCGATTACCGATCCGACGACCTTCGCGCTTTTGATGGGCGGCCGGTCCGGCGAGAGCCGGTGGTTGTGGAACATGGAAAAGAGAATGCGCCGCTGCACCGGTTTCAGGCCGTCCCGCACGTCGGGCAAGGCGCGCGCGGTAATGACGGACAGCGCGTAGTTGAGGTACCGCTGGCGCGTGGTTTGGTCGAGCGGCACCGCGGTAACGGGTGCCGGGCGCTTGCTTGGCGTGCGTGCTTGCGATCGTGCCATCAATCGTTTTCCGGGCTCACGTCGGGTTACGTGACACCAACCTGGTCTACGGGGACTGGGGTGAGATGTCCGAACGGTTTTGCAGGTCCCGCTTCGGCGTCGCGGCGTCGTTTGTACGAAGAGAGGCGCGATGAAGGGGGCCGTTGACGTGGGATTGCACCCACTGGCTATCCCACCATTCCATGGGATTGATCTGGACTCCGTGAAGCAGCAGGCTGAAATGCAAATGATCGCCTGCGGCCAAACCCGTCATGCCTGACCGTCCGATGATGTGCCCCTTGCTGACGACGTCTCCCTTCTCCGCGGCCAACGAGGAGAGATGGGCATACAGTGACTGGAGCCCATAGCCGTGATCAATCACGATGGTGTTTCCGTAAATACCAAAAAACTCGGCCAGCACGACGGTTCCGTCATTGGCGGCCTCCACCGGGTAGTGTTTGGTGACGGCCAGGTCGAAACCCAAATGGTATTGCGTATCCACGACGTTTCCGCCGTAGCGATATTCGCGGTGATCGGCAAACGCCGCCTCCACCTGGGAGTTGGATAATTGGATGAAGGCCCCGTTCCAGAGGAACTCGGGCCGGCTATCCAAGGCCAGAGCCGTCAATTGCTCGCCCGTTCGTTTCCGCAATACGTTATTGACCTGCAGAAAGTTGCGAAGCGGATCGTCCAGGTCCTCGATCTCAGGGGTTTGCGCAATGATGGGGCGAACGGTCTGTTCGATGAAACGGTCGGAAATCGTGATGGTTCGGGATCGCCACTTCCTGGCTACGACGGGGCCGTCGAGTCGCTGCTCCGCGTGATTGCCCAAGCCGTCGTCCGCGACGAGTAGTACCGGGGTCGAAGCCGGGAGGTCATGGGGAAAGGCAAAGAGGGAGAACGCGGTGAAGGCGCGGTCGGGGCTGGGGTAGCCCGGAAAAAAGGTCTCGCCGATTCGGACTCCGTATCGTTGCGCATCATCGGAGACGCGGTAGACCACGACGCCCGCTCCGCCTTGTGAAACGGGTAAGGGGCTCGACAAGACTTCCAGCCGTGGGGGCGTAAATTTCACGGCGACGTTCTGTTCGATCCTTGCCCAATTCCCCTCGAAAAAACCTTGCCAGGAATAATCGCGTGCCGTAATGACAAGTGTGACGAGCCCCCGGCGTTTGGGGATGGTGTCATCGTTGAACGGGACGAGAGTGATGTCGTAGCCGTTATCGGCGTTGTCACCGATGGAAAGAGGTGATTGCGCAACAAACTGTTCTTGCGCCAGCGTGTAACTCTCGAGATTTTGCACAAGGCGGACGGTCACCTCTTGGAGACCCGTTCCGGTATCCTCGACGTGAAGGACCAACGGGGTCGTCGGGCCGGCTTGGGTGAAGGGCTCCACCAGCGTGATCTGAGGCGGTGTCCCGTCTCCCCAGCGATAAAAGGCCGTCATGACCAAGTAGAAGGCGACAATTGCGAGCGCAATCGCGTAAAAAAGGCTTTTCTTATTCACGGTTGATACGTCGAAGGGGAATAAAAAAGATACAAGCGGAATATCAGGATACCATGATTCCGTCAACTAAAGGAACCTCTGATTTAATGCACTATCGGGCGCATGGCTGCGTTGTGTCCTCGCTCAACCCTCACCTATCTCTATGATAAGCCTCGGGTTTCGCTCCGGGACGCCTTGCCCTGCATCCCGCTAGCACAATAAATCAGAGGTTCCTAAACAAAGAAGAGAGAATGGGCCGGTGCGTCGGCTGTTCTGCGGGCAGGGCGACGACTTTACTGTTTCGTACTTGCCGGGGCGATTCTGTAGATGTTTCCCCCGTGATCCACGACGTACAATTCGCCCGCTTCATCCTCACCGAAGGAAGAAATCCGTAACCCCGAAGCCAGAAGGACGAGCGGTTGTCCGTCGATCAAACCCATGATCCGGCCGCTACAGTAATCGCCGAATACGTAGGTGCCTTGCAGGAAGCTCACTCGTTTCCCCCGATACACGTATCCACCCGTGACGGCACAGGAGGGGGATTGATTGCGATATTCCGCTACGGGGAGCGTCAGCCCGGTTGTGCTACAGCCTCGGGGAGGCAGAAAACAATGATTTCCTTCCATGATCCGCCAGCCATAGTTGTTGCCTGCTTCTACCACGTCGATTTCTTCCCATTGATTCTGTCCCACGTCCGCGGCCCATAATCGGCCCGTCTGCCGGTCGAACGAAAATCGCCAGGGATTCCGGAAGCCCAGGGCAAAGATTTCGCCCCCCCGTTGTTGCTTGGCAAAGGGGTTGTCGGGAGGGATGCCATACGGGTCGCCCCGGTCCACGTCGATGCGTAACATTTTGCCAAGCAGGGTGTTCGGGTTTTGCCCTCGATTTTCCGGGTCGCCGCCCGCTCCACCGTCTCCCGTGGCAATGTACAGGTAGCCGTCCGGACCGAAGGCGAGCATCCCACCGTTATGATTCGTATACGGCTGTGGAATCGTGAGCAGGATTGTTTCGTTGTGAAGGGCGCGGTCGGGGTTTTGTGAAACCTGAAATTCTGCCACGACCGTGGCCCCATCCGGTTTTCTTGTGTAATTGATGAAGAACCGCCCGTTTTCCGCAAAGCGGGGGTGGAACGCCAATCCCAGAAGCCCCATTTCCCCACCGAAGTCGACACGGCCGGAAATGTCCAGAAATGCCGAAGCGTTCAGGGTGCCGTTCCGAAGGATCCGGATTCTTCCCGGTTGTTCCAGGATAAAGAGCCGCTGGCTGTGGTCACCCGCGTGCCCGATGAAGACCGGTTGGACGAGCCCCTGCGTGAGGACGGGAACTAGGGCGATTTGTGCGGAAGGCGGTTGTTGAGATAATGCTCCTGCGGGATGCGCGGACAGCAGAGAGACGAAAAGGCTGAACGCAATGAGGATTGCACACCGTTTAACGTCCTTGTTATAAGGAAGGCCTACGTTTACTGGGAAGATCATGATTCTCAAATATGAAAACGATCCGTTGGATTCCGAACACGCCGGCGGGCACTTTTATCACGTTTGTCAGGGACGGGTCCAGGAGACGGCATTGTCCGTCCCTCCGCCGGACCAACCCTATGAATGCCCGGAATGCGGCCTGGACCTTGAGACGGAAGATTTCTTCCTGGCCCAACAGCGAGGCTGGTCGTAACGGCCTCTGCGGTTGCGGAAGAGCGCGTTGAAAAAGACGGATGCCGTGGTTGAAACAAGCGTAAGACGTGATCAATGCCGGGGACGCGGTGCCCCATGACCGGGAGCCACGGTCGAAAAACCGTCTCGGTGATGCGTGGCATCATGATGTTGTGTGACATCTGTTACCAGGACGTGCTCGACGAACAATTAGCCGATAACCGGAATTACGTAGAGAACTACGAGGCGCTCTTCGACGTCTTATGCCCGGGCTGTGAAGATATCAATCGTCCGTTGGTTGATGACATGTTAGGCAGTTCCGAGTAAGGCTTCCCTTCACTGGCTATTTCTCAATGAATACGGATGGCGTCGAAGGAGAATCAGTGATGCGCATGATGCCACGGTCATTCTTGGGATGGAGAAGGATCGTATGACGATGTGGCATCACTTGGCCTTGATCGTATTCCTCCTGTGCGTTCCGGGATTGCCACCGGCTCTTTTGGCCAGTCCTGCGAGCCCGCCTGTGGCCCAGGCGTCTCTACCGGTCGTCTCCACACGGCTGGCGCATCCGATTGAAGAGGCTGCCATGGCACCTGCCATACCCCGTTCTCCTGATGTTCTCATTTCCCTGCCGTATTTCTCACCCGAGGCGGACGTTGGGCCAGGTCGCTCGAAAGAGGACCCCGGGAACTTGGACGGGGATGACGACGGAAACATTCCCGTCATGGACGAAACGGTCGTCGAGGGCACGTTTGATGACCCATTCGCGACCGAGAGCGAGCCGGTTCACGATCCCTGGGAGCCGCTCAATTCGAAGATCTTTACCCTCAACTATAATATCGACCGCTATGCACTGAAACCGGTGGCCAGGGTCTACTCCGGCATCGTACCACCCGACGTGCAAGATTCTTTGGTCAATGCGTTTGACAATCTGGGGTTTGCTTCACGATTTTTCAACAGCATCTTCCAGGGAAAACCCGATCTGGCCGGAACCGAATTGCTGCGATTTCTTCTGAATTCGACCCTTGGCGTGGGAGGGCTCTTTGATGTCGCCAAGTACATGTTCGACATTGAAGCCCCGCCGGTGGAAGATGCCGGTCAGACTCTTGCGGTCTATGGGGTTGCTTCCGGGCCCTATATGGTCCTGCCGTTGCTCCCTCCGATGACGGTTCGGGATGCGGTGGGACGCGCCGGCGATATTTTTATGAATCCCGTCAACTATTTTATTCCGTTTGTCCCGAACCTGGGCCTGAATGCGGGGGACAGGTTGAATGATCGGGCCGTCAACATCGAGACGTTCGAGAAGCTTGAATCGTCCACCGTTGATCTGTACGGGGCAACCCGGGCGGGTTATATGGAGCGTCGGGCCAGAGATATTGAGGAGTAGCTCCTCAATGGCATTGGCATGGGACCAGCCAACGGCATCCGGAATCGGCCATTCCTGTTTCTTCTTCCTGTCATCCTCGACGCTTCTACTCTGTCATCCCCGACTTGATCGGGGATCCAGCGTTGTCGTCGTTGCGAACGGAGAAAAAAGAAAAGACACTGGATCCGTCCCCGACATTAGTAATTGGGGATCCAGTTTATATGGTCGAGGATGACAGAAGGAGGCAGTGAAATGTGTCAACGAATAAGTGAACATATACGGGGATGACAGCAGGAACAACGGGTCTGAGGTGGAGGAAGTCCGATCCGTGTAGGATGAACGGAGATGTTTGAAGAAGAAAAAACGTTTATTCTTCGGTTTAATCTCGTCGCCGGGTTTCCGGAAGACTATGACGGCGACGACGATGAGTACGCCTGGCTGCATGATTGGGAGACCCGGATCAAACCGGAATTACTCAAGACTGTGATCGCGTCCCTGCGTGCCCATCCCTCGTGGTCCGTGCACGTTCGCAATCGTGGGATGGTGGCAACGGATGAAGTGGAAATTGCGTTAGAAAAAACGTTTTCAACGGACGGACGGTCGTTGCCGGAATGACCGGAGATGCCAGAGGGAGCGTGATGATCGTATTCGTCAGGCGCGTGTTGAAACCATGGCCAGTATGCATCGCGGTGGTGTTCGTTGTCGCCGGCCCTGTTTTTGCGCAAAACCTCGTTCTGACCCCGGTCCTGTCGGCGCCCGTTGGAGCGCATCCGGAAGGTCTTACGGTCGGCGATTTCAACGAGGATGGCCACTTGGATATCGCGACGGCGAACAGTGAGTCGGACGACGTTTCGGTATTGTTGGGGAACGGAAACGGTACGTTTCGCTCGGGCTATTCCTTCGGCGTGGGACAGAGTCCGATGTTTCTGTCCACGGGAGATCTGGACCGGGATGGGAAGTTGGATTTGGCCGTGGCCGAGACCGGAGCCGATCGCGTTGTCGTCCTGTTGGGCAAGGGGAACGGGTTTTTCCGGGAACCCGTTCCGTATCCGTCAGGAAAAGGTCCGACGTTTCTCGCGCTGGGTGACGTGGACGGGGATGAGGATCAGGATATGGTCGTCATCAACAGCGGGCGATTCGGACATTATCCACCATTCAGTTGGTCTGTCCTGTTGAACAATGGGAACGGAGCGTTTGCGTTGGCTCAACACGTCGAAGATCAGGACCGGAATGGTTTGTTCCCAACCGGCGCTTCGCTGGCGGACCTGGATGACGACGGGCTTCCGGACCTCACGTTGACGTGGAGCCAGCCGAGTTGGCGGACGCCGAACGGATACGCGTCCGTCCTGAGAAACCAGGGCCATGGCACGTTTTCTGCCTGGAGAACCATTCAAGCCGGGGTCACGCTGAGTGCCGTGACCCAAACGGACGTGGATGCCGACGGAAACCTTGATCTCATGGTGACCAGTTTGTTTGCCGACAGCGTCAAGCTGCTGCTGCAACTCAGCCCCGGCCGGTACACGAAGCCCGCCAACATGGAAGTGGGGTTTAGTCCGGTAGCGTTGCGTTACCAGGATCTGGATGGCGATGGCTATCGTGACCTGATTTCGACTAATCGGGCCTCGAATAGCATTTCGATCCTCCTGGGCCGGGGAGATGGGTCGTTTCAGCCCGCCGGGCACTATGCCGTAGGTGCCGTGCCGACCGCCATGGGGATCGAGGATTTCGACAACGATGGGTTGCCGGACATTGTGACGGCCAACAGCGGTTCGGATGACGTGGCGATCCTGTTGAGCGGAAAAGCGGTCATCCCTTCCATCAGCCTGAGTGCCGAGGCTGTCCGGTTTTCACCGGACGCGGATGCGCCGGTCCGGCGCACGCATCAATTGACCGTCTCCAATGTTGGGCTCGGCTCTTTGAGCATCGACGATATTGTCCTGGAAGGGTCGCACGCCTTTTCCATTGAACGGGAATACTGTGCCGGGGCGACCCTGACGACGGGGAAATTCTGTGCGTTGCCGATTCATTTCGAGAGTATGGCGCCGGGCCGGCATCAGGCGTTGTTGCGTATTTTCGACAATGCACCGGGCGGTCCCAGAATCGTGACCCTCAGCGGAACTGTCAAAGGCTGACGAGGCTGTTCATCATTTGTAGGCGTTCATTCATTTTAGACGACGAACGATCCCCTCTTTCAATCGGCATTGACATCGGCGGTACGTTCACCGATTTCGCGGTGTACGACCATGACGCCGGGGCTATCAAGACCTTCAAGGTGCTCTCGACTCCCGCCGATCCTGAGCAAGCGGTGCTGGAAGGATTGCGGAGACTGTCTCCGGCTGCAGGCTATCTTGTCGTGCATGGCTCAACCGTGGCCACCAACGCGTTGCTTGAACGAAAGGGGGCCTGCACGGCGTTTGTCACGACGCAGGGATTTCGGGACGTGTTGCAGATCGGCCGGCAAACCCGTCGAAACCTCTACAATTGGTTCAGTGGCGGAGTGCCGGCGCTCGTGCCCCGGGACCGGTGCCTGGAAGTGCAGGAACGGCTCGACCATCGCGGGCGCGTGTTGCAAGCCCTGGCCAAACGCTCGCTGTCGTCCCTCATCAAGGCCCTCCGGGAAAAACGGGTTGAATCCGTTGCGCTTTCCTTGCTGTTTTCCTTTGTGAATCCCGAGCATGAACGGCACATCGCGCAGCGCCTCCGGGAAGCGGGATTCTTTGTCTCCGCCTCGCATGAACTGATCCCTGAATTCCGTGAATTCGAGCGAGCCTCGACCACGGTGGTCAACGCCTATGTCTCCCCGGTACTCAATCGATATCTGGAATCCCTCGAACAATCGTTGACGGGCGGCTCCTTCCACGTCATGCAATCGAATGGCGGGCGGATTCGAGCGGCGCAGGTGCGGCAGGAGGGTGTCCGTTCGATCCTGTCCGGACCGGCGGGAGGGGTGATCGGTGCGGAGTATCTTGCGCGGCTGGCGGGGTTTTCGCAGGCCATCACGTTTGACATGGGCGGGACGTCCACGGACGTGTCCGTGGTCAATGGCGTGATTCATACGACGTCGGAAGCGGAAGTCGCCGGCATGCCCATCCGTGTCCCGGTGCTCGATATTCATACGGTCGGTGCCGGCGGCGGGTCCCTGGCGCGAGTCGATGCAGGGGGCGCCCTGCGTGTCGGACCGGAGAGTGCAGGAGCCGACCCCGGACCCGCGTGCTACGGACGAGGCGGACGAATGGCAACGGTCACGGATGCCAATGCTTTCCTGGGCCGCTTGCCGGCCTCGGGTCTGTTGGGCGGTGAACTGCCTTTGGATATGGAGGCCGCCCACGCGGCTCTGGCTGCGCTCTCACGGGAATTGGTACGGTCTTCCGCTGCCGGTTCCCGCGTTGACCCGGATGAGGTTGCCTTGGGCATCCTCCAAGTGGTCAATGCCGAAATGGAGCGCGCGATTCGCGTGATCTCGGTCGAACGCGGGCACGATCCCCGGGACTACGTACTGCTCTCGTTCGGCGGAGCCGGAGGCGTACACGCCTGCGAACTGGCGCGATCCCTCTCCATCGGACGCGTACTGATCCCTCTGAAAGCCTCGACGTTGTCCGCTCTCGGCATGTTGACGGCGAACGTATTTCTGGATTACGTCCAAACCGTGATGTGTCCGGGTGAGACCCCGTTTGAAGAGTTGGAACGCCGGTTCGTTCCCATGGTGGAGCAGGCGCAGGAGGACCTTGCGACCCAGCAGGTCCAGGTTTCGGCCCGGCACGTGCGTTGTGAATTGGATCTCCGGTATCAGGGGCAATCCTTTGAACTGACCGTGCCATTTTCGCCTGATTTTCAAACGGCCTTTCATGAACAACACGACCAGCGTTACGGGTACAAGAACGAGGCCGCTGGCCTGGAGATCGTCAATCTTCGGGTTCGGGCAATCGGAGACGTGAGTCCCCCGAGGATGGAAGCGCAGGACCCCGGTCCTGCCGATTCGTCGGGAGCCGTGTGCCATAAGCGTCGCCTCGTGTTTTCTTCCGGACCTCGAAACGTCCCGTTCTATGATCGCAGTCTTTTACGACCGGGGCATCACGTGCCCGGGCCTGCCGTCATTTTCCAGGACGATACCACCATTCTGTTGTCGGAAACCGATCACGCGCAGGTCGATGCATGGCAAAACGTGCTGGTCACTGTAGGAGACGCTCGTGCAGAAAGCCGTTGAACGGGAAGTCTTCAAACATTTGTTCAGTTCGGTAGCCGAGGAAATGGGGGTGCGCCTGCAACGATCGGCGTTTTCTCCGAACATCAAGGAGCGCCGTGACTTTTCCTGCGCCGTGTTCGACGAAGCGGGGCACCTGGTGGCGCAGGCTGCCCATATCCCGGTCCATCTCGGGTCTATGCCGCTCTCCGTCGAAGCCTGCCGCCGGCACCTGACCTTTGAGCCGGGTGACGTGGCGATCCTGAATGATCCGTTTCACGGAGGAACGCACCTGCCGGATATCACGGTCGTCTCCCCTGTTTTCATCGGGAACGACAGGCTGCTGGGATTTGTCGCCAATCGTGCGCATCACGCCGACGTGGGTGGGATGTCGGCGGGGTCCATGCCGTTGTCCCGGGAATTGTATCAGGAAGGGGTCATCATCCCGCCCGTGAAACTCATGGAAGCCGGCATGGTGAACCAGGCCTTGTGGGATTTCTTCCTGGCGAACGTGCGCACCCCACGGGAACGTGCCGGCGATTTACAGGCACAGTTGGCGGCCAACCGGATAGGGACGCAACGGCTTCTGGAATTGGTGTCCCGCTACGGAGTGGATCGCGTATGGGACAACATGTCCGAATTGTTGGCCTATAGCGAACGACTGACCAGGCACGGCATCCGGCAGTTGCCGGACGGCACCTATCGGTACGAAGACGTGCTGGATGACGACGGCCTTGACGACAATCCGATTCCGGTTGTCGTGGCCGTGACGATCGACGGAGAAGGGGTCGTCGTCGATTTCGAGGGGAGTGCATCTCAGTGTAAAGGCAGCGTCAACGCGGTGTATGCGGTTACGGTGTCGGCCACTGCGTACGTGTTTCGTTGCTTGCTGGGGTTGGATATTCCCGGCAACAGCGGCTGCATGAGACCTATCCACGTCCGGGCGCCTGAGGGGTCGGTGGTCAATGCCCGGTTTCCTGCGGCGGTGGCCGCAGGCAACGTTGAGACTGCCCAGCGAATCGTGGACGTTCTGTTGGGGGCTTTGGCGCAGGCCTGTCCCGACAAGGTGCCGGCCGCGAGCCAGGGGACCATGAACAACGTGACAATCGGGGGGTGGGATTGCGAAAAGCAACGGCCGTTTGCGTATTATGAAACGTTGGGTGGGGGCATGGGCGCCGGGGTGGAACATCCGGGGGCGAGCGGCATCCATTCTCATATGACGAATACGATGAATACGCCGGTCGAAGCCCTGGAGTATGCGTATCCGTTTCGGGTATCCCGGTACGGCATTCGGGAAGGGACAGGCGGTGCGGGAGGCCATGCCGGTGGAAACGGGATCACGCGCGAAATCGAATTCCTGCAGGACGCCCAGGTGGCGATTATCTCCGACCGGCGCAAATCGAGACCGTTCGGGTTGGCCGGGGGAGAGGCAGGGCAATCCGGCCAAAACGTATTGATTCGCAAGGGCCGGGAAAAGCAACTCCCGGGAAAAACGGAACTGGTCGTGAAGAAGGGGGATCGATTGCGTATTGAAACTCCTGGCGGTGGCGGCTATGGTGTAGCGAAGAGGAAAAAGACGTGATGAAGTTTCCTCTCCCTCTTGGGGAGAGGGTTATAAGGAGTCCTGAAACATGAAAGTCACCGATCCTGAACGGTTGGAAATGTTGTACGAACGTTTTTGTGACGTCTGTCTCGTTGAAAAAGAAGTGTGGACGGAGATTTTCCTGCCGCGGCAGGTTGAAAAGGGAGTGATCCTGACCAACGTGCAGGAGAAATACGAAGTGGTCATCGACGATCCCGAGATCGAGGATACGCTCGATGCCAACATCCCCCTCGGCAAATCCTCGTTACGCGCGGCCATTCAGGAATACAAAGATCATATCAGTTTTAATAAAGTCTAGGCTGGGCAGGTCGGGACGGCACGGGGGCCGTCCCCTACAATGACCATGATGTAGGGGCACCCCCCCCGTGGTTGTCCGTAGGATTTCAGATTGAGAAACTCGATGACGGCTCCCAACGCGTTTATCAAGGTCCTTCAGTGCGGCATTTCCCAATTACCCTCCACCCCGAAGCGTACCCATGTGCCCGGTGCCCTGAATCCGAGAAAGTCCTCATACCTCACGTTGGTGAGATTGTCCATGGCCCCGAAGAGTTTCCATCCGTCGTTCACGGCATAGGTGGTGGCGAGGTCTATTCGATAATATCCGGGCAGCCTGGTTTGCGTTGTGGGAATTTGCAGGTCGGAGCGTCGGCCGACGGCTTGGAATTGACTGCGTAGGGTCAATGCGGGCGTGGCCTGCACACGGATCGCGAAGCCACCCGATGCCTTGGGACGATTCCTGAGCGGGGCGTTCGTCCCTGCGATGCGGGCGTCCATAAAGGTCGCCCACCCTTGGACAGACACGTTCGGTAGCGGAGTGACGGCCACGTTTAATTCGATCCCCTGGGTCCTGACCTTGTTCAGGTTGACCAGGAGAAAGGTTTGTTGTCCGGCAAGAACCGGGTCCAGGTCGATTTGGTTGAAAAAAGTATTGTGGAACCAGGTGAACTGGATTTCACTGTCCCAGACCGGGCTCGATTGGAGGATGCCCACTTCCCATGCTGTGCTGGTCTCGGGGGATAGTTGAGGATTTCCGATAGTGGGATCGCCCAGGGCATTCAGGCTCGGCAATTTGAATCCTTGGCCGTACGTTCCGTGGATGGTTGTGCTGGGAAATGGTTGGACGTTGACCCCGAGACGAGGAGTCATCCTGCGCGGCAAATCCTCCGGGCTGTCCACGCGAAGGCCCGCACTGAGCCGGACCTGTTCGTTCGGGGTCATGATCGTTTCCAGGACCCCAGCCGGCGTCGTTCGTGCTTGCTCGAAATCCGTGGCGACTTGTGACGGCAACCCCAGGACAGTCAGGTCCTGAGTTCCGGTTCGTGTTCCGTGCTCGTGAACCAGTTGAACCCCGCCAGCCACTTTCCAAAAGCGGTTCAGGGACCCGCGTAGCGTCCAATGAAGCCGCATCCGGGTAAAGTCCGTTCGGAAGACCGTCGGAGGGATTCGGAACCTTTCCAGTGCGGACAGCACGCCGGGGTTGTCCACTTCCTGTTGCCGGTGGAGCACGTTGGCGGTTAGTTGATTCTCCCAGTTCGGTGCAAGCGGAAACGTCAGGTTGAAGCCGGAAACGACTTCACGCGTTCGTCGCTGCTCCGTCGAACGGAGAATGGCCAGGCGCGGACCGCCGCTGCCTTCGGGAAATGAACGGGTGTCGGTGTGCGTGTATTGTCCCGTCAGTTCGAGCTTGAGCGAATCCGGGCGCGACCAGTTCACGTGGCCGCCGATCGTTCCGGAGGCAAACCGGTTTTTTCTGACTTGTCCGTCGTCCCGCGTGAAGGCTGCTGATCCGGCGTATCGGAATCGGCCGGCGGCCCCCGACGCTTGGAGCACTCCGCGGGCGTAGCCCCATTGGCCTCCTTCCGTGCGGGCAACCAGCCGGTCCTTGGTGCCCCCTTTTTGCGTGATGATATTCACCGCGCCCACCATGGCGTCGGAACCGTAGAATACGGAGGCCGGTCCTTTGACGATTTCGATCCGTTCGATCCGTTCGGGCGTCAGGGAGGACAAATCCACGGATCCTCCACGCTGGTTCGTTGGATCGTTCAACGGCACGCCATCCAACAACACCATTGTATAGTTCGGATCACTCCCGCGAATGTAGAGTGAACCCAGGCCGCTTCGGCCTCCCATTTCATCCACGAAAATCCCGGGTGTTTGTTGCAAGAGGGTGCCCAACCTGTTGGGCTGTTGCAGGTCGAAATCCATGCGCCTGAATACTTGCGTCTGTATGGGCGTTTGCGATTGGTTCGTCGGAAGGGCCGTGGCCGTCACCACCACGGGGTCGAGCGTTTCAACCGGGGGTTCCGCCAGCCCGGCTGCTGGCGAGGGACAGAGCGTGAGCCCCAGGATCACGGTGCCGGCTAACAGAGATGATTCGGGCAAACGCTGAGGGAATTGCTTCATGAGTCCCATGGACAACCAGGGGGGTTGTCCCTACATCATAGTCATTGTAGGGGACGGCCCTCGTGCCGTCCCGCTGACCTTCTCATCAACCGCCGATCTGTGTTATACACACCCGTTCTTCTGTAACAGTCCCACCCTTTCATATCGGAAAGACCATCTGCCGGGGTAGTCGAGGTGTCGTCTTGAGCAACACCCCATACCGTACAGAGCCCGAACGTTCCAGCCGGATGCCGTCCTGCATTCCGTTCCTGATCGTGAACGAAGCTGCCGAGCGCTTCAGTTTCTACGGCATGCGGACGATCCTGATCATCTTCATGACCCAATACCTCCTGAATGCGGACGGTGCCTTGGACGTGATGAGTGAGCCCGAAGCGCGATCCTATTACCATCTTTTTACGTCAGCGGTCTATTTTTTCCCGGTCATCGGGGCCGTGATTGCAGACGTCTGGTTCGGGAAGTATCGCACGATCATGTCGTTATCGCTGGTGTATTGCCTGGGGCATTTGGCCCTCGCACTGGATCAGACCAGGCTTGGCTTGGCCGTGGGGCTGACGCTGATTGCCGTGGGTTCCGGAGGCATCAAGCCCTGTGTCTCCGCGAACCTCGGGGATCAATTCGGTTCGACCAACAGTCACCTGCTCAGCAAGGCTTTTTACTGGTTTTATTTTGCGATCAACTTCGGCGCGGGGATTTCCACACTCCTGACCCCGTGGCTGCTCAACCATATCGGGCCCCATCTGGCCTTTGGTGTGCCTGGGTTGTTGATGCTGTTGGCGACGTGGGTGTTCTGGTTGGGACGGCGGGATTACGCGCATATCCCAGCCAGGGGAACCATGTTTCTGCAGGAATTGTCGTCGCGTGAGAGCCTGTTGGCCATGTGGCGGCTCACGCCGATCTACCTGTTTGTGGCCGTGTTTTGGGCGCTTTATGACCAAACCGGGTCGGCGTGGGTTCTCCAAGCCAGAAACATGGATCTCTATTGGATGGGGGTGGAATGGCTCCCATCGCAAATTCAGTTCGTCAATCCATTTCTGATCATGCTCCTCATCCCGGTGTTTGCCTACGGCGTCTATCCCGCAGTCGACCGGGTGTTTCCCCTGACGCCCTTGCGGAAGATCAGCATCGGATTTTTTGTGACGGTGATCGCCTTCATGATTTCCGCGGTGATCGAGATGCAGATTGTCTCGGGGCTGCGGCCGAATATATCGTGGCAAATCGTGGCGTTCGTGGTCATCACTGCTGCGGAAGTCATGGTCTCGATCACGTGTTTGGAGTTTTCTTACACCCAGGCGCCCAAGGCATTGAAATCGTTTGTGATGGCGCTTTTTCTCCTGTCGGTGTCCCTGGGAAACGCCTTTACCTCGCTGGTGAATTATTTCATTCAGAATGATGACGGCAGCGTGCGGCTGGAGGGCCCGGATTATTATTGGTTTTTCACGGCGGTCATGCTGGGCGTGTCGATACTTTTTATCGAGGTAGCCAGACGCTACAAGGGCCGAACCTATCTCCAGGGTGAAGAGGTCTGACGGATCGACCGGCGTTCAAGGCTCGGGGTTCTGGCTGAGATACAGGACCTGGTTGACCCGGAAGGCTTGGGTGTACTGGTCGGTCGTGATGTGCTGTGAATGAAAGCAGCGCCCGTCGAAAATGATGAGCCGATTGGGCTTCATGCGGATGAGGAAGAGGAGTTCCCAATAGGCGTTGCCGTTGTTGATATAGGCATTGTCCCGGTTGGCGAATAACGGGTTGAAGATCATGCTGTTCTGAAAATTTTCATACCCCTCCGCACTGTTGAGAAATTCATCGCTGAGTTCCAGCCTGTCAGCCAGTTCGCGGATTTCTCTGTCCGGCACGATGGGTACGCGTTCCAACCCCGTGGGCACGTGATGGTACAGGCCGGTTCCGCCCATGCAGGATTCAGCAGGGTTCAGGTAGACCATGGCGGTGACGTCCTGATCGATATGGGGTTGACGTTGCCCGACGTTGAGGCGGTACTGGTGGTTGGTGATGCCCTGAAACACGACCGGCTGGGGGTCGAAAAACGGACGGAGCTTCATGCCCCAGAACTCACTGATCGCATCCACGATCGCTCCGGTCTCGACGCTGACCGAAGCTCGCACACCGGGAAAGTTGCCGACTATCTCGAAGCGATCGGTATATGGTAATTCCAGGGCTTGTTGCAGGACCAGATCGGGATACAGGTAGAACCCGTCGACCATGACGACCTTATGGCGGCCCAGGCCGACGTGTTCGACGGAGACTTGGCAATCGGGATTGATCGCAAAGGTTTCAGGGGAGGGTGGCACGAGCGACTTCCTGTCCGGGTGACGGCTGTACTCATGGTGCGCCATCGGATCCCCTTGCGTCAACGGGATTGGCTTTGCTCCCTCATGGCGTTGCGTCATCAATCATCGTGGCTCTCCGTGGTACAATAATATACCGTGCAATTTTGCGTGTCCCTCATTCACGATCTCCTCAAGGAAGGAACAAGGTATGACCGCTCCGTACCACGACCTGCTGGCCAGGGTCCGCGTCTGTTTTCCGCAGCCGACTTCCAATCGTGTTCATGACAGCTATTTTGTCCATAGCGTCATGCGTGCGATGGATGCGGTGGACTCATTGAAAAGCGAGCGGCCTATTCTGGGGCAGCGCACGCCCCTGGATTACGACAAGGCCCGGGAAGCGAGTCTTTCCGACGGCGGGATGAGTGTCGAGGAAGTCACTGCCGAACTGGTGTCGTATTGTTCGGGATTGACCATTCCCGGACATCCCCATACGCAACAGAACGTGATCCCTCCGCCGACCATCTCCTCGCTGATCGGGGTGCTCCTGGCTTCCTTGTATAACCCCAATCTCGGGTGGGACGAATACAGCCATCGCCTGGCCCTGGCGGAAGTGGAGATGGTGGCGATGACCGCGCGTCTCGTGGGATACGAGCCGGCACGCGCAGGGGGAGTGTTCACCTTCGGCGGGACCGGCACAACGCTCTACGGGGCCAAGATCGGGTTGGAGAAAGCGATTCCCGGCGCCATGGCATCGGGAGTGCGGGAGGAAGCCGTCATCTTTGCCAGCGAGTCCAGTCATTACTGCCGGTACAACGTTGCAGGGTGGTTGGGCCTCGGAGCGAACAGCGTCATCACGGTTTCGACGGACTCACGGAACGCCATGAGCGTCGAAGCCTTTCGGGAGCAGGCTAGGGGAGTCCTTCAACGTGGCGGAAAAATCGCCGCGATTATCGTCACCATGGGGACCACAGATGCCTTTGGACTCGACGACCTGGCCGCCATCGTGGCTGTGCGTGACGAATTGGTGGAAGAATTTCAACTTCCGTACCAACCCCACGTTCATGCTGATGCCGTGATCGGCTGGGCATGGTCAGTGTTCAACGACTATGATTTTGAGGGGAACCCTTTAGGATTCCGGCCGCGAACTCTTCGTGCATTGGCAGGGGCTCGTCTTGCCATCCATGGTCTGTCTCTGGCTGACAGCGTGGGGATCGATTTTCATAAATCAGGGTTTGCCCCCTATATCTCGAGCTTGGTGTTGTTCAAGAATCATGACGACCTGGCCTTGATTCACCGGCCCCAAGAGCAGATGCCGTACCTTTATCAGTTCGGCACCCATCGTCCGGGTATGTACACCGTCGAGACTTCCCGGGCGGGCGGGGGGATTCTTGCGGCCCTGGCGAACATGAAACTATTCGGGAAGCAGGGCCTGCAAGTCATCATTGGCCACATTGTAGAGATGTCTCAATTGCTCCGTGAACATTTGGAGGGGAATGATAGCACCACGGTCCTGAATCGGGAAAATTTCGGCCCGGTGACACTGTTTCGGGTTTATCCTCGCGGGATCGACACCTTTCGGATCAAAGAGGAGGAAAGCACAGACGTGGCCTATCGAGAGACATTGCAATCGCACAATGAGTATAACCGGAAAGTGTTCCAATACGTCCATCAAGAGGCGATGGAAGGTCGGGGCGCGGTGTTGTCCTTAACGGATTGCTATCGCACCTCGGACTACGGAGAGCCGATCGTGGCGTTGAAGTCCTTTATCCTTTCCCCGTTTGTGGATGAAGAAGGGATCGAGGTGGTCGCGCAGAAGGTGTTGGAAGCCCGAAACCGGATTGAGGAGTAGATCTCGTTATGGCCTAGTGTGTGTGTTCGCTCAACAGGTCGAGAAAACGCGGCGCCAGGATGCGGCTCTGAATCATCAGCAATCCACGTTCTCCCAGTTCCCGGTAACTCAGACTGACTTCGGTTTCCTCGAGACGCCAGGAGTACTCCTGGTTCAGCCCCCGGATCATCGAGCCGCGGTTGTGTCGAAGTTTCCCGTATGCCGATTCCAACGCCTGCTTGATCCTGTTGTGCGTTTCTTCGGTTCGGTACCTGATCATCACCCGGGCAAATTGGGAGTCAATGGCATAGAGCTTGATGGCCTCCACCGGTCCGTTCGCAAAACGCGGCAGGCCTTTCTTGTATCCATAAATGTCAACTCGACCGTCAGGCTCGACCAGGACAAGTTGAGGAAGTTCTGCCAGCGTACTTCCCCAGGGAATTCCCTGAAAGCCCGGTTCAGGTACGGTCGCCGGCTTTGCGGCGAGAAGCAATGCAGGCAACCAGAGGAAGAAGATTGATAGCGGAACGAGATACGGAACGCGACGTGGCACCATTCCGTCACCCTATCATCCCGGCATGAAAATAGCCAACAACACCCTGGATCTGCGATGAAGAATGACAAGGATGACGGGAGGAAGTCCGTCTGGAGACAAGAAACGGAAGGGAATCAGAAGGCCGCGTTGGCAGGGACCGGCACGGCATGAATGTCATCTGTTCCGATAAGATCGGCCAGTTCGTTGACATGCTTCTTCGGAGGTCCAACCAGCGTCCAGGCTTCGGGGTTGTCCAGAATCGCCTGGACGAGTTGCGTATGAAAACGATGGCCTGAGCATTTACCGACAATATGACCAACGACGTGGATACCCAGTAGAGACAGGTCACCAATGAGGTCCAACACCTTATGGCGAACGCATTCGTCCGGGAAACGAAGTGCTCCTTCATTCATAATGCCGGTGTCCGAAAACACGATGGTATTGTCCAGGGACCCGCCTTGTCCCAATCCGCGAGCCCATAAGGCTTCAACTTCATGCGAAAACGCAAAAGTCCGGGCATGTGCAATATTGGATTCGAAGTCCGCCGTTGACCACCCATGTTCATACGTTTGTTGTTGGATCAACTCATGATCGTAGTCGATCGTATAGGTGATCTTGGGAAACAGAGCGGGAAGAATGGAAATTCCTCGATCGCCGCTACCGATGTGAATGGGTTCTACAATTTTGAGATAGGTCTTAGGGCGTTCCTGTGGGAGAATTCCGGCGAGGCGGATGAGTTTGGCAAAGGGGGCTGCACTGCCGTCCATTGCTGGAACTTCCTCTGAATCGATATCGATGAAGGCATTGTCGATTCCCAATCCCCAGAGAGCCGACAGCACGTGTTCGGTCGTTTGAATTTGGAATCCATTGGACCCAACCACGGTGCAAAGTTCCGTTGATCTTAAATTGCGAATCGACGCCTGGCACGTCTCGACGTGACTGTTGACTTTCCGCCGGAACACAATACCGTTGTCCACGGGTGCCGGGGAAAGACTGACCTTCGAAGGACGCCCGGAATGAAGCCCGACTCCGGATGCGGAGATCGTTTGCTCAATGGTCTGTTGCCGTTGTCCGAACATGTAGTTCCGCTTCTCCAAATTGGAATAAATATTCCATAAACAGAATACCTTAACTACAATTGCAATTTTCGGGCCAAATAAAATTTAGCTGAATATTTTGTAAGTTATTGAAAATTAATGATAAATAAAAAATCGATTTTGCACGTTATTGATATTGATGTAAAAAGTCAATAGCGCTGTTGCAAAAAAGCAGCACAGGGGGGGAGAGCCATACTCAGGATCGAAAAGGCTCCAATAAATATCGCAAGGACTCAGGGAACCGATCAAAAGCATCGGTGTGCGCGAGTCCGGTAATGATGCCACGGTGTTTCTTATGTAGGCCGGAGTCGATAAAGGCTTGAACGTGGAGTTGCCATTTCAAAGCATTATCGCTGAGCACTTGCGCCTGCTCCTCGGCTGTCTTGGCCTTAAACAGGTCGTCGAGACATCGTATGGTTTTTTCGACACTATCATAAGGCGGAGCCAGTTTCAGTTCGGCATACAGTGCTTCCAGGTTTTGACGGAATTCAGTGAGGAGGATCTGGCATTCGCGCTGTGACATGACGGTTATGTAGGGGCGGGCCCCCGTGCCCGCCCGCTTCAACCCATCTTACTTCTTTTTCCCAAGGTGCCACAGGGATGGCAGCGGGTATTCCCGGCCCTGCCGCCTTTATTCGGAATTGCTGAATCCGTCCAGGTCGTGCTCTTTCCCGATCATGACCAGGACGTCGCCTTTTTCGATCATATCGCTGGGGGAGGGAGTGAAATTGAAGGTATCTTCCTTTTTGAGCTTTCCCTTGATCATGCGATTGACCTGTTTCTTGATGCCGATGATGTTGAGGTTGTGCTGTTCGCGGATCTTGGTTTCCTCGATGCTCATGCCGGAAAACCGGTCCGGTACGGCGATTTCCTCGACACTGTACCCGGGCGCCAATTCGAGATAGTCCAACACCTCGGGCGAAACCAGACGGTGCGCGAGCCGGATTGCAGCGTCCCGTTCGGGGTATATCACTTCGGTCACCCCGAGGTTGCTGAGGATTTTCCCGTGCACGTTGGTCACGGCCTTGGCGATGATGGATTTGATCCCCATTTCGTGCAACGTCTGGACGATGAGGATGCTCGCCTCGATGTTTTCGCCGATGCTCACCACCGCCACGTCGACGTTTTGGGTGCTGACGGCTTTCAGCGCGCGCTCATCGGTCGCATCGCATTGGACTGCAAAGGTCGCGATCTCACTGATGGCTTGTATTTTGGCTTCTTCGCTGTCGATGGCGAGAACTTCACACCCCTTTTGAACCAACGATTCCGCGACGCTGTATCCGAATCGACCCAGGCCGATGACTGCGAACAGACGTTTCATGACGTACGGCTATTCATCTGATGGTTCGGGCTGCTCCACTTGTTTGGGTGGTGGCGCATTCGATGATTCCATGTGTTTCAAGAACGGGCTCAGCAAGTCAATAGGGACGGGGAACAGGATCGTGGAACTTTTATCGCCGGCCACGTTCATGATCGTTTCGAGATACCGCAATTGCAGGGCGGCCGGATTCTGGCTCAGGATGTTGGCTGCGTCCGAGAGGCGCTGGGAGGCCTGAAATTCTCCTTCGGCATGAATGACTTTCGACCGTCGCTCCCGTTCGGCTTCGGCCTGCCTCGCAATCGCGCGTTGCATTTCTTGCGGGAGGTCCACGTTCTTGACTTCAACGGCTGACACCTTGATGCCCCAGGGTTCGGTGGCCTGGTCGATAATCCGCTGCAAGTCCGCGTTGATTTCATCCCGCTTCGAGAGCAGGTCGTCCAAATGACTCTGGCCCAGGACGCTCCGCAAGGTCGTCTGGGCGATCATGGAGGTGGCGTAATAATAGTCCTCCACCCCGACGATGGCTTTTTCCGACTCCACCACGCGAAAATAAATCACCGCGTTCACCTTGACCGACACGTTGTCCTTCGTGATGACGTCCTGGGGCGGAACGTCCATGGTTACGGTTCGAAGGCTCACGCGAAGCAGTTTGTCGATGAACGGGATGATGAGGATAATGCCCGGTCCGTTCCCCCCGATCAGGCCCTTGGCCAGACGACCGAAGCGAAAAATCACGGATCGCTCGTATTCCCGCAGGACGTAGACCGCTTTCGAGAACAGAATGATGAGACCCAGGAACAGGATTACTATTGTGAAAGGACTGAACAGTGTCATGGTTTAGTGGTTTCCGTTTCGTGGTTCCAGTGGTTTGACGTGGACCGTGAGGCCGTCGATTTGCGTGATTTGAACAGGTTGTCCTGCGGTCACCGGCGCGGAACTGACGGCCTCCCAGATTTCACCCTGCACGAAAATTTGTCCTTGCGGGGCCAGGTTCGTTTTCGCGGAGCCGATGCGGCCGATCATCCCTTCGCTGCCGGTGGGCGTTTGCCGGCGTAACGCGCGGACTCCAAATTTGACCACGAGAAACGTAAACCCGACAGCCAAGGCGATGACGGGAAGCATAACAGACCACGAGAGTTGATAATAGGGGAAATCCTGGTTGAAGAGAAACAGCGACCCCAACAGCATGGCCGTGACCCCGCCGATGGCCAACACCCCGTAACTCGTCACGGTGACCTCCAGAATCAGCATGACGATGCCCAGGAGAAACAGCAATACCCCCGCGTAGTTTACGGGAAGGGACTGGAGGGAATAGAACGCGAGGATCAGGCTGATGGCGCCGACCACACCGGGCAGGATCGCGCCAGGGCTATAGAGTTCCGCGATCAATCCGATGGTGCCGATGGTCATGAGCACGTAGGCGATATTCGGATCGCTGATGGCCTTCATGGTTTCGAGTCGCCAACTCATGGGAAAATTCCGGGTGTGTGCGTCCTCGGTCTGAAGGGTCACGGTCTGTTCACCGAGGGAGAGTTCCCGCCCGTCGAGTTGCCGCAACAGGTCATCCATGTCCGAGGCAATCAGATCGGTCACGCCCAGTTCCCGGGCTTGTGTGGCGGTGGCCGAGACGCTTTTCTTGACGGCGTTTTCTGCCCATTCGACGTTCCGGCCACGGCGTTCGGCAATGGACCGGATATAGGCGATCGCGTCATTCTCCACCTTTTCCTTCATCACCTCGTCCATTTCTCCGCCGCCCATAGCCACGGGGTGGGCCGCTCCGATGTTGGTCCCCGGCGCCATGGCCGACACGTGCGCCGCCAGGGTGAGGAAGACGCCGGCTGATGCGGCCCGCCCGCCGGTCGGGGCCACGTAGACGATAATGGGAAGTTGGGCACCCGTGATGTCTTTAATCATCGAACGCATCGACGTGTCCAACCCTCCGGGCGTATCGAGTTGAAACACCATGAATTGGGCGCGTTCCTGCTCGGCATGGGCAATGGCTTCGTGAAGATATTCGGCGGCGACGGGATTGATCACGCCTTCATACGCGGCGGTGACCACCAGGGGAGGCTCAGCCTGGGAGAGGCCGACCTGACAGGAGATCAACAGAATACTGAGCGCGAGGAACGCGAAACCTTTCCGATTTTGCCGCAGGGAAAGACGAAGGGGCCACAACCGGAAAGGCGTTGTGCGAAAGATAGTCAATGCGGAGGAAACCTCCTACAAAAATCATCTTACGACCCTCTCCGAAGGCTGTCAAGAAAACGGCTGCGCACTCAGTACATCCACAAACTTTTGTGGTAGCGCGATCTTATATTTGGGCGACAACCTGTCAAAAAAACGCACCAGTTCGAAAATGCAGGAAGAATGTGTGAATTCTTATATCAATTCCAAACGCACTTCGCGTCCCATGGCCGTGGCCGCTTTCTGCAACGTCGCCAGTGTGATCGATGCATTCCTGGCGTCCAGCAAACGGTCCAAGGCGCTACGGCTGGTCTGCATTCGTCGCGCCATCTCCGTTTTGGTGAGTCCTTCTTGGGCCATCGCCGCTGCGACCTGACGCGCCAGCACCCGTTTGATGGCGCCGGCAGTGACTTCCTGGCGGATACCTTCTTCGTCCAGCCAGCTATCGAACGAAGTTCCGACGTTCTTCCTCTTCATCGGGTTTCTCCCTGGTTGCGTTTTAATGCCAACTCAATGTCTTGCTTCGGGGTTTTCCGGCTTTTCTTGACGAAACCGTGCAGCAACACCAGCCTCCCTTCAGTGAGGCTCTTCAGCCATTCCCGAACCGGCTCCCGTACGCTGTCAGAACGGTAGAAGTATGCGGGCAGACGTTTCAATTCCCGGGTCACGATCGAATGTATCAAAATTGGTACTATAAAGACAATAAAGGCCTGCTCCCGGTCGGCATCGGAGCCCTCCCTGGAACAGAATGCCGTGGTCCCGCTACTCCTGCGGGGCAAACGGAACGACGGAAAGAGAAAGCGACAGTTGTCAACGAATAACGGAGCACCTACACAAACGAAAGGCAGCCATGTGGCTGCCTTTCGTTTGGCCTGCAGGGAGCCTGCGGTTCGAGACGTGGGCCTCTGGATGAGATGATTACTGCTTAGGCGCGCCGAAGACGCCGACAAAACTTTTGGAGGAGTCCGCAGAGCGTCCGCCGAAGGTGCCGCCGACCGAACCCGGTTTGCCGTCAGTTTCTCCGTTACCAAAGAACGCTCCGCCCCATCTTCCGGTGTAGCTGGTTCCTTCTGAGGAGCCGCTCAGACCGCCTTCAAAGAAACCGCTGTTCGACGCCCCGATGTTGGCTGTACCTAGGGTTAGACTGCCTCCCTGTGACTCTCCATCCACTTCAATATCGGTGAGACGGCCGCTGATCGTTCCAAGGCCGCTTCCATCACCGAAGTTGGCGTCCAGGGTTGCATTGGCATCGAAGTACCCGATTTGTGTAGCGTCGTTTTCTGTGGCTGAATAAATGCCTGTTGCCTCACCGATATATCGCGCCGGGCCGATCAGAGCCGGCAGAGCGCTTTGAGTGAACGGATCGCTGCCATCCGCAAATGCACCGAACACGTAATCGTCGGCGTCTTCCGGATCATTGGGGACGAACAGCCAAATCCCGCCGGACAGATAGTCGGTATCTGGTGTTGACTCAGTGCGCGTTGACCCATGCGGAGTAAACCTCCAATCCGTACCAACTGGGAAGGACCCGGCGAATGAGGGACAGGCTCCGCCACCCGCTCTGTCGCAAGAGAAGGTCCCTGAGACCCCATTCAATTGGCCATCTCCCATTCGGGCGTTGATTTCGTTCTGCGTGAGACCTGTGATTCTGTCGCCCACTCGAATCTCAACTGGTGTTCCCGTGGCATCGGGAACCTGCTGGTTTACGGGCGCTTTGATGTCCGAATAGACGTCGACCCACAGCGTGCCGCCGTTGACCTGCTTGTTTAGTTCAGAACCTCTGAAGCCGCTAGTGTTAGTGGTGGGTATCAATTCAGGATTGCCATCAGCCGTCGAGATTGACCAAGTAGACCCATTCCGAATCGAATAGGTGTTCTGGGCAGCTCCGTATGATGTCGTGATCGTGACCTGATCTTGCGTGATGTTGTTGACGGTATTCGATGATTGCGTGACGCTGCCGAATCTGGGTATGGCGTCAGCAACTTGTGCGGCCGCATGTTGCGCATTTTCTGCGGTTGTGGAGGTTAGGTCTGCAAATGTTGTGGGCATCGAGTTGCCGCCGCCCGTGTTGCCCGGGGGAGTCGGATTCGTCGGGGTGGTCGGCATATCATTCATATTATTACTGCTCATCGGACTACTGCCGCCCCCGCCCCCGCCGCATCCGGCCAGGGCCATAGTGGTAATCGTGACCAGAGTACAGACTGCGCGTTTCATGTTCATAATGTGCCTCCTTTGCACTGACTATACTTTTTGCTGAAATGATAGATGGATGAAATGTGTAAATACGTAAGTTAGTGCACGTAAAGATACGTGCACGTGGACGGAATGATCGGGCCAGTCAATATCAACCAGGAAACTGTGGGGGATACTACGAGGTACTACGTATTTGGGCGTTGGGCGTTGGGCGTTGGGCGTTGGGCGTTGGGCGTTGGGCGTTGGGCGTTGGGCGTTGGGCGTTGGGCGTTGGGCGTTGGGCGTTGGGCGTTGGGCGTTGGGCGTTGGGCGTTGGGCGTTGGGCGTTGGGCGTTGGGCGTTGGAACCCAATCCGAGACTAAACTGTAAATAAATACACTTAACATAGGTATAGCGAGTTTAGCATAGAGAATCTAGATAATGCAATTAGGTGGAACGGTGGGGTGTTGCCACACGGAATGGCAAGGCAAGTTCGCTGGTAAGTTGCACCCTCAAGGGCAGGCTCCTAGAATGCGGGCGATGTCCACTTTTCAATCAGGCCAACGTGTCCATCTGGTGGACAAAAAAGGGCGGCAGTATGCTCTTACGCTCAAAGCCGGTGACCGGTTTCAGCACAGCGGGGAGACTGTTCCGCATGACGACCTGATCGGGCAGCCTGATGGGACCATGGTTCGTCTTTCCGGGGGGAAGACCATGATTGCCTTGAGCCCCACGTTGGCGGAATACACGCTGAAGATGCCGCGGGGCGCACAAGTCCTGTACCCCAAGGATATTGCCATGATCCTCATGTGGGCCGATGTGTACCCTGGTGCCTCCGTGTTCGAAGCGGGGGTCGGGTCCGCGGCGTTGACGCTGGGGTTGCTGCGCGCGGTCGGCGACCGCGGGCAGGTCGTGAGTTATGAACGACGGGAGGACTTTGCGCGAACTGCGGTGAAAAACATCGAGCGATTCCTGGGCCCCGTAGCCAATTTCCATTTGGTGCAACGCGATGCCCATGAAGGCATTGGTTGGGAGATGGAGGGCACGCCCCACGTTTTCGACCGAGTCATTCTGGATTTGCCGGAACCCTGGAACGTGGTACCGCATGTGCCGGCTGCGCTCCGGTCCGGCGGCATTTACCTGAGCTTTGTCCCGACGGTGCCCCAGGTGGTTCAGACGGTGGAGGCCCTGCAACGGACCAGAGCCTTCGGCCTGATCGAGACCTTCGAATCCCTCGTGCGTCATTGGAACATCGACGGGCGTAGCGTCCGGCCTGACTTGCGAATGATTGCCCACTCGGGATTCATTACCGTGGCCCGGCGTATGGAAAAGGGTGATGGCCTCGTGGGGTCGAACCCGGCTGTTGCATCCGATAACGAAGGCGAAGGCGAAACAGAAGATCCGGTGTTTGACGGAAGCTAATGCCGATCCGTGCCCTGTGCGGACCGGCCGGGGAAGGGGAGACGTGAGGCAATGCAAACTCTTCTCATTGCAGATGATGACCCCGACCTCCGGTTGTTGTTGCAAACCACCTTGGAGGATCCGGCCTATCGCATTTTGGAAGCTTCGGACGGGGAGTCGGCTCTGCATCTGGTCCGGCAGGAACAGCCTGACGTGGTGATCCTGGACCGGATGATGCCCAAACTCGACGGTCTTACCGTGGCCCGGACCGTGCTGGCTGATCCGGCTGTCCGGCATATTCCTTTGATTCTCCTGACGGCTTTGGATCCGCCAACGGCAATTGGCGTCGAGCCGGCGCCGGAATTCTTTGCCTATCTCGTTAAACCCTTTAGCCCCTTACAATTACTCGAAACCGTTCGGCAGGCGCTCGACCGCACGGGCACGGCTTAGCTCCTAGTTGCCGATGAAACTTTCTCAGGATTTCGTCCCTGATGATGATCTCAACAAACAACTGCGTTCGGCCAAGTCGCAACTCGCCCTGTACGCCAAAGATCTGAAAGCTCTGTTGTCCCGTGAACGGAAAAAATCATACAAACTGGAAACGACGAACAAGCAGTTGCAGGCCTATGCCCAGGACCTGAAGGCGGCCTATGCCACTCAACAACAAAAGACACGGGAACTCGAAAAAGCCTATGCCGATACCGTGGTCCGCTTGACCCTGGCCTCCCGGTACAAGGATGAAGAGACCGGTGCGCACATTCAGCGCCTGAGTCATTACAGCAAAATCCTGGCACTGGTCATCGGCCTCGATGAACATGACGCCCAATTGATTTTCGATGCTGCGCCTATGCATGACGTGGGAAAGGTCGGGATCCCCGACCGGATCATGCAAAAGCAGGGACCATTGGATGAAGAGGAATGGGAGATCGTCAAACGGCACCCAATCCTGGGAGCCAACCTGTTGGCCGGTTCCCCCTCGTTGTTGCTACAGACTGCACGGGACATCGCCCTCACGCATCATGAGCGGTGGGACGGAACCGGCTACCCGCAAGGGTTGAAAGGCGAAGCCATTCCCTTGGGCGGCCGCATGGTCATGTTGGGGGATACCTATGACGCGCTTCGGAGCGTGCGCCCGTATAAACCGGCCTTTTCCCATGAGAAGGCGTGCGACATCATCCTGACCGGCAATGCGCGCACCCAACCCGGACATTTCGACCCGACGCTCCTTGAAGTCTTTCGGGACAAGCACGTGGAGTTCGATCAGATTTTTTCGAAGATCAGGGAGGAAGAAGACGGTCAATCATAATCTCTTCCCCTTGGATTGTAGGGACAGGCCCCTGTGCCTGTCCGTGAGGGGTAGTTCCTCTAATTTTTCCCCTCTTTTGTAAGGAGGGGTAAGGGGAGGTAGAGGGCTGAAGGTGTCGGATTACGCTATGCGAATCCAACCTACGGCATGATCGAGAAATCCAAGGCTCAGCGCCGCGCGAAATCGACCGGATACCCGGCTTCATTCCAGGCGTTCATGCTGCCCGCGACGTTATACACGTATTGGTACCCGAGGCCGGCCAGAGTTTCCGCTGCGATGTTGCTTCGGTGACCGGATTGACAGTACACGACAATATGATCGTCAGGCTTTGCACCGAGTTCCGTGTGGCGACGGCCAATTTCCCGAAAATCGATATTGTAATCGGTGCCGGGAATGAAGCCCGTCATGTGTTCCTCGCCGGTGCGGACGTCAATTAGAATAAACCCTTTCTGCTGGAGACTCGGGGCTTTTTGGAGTCCCCGGTTCAACTCCTGGACGGACAGCACGTAGGTTTGTTGAGCCGAGACGGACCCACCCAGCACCATCAACACAAGTGAGAGACCTATGAGGCAACTGAGCATTGTTCGAATCTTCATATATAACCTCCCTGTCGAAATAGTGTGGAGGAGAATCAGGAACGACATGCACTTCCTGCGTATGAAATATCCTATGCCCACTTTCGGAATTTGGTCAAGAGCAGGCGTGGCTCTCATCGTTGCGCTGGGGGGCTGTGGCGGCGGCGTTGAGGTCATTCGGGAGAGCCCGGATGCCGGTGTGGTCCGGTATCTGTACAAAGGAACTGACGGGCACCTGTACACATCCAAGCGTCAAGAAGCGTTTGACAGGATTGACGAGTTTTGTGGCGGTCCGTACCAGGTGCTCAAGGAAGGAAAAACCAAAGGCCGGCAACGGGTGGTCGAGGGCATGGGAGGCACCGAAGTCGTGACCGAAGACTGGTGGGGTATCCGGTTTCAATGCCTGCCCTGAGCCAAGTCCGAAGGGCACGCAGTCAACAAGAGGGGCGATTGTCTCACGATTGTATAATAAATAAGGATGGAGGCGCATGATGACTGAACAGCGTTCCTTACCGGCCGACGCAGAGGCCTATGGCAAAACACCTGTGTTCACGAATGAAACCGTGCCCGACAAGATCCTGAACCATCATGACTTGCAAGCCGGAACGTGGGGTCTGCTCACGGTTGAATCCGGCACGGTGAGTTTTTTCCTGAAAGGCGACGATGCCCCGCTTGCGGTGATTGTATCGGGAGAAACGTTCGTCATTGTGCCGGAAGAAGTTCACTATGTGCGTTTGGCCGAAGCCACCACCTTTTTCGTCACGTTCTACAAACGTCCCAAGATCTGACCAAACAGTTTCCGGGCCGCCGGGGAGGAAGCGGATCAGGACGTTGGTGTCCAGGAGATACGAGTGATCATCAGTAACCAGAAATATTCCCACCCTAACAAAAGAGCATCAAGACATCCTCGTTTATCAAGGTAGTGCCCGCCAAGGATCGCTGACACGCTTGCAATAGATATCTTCTCCTGTCTCATTCATTCTCTTGGGCTCACAGATTCCCCTGTTGCAGCCAGGAGAAAAAAACAGAATAGACTGCTTCATAACCGTATTGGGGAGGATCGAGGGAAGAATTGGGCCATTCATGAAAATCTCGTTGCCGTTTTCGTGTATTCGACTAAGTTTAACCCACCAGGTTGCTTCAGTCCCGAAGCAATTCATGTTCGCTTCGCCGTCCGAGTAAGACTCACTATTACCCGTGGAAGTCCCAAGGTCAGAGTTTGAGGAATCGCACGGACCGATCATTCCGGAGGCGGGGATAAGCGGGCTCGGTCGCGCTGGGAAGATGTTCGAACAGAAAGGGGGCAATTATGAAAGTCGAAGAGCAAGCTCAAGTCCCGGTCACTGTGTTGACGGGATATCTCGGTGCGGGCAAAACAACCCTGTTGAATCGTATTCTGACCACCGAGCATGGGAAACGGGTGGCGGTGATTGTGAATGAATTCGGTGAGGTCGGAATTGATAATCAGCTGGTGGTAGGGGCGGACGAAGAGATCTTTGAAATGAACAATGGGTGCATCTGTTGCACCGTTCGCGGAGACCTGATCCGGATAATTTCCAATTTGCTCAAGCGGAAAGAGCGGTTCGACTATATGGTCATCGAGACCACGGGGCTGGCCGATCCGGCACCCGTCGCACAAACCTTTTTTGTGGATGATGACTTGAAGCGCCGGTTGATGCTGGATGCCATTGTGACGGTGGTGGATGCCAAACATATCTGGGAGCATCTGGACACCAGTCCTGAAGCCAAGGAGCAGATCGCATTTGCGGACGTGATTCTCCTGAATAAAATCGATCTGGTGGACGACGGGGAAGTGGATCGGCTGGAGGCCCGCGTGCGGGCCATCAATCCCATGACCAAAATCTACCGGACCCGGGATGCCCGGTTAGAAATCGAACGCCTGTTGAATGTGGGGGCGTTTGATCTGGGCCGGAAACTGGAAATCGACCCGAACTTTTTAGGCGAGGAAGCCCACGAGCATGATCCGTCGGTCTACTCCGTGTCGATTGCCGAACCAGGGCAGGTGGATGAGGCTCGGATGAATGATTGGCTTCGGGACGTGCTGTCGGGCATGGGGACCGACATTTTTCGCATGAAGGGTATCTTGGATGTGAAGGGACGGGATGAACGTTTTGTCTTTCAAGGCGTGCATATGTTGTTCGACGGTCGCCCTGACAGGCCATGGCGGGCCACGGAGCCGAGGGGGAATCAATTGGTGTTCATTGGCCGCAACCTCGATCGCGACCGGCTGATCGAAGGGTTTCGATTATGCCTCGTTTAGTGCGGCCTCGGGCCAAAATTCAATTGCAGTCGATCGGGACGTTTCCCTTGGATGAATACATCCATGGCGTCATGTTTTCGCCGGACGGCAGCCGATTGGCGGCTGCGGATGCAAGCGGTCAAGTCGCGGTGTGGCATGTGGGATCCCAGCGGTGTGTCTTCCGTAACCCGACACATCAAGGCGCGGTACTGGCGGAGGGATGGCATCCCGGAGGACAAATTCTCGCAACCGCCGGGGAAGACGGAGTGGGGCGTGTGTGGGACGTCGATTCCGGAGAAGAGTGTGCCGTGGTTCCGGTTGGAGATGGAAAGGGCTGGGTGGAACATCTGGCGTGGGAATCCGGCGGCGAACGGTTGGCGATGGCCTCGGGAAAAACCCTGCAGATCCTGAAGTGGTCGGAGTCGGGCGGGTGTTCTGTGGAATGGGAGACCTCTGATCATAAGAGTTCCGTGTCTCATCTTTGTTGGCGAAAGGGGTATCCGGGCCAAATTTTTTCCTCCTGTTACGGAGGAGCGACGCTGTGGCAGGTTGGGATGGACTCTCCTGTGAAGACGTTTCCCTATGAGGGGGCACTCCTGTCGTTATCAATCAGTTCGAACGGGCAGTATCTGGCCGCGGGAAATTTGGATGGGTCGGTCCATTTATGGAGTCTCTCGACCGAGCAGAACTGGCATATGGCCGGTTATCCCTGCAAGGTCGGGCATGTGGTCTTCGATCCCTATGGTCAATCTTTATGGACAGCAGCCGGCCCTGATTTGGTGGCGTGGTCGGCCCAAAAATTCGAAGGATCCAGTGGTCGGCTTTTGAGCAGCCATCTGGGGTGGATTCAGGCAATTGCCTGTCACCCTCGCCAGCGGGTGGTGGCGACGGTAGGAGAAGACGGGTTGCTCTGCTTGTGGGAGCCCGGGAAGGCGAAGCCGAGGGTGAATCAGGAGCTGCCTGTGTCGGGAGGCCTGTCCTGTGTGGCCTGGAGTCCGACCGATGTCTGTCTGGCGGCGGGAGCCGATGACGGAACGGTGGCGCTCTTTGCCGTGGAAGGCGTGGGGGAGAAATGATGAATTTATTTGGAGGCCGCCGCCGCATTGATCCGGATCAGGCGGATCGCATCAAATCCTGGGCTCGTTCGGCCTGGTCTTTGCCGGAAGAGACCACGGTCATGGTGACCGAATTGGAGTGCCGGGAGCCCGGTTGTCCGCCCATTGAAACGGTCATCGCGTTTTTGGAAGGACCGGGAAAGACGACCCAGTTCAAGATTCATAAAACGACGGATGAGGTGACGCAACAGGATGTGCAAGCCATGGCGCTGGATGGGGAACATCATCATGCCGATAGAAGCCACGATGTATCGGAGAAGCGGGAAACGGCGTGACTGACGCAACAATAGCAAACGGCCTGAAACTGACTGACGACCCTGGGGCGCGACGTCTGGTCAGAGAGGCCCATGCACGGATGTACAAGTGGCCCAAAGAGTTTGGCGGGTATCGAGCCGACGTCACCCTCAACGACAACGGAACGATTGTCCTCGGAACGGTTCAGTTGGTGCCTCGACAAGAAACCACCGTGGACTTGCCCGGTGCCGATCCGGCGTTACAGGAATGGGTGCGCGAACGGTTGTGGACGCAGGGCATGCATTTGGCCTATTCGCCGTTTGAGGATGGTGACGGCCGTTACATCTTATCCTTCGATTCCGAAGAGGATGCCCGTTGCGCTCATCCCCGGGGGCGCCGTGTGCTGTTGACCGGAGGACGACTCGAGTCCTGGTACCGCCTCAAGAATCGACAATATACGCAAATCGGGCGCATCACCCCCATGACCGAACGCCGGGTGAATACCATAGAACGGTACGACACCGCCCCGGATGGCCGGCAAGCGTCCAGTCATTACGTGATGACCTACTTTTCGCTGGATGGTCAGACGGTGATCGGGATGGAAAGTTATGTCAACGAATTTGTGGAGGTGGCTGGCATCTGGCTTCCGGCCGTCCGGCGTGTGTCATTCGGAGAGAGCGGCGGAGTCAGCACACGGATGATTATATTATCGAACCATGAGGTGATGGAATGAGTCAGGTAGAGGGTGCAACCACGGAAACAGCAGACCTTAAAAGAGCCGGCCTCAGCGTGGCGGTGGCGGTCTTGACAGTCTCAGATTCCAGAACGATCGAAACGGATACGAGTGGCTCCGCCATTGTTGATCGATTGATGCGGGTTGGGCATCGCGTGGCCGACCGCAAACTGTGTCCGGATGAATATGAGACCATTCGGGAAACGATCGCCGCCTGGGTGGCGGACCCGGAGGTGGAATTCGTGATCGTGACGGGCGGGACCGGCGTGACCCAACGGGATGTGACGCCGGATGCCGTCCGCTCGCTGTTTTCCAAGCCGATTCCGGGCTTCGGCGAATTATTTCGCTGGCTGAGTTACCGTGAAATCCGGACCTCTACCATTCAATCCCGGGCGGATGCCGGGGTGTGCGGCGACACCATTGTGTTTCTGCTGCCGGGTTCGACCGGAGCCTGCCGCTTGGGCATGGAACAGATCATCCTTCCCCAGCTCGACATAGATCATCGCCCTTGCAACCTCACCGAATTATTGCCACGAGTCAAACATGAACTGCCACCGGTCCATGGACATGGCTAACACCGGGCGGGTTTCGATGTATCATGGTCAGGTTTGTGGGCCTGACCAGATCGGGCCAAATGTGTGAGCCTGCCCCAAGAATCCACATGGATGTTTGTCATCTTGATGGGGTTGCTGGGCAGCCTGGGCGCCTTATTACCTGCCGGTCTGGTGCTGTTTATACCGGATGGGTGGCGGCAATGGATGATGCCGAATCTGCTGGGGTTTGCGACCGGCGCGATGCTGGCGACCGCGACCATCGGGCTGCTTCCCGAGGCACTCGAAGACATTTCGATTAATGAGGCGGGCATCGCTTTGTTGGCGGGGCTGGTCCTGTTCTTTATTCTGGAATGGATGGTGATCTGGCGTCATACGCACGGGGAGGCTGCTGAGCTCAAGCCGCGCAGGCATGCGAAGGGCTCGATGGTTCGCCGAGAAGCCGGAGCATTGATCCTGGTCGGCGATGCCGTTCATAACTTTGCCGACGGTATTGCCATCGGCGCGGCCTGTGTCGTATCCCCTGCCCTGGGTCTGGTCACGACGTTGGCGGTTCTGGGTCATGAAATTCCGCAGGAGTTGAGTGACTTCACCATTCTGCTATCGAGCGGATTTTCCCAGTGGCAGGCGTTTTGGGCCAACACACTGTCTGGTATGGCGACCCTCGCAGGGGTGGTGTTGGCGTTTGGGGGCTTGGTCTATGCGGAGTCGATCGTGCCCTATGCCCTGATGTTGGCCGCCGCCAGTTTTTTGTATATTGGCCTGGCGGATCTGGTTCCCGACTTACATGGCCGGCACGGGGCGGCCAGTGGGGCTTTGCCGTTTGCCATGATGCTGACCGGCATGGTGACCATCGGCATGCTGACCATGCTCCCGCACTAGGGGAATCCCTGAACTATCCTGCCGACTTATTCATCATCTCAGGCGGTTGGGTCATCGACCCTGGACGGTGGAACGGGATATCGCGTTGTCCAAGGCAACGGAATGTCATCTACATATCGCGCATATCAGTACGGCGAATGCCGTGGAGGCCGTCAGGACGGCCAAGGCCGCCGGTGCGCAGGCTGATGTGGTGTTGATCGATCCAAGGATGGAATGTACGGTTGATCCGGAGCGGTTTCGGTCGAAGGGGCGGAACAGCCCGTTCGCTGGGTGGCGACTTCGTGGTGCGGTTGTCCGGACCTTGGTCGGAGGGGTGACGGTGTTTCAAAGAACGAAAGACGAATACGGTGGGTAATGCTGCAGTCAAACAGCTCGTTCCGTAAACCCTGCTTGGCGAGTATGAGGCATGAAGCAAGGAAGGAGGCGGTTTTTTCTTATCCGTCTTCTTATCTGATGGTGGCGACGATTCCGTTGCCGCGTCCCCTGAATCGTGCACAGTTTCTTGAATGGTTTGAACGCCTGCCTGATGGGATCGAACGGGTGAAAGGGTTTTGTCGATTTGTTGACTCCAATGCTTTGCATGAGGCGCAATTTTCACAACCCGCCTGGCGATGGGTCGGCACCATTCAACTCCGTGAAGAACTGGATTATGCCTTGACACTGAATGGGCAAGGAGAAAGGGAAATGTATGCCCATCTATGAATATCAAGCCGAGTATTGTTTGAAATCGCTGTTTTGTCCCAAGCGGTTTGCCTTTTGGCAGAACATGCGTGATGCGCCGGTGACGGCCTGTCGCGAATGCGGGGCGCCGTTGGAGAAGATCCTGTCGATATTTTCGGCAGGGGCTGATGTTATAGCCCAAAGCCGGGCGTCATCGGATCCTCCACCGGGCTCGACCGCTCCTCCTCCCACGCTCAAAAACATTTACGGTGGCGGGTTAGGCATACAGGGCTGTGGACATGATTGCCGGTCGCATGGAGGGCATGTACCTCGCAAGCACTGAGGTTTCCGATGTGCGGGTGAATACGTGACACGTCATATTCCATTCAATTGCCAAAGCAGGATATGGGGCCACTTCAAGGCTTTCCATGCCACATCTCCCCCTGCAATCCATTTAAATATTGGCTCGAAGCCCAATCGACTGGAAGAAGAAAAAGCAACCTTAATAAGGTCATTGAAAAATATGGTGAGGGTTCTGTCTTTATTGGTTTTGGGGTGGATGGGGGCGGTTTATGTTCAGGCAGCAGGGGCAGGGCAAGAGAGTCTTTCTTTGGAGGGCCCGATGGTTCAGGGCGGTCTGGTTCAAGGCACGACTGTTCCGGGGACCAAAGTATGGGTAGATGGACGGAAAGTCCGCGTATCTCCCCAAGGAATGTTTTTGGTGGGTTTTGGGAGAGATGCATCCCAGAGGGTGAAGCTGGCAATTACCTACCCCAACGGGAAGAAAGAACATCGTGTTCTGTCTATTAAGAAAAGGAAATATAAGATTCAGCGCATTAACGGGTTACCCCCTCGAAAGGTCAATCCTCATAAACGGGATCTTGCTAGAATTCAAGAAGACGCCCGGTTAGCTAAAATTGCGCAAGGAGACTTCATTGCTGAATTGGGTAAATCGGGCCGTGCGACGGGTCCCCATTTGGATTGGCGAATGAACCTCTTTACCCAGCGAATAGATCCCCAGCTCTTAGTCAGTCCCATGTCCGCAAATTAATGGCCTCCACGTCAGATTGAGACTCAATTGCCGTTACATACGGCTCGAGGTCTTGCAGCACCCGCTACAGCAATCACCACAGACGCATGACGCACCACAGCGACAAACTTCAGTTCCACAACAGCAGCCACACGTCGTTGTCTTGCATGCACACTTGCCATTTTTACAGCATCCACAAGAATCTTTCATGGCTTTCTCCTCCTCATTTTTTGCAGCACTCCCAATTGTTTTCAAAGCAATCCAGGAGCCTGCATTCAGAATCATTCGACGCTTCACTTCCACAGATTAGGGAAAACTCGTGGAGCATTCCCACCATCCTACTCAAGTCGGCTATCTTCTGTTCAATTTGATCGATCTTCTCGTTACAAGTCTTTGCAATAAAGGGTTGTGTTTCCCGGGAACAAAGAGCAAGGCCTAGGAGATCTTGAACGTCTTTGAGAGAGAATCCAAGCCCCTGAACTCTCTTGACAAACTTGATTGTCCGTACATCAGATTCCGAGTACTTTCGAAAACCTGACGTTCGAGATGGCTTTTCCAGAAGACCCCTCCTGTGATAAAAGCGGACTGTCTCTACCCCAACCCCGGCTGCCTTGGCTAAGGTTCCAATCGTCATCAGTTCTTTATCGGTCTTTTTCATGTCTGAAGTATACACTCCGTACCTCAGTACAGAGTCAAGTTTTTTCACCCGCTACCGCTTGCTGCGAGCACGGGAAGAGGGGAGTGCCCCTATACGCGGCGAGCCACAACGGCCGCGAATCGTCGAGTGGTTCCAGTGGTTCGATTGACCTGAGAGGAGAATCCTCTAGCCGGCTTTCTGACATGGTATTATAACGTCATACTGTAGGCCTGAGCCTGGGATAGGGATTATGTAAGGCCTTTTTGAGTAAGCGGTAACCGAACAAAGAGCCAACCCCGCGCGCTCCGTCATCACCTGCTTCCTTGGTAGCGCCCACACTCCCACATTTCTTTGTTCGGCCTTTCCTCTTCGTCATACACTCATCTCCAGAAAAAAGACGTTTCATTTAATAATTTCGGACGTTCACTGAAAAGTTATTCATGAAAGCGAAGTGCCTTGGTATAAGCCGAGGCAGCAGAAGCAATTGCTGGCATGCTAGCCATCAGTTGGCGTTTCAAATCATTTTCAACTCATAAGCTCGCTCCTCTCACTGCCTAGCTGTATTTGATTGCCAATCAGCTAGCGTATTCAGAGAACGATTGGTTGGTCGAAATTGGTGGATGAATGAACCAAAACAATGGTTAATCCAAAAGGGTGACATTGGGAAAGAATCACACCTTGAGGAAAGGAAGGTCCTATGGCCAAAAAAAGTTGCATCATTAAAAATGAAAAACGACAAGAGGTGGTGAAGCGGCACGCCCACCAACGAGCCAATTTAAAGGAAGTTATCCGAAATCCCGGGTCTTCTTTGGAAGATCGGATGGAGGCGCAACGGCGGCTGCAGGTGCTGCCCCGCAATGCCAGCCCAAGCCGAGTGAGAAACCGATGTCTTATTTCAGGCCGGACCCGTGGATTCCTGAGACGATTCGGCATGTCCCGCATCGATTTTCGTTTGTTGGCCTTACGGGGGGATATTCCCGGCGTGAAAAAGTCGAGTTGGTAGAGGGCCGGCCATGAATGGCGGCTGGGACGTCGGACCGCCCATTCCGGAGGCGGGGATAAGCCGGATCGGTCGCGCTGGGAAAATATTCGAGTGGATTGGATTAGGCTCACAAGGGAGAGGTGGCTCGGTTTCTTTGAACAGTTTGCAGGCTGTCGATAAGTGGCTCTCCGCTCTGGTTAGGCCGCCGCCTGGATTGGCTTGGGCTGGTTGAAATAGACTTGGTCGGGCGTTTGCCCGCCAAGCGAGGAATGCGGTCGGCGCCGGTTGTAGAACGCCAGATAGCGACCAAGCCCGCTCCGAGCCTCCGAGACGCTTCGGTAGGCCCGGAGGTAGACTTCCTCGTATTTGATCGTCCGCCAGAGCCGTTCGACCAAGACATTGTCGCGCCACGCGCCCTTGCCGTCCATGCTAATCGCGATCTTGGCGTCCTGCAAGACTTTGAGAAAAGCGACGGAGGTGAACTGGCTGCCCTGATCCGTGTTCATGATTTCAGGCCTCCCATGCCCAGCCAAGGCTTCGCTCAACACCTCCACGCACGGCCCCGTCTCCAGCGTCATCGAGAGCCGCCACGCGAGCACCTTGCGGCTGAACCAGTCGACGACCGCCACCCGATACACAAACCCCCGCGCCATGGGGACATACGTGATGTCCATCGCCCAGACTTGGTTTGGTCGGGTGACGGCCAGCTTCCTTAACAGATAGGGGTAGATCTGGTGGCCCGGCGTCGGGTGCGACGTGGCGGGGCGCCGATACAGCGCCGCGATCCCCATCCGCTTCATCAGCGTGGCGACATGGAGGCGGCCCACGATAGAGCCTTCCTGCCGCAGCAAGCCCCGCAGCATCCGGCTGCCAGCAAAGGGATAGTCCACGTGCAACGCATCGAGCCGACGCATTAACACCAGATCGGCTACGGAAGCGGGACGGCGTTGGTCATAGACACTGCCGCGACTCATCCCCAGCAGCCGTGCCTGGCGGCTGAGACTCAAGCGGTGCTCGCGGTCGATCATCGTCTTGCGCTCGGCAACAGACCGGCCTTGCTGAGCGCACCCTCTAAAAAATCATTCTCCAGGGTCAGTTGCCCAATCTTCGCATGCAGCGCGGTCACGTCCATCTCGGGCGCGGTCGCCTTCTTCACCCCACCGTCGAAAACCTCGGGCATGCCGGCCAGCAGGTGCTCCTTCCACTGCTTGATCTGGTTCGGATGCACGTCGAACTGCTGGGCGAGTTCCGACAGCGTCTGTTCTCCGCGGATGGCCGCCAGCGCCACCTTGGCCTTAAAAGCCGGGCTATGGTTTCGGCGTAGTCGTCTCGTCATGGTTCCTCCTCATTCACGGCAATGATGCCGCTTGTGAGCAGAAATGTCACTTATCCCCCTTGTTCAGATTTCCCGAGCCACCTCTAGGAGAGGCTTAGTGGACATCAACGACTTTGAGCAAGCAGAAGCTGGATGTGAAATTGCGCAACACATAAGCAAATCAATGAAGATTAACGAGGAGCACGACGTTCTATCTGGTGATGAACAATCTGGCTTAGAGAGGATCCACACACGACTTACGAACATTTGCTCGCAAAAAAATGAAAGAATGGCAGCTATGACCGACCAAGAGCCTGAAAAATTGTTTGAATTGCTTGACCAGCGAGAGGAACGCGATAAGCAAAGATGGTATATAAAGGAGAGGAGTGCTTATGAGCCCGAACCACCAACTCTCTTTCGAGCGGTCAAGGATTATCCCGCCGTGGAGAATCACTTGACCGGTAAACTTTGGTTCCAGTCGCTCCCATCTCTTCGCAATAGCGAGGGCATAGGGAAAGACGCCTCAGAAGGTATCGGTTCTTACGCATTGCCCGATGGAAGAACCTGCCGAGACGTGAACGACGATAACCCGACCGCCTTTATTCTGAGCTTTGGTGAACAAGCGGAATCAGTGAAGAAGTTTGGAGAATATTGTTTGGAGGTACGGAACCCACTGGAACTGAAGAGACGAGTGGAAGATCGTCTGTGTCCTGGAAGTCAAGTGGAATGGCGAAAAATTCAATACGATAAGGTCATGAACAAAGACAACAAGGTCATGCAGCTTGAGACCAACCCTGGTCCTACTGAAAGCTGGGATCTCATGTACTACTCGAAGCCTAAGACATTTGCTCAAGAAAAAGAATGGCGGTTGTTGATTTTTCTCCCAATGCGGTTACTCAACGCCACCCTTGAATTGCAGGTTGGAAACTTGCCAGATGTCTTCCGGCTGATTGATCTCCGAGGTCAAGAGAAGCGCAAACGGAATTACAACCTCTGATCAGCAAGAACAAGAGATGAAGAAGGTAGGCCTTTAGAGGTAAGTGCTAAGATTGCTTTGGTTTTGGACAGGTAAAGCGACATGCATCAATGCGTTCAAATAAGGAAGCTGGCACCCCCGTTCTCGGTCTCGCCCTCCTCCGCCTGTCCCCACCATACTGCGCAGTTTCTCAGGGAAACTGGTTGGTCAATTCCGTACAACCGCCGTCGCCTTGCGGGGCGCCATGACCGTGCCCGTTCCTTCGCCATGCTCCGCTGACCCGTCCTGGTTCGAGCCCCGTGTCCGGGGTTCTTTATCGCCCATTCGACCGCCTATTCTACCCCTGTAGTCACCCCTGTCACGTGTCAGTGGTGACTTTACCGGTGAATGAGGCGGTACATCGACCGGCTACACTCCGTCGCCGGTCGCGGGCCCGGCCTGTGTCCGGCCCCGGCAGGGCGCCGGGAGCGCCGGCACCCTGCGGAGGCTACGCCTCGTGGCCAACTGCGCGTTTGGACAACGCTTTTTGGCCCCTTCACCGGCGGGGCCTGGGAGCGCCAGGCCCCGCCCAGGGGTCTCCCCTCTGGCGCCATGCCCCCCGCTGGACGCGGCGGACCTGGGCCATTCACCCCGCTGCGCTGTCCCGGCTGTTGCGAGGGGTCGCCAGCCGTGACCAACCCCAGGGGAACCCTCATGTTCACTCGGGCTCACGTCGCTGGACGCTCCTCAATCCTGGGGTTGGTCACGGCTCACTCCCGTGCGCCGCGACAGCGCAGCCGACCAACCCGTGAGGCGTCGCTGGGGCTCTGCCTCACGTCGGCTCTGCCTGGGAGCAGATCCGTGGGTCTTCCGGTCGCCCGTTACATCGTCTGGGGCCGATGGGGCCGGGCTCGTTCACGTCGGCTCGAGGGAGCCACGTGAACCGCACCGGCGGCAGGTCCGCTGGGGCTGACCAGGCCGCCTGACTCGATTTGGGAATCGAGTCTGCGCCGCGAGAAATTTGACGCTACGCGTAGTCCACTTCCTTTTTGCACAAGGAGAAGCCAGAGCACGGTAGGCACCAATCGCCGCCGATTGAACCTATTCAGTGCGTTCCCGTGAAGTGTGAGGAATTTGAAGGCGGCGTGAAGCAGGGTTTGGTGCCTCCATTTCCAGACGGCCAGGAGAGCGAGAATCGGGACCCGACCCAGGAAGAAGCTTGGTCCTGGCCACTGTGGTGAAACCGATGATCCTACTTCAAGACGGACGGTGGATCTGATTCAATCTGGACCAAAAATTGGGGACCCTCCAATGCCGTCATTTCCTCACGCTTGCTGTGGACCTCAATTGGGGGAAGGTCAATTGGAGCAAAGACACCCTATTGGGGCCGTGCACGGGCACCAAGGGTTTTGGGTCTTTTGGCCGAAACAAAATAACCTCGCCATGCTGGCCGAAACCACGCAAATCTCTCTTCTTGCTCTCATTCCAGAGAGTTTTTCTCTGGAATCCAGCGAATTTTATTAAATAAAAGCAGAGCTGACTATTAAAAAACAAAAATGTTGACACCTAAATCGTTGAATATTAAAGTTCAACAATTCCGTTAAATGTTTTCGAGGCAATTTACTGAAGGAGGGACCGTGAAATCTGCAACAGGCCGTTGGGTAAGCGGCGACGACTTTTTCGATCGCGAGGGCGAGTTGAAGGTGCTGGAAACACGAGTCAGGGACCGCAATCACGTGTCGCTGACGGGACAACGGCGCATGGGAAAGACCAGCATCCTCCGGGAACTCGGTCGCCGGTTTGAGGCCAATGGTGGGGTTTTTCTCTTCACCGATGTCGAAGGAGCGACCTGCGCCGAGGACGCGATCTCGGAGATCGCAAAGGCCGTGCATCCGGTTCGCTCGCTCGCGTCGCGTTTCGCTACCGTGATGCAGCGCTGGATCAGCGACAATGTCGAGGAAATCAGCGCGTACGATTTTGGCGTCAAGATCCGCGCTGGGCTGGATGCGGGAAGTTGGCGGCGTTATGGGGAGCAACTGCTTCGGCATTGCGCTGAGCACGATCAGCCAGTGCTCTTGGTCATCGACGAATTGCCGATCTTCCTCAAGCGCATGTTCCATCACGACGGCAACCCGCAGCGCGTCGATGAATTTTTGAGTTGGCTGCGCGGCGTGCTTCAGGATCTTGGAGACGGCTCCTTGGTCCTCATCGTATCCGGCAGCATCGGGCTCGAGCCCCTTGTGAAGCGGCTCGGCATACCCGACCGTATCAACCATCTCGATTCTATTCGTCTGGGACCGTGGGACCGCCACGCCAGCGTCGAGTGTTTCAATCGTCTTGCGGCGAGTCAAGGGTTACAGGTCGAGGAGGGCGTGGCAAATGCGGTGTACGACACGCTCGGCGTTGGCATCCCCCACCACGTGCAATCGTTTTTCGCGCGTCTGCGTGACTTCGCCATGATGCAGGAGCGTGACCGGGTGATGGTGGAAGACGTTGGGGAAGTCTATCATACCAGACTCCTCGGTCCTGCTGGGCAAAACGACCTCGTCCATTACGAGACACGCCTCAAAGAGGGGCTAGAAGACGAGAACCACACTATCGCCATGGAGATTCTCGCCGAGGCGGCCACCCAGGAGGTGTTCACTCCCGGCGCGCGGCGTTGCCTCGAACGGCTCTACGCCAAAGTGGTCGACGGGGTGCCCAGCCGCATCGCAGATACACTCGACATCCTGGTTCACGATGGCTATCTCAAAGCTGGCGACGATGGCCACCGTTTTCCGTCGCGTCTACTGAAAGACTGGTGGTCGGCGCGCTTCCGTCACCACTACACACCTCTCGAAAGCCGCTGTTCTGACGACGAATCACCAGGAGACAGACAATGAGCGAATTACGGAACCGGCCCATTCGCAAGTTCAATCCGGGGACGCTTCAGTCCGATACTGAAGTGATTGAGCAGTTCGTGGTCAGGAAGCACGAGCTGGATATCGTGCTCGACGTCCTCCGTGGGAACGTTGCTTCGTCTTCATCTCAGCACATCCTGGTTGTTGCTCCGCGCGGTCGGGGGAAGACCATGCTGTTGGCTCGCGTCGCCGCGGAGTTGCCTGCCGACGACGAACTCTCCAGACGTCTGTTGCCGGTGCGGTTCATGGAAGAGAGCCAGGAAATATTCAACCTGACCGACTTCTGGCTTGAAACGCTGTTCCACCTCGCCAGGGCGAGTGCCACGCATGATCCCGAGTTTGCGCGCGAACTACGAGAGACGCACGCTGCCCTGGCTGGTCGCTGGCGCGAGCAAGCACTCGAAGGGCATGCCCGAACTACCGTCCTGGCGGCAGCGGACCGTCTGGGCAAGAAACTCGTGCTGATGGTCGAGAACCTGCAGGCGCTGTGCGAGACCGTGGACGACGATTTCGGCTGGAAGCTTCGGGGTGCGCTCCAATCGGAACCACAGATCATGCTGCTCGCCACCGCCACCAGTCGCTTCGAAGGGTTGGATGACGCGACACAGCCGTTCTTCGAGTTGTTCCGAATTATTGGTTTGGAACCGTTGGCTACCGACGAGTGCCGTCGTCTGTGGCAAGTCGTCAGCGGCGACACAGTGAGTGGGCGCGAGATCAGGCCGCTTCAGATCTTGACTGGCGGCAACCCCCGCCTCTTGGTCATCATCGCCGGGTTCGCGCAACACCGATCCCTGCGCCAGTTGATGGAAGAGTTGGTGAAGCTGATCGACGAGCACACCGAGTATTTCCGTAGCCACTTGGAGGTCCTGGGTAAGACCGAACGCCGGGTCTACATCGCGGTGATCGACCTCTGGCGAGCGTCGAACTCCGGCGAGATTGCGGCCCGAGCCCGCATGGACATTCGGACCGTATCGACCATGCTGGGGCGGCTGGTCAACCGGGGTGCGGTCCTCATGGAAGGGCACGGCAAGAAACGGCTCTACGCCGCTGAACGTCTCTTTAGCATCTACTACAAGCTACGGCGTGAACGCGACGAGGCTGCCGTGATAGGTAATTTTATTTGCTTCATGGCGTTGTTCTACAGCGAAGACGAACTGGCTGAGATGTCGAGTATGCTGAGGGCCGAGGCGGCTCAATCAAGAACCATTCGCGAAGGAATCGAGTGGGCAAGAGCCGAGTTGCCACAAGTCGGGAGTCTTGTCTCTGGCATGGAATTGCTAGACAGTGAGAGGCCACCCAAACAACGCACGGCAATCGATAACGAGAGGTTCGAAAGACTGTTTAAAGAGGTCAAGGCAGCACTTGACGTGGGAACCTTCGAGAAGGTCATCGAGATCGTGGATCAGGGTTTCGCTTCTGAGAGAGTAAATTGGTCTCAAGTGCTGGACCCGCGGATCCCTTGGGCATTCTTTGTGAAGGCGGAGGCGCATAGGAGGCTAGGTGATTTCGATGCGTCGATTGAAGCCTGTGACGTGGTGATTGAGCGTTTTGGCACCAGTGACACGCCGGAAGTTCAGGTTTGGGTTGCTAGAGCGTTGGTTGGCAAGGGAACTATACGCGGGCGCCTTGGCACGGGCGAGCAGGCGATTGCGGCCTACGACGAGGTAATCGAGCGTTTTGGCGCGAATGACACGCTGGATATTCAGGTTCAGGTTGCCTGGGCATTGGCTTTCAGGGCAGATGAGCACGGGCGCCTTGGTGCATTCGAACAGGCGATTGCATCCTACGACGAGGTAATCGAGCGTCTTGGTGCCAGTGACAGGCTGGAAGTTCATGTTCTCATTGCCATGACGCTGGCTGGCAAGGGAAATATGCAAGAGCGCCTTGGCGCGTTAGAGCAGGCGATTGCGGCCTACGAGGAGGTAGTCGAGCGTTTTGGTGCCAGTGACGTGCCGGATGTTCAAATTCATGTTGCTAGGGCGTTGGTCGGCACAGGAATTACACGAGGGCATCTCGGCGAGTCTGAGCAGGCGATTGCGGCCTACGACGCGGTAGTCGAGCGTTTTGGTGCCAGTGACATGCTAAATATTCAGGCTCAGGTCGCCTGGGCATTGCTTCTCAAGGGAAATGAGCGAGGGCATCTTGGCGAATTCGAGCAGGCGATTGCATCCTACGACGCGGTGATCGAACGTTTTGGCGCCAGTGACACGCCGGAAGTTCAGGTTTGGGTTGCTAGAGCGTTGGTTGGCAAAGGAATTACACGAGGGAAGCTTGGCGCGCCTGAACAGGCGCTTGCATCCTACGACGAGGTGGTCGAGTGTTTTGGCGCCAGTGACATGCCGGATATTCAGGTTCAGGTTGCCTGGGCATTGTTCTTCAAGGGAACTGAGCGCGGGCGCCTTGGTGCGTCCGAGCAGGCAATTGTAGCCTACGACGATGTAATCGAGCGTTTTGGCGCCAGTGAATCGCCAAAGCTACATTTCTTGGTCGCCAAGACGTTGGTGCACAAAAGTCTGAACCAAATCGAAGTCGACCGCACGGAAGAGGCGCTGCAGACGTGCGAAGAACTCGAACAACGACTCGGGATCTTACCCGACGACGAGAGCCTCGTGTTCGAGTGGCGAGCAATGTGGGTAAGGACGAAGGCGCTACTGGTTCAAGAAAAACATCTTGCCGCCATGGACACATTCCGATCCGCCCATGCTATGTTCGTACCCGGCAACGAAACGATGATGCGAGAGATGCTATGGCTTGTGCCCGACTTAATTGCGGTCGGTGCCTCGGAGCGTGATCTTGTCGAGATCCTGTCGAGCGACAAGGCAAAATCCGACACGTTGTTGCCCCTCGTTGTCGCCTTGCGCCAGCGAATTGGTGAGGAGGTCCGTGCACCGTCCGAGGTACTTGAAGTCGCGGCTGACATCCGCCAAGACATCGCAACGAAAACAGCGAAGAATGCCCATAGTTGAGTTTGATGGCACGATAGTAAACTGAACCGCAGGTTGGACATTCAAACTTACCATTTATTCACTTTTGCCTTGGCCCTAAAGGGACCTAATTTGGGCCACTGCCAGGAGGCGATAGGTGCCGAAATGCTGGCACTATCTGGGGGCATCGGTTTGCCGGGATACGACAGTCCCACGCCACTAGCCTCATGCTATCGAATTAGCCGAGTGGCGTGTTGACAGGTTTGTGGCTCCGCTTGGTGTTGTACGATTGCAGAACGAACATCAACCAAATCGAAAGGTTGGAACGAATATGGCTAAACGTATTTCTCTTTCCCAATTCAAGAGCAAGCAGAGGTGGCTCGGGAAATCTGAACAAGGGGGATAAGTGACATTTCTGCTCACAAGCGGCATCATTGCCGTGAATGAGGAGGAACCATGACGAGACGACTACGCCGAAACCATAGCCCGGCTTTTAAGGCCAAGGTGGCGCTGGCGGCCATCCGCGGAGAACAGACGCTGTCGGAACTCGCCCAGCAGTTCGACGTGCATCCGAACCAGATCAAGCAGTGGAAGGAGCACCTGCTGGCCGGCATGCCCGAGGTTTTCGACGGTGGGGTGAAGAAGGCGACCGCGCCCGAGATGGACGTGACCGCGCTGCATGCGAAGATTGGGCAACTGACCCTGGAGAATGATTTTTTAGAGGGTGCGCTCAGCAAGGCCGGTCTGTTGCCGAGCGCAAGACGATGATCGACCGCGAGCACCGCTTGAGTCTCAGCCGCCAGGCACGGCTGCTGGGGATGAGTCGCGGCAGTGTCTATGACCAACGCCGTCCCGCTTCCGTAGCCGATCTGGTGTTAATGCGTCGGCTCGATGCGTTGCACGTGGACTATCCCTTTGCTGGCAGCCGGATGCTGCGGGGCTTGCTGCGGCAGGAAGGCTCTATCGTGGGCCGCCTCCATGTCGCCACGCTGATGAAGCGGATGGGGATCGCGGCGCTGTATCGGCGCCCCGCCACGTCGCACCCGACGCCGGGCCACCAGATCTACCCCTATCTGTTAAGGAAGCTGGCCGTCACCCGACCAAACCAAGTCTGGGCGATGGACATCACGTATGTCCCCATGGCGCGGGGGTTTGTGTATCGGGTGGCGGTCGTCGACTGGTTCAGCCGCAAGGTGCTCGCGTGGCGGCTCTCGATGACGCTGGAGACGGGGCCGTGCGTGGAGGTGTTGAGCGAAGCCTTGGCTGGGCATGGGAGGCCTGAAATCATGAACACGGATCAGGGCAGCCAGTTCACCTCCGTCGCTTTTCTCAAAGTCTTGCAGGACGCCAAGATCGCGATTAGCATGGACGGCAAGGGCGCGTGGCGCGACAATGTCTTGGTCGAACGGCTCTGGCGGACGATCAAATACGAGGAAGTCTACCTCCGGGCCTACCGAAGCGTCTCGGAGGCTCGGAGCGGGCTTGGTCGCTATCTGGCGTTCTACAACCGGCGCCGACCGCATTCCTCGCTTGGCGGGCAAACGCCCGACCAAGTCTATTTCAACCAGCCCAAGCCAATCCAGGCGGCGGCATAACCAGAGCGGAGAGCCACTTATCGACAGCCTGCAAACTGTTCAAAGAAACCGAGCCACCTCTCCCTTCGTCAAGCGCAATCAAAGTTGAGGCAGGTGGAAAACAAGCAGCGGCAGGCGATAAATAAGTTCAAACAAGAAGTTCGGACATCTAATGCCAGGGTTCGATCTCACAATGCGCGCATTAGAGCAAATCGCGATCGATTGCGCCGCGAGCTACAAAAGCTTACACGGACAACTTCACAATCACAATATGTCACTTTCAGAACGTCTGTAGAAACCGTTCAACGTTCATACACAGAACTGGAAGCGCGTGCAACTGCCAACCTATATGATGACCGGTTCAACCTGTTCTTGGACCTGTCGGAACGCGAAGCCGCAAACAGCGTCAGCGTGATAAATACGCTGCAAGGAGAAATTCCAGAAAACGAAATTAATGATGAAATTGTACCCTCGGACATTGATCATATTCTCACCGAGATGTCTCCAGAGGTCCGTGATCGATGGCATGGCGCACTCTTTGCTCTAAATCCAAGAAACCCCGATGCCGCACGGCACTTTTGTACAAGTGCCCGCGAACTTCTTACGGAAATCCTTGAAAGGCATGCCAAAGACGACGAGGTAAGCGCGGCGCTTCCAAACTGTGAGCTAACCCAAGAAGGCAGGCCTACGAGGCGTTCCAAGATTCGCTTCTTACTCGATAGAAACGGTATTTCAGACGATGCCCTTACAGATTTTGTCGAAAAGGACATGGGAAACGTTGTCGAGCTGTTCCACATCTTCAACGATGGCACACACGGCTCCTCAGGCCGATTTACCTACCCGCAATTGATGTCCATTCGAGCGCGAGTGGAGGGGGCCGTTTCCTTCCTATGGCGCATTATTTCTGGCAACGCATTCCAAGCGGCTTAGGTTTCTGGACGACGCCGGAGACCTGATCGTGACCGGCTACGTCAATATACGGAAAGAAAGGCAGAGAACACCCATTTCGGCGCTGGTCAGATTGAGCGGAGGTACGTTAATGAGTTCGGCATTTGATCGCTACACTTGGCAGGCACGGGCGTTTCCCGTTTATGTCACGATCTCACCGGTCATTCTTGGTCTCGCGGCAATTTTGCCGCAGGGACTCGAAATCCCGGTGGGAGCCGCCACCGCCATCGTGTTTGGTCCCTTGGCATTCCTAGCTGGGCAGGTTGGCGCGGATTTCGGCAAGCGCCTTGAGAAACCTCTTTGGAAAAAGTGGGACGGCCCACCCACAACCAGATTTCTACGGCACTCGAACGCCGAGTTTAACCGGGTGACTCGAGAACAGGTGCATGCGAAGCTTCGAGACATTGGTCTCAACGTTCCAACAGAGAAAGACCAGCAGGCGGCCCCTCACGCGGCTGATGAATATTGGGAAGCCTGCACCGAGGAACTCATACGCAGAACCCGAAACCGTAGCAGGTTTCCTCTCGTTTTCAAGGGTCTCACAGAATACGGTTTTCGACGAAACCTCCTTGGCCTAAAACCTTTCGGCTTGCTGCTCTCTATCACGGCGTTGTTTGTATGTCTATGGAAGATTTGCGCTGGTTGGGGCAGCCAAGAGCAGATTGCTGTACCGGTTGGTGCGGCGTTTTTGTCTCTTGCATTGCTCATGACCTGGACTTTTTGGGTGCGGGAGAGGACGGTCGCCATTTCAGCCAATCGGTATGCACGCTTCCTGCTGGAAGCCGCGCAAGAACTGACGTAGCCAATGCCCACAATCCATTTTCTGAACGTCAACAATGGCGACTGTTCCGTGATCGAGCACTACTCCAGTCATGTGACGGTGATAGATGTCTGCAATGCGAAGCCTCCTGAACCGCTGGCCGAAGCAATTTCCGCTCTGCGTGCAAAGGCCGTGCTCGGTATCAGCGGAAACTTTCAGCAGAAGCAGTTTCCCGTGAATCCAATCTCTTACTTGCGTGCTTACGACATCGACAGCATCTTCCGCTACATCCAGACCCATCCCGACATGGATCACATGGACGGGATCAAGGCCTTGTTCGACGCTTTCAAACCCGTAAACTTCTGGGATACTGACAACGCGAAGAGGCTATTGCGTTCATCCTGGCAGGGTTCGCCCTATTCCAGGGAAGATTGGCTGTTCTACATGCGCCTTAGAGATGGGGATCCACAGCAGGATCCCAGGAGGCTTGCCTTGATATCCGGCGCTCGCGGGCGATTCTACAATGTCGGGTCGGATGGCTCCAATGGTGGGGATGGGTTGCAAGTCCTAGCTCCGACACAGGAGTTAGTAGACGCGGCAAACGGGGCGGCCGGTGAATTCAACGATTGCTCTTACGTGCTTCTGTACCGGACAACAAATAACCGAATCGTGTTTGCTGGCGACTCTCATGATGAAACGTGGGAGCATATTCTCTCGAAGCATCGCAAAGCTGTCACCGACATCGACTTACTTATCGCTCCGCACCACGGTCGCAAATCGGGACGTTCTTATAGTTTCCTCGATACACTACGACCTAAGCTAACCTTCTTCGGCAACGCCCGATCTGAGTACTTAGCATACAACGCCTGGAATAGCCGGGGGCTTCCCATCGTTACCAACAACCAAGCCAATTGCATGGTAGTGGACGCTGGAACGTCACCCATGACTCTCTACGTGACCCATGAAAACTTTGCCAGGCGTGTGAACCCGGGTACCCATTACAATGATACGTTTAGGGCGTGGTACGTTGGTCCCATCACGTAGGATCTTATCTGGTGAAATTCGAAATCCTTAATGTGGAGCACGGATTCGCGGCGTACGCCGTAGCTAGCGATGGCAGCGTTTTACTCTTTGATTGTGGGGATTCCCGGACATGCCACCCATCTGCCTACCTGAGCAAACAAGGCATCCGTACCATCAGGCGTCTCTTCATTACGAACTACGACGAAGATCACATTAGTGACTTGCCAAACGTGCGCCGGAATCTGTCTGTCGAGATACTCACTCGCAACCGGAGCCTTACAATCGGGCAGATTCGTGGTCTGAAGACACCTCCGATCAGCGGGGCGATGACGTCGCTCTTGGATATGATCGACAGCTATACAGGGGAAGTCTCCATGGAACAACTTGAGCCTCCGGGTGTTCGTGCTTCGCTCTTCCACAATAACTATCCGACGTTTAAAGATACCAACAACCTGAGCCTGCTTACGTTTCTTGATGTCGGCTCAGTCTCTTTTGTGCTGCCCGGTGATCTTGAGCGTGCTGGTTGGCTAGCACTCCTCGAGAATTCGCAAGTCTGTAGATTCTTGGAACGCGTCAATGTGTTTGTTGCCTCGCATCACGGTCGCGAAAGTGGCTACTGCAAGGAGGTCTTTAACTACTGTCAGCCGTCTTTGGTCGTCATGTCCGATGGTCCGGTGGAGTACGACACACAGAAAATGGCAAGTACCTATGGACAGCATGCTACAGGCGAGTGGTTCAATGGAAGAAGCGGCTGGGAGTGGAGAAAGGTTGTCACGACTCGGAACGACGGGGCCATACACTGGAATTTATGAGGCTGAAGGGTCCCCGATCTTTAGTCCACGGGATTGGCGATTTTCTGACCTCTGTGTGTGCCATTGCGCCTTGTACTGCAAGGGCGTGAGGTTCTTGAGAGACCGGTGAGGCCGCTCCTCATGGTACTCCTGTTTCCAAACCTGCAGCTTCGCCCGCGCATCCGTCAAATCCTCGAACCAATGCACGTTCACGCACTTCGCCCGCAAGCTCCCATTGAATGACTCAATGTAGGCATTATCAGTCGGCTTGCCCTGCCGTGAGAATTCCAGTGTGACCTTGTTGGCAGATCCCCGGTGGCGGGAAGCCCGGAGTGTTTAAACCGGCAAGGAAGGGGGCCGGTCCGTGTCCATCATCCGTGCAACGGGATCACGTCGGCACGTGGGGCCCCGGTGACGTAGTCGGCCCACTGTTGCATCACCGATCGCCGACGTTCGAACAGATCGGAGCGTTGATAAGACGCCTCCACGCCTTTGACCACATGGGCGAGACAGGCTTCGGCCACTTCTCGGGACACGTTCACGTCCGCACACCACGACCGGAAACACGCCCTGGCAATGGCATGGGGCACGCCTTGGATCCCGTTCTCACGAACCAGTTTACTGATGGTGGCGTCGGAGAGCGGGTTGCCCCGGGCGGAGGGAAAGAGGAGGGGACGGCCGCCACCGGACTTCTTGGCCTCGTGCAGGAGCGCCAGGGCCCGGGCGGACAAGGGCACTCGATGCTCCTTGCCGGTTTTCGTGCGGGCGGCCGGAATGACCCACGTCCGTTTTCTCAGGTCGACTTCCTCCCAGGTTGCCAGCCGCACTTCCTGGGAGCGCGTGGCCGTGAGGACTTGAAACTCGAAGCACCAGCGGGTGGAGCGGTGGGCGCCCGAGGCCTCCACCGTGCTGAGTGCCTGGGCGACCTCCTGATGGGGAATGCTTTTGAACTGCTTTTTGAGCGTCGCCGTGTTGGGGAGGGCCGCTCTGAGGCCGTCCGTCGGGTCATCGGACCGGAGTCCCTGCGCTTTGGCCCATTTCATTACCCGGCCCACCCGGTGTTTGACCCGCTTCGCGGTTTCCGGTTTGGTCGTCCAAATGGGATCGAGCATCGTCATCACGTCCGCCGGCGTGATCGCGGAGACCGGCTTCTGTCCGATAAACGGGAAGGCATAGGTACGCAAGGTCGCCCGCCAGAGTTGCGTGGACTTCCCCCCGTCCTTCCAAGTGGGTTCGTGGAGTTTGATCACCGTGTCCGCCGCTTCCTGGAACGTGATGCCGATCGCTTGTCGTTTCCCGTGAATGAGCGTCTCGCCTTGATAGCGTTTGCGGCGATTGTCCATTGCCTTCCGGCGCGCGTCTTCGACGGTGACCAGGGGCCACGGCCCCAAGCCTAAATCGTGTTGGGTTTTTTGGATCGTCAAGCGTTGCACCCAGGTTTTTCTCGAGGCGGACTTGACGAGCAGATACAGGGTGGGGATGCGATCACCATATCGTCCGGGCGTGGTGAGGGTTTTGATTTTAGTGTCCGTGAGCCCCTTCATGGTACCTCCAAGCTGCCAGGTGTTCCCAAGTTTGTTCCCAAGAATAGGCCAGGGCGTTGGGGTGACGCCATCCCCGTGCCCGTGTTGGGATTGACAGACATCATGCACTAAAATATCAAAAACATCAAGGTGTTATGATGGAACAGGCGGGGACGCCGTGGACCAAGGCAGACTACGTGAGACTCTGTATATGGCGGAGAGGGTGGGATTCGAACCCACGGACCGTTGCCGGTCAACGGTTTTCGAGACCGCCCGATTCGGCCACTCTCGCACCTCTCCGTATATCGGTTAGCTTTGTCAGGTCATGGTAAGGGGTTGGTCTTGCCTCAGGCGTTGAAAGAAGCGTTGCAGCAGGTCACGACTCTCGTTTTCCAATACGCCGTGCGTGACGGCGATTTGGTGATTCAAGCGGGTATCCTCATGGACCGCAAACAGGGAACCGCAGGCCCCGGCTTTGGGATCCCAGGTGCTGAAGACCAGGCGAGGAATCCGCGCTTGCAGCATGGCGCCGGCGCACATGAGGCAGGGTTCCAGCGTCACGTATAGGGTTGTGCCAGTTAATCGCCAGGATTGCAACTGTTCGGCGGCTTCCCGGATCACGATGAGTTCCGCATGCGACATCGGATCCTGTTGGCGTTCCCTGGCGTTTCGTCCGCTGGCCACGATGGTATTCTCATGCACGAGGATCGCCCCCACGGGGACCTCGCCTTCGGAGGCGGCTTGCTCCGCTTGCCGCAGGGCTTCGCGCATGAAGGCTTCATCGGCCGGTAGATTGGGCTTTATGTTCGCTTCGTGGGCCACGGTGCTTCTGTAACGTATTCTCTACCTCCCAACTTTTCCTTCTTCGGAAAAAGTTCCCGTCCTTACAAAGGAGGGGAATAGGCAGGCGGTGCGGAGTCCTTCGACTTCACTGGCGCTACGCTCAGGGCAGGCTTTGGTTTGAGCGGCAATCATGGTAGCATAGCGTGGCCTCAGACTCCATGAGGATCCGTGTTGAGGGACATGACACGTCGTACTCCAATCAACGTTCCCCTTTCAGTCGAACACCTGCAGGCGATCTGGCATGAGTTGAATGGTTCGTATTTTCAGAACCGGCTGCCGGCCATCGAGATTCAATGGAGTAATCGCCTGAAGGCGTCCGCCGGCCTTTTTCGCAGCCGGACGGGCCCGCGTACGTCCTGGGTGGACCCGGAGGAACGGCATGGCAAGGGGCGAGTGATTCGTTTGTCGGTCCCGCTTCTTTCCGGGCAACCCTTTGAAGAGATCCGGGGCACCTTAGCTCACGAGATGATTCACCAATGGCAGTTCGACGTGAAGAAATGGTGTCCATCGCACGGGCGGGAATTTCGGAGGATCATGGCCCTGATGAACGACGATGGCTTGGGGATCACGATTTATCATACACTCGGCGAGGACGCCCGGGTCTCCACGAAATTTACGTGGCTGTGTGCGTGGTGCGGGCACGCGTATCATCGCCACCGCAACACACTTTCAACAAAACGGCATTGTTGCGGGTTGTGCCGGGGGCCTCTTCAGGAAATTGTTGATCGCACGACGAAGACACTCCCCTCACCCCAGCTCTCTCCCAAGGGGAGAGCGAGTTGCGATCACGGTGGCCCTATTCAACTGGCGTTTCAGTTTTGATCGTTCTCGATCTCCGGGAGAAAGCAGGGCTTTGCCGAATTGGCTGAAGGTGTTGCCAAATCGTGCCGGGGTTTGATACCTACGCGCGTGAGCCCGTCCTTGTCTCCGAACGGGGATCCCGTATCACCGGCGAAAAGCGTCTTTGCCTCTCACAATGTTGGAGAGAAGTTCATCGGCTTGTTTGGCCGCCTTGCGACGGCGCCACCATTGGATGCCGAACCGGCAGGCCAGCAATCCGGCCAGACAACCCAGGATGATTCCCATCTCCTCACTCATGACGATAGTCTAGTGCACCCGCACGCCATGAGCAAGGTTCACCGAACCAGGTGACGGATGGCGGCTCACTAAGGAAACCGCTTTCTATGGAATTGTGGATTCTGTTCATTTCGTTGGTCGTGATCCTGGTCGGCGCGGAAACGTTTACCAACGCGCTCGAACATTTCGGAGAACGGCTACACATTTCCGAGGGGGTCACGGGGTCGGTGTTTGCGGCCGTGGGAACGGCTTTGCCCGAGGCGATGATTCCGGTGGTGGCGGTGTTGGCCTCCTCCGGGGATTTGTCGGTTCGCCATGACGTCGGGGTGGGAGCCATTTTGGGCGCGCCGCTTATGCTGTCGACCATTACATTGTTCTTAATGGGAACGTTTGCCGCCCAACGTCGTGGTTGGACGCAAGCCCTTCGTCCCGAGCCGACAGGTGTGCACCGGGACCTGGATTGGTTTCTCTTTGCCTTTGCATTGGCGACCCTCACAATCTTCGTGCCTTCGGAATGGCAATGGGCTCGTGTGTCGTTGGCGTTGGTCTTGATCCTGAGTTATTTCATCTATTTGCTGTTGACCATTCGCGCATCCGGGAAGTTGGTTGAGCAGGGCCATGGCACCGAGGCGGATCACCCTCTATTTTTAAGCCGGTTACGGATCCCCGAGAGCCTTGCCACGATCCTCCTGCAATTGTTTATCGGATTCGGGCTGATCGTCGGAGGGGCCAAGGGCTTCGTGTACGGCGTGGAGCATTTGGCCGCCTGGCTTGGGCTTTCCACCTTGGCTTTGTCGTTGTTGATCGTACCTGTGGCCACCGAACTGCCGGAAAAAGTGAATAGTATTATTTGGGTGCGGCGTGGCCGGGATACCTTGGCCTTCGGCAACATCACCGGAGCGATGGTGTTTCAAGGCAGCCTGCTTCCGGCTTTGGGAGTCTTGTTGACGCCGTGGCTTCCGCGAAAAGAAGCCCTATGGGGCATCGGCTTGACGTTCCTTGCCGCGGGGTACCTGAAACTTCGTTTACGGTCCCATGCCTTGAAGCCCTATCATCTGATTTTCAACGGCCTGTGCTATCTTGCGTTCGGCTTGCTTATTGCCTTTGGATAAGGGATGGGCGCAAGGTTGCGGGATCATGTTGGATAAAAGGTTTGTAGTCTCGTTCCGATTCTTATACAATAGCTGTCTTTCTACCATTCTTGCCGTGTTTCCCTTTTACTTTTCATCCGAAACTTGCATGTTTTTGAGGGGCGTATGAAATCACCCGTGGTGACGTGTTTGGATATGGAAGGGGTCCTAACTCCGGAGATCTGGCTGGCTTTGGCCGAAAAAACGGGGATTACCGACTTAAACGTTACCACCAGGGACATTCCCGACTATGATGAACTCATGAAGCTGCGCTTGGCCATCCTGGCTAAATTTGATCTCAAGCTGTCGGACATCACCGAGGTGGTGGCGGGGCTGAAACCCCTGGATGGCGCCGTGGAATTTTTGACGTGGTTGCGAGCGCGTTGTCAGGTCATTATCTTATCAGACAGTTATTATGATCTGGTCAGTCCCCTGATGAAGCAACTTCACTATCCTTCCATATTTTGCCACACCCTGGAGATTGACGATAAAGGCTACATTCGGAATTACGCGCTCCGGCAGCAAGACCAGAAACGGCACGCAGTGGCCGCAGTCAAGAGTCTGAACTTCCACGTGTTGGCGGCAGGAGATTCCTATAATGATCTGTCGATGTTGCAGGAAGCCGATGCCGGGTTTTTCTTCCGCCCACCGGATTCAATCTGTTCCGAATATCCTCAATTTCCGGTTACCCGCTCGTACCCCGAGTTGATGGAACGTTTCGTCAGTGCCGGAGGATTCAGTCACTGAGTGAGCATTGACGGCCGTTCAACGTGACGGTTGTGGCGAAAGGCGAAGTCGTGGTCGTGCGTGTATTACCCATCATTGCAACGGTTGGAAACTGTTGCCTGCCAAAGGAGGCAAGATATGCGTCGCCTGTCTGTCGTGCATAAGGCGTGTGGTGTTCTTCTGATCGTGTCATTGACGATAACGGGCTGCTTGGGCTCACGAGATTGGGATTATCCGCCTCCTCCGGAAAACACGTATTTGGATGTCACGGCTGACCAGAAGGTTGACGGCAGTCTGGTGGTTGTTCCGCTGGATGACAAGCGGGGCACAGAGATGCGTGAACAATATTGGGCAGCCGTGATTCCTTTCACCACCCATGCCACCGCGGTCTATGACCGGCCTGAAACGGTTTCGTCCCCCAGTCCCGTTGATGAAGTGCTCTTTTCCCCGTCACGCGATTTTGCGCGTGCCTTGGCCGAGGAAATTCGAAAGACGAACATTTTTACTTCCGTGACGTTTGTTGACAAGGATCAACCCTTGCCTCCCAGCGATTTTGTTTTGCAGGGACGACTCTATTCGACGCGATGGGAGCGGAATATTTCCACGTATCTGTTGGGTCCCGCCGGGACGGTGTTGTGGGTGGCCGGTCTGCCGTTGGGCACTACCGAGACCGATGTGGAAATGTTCGCGCAAATAGCCCGGGCGGGGGAGCCGGACACGGTGTTGTGGGGTTTCGCCATGGAATTCGAGGCCAAGGAAATCGATAGCCTCTATCGAGGTTTGGAAGATTCCGTCACGAATTACCCGAGAGGACTGCAGGAGGGGCTGCGGCTCGCCATTGAAGATTTGGTAGAAAAAGCTCCGACGCGTCTCAAACCCTGAGTCGGCTAGCGGTTGCGAGAGGGCTTGTCAGGTGGGTGTCGATCAAGGAGCACTGGTTGTCCTGGTAACGGCCTCGAGCCAAGAAGAAGCGCTTCTGATCGGGCGTTGCGTCGTGCAAAAAAAACTGGCGGCGTGTGTCACGGTTGTGCCCAATGTGACGTCCATTTTTGAATGGGAAGGCACAATCTGCGAAGAACGTGAATGGTTGCTGGTCATGAAATCCCATGCCGACGTCTACGAGGCCCTGGAAGCTGAAGTAAAGACGCTCCACAGCTACGAGGTGCCTGAAATTATCGCCTTATCGGTGATGACGGGGTTAAGCGAATACCTCGCATGGGTCAAGGCCATCACCCATGTCCCTGATTAGTTGTCCTGCCTTTCTAACTCATTTCGTGGATGATGGGAGGCAGGCCAATTGTAAAAAGGTAAAAGGAAGAATCAGTATTCCCCCCAATTGACCGCGCGTGCTTTTGTTCCTTAAAGTTGGTTTTCCAGCGCTCACATTCACCAGTGCATTTCACTCCAAGTCATTCAGGCTGATCCGAAGAGCCGAACTGATCCCGTGAGCCACTCTTCTGATGACAGATGGGCGATTGTGCTCTTTCGGGGCATGACCCGGGAGCCCTTGAGGATCTCTTTGTCCAAGAGAGCGTTTAAACGCGTGCTCCTCGCGGCTGCGCTGTTGTCGGTCGTGCAGGTGGGGGTGCTTGCGCATTATGTCGTGCAGACAGGCCAAGTAAACGACCAGGTTGCCGAACTCGAAGGATTGCAGGAGGAACTCAGCCAGTCTAAAGGACAAGTGATTGAGTTTTCTGAAGCCGTCGACAAAATGCAGCAACGTGTTCTGACTATCCAATCGATAAACAAAAAATTGCAAGTCATGTTCGGGCTTGAACCCGATCAAGGGGACACCGCTGTTGTCAATGGACAGGGCGGCGAAGAGGTTCCGTATAAGGCTCCCCTTGATAATAGAACCGGGATTCTGAATTTCGACTATCTCACGGAAATTGGCGAGGGCGAGAATCCGGACGATCCTGGGATCATGATGGCAACTGACATCATGAACAGGCTGTCCTGGCTTGATCAGCAGACTGTCCGGCAACTTCACGTCTTGGCCCAGTTGGAAGGAGCAGCGGGGGAACGGGTTGGCCTTTGGGCTGCGACACCGTCAATCTGGCCCGTCAGGGGACCCGTTTCATCAAAGTTTGGGCCACGCATATCGCCGTTTACCGGAAAGAAGGCGTTCCATGCAGGTGTGGACATTGTTGCTCCCAGAGGGGAAGAGGTCCGCGCCCCTGCCCAAGGCAAAGTGGTCGTGGCATCTTATGATTCCAGGATGGGAAATTACGTTCGAATCAATCATCGGCATGGAATTGAAACAACCTACGGCCATCTGTCCAAAATTCTCGTTCGGTATGGCCAAGAGGTGAAAAGAGGCGATCTGTTGGGCCGGGTCGGCAGCACTGGGCGGTTTTCGACCGGGCCCCATCTTCATTACCAAGTGGCCGTCAACGATAAAGTTGTTGATCCTCTCCAGTATATTCTGGATTAGTGCAGTTACGCACTGATCCGTCTCGTCGTATCAATCTCTTCACAAAACATCAAACCGGACGCGTTGTTCCCGCATTGTGTTGAAACCGGACCATAGGGCCAAAGGCCTAGCCTCAAAATTCCCGCATAGGGCTTCTTTTTAAAGAGGTGGGTCTTCTTTTATGTTGCCTTCTCCGTGGTTCAGTTTTAGGATAAATGCGTGGCTTTTGGTTCAAGGTGGCTCTTGGCGCGTCTTACCAAGCTGTCGGGGGTGACAGCCTCATCCAAAAATCAGGAGGGGATGCCGTGGGTTGGGTCAAGAGAAGTCTTTACTAGAGGACCTCATCTACGCTAAGGTTGCTGAAATAGAAGAGAAGTACTTCGATCAAATGAGCAGAGAGCACCTATACGTTGCTCACTGCCGATGGGCTGAGTGGCTAAGTCTCAATATAAGGGGGATCCGCAATGAGCCTCGATTACGTCAAGTTTACACCAGGATTCGGAAAGTTCATGCCGAAAGAATATCGGGACATGGTGGAGCATGGCCCGTTCGGGAAAAAAGTCTCGGTGTCCCAAGTCGGTACCTTCAAGGAGATTTTGGAAGAACACCCGATGTGTGCAGGCTGTGCCATGACCCTGTTCATCCGGCTGGCCATCGTGGCATTCCCGAATCCGGAAGATACCATCACGGTTGGGACGGCCGGTTGCGGCCGGTTGGCCATTTCGCAAGCCGCTATCCCATTCGTGTACGGCAATTACGGCGACCAGAACGGGGTTGCCAGCGGTTTGACCCGCGGCCTTCGTTTGCGGTTTGGGGATAAGCCCAAAGACGTCGTCGTGATGGCCGGAGACGGCGGCATGGCTGATATCGGATTCGCTCAAACCTTGCATTCCTGGTTCCGCAAGGAAAAGTTCACTACCATCATGCTGGACAATGAGGTCTATGGAAACACCGGCGGCCAGGAAAGCGGTATGACGAACCAGAATCAGGTCCTGAAAATGGCACCGCTCGGGAAGAAGTTCGAGAAAATGGATATGTTGGGTATGGCCAAGGTCTCCGGGTGTGCGTACGTGGCCACGGTGGTTCCCAACAACCCGCGACGGGTGGAAAGCGTGATCAAGAAAGCCGTGTTGGTCGCGAGGGAAATCGGTCCCAGCTATATTCAAGCTTACACGTCCTGTAATATCGAATACGCAATCCCGACGGACAAAGTGTTGGAAGACGCCAAAACCGTCGAAACTGACCGCTACAAATTCACGGAATATATTACGGATGAAGCCAAGGAATATTTGTCCCAGTTGTACGGGTACAAAGAATATCTGCCGAAGCCTGCCGCTGCCGTGGAAAAACAGTAAGGGCGGTCGATTGAGCGAAGAAGGATTGATGGGTACGTGACGAGAGAGGAGGGTGCAGATCATGGCGGTTCGTTATAACATTCGTATGGCGGGAGTCGGCGGCCAGGGGGTCGTGACGGCTTCTCATATCTTCAGCACGGGGGTGATCAATGCCGGTGGGGAAAGCACCATCGTGCCGTTCTATGGATCCGAAAAGCGAATGGCGCCGGTGGAGAGTTACGTGAGGGTTTCCGATGAGCCGATTTATGAAATCGGCGAAATCACGTTTCCCCACATTATCATGATCTTTCACCCACAGGTGATTACCCATGGGAAAAGCTACACGAATCCGTTTTATTTCGGGTTGAAAAAGGACGGGGTCGCTTTGATCAACAATGATGGTCCCATGAAACTCGAGCCAGACCAGGAACGTGAGCTGGAGGAATTGAACGCCAGACTGTTCTATCTGCCCGCCACCAAACTGTCGCTGGACGTAGCCGGAATCGACCTGGCTACGAATATGGCCATGGTAGGCGCCATCGGCGCCATTACGGGTCTCTCGAACATGGAGGCCTTGGCGCAAGCGGTGAAAGACCGGTTCTTGGGCAAAGGCTTCGTAGTGTCCGGTGGGACTGCGGCTTTGGACAGCGTGGTCGAAAGAAAGTTCAAGAAGAAACAGGAATTGATCGAGAAGAATTTGGCGGTGGTTCAAGCGGCGTGGGAGTTTGCCGTCGAAAACAATTGGGCCCAGGCGAAAGGGGCATCCACCGCGCCAGCCATGGCGTAATACTTTAACCGACGAGAGGGTCCAGTATGTATTTAGTTGCGAATATCGAAACGGAAATATGTGCTGCCACGAGTTGCAAGTTGTGCACGCAATATTGTCCTGAGGCCAATACCATTCTGTACGACAACGAGGCCGGTCAGGATAAAGGGTTAAAATATGGAGCCGCCTATGTCGCCGTGGACCGGTGTAAGGGATGCGCTCAGTGCGTCTGGGTTTGCGACAATATGGCCAAGCATAATGCCATTAAAATGGAAATGATTGATCAAATCGGTGACACGGCCCTGACGGAAAACGTCACCTATGGGGAAAAAACAAGCTCAGCAGTCTTAGCCAATCCCGTTCGAGGGCAAGGTTGAGGGGAACGGCAAGGACGGTATTTATCTCAACTAGAAAAATGCAGAGTGGAGGATAAAGGTGGGAGCAACCGAGTTGGAAAGAATAGTTGAACCGGGTCCGGCGGGATTTCATCCGCCCTCCGCGGCCGAATTGGGTGTTCTTCCCCCGTTACCGGAGCATGGCCTGACGTTCGGTCATGAAGTGCCGGAAGAACAGGCGATGGAAGAAATGGCCAGGGCCATGTTCACGAGAAAAAATGCGACGATTTTTCCCGGTCCCCTGGTGTTGTGGAATTGGAACGACCACGCGGCCGAGAAGGCCAGAGCCGTCCTGGAACTTGCAGCCCAAATCCCCGAAGTCCTCATTATTCCAATGCCCGATTATCGTCCGAAATACCCGAAGATCGAGCCTGAGGAAGTCATCAATCCCAATCATCCCAATCTGACGATATGGGGCAATAAGATCGAAGCGTGTATTTTTATCGGGGTGCATTGTCATTACGCCAATCTGACGCTGAAAATGATTCGAGCCGGCACGAATTGCTGGACGTCGGCGATCTGCGCCGAGCAGGGCCATGAAGATGCCATGTTTACGGTGCGGGATTCGGATGCGGCCAAGATTCGAAAGGCCGCACAGGTGTTTAAACGTATTCGTGAGGAAATGGGAATTGCCTTGCCGGAGGGCGGGGAGAGCGTCCGGTTCACGGGATTGCAATCCCGCGTGCATGATGGCAAGACCCATACGAACCCCTTGGACATTCAATTAGGAGAAGAAGGGACGGCAAGTGCCGCGGAATTTGGGCATAAAGCCGAAGATATGCAGCGTGAAGGCTAGGCCTATTATTGTTGATCACACGATCCCGGAAAGTTCGGCCTGGGATTGTCGCCACCCTAGAGGGGGGAAGCCATGAGTGAAGCATTGGAAACGGAAGTCAAAACTAATCCGCAAGGCGACCCGATTACGAGTGCGGCTCCGGCACCTTCCAGTCAAGGAGGGAGGAAAGATCCTCATGCTGAGGCCAAATGCCAACAGGAAGTTTCACCGGAGTATATGTTTTCCGAAGCGCCTCGTGAGCGGGAATTCATTACGGGCAGCGAGGCCGCCAAAGAAGCCGTTCGCCGGTCCAACGTCGATCTCTCCATCGCCTATCCGATCACGCCGCAGAGTGAAACCATGCAGTTGATCGGTGTGTTGTACGGAGAAGGGTACGTCAAGGAATATTATCGGGGTGAGGAGGAATACGGCGTCATGTCGGCAATTGCCGGCGGATCCCGTGCCGGTGTGCGTTGCTTCACGGCCACGGCCGGACCGGGTACGTTGCGGGGGCTCGAACCCATCGCTTCCTGGCCGGGCCACCGTCTTCCCGCCGTGGCCATGTTTACCTGCCGGGTGGTCAATGCTCCGTTAGCCATTCAGCCGGACAATATTGAAATATCGTATCTGTTGAATTGCGGCATGATCGTCTTTCACGCGGAGAATCAGCAAGACCTGTTCGACTACATCATGAAGGGGTTCATCATCAGCGAAAAGAACGACGTGACGCTGCCGGTCGGGGTGTGCTGCGATGGCTTTTTCGTGACCCATGCCCGGGGCTACTGTTCGATGCAGGATCGAGGGCTCAAATTGCCGTCACGCGATTCCTGGAGAGGGGCGGTTCCGGTCCTGGACGCGGAAAATCCTCCGGCCAGGTTGTCCAGGGATGCGCCCGTTCAAAAATCGAATTTCATGGCGTACAACATCCACGCCGTGTGGCAACAAGAAGTCTGGGCGGCCGTGGAACGGTCGCGTAAATATATCGACCTGTACATGGACGGCTTGATTGAGACGCAGGAGGTTGAGGGTGCGGACGTGCTGTTGATTGCTTCCGGAAGCGCCGCGGCCCAGTCACGCGAGGCCATCCGGATGTGCAAAGAGAAGGGTATTCACGCGGGGTTGATCAAGGTGAAATCGCTTCGCCCGTTCCCCACGAGAGAGTTGCGGAAACTGTGCGCCAAGGCCAAACTCATTGTCGTGCCGGAATTCAATTACGTCGGGTGGTTGGCCAAAGACGTGGCCACGGCCATTTACGGCTATTCGAAAGCCAAAATCGTGGCAGGTCCTCACGTCTACGGCGGCATGTCCATGCCGGTGGAAATGATTTTTGACGAGATTGAATGCGGGCTGACGGGGAAAAAGTCGGCGACGGTTCCTTCTTCCGCCATTATGGGTGCCGTGGATCAGGAAGCGGTTGCGCACTTCATGCAAAATATCTGAACGCGCCATTGCGAGTTTTCTGAAAAAGCCTACCTCAATTCCGTTGAGGTAGGCTTTTTTATGACATCCGCGTATCATGATCCGGGATGAACATCTTGGTTACCAATGACGACGGCGTCGAATCTTCCGGGGTCCGCACCCTTGCGAAACACCTGAAGAAGCTCGGCAACGTCTGGGTCGTGGCTCCCGAACGCCCGCAAAACGCCATGGGCCGGGCCATTACCCTGCACAAGCCCCTCCGATTGAAGCAACTCGGCCGGCAGGTCTTCTCGGTGAACGGCACGCCGTCGGATTGCGTCATCGTGGCCGCGGACCGGGTTCTCTGCGACCGCCCGATCCATTTGCTGGTGTCGGGAATCAACAAAGGATTGAATCTCGGTGACGATGTAACCAATTCCGGAACCGTGGCCGCGGCGCTCGAAGGCGCAATCCGCGGAATTCCCTCGATGGCCGTTTCACTGGAGGGGTTAAAACGGTTTCGTTTCACCGCAGCGGCCCGGGTCGCGGTTGAGGTGGCCACCCTGATCCTGAAGGATGGTTTGCCGACCGATACCCTATTGAACGTCAATGTGCCCGACGTGTCAGCCGAAGCCATGACGGGAATCCAGGTCACGTCGTTAAGCCGGCGGCAATATCGCAATTCCGTTGTCGAGAACATTGATCCGCGGGGGAACGCATATTATTGGATCGCGGGAGAGCAGGTGACTTGGAACCGAAGAAAGAATTCCGACGTGGATGCCATTGCCGCCAAAAAGGTTTCCCTGACGCCGCTGCATTTTGACATGACGCAGTACGCTGCCATGAAAAAGTTGACGGCATGGGAATCCGCGTTGTCAAAGCGACCGCGGTTATCCTGAGAGACGGCGACCGGACGCCATGTTCCAGGACCTCTATCAGTGGATGGTTTCGTGGTCGGAATCACCTTACGCGGATCCCGCATTGTTTGTGTTGGCGTTTGCCGAGTCCTCCGTCTTTCCTATTCCCCCCGACGTGTTATTGATGGCGCTGACCCTGGGGAATCCTTCGTGGGGCCTGTATTATGCAGCGATCACCACCGTCGGCTCCGTGCTGGGCGGCATGTTCGGCTATCTCATCGGGTGGTGGGGAGGGAAGCCACTTCTGCTGCGGCTGATCGGGCAGGATCGTGTCTCGACAGTCCATGACACGTTTGAACGCTACGAAGGGTGGGCGATCCTGATTGCGGGCCTGACGCCCGTTCCGTATAAAGTGTTTACAATCGGAGCCGGCGCGTTTTATGTTAATTTTCGCGTCTTCGTTCTGGCGTCGCTGATCAGCCGGGGCGCCAGATTCTTTCTGGTCGCCGGGACGTTGCAATTGTTGGGTCCGTGGGTCAAAGAAGTTCTGGAGCAATATTTCAATCTGTTCACCATCGCCATAGTGGCGTGCATCGTTCTGGGATATTGGATCGTCAAACGGCAAACGAAAAAGGCCTTACGCCCTTCCGCTTCGCCAACCGCTGAATGACCGCTTCGTGAAGATTTTCAACACCCTGACGAATCAGAAGGAACCGTTCGTCCCCATCGCGCCGCCCCGCGTGGGTATTTACGTCTGCGGGGTCACCGTGTACGATGAATGTCATTTGGGCCATGCGCGTAGCGCGATCGTTTTTGACGTGCTTCGGCGGTATCTCGGCTACCGGGGTTACGACGTGACCTACGTGAAAAATTTTACCGACGTGGATGATAAGATCATCAACCGGGCCGCGGAGGAAGGCATCCCCTGGGACGGGGTCGTCGAGAAATACATGCAGGCGTACGCCCGTGACATGAAACGGTTGAGTGTCGGTACTCCGGACCTTGAACCGCGGGCTACGGAACACATGCCGGAGATTCTGCAGATGATCCGCATGCTGCTGGATAAAGGCTTCGCCTATCAGGTGGACGGCGACGTCTATTATCGCGTGTCGGCTTTTCCGGAGTACGGACAATTGAGTAAACGGCACCTCGACGACATGCAAGCCGGGGCGAGAGTCGAAGTGGATGAACGAAAGCAGGACCCCATGGACTTCGCCTTGTGGAAGGCGGCGAAACCCGGGGAACCGGCTTGGGAGAGTCCCTGGGGCCCGGGCCGGCCGGGCTGGCACATCGAATGTTCGGCCATGTCCGTGCGCCATTTGGGGGCAATCTTCGACATTCACGGAGGCGGCAAGGATTTGGCATTTCCTCACCATGAAAATGAAATTGCGCAATCCCGTGCCGCAACGGAGCAGGGGTTTGCCCGATATTGGGTGCATAACGGGTTCGTCACCATTGATGAAGAAAAGATGTCAAAATCGCTGGGAAACTTTTTTACCGTAAGGGAGATTTTTGACCAATCGAATTGCCCTGAACCCGTGACGGCCGAGGCGATACGCTATTTTCTACTTTCGACCCATTATCGTGGAGACGTGAATTTTTCCAACCTGGCCGTGGCGGAAGCCAAATCCGCATTGGATAACGTGTATGGCCTCTTCATCCGTCTCTCCGAAAAGCCCGGACCCGGTCAGGATTGTGGGAAGGCTTTAAAAACCGTTTTGCCCCAATTTCTTCAGGCATTCGAAGAGGCCATGGACGATGATCTGAATACCCCCAAGGCGTTGGCGGCGTTTCAGCAGCTTCGAGCCGAGGCTAATCACGTTCTTCGAGGAGGGCTGTCCGAGCAGGAACGGCAGGAGGTTCTCGCAATCTTTCGGCAATGCGGCGCGCCGTTGGGTTTATTTCAGCTCAATGAAAGAGAGTGGGTGTTTCGCGAGTTGGAGTTCGGCATTGAGCCATGCCGGATGAGCACCGAGCAGGAGTACACTGATGAGTGGATTCAAGAACAGATTCGACAAAGGGCCGAAGCGCGGGCGCGGAAAGACTTCGCCGCCGCCGACCACATCCGGGAAGCCTTGGCGGCAAAAGGAATCCTTCTCGAGGACCGGCCGGACGGGAGCACCAGGTGGAAGCGATAAGACCGGCGATTTCCTGTTCGGGGTTCAGGCGGTCACGGAGGCGCTCCGGTCGGGCTCGCGAACGTTCATAAAAATCTTCCTGTCGCATCGACAGCGTCAATTTTCCCAGATCATTCGTTTCGCCAAAGTCCAAGGCGTGCCCTTACAGGTTCAACCGCGTGAGCGACTCGACCGGCTGGTCCCTGCTACCAACCATCAGGGCGTGGTGGCGCTGGTCGCGGCCAAGGCCTATGCCTCAGAGGATGGGATCCTGGAGTATGCCGCGCAACAAAAGGAGCCTGGATTTTTCTTGGCTCTGGACGGGGTGGAGGACCCGCAGAATTTCGGGGCCGTTCTCAGAACGGCTGCCACGGCTGGGATTCATGGGGTGTTTATTCCCGACCGCCGGTCCGTTGGGTTGACGGCGAGTGTGGCAAAAGCCTCTGCCGGTGCCGTCGAGCACGTCCGGGTGGCCCGGTGCGCGAATATCGCCAAACTGATCGATCGTTTGCAGGACCGCGGGGTCACCACCGTGGCGTTGGAGCCTCGCTCTCCGAGGCTCTATACCGACTTGAATTTCACGGGACCTATCTTATTGGTGTTTGGAGGAGAGGGACGAGGACTCAGGTCGAGGATTGTCGAACGATGTCACGCCCACGCCCGTATTCCCATGCGCGGGGAGGTGAACTCGCTCAACGTTTCGGCAAGCGTTGCAGTGGTTGCCTATGAAGCGGTTCGTCAACGGATGTGACATCCGGGTCTTCACGCGAGGGCATTTTGGCTTTTCGCAATCGGACGGGGTCGTCAATGGAAGGAAAAAGCGAACGTATTACCGGACTTGGATCAAGCCTTCTTGAATAGCCGCGTTTAAGAGTTGGGCGGCATTCGAGACGCGCACCTTTTTCATCATGTTGGCACGATGAGCTTCGACGGTTTTCACGCTGATGGCGAGACGTTCGGCGATCTCTTTATTCTTCAGGCCGGACCAGATCAGTTGAAGAATTTCCTGTTCCCGTTCGGTGAGCGATTCGGGGCGTTTCCGTCGCACGGGAAGCAGGTCTCTCTTTTTGTTTGTTCTTGTTTGAACGGCCATCGGGCACCGAAATATTTCACAAGGTGAATTATGTAGGTAATACTAGCAGGGTGCTCCTTAAAAAGTAAAGTGGAACAAGTATTCCAAGTAAGAAAAAAATAAAATTTTTTCAGAGTCACGATATATAGAGTGATGGATGTTTCAGGCTCCTATATTTTGTTGTTTGTGGTGGGATTGGTCATAGGGAGTTTCCTGAACGTCTGCACTTTGCGAATCCCCCACGGCGAATCCATCATTCGACCTGGTTTCCGTTGCCTGCAATGCAAGACACCTATTTTCTGGTTCGACAACGTTCCACTCTTGAGTTTTATCTTCTTGAGGGCACGGTGCCGATGGTGCGGAGGAAAGATTTCATGGCGCTATCCTTTGGTGGAATGTCTGAACGGAATCAGCTATCTCGGGATCGTCTACAAGTTCGGGTGGACCCGTAGCGCCCTCGTGTATGCGCTATTTCTTTCGTTGCTGTTGGTCGTGACGACGATTGATCTTGATCATTTCGTGATCCCCGATGTCATCACTCTCCCGGGTCTGGTCACCGGCTTTTTCACCGCGGCATTCATCTTGCCCGTGGGTTGGACCGGTTCGTTGCTGGGTATTGCATTGGGAGGAGGGATCCTGTGGATGCTTGCGGCCGTCAGTCCATATCTGTTTGGAAAAGAGGGGATGGGTGGGGGTGACATCAAACTCCTGGCAATGATCGGTGCGTTTCTTGGCTGGCAGCACGTGTGTATGACCTTGTTTCTCGCGTCGTGTACAGGGGCCATGGTCGGCATCGGTCTCATGGCCTTTCGCGACATGGAGCGTGGTCAGTACCTTCCTTTTGCCCCGTTCCTGGCAGCAGGGGCGGTAGCATCGCTGTTTTTTTATCGGGAATTGTTGGGGATGTATGAGAACATGGTTTTGTCATTGATATGAACATAACCTCAATCAGGCTGCCTCTCCTTACAAAGGGGAGGAAGCGCAAATCTATGAATATTTTCAATTCCCGCACTTTTATGTGTCCGACGGATGAGCCATGGGGATATACGCTGACGGAATTAATGATTGTCCTCGGTATCCTGGCGGTCGTCTTGGGGGTGGGCGGAACCTGGCTTGCCTCCCAACTGCCGCAGTACCGCCTGAACGGGGCGGTCCGGCAAATACGCGCGGACCTCATGGCAGCCAGGGCACAAGCCGTCAGACAGGGAAATTCGGTCCGCGTCTCTTTTGCGGACCCGCAGCATTATGATATTTGGGTTGACCACAACAAGAATAGAAGGGTCGATCCCGGTGAAGTCATTGAGTCCCGCTCCATCCTGGAGGATTTTGCAGGCGTCGTGATCGAGTCCAACAGGAATCCGATCTTCAGCCCGAGAGGTACGGCCTCCAATTTTGGCACAATAAAGGTTTCCAATGTCTCCGGTGAGAAAAAGATCACAATCGGCATAACGGGTCGCGTGAAAGTGAGCACCCCCTAAATTTCCGTATGAGCCACGTGACAAACCATAAGGGCCTGACTCTCCTGGAAGCCGTCATTGCGATGGCGCTCTTTTTTGTCGCCGTATTGGCCTTCGCGGGAGTGGCGGTCACGGCGAGTAAAGGCGCAGCAGCGAGCAAACATTTAACGATGGCCACCACCCTGGCCCAGAACAAAATGGAACAGGTAAGAAGCGCAGGCTACGACCCGGCCGCTGCACGTGAAACCACGGAAGCCTATGGCACCATACCCGGCTTTGAGATATATCAACGGATCGTCCGGATGGAAACCGGCCGGCCTGTTCCGGGATTACAAACGGCCACGGTCACGGTGTCGTGGTTGGATGACCGGCATTCCGTGACCCTATCCACGATTCTTGCACCGTAGTTGCCAAGGGGCTTCAATTCCGTGACCAACCAAAGAGGAGTCACCTTAACGGAACTGTTGATCGCTTTGGCCTTAGGGCTGTTCACCATTGGTGCGGTCTATGGCGTCCATCTGAATCAGGTCAAAAAGCATATCGTTCAGGAGGACGTGTTGGCCATGCAACAAGCTGCTCGTGCCGCCATGGACATGATGGCCAGGGAGATTCGGATGGCCGGCTATGATCCCATGGGGGTCAATCGGGATTCCACTTCATCGAATGATTTTCATGGGCTTCGTTATCATCCCACAGAATTGCATATTCGAGCCGATTTGAATGGAAACGGCGTACCCACCGACTCGAAGGAATCCATTGTCTATTTGTATGACGACTCGACCTCCACGTTACGACGCAAAGTGGGAGGCGGGGGGCGACAACCCGTGGCGGAACATATCGAGTCCTTTACCGTTTCCTATCGCGACGTCCTGGGGCATCCCACGACGCACACGCCGAGTGTCCGGGCAGTTGACGTGCAGGTCACGGCTCGATCCGCTCACGCTGATAGCCAATATCCCGACAACGAAGGCTATCGGACGTTGACGCTTCGATCCCGCATTGTCCCGAGAAACCTGCCGTGAAACGTCATGTACCGGGTGGTTTCTCTTTCTTGACGCTTCGACGGCGCTCTACTAATATCCGCTGCGAATGCGATTCGGTTGATCATATCTTTCACATTCACAGTTCGCCTACGGCTGGAGGAGCGCGAAGATGAAAACAACGTTGACACTGGTTTGTGTCATCCTGAGTCTGTGCTATTGCGGGATGGCGGTGTCCCAGGACCTGCCCGATGATATTCTGGCGGATCAATACCTGTTGGAAGCGAAGAAGGCCCTTGAAAACGGCGAGCCGCAAACCGCGAGACGGGCTTTTGAGAAAATCGAGGCATTGGATACCGAACCCCCGTTGGAGTTCTACTTCTTTTTCGGCAAACTGCTGGTTGAACACGGAACGAAAGTGGGCGACGTCCGCCAGGGACAGGCTTCGCTCAAGCAATTTGTCGTCAATATCGAAAAGAATTCCGAATATTACAGGCCTACCCTGGAACTGCTTTCCGTCGCAGGAAAAACAATCGAAAAAGCCGAACAACTGCAAACGGAGGAAGCAAAACGCCAGGCGGAGGCGCAGCAACGAGCCGCCACGCTCAAGGACTTGTTGCCATCGTTATTGAAAGGCCTTAAAGAGCAGATGGTAGCCGTTCAGGGCGGTACGTTCACGATGGGGTGTACGGAGGAGCAGAGCAGTTGCGACGATGATGAAACGCCGGTCCGGCAGGTACAGGTGAAGAGTTTCAGGATCAGCAAGTATGAGGTGACCCAGGATCTGTGGGAGGCGGTGATGGGTAAGAATCCGAGCAAGTTCCGGACCTGTCCCCGATGTCCCGTAGAGAACGTGGGCTGGGATGACGCCAAGTTGTTTCTCAAAAAATTGAGTGCCCTGACTGGCGAACACTATCGGTTGCCGACTGATGCGGAATGGGAGTATGCCGCCAGGGGCGGGGAAAAGAATCAAGCGCACCTCTACGTTGGGAGCGATGACCTGGATTCGGTTGCCTGGTATGACAAGAATGGCGGGAACAGGGTCCATCGGATCGGACAAAAACAACCCAACGGGTTGGGCCTGTACGACATGAGCGGGAACGTCTGGGAGTGGGTGGAGGATTGTTGGAACAAGAAGTTTCCGGGTCCCCAGGCCGATGGGAGCGCGTGGAAGAGCAGGAATTGTGCACGACACATGTTGCGTGGCGGTGCTTGGACCAGCTACCCGAGATACCTGCGTTCCTCGAATCGCTACTGGAATTTGTCCGCCTTCCTGCGCGACGACGTCGGGTTTCGCCTCGTCGGGACGCCGTAACTCGTGACGAGGAAAGGAGAAACCGTATGAGTAGCCCAGGCCATCCCCATGCGATTACTATCGAGCAAAATCCCAATCGCGTCAAAATCTCGTTTAACGGAACCGTTATTGCCGATACCACCCGGGCTTGGGTTCTGAAGGAAGGACCGCTGCCGCCGGCGAATTACATCCCGCGGAGCGACGTGCAGATGTCTTATTTGCAGCGAACGGATCATTCCACCCACTGCCCATTCAAAGGCGATGCGTCATATTTTTCTGTTTGCGTCGGTGACCAAATCGCCGACAACGCGGTCTGGGCCTATGAAACCCCCATCGACGCCGTAACGCGGATCAAAGATTGCCTGAGTTTTTACGTGGAGAAACTGGACGTGAGTGAAGAAATACGAAGTGAATGAAGAAGTTGTAGGGCACAACGGTCGTTGTGCCCTACAATCGTCGTATCAGGTCAGCCCAAGGTGGCCAGGATGTTGTTAAACGTGGTGCTCGGGCGCATGGCCGTTTCGACTCTTGCCGGGTCGGGATGGTAATAGCCGCCGATGTCCATGGATTTGCCCTTTGCGGCCTTCACTTCTTCGAGGATTTTCTCGATATTGGCCTCAAGCTCTTTTGCGACGGGCGAAAATTTTTCCTTTAATTCCGGATCATCATTTTGCGCGGCGAGTTCCTGTGCCCAATACAGGGCTTCATACACGTGGGTGCCGATGTTGTCCAACTCGCCCAGCACCCGGCCGGGTGCCTTGCGGTTTTCCATGAGTTTGCCCGTGGCCCGGTCCAGGGTATTGGCAAGGACCTGCGCCTTTTTGTTGTCACGGGTCCGGCTGAGGTGAGCGAAGGATTCCGCCAAGGCGAGAAATTCGCCGAGAGAATCCCATCGCAAGTGCCCTTCTTTCACAAACTGCTGGACGTGTTTCGGGGCCGATCCGCCGGCACCCGTTTCAAATAAGCCCCCGCCGTTGATGAGTGGAACAATGGAGAGCATCTTGGCGCTCGTGCCCAGTTCCAGGATCGGAAACAGGTCGGTAAGATAATCCCGCAGCACGTTGCCGGTTGCGGCAATGGTGTCCTGCCCGTCTTTGGCCCGTTTGAGCGAATGCTTCATGGCATCCACCGGTGCCATGATTTGAATGTCCAGACCCGTGGTATCATGGTCCTTCAAATAGCAATTCAACTTTTCGATGAGTTGCGCATCGTGAGACCTGTTCTTGTTCAACCAGAACACCACGGGCGTTGAGGACGCCTTGGCCCGATTCACGGCCAACTTCACCCAGTCCTGAATAGGGATATCCTTGACCGTGCACGCGCGGAAGATATCATCTTGTTCCACGGCCTGTTCGAGCAGGACGTTCCCGGCTCCATCAATCATACGGATGGTGCCTTTCCCGGGAGCTTCGAAGGTCTTGTCGTGCGATCCGTATTCTTCGGCTTTTTGAGCCATGAGGCCCACGTTGGGCACGCTGCCCATGGTGGCCGGATTGAAGGCCCCGTTGTCCCGGCAGAAGTCGACGACGGCTTGATAAATGCCCGCGTAACTGCGGTCCGGGATCATGGCCTTCATGTCGTATTCCTTGCCGTCCGGGCCCCACATTTTGCCGCCGACGCGGAGCGCCGCGGCCATCGAAGCATCGATGATGATGTCACTCGGCACGTGCAGGTTGGTGATGCCCCGGTCGGAGTCCACCATGGCGAGATCCGGGCCCTGTTGCATGGCCGCTTGCAGGTCGGCTTTGATTTCCTCCTGCTGTGAGGCAGGCAAAGTACCGATCTTGGCATACACGTCCCCCACCCCGTTGTTAGGATTGACGCCGAGTTCGGCAAAAACCTTTTCATGTTTTTTAAAAACGTCTTCGAAATAGACGGACACGCAATGACCGAAAATAATAGGGTCCGAGACCTTCATCATGGTGGCCTTCATGTGGAGCGACAAGAGAATGCCGCTCTGCTTGGCGTCTTCGATCTGCTCCTTGAAAAAATGACGTAACGCGGCTGCGCTCATCTTCGTGGCGTCGACCACGTCGCCCTTGTCGAACTTCAGGTTATCTTTCAACACCGTCGTGCCGCCGTCAGCGCCCACGAACTCGATGCGGCCCTTTCCGGCCGTGTGCTCGGTAATCGTTGCCGATTTTTCATTGGCAAAGAAGTCCTCACCTGACATATGGGCTACGTGTGTTCTGGAGTCTTTGCCCCAGGCCCCCATTTTGTGGGGATTATTTTGGGCATATTGCTTCACGGAGGTCGATGCGCGACGGTCCGAATTGCCCTGTCGCAACACCGGGTTGACCGCGCTGCCCTTCACTTTGTCGAATTTCGCCTTGATGTTCTTTTCTGCATCGGTCTTGGGGTCTTCCGGGTAGTCGGGAATGGCATATCCCTGGGATTGCAATTCGGCGACGGCGCCTTTGATTTGAGGAATCGATGCGCTGATATTCGGAAGTTTGATGACGTTGGCGTCCGGTGTTTCCACCATTTCACCCAACAGGGCAAGATCGTCGGGTTGCCGTTGATCCGGCTTCAGGGAGTCCGGAAATTGCGCAATGATCCGGCCGGCCAGCGAAATATCTTTCCTGCCGACGTTGACCCCGGCGGTATTGGCAAAGGCCTGGATGACCGGGAGAAACGATCCGCTCGCCAGTTCGGGGGCCTCGTCGACTTTTGTGTAAATAATATCCGGTTCTGCTGACATGAGGTCTTCCTCCATTCAAGGTTTAGTAAGAACAAACGCCTGGAATTCGATCCCAGATACGAAACCACAAATTTTAGAGAGAACCGGCAATCGACGCAATCAACCGAAAGCCCCAGTCCTATCCAGCGAAAGGACCAGAACGAAATGGGCCAGGTAGGCAGGACTAATACGTAGAATCACTGAAACTCATCATGGACCTGCAATCATCCGGTATTCTGATAAAACCCTCTCCTTGACGGAGAGGGCAGGGAAGGGCGGCGCCTTCAGCCGGGTTATCTACCGTCGAGAGCCGCCAGTTGCTCGACTGCCTTCCGGTGTATGATCCGGTCGTGGTAGTCTTTCGCAGGTACTGTGCTCGCGCGTTCGAGCAGGTCGCGCACTTTCCCGCGGTTGTCATCGGTATTCAGGCTCAGAAGGCCAAGCGCATATTCGAAAAGGACGATCTTCTCTTGAGGTGCCAATTCGAGTGACCGCTCGAAATGAGCGAGAGCGTCCTCTTCGCTGGCCCCATAGAGTATACTGCCCATGAATCCGGCGATGCTGACGGTCCCCGCATGCCAGGCACCGAGGCTCAAATGGGCGGCTGCCATGTCCGGAGCCAGCCGAAGCGTCTCTTGAATGGCATCACGTATTTGACCCGCGTAGCCTTCGTTCAACGCCTCCCATGTGCCGGTCACTTGCGCGAGGCGCCCCGTGGCATGGGCCAATTGGAGATGGGCTTCCGGGTTGGCCGGGTCGAGCCGGATTGCCTTTCGTGCGAGTTCTACGGCTTGCCTGAACGAGTCTTCCTTTTCGCCGTCCGGCGCAATGTAGTAGCTGTAAATCGCCAGTGAATTGGCCGCCAATGCATAGCCTTCGGATGTGTCGAGAACACGGGCAAAATCGGCGGCCTCCATGAAGCGGCCTTCGGCATAGAGGGTGCGTGCCTCTTCGATCGACTCTGCGCTGGCGGTTCCCGTCAGCACGAATACGCACACAATTGCCAAAAAGGTAAGGGATATGGATTTGTTCATTGATGCTGTTCGGGCGAGACGGACAGGTATCATTAGGTCTTTCGGTCGATGGCGATCAGCAGGGGTGGGAGGAGCAGGAAATCACAGATCAGCGCGAAGCCGATCGTGAGTGCAACCAGGAGGCCGAGCATTAAACTGATCGCAAACCCCGACGAAGCGAACACCAGGAAACCCAGTACCAGGATCATGGTGGTGATAAACAGCGGATGACCCACTGAACGAAAGGCGGTTGGCACCGCCTCGGACGCGGAAAGGCCTTCGCGGCGCGCTTTCAGATACTTGGTCATGAAGTGAATCGTGTCGTCGACGACGGTGCCGAAGGCGATCGCGGTCACGAGAGAACCGGCGTTTCCCACCTCGCCGTAGAAATAGCCCCAGACGCCGAAGGCCATGGCTGAGGGGACGAAGTTGGGCACGAGGCTGATGAGGCCGAGGCGCAGGCTCCGGAAAATGCCGATCAGGATCAGCGAAATGAGAGCCATGGCCATGACCGTGCCCTGCAACATGTTTTTGTTGTTGCTGATGGTCAAGTGGGCAAAGGCGAGGCTGTACCCCGATCCCCCGGTGGCGAGTTCCGGTCCGTTCGCCTGGAGCCACTCCTGCCCGCGCACGTCGAGCTTGCGCTGCTGCTCGGCATTCAGTCTGCTCATGGTGACGGTCATGCGCGTGGCCGATCGGCCGACGTCGATGCGGTTATTCAGGTCGCTGCCGAAGGGGACCGAAAGCTCATAGAGCAGCAGATACTGCGCGGCAAGTTCGGAGTCTTCGGGTAGCCGATAGAAGGCCGGGTCATCCCCGTGCATATTTTTGTTGAGGCGCTTCATGATGTCTGGAAATGCCTGGACATGCGCGACTTCCGGTTGGGCGCGGTACCATTCAGCGAAAGCGTCGATCTTGCGCAGGTAGCCGAGATCGGTGATGCCGCCATCGCGCCCGGCACTCAGGGAGTATTCCAGGTTTTCCATGCCGGTCAGATTGTCGATGACGAAGTCCGTATCGCGCCGAAATTCATAACGCTCATCCAGATATTGCAACCAGTTGTCCGTCAACTCGATGCGGGGAATGCCCGCCGCCAGGACAATGGCCACGGCGGTCATGGACCAGAGCAGGAGTGTGCGGCGTGCGACGACGAAGGCCCCCAAGCGATCAAAGAAAGCAGAACGCCCTGTGCGTACGGGATTGGCGCGCAACGGCAAGACCAACAACAGTGCAGGCAGAAGCGTCATGGAATACATGAAGGCGCAGAACACACCAAACGCCACGAAATTGCCGAGGACCCGAAAAGGCGGAGAGTCCGAGGCGTTGAGACTGAGGAATCCGATCATCGTCGTGACCGTCGTGAGGAACACCGGCCAGGCATTGTCGCGCAGGGATTCAGCAATTGCCGAATCCCTGTCCATACCTTGCCTCATGCCGGACATCGTCGTCGCGATGATGTGGACCGAGTCTGCGATGGCGAGCGTCATGATGATAATCGGAATGCCGGAGTTGGCGGCGTTGAGCAGCGTGCCGGTCCAGCCGACGACGCCCATGGTCGAGGCAATGACGAAGATGAGCATGGCGACAAGGGACAGCGTACCCAGCAGGGAGCGCAGAAGGACGGCGGCGACGGACACAATGACGATCAATGCGACCGGCGCAAGGATCCGCATATTGTCGTCAACCGCGTCTGTCATGATGCGGTTCACGAAGACGTCGCCGGTCATGTGATAGGTGATATCCGGATGGTCCGCCCTGGCTTTGTCAAGGAGGCCGTGGACGTGGTCGATCACCTCGGTCAGCGCAGCCTCAGGGTCCTCGGGAAAGGCGAAACTGATGACCAGTCCGGCAACTCGCCCGTCATGGGAGACGAGCCGGCCCGCGACACTGATCTCGCCTAACGCAATCCCCTTGATCCGGGCGAGGTCGTCATCATTGAGCGATCCGGCGTCCTCCACGAGCCGCTCGACCTTCAAATCGTCCCCAACCGCTTCGGTGTGGTTGTAATTGGTAAGGGAATCGACCCTGGTGGACCAGGGCACGCGCCACGCGGCCTCGGTTAACTCTTCGACGGCGCTCAGCGCCTCGCGGGTGAAGACCTCCCCCCCTTTGGGTGCCACTGCGATCAATGCCACGTTGGTCGCAGTATAGGTATCCTCCAAGGCTTCAAATTCCACGCGATGAGGATTGTCCTTATCAAAGTTGTCGCGCCAGTCGTTGGAGGCGGTGATGAACTGGAGACCGGCTGCCAGAACCACCATCACCGCCACGGCCAATGCGAGAACCAGCCATCGGTAGCGTAAGATGAATGCCGTGTAGCGGTCCAGCAGGAGGGAAGTCATAGCTTTGTTTTCCGCCGGATTGTAGCCAAAACGACCCCGCTGGTTCCATTGGCGATTGTTTGCTGGAGGTCTATCTCAAGCATCGTCAGGTGGCTTCCGCAGGGAAGGACGAAACAATCAGGCTGCCCGCGCAGAAATTCTGATGAGGCATTATAACTCAGTGAAAACATAGATTCCAGCATCATGTATTGCACTCTCCAAGACCAATTCATTCGCCGTCTCGTATCTCAACGAGGTCGCAAGCCGCGGACTCATCGGTGCCATCCGTGCCGATCAGAACGGCGAGCCGATGACCGCGATAGTGCAATGAATAGAACTAGACGAATTATTCCGAATGTGCTAGAGTGCCGTGTCTCAGACAACGTGAGCGTTGCGGCTCACCCCGCCGGCAGTCTTATATCTCGGGAGCACGGTCCGGTAGGACAGGAGAGAAGAGAGGCCATGAGACGTATGACAGACGCTTTCACGCCACAATTTCACAATCAAGGCACGAGATGACTTCAGGATTGAGCACACCTTCCGACACCTCGACGCCGCCTGTTTTCGTGACCGGTGCGGCCGGACACGTAGGTGCCAATCTCGTGCGCCGGTTGCTGGACGACGGCGTGCGGGTCCGGGTCTTGCTGAGGCACGAGGACAACAACGAAGGACTGGAAGGTCTTGACGTTGAACGCCAGTTTGGCGATATCCGGGATTTGGATGCAACCCGGCGTGCGCTCGAGGGCTGTCAGGGCGTCTACCACGTCGCGGCCAAGATCTCGACCATCGAGGGCAATCGCGCTCATCGCCGGGAAGTGTTCGACTGCAACGTTATCGGCACACGCAACGTGCTGCAAGCGGCGCGGGAGGTAGAAGCCGGCCGGGTGGTGGTAACGGGCTCTTTCAGTGCGGTCGGGTACGATTTGGATAATCCGTCCGCGCCCGCCAACGAGACGATGCAATTCTATCCCATGGAGCGCACGATGCCGTACGAGCGCAGCAAGTCGCTCGTTGAGCACGAGTGCTGGCGCGCCGTAGCGAAAGGACAGGACGTCGTGGTGGCCACGTGCTGTGCCGTGATCGGGCCCGCCGATTTTTTCCCCTCGCGCTTGGGAAGGACCTTGTGCGACTACACCAACCGCAAGATCCATGCTTACGTTGACGGCGGTTTCGAGTTTGTCGCGGCGCGGGACATTGTCGAAGGACATGTGTTGTGTATGCACAAAGGACGCTCGGGCGAAAAGTACATCTTCAGCAGCGAGTACAAAACCATTTCCGAGATACTGGACCTGTTCGAGGAGGTCTCGGGACTCCCGCGACCGTGCCGGCGGATTCCGACCCGCCTGATGCTCGGCTTTTCAGAAGTGGCGAGCTTTTATCTGAGCCGGTTTCACCCGAGCTTTCCCCAGCGTTTCACCCCAGGAGCCATTCGCCTGTTGCGCAAACACTTGCACGCCGACGTCGGTAAAGCGAGACGGGATCTCGGCTATCAGCCAACCAGTATCCGCGCTGCGGTTCATGAGGCCTACGCGTTTCACTACCACCGCAACGCGATCACGAATCCACTTGCGAAACGTCCGTGCGTGACCGCCGCGACACCCGTGGACACATTCTCTCCGAGCCAGGCCTATGGCTAACTCCAAACAGAAACTCCGTGTGATTCCGGCGTCGGGTATCCCACCCGGCTTCGAGGAGGCCGGCAGCTTGCGCCAGCAAGCCCGCGCCGCGGGGATGGACCCGGATTATTGGTACGCGGTTGAGGAAGTGCACCGGGTCAAACCGGGGACGGTGGCCGAGGTCGTGTTCTGGAAACGTTCCATTGCGCTGTTCCGAGGAAAGGACGGCTCGTTTCACGCAATCGAGAATCGCTGTGCGCATCGCCAACTCAAACTTTCCATGGGCGAGGTGCAAGGTTGCCGGCTCGTGTGCGCTTACCACGGCTGGCAGTACGATGGAGACGGACGCTGTGTCGCGATTCCCCACGACCGCTACGGACGAGGGCTCCCGAAGCTTCCGCTCAGAACCTATCCCGTGAAGGTACGTTACGGTCTGGTCTGGTTGTTCCCCGGAAATCCGGAGCAGGCGGAGTTGTGCCGGATCCCGGACATCCCCGAACTTGAGGGACCAGATCGATGGGCCTGCGAGCCGATGGTCTTCACCTGGGCGGCTCATCACTCGATGGTGATCGACAACGTGAGTGACTTCACCCACGCCCACCTGCACCGTCGATACCGTCCCTTCGAAGAAGGCGCCGTCCTCACCAGTTGTGAGACCGTCGGCGACAACGTGCACGTGGCCTACGATACAAAGGTCGGACGCGGGCGTATCTCAGGACTGTTTGTCGACCACGGCAGTGTCGACACCACTCATATGGATCTTTGTTATCAATACCCTTACCAGTGGTCGAACACCGATGACGCGATCAAACACTGGCTTTTCGTCCTGCCGATCGATGAACGTACCACCCGGGCGTTCTTCCTGTTTTACTTCAAGTCGCTGAAGGTGCCCTTGCTGCCGGTGCGTATTCCCCGTTTCGCCATGGCCGCGGTCCTGAAGATCTCGAACCGTATACTCATCGGCCCATTACTCGCCCAGGACGGTGTTGCGGTCGAAGCGGAGCAGCAGGGTTACGAGAGACATTGGGACGCGCCTCCAATCGAGTACAATCCGGCGGTACGGGCTTTTCAAAACGTGACCGTGCGCAAGTGGCGGGAGTACATGGCGCGCGGGGCGGAGAACGGCGATGCCGGGATCTGATCTCCACTTCCCGTGGTCTGCGCTGTCGGGCGGTGCCCTGCTCGAGGCTGCGGCCATGGTGTCGGGGTTTGTCGGCTTGTTGTTTCTGGGTTCGATGCTTCTGCCCGGAAGACGGGTGATGGGTCCGGAGGTCGAAGGACAATCAACCACCTACAAACTGAACGGCCTTGCCTTGTTCCTGATGACCGTGATTGTGGCCTGTCTCGCCCAAGTTTCCGGCTGGTTTTCTCTTTCCGTGCTGCATACCCACTTCGCCTCTTTGTTCGTGGCGACCAACGTCTTCGCATTTGCCTTATCCGGCTGGCTGTATTGGCGGAGAGCCAAGCCCCGGGATGCATCGCCGGGATCGTGGAAGGGTTTCTTTTTTGGCGTGGAACTTAATCCCGCCTGGGGCGGGGTGGATTTGAAACTGTTCAGCTACCGCCCTTCTCTTATCGGCTTGGCGCTGTTCAACGCATCGTTCGCCGTCGTGCAGTATGAAACCTACGGCGAACTGACCCTGGCGATGGCGCTCTATCAGGTCTTCACCTTCTTGTACGTGCTCAACTACTTCCAGTTTGAACATGGAATGATCCACACCTGGGATCTGGTCAGTGAGCGCCTCGGATGGATGTTGATTTGGGGAGACTACGTGCTGGTTCCATTTTTCTACTGTATCGCCGGCTGGTGGCTGATCCACCCATCGGAACCGCTGTCTCCCATCGCCGTGGCCGCGATTGTCCTATTGTTTGTCCTCGGCTTCTGGCTCTTCCGCGGCGCCAATGAACAGAAACACCGGTTCAAGCGTGACCCGGGTATCAGGATTTGGGGACAACCCGCCCGGTCCCTGGATGGGCGCCTGCTGGTCTCCGGATTCTGGGGCATTGGACGGCATCTCAACTATACAGGTGAAATCTGCATCTACCTCGCGTTCATCCTGACTACCGGGTTCGCATCCTGTGTGCCCTACCTGTTACCCGCGTGGCTGGCGGGTCTGTTGTGGCATCGCTCAAGACGTGATGAGCGTCGCTGCCACGCCAAGTATGGGGAGCTGTGGGGGCGTTATACACAGCGGGTGCGTTTTTCGATGCTGCCGTTTGTCTATTGAGGAGGGCCAGGGTGGAACATCAGTCTCACGGTGTGGCAACCGTGCATTTGGCAGAGCCGTCGCCGAACGCGGCCAAGCCTGTTCCCGAACTCATGGGTGGGTGGCCGCTGCTCGGTCATCTGTTGGATTTTCTCAAGAATCCGGTCTCGATGTTGAACCACGGCTGGCGCGAGCAGGGTGAACTCGTCCGCTTCCGGCTCGGTCCCCGCGAGTTTGTGCTCTTTACCGGACCCGAAGCTCACGACTGTTACTTCAGGGCACCAGAGGATCAGCTAAGCGCCAAAGCCGTGTATCAGTTCACGGTCCCCATCTTCGGCCGTGGTGTGGCGTACGACGCCTCCCCCGAGATCATGGACGAGCAGCTTGGGTTTCTGTTTCCGGCCCTGCGCGACGCCGCGATGCGCCGGTATGCCCGCGTCATGTTCGAGGAGACGATGCAGTTGGTCGACGAACTCGGCGAGGATGGGGTTGTCGATCTGCCGCGCGCACTGAACGAGCTTACCGTCAAAATCGCCAGTCGTTGTCTCATTGGAGAGGAAGTCCGGGAGCAAGTGGACTCGGGTTTTGCCGAGGCGTATCACGATCTGCAGAACGGCATCAACGTTCTCGGATTTTTTCTCCCCAGACTGCCTATCCCGGCGCATCGGAGCCGAGACCGGGCGCGGCGCAAAGTGGCTGAGATCTTCAGCCGGATCATGAAGGCACGCCGGCTTTCCGGGGCTGCGCCCGACGATTTTTTGCAGGCGCTCATGCATGCCCGCTACAAGGATGGCCGCGCCTTGAACGATGACGAGATAACCGGGATCCTGTTGACGGCGTTGTTCGCGGGGCAACATACCAGCGCGGTGCTCGCAACATGGACCGGTCTGGAACTGCTGAGGGCACCCTCCTACCTGGCAAAGATAAGAGACGAGATGCAGGAGGTCTACCGCGAGACAGGAACCGTGAGCCTCGAAAGTCTCAAGGGACAAATGGTGCTGGAAAATGCCGTACGTGAGAACGAGCGGCTGCACCCGCCGTTGATCATCCTGGTCCGCAAGGTACTCAAACCCTTGCGCTACGGAGATCATATCGTGCCTGCCGGCACCCTGGCCATTGTATCACCGGCGGTTGCTCACCGATTGTCCCACGTGTTCGCCGATCCTGAGCGGTTCGCTCCGGAGCGTTTTGCCGCCCCCGCATACGAGCACAAACAACACCACTACGCTTTGATCGGTTTTGGCGGCGGCAAACACCGATGCATGGGGGAACATTTTGCTTACCTGCAGATCAAGGCGATCTGGACCGTGCTGCTCGATCGCTTCGATTTTTATCTCGACACGGCGTTCCCTGCCCCGAATTACAGTAGCTGGGTGACGGGTCCCAAGACGCCATGCCGTGTCCGCTACCGCCGCCGTTCACACGCGAGCATGCTCCGATGAGCAGTGCCGTTCGTCCCCGCTACGACGTGCTCATCGTCGGCGCGGGTCCGGTCGGCAGCGTGTGCGCACTCGTTCACGCGCGGAAAGGTTTCCGTGTGGCTCTGCTCGAAGCCAATCCCAAAGCGTCCACCCGGCTGGCGGGCGAATGGTTGCATCCGCCTGCCGTGCGGATCTTGCGCGATGTTGGGGTTGAGTTCGATACGCAGCCCCACGGCGTCAAGGGCAAAGGATTTGCCGTGTTCCCCGAAGACGGCTCGGAGCCCATCATGCTTCCATATCTGGACGGATCTCATGGTCTGGCCTGCGAGCATGCGGTGCTCGTCTCGCGTTTGCACGAAGCGATCGAGAACGAGCCGGGAATCGACTTTTTTCTCCATGCACGGGTGCGTGCGGTCGAAGATGGACGGGTTACGTTTACCCGTAACGGCACAGAGGAATCCGTGACCGCCGCACGGGTCGTCGGTGCTGATGGCAGGGCCTCAATCGTGCGCAGGTCATTGGATTTATCGACAAGCCCGATGACCTGCTCGCGGATGGTGGGGGTCGTCCTGAGAGGGGTGAGGTTGCCGCTGGAAGGTTATGGGTATGTGTTGTGTGGCGGACCGGGTCCGATTCTCATGTACCATCTGGCAGAGGATTGCGTCCGGGTCGTTCTCGATGTCCCACTGGACCGCTTGACACATTGGGACCGGGTTGGTTTTCTGTCGGACTCGTATGCCGGTTTGCTGCCGGAAACCCTGAGGCCTGCGTTTATCGAATCGTTGCGGGCGGGTCAATTCCGTACCGCAGCCAATGACCTGAGGCCGCGCGTTACGTACGGGAGCACACGTCGAGTGCTTGTTGGTGATGCGGCCGGGCACTATCATCCCATGACGGCGGTGGGCATGACCCTCGGTTTCTGCGATGTGCTTACGCTGGCCGAGAGCGAGGACTTTGACGACTTTGCCGCCAAGCGTTTCCAGGCGACCCGCACTCCGGAGATGCTCGCCATGGGGCTCTACGAGGTCATGGCCGATCATCGGGTCGAATCGGCGGCGCTCAGACGTGCGATCTACCGGCGTTGGAGGGAAAGTTCCGCTATCCGCGACCGGACCATACGGTTACTCGCCTGTGAAGACACATCGGTGGCCCGTCTGAGTTTTGCATTTTCCGCGACGGTGGTCCGTGCGGTTGCCGATGAAATTCCGCGACCCCACGACCAATTCACCTGGCGCCGCACACGCAATATCGTTCACGCTCTTGCCGTTCGTCTGGGATGGCTCGTGCGCGGCGCTTGGGAGATCAGGAGAGTGAGAAGTATGGGCGGGAAAAACCATGAGCAGGTCTGGAAAATATTGGCTCACGCGTTTCTGATCTCCATCTCATCGAAGGGGGACGACCCCCGGCCCGCCCATCCGATGGTGGGTGTGTCACCCGACGCGGGTCCGGCGTTGAGGAGCGCAAGTGCGCGCCTGTTGAAGCTCCAGGGTGAGGATGGCGCCTGGGAAGGTGAGATGGTTTGGTGTCCCATGCTCACCGCACAGTATGTGCTGCTGCACTACATGATGGGGCGGCCGCTCGATCCCGGCCGGCGCCGTCGTGTGCTCCGCTCCTTCGAATGTACCCGTCTCGAAGGAAGTCTATGGAGTCTGCACGAGCACCCGCCACCCAGCCTGTTTGTGACCACCCTGGTTTACGTCGCGGCGAGATTGCTCGGTATTGAACGGGATGATCCGTTGATCGAGCCAGCCGGCCGGTTCCTGCAAACAGAAGGGGTTCTCGGTATCCCGAGTTGGGGGAAATTCTGGCTGGCGCTTCTCAATCTCTACGACTGGCGCGGGGTCAACGCCATTTTGCCGGAGTTGTGGGGCTTGCCGCGCGGGATACCGTTACATCCCTCAAATTGGTACTGCCATACCCGGCTGATCTACATGGCGATGGCGGTGATTTACTCGCATCGGTTTCAAACACCAGTGACGTCCACGATCGCCTCGTTACGAGAGGAACTGTTCCCCCAGGGGTTTGCCAACGTCGATTTTTCCGCGGGCCGCAATCACTTGCGGGCCGCCGACCTCTACGCACGCCCCAGCGCGTGGCTCCGAGCCGGATATAAATTTGCACGGGTATTCGAACGGTTCCACGGCAAACGTCTGCGCACCCGCTGCGTGGACGCGCTCACCTCGCAGATAAAATGGGAACTGCGAACCACCAACCATACGAGCATCTCTCCGGTCAGCGGGTTCCTCAACATCCTTGCCTTATGGCTGCGTGATCAAAACGACGCCGACTGTCGTCAGGCGCTCGCGCAGTTGGATGGCTGGATCTGGGAGGACGAGGAGCGTGGCGCGCGAGTCACCGGCGCGAGAAGCAGTTCGTGGGATACCGGCTTTTCCCTGCAAGCCCTCGCAACGGTGCCCGAGTTCGACGGGATTCAACATGCTCTCCGACAAGGAGCCGGCTCCCTGTGTCGGGAACAGATCGGCACCAGTTTCGAAGGGTTTCGCGAGGCGTATCGTGCCGATCCTAAAGGCGGCTGGTGTTTTCCCGGAGGCTGGCACGGCTGGCCGGTGAGCGACTGCACTGCGGAAGCGGTGCTGGGGATTCTTGCCGCCGACCGCAAAGCCATCAGCGAGACGGCGCTCAGCGATGCGGTTCAATTCATGCTGCGCAGTCAGAACCGCGATGGCGGTTTCGGCAGCTATGAGGCGCGACGCTCCGCGGTTGGTCTCGAGTGGCTGAATCCGGCCGAGATGTTTGGCGACTCGATGACCGAGCATTCCTATGTCGAGTGCACTGCGTCTTGCCTCGCGGCGCTTGCCGCTTGCAAGGAGTACGTTCCGCACATCACGGACCGGACGGTGCCGGATGCTGTCTCGAGGGCTGACGCCTGGCTTCGCCGGATCCAGGCAAGCGATGGGTCATGGCGCGGCGTATGGGGGGTTCAGTTCATCTACGGCACCTTCTTCGGTATCAGGGGGCTGGTTGCCGCCGGGGCCCGCCAGGGCGATCCGGCACTGCGTTTGGCCTGCCAATGGCTGCTGGACCGTCAGCAGAAGGACGGGGGATGGGGTGAACACCACAGCGGTTGTTTGACCGGCCGCTACGTTGCGCATGATGAAAGTCAGGTCATCCAAACCGCGTGGGCGTTGATTGCGCTCCTTGAGGCGGGCAATTCAAACTGGGCGGCGATTTCGCAGGGTGCCAGGTTTTTGCTCAACACGCAGGATGCAGATGGGACATGGCCGAGGCAAGACATGGCCGGGGTCTTTTTTCGTACGGCGCTGTTGGACTACGTCCTGTATCGACAGTATTTTCCCCTGCACGCGCTCGGTCTCTACGAGCAGCGGCGCCGGGCCAGGCTTGATCCGTCGGGTTCCTGAAATCCTTCCGTTCAATATCCCAGAATGCTGTAGTTACCGTCCACGATCAGGTGGATTGAGACATACAACCCCAGCAACGCGCACAGCACCCAAAAAGAATTGATCGCAAGGACGTAGATGTACAACTCGCGCCGGCTGATCCGGGTTTGCCGCTTGGCTACAAAGAAGCTGACCCAGTAGACCGACGTCACGTAGGTCCATTGCCAGAACATCATGACCCCAAGAATGCCTGCAAAGAGAGCGGGCAGGAAATCGACGGTATAAGCCGCGTACAGGATCAGTGATGGAACCGGAGTCACAAAACCGTTGGCAATATCCGCATTGTACCCGAACGTCCGGCGGTCCGCATAGGAGTCATCGTACTGGGAGTAGGCCGCCCAGACGTCGGCCCAGAGCGTCGGCGACAATACCTGTGTCAAGGGGACCTTTGAGACAAAGAACTCATAGGCCGGAGTCCGGCCGGTTTCGCACCGCCGTTCACGCCAATGTTCGGTGCGTGTCTCGATATATTCCGGTCGAAGGAACAGACACACTTCCCAATAACAAATCAGGAGATTGATCGAGAAGAACAGGCTCAAAAGAAAATAGATGGCGTTTAGATCCCCGTGAACGTAATAGCGCGTACCCATACCGAACAGTGCAAGGACCGCAACGATCAGCGCCACCAACAGGCCCACTGGTATCGTCAGACGGGTCTGATTTGCATCCTGTTCGTGAGGCGCTCGATCAGTGCGGGATTCGGGCATGTTTCTTGACTCTCACGGACCATTCAGCCTGACGGCCCTCCCATTGGACTTTCTGTCACTTCTGAAAACCGCATCTGTTCGAAATGGAGGCTGGTTGTCCCAAATGGCTTACACACCTGCCATCCGCAAATCAAGCGAATGCAGTTCTCACAAGGCACAGGTAAACGCAACGGCATGATCAGAGTAAATCGGCTTGAGCTGGGAAGCAAGGTCTTTAGAGCACTTGCCAGGGGCACAACCCTGCCTTGAGGGTTGATTTGGCGTACTATCGTTGATACGGTAACGAGGTCAATCTGTTGGCAATGGCGGAGCATTCGTCCATTTCTATCTGCGGATCTTTTCTTTCAATGTTCTATTTCCGGAAAAATCGTGCAAATGACCAATTGGCCCGTACGCCAGCCAAACGATCTGGTTCCCGTTCTCTCGCGGATCTCGCCCCGGATAAAGTGAAATCCGTGGTCGATGGTTACACCACGATCTACGATGCCGGCTTGGAGAGCAGGAAAGAGCGTTATCAATTGCTCGTCAATCACTACTACGACCTGGCGACCGATTTCTACGAGTTCGGCTGGGGTCGGTCCTTTCACTTCGCTCCCCGGCGCCGGGGCGAGAGCTTCAAGGCGTCGCTGCTCAGACACCAGCACTATCTCGCCGAACGGCTGTCCCTGAAACCGGGGATGCAGGTGCTCGACGTAGGGTGCGGGGTCGGGGGACCGATGGGCAATCTGGCGCGCCATTCCGGGGCCAGTTTCGTCGGCATTAATAACAACGCCTACCAGATTGAGCGCGCGAGACTGCACACCCGGGACGTCCGGTCGTTGTGCCGCTTCATCCACGCCGACTACATGCGGATTCCCGAGGGCGACGAGTGCTACGATGCGGCTTTCGCCATCGAGTCCATGCCCCACGCTCCCGACAAGGCAGCAGCGTTCAAGGAAGTCTTGCGCGTCCTGCGTCCGGGGGGCTGCTTCGCGGGCTACGAGTGGTGTCTCACGGACGGGTTCGATCCCAGGAGCGCGGAACACCTGCGGATCAAGAATGACATCATGGTAGGGGATGCACTACCCGAAATAGCCTCCAATTCGGACATTTGCGCGGCGTTGTGCACGGCCGGATTCGAAATTCTGGACGCCGGGGACCGCGCGGCCGAATCCGACCCGGAAACGCCCTGGTACCGGGCCTTGCAGGGTCGCGACCTCACTCTTTCAAGTATTCCCCGCACACCCTTCGGTCGGGCCCTGACGAATCTGACGTTGCGGGCCGGGGAGCGGTTGCGGCTGTTTCCGGAGGGCACCCGTGCGGTCAGCACGCTGTTGAATGCGGCGGGGGACGCGCTGGTCGAAGGCGGCAGGTCCGGCATTTTTACGCCGATGTTTTTCTTCCTGGCCCGAAAACCCCGGCTCCTTGGAGATTAAATGAAGTATGTTTTGCTCCAGAGATTTTCCTCAGGATTGGCGGCGTTGATCGTAAAGGTTCTCACCCTTGATCTTCAGCTCTTCGCTTTTCTGAATCCCCAACCATACAGGATACTCCCGTAATAGTTGAAGGACCGCCTTGCCACGGGGTCGTCGAAGGGATAATCCGCACCGATCTGCGTTGCAGCGGCAAGTCCGCTGACAAAGCAGGTTTCCTGGCTGTTGATCAGCGTGTGGGCGCCGCAGTGCCACGTCCGTTTCTTGCCTTGAATGAAGCGGAATAAAGGAACGAGCAAGGCCACGTGGCGCACGTCATGGACGATGTGCTGAAACCACCATCTTCCGATAATCTTTTTTTCGTCGATGTGGCTGATCGGATTGTAGGTTACCAGACAGGGCTTGTCAGACCGGTTGGCCCACGGCTGCTGGTTGTGCATGATGTACGTGATTTCATAATTGTCCGGCCTGGCGCCGTATTGTTCTATGTGATTGCTCCGTGTTGCCAGGGGCTTCACGTCGTTATCCGGAAGGACTGAGGAGTCGGAGTGGATGATCGTATGGTTGTGGAGTTCGCTCTCGTAACGTATCGATGAGAGGATGTAGCGCTCCAGCATCGTGGGTTGATCGAGCATCATTAGCGTCTGGTTTGCATTACATGCCAAAATCACCTCGTCGAACGTCTCCTTGACGCCGTCCTCGTCCTCGACCACGACGTGCGACGACTGGCGGTGTACTTTCCGGACGGGCCGGTTGTAGTAGATCTTGTCCCGGAAATTGGCGGACAGGTTTTCGTAGATGCGGCGTGTTCCCTGATCCCACGTTTGCATGGGTGTGGCGGTTTCGATATCAAAAAATTCCAGGTATCTCGTGAAGAGAGCCGCAGGCATGTCGAATACGTTTGTCGCCATCAGGAAGTTGACGAACATGGGTTTCAGCACCTTGTACCTGAAGTCACCGGAAAAGCCGCCCAGATTCAGAACCGTCCGCATGCTGATGTAATTGAACGGATTGAGGGCGTTCAGAAATTTTGATTGGCAACGGCTCAACCAGCCGAACCAATGCAGCCGCCTCAGGAGTCGCTGAAACTTCGCAATCTCGGGATGGAGCTGCTCCCTGATGCCGGAGTCGAAATCGTGGGCATAGACGTGGCCACGGTACTTCACACTGTAACTGAACCTGGTATCGAGCAACTCGATGCCGAATTTCTTCAGCAGCAACAGGACGTGTTGATAGATGGACGGAATACAGGCGGTGACGGAGATGTCGAAGGGAATGGTGCCGCCGTCATCCTGTGGCATATCGGCCGTCACGGCATTTCCGCCAATCCGGTCCTGGGCCTCGAACAGCCGGAAGTCAAATCGCTCCGGGTGATGATGGAGCGCCCATGCGGCGCCCAGCCCGGATATGCCTCCGCCGACGATGGCTATGCGTCTCGGCATGGTCCTTGTCCCCACCTGTTGTCGTTGGCTGCCGGCCGGTCAACGCGACGTTCCCCACGCGGGCTGATGTTTGGGAGACGTTGATATGCTCCACCCCGTGTCTTGGGTTCAAAGGCCATGGCGCGTCAGACGGGCAGTTCGCGTTTTTGCTCGGTGATGCGAAACTTCAGCTTCTTGCTTGGCGACATCGACGGAAATGGGCTGATCCGGAGCTTGTAGTTAGCCGGAGACACCTCGATCGTAAAGTAGTGCGCGATCATCAGCAGGTTGACCGCCAGTTGCAACTCGACCCAGCGGAAGCCGAGGCACGTGTGGGTGCCCAGCCCGAACGGGGCGTATCCGGGGCTCCGGTGCTCGTCGCGCGGAGGCAGATAGCGATCGATATCGAACTTGAACGGGTCGGGAAAGACGTCGCTCATGTAATGCGGGGCCGTTGTGGCTATGATGATGCGTGCTCCCACCGGGAGTTTGTGGTCCTCAACCACGCACGAATTCATGACGTTGCGAATGGCGGCGGGGACGATCGGGTACATACGCAGGCATTCCATGATGAAGCGGTTCGTGACGTCGATCTCTGTCTTGGCGAGGGCCGCTGTCTCCGGGTCGCCTTTGGCGAACAAGTCATCGGCCTCGCTCCGAATTCTCTCGTAAAGCGCAGGCTGGGACGCCATGGCGTAGAGTGCGAAGGCCAACGCGTCGCCAAGGTACATGCTGGCAAGCATGGGTGCAGACAGGGAGAATCCCATGTTCGACTCGGGGAGGAACTGTGGGTCGCTGGCGTGGAGGCTGAGCAGGTCATCCGTCAGGGTGCGCGGGCAACCAGCCCGTTGGGCTGGCGTGTGGACGCTCCTGACCCGTTGCACCGCTATGTCGATGGCCTTGGCAGGGCGCTTCATGTCCGGGGTGTGAAGCAGGAACTTGGGTAGGATTCTTGCGACGTGGGTGGTAAGCGCCCGCGACTTGAACTTGATCAGGTCCTCTACGATGTCCTGCGACTCGATGCTGAGAACGACGGGGGCTACCTGCGCGTTGATCATCTGCCGGCCCAGTCTGACCGCCTGTAGGGAGGAACCCACCTTCCAGTCCGCCATGAATTTGCGGATCAGGCCGTACAGCTCGTTCAACCGCCCCTCGAGCCTCTCTCGGGAATAGCCCGGTTGCATGGCCTTGCGTAGCCGGAAGTGATCGGCACCGTCGAGAGAAGGTATCAGCCCGGAGGCACCGTAGACCTTCTCGATATCGGTGAAATAGTCCTTGGTTCTCAGGTACATGCGTCCGTGTCGGTGGACCCAGCGGTTGACCGCGGCCCCGGCCAGGATGGTAACGGGTTCGTCGAACGGCGGGCGAATCTGAAACACTGGGCCGTATTTTTGTGCAAGATCTGCAAAAATCGCGGGAATGTTGCCCTTGCGAACATGCGGATTGAACAGCAATTTATGTAGCGGGACAACCGGCACCTTCTTGGAAAAGGCTGTGTGCCGAAGCAAGGGATTGGCGATGTTCTGCTCGACTGCATCGGCTATAGAGCGGCCGATCAGGTCCATCTTGCAGATGAACTTTATGCGCCCTTCCGACTCCTCATCGAGTTGGAATATGAAGCGAAAGACGTCACACGTATTGACGAGGCAAATAACGATGATATCTCTTGGATCGGGGATTTGGTTCATGAAGATGGCCTTGCCGATCCGCGTTTTGATAAACTGACCGGCAGAGTTTTCCCGGGTGCTGCCGTGCTCTTCCATCTGCCATCCACCGCGACTCAGCGTCCAGAATTCGCCGTCGTGATATTCCAGGATATTCAGGTTCACCAAACGATCCAGAGTCAGATCAATGACTGACTCCGCCCGGGGAGCGAGCCGTTCAATCCAGAACTGGGCGTTCCTTTGAACGGGTTCACTGACAATCTCCTTCAGAGCGAGGTCCAAAGCTGGGTTGCCCGTCTCTGTCCGGTCCACAAGGAACAGCGATTCCATGTCCGTGTCGATGCGCGACAGCAGGGAGAGTTCCGCGAGAACGGCGCCGGCGACGGCGCAGTTCAAAGACCAGCCGGGGACTTGGTGAAAATACCCGTTTTCCTCATTAAGGAGCATCAGGATGAGCTCTTCGGGCAAACTGAGCGGGCTGGTCGTCTGGTATTTTTTTTTAGTAGGCGTCATCAGCCTTGGTCTCCCTGCATTCCCTCGATACCATAAGCTCGCTGACCCTTAAAATACTATAACTCTCCAGCTTAGGGTGGCAAGTCTTGTTGCTTCTTGGCACATCAGGAATGAGTCACGAAATCAGCCAACAGCCTGCCCGAAAAGGCGAGATCGCTCCACTCACGGATGGAAAATTCAATCGGTGAGGAGCACCCCGACAAAGCAGATCAGAAGGTTGTTTTGCGCATGCTTTCCTTGAGCCAACTCTCCGGGATCACCTTGTCGTAGACCTCTGGGAATGCGTTTTGCGCAGCGTACTTGCTACGCATATCCCGGTAGAGCCGGTGCTCGAACATGCGCTCGAATTCGGCGTGGGTCATACAAATATCGGCGTAGAGCATCTGATAGCCGCCGCGCTCGCGGACGAACTCTTCTAGTCGGAGCGCGGCCGGAACTTGGTCGTAGTCTCCGGCTTTGGCCTTCGGCGGGATACCGAAGATGCCAATGTCAACAAACATCTGGCTGGCGCCACCGTTGGGCGGGTTCCGCAGAAAGCCCTCGTTGGCGCCGTGATCGAACACACGCACCGGGCCGACCCAGAGCGGGTAGGTGTCGAACATCTCGTCGCTGAGCCGGACCGACTCCGCGAGGTTCTCGATCGGAATCATTATGTCCTGCACCACGCGGTTTTTGAAGGCCAGGCGGCGCATCTGCCGGGTCGTCGTCAGCTTCAACAGAGAGACCTTCGGCGCCCCCATCCAGGCCCACAGATACCGGTACCACGGGGAGTTGGCAAAGGGAATGAGGTCCCTGAGCTGGAAGTACACCGACGGTGTGTGGCGGTGGAAATAATGGCGGGCGGGGATATACTCGCTGGCGGCCCCAGTCTTCAGACATTGGGCGACGTGGCTGTAAAACCACGGCTTGTAGTAATCGTTGATGCGATTGACGGGGGCACCGCGCGGAGGCGCCGCGTAGTCGCCGGTGAGCATGACGGCTGAATCCTTTGAGAAGATGAGCCCTTCGATGAAGCGTGGGGCGCCGGGGGAGGCAGTGAACTCCTCGATGCGTGCGCAGAAGGCGTTGATCGAGTGGAACGGTTCGTAGTCGAGCTTAACGTGCGACTCGATCGGGACGATGCGGAGTTCGACGCTCACGAGGAAGCCCAGGGTCCCGTGGGAACAAGGCAGGGCGTGAAAAAGATCGGCGTTCCGGTCGCGCGTGGCGCGGACGAGCTTGCCGTCTGCGGTGACGATCTCGAAGGCCTCGACCGTCTCGAACAGGCAGCCCTCCCGGTGGCTGCTCGTGGCTATCCCGATACCCATGCACAAACCGCCAAGGGTGAGATCTTCCATCTCGGCCTGCACGGCGAGCGCGAACCTCCTCGGGACGAGAAAGGAAGTAATGTCGCCTATGGTGACCATCGGCTCCGCGCGGACAATTAGACGCTTTTCGTCAACCTGGAGAACGTCGCAGAGATCAATGGGGACATGGTGCATGTCCTTCTTGAATTCGGCGGTACGCACCGACATCGTTTTCCACGGCTTGCGCGCGGTGCACATGAGCTTGCCGCCGGCATAGCCGGCCCGCACGTGGGCTTGGATCTCCTTGACGGCGTCGTCGTGCTCGGCGCTGGCGTTCCTCAATATCCGGCGTATCCATTTTCTGAAGTTCTCGACATTGCGGTAGACGAAGCTGGTGGGGATCACGAATCCGGCGATGATGAGTCCGCGGTTGTTGGCCAGGAAGTCACCGAGGAATTTCTGAACCGGCATCGGTAGAACTCCGAATGAAAATTCGACAGGAACGTGATTTAGCGCGAGCGTTCAGTGCTAATCCGCCTACAAACAAATGCGCGATCTTCTCCGGCTCGCAGGGGGCAGGATGTGTCCCCTGCGTGGTGTGACCTACTACTGACTAATTGCGCACAATTCCCAAATTTAGGTCGAAATCGTGGTGAGCCTGATAGATATAGGCGCGGTTTTCGTTTTCACAAACGCCCCGTTTCACGAGCTCACGAACTTTTTCTCGCAGTCCGGGAAGGTAGCGAAATTCATAGTCCTCGTAGCTCATTTCTCTGCGTTGTGCGCGGCGAGTAAAAAGCGCCACAAGTTCATCTCTGTCCAACTCTCCGGAGAAGTCTACGTAGTACTGGTCAATCAACCTGTCAATTCGGCCGAGTTGCAGCAGAATAGCGATCTCGACAATGGAGGTTCCCTTGAACACGGCACCATGCCAGCGAGCCCATTCACGCTCTTGGGATGGTTGCAGCGCCGGCAATCGGTCGTGAGTGACGTTAGGGAAATAATGGTGCGCCAGATGATCGTCCTCCCCGAAAGAGTCGTCGTGACCTTCCAGGATTGTGATGGCGGCCACGTGCTTGATATTCTGCCCGGCGTCGTCGTACTCCAGGAACCCGTGTTGCGCCAAAGTCACAAGCGCAAGGAAGGACGACATCGCGAAGAGCGGTTGGAAATAGATGAGAAACAGGAATACAAGCGCTGAGGACACACTGGACCCCGTGGCGAGTAACAGCGTGACGACCGCCGCCGGCACATACACCCAATAGATAAGCATGCCCCGACGTAGCGCGGCATACGCCCGTTGAATTGCCGGATGCACGCCGCGCTGCCTGCGAAATTCGCAAAGACTACTGAAGCCGCTCATGTAGACAACGTACCGGTATTGGTAGAGCAGTAGATCGTTGAACTTCGTCCGGTCGAGATCCCACACATAAACCGGATCTCCCTTACCGCCGTTCAGACGGTGATGGAGCAGGACATGAGACGTGGAGAAGATATGTGGCACGATGCCGTACCATACACCGATCTGGTTTTCGAAAATGTTTCCGATATACTTGCTTATCCACAGCCGGTACATGCGGCCTGCGGCAATGTGGCCTTCACGATGGGCAAAAGTCCAGGCGGCGCGCCCATGCCGCGGCCACCGAACCCCACCCATGCGAAGTAGTAGGCCGCCACGAGCCACCACGGCAAGGTCCCGAACTTGATTTGCCAGCCGAAGACCATACCGAGGGAAATCGCGACTCCGCCCGCGAGGAATATTGCCGTTGCGAAGTAGTCGACGTGAACGGTTCGCCGATAGACGTACGTGGCCGCGAAGCGCCGTAACGCCGCGGAGCGGTCGAGCAGGGAGAAGATGGGCCGCACAACGCGATGCAGCCCCATGTGGAAGAGTTGGCTCTGGATTAAGACAGGTGCTGCCCAACATACCGCAAAATTCAACGTCAGCAATGAACCGAGGACTTTCCTGATTGCGACGAGAACGCGGACGCGGTGGTCAAGCATCCGGAGAGCGGCTGGGGAGGTCATCGTGTGTGGCCCTTAACCGTTGTCTGCCCTAAAACAGCATGCCACCTTTGGATACGCTTCGAAGCAAATTTCTCTATGTATGTCTCTGGCTGCAAGCGTTCGCTCGATGATGGAGATGGCCCCTATGGCTAGCCCATCCCACCTCCATGAAAAACAAATTTTAGCACACGGTGAGCGATAATAGGAAGTAGCGTGCGAGAGCGGTCGTATCTCAGTTTGAGAGTCTCTTGTTGGAATGCCTCCGCTTTTTTTAGTGCCGATTTCCGTACATCAAGCAGGAATGCAGAGTCTTTATCCTTGCGAACGGAGGAATGAGCAAAGACACTGGAGCCCCGATCAGAGCCTGCTCCCTACCTGACCGGGGATTGCAAATGTTCAGTCATTCGTTGAAAATTGTCGCGGTCTCCTTCGCTGCCTCTCCTATTTCTCTCCTTATAAAGAGAAGAGGCGCAGACCAATAACAACTCTCTTGTGGGCAACTCTGTATTCCGCCGGCGGATGAGCGAATCCGCATGGAAACGTCCCCTTCATGGAATTCCATATCGACACTGGAAGCACGCGATAGGTCGAACGTGAGCCATAACCGCGGTTTTGCGTTGGTCGCGGTCCTGTTGCTGATTGCCGTTGTGGGTATCATGGCGGCGACAGTCTTGCAGACCACTTCGACGGAAATTCAGATCAGTGGGAACCACAAGCAGGCGGTTCAGAAATTCTATGCGGCCGAGGCCGGCTTGGCGGAAGTCCGGTCGCGTTTACGGAAGACCTTGGAGGCTGAGGCGGCCTTCATCCGGGATTCGGCGGCACCGCCGGATCCGTCGTGGACGGCCTACGTCCTGGAATCTGCGGAGTGGACGCCATCCGTCGATTCTGAATATGCTTCGCATGAGACCAACCTGATTCCCGTTCCGGGCAATCCAACCAATACGGTGGTCCAGCCGAACAGTTTGCAGACGGGCCTGCCGTACTGGGTGAAGATTCGGCATAAGACCGAATACGATGCCGAGCGGACAGGACACAATCCGGCCACGCCTCATTACGTTGACCTTGACGGCAGCATTTCTCGTCACACTAAAAGCAACAGGGGCAATGTCATTTACTTTGGCTACCCCACAACCACAAGTCGTGATCCGGTCTCCTTCACGACAAATTTGCCTACCCCGTGGTTGCCCATCGAGAAAATCATCGCTCATGGGTCCACGACGAACGGCAACGTGGTTCTTGAGGAAGAGGTCTATCACCCGCCGGGTCCGAACCAGCTTGGGGCGCTCCATGTATATGGGTCCGTCAGCCTGGCTGGGGTGCCGGTTACGATCGACGGCCACGATGCCTGTGGCGCGGTTGGTAGCCTACCACCGGTCTTGTATGGAGGCACCATCGCAAGCGCCCCGACGATTCACTTCGACGGAACGCCCGCGAGTCCTCAGCACAGTTCAAACGTGCCGGCGCCGGCCACCGCGCTTGCTGCTCTGAATGCGGATGCGATGATATTGACTCATGATCAAGTCAATCAGCTTCTGGGTACGGCAGAAGCGCCCCTGACGTTTTTTGCGGAAGGCGGGGTATTTGCCCAACCGCAGGGAATCCGCATTCGGCAAACCAGAGGATTCGGTATCCTCCTGGTGAACGGAAACGCTACTTTGGAAGGCGAGGTTTACTGGGATGGTATAATCCTGGTGACCGGTACGTTGTTTCTCAACGGCCAAGGCAGCGGCATTGTGATTCGCGGAGGGGTTTGGACCGGCCAGGTCGACCAGACTGGGCCGGTAAGCGTCCGGTACGACAGTTGCCGCCTGCAAGCCGCGCTGCTGGCCGTACCGACTCGGGTCAGGACGTGGCGGGAAGTGTTTTAACGGTTTGTTCTCGATGAAACTCCGGGGACAGGCTCTGGACTGGGTCTTTCGTGACTCCCTGATATGGGCCTTTCGGTTGATTGCGGCTGGATGTCATTCTCTTTACAATCCCCGGTTTGATGTCCTGATCTTCGCTTATTATTCAGACTAACAGAGGTTGCGTTATGGCAAAGGTACTTGAAGGCCCGGGAATGGGCTTGCTGAGAAAGTGGGGTTTGCAAACCCCGAATTATGCCGTGGTCGGTTCTTCGGAAGAACTGGAACAGTTGGCGCAGGCCAATGAATGGTTGAACACGAGTTCGTTGGTGGTCAAGGCGCATGAGGCGTTGGGGTCGCGCTTCAAACTCGGCCTCGTCAAGGTGGGCCTGGATCTCAACGCGGCCAAGGCGGCCGCGAAGGAAATGCTCGGCCGAACCGTCGGCACGTTGACGATCCGGGAAGTGATCGTGTCCGAAGCCGTGGACCACAGCGAGGAATATTACGTGGCCGTGAAATCGACCCGCGACGGTGCAGACGTGATGGTCGCCAACTGTGGCGGAGTTGAGGTGGAGTCCAATTGGGATCGCGTGAAACGCTGCTCCGTTGACATTGGAGATGCTCCGACCGGCGCGACCCTTGAGGCCCTTGCGAAAGAAGCCGGGTTTGCCGGTGACTTGATTGCCAACGTCGCCGACTTCGCCAGAAAGCTGTTTCTGTGCTTCGATAATGAAGATGCGCAATACCTGGAGATCAACCCCGTCGTCCGCAACGCCGCGGGCGAGTTGGTTGCGCTCGATGCTGTGACCCTGTTGGATGGAGATGCCAAGTTCCGTCATCCGGACTGGACGTTTCCGTTTGCCGCTGAATTCGGACGAGCCTATACCAGGAACGAAGAAGAGGTCATGGCCGTGGATTCGAAAGTGAAAGGCTCCGTGAAGCTGATCGAAATTCCGGGCGGCGACACGGCGATGCTGCCGGCGGGCGGCGGGGCCAGCGTGTATTACTCGGATGCGGTCGTCGCCCGTGGCGGCAAGTTGGCCAATTACGCGGAATATTCCGGGGATCCGCCTGACTGGGCCGTCGAAGTCCTGACCGACAAGGTCTGTTCTCTTCCCGGCATCAAGAATATTATCGTGGGCGGGGCCATTGCGAATTTCACCGACGTCAAGAAGACGTTCGGCGGGATCATCAATGCGTTTCGTAAAGCCAAAGCGGAAGGGAAACTGGACGGCGTGCGAATTTGGGTGCGACGGGGCGGGCCTAACGAAAAACAAGGGCTGGCGGCGATGAACGCGTTAAAGGAAGAAGGCTTTGAGATCGCAGTGTTTGATCGCCGGACCCCGTTGACGGACATCGTGGATATGGCCTTGGCCAAGAAATGATGAAGTTGCTAAGGAACCGTTTACATTCGTTGACGGAAGAGATGAACTGGCCACACCAGCATGGTCGTTGATATGAAAATGGCCCGAATTCGTCATTCCTGCGAAAGCAGGGATCCAGAGTCTTTCTCCTGAGAACGGAGGAAAAGCAAAGACACTGGATCCCCGATCAAGTCGGGGATGACAGAGGGCAGGATGGCAAAAGATTTTTTTAACATACTGAGACGCAGGAGAGTTCGATGAGTATTCTGGCAACGAAAGAGACACATGTTGTGATCCAGGGCGGGGTGGCCGGGGTGAACGCGGCCCGGCGAATGGGTGAATTCCGTCACATGATTCAGCAGCCTTTAAACGTTTCGGCGTTCGTGTATCCTCCGGATGCCGGGAAAACCAATGAAGTCATCTGCGGAAACCGGCTCCTCACGGTGCCGGTGTACAAAACCGTCGCCGAAGCTACCGCAAACCACCCGGAAATCAACACCAGCCTGGTGTATGTTGGTGCGGATCGCGCCTATGCCGGTGCCAAGGAAGCCTTGGACAATTCCGGCATTCAGGTGGTGTCCATGATTACGGAAGGCTTGCCCGAAAAGGATTCCAAATTGCTCGGGGCGCACGCGCGGAAACTCGGGAAAGTGTTCAACGGACCTTCATCCATCGGCGTCATGTCGGCCGGTGAATGCCGCTTGGGGGTGATCGGTGGGGCGTTCGACAACCTGGTAGCCTGCAAACTCTATCGCCCTGGCTCATTCGGGGTGATCACGAAATCCGGCGGCCTGTCGAATGAAATCATTTGGATTTGCTCGCAGTTCGCCGACGGCATCACGACCGCCATCGGCATCGGCGGGGACGCCTACCCGGGAACGGATTACGTGACGTACCTCGAGATGTTCGAAAACGATCCGCAAACCAAGGCCGTGGTCATTGTCGGCGAGATGGGCGGCGATCTGGAGGAACGGGCTGCGGAATGGTACGGCGCGAAGAAACGCCGGGTTAAGCTCTTGTCAGTGGTGTCCGGTTTTTGCCAGGAAAGTCTACCCAAGGGCATGAAATTCGGGCACGCCGGAGCCAAGGAAGGTCTCCAGGGCGAAGGGTCGGCCCGGGCCAAATCGGAAGCCTTGAAGAAGGCAGGGGCTATCGTTCCGGAGACCTTCGGTGCCTTGGGGCCGGCGATCAAGCAAACGTACGAAGAGTTGGTGAAGTCCGGTGAAGTCAAGCCGATTCCCGAACTCAGTGAAGCGGAGCAGCCCAAGCTTCCCAGGACCGTGGAACAGGGCATGAAAGACGGCGATATTCTGGTCGCTCCCCTGATCAAGTCTACCATCAGCGATGACCGGGGTGATGAGCCCTTGTACGAAGGGTATCCGGCGTCCGAACTCATTAACAAAGGCTATGACATTCCTCATATCATCGGGCTCCTGTGGGATAAGCGGCTGGTCTCCAAGCAGGAGGCCGAAATCATCAGGAGAATCATCATCCTGTCGGCGGATCACGGTCCGTGCGTCAGCGGAGCGTTGACCACCATTATCGGGGCATGTGCGGGCATCGGGCTGTCTCAAGCCGTGGCAGCCGGGTTGATCATGATCGGTCCGCGATTCGGCGGAGCCGTGACCGATGCGGGCCGGTATTTCAGTTACGCCATCGACAACAACATGTCCGTAGATGAATTTCTGACGCACATGAAGAAAAACGTCGGGCCGGTGCCGGGAATCGGGCACCGGGTGAAGAGCCTGCGGAACCCGGATAAGCGTGTCAAGGAACTGGTGGGATACGTGAAGAGTCTGGACTTGGCCACGCCGCATCTGGACTTTGCCCTGGAAGTCGAAAAGATCACGGCGGCGAAAAAGGATAACCTGATTCTGAACGTTGATGGGACCATGGCAGCGGTCCTCGTTGACCTTGGATTCCCGGTGGACAGCCTGAACGGGTTCTTCGTCCTGTCCCGGACCATCGGGTTGATCGGTCATTGGGCCGATCAAAAACGTCAAGGCAGCCGGTTGATCCGGTTGTTCAACTATCTGGTGAACTACGCGGCACCCGCGCGTCGGGAAGTGCCGCCACTTCAATAACAACATTGACGGTTTCCTGGGTCCCGGTTCGCCAATTGGATTAGGGCTCGGAAGCCATGCGGAGAACGTCCTATGTCGATAGAGCTTGTCAAAACGTTGTATGCCAAAATGCCCGGGGCCGTGGATGTGGCGAGAAAGCAGTTTGGTCGTGGCCTGACCCTTGCCGAAAAAATTCTGGTGTCCCATGCGGATAATCTCGAAACCCAGGTCTGGGACCGGGGGAAAGCCATGTTGGCGCTTCGCCCCGATCGCGTGGCCATGCAGGATGCCACGGCCCAGATGGCCATGTTGCAATTTATCCAGGCCGGCAAGAAAAAAGCCGCTGTGCCCAGCACCATTCATTGCGACCATTTGATTCGCGCGGAAATGGGATCGTCCAAGGACTTACTGCGTGCCTGCGATGAAAACCGGGAGGTGTACAACTTTCTGGAATCGGCCGCCAGGAAATACGGCATCGGGTTCTGGAAACCCGGCGCGGGTATCATCCATCAGGTAGTGTTGGAGAATTACGCGTTCCCGGGCGGGTTGATCATCGGAACCGATTCCCATACGCCAAACGGCGGCGGGCTGGGCATGCTGGCGATCGGGGTCGGCGGCGCCGACGCGGGAGAAGTCATGGCCGGGTTGCCGTGGGAAGTGCTGCATCCCAAATTGATCGGGGTCAAGCTCACCGGCAAATTGAACGGCTGGACTTCGCCCAAAGACGTGATTCTGTATATTTGCGGCAAGCTGACGGTGAAAGGCGGCACCAACAAGATCGTCGAGTACTTCGGCCCGGGCGCGGAAACGATCAGCGCCACGGGTAAGGGTACAATCACCAACATGGGCGCGGAACTCGGCGCGACCACGTCGATCTTTCCCTTCGACCAAAAGATGGTGGACTATCTCAATATCACGGAACGTAAGGAGATCGCCGACCTGGCGGAAGCCAACCAATCGATGCTGGTGGCCGACCCTGAAGTGTATGAGTCGCCGGAAAAATATTTTGACGAGATCCTGGAAATCGACCTCTCGACCTTGGAACCGCACGTCGTGGGACCGCATTCCCCGGACTTGGCTCGTCCCATCTCCGCGTTGGAAGCCGAGGCTAAGGAAAAGGGATATCCCGTTGAGTTGAAGGCCACCTTGTTGGGCAGTTGCACGAATTCCTCGTATGAGGATATCAGCCGGGCCGCGCATATTGCCCAACAGGGGTTGAAGGCGGGCCTGAAAGCCAAAACCGCGTTTTTGGTGTCGCCGGGCTCGGAACGGATCTTTCATACCATGAAACGGGACGGCTTTTTGGAGACGTTTGAAGAGTTGGGTGCCACCGTATTGGCGAACGCCTGCGGTCCGTGTATCGGGCAGTGGAAACGGGCCGACGGCGTCAAAGGCAAATCTGATTCGATCGTCAGTACCTTTAACCGGAACTTCCCCGGTCGCAACGACGGGATTGCCGACACGCTGTCCTTCCTGGCCAGTCCGGAGTTGGTGGCTGCGTATGCCCTGACAGGCAACCTGGGATTCAATCCCCTGCAAGACACCATTTCCACCCCGGACGGCAAACAAATAAAACTCGATCCGCCGCAAGGGGATGAATTGCCGGCCCAGGGTTTTGCCAAGGGTGAAGAGGGATTCATTCCTCCGGCGGAGAACGGCGATGGGTTGGCCGTGGATCTGCCGCCGAACAGCGAGCGGCTGCAACTGTTGCAGCCCTTTCCGAAGTGGGACGGCAACGATTTCGACAAGTTGCCGTTGCTGATCAAGACCAAGGGAAAAACCACGACCGATCACATTTCACCCGCGGGACCTTGGCTCAAGTTTCGTGGACATTTGGACAAGATCAGTGACAACATGTTCCTGGGTGCGAACAACGCATTTTCGAGTGAAGCGGGAAAAGGCAACAACGTGTTGACCGGCGAGTCCGATCTCACCCTGGCGCAGGTCGCACGCGATTACAAGGGCAAGGGCATCGGATCGTTCGTGGTCGGGGATGAGAATTACGGCGAAGGGAGCAGCCGGGAACACGCGGCCATGTCCCCGCGTTTCCTGGGCGTGAAGGCGGTGCTCACCAAGAGCTTTGCCCGTATCCATGAAACGAATTTAAAGAAGCAAGGCATTCTGCCCATGACGTTTGCGGACCCCGCGAATTATGAGCAAATCGACCAGGAAGACCGCGTCAGTGTGACGGGCCTCGGTGAATTAGCACCGGGGAAGCCGGTGTCCGTGATCATTCATAAAAAGGATGGCAAAGAGATCACGATTCAGGCCAATCACAGTATGACCGAACAGCAAGTGAAATGGTTTCAAGCCGGATCGGCGTTGAATGCCCTGAATGCATGATTTCTTCACCCTCACCCTCACCCCAACCCTCTCCCGTCCAGGGAGAGGGAGAGGGAGTGAGAAGTGGGAGAGGTTCAGCTTTCCCCTCCCCTTTGTAAGGGGAGGGCAGGGTGGGGTAGAGTTGATTTTCCCTCTACCTCCCAACTTTTCCCTCTTCGGAAAAAGTTCCCGTCCTTACAAAGGAGGGGAATAAAGGAGTAAGGCCAAACGGACATGACGGGTTCATTCGATACGGAAAAAGCCGTGAGTCAGGAAGACGCGCTCAAACCGCCTATGGTTACGGTGGAGATTGCGGGGAAGTCCTTCAAGGTTCCGGCGGGAATCACCCTGATGAAGGCCCTCTGGTATACCGGCCATGAAGTCACGCGCGGGGCCGGCTGTCTGGGCGGGTTTTGCGGGGCTTGCGCGACCTATTATCGCACCAAGGACGATCCGAAAGTGAAAACCTGCCTGGGGTGTTCGCACGCGGTGGAAGACGGCATGTCGTTCTCGTTCGCCCCGGCGTTTCCCGCACGCAAGGCCACGTACGATTTGAATCAACTCGAAAATCCCAAGCAGGACCTGTTTAAGTTGTATCCCGAAGCACCCCTGTGCAGGAACTGCAACGCGTGCACCGAAGCCTGCCCGCAACAGATCGACGTGCGGGAAGGCGTGTGGAAAGCTGTCTTCGGGGACTTCAAAGCGGTGTCGGAAACCTTCATGGACTGTGTGATGTGCGGCTTGTGCGTGCCGGTGTGCATTGCCGATATTGCGCCGAACCTGGTGGGGGTCTATGCCAGTCGAGCCTACGGTGTCCGGGAAATGGAAAAGCCGCCAGGCCTCTTCGACCGAATCCAAGCCATTGCCGATGGACAGTACAACGACGACTGGGACCGAATCCTGAAGATGACCGATGACGAATTACAACAAACCTCGGCCACGATCAAGTCGTAGGGGAGTGCGGCTGATACGTGGATATTCAAGCCCTGCACAACGTCGTCCACAATTCCCGTGACGCCCGGCGGCAACAGACCTTTCCCAAACTCTCTCCAGCCGAACGCGACACCCTGATCAAAAAATTCCATCCCGATCATCGGGAAGCCGCGTACCGTCCCGTTGCCTGTGGGCCCAATGAAGGGGACATGACGGTACGGGAACTTGCCTCCATCCTGGAAGGCGATAGCGTGGTTCCGGATGATCTCTCCCTGACGCCTCATTACGAGGCCGATGTCCTCGTCGTGGGCGGCGGCGGCGCGGGCTGTGCCGCGGCGCTTCACGCGCATGGTCAAGGGGCGAAGGTGTTGCTGGCCACGAAGCTGCGCTTGGCCGATTCGAATTCGGTGATGGCGCAAGGGGGCATGCAGATTGCCGTGGCACCCGACGATTCCCCGGTCCAGCACTTCCTGGATACCCTCAAGGGCGGTCACATGAAGAACGATCATGAGTTGCTCAGGACGATGGTGGAAGAAGGGCCGTCCATTGCGAAGTGGTTGTTGGAATTGGGCGTGCTCTTCGACCGGGACGCCGATGGCAACCTCCACGTTAAAAAAGGGGGAGGCAGTACCAAAGCACGGCTGCTCACCTGCTCGGACTACACCGGTCTCGAGATCATGCGGGTACTCAAGGATGAAGTTCTCAACCAGAAGATCCAACTCCTGGAATTCGCCGCCGCCGTGGAACTGGTGAGTGACGAGCACGGCGCGTGCACCGGCGCGGTGCTTCAGGATTTGGACAACAAACGATTTCTGGTGGTGGCTGCCAAGACCGTGATTCTGGCGACCGGCGGCATTGGGCGGTTACACATTCAGGGCTTTCCCACGAGCAACCATTACGGCGCAACAGGCGACGGGCTTGCCTTGGCCTACCGCATCGGGGCCCCGCTGGTCCAAATCGATACGTTTCAATATCATCCGTCGGGCGGCGTGTACCCGGAACAACTCGTCGGGCAGTTGGTGACCGAGGGGATACGGTCGGAAGGTGGGCATCTGGTCAATGGGAAGGGCGACCGGTTCGTGAATGAGTTGGATACCCGCGACGTGGTGTCGTCCTCCATTATCCGGGAATGCGAAGAAGGTCGCGGCGTCCGCATGCCGACCGGCCGCGTGGGCGTGTGGCTGGATACCCCGTTGCTCGAGGCGGATCAGGGTGAAGGCACGCTGGACAAACATTTCCCCGCCATGGTTCGCCAATATGCACGGTACGGCGTCGATATCCGCAAAGACCCTGTCCTGATTTATCCGACGCTTCACTATCAGAACGGGGGCGTCAAGATCGACGTCAACGGTGAAACGTCCGTGAAGAACCTCTTTGTGGCCGGAGAAACCTCTGGAGGATTGCACGGACGCAATCGTTTAATGGGCAACTCGTTGTTGGACCTGATGGTCTTCGGCAAACGATCAGGGTTGACGGTGGCGGACCGCGTGCAAACTATGACTCAAGGCCGGTTGACGCTGAACCATTTGCAGCGGTTCCGGGCCGAAGCGAAAAAGCACCGGGTCACGAATCAGGTCACGTCGCCGGTTGTGCTGCCCGCCTATACCGAACAACCATAGCAGGATGTTGAAAAAACCCACCAGCTTTGTTCTTGCAGCGCTCGGAGGCTCAACGTACTCCAAATGTACGCCTCGCCTCCTCGCTTGCTGCGGCTGCGCTGGACGGCTTTTTTGAACATCCTGCCTTGAACTGGTTTTATAGGTTTGGTCTGTTCCATAACTCCCTCTCCCTCTGGGAGAGGGCTGGGGTGAGGGGAGTTTTTTTCTCAAAGAGGAGAATCATGAATATTCATGAGTTTCAAGCGAAACAGTTGTTTGCTCAATTCGGGGTCCCGGTGCCGCGCGGCAAGGAAATCAAGACGCCTCGTGCCGCTGAAAAGTGGGCCGAGGCTCTGGATGCGCCGGTTTTCGTGGTCAAGGCCCAGATCCACGCCGGGGGACGCGGGAAGGCCGGTGGCGTCAAAATTACCAAGCAGCGCGAGGAGGTACCGGCTCTGACGCGGGAACTCATCGGGAAGACCCTGGTGACGCATCAGACCGGACCGAAAGGCCGAAAAGTCCGTCGTTTGTTGATCGAGGAAGGCGCGGGGATCGACAAAGAATTGTACTTGAGCCTGTTGGTGGATCGTGACAGCGGGTACCCCACGTTCCTTGCGAGTACCGAGGGGGGTATGGAAATCGAAGAGGTGGCGGAGAAGACCCCGGAAAAACTGTTCAGGGAAACGATTGATCCGGCCGTCGGGTATCATCCGTACAACGGCCGGAATCTCGCCTTTGCCTTGGGGTTGCCTTCCCTGGAAAAAGCCGTGGTGACGCCCTTCATCCAGATGCTCGGGAACCTGTATCGCCTGTTCATGGAAAAAAATGCGTCATTGATTGAGATCAACCCGTTGGTGATTACCACGGACAAACAACTCATCGCCCTCGACGGGAAGGTCACCTTTGACGACAACGCGCTGTACAAGCACCAGGACGTGCAGGCGTTTCGTGACCTGCACGAGGAAGAACCGCTTGAAATCGAGGCGGGCGCCAATAATCTCAACTACGTGAAACTGGACGGGGACATCGGGTGCATGGTGAACGGGGCGGGCTTGGCCATGGCCACGATGGACGTGATCAAATTGGCTGGTGCCGAACCCGCCAACTTCTTGGACGTAGGGGGCGGCGCCACCAAGGAGACCGTCGCAGCCGGATTTCGGATCCTCCTCAAGGACAGAAAAGTCAAAGGCATTTTCATCAATATTTTCGGCGGCATCGTCCGGTGTGAACGGATCGCCAACGGCGTGATCGAGGCTTCGAAAGAAGTCGGCATCACCTTGCCCGTGGTCGTGCGCCTCCAAGGGACCAATGCGGAGGAAGGGCGGAAGATTCTCCTCGAATCGGGGTTGAAGGTGGACGTGGCGACGGATCTCTGGGAAGCCGCACAAAAAATCGTAGCCATGAAACGCAAGAAAAGGGAGAAGGGTTGAACGCCCGATCGTTCAGGTCCGGTCATGACGGAACGCAGTGAGGAAAGGATTCGCACATGAGCATTTTGGTGAATAAGGCAACACGGGTGGTTGTACAGGGGATTACGGGGAAAGAAGGGTCGTTCCATGCGACCCAGTGCCAGGCGTACGGCACCCAGGTCGTCGCGGGTGTGACGCCCGGTAAGGCTGGGCAGGAAGTGGAAGGCATCCCGGTTTTTCACACGGTCCGTGATGCCGTCAAAGCGACAGAAGCCACCACGTCCCTCATTTTCGTCCCTCCTCCGTTTGCCGCGGACGCCATCCTCGAAGCAGCCAATGCGGGGGTCTGGTTGGTGGTCTGCATTACAGAAGGGATACCCGTGAATGACATGGTCCGGGTGAAACGCGCCTTGGCCAGTACGCAGACGCGGCTTATCGGTCCCAATTGTCCGGGGATCATCACGGCGGACGAGTGCAAAATCGGCATCATGCCCGGGTTCATTCATAAAAAAGGCAAGGTCGGCGTGATTTCACGTAGCGGGACCTTGACCTATGAGGCTGTGAACCAATTGACGAATTTGGGGCTTGGCGAGACGACCTGCGTGGGTATCGGTGGCGATCCCATCATCGGCACCGGGTACATCGACCTGTTGCAGATGTTCGAGCATGACGAGGAGACGCAGGCCGTGGTCATGATCGGGGAAATCGGTGGCGACGCCGAGGAAAAAGCCGCCGAGTTCATCAAACGAGAAATGACGAAGCCCGTCGTCGGCTTTATAGCTGGAATGACGGCGCCCCCCGGACGTCGTATGGGTCACGCTGGAGCGATTATCACCGGAGGCAAAGGCACGGCAAAAGAAAAAATCGCCGCCCTGGAAGTCGCCGGCGTGCAAGTCGTGCGCAATCCCGCCGAGATCGGGGAGACGGTCCAAGCCGCGCTCGGTGGTTGAACGACATGGCTACGAAAACAACTTCAAGCGAGCTGCCTGGATAGAGAACATACATTCGTAGGGGCAGGCCCCCGTGCCTGCCCTCCTGTCCCTTGGTGTGCAGGCGGCAAGCCTGCATGCGGGCTTTCTTGCCTCACAAAAGAGGGGGCCTAGCTGGAAGCAACCTTTTCGGACAGCCAGACCTTGATCAGTGACTGGTAGGGGACATCCCTCTTGTTGGCTTCGGTCTTGATCTTCTCAAGCAAACCGACCGGCAATCTCAGTGAAATCGGCTTGGTGGACGGTTTGAGATTGGGAAGGCGGACACGTTGAGCCTTACTCCAGTCCACGTGGTCGGTCGAGTCGTGATTTTCCCAAAAATCCCGTTCTTTTGCCTCGCTTTCGAAGGCGGGCATGGATTGACGTTTCCTTTTCACAGCGGTCTCGCTCCTTACGGCTCATTATACAGAATGTGTCAAGGAACGCCACTACTATAGCCCGCCTTCGTCAGCCCTCGCCGGCATCATGGATGAGCGATCGGGAAGCAAGGCTCAACGCTATGCTGCACAGGATTATAATTGAAACATAGATGCTTTAATGGCGTTATCGTATGGCGAGAATTTATAGACAAGTAGGTTCTCTGACTCAGTTACTTGAGGAACTTGAAAGAGAAGGGATAGGTGACTTCAGAACGCTGGATGACATTCGGTCATTTCATAATGATTACAATAATTCCCTTGATCGCATCAGGGCAAAATATAGTGAAATTCTGAGAAGGGAACTTTTTGATCTTGAGTCAAAATATAATAGATTGTCTTTGAAACTTGATCAGAAAATTAGAGAAAGAGAGGCTTTGCTGCACAATGAATTGGAGGATCTGAAAGGGATTCTTGCCGGAAACGAAAAACGGAACATGTTGCTTCGATTGTTTTTCTTTTTTCGGAAAAAGAGACTAACAAAGAGAAAGGAAGTCTTGGAAAACTCTTTTGAGAATGAAGTGGAAAGACCTTTCAGGAAGGGATTTGCAAAGATTGACCGTCTGATGGCTGAAATCGAAGATAGAAGAAATAACTTCAATAATTGGGCGGAACGCTATTCAGCTAGTGAAATAGAAGAACAGAGAAGAATCCTTTCGGTTTTGAGGAAATACAAATCTTTGTTTTATGGAGCCGAAGGGGAGGAAAAGGTGAGTCGGGAATTATCAAGACTTCCCGATACGTACACCGTCATCAATGATTACAGGTTGGAATTTCCTCAACCTATATATGACAGAAACAATGATGACAGAATATATTCGATACAGATAGACCACGTTGTTGTCGGACCCACCGGTCTTTATTTGGTGGAAACAAAGAATTGGAGCCGGGATTCAGTGGAAAACACGGAATTATTTTCTCCGATAAGGCAATTGGGAAGAAGCAATCGTGCAATTTTTGTGTTACTGAATCAGGCCGTTGGGAGAGGGGATATCGATAATTTTTCCAACCACTGGGGCGACAGAAAAATATCCCCGAAAAATATCCTTTGCTTAATAAATCACAGGCCGAATCGAGAATTTCAATATGTGAAAACGCTATCCGAGCAACAAATCACTCACTATGTCAAGAATCAGGGGCAGACGTTCAGTCAAATAGAAACGAACTCTCTTGCTGAGAACTTACGCTCCCGGATTGCCTGAACGCGAATTCGCGCCCTTCGCTGGCGTCACGGATGAACGATCAAGAGACGATTGGTCGCAAAACGTTCAGCGGAGACCCCGTTTTTTGCCAGAACAGTACCGACGTGATATTTTGAAAAATTGGTCGGTTTGAAGCTGAAGAAAGGTTTCCCCATTGACGGCAGAACGGTTACAAGCGTTTCGCGCTGAAATCACACAGAGAGGATTGTCCGGGTTCATTGTCCCCCATGCCGATGAGTACCAGAATGAGTATGTGCCGGCTTGTGCCGAGCGGTTGGCGTGGTTGACGGGGTTTACGGGCTCGGCGGGGACCGCGGTCGTGCTTGCCGGGCAGGCCGCCATCTTCGTGGACGGACGATATACCCTGCAAGTCCGTTCACAAGTTGATCTGCAGGTATGGACCCCACGGCATCTCATGGATGAACCTGTCCATTTGTGGTTGCCGACCGTGCTCCGGCGGGGCGACAAACTGGGCTATGATCCGTGGCTGCATACGCCCCGAGAAGTCAAGCAACTGAAAGAAGCCTGTGCCAAAACGGGCGCCGTATTGACGCCATGTGAACCGAATCCCGTCGATGCCATATGGGATGATCGGCCCGTGCCTCCCTCGGCCAAGGTGGTGCCGCATGACCTCGCCTATGCGGGTAAGTCCTCGGAAGACAAACGACATGAACTTTCCATGACGCTTAAAAACGAGGAGATCGAGGTAGCCGTGCTGACGGCACCGGATTCCATCGCCTGGCTCTTGAACGTGCGTGGCCATGACGTGGAGCATACGCCGCTACCCCTTAGTTTTGCCTTGCTGCATCGTGACGCCACGGCGTCGCTGTTTCTGGATACACGCAAGGTGTCCGATTCCCTGACTTCGCACTTGGGACCGGCTGTGCGGATTCGTCCCGTTTCCGAATTTCATGAGGCCTTGGATCAATTGGGAAGGATGGGTGAACGCGTGTTGTGCGACCCGAAGCGCACGGCGAGCTGGATTACCGAACGTTTGACTCGATCCGGAACTCGGGTGATCGAAGGGGAAGATCCGTGTCTCTTGCCGAAGGCCTGCAAAAATGTGGTGGAAATCAATGGAGCACGGGAAGCGCAGAAAAGGGATGGGGCTGCGGTGTGTGAATTTCTCGCTTGGTTGAGCCGGGAAGCACCGAAGGGAAAGCTCTCCGAACTCGACGCGCAGGCGTACTTGGATGCCTGTCGCCGCCGGCAACCGCTTTGGCAGGATATGAGTTTCCCGACGATTTCTGCGGCCGGCCCCAATGGAGCCGTCGTGCATTACCGGGCCAGCGATGAGCAGTGCCGCAGACTTGAGCCCGGCACGTTGTATCTGGTGGATTCAGGAGGGCAGTATCTGGACGGCACGACCGACATCACCAGAACGATTGCCGTCGGGTCTCCCACACCGGAATGCAGGGATCGATACACCAGAGTCCTCAAAGGACACATCGCCCTCGCCAGGGCCACGTTTCCGAGAGGAACAACCGGTGCGCAACTCGATGCCTTGGCCCGCCGGCCGCTTTGGGAAGTGGAGTTGGATTATGCGCATGGGACCGGGCACGGGGTGGGGAGTTACCTTGGCGTCCATGAAGGCCCCCAGCGCATCGCGAAGGGCGGGCATACGGTTGCCTTGCAGCCTGGGATGATCCTGTCGAACGAACCCGGATATTACAAAGACGGAGAATACGGGATCCGGCTGGAAAACCTGATAGTGGTGATTTCCGCTGCAACGGATAACGGTGATGGACGGGAATGGTTCGCGTTCGAGACGATCACCCTGGTGCCGTTTGATGCATCGTTGATTGACAGGTCGTTGTTGAATGCCGCGGAACGGGAGTGGCTCAATACTTACCACGCCCGCGTGCGGGAGATTATCGGGCCACTGGTTGATTCGTCCACGGCGGTCTGGTTGGAGCAGGCAACGAAACGTATCACTTAGGTTCTCTGGGTTCCTGCTTCCGCAGGCGTGACAGCCTAGGGCCTAGGTGAAAGGGATATGGTCAATTTATGAGTGAACCCATGACGGATGAACAGATTGCCGAGCGCATAGGCGCGCAATTGGGCCAAACCGGAGCCGTGGAAGACATGTTAGTCAAGGGAGACCTCCTGCAACTGCACGTCACCGATGAGTTTTACCGGAGGCTCGCAGTGGACCGGGATCGTGGTCGAAAGATCGTGCTGGTGCTGATGCAACAGATGAAGTCGTTGACGGGGCTCCAGGACGTAACCGTGAGAGTCTACAGTCAAAACGAAAAGATGATCGAAGGCAAAGTCAAAGCGTTCGGGGGAGATAATGTCACGTACATGTTGGATTTGTAGGGTTTCAAGCCGTTTGCGGTGTCACCATGGAAGCTGGTAATGGGCAGGAGGCCGTGTCGCCTTCAAAGACCGCTCCCGGCACGGCTCGCTCTTCTTCTGAAGTCCATATTCTCACCGTTGAAGACAAAACGATTATCCTGGTTGGGACGGTTCACGTGTCACAAGAGTCCGCGGACCTGGTTCGCGCCGTCATCGAAGAGGAACGGCCTGATGCGGTCTGCGTGGAACTGGATTCCCGTCGCTATGAAGCCCTGTCCCAGCAGCAGAAGTGGGAGTCATTTGACCTCAAGGAGGTCATCCGCAAGAAACAACTCAGCACCATGTTAGCCAACGTCCTGTTGGCCTCCTACCAAAAACGATTGGGGGATCAGCTTGGTGTCCTGCCCGGTACCGAGATGCTGGAAGCCATCAACGTGGCCAAAAAATTCGATATTCCCATTGCCCTCTGCGACCGGGACGTTCGCGTCACCATGCGACGGGCCTGGCGGTCCACCCCGTTCTTCAAAAAAAGCATGTTGGTCTCGTCGCTGATTGTGGGTATCTTCGACACCCAGCCCGTGAGTGAAGAGTCTTTGCAGGAATTGAGAAAGCAGGACGTGCTGTCGGAGATGATGCAGGAATTAGGCAGGGAAGTGCCTACGCTGAAAACGGTGTTGATCGACGAGCGGGATCGCTATTTGGCGGAGAAGACACTTCAAGCCGAAGGCCAGACGATCGTCTCGGTGGTCGGCGCCGGACACGTGGAAGGGATTAAAGCCATCCTTCAGGGTGAGCGGCAAGCCGATCTGGATAGTTTGGACGTGATTCCGCCTGTATCTCCGGTGTGGAAATGGGCCGGATGGGCAATCCCGTCCATTATTGTCGGGTCCATTGCCTTGATCGGTTATCAAAAGGGAGCTGCAGCGGCCGGCGACAACGCCCTCTTTTGGATTGTGGCGAACGGCATACCCAGTGGCTTGGGAGCCTTGCTGGCCTGGGCGCATCCGTTCACGATTATCGTGGCCGTGGCCGGGGCCCCGTTTACGAGTCTGACGCCGGTGATCGGCGTCGGGTACGTCACGGCGTTTGTCCAGGCCTATATGCAACCACCGATCGTACGTGAATTTCAGACCGTGGCCGAAGACGTGGTCGTTCCCCGTCGCTGGTGGCAAAGCCGGCTGTTACGGGTTTTCCTGGCCTTTTTGTTCCCCACCATCGGCAGCGTCATCGGCACGTGGGTCGGCGGCACGCGCATCGTGTCGAACCTGTTCTAAGGAAGCGCGTTGTGCGTCACGCACCGGAATATTTTCCGGTATGTTGAAAAAGACAGGACGGGCAGGTGTAATGAATGAAGCGACCGTCGGCCACCAGGCGTTTCATCATGGTGACCCGGCACCACGTGCATCGGCGGTCGGGAAGGTTAGTCTCCGACGGAAGGTCTGATGAGGGTGGCATTCAGGCATTCTCATAAAGCCCAACCGTGCTTGTCAAACATCAAAAATCAGCAATCAAATTTATGTCGCCTCAGAACAATCCCTCTTCATCGCTTGAAAACAAGAGACCGGCAGGTGACGTGCCGGCACTGGTCGTGTCCGGATTTTTGGGTGCGGGGAAAACCACGCTCGTTCGGCACCTGCTTGAAGAGGCGCAAGAGCAGGGCGTGCGGCTGGCGGTCGTGTCGAATGAATTCGGTGAACTGGGAATCGATCAGGCCCTGTTGGGAAACCAGGCCGGCCAACATTACGTCGAATTGGAAGGCGGGTGCGTCTGTTGCAAACTGTCAGACGAATTCGTCACAACGCTTCAGCGGATCCGGGAAGAGGTGCATCCTGATCGCGTTGTCGTCGAAACGTCCGGTGTGGCCCTGCCCTTTGACACGCTCCTGAATTTCTGGCGCGAACCCGTGTCCGGGTGGGTTGGCGAGTGTCTTTCGGCGGTGGTGGTAAATGCCGAACAGGTTGCGGAAGAGCGTGATCTGGAAGGGACCTTTGAACAGCAGGTATCATCGGCCGACCTGCTGATCCTGAACAAACTGGATCTTGTGCCGTCAGGCCGACGCGAGCAGGTTCAGGAATGGGTGCAAGGCTTGGCTCCGGGGACGCCGGTTGTCCCGGCTGTTCAGGCTTGTGTCAGGACGCCCGTGTTGTTTCCGCCTGATCCCGGGAGTCTTCCCAAACGAGCCGCCAAGCCGATGGCACATGAACCGCATACGCATGAGTCGTTTGAGGCGGAAGAATGCGTCATAGAGTCGGGTATCGACCCCGAGACGCTGGTTCGCAGGATTCAATCCCACCATGCACTGCGAGCCAAAGGGTTTGTGCAGACTTCCAAAGGCCTTCGACTCGTTCAAGGCGTTGGTCAACGAATCGATTTGATTGAGCCTCCCATGAATCCTCCCGAACGTCTCCTGGGCCGCCTGGTTCTCATCCGACGGAATCATGGAGCGGCCTCCTGTGATACATGAGGCTGTGGTATCGAAGTCCTTCTTGCAGACCCTCCTGTCCCTGTATGTGTTCAGTCATTCATTGACCCGGAAGGTTACGGTTGTTTCAGCAGATGCGGGTAGGTCTTTTCAATTTCTTCTTGAAGCTGAGGATCGAAGCGGGTTTGAAAGAGTGTTCTGGCTTTACCGAGGTACTCCAAGGAGACGTGTTTGGCACCCTCGAGGTTGGCGCGTTGAAAGACGGTCCCGGTCAGGGAAGCGTCTTGGAGATTGGCTTCGGTCAAGTCCGCTTCCGTGAGATCGGCTTCTCGCAGGTCAGCCATCTTCAGGTTGGTGTGCGCCAACCGGCATCCTTGTAGATTTCCCCAAGGCAATGAGGCGCGCGTCAGGTTGGCCTTGGAGAGATCCGCACCTGCGAGATGCGCACGAATCAGGCCGGTTCCACTGAAGTCGGCCATCACGAGCGTCGCGTTGGTCAGGATGGCCTTGAGCAGGTTGGCTTCGATGGCGTCCGCTTCCGTGAGATTGGCTCCGGTCAGATCGGCTTCTTCCATGTTGGCTTGGAGCAAGTAGGCGTCGGACAAATCCGCCCCGGTCAGGTCGCACGTGGAAAAATCCATTCTTGTGAAATCATACCCCGACAGGTCGGCGTCCCGGAGGTCGGGCCGGACGGTTGGTTGGGTCCGACGAAATTTGTTCCAGACCTCCAGTCCTTGCAGTAACAGATCAAGATGGTCTTGATTGGCCATGAGGAGGAACTGTGGATTGTGGATTGAGAAAAAATCAGAAATCCGAAATCAGCAATCCACAATGTTCGTTCAGCGTTTTTTGAGGAAGTGCAGGAATTCGGAGTCGGGGCTCAGCACCATGATCGTGTCTTTGGAGAAGACTTTCCGGTAGGCTTCCATGGAACGAACGAATTCAAAGAATTTAGGATCCTGGTTATACGCATTGGCGTAAATCTTGTAGGCTTTGGCGTCCCCTTCACCGCGAATCTCCTGGGAGGTTTTGTAGGCCTCGGCGATGAGAATCTGCCTGTCCTTTTCGGCTTCCGATCGAATTTTCTGTGCTTCTTCCGCGCCTTCGGCTTTGTATTGTTTGGCGATCCGTTCCCGTTCGGCCTGCATCCGGTCAAACACGGCTTTGGCGTTTTGCTCGGGGAGGTCCGCGCGTTTGATGCGGACGTCAAGGACTTCCAAGCCGTATTTCGAGGCTTTTTGATTGGCGCGTTTGGCCACCTCGGACATGATCAACAAACGGTTCGCGGAGACGATTTCCGACAGCTCGTGCCGGCCCAGTTCCACGCGCATTTCGGAATAGATGATGTCGTCCAGCCGTTGCAGTGCGCCCCGTTGCGTCTGGAACGCCTTGTAGACCTCCAGGGGATCGACGATTTTCCACTTGGCGAAATTGTCAATCAGGATGGTCTTCTTGTCCTGGGTAATGACTTCGCGTGCGGGAACGTCATAATCCAGGAGTCGCTTATCGAAGTAGCGGACTTCCTGGACAAAGGGCAGTTTGAACTTGAGTCCCGGCTCCGTCACGGTCCGCTTGGGCTTGCCGAGTTGGACCACGATGGCCGTTTGGGTCAAGTCAAGAATGAAGAACGGAGAGGCCCCCAACACGACCAGTAGGACCAGGACGCCGATGATGCCGATGAACAGGTTTTGTTTCATCAGGGGGTGGTCTCCGCCTTTCTGCCCGGCAGTTTTTGCAGCCGATCCAACGGCAGGTACGGCAACACGTTTCCCGCGGTTTTGGAATCCAGAATGATTTTGTCCACCTTCGAGAGCACTTCTTCCATGGTTTCGATATACAGCCGCTTGCCGATGACGTTTTTGGCTTTCTTGTATTCCGCGAGCGTTTGCAGGAAGTGGTTGGCTTCACCTTCCGCTCGCGCGAGTCTGGCCTGGGCGTACCCTTTGGCTTGATTGACGTCCTGGGCCGCTTGTCCCTTGGCTTTGGGAATGATGTCGTTCCGGTACCCATGAGCCTGGTTGATCAATTGCTCGCGTTCCTCCTTGGCGCTGGCCACGTCCTTGAAGAACTTGGCCACTTTCTGCGGTGGATTGACGTCGAGCAATTGCACGGTGGCGATCTGGATGCCGCCCTGATACTCATCGACGATGCTTTGCAGAAGTTCCTGCGTGGAGACCTGGATCGCGGCCTTGCCCACGGTCAACGCCTCGTCGATCTTATTCTTGCCGACAACTTCCCGCATCGCAGCCTCGGCCGATTTCCGTATGGTCTCTTCAATGTCTGCCACGTTGAACAGGTAGGCCTTGGCTTCGCTGATTTTGTATTGGACAATGAATTCCACGGAGAGAATGTTCATGTCTCCGGTCAGCATCAGCGCTTCCTGCGGGACTATCTGCGCCCGGCCACGGGCGTTGGTGCGAAACCCGACTTCGATGCGGTGGAGTTTTTGCACCTTGGGCGTGACGACGGTTTCAAAGAACGGGATCTTGAGGTGTGGCCCTGGTTCGACGGTTCGTATCACGTCGCCGAACCGCTTGACGAGACCTTCCTCGTCGGGTTCGACCTTGAACACGGACTGCGAGAGTACCAGGATAGCCGCCACGACCAGGACGATGGACTTCATGCCCCGGGTCGGCTTCATCCGCTGCCATTGTTCTTTGGCTTTATTGAGGACGTCGTCAAGGGGATCGCCTCCCCCTTGCTGCCCCCATGGATCTCTTGGTTCCCAGGCCATACGGTTGTCTCAGTGATGAATACGAACGAGTACGTGAACGACTATTTCTCACATTAACAGAAGCCTCGCGTATAAGCAAACAGCATATCAGTGAACCCGTACAAGGAGGCGAATCTCAGGACAGGCTCAGGATGCACGGATTATCCCCACCCATTCGCCCTGAGCGTTCTTCGACTTCGCTGTCACTACGCTCAGAACGAACGGGAGAGTGAAGTCGAAGGGCATGAGTGAATACAGACGGGCATGACGGAAGGGGGCAGGGCAATGGGGCACTTTTTGTACAACATGTGACAAACTGTACAAAACGTACAAATTGTACAAAATATGGCGAATTGTACAAAACGTACGCAACGTACAAAACGTGGAGTTCTGTACGTTTTCGAGGAGTCGCGATGACACTCGCGCTAGATCTCCCGGCTCAGGGTCATCCGTGGCCTGCCGGGCTTTTGGTGAGCAACACAACGAACTCATGAACGCCGAACGTTTCCCGGGTCTTCAAAACAGGCCGATGGCGTGAAGGAGGATAATCGAAACGGCAATAGGGGCGATGACGCGGATCGAGACTTGCCAGATGACATAGCCTATTTCACTGTTCATGTTGAGTTCCGTTTGGCTCATGTGTTTGGTCATCACCCAACCGGCAAAGATGGCCATGCAGATCGCGCCGAACGGCAGCATGAGATTGGAGGTGAGAAAGTCGAGGTGGTCGAAAATGGTCATCCCCAGGACCGTGACGTCTGACCAGAGGTTGAACGAAAAGGCCGTGCCGAATCCCAGGAGCCACGTGGCGAAACCCGTCAGGAAAGCGGCTCGCCGGCGGGTCATGTTGAATTTTTCGATCAGCATGGTCACGGTCGGTTCAACCAATGAAATCGCTGAGGTCCAGGCGGCGATCAGGAGCAACACGAAAAAGAGTGTTCCGAAGAACGTTCCTCCGGTCATGTGGCCGAAGGCGACGGGAAGGGTTTCAAAAATGAGACTGGGTCCGGCTCCGGGCGCGAGGCCATTCGCAAAGACAATGGGAAAAATCGCCATGCCTGCGACGAGGGCCACCAACGTATCGGCGACGGCGACGGCCACGGAAGTACTGGCAATGGACGTGTCCTTGGGCACGTAGGACCCATAGATCATGATGGAGCCCATGCCCAGGCTCAACGTAAAAAACGCGTGACCCAGGGCCGTGAGCATGCTGGTGCCTGAAAAGTGGCTGAAGTCGGGTGTGAATAAAAAAGCGATCCCTTTCATGAAGTAGCCGGTGGTCATGGCGTAGCCCACGAGAACGAGTAACAGCACAACCAGCACTGGCATGAGATAGGTGACGGCTTTTTCCAATCCATGACGTACCCCTCGGGCCACGATGAACATGGTGATGAGCATGAACGCCGTATGCCAACCCACCTGAACCAGGGGATTGCCGACAAAGTCTCCGAACAGACTCGATGCCCCGTCTCCGCTGAGGCCCGAGAAATCACCGGTAGCCGCATGGAGAATATACCCGATGGTCCATCCGCCGATAACGCTGTAATAAGAAAGGATCAAGACGGCGGCAATGGTGCCGGACCATCCGATGATCTGCCAGCCTTGATTGGCATTGGCTTCCGCAGCCAGAACACGCATGGTATTGATCGGTGTTCGTTTGCCGCGACGTCCGAGCATCACCTCTGCCATCATCAGCGGAATCCCCAAGGCAGCCACACAGAGGAGATAGACGAATACAAAGGCGCTCCCCCCGTTTTCCCCTGTAATGTAGGGAAATTTCCAGATGTTCCCGAGGCCGACCGCGGAGCCGGTCGCCGCCATGATAAAGGCCAAGCGGGATGACCATTGGCCGTGGATGGGTTGTCTGTCGTCGGTGGGCATTGCTGCGATTTTCCCGATGGCACCGATACGTCTTCAGAGGGATGGAAGCCTGATCGTTTCTCTTGCAGGGCAGGTCTCCGTGCCGACCCGACTTCTTCCGAGAAATTTCCTTGTTAGGGACGGAGTGTAGCCAGTCGAGCCTCGCGTTTCAAGAGTCTTTCGTTGCGTTGTTGCGAAGAAATGACGACAGTATGCCAACTTGAGATTGGATCGGTTGTCTGACTATAGTGCATCGCTCGCGGCGGATTGCATGAAGCCGTCGAGCCGAAAAAAATGACAGTCGAGGAAAAAAACAAACGCCGGGTGATCGTCCTTGCGCCGATGCCGCCCGAGAAAGCGGCGTATGCCCTGGCCCGGTACAGCCGTTCTCCGGATTCCATTGAAGACAGCTTGCGGTGGGTCCACGGGCACTCGTCCGAGAAGTTTTGGGAGCAGTTCTATTTTGCCTACGGGCATGCCTCGATCGCCGATCTGGGGCACGTGACCGTGTGCCTGGAAGGCATTTCCGAACTGGCGGCCATTCGCTTGGAAGATGAACCGCTGTGGGATGGACAGGCCAAGTCCAGCCGGTATCAGAACTTTGCCGTGTCCGGCTGTTACGTGCCGTCCACCATCCAGGATTCCGAACCCGAGGCGTTTTATCGCGGGATTCTCGGCAGCCTGTTCAATCTTTATCGCACGTTTCATGATCCCCTGTTGGAACATCTGGAACGGCATTATCCCAGACCCGATGGCATGAGCGAGGCGAATTACGGCCGAACCTTGGCTGCGCGCGTGTACGATATTACCCGGTACCTGCTGCCCCTGGCCTCGACGACGAACGTCGGGGAGGTCGTCAGTATCCGGACGCTGGAAAAACAAATCACCCGGTTCTTGTCGACGCAACTGCCCGAACTCCAGGCCCTTGGCGAGGAGTTGCAGGAAGCCTGTGCCAAACCTCCTTCCAATGTATGGGGAGAGTTGGACGGAGAAACCGGTAAACCTGCGGAACCGCTGGCCCCGACGTTGGCCCGCCACGCCAAGGCCAACGAGTACCAAACGGAGGTCTATCGGGATCTGTCCAGGCACGCCAAGAAGATTTTTCGCAAGGCGGGCTTGGATCAGCCGGCGGCCTGGACCGGTCAAACGGTGCCGGTCGATCTCATCGAGCCGCATTCGCTGATGGACGAACTGGTCACAAGCGCGTTGTATCGCGTCAGCCAGGCGCCGTATCGCCGCATTCTGGAATTGGTGCGGGAATGGCCGGAGAAGGAAAAGCAGGAAACCCTTGAAGTGGCCTTCCGCCGTCGCGGGCCCTATGACGAACTGATCAAGGAGTTTCGATGCGGGTACCCCCTCATCTTCGACGTATTGATGGACGTCGGCGGGTGGCGGGACCTTCACCGTCATCGACGGTGCCAGCAGATCCAACAGAACTTTACCACCGCGCACGGCTATGAGACCCCGCCCCCGTTGTATGAGGCCAACCTGGACCGGGAGTATCAAATGGCCATGGACGCGGTTCAACAGGATATCGAACGGTTGAGGGGGATGGATCAGGAAGCCTCGATTTACGCGATTCCCTTCGGGTTCAGGGTCCGGTGCGTCTTTAAAATGGACTATGCCCAGGCAGACTATATGTGTCAGCTCCGGTCGGGGGTCAAAGGTCATTGGTCCTACCGCACGGTGGCTTGGGAAATGAAACAGCAAATCACGAAACAGTATCCCCATCTGGGTGAATTGATTACGGCCACTCCGCCCGACGTCGAGGATACGCTGACGCGGTGAGTCCGATAGGACCGGCGGCCTCCCGTGATGGGACGTCGCGGAAACGTGGCCGGAGGATATGAGTGAATTCATGAGCGAAGAACAGACGATCGAACGGGCTATCCTCGGAGGGGATTGGGATGCGGTGCGCGACGCCGCGACTGCCTGGATGGAGAGCGAGACCGCTGGACCCCGGGCGTTTTTTGTCTTGAACGTCGTGTATCTGTTGAAGGGTGAGTTTGCCCTCGCGTGGAAGATGTACGCGAAGTCGTTACAGGAGGAGGCGGATATGGCGAACGTCCGCGAATGGGTCGATCGCCTGAACAAGACGTATCCGGAAGAAGGCTTTGTGCATCTGGTTCACGGGATGTTTCTGGCGCAATCCGGTCAATCGGAGCAATCGATCACCAGTTACCAAAAAGCAATCGAATTGGTCCCGGACTCGCCCTTTCCCCATTTTTTTCTGGCTCAGATTTATCAACGAATGGCCCGAACGGATAAGGCCATCAAGGCCTATCGTCAAGCCGTCAAATTGGATCCGGCCTATTTGGCTGCTCGGTTGAACCTGGGCGCGGCGTATCAGGAACACGGTCAGTTGGAAATGGCCATTCCCCAGTATCGGGAACTGCTCAAACTCGCGCCCGGGGATGCTTTGGGTTACGTGAATCTGGCCTGCGCGTTGGCCGAACAGGGAAAGATCGACGCGGCCATTCGTGAATATAAAACCGCGGTGCAACTCAATCCCGAAGACTTTGAGGTGCACTACGCGCTGGCCGGGGCCTATGAACAAAAAGGGCGGCGCGACCTCGCCCTGCGGGAATATCAGGAAGCCTTGCGCATCAAGCCGGACTTCGGACCGGCGGCCACGGAAATCGGATGGATGCTACTGGACAAAGGCCAAGTCGATTCGGCGCTCGATAGTTTCAGCGTGGCCATCAAGGCCGACCCCAACGACGCGAGGGCGACGTTTGGCGTGGGGCGAGTCTATGACCTCAAACGCAAACCCGAGATTGCGGGGGGGCATTATCAGCAAGCCCTGCAACTGGAAAAAGATCCTGCCAAGAAAACCGCCATCCTGAATTTCATCGACAAGATCGTAGGCGGTTATCACGACTGACTAAGAACTACGAAAAGCTACAGATTTTGAGAGTAGAGAGGGGAAGCCAAGGGAAACAATAGAAAATAGAGAAATTTTGCTATTTGCAGGATAGATGCGGTAAGGTATTTGATCATGAATGACTCATTCCTTTCTCATGCGCAGAGGCGTTTTTGAATTTTCAACTTTCCCTCTTGGTACAACTCCAGCAGCTTGACCTGAAGCTGCATGATCTCGAAAAACAACGACAACAGATTCCCGAACGGCTTCACGCGGCTCAATCGCCGGTCGATGAGGCGAAAAAGCGCGTGGAAGGCCTGAAGACCATGCTGGAGACCGTTGCGGCGGAGCGGCGGAGCGGTGAAGATGACTTAAGCGCGCATGAGAGTCACGTTCAGAAAATGCGTGGGCGTTTGAACGAGTTGAAAACGAACAAAGAGTATCAGGCCCATTTGTTTGAACTTGAACTGGCCAACAAGAAAAAGGATGGCCTGGAAGAACGGGTCCTCCTGGCCATGGAGCGGGGGGAAGAGAAGCGGAAGGAGTTGGACGAAGTCGAGAAACGGCTTCAGGAACTCATTCAAACCCTGGAACAGGAAAAGAGTGAACTGGAGGCCTTATCGGCGAAACTGGCTGATGAGGTCGTGCACATCGAGCAAGAAAAGCAAGGCCTGATCGCCTCGCTGGAAAAACGCGTCTATCATCGATACTCGATACTCAAATCTTCCATGGAGCTCGTGGTGGTAGCCAACGTCCAAAGTGAAACGTGCCAGGGGTGTCAATTACAAATTCCTCCCCAGTTAGTCGCCAGTGTGAAGCGGGCCGACGACCTGTTGACCTGTCCCTATTGCCATCGCATTTTGTATTATGAAGCCGCGCCCCATGAAACGCTCGAAGGCGTGGGCACCGAAGAACCCGTGGCTCAAGAACAGATGGATGGATGAGCGAGGACACAACGCAGCCATGCGCCCGATAGTGCCATAAACCTGTCCCCGGCGTTCTTAATCGGGGATCAGAGGTTACCTTGTTTCCGATACAGGCATTGCGTATCATGATTCCCGGGTATGAGGGTGTGGGTCAGGTGGCCGCTTACCTGGTTTCAGGTGAGAGGAAAGTCCGGACTCCACAGGGCAGGGTGCTGGGTAACGCCCAGGCGGAGCAATCCGACATGAGCGCCACAGAAAATACACCGCCCCGGGGCCATCCTCGGATGGACAGGGGTAAGGGTGAAATGGTGGGGTAAGAGCCCACCGCGTCCGCGGCGACGTGGATGGCAGGGTAAGCATCACCCGGAGCAAGACCAAATAGGAGGACGAGCCGAACGGCCTGCTTGACTTTGCATGGCAAACGCCGTGTGCGAAGGGGAGTCGGGACGTTCGGGAGAGGCCGGCCCGGCCGAGGTTTTCGGGTAGGTCGCTGGAGGCTTATGGTAACATAAGCCGTAGAGACATGGTCACCGCCGTATGCACGATCGATACGGAACAGAATCCGGCTTATCGACCCACCCCCGTACCTTTTTCACGTCAGCCTGACTATATCCCCCCACCGCATCAGCCTGCGCCTTGCAGCTTGGCTTCTGCGACTCCCCCTCAAGGGGGGAGTGATTGCCCGAAGGCGTCGTTTGACTCGATCAGATCCCCCCTGTTACCATGCATGCTTTCTGAGCATTCATTTTCTGTCCCCATCGTCTAGCCTGGCCTAGGACGCCGGCCTTTCAAGCCGGCAACACGGGTTCAAATCCCGTTGGGGACGCCACTATAGAGTAGCCGCTGAACTGTGTTTCAGCGGCTTTTTTTGACGTGGAGTTGGGGACGGAGGAACATCATGAAGCGGCACACAAAGCGTGGAGCGTGGTTGACCGTGGTCATCGGACTGGCGGGGATGGTCCTGGGATGGCACTCGGCGGCGGCTGAATGGAAGTATGAGTCAACCGAACCTCCGATCGAATCCAAATTCGAGATGATCGAGGGAAAGGATGGGGCTCCGATGATCAAGATTCCCGAAGGGGAGTTTCTGATGGGGGCCAATGACGGGTCGAGGAATGAACGCCCGGAACATATGGTGTGGCTGGACAGTTATTATATCGATCAATTTGAAGTGACGATGGAGCGATACCAGAAGTTTCTCGATGAGACCAATCACGATTTGCCTCCATTGTGGGACGACTATGCGGCTGTTGAAGAGGCGAAAGATCGTCCGGCCGTGGGCATGGCATGGGACAGCGCGAAAGCCTATTGTGAGTGGGTGGGCAAACGGCTGCCGACCGAAGCCGAATGGGAGAAGGGTGCCCGGGGTTCCGATGGACGCCGCTATCCTTGGGGACACATGCAGCCGTTCGTGGATATTGCACGGTATAACTTCGGCACGACCGGATGGGTCAGTTACAAGGTGACGTTGGCCCCCGTGAAAAGCGGAGTGACCGGAATGAGTATCCGTCATGGATTGAAGGAGGGGACGAAGAGTCCCTATGGGTTATATCACATGGCGGGAAACGCTTCAGAATGGGTGAGGGATTGGTATGACCGGACGTATTACGAAGAGAGTCCGGAGAAGAATCCGGCCGGCCCCAAAGAAGGAGAGCGGAAAGTCTATCGAGGTGGGTCGTGGGAGGATTCGCCGAAATGGCTTAAAGTGACGGCCAGGCGCAGTGCCGAACCCAATTTCCCCATCGACGCGAATGACCTGACTATTGGATTTCGTTGTGCGATGGACGTGAAAAAATAAACCTACGAACACCCCGTAGTTTCACCGCAGTTTCTGCAGACCAGGCACATCCCGTTGCGGACTAATTTGAACTGTTTGCAATTGGGACACGGGTCGCCTTCAAATCCTTTCTGAAACGCCGTCTCTATCTCAGTGGCATAGGTCAGGGTTTCCCGTTTCAGTTCGATTTTGTGTGCGACTTTTCCGTTTCCCTGGCCGTTTCCATTCCCAACGTCCCCTTGAATGCGTTGCCGCGCGGGAAACAATTCCGGATTGATGGCCGTTGTCGTGATGGTCCTGGGATCGGCCGGTTCGTCATCCGTGCATTCGGGGTCCTGTTTAACGGAATCTCCTCGCAGGTCATCCTGGTTGACCTGTGCGAGTTCTTTCTTGTCCAGATAGGTAATGGCCAACTCACGGAAGATGTAGTCGATGATCGACGTCGACATTTTAATGTGGTCATTGAGGTTGACCGGGCCGTTGGGTTCGAAGCGGGTGAACAGGAAGGCTTCGACGAATTCTTCGAGCGGCACGCCGTGCTGGAGGCCCAAGGAGATGGCAATGGCAAAACAGTTCATGAGGCTGCGAAATGCCGCCCCTTCCTTGTGCATGTCGAGAAAGATTTCTCCGAGCGTCCCATCCTCGTATTCACCGGTGCGGAGATAGATCTTGTGACCGCCGATCATGGCCTTTTGCGTATATCCCCCGCGTCGTGAGGGAAGCGGGCGACGTTTGGCGAGATACCGGACCATCACCCGTTCCGTCACCTGCTGGGCCGCCTTCATGACGTCGTCATGACGTTCGGCTTTTTCAGTCGGGTCCGTCGAGGCGTTCAAGGGTTGGCTCAGTTTGGACCCGTCCCGATATAAAGCCACGGCCTTGAGCATCTGCTGCCACCCCATGAGGTACGCGTCTTCCGCGTCCCTGACCGTGGAATCCGAAGGCATGTTGATGGTCTTGCTGATGGCTCCACTGATGAACGGCTGGGCCGCGGCCATCATCCGGATGTGTGCCTGCGTGGAAATGAACCGTTTCCCGATGCGACCGCACCGGTTGGCGCAGTCGAAAACTGGAAGATGTTCGTCTTTGAGGTGGGGCGCCTTTTCCACCGTCATGGTCCCGCAGCAAAAGTCATTGGCCGCGAGAATTTCTTCCTGGGTAAAGCCCAACGCATTGAGAATCATGAACTGGGGATCGTTGAGTTGGTCGTCGGAGAAGCCGAGGACGTTCCGGCAAAACTCCTCACCCAACGTCCATTTATTAAAGGCGAATTGAATTTCAAAGACCTCATCCAACGTCGCTTCCAGACGATCGAGCACTTCCGGGGTAAACCCCTTGGCGCGGAGTGATTCGTGATTCAGGAACGGAGCCTGTTTCAGGGTTCGGGTGCCCGTGGCATAGGTGATGATGTCGAGGATCTGTTTCTGGGAATAGCCCAGTCCCTTTAACGCCGGGGGCAGGCTTTGATTAATGATCTTGAAGTAACCTCCGCCGGCCAGTTTCTTGAATTTGACGAGCGCAAAATCCGGCTCGATTCCCGTGGTATCACAGTCCATGACCAATCCGATGGTACCTGTGGGGGCGATCACCGTGGCCTGCGCGTTTCTGAAACCGTGGGCTTCACCCAATTCGATGGCGTGGTCCCAGGCCCCTTGCGCGGCTTGTACCAGTGCGGCGGGAGCGGAAGCCTGGTCAATGCCGTTCGGTGTAATCGTCAGGCCTTCATAGTCGTCAGGTTTGGCCTGATACGCCGCCCTTCGATGGTTTCGCATGATCCGCAGCATCGGCTCGCGGTTTTTCGCAAACCCGGGGAATGGGCCGAGTTCTGCCGCCATCTCCGCTGAAGTGGCATAGGCTTCGCCGGTCAGGATCGCGGTCAGGGCGCCGCAGATCGCCAATGCCTTGGGAGAATCGTAGGTAATGCCCTTTCGCATGAGCAGGGATCCAAGGTTGGCATAGCCCAGCCCCAACGTTCGAAAGTGAAAACTCTTCTCGGCAATGGGCCTGCTCGGGAAGCCGGCCATGAGCACGCTGATTTCCAGGACGATCGTCCAGAGCCTGATGGCGTGTCGATACGCCGGGACGTCGAATTCACCGTCCGGCGTCATGAAGGCGCCCAGGTTCAGAGACGCCAGGTTGCACGCGGTATCATCCAGGAACATGTATTCGCTGCACGGATTGGAGGCGTTGATGCGCCCGTCCTCCGGGCACGTATGCCATTCATTGATCGTGGTATCGTATTGAATGCCCGGGTCGGCACACATCCAGGCCGCCCAACAGATGCGATTCCACAGATCCTTGGCTTTGAGCGTTTTGGCCGCGGCTCCGTCTGTCCGGCGGGTGAGTTGCCACTCGCCGTCTTGCCGGAGCGCGTCAAAAAATCCGTTGGGTACTCGAATGCTGTTGTTGGAGTTTTGCCCTGACACCGTTTGGTAGGCTTTGCTGTCCCAGTTCGTATCATATTCATGAAACACGAAATGGGTATAGCCTTCCTGGGCATAGGCAAAGACCCGTTGGATATAGGCCTCAGGCACGTTGGCCTGCCGAGCCGAGCGGATGGCTTCCTTGAGCGGACGGTTGCGTTCGGGGTTGAGTTCAACCATATCCTGACCATCGGCATTCTTTTGATGACAGGTCTTCAGGATGGCGTTCAACTGACCGGCGCAGACCTTGGATCCGGTCACCATAGCGGCCACCTTCTGTTCTTCGACCACCTTCCAGTCGATGAACTCTTCGATATCGGGATGGTCCAGATCCAGACACACCATTTTGGCGGCCCGCCTGGTGGTGCCGCCAGATTTGATCGCGCCCGCCGCCCGGTCTCCGATCCGGAGGAAGGACATCAGCCCGGAAGATTTTCCTCCACCCGACAACGGCTCGTTTTCTCCCCTGAGCCTGGAAAAGTTGGTTCCGGTGCCCGACCCGTATTTGAACAAGCGGGCCTCGCGGACCCACAAGTCCATAATTCCCCCGTCGTTGACGAGGTCGTCATTCACGGATTGGATGAAGCAGGCGTGGACTTGGGGCCGTTCGTAGGCGTTTTGGGACAGGTTCAGTTTTTGGGTCTGGGGATCGACGAAAAAATGACCTTGCGAGGGGCCGCTGATACCGTAGGCATAATGCAGGCCCGTATTGAACCATTGTGGTGAATTGGGGGCGGCCATTTGTTTGGCCAGCATGTAACACAACTCGGCATAAAAGGCCCGGGCGTCCTGATCCGTGTCGAAATACCCATGGGTCTCACCCCACTGCGTCCAGCAACCCGCCAAGCGATGAAACACCTGCCGGGCATCACGTTCACCGCCCGTGACCGGGTTTCCTTGCTCATCCTTGATGGGCTGGCCATCGGCATCGACCTGCGGCACTCCGGCTTTCCGGAAATACTTTTGGGCCAGAATGTCTACGGCCAGTTGAGACCACTGGTCCGGGACCTGAAGGTCATCGAGCTGGAATACAACGGAGCCGTCCGGATTTCTGATTTCCGAAGACCGGGCGGAAAACGGAATACCTTGGTATGGAGATTCTTGGGCGCGGGTGAAACGGCGTTCGATTTTCACCGTTTAACAACCTTCAAAGTTTAATTTATACCTTTTAGTTGGAACGTACTTGCTCAAGATGACACTATCCTTAGAGCCAGAATTGAGGTGCCTATACTAAATATTGTGCTTCTTGTTGTCAAGACTGGAATACAGTGTATAGCCTGGGAACAACGAAAACGCTTGAGATTCAGAAATTTATAAGAAAATATTTTGTGTTATACACAGGGCGAGAAAGGCATTTTCCAGTCATCCACAGGGTTCTTCCAGCTTGCGTGGCGATGACAAAGAGAACTTCTCTGGTCGTTGAATCTCGATTTTTACCAGCATCCATACTATCCTACCCGTTGTACAAGAGGACAGTACATCAACCCAACATCACATCTGAACCTTGATTCATTAGACAAAAGGAGGCGTGGCTCATGTACGTGTGGAGCAAACGGATTGTCATCACCCTGTTGGTGGCGTTTGGCGTCCTGCAAATGGCCTTTTGGAGCACTGCCACGGGTGACGGCACCAGTGTCCTCACCACGCGCGCGACGCACTGGCTGGGAATCAACTATTTCCTGCTGGTTGTGTGGGTATTTGTCTGGATATTCGACCAGGCGCGCGTCCGTGGAAAGAACGCGTGGGTCTGGTTGTTTCCCCTATTGGTTGCCCCGTTGCCTACCCTCATGGCGTTCGTCCTGATCCTGCAGCGACGCCTGAAATAGCCGGGTATGCTTATCCGATCATGACCCTGGATTCCGGGAACCGATACCGTGGGGTGGTGGTGGTGTAAACGGCGAACAGACCGATGAGGAGCGGCCCGAAACGGCCGATCAGCATCGAGGCGATGATCACCAGTTTGCCGAAGTCGGTGAACAGGGCGGAGAAGCTTCGCCCATCCCCGTCGCCCAGGGACATACCCACGATTCCCATGGCCGAGGTGACTTCGAACATGATGCTTAAAAACGGGCGTTCCTCCGTAAAGGCGAGGACCAGGGTAAATACGGTGATGGCCGTGAAGGCCAGGATCGCAAGACAGAAGGCGCGGGCCACCAATTCCCGGGATATTCGCCGGTGAAAGATTTCAATGTCCTGCCGTCGTCGAAGGACCGCCCAGATGGTCACCCAGATGATGGCGAACGTCGTCGTCTTGATCCCTCCCGACATACTGCCGGGTGAGCCGCCTATGGTCATCAGCAGCAGCAGAAAATACAGGGTCGCGTCATTCATGGCGCTGATGTCGATGGTAGTGAAACCCGCGGTCCGGGACATCGCGTGGAAATGCGCCGTGGCCAGGCGTTCTCCGACGCTCAAGGGTTGAAACGTCTGTGGATTGTTCCATTCCAGGATCGTGATGCCAAGCGTGCCTGACACGAGGATGATCAGGGTGACCACGACCACCAGCTTGGTATGCGTCTGGAGCCGGAAGCGCCGGCCCTTAAGATTGTCCCACGCGTCCTGAAAGAGAATGAAGCCGATGCTTCCCAGAATGACCAGGACCGTCACGATGAGATTGATGGACAGGTCGGTTCGATAGGAGATCAGGCTGTCGGAGAACAGGGCAAATCCCGCGTTGTTGAAGGCCGAGATGGAATGGAAGAGACCGGAGTAGAGGGCTTCCCCCCACGGCATGTCTTGTGAAAAGCGTAGGGCGAGAAAGAGAAACCCCAATCCTTCCAACGTCACGGTAGCGATGGCCACGATTTTGACGTAGCGAATCGATCCGGCCATGTCAAACGTGCTCAGCGTTTCGGCCAGCATCATCCGGTCCCGCAGGCCGATGCGATGCCCCAGGGCCAACAGGATAATCGTGGCCAGCAAGGCGTACCCCAGCCCGCCGATTTGAATGAGCAGCAAGATGATGAGTTGCCCGAAGGTGGTGAATTCATGCGGGGTGTCCATCACGATCAACCCGGTGACGCATACGGCTGAGGTCGCGGTAAACAAGGCGTCGATGAACCGTAATTCGATTCCGTCCGGGGTGGCGAACGGGAGCATGAGGAGGGCCGCGCCGATGAAGATCAGGGCCGCGGCGGCTAGCGCCACGACCTGACCGGGCAAGAGGCGAATGGACGCCAGCCGGCTGCGAAGGGAGGATGGGACCGTCTGGGACTGTTCAAGAAGTGGCATGGGGCCGGCATCGCGTGAATCTGGGGGCGGCTGTTCGCATCCGGGAGAGTGCCGCTATCCCCTGAAGGGCATGCGGAGGCCGGAGGCGTTCAGCAGCGTTGCCCGTTAAAAAGGCAGGGTTTGTAGCGGGTCGCGTCAAAATCAACGTCTTCTTTATAGACGAGTTCGTTTCCATTGACTCCATCCTGTTCGGGATCATTCCACATCGTGTGGTTCCACCAGTAAAACAGGGGGTAGGGCTCGAGATAGTACACGGGATTGCCATACACGCTTCTCTGGTGCTCCCAGACTTTTCGCCCGACCACGTAATCGACTTCTTCCGTCCCTTTCAATGAATACAAGAAGATGACCATGCGCGATTCATGATCGTATATTTCCTCGAGCCGGGTTTCTTCGTCCGGCTCCACGGGAAGGGTAGGCTGCGCCACGCTCAAGCCTGGCAGGGCAAGCAGCAATGAGAGAACGGTCGGCGCAATCGGAAACGGGTGGGTCATACGGCACCTAAGAAGAGACGTCGAACAACCATTCCTCCGGCAACTGTTATCCATTCTACTCCTAACGATGCCCTTGGGCAATTCGTTTTTGTGATTGTGTAGAGAGCACATAATCTGTCCGGTTTTCATTGGATGCAGAAGGAGGCATCTGATGAGACGGACAGCATGGCTACAGGAGACACGCATGGCACGATTTGAGGAGGCGTATGAGGGCTGGACGGAGAGGCGGCTGACGCAAGAAGAGGCGGCGCGCTTGCTCGGCGTTTGCGACCGCACGTTTCGGCACTGGCTCGATCGGTATCAGGAGGAGGGGCTGGAGGGCTTGCGCAACAAGCGGCTGACCCAGGCCTCGCGGCGCCGGTGGATGAGGTGCTGGCGCTGGTGGACCGGTACCGGACCGGGCATCAGGGCTGGACGGTGCAACACTTTTGTACCTGGTATCGGCGAGAGGGGGGCGGACGCAGCTATACCTGGGTGAAGACCCGGTTACAGGCGGCGGGGCTGGTGCCACGTGCGCCGCGGCGGGGGGCGCACCGGAAGCGGCGCGCGGCGGCCCCGTGGCCGGGGATGCTCCTGCACCAGGACGGGAGTCGGCACGAGTGGGTGCCGGGGCAGGTCTGGGATCTAATTGTCACGATGGACGATGCGACCAATGAACATTATTCGATGTTCTTTTGTGCCGAAGAAGGGACCTGGAGCAGTTTTCGAGGGATTCGGGAGGTGCTCGCAGAGAAGGGGGTGTTCTGTTCCCTGTACACGGACCGCGGTAGTCATTACTGGCACACGCCGGTGGCCGGGGGCCCGGTAGACAAGCGCACCCCGACGCAATTCGGGCGGGCCCTGGCCCAACTGGGGATCGAGCTGATTCCGGCCTATTCGCCGGAGGCTCGGGGGCGGTCAGAGCGGGCGTTCCGGACGCACCAGGATCGCTTGGTGAAGGAACTGGCGGCGGCCGGGATCACGGATATGGCGCGGGCCAATGCCTATCTCCGGCACCACTATCGCCCCGCGTTCAACGCGGAGTTTGCCCGCCCGCCCCGGGAGGCGGGGCAACTGGACGCGATTCTGTGTGAGCAGCCTACGCGGCGGGTGGGGCATGACAACGGCGTGCGCTTTCACCGCCGGGTGCTGCAGATTCCACCGGATCGGTACCGGTGTCACTACGTGAAGGCGAAAGTGACGGTCCTGCATCATCCTGATTGGATTGCAATCCGCCACGGCCCGCGCCCGTTGGGAACGTCCAGGCGCAAGGAGCACAAGCGGACAGTTCATGTGCTACAAAACCGGACATTTCTATTTGCTATTAACATTTGATTTTTTGTGATTGACGCTACGCCATGAGATGCGTCTCGATGGCGGTCTCGAATTTTGCTTCGCTGGTGCGCTTCATATCATAGTCTTGATGCGCTGGATTTTGTGCCAGACACGGCATCGCCTCCCTTGCCTGAATTCGTAGAGTAAACCTTCACAGATTCCTCAATCGATTCAGCAGTGCTTTGGCGTACGGGCATGCAGCTTCGACAAGGGAGGGATTGGTTTTCCCCAGTAATTCAAACGAAACCTTGCCTTTGGCGTAGGGGTTGGAGCAGTTGGTTGTGGCCTTTTTTAGGGCCTCGAGAACTGTTTCTTTGGGCACATCTTCCAATTGGGGCCACTGTTTGAGGGCGTTTTCTCTAAATTGGTCCCCGAAATGCGTCTTCAACGCAGCCCGGTCGGCCAGGAACCAAGTTTCCATGAGTTGGACCATCAGAAAAGCCTGATCTTCACCCGCGCCGCCTGGCTGATTCCACTGGTCGCGTGTTTGCAAGTGCTTCCAGACGGAGTGTCCTGCTTGAACTGGTCCCTCGCTGTCTACGAGAAGAAATGGCACGTGCGCCGGGTCGTGGTTCTCAATTGCCGTTATAAAGAGATCGAAGGTTCGAATTCGCGGGCCGCCGCGCACAACACGCGGCATGCGCTTCTGGAGGCCCGCGGCTGAAAAGAACATCCGCCATGAGCGCCGGAACAGACGTTCGAGATTCCGGTTTTTGTCTCCACCGCCTTCGATATAGATTACGGCACTCACCAGCGATTGCCACCGAGTTCTCCGGAACTCCAAAGTTCGCCGAGGCTGTACTTGTCCAGCCAAGCCTTCAATCTTGTGCCGTCCAACCGCGTAAACCGCGATTCCCCATTTTCTTTCTCACAAACGATAACGCTCGACGGATGGTCCGATAGAGCGTCCACCAACATGCGCGAGTGCGTTGCGACTACGATCTGGGTGCGTTGAGAAGCGTCGACGAGCAATTCCGCAACCTTCGCGACGACGTCAGGATGCAGGCCCAATTCCGGTTCCTCAATCGCGATGAGCGGTGGTGGTTCAGGGTGCAACAGAATCGCCAGCAGGCACAGGTAGCGTAGAGTACCGTCGGAAAGGCGGCTCGCCGGAATCTGTTTCCCGTTGTCTTCTTCCAGAAAGAGCGACACGGAACCGCTTGTCACTGGACAGGTGACGTCGACAATGCCTTCGAAGAGCTCCTGCAACGCCGCGACGAATTGTCTCTTGTTTTCTCCCTGGAATTGCGATAGGACGAGCGCCAGATTGGCTCCTCCTTCGGTCAGGAAGTCGGTGCGGTCGTGCGCGCTCTGGTTCTGGCGCAACGCCGTCGAAGGACCGAACGACCATTCCCGGTACAGACGAATTCGTTTGTATTGTTCCTGCAAGTGCCAGAGGGCCGGATAATCTGTATTGGCAGCGCAAGAAAGCAGAGATTCTTCCGGTTGGAAATCACTCGCGAATTCTATAGCACCCGGGCGGTAGCGGCCGACTATGTGCGGGGGCATCCAACTTTCAGGGTGCCGATTTTTCGACTTCCGTAGGGCCTCCGCCTTCAACTTTGATTGCTTCATCATCAATGCGGTTTTTTTGCTTTGAGGAGGGCGGTAGTAGGACAGCGCCTCTTTCTCGTCGGAAGGCGTTTCCGAAGGTTCGACTTGCTCGTCGTCGACGATGGGGCGGCCGTCCCGATCGGCCAATACCAGCAAATGCCTCAGCCTGTCAGTTTGCGGATAATCAACCGAAGCCTCGATCTTGATCGTATCGGGGGCTCCTGCCCCTTTCCATAGCCACTCGCGAATACCATCACGTTTGAATGGTTCCGAAATATCGCGCGGAGCGGATTTCAGCAATGCCATCGCTTCCAGAAAGTTGGATTTTCCCGAACCATTCGGGCCAATCAGGACATTCAGGGATTCCATCTGCAGATCGATGCCCTTCGGCCCAAAGGACAAAAAACCGGATAACTTCAGTTGATGAATCAGCATGCGAGTTCCTTATTTGGACCGAATCGTACGTGGTCGAGGCTACACAGGCAATCACGTTGTATGCTTAGTCCAGGTGCCACTGATCGTTCGTTCTTGCCAATTCCTCGGAGTTGAGCTTGCATAAGTTGTTGCTTCACGCCACGTTGCTTGCCCTTGCAAGCACGCAGTGGAAGCGGTGCAACACGGTCAGGGCAACATAACGCGCTCGCACTGCGGCAGGCCGTAAGGGCCACGTAGCAGGTCAGCAATCTGCCAGATCGACCTGCAGGTTCTCGTCCAGCTTGAATTGCACACGGAGTGTCCTACTCTGACAGTGAAACTACCCGTTCGCTCGCCAACTCCGCGGCATAGTATACCGCCGCCTGGATAGACTCTCCGGTGATCGACGGGTAGCTTCTCATGATTTCCTCCGACTTCAGACCGGCCGCTAAATTGTCGAGGACCGTCGCCACCAGGACTCGGGTGCCGGTGATGCAGGCCCTTCCATGGCAGATTTCCGGATTAACGGTAATGCGGTCTCGCCAATTCATGGGCTCACCTTCTTATCATAGTCCCGCCGCGCTAGAGCTTGTGCCAGCCATAATCCACCGGCGCAGGTTTGGCGAGGTAGCCGTGGTCAGGCATGGTTGCACTTGCGGACCAAGCTTTTCTTGCGGGGTCATTAGCGCACACGTCGCCTTTGGTGTCAACCGCTGAGGCCTTGCATCGTGACAGAGACAGCAAAGAGAAGTCGCCATGAGATGGCGCCGCTACAAGACTCTCTCGCTCAACAACCGAATGCCCTTAAAAGCAGATCCTTTCCTTCGACAGACTCAGGACAAGCGCATTGCTCAGGATGACCACGGCAGGGTGGAGGGCATGCTTGCTGGCCTCAGCGCCGGAACCGTCAACGGTTGTGAGCTTGACGGCGGGTTCTCTATAATAAACGTCTTTAGACGAGATTCGAGATTCATGAAGAAAAAAGTTGCTTTTTACACGGCAGGGTGTCGCCTCAATCAATCGGAGACCGCGCTCCTGACCGACCGGTTTACGAACATGGGCTACGAACAGGTGGCCTATGGAGAACCGACTGACGTGCTTGTGTTGAACACGTGCAGCGTGACGGAAAACGCCGAGGCCGATTGCCGGCGGGTCATTCGCCGGACGTTGCGCCACTCTCCGCGGGCGTTTGTCGCGGTGACGGGATGCTATGCACAGACCGGGCTCAATACCTTACAGCACCTTCCGGGGGTGGACCTGGTGTTGGGCAACCAATACAAAATGTTGTTGCCGGACTATCTGGAAGAGATGCCTCGCGTGCACAAACGCGTGGCGACGTTCGTCCGGCATTCGGGATCGATAAGCCGTGAGGATTTCGTTCAGGACGGGGTGGGGGAATACGCGACGACGCGAGCCAATTTGAAGATCCAGGACGGCTGCAATTTCATGTGTTCCTTTTGTCTGATCCCATTTGCCAGGGGACGGGAACGAAGCCGTCTAGCCGACGACGCGGTGCGAGAGGCTGAACAACTGGTGGAACGGGGCCACCAGGAACTGGTCCTGACGGGTGTGAATATCGGGCGATTCGCCAATGGAGGGCTTCTCGACCTGATCCAACGGTTGGAACGCATCCCCGGATTGGCCCGCATCCGCATTTCATCCATCGAGCCCACGACCATCCCCGACGCGCTCCTCGAGTATATGAGCACCTCAAGGAAGTTATGCCGGTTTTTCCACGTGCCCTTGCAGAGCGGGCATGACGGGATTCTGTCGGCGATGAACCGTCGTTACACCGTGAGCGAGTATCGGGCTTGGGTGGAAGGCGTCGTGCAAAAGATTCCTGGCGTCTGCGTTGGTACCGACGTGCTCGTCGGGTTTCCCGGAGAAACGGATGACCAATTTTCCGCGACCTGCGACGTGGTCCGTGATCTGCCATTGGCGTATGCGCACGTGTTCAGCTATTCCGCTCGACCGGGGACCCCGGCCGCTCGTTTGGACAATCCCGTGTCTTCGGCAGTGATCAAGACCCGGAGCCGGTTGCTTTCGCGGCTGTCTGCGACGAAACGGGTGCAGTTCTACCAGCAATTTCTCGACAGGGATTGCCTGGTGTTGTTTGAATCCGTGGGCAAAGACGGTTTATGGACCGGTCTGACGGATAATTTTATCAGGGTGAGCGTGGCCGGTTCCGGCTCGTTGGCGAATCAGGTACGGCAGGTCAGACTGACCGGGGTCATGGAACATGCAGCCTTGGGGAAATTGACGGACGAGGATCCGCCGCGGCCAAGGCGATTCCCGGTTCCGGTGTTTCAATCCTTTGAAAAGGAAGCTGCGTTACCGGCGTAGCAAAGTCCCGAGCAACGGTTCAAGAGGTTCCCAAGTGTCTTATCGCGTCTACATTCAAACGTTCGGCTGTCAGATGAATGAGTATGACACCGAATTGGTGCGGTCGCTGTTGAAAGACCGGGGGTTCGCGTTGACGGAGCATCCGGAACGGGCTGACGTGGTGCTGATGAATACCTGCGCGATCCGGGAAAACGCGCATAACCGGGTCTATGGCCATCTGGCCGAGTGGAAGGCGATGAAGCAATCACGGCAGGTGGTCATCGGCGTTCTCGGGTGCATGGCCCAGAATCTGAAAAAAGAATTGATGGAGTCGCAACCCGTCATCGACGTGCTGGCCGGACCGGATTCCTATCGACAACTGCCGGACCTGCTGACGAAGGCCCTGGAACACCGCGAACCGTCGATGGCCGTGGATCTGTCGGAATACGAAACCTACGAAACGATTCTTCCGGAACGCAAACCCGGGGTCAACGCCTGGATCGCGATCATGCGGGGTTGTGATAATTTCTGCAGTTTCTGCGTCGTTCCCTACACTCGTGGGAGAGAACGGTCTCGCCCTGCGCAGGGGATTCTGGAAGAAACGCATGCCCTCGCGGCTCAAGGGTACAAACAGGTCACGCTTCTGGGACAGAACGTCAATTCATACCGGAGCGACGAGGTCACGTTTGCCAAGCTCCTGTCGGACGTGGCCGACGTCCCTGGCATCGAACGCGTCCGCTTCACGTCCCCACATCCCAAGGACTTTCCGCCTGACCTGATCGAGGTGGTGGCTCATCACCCGAACGTGTGCCGGCACATTCATCTTCCGCTTCAAGCAGGGAGTGACCGCATCCTGGACCTGATGGGACGGTCGTATACGCGGGCCGAGTATCGAGCCTTGGTAGCCGAAATCCGGAAGCAGGGTGACATTGCTCTCAGCACGGACATCATTGCGGGTTTTTGTACCGAGACCCACGAAGAATTTCTCGAAACTTATGAACTCGTGCGGGAAATCGAATTTCAATCGGCCTATATATTCAAATACTCGGAACGAAAGAACACCATTGCCTATCGAAAATTTCCCGACGACGTTTCCGAAGCCGTCAAATCGGAACGGGTCACGCAGTTGGTCGAACTTCAGCGAACGATTTCCGCCGGGAAAAACCGGCAAGTGATCGGAACGGACGTGGACGTGTTGGTGGAAGGCAACGCGAAAAAATCTTCTCAACAATGGATGGGGCACACGGAGAGTCACGTGACCGTGGTTTGGGACAAGGACGCCATCCCGCTCGCCCTCGGAGACCGGATCACGATCAAGGTGGATGACGCCTCGGCCTCCACGCTTTTCGGGACCCCTGTGTCCTCCCTCGCCTCCGTCGGCTAAAAGCATCCGGCTGTCCTAAGAGACACAAGATTCTTGCGTGAACGCCGAGTTGACCCGGCTTCGCCGGGCCTTGTATATAATGGGCTCCCTTGGAATGCGCCATTCCAAGGACCACTTCCGTCAAACAATCGGTTGCGCGCCCGTAGCTCAATGGATAGAGCATTTGACTACGGATCAAAAGGTTAGAGGTTCGACTCCTCTCGGGCGCGCCAATACAGTACCCCGCCGAAACGGAGCCTATTCGTCGGTGTGCGCGGTGGGGTTGATCTGCCACATGCTCCAATCCACGGCCTCTCTGAGTTCCTGCATGAGTGGATCGTTTGAACGGGCAGTCCACACCTTGAGGGCGAACTGTTCAAGCGGTTCGAGCGACCGCAAATCCGGCGTCTTCCCAATGGCTCTGACTATTTCCGTCTGAACGCGAAGATGAGCGTTGGGTTCTTCCATCTTGGCCAGGAGAGGCGGCAGGATTCCGACGTTGCCGCTGTGGGCTCCGATTTCCCCAAGTGCTTCCGCTGCCGCGGCCTGAATGTCCACCGATGGATCGGACAGGAGATCTAACAGGGTCGGAATGGCCGGTTCGCCCATGGCCCCCAAGGCGATTGTGGCGGGGACGGCGAACTCGGTCTGGGTTCTGATCCGCTGAAGGGCGCGCAGCATGATGTCTCCCGGCACGTGGCCGGCGAGCGAGAGAATTTTGAGCTTCGTCGCCTTGTTGGTTTTGGGATCGGTCAAAAAGGAAGAGAGCCGCCCGGCTTGTTTCCATTCCGCTGCCAGATCAAGCGGAAAATTGCTTTCCCTTAGCCCTTGGCCGAGGTGCTGCAATGCGAACTGACCCGCATCATCATGACCGCCGGCTTTGGCCGCCTCCCACGCATTGTCGAAAGGAGTCCTGATTTCATACTGCCAAGGCCCTTTTTGGCCGTCGAAAAAGTAACTTAATTGGCAAGCCGGCCCTTTCCAATTTCGAGAAGGCGCCCCCGGTTGCTGGATCTCTCCATCGGATTTCCTGATTCCCGCCCACGGCTTTCGCTCATCGCACCGAACTTTCAGCACGACGTCATGCGGCTCGCTCTTAGCCGTGATGACCGTGAACCCGGTTGCGATTAGCCGGTCGGCTGCCGCCGTCTCGATGAGGGCCGGGTCGACCAAGCCCTTTTCCGTGAGCGCGACCGCTTTTACGAAAATAGTCTCGGCTCGTTGAAGCTGAGCCTTTTGCTGCGGGTTGAAAAGAATCCGTTCGGCGGAAATCTGTGGCGGAACGTACCAAGTTCCTAACAGGACGAGACTGATAAGCCAGGATAATGATGAGACGCGCATGCCAGGTGTGCTCCGTTTTGAGATGCAGGACGAGTCGTTCCGACGGTCAGGACACGTGCATACCAAGAAGAATCGACGAAAAGCAAGGGAAGGGAATAAAGGAGTGGCAAAGAAAGTGGAATACAAAGGAGGGGAAACAGATGGTGATTAACGCCGGCTGCTCCGGGACCGCCCTTTGGTCCCTCCTTTTTGTAAGGGGCGGTTAGGTGAGGTAGAGGACTTGTTCAAAGGACTCGCCAAGGCCAGAGTGCATTCAAGTCGGGGATTGTCCCGGTCCAGGGTTTTATACAGGTGGATTTCCATGATCCGATTGTCATTGAGACCCATGGCTTCACACAAGGCGTCCTGGGCGATTTTGAGTCCGCCGTCAAGATCGCGCCGTAACAGTGTCGGAAAGTAAAAGTGGATGGTCAGTGTCAGGAAGTGTTCTTGGGCTTTCTGCAAAAAAGCGGTCCATTCGGATGAAGAAGGAGCCGTCATGAGCAATTGACCGACCGTGGTCTTATAGCGACGCCCCGTTGCCGACAACACGCGGCGCCCGTTGACCGTGGCATATTGCCGGTTGATGCTGGGGGGAAGGGGCAGGGTGAGTGACAGTTCGTCCTTGGTCAGGGAGAACCGCGTGGCCTGCAAGACGGCTTCAGTGGAGAGACGCGGCCATCTGGGTTTCTTGCGGGATTGTGAGGAAGCGTCAATGACCGTGTCTCGTAAAAGATGGACGATGGAGGCGCCAACTGGGCCCCCTCTGCTGTTTTTTAACGCGTATCGAGGCAGGTGAATCGGTCGATTCGATGGAGGCACGGGTTCGGTTCGCAGGGTGTGTCAAGCAATGCAAACGGGCGCGTGGAATACGTGGATACCGATGGCCTAAAGCAGGTTGTGCATTTTCCCGATGTTTTCTTCTAATTGCTCATCGTGCTGCATGAGATAGCGACGCCATTCGGAAGGATTCCAGATTTCCAACCGGTGAAACATGCCCACGACCACGATTTCCAGGTCGTCTTCAAGGGGGATGACTTTTCTCAGTCGTCCGGGGATGAGGACCCGGCCCGTCTTGTCGATTTCAGAAGACGCGGCTTCAGCCACGACGTAGTGCATGAAGAGCCGGCTTTGATCTTCGTCAAACGTCTCTTTGATACGCGCAAGGACTTTTTCCCACTCTTGCACCGAATAAGCTGACAACGGAAGATCCTGCCCCTTGACGAAAATCACGCGGTCTCCCTCGACCTGCTCGCGCAAAGGGGTCGGGAAAATGAAGCGACCTTTCTCGTCGAGTTTACAGTGATATTGTCCGGCAAACATGGGGCGTTTCCTTTCCAACAGTCGTGGGAGCGATATGCGTAGCTAGTCTCAGGTATTTAGACTAGATAAAACCATCTACAAAGTCAAGGGATTCTTTTCTTGCAGCTCACTATTCATGGGCCCTCATCCTGGCCAGGGTCTGAACATAGACGGCCTCCGCACCGGCTTTTCTGAGCGCCTTGGCGCATTCATTGACCGTGGTGCCCGTGGTGAACACGTCATCCACAAGCAGCGTGGTTTTGCCCTCAACCGCGGAAGGGGTCGCCACGGCAAAGCATCTCCGAAGGTTCTTCAGCCGCTCCCTTCGCGTGAGAGACGTTTGGGGAGGGGTGGGCTTGGTTCGTCTGAGCACGTCGATGAGAACGGGAAGATTCCATTGTCGGCCTAAGTGGTGGGCCAGAAGGAGCGCCTGATTATATTCCCGTTCCCGCAGGCGGTCGGGGTGTAACGGGACGGCGATCAGGACATCGACGTTCGAGGGGGTAGGGTGGGTTTGGGCAATCAGATGAGCCAAGGCCGGGGCCAAGTGAGTTTTGCCCCGGTACTTCAATAGCCCGATGGCTTCCTTCAAAGGGGATTGGTAAGCGTAAGGCGTCCAGACCCGGTGATAAGCCGGCGGGTGTTTTCGACAGGTTCCGCACAGGTGTTCGGGACTATGAGCCAGCGCGTGCGGAGAAGGAAAGGGATGCGCACAGCGAGGGCAACTGGGCGAACGGATGGGCTCAATCCGGTCCCAGCAGCGTTGACAAAAAAAGGGAATAGGGTCGTCTTCCAAGGCCTTGTCGCACGTCCGGCAATTCATGGGAAACACCATGTGGAGGCATCGGCGAAGCAATCGGGCGGTCATGTTTTTCCCGGTCCGGGGCGTGAGCGGCAATCTCACAAGCATCTCCGATATTCCGCACGTCCAGTCAGCTTGCGTTGTTGGACCTTTTCATCATGTGCTATACGGAATCGTGATGACAAGGTCGCCGTCACACGCTCGCAGTATCGAAAGAGGTATCGGTGTCTACGATCACCTTGGATCGCGTCTGCAAAGTCTATGAACGGGGTAGCGTCATGGTCTCCGTGCTTCGGGACACGGACCTTCACGTTGCCTCCGGAGAATTCTGTGTGATCATGGGCCCAAGCGGAAGCGGGAAAAGCACGCTTCTGAATCTGGTGGCGGGTCTCGATACTGTGACTTCGGGGGCCATCCGTCTCGATGATCAACCCACGCACGGGTTTTCCGATGCGGAGTGGACCCGGTATCGACGGGAGATGATCGGCATGGTCTTTCAGGCGTTCCATCTGGTTCCCGGGTTGACGGCCGCCGAAAACGTCGGGTTGCCCTTACGGCTTCAGAAGACGTCGTCGGCAGTTATTCGAGAACGCGTTGCAGAGACGCTCGATCGGGTGGGGGTTTCCCATCGGGCCGGGCATCGGCCCTGGGAGTTATCCGGTGGAGAACAACAACGCGTGGCCTTAGCCCGCGCGCTCGTCCATCGACCACGCATCCTGCTGGCAGACGAACCCACGGGCAATCTCGACTCCCGGACCGCCAAAGAGATCGTGGCGCTGATCCGGCGCGTGTCCAAAGAAGCTTCCCAGACCGTAGTTTTCGTCACTCACTCGGAATCCGCCGCGAGGGTCGGGGATCACGTGTACGAACTGGAGGGCGGGCAATTGTATCCAATGTCCCATGTCCCCGGAACGACGTGAGATGGATCTTTCGACCACGATTGCCAACGTCCGTTTTTCAACCTGCCTGATGAATGCCTCGGGGGCTTTGTGCGTCACCCGGGAAGAACTGGAAGCCTTGGGCCGGAGCCGGAGCGGGGCGATTGTGACCAAGTCCATGACGCCGGCGTTCCGGCAGGGCAACCCGGAGCCCCGGTATTACAGTTTTCCCGGGGGCTCCATCAATTCCATGGGGCTGCCCAATCTTGGCTATCCGGCCTACGCCACCATTATTCCAACCCTTCGGCAGTTCGGGAAACCCATTATTGCAAGTGTTGCCGGGCTTAGCCCGCCTGATTTTCTCGAAGCGGCCCGGGCGATCACGGCCGTTTCACCCGATCTTATCGAAGTGAATCTCTCCTGCCCGAATATTCCAGGAAAACCGCAGATTGGCTATGACGTGGAGTCCTCCCGTGCGTTACTCCTGGAACTGAAGGACATTATTACCGTACCGATGGGCGTCAAGCTCCCTCCGTATTTCGACCCGGTGCACCATGAGGCCGCGGCCAGGATGTTACAGGACGTTGGGGTTGATTTTCTGTCGCTTATCAATTCCGTAGGAAACGGGTTGGTGGTCGATCCGGACCAGGAACGCGTGGTCATCAAGCCCAAAGGCGGGTTCGGGGGGCTCGGGGGCTCCATGATCAAACCCGTGGCCCTCGCCAACGTGCGGGCATTTTGGAAGTTGTTTGACGGCAGTATGCCTATTATCGGGACAGGGGGGATCGTTTCGGGCACGGACGTGTTCGAACATATCTTATGCGGAGCGTCCGCCGTGCAAATCGGAACGGCCCTCGTTGACGAGGGGATCGGCGTGTTCCAACGGCTGGAAAAGGAACTCGGCGAACTCTTGCAACGGAAAGGCTACGCCTCCCTCTCGGACTGTCGCGGAACGTTAGAGGAACTCTGAGTCGGCTTCGGGAAAGACGGAAATATGCACGACGACGTCCAGGCCTGGCAACACAGCCATACGTTCGGACAGGACCTGAAGCGTCCGGGGGAGCGGCGGGCGCTGATCGTCATTGCCGTCACCGGTACCATGATGGTCGTGGAGATCGTCGCGGGCGTCCTGACGGGATCCATGGCGTTATTGGCCGACGGCCTGCACATGGCGTCGCACGCCGGGGCCCTCAGCCTCAACGCTTTCGCGTACGTCTATGCGCGACGTCACGCATACGACGAGGATTTCAGTTTCGGCGCCGGCAAGGTCAACGCCCTGGGAGGATTCACCGGTGCGGTTCTGCTGGCCCTGTTCGCCCTGCTAATGGTTTGGGAGAGTATGAGCCGGCTTCTTCACCCGGTGCCGATCATCGTCGATCAAGCCATTCTCGTGGCCGTTCTCGGGTTGGCGGTCAACGGAGCCAGTGTTTTCATCCTCCGGGTGGATGAGCACCCGGATCACCACGATCTCGACGACTCCCGGCACTCGCACCATGACCACAACCTGAAGGCCGCCTATTTGCACGTGCTGGCGGATGCGCTCACGTCTCTTCTGGCTATCGCAGCCTTACTCTCCGCGAAATACCTGGGATTGACTTGGATGGATCCGGTGGTGGGCATTATCGGTGCCATCCTCGTGTCCAGTTGGTCGTTCGGCTTGTTGCGAACCACCAGCGGAATTCTACTCGACAAGCAAGGACCGCAACGCATCCGGGACCGAATCAGGAACAGTATCGAAGCGGATGAAGACAGTCGAGTCACCGACCTTCATCTATGGGCTATCGGTCCGAATATCTTTTCTGTGGTTATCGCCATTGTGGCCCACGATCCCGCAACTCCCGCGCAATACAGGGAGCGTATTCCCAAGAATCTCGGGCTTGTCCATATCACCATCGAGGTTCAGACATGCCCGTCAGGCGGCCGGGTGGAAGGCAGATGAATTCAGTGGGCTTTGCCGGTGGGGATGGCATTCTTCGGAATAAGCCGTAGGGTCATGGCTTGCCGGAGAAGTTGGGCCACGTTTCGCACGCGAAGTCGTCGCATCAGATTAAACCGGTGGACTTCAACCGTCCGGACGCTGATGTTCAACTGTTCGCCGATTTCTCGATTTGTGTGACCTTGGGCCACGAGACGAAGAATTTCCTTTTGCCGGGCAGTCAGTGAGAGCACTTCGCCGGGTCTTTCCTTGGAATCGTTTTTGCTCTCTTGAGAAGCCGATTTGACTTTAGCCATAAGAGGCTCGCCCGTGCTTTTTGCACTGAAGTTCTTAATTGGAGTTCTTATACGTTACCACAACTGGATTTTAGGAGACAACATTTTTTGGAACGGATATTCCTATTTGGCACACTGGCCTTGAAACATTTGACGAGCCGGCCCTTCAGGACCACGCTCACGGTAGTCGGGGTTGCCGTTGGCGTGGCGGCTGTGTTGGCCATCTATCTGGCGAATCAAACCGTCTTCGAATCGTTTCAGCGAACCGTTACGCGGGTTGCCGGCGAGGCCACGATTCATATCTCAGGGGCGGAACGTCGCCTCGATGAAACACTGGTCAAACGGATTCGCCTGCATCCTGACGTCCGGGCAGTCCATCCGTATCTTTCACAATCCGTCACACTCGAAACGGCTGACGGAGACACCCGGGCCGGCATGGTGTGGGGCCTCGACTTATTGGACGTATTCGGCAGGGAGACGGGTATGCGGCAAGCCTCCGGTAACGAGGAATTCTCGCTGGATCCCTTGCTCAGTCCGGACGCGATTTTTGTGGATCGCGAGTTGGCGACCAGCTTGGGCGTGTCCCGAGGTGATTCCGTGACAGTTCGCGTTGGGCCACGTCGATTCGAGGTCACCGTGAGCCGGATCTTGACCTTTTCCGACGATGAAACACGATGGAATTCCATGGTCATCATGGATATTGCCGCTGCCCAGGTACAATTGAATCGACTCGGCCAACTTGATGGGGTGGACGTCGTGACTGCGCCCGGCGTTCCCGTGGATCACGTGATTCAGGAACTGCAAGCGCAGTTGGGGCCGTCCGTCCTGGTCAATCGTCCGTCGCAGCGCGACGCACAGGTGCAACGGATGCTCACCTCCTTTCAATTAAACCTTACCACGCTCAGTATGGTCGGGCTCTTCGTCGGAACGTTCTTGATCTACAACGCGATCGGATTTTCCGTTGTCCAATATCGACGCGAGATCGGGATTCTGCGAGCGATAGGCATGTTTCGACGACACATCGTCCTGTTGTTTCTGGGCGAAGCGATGATGATCGGCATTGTTGGAGGATGTCTGGGTTCCGTGTTCGGGAGCGGGCTGGCGCATTGGGTCGTGGGGCTCGAACGGGAAACGGTTTCCGAACTCTATGGCATCGCGACTCTTGGAGAACTGCCGTTGACGTTGCCTGTGCTTTTGGGAGGAGGCTTCTTGGGCATGGTCCTGTCCGTGATCGGGGCGTTGCCCCCGAGCTTGGAGGCGAGCCGAACCGCGCCGGCGTTGGCCATTGCGCCCGGACAATACGAAACCACGCGACATCATTATGGCCGATGGACTTTCCTGGCCGTAGTGGTGCTGGGCCTGGCCGGGCTGCTCTCTTTGCCCGGTCCGGTCAACGGCCTTCCCGTGTTTGGATACGCCGCGGCGTTTTGCGTCCTGTTGGGATGCACGCTGCTCTCTCCTCTGGGTATTCACCTGCTGGGTTTGGTGGCCTCTGCCCGATCCCGCCGGAATCCCGGTCGCGTCGGGATCGAACGGTGGGGAGATACGTCGAGGGCAGGCTTGAATTCAGGGGCCATGACTCGCTTGGCCGTGGATCAGATCGCCAGGTCTTCGGGTCGAAACAGCGTGACGCTTTCGGCTTTTATGGTCGGCATTGCGATTGTCGTGGGTGTCGGGGTGATGATCGAGAGTTTCCGGGATACCGTTGAGCGATGGATCGATCAGACCTTGATGGCGGACCTCGTGGTGACGCCACATGAGAAAGGATTGGATGCCGGCCCGCACGAGAACGTGTTTCGCATTTCACCTGAAATAGTTCAGCGTGCCAGGGCCGTGCCGGGCGTGGCAGCCGTGGACCCCTACCTTCAGGTACGCATGCAAGTGGGATCCACCCAAGCCTATGTCGCGGCACGCGATCTCACTCTTCACGCGCAACGGAGTCGATACCTGTTCGTGGACGGCGATTCTTCCCGCAGGCTCCGTCAAGCCATTGCCGAACGGGGCGTGGTGGTCTCGGAAGTGTTGGCCCGGCGGCTAGAGGTCAATGTGGGTGACGTGCTGTCTTTGCCGACCGAAGCCGGGCAGCAGGATTTTCCCGTGGCCGGCGTATTTTACGATTATGCGACGGATGGTGGAAAGATCGTGCTGGACCGGTCGCTGTATGAACGATGGTGGGGTAATCGCACGTCCACGGTGTTGGCGGTGTACCTTGAGCCGAACGCGAGCGCTCTCGGTGTGCGGGGCGACCTGAAAAAGGCGCTCGGTCCACACCTGCCGGTGTCGATCATCAGTAACACGGAACTCAAGGCGCGCATTCTTGAAATCTTTGACCGCACCTTTCGGTTGACCTACGGGTTGGAACTCGTCACGGTGATCGTCGGCCTGCTGGGGATTATCAATACGCTCCTGACGACCGTGGTCGAACGACAACGAGAGTTTGCCACGTTTCGCGCGATCGGCGGCAGTCGCAGGCAAGTCCAGGGATTGGTGGTCCGCGAATCCCTCTGCCTGGGTTTCCTGGGGTTGGGTCTCGGGTTGCTCGCCGGGCTCCTGCTCGCCACTCTCCTGATCAGCGTGATCAACAAACAGTCCTTCGGCTGGACCATTCACATGACCGTGCCCTCCAAGACCATCCTGGAAGCCTTCCTGGTCGCAGGATTTACGGGGCTGTTAGCCGGCTATCTTCCGGCCCGCTGGGCCACCCACGGCGCCATCGCCGACGGATTACGGTACGAGTGAAGAGAATCTAAGGGCACACCTTGCTTTAGCTGTACTTTTTTATAGAGGTTGGATAGCATAGCTTCCTTTGAATAGCATTGTGATTGGCTCGAAGCTTCAGAAAGCAAGGGATGTCAATACCTTATGGCTGCACCAAAGAGTAGAAAAACGAAAGCCGTAAAGGCCAAATCGAAAAAGGCCGAACCGTACAGGCATGCGGAGGCGACGAGCCTCATGCGGCCCGAGGTTGGAACGCAGGCCCAGTTCAAGAAGAAGAAACCGCCTCAAACCTACCAGTACGATTCATCGTTGTCACCAGCGCTTGATTGGGATGCAGGGAATCCTGCCCGCGAGCAAGGCGAAGCACTGATCACCCAACTTGAGCGGCACATCGAAGAATTACGAACCTCCTCCACTCCCTCTCCCTCGATGGGAGAGGGTAGGGGTGAGGGTGAAGTTGCCAAGGCCCTGAGTCAGGCCGAAGAGACGCTACGCCAGCTTAAAGCCCTGAGCAAACCATTCCTGAACTGGGCAGGCAAAGCGGAACGTCTGTCTTTTGACGTGCCCACCTTGCCGCTGTTCATTCACGAGCGGCTCTCTACAAAAGCCATCATTGAAACGCTGGTAGGCCACAAGACCGACAAGCAAATGGACATGTATGACTTGTTTGGTGATCCCCGGCGTTCTATCACCGATCAAGTACTGAAAGCGTATGAATATCCCGACCAATGGGTGAACCGGATGATCCTAGGCGATTCGCTCGTGGTCATGAATTCCTTGTTGCACTATGAAGGACTCGGCGGGCAAGTGCAGATGATCTATATGGATCCACCCTATGGCGTGAAATTCGGGTCCAATTTCCAGCCGTTTGTTAAGAAACGGGACGTCACCCACAACGATGACGAACACATGACCCGCGAGCCGGAAATGGTACAAGCGTATCGGGACACATGGGAACTGGGCCTGCATTCCTACCTGACGTATTTGCGTGACCGGTTGCTGTTGGCTCGTGACCTGCTTACACCCAGCGGCAGCATCTTCGTCCAGATCAGCGACGAAAATCTGCACCATGTACGGGAGGTGATGGACGAGGTGTTTGGGGCGGAGAATTTTGTCTCTCTGGTCGCTTTTGCAAAGACAACAGGCTTTGCAGGTAAAACGCTATCTTCTGTTGCAGATTTCATTCTCTGGTACGCGAAGGATATCTCGCAGATGAAATATCGCCAATTGTATCGGCCAAAAGAAGCGGGAGATGAAGGTGCAACCAAGTACAGGCCTATTAGTACTATTGAGGCAGTTCTAAAAGGGAAAATCGATCCGACTCGCCTTGCGACGTCAGATCAGCTGACGTCGCAAGGCGAGTCACAGGCATCTGAGCAAGAATTTGAATTTGGCGGCAGGAAATGGAGACCGCCGGTGGGTCTGCATTGGAAGACGACAGTAGAAGGTCTTAACCGCTTAGCGGATGCTGGTCGTATCATTATTGAGGGCAATTCTCTTAGGTATGTTCGCCTTCTTGATGATTTTCCTGTTTTCCCAATCGCCAATATTTGGTCAGATATTGGGGGAATTCAGAACCGAACCGAAGGCAAACTTTACGTCGTACAAACTGCTGCCCTTGCTATTCAGCGGTGTATTTTGATGACTACCGATCCAGGCGATTTTGTCCTTGATCCCACCTGTGGTAGCGGCACGACTTCGTATGTCGCCGAACAATGGGGCCGCCGTTGGATTACGATCGATACCAGCCGGGTGCCGCTGGCGCTCGCTCGGCAGCGGCTGTTGACCGGTACTTTTCCCTGGTACGAACTCAAGGACGACCAGCGTGGTCCTGCCGGTGGCTTCGTCTATAAACAAAAGCAGAACAAAAAAGGCGAAGAGGTCGGTGGGATCGTTCCCCACGTGACTCTCAAATCCATTGCGAAGGACGAACCTCCACAGGAAGAAGTTCTCGTGGACCGCCCGGAGCAACAAAGCGGCATCACCCGCGTGACTGGTCCATTCTGTGTCGAAGCCACGATTCCCACACCGGTGGATTGGGAAGAGGATTCACCCTCACCCCAGCCCTCTCCCATCAAGGGAGAGGGTGGAGGAGAAGGCCACGGCTCCTTCGTGGATCGGATGTTGGAAGTGTTGCGGAAGAGTCCTGTCCTGAGATTGGAGGGCAACAAGACGGTCGCTTTCAAGAATGTCCGCCTGCCGGCAAAGACTTTGTCCCTTTCCGCGGAAGCCATTGTGGATGCGACCGCGTCAGGACAAACACCTTCTTTATCAGAGGCGATAGATGAGGCGGAGGAGAAAAGCAGCCGCCGGCTTCCGTTGTCCGGGAAGCTGGTGGCGTTGGTGTTCGGACCTGAAAACGGAGCTGTCAGCGAGAAGCTGGTGTATGAAGCTGCACGTGAAGCCCACGCCAAAGGCTACACACATCTCTATGTCATCGGTTTTGCCATTCAACCCAATGCTCGAACGTTGGTGGAAAAATGCACCGAGGTGGTGGGCGTGCCCGCTACCTACGTGCAGGCCACTCCCGATTTGATGATGGGAGATCTGCTCAAGAATATGCGTTCGAGTCAGATCTTCAGCGTCTGTGGTCAACCGGAAATTGAGGTGCGAAAAATCAAAGCCCCCTCACCCCAGCCCTCTCCCACAAGGGGAGAGGGAGTTTATTATCAAGTGGAGTTACTCGGGTTGGATGTGTTTGATCCCATCAGCATGGAAGTGGTCCACCGTTCCGGGAATGACGTACCAGCTTGGTTTCTGGACATCGACTATAACGACCTGTGTTTTCACGTCTCGCAGGCGTTCTTTCCACGCACCGGTGCCTGGAACAATCTCAAAAAGGCCTTGAAGGGCGAATATGAAGAAAATGTTTGGGATCATCTTGCAGGCGCGACGAGTGCGCCATTCCTGGCTGGTGAGCACAAGCAGATTGCCGTGAAAGTCATAGACGATCGTGGGAACGAGTTGCTGGTCGTAAAAAAACTGAATGGGGCTGGGGGTTGATCGAACAAATCACGATTCGACGATTCAAGCGGTTTGCCGATGTGACCTTCTCTCTTCCCGGACACGTCGTTATTGCCGGACCCAATAATTGTGGAAAGACGACGGTGTTACAAGCCATTGCGGCCTGGGATTTGGCGCTGACCTACTGGAAGCAGCAAAACGATTATCAGCGTCATAGAGGGTTTTATGCAAAAGTACCCGTTGCCAGGCAGTCCTTCACAGCGGTTCCTCTTCGCGCCTTCGATCTTCTCTGGAACGATCGCAAATATTCAGGCTCCATCGAGATTGAGGTTCGGCACTCTCAAGGGTGGATCGTCACCATGGAGTTGATGGCCGATAGCACGGAGCAGGTGTACGTGCGTCCCAAACCCGACGTCGATCCGAATACAGTCAGGCAGGTTGCACTTAATACGGCATTTGTTCCGCCCATGACGGGGCTCAGTACCGGCGAGCCTGTGTATCAACGACCGAAAGTCGAACAACTGTTGGGTCAGGGAAAACCAGGCGACGTGATCCGGAATTTGCTGGTCGAGGCCCATCAAATTGCGGCTTGGGACCCTCTCAGGGATTCGATTCAACGGCTTTTTCATTATGAAATTTTACCTCCCGATGCGACAGGGGCTGATATCATTGCCGAATACCGGGACCATTCCGATGGACCACGACTTGACATTGCGAGTGCCGGCAGTGGCTTTCAACAAGTGCTCATGCTCCTGACTTTTCTTCACACCCGGCCTGGTTCGATCCTTCTATTGGACGAGCCGGACGCGCATCTTCACGTGATTCTTCAAGACGCGATCTACGGAGAACTACGCTCTGTCGCCGCCCAACAAAACTCGCAACTCATTATCTCCACACATTCTGAGGTGATTATCAATTCCGTCGAGCCTCGTGAACTCTGTGTACTTCTCAATGAACCAAAACTGTTGGACTCTGTTGTTGATCGAGAACGACTGGCCGCTTCACTGGGGTTTTTAGCCAATACGGATATTCTCCTGGCCCATGATGCTCCCGGCATTTTGTATGTCGATGGGTATACGGATATCAATATCCTCGTCGAATGGGCAAAAATTTTAAATCATCCGGCGTATGAAACACTGACGACACGATTGTTTTGGAAACCATCCGTCTGGGAGTCGAGACCGGGAGCATCAGGGATTAAGGCGAAAGATCATTATGATGTGCTGAAACTCATCCGTGCGGATTTGCCGGGTTTGGTCCTCCTTGATGGTGATGACATTTCGAGGATTCCTAGTACGGACGTGACGGGGACCGGATTACAACGCCTTCGCTGGAATCGCTACGAAATCGAAAGCTATCTCGTCCACCCGAAAGCACTGGAACGGTTTATTGAGAAAGAGATAGGTGCCGGCGATTTTTCTGCGGAAGCCAGGAAAGATATGTTGGCTTATCTTGAGGAGACATTTACCCCTGCCTTTCTTCAAGATCCTCTAAAGCCCAATCCTTTGGTCGACGCGTATCTTCAGCAACGTAAGGCCAGAACAGAAGTTGTTCCACCGATTCTCGATGCGGCCGGGTTGCATGGCTTTCCCTATACCCGCTTCAATGAAATCGCTGCCGTGATGCGGCCAGAAGAAATCCATCCCGAAGTCAAAGAAAAACTTGACGCCATTCAGCAGGCCTTTCGTCTATGAGTGCGTACGAAGTTCCTCAGCCTATTCTCAATCCTCCTTTCGGAGAACCCAAGGAACATTGGCATATTGTTGAAGGGGAAACACCTTCGCGAAAACCGGGTCGCCGCCCGGCCATGTACTTCTATCGCGATCCCAAGGTTAAGCCCGAGAAAGAGTACGGGCCTGTGGCTGCCACCGCTATTGAACTGAAGCTGGTCAACCGCATTCGAGAGCACGTAAAGAAATGGCGGTTGGAGGGGTATCCCGGTGTCACCAGGACCACTCAGGAGTTACTTCAATGGTGGCAACGTGAGGGAAGAGGCCAGCGACTCTTCTTTGCCCAACTCGATGCGGCTGAAACGATTATTTTTCTCACCGAGGCCCGGGATGATTTTTTGCAGGGCATCAACGTTCCTCGGGAAGAAGTCAGTGATGAGAAAAAGGCTCAGGGTTTTACAGGATTCTGTCGCTATGCCTGCAAGATGGCAACGGGCTCCGGGAAGACCACCGTCATGGGAATGCTTGCAGCCTGGAGCATTCTCAATAAAGTTAACGACCGTCAGGATAAACGATTTTCAGATGTCGTGTTGGTCGTCTGTCCGAATGTAACGATCCGCAACCGGCTCCGGGAACTCGATCCAGAGGGAGGTGAAGCCAGTCTGTATCGCACCCGCGATCTCGTTCCGTCACATTTGATGCCGCAACTAATGCAGGGTCGGGTTTTGGTGAGAAATTGGCACGTGTTCGAGCCGCAGGCCATCCAAACGGGTGGCGTGGGAGCCAGGGTAACGAAAGCCGGGGTCGAAGTTCGCACCAAAGAAACCATTACCATCGGTTCCCAAACTACAACGGCCCGTGGCCGCCGCTACCTGACCTTGAAGGATTTTGAACGCCAAGTCGCCGCTGGCATGCTTTCCGTATTGGATAAAGAAAGCGACAAAGGTGGAATTCTGCAAAAGGTCACAGTTGAATCGAGACGCTACGTTGAAAGCGATACGGCTCTTCTTAACCGTCTTCTGGGTCGGGAAGTCGGAGGAAAACAGAACATCCTCATCATGAATGATGAGGCGCATCATGCCTACCGCATCGTGCGTGAGAATAAAGACGAGGATGAGGAAGACCTTTTCGGTGAGGAAGAGGATGCCGAAGATTTCTTTAAGGAGGCTACGGTTTGGATTGACGGCTTGGATCGTATCCAGAAACATCGGGAAATTAATTTTTGCCTGGATTTTTCCGCGACACCCTATTTTCTCGGACGAGTCGGACAGGATACGAATCGGCCGTTTCCCTGGGTCGTCAGTGATTTTGGTCTGATTGATGCCATCGAATCCGGGCTGGTAAAGATTCCGCAACTCGCCGTTCGGGATACGACCGGCAAAGAGATTCCCGGTTACTTCAATATTTGGCACTGGATCTTACCGCAATTGACTTCTGCAGAACGTGGGGGAAAGAGGGCCAATCCAAAGCCGGAAGCTATCCTGAAATATGCCCATCACCCCATCGCCATGCTTGGGGGGCTCTGGGAAAAAGAACGAGAGGAATGGAGTCAAGATCCAGAAGATACGCGCCCCCCTGTTTTTATTTTGGTATGCAAGAACACTCAGATTGCCAAGGTGCTTTATGAATGGTTGGCAGAGGATTGTGCGCCAACAGGGATTCCGCCGGTGAAGATCGAAGGATTTAAGAATAATGGCAGTCAGACCACGATCCGCGTGGATTCTAAAGTTGTGCATGAATCCGACTCCGGCGAGGCCAAGAGTGATGAGGTGCGTTGGATGCGTTTTACCCTTGATACGGTAGGGAAAACTGCGTGGCCGACCGATAGAATGAGTCAGCCTCTTTACCCCGATGGTTTCAAAGAACTGGCAGATAAGCTTGAGCGACCGGGTCATCCGCCCGGTCGTGACGTGCGGTGTATTGTCAGCGTGGGTATGTTGACCGAAGGTTGGGACTGCAACACGGTGACGCACATCATCGGCCTGCGTCCTTTTATGTCTCAACTCCTGTGTGAGCAGGTCGTCGGACGCGGATTGCGTCGGACAGATTACGAGGTCGGTTCGGATGGGATGCTGACTGAGGAAACGGCCACAGTATTTGGTGTTCCTTTCGAGATTATTCCGTTCAAAGCTTCTCCGAAGGGTCAACCTCAACCACGGGGCAAGCGCTATCACGTTCATGCCCTTCCTGCGAAATCAAGTTATGAAATCACCTTCCCTCGCGTTGAAGGGTATACTCAGGCAATTCGCAATCGCGTGACCGTAGACTGGGAGACGATTGCTCCCCAAGTATTGGAACCGGAACGTATCCCTCCAGAAGTTGAAGTGAAGGGTTTGCACGTCAACGATCAAGGAAGACCTTCACTGAGCGGGCCTGGTCAAATTCGCGGCATCACCCTCGCGGAGTTTCGGGCCAAAAGCAGAATTCAGGAGTTGGTGTTTGACCTTGCCCAAACGCTAACGCGGGATTACGTTGTTCAGAATCAATGTTCCATCCCAGCCCATGCGCTCTTTCCCCAGTTGGCCACTATCATCCACAACTATCTCAACAACAAGGTCACGGCTCAACCACCCGCGGATAAAAAAGACATTTTTCTTGCGCCCTACTACGGTTGGGTTGTCGAGCGCTTATTGGAGGCTATCCGTCCTGATGATTCGCAAGGTGAAGCCCCGGAAGTGCCTCGCTACGAAACCACGCGTGGGGTTGGCTCCACGGCCGACGTGGATTTCTGGACCAGCCGTGAAGTCCGGGAAGTTGTGAAAAGCCACCTGAATTACATGGTTGCCGATACCAAACAATGGGAACAGTCCGCAGCCTATTTCCTGGATAAGAACGAGTCCGTTGAGGCTTTTGTGAAAAACGCCGGTCTGGGGTTTGCCGTTCCCTATCTCCACAACGGCCAAATGCACGACTATGTTCCTGATTTTATCGTCCGTCTGAAATCCGACTCGCCACGCCACTTGATCCTTGAAACAAAAGGCTATGATCCGTTGGAAGAAGTCAAGCATGCCGCTGCCGAACGATGGGTAAGCGCGGTCAATGCAGATGGAACGTTCGGGTACTGGGAATATGCCATTGCCAAGAAGGTGTCGGATGTTCCAAAGATCCTAAAGAGCGTTTCCGGGAGTCAATGAGACAAAGGTAGACTGCTATGGATGAATCGAATCGTTTGTGGGAAGAACAGGAGCATCTGCGTGAACTGAGAATGGAGCAGCTTCGCAAAGACATTCAGGCGGGCTTTGACAGCGGCCCAACGAAGATTCTGGATTTTGAGGACATTAAAAAACGAGGCAGGGAACGGGTAAAGGGTAAGAAAAGAGGGCGTTGACGGATGTCAAGGATTGTTCATCGTCCCCTCGCTCTTCAGGACCTCGATGAAATATGGGATTACCCTTGACAGGGTGATGGCTGCCCCGCCACTTCGAAGCCCATGTCTGTGAGCATCTGTTCGACTTCGGGGGCGGGGTCGCCGGGGGTCGTCAGGTAGCCGTTGACGAACAGCGAATCCGCCACGTAGAGGGCCATGGGTTGCAGGGATCGGAGATTGAATTCCCGTCCTCCCGCCGCGCGCAGTTCTCTTTGGGGGTGAACAAAGCGGAACAGGCAGAGGATTTTCAGGCACCGTTGCGGGGTCAGGCATGTCCCCGACGTTTGGAATCGGGGATGTCTGGCGTCGGCCAAGGGGGTTCCCGGAATCGGATGCAGCATGTTCAACGGGATCGAGTCGGGGTTGAGGTCTTTCAGGGCAAGGGCCAGGTCCACGAGATCTTCGTCGGACTCGCCCATGCCGACGATCCCGCCCGAACACAATTCCAGACCCGCGGCGCGTGCGTTTTTCAGGGTGGTCACTCGATCCTGATACGTATGGGTCGTGCAGATGGAGGAGTGATAAGCCTCGCTCGTGTTCAGGTTGTGGTTGATGCGGTCCACTCCGGCGGCCTTGAGTCGTCTGGCCTGCGGTTCGGTGAGCAGGCCCAGGGAGCAGCAGACCTGCATCGGCAGTTCCTGCTTGATCCGCGTCACCGCCGAGGCGATGTCCTCCACTTCTTTTTCGAGCGGGCTTCGTCCGCTGATCACCACGCAATACCGTTCCGCTTTGGCTTCATGGGCCCGGCGGGCGGCTTTGAGCATGTCCTCCGGTGACACCAACGCGTAGCGGTCGATAGGAGCCGTGGAAATGCTGGATTGCGAACAATAATGGCAATCTTCCTGACAGGCGCCGCTCTTGGCGTTGAATAACATTTGGATGGTGACTTTTCGACCGAAATAGGTGTGGCGAATCGTATACGCGGCGTTGACGAGGGGTAAGAGTTGGGCGTCGTCGGTTTGGAGGAGTTTCAAGCCTTCTTCACGAGTGACCGGATGGCCTTCCAGCACCTGTTCTGCGAGCACGTCGAATCGAGTCATGCGTTTACTCCCTCGGCAATCAAAACTACGGTGTCAGCTTGCTTGATGCAGCATCTTCGGCGATTCGGGGGCCTGTGACAACAGCGTCTTCAGGGCTTGCGAATCATATTCCGTTGACGGGATTTGCGGGGCGTCTCTCCACATGTTCTCGATACCGTAATACGTGCGACTCTCTTCACGGAAAATATGCACAATGACGTCTTGATAATCGAGAAGGACCCAGTTCGCCGCGGTTTCTCCCTCTATTGCGCCGTGGTCTCCGAAGCGATGAGCCATTTCCTGCCGGATGGCTTCGGCGATGGCTTTGACCTGCCGTCCTGAACTTCCGGAGCAAATGACAAAATAATCGGCAATCGAGGTGAGGTGTCCTATTTGCAGGACCATGACGTCGGAGGCTTTTTTATCGAGGGCGATGCTTCCGATAACCAAGGCTTTGTGTTTGATATCTGAAATAGGGCGGCTCCTTAACGCGGGAGGTACAACGCGTGCCGGATTATATAAGAATGAACGGAGAGTGGCAACCAGCCGGTGACGTCCATACCCGTCCGGATTCGTTCTCGAACCGCGGACGAGGAACCCTCGCACGGATCGATTCGCAGGAACGTGATTGTGGCCTGCGGACCGATGGGGGAATCCAGGCGATGTTGTTGGCCATCGTCCAAATGCTGGAGTTGTGTGGACGGCAGGGAAGGGAACAGCGTCAGCGAGGCCACCCGGGAAAAGGGAACGCGAGGCCGCGACAGCACCAGAAAGTTCGTCAAGTTCAACAGGGTTTCAGCCGATTTCCATTCTGCAATCTCAAGAAACGCATCCAGACCGATGATAAACCAGAGTTCCCCCTTCACCGTTTTCCGAAGCGTTCTGATTGTGTCGATGGTGTAGGATGGACCCGGTGCGTTGGCTTCCACATCGGACACCGCAAAGTCCGGCCGGTCCGCGACGGCGTGTTGCACCATGCGCAATCGATGGTGCGCCGGGGCTAATGATTCACCCGATTTGTGGGGGGGAGTTCCCGAAGGAATGAAGATCACCCGGTCGAGGGCTAATGCCCGTTGTGCCTGTCCGGCAATCGAAAGGTGGCAGTTGTGAACGGGGTTGAACGTGCCGCCCAGCAAACCAATTCGAGTAAGGGGGGAGTCGTTCATCCGGCATTCATTACCAAATGGTCATCCTGGTGCGGTCAATCCTTCATTTCATCAACGAATGAGTGCGCCTTGACGGGGAGGATTGAGGCGGTCAGTCCAAGAGAGCAAGGTTGTCCCGGTGGATGACTTCTTCATATTCGTGAGTGCCTACTTCATGAGAAATCTCGTTGTTCCGGCGCCCCTTGATGCCGGTGACGACGTCTGATGAAAAATTCACCAATCCTTTGGCAAACTCTTTGCCATCCGTATCCACGCAAGAGACGGGATCACCCGCCGCGAACGTACCTTTCACGTCGACGATCCCGGAAGGCAACAGGCTTTTCCCTCGGATGGTGAGTGCCGTGACGGCGCCGGCATCCAGCACGAGTTTTCCCTTTGACCGGAGCGTATAGGCGATCCAATGTTTCCGGCTGGGGAGCTTCCGGCCTTGGGAAAAGAACAGGGTGCCGTGGTCTGAGCCGGCCAGGACGCTTGACAGCAGTCCCGGGGTTTCACCGTTGAGCAACAACGTGGGGACTCCGAATTGCCTGGCCAGTTTGGCCGCCTGGATTTTTGTGACCATGCCCCCGCGGCTTTCCTGGCTCTGCGAGGTTCCCGCTCCTTGTTCGATCTCCGGAGTGATGTCCGTCACGTGTGAGATCAACGTGGCTTCCGGGTCGCGTCGAGGGTCCCTGGTGAACAGCCCGTCGACGTCAGAAAGAATAATGAACAGATCCGCATCGACCAGGTGGGCGACCTGTGCCGCGAGGGTGTCGTTGTCACCGAAACGAATCTCGTCCACCGAGACGGTGTCGTTTTCATTGATAATCGGAATGCTCTCCAACTTGAGCAACGTCGTCAGCGTATGCCGTGCATTGAGAAAACGCTTGCGATCGGCCAGGTCTTCATGGGTGAGCAAGATTTGGGCTATCTGTTGTCCGGCTTCCTGAAAACAGGTTTCATAGGCGTGAATGAGATGGCTTTGTCCGGCCGAAGCCGCGGCTTGTTGCAAAGGCAGGGTTTGCGGATAGGACTTGAGGCCGAGTTTCCCGATGCCGGCCAGGATAGCCCCCGATGACACCAGGACGATTTCCCGTTGTTCCTGTTTGAGACGGGCGATTTCACCGGAGAGGCGTTGAATGTGGTCGAGCCGCAAGCCCGCCGGGGCAGCGAGGATGCTGCTGCCGATTTTTATGACGAGCCGTTTGACGGATGAGACGATGAGATCTCTCATGCCGCTTCGATTTCCTGAAGACGTTGAACCATGAACGTTCGTAAGGTGTCGAGCCCCTCACGTGTGGCCGAGGAGATCGGAAAGAAGGTCATCTGTTGGTCCCGGCAATAGCGCTCGATCTCTCGGCGACGTTGCCCGTTGCCCTGGCTGTCGATTTTGGTTCCGACGACGGCGAAGGCACGCTTCCCCAGGGTGCGATCGAAGGCGGATAACTCTTCCTGCAACACGCGTAAGGTGTTCACGGGATCGTCCGTGGTCCAGTCGGAAACGTCAATAAGGTACAACAGGAAACGCGTCCGTTGAATATGCTTGAGAAATTGATGGCCCAAGCCCTTGCCCTGATGGGCGCCTTGAATAAGGCCGGGAATGTCGGCCATGACGAAACTGTCGTATTCGCCCATGGGGACGACTCCCAAATGCGGTTGCAGGGTCGTGAAGGGATAGTCGGCAATTTCCGGTCGAGCGGCCGAGAGCGTGGAAATCAACGTGGACTTTCCGGCGTTGGGAAATCCCACGAGTCCGACGTCGGCCAGGAGTTTCAGTTCAAGGGCAAGGTGTAATTCTTCACCGGGTGTCCCCTCTCCAAACGTCCGGGGCGCCCGGTTCGTGGAGGTGGCAAAGCGGGCGTTGCCTTTGCCGCCTTTTCCTCCCTTGGCCACGACCACGCGCTGTTCGGGTGTCACCAGATCTGCCAGGAGTTCGTTGGTTTCCGCGCATCTGATGACGGTCCCGACCGGCACGGTGATTGTGACGTCGACGCCGGTACGGCCATGACGATTGGCTTTTTGCCCCGGCGCTCCGGATTCGGCCTCATAGTGGCGCCGGTACTTCAAGTCGAGCAACGTGGTGACGCGGGTCGATGCCGTGGCCACAACGCTTCCGCCGTTTCCGCCGTCACCGCCATCCGGGCCGCCATGGGGCACGAATTTTTCCCGCCGGAAACTACAACCGCCGTTCCCGCCGTTGCCGGACCGTACAAAAATTTTTGCGTGGTCGATAAACATGCGGCACCACGATTGTCATGGGAAGATGGGAGAGAAAGAGCCCGGGAAGGAAGATGGATTGTTTATGTTGAGGAGGGATACACGCTAATCTTACGGCGCGCTTCGCCTCCCTCGATTTTCACGATTCCGGCCACTTTGGCAAAGAGGGTATGATCCCTGCCCATCCCGACGTTATGGCCGGGATAAAACTTGGTGCCTCGTTGGCGAATGAGAATGTTGCCTGGTTGCACCCGCTCATCGGCGTACCGTTTGATACCTAGATATTGAGGATTGCTGTCGCGTCCGTTTCGAGATGAACCGCCACCTTTTTTATGTGCCATGCCCGGTCCTTTTGCTAGCCCGTGACGATGTCATCGACGCGGAGTTGGGTGAATGATTGACGATGTCCGCGGGTTCTCCGGTAATTCTTCCGGCGTTTTTTCTTGAACACCGTGATCGACCGGGTTCGGGCGTTCCGAATCACCGTGGCTTGGACGTGCGCCCCTTCGATCACCGGCTGTCCGCGAAGGAGTTCCTCCCCCGTTGAAATGAACCGAACGGGCTTCAACTCCAAGGTTTGGCCGACTTCGGCGTGCAGCGTTTCGACCTGAAGGATCGAACCACGTTCGACCCGATATTGTTTTCCGCCGGTTTCCAAGATCGCATACATAAGAGCGTCATCCTTTCATCGGCTGCACATGTATCATGCACCAGAAAGAGGTGTCAAGGCGGGCAGGGAGGTCGAAACAGCCGGATTGACAGGCTGGGACCACCTCGTTATAAGCTAAGGAACCTCTGATTTACAGAGATTCCCTAAGAATATGAGGACATATTTCCGGGAATAGAGCCGGGAGCAGAAAGGTGGGTCATGGTGACGCCGAGTGAAAAAATCTGGATGGACGGAACGTTTGTGAATTGGGACGACGCCTCCGTCCACGTATTGACGCATTCTTTGCACTACGGCCTGGGAGCCTTTGAAGGCATTCGTTGCTACCGGGGGGAAACAGGGTCGCTGATTTTTCGCTTGCGCGAGCACGTGGACCGGCTGTTCGAGTCGGCGCATATCGTGATGCTGAACGTCCCTTACAGCCGCAAGGACGTGTTCGAAGCCATCGTGGAGACGGTTCGGATCAATAAGCTGGAATCCTGCTACATCCGTCCCTTGCTGTACGTGGGGTATGGGGAAATGGGGCTGTATCCCGGGAACAATCCCGTCAAGCTGGCGATTGCCGCCTGGCCTTGGGGCACCTATCTTGGAGAGGACGCCCTGGTGCATGGAATCCGGGCCAAGGTGTCATCGTTTACCCGCCACCACGTGAACGTGTCGATGACCCGCGCAAAAGTCTCCGGGTACTACGTGAATTCCATTTTAGCCAAATGTGAAGCAAAAAACGCGGGGTATGACGAGGCCATTCTCCTGGATACGGAAGGCTACGTGGCCGAGGGCACCGGAGAAAACGTGTTCATCGTGTCAAAGGGCGTGCTCAAGACTACCCCCTTGACTTCCATCCTGGAAGGGATCACTCGTCATTCCATCCTGGAGTTGGCCAAGGAGAAAAACATCCCGGTGGTAGAGGAACGGTTTACTCGGGATGCATTATACGTGGCCGAGGAAGTGTTCCTCACGGGAACAGCCGCCGAAGTGGCACCGGTTCGGGAGATCGACGACCGTCAGGTCGGAACCGGCAAACGGGGACCCGTGACGGGCCTTCTGCAGAAAGCCTTCTTTGACATCGTGAAAGGCGAAGACGATTCCCACGCCCATTGGCTGACGCCGGTTTAAGGTCGGATCAGCGCAGCGCAGCGTAATCCGACTCCGCAGCCTTTTTTCTGTCATCCCTGTATGTGTTCAGTCATTTGTTAACAGAATGAGGCTCTGCCCACAAGAAGGGAGGGCGGACACTCGTTCGCTTTGCTCAGGGCAAGTTCCGGTCCGCCCCTACCGAACCCCCCTTCCCCCCTTATCAGGGGGGCGAGGACCTCGGCCGTCCCCCTGATAAGGGGGATTGAGGGGGTTGTCTTCCAAAGGCGGGGCAGTGGGGCACAAAAGGAAGCGGGAAACGTGTCAACGAATGACTGAACACATACAAGAATGACCGATAAAGACTCAGGGAAAGATTACTGCGGCGAGTGTTCGGAGTGTTCGTCGGAGGATTCCGCTGGGGCACCCGAGGCGTCGGGAGACGCGGCTTCAGGAACTGCATTCGTGCTGTCCGGAGCGGGAGAGGTGGTTTCGCCCGACGTAATGGGAACGTCAATCACCGAAGCGACGTTTTCCTGTTTGGACAGTAGCGCCAATCCGAGCGAAGTCAGCATGAAAATAACGGCTGCCGCCACCGTGACTTTGCTGAGAAACGTTCCGGGACCACGACTGCCGAACACCGTTTGACTGGATCCGCCGAACGCCGCGCCGATTTCGGCTCCCTTCCCTGCCTGAAGCAGAATCGCGGCGATCATCAAGAAACAGACGATGAGATGAAGAATGACGGTGGCAGTATACATGGACGTTTCCGGATTGTTATTTCGTAACGGATTTACGAGGCGATCTGGCAGATCTTAGCAAAGCCTTCAGGATCAAGACAAGCTTTTCCGACCAGAGCCCCATTCACCTTCCCCGATCTAAAAAGTTCAGGGGCATTTTCAGGGGCCACGCTTCCGCCATAGAGGATCCGCGTGGTGCCTGCGATTTGCGGCCGTTCCCTCTCCAGGATGGTGCGAAGAAAGGCATGCACTTCTTCAATGTGCGGGATGGTAGCGGCGTACCCGGTGCCGATGGCCCAAACCGGTTCATAGGCTATGGCGAGTCCGGTTATCCGTTCGGCCGGCACGTCGACTAACGCTCTCAGCAGTTGTTCTTTGACCACGTCTTGAGTATGACCGGCCCGTCGTTCCTCCAGTGTTTCTCCCACGCAGAGAATGGGAGCGAGGTCGTGCTGCAACGCGGCCTTCAGTTTTTTATTGACTTGGGCATCGGTTTCTCCCAGGAGTCGACGGCGTTCCGAATGCCCGACGACGACCGATTGGCAGCCCACGTCTTTCAGCATACGACCGGAAACCTCACCCGTATAGGCTCCTTCTTCTTCCCCGGACAGGTCTTGCGCACCCAGTTTGAACGGATCGCCGGCGCGGAGAATTTGCCGGATGCCGTCAAGAGCGGTAAACGGGGGGATGAGCAGGATTTCCGCACGGACGTCCTGCTCCAAGGCTTGCCGGAATCGATGGACAAATTCGACAGCCTCGGCTGTCGTCTTGTGCATCTTCCAATTACCTGCGATGAGTCGGGGGTTCACGAATGCGATGACCGTAAGAAAGCGGGATAACAGGAAGGAGGAGGACCCATTAGCGGGCAGGCAGGGCCGCCAGCCCTGGCATGTTTCCTCCCTCCAACAAGGTGAGGGCCGCACCACCCCCCGTTGAAATAAACGACATGCTGTCGGTTTCGCCGGCGAGGTGGAGGGCCAAGGCCGTTGAGCCGCCTCCAACGATGGTCAGGGCATAGGCATTGGCGACGGCATGGGCCATGGCTTGGGTGCCCCGGGCAAAGGCGTCTCGTTCAAACAGACCCATCGGCCCGTTCCAGAGGATGGTTTTGGCATTTTCCACCGCCTCGGCAAAGAGTTTGACGGAGGCTGGCCCGATATCCAGTCCATACCATCCTTCGGGAATCTCTTGAATGGGAACGATTTTTGTTTCGGCGCCGGGGTCCAGACTGGCTGCCACCACGCAGTCCACCGGCAGATAAAATTTGATACCCTGCTCGACGGATCGTTCGTACACGCCTTTGGCAAAATCCAGCATCTCGTCTTCAACCAAGGACCGGCCGATTTCGAGGTTCATGGCTTTGAGGAACGTAAACGCCATACCGCCGCCGATCACGACCTTGTCAACTTTGCTTTCGAGGTTTTTGATGACGCCGATTTTTCCCGAGACCTTCGCCCCTCCCAAGAGGGCGACAAACGGGCGGACGGGACTTTCCACGGCTCCTTCGAGGTACTCCACTTCACGTTTCATCAAATATCCGGCCGCGGACGCTTTGATGAATAAGGGAATGCCTGCGGTGGAGGCATGGGACCGGTGTGCGGTGCCGAACGCATCATTAATGAAGACGTCGCCCAACGAAGCCAGTTCTGATGCGAATTCTTTGTCATTGGCTTCCTCTCCGGGATGAAACCGGACATTTTCCAGCAAGAGGACGTCGCCGGGTTGCAGTTGGCTCGCGAGGTTTTTCACGAGCGGGCCGGCGCAGTCCGGGGCAAACGTCACGTCCTTCCCCAACAGGCGTTTCAGGCGTTTGGCCACCGGCGCGAGGCTGAGTTCCGGGCAGACTTTTCCGTTGGGACGCCCCAGGTGGGAACACAGAATCACGCTCCCGCCTTCGTCAACCACGTGATTGATGGTGGGAATCGCCGCGCGAATCCGGGAATCGTCCGTAATTTTTCGGTCCTCATCGAGCGGAACATTGAAGTCCACGCGGATAATGACCCGTTTCCCTTGCAGGTCGACCTGATCAATGGTTTGTTTAGTGATATGCACGATACTTCCTTTCCTCCCGGGGTTGCAGGAGGATGAAGCCTGAACGCTTAGGGAACCTCTGATTTATGGCACTATCGGGCGCATGGCTGCGTTGTGTCCTCGCTCAACCCTCGCCTATCTCGTTTGATAAGCCTCGGGTTTCGCTCCGGGACGCCTTGCCCTGCATCCCGCTATCACCATAAATCAGAGGTTCCCTAGTTCTTCGAGGCTAAAAATTTCACCAGATCCCTCAACCGGCAGGAATAGCCCCACTCATTGTCGTACCAGGCAAAGACTTTGACGAACCGGCGATTCATCACGGTCGTGAGGGGCGCATCGACAATCGCCGAATAGGAACTTCCGTTCAAATCAATGGAGACAATCGGATCTTCGGAATACCCCAGAATGCCGTTGAGCGGGCCTTCAGCGGCCCGGGCAAAGGCGGCGTTGACTTCGGCGGCGTCACAGTCCCGTTCGGTCTCCACGGCCAAGTCGATCAGTGACACATTGGGGGTGGGGACGCGAATGGCGACCCCGTCGAGTTTGCCTTTCAGTTCCGGGATGACCAAATGGACGGCTTTGGCTGCACCGGTTGAGGTCGGAATCATCGAGAGGCCCGCGCTTCTGGCGCGCCGCAGGTCCTTATGAGGCAAATCCAGCAGTTGCTGGTCATTGGTATAGGAATGAATCGTGGTCATATAGCCGTGGTCGATGCCGAATTGTTCAAGCAGGACTTTGGCCACCGAAGCCAGACAATTGGTCGTACAAGAAGCATTGGAGATGACGTGATGCGACTGGGGATCATACGCGTGTTCGTTCACTCCCAACACGACCGTGAGGTCGGCGTTTTTGCCCGGAGCCGAGATCACCACACGGGGCGCGCCGGCCGATAAATGTTGGTTTGCCGCTTCCCGGTCGGTAAAGCGACCGGTTGCCTCGATGACCACGTCGACGCCGAGCGTTTTCCAAGGCAATTCCTTGGGATCCCGTTCGGCAAAAACGCTGATACGTTGGTCGTTGACCAGCAGATGATCGTCTCCGGCTTTCACCGTCCCCGGAAATCGTCCATGGACCGAGTCGAACGTCAACAGATGACTCAAGGTTTTCGAGTCGGTCAGGTCGTTGATTCCGGTGACGTGAATAGATGGGTCACCCAGGGAGGCTCGCAAAAAGTTTCTCCCGATCCGTCCAAACCCGTTAATTCCCACACGTACAGCCATATTGTCCTGTTTGTGAAATGAGCTAAAAATCAGTCAGGAGAGGGGGAAACTACATAATACGTTCGAGAGTAAATGAAGTCAAATTTTCATGGCTTCCTTGACCTCTCCGAGCGTTTGACGGGAGATCCCGGACGCGCGTTCGCACCCGTCCCGGGCCACTTCGTCGAGTCGCGCGGGGTTGGCCTCGATCGAGCCGCGGGCTTCCCAAATGGGCGACAGTTGCGCCACGACGCGGTCCGCCACGAATTTCTTACAGTCGATGCAGCCGATTGCAGCCGTGCGGCATTCCTGGTTGATTTGCTCAATAACCGGGAGGTCGGAATACATCTTGTGGAATTCGAACACCGGACAAATCTCGGGGTTCCCTGGGTCAGTTCGTCTCACCCGGGCCGGATCGGTGACCATGGTCTTGAGGGTTTGCCGGACCGTGGGTTCGGTGTCCGACAAGTTGATCGTATTCCGGTAACTCTTACTCATTTTGCGACCGTCGGTGCCGACGACTTTGGGAAACTCCGTGAGCAGTTCCTGCGGTTCCACCAGCACGGGGGTATAGAGACTGTTGAACCGGCGGGCGATTTCGCGGGTCAGTTCCAGGTGGGGGAGTTGGTCTTTGCCGACCGGCACGGCATTGGCTTTGTAAAGCAGGATATCCGCGGCCTGCAGAACGGGATATCCCAAAAACCCATGCGTGGAGAGGTCGCGTTCTTCCAGTTGTTCCTGTTTTTCCTTATACGTGGGATTCCGTTCAAGCCATGAGACCGGGGTCAGCATCGAGAGGAGCAAATGCAACACGGCATGTTCCGGCACGTGGGATTGGATAAAGACCGTGGATCGTTCGGGGTCGATCCCCGCCGCGAGCCAGTCGATCAGCAATTCCCGGACGTAGGTTCTGACGTGACCGGTATCTTCGTAATTGGTGGAAAGCGCGTGCCAATCCGCTACGAAGAAGAAACACGTATGGGTGTCCTGAAGCGTTTTCCAATTTGTGAGGGCCCCCAAATAATTGCCCAGGTGTAGACGCCCACTGGGCTGCATGCCGCTTAACACGCGCATCGTTCACTCCTTCACAAGCAATTACAATACCAGCCTTGAGAGAATACTGCCGGTCATGAATTGGAAGATCGTTCCGATAAAACCGCTCACCACGTGAATCCGTGAATCAAAAAAGATCAGGCCGAGGATCACCAGCATGCCATAGGGCTCCAGGCGGCTGAGCAGGATGGCCGGTTTGAGCGGCAAGCTGCTTGTCAGGATTCGGCCTCCGTCGAGCGGGGGAATCGGAAGCAGATTAAACGCAAAGAGTAAGGTGTTGATGATGATCGAAAACAGGGCCATGGCGGCCAACGGCAACAGGATCATCCCCAACAGGTCGGTTCTGGGGAGCACGCCCGGCTGTGGGGGCCAATTCTCCTGCAGCGTGGGATCGATGGTGAGCAGGACGTTCAACAGGATGCCGCTCAGAATGGCCAGTACGAAATTCATGGCCGGACCGGCTGCCGCCACGAGGGCCATGTCGCGCCGGGGGTTGCGCAATCGTCCCGGCGTCACGGGAACGGGTTTCGCCCAACCGAACAGGAAGCCGCCGGGCATCAGCAGACAGAGTAGGGGAACGATAATCGTGCCGAACCGGTCGATGTGAACGAGTGGATTGAGCGTCAACCGGCCGTGCTCCCGGGCCGTGGCGTCTCCGTAATAATTGGCGACCCAACCGTGCGCGTACTCATGCAGGACCACGGCCAGCATGAGCGGAAGGATCACATAGGACAGGGTATGAAAAAATTGGGCCATGAATAATTCATTCTACTTAATTCAATTGGACGAACCGGCCATTCTGAATTTGGATCATATACACTTTACGAGTCAGGATGCCACCCTCATCGAATTTTTCCAAACCGCCCAGGGTGGGAAGATCATGCCGGACAAAGAGTTGGATGCGGACGTCAGGCCCCGTCGTGGCCCCGTGGTGGATCGCATCAAGGACCACGTGCATGGCGTCGTAAGCCTGGACGGCAAAAATGGATGGATCAGACTGAAACCGTTCACGGTAGGCAGTGATAAAACGCCGGGTTTTCGGATCGGTGGTCTCAAGCAACAGGGCATCGCCGAACAGCCCCCCATCAATTGAACTGCGTCCCCATGTCAGGAGATTGGGGTGGTTCCAGGCATTCGTTCCCAACAGGGGGACGTTCACGTCGAAAAAGGCGAGTTGCGCGGCCAGAAACGCCACGTCGGTTGGATGGCCCGGTAGAAACAGGGCATCGAATCCAGGAGTATACACTAACGGCGCATCTTCTTCATTTCCGTCCTCAGGTACCAGTGGCAGCATTTCTCCATAGAGGCTCAAGTCCGTCTCTTTCATGCGAATGATTTGACGTGACGCATCGGTTGTTCCCGGCTGATACCACTCTGCGGCAATCACCTCTCCTCCATGTTCAACCGCGGCCTGTTGAAAAATGTGAAGCAATTTTTTCCCATGGGGCGTCTGCGGGGCCAGGATACAAAAACGCGTATACCCGAAATGCTGCATGACATAGTTCACCAGCCGGTTGATTTGGAGGGAGGGCGTCATGGCGCTGCTGAACCAATACCGTCCGAATTGCTTGATGTTGGGCAGGGTCGCGGTGGGTGAAATAAAGGGGACGGCCGCGAAGTCCGGGATATCGGCCAGGCGTTGAACCTCCCGGGCCAACAAAGGACCAATCAGGGCGATGGGGGCAAATTCGTCGAGCAGTTGTGAAACATCGCGACGGAGTTGGGCCGTCGGAAGGGCGCTGTCTTTGACTACCAGACCGACGGCGTCGGAACTCCCAAAGATCTCATCCTCTTCCAGGGCCAATCGGATGCCGTTGAACGTCTCGGTTCCAAAGGGTTTCATTTTTCCCGAGAACGGCAACGTCGCCGCAATCACGTGGCGATGGGCTTTGATTCCGGCAGTGACGGTCTGCAGAAGCGCGGTCGCGGTCCGGGCATAGGGATGACCGGGAAAGCGTTGAAGAAAGGCGCGGATGTCCCGTTCGGCCAATGTATCGTCATCTCGTGACTTGTGAAATTCAATGAGGCGGATTAAGGCCAGATCACCGGGAGACGTGCGTGGAAAGGCATCGATGACTTCACCGAGGGACGGTTCGTTCATCTTTTCCAGGATGAGATGCTGAACATAGTCCAGGAGATCCCGTCGTTGATCCGCCCCCGATTGTTCGGCATGATGCAATGCGGTTTCAATCGCTCGAAGGTACTCACCGTTCGACTCGTATGCGAGGCATAACCGATAGAGGGCCTCGTCGCGCAGGGTTTTGTCCGAACTCAGATCCAGGACCCGGGACAGGATGGAAACGGCCCGTTTGGGCTGTTGCACTTCGGTATAGAGGGTGCCCAGCCTCAACCGGGCATCGTGGGCCAGTGTTGAGCCCGGAAATTCTTCGAGGAATTGTTCGAGGGTGGGAATGGCCTGGTTGACTTGTCCCCTGGCTTCCAGGGTTATGGCGTGCAAAAAAGAGAATTGCTCGATGAACGCGGGCGTGTCGGCTTGATCGAGAAACCGTTCGATTAATCGAATCGCCTCTCCGGTGTGTTCCTGTTCGAGTTGAGCCTTGATTTGGGCGAGACCCTGTTCTTCGGTCAGTTCCTCGGGCGACAACTGTGCGAGCGTTGCCCCCGGCCAGAAACCGAAACTGATGAGAAGCAACCAAAGAAGGGTGGAGGAAAAAGAGAACTTGGCGATGCTCATGGGACATTGTTGCGCATTGTGGTATATAAAGCCAGGGTCGCTGACTGTCAAGAAAGGCAAGACACGTATGAGTGACGAGCCGACACTGCAACCGTTGCGTATCGAAGTCCTGATCGACCAGTATCTGACCAATTTGAGAGTTGAGGGCGGCGTCGCCAACAATACCGTCCAGGCCTATCGACGTGATCTCGAAAAATTGCGCGCGTACCTGGCGTCGGAGGGCATGACCAATCCGCTGGACGTCCCACCGCATTTGACCGGATTTCTGAATCATCTGTGTGCGCAACGGTTGTCTCCAGCTTCGGTGTCACGGTGTCTGGCGGCCATCCGCGGGTTTTACCGGTTTCTCAGTACGGAGCACGGAGCCCCGGAAGTGCTGTCTCAGCTACCCGGGGCGCCCAAGCAATGGGCAAAATTGCCTAAGACGTTGTCCGAATCCGAGGTGACGGCCTTATTGGAGTTGCCGGCAGGGCAAGGATTGGAGGAAATCCGGGATTCCGCCATGGTGGAGTTGATGTATGCGGCCGGGCTGCGCGTGTCCGAACTCGTCTCGTTACCTCTCTCAGCGGTGAATCTGGAAGTGGGGTACGTACAGGCCACCGGGAAACGCGACAAACAACGCATGGTGCCCATCGGCGAAGTCGCGCGTCTAAAGCTGGTGGCCTATTGTCGGGAGGTTCGGTCGGCGTTGCTGAAAGGCCGGTCGACGCCGGCGTTGTTCGTGACGAGGCGGGGAGGAGGCATGACGAGACAAAGCTTCTGGACCATTCTCCGGCGGCGGGCAGTGCGAGCCGGCATTCACAAGCCGATCTCTCCACACATGTTGCGTCATTCGTTCGCCACGCATCTGCTGGAGCACGGCGCCGACCTGCGCGCCGTTCAGATGATGCTGGGCCACGTCAGCATTGCCACCACTCAAATTTACACGCACGTGGAACACAAGCGGCTGAAGCAAGTCCACGACGAGCGGTTCCCGAGAAAACGTCGCCGCGGTTCCCCCGGTAAACCGGCTTCACAGGAATAAGGGCTCTCGCTTGAGGAACGGCACTGATGTCGGCCTACGTTGCAAAAGAGAAACCCCCTATGGCAGGTTTGATTGCCGGTTACGTTCGTTGATTGCCGAAGGAGGAAAAGCATGAAGTTTAAGCGGCAAGTCCATTACGTCAAAGGGGTCTTTGTCTGTCCCAAGTGCAATCAAACTTTTGTTCAGGAACGCTGGGTCGAGGAATGGCGCGTGCGCTGCCATCGCTGTGACTATCGCGGCACCCTGACCCATGTTTCCGTGGAAGAACACATGGAAGAAGAAACCGAGCGCATGTAACGATCGAAACGGCTGCCCGCCTACGGGTTCCTGCCGTTCCTTCCCCGTGTCTTCGTATCCGTCCATGTCCGTTTTTTTCACCATCCGTCATCGAATGGTCTCCCTCCTCTTGCCCTTATGGGTTTCAGCATGCAGGTGCGGGTCGTGGTTAAGCGGGAACCAGACAGAATGGAACCGATGTGATGACCGAACTGCCTGATCACTTTCAATGGACCGTGTATTGGGAGCGTGAGTACACGACTGCTATTGCGCCGGAACGGTTAAAACTCGATTTCCATTCCCACCGGCCGTTGATGACCAATATGCCGCTACACGAGCAGCGTGAACTGGCTGCCAGCGGGTACAAAGTGCTTCCTGATGATTGCGGCCCGGTGCGCATGGTGGGCCAGTACGGGTGGCTGGTCCGGTGTCCGGTGGATTGCAAGATTCGGCGGACGAAAGACGGTTTGAAATGGCAGGCACCCGAAATCCTTCCGGAGGAACGGCTGCTGGGCTACAAATCCTTTTCCGGGATGTACGTGGACACGATTTTGAACAGCGGTTACGCCAAGCTCTGTTGCGGCATCCGGTTTTATTATCCCAAACAGATCGGCATCATGCTGAAGGATATTCCCAACCACTTTTATCATTACCCTGAACGCACGTTTTCCGTCTGGGAAGGGATCAAGTCACAGGAATACAAACTCACGCCCAATCTGTATGATTTCCTTCCGGATTACGACGCGTTTGTGGCCAACGTCCTCCTGCAATTGGAAAAACCCACGACGCTGAAACGCGGCGACCCCGTCGCCCTGGTGGTACCGGTCCTGCTCCCCAAGCAATTCCGCCTGGAGGAACTGACTCCCGATCTGAAACGTTCGGTCCCGTCGCGGTAAAGCCGGTCCCGTTTCAAGCCAGGAATTGGCTCTTCATGCAAAAGCATATGCTTGACATATGCCAATGCTGGGTTTACGCTGGTCCAAGGTTAATCGTTCCGATAGAGGTGTGAGTGATGAGAACGGCCAAATTGTTCAAGAATGGGAAAAACCAGGCAGTCAGGCTGCCCAAACAATTCGAGTTTGAAGGCGTCAACGAGATCAGCATCCGCAAGGAAGGCAACGCCGTTGTGCTGCTTCCCCTCAGAAAAAGCTGGGTTTCGTATGCCGCGCTTCCCGCCGCCGATGATGATTTCATGCCGGTGCGCCCTTCACTGCTGGATGGCAAGAGAGTGAATTTTTGAGTTTGTACGTGTTGGACACGGATACGTGCAGTTACGTGATCAGAAGACGTCCCGAATCACTATTGGCGTCCATGCAGGTCACGGCGGGGGAAGGACACAGCCTGACGATTTCAGCCATTACGTACGCCGAATTGCTGCTTGGGGCAGAGCGTTCCGACAGTAAACGGAAACACCGGAAACTGGTGGCCGAGTTTGTTGAACGTCTGGATGACGTCTTGCCGTGGGATGCCGGAGCCGCGGAGACTTTTGCCACGTTGCAGGCGTATTTATACAAGAAAGGCTCTCCCATTGGGCTGAACGACACCATGATTGCCGGGCACGCGCTGAGTCGGGACGCCATTGTCGTCACGAACAACGTCAAACATTTCAGCAAGGCCCCGCGCCTGAAGGTTGAAAATTGGGTGCCGCGTGACCGTTGAACTTCACGATCTGCGGGCACGGTCATCCCTTGCTGTTCCTCAAATCATCTTCCCCGGGATAGCGGTGATCCCCAAATGGGCCGGTCGTGGCTCTTCCTATTTATCATGACGTGGAACGCGCGGCGGCCCGCATAAAGGGCATTGCCCGTGAAACACCTGTCCTGACTTCCCGGCAACTCGACGCCCATTCACATGCCACCGTGTTTCTGAAGTGCGAGAACTTTCAGCGTGTGGGTGTGATCATCTCCGGCGGTAACGTGGATTTGTCTCGCTACTTTGACGGGCTGTCGGGTTCCTCAGCTTCTTATTCAGAAGAGGCTTGAGGGAGCGAATCCCGGAGTTCTTCGAGGTTTTTGATCACGAGCAGGTCGCCGTTGGCCGTGGCGACGTCGATGCCTTGCGCGCAGACCGTGCGGCATCGATCGGGTTGGCCGGCGTGCTTGAGTGATTGCGCCAACGCCAGAATGGCTGCGGAGTAGGTGGGTTTCACCTTGAGGCAGCTTTCCAGAGCGGAGACGGCTTCTTCCCAATTTTCGTCCCCCATATACGCTTTGCCCAACCCGAACCAAAGGGTCTCGTCATGAGGATCCATTTGTAGGACTTTCTTGAACTTCTCGATCTTGGGATCTGCCATAGTGGTTCCTGTTGAATGTGTGTAAACGTCCTTGGTGCGCTTTTTGTTCGCGGACTGTAGCAGAGTGGTCTTCGCGTTGTCTAACCACGGACCCTGTGCTACCATCCGATTCCCGTTTTCTCTTCTCTCATCCTTCACCCCTCACTCCTCATCCCTCACCCTTGACTCCGGTCTGCACACTCAAGGGGAGAGGGTAAACGAGCACAAGGGGAGAGAGTGAAATGGGCCAGGCTTGCGCGAAAAACCTCATTCTTAAGGATTTTGTATGGGCCGCGTGGGAATTGTGACGCATCCGGCGTATCTGGAACATGATATGGGCCGGTCACATCCGGAGTCGCCGGAGCGGCTGCGAGCCATCCTGGCTCGACTCGAATCCACTGGGACGATCGCGAAGGTGATCCGGATTCCTCCACGCGAAGCCGAAGAGGAATGGATTACCCGCATTCATGATCCGGCCTACGTACGGCGGCTGGAAGACAAGGCCCCGAGTACGGGCTATGCCTCGCTCGATCTCGACACTTCGCTCTCGCCCGGCTCGTTGCCTGCCGCGCGTCTTGCCGCGGGTGGAGCGCTGGCGGCCGTTGATGCCATTATGGCGAACCGGGTTGATCAAGTCTTCTGTGCGGTTCGTCCGCCGGGGCACCATGCCGAGGCCAATCGCGCCATGGGATTTTGCCTGTATAATAACGTGGCGATTGCGGCGCGGTATATCCAGGAACGTTATGGTCTCCAGCGCGTGTTGATCGTGGACTGGGACGTGCATCACGGCAACGGCACGCAACACGCGTTTGAAGACGATCCGTCGGTTCTGTTTTTCAGCACGCACCAGTACCCCCATTATCCCGGGACCGGTGCGGAAACTGAACGCGGCCGGGGTAAAGGAGAAGGGGCAACCATCAACGTGCCCCTGTACGGCGGGCAGGGGACGGATGAGTACCGGAAAATTTTTCTCAACGCGTTGGTTCCGGCGGCGGCCGCGTTTCAGCCCGAGTTCGTGCTGATTTCGGCCGGATTCGATGCCCACCGGGATGATCCTCTGGCAAGCATGGCTATCACGGATGAAGGGTACGGCGAACTGACTCGCATTGTGGGGTCCATTGCTCAACCCCATTGTCAGGGTCGCATCGTGGCTTGCCTGGAAGGCGGCTACGACCTGAGGGCGCTTGCCGCTTCGGTTGAACAACATATTCTGGCATTGATGGACGCGTAACGCATGGCAAGCACGCGACGAAGACGACGGGGCCGCGGTCGGTGGGTTGTCCTGTTGGGTCTGTTGGTGGCCGTTCCCGGCCTGCTCTATTATTTTTATACGGAGGTCCGGCCCACCGTTATTTTCGGATTACGCGACGACTATGCCCATGCCATTCCATTCCAGGATGTTCCGGCGGGGTTGGACTCGTTGAGCGCGGAGTCATGCGGACAATGCCATCAGGCGATTTATGAAGAATGGAAGACCAGTATTCATGCCCATGCCTATCAAGATCCGTTTTTCCAGGCCTATTGGAAAAAAGACGGGTACGTCTGGGTCTGTCTCAACTGCCATACGCCGTTGGAAAACCAGCAACCCACGCTTATCAAAGAGATCCCAAACAATAGAGTTGAAAAGGCGGTCGAGGTCGATAACCCGCATTACGACATGGCTTATCAGGCGGAAGGCGTCACCTGCGCGGCGTGTCACGTGCGCGACGGCAAGATCCTGGGACCGTTTGACGATTCGGCGGCTCCCCACCCCACGGAATATGATCCCGCCTTTCGCACGACGGCAATATGTTATCGATGTCACAACGTGGTCTCCGGGCCCTTTCAATTTTATAACGTAGGGCCCTGCGGCACCTACGCGGAATATGAGGGCGAGTTTTTCATGAAGGAGCAGGGGTTCACGTGCCAGCATTGTCACATGCCGGAAGTGTTCCGTCCGGTGGCCGAGGGCGGGCCCATTCGGCAGGGCCGCCGCCATCTCTGGCGCGGCGGGCATGATCCTGACATGATCAAACGGGCCGTCGCGATCCAGGTCAGGGCCGATCCTCCCAACCCCAAGCCAGGCGAAACCGTCAGGATGACCTTGACCCTGATCAACGCCGGGGCCGGGCACAAGATTCCCACGGGCGATCCCGATCGTCACTTTACCGTGGAATTCTACGTCAAGGATCCGGCAGGCCGGATTCTCGATCAGCAAATCGACACGATGGGGCGATGGATTCTCTGGCAACCCGTCATTCTGGAGGTGTATGACAACCGTCTGCTGCCGTTGGCCAGCCGTGCTTATGAGTTTTTCTATAACGTTCCGGAAGACCGGCCAGACCTGGTGGTGGAAGCCCGGGTCCGGTATCATATTTTAACCGACGGCCAGCATGCCATGTTGCGGGAAACCTATGGGTTGCGGTCGAATGACCCATACCGGTATACGATCTATACGCGGCAATTTCCGCTGAATGATACGTTGAAAACGGCGTTGCATGCGGAAACGCCGGTCGAGACACAGTTGGGATGCGCCGCTCCGGAGAACGGGGTTCATCCCGAGGAATCTGCCCCCCCGCGGGGTCATCAGGAGCTTTTAACGATAGGTTGATTTATGTGGAGCACGTACCTCATCGATACGGAAACCTTGGCCCTCAATCTTGGCCGGGAGGATTTGGTGATCATTGACGTGCGCGGCCAGGGTGCGTACACCTCGCACGTCCCCGGGGCCGTGCATAGTACCTGGCACGAATACAGTGATCCTCAGGCCACGGCCAAAGGCCTCTTGGATCCCGACGTCGCCCGGTTGGAGAAACGGTTGCAGGCCTTGGGGATCAACAATTCGACTGACGTCGTGGTGTATTCCAATCCCTTTGATAATTGGGGCGACGAAGGCCGGATGTTTTGGATGTTGCAGTATCTTGGACACAAAAGTGTCAAGGTCCTGGACGGAGGCTGGCCCAAATGGACGTCCGAACATCGACGCTATGAACATGACCCGGTTCGTCTCAAGCCGGGCAACTTTACGGCTTCGGTTCAGCCGGACGTGATGATCGACAAACAGGAATTGAAAAAATTGGTCAAAAGTCCCCATCGGGACACGGTGATCGTGGATGCCCGGAGTGTCGAGGAATACGCGGGCAAGGAAATCGACGGGTTGCCGAGACCAGGGCATATCCCATCCTCGGTCAATATCCCCTGGAACGGGTTTCTCCGTCAGGACGCTACGGTCAAGCCCGTGTCTGCTCTTCGGGAAATGTTTCATGCATTTGGCATGAACGAACAACAGGAAGTGATTACCTATTGTTTGGGCGGTCTTCGGTCGGCGTGGGTGTATTTTTTACTGAAGTTGGCGGGTTATGAGCGGGTACGAAATTATCCGGGATCCTGGTGGGAGTGGAGCCGGGATTTTGCGGCTCCCGCCGAAAAAGACATGAAGTTGCTCTACCAGGTCACGGGTAAAGAAGAAGAGGCGTCTTGAAGAAAACGCGGATGCATGCGAGGATATCAGAATAGAAGCACGTAATCAGGGAACGATCATTTCTCTAACCGTTTAATGAGGAGGTGTGGAATGGTGAAGAACCTTTTGTTCGCCGCATTGGCCGTTTCGGCGTTGTTTGTATTGATGGCGGCACCGGCGTTCGCCGATGGGAATCCGCATGTGGCTGAAGCGATTGCGCATGCGGAAGAAGCGGCCAAACATGGCGGTATGGGGCATGCGGATGCCGTGGTCGGCCATGCGCAGGAAGCGCTGAGCCATGCCGAAATGGCTCAGAAAGAAGTCAAGAATCCTCATCTTGATGAAGGCGTCAGCGAATTGAAGGAAGCCATCGCGCATGGCGGCCAAGGTCATGCCGAGGTCGCGACCAAGCACGCGAAAAGCGCCGTCATGCACCTGAAGGAAGTCCATTGATTGAATCCGGTCAGGTCAAGGTGATTTGAAAAAACGGGCAGGAGGTTCCTGCCCGTTTTTGTTTTGGAGACAGGGTGCCTTCAAAGAGACAACTGATGAAAGCCGGGTATTTTCAAACATATCCTGAATTCGGGGAAGTCCAACGCAATATCGAGCAGGTGGCTTCCCGGCTGGGTTCGTTGGACTGCGACTTGCTCGTTCTGCCGGAATTTGCCTTTTCCGGGTATCAATTCGTCAGCCGGGAGGAAGTCATCGAGTTGTCGGAACGGATTCCGGATGGCCCCACGACCCAAGCCTGTATCGAGCTTGCCCGCCGGCATGGGATGCATTTGGTTGTGGGGTTGCCTGAGCAGGCCGGGGGACAGTGCTACAATTCGGCGATGGTGGTGGGGCCTTCGGGGTTCCTGGGCAGTTACCGCAAGACGCATCTGTTCTATGAGGAAACGTTATTCTTCAGCCCGGGCGACTCAGGGTTTCAGGTCTGGGACATTGGTCCGGCTCGCATTGGAGTGATGATCTGTTTTGATTGGTATTACCCTGAAGCCGCCCGTACCCTTGCTCTACAAGGGGCGGATATTGTGTGTCATCCATCGAATCTCATCCTGCCCCACTGCCCCGATGCCATGGTGACGCGGTCCTTGGAAAACCGGGTCTTCAGCATCACGGCCAATCGAATCGGCCAGGAAGCCAGGGGAGGCAAACCGCCCCTGACCTTCATCGGGAAAAGTGAAGTTGTTTCACCGACGGGCCGCATTCTTTCCCGGGCTTCCGCCGATACGCCCGAGCTCACGGTGGTCGAAATCGACGTGGACGAAGCCCGCAACAAGTCGATCAACCCCTACAACGAACTATTGAAAGACCGCCGTCCCGGGTATTATTGCTCCTGATTGGCAGATTTTTTGCGGTTCCAGATGCCATTGAGCGTCTTCTTGTATTCCCGGTACATTACGTTTATCGTAATAGAGGAATCGTATGATCAGGTCCTTTGCCGATAGGCGTACCTTGAACATTTTTAACGGCGTGAGAGAAAGGTCTTTTCCGGTAACACTTTTGAAACGGGCGCAGAGCAAACTGGACCGGATCAACTACGCGGCCACCATCAATGATCTGCGAGTGCCATCTGGTAACCATCTCGAAAGGCTTAAGGGTGATCGCGAAGGACAGCACAGCATTCGTATCTCGCGGGGCTGGCGCATTTGTTTTGTCTGGAGAGATGGAGATGCCTTCGATGTAGAATTGAACAACCACTACGATTAAAGAATGGAGCAAGAACATGATCAGTGTGCCCGCGAATCGTATCGCCGTACACCCCGGTTCGTTGTTGCTTGAGCAGATCAAAGATATGGGGCTAAGCGTCAATGGTGTTGCTCGAGACATTGGCTTGCCGGCGACGCGGCTTCATGAGATTGTTCATGAGCGGCGAGGGATAAGGGCGGAGACGGCCATCGCGCTGAGCGCGTATTTCGGCCAAACCCCGGACTTCTGGATGAATGCCCAAAAGGCGTATGAACTGTCCAAGGAATTGGTCGAAAATGGCGCAAAAATCCACTCACGGATCCGTCGTCATGCCAAGGATCGGGTAGCGAAGTAGCTCAATGCCAGCCAGCGTGGACGCACTTTCTGCTCTATTTCTACACCGCGAAGAGAATAATGATCCCGAGCCCCACGCGGTAATAGCCGAATACCTTGAGTGTGTGCCGTTTGACGTAGGAGAGAAACGCCGCAATGACGGCCCAGGCCACCAGAAAGGACACTACCATGCCTATGAACAGCGCCAGGAGATCCTGGGTATTGAAGAGGTGGTACGATTGTACAAATTTGTAGCCGGTGGCAGCGAACATGGTTGGAAGCGCCAGAAAGAAGGAAAATTCCGTGGCAACTTTTCGGTCCAACCCCAGGAGCAGTCCTCCCACAATAGTCGAGCCCGAGCGCGACATGCCCGGGATCAGCGCCACGCACTGGGCGAGCCCGACTCCCACGGCCCGAGACAGGCCGGTGTGTTCCAATACCGTACAACGCACGGTTCTGGGCCAGGTTTCCACGATCAGGATGATGATCCCGCCGAGGATGAGACTCAGGGCCACGGTTCGAGGGGAGAAGAGGTGCTCCTCGATCCACTCATGAGTCAATAATCCCACCAATGCCGCAGGCAAAAAGGCCGCGCCCAAGCCAATGAGAAACCAGAGATGCGTGTGAGTGTCAACTGACGTTCCGACCAAATCCATCAAGGAAGAGGTGGAGGTTTCAAGGTTGTGTCGCAGGTCGCGCCGTTCCCGGTTAGCGTGACTCAGCAAGGAACGGATTTTGGCGCGTTCGTAGGCTACGACGGCCAGTACGGCCCCGAACTGGATGCAGATTTCGACGCTGACCGCCACGTGACCGGTGAATCCCAACCAGTGCCCGGCAAGAATGAGATGGCCGGTCGATGAGATAGGAAGATACTCGGTGAGTCCTTCCAAAATGCCGAGCAGAACGGCTATGCCTGGTCCGAATTGTTCCATGGGTGACGGCGGCGGTTCGTGCGTGCTTATGGGGAGCAGTGCGATGATGCCGGTCGAAGCCGTATCGCGTGACCTATTGACAAAACATACCAGGGATTTCATAGTAAATACCATGGATTCCAAGCGAAGCCGGTACGTTTTCAGTCGGACGAAATGGCGGTTTTGATGCCGAAAAGAACAAATGAGAATGCCGGGCGTGACCGGGTTTGCCGGTACGGGACGTGGGGAGTGAGCCTCCTTTGCAGTGCCGGCCTGTTCCTGGGCGGTTGTATGGTCACCAAGAGCAAATATGAAACGGCCGTAACCGAAATGGAAGCCGCCAAGACGGAACTGGAAAAAAGCCGGATATGGTATGCGTCCCTGGAACAGGAAAATGACAAATTACAAGCCGATCATCAGCAGGCGGCTCTCGATTTGGAAATGCTGAGTGCCGAAATTCACCAGATCAAGGAGGGGCAACAAAGCGAACGGGACCTGCTCGCCACTCGTGAGGCGGAGTTGCAGAGGGACCGTGAAGTGATGATCAGTAAACTTCGTGCAGTTCAGCGCGTGCATCAACAGTTGAAAAGCCAGAACCGCGCCTTGCGGGATACGGTGCGCCGCTATGAACAAGATCTTAAAGAAGCCCGTGCAGCCGTAGCGCGAAGCGCGGCACAGGCTTCCAAGGCCTCGAAAAAGACCGGCATGGAGAGCCCGCCTCTGGCATCCGGGTCGTCTACGTCCAAGCCGGCCCCACCTCCCGTCGCCGTACCGTTAAATGGGACCGCGACACCCGTCAACATCAATGCAGCTTCTGCGAATGACTTGGAGTTGTTTCTGGGATTAACCAAGGAAGTGGCCGACAAGGTTGTTTCGAACCGTCCCTATCGGCTTCGCGGAGAATTGGTCTCCAAAAAAGTGGTGCCCAAAGCCACCTTCGACGTGATCAAGGACAGAATCACGGCAGCCCCCCAATAAGCCCATTCCGTCGGGCCATCATGAAGAATCGGCTCCGGTATTGAGGTCGACCGGACCGGACCGGAACTTCAGAAATACCACGCCAGGCTCATCAGGAGGCCGACGTCATCCGCGTCAATATTCGTCGGGACGCGGACTCCCACGTCGCTGAACAATTCGACCCAGCGTTGGCTGTTGTACTGCGTGTAGCGCGTTTCGACGCGAAGCCCGAGTTGCTTGCTCAGCATCTTTTCCACACCGGCGCCGTACGTCCAAGCCGTATAATCCAGGTCGCGGCTGGTCGTCCCCTCTACAAATTCCGGCTGGGTTGTCGAGGTGCAGTCCACGAGAGCCAGGCAGCCCCGGTAGTGGTTCGCAAACTGTGCCTGGATGAGCCGGATACCGCCGAGGACGTAGACGCTTGTGTCCCATGATTGCAGCACGCCTGGGCTGCCGCCCAGCTTGATCGTGAGACCGTAGCTCCTGTCTTTTTCAAAGGACCAGCGGTCCGGCCAGCTTTCACCGGGTTGGTTACGTCCCGGTGACTCTCCCTTCCCCGGAAGCTGTCCCTTCACCTGGCCGCCGTGAAACGCAAGGTCGATCTCGGTGCTGACGTAAAACCCGTCCTCATCGCTGAGCAGCGGGATCCGGTAGCCGGCCAGAAAACCGATTCCATAGGCGAAGGTATCGTCGGAATCATGATCCTGAAACGTCTGGCCTCTTCGCGGGTTGCTCGATTGGGTATTGTCGACGGTTTTGTTGTAGGAGGCATCAACCCGTTCCACGGGGACCGTTACGCCGACGTAGAAGCGTCCGTCATTGGCAGATGCCGTACTTGTCGCCGGTATGACCGGAAGCGCCAGGAGCATGGTTAGCACGACAGTGGGCAACGTACCGGGTATCCGGTGTCGATGGTTTCGCATGGGTGTGTTTTCCTTTTTCCCGCTTGTGTCGCTCTCTGAGGCGACCCGGTAAATTTGAAGACCGTAGGATAGTTAAAAGATTCACGCCTGACAAGAGTAACTCCGGGAAAGCGAGGATCCAGCGTTGTTCTCTTCACTAACGAAGGAAAATGCAAAAACCCTGGATCCTCGATTGAAAATGTCGAGGATGACGGAAGGAGGGGGTCTACTTCCCGCGGCTGTTCACGATCCGGCCGTCCACCATGTGGATTGAGCGATCGGCTTGTGCAGAGAGGCGTTCGTTGTGGGTGACGATCACGAATGCGGTCTTGTGTTTCTGATTCAATTCTCTCAACAGGGCGAACAGGGCTTCTCCGGTATGCGTATCCAAATTTCCCGTCGGCTCGTCTGCGAGGACCAGGTCCGGGTTGTGAATGAGTGCGCGTGCCACGGCCACCCGTTGTTGTTCCCCCCCGGACAGTTCACCGGGTTTGTGATGCAAGCGGTGTTCCAGCCCGACTTGCGACAGCAGTGCGCCGGCTTCCTCGACACATTGTGCGACTGGCCGTTTTTGCATCAGGCTGGGCATGTACGTGTTTTCGAGGGCCGTGAATTCAGGCAGGAGGTGATGAAATTGAAACACGAACCCGATGCGCCGGTTTCGAAACCGGGCGAGTTCTTGTTCCGACAAACGGAAGATATCCTGAGATTCATAGCACACGGTGCCTCGCGTCGGTCGATCAAGGGTTCCCAGAATATGGAGCAAAGTGCTTTTCCCTGCTCCCGAAGCCCCAAGCATGGCCAGAAGCTCGCCCTGCCGGACTTCGAGATTAACGCCTTTCAGGACGTCGATGGTTTGATTGCCCAGGACGAACGATTTGGACAAATCGTTCACTTGAAGAAGGGATGGTGCTGAACCGGAAGAAGGACTCATGGACGTTACTCGTATCGAAGGGCGCTGACCGGCGCCAACTTGGCGGCCTGCCACGAAGGATACAGCGTGGCGGCAAAGCTGATCAGAATGGCGGAAAACGATACAAGGAAGACGTCCCAGGCCTTCACGTGGACCGGAATGCGTGAAAGGAAATACACGGTTTGATCGAAGGTAAAATAATTTTCGATGAGGTAGAGAAAGGTGTATCCCAGGGGGATGCCGATCGCCGTGCCGGTGAGGCCGATGACCACGCCGTTCAACATGAAGATCCGCATGATCGCCTGGGGGGTGGCGCCCATGGCTTTCAGGATGGCGATCTCGCGTTGCTTCTCGTTGACGATCATGGTGAGTGTCCCCACGATGTTGAAGGAGGCGACCAGGGTAATCAGGACCAACAACAAAAACATCATGGTTTTTTCGAGACGCAGGGCCGAAAAGAGATTTCGATTCAACAGCATCCAGTCTCTCGCCATATATCCCTTTCCGATTTGTGCCGCGATCTTTTTGGCCACGGCGTCGGCGGTGAACACGTCTTCCACTTTGACTTCGATGCCCGTCGCGGTTTTCCCGAGACTGAAAAATTGTTGAGCCTCTTCCAACGAGATGAAGGCCAGAGAGGAGTCATATTCATACATGCCGGACTTGAACAAGCCGACGACCTGAAACGGGCGAATTTTCGGCGTCATTCCCAACGCGCTGATCGGGCCCACGGGGGACACGACGTTGATCCGGTCACCGACGTTGACCCTCAGCCGCAGGGCCAGTTCCTTACCGACGATGATGCCGGGTTTCCGGCCGGCTTGGGTAGGCGCGCCGGGTGGAGCAGATTCCGGTCGCTGCCGAACGGCCAAATCCTGTAGCGTGCCGGACTTCACGTTTTTGGCCAGTTCCGTGACTTCGGCCTCTTTATGCGGGTCGATGCCGCGCAGGACAATCCCGCGCACACTGGTTTTTGATGTCAGTAGCACCTGTTGGTAAATGTACGGCGTGGCCGCTATCACTCCGGGGACTTCCTCGACCTGGTGAACGAGGTCTTCATAGTCGGCCAGCGTTTGCTTCCCCCGGGGCTGGACCACGACGTGCGAGGTCGTCCCCAGAATCTTCGCCTGCATGTCCTCCTTGAAACCCGTCATGATCCCGAGGGTCCCGATGAGCGCGGCGACACCCAACGTAATGCCGGTGATCGAAATGAAGGTGTTGAGTGATATGGTCCGGGTTCGCCGTTTGGCCCGCAGATACCGGAGCCCCACGAAGATTTCATACGGCAAGGTCACGATGGTTTCTCCGGTCGAAGTTGCGGAAAGAGAATCACGTCGCGGATCGAGGCCTGGTTCGTCAACAACATCACGAGCCGGTCGATGCCGATGCCTTCTCCCGCCGTCGGCGGCATCCCGTATTCCAGGGCGCGCAGGAAATCTTCGTCAAAGTAATGCGCTTCATCGTCGCCGGCTTCCCGTTGGGCGACCTGGGCTTCGAAGCGTTGACGTTGATCCAGCGGGTCGTTCAGCTCGGAAAACCCGTTCGCCAGTTCGCGTCCGGCGATAAACAATTCGAATCGGTCGGTGAGGCGTGGGTTTGCGTCCTTCCTGCGTGAGAGGGGCGAGATCTCCGTGGGGTAATCCGTGATAAACGTGGGTTGGGTCAGCCGGTGTTCTACGGTTTCCTCAAAAATCAGGTTCAGGATTCCGACCAAAGAAGCGTCTTTTGGAACGTCCAACCCGAGTTGACGGGCCGCCGCCGTTGCCGCGTTCTGATCTTCGAGCACGTCGCGATCAAGGGCATTGTATTCGACGATGGCTTCGAAATAGGGAAGCCGGCGCCACGGGGGAGTCAGGTCAATCGCATGCTCCTGATATTCCAACGTCGTGGTGCCGAGGAGGGTACGCGCGAGCGTGCCGAACAGGTCTTCGGTCAATGCCATGAGGTCGCGGTAATCGGCATAGGCCTGGTAAAACTCCAGCATGGTGAATTCCGGATTGTGGACGGTAGAGATGCCTTCATTGCGAAAGTTCCGGTTGATTTCAAACACGCGTTGGAATCCGCCCACAATCAATCGTTTGAGGTAGAGTTCCGGCGCGACGCGCAGGTAGAGATCCCGGTCGAGTGCGTTGTGGTGCGTCACAAACGGGCGGGCCGTGGCTCCCCCGGGGATGGGCTGCATCATCGGCGTTTCCACTTCGAGGAACCCGTGTTCGGTCAAATAGGCGCGGATGCCTGCCATGATCCTGCTGCGCGTTTCAAATACGGCGTGGACGTTCGGATTGGCGATCAAGTCCACGTAGCGTTGGCGGTACCGGGTTTCAATGTCCGTCAGGCCGTGCCACTTTTCCGGAAGGGGACGAAGCCCTTTCGAGAGAAAGGTCAACGTGCGCACTTCGACGGTCAACTCATCGGTTTTCGTGCGGAACAGCCGGCCGTCCACTCCGATCCAATCGCCCAGATCCAATTCCTGCGACAGGCGATAGGCGTCGTCGCCCAACACGTCTTTTTTCAAATAGACCTGGAGCCGGTGTGCGCCGTCCTGGAGCGAGGCGAACGCCGCCTTGCCGAACCGGCGAAGCGCCACGATGCGTCCCGCGACCCGGCAGTCGATTGACCGTTGATCGAGTTCGTCTTTGCCCGTTGTCCCGTGTGCTTCCAGGAGGCGCACGACGCGGTGCGTCGTCTCGAAGCGAGTGCCGTAGGGTGGCACCCCCATGGATTTCAGCACGTCGAGTTTTTGAATGCGCTGTGCGCGCTGTTCGTTCGATTCATCCATCAGATCGTTCCTGCACGTGTTCACGCAATCGTCGAAGGTTTCCCCTTCACCCCAACCCTCTCCGGAAATGCGCCCCTTATCATGAACCCGCGGCGGCCTGCTTCAGGTAGGCTTCGATGAAGGAGTCGAGGTCTCCATCCATGACCGACGAGACGTTTCCGGACTCGTGATTCGTCCTGTGATCCTTGACCATTTGATACGGTTGGAACACGTATGACCGGATCTGGCTGCCCCAGGCGATGTCTTTTTTTTCGCCGACGATGGTTTGAAACTCGGACTCCTTTTTGCGTTGTTCCAACTCATATAACTTCGCTTTCAGGACGCGCATGGCGCCCATGCGGTTTTGCAATTGCGAGCGCTCGTTCTGACATTGCACGACGATCCCGCTGGGGACGTGCGTCACGCGAATGGCGGTTTCGACTTTATTGACGTTTTGCCCGCCCGCCCCGCCTGCGCGAAACGTGTCGATCCTCAGATCTTTGTCGTCGATCTCGACTGTGACGTCGTCATCCAGTTCGGGATAGACCGACACGGCGACAAACGACGTATGGCGCCGTTTGTTGGCGTCGAACGGAGAAATCCGCACCAAACGATGCACCCCGGCTTCCGATTTCAGGTAGCCGTAGGCATACGGGCCCTCGATACTCAACGTGGCGCTTTTGATGCCGGCTTCGTCACCGGGTTGGATGTCGAGGCTGCCGACCTTGAATTTTTTATCCTCGGCCCACCGGACGAACATCCGCATCAACATTTGGGCCCAATCCTGCGATTCCGTGCCGCCGGCACCGGGATTGATCCCCAGGATGGCGGATCGCGCGTCATGTTCGCCGGCCAGCAACTGCTCCGTGCGCAGGTTTTCCAGGAGCGTTTCCAGCGTTTCAAGGCCCTGGGTCAATTCAGCGTGGAGTTCGGCATCATCCTCCGTCCCGATGAGTTCGAGCGTGGCTTCCAGGTCGGCCTGCCTTTGCTCGAAGTCAGTGATGCGGGCGAGGTCCCGTTCAATCGTGGCTTTGCGCCGTCCCACCTTAGCAGCGACGTGCGCGTGTTTCCAGAAATCGGGTTGAGCGCTTTCCTGCTCGAGTTCCTCGAGTTCACGTTGTAGTCGAGTCAGGTCAAAGACGCCTCCGTAAATCTTTGACGTGGCTTCCGGTGGTGTACAGACGGGTTCGAATGTCCTCAAGCATGCCTGGCTCCTTTGCGTCGCGTTGAAAAGCGGGTGTTCCCCGCGGATGGTCCGTCGATAAAACGGGCAAACGATAACAAAATCAAGGCCATTATAACACAGGCCCACGCAAACACGTCGCCAAATTGCGTATAAACCGTCGAAGGCGCGCCCAGGGGGATCGAGCCGATGACGGCGCGTTCGGCAAAAATGGGCGTCGTCGTGAGAATGCGGCCGGTCGGATCGATGAATCCCGACACGCCGGTATTGGCGGCGCGGGCGAACGCCATGCGGTTTTCCACGGCGCGGAAGACGGCCATACCGAAATGTTGATGCGGGGCCACGGTTTTTCCGAACCAGGCGTCATTGGTGATCGTCACGAGGAAATTCGCACCTTCAAGAGCGAGTCGACGCACAAGATCCGGAAAAATAACTTCGAAGCAGATCGCCACCCCAAATCGGGTCTGCCGTCCGTCTGGTCCCCGTTCAAAGTCGAGCAGGGTTGGACCCGGTCCCGGCTCAAAATCACCGATGCCGACGACCAATTTGTCCAGGAAAAAAAGTATCCGTTGCAGCGGAATGTATTCGCCGAAAGGAACGAGATGCTGCTTGTCGTACCGGCCGGAAATTTCTCCTGATGGGTTTAAAAGATACGCGCTGTTGAGCAGGTACGGAGTCCCGTCGCTTTGACGCCGGAGGGCCGGACTTCCGAACACGAGCGGCACTTCGGCGTTTTTCGTTATCCCGGTCACGAGCGATTGATAGTCCGGTTCTTGTTCAAACAGAAAAGGCGTGGCGGCTTCAGGCCACAGGATCAACTCTGACTGGGGGCTGACGGTTTCCGTAAGCCGTCGGTATCGTTCCAATGTTTCCACGCGATAAGCTTGATCCCATTTGTGCGCTTGGTCGATATTGGCTTGCACGATCCCGACGGTGAGCCTGTCCACGGGTGACACGTGCAGTTGGCTCATTCCATAGAGCCAGACCCCGAGGAGGGCTGCAACGGTTACGGCGAGCGGAAGCCAGGGCCGAAGCGCACGTTGCGGATTTTCGGTCAACACCCACCTGATGAGCAAAAACACTGAGACGTTCACCAGTACGATGAGAAATGACACGCCGTAGACGGCGGTGATGTTGGCGATCTGGATGAGCGACAACCATTGAAATTGGGAGTACCCCAACAGGCCCCAGGGTAAACCGCTGAACACGTGGGTCCGTGTGTACTCCAGGGAGACCCACAAGCAGGGGGCGGCGATCCAGGTTGCGGCAGGCCATCGTTGTTCAAGCCGGACAAAGCCCCAGGTATACAGGCCGACGTAGAGTCCCAGGTATCCCGCTAAGAGAAGCATGAGGACGATGCTGACGGGCAGGGGGACCTTGCCATAGAGGTGCATGGCGGTCACCACCCAATACATCGTACCGGTAAACGCCAGGAAGCCGGCCAGCCAGCCACGCCGGAAAGCTTGACCCGTTGTGACGCCGGTCAGGACGCGGTGAAGGGGGAGGAGGGCAATCCAGGCGAACAGGCCCCAGGGAATCCCGTCAATCAGATTGGAAACGGACAGTGAATACGCCGTACCCGCGAGCAAACAATAGCACCACACACGCGTTTTTGACATAAGACGGTACAGTAGGGGGAAGCGACCAGTCGTTGCAAGGCAGGCTCGTTCCGGGCAATGAATGTTGCAGAATGTTTTACCAATGGTGACATTTTCAACATTTTGTACATTTCGTACAAAATGTGACAAATTGTACAAAACGTACAAAATATGACAAACCGTACAAATTGTACAAAACTTCTGTCATCCTTGTATGTGTTCAGTAATTCGCTGACACGTTTCCCGCTTCCTTTTGTGCCCCACTGCCCCGCCGTTGGAAGGCAACCCCCTCAATCCCCCTGTATAGACCGGGGACATGGTTGACACCTGTTCGGAGACATGGTGAACACTTTAAGCTGCATGGCATCACCCCAAAAGGAGGAGCGCCATGCCTTGGAAAGAGGTGTCGACCATGTCGCAACGCCACGAATTCATGCTCTTAGCCCAGCAGCCGGGGGTCTCCCTCCGCGCCCTCTGTCGCCGGTTCGAGATCAGCCCCACCACCGCCTATAAATGGCTGGCTCGCTATGCGACGGCCGGCCTCGCGGGACTCGCCGATCACTCCCGCCGCCCGCACCAGATGCCTCAGCGCACCTCCACCGCGCTCGAAGCGGCGGTCCTGGCCTTACGCACCCAACACCCCACCTGGGGCGGCCGCAAGCTGCACGCCCGGCTCCAGGCCTTGGGCTCTGCCCCCGTCCCCGCGCCGAGTACCATCACCGCAATCCTCCGCCGCGCCGGGTGGCTCCCGCCCGCCGCCACCCCGGCCCCCACGCGGGCGTGGCAGCGCTTCGAACACGCCACGCCCAATGCCCTATGGCAAATGGATTTCAAAGGCCATTTCGCCCTGGCCACCGGCCGGTGCCATCCTCTGACCGTGCTGGACGACTGCTCCCGCTTCGCCCTCTGCCTGCACGCCTGTCCCAATGAACAGGGTCGCACCGTCCAAACCCACTTGACGCAGACCTTCCGCCGCTATGGCTTGCCCGCCCGCCTGTTGATGGATAATGGCCCGCCTTGGGGCGTGCCGCTCACCCTCAGCCCCTTCACGGCCCTGACCGTCTGGCTTATGCGCTTGGGCATTACCCTCACGCATGCCCGGCCGGCCCACCCCCAAACCTTGGGCAAAGACGAACGCTTCCATCGCACCCTCAAGGCCGAATTACTCCACCAGCGTACCTTTCGCGATCTGCCCCACTGCCAACAGCACTTTGACCGCTGGCGCGACCACTATAACTTGGACCGCCCGCATGACGCGTTAGCCCTCGCGGTTCCGGCGATGCGCTATACCCCCAGTCCCCGCCCGTTTCCCGAGGCCCTCCCGCCCATTGACTATGGCCCGGACGCGCACGTCCGGCGCGTGCAAGACAAAGGCGTCATCTCGTTTCGCGGGCGCACCTTCCACGTGACCAAAGCCTTGCGCGGCTACCCCGTCGCCCTGCGGCCGACCACCCAAGAGGGTCGGTGGCGGATCTATTTTTGTCACCAATATATCCGCGAACTGGATTTGCACCAGCCCGCAAAATAACTCACCATGTGTCCACCATGTCCCCGAACACCCGTCCACTATGTCCCCGGTCTATACACCCCCTTATCAGGGGGACGGCAGAGGTCCTCGCTCCCCTGAGGGACGGCAGAGGTCCTCGCTCCCCTGAGGGACGGCAGAGGTCCTCGCCCCCCTGATAAGGGGGGAAGGGGGGTTCGCCCTCCCTTCTTGTGGGCAGAGCCTCATTCTGTCAACGCCTGTCTAAGGTGAGAAGCGTCAAAACCGTTGATTAGGATCAAGCATTCTAATTGAAATCACAGGGTAGAAGAAGAATGAGTAACATCGTCTGGCTGGCATCATGTCAAGCTAAAAGGATAAGCCTCTAATATTATATATAATATTATACACATACATGAAAAGGTTGCGGATTGTGAGTATAAGCCTCTATACTTCTCTATGCCCTGTAGCATTGGGGTATGATACTGGACTAATAGGTCATAAAAATGATGAAACGACCCAAAAGGAAAAGCAGGAAGGAGATATAGAGGAACGCTCGCAAGAGTATGGGGGCATACGCTCGGAAGGTACCCCCCTAGGTAAAAAAATAAGTAGGGGGGGGAAGCCATGCTTCAACGTAGAAATTTATAAGAATTACGAAAAATGATCATATCCATGATATGTTTGGGGGTTGCAACTCCGCAACTCCGCAACTCCGCAACTCCGCAACTCCGCAACTCCGCAACTCCGCAACTCCGCAACTCCGCAACTCCGCAACTCCGCAACTCCGCAACTCCGCAACTCCGCAACTCCGCAACTCCGCAACTCCGCAATAACTGCTATGGGGAGCTGTCCGTTACGAGATTTCAGGGTGAATTTTTATCCGGAGTTTGCTTGAAAAAAATCAGGAAAAATGAAATCGCCAGGATACGTCAATTCTCTTACTAAGTGGTTGCACGGTCTCAATAGATCGTCCGCGTCGAGGGTCTTATCGCGCCGCGCATGGATTCATGCTCTTGCCGGAATCGCAGCTTCCACGATTCTATTGATCGGCTCGACTTCTGCGGTTGCTGCCCAGCCAACAGCGATTAGGCTCAGTGTGGACGCGTCCTCGGTGGACGGAATACAGAGTGGCGTGAACGAGGACGTGCGCTCCAATAAGATGCGGGTGACGGCCACGCTGGACGGGACGGCGCGTTTTTCCACGGCGAAGAACATAGCGATAACCGTGGGCAAGGCCGGCGATTCGGCTACTGAGGGGACGGACTACCTTAGGGTTGATCCTATTAATCTCACAATCAAAGCGGGCGAGGCGAGCGGATTCGTAGAGTTCGAGTTCCTCCCATTGGATGACGAGAAGAAAGAGGGGCTCGAGAGCGTCAGCGTGGAGGGTTCACTCGACGGCGTTACGGTGACGGGCACCTCGGCTTATATATTCGACGACGAAACTGAGAATATTATCATCTTGTCGACAGACGTGTCCAAAATCTCGGAACCGGTTCCGGGAGGCAAAGTGGAGCAGGAGGTGACGATCACCGCGACGCTTTCAACCACCTCTAGTACCACCAGAAATGCAACCTTGAGATACACGGGGACCGCGAAACGGAAATCCGGAAACGACGCCAACGACTACGCAGCCCTTGGTGGCGCGAATTTCACGATCCCGAAGGGCAGCCTAACCGCCACCAAGACAGTCCGTATTCAGACTGTCGACGACAACTTCTGGGAGAAGACGGAAACGATCAGGATCGGCTTAACTGGAGTCACTGGTTCGGTCGTACCGGTTGAGATCGAACTGGAAAACAAGGATCCAAAACCAAATGTGCAGATCCAAATCAGCCCAGACCATTTCACCGAGGGGTATGATGGGAATGTGGAGATTAAGGCGGTCCTCAATGGATCCCTGGTACAGGCACCGATAGCGGTCCGCGTAACTCCGGATCAGCCGAAAATCAACACCGATCTCTCCTATAAGCCGGCGAGTCCATGGAATCTGGTGATTCCGGCGGAAATGAGGACAGTGAAGCAAACCGTCAAGCTCAAAATACCACAAGATACAGAGGAGGAACTTGGCGAGGCGATCCAAATCCAGGGAGAGGCGAAAGCACTCAGTGATTCGATCACAGTCAGAAGAACCCAGTTCAGGATCAACTCCTCCGGCATAATCACGATTGCCTGGCGTATCGTGGGGCAGCGAGTGCTTCCCTCAGGACAGCAGCACCAGATCAGTTTCGAGGCGCAGGTCTATGGAAACACGATTCCAAGTGGAGGTTTGACCGTCACGTTTACGCCGAGTCAGCAGAGTTGGTTTTCGCCTCGCACGCATACTTTCCGGTGGGAAGGAGGCCAGACGTGCGCGAACCCTAATTCGTGCGCGAAGCGCGCTACCTGGAGTGTTACGGTGCCTGCAATGACCAGTGTCGCATCGGTGACTTTCGCTAAACCGAAGGTTACTGGCTTGGATGTGGGTAACTACAGACTGCTGAGCAGGGGGGACAACCGGTTGGAGATATTCTCGCCGGACACTCCTCTGAGAATAACCAAGGGTCTTCACGCCGGTACTAATCGAGCACCGCCGGGGGGGCGTCCCTTCGAGGCTGGCGATACACTGGGCTTTTTTGTGATTTTCAATCGGCCCGTCAGTCTGCCGTCCAATGCAACACTTCGGCTCTACCTGGACAGCGGCCGGGTGGAGGCTACGTGTGCAACACTATCTTTCGCTGGTTACCCGAAAACTGTTCGATGCATATACCGTGTGGGAAGGCAGCACTACGACCTGGACAGGAAGATCGAGGTTCGGGCAGGGGCGCTCAATTTCGGCGGTGACATACAAGACCCCACAGACAGCAAGAAAACCTGGACGGCGCCGAAAGTCCCATCGAAGGCCATTGAATTGCCACTCGCAACCACGATTTACGGGAGCGGCCACGCCTTCGAGGCGAAGCCGACCGTCCAGGAGGGGTTTCGCGAGGGTGGCGGGGAACAGATTCTGACGGTTCTCATGAGCGATATCGGACAGCGCCCCGCGGAACAAGACATCATGATCCCCATCATTATTAAGAATGGTACGACGACTTCCACCGACTGGAAGCTGATCCAGGAGGGTTCGGTCACCATACCCAAGGGAAAGGTCGAAGGCACCGGAACCGCAAAGATCGAGGCCCTGCTCGACGGCCTGAAGGAAGGGGAGGAGACCCTGCTGGTCGGAGGCGACGAGAGCTATCCGGTCAGGCCCGCAAAACTCGTGCTCCGCGATTCCCCGGAACTCATCCTCACGGCCACGCCGAACGAGTTGCGCGAGGGCGACGAGGCCAAGTTGGTAACCCTGAAGGTGGAAATCGAAGAGACAGCCGCGGTCTTCGGAGCGAATAAAGTGATTGCCATCAACCTGAGAGGCAAGGCGACGCAGGGCCGGGATTACTCGCTGGATTTTACGAGAGAAACCAACAATCAGGTTAACCCTATCCTGCATCTGAAGAAGGGCGAGCGATCTGGCTCGATTGACCTCACTTTTGAGCCCCTCGACGACAAACTCGTCGAGGGGGATGAGGAGATCACCGTGCTCGGGAGGGCAGCTTTCCTGAACGTGAGACCGACGTCCATCACGATCAAAGACAACGACACCATGCCGCGTGTGGAGATCTCGGCCAGCCCGGCGAGTGTTTCTGAGGGAGGAGGTGCGCAGAACGTCGCGGTCACCGCCTCGCTGCTGGGCGGTTCGCCTACTGCGAACGACGTGGTGGTGACGCTCGATGTTTCCGGCGATGCGATCGAGGGCCCCTCCACACAGGCAGAGCGCGACTACACGGCGGCGTGGACGCCGGCGAACAAGCAGGTCCGGATCCCGGCGGGCCAAACGAGTGGCAGCGCGGGAGTCACGCTCAACGTGACTCCACTCGACGACACCGTCAGCGAAGGGGATGAAGAGATCGTCATTGATGCGACTGCCGTCTTGCAGGACAGCGCGAATACGCAGTTGACGCTCCAGCCGGCCACGGTTGAGTTCAGGGATAACGACGCCCGCGGGGTGGAAGTGTCGCTCAAGAGCCTGACGGTGGAGGCGGGGATTTCCCGGTTCTATCAAATGCGCCTGAGAAGTCAACCCGCTCTCGGAACGGACGAAAAGGTGCGTATCGACGTGCTCGTCCCGGCCAGGAAGTTTGTTGAGACCGAGCCGGACAGTCTCGAATTCGACGCGAGCAACTGGGCTGCCTGGCAAAAAGTAACAGTCGAAGCCGATTCCGAGGCCGAGACGGAGAAGGCCACAATCACCCACAGCGTGCGCGGTGGGGACTATGTGAGCGTCACGGCCGATCCTGTGCAGGTTTCCATCCTGGAAGCGCCGGAACTGACCCTGGAGTTGGATGTGGACTCCATCGGCGAGAACGCCGGGGTTGCGAAAGTATCCGGGACGTTGAGCAAGGCGAGTATAGAACCGTTCACTGTGACGGTCTCGGCGGTGGCGAAGACGCCGGCCGTCGCTTCGGACTTCACCCTGAGCAGCAACTCGACGCTCAGCTTTGCCAAGGGAGCGACGTCGAGCACGGGGACCGTGACGATCACCGCGAACAACAACGATTTCTACTCCGGTTCTGCGGCCAACAAGGAGATCACGGTCTCCGGGAAAGTGGTCGGCCACGACGGGATCCCGAGTCCCGGCGATTTGACCCTTGAAATCACGGACGACGAAGTTCAGCCCGCGTTCTCGATCGCGGACGCGACGGCGGAAGAGGGCGATCCTGTCACGTTCAAGGTGACCCGTACCGGCGCCAGTGACAATGTCGTTTCGGTGCACTGGAAGACCAAGGCCGATTCGGGGGATGGGGTGAACGCCGCATCCGGTGACGACTACTCTGCTGTCACGACGGCTACGAAGCTCGACTTCGCAAAAGGTGAAACCGAGGCGAGTTTCACGGTCGCTACTACGGAGGACGCCTTTCACGAGTCGGCCGAGACGTTCCGTGTGGTGCTGAGCGAGCCCGAAGGAGACGCTCGGATCGAAACCGCTGAGGCCACCGGGACCATCACGGACGACGACGCGGTAGCGGCGCTCGCGCTGACCGTGGACGCGGACACGACGACGGCCGCGGTGCAGGGCAACCTGGCCGAGGATGATGGCGCGAAGACGGTGCGGGTGACGGCGACGCTCACGGGCACGACGCGCTTCGCCACGGCTACGACCGTGACGGTGGCGGTCGGCAAGAGCACGGACAGCGCGACGGAAGGCACGGACTACACGGAGGTCACGGACCAGACCATCACGATCCCGGCGGGCGCCGCCAGTGCCTTCGTGGACTTCACGCTGACGCCGACCAACGACGCGTTCCATGAGGCAAACGAGATCATCAGTCTCGACGGGACGCTGACGGACGTGGTGGTGGCCGGCACCTCGCTCACCCTCACCAGCGAGGACGCGGCGCCGGCGCTCGCGCTGACCGTGGACGCGGACACGGCGACGGAGGCGGTGCAGAGCGCTTTGGGTGAAGATGGCGGCGCGAAGACGGTGCGGGTGACGGCGACGCTCACGGGCACGACGCGCTTCGCCACCGATAAGGCGGTGACGGTGGCGGTCGGCAAGGCGGCGGACAGCGCCACGGAGGGCACCGACTACACGGAGGTCACGGACCAGACCATCACGATCGCAGCGGGCGAGGTGAGTGGGTACGTGGACTTTACGCTGACGCCGACCAACGACGCGTTCCATGAAACAAACGAGATCATCAGTCTCGACGGGACGCTGACGAACGTGGTGGTGGCCGGCACCTCGCTCACCCTCACCAGCGAGGACGCGGCACCGGCGATCACGCTGACCGTGGACGCGGACACGGCGACGGAAGCGGTGCAGAGCGATCTGGCCGAGGATGACGGCGCGAAGACGGTGCGGGTGACGGCGACGCTCACGGGCACGACGCGCTTCGCCACCGACAAGGCGGTGACGGTGGCGGTCGGCAAGAGCACGGACAGCGCCACGGAAGGCACCGACTACGCGGAGGTCACCAACAAGACCATCACGATCCCGGCGGGTGATGCCAGTGCCTTCGTGGACTTCACGCTGACGCCGACCAACGACACGTTCCATGAGGCAGACGAGACTATCAGCCTCGACGGCACGCTGGCGGACGTCACGGTAACCGGCACCACCATCACGCTGACCAGCGACGACGCGGCGCCCACCAAGCTCACGCTGACCGTGGACGCGGACACGGCCACGGACGCGGTGCAGGGCAGCCTGGCCGAGGGGGCCGGGGAGAAGACGGTGCAGGTGACGGCGACGCTGGAGGGCACCTCGACCTTTCCCACGGCCCAAGTGGTGACGCTGGCGGTGGGTACGGCCACGGACAGCGCCACGGAAGGCACGGACTACGGGAACGTGGCGGACCAGAGCATCACGATTGCCGCGGGCGCGTCGAGTGGGTTTGTGGAGTTCGCGCTGACCCCCACCCAGGACACCTTGGACGAGGACGCGGAGACCCTCACCCTGGACGGCACGCTCACGGGGCTCACGGTGACAGACGCGACCATTGAGATCACCGACGACGACGCGGCACCGGTGCTGTCCATCGACAATCCCTCGGTCACCGAGGGCGACACCGCTACCGCCACCCTTACCTTCACCGTGACACTCGCGACGGCCAGCGGCAAGACCGTCACCGTCAACTATGCCGACCGGCTCACCGGCACCGCCACCTCCGCCACCGACTACACGGCCCTCACCGCCGGCACGCTGACCTTCGCCCCCGGCGACACCGCCAAGACCATCGATGTCACCGTCGCCGGCGACACCACCGACGAGCCCAACGAGACGGTGGTGCTGCGCCTGTCCTCGCCCGCCAACGCCACCTTCTCCGGCGGCACCGCGACCCTCGACTCCACCGGTACCATCACCGACGATGACGCGGCACCGGTGCTGTCCATCGACAGTCCCTCGGTCACTGAGGGCGACACCGCCACCGCCACCCTCACCTTCACCGTGACACTCGCGACGGCCAGCGGCAAGACTGTCACCGTCAACTATGCCGACCGGCTCACCGGCATCGCCACCTCCGCCACCGACTACACGGCCCTCACCGCCGGCACGCTGACCTTCGCCCCCGGCGACACCGCCAAGACCATCGATGTCACCGTCGCCGGCGACACCACCGACGAGTCCAACGAGACAGTGGTGCTGCGCCTGTCCTCGCCCGCCAACGCCACCTTCTCCGGCGGCACCGCGACCCTCGACTCCACCGGTACCATCACCGACGATGACGACCTGCCCGTCCTTTCCATCAGGAACGTGCTCCTGGGATACGAGGGCGACAAAGGCACCACAAACCTGACCCACAGCGTCACCCTGAACCCTGCAAGCGGCAGGACGGTAACCGTGAAATACGCCGATACAGGAACGGGCACCGCAACTTCGGGAGAAGGCGGCGACTACGCCACGTTATCTTCCGGGACGCTCAGCTTCGCCCCAGGCGAAACCCGCAAATACATTCGGATAAAAGCGAACGGGGATACTGACTACGAGCCCGATGAAACCATCATCGTGCGCCTGTCCGAACCGGTCAATGCGACCCTGTCAGGCGGCAAAAACACGCTGGATGCGAACGGCTGGATTGAAAACGACGATGCGGCGCCGGCGCCAACCATTAATCCGGGGGACGAGACCGTGGAGGAAGGCAAGTCCACCATATTCACGGTGAGCCGGAAACATGACTTTGAGGAAATCACTATTTTCTATGGAACCAGCCCCGGCAGCGCGGACACGGCAACCAACGATGCGGCCACCTCCGGTTCGGACTATACGGCCTACGCTGCCGATTCCACGGCAGTCTTCAGGGAAGGGGAGGATGAGATCACCCTTGAATTCGAGACTGTGGACGATGACCTCCACGAAGCGCCGGAAGACTTCACCGTCACCATCGGCAGCGGAGATTATTCGGAAGACTTTACCGTCACCATTTCCGACAATGATGACCCGCCAACGGTGACTCTCGCCCTGGCCTCATCCAGTATCAGTGAAAAAGGTGGGCGAAGCAGGGTGACGGCATCGCTCGATCGCCCCACCAGTCGCGAACTCAGGCTGGCGGTTAGTACAACCCCAACTGACCCGGCCGTCGCTGGGGACATTGAACAAACCGGGCAGTGGCTCACTATCCCGGCAGGAACCAAGACCAGCACCGGCATCGTTGCGCTGACTGGGGTTGACAACAACGTGGACGCACCAGACAAAACCGTCACGGTTTCCGCGCTACTTTTCGGAAACTCTGACATTGACGATCCCAGCGACCAAACCCTGACCATCGAGGACGACGACACGCGCGGCATCACGGTGACGCCGGGCACGCTGACCTTGGACGAGGTGGACAATGCCGCCACCGAGGATAGGACGGAAAACCAGGGCACCTACACGGTGGCACTCAGCAGCGAGCCCACCGGCACCGTGGTTGTCGGCGTTTCGGTGCCGGCCGGCGCGCCGGTGACGCTGGATACCACCCGGCTCACCTTCACGGCGGCCGACTGGGATGCCCAGACGGTGACGGTGACGGCGGTGAACGATGACCGGGACAACGGCGCGGCGCGGACGGCCACCCTGACCCACACGGTGACGGCGACGGGGACGGATTACGTGAGCGAGACGGCGACGGCGGTGACGGTGACGGTCACCGACGATGAGGCGTTGCCCACGGCGACCCTGGTGCTGACCCCGGCGACCATCACCGAGAGCGGGGCCCGTAACGCCAGCACGGTGACGGCGACGCTGTCGGGCAAGTCCAGTGAGGCGGTGACGCTGACGGTGGCGGCGGTGCCGGGCACGGGCGCGGCGGCCACGGACTACACGGTGACGGCGAACACGACCCTGACCATTGCGGCGGGGAGCACGAGCAGCACCGGCACGGTGACGGTGACGGCGGTGGACAACGCCGTGGATGCTGCCGACAAGGAGGTCACGGTGTCGGCCACGGTGACCGGCCGCAGCGGGGTGGCGGCCCCGGCGGCCGTGACCTTGACCATCGAGGACGAGGACGCCGCGCCGGGGGGTATCACGCTCAGCGCGGCCCCGGACACGGTGGCTGAGGGCGCGGCGGCGACCACGGTCCGGGTGACGGCGACGGTGACCGGCGCCACCCGTTTTGCCACGGCGCAGACCGTGGCGGTGAGCGTGGGCGGGGGCAGTGCCACGGCGACGGACGACTATGCGGCGGTGGCCGGGTTCAACCTCACCATCCCGGCCACGGCGGCGAGTGCGCATGCGGACTTTACCCTGACCCCGGTGGACGACGACGTGGACGAGACCCACGAGACCATCGAGGTGACGGGCACGCTGAGCGGCGTCACCATCACTGCGGATACCCTGACGATTACCGACGACGACACGCGCGGCATCACAGTGACGCCGGGCACGCTGACCCTGGCCGAGGCGGACGATGCCGGGACGGCGGACACGACGGAGAACGTCGGTACCTACACGGTGGTCCTGGACAGCGAACCCACCGGCACGGTGACCGTCACCCCGGCCAGCGCCGCCACGGCGGTAGCCACCGTGCCGGCGGCGGGCCTGCGGTTCACGCCGGACACCTGGCAGACGGCGCAGACGGTGACGGTGACGGCGGTGCCGGACGTTATTGACAACGCGAACAACCGGCGCACGGTGGACATCGAGCACACGGTGGCGGCGAGCGGGACGGATTACAGCAGCGCGACGGCGGACGACGTGACGGTCACGGTGACGGACGATGACGCGGCGCCCAGCGTCATCACGCTCACGGTGGACGCGGACACGAGTGCGGCCCAGGTGCAGGACAGCCTGGCGGAGGACGGCGGGGCCAAGACGGTGCGGGTGAGCGCGACCATCGCCGGCGCCACCCGTTTTGCCACGCCGCAGACCGTGGCGGTGGCGGTGGGCCAGGCCGGGGACGGCGCGACTGAAGGCACGGATTACACCCGGGTCGATGCGCTGAGTCTCACCATTGCCGCCGGCCAGGCGGGGGCCTCCGTGGACTTCACGCTGACGCCCACGAACGATGACGTGGACGAGCCGGACGAGAGCATCAGCATTGCGGGCACGCTGGCGGGCGTCACCATCGCCCCGGTGACCATCACCCTCACGGACGATGAGGCGCTGCCGACGGCCACCCTGGTGCTGAGCCCGGCCCGCATCATCGAGAGCGGGGAGACCAACGCCAGCACGGTGACGGCGACGCTGTCGGGCAAGTCCAGCGAGGCGGTGACGCTGACGGTGGCGGCGGCGCCGGGCACGGGCGCGGTGGCGGCGGACTACACGGTGACGGCGAACACGACGCTGACCATTGCGGCGGGGACTACGAGCAGCACCGGCACGGTGACGGTGACGGCGGTGGACAACGCCGTGGACACCGTCGATAAGACCGTCACGGTGTCGGCCACGGTGACCGGCAGCAGTGGGGTGGCGGCCCCGGCGAACCAGCCCCTGACCATCCAGGACGACGACACGCGCGGCATCACGGTGACGCCGGGCACGCTGACCCTGGCCGAGGCGGACAATGCCGGGACGGCGGACACGACGGAGAACGTCGGTACCTACACGGTGGTCCTGGACAGCGAGCCCACCGGTACGGTGACCGTCACCCCGGCCAGCGCCGCCACGGCGGTAGCCACCGTGCCGGCGGCGGGCCTGCGGTTCACGCCGGACACCTGGCAGACGGCGCAGACGGTGACGGTGACGGCGGTGCCGGACGTTATTGACAACGCGAACAACCGGCGCACGGTGGACATCGAGCACACGGTGGCGGCGAGCGGGACGGATTACAGCAGCGCGACGGCGGACGACGTGACGGTCACGGTGACGGACGATGACGCCGCGCCCACCGTCATCACGCTCACGGTGGACGCGGACACGAGTGTGGCCCAGGTGCAGGACAGCCTGGCGGAGGACGGCGGGGCCAAGACGGTGCGGGTGAGTGCGACCATCGCCGGCGCCACCCGTTTTGCCACGCCGCAGACCGTGGCGGTGGCGGTGGGCCAGGCCGGGGACGGCGCGACTGAAGGCACGGATTATACCCGGGTCGATGCGCTGAGCCTCACCATTGCCGCCGGCCAGGCCGGCGCCCACGTGGACTTCACGCTGACGCCCACGAACGATGACGTGGACGAGCCGGACGAGAGCATCAGCATTGCGGGCACGCTGGCGGGCGTCACCATCGCCCCGGTGACCATCACCCTCACGGACGATGAGGCGCTGCCGACGGCCACCCTGGTGCTGAGCCCGGCCCGCATCATCGAGAGCGGGGAGACCAACGCCAGCACGGTGACGGCGACGCTGTCGGGCAAGTCCAGCGAGGCGGTGACGCTGACGGTGGCGGCGGCGCCGGGCACGGGCGCGGTGGCGGCGGACTACACGGTGACGGCGAACACGACGCTGACCATTGCGGCGGGGACTACGAGCAGCACCGGCACGGTGACCATTACCGCGGCGGACAACGCCGTGGACACCGCCGACAAGACCGTCACGGTGTCGGCCACGGCTGCGGGCGGCGGCGTGGCGGCCCCGGCGAACCAGCCCCTGACCATCAAGGACGACGACACGCGCGGCATCACGGTGACGCCGGGCACGCTGACCCTGGCCGAGGCGGATGATGCCGGGACGGCGGACACGACGGAGAATGTCGGCACCTACACGGTGGTCCTGGACAGCGAACCCACCGGCACGGTGGTCATCGACATCGCGGCGGGCACCGGCGCGCCGGTGACGCTGGATACCACCCGGCTCACCTTCACGGCGGCCGACTGGGATGCCCAGACGGTGACGGTGACGGCGGTGAACGATGACCGGGACAACGGCGCGGCGCGGACGGCCACCCTGACCCACACGGTGACGGCGACCGGGACGGATTACAGCGGCGAGACGGCGGCGGCCGTGACGGTGACGGTGACCGACGATGAGGCGTTGCCCACGGCCACCCTGGTGCTGACCCCGGCCAGCATCATCGAGAGCGGGGCGACCAACGCCAGCACGGTGACGGCGACGCTGTCGGGCAAGTCCAGTGAGGCGGTGACGCTGACGGTGGCGGCGGCGCCGGGCACGGGCGCGGCGACCACGGACTACACGGTGACGACGAACACGACCCTGACCATTGCGGCGGGGAGCACGAGCAGCACCGGCACGGTGACGGTGACGGCGGTGGACAACGCCGTGGACAGCGCCAACAAGGAGGTGACGGTGTCGGCCACGGTGACCGGCCGCAGCGGGGTGGCGGCCCCGGCGAACCAGACGCTGACCATCGAGGACGAGGACGCCGCGCCGGGGGGCATCACGCTCAGCGCGGCCCCGGACACGGTGGCTGAGGGTGCCGAGGCGACCACGGTCCGGGTGACGGCGACGGTGACCGGCACCACCCGTTTTGCCACGGCACAGACCGTGGCGGTGAGCGTGGGCGGGGGCAGTGCCACGGCGACGGACGACTATGCGGCGGTGGCCGGGTTCAACCTCACCATCCCGGCCACGGCGGCGAGTGCGCATGCGGACTTTACCCTGACCCCGGTGGACGACGACGTGGACGAGACCCACGAGACCATCGAGGTGACGGGCACGCTGAGCGGCGTCACCATCACTGCGGATACCCTGACGATTACCGACGACGACACGCGCGGCATCACGGTGACGCCGGGCACGCTGACCCTGGCCGAGGCGGACAATGCCGCCACCGAGGATAGGACGGAGCACGTCGGCACCTACACGGTGGCGCTCAGCAGTGCGCCCACCGGCACCGTGGTTGTCGGCGTTTCGGTGCCGGCCGCCGCGCCGGTGACGCTGGATACCACCCGGCTCACCTTCACGGCGGCCGACTGGGATGCCCAGACGGTGACGGTGACGGCGGTGAACGATGACCGGGACAACGTCACAGCGCGGACGGCCACCCTGACCCACACGGTGACGGCGACCGGGACGGATTACGTGAGCGAGACGGCGACGGCGGTGACGGTGACGGTGACGGACGATGAGGCGTTGCCCACGGCGACCTTGGTGCTGACCCCGGCGACCATCACCGAGAGCGGGGCCCGTAACGCCAGCACGGTGACGGCGACGCTGTCGGGCAAGTCCAGCGAGGCGGTGACGCTGACGGTGGCGGCGGCGCCGGGCACGGGCGCGGCGGCCACGGACTACACGGTGACGGCGAACACGACCCTGACCATTGCCGCGGGGAGCACGAGCAGCACCGGCACGGTGACGGTGACGGCGGTGGACAACGCCGTGGACAGCGCCAACAAGGAGGTGACGGTGTCGGCCACGGTGACCGGCCGCAGCGGCGTGGCGGCCCCGGCGGCCGTGACCTTGACCATCGAGGACGAGGACGCCGCGCCGGGGGGCATCACGCTCAGCGCGGCCCCGGACACGGTGGCTGAGGGCGCGGCGGCGACCACGGTCCGGGTGACGGCGACGGTGACCGGCGCCACCCGTTTTGCCACGGCGCAGACCGTGGCGGTGAGCGTGGGCGGGGGCAGTGCCACGGCGACGGACGACTATGCGGCGGTGGCCGGGTTCAACCTCACCATCCCGGCCACGGCGGCGAGTGCGCATGCGGACTTTACCCTGACCCCGGTGGACGACGACGTGGACGAGACCCACGAGACCATCGAGGTGACGGGCACGCTGAGCGGCGTCACCATCACTGCGGATACCTTGACGATTACCGACGACGACACGCGCGGCATCACGGTGACGCCGGGCACGCTGACCCTGGCCGAGGCGGACGATGCCGCCACCGAGGATAGGACGGAGAATGTCGGCACCTACACGGTGGCGCTCAGCAGCGCGCCCACCGGCACCGTGGTTGTCGGCGTTTCGGTGCCGGCCGGCGCGCCGGTGACGCTGGATACCACCCGGCTCACCTTCACGGCGGCCGACTGGGATGCCCAGACGGTGACGGTGACGGCGGTGAACGATGACCGGGACAACGGCGCGGCGCGGACGGCCACCCTGACCCACACGGTGACGGCGACGGGGACGGATTACGTGAGCGAGACGGCGACGGCGGTGACGGTGACGGTCACCGACGATGAGGCGTTGCCCACGGCGACCCTGGTGCTGACCCCGGCGACCATCACCGAGAGCGGGGCCCGTAACGCCAGCACGGTGACGGCGACGCTGTCGGGCAAGTCCAGTGAGGCGGTGACGCTGACGGTGGCGGCGGTGCCGGGCACGGGCGCGGCGGCCACGGACTACACGGTGACGGCGAACACGACCCTGACCATTGCGGCGGGGAGCACGAGCAGCACCGGCACGGTGACGGTGACGGCGGTGGACAACGCCGTGGATGCTGCCGACAAGGAGGTCACGGTGTCGGCCACGGTGACCGGCCGCAGCGGGGTGGCGGCCCCGGCGGCCGTGACCTTGACCATCGAGGACGAGGACGCCGCGCCGGGGGGTATCACGCTCAGCGCGGCCCCGGACACGGTGGCTGAGGGCGCGGCGGCGACCACGGTCCGGGTGACGGCGACGGTGACCGGCGCCACCCGTTTTGCCACGGCGCAGACCGTGGCGGTGAGCGTGGGCGGGGGCAGTGCCACGGCGACGGACGACTATGCGGCGGTGGCCGGGTTCAACCTCACCATCCCGGCCACGGCGGCGAGTGCGCATGCGGACTTTACCCTGACCCCGGTGGACGACGACGTGGACGAGACCCACGAGACCATCGAGGTGACGGGCACGCTGAGCGGCGTCACCATCACTGCGGATACCCTGACGATTACCGACGACGACACGCGCGGCATCACAGTGACGCCGGGCACGCTGACCCTGGCCGAGGCGGACGATGCCGGGACGGCGGACACGACGGAGAACGTCGGTACCTACACGGTGGTCCTGGACAGCGAACCCACCGGCACGGTGACCGTCACCCCGGCCAGCGCCGCCACGGCGGTAGCCACCGTGCCGGCGGCGGGCCTGCGGTTCACGCCGGACACCTGGCAGACGGCGCAGACGGTGACGGTGACGGCGGTGCCGGACGTTATTGACAACGCGAACAACCGGCGCACGGTGGACATCGAGCACACGGTGGCGGCGAGCGGGACGGATTACAGCAGCGCGACGGCGGACGACGTGACGGTCACGGTGACGGACGATGACGCGGCGCCCAGCGTCATCACGCTCACGGTGGACGCGGACACGAGTGCGGCCCAGGTGCAGGACAGCCTGGCGGAGGACGGCGGGGCCAAGACGGTGCGGGTGAGCGCGACCATCGCCGGCGCCACCCGTTTTGCCACGCCGCAGACCGTGGCGGTGGCGGTGGGCCAGGCCGGGGACGGCGCGACTGAAGGCACGGATTACACCCGGGTCGATGCGCTGAGTCTCACCATTGCCGCCGGCCAGGCGGGGGCCTCCGTGGACTTCACGCTGACGCCCACGAACGATGACGTGGACGAGCCGGACGAGAGCATCAGCATTGCGGGCACGCTGGCGGGCGTCACCATCGCCCCGGTGACCATCACCCTCACGGACGATGAGGCGCTGCCGACGGCCACCCTGGTGCTGAGCCCGGCCCGCATCATCGAGAGCGGGGAGACCAACGCCAGCACGGTGACGGCGACGCTGTCGGGCAAGTCCAGCGAGGCGGTGACGCTGACGGTGGCGGCGGCGCCGGGCACGGGCGCGGTGGCGGCGGACTACACGGTGACGGCGAACACGACGCTGACCATTGCGGCGGGGACTACGAGCAGCACCGGCACGGTGACGGTGACGGCGGTGGACAACGCCGTGGACACCGTCGATAAGACCGTCACGGTGTCGGCCACGGTGACCGGCAGCAGTGGGGTGGCGGCCCCGGCGAACCAGCCCCTGACCATCCAGGACGACGACACGCGCGGCATCACGGTGACGCCGGGCACGCTGACCCTGGCCGAGGCGGACAATGCCGGGACGGCGGACACGACGGAGAACGTCGGTACCTACACGGTGGTCCTGGACAGCGAGCCCACCGGTACGGTGACCGTCACCCCGGCCAGCGCCGCCACGGCGGTAGCCACCGTGCCGGCGGCGGGCCTGCGGTTCACGCCGGACACCTGGCAGACGGCGCAGACGGTGACGGTGACGGCGGTGCCGGACGTTATTGACAACGCGAACAACCGGCGCACGGTGGACATCGAGCACACGGTGGCGGCGAGCGGGACGGATTACAGCAGCGCGACGGCGGACGACGTGACGGTCACGGTGACGGACGATGACGCCGCGCCCACCGTCATCACGCTCACGGTGGACGCGGACACGAGTGTGGCCCAGGTGCAGGACAGCCTGGCGGAGGACGGCGGGGCCAAGACGGTGCGGGTGAGTGCGACCATCGCCGGCGCCACCCGTTTTGCCACGCCGCAGACCGTGGCGGTGGCGGTGGGCCAGGCCGGGGACGGCGCGACTGAAGGCACGGATTATACCCGGGTCGATGCGCTGAGCCTCACCATTGCCGCCGGCCAGGCCGGCGCCCACGTGGACTTCACGCTGACGCCCACGAACGATGACGTGGACGAGCCGGACGAGAGCATCAGCATTGCGGGCACGCTGGCGGGCGTCACCATCGCCCCGGTGACCATCACCCTCACGGACGATGAGGCGCTGCCGACGGCCACCCTGGTGCTGAGCCCGGCCCGCATCATCGAGAGCGGGGAGACCAACGCCAGCACGGTGACGGCGACGCTGTCGGGCAAGTCCAGCGAGGCGGTGACGCTGACGGTGGCGGCGGCGCCGGGCACGGGCGCGGTGGCGGCGGACTACACGGTGACGGCGAACACGACGCTGACCATTGCGGCGGGGACTACGAGCAGCACCGGCACGGTGACCATTACCGCGGCGGACAACGCCGTGGACACCGCCGACAAGACCGTCACGGTGTCGGCCACGGCTGCGGGCGGCGGCGTGGCGGCCCCGGCGAACCAGCCCCTGACCATCAAGGACGACGACACGCGCGGCATCACGGTGACGCCGGGCACGCTGACCCTGGCCGAGGCGGATGATGCCGGGACGGCGGACACGACGGAGAATGTCGGCACCTACACGGTGGTCCTGGACAGCGAACCCACCGGCACGGTGGTCATCGACATCGCGGCGGGCACCGGCGCGCCGGTGACGCTGGATACCACCCGGCTCACCTTCACGGCGGCCGACTGGGATGCCCAGACGGTGACGGTGACGGCGGTGAACGATGACCGGGACAACGGCGCGGCGCGGACGGCCACCCTGACCCACACGGTGACGGCGACCGGGACGGATTACAGCGGCGAGACGGCGGCGGCCGTGACGGTGACGGTGACCGACGATGAGGCGTTGCCCACGGCCACCCTGGTGCTGACCCCGGCCAGCATCATCGAGAGCGGGGCGACCAACGCCAGCACGGTGACGGCGACGCTGTCGGGCAAGTCCAGTGAGGCGGTGACGCTGACGGTGGCGGCGGCGCCGGGCACGGGCGCGGCGACCACGGACTACACGGTGACGACGAACACGACCCTGACCATTGCGGCGGGGAGCACGAGCAGCACCGGCACGGTGACGGTGACGGCGGTGGACAACGCCGTGGACAGCGCCAACAAGGAGGTGACGGTGTCGGCCACGGTGACCGGCCGCAGCGGGGTGGCGGCCCCGGCGAACCAGACGCTGACCATCGAGGACGAGGACGCCGCGCCGGGGGGCATCACGCTCAGCGCGGCCCCGGACACGGTGGCTGAGGGTGCCGAGGCGACCACGGTCCGGGTGACGGCGACGGTGACCGGCACCACCCGTTTTGCCACGGCACAGACCGTGGCGGTGAGCGTGGGCGGGGGCAGTGCCACGGCGACGGACGACTATGCGGCGGTGGCCGGGTTCAACCTCACCATCCCGGCCACGGCGGCGAGTGCGCATGCGGACTTTACCCTGACCCCGGTGGACGACGACGTGGACGAGACCCACGAGACCATCGAGGTGACGGGCACGCTGAGCGGCGTCACCATCACTGCGGATACCCTGACGATTACCGACGACGACACGCGCGGCATCACGGTGACGCCGGGCACGCTGACCCTGGCCGAGGCGGACAATGCCGCCACCGAGGATAGGACGGAGCACGTCGGCACCTACACGGTGGCGCTCAGCAGTGCGCCCACCGGCACCGTGGTTGTCGGCGTTTCGGTGCCGGCCGCCGCGCCGGTGACGCTGGATACCACCCGGCTCACCTTCACGGCGGCCGACTGGGATGCCCAGACGGTGACGGTGACGGCGGTGAACGATGACCGGGACAACGTCACAGCGCGGACGGCCACCCTGACCCACACGGTGACGGCGACCGGGACGGATTACGTGAGCGAGACGGCGACGGCGGTGACGGTGACGGTGACGGACGATGAGGCGTTGCCCACGGCGACCTTGGTGCTGACCCCGGCGACCATCACCGAGAGCGGGGCCCGTAACGCCAGCACGGTGACGGCGACGCTGTCGGGCAAGTCCAGCGAGGCGGTGACGCTGACGGTGGCGGCGGCGCCGGGCACGGGCGCGGCGGCCACGGACTACACGGTGACGGCGAACACGACCCTGACCATTGCCGCGGGGAGCACGAGCAGCACCGGCACGGTGACGGTGACGGCGGTGGACAACGCCGTGGACAGCGCCAACAAGGAGGTGACGGTGTCGGCCACGGTGACCGGCCGCAGCGGCGTGGCGGCCCCGGCGGCCGTGACCTTGACCATCGAGGACGAGGACGCCGCGCCGGGGGGCATCACGCTCAGCGCGGCCCCGGACACGGTGGCTGAGGGCGCGGCGGCGACCACGGTCCGGGTGACGGCGACGGTGACCGGCGCCACCCGTTTTGCCACGGCGCAGACCGTGGCGGTGAGCGTGGGCGGGGGCAGTGCCACGGCGACGGACGACTATGCGGCGGTGGCCGGGTTCAACCTCACCATCCCGGCCACGGCGGCGAGTGCGCATGCGGACTTTACCCTGACCCCGGTGGACGACGACGTGGACGAGACCCACGAGACCATCGAGGTGACGGGCACGCTGAGCGGCGTCACCATCACTGCGGATACCTTGACGATTACCGACGACGACACGCGCGGCATCACGGTGACGCCGGGCACGCTGACCCTGGCCGAGGCGGACGATGCCGCCACCGAGGATAGGACGGAGAATGTCGGCACCTACACGGTGGCGCTCAGCAGCGCGCCCACCGGCACCGTGGTTGTCGGCGTTTCGGTGCCGGCCGGCGCGCCGGTGACGCTGGATACCACCCGGCTCACCTTCACGGCGGCCGACTGGGATGCCCAGACGGTGACGGTGACGGCGGTGAACGATGACCGGGACAACGGCGCGGCGCGGACGGCCACCCTGACCCACACGGTGACGGCGACGGGGACGGATTACGTGAGCGAGACGGCGACGGCGGTGACGGTGACGGTCACCGACGATGAGGCGTTGCCCACGGCGACCCTGGTGCTGACCCCGGCGACCATCACCGAGAGCGGGGCCCGTAACGCCAGCACGGTGACGGCGACGCTGTCGGGCAAGTCCAGTGAGGCGGTGACGCTGACGGTGGCGGCGGTGCCGGGCACGGGCGCGGCGGCCACGGACTACACGGTGACGGCGAACACGACCCTGACCATTGCGGCGGGGAGCACGAGCAGCACCGGCACGGTGACGGTGACGGCGGTGGACAACGCCGTGGATGCTGCCGACAAGGAGGTCACGGTGTCGGCCACGGTGACCGGCCGCAGCGGGGTGGCGGCCCCGGCGGCCGTGACCTTGACCATCGAGGACGAGGACGCCGCGCCGGGGGGTATCACGCTCAGCGCGGCCCCGGACACGGTGGCTGAGGGCGCGGCGGCGACCACGGTCCGGGTGACGGCGACGGTGACCGGCGCCACCCGTTTTGCCACGGCGCAGACCGTGGCGGTGAGCGTGGGCGGGGGCAGTGCCACGGCGACGGACGACTATGCGGCGGTGGCCGGGTTCAACCTCACCATCCCGGCCACGGCGGCGAGTGCGCATGCGGACTTTACCCTGACCCCGGTGGACGACGACGTGGACGAGACCCACGAGACCATCGAGGTGACGGGCACGCTGAGCGGCGTCACCATCACTGCGGATACCCTGACGATTACCGACGACGACACGCGCGGCATCACAGTGACGCCGGGCACGCTGACCCTGGCCGAGGCGGACGATGCCGGGACGGCGGACACGACGGAGAACGTCGGTACCTACACGGTGGTCCTGGACAGCGAACCCACCGGCACGGTGACCGTCACCCCGGCCAGCGCCGCCACGGCGGTAGCCACCGTGCCGGCGGCGGGCCTGCGGTTCACGCCGGACACCTGGCAGACGGCGCAGACGGTGACGGTGACGGCGGTGCCGGACGTTATTGACAACGCGAACAACCGGCGCACGGTGGACATCGAGCACACGGTGGCGGCGAGCGGGACGGATTACAGCAGCGCGACGGCGGACGACGTGACGGTCACGGTGACGGACGATGACGCGGCGCCCAGCGTCATCACGCTCACGGTGGACGCGGACACGAGTGCGGCCCAGGTGCAGGACAGCCTGGCGGAGGACGGCGGGGCCAAGACGGTGCGGGTGAGCGCGACCATCGCCGGCGCCACCCGTTTTGCCACGCCGCAGACCGTGGCGGTGGCGGTGGGCCAGGCCGGGGACGGCGCGACTGAAGGCACGGATTATACCCGGGTCGATGCGCTGAGCCTCACCATTGCCGCCGGCCAGGCCGGCGCCCACGTGGACTTCACGCTGACGCCCACGAACGATGACGTGGACGAGCCGGACGAGAGCATCAGCATCGCGGGCACGCTGGCGGGCGTCACCATCGCCCCGGTGACCATCACCCTCACGGACGATGAGGCGTTGCCCACGGCCACCCTGGTGCTGAGCCCGGCCCGCATCATCGAGAGCGGGGAGACCAACGCCAGCACGGTGACGGCGACGCTGTCGGGCAAGTCCAGTGAAATCGTGACGCTGACGGTGGCGGCGGCGCCGGGCACGGGCGCGGTGGCGGCGGACTACACGGTGACGGCGAACACGACGCTGACCATTGCGGCGGGGACTACGAGCAGCACCGGCACGGTGACCATTACCGCGGCGGACAACGCCGTGGACACCGCCGACAAGACCGTCACGGTGTCGGCCACGGCTGCGGGCGGCGGCGTGGCGGCCCCGGCGAACCAGACCCTGACCATCAAGGACGACGACACGCGCGGCATCACGGTGACGCCGGGCACGCTGACCCTGGCTGAGGTGGACGATACCGGGACGGCGGAGACGACGGAGAACGTCGGTACCTACACGGTGGTCCTGGACAGCGAACCCACCGGCACGGTGACCGTCACCCCGGCCAGCGCCGCCACGGCGGTAGCCACCGTGCCGGCGGCGGGCCTGCGGTTCACGCCGGACACCTGGCAGACGGCGCAGACGGTGACGGTGACGGCGGTGGACGATGACCGGGACAACGGCGCGGCGCGGACGGCCACCCTGACCCACACGGTGACGGCGACGGGGACGGATTACGTGAGCGAGACGGCGGCGGCGGTGACGGTGACGGTGACGGACGATGAGGCGTTGCCCACGGCGACCTTGGTGCTGACCCCGGCCACTATCACCGAGAGCGGGGCCCGTAACGCCAGCACGGTGACGGCGACGCTGTCGGGCAAGTCCAGCGAGGCGGTGACGCTGACGGTGGCGGCGGCGCCGGGCACGGGCGCGGCGACCACGGACTACACGGTGACGACGAACACGACCCTGACCATTGCCGCGGGGAGCACGAGCAGCACCGGCACGGTGACGGTGACGGCGGTAGACAACGCCGTGGACAGCGCCAACAAGGAGGTCACGGTGTCGGCCACGGTGACCGGCCGCAGCGGGGTGGCGGCCCCGGCGGCCGTGACCTTGACCATCGAGGACGAGGACGCCGCGCCGGGGGGTATCACGCTCAGCGCGGCCCCGGACACGGTGGCTGAGGGCGCGGCGGCGACCACGGTCCGGGTGACGGCGACGGTGACCGGCGCCACCCGTTTTGCCACGGCGCAGACCGTGGCGGTGAGCGTGGGCGGGGGCAGTGCCACGGCGACGGACGACTATGCGGCGGTGGCCGGGTTCAACCTCACCATCCCGGCCACGGCGGCGAGTGCGCATGCGGACTTTACCCTGACCCCGGTGGACGACGACGTGGACGAGACCCACGAGACCATCGAGGTGACGGGCACGCTGAGCGGCGTCACCATCACTGCGGATACCCTGACGATTACCGACGACGACACGCGCGGCATCACGGTGACGCCGGGCACGCTGACCCTGGCCGAGGCGGACAATGCCGCCACCGAGGATAGGACGGAGCACGTCGGCACCTACACGGTGGCGCTCAGCAGCGCGCCCACCGGCACCGTGGTTGTCGGCGTTTCGGTGCCGGCCGGCGCGCCGGTGACGCTGGATACCACCCGGCTCACCTTCACGGCGGCCGACTGGGATGCCCAGACGGTGACGGTGACGGCGGTGAACGATGACCGGGACAACGGCGCGGCGCGGACGGCCACCCTGACCCACACGGTGACGGCGACCGGGACGGATTACAGCGGCGAGACGGCGGCGGCGGTGACGGTGACGGTGACCGACGATGAGGCGTTGCCCACGGCCACCCTGGTGCTGACCCCGGCCAGCATCATCGAGAACGGGGCGACCAACGCCAGCACGGTGACGGCGACGCTGTCGGGCAAGTCCAGTGAGGCGGTGACGCTGACGGTGGCGGCGGCGCCGGGCACGGGCGCGGCGACCACGGACTACACGGTGACGGCGAACACGACCCTGACCATTGCGGCGGGGAGCACGAGCAGCACCGGCACGGTGACGGTGACGGCGGTAGACAACGCCGTGGACAGCGCCAACAAGGAGGTCACGGTGTCGGCCACGGTGACCGGCCGCAGCGGGGTGGCGGCCCCGGCGGCCGTGACCTTGACCATCGAGGACGAGGACGCCGCGCCGGGGGGCATCACGCTCACGGTGGATGCGGACACGAGCACGGAGAACGTGCAGGACAGCCTGGCCGAGAACGACGGGGCGAAGACGGTGCGGGTCACCGCGACCATCACCGGCGCCTCCCGCTTCGCCACGGCGCAGACGGTGACGATCACGGTGGGCGAGGCGGCAGACAGCGCCACGGCGGGCACCGACTATACGGCCGTCGCCGACCAGACCCTCACGATTGCGGCGAATGCGGCGAGCGGGTACGTGGAGTTCACCTTGACGCCAACTAACGACGCCTTCCATGAGGCAGACGAGACCATCAGCCTTGAGGGCACGCTTGCCGGCGGCACGGTGACCGGCACCACGCTCACGCTGACCAGCGAGGACGCGGCGGCGGCGGCGCTGACGCTCACCGTGGACGCCGACACCGGCACGGCTGGGATACAGACCGCGGTGGCCGAGGACGGAGGGGCGAAGACAGTGCGGGTCACGGCGACCATCACCGGCGCCTCCCGCTTCGCCACGGCGCAGACGGTGACGGTCACGGTAGGCAAGGCGGCGGACAGCGCCACGGCGGGCACCGACTATACGGCCGTTGCCGACCAGACCCTCACGATTGCGGCGAATGCGGCGAGCGGGTACGTGGAGTTCACCTTGACGCCGACCGACGACGTATTCCATGAGGCAGACGAGCTTATCTCTATTGACGGCACGCTCGCCGGCGTCACGGTCACCGGCACTACGCTCACGCTGACCAGCGAGGACGCGGTTGCGGCGGCGCTGACGCTTGCTGTGGACGCCGACACCGGCACGGCTGGGATACAGACCGCGGTGGCCGAGGACGACGGGGCGAAGACGGTGCGGGTCACGGCGACTTTGGCCGGCACCACGCGCTTCTCGGAAGAGAAGACGGTGACGGTCACGGTGGGCAAGGCGGCGGACAGCGCCACGGCGGGCACCGACTACACGGCCGTTGCCGACCAGACCCTCACGATTGCGGCGAATGCGGCGAGCGGGTACGTGGAGTTCACCTTGACGCCGACCAACGACGCCTTCCATGAGGCAGACGAGCTTATCTCTATTGACGGCACGCTCGCCGGCGTCACGGTCACCGGCACTACGCTCACGCTGACCAGCGAGGACGCGGTTGCGGCGGCGCTGACGCTTGCTGTGGACGCCGACACCGGCACGGCTGGGATACAGACCGCGGTGGCCGAGGACGACGGGGCGAAGACGGTGCGGGTCACGGCGACTTTGGCCGGCACCACGCGCTTCTCGGAAGAGAAGACGGTGACGGTCACGGTGGGCAAGGCGGCGGACAGCGCCACGGCGGGCACCGACTATACGGCCGTTGCCGACCAGACCCTCACGATTGCGGCGAATGCGGCGAGCGGGTACGTGGAGTTCACCTTGACGCCGACTAACGACGCCTTCCATGAGGCAGACGAGACCATCAGCCTCGCCGGCACGCTCGCCGGCGTCACGGTCACCGGCACTACGCTCACGCTGACCAGCGAGGACGCGGTTGCGGCGGCGCTGACGCTTGCTGTGGACGCCGACACCGGCACGGCTGGGATACAGACCGCGGTGGCCGAGGACGACGGGGCGAAGACGGTGCGGGTCACGGCGACCTTGGCCGGCACCACGCGCTTTTCGGAAGAGAAGACGGTGACGGTCACGGTGGGCAAGGCGGCGGACAGCGCCACGGCGGGCACCGACTACACGGCCGTCGCCGACCAGACCCTCACAATTGCGGCGAATGCGGCGAGCGGGTACGTGGAGTTCACCTTGACGCCGACCAACGACGCATTCCATGAGGCAGACGAGCTTATCTCTATTGACGGCACGCTGACGGCCGGCACGGTCACCGGCACCACGCTCACGCTGACCAGCGAGGACGCGGTTGCGGCGGCGCTGACGCTTGCTGTGGACGCCGACACCGGCACGGCTGGGATACAGACCGCGGTGGCCGAGGACGACGGGGCGAAGACGGTGCGGGTCACGGCGACCTTGGCCGGCACCACGCGCTTCTCGGAAGAGAAGACGGTGACGGTCACGGTGGGCAAGGCGGCGGACAGCGCCACGGCGGGCACCGACTACACGGCCGTCGCCGACCAGACCCTCACAATTGCGGCGAATGCGGCGAGCGGGTACGTGGAGTTCACCTTGACGCCGACCAACGACGCATTCCATGAGGCAGACGAGCTTATCTCTATTGACGGCACGCTGACGGCCGGCACGGTCACCGGCACCACGCTCACGCTGACCAGCGAGGACGCGGTTGCGGCGGCGCTGACGCTTGCTGTGGACGCCGACACCGGCACGGCTGGGATACAGACCGCGGTGGCCGAGAACGATGGGGCGAAGACGGTGCGGGTGGGACTTACCCCTTTAACTTGACAAAGCCGCTTTAATCTGATAGACTCTTTTCATCATCAACAAGGAGAATCTATCATGCCGAAACGCAAAGCTGCCACGTTAAGCCTCTTCCAACTCAACGAATTATTTCCCACTGTCGAGAGTGCCATGCGGTACTTCGAACAGGTCCGTTGGAACGGGTCGCCTGTCTGCGCCAAGTGCGAAAAGGCTGAAAAAATCACACCACAAAAGAAGGTCGGGACGTACTGGTGCGGCTCCTGTCGCGCCTACTTCACAGTCTTCACGAATACCCCACTCGAACGCAATAAGATTGACGCCCGGAAGTGGATCATCGCAGCCTATCTGTTCCTCACGGATCGCAAAGGCATCGCGTCGATTGAACTCAGCAAGAAATTGCAGATCAAGCAACAACACGCTTGGTATCTGCTACAAAGATTACGCACGGCCTGTGAGTCAGCTTCCACCATGCTCTCCGGCGTGGTCGAGGTAGATGAAACCTTTGTCGGGGGCAAAGAGCGCAATAAGCACTTCGTGAAGAAGGGCCAGAAGGATGCCAAGCAACCAGTCCTGGGCATGCGGCAACGCGGCGGGAAGACCGTCGCCAAGTCCATTCCGGGCACGGATCGGTTGACCCTCATGACAGAAATTCAAAAAACGGTGACGCCTGGGAGTACAGTCTACACCGACGATCACCCGTCCTACCATCGGCTCCCGCAAAAAGGCTATCAGCACGAATCGTTGAACCATTCGGCGAATGAATACGTCCGGGACTTGGCCCACACCAACGGGATTGAGTCCGTATGGGCGGTGTTGAAGCGCGGGATCGAGGGCACGTTTCACCAGGTCAGCACAAAGCACCTGGATCGGTACGTGAATGAGTTTGCCTTTCGGCTCAACGAGGGGAACTGCCAGGTGGATACTGCCGACCGGATGGCCGCGCTGTTCGGCGCCATGGTCGGGAAACAAATCACGTACAAACAGTTGACGGCGTAGCTTCCTCGTATCCTGCCGTGGTCGCCATCGTGATGAGCGCATAGCGGCCGAGTGCCGCACTGAGGCCGCGCAGATGGAACTGGATCGCGCGATGGTCCGCCTCATGTTTTGCACGAAGCTCCTTCGCGGCTTGGGCCACGTCCTCAACAATCAGAACCGTGGGCTGGGGAGTTGTAGAATCTGTGGGATCTTGATAGGATTGAGACGGATGCCTGGCCGACATCATTGACCTCCTGGGTAAAGGGTTTAGGTCAAGCACGCAACGCCTAGGACCTCGACAGTCCTAGGCGTTTGTGCGTTATATGGTTGGTGAGATCACTCTAGCAGAGTCCGCCCTCTCATTCAAACCGCGCCGTGGCGCCGTAGAAGGCCCCGGTTAAAAACGCCCGACTCCCCCCAACTGTTTCCAGATAACCAGTATTGGTTCCCGCTACGGCGCGGGGATTGCCGTGAGCGTCTTCGACATTTGAGAACTGACCCGCCCAGGCTCCCGACGATGAAGTAAGCTGCATCTGAGGATCACGGCTTATAAACTCGACATTGTTGCCGTGAAAGAGTCCGGCTTGCGTGATTGAAACCGGCCGGAAAATCATTTCAATGTTCGTGGCTTCGTAGTATGGCTGTTCAAACGCCACGCCGTTGGCATGTTGCCCGTAGCCAATATTCGTTTGGATCTGATCGACACGCCCTTCTATTTGCATTGTGCCAAAGTCGGCGGTTAAGCGCGCACGACCCCCATATTCGCCGATGCCCACTGCTCCGGGGGAGAACGAGTCTGTCCCCCATCCAGCCACATACACGCCCCCTGCGGCACCGCGATAGGTAGCCGTGCCTTGCGGAGGCAGTGAGGGGGCTACCTCCAGCGAATAATCACGGCCATCAATGAATGCACCCATATCCATCGCATTCGCTTGCGCGTCAACCTGCACCCAATACCCTGCGGCCATATAGTCCGTATAATCGGGATTCGACCATTCCACCGTTGCCCCGGCAATCGTCGCTTGTTGGCCGCTCACCGACATGAGATAGCCAGAGGCAAACGGGCGATTCGTGACGGGATTCGTGGTGGTGGTGGAATCAGCCACGACGTCGACGTAATGCCGATTCGTATCGAGCGTAAAGCCCGTTCCGTTCTGCCGTCTCATGGAAAGGGTAAAGCGATCTCCCGTAAAGGTCGTGTCCACCCTTCGGACACTCGCTAAGCCTGGCGTATAGAGATTCATGGCAACGCTGCCGAAGGCCGGCGCACCTTGACGGACTTGACCGCGAATAGCTGACTCGGAATCAAGGGGATTAAACGTGGGTTGATTGCCACCCTGCCCGAAGGCGTTTTGCGTGTCTTGGATGGTGGGTGGCGGATCGGGCATATTCGGATCAGGCCTCATGGTGGTCTGTCCACCCCCACCGCCACCACCACAGGCCGTCAGCACAACAAGACTCAACGCGATCGCGCCCATTCGTACGTGCTTCATGGTGCTACTCCTTATAGAAACTGAAAAAGGTTATGGGATCGCCCGGACATAGGCCGGGCTGGCCCATCGCATGAGGCAAGAGACTTCCTGTGTATTTACCGGTTGGCAAGGCCTCGCGCCGCTCTGGTGGCCACCAGGGTACAGCGCACACGGCTCTTGTATTTCACAGGCAACCCGACAACAATGGGTAGCCTCATGCGATGAACAAATGGAGAGTAACAGGCAGGAATCGCTACGTCAAGTTAAAGGGGTAAGTCCCGTGCGGGTCACGGCGACCTTGGCCGGCACCACGCGCTTCTCGGAAGAGAAGACGGTGACGGTCACGGTGGGCAAGGCGGCGGACAGCGCCACGGCGGGCACGGACTACACGGACATCCCCGATCAGACCATCACGATTGTGGCGGGCGAGTCGAGCGGGTACGTGGAGTTCACGTTCACGCCGACCAACGACGAGTTCCATGAGGCAGACGAGTCCATCTCCATTGAGGGCACGCTCGCCGGCCTCACCGTGACCCATACCACGCTCACGCTGACCAGCGAGGACGCGGCGGTGGCAGAGCTGACGCTCACGGTGGACACCGACACGACGACGGCTGTGGTGGAGACCAGCCTCACCGAGGATGACAGCACGAGGACGATGCGGGTGATGGCGACGCTGGAGGGCACGACGCGCTTCGCCGAGCTGGCGGTGGTGACGGTGGCCGTGGGCAAGAACACGGATAGCGCGGCGGAAGGCATCGACTACGCCCTCGTCTCCGACCAGACCATCACGATTGCGGCGGGCGAAGCCAGTGCCTTCGTGGAGTTCACGTTCACGCCGACCAACGACACGTTCCATGAGCCCGACGAGATCATCAGCCTCGACGGGACGCTCAGCGTGGTGACGGTAACGGACTCGGATCTCACGCGCTCCAGCGTCACGGTGGCGGACTTGGATCTTACGCTCACCAGCGTCACGGTCATGCCCACCGCGTTCACGCTGATAGATGACGATGAGGAGGCGTCACCTGTAACCCTGTCGGTCTCGCCGTCTTCGGTGATGGAAGGGCAGCCGATCACGGTGATGGCGCAAATGGAGCGGGCGCTTTCGGCTCCGGTGATCATCCCGTTGACCCTGACGTCGAACACGGCGAAGGCTGAAGATTACAAGACGCTCGCCAGCATCAGCATCCCTGCCGACAGCCACACCGGAACGGGCACGATCGCGACCATCGATAATTATATCGACGATGACGCCAGAACATTCACGGTGGCGTTAGGCGACCTGCCGGCGACGTTGACAAAGGGAACCCCAGCCTCCAGGCTGGTGACGATCCAGGACGACGACGAGGCGGGGATCGATCTATCGACTGCATCCCTACACATCGACGAGAAGACTGACGGCACGGCACGCTATTCGGTCAAGCTGCGAAGCGAACCGACGGCCCCGGTGACGGTGACGGTGGCATCCGACAGCACAAACATTGTCACGGTCTCGCCCTCCCGTTTGACCTTTACGGCCGACGACTGGAACGCCGGCAAGGCTGTGACGGTGACCGCCGGCGACAACGGCACGGCTCGGGTGACGCATACAGCATCGTCTGCGGACGGCAAGTATGCGGGGCTCACGACGACGTTCCGGGTGACGGTGGACGAAAGGTTCGATCCGTCGGCGTGGCTGATACGCTTTGCGCGTACCCACGTCGGCCATGTGTTGGACGGCATCGCTGAACGGATGCAGGTCTCGCCACAACCGGGCGTGCAGGTGAGCCTTGGAGGACCGGCTGTCGAACCGGGGGCACAATCGGGCAACAACAGGTTGCCTCCGGTCGCGACAGATCGCCCGACACCGGACGGACCGGAGAGCACTGCCGGGACCCGGACCGTGACAGCCCGCGAGGTGCTGGAGGGAACGTCCTTTTCGCTGACAGGAGAGAAGAGGACGAACGGGTCGGCCTGGTCGGTCTGGGGCCGGGTGGCACGGTCGCGCTTCGACGGCAGGGAGAGTGCATTGGAACTCGACGGCGACGTGACGACAGCGCTGTTGGGTATTGACCGACGGCAGGGACGCTGGCTAACGGGCCTTCTACTGACGCACGGGCTGGGCGAAGGCGACTACAGCCGCGTCGATGGTCGCTCAGGCAGAATGAAGTCCCATCTCACCATGGTGACGCCCTGGGTATCGCATCAACTCAACGACCGGATAACGGCATGGGGCGCGTTCGGCTATGGCCAGGGCGGGCTGACGTTCAAAATGAAGCAGCGAAAGGCGTGGCAGGCGGACACCGAGACCCTGATGGCTGCGACGGGCGCGCGCGGCATCGTCATCGGAACGCCGGCGGCAAGCGGCTTCGGCCTCGCCATGAACTCCGACGCGCTATGGCTCTTGGCGAGATCGGACAAAGGGGGGGGCGGCAAGCTCGTGCCGACATCCTCCGAGGTGTCGCGGTTGCGGCTCGGTCTGGAGGGAAACTACCGCATCGCGCTGGATGGCGGCGGCTATGTGACGCCTAAGCTGGTCAGCGGTGTGCGCCATGACGCGGGCGATGCCGAGACCGGCTTGGGAATCGAACTCGGCGGCGGCCTCGACTGGAGCAACCCGGTGCTCGGGTTTGGACTGAACGTCGAGGGGCGGACGCTGCTCGCGCATACCGCGGACGACTTCAAGAACTGGGGCTTCGCCGCCTCGCTCGTCTTCGAACCCGACCCGGTGGCAAAGCGGGGTCCGTCGTTCAGCCTGTCCCAAACGATCGGCGGGCAGGCCAATGGCGGAGTCGACGCACTGTTCACGCCTGACCCGCTGGAGAAGCGCGGCAGCAGCGAGGCGCAGGTGCAGTGGACGGCGGAGGCCGCATACGGCTTCCCGGCCTTCGGCGGGCGGTTCACCGGCAGTCCGTATATTGGGCTCGGCCTCGCCACGGGCACGCACAATTACACCCTTGGCTGGCGGCTGACACCGGCACGGAACAACTCCCTCTTCTCGTTCAATCTCAAAGCAACGCGCCAGGAAAACGAGAACGCTGATCCAGCGCACGACGTGCTCTTCGAGGTTTCCACCATCTGGTGAAGAGGCAGTCGTACCCGCATCGAGCCCTGCCAGCAACGCGCCCATCAGTTGGCCGATTTGCAAGGTGAAAGCAACATACCAAATGACAGAAGAACAAATTGAGGCTCTTCCATGATTCGGCTGGTATTTCTTGCCGCGGGTATTGTCGTCCTGGGAGGGCTACTCTGGCATATCGGCCTGTTCCGGATCTGGAACACGGCGGAACGTGTTGGGTTGGTCGCGTCCTGCATGATTCTTGTCCCGTTTTTGGTGGTGTATCTGCTCGATACGTATGGATGGTTTCTGACCCTGGAGCAGTGGGCGAGCCGGGTGGGGTTTGTCCGGTTGTTCATGGTGAGGATGGCCGGTGAAGCCATTAACGCGACGACCCCGACGGCCATGCTGGGCGGAGAGCCCATGAAGGCATACCTGCTGACGCGCTATGAAGTCCCCATGGTTGAAGGGTTGGCCTCCGTGGTGACGGCCAAGACGATCATGACCCTTGCCCAGATCCTCTACGTGGTGTTGGGGTTGAGTGCGACACTCTGGCTTGTTGGTGGAACCGAGTACAACGTCCTGGTGGCGTTCGTCAGCGTGAGCTTGCTGGGATTCGGCGTCTTTCTGTTTCTCGTGGTTCAACGCTACGGGCTCGGAAGAGGTTTGTTGACAGTGGCCGATACGTGCCGGATTCGGTCGCAACGCCTGGAGGCTTATCGACCGCGGTTATTGGAATTGGACCGGACGATCCATACCTTTTACAGACAGCGCCGCCGGACGTTCATCTTGTCGATGGGGGTCCACTTTACCGCGTGGTTGACTGAGTTGTTTGAAGTGTATGCGATTCTCTATTTCCTGGGAGCAGAGGTCGGCTGGCTATCGTCTTTGTCGATCGCCGCAATGACGGCGCTGATCAAGGGAAGCGTGTCGTTTGTTCCCGGGGGACTCGGGGTGCAGGAAGGCGGGTATCTCGTTTTCCTGATGGCTTTGGGGTACGGCGAGGTGACGGGCATCGCCTTTGCCGTGATCCGTCGGATTCGTGAAATCCTCTGGATTCTGATCGGCCTTCTCTTTCTGGCCGTGCTGCGGGACAAAGCCGGGCTTGCCGCGACGTAAGTTGTAGCGGCGGCATTTCATGCCGCCAAGCGGCCTCCCCCGACGGACAACCACAGGGGGTTGTCTCTACATCTCGTCTTGGTAGGGGACGGCCCCTGTGCCGTCCCGAATGAACCGCAGGCTGGTGGTAACTGCGTCAGCTATCCCGGTTGACCATGTAATCGGCCACGACGATGAGGGCACGCCTGGCAGTGGAATCGTCGAAGGTCGCAAGATTTGAGAGCGCGGCGTCGATATATTCCCGGGAACGGGTTCGGGTGTGGCCCAGGGAGCCGTGTTCGTGCATGGATGCGGTAAGCCGGAGCAGATCGTCTTCTTCTATGGCGTTACGTTCAATTTTGGCGACGATGCTCTTTCGTTCGTCAGCCGGCAGACGCGGTAACACGTGGATCAAGGGCAGGGTGACCATCCCTTGCATCAAGTCCTGCCCGAGGGTCTTCCCGAGGTTCCGTTCATTGGCTGTGTAATCGAGCCAGTCGTCGGCCAATTGAAAGGCAATGCCCACGTTCAAGCCGAAGCGATACAATTCTTCCGCTTGCAGGGACGAGACACCGCCCATCAGGCCGCCCACCTTGCACGCGGCCGCCAACAAGGCACCGGTCTTGTACTCGACAATCCGGAGATACTCCGCTTCAGACAACAACGGTTGCCGGTTGGCGCACAGTTGAAGAATTTCCCCTTCCGCCAATCGCTTGCAGGCCAAGGCCATGGCGTCGTTTACCGCATGGTTCTTGAATGCGGCGATGTGATGCATGGCGCGTGAGTAGAGGTAGTCTCCGGCAAGGATGCTGGCCCGGTTACCCCATAGGCTTCGAGCCGCGGGCCGACCCCGGCGAAGAGTCGCTTCATCCAGCACGTCGTCATGGAGCAGGGTCGCCGTATGGATGAACTCGATGAGACTGCCGAGAACCAGGTCGTCTTTGGGGATATAGCCCGTGAGCCGGGAGCAGAGACTCAACAGGAGTGGGCGAATGCGTTTGCCGCCCCCGTCCAGAATGTGCGCGGCAATTTCATTGATGAGCGGAGCTTCGGAATTCAGGTTCCGGCGAATATGTGATTCGATTTCTTCGATGTCCGGGCGATACAACTCCCAGACTTCGTCCATCGTCAGGGAACTTTGAACGACTGGTTGTCCACCGCCCATTTCAGCGATCCTATGGGAGGGTCTGGTCTTTGTCAAGATTGTAGGGGCGGGCCTGCGTGTCCGCCCGGAGGCGATCCCTTGTGTTCCCCTGCATCGATGATTGGACGACCTCCAGCAGGAGCAAATGCGCGGTTTGACAGGATCTGTCTTGACACTTTTTTCCCGTATCCAGTAGATTTCCCTCTCGTCTCCGTTTCTCCTTTGAAGTCCTTCTTCTTGTTCTGAGCCGGACGAATTGGCCGGTGAGGCGGGGTTGAGGATGCCTGAGATCCCCGGCTCGTGGTGAGCCGTTTGCGAGGAATGCCCCTGATGAGTGATCAACGATCCCCATACGGACTGCCCCTCAAACAGGGGCTCTATGACCCGCGGTTTGAGAAGGACGGGTGTGGCATCGGTTTTGTCGTCAACATCAAAGGACGCCGGTCCCACACCATCATCGAACAATCACTGGACGTCTTGAAGAATCTGTACCATCGCGGAGCACAGGGGTGCGATCCCTGTACCGGTGACGGCGCGGGTATTCTCCTGCAAATCTCCCACGAATTCTTCCGGCGAGCGTGCCAGGACGTCGGCCTGCAGTTGCCCGAGCCGGGCGGCTATGGGGTGGGCATGGTGTTTCTGCCGCAGGACGAACCGCTTCGCCGGCAATGTGAAAGCCTGTTTGAGTCCATCATTCGTGAAGAAAGGCTGCGGTTTTTGGGATGGCGGGACGTGCCGGTCAAGCTGGAATACGTCGGCACCCTGGCGCAGCAGACCCTGCCCCACGTCCGGCAGTTTTTCATCGCGCGCGATATCCTGAACGAGGCGCAGTTCGAGCGGAAATTGTACGTCGTCCGGAAACGGATTGCCCGGGCGATTCGTGAGTCCGCGTTGGTGGAACGCGGGCACGTGTATATTTGCAGCCTGTCCGCCAACACCATTGTCTATAAGGGCATGTTGTTGCCGGAGCAACTCGGTGCGTTCTTCCCGGACCTGACTGATTCCAGCATGGTTTCGGCCCTAGGGCTCGTGCATTCCCGTTTCAGCACGAATACTTTCCCCACGTGGTCGTTGGCGCACCCGTACCGGTACGTCGTGCACAACGGCGAAATCAATACGTTACGCGGGAACGTCAATTGGATGCGGGCGCGGCAAGGGCGTCTGGCGTCCGAGCTGTTCGGAGACGATCTCGAAAAACTCTATCCCATCGTATACGAGGAGCAGAGCGATTCGGCGTGTCTGGATAACGCTGTGGAATTTCTCGTGATGGCCGGCCGGTCCCTGCCCCATGCCATGATGATGTTGATTCCCGAACCATGGGTCGGGAACCCGCATATGGATCTGAACCGGCGGGGCTTCTATGAGTATCACGCCGCGATGATGGAACCCTGGGACGGCCCCGCGGCCGTGGCGTTTACGGACGGCAAACTGGTCGGCGCCACGTTGGACCGAAACGGGCTTCGGCCCTGCCGGTATCAGGTGACGACGGACGACCTGGTCGTCCTGGCATCCGAGGCTGGGGTCCTGCCGGTCGACGCGAAAAACATTCGTGAAAAAGGGCGGCTGCAACCGGGGCGCATGTTCCTGGTGGACACGGTGCAAGGCCGCATCATCGACGACGAAGAAATCAAGGCAGAAATGGTCGGGCGCCAGCCCTACCGCTCCTGGGTGACCCAGTACCGGGTGTCGCTGGACGAGTTGCCGGAACCGTTGAGCGTCCCTCAACCCGATCACCCGACTCTGCGCCAACGACAGCAGGTGTTCGGCTATACCATCGAGGAACTCAAGATGATCTTGTCGCCGATGGGAATCAACGGCGAAGAGCCCGTGTCGTCCATGGGCACGGACACCCCATTGGCGGTGTTGTCCAACCGGCCGCAACTGTTGCCCAAATATTTCAAACAACTCTTCGCCCAGGTGACGAATCCTCCCATCGATCCCATCCGGGAACAATTAGTCATGTCGCTGGTCACGAACATCGGGCCGAAACCCAACCTGACGGCCGAGACTCCGGAGGCCTGTCGCCGGATTAAGGTCCAGCAGCCGATTGTCACGAACGCGCAGTTGCAGAAGATCCGGGAGATCGAAGATCCCCATTTCGTCAGTAAGACGTTGCCCCTGTTGTTCCGTGTGGCAGATGGGCCCGATGGGTTGGGCACGGCCGTGGACCAACTCTGCCGGGAGGCGTCCAAGGCCATCAAGGAGGGCTTCAAGTTTTTGATCCTGAGTGATCGCCGGGTGAATGACGAATGGGCGGCGATTCCCAGCCTGTTGGGGATCTCCGCGGTACACCATCACCTGGTGCGCGAGGCTACGCGCACGGAAGTCGGCCTGATCCTGGAGACCGGCGAGCCGCGGGACACGCATCATTTTGCCTGTCTGATCGGATACGGCGCCGGCTTGGTGAATCCGTACTTGGTGTTTGAAACGTACAAGGACCTGGAGCGCGAAGGCTATCTGCCGGAAGGCATTGACGCGGAAACCGCGTCGGGCAAATTCATCAAGGCTATCAATAAGGGCCTGCTCAAAATCTTTTCCAAAATGGGCATTTCCACGGTGCAGTCCTATTGCGGCGGGCAGATCTTCGAAGCCATCGGGCTGAATGAAGAACTCGTGAAACGGTATTTCACGGGCACGCCCTCACGTATTCAGGGCATGGGCATGCGGGAGATTGCCGAAGAAGCCCTGCGCCGTCACCGGGTGGCGTATGAACCGGTTCCCGTTCGGCAGTTGGACTTCGGCAGCGAAATTCATTACCGCATCCAGGGAGAACATCATAATTGGAACCCCGAAACCATCTACTCGTTGCAGCACGCGACCCGCACCAATGACGCCAAGACCTACGAAACCTATGCCCAACTGGTGAATGACGAAACCCAGCGTCGGTCGAATTTGCGGGGGCTGTTCAACTTCAAGTGCCTGCCTGAGCCCTTGCCGTTGGAGGAAGTGGAGCCCGCCAGTGAAATCGTGAAACGCTTCACCACCGGCGCGATGTCGTATGGAGCCATCAGCAAAGAGGCCCATGAAACGCTGGCGATCGCGATGAACCGGATCGGTGCCAAGAGCAACACCGGTGAGGGTGGGGAAAACGCGGAACGCTATATCCCGTTGCCCAACGGCGATTCCAAGAATTCGTACATCAAGCAAGTGGCCTCCGGGCGATTCGGGGTCACGGCGAATTACCTGGTCAACGCGAAGGAACTGCAAATCAAGATGGCGCAGGGGGCCAAACCCGGGGAAGGCGGCCAACTGCCCGGACATAAGGTGGACGAAGTCATCGCCAAGATGCGGTTTTCCACGCCTGGTGTGGGCCTCATTTCGCCGCCGCCGCATCATGACATTTATTCGATCGAAGACCTGGCTCAGCTCATTTTCGATTTAAAAAACTCGAATCCCGGCGCGGACGTGTCCGTGAAACTGGTCTCGGAAGTCGGCGTGGGCACGGTGGCCGCGGGGGTGTCCAAGGCGCATGCCGACAAGGTGTTGATCAGCGGCGATGCCGGCGGCACGGGGGCGTCGCCTTTGTCGTCCATCAAATCTGCGGGGATTCCCTGGGAACTGGGCTTGGCGGAGACGCATCAAACCCTCGTGCTCAACGATCTGCGGGGGCGCATCAAGGTCGAAACCGACGGGCAGATGAAAACCGGCCGCGATGTCGTGACCGCTGCGTTGCTCGGGGCCGAGGAGTTCGGTTTTTCCACCGCGCCGTTGATCGTCGAAGGCTGCATCATGATGCGGAAATGTCATCTCAATACCTGTCCGGTGGGCATCGCAACTCAGGATCCTGAACTCCGCAGACAGTTTGCCGGCCAGCCGGACCACGTGGTGAATTTCTTCTTCTTCGTGGCTGAAGAGGTGCGACGGTTCATGGCGCAACTCGGGTTCCGAACGTTTCCGGAGATGATCGGCCGTACCGACAAATTGAAAGTGCAAAAAGCCATCGACCATTGGAAAGCGGGCGGCTTGGATCTCTCGGCTTTGCTGTGGAGCCCGGACGTGGGGGCCGAGGTGGCGACGTACAACGTTCAGCCGCAGGACCACGGCCTGGACAAGGTGATGGACGTCAAATTGGTCCAACTGTGTGAGCCGGCGATCGAGCGGCAGGAAAAGGTCACGCTGGATCTGCCGATCCGGAACACCGACCGGACGACTGGCACGATCCTGTCCAGTCGCATTGCGAGGAAATACGGGGAAGAAGGCTTGCCCGCGGATACCGTTACCATCAATTTCAAGGGGTCGGCCGGCCAATCGTTCGGCGCGTTCTTGAGCAAGGGCATCACGCTCAATCTCGAAGGCGAGTCCAACGATTACCTGGGCAAGGGGCTCTCCGGCGGCAAGATCATCGTGACCCCGCCGCGGGGCGTCACGTTCGAACCCGCGCACACGATCCTGATCGGCAATACGTCGCTCTACGGAGCCACGCGTGGCGAGTGTTATTTCTACGGGACGGCCGGAGAACGCTTCGCCGTGAGAAACAGCGGCGTCCGCACGGTCATCGAAGGTACCGGGGATCACGGGTGCGAGTACATGACGGGGGGCGTGGTCGTCGTGCTGGGCAGCACCGGTCGTAACTTTGCCGCGGGCATGTCTGGCGGGGAAGCCTACGTCTGGAACGAAGACGGGAAATTCGAATCCCGGTGTAATCTCGGGATGGTGGAATTGGAGCGGGTCGTGGAGCCCGCAGACGTCCAGACCCTGAAGACCTTGATCGAAAATCACGTGCGCTATACGGGCAGTCGCAAGGCCCGGATGATTCTGGATTCCTGGCCGATGATGCTTCGCCACTTCGTCAAGGTCATGCCGTTGGATTACAAACGGGTCCTGGCCGAGCGCAAAGCGGCGAAGAAAAAAGACACTCAGGAGGCGGTGGCGCATGGCTGATCCCCGCGGGTTCATGCGCTTTGCAAGGGAAACGCCGACACGGCGTGCGGTCGAACTGCGGGTATTGGATTGGCAGGAAATGTATGAACCGTTCCCCGAGGACAAGCTGCGTAACCAAGGCGGGCGGTGCATGGATTGCGGCGTGCCTTTTTGCCAAAGCAACACCGGATGCCCGGTGATCAACCTGATCCCCGAATGGAACGACATGGTGCATCGCGGCCGGTGGAAGGATGCCCTCAAGGCGCTTCATTCGACGAATAACTTTCCGGAATTCACCGGCCGGTTGTGTCCGGCACCCTGCGAGTCGGCGTGTGTGTTGGGCATCAATGCCGATCCGGTTTCCATACGCGCCATCGAATGGAATATCATCGATCGCGGGTTCGATGAACACTGGATCGAACCTGTTCTGCCAGTCGTCAAAACCGGCAAAACCGTCGCGGTCGTCGGGTCAGGCCCCGCGGGTCTGGCGGCAGCCCAACAATTGGTCCGGGCCGGACACAGTGTCACGGTGTATGAAAAAGCGGACCGCATCGGCGGGCTGCTGCGCTACGGCATTCCGGATTTCAAAATGGAAAAGTGGGTCATCGACCGGCGGCTGGACCAGATGATTGCGGAGGGCGTGAAGTTCGAAACCAACGTGAACGTCGGTGTGGACCTCACGGCCGACGCTCTCGACGGCCGGTTCGACGCGGTGTGTCTGGCGCTTGGTGCTGAACAACCGCGTGATTTACCTGTGTCGGGTCGTGACCTGGACGGGGTCCACTTTGCCATGGATTATCTCACTCAACAGAACAAGATGAACGCCGGCGACGACTTGCCCGTTGAGCAGATCACCGCCAAGGATAAGCGGGTGGTGATTATCGGCGGCGGTGACACCGGCTCCGACTGTTTGGGTACGGCGCATCGCCAGGGCTGTCAGTCCGTGCACCAGTTCGAGTTGTTGCCGGAACCGCCTCATCAGCGTGCGGATTCCACGCCGTGGCCCCTGTGGCCCATGCAGCTTCGCTCCTCCCATGCTCATGAGGAAGGCTGCGACCGGCAATGGAGCGTCTCCACCACGCAGTTCTCGGGCGACAGCGGCCACGTGAGCGCGCTTCACGCTCATCGCGTCTCGTTTGAGGATGGAAAATTTATCCCGGTCCCCGGTACGGAATTCGAGATGGGCGTTGATTTGGTGCTCTTGGCCATGGGTTTTACCGGACCCGTCAAGAACGGTTTGCTCGACAGCCTGGGCGTCGAGTACGACACGCGGGGGAACGTGGCGGTGGACGGGAATTTCATGAGCAGCAAAGAAGGGATCTTCGCCGCCGGGGATACGAAACGCGGTGCCTCGCTTATTGTCTGGGCCATTGCAGAAGGCCGCAAGGCTGCGACCGGGATTGACACCTACCTTAAAGCCGGGAACAGCCTGTCGGCTGCCTCACGCCCGCGTTCGTAATCGCCTGCTCCCGTCATTCCTCTGGACAAAGGAAAAGGGCTTCCTCTCTCCGGGGGAAATGGTTGGGGGGAGGGCAAAATGCGCGTCAGGACGCCCCTGTGTCATCTTTCGGTGGTGCGGGAGGCTCCTTGGTCGGGGCTTCTTGTTCCGGAGGATCGAGAATTTGCCGGATGGCCTGAATCAATCGACGTTCGATGATCGCGACTTCCTCTTCGCCTATCTGGATGATGGTGCCTCCCGGCGTCATTTCTTCATATTGAGCTTTGACCTTGAGAGCCGTCTGGTTGTCGGGTTGTGCTTCAAATTCCATCAGGTACTGGTTCCGGTAACCGGGCAACTCGATCGAGGGCGAGGGTGAGGTTTTGCGTTCAGTGATGAACACCGATTTTTGATCGGTCTCCATTTTGGCCATCAACGTGTAGCCATTGTTCGCCAAGGCTTGTGACGCGGCTTTGGTCACGTCCGGCATCTTGTGAAAAAGCGTCTGCGCCTTCACCGTCTGGTTGTTGACTTGCAGCGATTGCCGGAAACGATCACGGAGCGTGCGCAGCCATTGGGCGTCGTTTTTGAACTTTTGACCATCCGCGTGCAATTTCTGATTTTCTTGGGTTAAGGCTGTGATTTGTTGGATGAGTTCCTGTTTTTCAGTGGAGAGGCCTTGCCCCGTTTGTTGCGCGAGTTCGAATTGTTTGCGGAGTTTTTTGGTCTCCGCTTGCAGCTTCCGGTTTTTGTTGGTGATGGCCGTGACTTGTTGCAGCAGGTTTTGTTTTTCAGTGGAGAGGCCCTGTCCCGTTTGTTGCGCGAGTTCGAGTTGTTTCCCGAATTTGTCCTCGTTCGCTCGAAGTTCCTGATTGAGCCGGTCGATTTGTTCCTGCAGGACCCGGTTTCCTTCTTGAAGGGTCGTCATCATGCTTTCTTGCTTGACGATTCGTTCCTTGAGTTGTTCGTTTTCCTCGATCAGAGGCGCGTTGTCGGGCGGGCACCCGGCCAACAGGACAAAGCTGGCAAGGGAGATCCGGATCAGATTCTTGTGCAGGCTGGGAATGGCTGGTTGCTCGAGCATCACAACGGGGTCCTCGCAGGCGCTTTCTCCAAAGAGAACGCGTTACATTTCACTGCGAAACTCGACCTCCTTTTTTGAATTGTAGGTTTCTTCAAGCATGAATGCAAATTCAAGCTCAGGTCTATCAGGTTCCGGCGATGGCTGCCGGCGGCCAAACCAAGGTGTTTTGATTGTCGTTTGTCAGACGGGATCGCCGAAGGATTCGCGAATCGAACTGTAACGTTACGGCTCCACCATGATATCGACCACGGCGGGATCGCTGTCGGCCCCTTGGACGTCCGTGACCCTGAGGGTGAAACGAAAGAGCCGGGGTTCGACTACGAATGGCGCGAAAAACCGGGCTTTTTCCGAATCGGGATCGAGCAGGGCGATCCGGCTGCCCCGAACTTGTGACCAGGAGTATTTCAGGGAGTCGCCTTCCGGATCATAGCTTTTGAGGCCGTTGAGCACGACCCGTTCGCCTGAATAGACGGTCTGGGTCGGACCCGGGTCCGCCACGGGGGGTTGGTTCGGGTCGGTATTGACTTCCACGAGGACGTCCAGTTTTCGTTCAACTCCGCCATTGTTGACGGTCACGGTCGTTGCGCCGTTGCCGACCAGCCTAAGCCGGCCGTCTTTGTTGACGGTGATCACGGACTCATCGTCCACGTGATAGGTTGTCCCCGATGCGGCGCTATGAATCGACCGCGTTGCACCGTCCGAATACCGGCCCACTACGGGTAGATCGATAAATTTTCCTAGAAAATCCAGTTGATCATAGACTTTGACGGCGCCCGCTCGCCCGAATTTCAAGGGTTTGTCCGTCCTGAAATCGATTTCTTCCAGCGAGCCATGGGGTTGGATGAGGAGGAGCACCTCGTCGAAGACTGCCCAATCTTCGTCATCGGCTTGCCGGTTTTCCTGTTCAGCGACGGCCAACAGGCGAAAGAGCCCCGTGGCCCTTTGGGGTGGTCGCAAGTTCGCTCCGAATGGTGGGTCGGTTACGACGCCCGCCAACTTTTCATCCACGAACGCCTTGAGCATGTCCTCCCGTTCCTCGTACCAATAGAACCGGATTTTAGTCACGCCCGTGACCGTCCCCACGTCGATGACAACGGACACGTCTTGATTGGACGGGTGGCTGCTGCCGTCCTTAGGCTGTACGATGGAAAACGCCCCGGCCTCCGGCAGGATGTCCGCAACAGGCAGGGCTAAGGAGAAGAGCAGGCTCAGAACAACGAAGAAGCGAAACGTCATGGCTTCCGTCTCACGTACAACTGTCGATCAGGTAGGTCCCCACTCTACCGTCGAAAAAGATCCCGATGCAAGGAAAAAGTCGGCAACGTCCCGGTTATTTCCTTGTCCTCACTATTCTGGTACATTCCGCTCAACGCGCACCCTAAAAACAGCCTTGCGTCCTATGGCGGCATATGCTATAAGTCGCATTCACCGTGCAGCAAAATGGTGTAGACAAGTGGGTTTTTTAGAAAACGTGAGTGGCCTTGAGGTTTTAGTGCGGCACTTTTTATTAACGTCATTTTTATAGTGAGGAGGTAGGCAATGCACAAGGTGCTTCTATCCGTCCTTTTCAGTCTCATTCTGGTGGCAGCCGGTTCTTCAGTCGCCCTGGCCTTGCAGTCCGGTGGCGCGATGGTAGGCGACCTTGAAACCGGGTCCATCGTTGGTCAACCCTTTATAAGCCTCGACGTCGATCTTGAATACACTGCCTTAATGATCGGCGGGAAAAAAGCCTGGTATCCCGGAACCGCAATTCTCGATCTGAGAAATCAAGGCACAGGCGGTCGGAGAGGTCAACCCGTCCTGATCAAGGTCACCAATGCCTTGGATGGTGACCATGGGTTCACCCTGTCGGCCGATTCGGCTTTCGCCGGTCCCACCTCGTTGCAGGTCAAGGTTGTTTTGAAGGCTGGGGAAACGAAGTATATTGGTGTTCCCATGAGCGACTTGACGTACGTCACCGCTTCCGGGAACTTAAAGGTGAAATGCCAGCTTCATGCGGCGCATCTCAGTTCCAATCTTGTGGTCTTGAAGTAAAAGCGAAAAGCATCGGTTTGTGCGTAAAAAGCCCCGTTCCCTGTTCAGGGGAACGGGGCTTTTTGTCGTCTGATTCCCGTCCTTATACTTCTTCTTCGTCAGGGCCGCAGTCGATGTTCGCATTGAGGGGAATGTTTTGAGCGGCAAGGATCTGCCCATCGAGGAACAGCAGTAAAAACCTGTTTTCCGTGGGCGTCGCTCCATCTTTTTTTGTGATGAAGGTATTGATGTCGATGATGGTTTCCCGTTGCGTTTCCCTTTTGCTGTTGTTCACCACCCAATGATAGTGACGAGCCTGGGGGAAAAGGTTGGCGACAAAATGATCAATCGTGATGGGCATGACCGCGGACGACGTACCCGTTGAAATTGAGAACGAGAGAGATAGGGCCATGCCTGCGATGAAGAAGATCCTGAGCGTTTTTTGCTTCATGGCAAAATCCTCCTGATCGAAGGTGAAGGGGAGGCGGTTTGAGAAGTGTGTATCAGACACTATAAATTATAGAGGCCGATTGGTAAATAGGTGGGTGAGACAATGGCATGGCCCGGCCCCGGCGACACGTGCCATAATAAAGACACTGGATTCCTGCTTTCGCAGACATGACGGCAGACAACGAATACTAGGCCTCTATGGGTTCCAAAAAGACACGTGCGGTGGATGCCCCGTTGACCCCGAACAGGAAGCGCATCCTGTTTCTGGTGATCATGTCGTTGTTGTTGATTTCCGGAGCGTTGCTGTTTAATGCCCCGAAAGGAACGGAAATTATCGAAGTCCGGTTTCCAGGCGGTGCCAACCTTCAGGCGGAGGTGGCCGATACTCCGGAAAAATTGTTGTTCGGGTTGGCGTTTCGAGAAGCGCTGCCTGATGATCACGGGATGATATTGCTGTTCGAAGAGTCTGGCCTGCATAAAGTCTGGACGAAACAGTACCTGTTCAATGTGGATTTGATCTGGGTGAATGAAAGCAAACACGTGGTTCATATCGTCAAAGCCGCGGTTCCCTGTGCGAGCGATCCCTGTGAGTGGTATGGGCCGCCGGCTGGTCGGGCCCGGTATCTGATTGAGGCGAACAGCGGATTTGTGGACCGGGCCGAGGTGGCATTGGGGCAGGAACTCGTCTTTGCCTTGCGGATGTAGGCCGTCAGGGAAGGGATTGACGGGAAGGGTTGACTTATCATGGACTCTCGATCACCGGACAACTTCGTGCGGGTCGGCAAGGCGGAGGACGTGCCGCCGGGTGCCTCGAAAGCCGTCAAGGTCGACGGCAAGACCATCGCGCTCTTCAACGTGTCCGGGACACTTTTTGCGATCAACAACATTTGCCCGCATCAGGGTGGCCCGCTCCATAAAGGCAAGTTGAAAGGATACGTGGTAGGATGTCCCTGGCATGATCTCCAATTTGACGTGCGTAACGGGTTCGGGACTGACGGTGGAGGGCAATGCGTCGCAACCTATGACGTGCGGGTTCGGGATGGCGAGATTTTCGTCAGTTCCGCGTGCAGGGAATTTTAAGGTGAATTGTAATGGGGATGGACAGCTTGATGGATGCACAAGAATCTGATTGCAAACCGTTGTACGCGACGGTCGGCGCCCCGTTGACCGTCAACTTGTGGGAGGATCGCACGCGGGGCGAGCAGTGGGTGCCTGCATATGATCCGACACAACTCGTGCTGACCGCGGATGAGTTTCTCCGGACCACCAGCAATAATGCGGTGGATTCGGGCAAGCGTCAATTCGAATTCGAGCCGCTCCAAGTCGGGACGCACCGTTTGGAATTTCAGAAACGGATGGCCTGGAAATTTACGACCGAAGCCCGGCGCGTGTTCCTGGTCCACGTGCAGGAGCCGGGTTCATAAAATTTGTTGTTCTCATGCCCAATATTGCATACGTCAACGGACAGTTTTCTCCTCTTGAACAGGCGACCATCTCGATTGAAGATCGCGGGTTTCAATTCGGCGACGGCGTCTACGAAGTAGTCCGCACGTATGGAGGGGTCCCGTTTCGGCTGTATGACCATCTCTCCAGATTGGAGTCGAGCGCCAGGGCCGTTTCCATCCCGGTTCCGCTCTCCCGAACCGACTGGGAGGCGTTGATTCGGGAAGGCCTTCAACGGAGTGACTGTGTTTCTTGCCTGGTGTACATCCAGTTGACCCGCGGGGTGGCTCCGCGAGCCCATCTTTTCCCCAGCCCGCCGAAACCTACCGTGGTCATGACGTTTCGAGAAATTCCCGAAACCGACGGCGTACTTCGACAACAGGGCGTTTCGGTTATCACCTTGCCCGATCTGCGGTGGGGCCGGTGTTCGATCAAGAGTTTGAATTTGCTTGCCAATGTCCTGGCGAAACAGGAAGCGAGCGATGCCGGGGCCAAGGAAGCGATCCTGGTGAAGGACGGGCTGGTGACGGAAGGCTGCTCCAGCAACGTTTGTCTGGTCAGGGACGGGGCCATCATCACGCCCCCATTGAGCGATCAATTATTGGCCGGCGTCACTCGGGCCGTGGTGCTGGAATTGGCGAGAAAAGCCGGGATCGTCGTGGATGAGCGGGAGGTCCCCCAAGAGGAATTGACGCAGGTCGATGAACTTTTTCTGATCGGCACCACGATCGAGGTGCTGCCGGTTATCGCGCTGAACGGGGTTCCGGTTCGCGGGCGAACTCCGGGACCGGTGACTCAAGTCGTGAGCGATGCCTTTCGACGGTGCATTCTGTCCGAAACGGGCCAGGGGTAGGAGGCCGGACCCCCTTATTCCATCATTTTTTTCGGAATCAGTCACCCTTGACACCCCTAGCTTGTTTTCAGTAATTTTTTCTTTCCAATTTGTGAGCGGACTAGGACTAAAGCATAGTTTTCCTGCCTGGAGACGAAGTTTACTTTCTGAAGGAGGCGGTTCCATGTTTCATTTTAATTCTGTATCCATGAAACGATTTGCTTTTCCGGCAGTGGGAAGCCTGTTGGCCGTGGCGTGCCTCGTGCTTCCTCTTGCCAACGCTGAATCCGACGTTTCCGATTCAGCCGCAGTCATCCAAACCTCGGGGATGAATCACGAATCCCCCGCCTGGGCCGAACGCCTCAAAGGGCAGACCATTATCGAGAATGCCCAGGAGGGGAGAGCCGAGCGAGCCGCGCTTGTCGAAAAACAGCATGAGCGGTTGATGCAGCAAATGCAGAAGGAAATGTCCGAATCCAACTCGGGCGGCTACGACACGATGTCCATGATGCATCAATACGGCGCCGGCAAGGGCAACTACCTGTTGGCGTCCGATGGCGACATCGAACCGGTCGCGATGACGGGCGGAGGAAAATGCCCGGCCACGGCTCCGGTGAAGCATTACGACGTTTCCGCGATCAACGTGGAGATCACGCTGAATCAATGGTTGGATTATTATCCCGGCTATATGTACGTGCTGACGGAAAACATCGAAAACGTGCGGGAAGAGGAAGCCAAGAACGCGGAAGCTCGTGAGGAAGAGGGACACCATAATCCCGGCGGCGTCAAGAACGGGATCCAGGGTCAATTCATCCAACCGTTGGTGATTCGCGGCAACCAGGGTGATTGCGTGAAGGTCACGCTCCGGAATCAGTTGGAATTCGGTGAGGACGTGAGCCTTCACGTCAATGGGTCCAGCATGGTGGTGAGCAAAACCGGCCAACCCGCGACGACGACGAACCCGGATGCCATTGCCTATGGCCCGGATGAAGAATGCGAAGAAAATTGTGAAACCACGCCCGTGGAGATGGAATGGTATATCCATCCCGACACCCAGGAAGGGGGGCGGCAGTTCCACAGTTACAGTAATGACCGTGAGTTGACCGTGATGGGTCTGTTCGGGGTGTTTGTGGTGGAACCGGCAGGGTCCAAGTATCTGGATCCTCTGGGCACGGGTCCGGCTCCCGAGATGCCGAGTGGCTGGCAAGCGATTATCCAAAACGGTATGGGCCCGGATTTCCGGGAATTCGTGTTGATTTATCATGAAGTGGGTGACGAAGCGTTCCGTCCGGTGAACAAACACGGCGACTTCCTGCCGCAACGCGATCCGTTGACCGATGCGTACCGCCCGGGAGCACGGGCGTTGAATTACCGGAGCGAACCGTTCGGTATCAACAACATGCACGTGCAACACGAGTATTTCGGCTTTGAAGACGAATCCATGGCCTATAGTTCCTATACCTTTGGTGACGCCGGTCCGACGATTCCCAGGAGTTATTTGGGAGATCCCGCGAAGTACCGGCTGGTCCACGGCGGGTCCGAAGTGTTCCATTCCCACCATCCGCACGGCGGAGCCATCCGGTGGGCCCGAAGCCCGCGAGCAGTCGATCAGATGCCGATGTGGCACAAGGGACAGAACGGGCCCGTGAAGTATCCGCTCATTCGTGCCAAATCAGACCGGGTGGACGTGGAAGTGATCGGGCCGTCCGAAGCGCTGGATTTGGAAACCGAGTGCGGATCGGGGCTGTGTCAATATTTGGCCGGTGACTTCCTGTTTCATTGTCACGTGGCGCACCACTACGTGGCCGGCATGTGGGGGTACTGGCGTGTTTACAATACCCTGCAAGTGCCCGGCATCCAAAACGACGTGATGGCTCCACTCCGTGAGTTGCCGGACCGGCTCGGTCGTATTCCCAAGCCGGTGACCTCCGATCAATTGGTGGGGACGATGGTGGATTGGTTCGGGACGAAGTTCAAACTGGTCGACAATTCCCAAAAAACCGATTGGAATGCCGACCCAGCCGTAGTTCGGATTTACGATTGGGTCGAAATGCAGTTGCCGACCCGCGGTCTTCCCGGTCATACGGAAGACGAGATCGGTCAGCTCAAGTCGTATGACGCGACCGTGATCGACTGGGTCTGGGACGGTGAGCGTGCGATGAGTGAGAAGGAAAGCACGACTGAGAATCCCAAGTATCATCCTGACTGGCAGGGCTATGAAGCCGGCAAACGGCGGCCCATCTGGTTCGAGCCGACGTCGGGTAAGGTCGCGTGGCCGTGGTTGACGCCTCACTTCGGCAAACGTGTGCCGTTTGCTCCTGACCGGAACCCGGCGCCGTGGTTGGAGATGATCCACCTTGATGAAGACGGCCAGCCCTCCGTGAAGCCGGCAAAACCGGGCGAAAACGGCCGGTGGAGTCTGTGTCCGGACCGGGCGGGTTCCCAGGAGTACAACATCCATTTCATCAAGCTTCCGATCGAGTTGTCCGCGGCCCAGGGCGATCAGCCGGCCGTGGTCGATCCGAACGGGTTGTTGTACGTGGTTCACGATGAAGAGGAAGCGATTCGGAACAATAATGATTTGAAGGTGCCGTTGGTCTTCCGTGCCAATATTTATGACTGCATGGATTGGATGTTGACCAGCGAATGGCTGGACGACGACTTTACGAATTTCCAGTCGTCGAAGATCAACACGCATTTCCATTTCGTGCAGTTCGATAACCAGGCATCCGACGGGGTGATTTCCGGGTTTTCGTATGAGCAGTCGGTTCGGCCCTTTATCCAATTCGAGAAAAAATCGGACAAGGGATTGCCGGTGCCCATGAACGCGAAAGTCACCAAGGCGGCCGGCAAGGGTGACCGGACGATTCACGTGACGAACGCCCAGCAGTATCACGTGGGTACGGTGATTCTGGTGGGGGCAGACAACGTTGCAGGTAAGGAAGTGAGGCGCATCGTCGCCATCGGGAGTTCCGGCGAATCCGCGTCTTCTGGCGGTGGTGGTATGTATACGGTGAACCCCGGGGATACCCTCGGAGGGATCGCGAAGCGGCACGGCACCGACGTGGCGACGTTGGTCGGCATGAATGGTTTGGCGAACGCCAACGTGCTGAGCGTTGGGCAAGAATTACAAGTGCCTGGTGCCGGCGGCGGTGAAGCCGCGGCAGGTGGTGAAGGGCAGACCCTCACCTTCAAGACCCCGTTGGAGCATGATCACCCGGTTGGGGACATCGTAACCGTGGAATTTGTGCGGCAACGCTTCTGGGCGGATGCCGACGTGGGGTCCGTGTTCTGTCATGACCACGCGTTCGGCGGGACCACCTGGCCACATGGCGCGGTGTGTTCGTTCCTGATCGAGCCGTTCGGATCGACCTGGCATGATCCGGCGACCGGTGAAGCCAAACGGACCGGTCCGGTGATGGATATTCACACGGTGGAACCCGTGGGATATGGGGTCAGCGGCAGCTTCCGTGAATTGATGGTGCAAATCATGGATACGGTTCCTCATACGGTCAACGTGGTGACCGCTGGGAATCCTCCCGGTCAGCCCGTGGAAGTGGCGTTGGAAGCCGGGCGAACCGTGTCCTTCCAAATGCCGGCGAACGAGCTGATCAAAATGACGCCGATGCCGTTCCTCAACGGAGGGACGCATACCACGGGTGGCGCCTTGAATTTCCGGGCCGAACCCTTTGCCCAACGGTTGGCCAATAACCCGGAAACCTCGCAGTTGTTCAGCAGCGGCATTCACGGGGATCCGAGTACGGTCACGTTGCGGGCGTACCTGGGTGATGCCATCGTCTTCCGGCTCATCGACGTGACGATGAACGAGAGTAACGTGTTTACCGTATCCGGTCACAACTTCCTGACCGAACGGTACGCCGGCGACGCCAACCGGAAGAATTCCATTCACATTGGCATTGCGGAACGATACGACCTGGTGGTGCCGCAGGCCGGGGGAACGAGACTCCAGTCTGGCGATTACATGTATTTTAACGGTCGGAGTTCGAAGCTGTCCGAAGGCTCGTGGGGGTTGATCCGGGTCTTGGATAAAGAGGTGCCGGACTTGAAACCGTTGCCGAATGCGGCATACGGCGGACCGGGCATCAAGAAGCAGTTGCCGATCTGTCCGGCCGATGCTCCGGTGAAGAATTTCAACGTCGTGGCCATTGATTATCCGCAGATGGCTTTCAATCCGAACGTGGAAGAAGCCATTGAAGTGGACTTTGAGCGGACGATTGAAGTCCGCAACCCGGATGCCAAGATCTACGTCCTCGAAGAGGAAGTGGCCAAGGTCTCCGGAGAATTCCAGCCCATGCCGCTGACCTTGCGGGCCAACGTGGGTGATTGTCTTAAAGTGAAACTCACCAACAAGATGAAGGAAAGCCGGGCTTCTTTCTCGGCCTTCTCCCTGGCGTTCGATCCCAAGGATTCTCAAGGGGTGAACCTTGGCAACAATCCTGGTGATCAAACCGTAGCTCCCGGAGAAAGCCGGACCTACACCTATTATGCGGATCCCGCCGTCGGGGAAACGCAATCTCTGGTGTGGGATTGGGGTAACGTGGCCATGAACCCGCGTAACGGGTTGTTCGGCGGGGTTGTGATCGGTCCGGAGGGTTCGCAGTATCGTGATCCGAAGACCGGGGCTGATATTTCCGAGAAGAACAGTTGGATCGCCGACGTGATTGTCGATCGGACGATCCCCGGAAATGAACATCGGGCCAATTATCGTGACGTGGCCCTGTATTTCCAGGATGAAGACAATATTATCGGCACCAGCTTTATGCCGTACGTCCAAAACGTGGCCGGGTTGGTCGGGGTCAATTACAGGAACGAACCCTATCTGTATCGTGAGGAACAAGGGTGTTCGTTGGGCCGGATGTTCCAACCCTGTAACGTGGATGAACCGAATGAACCGGCGACGCCGATTATCGAGGCCCATGCCGGCGACCCGGTTCGGATCCACGTGTTTGGCGCCAGCAACGAGCAAAATGGCATGTTCACGCTGGAAAAACATGAGTGGCCTATCGAACCGTTCATGGAAGGAGCGGATCAGATCAGCGTCGTGGAATTTTCCGGATCCGAGGGGATAGACGTGTTTGTCAACTCGGCCGGTGGCCCGTATTCTATGCCGGGGGATTACGTGTACAGTAACGCACGCTTGCCGTATTCCCAGTCCGGTCAATGGGGGTATTTCCGCGTGTTGTCCAAGAACGATCAGCGCATCCTCCCCCTGAGCGGGGTTTCCCCGGGAGTCAAGGAAGCCAAGGAAGGTCAACCTGAGAAAGGGCACGTTCGTCCAATCTCGTTCAAATAACACGGGGTTGGGTAGCGAGCGGATGGAAAGGGCGGGGAAGCCGGTTGCGGCTTCCCCGTTTTTTTTCCGTAAGCATTGAACTGTTGGTGTTCCGTCATCAGGGTCTTGATCGAGGGTAAAGGGAGGTATTCATGGCAGTGCGGACGTGGACGTTGTGCCTGGTCTTGGGGTTGTTCGTGTCTTCAGGATGGGCGTATGAGGAGATATCGGTCACGAACGGGGGAACCATCAGGGGACACGTGACGATCGCCGGGGAGAAGCCGCGTCCGATGGCTTTTAATTTGGTGACGATCCCGGATGCGGTGTATTGCGGACGCATTTCCACGGGGACGGGATGGCGGATCGTGGAAGATTTCATCATCGGGCCGGATGGCAGCCTCAAAGACGTGGTCGTCATGCTCACCGGGATTGAAAAGGGGAAGCCGTTTGGGTTGCCTAAAGTGCTGATTGAGGCCAAGGACTGTGATTTCCTGCCTTTTGTGAACGTGTTGCGCGACCAGGATGAAATTACGGTGATCAATATGGATCCCGTTGAGCACGATATCCAGGGATACGAAACCGCCCGGGCGCGTGGCGCCAGGGTGCTGTTTAATCGACCCTTGCCCATGAATCCGTTTCACAAGGTCCTGGGCATGTTGCACAGTCATAAGCATTTGCCGGGCAGGCCCATGATTCAGAAAGTTCATCTGAGGAAGGGACGCAACCTTTTCGTCATGCAATGCGGGTTTCATCCGTACATGTTCTCCTGGGGCGTGGTGGTCAAAAACCCTTATTATGCCATTACCGGGGAAGACGGGCGGTTTGAACTGACGGACGTGCCTCCGGGCGAGTATACGTTGACGGTCTGGCATGCCGGCATGAAAAAATACCTGGAGCAGAAGATGACCGTTCCCGCCAACGGTACGGTCAGCCACGACTTCCGGTATGAATCCGTGAAAGAGCGAAGAAGCGTGCATGAAATGCAGGAGAATCCCCACTTCGGCCTGGAGTTGCTGGGAGAGGGCGTGGAAATTATTCCGTCGGTCAGGCTGCAGAATCCATAACGGTCAGGAGTATTGATGAAGTCTTTTCCGGCAACCGGCTTGTGCCTGTTCCTCTTGATCCTGGTTTCCTCTGTTTGGGGATATGAAGTCAAAGAGATTGCCGGCGGGGGAACGGTTCGCGGAACGGTCACCCTTTCGGGCGCGGTGCCGGATCCCAAGGCGTATAACCTGGTCATTTTCCCTGACCCCGAATATTGCGGCCGGATCTCCAACGGCAATGGGTGGCGGCTGCTCCGTGATTTTCTGGTGAACGAGCATGGCCAGGTCCTGAACGTCGTCGTGTTGTTGGAAGGCGTGACGGAGGGCAAACCGTTTTCTCTTTCCGTGCCGAGGGTCGAAGCGCGGGATTGCCGATTTTCACCCTTCACGACCGTCGTGCGAAGCGGGCACGGAATCGAAGTGGTGAACATGGATCCCGTGATGCATGACATTCAGGCCTACGAGACCTCGACCGCCATGGGGACCCGGGTGTTGTTCAATTCACCGCTGCCCTTCAATCATCGGCATCAACGAGGCGATCTGCATGCGACCCATAACCATACACCCGGGGAGTCGTTGGTCCGGCAATTCCAGTTGAGCAAAAAACGCCGGACGTTCGTCATGCAATGCGGGTTTCACGCATATATGGAAAGCTGGGCCATTGCGGTGGACAATCCCTACTACGTGCTGACCGATGAGAACGGACGGTTTTCCCTCGAAGACGTGCCGCCCGGGACGTATGACCTTCGGGCGTGGCATCCCGGCATCAAGCAGGTCATGAAGAAGCCGGTGACCATCGAACCGGGTGCGAACCTGACCATTGATTTCCAATTGCCTTCGCCGGGACGACGAAAGACCGCGCTCACGGTTCGGACGCCTCCCCGGTTCACTCCCGCGGCGTTGGGCCGGGAATTCACGATCGAACCTCTTCTCGAGCGCCAGTAGGGAGCAACGATCGTTGTTCCCTACCATTTGGCTTGATGATGTGCATCCAATGTAGCCATCCTGTGGTTTCCGTCGGGGAGGGCCTGCGGTTCATTCGGGACGGCACAGGGGCCGTCCCCTACAAGGACGATGATGTAGGGACAACCCCCTGTGGTTGTCCGTTGATCTCATAGCCGTCATGGTCTTCCGTTCAAGCCGACCCGGGTGGTCCCGGCTCCTTTCCGTTTTCCTGTTTGCCATGTTTCTTTTGCCTTTGTCCGAGGTCCGTGCCTCCGGTCAGGGTGCCTGGGCTACGCGTGATTCCGGCGAGCTGGAATTTTCGGCCCGTCTGATGTGGCGCACAAACGGAAAGACCTCACATGCTCAATTGTTCGTCAAGGGGGATCGCTACCGGATCGAACACCGAGGAGGGGTCAAAACGGATATGGGCTATGCCACGGTCACAATCGTCCGGCTGGACAAACAGCAGGTGTGGTACATTCTTTCCCAACGCCGTTTGGTGATGGCGGTTCCCTTGACCCTGGATTACGTGCTTCCCCTGGCGGTGACGTTGGACGGAGAAGTCTCCCGGTCCCGGATCGGCGATGCCATGGTCGGCGAGCAGCAGGCCACGTTGTACGAAGTGGCGGTGGATCGTCACGACCACCGGGAGACGTATTATCAATGGGTCGATGAAACGCGACAATTGTTGTTGAAACTTGTGAGTCTGGACCGGGATTGGTCCGTGGAATATGGCCGGGTCGTGCTCTCGAAACAACCGGAGTATTTTTTTGAAACGCCGTTGGGGTATCGAACGTTTCAAGCCACCGAAAAACAGGCGGATGAAGGATAAATGGCTATGACGCTTCGGCAATGGACAACGGTGTTCATGAGCGTTATCTGCGGTGTCCTCTTGGCGTCGGGGTCCGTGACAGGGCAAACGTCCGCTGAAGAGCAGTTGGGTCTGGCCGAGCAGGCATTCGAACGAGGCGATTTTCAGAAGACCCTGGAATTGGTCGAACCTCTTCTCGATGACGCAGAATGGCGGCAGGCGTCCTTGCGGCTCAAGATGTTGGGTTTGGTGCGGCTCGGTAAGACCGCCGAGGGCATCGATGCCTATGATGCATTCGTCAAGGTGAACGGAAAGGACGAAGGGCTGCTGCGGGAACTTGCCGTCCAGAGCATTCTCCCGTTCCGGTCGGATATGCGCGAACAGGTGAGAGGGGCAGCCTATTCGGCGTTGAAGGAGATTCCATCCGATGAGATGGTTCCGTATTTTCAGGATGGGCTCAGTGACGGATCGGGCATGATTCGGGTATTGGTTGCCGAGGGTATGGGCAAGTTGCCGTCCGGGCGACAAGCGAAGAGCTTTCGCAACGCGCTCAAGGATAAGGCGGGCCTGGTCAGGGTCACGGTCTTGAAAGCCTTGGGCCGATGGGGCGATCCCGGGTCCATTTCCCTGATCGTCCCGTTGTTGAAGGATGAGCATCGGGTCGTGCAGGTTGCCGCGGCCGCGGCCTTGTATAGACTCGGGCAGAAGGAACACTGGCAGACCGTGGAGCAGGCGACCAACGTGCCGGAAGGCTATGAACGAGGAGGGGCGCTGCGAATGCTCGGTGAAATCGGGGATCCCAAGGGGCTCCCGCTGCTTGAACAGGGGCTTCGTGACAAACAACCGTCGATTCGCGCGGCGGCGGCGGCCTCGCTGGGGAAACTTGGTTCAAGCAAAGGCATTCCTTTCCTGATCAAGGCGCTTGCTGATCCTGTGCCGGCTGTCCGAAGCGTGGCTGCCGTGACGTTGGGGAAGCTCAAAGCCGAACGGGCGGTCTCTCCTTTGACCCGGGCCTTGCAGGATCACAATATGGGCGTGCGGGCCGCGGCCATCGCGGGGTTGCTGCAATTGAGCAGCCCGTTCAGCGTCGTGGCCGGGACCGTGCGGGAATTGATGGGGCAACAGAATCCGGGCCTGCGTTCTTCCGTGGCCAAGGCATTGGGTCATGGCCGTGCCCGCGACGTGGTGGGGCCATTGCTTCTTTTGCTCAACGACCCCGTGCCGAAACCTCGGATTTCAGCAGCCAGATCATTGGGCAGGGTCGGTGGACGAGAACTGATTCCCCGCCTCAAACCGCTCATGAAAGATCAAAACGAAGCCATCCGCGCCACCGCTGCCGGAGCTATTGCGCGTCTCCTCTCGGCCTCGCCCGAGGTCTGATGCCCGGAACCCCTTCTCCCCACATGCGGGAGAGGGTCGGGGTGAGGGGGCATTGTCGACGAATGAGTGAACATTGGCATGGGCGGCGACCTTTCTCTAGAATAACGGTCATGACGCATTCCGGCATTCGATTTTTTCGAGATTGCGGGTTCATTGGCCTTGTCTTGTGGGCGGTCATATGGCTTCCCACGCCTGTGGCGGCGGGCGAGCAACACGGACAGCCACAGGGGGTTGTCCCTACGTCATCGGGCATCCATTGGTCGGGATGGGGGGCTGAGGCCTTTGAGCGTGCTCAAATCGAAGACAAGCTGATCCTGCTCGATCTGACGGCCGTGTGGTGTCATGCCTGCCACGTGATGGATGAAACCACGTACGATGATCCCGCGGTGGTCGAGCTCCTGAATGCCGAATTTATCCCGGTCCGGGTCGATACCGACCAGCGTCCGGATATTGCGACCCGGTATAAACACGGCGGCTGGCCCACCACCAGCGTCCTGCTCCCTTCCGGAGAAATTCTCTTCCAGGCGAACGTCCTGCCTCCTGATGCCCTGCTCGAAGCGTTGCGCACGTCTGACGTCTTTTACCGGGAAAACAAACGGGATATGGCCGAACGGGTCGTCCAAATCTGGGAACGGGTGGAATCGGCGCAACGGGCAAGCCGTCAGCCTCAGGGGCGTATTTATCCGGAGATGTTGCCCCAAATTCTTGAAATGATGGAGTTGGAGTATGACCCTGTGTTCGGTGGGTTCCGGGACGCCCCGAAATTCTTTGAGCCCGAGGCCATCGAGTTGGCCTTTTCCCGTCATTTTTGGCATCAGGATCCTGATTGGCAGCAAAGGGCGTTGTTGACCCTGGAGCAGCAGTTGAAATTGTATGATCCGGTCTGGGGAGGGTTTTTTCGTTATGCCGAGGAAGCCGATTGGTCACATCCGCATTATGAGAAGTTGCTTTCCATCCAGGCGACCAACCTGCTGAATTACCTGGAGGCATATCAAGTCACCGGCCTTTCGCAGTACCGCGAGGTCGTTGAAGGAACCATGCGATACGTGACGCGGTTTCTTTCCGGCCAGGGAGGCTTTTATGCCAGCCAGGATGCCGACGTTCGCAATGGCGAACGTTCAAGCCCCGACGTCAGGGGGAGCGAGTTTTTTGCCTTGGATGAATCGCAGCGCCTGGCCATCGGCAACCCTGCTGTTGACCGGACGATTCTGACCGACTGGAACGCCTTGATGATCAAGGCTTCTCTCAGGGTTTCACAGATCCTGGGGAACATGGAGGCGCGGGGCTTTGCCCTCAAGACCCTCCGTCGGTTGTACAAGGAACGCTATCAACCCGGCCGCGGCTTGGCGCATCTTCTTGACGACGGTCATCCCAGGGAGTTCGGCTTGCTCGCCGACCAGGTCTTTTTTGCGGACGCCTTGCTCGAAGCCTTTTTAACAACCGGTTCGTCCCATTATCTGAAACAGGCTGAAACGGTCGTCGAGGAAGCCATCCGTTTGTTTGAAGACAGTCAGGGGGGAGGCTATTTCGACCGTACGCCCTCTGCTTCATCGTTGGGATTGTTGAAATTTCCCCATAAGGATCTCCCGGTCAATGCCGCGCTGTCCATGGTCTTTTCCGACTTGTTTTATCTGACCCAGAATCCGCGATACAGAGACAAGGCGGAGCATATTCTGCAGATGATTATGGAGACCGGTTCTCTGCCGGTTGCCCGGACTGGCTTGGCCCTGCACCGGTTCCTGTACTACCCCCTGCACATTGTAGTGGTGGGTGAAAAATCTGACATTGCGTCCCGGGATCTCTTTGACCGCAGCCTGGCCATGTATGCTCCCGGAAAATTGGTCCGGTTTTTGGATCCCCGCGTTGATTCCCTTTCCATCGGCGAGGTCACCTTCCCCAAGGTGACCGGCCCGTTTGCCTACGTGTGTACCGAGCGATTGTGCTCCAGCCCCATTGCGCAGGCCAAGGAGTTGCCTGACCGTTTCCAGGAAATGTTCACGGCACTCACGGAGACGCGGAAACCTTTCTCGCTGAGCCATGGGCTGCCCGCCTCTCATAATGCACTCGATTAGTCCATAGCATTCCCCTGCCAGAAGAAAGCATTTGCTATCCTCCACCAGCAGTCTTGGCTAGCATTCGGTATAAGTCCGGAGCGGTTGACTTGACACCCTCAGTTCAGGTTGCTATAAACGCGAACTGTTGCGTGACAGAAGATTCGAGGACTTTCTCGCCTGTCGTATGAGTTTGAGGCGGCCAGGGAGTTGAAAGCCTTCCGGTTTTTTCCCCTCCCCCGAGTCGAACAAAAATTATTCTCAACCAGGAGGAATATCTATGAGGACTCGTCAGTTGCTTACGTTGTGCCTTGGTGGGTTGCTGGTTGCAATGCCACTGATTGCTCAAGCCGGCGGAACCATCAAGGGAAAGGTCATGTATTCCGGTAAGCCCATTGCGGCAAAGGAATTTGCCTTTTCCAAGTTTCCCAATCCGGCTTTTTGCAAACAAAATCCCAGTCAAAAAGGTGATGATACGCGTTTGTTGAAAGAAGTCGAAGTGGACGCCAACAAAGGGCTCAAAAATGCGATCGTGTCGGTTCGCGGCATTAAGGTCAAGGGCTTTAAGTCTACACCTGAAGTGATGGCCAAGTTGTGTGAGTTTCTGCCTTTTACCGGAGTGCTGGTGAACAAAGGGAACTTTATCGTGGAAAATGGCGATGCGGATGCCAATGATCCCAAGTCCAAAGAAGGGGTGTTGCACAATCCCCATAGCTTTGACGTGCTCGGTGCGAAATCTTCGACCCTGTTCAATATCGGGTTGGCCAAAAAAGGCGACAAGCTGGACAAGAAAATCAAAATGCGGATGGCCAGAAAAGGGTCCGTTCTCCGGTTGCAATGTGACCAGCATGAGTTTATGCAAGCCTGGTTTTTGCCGGTGACCAACGGCCATTTTGGTAAATCCGGGGGAGACGGGTCTTTTGAGATCAAGGACGTTCCCGCGGGCAAACACAAGGTCCTGGCCTGGCACCCGGTGGCCGGCAACGTGACCATGGAAGTCGAAGTCAAGGATGGCGCGACCGTTGAAGCCAACTTCGACATCAAGAAGAAAAATAAGTTCAAAGGTAAGTGACGTTTTCGTTTTCGGGAACATTGAAAGGGCGGCAACGAGAAACCGTTGCCGCCCTTTTTTGTCGCGTGCTTTGTGTGTTCCCTTGCGTTTGCCGGTTCCTGCCCGCTACTATCTCAATAGATTCAACCTGTTTCTGCTTTTCGTGTCGGCAAGGTTAAGGATTTGTTGTGCCTCGAGAGCTTTCTCTCGCAGAAATATTTCAGATTGGGTATTACTGGGAGACGAAAATTCTCCTCACGGCGATCAAGCTGGATCTATTTTCAGCCTTGGATGGCCGTTCCGACTCTCCCTCTGAGTTGGCCCAGCGTTTATCTCTCGATGAACGGGCGTTGAGCCTTCTCTTGCACGCGTTGGCTGCGATGCGGATTTTGACCAAACACGAGGGTCGATTTGCGAATACCGGCGTCGCCCGGAAACATCTGGTGAAAGTCAGCCCTGATTACGTCGGTCACCTTCTGGTTTTACACGATTCCGAATGGATGAATTGGGGGAAACTGGAGGAGACCGTCCGAACCGGTGTGTCTCCGGTCCAGCGGCACGTGTTTGAAACCAATCCGGAAATGGGCGCCAACGTGTTGGCGGTGCTGGACCGGATCGGCCGGGGGAGTGGAGTCGCCCTCGCGAAGGTTCTGCAACTGGACGGCGTTGAACGTATGCTGGACGTCGGCGGTGGAGCCGGAACGAATGCGATTGCCTTTTGCCGGGAGTATCCCCATCTTCACGCCACGGTGTTTGATTTGCCTTCCACTCTCCAGGTGACCGAACGGTCCATCAAGGAGGCCGGGTTGGAGGATCGAATTGCCGTTATGCCCGGCAATTTCAATACGGATTCATTGGGTGGCCTCTATGATCTTGTGCTCCTGTCCGACGTGCTTCATTACCAGGACAGCGAGACCAATGCCGGTTTGGTGCGCAAAGCGTTTGCTCATTTGACGGACACGGGGCGATTGGTGATCAAAGACCGGTTTTTGGACCCGGATCGAACGAGTCCGGCTTGGACCACGGCATTTGCCGTGCATATTCTGGTCAATACGGAAGAAGGACAGTGCTTCACGACCCAGGAGGCCATGGAATGGATGACCCGGGCCGGCTTTACTTCCGTCACGGAACTGGAACCGCGGGCGATTGTTCAGGGAATCAAATCAGGAGAGGACTAAATGGCTGAATGGTTACGAGATCCGGGGTTTGTGGGGACGCATGCCACCATGGGGGCCGATATCAGTCAGTTGATGGCCACGTTGTTCACCGGACTGTTTATCGTCGGGTGGATCCAGGCCAAAAAGAATCACGCGAGCGGTCATCATTGGTTGATGCTCGGCGGGATGATTGCCATGCTGGCATTTTTCGTCAGTTATTATTTGTTTCGCCAGCTTGGCGTGTTGGCCTTTGAGGGCAAGGAGGGGTTCGGCGGGTCGCAGGCGTTATACGACAACGTGTTCGTTCCTCTTTTGACCTTTCACATTCTCCTGGTCGTGATTGGATTGGTCATGGCCATCTACATGATTGTCCTGGGATTTCGTTCTCAGACCTTCATCAACGGCCGGCGTCAGTTGCAAGAGGCCGTCCTGCAAACCACCGGGAAAAAAATAGCAATGATCTTGGGGGTGGTGACGGCTCTGGTGCTGCTGTTGTTTTTCAGTCGCGTGGCGGCCAGCGGTTTTTCCATGGGTAAATTCGGCGTCTATCTCGGACTTCTTATCCTCATTGCTCTGGTGTTCGGTGTCGAGGTGGCCATTCAACGTCTGTGGCCGAATGGGGCGCGACGACACCGGATCCTGGGCCGGTTTACCATGGTGGTGTATTGTGTGTTGTTCCTGACCGGCAGTATTACCTATACCATGCTGTATATTTTGTATCCCGGACGAATCGGGTAACCCCGTGATGCACTGTGCCTGTGGCTCAGGTTTCCGATGTGAGGTCCTTGAAGAATGGGAAGAGACGCGGGTCTTTCTGCGTTATCGCTGTGAACGATGCGGGTTTCGTGTGGGAATCGAGACGGACCATCGAAAAGGCGGTGTGTTGTTCGACCGTCCGGCTTGGACTGATGAGGCCCGGCATCGTTTGGACCGGCTTCCCCCGTATGTGGAGCCTCTTGTCCGGCAGGACGTGGAAGACTATGCGGATCGAAACGGCCTCACCGTGATCTCGACCGACGTCATGATGGAAGCCGGTACCCAGGGGATGGTGTCCTGGCATCCCGAGGCGAAGCAGCGTTTGTCTCGCGTTCCGGGGCCGGTTCGCGTAATGGCGCGCGTGGAGTTGGAGCGCACAGCCCAGGATAGAGGTCTCCCCGAAGTGACGGTGGAGTTGATGGAAGAAATCAAGGCCCGCTATTTCGGCATGGCAGTCCCGAGGGGGTAAGGCACAGAACGTCTCCGGAGGGCAGGCACAGGGGCCTGCCCCTACAAATAATACAGGCTTTCCCCGGCCGTAGGGGACGGCCCCCGTGCCGTCCCGAATGGATGTCGCCGCTACATCAGAGGGGGCTATTTTCATACCGGATCAATGTGAGGCTTACGTTCTTCGAGACATTCCGATGTTGCATCGACTTGCACTCCGGGTGATTCCCCAACTGAGCGCGGCCGTCACGGAACCTGACGTTCGAAGACGGAAGCGCTGGGTGATGCTCGCTCCAGGGTTCGTGGCGTTTGTCCTCTATCGTCTCTTGAAGGACGTGCTGCCCTTATCCGACCCGCTGGTGTTGTTGGCGTTCAGCGGCGTCCTTTCGACGCTCACCGCGTATTGGGCCTATGCGATGGGACGCGCGGAGACGTTTGCCCGGATTTGCCGGACCGATAATCCAAGCCGTCTTTTCTGGGTCGGCGGATGGATCGGGTTCGTCTACGGTGTGCAACTCTCGTTGCTGGTGTTGGCGATCCTGGCACTCTTTGTCGATTACAATTTTCTGGTTCATCCCGAAGGTCCGGCCATGATGGCCCTGATTATTCCCTGTACGTCGGTCACTCGTGACGCCTTTGAAATCGGGCACGTGGTCCGAATGGAAACTCAAGGCGCAAGGATGGTGACCTTTCCCGACGGCGGGTCGTTTCGTGAATTGCTTCAGCGCGACTTTTTTCATTTGGCCCCATGGGTGGGCACGGGAATCGTTGCCGGTGGGGCCACCGCTGTCCTGTCCCGACTCGGCTGGGCCGGCAACGGGGGGGAAGTCGGCCCAGCAGTCTTGGTCTGCATAGTGGCGGCGTTCTGCGCCCATGGTGCTTTCTTGTCCGGGAAACGTCCGCTCGACAACTTCCCTGATCGCTTCAGAATAGAGTCGTGGTTGGAAGCCTGCCGGTTTTGGACGTGGCCGTGTTTGACTTTTGCATTCACTTACTATTTAGTCCAATTCGGCCTTCTTGCGTTTGTCTTGGGGCTTAGTGAGGCGGCTCTGTTTGTGCATCTGGCAGTCGGCGGGGTGACCGCGGGGATGATGGCCGGGTATGGCTACTTCTTGGGTGCCCGGGTGTTTGTGGAGACGCAAACGCAGGGTGGTATCTCCGAAGGCTTGAAACGTTGTCCGTTCGTGATGGAAATTTTGGCCAAAACCGGGTGGGTGACGTCAGAACGGAAGGGAGAGCCTGTCGGCATCAGTCGGGGAGAACCCTCTCGAGAGATGCTTTCATGAAAACCGGCGTGTCTGTTTTCCTGTTGTGTGTATTGGGCTTTGTGCTTGTCGTACCGATGCCGGGGTGGGCTGGTCAGGATGCTTCCACCCTGACCGAGGACGTCTATTATAAGACCGACGGAATCCCTCAAAGCCCTCCGGTAACGGAAACCGGATCCACCTACCCGCAGTGGCAACCGCTCAATAACCGGATCATCATCTGGCTTGTCACGCAGCAGCATACCTATTTCGGCGGGTTCGTTCTGGCCCTGCCGTTGTTTGCGTTTCTCCTGGAGTTGTTGGGTCTGACGCGGCGTGATCCACAGGCAGCCCAACGGTACGACGGTCTGGGTCGTGACATTCTTCGCGTCGGGGTGGTTTCGCTCTCGGTTACGGCCCTGCTCGGCAGCGTTATGCTTGGGGCGTTCATAACGTTCTATCCCGTGTTCATGACGTACATGGGTTCCACGTTCAAACAGATGATGCCGTTGTATGCCGTGGTATTTTTGGGGGAATCCTTCCTCCTGGTGTTGTACTACTACAGTTGGGACCGCCTGGCCCAGGGTGCAGGGAAATGGGTGCATTTGTCGATCGGGGTCGTGGCGAATGGCATGGGCGTGACGCTGCTCCTGCTGGCCAATGCCTGGGCGTCGTTTATGATGGCGCCAGCGGGAGTGAACGCCGAGGGACAATTTCTGGGGAACGTCTGGCATTTGCTGCATTCGCCGTTATGGAATCCGCTGAATGCCCATCGGTTCCTGGCGGATATCATGTCCGGTGGGGCCGTTGTCGTGGCCTATGCCGCGTACCGGTTTTTGAAGACCCGTGTCCAGGAGGAACGGGCCTATTATGATTGGGTAGGGTACGTGTTCATCGTTGTGGTGGTGTGTGCGTTGCTTCCCATGCCCTTTGCCGGGTATTGGCTGATGCGTTCCGTGTTCGAATTCCGTCAGGAGATGGGTATGACCATGATGGGCGGATTGTTGTCCTGGCTGTTCGTGGTTCAGGCCACCACCATCGGCGCGCTGTTTCTCGGCATCAATTATTACATCTGGCAGTCCCTGGGACGGTTGCGTGGCGGGGAACGCTATCATCCCTATTTCAAATTTATTCTCGGTGGGCTGATGGTGTCGTTTCTGGTCTGGTTCACCCCCCATACCATTGCCATGACGCCAAGCGAAATGAAAGCCATGGGTGCGGCACAACATCCGGTGATCGGACAGTTCGGGGTGATGTCGGCGAAAAACGGTGCCATCAACGTCATGATCTGCCTGACCGCCTTGAGCTACCTGTTGTATCGTCGTGCCAACCGCATCATTACCGTGCCGTGGGCCGCGGCGGGAAACGTGGCGATCGGGGCGTTATTTGTTGTGGGCATGGCCAATATCGTCTGGGTCTCGGTGTACGGGTTTTTCATTCCCGCCCACGTCCGGGTCGGCCTCTCCATTCCGCAGGGGGCGACCACGGCGACGGTCCTGCTCGGAGGGTTGGTGCTCAATCATTTTCTGTTGAAGGGGAGCGAGATTCGAGGTCCCATCCAATGGGGCGGGATATCCGTGCGCGGGATGGTGGCGTTGTTCGGGGTCGCCGCGACCTTTTCCTGGGTGATGGGATTGATGGGATATATCCGGTCGGCCGGCCGGTTGGGATGGCACGTGAATGAGCTGATGGCCGACGTTTCCCCTTGGGCTTTTACTCCTGCCATCACGTTTGCGGCCAAAATGGTGACCATCAACATGGTGTTGTTCTGGGCTTCGGTGTTTTTCATGTTTTGGCTGGCCACCCGGGACAAACGGCCGGCCGTCGTGAAAAAGGACGCACCGAGCATGTCGTTCGTGCAGGCGTTTTCAAGAGAGGAATCGGTATGAGGACGGGAAGAATACTCGTCACGTGTCTTTCCCTGTTTGTGTGTTATGTTCCCATGCTGCCTGGAACGGCTTTCTCGCAGGTCGTGACGCTCGAAAATTTTGAAAGTCCCGATGAGGAGCAGTTCCCGAAAGGATGGGACGGATCCCGAAGTACGATCACCGCAAGAGAGGCCTATGCCATTCACCGGGAAGGGGACACCGCGTTCCTGAAAGGCAAGGGCGCGAACCAGCGGGTCTATACCAAGAACATTGACTGGGATCCTCGCACCCACCCTATTCTCACGTGGCGATGGCGCCTGCACGTCGTCCCGGAGGAGGCTGAATTCCTTGCGGCGGTCTTTGCGAATCTGGATACGGATTTGATGTTTATTCCGGTGTCCACGAAGTATATCTGGAGCGGCACGAAAGCCAAGGGATCGGTCACGGACGGCGGCATGTTCGGTGCGGCCGAGGTTGTGGTGCGTTCAGGCGTGCAGCCGGTGGGTGAATGGGTGGATGAGGAGGTCAACGCGTACAAGGACTTCAAGGAGATCCATCAACATGAACCGGCCGAGCGGGCATGGGGTATTTCCCTGCAAAGCGGCCCGGGGGTGGAAATTGATTTCGGTTCGATCGAGGTGCGGGCGGAATAACGCCTCGCTGGCGCGTAGCGACAAGGAGATCTACAATTTCTAAAGAAACCATGATAGACGTGGGCCTTGGCGTGGCGGTCATGGGGACGGTCGGGGTGCTCATCGGCATTCTCCTGGGTGGCTCCTTTTTCTATTTCGCGGCTGGGCTCGGAGTCATGTTGGGGGCCGGGATCGGTCTCATTGGCGGACGCCGGTTTTTTCTCGGTATTTTTGTCGGTACGTTTTTTGGGGGTGCGCTGGCCTGGGCCGTTTCCGGACCGGAAAATATTACGGTTGGCGCGGGGTCCGGCGCGGCGATGGGCGGATTTTTGGGGATTTGGATCTCCATGTTGATCGACGTGTTTTGGAGAAAGCCGGTGCAGGCCACTGCCGACCGCGAAGCGGAGGCGGGGACGGGAAGCGGCGGCGGTTGACCGTTTATCGGGGATCGGGGTTATGGAAAATCGCGGGGTGCTGATCGGTTCCATCATCTTTGTGTTTGCTTCGTTCATCCTGATGATGGTGATGTTGATCTATGAAACGTATAAGGGGCAGCAGGAGTTGGACCGGCTGGTATCGAAGTCGCAGACGACCAAACCTCGGGTCATCGCTCCGGTGAAAGTCCAGGATTTTTCCATGTATCGGACGCTGGTCGGCAATGAAGGCCGTGAGATGGTTGAGATTCCCGAAGGCCCCTTTACCATGGGGAATGATCAGGGGGATCCGGATGAAGCACCGGCTCATCCGGTATACGTGCAAACGTATTTCATCGATTTGAAGGAAGTCACCCAGTCGGAATACGCACGTTTCGTCAAGATGACCAAGCGGGAGCAACCTCAGGTGCCGGTCTTTGAAGAAGACATTGCGAAACTCGTTGACCCGGACTTTCCCGTCGTGGGGATCGGCTGGAACGATGCCTTCGGGTATTGCCGATGGGCCGGGAAACGATTGCCGACCGAAGCTGAATGGGAGAAAGCCGCTCGTGGTGAAGGGCGGCGACTCTACCCCTGGGGGAATGAGTTCAGCTACATGGTTTCCAATATTGACGGGGAAGAAGACGGGTTTCAATATTTGTCGCCGGTCGGGTCTTTTGAGGGGGGGCGGAGTCCGTATGGGGTCTACGATATGACGGGCAACGTGGCGGAATGGGTGGCGGATACCTATGATGCCCAATATTATCAGAATTCTCCGTTTCGCGATCCTCCCGGCCCGGACAGTACGGAATTCAAAGTCATTCGCGGCGGGACTTGGCGTGATTCGAAACTCAACGCGAGATTGACCAAACGGTTTTCAGCCAAAATGTGGCGAACCGACGCGACAATCGGCTTCCGATGCGCCCAGGACGTCGAGACCGTCGAACAAGCACCCTGACGGCCTCGGAAGCGGGGGCTATTGAGGTTCCGCGACCATGGACGGGAGACTGAAACTGATCTTGCTTGCCGTGATATTATTCATGGTGGGCATGCCGGTATCGGGCATTCTGCGCGGGACCAAGGCTCCGCCGCCTGACCCCGAACTTGCGGAGGTCGTCAAACCCGTTCAGGAGGCCGGCGATTCTCTGTCTGATTCCTCCCAACCGGTCATCCCTGAAGACATGGTGTTCATTCCTCCCGGACAGTTCGTTCAGGGGACCAGTCAGGGCGGATTCAATGAACGCCCTGAACGTCTCGTAACCCTTGACGGATTTTGGATTGACCGGTATGAGGTCACGAACCATCACTATCTCCAGTTTGTGGAACAGACCGGACACCGCAAACCAGGCCCTCCTTCCCGCTATGCCAAACGGTTGGCCCAATTGCGTGGGCCCAATCAGCCGGTGGCTTACGTCTCCTGGCATGATGCCGATGCGTATTGCAAATGGAAGGGAAAACGCCTGCCTGGGGAAGCGGAATGGGAAAAGGCTATGCGAGGGATTGACGGCCGTTTATGGCCCTGGGGTAATTCTCCGCGAATCCACAAAGCCAATCTGGGAGGGGTGGAGGACGGCTATGAAGCCACGGCGTCAGTTGGCTCGTTCCCATTGGATCGAAGCCCGTATGGCGTACACGATGGCTTTGGAAATCTGATGGAATGGACCCATAATTGGTATGAAGAGCAAGTTCGTCATCCCAATGATCCCGAACCCGAAGAAGCGAATTTTGCCGATCGTGGAGGGTATAAGACCCTGCGCGGCGCCGGATATACCAGTTATGGCAACGATTTGAGGATTACAGCCCGGAGTTTCATGGTTCCCGATTTTCGCGACGAAACCATAGGCTTCCGCTGTGTGGCGTCGGAGCAAAAACCACCGGCCCGCACGCTGGCTGCCGGTCCCCTGGAGTAGCGACGGCTAGAGAAAGTCGAAGTAATAGAGGATCAGAAAGACGGCCAAAAGAATATTGACAACCATTCCGGCCAACACTATAATGTCGAACAATTTTGCATTATTGCGCATTGTATTACCATATTCATCACGAACAGTGGTTGTTGAGTATCACATCTTGAAGAAATGTGTCAAGAGTATAATTTATTAAGGTCAAACATCTAGAAGGAAGATTGAGATGGCAAAAACTGATCCGCTTCCAATCAAGCTGGGCAAGGCTGTTTTCTACGTGACCTGTGCCGTGAGCTTGTGGTTCTTTTACTGGTTTGCCGGTATACAATGTCCTTGTTGAAGAAGGGAACTGAAGGGGAGGAGTTTATATGCAAACCGTTCTATACCTCATCATTTCGATCGTGATTTCCGTGGCATATTTTCAGTTCATCGACTGGGTTCTGATGGATATGCAGGGGTTGGATTATTTCTACATTCTGAGGTAAGCAATATCAGTCGTCATTCCGAAAAGCACAACTATAAAGGCTTATTGTTCTTTGAATAATTTCAAAGAAAGAAGGAGGTTGGTCATGGGTCGCCTCACAAGTGGACGGGCCGGGAAGAAATTTCTGGCGGTCACTGGTCTTTTTGCAATGGGAGCTATGTTGTTGCTCCCGATTTTCGTTGCACTGCCGGCCTTGGCCGGTGGGGGTGGTTCCGCATCTGGCGGGCCGCCTCCGGATGTCGTAGCCGCCCAGGAAGCCGAAGGCGAGGAAGGCGAAGAAGTCAAAGTCGAAATCGGCCGGGACGTCTACTACAAGACTGAGGGTCCGGCTGTCGGTGCGCCGGCTCCCAAGACTCAAGATACGGCAGAATTTTATCCCCGGTACAACTTCGAAAGCCGGGTTCTTCTCTGGGTCGCCAACCAGCAGCATCTGTACTATGGTAGCTTTGTGTTGGCCGTCCCGATTTTCTGTATGTGTATCGAGTTTGCCGGGTTGGTGAGCAAAGACAAGGCGATGGCGAAGAAATATGACCAACTGGCCTATGACTTCATCAAAATCAGCTTAACCGCGTACTCGCTGACGGCCATCCTCGGTGGTATTCTCATCTTCACCTTCCTGACGTTGTATCCCGCCTTCTTTGGTTATCTGTCCAGTATTTTCCGTCCGGTGATGCATATCTATGCCTTGATGTTCGTGGCGGAAAGCGGAACCCTCTACATCTACTACTACGGGTGGGACAAGATGAAAGAGGGGATGTTGAAATGGCTGCACTGCAGCATGTCCGTCGTGCTGAACGTGATCGGAACAGTGCTGATGTTCCTGGCCAATTCGTGGATCGGTTTCATGATGTCGCCCGCTGGTGTCGACGAGCAGGGCCGGTATCTCGGTAATATCTGGCACGTGTTGCATACCGCGCTGTGGAATCCCTTGAACGTGCACCGGATTCTCGGGAATATGGCTTTTGGCGGCGGCGTGGTGGCGGCCTATGCTGCTTACCGGTTCCTGTCGGCGAAGAATGACGAAGAGCGCGCGCATTACGATTGGATGGGGTATATCGCAATGGCCCTCGGGGTTGCCTTCCTGATTCCCCTCCCGTTTGCCGGCTATTGGCTCATGCGCGAGGTGTATGCCTATCGTCAACAGATGGGTATTACCTTGATGGGCGGGTTGTTGGCTTGGTTGTTCATCATTCAGGCCACCATGATCGGTATCCTGTTCCTGACGACGAACTACTACCTCTGGCAGGCGCTCGGACGAATGACTGGAGGTGAGCGGTTCCAACGCTATATCAAATACTTTGTGTTTATTTTGGTCGTGGGTCTATTGGTCTTTATTACCCCGCACACTATCGTCATGACGCCGGCTGAATTAAAGGCCATGGGCGGTCAGCAGCATCCGGTATTGGGGAACTATGGCGTGATGTCGGCTAAAAACGGCGGCATTAATGCGATCATCATGACCACGATCGCCAGTTTCATATGGTATCAACGTGGTAACAGGGTGCCCGCGGTAAAATGGGCGAAGTTCGGAAATATCTTCCTGATCACGTTCTTTGTGGTCGCCCATTTGAACAATATCTGGGTGGCCTGTTACGGGTACTTCATCCCTGCAAACGTGCGAATCGGTCTCTCGGTTCCGCAGGTCGCCGGTACATTGTCGTGCCTGTTTATCGGTTCGGCCTTGAACCTGGCTATGTTAAAGCAGTCCAGGGAACTTGGACCGATCCGGTGGGGTCAGATTGCGCCGCGTTCACAATATGCCCTGATTATGCTGGCAACGGCCTTTACATGGATGATGGGACTGATGGGCTATATCCGGTCGTCCGTGAGGTTGTTCTGGCACGTCAATGAGATTATGCGTGACAATTCGCCATGGGCGTACACGCATACCATTGGTTTTGGGGCCAACGTGATCTCTTTTAACGTGTTGTTCTTCTGGATCACAATCATGTTTGTCTTTTGGCTTGGGGCATTAGGAGCCAAGAAAGCGCCCGTGCCTGCGACGCAGCCCGTTCCGGGTGCCGCGCCGCAACCTGCAACTGGTCATTAATCATTAACTTTGCATGAAATACGTGATGATGAGGCTATCCTGATTCTAACGGTCAGGGTAGCCTCATTTGTGGAGGGGCAAGGTGGTTGAATTAATTACGGAAGCAATCTCGATTGGATGGCCGGCATTCGCCTTTTTGATGGGGCTGCTCTTTTATTTTCAAGCCAGAACGACCGATCCCGTTCAAAAAAAGAATGTCACGTTCAAGACGTTTATCGGCATGCTGTGCGCGCTCATGGCTTTTATTGCCATTGCGAATTACAAGAATAATTTCTATGGAGAAAGCCGCTTGTTACCCGTCTCCTTGGTGATGATTACGTGCCTGGCCTACATTATGGGCATCTACTTCGCTAATATTGGGGCACTCATGAAAATCGGCGGCTTGATGTTTTTCGTGGCTGCGGCCTTGTCCGGGTATGGTAACTGGTTGCCCCAGGTGGAAGGGGGGTTCCCGCCACCGGAAGTCAAGCTGGACTTCCAGAGCATGACGGCCCAGCAATTGGGCGATGAGGGTGAAAAGATTATCTTCGGCGGTCTTGGCCAAAGTAAAGTTCAGGGCGCAATCGGGAAAGGCCAGTGTCCCTTGTGTCACGGTTTTAACCAGGGCTTCCTGAGTGAACGGGCCCCGAACTTGTGGGACATTCCGGCCAGGGCCGAAGAACGGCTGAAACACGAAAAGTATTTTATGAACGATCCCGGATCCCGGGATACCGTGCAAAAAGAAGCGTTTGACGGTTCTGGGACGGCCACGACCGGCCAGGAATATATCGCCGAGTCGCACGCCTGTCCCAGTTGTTTTGTCGTGCCGGGGTTTGGGGTGAAAGGAACGAACGACAAGGAAAGCCCCATGCCTAGAATTCACAAGCCTCCGATTTCGCTGACCCTCGGAGAATTGGCGGCCGTGGATACGTGGCTGTACGTTCGGGAAGGGAAAGAAGCGCCGATGTATGAAGAAATTCAAGCGTCGTATGAAAAATTCATTCCCGAAGCTGACCGGCCGCAGGCGAGTGCCGAAGGGGATGAAGCAGCAGGTGGCGTATTGGCGACCGGTGAAGAGCCGATTACGGACCTCTTCATGAAAGCCGGGTGTCCAGCCTGTCATACGATTCCCGGGATTGAAGGTGCAACCGGAAAGGTTGGTCCCCTGTTGATGGAAGGCAGCAATGCTCCCAAACGGTTGAAGGATCCGGGGTATGCAGGTCATGCCACGTCGGCCCGTGAATACATTACCGAGTCGATCTTGAATCCCAGCATGTACGTGGTGAAAGATTTTCCGGACAACCAGATGCCGAAAGATTTCGGTCTGAAGCTCAGTGCGGGAGCCGTGAACAAAATTGTGGATTACCTGTCCAGCTTGAAAGAAGGACAGACTCTACCTGTATTGGAAGATTTTAATTAATCCTTAAACTCTGTGATTCAGAAAACAGGAGTTTAATACGATGACCTGGTTAAAGTTAGTCGAAGGCTACATGCCGATGCAGATGATTTCGGAGTTGGCCGGTTCGATTCTCGTATTTGCGCTGCTCAACTGGGCGCTGAATCGGGCGGGCATGGGCATTCCCAAGTTCTGGGCGGGAGTGGGCGTGTGGATCTACATCCAGCTCTACTTGAAGTACCGCATTTATCCGCCGATTCCGTTCAGTGTGCGCGCCATTTACGGGACGGTCTCGGCGTGCGGGATTTTCATGTGGGTGTCGGGGTCGGAAGATGCGTGGCAGGAGTTCAAGCGGCCGGTGATGAACGTGATGGACGGGATCAGCGGGTTTCACAAATCGGTCCGCACCGTGGCGTTAATCGTGATTCCGCTGGCGTTGGGCGGCTTTGCCTACAGTTCATTCCTACCCAGTTTTGAGGAACCCATCGAATTACGGACGGTACATCCGGCGCCGCCGGCCACCACGAAAGTGCACGGGAGGACCTTTGTGTTGCAAGTGGTGGAAAATCCCTATCGAGTGAACAACGAGGGGAAATACGATCAGGCATACACGGATGCGCGAATCGTGGAACAGGCCATGGGGCGGTTGATGAAAGACGTCAACGACCCGAATTACAACCCGTGGGATCCCAATGCTGAAGGGTATACCAAGTACGTGCGGGAAGGGGGTGAGATCTTCTTTCAGAACTGCCACTTCTGTCACGGGGACAACCTGAACGGGCGGGGCCTGTGGGCGTACGCATTCAACCCGATTCCGGCGAACTTCACGGACGCGGGTACGATTGCGCAGTTGCAGGAAACGTTTGTGTTCTGGCGGGTGTCGAAAGGTGGGATCGGGCTGCCGGGGGAAGGGTTCCCCTGGGCGTCGGTGATGCCGCCGTGGGAGCAGCACCTGACCGTGGATGAAATCTGGAAAGTTGTGATGTTCGAATATTGGCACACGGGCTACTATCCCCGGACCTGGGATTAAGCGGAGAGGAGCGGAGACGAGCCATGAGCAAGAGCAGATATGGAAGTAACTTGGCCCGGTGGGGCGTGTGCTTGAGCGTGAGTGTGCTGCTGGGGTTGGGGCTGCCCCTGAGCAGTGGAGCACAGGAAGACCTTCCGGAAGGCTTCAAACAACAAGGCCTGCCGTCGCCCCCGCCGGCTGAGCAGATCGAAGCGGGAAAACGGGTGTACTTTACCAAATGCGTGTGGTGCCACGGAGTGGAAGGGGCCGGGGACGGGCCGGGCGCGGTGCGGTTGTGGCCGCGACCGAGGAACTTCAACGCGGGCACCTTCAAAATCAGACACACTGCCAGCGGGCAGTTGCCCCTGATTGACCTGGATCTCCTCCAAACGGTCACGCACGGCTTGCCTGGCTCCGCTATGCCGTCCTGGGAAGGCATTCTCACCGAACAACAACGGAAGGACGTGTTGGCCTTTGTGACGACCCAACTGGTACAGGACCGGTCGTGGCAGGACGAAGAATTCGAAGAACTGTTTGTGTTGCAGTTGGACCAACTCACCCCGAAACAGAACACGCCGGAGTCCATTAAACGGGGTTCGGAATTGGTGATGGAAAAGAAATGCATCGAATGTCACGGACTGGAAGGCCGGGGGGACGGGAATGCGTTCAACCTCAAGGATGACTGGGGATTCAGCATCCAACCGGCGGACTGGCACAAATGCTGGAATTTCCGTGGCAGCCGGCAGGATCCGTACAACGTCAGGAACATCTTCCGGACCTTCTCCACAGGGCTGAACGGCACGCCGATGCCGTCGTTTGCCGACAATACCAGCGTGGATGAGCGGTGGGACATTGCCAACTACGTCAACTCGCTGTGTGAGCGGGAGCATGAGATTCCCGCGCCGCAAGGGCAGGTGAGCGATGAAACGGCGCAAGCCTTCTCCACGACACCGCCTTTGCCGATCGACCCGCTGACGGACAAACCTAAGAGTAACTTCGTGATTCCGTCCAAATTCGTGGAAGGGGACCTCCCCACGGATGAAAATGATGAGAGGTGGAAGCTGATTCCCCGCCGGTGGTTGGCCATGGGTGGGCAGATCACGCACAAGCCCCGGAACTTTGTGAACCGAATTGACGACATGTGGGTGCAAGCGCTGTATAACGAAACGCACATCGAATTCATGTTCCGGTGGGATGACCGGACCAAGAGCATTCAGGAAGATGAAGTCGACTGGGATCCCACGGAAGTGAACCTGGGGGACTATGGTGTTGAGGAGCAGGCCCCACAGGGTACGACGTTTGCCGAAGATCCGTTCCATCAGGAATCGATTGCGGCCAAGCAAAAAGACGGCTATGCCGTGTACAACGACGGGGTGGCGTTCCAATTCCCGGTCAAGTGGCAGGAACTGCCGGCCCCGAGGAAGCCGCGCTACTTCTGGGGAGACGAGAGGTTTGCCGTGGATTTGACGAAATGGACCGCGGATGGGACCTTGGGCGTGTATGAAGGCACGGGCTGGGATCAGGACCTCACCGAGCTGGACTTCCAGGAAGAAGTAGAGGTCGTGAAAGCGGAGTGGGCCAATGGCCGGTGGACCGTGATTGTGAAGCGGCCGATCAAAGGCGACTACGAAGAAGTGGCGTACCTGGAGCCCGGCAAATATATCCCCATGGTGTTCTTTGCCTGGGACGGGCACAACGGGGATGTGGGCCGCAAGATGGCGGTGTCGGCCTTCTATTATCTGGTGATGGAGCCGCAGATTCCATTGACCACGTACATATATCCGGGGTTGATCACGGTAGGGATCGTGGTTATCGAAGGCTGGGTGCTGGGCCGCCGCGCCAACCGGCGTAAGGAAAAAGGCCAAGCCTAAGCACACGCGCCTGATAGATAGAACAAAAAAGGGGGTGGACTGGCGTCCACCCCCTTTTTTATTATGGAATCACTCCCCCCTTGAGGAGGAGTCGCAGAAGCCGAGCCGTGAGGCGAAGGCTGATGCGGTGGGGGGAGAAAAGAAAGAACGGAATGTTGGGGAAGGTGATTCAAGACATTTCAGGTGTGGTGTTAGCCGGTGGGAAGAGCAAAAGAATGGGGATGGACAAACGCCATCTGTCCGTTCACGGCAAACCGCTTCTGGATAGGGTCACTTCCGTTCTACTGGAGCTTTTCCCCGAAGTGCTCTTGGTCTTGGCTGAAGAAGATATTTCGAGACAAGACAATAGAATACGAATCGTGACTGATCTTGTACCTGACTGTGCTGCGGTAGGGGGGCTCTATACCGGTCTGTACCATTCCCGCTATCCTCGTGTATTTGTTGTCGCCTGTGATATGCCGTTCATCAATCCAGCCGTCATTGGGCTTTTTCTTCAGAAGATCGATGCAACGGATATTGTCGTGGCGCAATTAGTCACTGGGCTTCAGCCTCTGCACGGGCTGTATTCAAAACAGTGCCTGCCGATTTTGAAGGAAATGATTGATGCTCGAGACCTCCGTCTTCAAAACATTGCCGACAAGCCGGGACTGACCGTGCATCGTGTTCCCGAAACGGAGATTAAGTGTTTGGATCCCCAATTGTTTTCCTTTCTGAATTTGAATTCACCGGCCGACCTTGAGCTTGCGAACAAAATCAGTCCCGGCTAGTTTCCATGCATGAGGAATGCATCCAATGGCCATGAATCCAGCCCGTCCTTTGCTTGCGAGGCCCGGAAAGCCTGTGTTAGATTCCGAATCCTCTTCTCCCTGAGTTCCCACTTATTTTTCGATACCAGCATGTCTGTCGGAATCATTCAAGAACAGGTTGCCTCTGCCATTACCAGTGCCTTGCTGGAGGCAAGGGAACGCGGAGCCTTGCAATCAACGAATTTTCCCGAGCCCGTGATTGATTTCCCCAAGCGGGAGGAATGGGGGGATTTGTCTTCGAACGTGGCCATGAGCATGGCGAAAGAGGAGAAGCGTCCGCCGTTGGAAGTGGCTCAAGTGATTGCGGATCAACTCCGGACCTCGTGTCCTCTTTTGGAAAAGGTGTCGGTAGCCCCGCCGGGATTCTTGAATTTTACACTTCGGCCGGACTGTTGGTTTTCGGTACTCGAAGAGATCGAACGGACAGGCGACCGTTACGGCCACGGCGCGGCGGGACAAGGGCAGCGGGTTCTTTTGGAATTTGTCAGTGCGAATCCTACGGGTCCCCTACACATGGGACATGGGCGTGGAGCCGCGCTGGGTGAGGCTTTGGCAAGATTGCTGCGAGCCGCGGGGTATGAAGTCGACAAGGAATATTATATCAATGACGCGGGTCGCCAAATGAAACTGTTGGCCGACTCCGTGTACGCACGGTATCTGGAACTGCACGGCCGTGAGTTTTCGTTTCCCGAGGACGGTTACCATGGAGACTACATCAAAGTCCTGGCGCAAGCGTTGAATCGGGAAAAAGGCTCGGAAATCTTGACCTTAGCCAGTGACGCTGCTCGCAGGGAATGCGGGCAATGGGCATCTGAGCAACTCGTACGAGCCATCAAAGATGATCTTGAGCGATTCGGGGTGAAGTTCGAGACGTGGTACAGCGAGTCCTCGTTGTTTTCTGCGGGGAAAATCGAGGCGGCTTTGCAGGATCTCGAACAGCGGGACCTGGTGTTTATACGTGATGAGGCAACGTGGTTCCGGTCTTCTGAATTTCAGGATGAAAAAGACCGTGTGGTTCGCAAGCAGGATGGTGACTATACCTACTTGGCTTCGGATATCGCCTACCATTTCGATAAGTTGCAGCGGGGCTACGAATGGTTGATTAACATTTGGGGTGCGGATCATCATGGTTACGTCCCGCGCATGAAAGCCGCGGTCAAAGCCTTTGGCTACGGCGACGATAGTTTGCAGGTGGTTTTGGTCCAGATGGTGCGGTTATTACGGGGCGGGGAAAAAGTCGAGATGTCCAAACGGGCAGGCGAATTTATCACGCTACAGGACGTGGTCGATGAAGTAGGGGCCGATGCGGCCAAGTTTTTTTTTCTGATGCGTCGTTCGGATACGCATCTTGAGTTCGATCTTGAGTTGGCAAAGAAACAGTCCTCAGAAAATCCCGTCTATTACGTTCAATATGCCCACGCGCGACTGGCCAGCTTGTTCAGGACGGCCCGCGAACGAGGGTTTCCCGTACTGCCGGTCGGCGATGCGCCGTTGGCCGTGCTGGTCCAGCCGGAAGAACTTCGGCTGGTGAAACAGTTGTCGAGTTTCCCCGGATTGATTGAGGCGAGTGCCAAGGCCTTGGAGCCTCATCGCATCACGTTCTATCTTCAAGACCTTGCAGGGTTGCTTCACGTTTTCTATTACAAGCATCGTGTTCTTCCGCCCAGGATCGATGGCGTCAAGGAAGATGAAGCAGGTGAGGCTGGAGAACCGAGTGAATCGGTTCGGGAAGGCTTGTCCAAGGAACTGACTATGGCCAGATTGGTCTTGTTGAAACAGGTTCAAACGGTGATCAAAAACGGACTCGGGTTATTGGGCGTCAGCGCTCCGGAAACAATGTAAGAATGTCGGCAACGTGGCACGGTCGATTGGGAATCGGAACTTGAGGAATTTTCATCTTTTCATCGATGAACCTTCAATGGGTTGAGCGCGTATCGTGATTGCTTTCTCCGTAGATCAGCAGGATCCCCGGTGCGCGGCCCGTGCCGCGGTGCTGTCCACTCCCCATGGCGCCGTCGACACGCCGGCGTTCATGCCCGTCGGCACGCTGGGCACGGTGAAGGGCATGGCGCCCGATGAACTGCGGGAATTGGGGTTCGGGTTGATGCTGAGCAACGCCTATCATTTGTATTTGCGACCCGGCCATCGGCTCATTCAGGAGCAAGGCGGGCTTCACGGGTTTACGGCGTGGAACGGTGCAATTTTAACGGACAGCGGGGGCTTTCAGTTGGTCAGCCTTGCGGATCTGCGGAAGATCACGGATGACGGGATTTCCTTCAGATCGCATTTGGACGGGTCTCTGCATCATCTCACGCCCGAGTTGTGCATGGACATTCAAATGGCCCTGGGCTCGGATGTGATGATGACGCTGGACGAATGCCCGCCACATCCATGTTCAAACGAGCAGGCCAGGATCGCGGTTACGCGGACTACGGCATGGGCGAAACGGTGTGCCGTGGCTGCGCGTGATCGGCGACAGGCGCTGTTCGGTATCGTGCAAGGAGCACTGGATGCCGATTTGCGCCGGCAGTCTGCTCGCGAGTTGGTTGAGATCGGATTTGATGGGTACGCCATCGGTGGGCTATCGTTGGGAGAAGATAAGCCTGCCTTGCTGGCCATGCTTGAAGTTTCGGTTGACGAATTGCCCCCTTCCCACCCTCGTTACCTGATGGGTGTCGGTCTTCCCGAAGACCTTGTCGAAGGCGTCATGCGTGGAGTGGATATGTTTGACTGCGTGATTCCGTCTCGTCATGGGCGGACGGGATGGTTGTTCACGACTCAAGGACGGGTCTTGATCAAACATGCGCAATATGCGAAGGATGATGGCCCGATTGATGCGCAGTGCGAATGTCCGGTCTGCAGGAAGTATTCCCGAGCCTATTTGCGGCATCTGTATCTGTCCAATGAAATGTTGGGGGTGCGACTGAACACGATTCACAATCTTTGGTATTATCGAACACTCATGGATGCGATGCGTGCAGCGATTCAAGACGGCATCTTTCCGGCATTTCGCCGGGCTTTCTATGAACAACGCCGTGAGTATGAAAAGAGTGCCGCGTATGCAGAGCTGGTCGGCGCTACGGCTGTGGCCGAGGGATCAACAAGCGGAAAGGATGGGTAAATGGGCATGGAGATCGGCTCGATAGCTTGGGCACAGGGAGTGGCACCGGAGGGAGCGGCGGGGTTCTTTTCTCTGGTGCCGTTCATTTTGATTTTCGTGGTGTTTTATTTTTTGTTGATCCTGCCGCAGCAAAGGAAACAAAAACAGCACAAGGAGATGTTAACCAAGTTGAAGAAGGGCGATAAGATTATCACGTCTGCCGGTATTTGGGGGTCCATTACCCGGTTGGATAAAGAGACCGCTACCGTGCAAGTGGATGACAATACGAAAATGAAGATTCAACGTGAGAACATCTCCCGGTTACGGACGGAAGACGAAGGGTAGAGGACAAGCATGAAAAAAATTCGTGGTCGCTTGTTTCTTGTGTGGTTCCTGTCCGCGGTGTCCTTCTATTTGTTTCTGCCTTCATGGCCGGGATTGTACGACCGGATTCCCGAGAGCGTCAGGTGGCTGATTCCCCCTCGCGGCGTCTCGCTTGGTCTCGACCTGCAGGGTGGCATTCACTTGGTGTTGGAGGTGGAAGAGGAGCGGGCCGTCGAGATTGCCGTTGACCGTGCCGTCAAAGCTATGCGGGATCTGTTGACCGACAAGGACATCGTCTTCGACACCGTTGAACGGGTTGGGAGTCTTCAAGTTCGGCTTGAGCTGTCGAGGGAGGAGACAGTCGAAGAAACTGCGGAACTGATTCGTGACGAATTCTCTTCGTATTTTCAGGTTTCACAAGAAGGTCGTATCTTGGTCGTCGAAATCCTCGACAGCGAAGTCAATCGGATCAAGAACGCGGCCATCAATCAGGCCTTGGAGACGATTCGAAATCGGATCGACCAATTCGGCGTCACGGAACCGCTACTGCAACGCCAGGGGCGGACGGAACTCGTGATCCAACTCCCCGGGGTCAAGGACCCCGAGCGGGCGAAAAGCCTGATTCAGGATACCGCCTTGCTGGAATTCAAAATGCTCGACGAGGACAATCAGCCGGGACTCGGGTTGCCTGTGCAAATCAAACGCAGTGAAGAGACCAGTATGCAAGAGGAATTTGCCGGCAAGGTTCCCGAGGGTTCGGAAATTCTGTTTGAACCCATCCCCGATTCCAAAGGCGGCCCTCCGGTCTTCAGCCGGCCGTATCTCGTGCGAAAAGAGGCGGCGTTGACCGGGGACGTGTTGCAGGACGCACGCGTCAATTATACGGAATTCAGCGAAGTCTACGTGGGGGTGACGTTCGACAGCAAAGGTGCGAAAGAATTTGGGCGGATTACCAGTGCCAACGTGGGTAAGTTCATGGCAATCGTGTTGGACGGCACGGTCTATTCGGCGCCGCGTATTAACGAACCCATTCTCGGCGGGCGGGCCCAGATCACCGGCAATTTTACCACGGATGAGGCAAATGACCTGGCCATCGTTCTTCGAGCGGGTGCGCTTCCCGCGCCGATGAAAACGATACAGGACCTGACCGTGGGGCCTTCGTTGGGACGGGATTCCATTGAAAAAGGTCTGAAGACTACGCTGATTGCCGGCCTGATCGTGCTGATTTTTATGGTGATCTACTACCGGATGTCGGGGGTGATTGCCGATGCGGCCCTGGTGTTGAATCTCCTTTGTTTGTTAGGCGCGTTATCCGGTCTCAATGCGACGCTGACGTTGCCGGGGATCGCGGGCATCATTTTGACGATTGGCATGGGGGTGGACTCCAATATTTTGATTTTTGAACGTATCCGGGAAGAACTGAGACAGGGGCGCCCCGTTCGCTTGGCGGTCGATGCCGGATACGACAAAGCCTTCTTGACGATCGTTGACTCCCACGTCACGACGTTGATTACCGGATTGGCGTTGTTTTTATTCGGCACCGGGCCCATTAAAGGGTTTGCCGTGACCTTGTGTCTGGGTATTGGGATCAATCTGTTCACTGCGTTAATCGGGACCAAAGTCGTCTTCGATCTCATCAATCGACGTAAGCTGGAACGGTTGAGCATTTAGCCTGTCTTGAGGTGGACCATGTTGGAAATCATCGGCAAAACGAATATCGATTTCATGGGGAAACGCCACGTCGCTTTCGGTGTCTCCGGCCTGCTGGTCCTGTTGGGCTTGATTGCCCTCGTTCAGATCGGGACCGGAGCTGCCAATCTCGGCATCGACTTTGCCGGCGGCACAGCCGTCCAATTGAAATTTGAGAATGCGATCGGGATTGAGCAGGCCCGCCAGGCACTGAGCAAACATGGTTTGCAGGATGTTGAACTCCAGGAATTCACACAGGACCATAAATTGCTGATTCGCGTGAAAACGGGAGACACGCTGGAACAAAAAATTGCGGAACAAATCGTAGAGGTATTCGAAACGGAATTCAGCCAGAACAAGTTCGTGATCGATTCCAGTACGGAAATCGGCCCGACGATCGGGCACCGGCTCCAACAGGACGCGTTGCTGGCGATCACGATTTCCCTGATCGGGATCATTCTCTATGTGGCCACGCGTTTTGAATTGCGATTTGGCGTGGCCGCGGCGGTTGCAACCTTCCATGACGTATTGGCCGTCCTGGGCATCTATTATCTCCTCGACAAGGAAATCACCTTGTTGGTCGTGACGGCGTTATTGACCCTGGCCGGATACTCGCTGACCGACTCCGTCGTGGTTTTCGACCGCATTCGGGAAAACCTTCGAGCCCGGCGACGTGAGACCATTCTGAACATTATCAACGCCGGGATCAATCAAGTGCTCACTAGAACCTTGATCACGACCCTGACCGTGGTATTGGTGCTCGTTCCCTTGACGATCTTCGGAGGGGAAGTGCTCCATGATTTTTCGCTCGCGCTGTTATTGGGCGTGCTCATCGGCACGTATTCCTCCGTGTTCGTGGCCAGTCCTCTCCTGTTGATCTGGCCTGGCGGCAAGGGCCGGCTTCTGAGTCGAAGCGCCTGAATGCACCGTTGTCCGGTGCCCCATCCTTGACAAGGGTTGCCCTCTCTGAAAACATTCTTCGAACATTCAGCGGTTAGGCACCAGTCCGTCTTTTGGAGTATTCCGGCGATGAAACGGTGGCTTTGGTCACAGAGTCTCCAGCGCAAAACGATTCTAGGAATGGTACTGGTCGGCCTGCTCCCTCTTGCCCTTTCATTATTCCTCACCTACGTAGAAGAGCGCCGGGCCCTTCGGGAAATTACCGGGTCGAATTTTAAGGGCATTGCCGTTGAAGTGGCGCGAAAAATCGAAACCCAGATCATGCGGGGCATCAATGAGGCACAACAGTTGGCCACCATCCCCTTTATTCGCGCTGCGGTGAAGGAAGCGAACCGGAGTTATGAAGGAAGAGAGTCGGAGAAAATCAAGGCCTTTATCGAAGAATGGAAAGAACGGTGGCGGGCGCGAAAGAATCCCCATGAATTTCCCGCCTTTGTAAACCGGATTGCCACCAATTACCTGGTTGACTGGCACGCCGTTCGCAAGTCGGACTACTTGGGCATTCTGGTGACCGACAATCAGGGCGCATTGGTTCTCAGTTCCTTGCCTCAAGTGCGTTTTTACCACGGGGATACGGAATGGTGGGAGGCCGCGTTTCAGCAGGGCCAAGGTCAGATTTACGTGGGTGATTTGACCTTCGATCCCTCATTTGGAACCCACATCCTGAACGTAGCCGTTCCCATATTTGATCAAGACCGTCATCAGGCTCTGGGGACCGTCAGCATTGTCCTGCGACGGGATTCGTTGTTCCGATCGATTTCCGAAGTGACCGCGGGCGTCACCGGCCATGCCATGCTCATCGACGTGGATGGGACTCCCTTGATTTGTCCTGTCCTGTCGCTGGAGCAGCATTCCGCAAATCCCGCTATGGTGGCCGCCATTAACGAAGAGCAAGCCGGATGGGTTCACGTGACGCAGGATACCCATGGCGCGAGGGATTCCCTTGTCGGATACGCCCATTTGCGGATTCCGGAAACCTTGGCTACCGAGAGTTTCCGGGGCAGACAATGGCTGACGATTGTGCGACAGAATCCCCAGGAGACCTATGCCCCCTTGCAGCAACTGCTGGTGAAGGTGGCGATGTATGGCGTCGTGGTGTTGGGTATTTTGTGGTTGGCGGGCCTGATCGTGGCCAGAAAACTCGTGAGCCCGATTCAAACCTTACATGAAGGCGTGCAGCGAATCGGCGCGGGCAATTGGGATCATCCTCTCGTCCTGAAGACCGGCGATGAAATTGAAGCACTGTCTCATGCCTTCAATAAAATGGCCGTCAACCTGAAACAGTCGTTCTCGCAGTTGAATACGCAAATGGCGGAAATCCGTCTCCTCGAGGAACGCTATCGTGACCTGATCGAGAATTCTCCCGAGATGATTCATCAAATCGACAAGACCGGTCGTTTTGTTCACGTCAATCAAACCGAATTGGAAAAATTGGGCTTCACGTTGCTGGAAATGCTTTCGATGCATTTGTGGGATATTCTGCCTGCGGAGAGGAAGGTGGAAGCACTCGACTACGTCAACCGGCTGTCCACGCAACCTCGAAGTTCGCTTGAAACGGTGTTTCTTACGAGAGACGGGACTCCGATCGACGTCGAAATTCATTCCACGGCCTTGATCGATTCGGACACGGGCGATCTGGTGTACACGCGTGCGTTTGTGAGGGACGTGACTGAAAGGAAGGCGCTGCAACGACAGGTCGACCGGTATACCACACACCTGGAACAGGAAGTGGCCGCTCAAACGCAACAACTCTCCGAATCAGAAAAGCGGTATCGTGTGCTCTTTGACCGCTCGGCGGATTCGATCTTCATGGTGGATCAGACTGGTGGCATCGTGGCGGTGAACGAACGTGAGCAAGAAGTGTTTGGCTATAAACAGGAAACCTTGCTTTCTCAATCCTTACTGACGCTCGTGCCGGACTCGTATAAGGAAACGATCAGACAGTTGCTAGACACGGTCGTGTCCGACGAAGAGAAAATCCCGGCTACGGAATTGGAAGTGTTTGACGCCCCGGGGAAGTTGCGGTCCGTGGAAATGGACGTAATTCGCGTGGGAGAAGACTCGACGCTTTCGATTATGGTACAGCTCCGTGACATTACGGAACGAAAGCTGTTGGAAGAACAGCTTCAGCGGTACAGTGAAGAACTGGAGGAGAAAGTTCAGGTCCGGACTCTGGAGATTCAGAAAACGCAGAAATATCTGGAAAGCTTGCTCGAAAACGCCAATGACGTGATCTACACGCTTGATCGTGATCAACGATTTACCTACGTGAACAACAAGGTGGAGAATTGGGGCTACCGCAAAGAAGATCTGCTGGGACGGCCGTTCTTGACCTTACTCGCCAAGCGCCATCGCAGTCGCCGTCTCAAAGACATCCTGGATCTGGAGGTTAAACAGGAATACGAAGTGGAGGTGATCAGTCAGAGCGGGGAGCTTCGGTCGGTGTTGGTCAGTGTGTCGCCATTAGAAAACGAACGGCACAACGTGATCGGTGTGCTGGGCATTGCCCGGGATATTACGGACAGAAAGCTCATGGAAGAGCAATTTCGAAACGCCGGGAGATTGGCCTCCGTCGGGAAGTTGGCTGCAGGAGTGGCGCATGAGATCAACAACCCGTTGGGTGGGATTTTGAATTGTCTCTATAACATCAGGAAAGGCACATTGCCGTCCGAACGCCAGGAAGAATATTTTACCTATATGGAAGACGGGCTTCGGCGCGCTCAAAAAATCGTCCGGCAATTGCTGGACTTCTCCCAACAACACGAGCCGGAGTTTTCCATGAATGACATGAACGGATTGGTCGATCGTGTCCTGGTGTTGACGAACCATGCCATTGCCGAGAAACGTCTTCAGTTACACAAAGTCTATGACGACGACCTGCCGCCTTTGTTTGTCGATCCGCAAATGATCGAACAGGTATTAACGAACCTGATTCTTAATGCCGTCCAGGCGACCGACCAAGGCGGTTCGATCATCCTGCAAACCCGGGCCACTCACGAGCGCTGTGAAATCGACGTGGGGGATACCGGGCCGGGCATCGACCCCGAGGTCAGGCCCCATATTTTCGATCCATTTTTTACGACGAAAGGCACGGGTGAAGGGACAGGCCTGGGGTTGTCAGTGAGTTTGGGTATCGTGGAACGGCACGGTGGCCAATTGAACGTGGAAAGTGAAGTCGGGAAGGGAACCGTATTTACCGTGAGCCTGCCCTTGAGTGCCAACCGGGCCGCATTGGTGAAGGTCTCCTGATGTCCCGGTCGATCCTCATCATCGATGACGAGCCACTGATGCGGTTGTCCATGTTGGACGCGCTTAAAGCCGAGGGATATCAGGTCCAGGAAGCATCCAACGGCGAGGAAGGTATAAAGCAAATTAAAGCGAGTCGATATGACTTGGTAATCACCGACTTGAGAATGCCTCGAAGCGATGGTCTTGAGGTCGTCCGGGTCTGCAAAGAATCCTCTTCTGAAACTGAAGTCATTGTGATCACTGCACACGGCTCGGTTGACACGGCGGTCCAAGCCATGAAACTCGGGGCCTATGATTACGTCACCAAGCCGTTTTCCATGGATGAATTATTGCTCATCGTGGATCGCGCGACCAAGGTCCAGGCGTTGCGGCAAGAGAACACGGCCCTTCGACAGGAACTCGAAGGAAAATTCAATTTCGGCGGCATGGTGGGCAAAAACGAACAGATGCGGCAGGTTCTGGAAAAAGTCAAACTGGTCGCCACCACCGATGCTACCGTGTTGATTTTTGGTGAAAGCGGAACGGGGAAAGAAGTCATTGCGAATGCCATTCACCGAAACAGCCCGCGTGCCGGACAGGCCCTCATTAAAGTGAGTTGTGCCGCTTTGCCGGAAACCTTGCTGGAAGCCGAATTATTCGGGCATGAGAAAGGCGCCTTTACCGGAGCCTTGAAGCAACGGCTGGGCCGGTTTGAATTGGCCCATAAGGGCACCTTGTTTTTGGACGAGATCGGAGAAATTTCCCCGGTGGTTCAGGTCAAACTTCTCCGGGTTTTGCAGGAAAAGCGGTTCGAACGGGTCGGGGGCACGGAGACGATCGACAGCGACGTCCGGCTGGTCTGCGCCACGCAAAGAAATTTAAAGAAAGAGGTCGAAGCCGGACGATTTCGTGAAGACCTGTTCTATCGCCTCAACGTCGTACAGGTGGCCCTTCCGCCTCTGAGGGAACGGAAGGAGGATATTCTCATTCTGGCCGAACACCTTCTGCAACGGAGCATGAGCCGGATCTCGCGTGTCATGAAGGGGTTCTCCGCAACGTCACGGGACGTGCTCCTCCGTTATTCCTTTCCAGGTAACGTTCGTGAATTGGAAAACACAATTGAACGGGCGGTGGCGCTGGCGCAGGAAGGCGATGAAATCCAGGTGTGGGACCTCTGCGGCCAAAGCGGGTGTCCTTTTCTGGGAGGGCCGGTGCAGTCCACATGTGCGTTTTGTCAGGAAGGGTTGTCGAACGCGACGAACGTCCAGCAACAAGGCACGCTTGCCGAAGTGCGTGAACGGTGTGAACGGGACTATATCCTGGCCGTGTTGGAGCGGGAAAGGTGGAGCCGAACCGCGGCCTCAAAATCGTTGGGCCTTTCGCGCAAAGCCTTGTGGGAAAAATGCAAACGCTACGGTCTCGCCACCCCGGACAGCGATGACGGCGACGAGTCGCCCGGCTAAAGGGGGCAGGGTCAGTCTTCCGACCCGTCTCCCCCTTTCCACAATTTCACCGTGCGGTCCCAGGAAGCGCTGGCGAGATACCGGGCATCCGGGGAAAAGGCAATGCCTCTGACCGGACCTTTGTGGTCCTTGATCACGCGAACCTGTCGTCGGGTTTGAATGTCCCACATCTTGATGGTGTGGTCGTCACTGCAGCTCACCAGGAGTTTCCCGTCTGGAGAAACGAGCAAGCCTCGTACCCATTCGGAATGCCCTTTCACGGTATGGACCTCTTTCATGTTGGGCATCTCGAAATATTTGATCGCCGTGTCCCGGCTTCCGGTGATCATGGTCTTGCCATCCGGCGTAAACACGATCGCGCCGATCCAATATTCCATGGGTTTTTGAAATCCACCCTGTTCATCCACGAAAAATCCTCGTTGTTCGGTCTCTTCGTCATCGGGTTCGTCCCGCCAATGGCCGTCATGTACGAGTCTCTCTTCCCCACTGGGCAGGACTTCGTATAACTTCAATTTACCGATGTCACTCCCGCCAACCAAGTGAATGCCATCAGGGGAAAACGCCGTGCAGACCGTCCAGTGATGGTCATATTGATCTTTCCCGAGGAGCGTCATAACTTCGGTGCCGGTGGTGATCTCCCAGATTTTGATGTCTTTATTCTGTCCTGCCCGGGCCAGCATCAAGCCGTCCGGGGAGAAGGAGAGGCTGGCGACCGCGTGATCGTATTGCGTAAACAGCAGGCGTATGGCTTCCCCCGTGTGAGGGTTCCAGAGCCGGATCGTTCTGTCGTCACTGCCGGTGGCGAGGATCTGGCCGTCCGGACTGAAGGCGACTTGCCGGATATCGTTGGTGTGCCCTTTCAGGGATTTGAGCAGGCGGCCGGTTTCAATTTCCCAGATGCGGAGAAACCGGTCTGCGCCTCCGCTGACAAGCGTCAAGCCATCAGGGGAATACGCCACGTCCCAGACGCCGTGGGAATGTCCTCGAAAGGTCCGGATTTCATGGATGCCGGCCTTCCAATATTCCAAGGCGTCTATCGGTGGCAGTTCAGGTTTGGGTTCTTCCGTGAACGTTGAGGGTGCCATGTGTGGGAGCGGGGGTTGAGTCATAAACCGAAATCCTTTCAGTGTGATCTCCGTCACTGGGCCTTGCGTTGAAAAAAAAGGCCTGCCTATAATGCCAATGACGTTTTCGGAAAAGGATACTAGCGAGCCGTTACCGGCGTCGTCAAGCAGGTGCGGGAAGCGGCACAAGACGGTTTCTGGCTTGTGGGCACGGGCCGTCAAGACAGCCGTCGAGACAGGTAAGGAGTGAGGGGATGGACATTCGATTTCAGCCGGCGTTGCTTCAAGAAGTCATTGACTCGTTCGCCGAAAAAACCGAGCGGGAGGGCGATCCCACCTATTACAATGAGTTCCATGAAGTAGCCGATCCGATTTACGAGAAATTTTCCTTGGACGACCGTGAGCCGGAATTCAAGAAACTCTATCAGCACCTTTTTGCCAAATGGGGTTTCGCCGACATTTTGAGAGACGGCTTCGAAGAATTTCCCGACTTGAAGGAAAAAGTTGGCATCGTGCTCGTTCGAGGCGTGCTGAAAGAAGATCAGGAAGGTGTGGATATCCTTAGAAAATGGGGGACCGTGGAGGAGAAACTGGCCCGTCAATTTGAGGAAAAGGGGCAAAAGGGCGTCGGGATCAAGTTGATCCCCCGGCGGTTTTACGACCCGGCCATTAATCGGTATCTCCGCCATGAATTCACGCACATCTCCGATATGCTTGATTCTGCGTTTGGATATGATCCCGACACGAAAGTCGGTATGAATCCGGGCGAAGAGCATCTCCTCCTGAATCGTTATCGGGTCCTGTGGAGCTTACACGTCGACAGCCGGATCGCCCGGTCTGGGAAGGAACCGATGTTCAGCCGGGAGTACCGGTTACGGGAATTTCGTTCTTGGTATCGGAAGATCCCTCCCACGCAAGTTGAATCGGTGTTTGAGGGGCTTTGGCAGACGGAATATTTCACCCATGCCGAATTGGTGGAAATGTCTCAAGATACCATCCGCGTGATGGAGCGGGCAGTGGAGGTCGAAGAAGGTGAACTGCCCGCGGACGTGCCGGCCAAACCCTTGCTGATGCCAGGATTTCCGTGTCCGCTCTGCCGATTCCCCACCTATTCCTGGGTCGAGGATCTTGAAGAAAAAGTTGAACCCTACGTACTGGATTACATCAAGGAGAATCATCCGGGATGGGACGTCGAATATGGTGCCTGTGACCGCTGCGTGGAAGTCTACAGGCTTCGTGCCGCAGGCGTCGTTTAGGTAGCAGCCCATGCCGGTTCGTCTCTCACGGCGCGATGAGGAATCGAGAGCCCGCGTCGCGTCGGTGCTCACCTAGTTGACCGCATGAAGCAAGGGCTGGTGCATGGCACAATCTCCTCCGGGGTCTTCCAAACATCCTGAGCCGTCCTACGGGCGCAGGAATTTTCTCAAACAGAGCGTTGTTTCCTTGGGTGTGACCGTACATGAGTACGTCAAGCACCGGGATGCGGAAGACGTCCAAGAGGAACAACCGGAAAAAAGACGAACCGATTGGTTGCGGCCACCGGGCGCGCTTGAGGAAACCCTGTTTCTTGAGAGTTGCACGGGCTGTGGAGAATGTGTCGACGCGTGCCCGCACGACAGCATCCGTGTCTTCAAAGACCATCACGATTCCGACGGTTCTGAGCAGAGAGAGACCCCGGTCATCTACCCGGACGAACAGCCCTGCTACCTTTGTGAGGATTTTCCGTGTATCGCCGCCTGCGAACCGGAGGCGCTTCGCCCCGTTGGCGACCTCGGGGACGTCAACCTGGGCATCGCCGTCGTTTCCCATAGGATCTGTACGGCCGGGCAGGGCTGCAACGCGTGTGTGGCTCCGTGCCCGACGCAGGCCCTTGTGATGGATTTTGCTTCTCTGGCCATCCGGGTTGAAGCAGCTCGATGCGTTGGGTGCGGGATTTGCGAGCATATTTGTAAAACCGTGAATGATCATGTGGCGATCAGGGTCGTTCCGGCGAGATTAGGGGTATAACCTTAAGTTGACAGGCGCAGGCTTCCCGGGTCATCAAATGAGAACAGGCATCGTTCCTGAATCGTTTGCGCGTTCCATCCCGGTTTTTGCCGGTATTAGAACTTGACTTCGATCAGAAGTTGGCCTATTATCCGCCCGAACTCCCGGTGGCGAGGATCCCACGGGAGGTGGGTTATATTTGTTTGAGAGAAGGGAACAGAGGCTGTTCCTGTTGAGACAAGCGGAGGCTTATGACCACGAAAGTCACGGAAGAACAAAACGGGGGGACAGCAACATCTTCCATCTCTCCACCAGTCGGGTCGTCGGTAAAAGACTCTCCGGCCGTTGAGCGGGCTTTAGCCAGAAGCAAGTTGTATCTTCTTCTGTCTTGGAGTTATCTGTATCCCGAAGACGATGAGTTTTTGGATTATCTGCAAAGCGGAGAGTTGGTAGAGGATGGACGAGCCGCACTCAACAGTTTAAAGGCAGCTTTGCCGACTCCTACAGATCAGGCAACAGCGGAAGTTCTGCAGGGGATCTCGGATCATTTCGACGAGGTCGAGAATTGGGTTTCATCCGAGGGTGTGAATTGGGATATCCAGGACCTGAGGGATGAACACAGGAGGGTGTTCAGTAACGTCATTGCTTTGGACTGCCCACCGTATGAGACTTTATTCGGGAATGATCACGTGTTTGGCCAATCCTACGTCATGGGAGATATTGCCGGATTTTATTCGGCCTTTGGTGTCCAGCTTTCTCAGGACATCCATGAACGTCTGGATCATTTGAGCGTGGAACTTGAGTTTTTACATTTTCTGGCCTACAAAGAATCGTATGCGTTGTGCCATGATGGCCCGGAAAAACTCAAGACGGTGATCGAGGCCGAAAAGAAATTCGTGAAGGAACACGTGGGAAGGTGGGTGCCGTTGTTTTCAGGCATGCTGAAGAAAAAGGCTGAGTATGGTTTCTATAAACTTGTGGCGGATTTGACTTCTCAATGGGTGGCTTTTGAAATTGCTTATTTGGGCGTAACGCCTCAACCGTACTCGGAAACGGATTATCGTCCGGCTAATTTTGTTTCTCCGGAAGGTATCTCCTTCGAATGTGGAGCGCAGGATAAAGGCAACGAACTCAGTCTCCTGATGGATGAAGTGGGGGCTCAGGCCTATTTGGACAAAGAGAAGCCGGAATCGGGGCAGTCCGGTTCGGCGTAAGTTGGAAAGTGTGGAACAAGTTGTCGAGTAGTAACCGTAGTGCAGTTCTAGAGGAAGTAGGTAGTTCGCAGTTATTTTTGTTTTAATCTTTATCAAAGGAGGATGCGTCATTATGAGAGTGGTGCAGACGCGTAACAAAGGATTGGTGTTCGGCATTCTTCTCTCTGCCTTGGTCGTCGGCGTGATGTTGACGCTGGGGCAGGTTCCGTTGGCGGTCAGCCAGCCAGTGACCATTCCGGTGGGGAGCATCAGCGGGCCGATTCCGATGGACGCGGCCAACCCGGTGTGGGAAACGGTGCCGGGGATTGTGGTGCCCTTGAGCGGGCAAACGATTACGACGCCTATGCATCCCAACATTTCGGTGAAAACCGTCATGGTCAAGATGGCCACCAACGGCAAAGAGATCGGGGTCTGGGCCAACTGGGGCGATCAAACCCTGAACAACACCACCATTGGCCCGCAGGATTTCCGGGATCAGATGGCGGTGCAATTTCCGGTACAAACGTCGGGTGCGCCCCCGTTCCAATGTATGGGGCAATCCGGCGGCACGGTGAACATCTGGCGCTGGAACGCGGAATGGCAACGGGACATGGGCGCGGGCGTTGCGGGGATGTGGGACGTGGACCAACAATATCCCTCGATTGCGTGGGATTTTTACTATGAAGAGCCGGCGGGGGGTGTGACCTATCCGGACCGGATCGGCCGGAGCTTGGGGCCGTTCAATCCGGGGATTTGGTCGGGGAACATCATGTCGGATCCGGATTTACGGACCAGTTCGGTGGAAGATTTGAATGCGAACGGGTTCAGCACGTTGACGACGCAGGCGTCCCAGGACGTGATGGGGAACGGCCTGTGGGAACCGTATGGTGCGTTGAAGGGCGGGTGCTGCAGTGGCCCGACGTGGCGCGTGGTGATGAAGCGGGCGTTGACGACGAACGATGCGAACGACGTGCAATTCGGGGCCGGGGCGAGCATCCCGGTGGCGTTTGCGGTGTGGGATGGCCAGAACGTGGAACGGAATGGCATGAAGGGCATCTCCACCTGGTTCACCGCCAAAATGCCGTAAGCTGTACCGAATTCATTTGAAATAAGGAAGTGAAGAGACCCTGGGGTTCTCCTTGGAAATGGGGAGGACGTCAGGGTCTTTTTTTGCATGATGTTTTGGGAGACTTGGCATGCCGGTGTGAGGTTATAGGACCGGATTGCCTGAAAGCATCAGTCCTTTCGTAGAGTTGCATAAGAAACCGGAAGCCGTGTATAAGAATTACTGGTCCTTCAGTGGATGAATTGGCTAGCAACACCGATGATCGGAAGATACATCTTTATGGGACACGAGATAACTTCATGTAAGGAGGCAATGTGAAAATCTCTTTACTATTTCCTCCCAGTTGGCATCCCTCGCAACCCTATCTGAGTCTTCCGTGCCTAACGGCTTTTCTTGACCAAGCCGGTATTCCCGACAAGAGTCAACGGGATTTGAACATAGAACTCCTCGATACGATTCTCTCAAGAACGTATGGTCTGGAAGTCTATGAAAAACTGGTTGAAAAACTGAGGCAATTGGAAAATTCGCGTGAAGGCGAGACGGGACCGGGGAGCGATGAACATTACGGTCGAATTGTGGAGGCCTTGGATCGATTTCCCCATTTGATCGACCAGATTGAACCGGCCAAAGCCTCGCTTCGTGGAGAAGAGTTTTATGATATTGAGCGGTATAGGGAATGCCTGTTTTTAATCGATCGCTGGTTGGAGGTGGTGTCTTCGGTGTACTTCCCAACCAGAATTACCGTGGTCGACAACCAGTTTTCCTATTCCATTTATTCCTCTCGTGACATTCTCAAGGCGATTCATGACGAAGAGCAGAATCCCTACCTCGACCTGTACCGACAACATTTTCTTTCTTCCATTATCGATGAAAATCCCGGGTTGATCGGCGTATCGATCACCGCCACGTCTCAGATCATTCCCGGCCTGACCCTGTGCCGGCTCATCAAGGAAGCGAATCCCGACATACACGTGACCGTGGGCGGCAGTATCTTCACCAGGTTGGTGGACAATCTTCGTCGATGTGACCGGCTGTTCCAGATAACGGACGATTTTATCGTGTTTGAGGGAGAAAAGGCGTTATTGGAGTTGGTGAATCAATTGGAAGGGAAAAAGAATTTTGCCAAGGTTCCCAATCTCATCTATCGGGAAAACGGAAAGGTCATCGTGAATCAGCCGTTCTATTCGGAAAATTTGGCTGAACACCCGGCTCCCAATTACGATGGATTCCCGCTCGACCGGTATCTGGCTCCCAAGACGGTGTTGCCGGTACAGTTTTCACGAGGGTGTTATTATAAAGACTGCGCGTTCTGTGCCCTGACGTTGGATCATCAGAATTTCCGCCAAAAGGATCCCATCAAGGTCGTGGACGAACTCGAAGCGCTTTCTCGAAAATATGACACGCCGTTTTTCTTCTTTACCGATGAATGCTTGGCCCTCTCGCCAACGCGGCGGCTCTGTAAAGAAATCCTGAAACGACAATGCGACTTTCAGTGGACGGCCGAACTGCGTTTTGAGAAGAATCTCTCGAGAGAATTGCTGACCCTCATGCGGGATGCCGGGTGCCACAAGATCGTATTCGGGTTGGAGACCTACAACAAGCGCATGATGGACTTTATGCAAAAGGGCATTACTCAGGAGAACGTCGATCGGATTTGTTCGGACTGTGTTGACTTGGGCATTGGGGTCCATTGCTACGTCATTGTCGGTTTCCCTACCGAAACAGAAGACGAGGCCCGGGAAACCATGAACTTCGTGTTGGACAATACAAAGTTGAATTCGTCGTATGGGTTTTCATGCCAGCCCTGTCTCTTCGATCTTGAAAAAGAAGCCCCCATTATGAACGATCCGGGAGGCTACGGAATTCAACGCATTATGCGACCCGCTGCTGAAGATTTGAGCTTGGGCTTCTTCTATGAAGTCAAGGAGGGCATGACGCCCGAACAGGCTGAAAAACTGTATCAGCACGTGTACGAAAAAATCAGCGAAGTGGTCGTGGAATTGCCGTTTAATTATTCCATGGCCGATGGCCTGCTGTACATCGCTCGACATAAACGACAACATGCTCCGGAATTCACTGCCGTTTCTTAATCGCGAAGAGCCGTCTGTGTATTCTCAGTGTTGATCTGACCGGAAAGAGAAGAAAAGGCGGAACGGATATGACGGCAGCGTCGACAGCGGGTCACGAAAGCGGGACGAACTCCGGTATCCTGTTTGAATATGCGCTCAAGTTTCTTCTGCTATCGGCGTTTTTGGAGCTTGTGCTGTATCGCTTGGCTTCCCGGCTGGGCATGCACATGGCCAAGCTGGCCGAAAAATCCGAAGCCGTCAGGTTGACATTTCAGACGCTCTCCTCTCTGGGGTTTATTCTTCTTAACGTCACCTCCATTCTGCTGTTTCTGGTCTTGTTCATTCTGCTGATTCAGAAAGTACGGCAATCGGTATGGACAGGGCAGTTTGACGGGTTCCTGGTCCCGGCCGTCTCCCTGCTCGTCGTGTTGACCGTTGTCTATCTTCTGTTTCCGCCCGCCATGTTGGGGGCGGTGGTCTATAATGTCGTGTCCTTCGTGATCCTGGCCATCCTGATGGCGGAATTCCTGGCAACGCATCATCTGTGGACGCAACGTATCACCGTAGGGTGTTTTTTATTCGGCATCATGGGCTGGATTTACTACCAGACGGTGTCCACCACATATGGTTTAATGGGCATTGTCTCTGCGCCGCCACTCGTTCATGAAATCAGCCGGGGAGGGGAAGCCCTCATGGTCCTGGCGAGTATTCTGGTGTTGTGGTCGTACGGCAGCACGTCGCTCTTTACCAAGAACAAGACTCAACGAAAGTGGGCCATCACACTGCTGCTGAGCGGGGGCGCGACTTTTTTCGTGTTGCTCTACATCGACTTTTTCCTGTCGCTTTATAGCCCCACGCTTGCCGAAGACGCGAGAAAGGCCGGTCAGGGAATCGGCTGGGTATTTCAAATGGGTATGGGGTATACGTTTTATTTGCCCTTTGCTCTTTATATGGCAGGGTTTACCTGCTGGGCGTATACCGTCATCAAACTGGTGTTGATCGGTCGTCTGGCAGGGTATGGCCTGGGATTGATGTTCATGGCGGGCTATGCCTTGCAATTGTCGCATTTGACGTTAATGGTCGTCGTCGGGTTCATACTGATGACGCTCGACAAGCGGGGCACGCTGAGCAAATTACGCAATAAAGCAGGAACCGTGGCTTATACCCCGGTGACGCCTGCATTCAGTTAAATACGTTGAGAGGATATGGAACGATCATGGAAGCAGAACGTGTTGCAACACAGGAAGAGGGTGGGGTGGCCGAGCCGCAGGTCCAAGAGCAGCAGTTGACACCGGATGAAGAGATTGCGGAGCTTGAAAAGTTGCTCAGTGAAGAGCCGGACGATTTTCAGGCCCGTTGCCGATTGGGCGAGTTGTATTTTGGGAAAGGGAAACTGGAAGAGGCCTTGACCGAAGTCAAAAAGGCCATCGAAATGGCCGAGGGGTTGAGAACAGAAATGGATCGATCTCTGGCCATGTATTATTCCAATTTGGGCACGATCTATGGCACCAAGGGGATGATGGATGATGCCCGTCCCCAATACGAACGGGCCTTGGAGCTGAACAAATATGACGTGCTGGCCCTGTTCAATTTGGGAAGGCTCCATAACGACAGGAAAGAATACATGCAGGCCAAGGAGTGTTTCGAGCGATTAATCGAAATTACCCCGGAAGATCCGATTGCCTGGTACAATTTGGCAGGTGTCTATGAAGAGTTGGATAATCCGCAGATATCGGATTACAACACTCTGGATATGGCCGTGCAGGCGTATATGAAGGTCTTGGAATTCGACCCCAAACATTTGGAGTCCAGTTTTAAACTCATGGACATTGCTTTTACGTTGAAAAAATCAGACATGGCTGTAAAAATCATGGAAGAAGCCGTTGAGCACAGCCCGGATGAGCCGTTGGCGTATTACAATCTCATCAATACCTATGAAAAGTGTAAAATGTTTGAGCAGGCCGAAGACGCGCGCCAACGGTTAAAGCAGCGGTTTGCAAAGCGAGCCCGTGAATAGCGGCGTTCCTGTCTCAGAAGGAGAATACCATCATGTTTGGGAGTTTAGGTTTTACCGAGTTGATTCTGATATTGTTCATTGTGCTGATCATATTCGGCGCCGGGAAATTGCCCCAACTCGGTGAAGGGGTCGGAAAGGCGATTAAAGGCTTCAAGAAATCCGTGAATGAAGCGGAAGCCGTTGATCTTGAGGCGCAGAATATAGCAGACCAACAAGCTCAGGCCCAGGTGAGTCCGCAAGGTGCGGATGCGGCACCACCGGCGGCCACGGCCCCGCAAAGCGATCAAATAGTTTCTCCGGTACAAGCCACTCAACCGGAACCGGCGGAGACGCCGAAGAGTTAATAACCTGAGGTTCCCTGCACGAACACACATACAGGAGCGTGGTATGGAAACGAGCGTAGAATCCCTGGTCGGAAAAATTGAAACGTTTGCGGGAAACGGCAAGTCCCGGAGTACGGGTGACGGGAAACGTGCGAAGAAAGCCGGTATTCCCTTACCTAATCACATTTGCGTCGACAAGGAAGGGCGCTGGCTCTACATTGCGGAAAACGGGTCGGACCGGGTGCGGCGGGTCGATTTGGAGGCCGGGACCCTTCATAACTATGCGGGCATCGGAGAGACCTGTTACAGCGGAGATTACGGCCCTTGCGGCGAAGCCGGACTGTATCTGCCCTTGAGCGTGGCGATTGACTCGAATAACGATCTGTATGTCTGTGATTCCGGCAGTAACCGTATACGCAAAGTTGATCACGAGACTGACATCATCACGACGGTCGTGGGCTCCGGAGACTCCGGCTTTAACGGCGACGGTCCGGCGTTGGAAGTCAACCTGACCTATCCTGGGGCCATTGCTTTCGATGCGGAAGACAACCTGTATATCGCGGATACCCAGGCCCACCGTATTCGTAGATACGATCCTCGAACGGGTCTGGTGACCACGATTGCCGGGACGTGGTCCAGGGAAGATGAAGACTGGATCAGCCCTTTGACCGCACAAAACCTGGTCGTGTTGTCCGGTGACGCGATCGGCATCGACTTCAGCGACGATCAAGGCTGGCTTCGCCCGCAATGTTCCGATAATTTGGACCTGTCGCCTTACCTGGACGACGGCCGTCCGGCGCTGGAAGCGAAGCTGTGGGACGTGGTGGCGATTGACGTGGACCGGCACGGAAACGTGTACATGACGGATAAGGCCAGCAACCGTATTCGCAAGGTTGACGCGCAAACGGGCACGGTTTCGACCGTAGCCGGGGTGTGCCGTTTCGGGTATGACGGCGATGGAAAGCCCGCGGTGATGTCCATGTTGAACGTGCCTGAGGCGGCCATTGTCGACGAAGAATTCAACGTGTATATTGCCGATTCGATGAATCATCGCATCCGTAAAGTGGATCCCGCCACGGGCATGATCGAGACCATTGCAGGGAACGGAGACAGCGGGTACGATGATAAAAACATGGGCGGCTGCGGTGCCGCGCGTTTTGTCGCCAAGGAAGACGCTGGGATGCTGAAACATGGGGATGGAAACCTCGCTGTGGATGCGGTGGTGAATGCCCCGTCGGGCTTGGCCCTTGACGGTCAAGGCTATCTCTATATTTGCGAACGCAACGAAAATAAAGTCCGGCGCGTCAAACTTTGGTAGGGATGACAGATGAGTGAAACGGTCGCATCAAGCAACAGACGCGGTCCCGTGAAATCAAAACAAAGACTTCCCCGTTCCCTGATCTTGATAGGATCGGGTATTGTGTGCCTGGCCATGGCGCTTGGTTGGTTCGGGATCCCCGCGGTGAGTTCTCAAGGGATCGTGATCCGGTCCCATTTTACGGACGATCCGTTACCCACGAAGCCTGATGATGCGGCGTGGGAGACCATCGCACCCATTCCCATTCCCCTGAGCGGCCAGATCATTACTCGACCTGTTTGGCCAGAACCCAGCGCTAAGGTTATCTCGGTACGATCGGTTCATGATGGCAAAGACATCGCGTTCCTGGTGGAATGGCAGGATGCGACCAAAAACGAACGGCTGACCCCTGGAGTGTTTCGTGACGGAGCGGCGCTGGCCCTCCCCTTGGGGAATGCGCCGGCGTTTTTCTGTATGGGCCAATTGGATCACTACGTCAACATCTGGCATTGGAAAGCGGATTGGCAAAGCGACGTGGATCGCCGGAAAGCCAGGGCCAAGGAACGTGGACGCAAGAAGCGAGGGATTCGCAAGTTCGAAGTGATTCCTCGGCGTCCCTCTTCGGTCGAAGATCTCATCGGCGGCGGGTTCAGTACGTTGACGAGCAAGAACCGGCAAGGCAAGGTCAAAGGCGAAGCCGAATGGGACAAAGGGTTCTGGCGAGTGGTGATGAAGCGTCCATTGACCAAAGACGGGGATGACACGGAAAATGAAGCCCTCTTGGTCCCCGGCCGCATGCAAGCCGTGGCTTTTGCCGTCTGGAACGGCGAGAATAAAGAAAGAAACGGACAAAAGGCCGTGGCGTCTTGGCTTCAACTGCTCGTCGATCCGGTCGGCGGCACGAAAGCTTCGACGAAATCCTGAGCCGTCCAAACATTGTCTTCATGTGGTTCTCCCACTCAATAACGTGAAGGGCGAACGATGATCGGATGGTCGCGTCGTATCGTTTTGGCACTTTGCATTAGTGGCGTTGCAGGCTGGTTTTTTCTCTCTGTCCCGGAGTCCGTCGCCGAAGAAATGACTGAGGAGCGAGCGTATGTCCTGGCGGAAGAATTCGGGCTCGACGTTGGCGAAGTTGATGAAGAAATCAAGGAAATTCTTGGCCTGACCAAGGCCGAAGGCGTGGTGGTCTTTGGCGTGATCGGAAGCTCGCCGGCGGATCGTGCCGGCATAAAGGTCAAGGCCGTCATCAAGGAAGTGGACGGAAAGGACATCCTGAACATGCTGGATTTGGGGAAGGCACTCGAAAAAGCGATGCCGACTCAGAATTTTTCCGTGGCGACGTTTGAACCGGCCGGCATCGATGATCAGGGTGTCGGTGGCGGGCTGAACTTCCACTTCGTACGTGTTGAGAAAGATTAACCATGTCGTCTTTTCGAAACAGCCGGACCAAAAGACAAGTGAATAGCTGTTTACTGATCGTACTGGTCGGCATTCTGTGGATTCCGGTGCCTTGCGCAATGGCGCAGGAAGCACCCAAGGTTCCTGAAACCCACAAGTGGATCAAGGAAATCGAGGAAATCTTTCTGCCGTCAGAACATTGCAAACAATGTCATGATCGTCACTACGAGGAATGGAAAGGGATGCGAGAGCAAACCCCAGACCTCAAAACGTTCGGGCGGGTGGACGGGGCCCTGTTACACGGGACCGCGCTCACGTCTCCCGTGTTTCAAACCGTCCTCGGCCTGTGGCTGCAAACGGGACCGACCATGGAAGAAAAAACCCGGTGTCTCTCGTGTCATGCGCCGGCCGTAACGGTGTTCCCGCAATATACGGAAAAGTTCATCGCCCAGGTCCTGTCGGAAAAGCCGAAAAGACGGGGCAGGCGGGCGAAGAAGACCCATGGCGCGGAAGGGATCAGTTGTTCGTCCTGTCACCTGATCGATTCGGTTAAGGACAATAACGGGGAGCTTCCGGCATTCAAGATCAATCCGGGAAACGCCTTTTTCGGTCCCTATGCCGATGCCGAAGAAAATCTGGTGCATCCCTCGAAACAGGCTCAGGTGTATAAGGGCGCTCAATTTTGTGCGTCTTGTCACTTCAGTAAAGTCAAAGATGTGAGCAAGGCCGAACTGCCCGGACAAATCCTGAAAGGAACGATTTGTCAGGATTGCCACATGGAGCGGTCCACGGGGAGTTCCACCTCGCAACGCGGCTCGCTCACGCGGCCCATCGGACGGCATTGGTTTCAAGGAATCGTAATTCCGGGTATCATGCTCAGCAATCGAAACCTGCAAGCCGAATGGTTTCCGCGCGTGGATCTCGATGTCAAGCAGTCGGGGAACGGTGTGGAGGGCAGGGTATTGGTCAGGAACGGGAGTCTTCCTCACGTGTTTCCTGGCGGTGACCCCGTGTTGAAGCAGTTTTTCGTGACCATCACGGTCAAAGACGCCGAAGGGCACGTACTCGGGACCAGGCAGGAACAATTTGGTTTGCCGTTTGACAAGATTCTTCGCGGGCCGATTCCCAACCCACTCGTCAACGGGGGAACCACGCGGAAAGTCCCGTTCTTCATACAGGTCAAGGAAGGTTCCGCGCCGAGTTACGTAGAAGCTTCTTTAAATTATGCGTTGATTCCCGAACCGGGCCAGGCATTGCTTGACCAATATCTGGGGACCCTGCAAAACGAACGGGAGAAAAAGAAAGCCGCGGAGATCATCAAGGATTACTCATCGCAACGGCTTCTGACGTTCCGGACGAAATCCTTATAAGTCGCCTTGTCGTTTCACGTATGCCAACTTGATCGATTGAGGGCAACTTCATGCAAAAATTCATTCATGCACTAAGTTGGGCTATCGGCACGTTCATGGCGGTCATCGTGTTCACGTTTGCCGTTGATGCTCCCGTGTCCCAAACAGCGGCTGCCGAGAAAAGCGCGAAGAAACCGATGACAAAGGCGTTCCCGCATTCGCAGAAATGCAAGCGGTGCCACCTGCGCGTGTTTGAGGAATGGGAGGCCTCCGCCCAATCCCGTTCGATTATGAGTTCACCTTTTCGTGTCTCGCTGGAACGGTACAGGTCAAGTTCCGGTGACGAAGAAGGCAAAATGTGTTTTCGGTGTCACGCGCCGAGCGTGTTGGAGTATCCTGAGCATACGCGCGTCTATATCAAGGAAATAGAATCTGGCGATCCTCAGTTGGACGGAGTGGGATGTTCGCAATGCCACCTGATCAAGGACGTGGATCCAGAACAGCATCCGCCGCACCCGACCTATCAACTGGAACGAACCGTCTTCGGCAGCTATAAAAAACCGGTTGAAAATCTGGCGCATCAATCCGTTCCCACGGAACTCTACAGCCAATCACAATACTGCGTGACCTGTCATGAAAACTTGCCGGGCCATGAAAAACTACCGGACTTACTGGGTCCCTGGCAGAAGACTGAAACCCAAAAGGCCGGCAAAAATTGCCAGTCCTGCCACATGCCCGAAGCCTTCGGCGAGTCGGCCAACGGAGAACGGAATCGGAAAATTTCGAACCACAGTTTCCCCGGCCGGTTTGGCAAGGTGCGTGCCGATGCCGTGAAAGTGAAGGTCGAGACCGAAGTCAAAGGTGAAGAATCAGAGGTCAAAGTCACGGTCCAGAGTCTAGTCCCACATAACTTGCCGTTACCCCATCCGGGGTGGTCCCGTGTGGAACTCGATCTGACGATTCTGGGGAAAAATCTGCGGAAAGCTTATGGGGAAAAACGCTACTATGAACGGGTGTTTGGAACCAAAGACGGAAAATCCACCGTCTTCGACTTCGAAGCCGCCAAGGTGTTGAAAGACAACGTTCTCAAGCCCGAAGAGCAACGGGTCGAAACCTTTACCTTCCCGACTCCCAAGAATGCTCCGTCCATGGACGTGATCGTCACCATGACCTACGCCCCCATTTACGGGACTGACGCGTTCGTGAAGGAAGTCGAACAGCGGGCTGCCCTAGGGAAGAAAGATCGAGCATTCAAGCCAGTCCAAATCATTCGCTACAAAGAAAATATTCTGTTACAGGACTTCAAGAAGGCCGCCGGGTAACGACCGCATCCCTCTCCCCCCAGCCCTCTCCCACAATGGGGAGAGGGCTGGGGGGAGAGGGCGCGTAGGGGACGGTCCCCGTGCCGTCCCGAATGAATGACACGGCGACGCCGACAAAGAATCAGTCCACCATCACGTCACAGCCCCTTTTGACGCCGATGAGACGGCACGAGCGTACTTCGCGAGCACCCCACTCGTGTACTTCGGCGGAGGCGCGGTCCATTGCTGCAACCGGGCAGCCATTTCATCGAGGGAAAGCTGCACGTCGAGGCGCCGGTTGGGCACGTCGAACGTAATCGTGTCGCCATTACGAACCACGGCAATGGGACCGCCTTTGGCGGCTTCAGGTGTTACGTGGCCGGCCATCATGCCGTGCGTGGCACCGGAAAACCGGCCGTCCGTAAGCAGGGCTACGGTTTCGCCAAGCCCGGCGCCGACGAGCGCACTGGTCACTCCCAGCATTTCCCGCATCCCCGGTCCCCCTTGAGGCCCTTCATACCGGATCACGACCACGTCGTTGTCCACGATCTCTCTATTCTGCACCGCGGCAAAGGCGTCTTCTTCGCAATCAAACACCTTGGCCGGACCGGTATGGGTCAGCTTGCTGTGGCCCGCGACTTTGACCACGCACCCGTCGGGTGCCAGGTTGCCGTGGAGGATCACCAGACCGCCCGTGGCCTTGATCGGCTCTTCCGGGCGATAGAGGACTTCTTGCCCCGTCGTTTCCGAGGCGGTTTCGGTTTCTTCCTTGATGGTGCGTCCCGTCACGGTCACACATTTGCCTTTGAGCAGGCCGGCCTCGATCAAACGTTTGGCTACGAGACGGGTGCCCCCGGCTTGATACAAGTCCGCGGCCATGTACCGGCCGCCCGGTTTCAAATCCGCGATCAGGGGAATGCGCTGGTTCACCGCGTCAAAATCGTCAATGTCCAGGGCCACCCCGATTTCATGGGCCACGGCCAACAGGTGCAGCACCGCGTTTGTAGACCCGCCGGTGGACGCCACCGCGGCAATCGCGTTTTCCAGGGCGTCCCGCGTGATAATGTCCTTGGGTCGAAGATTGCGTTTTAACAGATCCATCACGAGATGCCCGCATTGGGCCGACACGGATTCTTTCTGGGCGTCCAAAGCGGGAACGCCGTTGAATCCCATCGGGGAAATGCCCAGGAACTCGAAGGCAATCGACATGGTATTGGCGGTAAATTGCCCTCCGCAGGAGCCTGCCCCCGGGCAAGCGTGACTTTCAAGATCGTGCAGGTCGGTATCCGACATGGTTCCGCGTGCATGGGCACCCACGGCCTCGAACACTTCCTGGATCGAGACGTTCCGGTCCTGGAAGCGGCCGGGCATGATGGAGCCGCCGTACAGCATCAGCGACGGGAGATTGAGCCGGGCCAGGGCCATGACGGTGCCGGGAATGGTTTTGTCGCACCCGGAGATCGCCACCACGGCGTCGAACAAATGCCCGCGCACCACCAGTTCGATGGAATCGGCCACGACTTCACGGCTGATCAGCGAGGTCTTCATGCCCTCGGTACCCATACTGATACCGTCCGATATCACGATGCTGTTGAACTCGAGGGGCACCCCGCCGGCCTCGCGGATACCCGCCTTGACCTTCTCCGCAATGTCGCGCAAATGGAAATTGCAGGGCGTCACCTCTGACCAGGTATTCGCCACGGCCACGAGCGGTTTATCAAAATCCTCATCCCGAAGCCCCACGGCCCGCAACATGGCCCGAGCCGGTGCCCGTCCCGGTCCTTGAGTCAACTCACGACTTTTGTGTTTCAAATCCGAAACCATAAGAATCCTCCAGCAATTTCTTCAGCTTGAAAAGTTCACAAGAAACAAACGTAAGAACGTACATGGTAGCGGTCTTCGTGACCGTTTTGTGTCTCACTGGCTCTCAAGCGTGGACTACGGGCTAGTCGTGTTGTGCCGCCCCCACGGCTTTGGCCATCATTTGGCAATACGAGCAGACTTCCGTGGACGTCGGTTGTCCGCAGGTCGTGCAAGAGTGGAGACGTTGACGATCCTGTTCGGCGATTTTTCCCGTTGTTTCCTGCTGTTTGGCCTGACGATCCAGAAAGGTCAGGTAAAAGGCATGCTTGGTTCCAGGCGAGTCGGCTTCCAGTTGATTCAATGCGTGTTTGTAAGCCAACATCTTGGAGCCTTTGGCCATGGGGCATTCATCCACGATATAGTCGATGTGATGAAGGACCGCGTAGGCCGCGATTTCACGCTCGGTCAGGCGATACAGGGGCTTGACTTTCTTGGCGAACCCGTCGAGTGAAGCCGGCAACGTCGGCGTTTGTTTGTCCAGGTAATCCGTTTGCCAATGCAGGACGTTGCCCAGGAGCCTGGCTGCTTCATCGTCCAGGTTATGACCTGTTGCCATCACGTCGTAATCCTGCTCGACGGCCACGCGGTTGAACTGGTAACGCTTCATGGTGCCGCAGGTGGCGCAGGTCGGTCGATGGATCAGGGTTGCCAACTCGCGGATGCCGGCGCCCTGCTCCTGTTCAACCGTATGCACGTGCAGGTTCGCTTGGTAGGCGGCAGCCACGGTGTCGACGAAACGTTGGATCTTTTGCCGGGATAGGATCGAGTAATCACCGATCCCCAGGTCCACGTACAGGGCGTCGGCGCGATAACCCAGTTTCAGAAGAATAGCCCAAAGAGTGAGGCTGTCCTTGCCTCCGGATACGGCCACCAGAATGTGGTCGTCGGTCGTGAACATTTGGTGGGATTTGATGGCTCGACGAACCTGGGTATGGACAAACCCGGTAAAGCAGTCTTTGCACAGGGAGATATTGTGCCTGGGCATTTTGATGACCGCGGGATGGGTGCACTTTCGGCAACGCATGGCGTAGCTACCCTCCGGAGATCACCGATCGGATTTCAATCGAGTCCGAATCCTCAAGCACCGTATCTTCCGTGACCAACTCGTCTCCACGGATGACCAGGTAGGCTTCAGGGGTGAGATCGAGCCGTTTCAGGAGTTGTTGAACCCTGGTAGGGCCCGGCACTTCAAGCTCCTGATGCGGATTGGTCACGAGGACTTTCATCGCAGGTCGTATCATAAGGCCGTGAGAAGCCGGTTTGCAATGAACCGTTAAGCCTCCGCTGCTCACTGCCGTCATTTGGCAAGATCCTCTTCAAAAGGGTATTCTCCCGTTGTCGAAACGTTTGCCGGAAAAACCGGAGCACATCGTAAATTTACGTATAGGTCCGCGAATCGTCACTGCGGAAGCATAGGATGAAAAGGTGATGGCTATGTCAGGGCAGCAATCAATTGAGCAACTCAGTATCAACACCATTCGGACGTTGGCGATGGACGCAGTACAAGCCGCGAACTCCGGCCATCCCGGCACACCCATGGCCTTGGCCCCCGTGGCGTATTGTCTGTGGAACCGGTTTTTGCGTTTCGATCCTGCTGATCCAACTTGGCTCAACCGTGATCGCTTTGTGCTTTCCGTTGGCCATGCCTCCATGCTGCTGTATGCCATCCTGCACTTGTGCGAAATCAGGGAGACTGGGGACGGCCATGAACCGGGTCATGACCTGGCGGTGTCCTTGGACGACATTAAACAGTTCCGGCAGTTGGACAGCAAATGTCCGGGGCATCCCGAACAGCATTGTACGACCGGGGTGGAAACCACCACCGGCCCCTTGGGACAGGGGTTGGCCAATAGTGTTGGGATGGCGATTGCCCAACGGTGGATGGCCGGGTATTTCAATCGTCCCGGGTTCGACGTGATTGATTTTGACGTGTTTTCTCTGTGCGGAGACGGGTGTTTGATGGAAGGGGTTTCCAGCGAGGCCGCCTCGCTTGCGGGACATCTCAAGTTGTCGAATCTCTGTTGGGTGTACGACAACAACCGTATCACCATCGAAGGCAAAACCGACTTGGCCTTCAGTGAAGACGTGGCGGCACGGTTCCGGGCCTATGGATGGAAGGTTTCGCACGTCGCGGACGCCAATGACCTGAACGCGTTGGCGCAGGCGTTGGAATCGTTCAAACACGAAACCCAAGCCCCGAGTCTTATTATCGTCGATAGTCACATCGCGTTCGGCGCGCCCAATAAACAGGATACGCATGGCGCGCACGGCGAACCCCTGGGCGAAGATGAAATTCGTTTGGCGAAAAAAAACTACGGGTGGACGGAAGACGAGAAATTTCTGGTGCCGGAGGAAGTCCGGGGCCATTTTCGATCTGGTATTGGCGCGCGGGGACAAGCTGCACGAGACGCTTGGACAACCATGTTTCGGGCGTACAGGGAGCAGTATCCCGAACTGGCGGATCAACTCTCGAAAATGGAAGGCCGTCAACTGCCCGAAAGTTGGGACCAGGATTTACCGGAATTCCCTGCGGATCCCAAGGGCGTGGCCAGCCGCGCGTCGTCCGGCAAAGTCCTCAATGCCATTGCCAAGGAAGTTCCCTGGTTGATCGGTGGATCTGCAGACTTGGCTCCTTCCACCAAAACGCTCCTCACGTTTGAAGGGGCCGGAGAGTTTCATGCCGACGGGGGGCGTAATATGCATTTCGGTGTTCGGGAACACGCGATGGGTTCGATTTTGAGCGGAATGGCGCTTTCGAACGTACGTCCCTACGGCGCCGGGTTTTTGATCTTCAGCGATTACGGGCGACCCGCGCTTCGCCTCGCGGCCATGATGAACCTTCCTGTGATTTACGTGTTTACGCATGATTCGATCAGTCTTGGCGAAGATGGGCCGACGCATCAACCCATTGAGCACCTGGCGTCGTTACGCGCCATTCCCAATCTCGTGCTGATCCGGCCCGGGGATGCCAATGAAGTCGTGGAAGCATGGCGGGTTATTATGGAACTCCAACGTCAACCTGTGATCCTGGTCCTGACGCGGCAGGCCATTCCGACGTTGGACCGGACGCGATTTGCGCCGGCCAGCGGCCTTGCCAAAGGCGCGTATGTCCTGGCGGATGCCGAGAACGGCCAACCAGAGGTGCTGCTGTTGGCTTCAGGAAGCGAAGTGTCGCTCTGTGTAGAAGCGTACGAGGAACTCAAGAAGCAGGGAATCCACGCGCGAGTGGTGAGCATGCCGGCATGGAGACTCTTTGAACAGCAAAGTCAGGAATATCGGGACAGCGTCCTTCCTCCGGAGGTGACGGCCAGGGTGTCCGTCGAGCAAGCCACGACGTTCGGCTGGAGTCAGTACGTGGGATTAAACGGCACGAGTCTCGGCATCGACACCTATGGAGCGTCGGCCCCGTATAAGGCTCTCCTCGAACATTTCGGATTTACCGTGGACAGGGTCGTTGCCGCGGCTAAACAACAGTTGACGACGTCGGCCAATGCGGAAGTCCGTTGATCGCGCTCGCCAGGTAGGTCACGGCTAATGTATTTTCCTTCTGTCATCCTCGACATTTTTCATCGGGGATCCAGGGTCTTTGCTTTTTCCTTTGTTTGCGAGGATGCGGGACGGCACAGAGGCCGTCCCCTACCAAAGGTGACAGATTCGGGCCATTTTCAGGCCTATGACTTCGGTTGCGTGTTGAATCAGACATATGAGTGGTAACCGTCAGGAACGGCCGTTGAACCAAGGTATGAACCACCAGACCTTCTCGGTGGGATCATGCGACGAGGCTGTGCGTGCCGCGCTCGACGATTTGCAGGCCAGGGATTTTGTCAGAAGGCTTTGGTCGAAAGATCCCGCACTCTGGCATGAAGATCCTGCCCATCAGGACATCATTCGAAACGCCCTCGGTTGGTTGTCCCTTTCCGAACAACAGATCCGTCACGTCTCACAATTACAGGCGTTTGCCAATGAAGTCAAAACCGGCGGGTTCACTCATATCCTCCTGTTGGGCATGGGTGGAAGCAGCCTTTGTCCTGAAGTGTTCCGGATAACCTTCGGCGTCATCCCGGGCTATCCTGAACTGCACGTGTTGGATAGTACCGTTCCCTCGCAAGTGAGGAATTTTGAAGAGAGAGTCGGTCTCGAACATACGCTGTGTATCGTGGCGAGCAAGTCCGGTTCGACTACCGAACCGTTGGTGTTTCAGAAATATTTCTTTGAACGAATGCGACGGATTAGGGGTGACCGAGCTGGCGAGCATTTCGTTGCGATTACCGATCCGGGTTCGCAACTGGAGGGCTTGGCCCGTGAACTCGGGTTTCGCGCGATTTTCCCAGGTGTTCCAGACGTGGGAGGGCGCTATTCGGCCTTATCCAACTTCGGCATGGTGCCGGCTGCGGCGATGGGTGTGGACGTCGAGGTGCTTCTGCAGCGGGCCGAACGCATGCGGCAACAATGCGAGGCGAGCGTGCCCGCCCCGGACAATCCCGGAGTCACGTTGGGGGCGGTTCTGGGGACTTTGGCTAAAGCCGGTCATGATAAGGTGACGTTTATCACCTCTCCCGCCATCAGTGATTTGGGGGCTTGGTTGGAACAATTGATTGCCGAGAGTACAGGGAAAGAAAACAAGGGCCTCATTCCAATCGATGATGAGCCCTTGGGAGAGGCAAGCGTTTACGACAATGATCGCGTGTTTGTCTATATTCGGTACGCGGATGGCGCCGTTCCGGAGCAGGATACCATTGTCGATGCCTTGCAATCAGCCGGACATCCGGTCGTGCGCATTGATTGCACGAGTTTACTGAATCTCGGGCAGGAATTTTTCCGGTGGGAAGTGGCGACTGCCACCGCGGGATCCCTGTTGGGCATCAATGCGTTCGATCAACCCAACGTCCAGGAAAGCAAAGACTTCACCAAGTTCTATCTCGAAGAATTCAAACAAAATGGACGATTGCCGGAGGAGTCACCCGTCATCACGGATGGCGACGTTCGCATCTTTGCCGATGACGCGAATCGACAAGCCTTGAATGGCGTGTCTTCGTTGGCTCACGCGGTGGCCGCGCACCTCTCCCGCGTACGGACCGGTGATTACGTGGCGATCAATGCGTATCTTGAACGGACACCGGCGGTTCACGACGCCTTCCAGCGTATTCGCACCATCATCCGTGACGCGAAACGAGTCTCGACGACGTTGGGATATGGCCCCCGCTTCCTTCATTCAACCGGCCAACTCCATAAGGGTGGGCCAGATACCGGGGTGTTTATCCAGGTCACGGCGGATCAGAAAGCTGATCTGGACATCCCCGATGAACCCTATTCCTTTGGGACGCTGGTTGCTGCTCAGGCTTTGGGGGACATGAAGAGTCTTTGCACGCGCAACCGGCGGGTGATTCGGATTCATCTCGGCTGCGACGTCGAAGCCAGCCTCAGGCGAATCCTGCAAGCGGTCGAGGAGGTGTTGTCTGGGTCGCCTCGTGACGATTAGGGACGTTCATAGAGAAGATACCGGCGGGGCGTGAACAGATTGCCGGCTTCACACCAACCGCCAGTGTTGGCCGTCGGTGGCGATCAGCTTGTCTGCCTCAACGGGCCCCCAGGTGCCTGCGGGATATTCAGGCAACCCATGGCTGCCTTGGGCGTTCCAGCCGTCGAGAATATCCGTAATCCAGGCCCATGAGGCTTCTACGGCGTCGCGCCGCATAAACAACGAGGCATCCCCGGCCATCACATCCAGCAGTAACCGTTCGTAGGCCTCAGGCGATGGAGCGGAAAAGGCATCGCCATAGTTGAAGTTCATGTCCACGGGATGGGTGGTTGCCCGGCTTCCCGGAATCTTGGACATGATCCTCAATGCCATACCTTCATGGGGTTGAATTCGAAACGTCAGTAGGTTGGGGGCTTGGCGCGTGAGAGTGGGGGCGTTGAAGAGAATTTCCGGAATGTCTTTGAATTGGACGGCAATTTCAGAGGCCCGGCGTGGCATGGCTTTCCCGGTTCGCAGATAAAAGGGCACGCCCGACCACCGCCAATTTTCCACGTAACACCGTAACGCCACGTACGTTTCCGTTGTCGAATCCGGTCTGACGCCGGTTTCCTGCCGGTACCCGGAAACGGCTTGGCCCTTGATGGTGCCCGGGGCGTATTGCGCGCGGACCGTGACACGCTCCACGTCCGTGCCGCGGATGGGGCGGAGAGAACGCAGGACCTCCATGCGGGCATTACGAACGACGTCAGTATCCAGTGAATAGGGTGGTTCCATGGCGATCAGGCAGAGGAGTTGGAGGATGTGATTCTGCATCATGTCCCGGAGTGCCCCGGCGTGTTCGTAATAGCTGGCCCTGGTGCCCAAGCCTTCCTCTTCGCTCACGGTAATCTGGACGTGGTTGATATATTTATGGTTCCAGATGGGTTCAAAAATACTGTTGGCGAACCGGAGCACCATAATATTCTGCACCGTTTCTTTCCCGAGATAATGATCGATACGGTAGATTTGAGATTCATCGAACACTTCACCGATCGTCGTATTGATGGCCTTTGCCGATTCCAGATCGTGACCAATGGGTTTTTCAACGATGACGCGGGAGGCACGATCCGTCTGGTCGGCTGGATAGATCAGCCCGGCGTGCCGTAATCCTTCACATGAAGGTCCGAAGGAGGTGGGTGGAATCGCCAGGTAGAAGATGCGATGGCCCGGTAAATTGAATTGGGTCTCGATTTCTTCGATTCGTCTGCGGAGCCCTTGGTACGTTGTAAGATCTTCACTGGCTCCGGAGAAATAATGCAGCCGTCGTGCAAAGTCCTCCCACGTGTCCTGTTGGAGAGACTGCCGGGAAAATTGCTCGATGCCGCCGTGCGCTATCTTCCTGAACTCGTCGTCACTCCAGGGCCTGCGTCCGATTCCCACCACGGCATAGTTGGCTGGGAGCAATCCATCGAGCCTCAGATTATAAAGAGCCGGCAGGAGCTTACGCCGGGTGAGATCCCCTGATCCCCCAAAAATAACGAGGGTACAAGGTTCAACGTGTGCACCGGAGTTGGTCTGTCTCGTCAAGGGCTGCTCGTGTGGTGTAGGTCTTGTCATCTCATCCTACCCAGGTTGACGTTGATCACCGTTTGACCTTATGGCCGCCGAACGCATTGCGGAGCGCCGCCAGCATTTTTTCGGAAAACGACTCTTCCTGCCTGGACCGGAACCGGGTAAAGAGCGCAGCGGACAGGGTCGGGACCGGGACGTCCTTGTCCATCGCCTCCATCAGCATCCATCGACCTTCACCCGAATCCTGAACGTACCCGCGTAATCCCGCGAGCGTGGGATCATCTTTGAGCGCCGTGGCCCCGAGTTCCAACAGCCATGAACGCACGACGCTCCCATGCATCCACAGGTCGGCAATCTTGGGTAAATCAAGGCGGTACTCGCTCTTGGACATCAATTCGAACCCCTCGGCATAGCCTTGCATGATGCTGTATTCAATGCCGTTGTGCACCATTTTGACGTAATGCCCGGCACCGTGACCACCGACGTGAGCCCATCCATCTTGTGGTGCCAATGTGGTGAAAATCGGCGCAAGCCGCTGCACGAATGTTTCCTCGCCGCCGATCATCAGGCAATAGCCGATCTGGAGTCCCCAAATGCCCCCGCTGGTTCCGGCGTCGATGTAATGAATCTGTTTGGTTTTCAATTCCGCAGCCCGGCGGACGTCGTCGTGGAAATTGGTATTTCCGCCATCGATGATCACGTCGCCGGGTTCCAACAGGTCCGCCAGGGCCTGAACGGTCTCTTCCGTGGGCGCGCCGGAAGGCACCATCATCCACACGGCGCACGGCTTGGCCAGTTTCGAGACGAGGTCCTGAAGCGAAGAGGCTCCGACCGATCCAACTCCCTCAGCCTGAGTCACAAGGGCCTGTGCTCGGTCGAAGACCAGCACACGGTGATCGTCCTGCCGGAGCCTCGTGACCATATTCATGCCCATTTTGCCGAGTCCGATAAATCCGATTTCCATGCGTGGTTCCTTCCTTAACGTGTCAATATGCTTTTAGGCGTGTATGAGGGGACAATAGCCTGTTGCGAACTGGACTATAGCTTACCTTTGGTCATTCTGGTATTGCAAAGTGACAGGGCAGGGGAGACGCCTTATAATTGGCCGGTATGGGTCCCGAAACCGTTTCTTCACCTTCTCGGCCCGATCCGGTGCTGTTGGAGACGACGCTGCGGACCAGGCTGCCTTTTCGGGCCGAGCTGGTTCGTAGCGTGCCGTTGTGTGGCGACGCGTCGAATCGGCGGTATTACCGGCTTGAATTAAACCACGCCCCCGTCTCCTCGCTGATCCTCATGCAGTTGGCAGACCCGGAGGGATTCAAGGTCTCGGAAGAAGCCGTGAGCGGGGCAGCCACGGACGTCCGGGAACTTCCGTTTCTGAATATCCTGCGGCCATTGGCCCGGTCAGGGATCCCGGTTCCCGCGCTTCATTTCTATGATGAAGCAGCCGGGCTCCTGTATCTCGAAGATTTCGGTGACTTGACCCTATTTCATGCGTGTCAGCAGAGATGGGGAATCCGCTGTTCAGAAATACTATCCGCTGGCTGTCGATACGTTGGTTCGGATTCACCTTCAACTGACTGCGCACGGTGCCGATGCCGATGAATGCCAGGCCTTCTCCCGCTCGTTTGATGAACCGCTGTTGATGTGGGAGTTCGAGCATTTTTTGGAATACGGCATTTGGGCCAGGCGCGACAAAAAGCCGATATGTGCGGATGACGAAAAGGCGATTCGCAACGGGTTTTGCACTATTGCCGAATGGCTTGCCGTCCAGCCCCAGGTGTTTACGCATCGTGATTATCACTCACGGAATTTGATGGTGCATGGAGATCGACTGGGCGTCATTGATTTTCAGGATGCGCTGCTGGGACCGGCCACCTATGATCTGGCCTCGCTTCTCCGGGATTCCTATGTGGCGTTGGATGAAACGTTTGTCGATGAGATGATCGATCGATACGTCACCGGGATGTGTGCGGGACTTGAACCGGACGTGCAAGATCGTCTGTTGTTGACGGATCGAGCGGCGTTTCGGCGGCTCTTCGACTTTACGAGCATTCAACGCAATCTGAAAGCCGCGGGCCGGTTCGTGTATATTGATCGGGTCAAAGGGAACCCCAAATTCTTGGCGGATATTCCCCGGACGTTGGGCTACGTGCGACGGAACCTGGAAAAATATCCCGAATTGCAACCGCTCCTTCTGCACCTCACGCCCTATATTCCCGAATGGCGGTGACGACGATACCATGAAAGCCATGGTCCTGGCAGCGGGTCTCGGCATCCGGCTCCGTCCGTTGACGGAGTCCGTGCCGAAACCGCTCTTGCCCTTGGGCCCCTATCCCCTTCTTGTGTGGAATCTCCTGTTGCTGCGTCGCCATGGCGTTGAACACGTGATGATCAATCTGCATTACCTCGGCGAGCAGATCAGACAAACATTGGGCGATGGTTCGCAATGGCGCATGCAGCTTTCGTATTCGGAGGAACCGGTGTTGCTGGGAACCGGTGGCGGTATCAAACAAGTCGAAGAGTTCTTTGAAGACGGCCCGTTTCTCGTGGTGAACGGAGACACGATTGCGGATCTGGATTTGTCCGAACTGGTTGCGCGTCATCAAAAAGAAGAGGCGCTTGCCACCATGGCGATCCGTGATGATCCCGACGTCGAGCGTTGGGGCGTGATCGAGACCGGTGAAGAGGATCGGGTCTTGCGCATTCAGGGAAAAGGACGTGCGGCTCAAGAAGACGATGGCCTCCCGTGCCGCCGCATGTTTGCCGGGATTCACGTGCTCGACCCGTTGATGCTGCGTCACGTTCCGCAAGGAAGTTTCTCTTCAATCATTGATGCCTATGTGTGGTGGCTGCAACGGGGGGGCACGGTTGCCGGGTACGTGTTTTCCGGGTACTGGTCAGACGTCGGGACACCCGAGCGCTATGCTCAGGTTCAACGTGACGTCGAGGCGGGCATCATCAACGTTCCCGCATGAGAATCGGAGATGAAGACGTTGATCCCGGAAGAGCTTCTCCCACTGCTTCAGGATCTGGGTGAACAGGTTCTGGAAGGGGCTCCTTTTTCGCAATGCGTCTCGCGTCTTTGTGGTCAAATGACTCAACGTTTCGAGTATCCCCTGGTGTGGGTGGCGATACGAGAATCCGGCGGAGACCTCTCGGTGTATACGCAGGCCACTGATCCTGGCTTGAACCCGGATTCGTCTTGTTTGACTGACGAGGAACGGCATTGCGTGGACTCCGTCCTGAATACGCAAAGGACGCTTCATCTTCAAGTGGAGCGTGACCGAACTGGCGAGACGTCTTGTCGCGTGGGAGGGAGACTCTACCCGGCGCAACTCGTGATTCCGCTTCGCACGCGGGATCTGGTGGTCGGTGTCCTGGCTCTCTATGGTGGACATCGGAACACGTTCGATACGTCTACGATTCAATGGGTCGAAATCCTTGCGAGGCATGTCTCGATTATCTTGTCCTTGGCCACGGTTCGCCAAGAGACGGCAGCGCGGATATTTCACTTGGCCCATCACGATCCTCTGACTGATTTACCCAACCGGATTCTCTTCGCCGATCGACTCAAGCAGGCATTGGCGCGGGCGAAACGTTATGGCCGGGGAGTCGGGGTTCTCTTTGTAGACCTGGACCACTTTAAAGCCATTAATGATTCTCTGGGTCATGAGACAGGGGACGCGTTGCTCAAAATCGTAGCGGATCGTCTGGTGCGTTGTGTGCGTAGCACGGATACCATCGCTCGGCTCAGCGGCGATGAGTTTGCCATGGTATTGTCTGATCTGGCTCAAGGGCAGGATGCCGGGTACGTGGCGCAGAAGGTCCTGAATGCTGTCGACCGACCGGCAATCGTGGGTGACCGGACGATTCCAATCACGGCCAGTGTGGGCATTGCGCTGTATCCTGTCGATGCCATCGAGCCTGATGTGTTGATTGCGCAAGCTGACCGGGCGATGTACCGCGCCAAAAAGAAAGGCGGACAGGGCTATCAATTCGTGTCCGTGGAAATGAACGTGCAGGTGCCGGAACGGCTTACGTTGGAAAAGGGCCGTGACTCAAAGCGTTGACAAAAAGCCACGTTTGTTGAAAAAAAACATCAACCAACCCGCCTCGAATGTGCCAGACCTGTTTCTTCGACGTTTTTTCTCTTCCGGTCATATTTTCATCCTGAAAATGTTTTTGGCCAATATTGGCAAGCCTTTTCGTCATTGGTGACCGGTTCGTCCGACGTTTTTTGAAGCAACGAACCCTCCTGCACTGTAGTGAATTGGCCCGGTTCTTGCATTTCCCTTTTGCAGGTGAGGCAAAACCCTCGTCTTTGGAACGGAACAAGCACATTGTTATGCACGGATAGGGAACAACCAGCATTCAGGAGGATACATCATGAAAACACATCAACCAATCACTATGATCGCGTTGTCGTGCTTGCTTATGTTGACTTTGGCTTGTGAAAACAAAGCGGTTCGTAGTGTCAGTGGAGTAGAAGATATTTCTTCAGGCGATGGACCGCATGAGGTTGCAGGTCATCAGGATGAGAAAGACTTTTTCGGAGATCCTGTGTTTCAGTTTGAAGAGGAATCCCTGAGAGAGGACGGCTGGGCGGCCGCAGCATTACCACGCGATGATTTTTCTGAGAATAAGGAGGGAGCGGGTTTGGCCGGAGAGGCAAACAAGACGGGAAGCGAATCTTCATCCGGTCTCTCTGCCTCGATGAGCAAGGGAGTCCGGGAACCTTCATCGAGTGGTTCTGAGATGCCAAACAGCAAAGGCACGTCACAGGCTTCGGCCAGGGATCAATTGGCGGCATCAGGCCCCTCGTCCGGTACTTCTGCCGCCCATGATGATGGCCAAAGAAAGGACACGCCTGTTTCACAGGATCTCAGGGATATCTTTTTCGCCTATGACAGTTGGCAACTTTCCAAGCAGTCTCATCAGATTCTGGAATCCAATGCCAAGTGGCTCAAAGCACACCCTCATGCCCGCATTACCATTGAGGGGCATTGCGATCAGCGCGGAACGCAGGCGTATAATTACATCCTCGGCCAGAGACGGGCTGAGACAACCCAATGGTATTTGTCCCAGTTAGGGGTTCCGTCACAGCAAATGGCCGTGGTCTCCTTTGGGAAAGATCAACCTCTCTGCCACGTGTCTAGTGCAGCGTGTTTTCAATCCAATCGCCGAGCACATTTTTCCAGAGAGGTGAATACAGTTTCACTCAACTAGAATCATGAAGACGGTTCTTTCTCCTGTCTACCCGTTCTGCTTCTTCGGTCCGATGTAAAAGCCTGAGCAAGGCGGCATATTGTTCCAGACCAGGAACGAGCAGGGGATGATCAACGCCAAAGGCCTTCTCTCTGATTTTGAGCGCTTGCTCAACCAGAGGGAGGGCCTTTGTATATTCTTTCCTGGTTTCAAAGACCAAAGCCAGGCTGCTTAAGCTGATGGCCATGCGTGGATCCGTGGCTCCGGCCGAGGCCGCCCACACAGGAAGTGCCCGCCAGAAATAGGACTCGGCCGCAGCCAAATCCCCCCGAATCCGATACAGTTCACCGACGTCATGCAACGCTGTGGCAAGTTCGCTGTCCGGTTGTTCCTTGGCTTCGGCTTCGCGAAGCGCTTCCAAAAGGACGAGTTCATCCGCTGTATCGTCACGTTCCCGTATCAGGTTTGGCTCAGGGCTTGAAGCAGGAGGCGAAGGTGCGTCTTCTTCGCAAGCCGTGAGGAAGAGAAGCAGGAGCAGCCCGGTCATTGCTGTGAGTAGGATCGGTTTCATCATAACGAATCATAAGAGAAACGGACCGTTTCGCCAACTGTTGGGATTGTCGTGACAGAGGGGCCAGTCTGGACTTTTGGGAGCGTCCGCTGTAGCCTGACGTAATCATCAGGACATCGTTTGAGCGGAACCTATTGGAATCACCGGTCATGCAGGAAAACCCATGAACCTCTTGCATCGAATCGAGAAATTTTTTCGCCGGGATTTGTGGCTTCAGGATTCCGCAACCCTCCAGGGGTTGGCCGCGTTGTATATCAAACCCTTGCGGTTGATCGTCGTGGCGATCTCGGATTTTCGTGACGGCGTGCTCAGCATCCGAGCCACAAGTCTTGTCTCGACCACACTCCTGTCCCTCGTCCCGTTCCTGGCGGTCACGTTTTCCGTGTTGAAAGCCTTCGGCGTGCATCAGCAATTCGAACCGCTGCTCGTTCAAGGCCTGGAACCGTTGGGGGAAAAAGGCTCGGAAATCGCCGGTCACATTGTCGAATTCGTCAACAATCTCAAAGTCGGGGCCCTGGGAGCCGTTGGCTTGGCCGGGTTGTTTTATACCACGTTTTCCCTGATCGACAAAATCGAAGAAGCCCTCAATTACATCTGGCGCGTGCGCGATGCGCGACCTCTGGCAAGAAAGTTTACCGACTATCTGAGTGTGGTCCTGGTGGGACCCGTGCTCGTCTTCACGGCTGTTGCCACCATCGCCTCGGCCCAAAGCCACTGGCTCGTGCAGACAATCTTGAGAGTCGAACCCGTGGGAATAGCCGTGCTCTGGATGACGGCTTTCATGCCCTTTGTGTTGATTTGTCTGGGGTTTACGTTTTTGTACAAATTCGTGCCTCATACGCAGGTGAAGATTGTGGCGGCCTTGGTCGGTGGAGTCACGGGCGGGGTGTTGTGGAAAATCGTCGGGATGCTGTTTGCGTCTTTCGTCGCCGGAGCGGCACGTTACGGTGCCATCTATTCCAGCTTTGCCATCCTGATTTTGTTTCTTCTGTGGCTCTATGTCGGCTGGCTGATTGTCCTGGTCGGTGCGCAAGTGGCCTATTATTATCAACATCCCACTGCCTATCTGAGTCGCCTCCGATGGAAACAACACACCGCTGCTTTCCAGGAACATCTGGCTCTGACTATGCTGGTCCACGTCACGCGCCAGTATATGGCCGGTGCTCCACCTTACCAGACTCCACAACTAGCAGCAGAATTAGGGGTGCCTCTCTCCGTGCTGGAAGCCCTTGTCGAAAACTTCGTGAATCACAGTTTGCTCTATCGAACGGCTGAGCCCAAAGGCATGACTTTGGGACGACCGCCGGAACGGATCACCGTGCTGGAAGTCCTGCAATTCGTGGCGCATCAAGACCCTACACCGACTGACGTGGTACAGGAAGGCAACGATCCCGTCGGCGCACTTCTGCGCCAACGGGATCAAGCCGTTGGTCAGGCCTTGGCCGGTGCGACCCTTGCGATGCTTGCCGCCAAAGAACCCGCCGCCTTGCTCTCTCCAGAACCATCTTCCGCCTTCGTGGATCAGCCTGTTTCGTGACGGCGTTTTGTTGACCTTTCTAACGTGTTCTGGGGAGAGAAGTTGTAGGATAACAACGGTTCCGGTAGGCTCGTCTCTCATGAATTTCGGAAACAATCTGACGATCGCTCTGATCCAGATGGCTTGCGGGGCCGTTCCCCAGGACAATCTCGGTTCTGCTATCGCAAAAGTCGAAGAAGCCGCACGGCGTGGTGCCAAGGTTATCTGCCTGCCGGAACTGTTTCGTTCGCAGTATTTTTGTCAAGCGGAAGATCCGGCGTTGTTTGATTTGGCCGAGCCGGTGCCCGGTCCTTCGACTGAGGCGTTGGGTAAAGTGGCGGGTCAGCTCAACGTGGTGCTCATCGTTCCGGTTTTTGAACGACGGACGGCGGGGCTTTATCACAACTCGGTCGTGGTGATTGACAGTGACGGGTCCATGGCCGGCTTCTACCGCAAGATGCATATCCCCGACGATCCGGCCTACTATGAGAAGTTTTATTTCACCCCGGGAGACAGGGGCTTTCGGGCGATTCAAACGAGTGTGGGTAAAATCGGCACGCTCATCTGTTGGGACCAATGGTATCCCGAGGCCGCGCGGCTCACGACGCTGCAGGGGGCCGAGATGTTGTTCTATCCTACCGCAATCGGGTGGCATCCGTCGGAAAAAGTACAGGAAGGTGAGTCGCAACGAAGTGCCTGGCAGACCATTCAACGCAGTCACGCGATTGCGAACGGCGTGTTTGTCGCCGCGGTGAATCGGGTGGGCCATGAGAAATCCGAGGCAAGTGGTGACGGCATCGAATTTTGGGGGAGTTCGTTCGTGTGCGACCCGTTCGGCGTGATCCTGGCTGAAGCGTCGGTCGACAAGGAAGAGATTGTCCTCGCCGAAGTGAACGTGAGCCGGGTTGAGGAAGTCCGGCGCAACTGGCCTTTTCTCCGGGATCGTCGGGTTGATGCATATGGCGGCCTCACGAAGCGGTTCTTTGACCAGAGCGACGATGGCGAGTGTTAACAAGTCTCTCTTACTCCGTGGTCCCGTCTCTTCCCGAATGAAGGCAGTGAATCAGATTCCTGTTCAGGCAGGGTTTCGCATGCCGGCGGAATGGGAGCCGCATGAGGCGACCTGGTTGGGGTGGCCTCATAATGCTTCTGATTGGCCAGGAAAACTGGCCGCCATTCATTGGGTTTACGGAGAGATAGTTCGCAAGTTGGGGGAAGGGGAACGGGTCCGTATCCTCGTGCAGTCCCGGAGCCATGAGGGTCGTGCGCGGAGCGTGTTGACACGGGCCGGAGCCGATCTGTCCGCTGTCGAGTTTTTTCGGATTGTAACGGACCGCGGGTGGACTCGCGACTTCGGGCCGATTTTCGTGACGCGGGACCGGCCTCGCCGGGAAACGGCCATCGCGCGGTTCCGGTTTACCGCGTGGGCCCGTTATCCTGAGTGGAGAAACGACGATCGGGTGCCGGTGAAACTGGCTGCGCAGTTGAAATGCCGCTCCTTTCCCATCACGCACAAAGGCCGCAAGGTGGTCCTGGAAGGAGGCAGCATCGACGTGAACGGGGCCGGGACCGCGTTAACCACCGAAGAATGTCTGCTGGATCGCGCCGTCCAGGTCCGCAACCCCGGGTTCCTGGCTGTGGACTATGAGTCGGTGTTCAAGGAATCCCTTGGCGTCACCAACGTTATCTGGTTGAACAAAGGTATTGCCGGAGACGATACCCATGGGCACGTGGATGACGTGTGTCGCTTCGTGAATCCGAAGACCGTCGTGTTGTGCCAGGAACGAAACAGTGGAGACGTCAATTATCGCGTGCTGGCTGAAAACCGGGAGCGCCTGGAGAACGCGACGCTGGCGGATGGAACAAAAATCGAGGTCGTGCCGTTACCCATGCCGGCTCCCTTGTATTTTGACGGCCGGCGGCTTCCGGCGAGCTATGCCAATTTTTATATCGCAAATACGGCAGTCCTGGTTCCGACGTTCAATGATCCTCATGACCGGATAGCCTTGGGAATTTTGAACGAATTGTTTCAGGATCGCCCGGTTGTCGGGATTCACGCGGTGGATCTTGTCTGGGGGTTCGGGACGTTGCATTGTCTGACCCAACAGCAACCTGCCTTGCCTCCAAGGTAAACGGGTTTCTCTACGCCATGTCCGAACCATTCACACTGCCGGCTCCACTTCGTCTCGGCTGGATCGGGACGGGTGTCATGGGTGCGGCTATGGCCGGGCATCTTTTGGCCAGGGGCCATGCGCTCACGGTTTTTTCACGAACGCGATCAAAAGCCGAAGACCTGCTTCAACGAGGGGCGCGATGGGCGGATTCGCCCGCGCGGGTCGCTGATGCGTCCGATGTTGTTTTCACGATGGTGGGGTTTCCTTGTGACGTATCCGACGTGTACTTGGGAGAAGAAGGTCTCGTGCATCAGGCTCGAACCGGAATGGTGTTTGTGGATATGACGACAGCTCCTCCAAGCCTGGCTGTTACGGTAGCTGAAACCCTCAAGGCTCGTGACGCGCATTTTCTGGATGCCCCGGTTTCGGGTGGGGACGTGGGAGCACGTAATGCGTCGTTGTCCATCATGGTGGGCGGAGAAGCCCGCATCGTGGAAGCGGTCAGACCGCTGTTTGAAGCGGTAGGCCGGACCATTGTCCACCAGGGTGCAACAGGCACCGGCCAGCACGCCAAGCTCTGCAATCAGGTCACGATCGCCGGAACGATGATCGGGGTCTGCGAGTCGTTGTTGTACGGCTACCGCGCGGGGTTGGATTTGGAAACCATGTTGCAATCCATTCGGGGTGGTGCCGCGTCGTGTTGGACGCTGGACAACCTGGCTCCCAGAATCCTGGCTCGAAACTTCGCTCCCGGGTTCTTCGTCGAACATTTTGTGAAGGACATGGGCATCGCCTTGGAAGAAAGCAGGCGCATGGAGCTTGTCCTGCCCGGACTTGCATTGGTGCATCAACTCTATCTTGCCGTTCAGGCGCATGGGCACGGACAGTCCGGCACGCATGCCTTGATGGTGGCGTTGGAGGCATTATCGAACGTGCGTGTGAACACAACACCGGCCAAGTCTTAGGTCCGCTTTCCTGATGCACACCATCGATGATCTCAAGAATCTCCTCGCCCGGATTGATGGCCGGGGATACAAAGCGTACAAGGATTTGCAGGGAGCCTACGCGTATCTCCGGTTCACGTTATTCATTGACCACGTACAAGGCGACCCGTTTGCGTCCCCTTCCAGGATTCGAGTTCGTGTCCCTGCTACCGTCGCCGGGCTTCCGTCCGATCTTTTTTCCAGTCGCGTCAGGCAAGTGGCGTTGCAGGATGTTTTGATCCGTGAAGTGCACCATGCGATTCGACAAGTATGTCAGGGCAATCGGGGGATCGGGAAAAGCGGGCTCATTGCGATTGACGTGGGCGGCCAGGAGGTGTTGGAACGAACGGCCATGGTGGTCACGCCGCAATGGGTCGAAGCGCGTTTATCGTTGGGCCTGCCGGCACAAGGTCGCACCATCCTAGGCCGGCAAGCCGAAGCCATGCTCTGTCAGGAGTTGCCCGAGATTGCAGAACGGGCCATGAAGTGGAGATCCGTGGCTCAGGAACGCGCACGCGCCTTTGTGGATTGTGTCGACAATCAGGAATCGATCCGTCGCCAACTCGATTCATTGGGATTGGTGGCCTTCATTGCCGACGGGTCGATTCTGCCAAGAAGCAGTGGGGCGTCAGATCGTCCGCTTTCACGTGAACAGGCTCAACCCTTTGGTGCTCCTGATTCTCTTCGCGTGTCGATTTCCATTCCGCATCCGGTTTCCTGGGACGGCAGGCTCGTGCATTCGTTGACGGGTTTCGGAATTCCCCAAGGCGTCACGTTGATCGTGGGAGGCGGGTATCACGGCAAGTCCACGGTCCTGCGGGCGTTGGAGCGCGGGGTATATCCCCACGTGCCTGAAGATGGACGGGAGTACGTGGTGACAACGGAACGGGCCGTCAAAATTCGCGCCGAGGACGGCCGCTCTATCGAACGGGTGAACATTAGCGGGTTTATCAAAAACCTACCCTACGGGCAGGAAACCGCAAAATTTTCAACGGACAATGCCAGCGGGAGTACCAGTCAAGCCGCCTCGATTCTCGAAGCCGTCGAAGTCGGAGCCGCCGCGCTGTTGTTGGACGAAGATACGTCTGCGACGAATTTCATGGTGAGGGATGCCCGCATGCAGGCGTTGGTTCACAAAGAGCATGAGCCCATCACGCCGTTCGTGGATCGTGTTCGTGAATTGTATGAACGGCGTGGGGTGTCCACGGTATTGGTGATGGGAGGCTGTGGCGATTATTTTGACGTGGCCGACACCGTGATTGCGATGCAGGACTACCAACCGCTCGACGTGACGGAGGACGCGAAACGAATTGCCCAAGAGTTCCGGACCCAACGGGCCATCGAAACCACGTCGCCCTTGGCCGAGTTCGCGTCCAGGATTCCCGTATGGGAGAGTCTCGATTCTTCCCGTGGAAAACGCGACATAAAAATTGAGGCCAGATCCGTGGATGCGATTGCCTTCGGTCATGAAGTGCTTGACGTGAGCGGCGTAGAACAACTCGTGGATGTCAGTCAGACCCGGGCGGTAGGGTATGCACTGCATCTCGCGTCCCGCCGTTTGATGGACGGAGGTTTGCAAGCGATCGTGCAAGATCTTGTCACATTGTTTGACGATGCCGGTTTGGACGGACTCGATCCCTATCACCAAGGCGAACGACACCCCGGCAATTTCGCCCGGCCTCGTGCCTTTGAAATCGCCGCGGCCCTGAACCGCCTCCGCACGCTTCGCATCAGGGAATAGACACTTTCGTGCCATACGTAGTATGTTTTGACGTATTCATTTTACCGGCAAACGTTCCTTGTGTTGGTAGTGGCAGCAGGTTCCATCTGAATTCTTACGGTAGGGGAGGACAGGATGAAGCGCACCTTTAGAGTAAAAGCCGTGTGGGATGCCGACGCAAAGGTCTTCTATTCCCAAAGTGATATCGAAGGGTTGCACGTCGAGGCAGCCAACCTTGATGAATTTGAAGAAATTATGATGGACGTAGCGCCTGAATTGATTATCGCTAACCATCGGACTGCACCTGAGATTGCCGAACATTCTTTCAAGGACCTGATCCCGGCTATTCTGTGGCAACGCCCGGAGACAGAAAAGGCGGCTGTATAATTTGGCGAGAGATCTCTACAGCACGGTGACGAAAGAAATTTCGAAACTCGGTTTTACCTATTGGAAAAATGCAAAAGGCTCTCACGAAAAATGGAAACGTCTGGAGAACGGCAAAATTTTGCTGGTTCCACGTAAATTGAAAAGTCGCCATACGGCAAATGGTATCCTAAAAGATGCTGGAAGCACGAAGAAGATCTGATTCTGTTACTTCTCCAACACCGAACGTCTCATTTTCTCTGAAGCAGGTAGATCGGGTTAGAGAGCATACCCCGACAACTGGTATTTTTTGTTCGTATCAACGATAGGGGTTGAACGTGTATGCGACCGGGGTTTGCTGTCGATATCGATAACGTCGTGGCTCAGGCCGAACAGGAAGTTCAGCGTATTTTTCATGAATTAACCGGCAAGGCGTGGCCTTCCGAAACGTATGCCAGTGCCGGTGGGCTCGATACGAGTAATCTGGATCCGGATCTGATTGAACAGATTTTCGAGTACTTTCATGAGCGCAGCATACCCACGCTTCCATTGGTTCCCGGTGCGCGACGAGTGTTGCAGCAACTGCAGGAACGGTATCGAATCGTTCTGATCACGGCACGACGGCCGACGGCTCGCCCGCAAACCCTGGCTTGGTTGGCGGAACACGGCATTCCATTTGATGAACTCCATCACGCGAAGGACAAGCCTGAAGTGGCGGAAGGCCTTGTCTTGGCCGTGGACGATCATCCCGATCACGTGAGTGATTATTTGGAGCAGGGCGTCCACGTCTTTCTGATGGATCAACCCTGGAACCGAATGTTTTCACCTCCTGGCGTCACCAGGGTGTCCGGTTGGGATGAGTTATGGCGGATACTCAACAGGCGTTCGAGTCCACCTTCATGAAGCCACCGCATTTTTCGCTCGAATTCCCGGGGATTCTTTCATGGCTGTCGCGACGGTGACGTTTCGACGTTGTCTCGCGAATATTTCTGAAGCCGGGAGTGACGAGAAGCGGGTCGGTTCACGAATCTTCTTTGATCTGAATATCGAAGGGCAGGAATTTGTTGACCTGTATGCAGACGTGCGGGTGAACAGGGCAGGGGACGCGGCGCCCTGCGTCACGCCCCCGCAGGGATACGATGGGCCGTTGAACCTTCAGGTGTTTCAACGTCTCGTCGAGTATTATTATCGGCATGCCACGGGAGGCGGTCCTGACGGGCTCGGCCTGAGGCTGCCGGATTGGATGATCGAACAGGACATGGTCGTACAGTTCGAAGTCTGATGCCTTTCAACTCTTCTTGAGCGCTTGCTGAATGTCCTGAACGATTTGGGCTGACAGTGGTTTCAGCCCCGGTCCATAACGGGCAATCACCTCTCCTTGTCGATTCACCAGAAATTTCTGGAAGTTCCACTCGATTTCCCCGGGGAATGGGCTTTGCGTGGTCAGGTAGTGGTAGAGGGGGTGCACGTCCTCTCCCTTGACGCTGATTTTGCTGAATAAGGGAAATTCCAACGCGTATTTGGTGTAACAGAAGGATTTGATTTCTTCGTTGGTGCCGGGCTCCTGTTTCCCGAAATTATTCGCTGGAAACGCCAGAATTTCCAGACCCTTCTCCCGATAGCGTTCATACAAGGTTTGCAAGCCTTCGTATTGAGGCGTATTGCCGCACATACTGGCGGTATTGACCAGGAGCAGGACTTTCCCCGTAAAAGTGTTCAGTGCGAGCGGATTTCCGTCAATATCGTTCAACGTGAAAGAATGTACGGGGGCCATGGCCGTGCCGTGAGTGGAGGTCTCGGCTGAGTACCCCTGCTCACAGGCTCCGAACGTGAGGATCAACAGGGCGCCGGCCGCGTACCTGGTCAGCAAGGTGAGAAGGACATATCGTTTCATGGGTGACTCCTTTCCCGGTGAGATCCCTGATGACGCATGCGCGGGGCAAGCGTCGGGGGACATGTTTCCGGTGACGACGGCGGTTCTTATCCAACAAAAAGAATAGACATATTGTACTGCGAAAGGAGAAAGGTTGCCAATCAATAAAGGGGAGTTCTCATCCGTTCTTCGTCGGTATTTCTGGACCAATTGGTTGGTCTATTTCCATCCAAATTTTGAATTATTGATCTATTTCGATTTGGAACATGCATTCCATGTCACGGCATTGACAATTAATTGAAAATGCGTATGATTCCTCGAAATTTTGTCCGTTACCTGTAGACATGGTAACGGGTGTGACTTGCGACACAGTTCCCATACAACAACGAAATTGAAATGTTTGAATCCTGTGTTTATGGGATTTAGTGTCGTTTGGAAGGATGCCAGGGTGAAAGATGTTTCCATGCCTGTGGTCTCGTTGGGGGCGGTAATGACATCAAGGTTTAAAGCGAACCACCTGATGCTTTCCTTGTTGTTGATCACGATGGGTGTGCCAGCGGTTTTGTCTGGTGCAACAGAACACTCAACCGGCGAGCAAACAATTTCTTCCGAAGCTGCGCACGGGGTATTTGGGGGAGCAATCAGTTTTCCCTCTGCCGTCACCTGCAAAACGTGTCACGAGGAGCATTACCGTGAATGGTCTGTGTCCCCGCATGCCTACGCTCAGATGAGTCCCGTGTTCAATGCCATGCAGGGCACCATTCTCAAGCGGACCAATGGAACCAATGGGGATTTCTGTATTCGCTGCCATACCCAAGTTGGGATGAATCTTGGAGAGCCTTTGTTTATGAGCAACGTTGACCGGCATCCGGTCTCTCGCGAGGGTATTACCTGTATTGTCTGTCACCGGATCAACCAAGCCTATGGAAAAGAAAGCGGCCGGATGAAGATAGTGGAGGGCGATCTGTTCGAACCGGTTTACGGGCCCACGGGTAATAAGGAACTCCAGCGTGTCATCAAAAGTGACGAATATCAGGTCAACACCGAACGCGGCAAACCGGGCCGGGCCATCCATACCGACGTGAAGAGATTTTTTCGACTCGTGACCCCCGGGTTCTGTGGTTCGTGTCATGACGTCAATTTGCTCGATGGGTTTCGTCTCGAGGAAGCCTTCAGTGAGTATAAAACGTCGCCTGCGGCGAAGAAAGGCATCACTTGCCAGGATTGCCATATGGGAACGGAGCCGGGGCGACCGTCGGGATACGCCGTTGCGCCTGCCGCCCGGGTTGGAGACGTCGAGACCAAGCCGCGAAAACGCACCAATCATATGTTCCCCGGGCCGGATCATTCGGTGATCCATCCGGGGGTTTTTCCACACAACACGGAAGCTGCGAAGATGGCGACCATTCGGGAATGGCTGGCGTTCGATTATGAGGCCGGGTGGGGGACGGATGAATTTGAACGCGCGATTTCTGACAACGCGGTGTTCCCCGATCGTTGGGATTCCGTTGACGAACGATATGAAGCCCGTGAAATCCTGAACCAACAATTTGCCTTGTTGGATGAATACATGGCTCAGCGAAAACAGTTGTTGCAGACAGGATTTACATTAGGCGACGTGGTAACCGAACGGGCCGATGAACAAGGCATCCGGTTTAGGGTGCAGGTACGGAATGGCACCACCGGTCACGGAGTGCCAACCGGCTTTGACGCGGAGCGCGTCGTTTACTTGCAGGTGACGGTGACGGATCGTGATGGAACGGTTATCTTCAAGTCGGGTGATTTGGATCCCAACGGCGATCTTCGCGATTCGCATTCACGGTACGTTCACAACGGTGAACTGCCGTCGGATCCATACCTGTTCAACCTCCAATCGAAATTCATCACCCGGAATTTCCGTGGTAGCGAGAGCGAACGGATCATACCGGTCAACCCCTCATTTGATCCGTTGCCGTTCTTACGCCCGCTCACGCAGTCCAGTATTCTGCTGGGACGTCCGGTGAACGTGAGAAAGCACAGGAATGGCATTGAGCCGAACGGGAGCCGGTTGGCGCGGTACGAGATACCGGGTTTGAAATTGACGGATAGAGGCCCTTATGTCGCCAGGATCAAACTGATTCTCGGCATGGTGCCGGTCAATCTGATCGATGACATCAAGGAAGTCGGATTCGATTATGGAATGAGTCCCCGCGACGTCGCCGGGGGAGTCCTGGAAGGACACGTGACGTTATGGGAGCGCGACGTGGTCTTTGACGTTTTCTCAAAGGATCGTACACCCGGCCAATGAAGAGAGGATTCAGCCTTTCCACCGGCATGGTTCTGACGTTGCTGATGGGGTTTTCACCGTCATGGGCTGGCTCGGAAGGGCAGGGCGATGCAAGAGAACGGTCCCGTGAGGTGGAATCAGAAAGCCGCTTGTCTGACAGGCCGCTCTCGCTTCAAGTGGAAGACGTGCCGGAACGCCCAACGCTTCTTCTGGAATTGGGAGAACCGTTTCTTGGGGCCGGACCGTTTGGCCCGGAAGTCGAACTGCCCACCGGTGCGGTGTGGCGTCCATCCCTCTGGGTATTCGGGACGCACCGGATGGCCGTGCAGACCGTCGATGACGGTGCGACGCGCATATCTGAATGGGCACACCGTCTCGATCTGTTCGCCAATCTCAAGTTGTCGGCCTCGGAGCGCCTGTTGATCGGATTGCGCCCCCTGGATCGTGAAAACCGTTTTACCGGCGTGTCGCTTGAGCCTGATGGAGACGTTCATGACGAATTGAACGCAGTGGTTAGGACCCTATTCTTTGAAGGGGACCTGGGAGAGATTGTTCCGGCTCTTGATCGTGAGGATACCGGGATGTTCGACGTTGGTTTTTCAGTCGGCCGGCAAGCGGTGCTGTTTCAGGACGGCATCCTGATCAATAGCGGGAGGCTGGGCAATCCCGACGCTGTTTCGCTGGTCAGGAACAACCTCCAACTACCGGGTACGTCGAACGTACGGATCAGCGCCTTCTATGCGTGGGACAACGTGTACCGGGACGACAACCGGCTCGACCGGGACGCCCAACTTTTCGGCCTGTTTACAGAAACGGACTTTCCCGTGACGACGATCGATCTGGATCTTGTCTACCTCGAAGCGGGGGAGGACACGGGCGATGCCTTGTTTGCCGGGATTCGAGGCGTTCAGCGCATTGGGCCTTTCAATACCACGTTGACCCTCAATGCCTCGTTTCCGACAACGCGCGAAACACCGCAAACCAGCCGCGGTACTTTATTATTCAATGAAATCTCCTGGACCCCGCCGCATACTCAGGACTTCCTCTACCTCAATACGTTCTGGGGAATCGGGGAATTTTCCTCGGCCCTTCGTGGTCCTGAAACCGGTGGACCGCTCGGGCGAACCGGGATTCTGTTTGACACTGTGGAATTGGGCCAGTATAGGGCCGCACTGGGCAATCAGGCTGACAATGCCGCTGGAGGCAGTCTCGGGTATCAGACATTTTTCAACCGGACCCGTCAACAGCTTATTGTTGAGTTGGGAGGCCGGAAAAATACGAATAATCAGGTCGACAATGGGGACGCCTATGCCGCCGGTCTTCGGTATCAACATGCCATCGGTCGTCATGTTGTGGCCCAAGTCGATGCCTTTGGCGCGGTGCAGGAAGGAAGCGATCCGTCCTATGGAGCGCGTCTCGAATGGCTCACGAAATTTTGAGGATGGGCAAGGCGTGAACGTGAGTGAGCACCGGGCTGCAGGTAAGCTTGTGACAGGTTTCAACGTTCTTACGTCAACAGCAGGAAAGACTGTTCCGGAAAGGGAAGTATGGAGTGGGTAATACAAGGAATCGGGGGCGGTATCGTCGTGGCGGCTCTGTTTCGGATCGCCTGTTTGTTCGTCGCGTTATGGCGGCGGACCCGATACAGAAAGCAGCAGCGTTGGTTTGTCCATGAAGCGTTCTGCCGTCGCGTACAGGCAGCGAAGACGCAGTATCTTGAGCGCAAGCGTCCGGAACCGGGCGTCACGCCTGCAATTTCAGGCATTGAAGTCGTCTTTGTGAGGTCGAGCAGGACGTGCACGTGGGACCCGAGCGTAGGCTCATTATTGGAACTTGCCAAAAGAAACAACGTCAACGTGCGCATCGGATGTCGTGCCGGCAAGTGTGGAAAGTGTCTCACGGCTATCAAATCCGGATCCGTCTCGTACGTGACGTCCTTTCGAGACGTACCGGCCGGTTGGTGCTTGCTGTGCTCTTCCATTCCAACGGGTACGCTGATTTTGGACGCGTAGTCCTTATTGTTTGCATTCGCAGTGATGAACGTTGCCCCTACAGGACTACTTCAAAAATGACGCACTGAGGAATCTCGTGAACGCTATGATTCGAGCGGTTCCTGTGTGGGTCAGTCTTTTACTGGGATTTCTGGTCTTCTCCAATGGCGAGCTTGAGGCCGGGAGTCTTTCCGAGAAAGATGTGCTGAACATTGTGGGACCGGACGAATGTGGCGAATGTCACAAAGCGGAAGTGCACGTCTGGAGAGAGACCAGTCACGCTCAAACCTTTAAAGTCCTCGCGCGCAAAAAGCGGACCAAGGAGATTGCTGGTAACATGGGCATCAAGCGCGTGAAAAAAGCCGAAGCCTGTGTGACCTGTCACTTTACGTCAGGCTATACAAAGAACAAGGTGAAAGCCATTGCCGGTATCTCTTGCGAGTCCTGCCATGGTCCGGCAAAGGCCTGGCTCAAGGTTCATGGTGATTACGGCGGAAAGAACGTGACCCGTGAACAGGAAACGCCTACGCATAAAGCCAAGCGTCTTGCCGCAATCAAGAACTCCGGCATGATTCGACCAGGGAACCTCTATCGTCTTGCGGCAAACTGCTATCAATGTCACATCGTGTCCAACGAAAAACTGGTGAACGTTGGAGGGCATGGACCCGGGAATGACGACTTTGAACTGGTGTCGTGGTCGCTGGGTGAAATCCGCCACAAGTTTCTCCGTTCTGAGGGGAAAAAGAATGAAGAGATGTCTCCGGAGCGTCAACGGATGCTCTACGTTGTGGGAAAAGCCCTCGATCTGGAGTACGGTCTCCGTGCCCTTGCCAAGGTGACGAAAAAGGGGAAGTACGCAGCCGCGACGATGAAGCGCGTTCAACGCGGCGTGAATCAACTTCGGACGATCTATGGCCTGAGTCCTATCCCGGAAGTCAGGAAAATCCTGAAAATCGTCAAAAGCATCGATCGGAAGATTCGCAAGGAAGTCGTATTGGTCGCTGCCGGCAAGATTGCCGCGGTGACTCAAACGCTTGACGATACCCGTGACGGCAGCCAATTGAGTGCCTTGGATCGAATCATCCCACAGGCGGAGCAATACAAAGGCAAACCCGGAGGACCACCCGAACGGGTGGCCAGGCACGATCTTCTGTCCGTTGTCGGTCGGCTGAACCGGTGATGACGTTTGTGTCACGACACTGGGTCGCCATCACGACTTGGAGCGTGCTCATCTTTCTCCTCGCCTGCCTGTACACCGCATCAGTTGTTTCACCCTACCGGACCACGTTTCTCTCGGGATGGCTCCTCTTTGTCTTCCTTCTCGTACTGATTATGTACAATCTTCGCAATCGACTCCCTTTTGTATCGCTGGCAGTATCCATCGATTGGTTCCAGTTTCATGTGTCTGCCGGTCTGCTGACTCTTGTTTTGTTTGTTCTGCATATTGGGCTGCGTGTTCCCAACGGTCTTTTTGAAGTGACGCTGACACTGTTGTATGCGGCAGGTGCCGTCAGCGGGATAGTTGGGGGCATCCTGTTACAAGTGTTGTCCCGGCGACTCGTGACGGGTGGAGAAGAGGTGAGTTTTGAGCGAATCCCCATCATGCGAGAGCGCCTTCGTGAGAAAATTGAAGGCGTCGTTGAGCGTACTGTTTCAGAGGATCATTCGACAATGTTCGTAGATTTCTATGAGCGCCAATTGGCTTCTTTTCTCGACAGACCACGGAACTATTGGGAGCGTCTCTTCAACCCCACCCGTTCCCGTCGTGCACTGTTCACCAATCTTGAGGCTTTGGAGCATAATTTGGGGGAGAAAGAACGGGAAAGAGCAGAAGAGTTGCGAGGCCTGATCTGCGTCAAGGATGACCTTGATTATCAGCAAACACTCCGGGGGATGCTCAAATACTGGTTGTTTGTCCACGTCCCCGTGGCCTATAGCCTCCTGATTCTTTCGTTGGTTCACGTGACCGTCGTATCGGTTTATACAACGGGATAACCTATGGGCTTACAGAATGATGGATTCCGTGAGGAGCAAGCTGACTGGCCCACCCGGAACTGGATCTGTGGACGGACGACGGAAGGGACAGGCTGTTCGATCGGGCCTGATAAGAAGGGACATTGTCGGGTAACGATGGAATGTGTCCCGGTGTGGGAAGGGGCACGGTGGCATTGTTCTCGAATCCCAGGTGGACCATGTGAAGATGGTCCCTTACCGGACGGAACCTGTTGCAAGTCTGTTCCCGTGTGCCAGCCGATTTTCAGTCTCTTGGCCGTACGAAGCAGGATCACGTTTTGGTTCTCCATGGTTACGATTGGTCTCTTGCTGCTCTTTGTCTCAGGCCCGAAAGGATCGGCCTTCTTTTCCCCGGGAGCACTGACGTTCGGACATGGAGCCTCAACCGGAGTTTGTGTGGACTGTCATACTGCCCTGCATGGAGGTCTTGTGGATCTGGCATTTGCGCTGGGTGCGTCGGGAACGGGGCAGGAGAACAGCAGGCTGTGTCTGACGTGTCATCATCTCGGAGACCATGCCTTGGAGGTACATGGGCGTCCTTCAAAGGAGTTGGCTGCCGTCACGGAACGTTTGAGCCGGATGCCTCAGGCCACTGCTGTACCGTTGTTTCGAGACTTTTCATCCTGGGTGCTGGGTTTGCTGGAAACGGGAGAGGAGCAATTGGCTTGTGCAACGTGTCACAGGGAACATCGAGGGAAAAATTTCAATCTACTCGCGATGGACGCGCAACAGTGCCAAACCTGTCATATAAGAAGATTTTCGGATTTTGCCAATGATCATCCGCCGTTTTCTGGCTACCCATACAAGCGTCGTACACGGATAGCTTTTGATCACACGTCCCATATCGGGAAACATTTTCTTGGTGAATTCAAGAACGATGCTCCGATAACGTGTACCGCTTGCCATAGGGCTGATGAGGCCGGTCAAACCATGCGAACGGGCACCTTTGAGACGGCTTGTGCAAGTTGTCACGCAGAGCAGATCAAGGGCATCGGTCGCTCGGGCGCAAAGGGGCTTGCGTTCTTGCGGTTACCGGGGTTGGACCTGGAGACGTTGCAGGAACATGGCGTCTCCGTTGGCGAATGGCCGGCCGATGCGAACTTCGAAGATGGGCTCACGCCTTTCATGGAGTTGTTGCTGAGAGCAGATTCTGCCTTGACCGAAGATCTGGCCATCCTGTCCGGGTTTGACGATTTCACGGATCTGTCGGATGCCACGGATGAAGAAATCGCAGCCGTGGGAAGAATAGTCTGGGCCGTGAAGAGATTGGTTTACAACTTGACCATGAAAGGGCAATCGGAGATTTTGAATCGGCTTCCGATGACAATGGACCTCGATGCCCGGAGATTTGCGGATCTGGTTGGTCAACTGCCGGCTGAGGTCATTCATGCCGCACAGCAACAATGGTTGCCCCGTTTAGCAATGGAGTTGTCCGGTTCAGAAGCCGGAGAGACGGTGGTGCGGCTTGAAGATCATGAAGGTGAACAGGAGATCCGCATGGACCGGGAACGCGAAAAGCGGATGATGATCGGGGGCTGGTATCGTCAGGATTCGGATTTTGTCTTACTCTATCGCCCAATTGGGCATGCCGATCCGTTCCTGTATGCATGGCTGGATCTCACCGTTCAAGCAACAGGCGTAAAACATGTACGTTCAGCCGAGACGATTTTCACAGCCTTATCAAATCCCAAAGCCCCCGGGTTGTGCATGAAGTGTCACAGTATTGATGCACAAGCCGGTCAACGGAACCGGCTTCATTGGTCGGCAGCACGTCCGGTTTCTCATGAACGAAAGGTGACGCGCTTTGCCCATGCGGTTCATTTCAGTTTGCTTGATGATAAAGGCTGTCTCACGTGTCATACGCTCAATCCTGAAGCCGAGGTTATGGAATCATTCAAGGATACCGATCCACTGACGTTTGCAAGCAACTTCCGATCCATGCAGAAACCCGTTTGTACGACGTGTCATACTTCAGGGCAAGCAGGCGACGCGTGTTTAACGTGTCACAACTACCACGTGGGGACCGTGGCTTCGGTTCTCTCGAAAGCCCCTCTGACGGAATCGTCTCCGTAATCAACGAGAACGGTTGCGTTCACTTCTACTTTTTCTCTTCTGTCATCCCTGTATGTGTTCAGTAATTTGTTGACAGAATGGTTAGCTTGAGCAAGGGCGAACGGGTTCGTTCCCTCCCCTTTGTAAGGGGAGGTCAGGTGGGGTAGAGTCATAGAACAATGGACACGACCCCTGACGATCACACGCATTTTGTCCACTCCGGCTCTACCTCCCCTCGCCCCTCCTTACAAAGGAGGGGAAAGAAAAATCAGAAGGTGTCAACGAATTAGTGAACATCTACAATCCCGGAAACAGGCACTGGATCCGCAAACTGGGCCTGTCCTCGACGTTTGTAATCGGGGATGACACAAATTTTGGGAACCGGTATGATCGTACTATAAGGCTCTCAGGGGTGATCTATCCGTTCAGAGGGGACCATCGTGATGCCGCCCGACCCATCCGCGCAAAAACCCAAACGCCGCGAACTCATGATGGCCAGTGTGCCCCAGGTCCAGGACCCGGTGTGTGGAATGATGGTGGATCCACTGTCTGCCGCGGGTACGTACGACCACGCAGGAACGACGTATTATTTTTGCCATCCCCGGTGCGAGGAACGGTTTCGGAGCGATCCTGACGGGTATCTGAGCGGCAAGTACACGCAGGCCATGGAGGACGCGCCGGCCTCGCCGGGGACCGACTATATTTGTCCGATGTGTCCCGACGTGGTGTCGGAGACACCCGCAGCCTGCCCGTCCTGTGGCATGGCGCTTGAGCCGCGGACGGTGACGGTGGACGACGAGGTCAACCCCGAACTAGTGGACATGACCCGCCGGTTTTGGATCGGACTGGTTCTGGTATTGCCCGTGCTGGTACTGGCCATGGCCCACGTGATTCCCGGCCAGCCCTTGCAAGACGTCCTTGATCCCCGATGGTCCAATTGGTTGCAGTTTGTCCTGGCCACGCCCGTGGTGGGCTGGGTGGGGTGGCCGTTCTTTCAGCGTGGGTGGGCCTCCATCGTCAATCGCCGTCTGAACATGTTTACCCTCATCGCCATGGGCACCGGAGCGGCCTATCTTTCGAGCGCCGCGGCAACGATTGTGCCCGGCCTGTTTCCGGAAGCCTTCCGCAACCCGGCTGGTGACGTCCCCGTGTACTTCGAAGCCGCAGCAGTCATCATCGTCCTGGTGACCTTGGGCCAGGTTTTGGAACTTCGGGCACGGCGTCGCACCACGGGGGCGCTCAAAGCCCTTCTCGGGTTGGCGCCCAAGACTGCAAGGGTCGTGTGGGACGATAACCGGGAAGAGGAAATTCCGCTGGACCGGGTCCATGCCGGTCAGCGTCTCCGAGTTCGTCCCGGAGAAAAGATTGCCGTGGATGGGGAAGTCCTCGAAGGCTCGACCTCGGTGGATGAATCCATGGTTACGGGCGAATCTATTCCGGTTGAAAAACAACCAGGGGATTGGGTGATCGGAGGCACGATTAATGGAACCGGCACTGTTTTGATGGAAGCCAGACGCGTCGGCCAGGAAACCATGCTGGCGCAGATCGTCGGCATGGTGAGCGAGGCGCAACGCAGTCATGCACCCATCCAGCGGGTGGCCGACGTCGTGGCCGGGTATTTTGTCCCGGTCGTCGTGTTGTTTGCGATTGCCACGTTTGGCGTGTGGGCGAGTATTGGGCCGGAGCCTCGCCTGGCGTATGCCCTGGTCAACGCCGTGGCCGTGCTGATCATCGCCTGCCCTTGTGCCCTCGGGTTGGCCACGCCCATGTCGATCATGGTCGGCATGGGGAGAGGCGCGACCGCGGGCGTGCTCATTAAGAATGCCGAAGCCCTTGAACGATTGGAAAAAGTGAGCGTGTTGGTGGTGGACAAGACGGGTACGTTAACGGAGGGGAAACCCGTCTTACGGTCGATCATTCCCGCGTCAGGGTGGAATGAAGCGGCCTTGCTCCAACTGGCAGCCAGCGTCGAGCGAGTCAGCGAACACCCTTTGGCTGCTGCCATTGTTGCAGGTGCACGGGAACGAGGGCTTTCCCTCAGGGAAGTGGGAGGATTTCGTTCGCAGACCGGGCAGGGGGTGGAAGGCAACGTCGATGGCAAAATCGTGGCGTTGGGAAATCGATTGTTTCTGGAACGGGACATGGGGGTGCCGTCAAAAGAATTGCTCGAACTCAACCGGCAAGGTGAGGCTCTTCGGCAAGAAGGCCAAACCGTGGTGTTCGTGACGATGGATGCGCAGCCGGCCGGCTTGATCGGGGTCATCGATCCGATCAAGACCACGACAGCCGAGGCGGTGGATGCTCTGAAACGCGAAGGTCTCAACATCGTCATGGTCACGGGTGATCATCGACAGACCGCCGAAGCCGTGGGACGGCAACTCGGGTTGCAACATGTTCAGGCTGAAGTCCTTCCCGAACACAAACAGCAGGTGGTCAAGCAATGGCAAAAGCAGATGCACGTGGTGGCCATGGCCGGAGACGGCATCAACGATGCTCCGGCTCTTGCCGAAGCCGACGTGGGGATTGCCATGGGAACGGGTACCGACGTGGCCATGGAAAGCGCGGATATGACCCTGGTGAAAGGCGACCTGCGAGGCGTGGTTCGTGCCCGGACCTTAAGCAAAGCCATGATGAACAATATCCGGCAAAACCTTTTCTTCGCATTTGTGTATAATTCGCTGGGAGTACCCATTGCCGGGGGCGTTTTCTATCCATTCTTTGGGCTTCTCCTGAGCCCCATCATCGCCAGCGTCGCCATGACGTTCAGTTCGGTGTCGGTCATCGCCAATGCGTTACGGCTCAGACAATTGAGGTTGTAACGATTCCCTTGGATTCATTCCCGTCGTGAGCGTGCATGCTTGATCGGATAGGCCATGGGTACCAGGCTTTTCTGGTCCGGTTGGTGGATGCCTGCCGGCGGGCGGCCACGTGGGTCGTGATCGGAGTCCTTGTCGCCACGGGCCTGTCCGCCGTCTATACCGCGAAGAACCTGAAACTTGATACGGACCCCGTCCATTTATTGGATCCGAACCTGCCCTTCAGGCAGTTGCAACGGGATTTCTATGCCGCATTTCCGCAACTCGACGATCTGATCCTGATCGTCGTGGACCAGGGTTCCGCGGAGCACAGGCGTGATGCGGTCCATGAATTGGCCGGGCTTCTGGAACAATACCCTTCGTTGTTCGAATCGGTGTATCAACCTCAACAGGACGAGTTTTTCGACAAGTACGGCCTGCTGTATTTCGACGTAGAGGAACTCTGGCGATTGGATGAACGTCTTGCTGAGTGGTCTCCGTTCCTGGGGACGCTTGTGCAGGATCCCAGCCTGCGCGGGTTCTTTTCCATCCTCACCCTGGCCTTGGAAGAGGACCCCACGCCCGAGCAGCAGAAGGTCCTGGCCGATGCGTTTGCCCTGTTGAGCGAAGCGATCGAAGCACAACGGCTCGGGGCGCCTCCAACCTCGTCCTGGAAACAGACCATGCTCGAAGGCGTGACGGGTAAAGGCGATCCGTCGCGCGGGTTCCTGTTAGTGAAATCACGGCTGGACTATTCGAATCTGGAGGCGGCCGAGGGCCCGCTGGACTTCCTGCACCGGCACGGGGCCGTGCTTGAACAACGGTTCGGCGTGCGTATCCGGCTGACGGGCCCTATCCCGATCGAAGCCGAAGAGCGGGAGACCGTCGCCCGGGGCATCGGGTTGGCCGCGGGTCTGTCGTTGTGCCTGGTGTCGTTCGTGCTGATCGCCGGGTTTCGCTCCCTGCGGCTTGTCGGAGCGATGCTGTGCGCGCTCCTGGTGGGCCTTTTGTGGACGGCTTTCTTCGTCGTGACGGCCATCGGTTCGCTGAACTTTATTTCCGCGTCCGTGCCGGTGTTGTTTATCGGGCTTGGCGTGGATTTCGGGATCCAGTTCGGGCTGCGGTATCGAGAAGAATTGTTCCGGGTAGGCGACCATAAAACGGCTTTACGGCAGGCGGTCGCTGGGGTCGGTGGACCCTTGACGCTCGCGGCGGTTGCCGCGGCTCTGAGTTTTTTCTCCTTCCTTCCCACGTCGTATCGAGGGTTTGCGGAAATGGGGCTCATTGCCGGGGTCGGCATGTTTATCGCCCTCTTTGCCAACCTGACGTTTTTCCCGGCATTCCTGACCGTGTTCCCGATTGCCCGGTCTTGCGCGGCGGGTTCCGCTGCCACCACGGCAGAACGTCACGGGGAAGATCCGGCGCCGGGTGCGGTCATCCGTTACCGGCGGGTGATCCTCGGGCTCCTGGTTCCCATGATGATCGTCGCGGTCACCGCGGTGCCGCGGTTGCCATTCGATTTCAACGCCTTGCACCTTCGCGATTCGTCCACCGAAAGTGTGTCCACCTTTCAGGAATTACTGGAAGACCCGGACACCTCGCCCTACGTCATCCAGGTGTTGGTCGAGAATCTCCCGGTCGCCGATGCCCTGGCGGATCGAATCCGGACGATGCCGGAAGTTGACCGGGTCCTCACGTTGTCCAGTTTTGTGCCCGGTGATCAGGAAGAAAAGTTGGCCATCATCGACGAGATGGCGCTGGTGCTGGAGCCCGTCCTCATTCCGCAGGCTGCCGTCGAGACGCCCGGCGACGATGAAGAAGTGCGGGCCATGAAGGAGCTTCGCGCCGCACTCGACGCGCAGGCATCTGCTGACCGGCAGGGTGAACTGGCCCGAAACCTGGAGACCCTCGGGCAGGCGATCGACGGCCTGTTGGACGATGCACGCGGATCGACCCGCTTCGTACCCGACCTCCGCGCGCGGCTGCTGGGCGACTTCCCGCAATGGCTCGAACGATTGCGAAAACTGCTGGCGCCGGATGAGATCACGCTGGCGACGTTGCCGCGAAGTCTGGTGAGTCACTATTCGGCGCAAGACGGCCGGACCAGGGTGGAGGTCTTTCCCGCCGAGAACGTCGAGGGAAACCGGGCGCTCCGCCGGTTCGTGACCAGCGTACAGCAACATGCGCCCGGGGCGATCGGGTCGCCCGTGAGCATTCTGGAAGGCGGACAAACCGTCATCGACGCCTGCGTGCAAGCGACCGTCCTGGCCGTCGTGCTGTCCGCCCTGCTGTTGTTCGTGGTCTTGCGACGCCTGGGCGAAACCCTTTTCGTGCTTTTGCCGCTGCTCCTGACGCTGCTGTTCACGGTGGCGACGTGCCTGGCGCTGGACATTCCCCTGAATCTGGCCAACGTGGTCGCTTTGCCCCTGGTGCTTGGGCTGGGGATCGCCTTCGGCATCTACCTGATCCTGCGGAGACGGGAAGCCGGCTCGCGTTCCATCGTCCGGGTCCTGCGGAGCAGCACGTCCCAAGCCGTGCTCTTCAGCGCCATGACCACGATGGCGTCCTTTGGCGCGCTCGGGTTCTCGCCTCATCCGGGCATGGCCAGTCTGGGCATCCTGCTGGTGGTGGTGCTGATCCTAGCCCTGATCTGCGCCCTGGTGATTCTTCCGGCGCTCCTGGCCGAAGTGGAACAGCGACAAGGTGTTCCACCCTCGCCCTCTGGGAGAGGAGAGGAAAGGGTAGGGTAGGATGACGGAACAAGACAACAGACGAGGGAAAAGATCCAGTCACCAATAAACAAGGTGCTATTCCTTCCTGTCTGAGGAGTCCTGGGTTTGGCCGGTCTCTTCCTGAAGGGTTTCGTCTTCAACGTCAGGGTCGACGAAGAGATCGCCCAGGGACAAGTCATCGTCAACGGGGGGATTGCCGTCGTAGATCAGGAATTTTCGATGTTGCAGATACGCTTCCCGCGTAAAGAGGTACGGCTCGACGGCCGTGCTGTCCCGGAGCGTGACGGCCTCGTCCAGTCCGGCCCGATAGTCGATGAAGCCCAGGAGGGCGACGGGTACCACGTATGGATTAGGCACGTAGAACAGGATGTTCGTGACGACGCTGACGCCTAAATTCGGAAGATCTCGCACGGTATTGGGTCCGATAAACGGCAGCACCAGATAGGTGCTCTCCTTCATCCCCCACACACCAAGGGTTTGTCCGAAATCTTCATCATGGGCTTCGAGCCCAAGAGGCGTGGCCATGTCCCAAATTCCCAGGAATCCGAACGTCGTGTTCACGAGAAACCGGCCCAAGTCATCGAGCCCCTGGGATCCCTTTCCCTGGAGGAAGTCATTCAGGATGACGTTGGGGTATACCACGTTATCGAAGAAATTGGAGACGCTGTTCCGGACGGGCTGTGGGGTGTAAGCGATGTAGGCATCGGTCGCTGGTTTTGCGATGGTGCGGTCGACGACGTCATTGATCCGGTCAATCCATCGATTGACGGATTCGAATGGATCGTGATTCGATCCCTCGGGACCGGCGGACTGCGTCGTGGCGCATCCGGTCAGCACGGTGAATACCAACCAGCAGACGGCCACACTCAGCATGGCGGCATTCGCGTGCGTCTTGCCGGTGGTCTTCGTCACGCTTCTCATCAAGCCGCCGGAAATTCGTGACGCTTAGAGTCCATTTGCGTTCTTGTCGATTTGGGTTTTCAGGCGTTCGATGAGGGTCTGGAACCCGTCTTTTCGCAGAATGCCCCCGTATTCGGCGCGTTTCAAGGCCAGGTCGCTGACGCCGTTCACGCTGACGCTGATGATTTTCCACTGGCCATGAACCTGGTGCAGGATGTAGTTGAACGAGATTTTCTTGCCGTCGGATTTCACAAAGTGGCTGGTGACCAGTTTGCGATTGCCTCTTTTCAAGGACGTTTCTGAAAGAACCTTGAATTGCTCTCCGCCGTAGTCCTTGAACCGACCCGCATACGTGGAAATGCTCAGGTCTTTGAACGTCTCGATAAAGGCCGAACGTTGGCCCGCCTCGAACTCTTTCCAATGTCTTCCGGCGACCAGCCGAGCGATCGTGTCGAGGTCGTGTGTTTTTTCAACCGTAGGAGAGACGCTTTGATATCGCCCCGTGTAGCCGAGATCGTGTCCTTTTTTCATAATGGTCATGATCGATTCCTGAAGTTCGGTGACGACGTGGGTTGCCTCGCCGGCGAACGCGTTGACGCCGTATCCCCATACGACGAGGAATGCCGCGACACCTATGAGGGGCTTTCTTGAGAGATCAATCATGGGGCATTTTGGGGGTGCCGGTTGAACAGTTTTGTCAGATCAATGCCGAACGAAGAAGTACCAGATTGCGTTTTGTCCCGGCAAGCGAAAGGATGCGAACTCGCACATGAACAACAACGTGACCGTTTTGGTTATGAGGTTTCGGGGATGATGCGGAACCGGATTTCGTCCGAATGCGTGTAGGCTGACAGTTCGCTGCCGACGTATAACCCGCACCGGTGGAGTCCGGGTGTCCATCCTGATTCAGGCTGGGTGATGATGAAGTATCCGGTCTGGTCGCCCATGTTCATGATGACCTGGTCCCGGGCCAACGGTATCTGGTTCGCGTTCGATTTTGGCGTCTCGATAAAACATTCCACGCTGAGCGGCATCTCGTCATAGGAGGCGGTCACGAGCCCGAACATCAGATAAATGTCTTCCTGGGTATTCGGAAACGTGTCGTGCGGCTCGATCGGGATAAACTCATGGGTGCCGGTGGGGCGATCGTCACGCATGACGCGGTTGGCCGGAATGACGTAGCGAAACATGCTGAAATCGGAATCTCGCCCCATCAGGGACGCCCTCGTGTAGATCTGTTGTGCGGGATTCAGCTGTTCCGTCGCTATTTTCTGATACAGTTCTTCTTCGGTCATCGGGGCCGGGGTATCGGGATCGACCGCGGGAAGCAACGGATTTTGTTTCGGTATCTCATCCGCGGGAATGTGTTCCTTCACCCGTTTGAGCCACGTGGCGATCGTTTCCGTGTTCAGCACTCTGAGGTCGGCCTTGGGCGGGACTTCCTTGGTCTGTTCATCGAATTCGAGGGCGGCGTCATAAAGGATTTCAAAATAGGCGAGAGCTTCCGTCCATTTTTCCATCTTCATCAGGCAGCGGCCGATCCGGAAAAACGCGTCTGCGTAGACTTCGTCAGACGGGTTCATCCCGGACATGCTTTCAAAGACTTCAATCGCTTCATCGCACCGCCCCAAAGCCAATAGGGTCATCCCGAGTTCATGCGTCGCGGCGTAATCGTCAGGCTTGAGGGCCAGGAGTTTGCGATAGAGTGGTTCGACTTCCGCATAGCGCCCCGCGTCGAAGAGCCTCCATGCGTCCGCGCGAATGGCGGACCATGCTTTGCGCTCCGATGCGGTCCCGCCGGGACTCAGGATCGGCTCGAAGCGCCGGCCCCGCTCTTTGGTGGCCCCGTAGATCACCGACCGCAGGCTGTGGGCAGCCGCTTCTTCGGGAGAGCCGGGTTCGACGATTCGCAGCACGTACTCGACTTCGTCACGGGCCCCGCGGCCATCCAGGACGTCCAGCTTGGCCCGGGCAAGTGCCAACCGCCACCCCACCATGTCCGGGATCATGGCCACGGCTTTTTTATACCACTCCAGGGATTCCTCCAAGCGATCGACTTTTCGGAGTTCCTGCGCCAGCCTGAGTGCGACAATGGGATTGTTCACATCCAGTTGCGCGATTCGTTGAAATTCGGCTATGGCCTGATCCTGTTGCCCTGCCCGGAGCAACGTGCTCCATTTGGCCCAGCGGACTTCCAGGGATTCCGGGTGCTTGTCGAGTATCACATCATAGGCTTCGACGGCTTCCTGGTGGCGACGGGACGCCGTGGCGAGAATGTCGCCCCGCAATTTTTGCAATCTGACGGTGTTCGGATGAGTTTCAAGCCAAGGATCCAGGATGTGCAACGCCTGGTTGGGGTTGCCGTCCAGCCACTCGGCTTCCGCAAGTTCAGCGATCTCTTCGACTCGTGTCTGCCCCGCGAACACCTGTGCCGTTGCGGACCCGAGAAGTACGAGACAAAGGATGACTACAAGTGCGTCCCCCAGCCACTTGGCCCGTTTGTTGACTGCGTGTTTAATCATGAAGAGAAAAATGAAGTGAAGAATTTTGCACGAGTCGTCTTTATTTAATGTACCATACGGTGAAGAAAAGATGAAAGAATGCGGTTCTTCGAGACCCGGTTGGGTTCGCCTTGGGCTTGTCGAAGGGCGTAACCCGACCTACCGCTGTTCGACGCCCATGTCGGATTACGCTTCGCTAATCCGACCTACTGGCTGGCGGGCAGCAGTTGGCATGCGTGATGCGTTGGGTGTCCCCATGAAACGGGTGTTGTGCGCTTCATTGGCACTGTGTCTGTGGTTGCCGGGCGGTTCCTCCGCCTCGACCGGTCAGGCTGTGGAGCCTGAGTCGGACTCCCGTGTGACACTGGCCATGGAGGTATTGCTGAAGAAACCTGAGGAGCGGGTCTACGAAATTCACGTCCATCTGACCAATACCAACACCGAACCCGTCATCGTGAATCTCCGGGATTTGCCTTGGTTACCCCCGAATGACGTTGGTTGGCTTTCGGCGTTTCGCATGGATTCGCGACGGAGTCGTATGCAGCAGGACTCTTTTCCCGGGAAGTTCGGGTCACAAGGCATCCGCCTGGTCTCTGGCGAATCGGTCCAAGGCAAGCTGATCCTGAACCAGCGGATGCCGACGTTATTGGAGGACGTCAGGTTGTTCGGAGTCAGGCTTGAATGGGCGTGCGTCCATCCTTCTTTACGCCTCGTGTGCCGAGGGGATGCTTCTCGTACCATAGTCATTCCGCAAGACGATTTGGGCGAGCCGGACGTGTATGCCGTGGATGAGGCGGCTTGCAGGCGCTTGGAACGTGCGATCGGTCTCATCGAGGTTCCCCAAGGCCATGAGTTGCTCTTTCTCCTCACCAATGAATCCGTCATGGCCGACCTGGAACAGTTGCAAGACTTGCTCTATCAGGTCGATGACTACGTCCGGCAGTGCCGCCCGACGTGGACGAACAGTTGGGCTGTCGATTTTTTTGCAGAAGAGCGGATCGCGGGCTTTCTCAGGGATCACGAGGGCAGGCGATATTTTGAAAAGGGACTCTGGCAGCAGGCCAATATCGGACAGTACTCCAGTCAGATCAGGACGTTATACCGCTTTCCGTGGAGCCGGAAGAAAGCCGATACCGTGTATCTGTCGGTCTACCGCGACCCGGCGGGAGTCCGATAGGTTTCAGCCGGCGTCCCCTGCGGGCGGAGATTGAGCGGGTTGAGCACGTGGCGCATCATTCTTGAGGCGTTTGGCGATCACACGGCGATGGTTTCGATCCGGGCGATTTCTTCCTGGGTGAGTTCCACGCGGTCGATGTCCAGATTATCCTTCATGCGTTGCGTGTTGGTCGTGCCGGTTATGGGGAGTATGCCCACCTGCTGGGCAAACCGGAAGATGACTTGGGCCGGCCCCGTGTTACACCGTTCTGCAATGGTGCCGACCTCCGGGTTTTGGACAACCCCGCGATTCGCAGTGAGCAGCGAAAACCCCTGGTACACGATGTTATGGTCCCGGCAAATTTCCCTGACGGCCTGGTCCCATCTTAATGCCGCGTAGCAACGGTTCTGCACGACCATGGGTTTGACGTTGGCCAGCTCGCAGAGCAACTGCAGTTGAATGGCCTGGACGTTGCTGATGCCGATCATTTTGACTCGGCCTGATTGATACAGGTTTTCGAGCGCCGCCCAGACATCCCAATCTTCTTTTTCGAGTTCCCAGCGGCCGTAGGGTCCGTGCAGGATATAGGAATCGATGAAGTCCGTCTGCAAGTGTTCGATGGACCTTTCAAACGATTGCGCCACCTGTTCGCCTACGGGAGCCATGGGGTCGTAGGGCGTTCGGTGGTCCTGCCCTGAAACGGGCGTAAATTTGGTCTGCACGAACAGTTGATCTCTCGTTATCCCCTCCTTCGCCAGGGACAGTAAGGCTTCTCCGACCTGAGCTTCGTGATAATGGATAAGCTGGTTCGCGGTATCGATGGCTCGAAAGCCGGCATGGACGGCCGCTTGCACGTACCGGCCGGTATCTTCTTTTTTCCACGCCGTGCCGTACATGAAGTTGGGAATGGGAACGCCGTTGTGTGCAGTCACGGTTTGCATGGTTTGCTCCTGTGGGAATCTAGAAGTGTCCTGCCTGAACCAGGTCATCGAGACTGTTAATGTCCAGCCAGTGTCCGACCGTGTAGAGTACACGTATCGGGACGCCCCGTTTAAGCAATTCTTGAAACAATTGCGACATGCCCGCTTTGTCGTTGGCCGGATCGGCGAGCATGTCCCCGAGAATGTCGTGTAACTGACCGGCTGCGTTGGCCGACACCTTCAAAAATCCCATCCAGATCCCGTGGATGGATTCTTGCGGCACGTCCCGTCCCAACTGTTTGAGGTAGATATTCGCATTGAACGCTTTGCGCGAATTCGGCATGGTGCATTCCGCGAACCCACCGAGCCGGGTGTAGGACGTTTTGCCTTCCCAGACGCTGTCCACGGCAATCACCCAATCCTCGGGTTCCTGAAAAAGGAGCTGGGGAATGTGCTTGTTGAAGAGGACGTCTCCATACGAAACGATGGTGTCCTGAAAATCTCCGTTTTTGGATTGCAGCGCCTTGAAGAGCGAGGCGAGTTCCCCGGTTTCGGCAAAATCGTCATTGTCCACGTAGGTCAGGTTGGGTAGGGACACGGTCTCCTTTTTATAGCCGCGAACGACGGTGATATTCTTGATGCCGATCGTCTTGTAGGCATCGACGATGTGCGACAGGATCGGCAGGCCCTGAATGGGCACCATGGTCTTGGGCCGGTCCTGCGTCAATTCTCCAAGTTCGTTCCCGCGGGACGCGGCTAGGACGATCCCTGCCAAGCTGGTCCCGTTGTGGGGCAAATAGCGTTTCTCGGCTTCCTGGAGTTCGGCGGCGTCCTGAAGCCGGAAGATTTCGGCTACCGGCGCGATTTTATCTTCGATCGAGAACAGGTTCTCGGTTTCTTTCAGGATGCGCGCCGTTTTCTGCATGACGGTCACGGTCGCGCGGAGGAGGTGATTGGCCCAGATCACCAGGGAAAAGCCGTGTTGCCGGAACACGTCGGTGAGCGTGGCATAATACTTGGTCGGCACGATCACGACCGGACAGCGATTGCCCCATTCCTGCTTGAAGGCCAGGATTTCGTCCGGGACCGACAGGGCGCTGTGAATGAGGATGCCGTCGGCGCCTGCCTGGTGGTAGGCTTCGGCCCGTCGCAAGGCTTCGGATAGACCCCAGCCGCAAATAAAGGCTTCGACCCTGGCAATCAGGCAAAAATCCTCATCGCTCTGGGCATCCTTGCCGGCCTTGATTTTTCCGCAGAATTCCTCGACGTCGGCCATGGGCTGGGTTTCGCCCTTCAAAAAACTGTTGGTCTTGGGGAACAGCTTGTCTTCGATGCAGACGGCCGCGATCCGGCGTTGTTCCAGCTTCCGGATCAGGCGCTGCATGTTGTTGAAATTCCCGTAGCCGGTGTCGCCGTCGAGCAGGATGGGGATCCGTGTGGCATCGGACATGAATTCCAGGTGGTCGAGGATTTGCGTCCAACTGGCTTCATTGTTGTCTCTTACCCCGAACTGGGCGGAGAGGGTAAGCCCGCTGGCCCAAATCCCTTTGAACCCGGCCTCTTCCACGATCTTGGCGCTCAGGCCATTGTGCGCCTCACAGAGAAATTCCAACTGATCGGATTGCAGGAGCGCCTTGAATTTCCGGGTTCTGGAGGGCGTTGACGGTTGAGTCATAAGATATTTTGCAAAAATCAGTCCCCTGGCTGTCAAAAGCCTCTCCCCCGGAATGAAAGAGTTTGCCTTGGTTCCTCTCATTCCCTCTCCCCGAGGGAGAGGGTAGGGTGAGGGGGATAATCCAGCAGAATAACAAAATTGAATGGATTTTGCTAAGAGGTGCGCCCGTTGCCGTCGTTCCGGTCAGGCTTTGCAATATGTTCACCCATGTCTGTTCCTCGTTTCGTTCGCAAGTTTCATGCCCGTACGGTTCTTGCAGAGGCATTACTTTTAAAAAATTCCGGCGTTTTGTACAATTTGTAAAGTTTTGTACAAATTGTACAAAATGTACAAAACTTTAACTTTTGTACATTTCCGACGTTTGCCATCGGGGATCCGGAGTCTTCATCTTTCTCCCCGGCAATCCGGCACTGTTATAGGCCCGTCAATGTCGAGCAAAGGTGAAGGTAATGCGCGGAGCTTGCCGCCGGTCAATTCATGCCCGGGTCGGCAGGCATATCGGCATACATGGCCATGTCTGTACCCAGGGATCGGAGAATATTGCCCCACAAGCTATTGTGGTCTTGGTCAAACATCGTGGTGGAGTCGGCCGGTACCGTGAGCCACGATCCGGTTCGCATTTCGTTTTCCAGTTGGCCGGGCGCCCAGCCTGAATATCCCATGAAGGCGCGGAAATTTCCCAGAGATGAGGGATTCTGTAACAGATCCTCCAGGGTTTTCATGTCGCCGCCCATGTAGACGCCGTCGAAGACGTGGTGGGAATCTTCCGGCCCTTCAGTCATCCGATAGAGGAGCAGGAGGTTATTGCGTTGGACCGGTCCTCCGGAAAAGACCCGATGACGTTGGCCTTCCAGGATGGGAACTTGCGGGAGCACTTCGGTGATATTGATCTCCGTGGGCCGATTGACGACGACCCCGAGCGCTCCTTCAGGGCCGTGTTTGCACAACAGGATAACGGTCTGCCGGAAATTCGGATCGCGGAGGCCGGGGTTTGCCACGAGGAAAATGCCTTTCCCAAGCGGGATATCCATATCAGGTTCGATAGTCCTTGAATTCTGCGTCGGCGTCAGGCAGCTTGAAAAACGCCCGCATTTGTTTTTTGAGCGTGGCACGGCCGTTTTCGTCACCGAGGTTCAGTTGGTATTCATTGATGACCATGGTTTTAACACCGCCGGGTTTGTTCCATTCGTTCCAACAGTTCTGGCAGACGTTGTTCTTGATTTCTTCTTCGAGTTTTCCCATGAACAGGGGTTCGGTGATTTTTTCCGCTGGTTGTTCGCATTTGAGACATTGAATCTCCGACATGAATGTTCCTCCTTGTCTGGCTATCCTCCGGACATCCTGAGGCGTGTGATCTAACGGGGCGTTCATCTTAGCATGCCGAATAAAGGCCTGAAAAGGAAAAGCCGGTTGATTGACGTGAATTGGCGATCATGCTAGAAAACGGGAATCTATCACGTAGGCGCCCGGATGGCGGAACTGGCAGACGCGCCAGACTCAAAATCTGGTTCTCGCAAGAGAGTCCGAGTTCGACCCTCGGTCCGGGCACCATTTTCGATGTCTGAGGGCCTTGAGAGAAACGGGCTATATCTTGCGTAGAGCGGCGGAAGCGAACATTAATCATACGGAGGGCCTTCCGGTCTCAATCAGGAGGCTATTTGCCTTTGTCGCCATATCAAGATTTCAAGGAGAAACCCCTTGACACTGCTTGAGCAGATCACTATAGTTATGACACTTTAGGACCGGACAAAACCTAAGTCACGAAGAAGGACTGATTTTCCCAGCTATCATTCCTTATTATCAGTGTTCGATTATTAACTTACACTTCCTAAGGAGGAGCCACATGCGGAAGTTAAGGTATTTTGGAGCAGCAATCATTCTTGTAGGCTCAGTCAGCGTGGCCGTGGCGCAGGAGCGTGCGCCTCAACACTCCGGTTTCGGCACGGGGGTTGGAGAATCTCAAGGGTCAGGAACACGTGCCCGTGTATTCGACCAGGATGACATGGAACGCTATCTTTCCGCCCCGGAGACGATTCAAGGTGAAGTGGTGGCCATTGATTATCCCGCGGGCAAACTGTACCTCGACATGGGCGGAAGTTCCCATGACGAACGGCAGACCTTACGCGGCGGTTTGAACCTGAAGGAACTCTGGTTCGATGCCGAGACCAACATGGAGAACCTCAAGGCCGTGAACCAAGGGGATTATGTCGCCGTTTCCGCCAGGGACGAAACCACTGCATCGCAGAAGTTCAGTACGGGTCGGAAAATGGTTCGCGCCGTGTACGTGCTTGAAGGAACCCAGGTGCTTGGTGGCGCAGATAATCCTAACTTCGGCGGTGGATTAGGCCAACGGCCGGACCCGACCAATTTCCGTGGCATTGCGACCCCGACAGCCGGTTACACAGGTGTTCCTGAGGGCGGTATGCAAGAGGGTGTCGTGCAGGGCGGAATTACTTCCAGCCTGGGCGTCGTCACGGGTGCCGCGCCTTGCTGGCAGTGCGCTCCTCAGCCGGATACGGTGAACAAGAGAGTCGACAAAACGATTGCCACCGATTATGGTGACAAGCGGGATAACTTCAACAAAGGGACAGTGCAGTAAGAGACTGATCCCAGCGGGAAAAGTTACAACACAAAGAGAGCGTGTCGGCGTTTGTGTCGGCACGCTCTCTTTGTTTCTGTAACGAGTCTTGCAATCGTCAAGATCCGTTCATTGCATTAATCCCATGAAAGAAGCCATAGACGATGAGTCAGGAAGTTGATCCCCATGCAGTGTTGGACCTCCGTGGTGTCATCTGTCCCTACAATTTTGTCAAAACCAAACTGCGGCTGGAGACCATGCAACACGGGCAGGTATTGGAGGTTTTGCTGGATGACGGTGAGCCCATCAGAAATGTCCCGCAGAGCGTTGAAAACGAAGGCCACAATATTCTTCGGCGTGAGTTCGTCGATTCGTATCATCGTATCTTCATTCAGAAGGCCGATGATTGAAGTCTGGTTGCAGGTCCTGTCTGCTGCGTTTTACCCGCTTCTCTTTTCCCTTGATGACAAGTGTCATTTCTCCTTTGAGTACGCGGGATGAATGCGAGAGAAGGATTTCCTGGACCGTGCCACGAATGATTTCTTCGTGGACTTTTGTGAGTTCACGGCTGATGGCGATCCGGCGGTCGCCAAAGATTTCCTGAATGGCCAGAAGCGTGGTCTTTATCCGATGAGGTGTTTCAAAGAGGATAATGGTCTTTGTCTCCTCACGAAGACTTTCCAAAAGGCGAATCCGGGCCGACGATTTCTTGGGAAGAAATCCGATAAACGTAAACGCGTCCGTCGGTAATCCTGCAACGGAGAGGGCGGTGATTACCGAAGAGGGCCCAGGAATCGGAACGATGGGCACATTGATGGCAATGGCGCGGGTCACCAGAAAGTAGCCTGGGTCAGAGATCAGAGGAGTTCCGGCATCCGAAACGAGAGCGATGGATTTCTCTTCTTTCAAAAGTTCAAGGAGAACCGGAGTTTTTTCTTCTTTATTGAAATCATGATAACTCGTTAGGCGGGTATGGATCTGGTAATGGCGACAGAGTTTTTGGGTATGACGGGTGTCTTCAGCCGCAATGACCGATACTTCCTGTAAAATGCGGTGGGCCCGGAAGGTGAGATCTTCCAGGTTTCCGATCGGTGTACTGACGAGATACAACTTTCCCGGCATGAATGGGCCTCTGGCTGGTTTAAGTTTGCCTACGGGCAATCATTGTAAACGTTCACTGCCCCAATTAAAACCGTCGAGGCCAGGGGTAAGGGGAGGGCAGGCACAGGGGCCTGCCCCTACAAAGAATACGGGCTCTTCCCAGCCCGTAGGGGACGGCCATTGAGCGAGGAGAGAAATTTGTCCCACGAGGCGCTCGTAGGGGACGGCCCCCGTGCCGTCCCGAATGAATGGCGCCGCTACGCCAGATAGAGCTATTCTCGTACCAGGGACAGAAGAGGGCCAGACGCTGGCTTGCCGATTTAAACGGTACGTATTCTGAGCGAAGGAGGAAACAGGTGATGTTGAAAGGTCGTGTGGCCCTTGTCACGGGAGGTGGTTCAGGAATCGGCAGGGGAATAGCCCTGGGTTTCGCGGATCAAGGCGTTCACGTGGCCGTGTGCGGGCGGCGCGCAGAACTCCTTGAGGAAACGGTTGCCCGGATCCGGGAGCAGGGGGGCAGCGCCACGAGCGTGCCTGCCGACGTGACCAAGCGTGACGAGGTGGAGCGACTCGTGGCATCCGTCGTGAACAAATGTGGACAGATTGATATTTTGGTCAACAACGCCGGTGTCTCAGGCAGAACTCCCATGGACGATCCTGATGATACGCGTTGGTTGAATATTCTCGATGTGAATTTGACGGGTTCTTATCTCTGTTCAAAAGTCGTGTTGCCGCATATGAAAGAGCCGGGTCATATTGTGAACATGTCTTCGGTTCTCGGCCGGTTCGGTGTCCCGGGTTACGCGGCGTACTGCACGGCCAAACACGGCATCATCGGGTTTACCAAGGCCTTGGCGCTCGAAGTGGCCGGGCGCGGTATTACGGTGAATGCCATCTGTCCGACCTGGGTCGATACCGATATGGCTCGTCAGGGCATCGAGGAAACAGCAGCGATCCTGGGGATGTCGGCAGAGGAATTCCGAACTCAAGCCGTAGCAGCGGTACCCATCAAAAGGATGGCGGAGGTTGGAGAGATCGTCGCGCTGACGATGTATCTTTGCCAAACGGGTGCGGCCTCGATAACGGGACAGGTCATCAACGTGTGCGGCGGCGCCACGGCAGGGTCCGGCGGCTGACTCCCTTCTTTGGCTCATCAGCCGATTGCAAGCCGCTATCCTGCATTCCGCCTTTCCTTTGTTGCTATCTGAAAACAGCCTATCTATACTTCCAAGCTAGGTGTATTGCACTATTTGCTGGTGATACCGATGACCGTTGCCTTTTTGCAACTGACGTTGGGGCTGTATTTTATCGGGATCTTGTTGTCCCTGGTCTATTTGCTCCGGCGATCTGACGTGCTTGCCCGGGTGGCGCTTGCCGCGACGTGTCTCGGATTTGCCATCCATACCGTGGTCCTGGCCGTGCAAGTGTTTTCCGGAGAAGTAGGCGTCACGTTCCACAAAGCCCTCTCGTTTTTTTCGTGGTCCCTGATCCTTGTCTTTTTGTTGGTCGTCATCCTCCAGCGGCTTTACGTCCTGGGAGCCTTCATACTACCCATTGCCTTTCTTTCGCTGGTCTCAACTGCTGTCCTGCCTACGGAAACCCCGGTCCTTCAACCCATGTTACGAGCCGTGTGGGTCCACGTCACCCTCAGCATGTTGGGAGCCGTCGGGTTTGCCGTGGCCTTTGTAGCAGGGGTCATGTATCTGATGCAGGAGCGGCTGCTGAAATCCAAACAATTCAACGTCCTGTTCTTTAAGCTGCCGCCATTGGATTTTCTGGACACGTTGAACCAGCGTTCGATGTTGTTGGGGTTTCCTTTTCTCACTCTGGGTATTCTGACGGGGGCCATTTCCGCCCAGGTCACACTGGGTTCCTACGTGAGCTGGAATCCTGAACAGCTTTGGGCGCTTGTGACGTGGGTGTTTTATTTCGTGGTCCTGATGGGCCGGGTGACAATGGGCTGGCGGGCAAAAAAAGCGGCCTATCTGACGATCGTGGGATTTGCCGGCGTACTGTTGACGTTTCTCGGAGTCGTGCTGAAAGGAAACGGGATTCCCGTAAGCTGATGACTATCATCCTTGTTGGATTGAGTCATAAAACCGCTCCCGTCGAGCTTCGGGAACTGCTCGTGGTTCCCGACAGCCGGATGGGCGAAGCCCTCAACCGTCTCATGGATCATGAAGGTATTCGAGAGGGGATGTTGTTACAGACCTGCAATCGCGTGGAAGTGTATGCGGTCGCCGACCACGTGGAACAAGGATTTTCCGCGATCCAGGAATTTTTCGTGGATACGCATCTGTCGGTGTCCGCGGAACAATTAATGCCCCGCCTGTATTGTCACGCGGAAGATCGGGCCATTACGCACCTGTTTCGCGTGGCGTCGAGTCTCGATTCCCTGGTCGTGGGAGAGCCGCAAATCCTGCGTCAAGTGAAGGATTCTTTCCAGGAGGCGTTAACCCACAATGCTACCGGGGTCATCCTGAACAAGTTGATCAAAAAGGCGATTTCCGTAGCCAAACGCGTTCGTACGGAAACGCGGATCGCGGAAAACGCCGTATCGGTGAGCTATGCCGCAGTCGAATTGGCCAAGAAAGTCTTCAGTAACCTGCCGGCCAGGACGGTTATGCTGGTCGGGGCCGGAGAAATGGCCAAATTGGCAGCACAGCATTTGGTGAATCATGGGGTTCACGAGGTGTTGCTCACCACGCGTGACCCGGTCAGAGCGGCGGATATGGCTGCCCGGTTCAACGGCACGTCCATTCCCTTTGAAGATTTTCGTGCGAACATGCACCGGGCCGATATTGTGCTGTGTTCCACCGGGGCGTCCCATTACCTGATCGGTCCCGAGGACGTGGAACGGGCGGTTCGTGCACGCTGGAATCAGCCGATTTTCTTGATCGACGTCTCGGTCCCCCGCAATATCGATCCCGACGTTCGTCAGGTCGATAATGCGTTTCTGTTCGATATCGACGATCTTGAATCGCATATCGAACAGAACCGTGAAGAGCGCCGGCTGGAAGCCACCCGTGCCGAATCCATCGTCAAAGACGAAGTCGAAGTGATCCTGAAATGGCTTCAGTCTCTCAAGGCGACTCCCACGATTATTGCTTTGCGCAAACGGGCGAACGCCCTGAAGGAGACGGAGTTGCAAAAAGCCCTTAGCCGGCTCGGGACGTTGACTCCGGAGCAACAGGAGGTCGTGGAAGGGCTTGCCTCCGGGATCGTCAATAAACTGCTTCACGGTCCATTGGTAGCCTTGAAATCCGCGGCCCAATCATCCAACGGGTTTGTGTATATCGAAGCGGCGAGATTGTTTTATGATTTGGGCCAGAGTTTTCCTGAGCAGCAATCGGTGAACGTTGAGGATGTCCGGGATGAGACGGACGTGACGACGGACGGACTTCCTCCCGCGTCAAAAGAGGAGCCGGAACAGGACGGGATTTCTCAGCAGGCTTCGGGTTTGTAGGGTCGAGGCATGCCCAGGCTGATGAAGGGACCAGAGTGAGCCTTACGCATGGACGGCGGGCGTCTCTCGTCATTGGCACACGCGGCAGTCAATTGGCCCTCTGGCAGGCAGAGTGGGTTCAGGCTCGACTCCAGGACATTGCTCCTGACCTCTCGGTCCGGCTTGAACGGATTCGAACGAGCGGCGACAAAATTCTGGACGTGCCGTTGGCCAAAATCGGAGGGAAAGGGTTATTTGTCAAGGAAATCGAGGAGGCGTTATCCAGGGGAGACATTGATCTCGCGGTCCATAGCATGAAGGACGTGCCTTCGGTGTTGCCGGAGGGCTTGTCCATTGTCTGTGTTCCGGCGCGGGAAGACGCCCGGGATGCTCTGCTGACCAGGGATCGCGTGGCGTTCCAGGATCTTCCGGCTGGTGCAAAGGTGGGGACCAGCAGCCTCAGGCGGCAAGCCCAGTTATTATCTCACCGGCCGGACCTGGCTGTTGCCATGCTTCGAGGGAACGTCAATACCCGTCTTCGCAAACTTCAGGAAGGCGAGTTCGACGCGATCGTCTTGGCGGCGGCAGGTCTTACCCGATTGGGTTGGGCCAGCCATGTGACCGAGTATCTGCCGTCGGCCTTGAGTCTTCCGGCCGTTGGTCAGGGCGCCTTGGGCATCGAATCGCGTACGGATGACACCTTTGTTCGAGAGTTGCTCGACCCCATCAACGATGACCTGACGTCTATTGCGGTTTCGGCTGAACGGGCCTTCCTGGATCGATTGGAGGGCGGTTGTCAGGTGCCGATTGCAGGCCATGCGGTTATTGAGGACCGGACGGTGCAATTCGAGGGGCTCGTCGCAAGCGTCGATGGAACGCAGGTCATTCGTGACCGGATCGAAGGTCCGGTGGAACAGGCGGCCCCGCTTGGTACGGCCTTGGCCGAGCGAATCCTGGAGGCGGGAGGAAAGCATATTTTAGATCAGATCTATGGACGTGCGTAAGCTGGACCGGTGGAAGATGGTGATTCCATGGAGGGTCTGGCCTTGTTCGCGTCACGGCGCGTCCTGATTCAAGGAGCACGACATGATTCCGGTGAAATCGTTCATGACCCCTGCTGAAAAATTTGTTGTCGTTGATTGTGCGACCAGTGTCCGGAGGGCGTCGGAAATGATGAGGGATAGGCGTATCGGCAGTCTATTTGTTGCCAGGGACAAGGAACTCGTCGGCATTTTGACGGAAACGGATTTTGCCCGGCGATTGGTGGCGGTGGGATTGGACCCGGACCGGACGACCGTCGAAGACATCATGTCTTCCCCCATTTTGCACGTCGATGAGAACAAGGGGCTGTTGGATGCCAGTGACCTGATGGCCGATAAACGTATCCGGCATTTGGGCGTTTCGCGGGATGGGGAACTTGTTGGGATGATTTCCGTGAGAGACTTGGTCCTGACCGTGGCGCATATCCCCAGAAAATGGATCACGGGCGTAGGCGGGGAGCATATTTTGGCGCAAATTTATGGACGTGCATAAATGGCCGAGCATCGACCGTCGGGGAAAGTCTATCTGGTAGGGGCGGGTCCGGGAGATCCCGGTCTCCTGACGCTACGAGGCAAAGCCTGTCTTGAGGAAGCGGACGTCGTGTTATACGACCATCTGGCTAACCCGGCGTTGCTGGATCATGTCTCCCCGGAGGCGGAGCGGATTTACGTGGGACGACGCGGGTGCGGGACCTATCGGCCTCAGGATGAGATCAATCAATTGATGCTGGAGAAGGTTCGGAAAGGGAAGTGTGTGGTCCGGTTGAAAGGTGGAGACCCGTTCGTGTTTGGGCGGGGCGGGGAAGAAGCCGAGTGGATCGTTGAGCACCGGATTCCCTTTGAAGTGGTGCCTGGCGTGACCTCCGCGGTCGCAGTGCCGGCGTATGCGGGTATTCCCGTCACGCATCGCACCCTGGCCTCGACCGTGGCCTTTATCACGGGCCATGAAGATCCGGACAAGGACGAGACGGCATTGGAGTGGCCGCGCTTCGCTGCCGCAGATGGGACTCTGGTGTTTTTGATGGGTGTCAAAAATTTACCCATGATCGTGTCCCGGTTGGTTGAGGAAGGGAAAGCCGTGGATACTCCCGTGGCGCTGGTCCGGTGGGGGACTTATGCCAGACAACGTACGGTGGTCGGAACGTTGCGGGACATTGTGGATCGTGCGAAGGCGGCTGATATTCGCCCTCCCACGGTCGTGGTGGTGGGGGAAGTCGTCCGGTTGCGGGAGCAACTCAATTGGTTTGAGACGCAACCGTTATTCGGGAAGCGCGTGCTGGTGACACGCGCCAAAGACCAGGCGCCAGAATTGTCGAGTCTTATCCGTGCTCGTGGCGGCGAACCGATTGAATGCCCGACCATCGCCATCGGTCCTCCGGACGATTGGACTGAAGTCGATGAAGCCATCGAGCAACTGGCCACCTATCAATGGCTTGTGTTGACCAGCGTCAATGGGGTAAAGGCATTTATGCAACGCCTGTGGTACCATGGGCGCGACGCCCGGGCGTTGGCAGGGTTGCAGGTCTGTTGCATCGGCCCCCGAACGGCCGAGGAGGTGAAACGATTCGGCATCGAGGCCGACCTGGTGCCGGACACGTTCCAGGCCGAAGGAGTGATCGAAGGGCTGAAGCGGGCCGGCGTGTCCGGCCGGCGGGTGTTGCTTGCCCGGGCCGCACAAGCCCGTGAGATCCTGCCGGAGGAGTTGGAACGATCCGGGGCGGTTGTGCGAGTCGTGAAGGTCTATAAGACCGTGGTGCCGGCGATTGAACGGGATCGCGTTCAGCAACTGTTTCGTGACCATTTGATCGACGTGGTCACGTTTGCCAGTTCGTCTACCGTTCGCAACTTTTTTCAACTTTTTGACGAAACACGTGACTTGAAACAACGTTTGAATGGGACGATTATTGCGAGCATCGGGCCGATTACGGCCAAAACCATTCGGGAAATGGGGTTGGACGTTCACGTCATGGCTTCGCAGAACACGATTCCGGCGTTGGTTCAGTCGCTGGTCGACTATGTCCGGCACGAGGTAACTTCTTAACGGCGCATGAATTGCCGAAAGGCCCTGACTTCCTGGCGGGTGGGGCATTTTGTTTAATGAGGCGTGATAATCCAAGGAGAATTTTATGGTTCCAGTGAAATCGTTTATGGTTCCCGCTGAAAAATTTATTGCCGTTGATCGTGACACCAGTGTCCGGAAAGCGGCGGAAATTATGAAGGATAGCGGTATCGGCAGTGTGTTCGTCAGCCGGGACAAGAAGATCATCGGGATTTTAACCGATACCGATCTCGTCCGGCGGTTGGTGGCGGCGGGATTGGATTCGGACCGGACGACCGTCGAACAAATCATGTCGGCACCAGTGTTGAAAATTGATGAGAACAAGACGTTGTTGGATGCTAATGACCTGATGGCCAAGGAACACGTCCGGCATTTGGGAGTCTCGAAGGGCGGGGAACTTGTTGGGATGATCTCGGTGCGGGATCTGGTGGTGTTTCTGACGAATCTTCCCAGGAAATAACGGTGGTGTGGTGGATACCGGCGCTGGGCGCGCCCGATGAGTTGCAAACTCGGGGGCCACTCTTCAAAACGGCTTTTGGATAAATCATGGGATTTCCTCGTCAACGAATGCGGCGCTTGCGTGAATCCGGGCCTCTTCGCCGGATGGTGCGTGAAACCGCGCTGTCGCCGAGCAACCTGATTTATCCCCTATTCGTCAGGGAAGGAACGGATCAACAGGAGCCCATCCAGTCGATGCCGGGTCAATTCCGGTGGTCGATCGATCGCCTGATCAAGGAGGCCACCGACGCGCACCTGCTGGGCATTCCCGCGGTTATGCTCTTCGGGATCCCCGATCACAAGGATGAACGCGGGTCTTCCGGTTATGATCCGGACGGGATCGTGCAACGGGCTACCCGCGCGCTCAAGGATCATGTGCCGGGTCTTTTTGTGGTGACAGACGTCTGTATCGACGAATATACGTCCCATGGCCATTGCGGCATCGTGAAAGACGGGCGCATCTTGAATGATGAAACCCTCGACTGTTTGCGTCTGATGGCGAAAACCCATGCAGAGGCCGGGGCTGACATGGTGGCGCCGTCCGACATGATGGACGGGCGGGTCGCGGCGATCCGCGACGAATTGGACCAGGAGGGATTCACGCACCTTCCCATCATGTCCTATGCCGCCAAGTATGCGTCCTGCCTGTATGCGCCGTTCAGGGAAGCGGCTTCTTCCAGCCCCGCATTCGGTGACCGGTGCTCGTATCAAATGGATCCCGCCAATGCGCGTGAAGCCGTCCGTGAAGTGTTAGCCGACGTGGAAGAGGGTGCGGACGTGGTCATGGTCAAGCCGGCGCTGGCGTACCTGGATATTATTTTGCGGACGCGGGCCGAGGTGGACGTACCCGTGGCGGCGTTTCAAGTCAGCGGCGAATACAGCATGATCAAGGCTGCAGCCCAACAAGGGTGGCTGGACGAATCCAAAGCGACGTTGGAATCGCTGCTGTCCATTAAACGTGCCGGTGCCGATCTCATCCTGACGTATTTTGCCAAGGATGCCGTTCAGTTATTGAATGCCGCTACCCCATGAAGGTTTCGCACGGGCTTCCAGCCTCTCCTTTGCCGTCCCATCCGGTCCTGACCATAGGCAATTTTGACGGGCAGCACGTCGGGCACCGAGAATTGCTGGCCACCGTCGTTCAATGTGCTCGTGAACAGCAGGGTACGCCGATGGTGTTGACCTTTGATCCCCATCCGGTGTTGGTGTTAAGTCCCGGAACCACCTTTCAATTCCTGACGTCCCCTTCGGAAAAGTTGGCTTGGTTCGAGGCACAAGGCATCGAGTATCTCGTGGTGTTGCATTTCACCAAAGAGTTTGCCGCTTTGAGCCCACGGGAGTTTGTGTGGTCGATCCTCAAGGATGGACTGGGCGTCAAAGATCTGTTTGTGGGGGAGCATTTTGTGTTTGGCAAAGACCGGGCGGGCAACACGGATACCCTGTGGGAGTTGGCCGGACAAGCCGGGTTCCGGGTTCATCTCCTCAAACCCGTGAGTTCCCGGGAAGCGGTCGTGAGCTCGACCCGTATTCGCCAGTTTGTCCAGGCAGGGAAGATGGAACAAGCGATGCAATATCTGGGACGTCCGTATTCCCTGAAAGGCACGGTGATTGAAGGCGAACGTCGCGGGCAAGGGTTGGGCTATCGCACGGCTAATCTTCGGCCGGACAAAGACCGGGTTCTTCCGCCCGATGGGGTGTATGCCACAAAGATGGTGTGGCAGGATGCGGTCTTTCCCGCGGTCAGTTATATCGGGACACGTCCCACGTTTGGAGAAGGCGAACGATTACTGGAAGTGCACGTTCTGGATGGCGTCTGTGAACTGTATGGACAGGCCATTGAAGTTCAATTCTTACAATACATTCGAGGCGATGAACGGTTTGACGATTCCGGGCAGCTTGCCGAACGAATCGCTCAGGACGTTCAGCAGACTCGACGCGTGTTTGCCGCATAAATCGACCCGTACGGCAATCTCCATCGGTGGCGATGATGCGCGCCCTGACAGCTTTTGAACACAACCTCTTGAAACACGTCGGGAAACTCGGCCTCTTGTCTCCCGGAGACCGGGTCGTGGTTGCCGTGTCCGGTGGGGCGGATTCCGTTGCTCTCTTACAGGTGCTGTCTGCCTGGCGGGATCATCTGGATCTGACGTTGGCCGTCGCTCACGTCGATCACGGGTTGCGAGGAGAGGAGTCCCTGGAAGATGCCACGTTTGTCGAGCAACTTGCCGGGCAGTTGGGTCTTCCTTTTTTCTTGAAACAGCTTAATCTGAAATCGTTTCTTTGGAAGCGAAAAGGGGAGTCGCTCCAAGCCGTTGCACGGGAGAAGAGATACACCCAGTTGCAGGCCGTCACCCGGGAATGGGGCGGCACCAAAGTCGCGATCGGGCATACCCAGGACGACCAGGCGGAAACCGTGCTGCTGTCTATGCTTCGCGGGGCCGGGCTTGCCGGATTATCGGGCATGCCGTCTCAACGAGAACCATGCGTCATCCGGCCGTTCTTGAAGGTGAGCCGGTCTGCAATCTTGTCGTACCTTGATGAGAAACGCTGTGAGTTCCGCGTCGATTCGACTAATGACAGCCCGAAATACACCAGGAACCGCCTTCGCCGTGAATTGATCCCTCTGCTGAAAACGTTCAATCCCAACGTGGTACGTGTTCTGTCCCGGCAGGCTGTTATCCTGCGAGAGGAACACCAGTATCTGGATGAGGCGGCGAAGGCCGCGCTGGAGTCGGTGGAACTCAGCCGCACGAAGGATCGCGTTGTATGGAGCCGTTCTCGTCTTCTGACCTTTCCCGTCTCCATTCAACGGAGAATGATCCTTTTAATGATGAGGCCTTTGTGGGTCAAGTCGAGTCCGCTTGGGTTCGAGACCGTAGAGACGCTGTTGCAGCACGTCGTTCATGGAACATCGGGTTCATCCGGTTGTTTTGCCGGTTTGGAGGCCGTCAGGGAATATGACCGGGTCACGTTTGTGAAGGCAGGCCGGAACAGTCGCCTGCAACGCGGGTCGTCCTGTGTCTGGCCTTTCCCGGGGGAGATCCTTTGGCCGGTCACGGGACAGACAATTGAAGGAAAAATCACGGCGACAAAGATCATTCCGTCCCGGCGGAACGATTCCGTGGCCTATTTGGACGCGGATCGATTCAGTCACGAGTTGGTTGTTCGATCCTGGAAGCCCGGAGACTACTTTTTCCCTTATGGAATGGGAGGACGACGAAAGAAGCTTCAGGATTTTTTCTCTGATGCAAAAATTCATCAAGCTGAGCGAAGTACCGTGCCTCTCGTGGTAGCGCCTGAAGGTATCCTGTGGGTCGGGGGGTATCGTTCCGATCATCGGTTTCGAGTGACCGAGGAGACCAGGCACGTTGCCGTTGTCCGGATTCGTACAGCCGGAAGAAAGGCTTGAGAAATACCGGTGTTGCGATGGTCACGCACCATCCAGTGAGGGCTTACGTAAAGGGCAGTAGGTTGCAGATGCTCGATCCTCATGGTAGTATTTCTGATGTTCGGGGAACGATTTTGGCTTGCCCGTGAGGGTTGAGAGAGAAGGAACGCCTTTTTATGAATTCTCGTGTCAAGAATTTGCTGTTTTGGGTGGTGGTTGGGCTGTTCATGATCCTGTTGTTCAACCTGTTCACCGTGCCGTCCCAGCCGCCCGAGGAGGAAGTGATTTTCAGTGACTTCATGGCTCACCTCGAGCGGGGAGAAATTTCCAAGGTCACCATGAAGGACAGTCATATCAGTGCGATTTTAAAGGATGGCAACCGGATTCGGACCTATACCGTTGAATATCCGGACCTGGTCAAAGCCCTAAGGGAGCAGTCGGTGCAGATTGAAGCCAAGCCGCCCGATGAAAGTCCCTGGTATATCACGTTTCTTGTGACTTGGGGACCGTTTATTCTGTTCCTGGGGTTGTGGTTTTTCCTGATGCGACAAATGCAGATCGGCGGCAATCGAGCCCTCTCCTTCGGGAAGAGTCGAGCGCGTCTCCTGACCGAAGAAAAGAAAAAGGTGACCTTTGCCGACGTGGCTGGCGTGGAAGAGGCCAAGGAAGAAGTCGTTGAAATTATTGAATTTTTGAAAGATCCACAAAAATTTCAAAAACTCGGTGGGCGAATCCCCAAAGGGGTGCTGATCGTCGGCCCTCCGGGAACGGGAAAGACTCTGTTGGCTAAAGCCATTGCCGGAGAAGCGGGTGTCCCGTTTTTCAGTATCAGCGGGTCCGATTTTGTGGAAATGTTCGTGGGAGTGGGCGCTTCTCGCGTGCGCGACCTGTTTGAACAGGGGAAGAAGCATGCGCCCTGTATCATTTTCATAGACGAAATCGATGCCGTTGGTCGGTTGCGCGGCGCGGGCTTGGGTGGCGGTCACGATGAGCGGGAGCAGACCTTGAACCAGTTACTCGTGGAGATGGATGGGTTCGATACGACCGAAGGCGTCATTCTTGTTGCCGCGACGAACCGTCCCGACGTCCTCGATCCTGCTTTGTTGCGGCCAGGCCGGTTCGATCGACAGGTGGTGGTCAATCGTCCCGACGTGCGGGGGCGCGTGGAAATTCTCAAGGTCCACACGAAGAAGGTGCCCGTGGCGTCAGACGTGAACCTCGAGCAAATTGCCAGGGGAACGCCCGGTTTTTCAGGGGCTGATTTGGAAAACCTCGTCAACGAGGCGGCGCTCTGGGCTGCGCGATTGGACAAGAAGTTGGTGGAACTCATCGATTTTGAAAATGCCAAAGATAAAGTCATGATGGGGGCCGAGCGCAAGAGTCTGGTCCTGAGCGAAGACGAAAAGCGCACCACGGCGTATCATGAGGCGGGGCACGCTCTCATGGCCAAGTTATTGCCGGGCGCCGACCCGGTCCACAAAGTGACGATCATTCCCAGGGGGCGTGCGATGGGCATGACCATGCAGCTTCCCATCGATGACCGGCACAGCTATTCCGAGGATTTCTTGTATAACACCCTGTCAATTTTGCTGGGTGGTCGCGTGGCCGAAGAACTGATTTTAAAAAACGTCACCACCGGTGCAGGGAACGACATTGAACGGGCCACCGAACTTGCCAGGAAAATGGTGTGTGAATGGGGCATGAGCGACAAATTGGGGCCGTTGACCTTCGGCAAAAAAGATGAGGAGATTTTCCTGGGTCGGGAGATTACGACACGTCGGGACTTCAGTGATCAAGTGGCCCTGGAAATCGATCATGAAGTCAAACGTTTGATCGTGGAAGCCTACGAACGGACAAAGCGCATGCTTACGGAACATATTCATACCCTACGGGCTTTGGCTGAAGCCCTGTTGGAAAAAGAGGTTTTGGATTCCTTGGAGATTGATCAAATCATCAATCGAGGAACCATCGTTCGAGAGCCGGCGCAAGTGTGACGGCATTGCGCTTTTGTGCGACCCATCCCTGCCTTCTTTGGGCCTTCGAGTTCTTCTTCACCGGCAGTCGATTCGTAGGCGTTGCCGCCTTTTATCGTGAGTGATCCTGTCCCGGTGCTGACTGGGCCCTCCCTCGAATCGGGGCTCTCCATGGATGAAACACACTCCGCGTATCTGCAAGCCTGCCACGTCAGGATTCCCTGTTCCCGTTGCGTCCTGGTGATGGGCATACTGAACGTGACCCCGGATTCCTTTTCCGACGGTGGGCACTTTCTCGATCCTCAGCGCGCGCTGGCTCATGTTGAACGCATGGTGAGTGAAGGGGCCGACCTGGTTGACATCGGTGCCGAATCGACGCGCCCCGGCTCACGGGCGATTGACGAACAGGAAGAACTTCGTCGCTTGAAGCCGGTTCTCGATGTCATTGGAAAACGCGCGACGGTTCCCGTATCGGTCGATACCCGGAAAGCCGGAGTTGCCGAACGGGCTATCGATTGGGGTGCAGTCCTCATCAACGACATCAGCGCGTTGGAGCATGACCCACGAATGGGTGAAGTGATTGCACGAACCAAGGCCGGGTTGGTGCTGATGCATATGCGAGGCACGCCGCAGTCGATGCAACAGTATTGTCAATATGACAACGTGGTGGAGGAGGTGCGGGATTATTTGGGAAGTCGTTTGAACCATGCCGAGGGCATCGGCATTGCGCGTGAGCACATGTTGATCGATCCGGGGATCGGGTTTGCAAAAAACGAACAACAGAATCTATCCTTACTGAAGGGACTTGGTTCATTGCAGCAGTTGGGCCGGCCCGTTCTGATCGGCGTGTCGAATAAATCCTTTATCGGGACGATCACCGGTCAACCCATTAATCAACGCATCATGGGAACTGCCGCGGCCGTGGCGGCCGCAGTTTGGGGGGGAGCCAGGATCGTTCGCGTGCATGACGTCGGGTCGGTCCGGGAAGTGGTGCGAATGTCGGAAGCTATTGCGCAGGCTTGAAACGAGACATGGTGTCAGGAGGTCACGTGCGGAAATTATTCGGAACCGACGGGGTGCGGGGTGTTGCCAACCTGGAACCTATGAACAGTGAAACGGTGCTGAAGTTGGGCAGGGCCGTGGCCTACGTGTTCAAGGGACGGGCAGGACACCATCAAATCGTCATTGGCAAAGACACCCGGCTTTCCGGCTACATGTTGGAATCGGCACTGGTCTCGGGTATTTGTTCCATGGGGGTCGACGTCTTGCTGGTCGGGCCGATGCCTTCACCGGGCGTGGCCTTTTTGACGCGCAGCCTCAGAGCCGACGCAGGGGTGATGATTTCCGCTTCTCACAATCCTTACCAGGATAATGGGATCAAGTTTTTTTCACACGACGGCTTCAAACTTCCCGATGAACTGGAAGCGCGCATTGAAGAATTGATCTTGACGAATGAGATCGAACATCTTCGTCCCACGGCCGATGAAATTGGCAAGGCGTTTCGTATTGCTGACGCCGAAGGACGCTATATCGAATTCGTGAAGCGGTCTTTGCCCCGCGAAATGGATTATCAGGAGATGAAGGTGGTTATCGACTGTGCCCATGGCGCCGCGTATTCGGTCTTCCCCAAGATGGTACGGGAATTGGGTGCCGACGTGTCCGTCATCGGGGATGAGCCTGACGGGACAAATATCAATGCAGGGTATGGAGCCCTCTACCCGGAGCGACTGCAGGAGGCCGTTCGCGCGCGTCGAGGCGACGTGGGGATTGCCTTGGACGGCGACGCGGACCGGGCCGTGTTTGTGAACGAAGAGGGTGACGTGGTGCATGGAGATCAGGCCTTGGCCTCCTTTGCATTGGATTTGCAGCGACGCGGCAGGCTCAATCGCGATACCGTCGTCGGAACGGTCATGACGAATTTCGGATTTGAACTGGCCATGCAACAGAACGGAATCAATTTGATCCGGACCCCCGTTGGCGACCGGTCCATCCTGGAGCGCATGTTGGCCGAGGGGTACAACCTGGGGGGAGAACAATCGGGCCACGTCATTTTTCTCGACTATAATACGACCGGAGACGGTCTGATTTCCGGCCTGCAAATGCTCAAGTTGGTCAAGCGGTCCGGTTTTCCTATCTCGGAGCTGACTCAGTGCATCGAGACCGTTCCGCAAGTGTTGTTGGGCGTGAAGGTGAACCGGAAACCCGACTTGGGCTCTCTGCCCGAGTTACGGGAAGCGATTCGATCCGGTGAAGAACGGTTGAATGGGACGGGACGGATTCTGGTCCGGTATTCCGGAACCGAGCCGTTGGTCCGGGTCATGGTTGAGGGCCGGGATGATTCACAGATCAAAGCCGTCGCGGATGACTTGGCCGGCGTGGTCAAGGCCGTAATCGGATAATTCACAGATAACGCGCGTCAAAGAAAAGCTTCGCCACCGGCTTGCTCGCGGCGTGAGGGTCGGGAGTACGCTATTGATTGTTGACTGATAGATCTTAAATTGTGTAATTAACCCAAAGGTTTTCTCCTGTGGCCCTATAACGACGACGACAATTTCCACTAACGCCCTATCTTTCTCCTCGGTATTCCTTTCCGGCATTATTGCCTTCCTCGTGGGACTCCTGCTCGGGTCTTATCTCTTGTTTCTCCCGCTCACTATCGTTGTCCTGCTGGTCTTCGTCGCCGGCGCGTTGTCCTGGTGTGAAAAGACGGCGCATTTCTCCAAGAGACGGGAACTCATCCTGTATGCTTGTGTCCTGGCCGGCTTGGGGTATTGGTTGCTGGACGCGAGAACGGATCAAGGTATTGATCTGCCGTTTCAGACCGGTCGGCAAGCGGTGACGTTTTCTGGCGTCGTCACGGCACCGGTCGAGCATGGCCCAGGCCGAATGACGATGATCGTAGCCGTGGAATCCGTGGAACGGGGCACGACGAGACGTGAGGTTCGTGGAAATCTGCGTTTGACTTGGCGTCCATGCGAGTCCGGCAGCGAGTGTGGACCGGATACGGATGTGTTTCGAGGAGACAGGATTACCGTACGTGCCCGAATGCGTCCACCCTTCGGCACGCGTAATCCCGGCGGATTTGATTATGGCGCCTACCTCAGGGACCGTGGGATTCACGCGGTCGCAACCGTCAGAGGGCCTCAGGGAATACAGGTTCAACCTCCTGGCATCTTCGACTTTGGTGAATGGATATGGTCGCAGATTGATCGTGGGAGGAATCAGGTGCGCCAAGCTGTCATTGCAACGCTCAGGCAACCAGCCCGTGGCTTATTCCTGGGCATGATCGTTGGAGAGCAGAACGATATTTCCCCGGACGTGCGTGACGATTTCATGACGACGGGGACGGTCCACATCATTTCCATATCAGGTTCGCATTTGGGATTGCTGGCCTTTGTCTCGTTCCTGGGCGTGCGAGGGATCACTCGCCGCGTGCCGGCCCGGTGGCTGGAAAGACTCTCGTGTATCCTGACTCCCAGGCAACTTGCCGTGCTGGTCACCGTCCCCATGGTCCTGTTTTATACGTTGTTGTCCGGCGCCCACGTCGCGACCGTTCGATCGTTGCTGATGATCCTGTTGTATCTCTTCTCGGTGTGGATCGGTTATGAGCGACAGATTCTCATTGCATTGGGCATCGCCGCGTTGTGTACGACGTTGGCCGATCCCAGGGCGCTGTACGCTCTGTCTTTTCAACTCTCGTACGTGTCCGTCCTGGCTATTGCCCTGGTATTTCAATGGAATACAAGCGACGACGAGGACGAGGTCCCGCAGGCCTTCACGAACAAAGTGAAGCATTGGGGAAAACAGTATGCGTTGATGACCCTTGCCGCCACCGTGGGGACCGTGCCGCTCGTGGCGTACTATTTCAATCAAGTGGCGTGGTTGGGGCTCTTTGCCAATGCGGTTGTCGTGCCTTTCGTCGGCATGCTGGTCGTGCCATTGGGACTCGGTGCGTCACTGATCGTCTTGCTCGGCGGGCTGGAGCACTTGCCTTTTGGCTGGGTTCATCAGGAAATCATGGACGGCTTGACATCCGTTGTCAGCATGCTGGCCATGATTCCCGGCGCCGAATGGCACGTGGCGTCGCCGTCGATCCTGTCCATGGCAGGCTTCTATCTGTGTCTCATGATGGCGTTGCTCAGCCGGAAAAGGGTGGTCCAGGTCGTGAGCGTGAGTGCGCTGATTTTCTGCCTGTTGTGGTGGGCGTGGTCGCCGCGACACGTATTTGAGGACGATGCGTTGCGCGTGACGTTTCTGGACGTGGGTCAAGGCGACGCGACGGTGATCGAGCTTCCCGGCGGCGACACGATTCTGGTTGACGGCGGGGTTGCCTATGAACGGTGGGATATCGGCCGAATGGTGGTGGGACCGTATTTGTGGGATCGAGGTATCAGGCGGTTGACTCACGTGATTGCCACTCATCCGCAATTGGATCACGTGGGCGGGCTTGCCTGGATCATCGACAACTTCGAGGTCGATCATTATTGGAGTAACGGGATTCGGCGAGCGAAGCCCTTTTATCAACGTCTCCGAAATGCGATTGCGGGACAGGGACTCGTTGAACGTGTTGCCTTGGAAGGAGAAACGCTGGTGCAGGACGGGCACTGTCGATTGATATCGCTGAACCCGCCGTTGGCGGACAATGACGCCACGTTGAACGGCTTTCGAGGGTCGGAATTGAACAATCGCTCCGTGGTTCTGAGTCTGACTTGCGGAAAGCACTCCGTTCTGCTGACGGCTGATGCGGAAGTCGAAGCCTTGGCCAGATTGACCGGCCATCCGTTGGTGGAGTCAGCGACCTTGGTTAAAATTCCGCATCATGGAGCCAAGAGTTCACTGAATCGACAATGGATTCGACAACTGAACGCGGAGACCGCGGTGGTGTCCGCGGGCCAGGGGAATCGTTACGGGCATCCCGCCGAGGACGTGTTGCAGGCGTACGAGCGCATGACCATTTACCGAACGGATTCCCACGGTGCGATCGTGTTTTCCGCAAAGCCGGATGCCGGAGAATTTCGGGTCCGGCGCACAACGGACCGTCACCCCGTTCCCCTCGGCTTGAACACCTATTCACTCGGTCGTGAATGGGAAAATTTGTCTCGTTTTTGGGAGATCTGGGCGCGAAACGTATCATAGTGTCGTAGACGTGACGAGACGGCTTGGTCAACGTTATTGCGCCTGCATGCTCTCGAAGACGGGTTGGGGTTTGGGCAGGGGTTCCCATCCGAGGACCGTCAGAGAATCCTCGACGTACTCCGTGGTACGGATGCCGTTCAGGACGCAGGTGACACCGGGTGTGCTGGTCAAACACCACAGCGCCTTTCGTGATAATGGCTCTCCGTGTTTTTCTTGCGGAAGGAATCGGTCGACCGTCGAAGTGACGGATTGCAGGTGCTGTTCACTCTTCTTTGCCGCTTCCTGCCGTATGATTTTGAGTAAGAGCAGCAGCTTGGAGACGTACCGGGTTTGCCAATTTTGCCATTCCGTCGCTTGATCCTTGTTCACGTGCCTGGTGCTAACCTGAAGGGCCTGATTGATATGTGGTGCAATCATCTGTGACTCGATCTGATCCCAATGCTCCAGGTTGTGAATTTGGGATCTGAGACGACCGAGTTCATCAGCCAGGGAAAAGAAGTCCTTGGGTTCCAGTCCTTTTCCCGAATAGGGGATCAGGGGTGCAAAGTCCTGACGAAACGTTTCTTCCAACGCCAGGACGGTCTGGTGTTGCGTCTCAAAGGGCGTTTCCACCGGCTCATACCGCGGAGCGGCCAGTCGTATCATTCCCCGGCCGGCGGGTATGGCATTGAGCGGCCTGTTGACGAGCACGGCGACGCGATGTTCCCGGGCAAACTCCAGTACGGTGTTTTCCCGTCCGGTATTGGGTATGAGCAAGGCTCCCGACTCGAAGAGGTTCATGGGCAATTGAAGCACTTGAAAACCATGGTGGGACTTGCCGGTCCGTTGCGCCGCCCGTTGGGCGGCTTCGAGCATGCGGGACAGCGAGGTCGCTTCCGGATTATCCGGTTGGGCCGTACTCGTGTTGGAGGAGACGCCATAGTATTGGATGCGGCCTGAGTCGATCTGTTCCTCAAAATAGACGAACGCCTGCTCGATTCGTCGGTCAAATTCGGTCCGCAGTTCATCCAGGGCAGAGGCGTCGACGGTCAGCTTTCGTTGTTTCGCGTCGGAGAGGAAATATTCCGGGTTATGCAGGAGGCAGACGTCCAGCGTGGCGAGTCCGAGGCGGTCGAGGGAGCCTGTGAGTTGATCCTCGATAAACTCGGGGTGGAGGCAATGCCAGATGTCTTCCCCGTATTTGACCATGTCGGGATAGGCACGCCCAGCCTCTTCTCTGGATTTGGCGTATTGCAGGTTTTTCCCTTGGACATAGCCGATTTTTGAAACCACGATCACGTTGTCACGAGTTATTTCTTTTTGGGAAATCAACTCCTGAAGCACGCTTCCCACCAGGCGTTCGCTGTCGCCGTCCGCATAGTTCGTGGAGGTATCGATGAGGTTGCAGCCTTCCCGAATGGCTTTCATCAACGCGGTCCGGTGATCTTCGTGATCGATACCCGTTCTGTAGCCACCGAACCCGATCCGGGAGTTGGTCAGACCTGTGCCGCCCAGGGTCGTATAGCCGTGGGCCGTGGGGCCTGGCAAACGCGCCAGGGTTCCCGACGCGTAGGCGGCGGTGCCCTGAACGGTGGCTGTCCCCGGTATGCCTTGAGAGGCCAGCGTGCGTGGCGGCGAATCCTTGCCGGGTGTACCGGCTAAGGCCTGCGCCACGTCGTTCGGATTGGTGATGGGTGCCTGACAAGCATAGTTTCGACACGCGTATAAGGCCGCTTGTCCTTCAACGAAGCCCTTGCCTTTGAGAAGTGGATGCTGCTGCGACTCGATCGCATCGGGGTTGCCGTGGGCGATGATGCGATAGGGAATGAAGTGACGGGCGACTGCATCGAGCAGCCGGTCGTGCCTTTCGTCGCTTGGCGACCCGATGAATGCCAATTCCAGCGGGCCGTTCAACAGAAACTCCGCGGCCATGATGGTCTTGGCAAACCCCCTGGGTATGCGACTGATTTGTTGGCCGTAAGCTCGAACGGCATGCGTGGCGGCGTTCCGAAAATCTTCACGATCCTCGTGGAACGAAAGCCGCGCCAAAGCCATGGCCGCCACGGCGTTGCCGCTTGGCGTGGCACCATCCGGTCCTTCACGTCCTCGCAGGATGAGGACTTCATGGTCATTGGCCGTGGTAAAGAATCCGCCGTGCTTCTTATCCGGAAAATCGCGCAACAGACGTTCGCCCAATCGGACGGCCTCTTTGAGGTATCGCGTTTCGCCGCCGGCTTCGTACACGTCGATAAGGGCTTCCACGAGATAGGCGTAGTCCTCCAGGTACGCGTTGAGGTGGGCCTTGCTTGTACGATAGGTACGGTACAGGCCTCCATCGGGACGGGAGAGCGTATTGAGTAGAAAATCAGCGGCCCGGCGCGCAGCTTCCAGATAGGGGGCGTGTCTCAGGACCCGTCCCGCTTCGGCCAGGGCGCTGATCATCATGCCGTTCCAGGCCGTGATGATTTTATCATCCAACCCCGGGGGCACACGTTTCAGGCGTGCCTGATAGACAAGCGGTTTGACCCGGTCGATCGTCTCTCGAAGTTCTTCCGGGGAACAGGAAAGTTTCTCCGCCACGTGTTCGAGAGGGTGGGGGGTATTCGGAATACTGTGGTGCTCCCAATTGCCGTCAGAGGTAATGTCGTAATACGCGCAGAAGCGGACCGCGTCTTGCTCCGATGGAACGATGTCCCTGATTTGTTCGGGGTCCCACACGAAGAATTTTCCTTCGACGCCCTCCGAGTCTGCGTCCGTGGCGGAATAAAAGCCACCCTCGGGTGAGGTCATTTCCCGCATGATGTAATCCAGAATTTCGCAGGTGACGCGCTTGTAATCGAGGTTGTCGGTGACCTGAAACGCTTCGAGATACGTCTTCGCGAGCAAGGCATTGTCGTAGAGCATTTTTTCAAAGTGGGGAACCAGCCAGCGTTCATCGGTGGAATAGCGGGTAAACCCTCCACCGATATGGTCGTACATGCCGCCGCCGGCCATGCCATCCAGGGTTTGACAAACCATATGCAGGACGTGGTCCGTCCTGGATCGTTGGTATTGCCGGAGGAGAAATGCCAGCCCGGTGGCCGGCGGAAATTTAGGGGCTTGGCCGAACCCGCCATAGATCGGGTCGAAATCTGCTGAAAATTGTTCGACTGCGGAATCAAGCTCCTGTTGCCCGACCGTTGTGGGGGCGGGGACGCGCATAGCTGTTTGCAACCGTTCGGTGAAACGCATGGCGCTGTCGGCAATGGCGGGGCGGTCGCGTTCCCAGCCTTCGGCAATTTTTTTGAGGACCGTACCGAAGCCGGGCCTGCCCCATTTGTCGGTCGGCGGGAAATAGGTACCGGCGAAAATCGGCTGTTGATCCGGCGTCAGAAACACCGTCATGGGCCAACCGCCGTTTCCCTGATTCATGGCGATGGTGGCCTGCATGTAGATCTCATCGAGATCCGGGCGTTCTTCCCGGTCAACCTTGACGCAGACGTAATAGAGATTCATCAGCGAAGCGATCTCGTCATTCTCGAATGATTCCCGTTCCATCACGTGGCACCAATGACACGCGGAATACCCGATCGACAGGAGCAGGGGTTTATCCTGTTCCTTGGCCAGCCGGAGTGCTTCCGGGCCCCAGGGATACCAATCCACCGGGTTGTAGGCATGTTGGAGGAGGTAGGGGCTGGTTTCGTGAATGAGACGGTTCGGAGAACGGGTCGTGTGCGAATCAGCCATGGTTCGGACAGTAGCACCGGGCGAAAAAACGGGTCAACGTGTGTTTCTTGATTTTTGTTCTTAATACTCTTTTCGCGGACGCCTGCAAGACGTTGAGAATCCGAATCGGCGAATTTGAGAAAGAGAATCAAGAATAAGTTTAAATACCTAGTATTTTATATTGACATCTGTATAGGAGGGGGGTATCTTGAAAGCAGGATGGTGATTCAGGTTCCGAGATGTTCTTGATTCAGAAAGTTTACGAATATACGCAGCCGGCGACGAGGAAAGGAGGCCGCGATGAAAGCCAAACAAGGAGTCATCGATCTTCTCAACAAACTGTTGACCGAAGAATTGACGGTCATCAACCAGTATTTCCTGCATGCCAAAATGTGCAAGAACTGGGGGTATGATCGATTGCATCATCACGTATTGGACCGAAGCTACGGAGAAATGAAAGACGCGAAAGAGGTCATTGACCGGATTCTCTACCTGGAAGGTCTTCCCAACATGCAACGGCTGGGAACCGTCAAAATCGGGGAAACCGTCCCGGAACAGTTGAAAGCGGATTTGGACAAGGAAAAAGCCATGGTCAAGATGATCACCGAAGGTATCAACCATTGTACGAAGGTCGGTGATTTTACGACGCGCCACATGCTGGAAGACATGGCGAAAGATGAGGAAGAGCATATCGATTGGATCGAAACGCAGTTGGAAACCATCAAGCAAGTCGGGCTGCAAAATTACCTGAGCGAACAGATCCACGAAGAAGGCAGTTAAGCGATCACTCGTTTCGTTTGAGTCTTGAAGGGGAAAAGCCGGATTAGGGCTTTTCCTTTTCAAGGCTTTTTGTTATGTAATGAACGTGTCAGGAAAGAGACCGTTGTTTTCTTATACAGGAGTTGGCGTATGGCATTGACCCATTCAAGCATGTTGGCCTTGGGAACGACCATTCCCGATTTTCAATTACCTGACGTCGTATCGGGCGAGATAATCCGTCCCGACCAATTTGCCGGACAACACGGGTTGCTGGTGATGTTCATTTGCCGGCATTGTCCCTACGTTATCCACGTGCAGCAGGAATTGGGCCGTCTTGGACGGGGTTATGTAGGGCAATCGCTTGGCGTGATCGCGATCAGCAGTAACGACGTGGACAACTATCCGGATGACCATCCGGATCGTTTGCGAGCCATGGCCCGGGAACTCGAATTCACGTTCCCTTACTGTTACGATGAAACCCAGGCCGTGGCCAAAGTTTTTACGGCCGCCTGCACCCCGGACTTCTTTTTGTTCGACAGGGCGCGGAAGTTGGTCTACCGGGGTCAGTTGGATGACAGCCGTCCGGGGAACGGCAAGCCGGTAACGGGAAAAGATTTGCGCGCGGCGATCGAGGCCGTCCTGGCGGATCAACTCGTAAGCCGGGATCAACGTCCCAGCGCCGGGTGCAACATCAAGTGGAAGTAGGGACCAACGATCGTTGGTCCCTCTTGTAGGGACAACCCCCCGTGGTTGTCCTCAGCTATTTCTACCGCCTCCAGGCAAACAGCTTCTTGAGGAATCGTTTCTTGCTCTCGGTGAAGGTGGTTTTTCTCCAGGCATTGGCCACTTTTTTGATGACTTCGGCTTGGGTGGGGTAGGGGTGGATCGTGCCCGTGATCGTGCCCAAGCCGAGCCCCCCTTTCATGGCCAACGTGAATTCGCTGATCATGTCGCCGGCATGCACCGCGACGATCGTCGCGCCCACGATGACGTCGGTGCCTTTCTTGACGTGCACGCGAGCAAAACCGTGATCCTCCCCGTCCAGAACCGCCCGGTCGACTTCATCGAGTTTGAACGTAAATGTATCTATCTCAATGCCCTTGTTTTTGGCTTCGGCCTCGTACAGCCCGACGTGTGCGATCTCCGGATTCGTATAGGTTGCCCAGGGGATAATGAGCGAATCCGTCTTGGCGTACCCCAATCCAAGGGGATGAGGGAACAGGGCATTTTGAATGACGATTTGGGCCATGGCGTCCGCGGCGTGAGTGAACTTGAACGGAAAGCACACGTCCCCGGCCGCATAGACGTTGGGATTGGTCGTTTGTAACCGGCTGTTCACCTTCACGCCGATGCGGGTATCATACTCCACTCCGGCCGTTTCGAGTCCGAGTTCCTCCACGTTGGGGGCGCGTCCCACGCCGATGAGTATCTCATCGACCGCGAGTGCATGCTGTTCGCCACGGCTGTTGTAATGCAGGACTTTCTCCTGTTCGCGCAATTCGACGGACGTGATTTGCGAATCAAAGACAAACACGACGCCGTCTGTGGTCATTTGCGTTTGAACGATTTCCGCTGCATCCGCATCCTCGCGGGGAAGAATGTGTCCGGTCTGTTCGAAGAGGGAGACGCGGCTGCCGAATCGAGCGAAGGTCTGGGCCATCTCACAGCCGATCGGGCCTGCGCCGATAACGGCTAGACGCGGGGGGAGTTGGGTCAAGGAGAAGACGGTTTCATTTGTCAGGTAGCCTGCTGCTTCCAGTCCGTGAATGGGCGGGGCTGCCGCGCGTGCGCCGGTACAGACCGCGGCCTTTGCAAATTCGAGTGTGGCGCCGTCCACGTCGATGGTATGCTTTCCGGTGAACCGGCCCGCGCCCATGAACACGTCAACTCCCAGGCTGGTAAAGCGATGAGCCGAATCCACCCGGCTGAGACGTGCGCGCAGTTTCCGCATTCTCGCCATGGCGGTTTCGAAATCGGTTTTGACCCCATCCGGAATAGTCACGCCGAATTCCGCCGACCGTTTTACCGCGTTCCACGCACGGGACGCGCGAATAATGCCTTTCGATGGCACGCATCCGACGTTCAGGCAATCCCCACCCATCAAATGGCGTTCGATCAGGGCTGCCTTCGCGCCAAGCCCGGCAGCCACCACCGCGGTGACCAATCCGGCGGTGCCGGCTCCGATGACGACGATATTGTATCGACCGTTGGGCGTGGGGTTCGTCCAGGATGGAGGATGGACGTTGTGAATGAGTTGCTGATTGAATTCGTCCATTGGAGCCATGGTCACGGATTCATCTCGATGATTGTCGGTCGGCATGATGCTTCCTTCCTTACGACGAAATTTTTCTTCCCACGAATTTTCGATGCAGAATGGGAACGAGCGCCAGCAAACCCAGGAACGTGAACGCCAACAGCACGGGCAGCGACGCGATCTCCGCCAATGAGTTGACGGAGCCGAGTTGTCTCCCTGCAAACGCGTAGACAAAACTGCCTGGAATAATGCCGACGGAGGTTCCGATGACGTAGGTGCCAAGTGGGATTCGGGTCAGACCGGACACGAGATTCACGAGAAAAAACGGAAAGGCCGGGATCAGCCGCAAGGTCAAGAGGTAGCTGAAGGCGTTTTGAGCGAATCCAGCCTGAATCGGTTCAATGCGCTCGCCGAATTTTTGTTCGACCCAATCACGCAAGACGTATCGCGCGGCCAGGAAGGCCAAGGTGGCACCCGTGGTGGCTCCGATGTTGACGAAGATCGTTCCGAGGATGCTTCCGAACAAAAAGCCTCCGGCCAGGGTCATGATGGCCCCGCCGGGTAACGAAAACGCGGTTTGGAGGATGTACACGGCCACGTAAAGGACGACCGCGGTGGTAAAGTTGGCGTTGGTAAACTCCAGTAAATGGTCCCGGTTGGCTTTCAGGGCTTCGAGCGAAACGTAGCGGCCCAAGTCGAAATAAAAGAAGACTCCGATTCCCAGTCCCAGGATTGCGAGAATAACGAGTTTCCCAAGCGATCGCGGTGAGGACGTGGCAGGATCAGTCATTGTGGGCTCCATGGTTGCCGTCTGAGTCGCGGCCTCGATTCATGTCGGCCAGTTCTTCTGCAGGATAGGTGATGATCTCGGCGAGGGTCGGGTGATAGTGGGGCATCCTGGCAAGATCGTGAACCGTGCCCTGATAATACATGACGGCAATGAGTTCATGAATCAGCTCCGCGGCTTCCGGTCCGACAATATGCGCTCCCAAAATTTTGCCGTTCTCCGGCGAAGCCAGCAGTTTGACGTGACCATAGGTTTCCCCCAACGTCATTGATTTCCCATGGTCGGCAAACGGATGCGAGGCCGCACGATAGGGGATTTGCCTGCTTCGGCATTCTTTTTCGCTTAACCCAACGCTGGCGATTTGAGGATCGGTAAAGACGACTTGGGTTTTGAGCCTATCGTCATATCGACGAAGCGACTTCTGGGAATGAACGGCGTTCCACCCTGCAATTTCTCCTTGTTGGATCGCAATATGGACGATTTCATGGAGTCCGTTGACGTCACCCACGGCGTAGACGTGGGGTTGGTTGGTCCGCATCGTGTCGTCGACTGAAATTTTACCTTGACGGACCTTGATTCGTGCAGTCTCCACGTTCAAATTCTTGATATTAGGTTGTCGTCCCAAGGCTTGGAGGATCACCTCTGCGGTAACGGTTTTCTCCGTCCCCTCATGCGTCAGGTGGGCCATTTTGTGCGTGCCGTCCCGAGTAAATTCATGCAGTCGGGTATTGGTCAATACTATCATGCCTTCTTCCCGGAACCGTGCTTCCACCGGACGGGCCAGATCTTCATCCCCTTGGGACATGACGTGGGCGCTGCGCTGGATCAGCGTCACTCGGGTGCCGATACGCTGGAAGAATTGCGCCAGTTCCAGGGCCACGGGCCCGCCGCCAAGGACGATCATGGATCGGGGAACGTCGCGCAGTTCCAATGCCTCATCGCTGGTGAGGTAGCCGGCGTCTTCGAGCCCGGCTATCGGGACACGGGAGACTACGGACCCTGTGGAGATAATGAACGCCTTGGCTGTCAGCTTGTGGGAACCGGCCTGGACTTCGTGGGGAGAGAGGAAGGCGGCACGTTCCTCGTATAAGGTAAACCGGGAATCTTTCAGGGCGCGAATGCGGTCTTCGGCAAACTCTTCAATGAGGCGAGTCTTGCGACTGATGATGGAGGAAAGTTCTGCTTTTGCGGCAACCGGCTGTAGCCCGAATTCTTCCGCGCGTTTCATGAGGGACATGACGTCCGAGGATCGCAGGATCGTCTTGGTCGGCATGCATCCGCGTAAGATGCAGAGCCCTCCCAACGGACCATGGTCGATAATACCCACGTCGGCGCCTTCATCGTGCGCCGTCCGCGCCGCGGCATACCCTGCGGAACCTCCTCCAATGATCACGATATCATGTGTCATGGTGTTATGCGTCAGGAACGACGATCGTGGTTCGGGATCAGGGGCATGGTAGCCTAAGTGCCTTCCGTGTACAATGCCGTATCCAGAGATTGGTTGATGATCCATGATGTCGATCGCAAACTGGCGTACCTGCAGATACGTGGACTTGGTCGGTCTGTGGTGCGCACTGGGGTATGCTGCCCTCGCCTTACTGGCTCGGCAGTCCGGCGAACCCGGCCTGCAGGCATTCTTCCTCTTCGTCGCATGGACCAGTTTGCCGGTCTTCAGCCTCTACCTGTATTTCCACCGTCGCGATGAGCCTTTCCCCTTCGGCCGGCTGATTTTCTGGGCAGTGGTGTTCCGGATCTGCGGATTGCTGGGCGGGCCGATTTACGAGGACGACTTCTACCGTTACCTGTGGGACGGCTACCGCTTTGCTACGACCGGTACGCCCTATGGCGCCGTTCCTGAAGCGTTCTTCAGTGACCCCGGCGTCCCCGTGATATTTCACGGCATCCTGAACGGCATCAATTATCCCGAATTGCCGACCATCTACGCGCCGGTCACGCAAATCGTCTTTCTGCTCGCCTACTGGTTGAAACCGGGCAGCATCGTAGCCTTGCAGGCGATACTGATCCTCATCGATCTCGTGACCATTGCGCTACTACTGCGTCTGGCTCCGGCAGGGAACGTCATGCTTTACGCGTGGTGTCCGCTGGTCGTCAAGGAAATTGCCTTTACAGCACACCCTGACGGTATCGGTGTCTGTCTGTTGCTGGCTGCAATCGTGCTGTCTCAAAATCATCGCTGGCGGAGTGCAGCCATCTGCCTGGGTATGGCCGCGGGAGCCAAGATATTCGCGTTGGTTCTGGTCCCGTTGGTGCTGGTTGGCGCGGGTTTCGGACACTGGATCCTGTTCGGCGTTATATTGGCCGTGTTGTACGTGCCGTTTGTCCTGCAAGGCGGGACGGGCATTGAATCGTTGTTGGTTTTTGCCCGGGAATGGGAGTTCAATTCGGCTGCCTTCGGGCTTTTCACCACCGTCTTGCAACCGTTCCAAGCCAAGCTCGTACTGGGCCTGTTGTGTGCCGCCTTCTGGGGACATTACTATTTCCGCTATTCCCGGAGCGGGGCCCGTGAGGTTCCTAGAGGTGACTGGCTCTATGGCGCGTTACTGGCGGTCTCGCCGGTCATCAATCCGTGGTACCTGCTTTGGTTGTTGCCGTTTGCCGCGATTACACCGAGTGTCTCCGCGTGGACGTTCTCAGTCGCGGTTTTCCTCGGCTACGTGACAGGGCTCAACCTGATTGACGATGGGTTGCAACCGTACCAGCAGCCGGCATGGGTTCGGCCCGTCGAGTACGGTTTGATCCTGCTGGCACTGGTCTTCGATCTGTTCCGGCGGCGGTCGAGCGGCCTCGACAACAGGGCAAACAATTGAGATAGCGACTGGAGCGATGTATAAAGGCTTGAGCATCGGCGCGGTGATTCCGGCATGCAACGAAGAAGACAACATCGGCGCGGTGGTCGGCGCACTGTTGAATCTTCGTACGGATGCCGGTTCCCGTGTCGTCGATGACGTTGTGGTATGTGACAACGGATCGACGGACGCCACGGCGCGGCGCGCTCACGTCGCTGGCGCCCGCGTGGTCGTCGAGGAGACAGCCGGCTATGGCAGAGCGTGCTTGACGGCCATCGCCGCTTTCGATCCGGTAGACGTCATCCTGTTTGTCGATGGCGACCAGTCGTTCGAGATCCGGCAGACACTCGATCTGCTGCTGGCTATCGTTGACGGCGCCGACTTGGCCATTGGGTCCCGCGTGTTGGGACGGATGGAACCGGGTGCCCTGTCAGTCCCACAAATAGCCGGCAACCGCGTGGCAGGTCTGCTGATTCGGCTGCTGTGGGGGCAGGTGGTTACCGATCTGGGCCCTTTTCGGGCCATTCGCGCAGATGCATTGCAACGGCTCGACATGCGCGATACCGCTTACGGCTGGACGGTGGAAATGCAGGTCAAGGCGATCCAATTGAACTTGCGAATCGTCGAAGTGCCGGTGAACACCCTGCGGCGGCGTTTCGGGATTTCGAAGGTCGGGGGAACCCTGAAGGGCGTCGTTGGCGCGAGCATCGGCATTCTCGGGATGATTGCGCGGTTGCGATGCAGGCGTGTCGATCCCGGCAAAAGACGTGACAACAAGGAGGAAGAATGACCGTGAAGCCAGTTCTGACTGCTACTGAATGTGTAAGACGTTGTTTGCGAATCGCCGTCATCCTGCTCGTGGCGATGCTGTCTGCCGTTGCCGTGCACGCCGCGTCCGCGAAGTTGATTCCGGAGTGGAACGCGAGCGACGAAAACAATGTCGCGCACGTCGATCATGGCGCTTGGCAGGAGATTCTGAACGACTATCTGCGAGAACACGACTCGGGTGTGAATCGCTTCGACTACGCGGCGCTCAAGGAGAATGCAGGGGACACCGCCAAGCTGGCGACGTACTTGGCGTCTTTGCAATCGCTCGATCCGAGGGACTATTCCCGCGCGGAACAGAAAGCGTACTGGATCAATTTCTACAACGCCCTGACCGTCAAGGTCGTGGCGGACGCGTATCCCGTGGATTCCATCAAGGACATCAGCAAGAGCCTGCTGGGCAAATTGGGGAGGATCTTCGGCGGGCCCTGGGACGACGTGCACGCCAAAGTCGCCGGCCTTGACCTGACGTTGAATAACATCGAACACGGTATCCTGCGTCCCATCTGGAAGGACAACCGGATCCACTATGCGGTCAATTGCGCCAGTTACGGGTGTCCGAACCTGTCTGCAACGGCCTTCACCGCGGAGAACACCGACGAACTCCTGGATGCCGGTGCCCGCGCCTACGTAAATCATCCTCGGGGGGTTGATTTCGTTGATGACGATTTTCTCGTCATCTCAAGCATCTACAAGTGGTACGTGGCGGATTTCGGGGGCATTGAGAAATCGGTGCTCGAACACCTTACCAAATACGCGGACAAGGCGCTTGTGACGCGCCTGAGAAAATTCGCCGGGTCAGTGGACTACGAGTATGACTGGAGTCTGAACCGGCCCTGAGGCGCGTCACGACACGCGGGGAATCACAAGGTAGTATCGAACGCGTAACCCATCGTCGCGCTGAATACTTTGGACTTTGATGTATTGCGGCCGTCGATGACTTCCCCATATGACAAACCCAGGTTCGTTGTGTCCGACACGTTGAGGGTCACTGTCCCGCTGAGGAACTGGACGTCTTCTTCCAATCTGGGAAAAACTCGTCCGCCGGGAGTGAATGGTGGAACGCCGATCTGAAGACCGGACTGAGCGTCAACGAGCTTGTAGTTCACACTCAAGCCGATATTGTCAAACAGCACGCCGCCCGATACGTTTACGAAAACGTCTGAGGGGACGTCCTCGTCGCGGACGCGGTATCCGACTTCGCCGGATACTGCCAACCAATCAGTCAACCATTTTCCGGCCAGGGCCGACGCTTCGAGGCCGCTTGCTCCGTCCCCGATGGAATTGATGTAGCCTGGTGTGTAGGAACCCTCGATAATGGCCCCGCCGCGCAGGGCGATGCTTGGCAAGGATGGACGCACCAGTTCATCCACGATACGCCACGTGACGCCGATATTGGTGTCCGCCACGCCACCGTATTTATTCCGCCCGCCTGTCGGCCCTGCAGAGGCGTAGCTCCTGGCAGCGCCCACCCGGAAATCTATGGCGATTTCATCCGACAAGCCGTACATGCCGTTCAGCCATACGGTGTGTTGACCGAGGTTCGGACCTTTGCCGTCGGGTACCGCATTTTGAGGGGGAGTTCCTCTCAAGTTATCCTGGACGTAGAACTGGTTGGCGTTCTGGGCTACATAGGAAAGGTTGATGAATCCGGCACCAGGCGCGGGGAGCCAGGGCGATACGCCGTCTGCAAATGCGGATGATCCGATGGCCGTCATGATCGTAACCACGAGGGCAATCACTCGCGTTCTGTGCATGGTAACGTTCCTCCGTCTCTAGACGTTCATGATGAATCCAGCGTGTTTACATTTTGAAGCGGCGCTTCAGGTAATAATGAACGAGTTCCTGTTCGTCCGGCTTCCCGTCGCAACCGGTTGCACGGCTGCCCGGACAGAGCACGGCGATATGCTGGTCATCCGGTGTGCCTGGCTTGTTCGCTCCGTCACGGGCTTCGAGACTGTTTTTCAGACTCATGGCGCGTTCCTTGGTCAGGTCGCCAGCCTTCAGGGGACAGGACGGACACACGAGCTTCTGAAACGTGAGGGCTTTGCCCATGGCGTAGGCGCTCCTGGCATTGAGGCCCTGGCCTGACGAAAAGGAGCCGGACGCGTATGTCGATGCCTGCCAGAGGCCGCCGGCGATGATCAGCAACGTGAGAAATCCAATCGTCTGTTTCATCTGTTGATTCCTCCCATGAAAAAAAAGGTCGTCGTGAAATTCATGACCGATTGTTCTTGAGGCAAAAGAACCGTGGCAATATACGCTCGAAATGCTGGAAAGTCCATATTGTAGTTGAGCTTCGCAAGGCCGACGTCATGGCGTTGCTATTTTTGCGTGCATGGTGACACAATTTGAGAAAGGGCGTGACAGAGACAGGCAGGGAACCCCATGAACCCCATGCATCGTGGAATGAGATTGGCCGTCTTGGGATGCTTTTTGATGGTGACAGGGTGTGTCACGCCGTCAGGACCCCTTGCTGTTCTGCCGATGACGAGCCCGGCTGCGGCTCAGCAGAATCTTGAAGGAATTCAGCAGTATAATTCAGGTAATTGGCAAGAGGCGAAAAGCCGTTTCGAATCGGCGATTCAGGCTGACCCCGAATTGCCGGAAGCCCATTTCAATTTGGCCCTGACGCTTCACAAGCTGGGCGGTCACCGGGCAGCCACGGTCCATTTCAAGAGAGCCAGTGAACTGGCTCCGGCGAATAAAGAAATCGTGGGCTCCTCCGTCTATCGTAATCATCTCGGTCTGTCTTCGACTCTGGAAAAACACCTGAGCGGCGGTTACCGGTATTGAGACTCCTGTTCTTCTTGATGTTTTCACTCACCGCGCCTTGAACATGAAACACCAATCCGTCAGATCCTATGTTCTCGTGGGTGTTCAATTCGCCTGTATGGGGACGATTCTGATGCCCGGCCCATGGGTTGCCGGAAATGGGTGGTTCTTGACGTTGGAACTGTCGGGAATCCTGTTGGCGGTGTGGGCGATTTTCACCATGAGGATCACGAAGGTCAATGTGTTCCCCGAGGTCAGGAACGGGAGCAGACTGGTCACCAATGGCCCGTATCGATGGATCCGGCACCCCATGTATGCGGCGTTGCTGCTGATTGCGCTGGCGTTGGTGTGCGAGTCCTTTTCCTACTGGCGAGGGGTGTGCTGGTTGGCCTTATGCGTGGACCTGGTGGTCAAACTCTCCTATGAAGAGCGGTTTCTAGGGGAAGTGTTTGACGATTATGAAGCCTACAGGTTACGGACGTGGCGGCTCGTTCCATGGATCTTCTGAACGTCTTGTTTCCGGTTTCATTGTTATGGCGATGGGCAAGCAGAGGAACATCCTACTCATCCCCGAGCATATGAACGAATAACCCGTCACGCAGCTTGGGCTCAAACCACGTGCTCTTGGGTGGCATGATGTCTTTGGCATCGGCAACAGCCATGAGTTCATCGACGGTCGTGGGGTACAACCAGAACGCAACGGCCCATTCTCCTGTATCCACCTTTGCGGCCAAAGTTGCCGGTGGGTGGATCCCGCCGACGAAATCGATCCTCGGGTCGGAGCGTTGATCCGTAATGCCCAGCAACGGGGTCAACACGCGATCGGTCAACACGGACACGGCCAAGGCGTTCACCGGATTCTCTTCCATCCACGTCCGTTGCTCCGGCGTCAATTTGGGAATCGCTCGATGCCAGCGGCCTTCCAGGTACACGTCAACCCCGGCCTTCGGCGCCTGTCCGGGTTGAGTGGTGGGTTGCACGTCATAGTTCACGGTCAATGCGTCAAAAAATTGTTGTGGCGTATGCCCGTTTAAATCACGCACAACGCGGTTATAGGGCAGGATTTGCAATTCGTCGTGCGGAAAAATGACGCTTAAAAATCCTTCTTTGCGATACTGCGAGGATTGTCCGGAATTGTCGGCCCGGGCCGCTCGTACCCGGCTGGCTGCGGCCGAGCGATGGTGTCCGTCGGCAATATACAGGGCGTCAACGTTCTTGAAATTTTCGATCATTGTTTCAATAGCCGCGTTATCACGCAGGCTCCAGACTATATGCTCCACGCCATCGTCCGCGGTGAACCGGCAGTCCGGCTCCGTGGCCGTGACGTCCGCAAGCCAACTGTCGAATTGATTCGAACGCCGGAAAAACAGGAGAACGGGCCCGGATTGCGAGTCGTGTGTTTCGATTACCTGCACGCGGTCTTTTTCCTTAACCGGCCTGGTCAGTTCATGTTTCTTAATGAGTCCATGGTCATATTCGTCAATCGAAGCCAGCGCAACGAGACCTGTTTGTTCGTGCGTCCCCCAACGTTGGCGATAGACTCCGAGCATGGGGTGGGGTTCCCGGGTCAGGATATTGTCATCAAGGAATTTCTGCAGGTTGGCGGCGCCTCGTTCGTAGACTTCCGTTGAATAGGGATCAATGCCGTCAGCCAGTTCCAACTCGGCTCGCCCGACCCGGAGAAAACAATAAGGATTGCCGTCGGCAACAGCTCGTGCTTTGTCCAAGGAGACAACGTCATAAGGAGGAGCCGCCACTTGGGCAGCGTGTTCCGGTTTGGGCCTGACGGCCCGAAAAGGCATGATGGTTGCCACGTGTTCTCCTTTCCGGGTTGATGCGAAAATATTATTTCAGAACTCTCTCCCCGCCGTGGGAGGTGGCAGGGTGAGGGGGAGATTCAGCTTAGATCAAGTTAGCATAGCATAACGTAGCAAGGCATAGCAGTTGATAGCATTGCATAGCAAATGCATAGCAAAAGTATAGCAAGACATAGCAATGGTATAGCAAGGCATAGCACGACAAGCCAATCTGCAACGTTATTTCACGAAATCAAAATCAACCGAGAGAGTCCCATGGGGAGTAACCGTCACGAGTTGTTCTTGCATGCCCAGAACGGGATGCCATGCTACCAGCTTGTAGTCGCCTGGAGGGATCCGGCCGATCTCGAAATTCCCTGATTCATCCGAAATCGCGTAATAGGGATTCTTGACCATATACAGCCAATTTTCCATAAAGTCGTGACGATCACAGGTCAACACCACGGCAGAGGCGCGACGCAGCTTTTTGGCGGGAAAAACTTTTTCCGTCTGCCCTTGGGCGCGAAGACTCTGGGTATGCATGGTTCTCATGATCTTGGCTTTGCGGCCTTTTAAGGAATACGTATGCAGCGTGTGTTTGATGGGGTCACGATTGACGAATCGGACGGTCTCATCTGCCCGAATCACGCCGGTGAATGGGCCGAAGCTGCATGTTTCGAGTCGAACGTCAAGGTTCAATTCGTCTCCACCGGCATAATGAAATGCTCCGCGACCCTGGCCGGTGGCTGTATCGTGAGAGGAGGCAAACGGTTTGCCCTGGTCCACGCCTTCCAGGGCGATGACCACGCCTTTCACCCTGCCGTCGCGGACTTCGAGTTTGGTCAACACGCGCTCCGGCCCGCATACCTCCGGCCCGTTCCTGACTTCAAAACGTCTTGGAGCATGGGGGAGGGTGCCCGTGAAGGCCACCTTCCCCGTGATGGTTGCTCCGTTATTGACATCGACTACGTCGTAGGCAAACCCTACACCTGCGAATCCTGACCACACCACAAGAGAAAACCAACTCATTGTACAGATGCGGCGCCACATGTGAGATCTCCTTCTTGAGAACGTTTTGCCCATCGTTTCTCTCCGGCAGATAGCTTCAATCAGTAAACTGCCTGCCAACCGAACGTCACGGTCGAATCCGTTTCAAGCTGTCCGTCCAGGTACTGGTAGATCGGGAACCCGCCTTCCACTGCCAACCGGTTTTCCAGACCCATGAACTCCGGGAACAGGATGTTGACCCCGAACAGGACATCCAGACGTTGACCGCCCAGCAGGTCAGGAAACGCGGTTTGCACGATCCTCATTTGGTTCATCGGGTGATTCGTTCGAATGTTCGGATCTCTTCCATCATAGGCTTCCCAGTGATTCCAACTCAGGCGAACCGAACTGCTCAGCGTATTCTTGATGAGTTCATAGGCACCATGCACGTTGATGGTATAGGCGTCACCTTTGGAAAAGTCATTGGAATTTTGGCCTGCCCTTAGAGTGCCAATGGCCTGAATACCCCAAGAGGCATGACCCATTTCCCCTCCGTACGTGATCCCGGGGTAAAAATCGAAGGTCCCCGAACCAAGATGCATGGGATATGGTAATCGGATGTTTCCCATTGGAGTCTGGTCCGTGGGTTCAATGCTACCCGTGGGCACACTCATCGACAGGTTGAAGTGGAATCGATGGGCTCCGATACTGGGAGCTTCGACGGCCCAGAGACGCCAGAGCGACCCGAACCGGATATCTCCGAACCCTTCGGAACGGGTCTCGAACGTTGCATTGTTCCGCATAACATGATTCATGCTGTTGTTCAGGTACGGGACCATGAGCGTCAGGGTCACCGTATCGTTCAATCCATACATGAATCCGAACATGTGCATCCACATGCGCATGGATTCCGGCGCTACCAGATAGCCTCCCGGAACGGGTCGCCCCATCATCGTCACTTGATCAGTGGTCAGCCTGTCGGTCCCGTATCGATTGCCTTCCATGAACATGTGCATCAAGCGATAGGAGAACATGACTTCGCCTGCTTCATGGGTGTGATCTCCCATCATGCCGATGGGAGCATGAGCGTTCGGTTTGTCGTCGGTATAAAAGTTCCCCGTGGTCAGTTTTTCTCCTTCTTTTGCCAAGTCCTCAGCTAAAGATTCCTCTACTCCGTCGAGCAAGCCGTCCAATAATGCCGCGTGGACCCCTTGCGTGCCGGCCCACGTCAGGCAGAATAAAAAAAGCACACATATCAGTCCCGGCTTCACCGGGTTTCGTACTCCGTTCATTTGCAAACCTCTTCTCGCAAAACATGAATGATATTGATTGTGACAATTCCTCGGATCGAGTCATCGAGTCCTCCGTTCGGAAAAATAGTAAACAGCATTTCCCGCAAGGGCACGTCCCTCGGTGGAAAAAGCGCTGTAACGTGAAAAAGGGAAGACCTGAGACTTAGAAGCGGGGAGGTCCGCGAGAAAAGCGAAGTGTGGGAACGGTAAGCGTGACAGGATTAAAAATGGAGACTTCTAAAGCGTGTAAAACGGTCAACGGAGCATCGAAAACGGGTTCGCCCACGCTGACCACCTGGCCCGCCGCGCACATCAGGGAGCAAAGAATCGTCGAATGGGTGGCGGCGTTATGGTGAACGTGGTGAAGGGAATGTGCGGCAGCCTGGCTGGAAACCACGCCACTCATGACCATGAAACAGGCCAAGACCCCGAGAACGAGTGCTATGCGGGATAAACGCGTCATGGTAGTAGTGACCTTGAATTCAGCATAGTGGGATGGGAGGTGAGAGGGGGAGAAGGTTCAAGCCCCTCCCCCGTTCTCATTCATGGCGTATTTTAGCGATCGTGTCGTCCGCCTCGACCACCGAACCCACCGCGTCCGCCGCCGCCGCCCCCCCCAGCCCTTGCTTCTTGAGGCCGGGCCTGGTTCACGGTCAATGTTCGGCCATCCAATTGGGTACCGTTCAAAGCCGTAATGGCTGCTTTGCCTTCTTCTTCCGAGGGCATTTCGACGAAACCGAAACCCCGGGACCGGCCGGTGTATTTATCGGTAATGATTTTTGCCGAATCCACGTTGCCATGCTGGACAAACAGATCGGTCAACTCCGTTTCGGTTGTCGGATATGGCAATCCGCCCACATAAATTTTAAACGGCATAAAACAACTCCTTTGAAAGTATTGGGGATTTACACTCGAAAAACGGGAAAGGAGGGCCGAAGCACGACTGGAGAAATGCGGCTTGGGTCAGCTTTCGATCAGATTTCCGATTGCAACCTCGATTAATAAATGGCCATCCTGTTAAACGAAACGCCAACACAGGCCACCGTCTTTAAGAGGACACGGTAGCACATTCTTCCCAGGAAGACAACAGCACCACTGACGAGTGTCAACCCAAAGCAGAAATGTCCCCTTTTCTGCAATTCAGAAATGTCCCCTTGGGCCTACTCTCTCAGGAGGCCGGCGGTAGTGTCAGGGGCGGACGCACCGGCAGGCGCCACGGATGGTCGGGGGCTGGTTTGTAGCGAGGTCGGCGGCGCTGGGCCTGTTGGATGGTGGCGAGCCGGAGCGCGAGCGTTTTCTCGGTTTCGACGGGAATCGGCGCTGGGCCCTCGGTGAGCAGGCGAGAGGGTAAGGCGCGGCCCTCATACAAGAGCTCGATCGAGCCGTCGAACGCCTCACAAACGGTGACCGTCGCCCCCCGCAGGCGGTAGCCCCGGCCTTGCCCCTGGAGCTGATACGTGCGGTTCTGGAATTGCACGGACAGGGTCTTGGAGATGATGCGGGGGTGCTGCAAGGCGAAGAGGCGAGCCAGATCCTGCGGCGAATGCCGCACAGGGCGATGGACATCGACGGGCGAGGCCGGGGCCACGGCAAAGCGCCGGTTGTGGTCGGCCAAGAAGGTCGGCACCCAGGCATTGGCTGCAGCCAGCGTGGAGAGACCGTGGAGGCGCAGTTCTTTCACCAGGCGGTCTTGCAAGGTCTGGTGCGCCCGCTCGACGCGGCCTTTGGCCTGCGGGGTGTGCGCATGGATCGGCGCAATGTCCAGGGTCTCCAGGGCGCGGGAGAATTGGGTGCGCTCCCCTGCGCAGTCCTCCTGATTGACCCGGAAAATACTGTGTTGATCGGAATAGATCGCGACCGGGCGGCCATACTGGGCCAGGTAACTCTGCAAGGTTTCCATATACGCCTGGGTGGTTTCGGCGGGCACGAAGCGGAGGGCCATCAGCCGACTGGTGGCGTCGTCAATGAAGACCAGCAAGGTACAGGCGGGCGCCCGGCCCTCGAACCAGTCATGGGGGGAGCCGTCGATTGGGAGCAACTCCCCGACACAGGACCGGCGCGGGCGGCGGGGATGCACGCGGGGGGCGCGCCGGCGTTGGGGCTGCCACACGCCCGCCGTGATCAGCCACTGCCGGAGGGTTTCCACGGAGAAGGTGTAGCCATGCTGTTCCGTCAGCTTCTCATGCGCCAAGGTGGGTGCGAAGTCCGGGTACCGCGCGCGGCCCACCGCCAACGCTTCCTCCCGCAGGGCCGCCGCGAAGGCATTTGGGGGCCGCTGGCCTCGCCGCCGCGACACCAACCCGGCCGGCCCCTGGGTCCGATACTGGCGCACGAGGCGCTTGACCTGACGCACACTCACGCCCAACTGCCGCGCCGCGGTGGCTTGCTGCCCGCGGGTTTCGATGGTCCGTTGAATCACGTGCAACCGCTCCACTTCTTTCTGACTCATCGTCAGCGCCTCCTTTGTCATCGCCCCTCCTCCTCTGGTGAAAAGGGGACATTTTAGCTTGGGACAAAGGGGACATGACAGCTTTGGGCTAACACAGCACCACTGACGAGTTCGTAGCAGGGTCAATCCTGTGTATGCAAGAGCCTACGTTTTTGCCGGTTTGTCAGGTTGAACCAGTGGGCGTTGCGCGTCGAGGTCGTTGTAAAAGTCGCGGCCTTCATGATTGATGACGATAAAGGCCGGGAAATCTTCGACTTCGATTTTCCACACTGCTTCCATGCCAAGCTCTTCGAATTCCAGGACTTCAACTTTCTTGATGCTGTGTTCGGCCAGTCGCGCGGCGGGTCCGCCGATGGATCCCAGATAGAATCCTCCATACTTCCTGCAGGCTTCGCGCACTTGTTGGGAACGGTTGCCTTTGGCCAGCATGACCATGCTGCCTCCGATGGACTGAAATTGATCGACGTAGGAGTCCATGCGTCCGGCGGTCGTGGGGCCAAAAGAACCTGAGGCATAACTTTCGGGTTTTTTGGCGGGACCGGCGTAATAGACAACGTGATTCTTGAAATACTCGGGGAGACCTTTGCCGTCATCCAGTTGTTCTTTCAGCTTGGCGTGAGCGATGTCTCGCGCCACGACAATGGGGCCGGTCAGCGACAACCGGGTGGCGACCGGATGTTGGCGCAACTCCGAGAGGATGGCCGGCATCGGCCGGTTCAGGTCGATCCTGACGACTTGTTCGTGCAGGTCTTGTTCACTGACGTCCGGAAGGTATTGCGCGGGATTCGTTTCGAGCTGTTCGAGGAAGATTCCGTCTTTGGTGATTTTGCCGAGGATTTGCCGGTCGGCCGAGCAGGAGACTCCCAGACCAACGGGGCAGGACGCGCCGTGCCGGGGGAGGCGAATGACTCGTACGTCATGTGCGAAATATTTGCCGCCGAATTGGGCGCCGATTCCGGTTTCGACACAGAGTTTCAAAATTTCCCGTTCAAAGTCGATGTCACGAAACGCCCGGCCCAAATCGTTTCCGGAAGTCGGGAGGTCATCGAGGTAGTGGCAACTCGCGAGTTTGACGGTTTTCAGGGTGAATTCCGCGGACAAGCCTCCGATGACCAGGGCCAGGTGGTAGGGCGGGCAGGCCGAGGTGCCGAGCGTGCGGATTTTTTCCGCGACAAAAGAACGCAAGGATTTTGGATTCAGCAGGGCTTTGGTTTCCTGATATAAAAAAGTTTTGTTCGCTGACCCTCCGCCTTTGGCGATAAACAGGAACCGGTATTCGGCTCCCGGTTCGGCATAAATCTCGATCTGAGCGGGAAGATTTGTGCCGGTATTTTTTTCGGTGTACATGTCGAGGGGCGCCATTTGCGAGTAGCGCAGATGGCGTTGCGCGTAGGCTTCATAAATACCGCGTGAGAGCGCTTCGGCGTCATGCCCCGTGGTGAACACCTGCTGTCCCTTGTATCCGACGGCGATCGCCGTGCCGGTATCCTGGCATCCCGGCAGCACCCGTCCGGCGGCAATATTGGCATTCTTCAGCAGTTCCAACGCCACGAAGCGATCGTTCTCCGAGGCTTCCGGGTCGTCAAGAATGCGGCTTAATTGTTTGAGATGGTTCGCTCGCAAGAGATGCGCCACGTCATCCATGGCCTCACGCGCCAAGCGTGTGAGTGCTTCAGGCTGAACGGTGAGGATCTCCTGGCCTTCGAATCTGGTGGTGGCGACGTGATCCGACGTTAACTTGCGATACGTCGTCGTATCCATTCCATGTTCGAAGATTGTCTGATAGTGAAAGTCCATCGGCGATCGTTCTCGAACTCATTTTATCCTACCGGCGGGGCCCAGTCTTCATCGCGGCGTTCCTTTTGCGCTTCATAGTAGGCCTTCTCGTCCTCATCCAATTTATTAGCCGCTTGAACGTCCAGGATCTCTTGCGGCGACAGGTATTTGAGTGCCATCCCGGTCAGGATTTTTTGCTGAATCGTGCCTTTGATCTGAATGTCGATAACGGCGTGGGCGCCGATCTGTTGGGCCCGTTCCAGTAATTCGGCATGAAGCACGTCCCAGTTCACCGACGAGGCGTCTGGTGCCTGCTCCACTTCCAATTCTCCCAATTCCTTGTAGGGAATGACGGGTAACTCATCGAGCACTTCGACTTTTTGATTGGAGGGTCCGTGCTCACCGGTTTCCATGATCGTTGCCGGTTCGAATTCGGCATCTTTCGAGTGAGGCGAGCGCGCGGCATCGACGTCAAAGGCTTTAAGTCGTGCCGCGGCCACGGCCGCTTCGTTGGGATTGCTGCTCGCAGCCATGCGTTTGAGCTTTTCGGCTCGTTCGAGTGCTTCCTTGAGGCTCATCTTCGCCCCCGGTTTTCGTAGCGCGTTGATTGGCATCAGCAGAACTCCGTAAAAAACGTTTCCTTCAGCAGAGCTGAATTTCTACCTACCGGCGAAACCCATTGTCAACCGGGACGCGTCGCGAAGAACGAATCCCAGGAGGCAGGTGACGGGTCTTCGTGGCCGGACGTCATTTTACGTGGGAGGCAGCAGGGGGCCGGCCCAAAATCCTTTCACGCGTTGAACGTCCACCAGATTATTCGGGGGACCCAAATCAGCCATGAGTTTGGTGTCGATACGGCCATGATCCACAAGGAGGAGTTGAGGTTCGGCGACGCCTTGCGGTTTGAACCAATACCATCCCGGACAGTCCGGAATCCTGTCGCTCCAGTTGGGTATCATATGACGTAGTTCTTTTTCCAGCCTGGTCAGTACCTGGTTAGGATCATGGTTGCCCAATACGGCTTTCAGCGAATCGTACAGGGCTTCGGCGTGGATACGTATGGACATACGCTAGTCTCCAAGGTTCTTCCTTATGCCATTCCCGTCACGATGAGTAAAGCGTAAAAGCAAGCGGTCACAAGTAAAAATTTGAAGTATACTATAAAAACGAAACGCGTAAGCCTGATGGATAAGGGAGGCCACCCGGATCAACGGAAATAACAGCCGCAAGGAGTCAATCATGATGAAGAATACACTCTGTTGGAAAACCATGGCGCTCATCATCGGGTGGGTGCTGGCCAGTAGCTGCCCGGCCTGGGCGGATTTCGGTCTGGGTGAAAACGCCTATCTCGAACAGGATTACGAAACCGCGATGAGGGAATGGGCTCCGCTGGCTTCCCGGGGAAATGCCGAGGCCCAAAACATGGTGGGATACATGTATCGATGGGGACAGGGCGTGGCGCAGGATTTCGAGAAGGCTCGCTATTGGTATCGGCTGGCGGCTGACCAAGGCCATGCGAGCGCGCAAAATAACCTGGGCTTACTCTACCGTTATGGGCTGGGAGTTCCCAAAGATTACGCCAAGGCCTTTCGGTGGTTCTTGCGGGCGGCGGAGCAGGGGAACGCGGCGGGACAGAATCACGTCGGCCTGATGTTCTACAAGGGTGAGGGTATTAAGCAGGATTACATCCAGGCGTATCAATGGGCCTTCCTTGCGGCGGAACAGGGCATGGACCCGGCGGTCCAGGCCGTAGCCATGCTGGAAGAGGAAATGACGCCCGCACAAATTGAAAAAGCCGAAGCCTTAGCCAGGCAATGGAAACCGAAGGGTCCGGAGACGGTCCTCTAGCAGGGAGACTCCTGCCCATTCAAGCGGGCAGGAGTCTGACGCATCTCTTAGTACCCTTCACGTTTGACGCAGGAGTTGGTGAGTCCGATCCGTTCTCTGTCACAGGATTGTGCGAGCAGACGATGATGCGAAGCCGAATCCGTCACGGCCGTACCGTGAAGTTGGTGACACAGTTGAATGGTATAGGCCAACGCCGCGCTCGTTTTGACCAATGCCCAACCATACTCGAACCTCGGGTCGTGTTGGTGAGGACCAGACTGGCGACTCAGGGTTTTGACCAACTCAACCGAAAAAGGGGTTGTTGGCCAGCCGGGAGTTCTGAACCCGGATAACAGGGGAATTTCTACGGAGTCGCCGTTCCCTCGTTTGCGAATTTCCGACTCATCAAACAACGTACGCTGAAAGTGATAGTCATCCGACAAGGCGTCATGGAAAATGGAGCGCCATGCCGGATCGGCTAAATCCCGATCAATTGCCGCAATCATATCAGGATGTAAGGTGCCACTGACGTTGTGACCTTGGATGATTCGTCCCGCATCCAGTAATTCAGGATAGTCGTCGCCCATCCGGTCGGGAAAAGCCGTCGCTCCCATGAATGGCGTCAGTTGCAGGGCCATGAAATCGCGAAAATGGACAACGTCATATTCTGCTAAGAGAAGCTTCAAGGTGCGCGCATGGCAGAGGTGAACGGGATAAAACAGGGCGTTCATGGAAGTCCGTCTTACACGTTGAACTTGAAGTGACACACGTCGCCGTCTTTGACCACGTATTCCTTGCCTTCTAACCGGATGAGGCCTTTCTCTCGCAGCGTTTGCTCTGACCGGTAGCGATCCAAGTCCGTAAAGCCGTACACGTCGGCTTTGATAAATCCCTTTTCAAAGTCAGAGTGGATCACGCCGGCGGCTTGAGGGGCTTTGGCTCCCACGGGGATCGTCCACGCCCGGACTTCCTTGGGGCCTCCGGTAAAATACGAGCAGAGTCCCAGCGTGTTGTACGCAGCCACGATGACCCGTTCCAGGCCATTGTGCGTCATGCCCAGGTCAGCCATGAACAGGTTGCGGTCCTCGCCTGACAGCTCGGCCAATTCGCTTTCCAATTTGCCGCAGAGTACGACTGATTCCGCGTCAAGTTTTTGGATACATGCCTGAAACGCCTCCACCACGGCCGGGTCCGTGTGCTCGTCGGCATTACCGACGTACAGGACGGGTTTTGCGGTCAGCAGGGAGAACGGTTTGAGAGTCTCGGGGGCAAGTCCGAGTGTCCGTGCGGGTTTGCCTTCTTCGAGTCCACTCTTCAGGATATTGAGTAATTCCAGCGTCTCTTTCGATGCCGCATCCCCGGTCCTGGCCTTGCCCGAGATTTTGTCGAATTGCTTCGTGACACTTTCGAGATCCGCCAGCATCAATTCGGTTTCGATGACGTCGATGTCCCGCTGCGCGTCAATGTCGCCCAACGTGTGTTCAACATTGGCATTCTGAAAGAGACGGACCATGTGCAGGATCGCGTCGACTTCACGGATGTGGGCCAGGAATTTGTTGCCGAGACCTTCGCCTTGCGCAGCGCCTTTGCCCAGGCCGGCGATGTCGACGAAACGGCAAAAGGCGGGAGTCGTCTTTTGTGGTTTGAACAGTTCCGTCAGGCGGTCCAGCCTGGAGTCAGGAACGGGGACGACGCCGAGGTTCGCTTCGATGGTCGTAAACGGAAAGTTCGACGCGACCGCGTCTCCTGACGTCAGCGCGTTGAAGATCGTCGATTTACCGACGTTGGGAAGTCCGACAATGCCGATTTCCATGGGACATGCATACTAGCAAACCGGTTCCGGCCACGGCTAGGGGCATAATGACCTCATGAAAGAGGAAAAATCCTGTTTATGGCCATGGATTTCATTGAGAGTGATTGACTTATTTTTACTTTATAATCAAATGGTTACGTTGAACGTGGAGAATGGTGGCTGCTAACGGAACCCTGGGAAAACTATTTCCATGGGCCCGCGGCCTTGATTTGCCGCTAAAACTGGTTATGGATAGAGCTATAGGTAAAAAACACGCACAATTCGTTGCGGAACGATCTACGAAAGACTGTGTTTGGATACGTCGGAGCAGTCGAAACCAAGGAGGGATACCAGATGAAATGTCCACGATGTGAAGGTCTTATGGTCAGAGATCATTTTTATGATCCGGACGGTCCTTTTCTTCGTATCGAGACTTTACGATGTTTGAACTGCGGAGAAACAGTCTATCCGAAAATGGCAAAACAATCGGCTGGATTGGGCTCCAGGAAACCTGCTTCACAAGCTGCATAAGCGTCCGGGGAATCGATCATTTCTTCAATAACCGAGTACTTCAACTACGAGATCCTTCGTTTCGCTCAGGATGACAGCTTGGCCCATCTTCTCTCATAACACCCTAAAATCTGAATAATGACGCCCTGAAATTCGAGCCATTCCTTCCTGATTTGTGTTACAGTTCCGATATTCCCTACCCTTGTTCATACGGGTCGAAAGGAGAGGCTCCTCATGGGCGCAGAAATGCAGGTCTTCGGCACCCTCGCTCTATTGTTGGTCGTCAGCATTGCCATGGTGGGGTTCTTGTACCTCATCCCCATTCCACTCTGGATTGCGGCCTGGGCCTCGAATGCGTACGTGGGGCTCCTGACCCTGGTTGGCATGCGATTTCGCCGGGTGCCGCCCGGCACCGTGGTCACGGCACGGATCAGCGCGGTCAAGGCCGGCCTGGAAATTCCCACCAATGATCTCGAAGCCCACTTCCTTGCCGGCGGCGACGTGGTGAAAGTGGTGAATGCCATGATCTCCGCGGACAAGGCGAACATCCCCATGCCCTTCAAGCGCGCAGCGGCTATCGATCTGGCCGGTCGTGACGTATTGGAAGCCGTGCAGATGTCGGTGTTGCCGAAAGTGATCGAAACCCCGAGGATTACCGCGGTGGCGAAAGACGGCATTCAACTGATTGCCGTGTCCCGCGTGACGGTTCGAGCGAACATCGACCGGCTTGTCGGCGGGGCAGGGGAGGAAACGGTCATTGCCCGGGTGGGTGAGGGCATGGTGAGCACCATCGGTTCGTCGGGCACGCACAAGGACGTGTTGGAAAATCCCGATGAAATCTCGAAACATATTCTCCAAAAGGGGTTGGATGCCGGGACCGCGTTTGAAATTCTATCCATCGACATCGCGGACGTCGACGTGGGTGAAAATATCGGGGCGAAGTTGCAGATCGACCAGGCTGACGCCGATAAGCAGATTGCGCAGGCCAAGGCCGAAGAGCGGCGGGCCATGGCCGTGGCCTTGGAACAGGAAATGCGGGCCCGGGTGATCGAGGCCGAAGCCGAAGTGCCACGCGCCATGGCCGAGGCGTTTCGGAAGGGCAATATCGGACTCATGGATTATTATCGAATGAAGAACGTGCAGGCCGATACCGCCATGCGAGAGGCCATCGGGAGCGACGAAGAAAGTCCTGACTCCAAGCCGTGACGTGAGGCAATGGGATGACCGTCGAGGCATTTGTCTTTCTTGGAATCGTGCTGTTGGTCTGGTTTATTGCTTCCATCGGGAGTTGGTTGCGGGAGCAGATCGAACGCTATACGCGGTATCAGGAAGAATCGATCGTCCAGGAGACGTCTCTCTCTTCACCGGTTTTTGAGAGCGTCCAGCCCGAAGAGGTGACGTCTGAATTGCCGAATGTTATCCCGGCACGCGTCGTTGCCAAGGAGAGCCTGAAACGTCCCACCCGGTTACGGTACCGGAGTCGAACAGCCGCACGCCGGGGAATTATCCTGCTGACGGTGTTCGGAGCTTGCAAATCGCTCGAAACCCGCGATGAATTCTGACCCTTCGACTTCGCTTCCTTCGGCTCCGCTCAGGACAGGCTCCCATTAATCTGTTCGCAAAGTCGGGACCAGGCTGCTGAACGGACGTTCGCCGGTTCGGAATCCCGCGGGAAAGGTGTCTAGGTTTCGACCTGAACGGGGATGACTTTGACGCGGACTCTGGTTAACCCCTTTCTGTGGAACCCCAGTCTTTTGGCAGCTCCATAACTCAAGTCGATAATGCGCTTTCCGGAATTCGGATTATTGACACTGGGGAAGGGCCCACGATCATTGACTCGAACGATAATCGATCGACCGTTTCCCAGGTTCGTCACTTCGACGTTGATCGGTAACGGCAGGTATTTATGCGCGGCGGTCAAGCCCATGGGATTGAACGCTTCGCCGTTCGCGGTCATGTGCCCTCCTTGTTGCCGCCGGGTTTCTTCCCCGTACCATGATGCGATTCCCGTTTCTTCATAGCGTTGTGCCTGGCTGACGTTCATGGGCACGTAGCGTCTGCCTTTCACGACGTACGGGGCCCATTTGACCCGGCCCTGTCGAATGGCTTCCTTAACCGGCAACCCGCCGATCGTTTCAATCTCATCATGAGTCAGGGGCCAGTCGAATGGAGCCTGTACGACCTCGAACGCAAATTTTCCGATCTTGTAAGTGACTTTGGCCGTCCCGGCTGTTACGGTATAAACCCCTTTAATCAGTTTGTACGTCCCTTTAACGGTGCCGGCAACAACGTCATAGGTCGTTTTCACGATCATACAGCCGGGGAGAAGCATGGTGATGACAAACAGAATGCTCAAAGGGATCAGCCGCGTCTGCAAGGAAATCGATCCGTTCATTTTTGGCATGGCGATAAGCCTGTTCGGAGATTAGGGGAAATCAATCACGGGATTGTACGATAATTGAATGCTTGACGGGATCTCTTTAACCACAACATGTTGACGTTCACTACCGAAGGAGCGATTCACAGCCTACAAGATGTAGGGTAACCGATATTGTACACTTTTTGGCAGTGCTTTCAACCCATCCACGTTGTTTCACCTGTAAACGTGTGACGGTACAGCCTGGAAGGGACGTGTCACGTGGTATAGGAAGCGTTGATCCGCACGTATTCGTAGGTCAGGTCCGTAGTCCAGAGTCTGGCGCAACCCGGATAATTTCCCAATGAGAGCGTCATGACGTATTGTTTTTTTCGCATGATCCGTTGGGCTTGGTTGTCGGCCCGGTCTCCGACTGGTTGACCGTTCTGCACCACACGGGTCTTGTCGAATGCCAAGCCGATCCTGGCAGGATTGAACTTCACGCCAGCCCGGCCCGCGGCAGCCACGATTCGCCCCCAGTTGGGGTCTTCGCCGAAAACGGCGGTTTTCACCAACGGCGACGTCGCAATCGTTTGCGCGATCTTCTTCGCTTCGCGGTGGCTTCGCGTGCCCCGCACAATGATCTCGACAATTTTGGTGCATCCCTCTCCATCCCGGCAAATTTGAAGCGCGAGCGACAGGCAGGCCTCGTGCAACAAGGTGGAGAACGTGATCCATTGGGGCGTACCCATCTGGATCGTTGAATTTCCGGCGCGTCCGTTAGCAAGGCACAACACCGTGTCATTCGTGCTGGTGTCTCCATCGACGGAGATGCAATTGAAGGTTTCGTTGACGACTCGTGTCAACGCGGCTTGCAGTGCCCGAGGAGTAATCGCCGCATCGGTGGTGAGATAGGCCAACATGGTGGCCATATCGGGATGAATCATGCCGGAGCCTTTGGCCATTCCGCCGACCGTCACGAGTTGTCCTCCTACCTTGGCCTGCACGGCAACCTCTTTAGGTCTGGTGTCCGTCGTCATGATGGCTTGCGCCGCCAGCTTATGACCGGACCGGCTCAGTAGCCGGATGAGAGGCGGGACGGCGTCACGGATGGCGGGCATCGGCAGCGGGCGGCCTATGACTCCCGTCGACCCCACAAACACCGAACCGACGGGAAGACGTAAGGTCGTAGACACGAGTTGACGCATTTCCATGGCGTCCGACGTCCCTTGTGACCCGGTGAACGCATTGGCATTACCGCTGTTGATGATAATGGCCTGTCCGGTGTGTTTTTTGAGTTGCCGGCGACACAAAAGGACGGGAGGCGCCACAATCCGATTTTGTGTCAACACGCCTGCCATAATCCCGGGATGGATGGATGTTAACAGGGCGAGGTCCAGCAGGGGTGACGGCTTAATGCCGGCGTGAATGCCGGCGGCCAGAAAGCCGGTCGGGGCCGTAACGCCGCCTTTGATCTTTGTCACGTTCACGGGGAATACACGTCGCGGATGAGGAACATGGGGATTGTCGCGCTTACGGGAAAATGCCCGGTGCCGTCAGCGCCGTCTCTTCCGGAAATCCCAGCATCAGGTTCATGGATTGGATGGCTTGTCCGGCTGCACCTTTGACCAGGTTGTCCAGGGCTGACACAGTGATGACGTGGTTTGTCCGTTCATCCACAAACGCGCCGATATCACAAAAATTCGATCCTCGAACGTGGATCGGACTGATGGCCGTCGAGGTTTCCCGGATTCTGACAAATCGTTCGTTCGCATAAAAATCTTTATACAGCATCGTGGCGGCCTTGTTCGTGAGTGGGGTCCGGAGTTTGGCATAGGCTGTACTCAGGAGTCCTCGGTTCATCGGGATCAGATGAGGCGTAAAGAGAACGCGTGCGCGTCTCCCTTTTCCTTTCGAACTGTCCATGAGCCGGTTCAGTTCCTGTTCGATTTCAGGCGTGTGGCGGTGCCGGGCGACGCTGTAGGCCGTCAGGGAGTCATGCGCTTCAGGAAAATGATAGTTCAGGCCAGGGCTTCGTCCCGCCCCTGAAATGCCGGACTTGGCATCGACGACAATGGTGCCTGCTTGAATCATCCGATGGGCCAGTAACGGCGCCAACTGCAGAATGGCCGCCGTCGGGTAGCAACCCGGTGCGGCAACCAGTCGCGCGCGCCGGATCCGCGTTCGATGAAGTTCCGGAAGCCCGTACACCGCCTTTTTGAGCAACGCGGGTGATGCATGCGGGGTGCCGTACCATTGTTCATAGGTTTTCGTCTCTGTGAGTCGAAAGTCGGCACTCAGGTCGATCACAGGGGTTTTGGCTCGGACGCAGGCTGCTACCGGCTCCATGGCTTTCGTGTGCGGCAGGCATGAAAACACCACGTCGACCTTTTTCAGGATGGGTGCAACGTCCAGTGGCGCAAAACGGAACTCATGGAACGTTTCGAGGTGAGGGAATAGGGAGGTCACCGGCAGGCCGACGGACTTATCAGCGGTCACGTGGGTGACCGTGACGTACGGGTGACCGTCCAATAGGCGGAGGAGTTCCCCGCCCGTATATCCACTGGCTCCCAATACGGCTACTTGTAATCGAGTGAGACGCATGATTGTTCATCCAGACGAAAAAAGGGAAGGCATCAAAGCCTTCCCTTTTTTCGTCACCATCCTGGAATGCCCGCGTGGTTAACGCTTGGAATATTGGAATCGGCTTCGAGCACCTTTTTGCCCGTATTTTTTCCTTTCTTTCACCCTGGGGTCGCGCGTCAGCAAGCCCTCTTTCTTGAGAGTCGCGCGAAAATCCGGGTTTGCTTTCACCAAGGCTTTGGCTATGGCATGGCGAAGAGCTCCTGCCTGCCCGGCGCCACCTCCACCGCAGACCGAGGCTTTGATGCGAAACTGTCCCCGGGTATTCGTCAGTTCAAGCGGCGTTTCGACCTGAATGCGATGTGCAAGCAGGGTGAAATAGTGGTCGAGCGTTCGGCCGTTGACCGTAATGTCCGGAGGACCCGGTTCGATCCAAGCGCGGGCGATCGCATATTTACGTTTTCCCGTGGCATAGTGTCGTTGACTGATCATCGGCAAGGGCCTTTCCTGTAACGTTTAGCAAGTGGTTATGACCAAGGTTGCGGACGTTGCGCAACGTGCGGGTGTTCCGTCCCTACGTAGACGCGTAATTTTTTAGCCATTTTTTTCCCTAATGGGCTATGCGGAAGCATACCGTGAATGGCTTTGGACACGATTTCCGTGGGGGCTTTTTTCAAGAGCTGCTCGGCGGTGATGGATTTGATCCCGCCGGGATATCCGGTATGGTGATAATACGTTTTATCCTTCAATTTGTTCCCGGTCAGCCGAATCGCTTCGGCATTGATGACGATCACGTGATCGCCCGTATCCACGTTGGGCGTGAACGTCGGTTTATGCTTGCCCCGGAGCAGCGTGGCGGCTTGAGTCGCCAAGCGACCGAGCGGGATGCCCTTGGCGTCCAGAATATACCATTTTCTGTCGATCTCGTGGGGTTTGGCTTGAAAGCTGCGCATCAGTGATTCTCCAGTTATGTTTCGGATGACTGCGATTCTTTGTGGTCGAGTTTAGCCAGCCACGCATCCAAGTTGTCACCGGCTTTTTTCTTGAGAACGTCAGGTGTCACGTAAATCGGACACTTGGTCCTCAGGGCCAAGGCGATAGCATCGCTCGGTCGGGAATCCACTGTTCGTTCGAGTCCATTCAAAGATACGTGCACCGTGGCGTAGTACGTGTTGTTTTGGACGTCCGACACCACGACCTGAGAGATTTTCATACCCAAGTGAGTCGAGAGACTCGTAATCAAATCGTGACTCATCGGTCTGGGTGGAACCACGTCTTCCAAGGCCAGGCGAATGGCCGTGCCTTCGGCCGTGCCCACCCAAATGGGAAGCACGTCGGCGCTGTTTTCGTCGCGGAGGATGACGATCTGGGTATCCGTATTGGGATCAACCAGCACGCCGTGAACTTTTAACGGGACGAGATCTGTATTGTGTTCCACGTTCATGACTATGGTGAACAACGGGTTCCGTTTAACGAGAGGGCATCCAGCGCTACGTCTCGAATTTGCCGAAATCCTCAGGCTTTAAATTTTCGAGCCATCGCTCCAATTCCTCGGAATTCTGTTTTTGCAGAACTTCCTCCTTGGTAAAAATTGGGGCTTCGGCGCGCAACGCCAGGGCTATGGCGTCACTGGGTCTTGAATCGATCGAATATTCCGAATCGCCGTACCAGAGATGAATCTTGGCATAGTACGTATTATCTTTTAAGTCAGTGACTACGGCGCTCAAGATTTTGGCATCCACGTTGTCCAGAATCGACTTCATCAAATCGTGCGTCATGGGACGTGGCGGGTCTACGTTCTCCAAAGCAAAACTGATGGCGCTCGCTTCGGATTTCCCGACCCAAATCGGAAGCATATCGGAGTTTTCCTCGTCCCGAAGGATGACGATATAGGCGTTGTTATAGGGGTCAAACAACAGCCCCCGCACGTTCATTTGCGTAATCATATCTACAATCAGTTCACTGCGCACAGTAATACGCGGAATCCGAGTAAAGCTATCATTCGGTTCTTTCCCATGTCAATTGATGTGAAAAGAACAAATTCGGAGACTGCAGGCCAGATTGGCCGAGGCGTCATCTGACGCTCTTTCGGCTACACTACCGGCAGATCATAAGGAGCGAGCAACTCTTGCACGTGGGGAATCACGTCAGCCGGCGGGAGTTGCCGTACTTCTCCGGTGTTGCGTTGCTTGAGTTCGATCACGCCTTGCTTCAGGCCCCGGTCACCGATGGTGACATGAAATGGGGCCCCGATCAGGTCGGCGTCGTTGAATTTCACGCCGGCCCGTTCATCGCGGTCGTCCCATAAGACTTCCACGCCGGTCTCGATACACGCATCATACAGCATGCCGGCTGTTTGGACGACCTGCTCCGAGGCCGTCACCGGCAAGAGATGAACGTGGAACGGTGCAATGGGCACGGGCCATATCATGCCTTTGTCGTCATGGTTCTGTTCGATGGACGCGGCCGCGGTCCTGCTGACGCCGATGCCGTAACATCCCATGATCGCCAGTGTTTCCTGCCCGTCCGCATCCAGAAACGTCGCATTCATCGCTTGACTGTACTTGGTCCCCAATAGGAAGACGTGGCCGACTTCGATGCCTTTGGCTTCCTGCAGCCGGTCATCGCTTCGAGGCGACCGGTCGCCGGCTCGGGCCAGGCGCAGATCGAGGAATGCTTCGACCGCAAAATCCCGTTCCCAGTTTGCATTGATCAGGTGGGTATCGTTTTTGTTTCCGCCGACGACGAAATTCCGCATGGCCTTGACCGCGTGGTCCGCGATGATGCGGATATCCGTGAGCCCGACCGGTCCGGCGAAGCCGACCGGTGCGGACGATACGGTGCTCACGGTCTCCGCACTTGCCAGCCTGATCTCCGTCGTTCCCAGGAAACGATTGATTTTGATTTCATTCGCCTCGTGGTCGCCGCGAATCAGGATCGCAATGACGTCGCCGGCCGATGTCTGGTAGAGCAGGGTTTTGACGAGACGATCCGGTGAAACCTTCAAAAAGGTGCAGACTTCTTCGACGGTTTTGGTCCCCGGGGTCTGCACGGTTTCAAGGGCGAGCGGCGCGGTATCGTCTTCTTCAGCCGGAGGCGGCGCTTCCGCCAACTCGACGTTGGCGGCATAGGATCCTCCTTCGTCGTATACGATCGTTTCCTCTCCGGTATCGGCCAGAACCATGAATTCATGCGACATGCTGCCGCCGATCAGTCCGGTGTCCGCTTCAACCGCACGGAATTCGAGACCGCAGCGCGTAAAGATTCGCTCGTAGGCGTCGTACATTTTTTGATAGCTGAGGCGTGCACTTTCTTCATCGGCATCGAAACTGTAGGCGTCTTTCATGATGAATTCGCGCCCGCGCATCAAACCGAAACGGGGACGGATTTCATCGCGGAACTTGGTTTGGATTTGGTAGCAGTTCATGGGGAGTTGTCGATAGGAACGGATCTCGCGCCGGAAGAGGTCCGTGATAACTTCCTCATGCGTGGGGCCGAAGCAAAAATCGCGGTCGTGCCGGTCCTGGCATCGAAGCAATTCCTTGCCGTAAAAATCCCATCGTCCGGTTTCCCGCCACAGTTCCGCCGGAGAAAGGACCGGCATCAACAACTCCTGCGCCCCGGCGCGATTCATTTCCCGGCGAATGATCGATTCGATTTTTTTGAGAACGCGCAGGCCCAACGGAAGATAGGTGTAGATTCCAGCCGCGACCTTTCGGATCATGCCGGCTCGCAACATGAGCCGGTGGCTGACGACTTCAGCCTCACCAGGGGTTTGCCGGAGGGTCGGAATAAACAGTCGGCTTGTTCGCATACCAGACGTGCTCCTTTTGTCATTGTGACGCCGGTGAGCCCTGCCGCCGGGAAGGACACGTCCGGAAATTTTTCAAGTGGCTATATATAAATGCTACGGCTCGATGATTCAAGCGCTTTCCGGAACGTGGCGCACCATCAGCAATAACAGAACCGATCCGATCAGGGTTGCCAGCAGCAGCACGGCGCCCGATAATTTGTGAGCGGCGAAAATCTGAAATGGCCGTGCAAGGCGGTCAATGAGACTTTCTTCGATGGCCCGGGCGGGTTTCATGGATTGACTGCGAACGCGCGTTCTGACGGCACGACGGCGAGGTTACGTTGAGAACAAGCGTCGGGACTACTGAAGCAAGCGTTGGATGTCGTTGAAAAACGCGAAAATCATAATCCCGAAGAGCAGGACGATCCCTACCTGTTGAGTGAATTCGCGCTGCCGTTCGGCCAGCGGACGGCCCAGGATCGCTTCACAGGCGAAGAAGAACAGGTGGCCGCCGTCCAAGACGGGAATCGGCAACAAATTGAGAATACCCAGGTTGATACTCAGGATGGCCACGAAGAACATGATGTCGGGGATGCCCCGTTCGGCCGCCGTGCCGGAGGCACTGGCAATCATGATGGGCCCCCCGATGTTTTTTGAGGAGATTTCTCCGGTCAGCATTTTATAAATGCCGATCACGGTGAGTTCGGACCATCCCCACGTGGCCTGCACGCCCTGGAACACGGCCGTGAGTGGTGAGGATGCACGGATCACCGACCGCCCTGATCCCATAATGCCGATTTTTCCGATCGTGGTCGATATTCCCTGATCCTTGACTTCATGCGGTTCGGGGATGATCGTCAACGTGAGCACTGTGCCTTCACGTTCAACCTGCATGCTGAGGGAGTCATGAGGATGAGCCTTGATGATGCGGGTCATCTGTGACCAGGTCTGAATCGTCTCTCCTTGAATCTCGATGATGCGGTCCCCTTCCTTGAGCCCGGCCTGGGCGGCCGGCATATCCGGCATGACGGCCGTCACGACGGGAGCCGCCTCTTCGATGCCGATGACGTACAGGGGGTGCTCGACGTCCTCCGGATCGTAGAGTTCGGGTGTGACAAGGAACGTTTTCAGGGCATCGCCCCGGTGCACTTCGACGGCGAGCGAACGTCCACCGCTTTCGGCTACCACGGCATAGATTTCATTTTTCGTGGTAATATCGTGTTCGTCGATTCTCGAGATCCGGTCCCCGGCCTGCAGCCCGGCTTGGCCGGCCGGCGAGTCCGGCCTGACGGCGTCGATCGTGGGGGAGAGTTCCGCGAACGTCGGGATGGGCAGGGGAGCACCCACGGCCAGCCAGGCTGAAAAAATCAGGTAACTCAGGAAAAAATTGAATCCCGGTCCGGCCGCCACGATGAGGGTCCGTTTCCATAACGGTTTGTGGGAAAATGAGAGTTTCCGCTCATCCGGCGGCACGGGCTCATCAGTCTCTTCCCCAAACATCTTGACGTATCCGCCGAGGGGAATGGCCGAAATGAGATATTCCGTGTCTCCGATTTGACGACTCAGGAGTTTGGGTCCGAAGCCCAAGGAAAATTTCAATACTTTGACCCCGGCCCAACGCGCCACGATAAAGTGTCCGAACTCGTGAAAGGTCACGAGGACACCCAACACCACAAAAAACCACCAGATTTTTTGAACGATCACGTAGATGATATCGGGAGTCATCAGGTCACTTGTAGCGGCGAATGTTCACGTCAGGATCCAGTGCGGATAAATTCTGCGGCCTTGTCCCTGGCCCACCTGTCCGCCTCCAAGGCATCCTCCAATGACGTGAGTGGTTGCACGTCGGCACATTGTACGGTTCGCTCGATGACGTTGGCAATGCGCCCGAAGGGGAGCCCGTGATGCAGAAACGCATCCACCGCTGCTTCGTTCGCGGCATTGAGAATCGCTGGGCAGGTGCCCTCGTGCTCCAACGCTTCATAGGCCAGCCGCAGACAGGGAAATCGCACGGGATCAGGTTCATAGAACGTCAATTTGCCGTATTTCCATAAATCCAACGCGGGCGGATCCAAGGGCACGCGTCGAGGGTAATCCATGGCGTAGCTGATCGGGGTTCGCATATCGGGTAAGCCCAATTGCGCGATCACCGATCCATCGCGATATTCTACCAGAGAATGGATGATACTTTCCCTGTGCACCACCACGTCCAGTTGAGCGGGAGGACAATCAAACAGCCACCGGGCTTCGATGACTTCCAACCCTTTATTCATTAGAGTTGCCGAATCCACGGTGATCTTCGCGCCCATGTCCCAATTCGGATGTTTGAGCGCCTGCTCCGGCGTCACGGTCTCCATGTCTTCCTTGGTGCAGTCCCAAAATGGACCGCCGGAAGCCGTCAGGATGATGCGACGGACGTCTTCTCGTCGATGGCCGGCGAGTGATTGAAAGATTGCACTGTGTTCACTGTCTACGGGGAACACGGGGACGCCTTGGCGGTGCGCCTCGGCTTGCATCAGTTGCCCGGCCATGACCATGGGTTCCTTGTTGGCCAAGGCCACCCGGCGACCCGCTTGAATCGCGGCCATGGTCGGGACCAAGCCAGCTCCGCCCACGATGGCCGAGATCACCAGATCACTTTCTGGCAGGGTCGCCACTTCCGTGACGCCGCCGGGTCCGTCGAGGATCTGGACCACCGGATCGTTCAGGCGAACACGGAGCCGCTGGGCCGCGACAGGGTCAGCCAAAGCTACGTATTTCGGGCGAAACGAACGGACCTGTTTTTCCAGTTTTTCGTCACTGTGCCGGGCTGCCAATCCCAGGATCGAAAATTGATCCGGAAATTTGGCGACGATGTCGAGGGTGCTGTCTCCGATGGAGCCCGTTGACCCGAGGAGAACGATCTGTTTCATTGTATGGACACCCTGTCCCTCCTTCCGTCATTCCTGTACGTGTTCACTCATTCCCTTCGACAAGGTCAGGACAGGCGCTTCGCCCGGACTAACAGATTCGGGGATGGGCTTGGCCATTTTCATACGAAAAGGTTCGGCCGGTCAGCGACTATTGTACGAACTCCATATAATAATAGAAAGCCGGCGCGTTGAGAAGCAGGCTGTCCACGCGGTCCAACATGCCTCCGTGCCCGGGAATCAGGGAGCCGGAATCCTTGACGCCGGCGTTTCGTTTCAAGACCGACTCGGAAAGATCTCCCAGCAGACCCAGTATGGTGAACAGTATCCCCAGGATCAGGCAGTCGACCAGCGTGAAGGCCGGGAGAAACCAGAGGTGGCCGAGCCAGGCAATGAGTGGGGCTGCAATCAGGCCTCCTAAAAATCCTTCGACGGTTTTGTTGGGGCTCAAGCGGGGCGCCAGCGGCCGCGAGCCCCACGTTTTCCCGACGTAGTACGCGGCGGCGTCACCTGCCCACGTTACCAATAGCACGAAGAACACCAGCAACGCTCCGTCGTGTTGGTTTCTCAGCCAGAGAAAGTGACCGAGGGTGGACCCGACGTAGAGAATCCCGAACGGTATGACGACCATGGCAAGATGGCGGGATTCCGAAGGAGCGAAGCTGACCTGATAGCAGAGGAGACTCACGAGGATAATCGAGAGAATCAGGGAAGAATCGAGCACCGCCGGCCATTGCATGGCAAGCAGAACCAGCAATGCTCCCGGCAAACTCACGAGGGCGTGTTGAGGCAGGTGGTGCTTCTCGAAGAAGAGTCCCAGGAATTCCCATTGTGCGACCAGAACAATGACGGCGATGAAAACAAAGAACGCCACCGGCGGAAGATGCCGGGTGAGAACGTACAATAGAGGAAGCAAAACCAAGGCGGAGTAGACGCGCTTGGGATTAAACCGGAACGTGGAAGGGCGGGCTATGAAGGGCCTTGGATGATCTGACTGGTTGCCGGAAGCAGGCTCAACCACATTACTCGTGCTCACAGCCTGTTTTGAGGAGAGGCGACATGTGGAAGACGACCGAAACGACGATTCCGTTTCTGGTAATCGAGCAGCGCCAACAACACGTCGCGTCGCCGAAAATCCGGCCACAGGGTCTTGGTGAAATAGAGTTCCGTATACGCGATTTGCCAGAGCAGGAAATTGCTGATTCTTGCTTCTCCGCTCGTGCGGATCAGGATGTCCGGGTCCGGAAGACCGGCAGTAGACAGGTATTGCTCGAATTGAGTTTCATGAACGCACCCCGCCGGGATTTTTCCGCATCGCACGTCTTCAATCAGGCGATTCGTGGCGTCGATAATTTCGGAGCGTCCGCCATAACTCAGTGCGACTGCCACGGTATGGCCGGTGAAATGCTCGGTCTCCTGAGCCACGGCGTGCACCAGGTCTTGCGTGGAATCCGGAAGCTCGTTCAGTAAGCCAATGGGGAAAAACCGGGTTTTTCTTTCCTGGAACGTCTGCCGTTCCTGATGCAGAAATTCTTGGAGCAGCGTCATGAGTAAGTCGATCTCGGCTTGGGGGCGATTCCAGTTCTCTTGAGAGAACGCGTAGACCGTGACGATGGGAATCCTCAGCCGGTAAAAGGCATTGAGCACGTCCCGGACGGCAACCAACCCTTCCCGGTGTCCGGCAATGCGGGGCAGGCCGCGCTGTGAAGCCCAGCGACCGTTCCCATCCATAATGACGGCCACGTGACGGGGCAATGCGTCCTGGTCAAGTTGGGAGAGGAGATCGTCCTCCGTGAATTCCATGAAGGACTGTGTCGAATGATAAGGCATCAGTATTCGTGAAGGAATGCATCGCGCGCGTGATGGTGATGTGCTCGTTAAAACAGTCTAATCGTGAGCCCAGGCCTTGTCAAACCATTGTATGAGTCCACATCTTTGCACGCGGGTTGGTGGCGAAGCAGGAATGGTTCCGGAGATTGGCGACTGAGGCGATGGTGGGCAACCCGGTATGGTCAGCCTGCACCCAGGCGATGGCACCCTTTTTTTCTCTTTCTGTCACCCTTGCGCACGCGAGGGGCCAGGGTCGTTGTTCCTCACAAACAGAACAAGCAAAGACGCTGGATCCCCGATCGGGGTCGGGGATGACGAAAGGAGAAAACGAAAGTGTCCACGTCTGTCCTGTGAGCCCTCCAACTCTTCTTGGTAATTCCTTTTGTTGCGCAATTTTCAGCGGGCGTGTTAAGTGTAGACCTATGTCTCAGCCGGTTGTAAAACTCGAACATTTTGCCTTGGAGGAACGTGAGGTCGAGCAGGCCTTGGCCCGGGTGCACGTCCGTGCGGTGGATTACGCGGACATTTATTTTGAATCCACGATTTCCGAATCCGTGTCCATGGAGGAAGGTATCGTCAAACGGGCCGTCAAAAGCATTTCCCAGGGCGCAGGGGTCCGGGCTACGTCCGGGGAAAAAACCGGGTTTGCCTATTCCGATGAATTGTCGCGGCGGGATCTGGAAATTGCCGCGGATACCGCCCGGTATATTGCCGACTCGTCGCAAGGCGACATCACGGTCCCCGTCACGCATCTGCCGGCCGGGACGCACAATCTCTATCCGCTTGAACAGCCCCTGACCGGCGTCGCCACGCAGGAGCGCGTGGACCTGCTTCACCTGATCGATCAGGAAGCGCGTCGCTATGATCCCCGCATTACAAAGGTGATGGCGTCCATCAATACCAATCATAAAGTTATGCTGGTGGCGACGACCGAAGGCTTGCGCGCCGGTGACGTGCAGCCGTTATCCCGGCTTCAAGTGACGTGTATTGCCGAAGAAGGCACCAATCGACAGGCCGGCACTTTTGGGGGCGGCGGGCGCGTGGCTTTTTCCTTTTACCATGAACAGGACCGAGCGCGGGCGTATGCACGAGAAGCCGCCAGGCAGGCTATCCTGAATCTCGATGCCGTGGACGCGCCTGCAGGCATTCTGCCCGTGGTCTTGGGGGGCGGCTGGCCCGGAATTCTCTTGCACGAGGCCGTTGGACACGGCTTGGAGGCGGATTTCAATCGCAAGAAAACGTCGGCGTTCAGCAATTTGATCGGCCAGCGCGTCGCGTCCGACGTGTGCACGATCGTGGACGACGGCACGTTGCCCTCGAGGCGGGGGTCACTCAATATCGACGATGAAGGCACGCCCACGACCAGAACCGTCCTGATCGAAGAGGGCATCCTGTGTGGATACATCACGGATCGTCTTAATGCCCGGCTCATGGGTATTCCCTTGACCGGCAACGGCAGACGAGAAGATTTTCGAAGTCTGGTGCTGCCGCGGATGACCAATACCTTCATGTTGGCCGGCACGTCCGAACCCGAAGATATTCTGCGCTCCGTCAAGAAAGGCCTGTATGCCGTGTCGTTCGGCGGCGGACAGGTGGATATCACAAACGGCAAGTTCGTGTTTTCGGCGAGTGAAGCCTATCTGATTGAGGATGGCCAAGTGACGAAGCCGGTCAAAGGGGCGACCCTGATCGGGAGCGGGCCCGACGTGCTCAAGCAGGTATCCATGGTCGGCCATGATTTGCAATTGGATTCGGGTATCGGGACCTGCGGAAAAGAGGGCCAATCCGTGCCGGTTGGCGTCGGGTTGCCCACGATTCGCATCGATGAGATTACGGTCGGAGGTACCGCCACGTAAGCTGTCACGCGACAATCTTCTACACTCGACCCCCAGTCAATTTATTGTCCCCATCATGCATGAATCCCCGGAAGTTCTGAAGATACTTGCTGCCGAGTTGATCGACCGGGTCAAAACCTGCGGTGCGACGGAAGCCGACGTCATGATAGCGGAAGGGGATTCCGTATCGGTTCAGGTTCGATTGGCAACCGTGGACCGGTTGAGCAAGGCGCGGGAGAAGAGTCTGGGAATTCGGGTGTTTTTCGGGAAGCGGTCCGCCAGCGCGTCCACCTCGGATTTTTCTGAGACCTCGCTCAAGCAGTTGGTGGCCGATACCTGCGCTCTCGCGAAGGCCGTGGCCGAGGATGAAACGTCGGGATTGCCGGAACAGGCTGCGATGGCGACCGACGTGCCCGATCTGGATCTGTACGATCCCACCACTATGCCCGTGGAAGAGGCCATTGACGCGGCGCAACGAGCCGAACGGGCCGCCCTTGACGTCGATCCCCGTGTGACCAATTCGGAGGGGGCGGAATGTGGTTCGGCCTCTGGCGCGGTGGTGCTGGCGAACACGCACGGGTTTCTGGGGTACCATCGAAGTTCCCGGTTTTCCCTGTCCGTGGCGCCCGTGGCCGAAGGCCCTGATGATCAAGGCATGCAGCGGGACTATTGGTATACGGTTTCGCGGAAACGGCATGAATTGGATGATCCTGAGTCGGTCGGACGGGTTGCGGCGGAGCGGACGCTCCGGCGCTTGGGGGCTCGAAAGGTCGGGACCCAACGGGTTCCCGTGATTTTCGATCCGGAAATGGCGTGCAGTGTGTTGGGGCACCTCGCGAGTGCGGTCTCCGGGTATTCCCTGTATAAAGGCGCTTCGTTTTTGTTAGGGCAATTGGGAAAGCCCATTGCCCCGCAACACGTGAACGTCGAAGACAACGGTTGCCTGTCCGGCAAGCTCGGGTCCCGCCCGTTCGACGGGGAAGGGCTCGCCACCCGCAAGACGATGATCCTCGACCGGGGCGTGCTCTCCAGCTATTTATTGGATACCTATTCTGGACGCAAGTTGGGCATGGCGTCCACCGGCAACGCGTCCAGAAGCATCGGCGACAATCCGACCGTGTCTCCGACGAATTTGTTTTTTCATCCCGGTGACGAGTCGCCCGACGAGATCATTCAGTCCGTCACCCAAGGGTTGTACGTCACCGAATTGATCGGATTCGGCGTGAATATGGTCACGGGAGATTATTCCCGCGGGGCCTCCGGTTTTTGGATTGAAAACGGTGAATTGGCCTTTCCGGTGGAGGAAGTGACGATCGCCGGCAATTTGAAACAGATGTTTCAGGATATCGAGTCGATCGGGAATGATTTGATCTTTCGAGGGAAACTGGCGAGTCCCACCATCCGCATCCGCGAGATGATGGTGGGCGGGCATTGAATGTGAGAGTAAGCCGAAGGAGTCGGTATGCCACTTGACGTTGAAGATGGAGCAAGAGCCCTGCAGTTGGTCACCTCACGCTACGACCAGCGGGCATGGCGGAAAAAAATCGAAAAAATCCTGAGCCTGCCGCCCAGCGGGTTTGAAGATGCCGCGCAACGGAATATCTTTGTCTATTTCAAACATCAACTCCAAGCGTATAAATCCCGTCGCGCTGATCCGCCGTCCTGGATCGTCGGTGGGTACGCAACCAAGGAAGCGGTCGATCGCGCCCGGCATCGTCCCACGGACATCAATCCTGACATGACCGAAGCCGACGTATCGTTCCTGGGAGTCGATCCTGGTGCGGACGTCGATGAAGTCTGGTGGGAAGAGATGCTGGTGAAGTGGTTCGAAACGCCGGAAGAAGAATTCGAAGAGACAGAAGACGCATCTGACGAAGAATCCGAAGAATCCGAGGAACCCGAAGCAGAGGGTCAGGAGAAACTCCAGGATTCGGACGGCCCACCCAGGTCGGATTAACGCAACGTCATCCGACAAGCCGGCTCAAAACAGATCCATTTGCTCGGGTTTGTCAGTTACCTGGGCCGCAGGCTCCCGCGGCGGAGCCGCCATCTCATCCAAGAGCCGTTTCAATTTTTGAAAGTCTTCTTGAAGCAACGGCCGGAGGCGGTCGTTGTGCAGGGTCGCGGCAGGGTGGAACAGCGGAAACAGCCGGAATGCCGGTAATTCAAACGGTTGCCCGTGGACCTTGGTGATCCCGACTTTTCTTTCCAGCAGCGTTTGGGTGGCAAAGTTGCCCATGGAACAAACCAGGTGCGGTTTGATCAATTCTATCTGTTGGAACAGGAAGGGCTTGCACGTCTCGACTTCATCGGGTTCGGGGTCGCGATTCTGCGGAGGGCGGCATTTGATCACGTTGGCAATGTAAATCTGTGACCGGGAAAGCCCGACAGATTCCAATAATTCCGTGAGCAGTTTTCCCGCTGCGCCGACAAACGGCACCCCTTGCTTGTCCTCGTGGAACCCCGGGGCTTCCCCCACAAACATGATCGAGGCTTCGGGATTCCCGCTCCCGAACACAACTTGGGTCCGTCCGGAAGCCAGACGACATTCCTGGCAGTTGCGCAGGGATTCACAGAGGTCAGCGAGCGACATCAGGGTCACATCATAGAAAGCGGGTTTTTGGTTGTCAATTTGTCGGCGACGAGACCTGTACACGGATCTTCGACGACCAATCCTGCGTCACGTGCGGCGGGATACACGGTTTTGGAACGACCGGCGCACCCACGCGGCCAGGGCCAGAGTTGCACGACGAAACGGCGGAACGCGAATGCGGGAAGAAAATACGGCAAATCGCGTGCCTTCTATACGGGTCAGGAGGTTGAAATAAATGTCGCGCATGATTTCCGCGACGAGCAAGGATTGACGATCGGTCGATGAAAGGGCGTCATACACGGTTTTGGCTTTTCGATAGTAGTCGTGAGCCCGGGCGGCCTGGAATTCCATGAGTTGAATGAATTGGGGTGAAGAGGTCCCGGACAAAATCTGTTCTTCGGAACAGCCGAACCTGGCCAGGTCTTCTTGCGGCACGTAAATCCGGTCGCGGTCGGCATCGGCTCCCACGTCGCGGATGATGTTGGTCAGTTGAAACGCCATGCCCAGGTTGACGGCATAGTCTTGCGCGCGCGGGGCCATGGTCCCGAACACTTTCAGACAGATCAATCCGACGATCGAGGCCACGCGATAGCAATAGGGATAGAGATCGTCAAAGGTGGCGTACCGTCTGATTGTCAGATCCATTTCCATGCCGGCAATCAGTTCTTGAAAATAGTCCTGGGGGATGCCCAGCTTGCGGGCGTGGTCCGCAAGACTGATCGTCACCGGATATTGCGGGACGCCTTGATACGCCGCCTCGATTTCCTGGCTCCACTGCGCGAGCAGGTCGCATGGATCCACTCCGTGAGGGGGGTGATCGACGTCTGCGTCCAACTCGTGACACAACGTGTACACGGTATACATGGCTTCCCGGCGGGGACGGGGTAAAAAGAGAAATGAATAGTAAAAATTGCTCCCGCTGTCTTTCGCCTTTAACGTGCAATAAGAATGCGCTTCCGAGATGGTGGGCATCTGCGTGGATGCTACTTACGGCATAGATTGAAGGTAGGTGCCCTTAATCCATCCCGAGTCTCCGGAATGTGTTTGGACGAAGTAGACCCACCGTTTTTTGATGAGACTCCCGTCGAGCACCGTCAGGGTGTCGCCGGTCTTCACGAGAGGCCCCACTTGTTCTCCTTCGGCCGCATTGCGTAACTGAAAGCGAGACTGACGCCCTTCCCGTAACGCGACGGTGACCAGTTGTCCTTCGTGAAAGGCCGGAACGGGAGGGATCTTCGGGGCCGGCGGCTGGACTTTCGGTTCGGGTTGGGGAACGGGATCTTCGGCGAGCGAATCGAGTGCGCCGCGTACCGTGGCGACCATTTGCATGACGGAAGACCGTAACTCCGGTTCCGTCGCCACGTACCAAATCCCCACGGCCAAGAGGATGATCAGGATGAACTTCAACCACCGGCGAGGAGGTTTCCGTCGAGGATCGTCAAACTCATCCAGTTCGTCGTCGAAATCGAGATCCTGATCGATGGCCACAATGTCCCTTTTCTTACCACTCACCTTCAGGCATGTCAAACTGCGCCAAGCCCGTGGGGGCGTGGCGTGCTGCCTGGAGAAACCGTAGAGAAAGTTCGTGGTGCCTGCTTTTGGAGGAAATGGCTTGCATATCGGATTTTCCGTATGCAGAATGCATCTTGTAATCGGCAACAAACAAAAGACGGCACATTGAGTTGATGTCATCCTCACTCTCAAGTTGACGTGAGAGTACATTCTCGGGGATTTTGAATTTCGCACATGTCCAGTTGGTATCGCCCGGACCCCCTGACCCGAGACCTGATTCACCTGATCAATGCCCGCCGGCACGATCACGGTGATTCCGAACTCGCCATCGAAGTCCTGCAGGCGTTGCTCGAACAGGACCGCGAGCATGACGTGCTCACCGTCCTGGCGGCGTTGGATGAAGAAATGGCCGAGTGGCTGTTCGACCTGTTGGCGGAGGCCGCGTGTTCGGTCTTGATCGAGAGCGATCATGACGACGACCCGGCCTATGCGATTTTAGGCGCAATCGAGTTGCCCCTGCAGGCGAATCTGGCCTCGCCTCTCGGCTTGAAGATTCATCCGGAAAAAACTGCGGAACTGCTCCGGGAGTGTTTGCACGTTCCTCCGGGAACCGTGGTGACGGTCGAACCGCGATTGCTGACCGATACGACGCTTGATTTCTTGACCCTTCAACAACTTCACGAGCATTTGTCCTGTATGGCCGGTTCCCAGCGCCGGCAACCCGTTACCGCTCGTCTGCATCCGCCCGTCGAGTCAACAGCCTTTTTGCTGTTTGAATTGATCGGGGCAAGCGATTCGTCCCTCCCGGAAAGTATCCCCGACAAAGAACGGGAAACGCTGCTTCAAGGTCTGATGGCGCAATGCCCTGAAATTGCCCTGGCGCCGAATATGTTGGAAGTGCCGGTGTATGCCGCGTACGGCATGTTCGACGCGCAAAACGCGGTGAGACTCCATCGACTGGCCGATGAAACGGCGGCGGTCTGGCATGACCTCGATCCTCCGGTCAGGAGCCGGGCTATCGTCCATTTACACACGCAATGCGGGAACGGGGTCTACATGCCCGTCTGGACGGACCTGTTCGACCCCGATCTTCCGGAAGATCACGGTCCGATCTGGACCTCGCCGGACGTCTGGGTCTTCACGGCTGACCTGCCGATCGAATGGCCGGGTGAGATGCTGACAAACCGGTTGTTGGCCGAAGGTTGCACCCGCTTCGAAAACCACATCGTCGAAGCCCCGGAAAATTAGCGGGCCGGTGGTGGGTAGGCCGGAGTAGCACAAGGTAATCCGGCAACAAACTCCCTCGCCTCTCGAGGTAGAGTATCGCTAATAATACTTTTTCAAGAGTACCGAATTCCACAACCGGTTATGGCCGGGCGGCGCGTCGCAAGGGCTCCAATAACGTGTCCGGGACCTTGAGATTTCCTTTGCCTCGCCCCACTTGAATGCCTGGGTTTGCCGCGCCGTGGAAATCGCTGCCGCCGGTTATCAGCAGGTCCAGTCGTTTGGCCATTTCAAGATACCGGGACGTTTGTATCCGCGTATGGGTGCTGTAGAACACTTCCAGGCCCAACAGCCCTGCCTCCTTTAAGCAGGCACACAAGCGGTATAGGGACTCTCCTTGACACCGGGTCCACTTCGGGTGTGCCAGAACCGGAACGCCGCCTGCATTGCGAATCCAGGCAATGACGTCCCGGATGTCGGAGAGCATCCGCGGCACGTAGGCCGGGGCTCCCTCTTTCAAGTATCGCTCGAAGGCTTCCCGGGTATCCTGAACGTATCCCTTGTCAACTAACGCCTGCGCGACGTGCGGGCGACCGATGGAGCCGGAGCCGGTCTTGGCCCTGACTTCGTCCTCGGACAGTTCAAGGCCCAAGGCGTCCAGCCGTTCGATGGTCTGGGGAATTCTGACGTTTCGGGCAAGACGCTGTTGAGCCAAATGGTCCCGGAAGGCCGAGTCCTGCCAGTCGAAGAAATAGCCAAGGACGTGGAGTTCCTGTCCGTCCAGGCGAGAACTCAACTCGACGCCGGGAATGATTTCGATGCCCAGCGGCGTGGCGGCATTCAAGGCATGGGGAATGCCGTCCACGATGTCGTGATCCGTGATGGCCAGGGCCGTGACGCCTGCTTGATGGGCCAGATCTACGACCTCCGCGGGCATCAGGCTGCCGTCGGAGTAGCGGGTGTGCAGGTGAAGATCGATTCGTGCCATCGACGGGCGATTGCTTTCGTGCAGCCGGCGGCGGGCCGGTCAAGGTTTTTGCGCCACAAGCCGTGCGGTGATGGCAGGTTTGTGGTGAAGCGGGGAAGGGTAAGGGCCTTCTTCATAATGCAGCACTCGCAGTGGATGCGTTAAGTGCAGCAGTTCGTTGTGCTTCAAACAGAAGCCCTTCCTTCGAGGATGCTGGTACCGTACGTGGTTGTCGATCAGAAACGTTTCATAGATCAGGACGCCGCCGGGCTTGAGGGCTTGCAGGAGAGACGGAAAGAGCGGTCGGAAGAGATAGAAAAACACCAGGATCCCGTCGTATTCCTGATTGCCCAGTGAAGGGGGCACCGTTGGGTCTTGTTCCAGGTCCGTGTTCCACGTCGAGAGATTGGGAAGGCGGTGTTCGCTGGTCTTACGTGTCAGGGTGGCTAATGCCTGCTCGTTTCGATCAAGTCCGGTCACCTCATACCCTTGAGAAGCCAGATACAAGGCATGACGGCCTTCTCCGGCGGCCACGTCCAGGACTTTACCCTTGGGGATCATGTGGGCGACGGCGTGCAGAAACGGCGAAGGTTGAAAAGGGGAGACGGAATCGATTGCACGTGTGCGAGGGTACGTCAGACGAATGCCGACCGAACCTGACACGTCCGGGAGCGGCGGCGCGGCTTTCCGCAGCCAGATGGTCAGTCGTTGAATGGGAAATTCCAGCAGGAGTGTTTGGGCGATTTGATCCGTCAATCGTTCGATCAGCGCGTTCTCATGGGCGGTTCCGACGTCAATCACCCGTTGCACGACTCGGGCGTAATCCACGGTTTTGGTGAGGCTGTCGGAATGAATGGCGTCTTCGACCGAACAGGTGAGTTCGAGGTCCGCCAATAGCGGCTGCGGGCATTGCCGTTCGTCCGGCGTGACCCCGCACCGCGCCTGAAATCGGATTCCTTCAATGATGATAGCTTCGGACACCGGAGCATTGTCGAGGAGGGGGAAATACGTGTCAAGCCCGGCTGACTCACCCGGCTCCGGCCAAGCGTGAGCAAGTCCAACCGCTTGACCCGCTTTTCGGAGGGCTCCTATAATAGGCCCGAACGCTTAAGGGGGGGAGGTTGTGCCTGGTGGCTGATTTTACGCATTTTAATGAATCCGGCCGTGCGAGGATGGTCGACGTGTCGGCCAAGGGTTCGAGCGAACGTATCGCGGTGGCACAAGGCCGCGTCTTGATGCTTCCGGAAACCCTACGCCGTATTCAGGAAGGGAAAATTGCTAAAGGCGACGTCCTGGCCGTGGCGCAGGTGGCCGGAGTCATGGGCGCCAAACGGACGCCGGACCTGGTCCCTATGTGTCATCCCTTGATGCTGACGAGCGTGAACGTCGACTTCCGGGAACATGCGACGCCTGATGAGCGGGGGCAATGCTCTTTGATCATCGAGGCTGTGGTCAAGACCAACGGCCAGACCGGGGTTGAAATGGAAGCCATGACCGCAGTAGCAGTAGCGGCGTTGACGATCTACGATATGTGTAAAGCCGTGGATAAAGGCATGAGTTTCGGAGGCGTGTGTCTGGTCTCGAAATCCGGCGGCAAGTCCGGGACCTATCAACGAGCCGGCGTCGAGGCCTTGGCCCCTGTTCATGGGGCATCGTCATGATTGTCACGGTGAAATTGTTCGGCATGTTGAAAACGCAGCTTGACAACGAATCCGAACTGAAGGTGCCGTTGGATCAGGGTTGCCGGGTGGATGATCTGATTGCCGCCATCCAGTCGATGAATGCCGACGTTGGCGATTTGTTGCTGAAAAGAAAAATTCTCGTGTCGGTGAACCATGAGGTTGCTCACGGGGAAACCGAGCTTGCCGGCACTGACGAAATTGCGTTGCTTCCGCCGTTTTCCGGCGGATCATGGACACTATGGGAGATGCTTGCCGATGTCTACCGTTGATACCGAAGCCTCGTTGGTCCGGGTCCAACGAGAGGACTTTTCGATTGACGAGGAAATCAACCGGGTCCGGAACCGTTCCACGCGCATTGGCGGCATTGCGACCTTTCTTGGCACCGCGCGTGATCGATCGAATGACCGGGACGTCAGCCGGATCACGTTTGAATACTATGAAGGGATGGCCCAGAAGAAACTCCGGGAAATCCGCGAGCGTGCGTTGCAGGATTTTGACGTCCTTGAAGTGCTGATTCTACACCGGTACGGCGAGATCGACATCGGGGAAAACATTGTCCTGATTGTGGTGGGCGCCATGCATCGGGCTGATGCGTTCAAAGCGTGCAGATGGTGTATCGACGAACTGAAGCAGATCACGCCGATCTGGAAATGTGAACAGACGCCGGACGGAGAGGTATGGGTCGAGCAACATCCATGAATGCCGCGCCGACAGGTGCGGATCTGTTCGACACGTTTGGTCGCCCCCTGCGGAGTCTGCGCGTGTCCGTGACGGACCGGTGCAACCTGCGGTGTCGCTATTGCATGCCGGAGGACGAGTATGCATGGCTTCCCCGCGAAACCCTCCTGAGCTTCGAAGAAATCAATCGGTTGGTGGAGATCTTTACCGAGTTCGGCGTGGATAAAGTTCGGTTGACGGGCGGGGAACCTCTGCTTCGTCGTGACCTGCCTACCCTCATCCGCCTGTTGAAGCGACAGGCCGCTATTCAGGACGTTGCCCTGACCACGAATGGCATTTTGTTGAATGAGCAAGCCGAATCCCTTCGCGACGCCGGATTGGATCGCATCACGGTCAGCCTGGATACTCTCAAACCCGACAAGTTCAGAAACCTGACCAAACGGGATACGTTTGATCGGGTCTTACAGGGTATTGCGCACGTCAAGACAGTCGGATTGACCGGACTCAAAATTGACACTGTCGCGATCAAAGGATTCAACGACGACGAACTCGTCGAGTTAATCGAATATGGAAAAAGCGTCGACGGGGAAGTGCGATTCATCGAATACATGGACGTCGGCGGCGCGAATGATTGGGGGCTGGAAAAAGTCGTTTCCCAGGCGGAGATCCTGCTGACGTTCCGGCAGGCTTATGGCTCGGTTGAGCCCATTCGGGAAAACAGTTCGGCTCCGGCCCGGCGCTATCGATTGCCGGATGGCACGACGTTCGGGATCATTCCCTCCACAACCGCGCCGTTTTGTGCGACGTGCGACCGGAGTCGTTTGACGGCGGACGGCATGTGGTATCTGTGCCTCTATGCCAGGCACGGATTTGATTTGCGGGAACCGCTCCGCATGAACGATGACGCGACCCTGCGAGACTGCATCCGGTCGGGATGGCAGCAACGGGTCGACCGCGGTGCCGAAGACCGTAAAGCGCTGGAGTCCTCGAGTGGGCGAGGCCAATTTATTCAGATTGACGAACTGCGCCAGGATCCACATTTGGAAATGCACGCACGCGGCGGCTGATTGTTCCCGCCGTTGCTGGATCTTGCATCCCCGATTAGATCCCCGATTACAAACGTCGGGAACAGGCGTTAGGGACAAGCCTGGGAAAAGGTCTCGATGGGTTTGTTTAAGAAGGGCTCGTCTGAACAACGGGAAAAGGGCAAGCTGAACATCATCGAAGGCATGTGGATGAAATGTGCCTTCTGCCGTGCCATCGTTTATCGGAAAGAAGTCGATCAGAACTTCAAACTCTGTCCCAAGTGTGGATACCATTTCCCCCTGTCGGTCCCCGAACGTATTGACGTCTTGTTCGACCCCGGCAGTTTTCAGGAGTGGGATGCCGGCTTATCTCCCGGTGACCCCCTGGCGTTTGCCGATACGCAACCCTATCCGGAACGAATCGAGATCTCTCAGAAGAAAACCGGCAGACGTGATGCCATCGTCACGGGAGAAGCGACGCTTCAAGCTTGTCCGGTCATCGTGGGGATCTTTGATTTTGGATTCATGGGCGGCAGCATGGGGTCCGTGGTGGGAGAAAAGATCTGTCGTGCGGTCGACCGGGCCATCGAGGGAAACACGCCATTCTTACTCGTGATCACGTCGGGCGGGGCGAGAATGCAGGAGGGCATTCTTTCTCTCATGCAGATGGCCAGGACGTCGGCAGCTATGGCGCGGCTTCATGAAGCCGGCGTGCCGTTCATTTCGCTCCTGACGGACCCGACGTTCGGAGGAGTCACCGCGAGCGTGGCAATGTTGGGTGACGTCATTCTGGCTGAACCGAAAGCTCTGATCGGGTTTGCGGGGCCACGCGTTATCGAACAAACCATCAAACAGCGGCTGCCGGACGGGTTTCAGCGCGCGGAGTTTTTGCTCGAACATGGTATGATCGACGCGATTGTGAGCCGTCCCCATCTTCAGCGGACGCTTCACGCCGTTTTTCGGCATCTGGGTACCGTCGCCTGACGGGGATGTTGCTTGGCCACGGTCTCTGTCGCGAGGCAGAGTCTCTACCTCCCCTCGCCCCTCCTTACAAAGGAGGGGAAGAGGAAAGACTTCCCGAGAGAGTCTGTTCATGCCAATTATCAGGCTTCGACATTGGCAGGTTAGTCATGAGGATCGTTGATGAAGCGTTCCTACGAAGCCGCACGAGAACGTCTCTACGAGTTGCAACAATTCGGCATCCACCTGGGACTCGACACGATTTCCTCGTTGTTGTCGGAACTCGGAAACCCTCAAGAGCATATTCCGGTCCTGCACGTTGCCGGAACCAACGGGAAGGGATCCGTGGCGGCCATCGCGGCTTCGATTCTGCAGGCAGCCGGCATTCGCGTTGGGTTGTATACGTCTCCGCATCTTCTTGATTTTCCCGAACGAATCCGGATTCAAGGACTTTGCATTCCTGAAGATCGAGTCGCCGGCCTGTTCAACAACATACAAGCCTTGCCGTCTTTCACCGTGCCGCCCACGTTTTTTGAGGTGGCCACCTGCATGGCTTTTCAGTATTTTGCTGAAGAACGCGTAGAAATCGCGGTCCTGGAAGTCGGGCTGGGCGGGAGATTTGATGCGACGAACGTCTGCAGGCCGATCGGAACCATCATTACCAACATTTCATTCGATCATGAGAAGCACCTGGGCTCATCCCTGGAAGCGATTGCCTTTGAGAAAGCGGGAATTGTCAAACGGAACGTTCCGTTGGTCATAGGGCCGGTCAATCCATCGGTAGCCGGTGTCCTGGAGGAGCAGGCGCGACAGAAGCAGGCACGGACGTTCAGATTCGGTGACGAGTTTCGGCGTCTCTCCCAGTCGTCCGGTGCCTTTGATTTCATCGGGATGCATCGCAAGTACGTGAATCTTCACTGCGCGCTGGACGGCGAGCATCAAACGGTGAATGCAGCTTGTGCCGTCGCTCTCCTCGAAGCCTGCGTGATGCCCCGGATTCGGATTCCCGAACGGGCCGTCAGGCAAGGCCTGGAGCAGGTTTCCTGGCCGGGCCGGCTCGAACGACTTCAGCGTCATCCCGAAATTCTCTGTGATGGAGCCCATAACCCGGCTGCGGCGGACTGTCTCAAAATCCATTTGCAAGCGCGTCTTTCCGAAGAACAAGAGCGTCGTCTCATCCTGATGGTCGGGATGATGCAGGACAAGAATCTTTCCGTATTTTTGAAGGCGTTGGCCCCGCTGGCCGGCGTGGTGATTCTGACGCGGATCAATTCTTCCAGGGCAGCCACCGTGCGTGCATTGAAAGAGGCCCTGCCGGTCATTGATCATCCGGCATACGAGTGTGAATCTCCGGAAGCGGCCTTCGACCTGGCCATGGGGCTGGCGAGTGAAAACGATCTGATCTGTGTGACGGGATCCTTGTTCCTTGTCGGGCACGTGAAAAGCCTGATGACGGGAAGGAATTATGAACCTGTTCTGGGATAGTCGAACCCAAGTGCGTCACGCATGGCGAGTCATCGGGAATGGCGTTCTGTGTGCCGTTCAGATCGTGTTCATGATGGTGAGTTGGGTTTATGCGTTGCCCATGTTTCCCGTGTCCGAACCCTTGGAAACGGACCGTACGTCCTCTCCTCACGTCATGCTGGAGCGACCGGATGCGGCTTCCGCTCTTCGCATCACGGCTGACCGAACCGAATTTGATCACGTCACGGAGGAATTCAAAGCCGCCGGCTTGGTGGTCGTGACTCAGGGGGCCGTGCGGTTGACCGCCGACCGGGCCGCGCTTCACAAGCTCTCCGGACGGTTAACGGCCACGGGTCACGTTCATCTCCAGGACCAAGAGCATGACGTGTGGGCGGAGAAACTGACCATCAACGTGAATACGGAATCCGTTCTTGTGGTCAACGGAAAGATTTTCTTGAAAGAGACGGGGACGTGGCTTCGGGGCCGTCTGCTCCAAAGATTTTCCGAAACCCACTATCGCGTCAAGGACGGGACATTTACGAATTGCGAAGCGGATGACGGGCAAATCCCCGATTGGAGTTTTTCGTTTCAGGACGTGGACGTGGAACAGGGCGACAGTGTTTTCGCCAAAGATACATGGTTGAATATTCGCAACCAGCCGGTCCTCCCGGTCCCCGTGCTGCGCTATCCGATGCCGAACGCCAGGAAAACCGGATTTCTGGTTCCGACGATCGGATTCGACAACGTGTTGGGCGTTCAATATCGACAGGGGTTTTATTGGGCGCTTTCTCCCAGCCAGGATCTGACCATCGCCCCGCAAATCCTGACCAAACGGGGTCAGGGAGGGGACGTGAGGTATCGTTACGTCCTGAATCGCCGATCGAGAGGGCAATGGCTGATCAATGCGTTTAATGATACCGATGCAAAACAGTCCCGTGCACAAGTGACGGGGGCGCACGTTCACCGTGCGCAGGACGACCTGCTGATTCAAGCCAAGGTCAACTATGCCACGGACCGGAGGCTCTTACGGGATCTGAGTGCTTCCGGGATTTCCCGGGCGTTGCCCAGTCAGGAATCCGTGTTGCACGTCACGCGCCGTTTGCCGGGAGGCGCGGCCTATCTCAGGGCCCAATACCTGCAACCGCTGGATGCCGGAGGCCGGAACACGTTTCAACGGTTGCCGGAAATCGGGCACCGGTTCGGGCATCGTTTGACCCTGGGCGCGGAAACAGTGGGTCTCGACGTCGGACTGGACTCGACGTTTGTCCACTTCGCCCGTGAGCAGGGGAGCAACGTGAGTCGTTTCGACGTCATGCCGTCTCTGGCTGTTCACGGGTTGCACTTGGGGCACGTGATCGGTCTTCGCCCGCAATTCAAAGTCAGGGAAATTCTCTATTCCCGTGGCCGGATTCAAGATGACGCCCGGGATCGTGGGACGTTTTGGTTGGGCTTGGATGCGGTCTCGAACGTCTCACGCGGTTTTCAGGTTGGGACCGGGCATCGGCTGCGTCACACGATTGAGCCGCGCGTGTTCTATGAATACGTGCCGGCGACGAGGCAGTCCGACCTTGTACAGATCGACGCGACCGATAATCTTCTGAGGAAACACCTGATGACGTATTCCTTGAGAACCAGATTGCAGGATGAGCGAAGCGGGAAACGGTCAACCACGTTGATGGACGTGATGATCGCCCAAAGTTACCATCTTGGCTCTACGCCCGGTTCAACGCAAAAATTCTCGGACGTGTGGGGGAGGGCGACGTTTGAATTTCCGGCGACGCCATTACCGGGTCTTCTTGATCGTTTCAACCTGAGTCTTGATACGTTTTATAATCCGGAGGACCGGGAATTATCGCAATTCAATTCAGACGTCATGGTGCAGGCTCACCAACGGGCCTACATGCAATTCGGGTATCGCTATGCACGATCAGGTTTGCTCCCCCGCCGGGGAGACGTCTGGAATCCGGTGTCCTTTAACGAAGTCTTGGCCGCTCAATCGGAAATCAACTTTTTTAGTGCGGGTGGCGCTGTCCGTCTGCCATGGGGGTGGACGGTGGGGACCCAGGCCTATCATGATTTTGCCACGGGCCGGACCCCCGAATGGGACGTCTTGGGTTTCTATCAAAACTCCTGCAAATGCTGGTCGCTTGGGCTGTATTATATTCACTTGTCGGAAGGCAACGGTCTTCCCGAACGCAATCAATTCAATTTTTTTCTCACGTTGCGTGGTCTGGGGGCCACCACCGGATTGGGCACTCAAATCTTCAAGCGCATTCTGGGCCCGCTTCTTCAGGATGAGCGAGACCTGCCATGGTCCTGACCGGCGCGTCTTTCTTCCGTCTTTATCGTTTCCGAAGGACTTGTTCTGTGGCCAAGGCTAAGGCGGCATCGGCCTGATGGTTTTCGGCAAAGATTCGGAGTTGGACAATCTGCGGTGGTAAAAATTCAAGCAACTCTTGAAGTTTTTCCTTTTCAATGGACCCGGTTGCGGGATCGTAGAGATAAAACTGAAATTGGCCCATGTTCAACACGTTGAAGGGCCGGGTGTCCTTGCTGGCGATGTCCACTCGAAACGTCAGCCCTCGCAGTCGTCGAGGTAATTGTTGACGAATGCGGGATTCCAGCTTCTCCGATGTTGCCGCCGGTCCTCGTGGACGGCAGTCTCGCATCGTCAGCACCCTGCTGTACGCCGTTTTCCACTTGATTTGTCGTCCCAATACGCGGGCCCATTCTTCTCCGATCCGTCGTCTTTTTCGATTTGCTGACGATTCCCAGGTGCGGACCGTTTCCAGCAACGACCAATCCGTGAGTCGAAGATATTGGTGCATGTGTTGCAGGGGGTTATAAGGGAAAATACATTCCATCGTTTCGTGGAAAATCTCCAGGAGATGGAGGTCGATGGCGCGTGAGGTACGGTGATAATAGACGTTGGCATAAAGATAGAGCCTGGCGTTGAGGAACATTTGGAGGGCGGGCAATCCGTTCTTGTGAATGGTCAATCCCTTTGGCGTGATCAGAGTGTAATGGATCAACCGGGGAATATCCACGGGTCCGATCGCGACGCCACACATGTAGGAGTCGCGCAGGACGTAATCGAAGTTATCCGCCGTGAACAGTCCTCCGATTAACGGTCGAAGCAACTGCAGCCACCGGGGATAACGTCGATTCTGCTTGTCAGGCTTTTTGAGGATCAGAAACGCCACGTACTCGGGGTCGAGTGTTTCGTGGTCTGCCAATGTTCCTGAAGGACTCCGACGGACTTGCTTGATTTGTGGGCCGACTTCATGACGAATAATGGCCTGACTGACGTGTTCGTGGGACAACCCGTATCGGTGCAGAAAATGGTGATCGAAAAAATGACAAAAGGGACCGTGTCCTACGTCGTGGAGTAGGGCGGTGATCCTGAGTAACGCTTCGACGTAGGGGAGGGAGGGAACGTCACGAACCGTTTGGACCAGGCTGGGGTACACGTGCTTGGCATATTGCCCTGCCAGATGCATGGCGCCCAGCGAATGCTGAAACCGGCTGTGTTCCGCTGCAGGATAGACCCATCGTGCGCTTTGCAATTGATAGATGTACCGAAGGCGTTGGAGCCAGGGAGAATCAATCAAATCTTTTTCGGTGATTTCGTTTGAGCCCGGTGAGGATTGGGGAACTGTAAATTGAATGTAATGATGAATCGGGTCGGCGATAAGAGAAACGTCGTGAGGAATCGATTCGGTCATCGGGTTTCACGTCGGGGGCGTTGAAAAAATCTTCCGTCAATCTTAACGTAGCGTGAGAGAACGAACAACCAACGCCGCGTTCCCGGATCGTCGCGCTGGATCTTCATTGACGGGCCGTGCGTTTCCATTGTTTATACAAAGGGTCGCTTGCGGTACCGGACGATCACGAACAATCCTAAAGGATAGGCCAGCAGGGCGCCCAGTATGCTCAGGGTGAAAGCCCCAAGGGTAAATGGGAGAATGAAGGGCCGCACCGTTTCGTAGAGTGTGGTGATGGAAAGATGACTCCAGGACACGTCCGGAATATCCTGGATGCCCAACAGAAAAAATCCCGTCCACATCGTGGCTCCTAAAATTGGGACGACCGTCCAGGGATTATTGATGAGTGAGCCGACCATGATGGCGGGAAAATTCAGCCGGAGAGCCCAGGCCAGGAACACAGCACTCGCGGTATGCAGCCCATAGGTCGGGGTGAACGCAATGAAGACTCCAAGGGCAAAGGCAACGGCCGTGCGTTGAGGTGTTTCTCCGAGATGAAGCGCTTCGCGTATTTTCGCGCGAAGATAGTTGGGCGTGACCACGATGCGGGAATCGGCAAGTCTTATCGACTGTTGAAGTGACAAAAACTTTCGCTTGAAAGTTTCTGTTTCCGGCCTGAGGGGAGTACAAGTTGTCGACCAAAGGTCTTCGGTTTGATTTCACCAATACAAGTTATGGGCACCTTTGTTTGTTCGGAGACGCGTAACACGTTCAGGTGATGTTTGGCAGGGGCGGTAAAGAGGAGTTCATAATCTTCCCCTCCTTGGAGAGCGATTTCTATGGGATCTCTCTTGTCTCGCCGGGCAAAGGCGCGCAGTTGGGAAGAAAGCGGAAGGGCGGTTGCGCGGATCTCGGCGCCGACTCGGCTTTCTTCGCACACGTGTCCTACGTCTGAAGAGAGTCCGTCGGAAAGATCAATCGCGGCGTGCCCGAGTTTTCGGTTGACCAGGAGTTGTCCAACGTGAATCCGTGGGGCCGGTCGCAGGTGACGCCGGACGAGAAACGTTTCAACGGCCGACGGGTGGGATCGTCGACGGTTTGCCGAATGGGTTTGCAAAATGCGGAGGCCGGCGTTGGAATCACCGAGAGTTCCGGTCACGTAAATATGGTCACCAATTTCAGCATTGTTTCTGGTCAGCGCACGATTCACTCGTACCGATCCCATGATGGTCAGGCTGAGAAAGATCTGCGACGGAGATGAGGAAGTGTCCCCGCCGATCAATTCAACGTTGAAGGGGCGACAGGCCGCTTGGATTCCTCGATAGAGTTCACGAACGTGTTGAGGTGGAACCCGGACGGGAAGGGCTATCGAGACGAGCAGGTACAGCGGGGTGCCCCCCATGGCTGCGATATCACTGAGGTTGGCCACCCCCGCGCGCCAGCCGAGGTCCTTCGGGGTCTGATAGTTCAAGTCGAAATGGACGTCCTCAATCAAGACGTCGGTGCTGATCAGAAGCTGTTGCCCCGGCGGGGTGTTCAGCGCGGCGGCGTCGTCGCCAATGCCGGTGATAATCCAGGGAGAGGAGGTGGGCCACTGGCGTTGCAATTGCCGGATGAGCCCGAATTCTCCGATGGTTTTCAGGGAATCACGCGTGGATGAGCGGTTCACCGCCTGGCCTTTTTGGCAGGCAGAGCAGCCACTCGTTGTTTTCGGTTTGAAGCTGCTGTTTTGGCGCGTGCGGGCGGCTTGGGTTTGCGACGTACCGGTCGCAGAAACGCTGCTGCGAAGACCTGGTCCACCCGTTCCGCGAATATGATCTTGATACCTTTCAATAAGTGTTTGGGAAGTTCTTCCAAATCTTTCTCGTTTCGTTTGGGCAGAATGATGCGAGGGATCGAGGCCCGCTTCGCTGCCAGGATTTTCTCTTTCAATCCGCCGATGGGCAGAATGCGTCCGCGAAGGGTGATTTCTCCCGTCATGGCGACGTCGTGCCGGATGGGAATATTCGCCAGATTCGACGCGAGGGCCGTCGCCATGGTAATCCCCGCTGAAGGTCCATCCTTGGGAATGGCACCGGCAGGCACGTGAATATGAATGTCGGTTGTCGAGAACGTTTCTTCCTTGATGCCCAGCGTGCAGGCTTGTGCCCGGACAAAGCTGAGCGCGGCTTGGGCGGATTCCTTCATGACGTCGCCGAGATGACCCGTTAAGGTCAGGTTGCCTTTGCCCTGCATACCCGTGGCTTCGATGTGCAGCGTTTCTCCCCCCGTTTCCGTCCAGGCCAATCCGATGGCCAACCCGACCTGGTCTTTTTCCTTTTCGGTTTCCGGCAGGTATTTGGGAATGCCGATGTAGGTGCGGAGGGAACGCGGCGTGATGGAATGGAGTTTTGGTTTGCCTTCGGCAACGCGCCGGGCCACTTTCCTCATGGCGTTGGCGAGTTCCCGTTCGAGGTTGCGGACGCCGGCTTCTCGCGTATAGTGGGTCACGATTCTTTGAACGGCAAGGTCAGTGATGCGAAAATGTTTCTCCGAAATACCGTGTTTTTCCAGTTGCCGCGGGATGAGATAGCGCCGGGCGATCCCCAGTTTTTCTTCTTCGGTATACCCGGGGATTCCAATAATTTCCATCCGGTCCCGGAGAGCCGAAAGAATGGGGTCCATGAGATTGGCCGTCGTGACAAACATCACGTTGCTGAGGTCGAAGGGGACACCCAAATAATGGTCCGTGAACGCGTGGTTTTGCTCGGGGTCCAACACTTCCAACAGCGCCGCTGAAGGGTCACCGCGAAAATCCATGCCGACTTTGTCGATTTCATCCAGCATGAACACGGGATTATTGGTTCCCGCCTGCTTGATGCCTTGCATGATCCGTCCGGGCAAGGCCCCGACGTACGTGCGGCGATGCCCACGGATTTCGGCTTCGTCACGCACCCCACCCAGGCTCATGCGTACGAATTCTCGACCCAAGGCCCGGGCAATGGATTTCCCCAACGACGTTTTTCCTACGCCGGGTGGGCCGACAAAACACAGAATCGGACCTTTGAGTTTCTCTTTGAGTTTGCGGACGGCCAAATATTCGAGGATGCGTTCCTTGACCTTTTCCAAGTCATAGTGGTCTTCGTTGAGCACCTTCTTGGCGGCGTTGATGTCCAGATTGTCCGTGGAGGCGTGACTCCACGGAATTTCCACCATCCATTCCATGTAGGTACGCACGGTTGCTGCCTCGGCGGTGTCGGGGTGCATCTTTTCGAGACGCTTTAATTGTTTTTCCGCTTCCTTCAGGACCTTGTCCGGCATGCGGCATTCCTCAATGCGTTTTCGAAATTCCGCCACTTCTTCAGCCCGATCATCCAGTTCTCCAAGTTCTTTCTGAATGGCTTTCAATTGCTCACGAAGAAAGTATTCCCGTTGCGTTTTATCGATCTCGCCTTTGGCGTCGGCTTGGATTTTCTGTTGCATCGACAAAACGTCAATCTCTTTCGAGAGGATCTCCGTCACGCGTTTTAACCGGGTCACAGGATCGTCGGTTTCCAAAATTTTCTGGGTCACCTCCACTTTCGAACCAAGGTTCGATACGATGAGGTCGGCCAGCCGGCCGGGTTCATCCATGTTTTCAATGACCACCATGACGTCCGGCATGAGCACTTTCCCCAGGCTGGCGATCCGGTCCACCCCTTCTTTTGCGGTTCGAATGACGGCTTCGGTTTCGAGGGATGCGGCCGGTTCGCGAGAAGCCGGGAAGGGTTGAATGCGAACGGAGTAAAACGGCTCGGATTGGAGATAGTGGATGATCTTTGCCTTGGTCAGGCCTTGGACCAGAATTTTGATCCGCTCATCAGGGAGTTTCAGCATGCGCATAATCATGCCGACCGTACCGGTTTCGAAAATGTCCGTCGGCGCCGGCGTTTCCGTGTCATGGGCTTTTTGAGTCGCCAGAAGGACCATTCGATTGCCGGCAAGGGCCGTTTCTATCGCTTTGATCGACATTTCCCGTCCGACAAACAAGGGCAGGACCATGTACGGAAAGACCACGATGTCCCTCACGGGAATCAACGGTAGATCGTTAGGAATATCAACGTTTGGAGGAGCCTGATGCAGTTCTTCAGTCATTGATCGTTGCGAGAAGTTTCAAGTCGGCAAACGTTACGTACAACACGGCGCCAAACAAATTTTCGGGGTAGCACCACCGAGGGCAGGAATCGTCCGTCGTTCACCCATACGGATTGTAGCTTTCAGCCGTCGAGTTTGTTCTCAACGAGTCACTCAATAGTAGGTAAACCCAAAAATGAATGTCAAGGAAAGAAGCACCATTTCAATCCCCTCAACTTTACAAGCCATACAGGTCGATCTATAATGACGCACCTTTTCATAGCATCCTTTCGGATCTGAGTACCTGAATCCGGTCCCCTGAAAACCACTGTATGTCTCTCACCCTTGAGTGCCGGTCCTGACTTGTGCTTGTATTGCCCCTGTCCCAATGGGACGTTTTTGTCCTGAACACAAGATGATGGAAATCAGTTCAAAGAAGCCGCGTTCGACGATTCCCAACCCCGGAATCCCCATGAGAGTCATAACTGGTGGCGTGCTGGGGATTCTTCTCGCGTCTGGATGCCTGTTCATGAATATGTCTTCACCGGCGTTGAGTCAGGCACAGGACGTGGTCGTGGAAAGCATTGCCATTACGGGAAATCAGCGAATCGAGTCGGACGCGATTCTTGGGAACGTGACCCTCAAAACGGGAGATTCGCTTTCACCTCAGGTGACACAGCGGCAGATTCGCCGGATTTACGATATGGGCTTCTTTGACGACGTGCAAGTGCAGACGGAAACGACAGCGAAAGGCGTCGCGGTCACTTTCGTGGTGCAAGAAAAACCCTTTGTGACGGCCATTGTTTTTGATGGGAATGATGCGTTGTCGGACGATAAGTTGAAAGAGGTCATCACGCTGAGGAATCAAGTATTTCTCGATCAACAAGCGACCAAATCGAGTGCGGAGAAGATTAGGGCAGAATATGAAAAAAGCGGGTATCACAAGGCCAAAGTCATTCCGGTCATTCAGGAATTACAGGAGAGTCGCAATCGTGTGACTTTTTTCATCCAAGAAGGAACGCGAGCCAAGATAGATACGATTCATTTTGCCGGCATGACCGTGTTCGACAAAAACGATTTATTAAGTGTGATGGCCAATCAGGAATGGACCCCGTTTCTCTCCCTCATCACGGACGCGGGGATCCTGCACCAGGAAGAACTCTCAAACGATATTGAACGGATCAAGGAATACTATTCGAATAGGGGATATCTTGACGTCCAGGTCGGGACGCCTGCCATTGACCTGACTGATGATAAAGAATCCGTAAACCTGACGTTTCAAATCAGTGAAGGTCACCCGTATACGGTTCAAACGGTCCGCTATGAAGGGAATACGGTTTTTGAAGACGAAGCCCTTGCGCGATATTCGTTTATCCGTCCCGATGACGTGTTTCAACGTACGACGGTCCGTGAAGAAATTTCTCGCGTCACGGACATGTATGGAGCAGAAGGGTATGCATTCGCCGAAGTCGCACCCAATCTGTCGCCTAACCCTGATACGCTGACGACGGACATTACCTTTACGATCAAGGAAGGGGCGCTGATTCGGGTCAGAGAGATTCACATTACGGGGAACGATAAGACGCGTGACAACGTCATTCGCCGGGAGCTGCGAGTGGATGAACAGGAAGTCCTGGATTCCGCGGCCATCAAGCGCAGTTTTCAACGACTCAATAACCTGAATTTCTTCGAAACCGTCGAGTTGGTTCCCGAACACGTGGAGGAAGATAAGGTTGACGTGCAAGTGCGAGTCAAAGAGAAGCCCACAGGGCAATTCAGTATCGGCGGCGGGTTCAGCACGCTTGATCAGTTTACGGCCATTGCCAATATCACGGAAGGGAACTTATTCGGTTTGGGGTATTTGGTCCGAATTCGCGGACAAGTCGGTGTTCGTCGAACGATCGGCGTCCTGACGTTCAGGAATCCGGCGCTGTTTGACGGTCCCACGTCCTTCCAGGCAGACGGGTTTAGTACGCAAACGAATTTCTTGACGTACCAGGAAGAGAGAAAGGGCGGAACGGTCCAATGGGGAAGGGCTTTTTCCGAATATATCACGGGAAGTTTTACTCTCGTCGGCGAGCAAATCAGAATTACAAACGCGGCCACTGACGCAACGTCGTTCATTCGGAACCAACTTGGCGATCAATCCACGACGGGGTTCCGTTCGAGTATTTTTCGTGATACCCGTGACTTTTTCCAGGATCCACGTACCGGATCAAGAACGGGGCTGCGCCTGGGTTTCGGAACCGAGGCGCTGGGAGGAACCAATAATTTCTATCGATTCGCCCTTGATGGGTTGAAATATGTCCCGTTACCCGTGTGGGATCTCAGGATGGCGTTCCGTGGGCGGTTCGGTATGGCGGACGGGTATTCGGGAGATTCCGTGCCCCTGACGGAACTCTTTTTTGTCGGCGGTATCAATACGATGCGCGGGTTTCAATTCGGGCGAGCCGGTCCCGTGACCGGTTCCGGAACGTTGGCAGGAGGGAATAAACAGTTGATTGTGAATACCGAGTTGATTTTCCCCGTCCTTCCTACGGCAAAATTGAATGGAGTACTCTTTTTTGATTACGGGAAAGGTTTTGCCGAAGAGGAAAATTTGAATTTCAATTTGCGAAAGGCAACGGGAGTCGAGGTCCGCTGGATTTCACCGTTCGGGCCTTTACGTGCGGCATGGGGCCTCAAATTGGATCGCATGGACCAAGAACAATCCAGTGTCTTTGAGTTTTCCGTCGGGAACGTCTTCTAGCATGCAACGCATACGGGACATGAGCGGTTCGCATTGGTTGTCATGCTCGGGAATCGTGCTTCAGGCGGGCTTGACCATTCTGTTGTCGGTGGTCACCGGTTGCGCGACGCCTGCTTCTGAGCCTGCTGGAATTTTTGTCACGGAGCGACCGGCGGGTTCCGGTGTCGCCATCGGTGTTGTGGATACGCAATGGTTATTGAAAGAGTCGAAACTCGGCCACCAGGTCAATGAGGCGCTCAACCAGTTCATGAAGGATCGGCAGGCGTTACTCGAACTTGAACAGCAGGAACTACGGAATCTGGAAAATGAGTTGTTGCGTCAAGGCAGCGTCTTAAGTCCTTCGGCCAAACAACAAAAGGAAGAGCAATTACGTCAGCGTATGTTGGACTACCAGCAAAAAGCCGGTAATATGTCACGGGAGTTTCAGTCCAAGCAGGCCGACTTATTGGATGAATTTCGTGAACAGGTCGACATGGTCGTCAAGCAAATTGCTCAGCAACGAGGGTTGAGACTCGTCGTCGAAAAAGGACAGAATACGCCGACGCGATACTATGACGAGGAGATGGACTTTTCATCCGCCGTGTTGGAACTTTTGGACCAGACCACGTTACGCTGACGAACAAGGTCGCGTGCATGACGCCGGTGACGCCGGGCGGCGGTCTTTTCCGGTCTGAGAATATGTGGAAACCATGAGCGATCAGATAGCCGAACCGGACATCGTGATGGATGCCATTGAAGTGCAGGCCATCCTTCCGCATCGTTACCCGTTTTTGCTCGTGGATCGAGTCGTAGCGTTTGATTCTGGGCGACGGGCAGTCGGATTGAAAAACGTCACAGTCAATGATCCGTACTTCCAAGGCCATTTCCCCGGTCGTCCCGTCTTTCCTGGCGTGTTAATCGTCGAAGCGCTTGCCCAATTGGGCGGAGTGTTGGCCATTCGATCGTCGTCCGTTGAGGGATCCCCGATCGTGTACCTGACGGGAATCGATAAGGCCAAGTTTCGCAAACCCGTGATTCCCGGTGATCAGATACGGTTGGAGGTCGAAGTGATTAAACGCCGACCACCGTTCTGGAAGATGCAAGGAAAGGCTTTTGTCGGAAATGATCTGGTGTGCGAGGCTGAATCAACGGCGATGCTGCAGTCGGAACCGGTCGAATCCACGGAGGCGGAAACGGGACCCCCAAACCTTGAGGATCATGATGTCGAGTAGGTCCATTCATCCCACGGCTATTGTGCATCCGAAGTCCGAGCTCGATGAGGACGTGATCGTGGGTCCTTTTTGTGTGATTGGCGAGCACGTGAAAATCGGTCGCGGAACCGAACTGTGCTCACACGTCAGTCTGGAAGGCCATACGGATATCGGACAACGGTGTAAAATCTTTCCCTATGTTTCAATCGGGGCTCCGCCCCAGCACCTCCAATATCATGATGAGCCGACGCGTGTAAGTATCGGTGATGAAAATATTTTGCGGGAGTACGTGACGGTGAATCGCGGCACGGCGTTCGGCGGCGGCGTCACGACGATCGGCCGGCATAATTTTTTGATGGCCTACGTGCACGTGGCGCATGATTGTCACATTGGCAATGACGTCGTCATGGCTAATGCTGCGACGCTTGCCGGACATATTTCCGTCGGGAATCACGCAGTGATTGGTGGATTGGTGGGTGTGCATCAATACGTGCGGATCGGCGACTACGCCATGATCGGCGGATGTTCCGCAGTCGCAAGGGACGTGCCTCCGTTCATGCGCGCGGTCGGCAACCGAGCCGATCTCTATGGGATTAATGCCATTGGGCTTCGCCGGGGAGGATTTTCCGCTCAGCGCATTCGCGTGTTGAAACAAGCCTACAGCCTGCTGTTTCGAAAAAACCAACGCATGGCCGATAGCATCAAACTGGCCCGCCATCAATTCGATGATAGTCCGGACGTCCTGATCCTGCTGACGTTTTTGGAAACCTCGACTCGTGGGATGTGTCGTTCCGCGCGAAAAGGTCAAAGCGATCAGGAAGAATTTTAGGTGACCCACACGCGGTGACTCAAGATTTGTCGTCGTCAGCTTCGCCGCTTCCTCCCACTGGAGCCTGGATAGGCCTTATTGCGGGCAACGGTCGCTTCCCTATCATCTTTGCCGAAAACGCCAGAAAGCTCGGATTTCGAGTGTCGGCTGTGGCTCATCGCGGTGAAACCTCTCCTGAGTTGGAGCAAGTGGTTGACCGGATGCATTGGGTTCGCATTGGTCAATTCGGGAAAGTTATTCAGGCCCTCAAACGTGACGGCGTCGAGCAGGCCGTGATGCTGGGAGGGATGAAAAAAACGCATCTTTTTTCCGGCGTGCGTCCGGATTTTCGGGCGATGGTGTTTTTTGCCAAACTGAAATCATGGAAGGATGATCAGATTCTCAGGGCTATTGCCGACGATCTGGAAGGGGAAGGGATTACGATTCGAGAATCCACATTCGGGCTTTCGAATCTCGTGGTCCCCGAAGGCACGTTGACCAAGCGTGAGGCGTCCAGGAAGGAACGGGAGGACGTATCCTACGGATGGCGTATTGCGAAACACGTCGGCCGTATGGACATTGGTCAATGCGTGGTGGTCAAAGATCGCGTGATCGTTGCGGTTGAAGCGGTTGAAGGTACGGATGAAACCATCCGGCGCGGTGCCCGGTTGGCTCGGAGTGGGGCCGTTGTCGTCAAGTGTTGCAAGCCCCAGCAGGATTTACGGTTTGACTTGCCCGCGGTCGGTCCTCGAACCATCGACACGATGGATGAAGCGAAGGCTTCGGTGTTGGCCTTGGAGGCCGGCAAGACCATTATGCTTGATCGAGAAGAGATGTTGGCGAAAGCTCATCAAGCCGGCATCGTCATCATTGGTATCCAGGACAATCGGGGGGCGGACTGTTGCGTGACCGTCTAACCGTATTCGTGCAGTCTCCATTTTTTGTGTCTCTCGGCCGTTCGTTGACGTAGACGGGTTTGGCAAGTCGCGTCACCGTTTCTGTTTTGTTTTATCATGTACCTTGATTCCATTGTGGGAAGACGAGACATGGAACTCATCAACGTCGGCGTCATCGGTGTGGGACATCTTGGGCAACATCATGCTCGTATTTATTCGGAATTGCCCCAGACCCGGTTGGTGGGTGTGGTTGATATTGACCAGCCCCGGCGGACTGAAATCGGCACCCGTTTTGGTGTCGCTCATTTCGAGGACCGGCGAAGCTTGTTGGGCCAAGTCGACGCGGTGAGCGTCGCCGTGCCGACGTTACAGCACCTGCAGGTCGTGCTGGATTGTCTTGATGCAGGCGTGCACGTATTGGTCGAAAAGCCTCTGGCTGTCACGCCGGATGAAGGCCGGCAGATGATCGACCGTGCGCAGCAGAAAGGACTGGTGTTACACGTAGGGCACGTTGAGCGCTTCAATCCCGTCAGGGATCTGGTTCAAGATCTTCTTTCCTATCCCAGGTTTATCGAATGCCACCGGCTTGCCCCATTTCAACCACGGGGCACGGACGTTGACGTGGCGCTGGATCTGATGATTCATGACGTTGACCTGATTTTGTCTTTTGGCCTGGGGTTGGTCAATAACATAGAGGCCGTGGGCATGGAGGTTCTTTCGTCGCAAGTTGATTTCGCGCATGCCCGGGTCGAATTTGACAAGGGATGCGTCGTGAATTTGACGGCCAGCCGCGTCTCGACCGGCCGTTTGCGAAAAATGCGTCTGTTTCAGGAACACCTCTATCTATCCGTAGACTTTCTCTCTCGCCAAGGCATCGTTTATCGACGAGCGAAAGGTACGGACGTTGAGTCATTGGTGCAGGAGGAACTGATTCAGGCAGGGGATGAAGACTCGCTGAAACGCGAATTGCAGGCCTTTGTGCAGGCTATTCAGACGGGGACTCCGGGTGGCGTCTCCGGCGAAGAGGGTTTGGCTGCCTTGGAACTCGTTCATGCAATTGTCCATTCAATCCGCGGATCAGCGTATCCGCAGACCAAGGCCTTAGCGCCGTAGAAATGGATATGGCTGTTTTGGCAATTATGATCGTCGCCGGTGAAGCGTCGGGTGATCTTCATGGTGCAAGTCTGGCAAAAGCCTTAAAGCAACTTCAGCCTGAAATCAGGCTTGTCGGGGTCGGTGGCCAACACATGCGCGCTGCAGGAGTGGAACTGGTGCCAGGTTTACATCGTTTGGACGTCGTTGGGGTGCCGGGCCCGGTCGCAATTTGGAAGGGCTTGGCCAACTTGTTGACCCTCAGGCGGTTTTTCAGAAGGGAATCCTTCGATGGCGTGGTGTTTGTTGATAATCCAGCGATGAATCTTCGGTTGGCCAGGATTGCGGCAAAGTTCGGTCATCGCGTCATCTATTACATCGCACCGCAGATTTGGGCATGGGGCCGGTACCGGATCAATTTGATCAAGCGAGTTGTGCGCCGGATGATCGTTATTTTTCCATTTGAGGAGCCCCTGTACCGTGAAGTCGACGTGCCCTGTAACTTTGTTGGTCATCCCTTACTTGATCACGTGGCACAGCGGTATGAGACGGCTCATGTGCGCCAACAATTGGGGTTGCCGGTTCAAGGATTGATTCTTGGAGTGCTTCCCGGAAGCCGGCATGCCGAAATCGAGTCGTTGTTGCCGACTATGATGGAAGCGGTGGGACGCATTCGGGAATCGTTCCCCGACCTTCATTGCGTCATCGGACAAGCGCCCACGGTAGCTGCAGAATGGATCAACGAGGTCATTGACCAAAAGAAGCTTCCCGTGACCGTGGTGCCGAATCGGCCCGAAGAGGTCATGGCCGCTGCGGATTTGCTGTTGGTGGCTTCGGGGACGGCCACCTTGCAAGCAGCCTTGGTCGGCACGCCCATGATCCTGACGTATCGTGTTTCCCGGTTGACCTGTCTTCTTGCCAAAATGGTCATCACGGTCGAACACGTGGGTTTGGTCAACTTGGTTGCCGGGAGTGGCATTGTTCCGGAATTATTGCAATCGGAAATGACGGCTGAACGACTAAGCGCAGAGGCGCTTCGTCTTCTGAAGGATCAACCCCGGTACGATCAAATGCGGGAAGCCTTGGGCGGCATTCGCGCTAAACTGGGTTCGCCCGGAGCTTCCCTGAGAGCGGCAGAGGTCGTGTTGGACGAGTGTCAGGCATGACAGTGTATCTCAGGATTTTGTCCTACCTGCGTGAATACCGGTTCCGGTTGATCGTGGCGTGTCTGTGCGCGGCTGGCGTGGCGGGCATGTCCGGATTGTATGCCTGGTTGGTACAACCGGTCCTTGACGAAATTTTCATCGCCAAAGATCAACTGCTGTTGACGGTTCTGCCTCTGGTCATTCTCGGCGCGGCCACGTTGAAGGGACTTTTCGCGTATGGTCAAGCCTATCTCATGAGTTACGTGGGCAATCGCGTGGTGGCGGACGTCCGGCAGCAACTGTTCGGTCATTTCCTTCGCATGTCGTTGCCGTTTCATCAGAAACATTCAAGCGGGCGACTGGTTGCGCGGGTCATCAACGACGTCAATGAAATGGCCAATGCCATTCCCAACGTCGTTCGAGATCTGATTCAACAGGGGCTGACTCTTGTTGTCTTGACCGGCGTGGCGTTCTATCAGAATTGGAAGCTGGCCACGGCGTTGCTTGTGGTGATGCCGGTTTCAACCTATGCCATCGTGAAAATCGGCAAGCGGTTGCGAAAGTTGGCTACCAGAGGCCAGGAGTCGATGGGAGATATGGCCTCGTCGTTGAAAGAAGCCTTTGCCGGGATTCGAATCGTCAAAGCGTACGGGGCTGAACACGTTGAACAACAACGGTTTGCCAAGGGCAATGCCGCGTATTTGCAAGCGGGCATGAAATCGGCGCAACTGGCTGCGCTGACGTCGCCCCTGTTGGAGATGATAGGGATAGGCGGCATTGCCTTTATCGTGTGGTACGGCGGGTTTTCAGTGATAGACGGACAAATGAAACCCGGCGAGTTTTTTTCCTTTTTAGCGGCTATGTTCATGGCGTATGCCCCGTTAAAAAAACTGGCCAGCGCCAATATGTTCATTCAACGGGCGATTGCAGGGGCGAACCGGGTTTTTGAAATGCTGGATATGAAGCACGAATTTGTTCGCGACTCCGGGCGTGCACCCCTGCCGGCCATCTCGCGTTCCCTGGAGTTTCAAAACGTGAGCTTTCATTATGAAGGGAGTGAGGCTCCGGCAATCGAACACATTGACCTGGCCGTCGAGTTCGGCGAAGTCATTGCGTTGGTCGGAAAAAGTGGGAGCGGCAAATCCACCCTCATGAGTTTGGTGCCGAGGTTTTATGATCCATCCGAAGGCCGCATTTTGATTGACGGTCTGGATCTCAAGGAAGTGACTCTGGCGTCCCTGCGGGCGCAGATTGCCATCGTCTCCCAAGAGACGGTCTTGTTTGATGAATCGGTACGGGCTAACATTGCATATGGACGGCCTGATGCGTCCGAGGAAGAAATTATCCAGGCAGCCCGAGCGGGATACGCGTGGGAAATTATTGAAGAGTTACCCAACGGGTTAGATACGCTGATAGGAGAAAACGGCGTCACCCTGTCCGGCGGACAGAGGCAGCGGTTGGCCATTGCCCGTGCGATACTGCGGAATCCTCCGCTGCTGATTCTCGATGAAGCCACCTCCGCGTTGGATACCGAGTCCGAACGACAAGTCCAGGCCGCTTTGGCTGAATTGATGAAAAATCGCACGACGCTGGTCATTGCGCACCGCCTTTCGACCGTTCAGCATGCAGACCGTATTATCGTTCTGGACGAAGGGCGCATTAGGGAAGCGGGTCTCCATCATGAGTTACTTCGTCGAAACGGGATGTACACGCGATTGTACCAGACCCAATTCCACGACGTTCCTGCAATGCACACGATTCGGTAGCCAATGAAGGACCGGCAGCTTAGAGGATGAACCGACTGAAATTAAACATTCTGTCGTTTCTCGGCGCGGCTACGATTCGGCTTCTCGGCAAGTCGATGTTCTTGCAGTCGCATGGATTCGAACCGGTCGACCGAATATACCGAGAAGGACGCCATATCATCCTGGCATTCTGGCACGGGCAACAATTGATGATTCCGTTGGGCTACCGTGGCCCCCACCCCGAGATTCTGATCAGCCAGCATCGTGACGGGGAAATCATTTATCGCATCATTAAACGATTCGGCTTCGGTGCCGTTCGTGGATCAACGACGAAGGGCGGGCACAGGGCCCTGCGTCAACTCGTTCGTCTGAGCCGACAGGGCGTTGACTTGGTCATCACGCCCGATGGTCCCAAGGGGCCCAGGCATCATGTGCAACCGGGCGTCGTCGCGCTCGCCAAATTCACGGGCCTGCCTATCGTTCCCTTGGCGTTTGCGTGCTCAAAAAAAAAATCTTTTCCAGTTGGGACCGCTTCATAGTCCCGTATCCGTTTTCCAGCGGGATCTATCTTTGGGGCAACCCGATTCGGGTTGAACGTGATGCTGATGCCGCATCCATGGAACGAACACGACTGGAACTGGAAACTGCGCTTTCCTCGCTGACTTCCGAAGCCGAAGTCATGTGTCACGGTCCGGGTGGGTCCTGAAATGTGGTACAGGGTGTATAACGTGCTCCTGATCATCGGTTTTCCATTTATTCTTTGTGTATTGCTGCTCAAGAAACGGTGCCGGTCAGGCCTGTTACAGCGGATCGGATGGATAGTTCCGCAGGGATGGGGCTCTCAGGATCACGTACTCTGGGTTCATGCCGTTTCATTGGGAGAAGTGTCGGCCATTGTGCCGTTTGTGAAGACGCTTCACCGACGGTATCCCGCCACCAAGATCGTTGTCTCGACCATTACGGAAACCGGACGGGAAGCCGTGGAACAACGATTAGACGGCATCGCCACCCATTGCTATTTGCCGTTGGATTATCCGTGGATCGTTAACCGGTTCATTAACTCCCTGAATCCCACCGGGTTTTTGGTCGTCGAAACCGAGTTGTGGCCGAACCTGTTGCGAGCGCTCTCCCGCCGGGGCATTCCCTCCGTGATCCTGAATGGACGATTGTCGTCCCGTTCCTTTATCCGATACCGGTGGGTTCGGCCGTTTATGCGGCAGGTCCTCTCGAACGTATCATTGGGGCTTCTGCAATCGGCCAGGGATGAACAACGATTCGTCGAGTTGGGAGCTTCGCCGGACCGGATGCGCCATACGGGGAACATGAAATTCGACCTGACGATAAATGGAGATCTCACTTCCCTGCCATCGCTCCGGCGATCGATATTCGGCGTGTCAGAAGACGAACGGTTGATTATCGCGGGGAGTACGCATCCCGCCGAAGAAGAAATTCTTCTGGAAAGTTACCGTGCCGTGAGCCATTCGTGCCTCAACGTGGTTCTGGTGCTGGCTCCGCGACATATTGAACGAAGCGGCGATCTGGTTGAAATAATCCGGTCGTTCGGGTTTCCGGTGGTGAGACGAAGCCGGTTGCCGGAAATGGCTCAATCGGGTGAGGCACGTACGGGACCCCGGGTTATTCTTCTTGATACGCGAGGAGAGTTGGCGCAGGCGTATGGGTTGGCGTACATGGCGTTTGTCGGAGGGACGTTGGTGCCCGTCGGCGGGCACAATCTCCTGGAGCCGCCGGCTTGGGGAAAGCCGGTGTGTTTCGGTCCGTATACGGATCACTGCCAGGAAATGGCGGATCTGTTGATTGAATCCGGAGGCGGGATTCGGGTCAGCAACGGGCAGGAATTGACCGAAGCGTTGGTGAAGGGCATGCAGAATCAGGATTGGGTGTCTCACCTGGGATTGCGCGCGCGAAAGGTCATCGACGACAATCGGGGTGTGGTCGAGAAAAACGCAGGTTTGGTTGAGCAAGTCGTCGGTTTGTGTGAGCCGCGCCTTCTTGAGGGGAAAAGGAGCGGGTATTCGTGAACGTATGATGAATAAATGGCAGTCCCTGTTGACCGGCCCGTACGGGTTCGCGACGCACGTGCGGACGCGGCTGTATGAACAAGGATGGTTGCGGCAATGCCGGTTGCCGTGTCCGGTGGTGAGTGTCGGGAACCTCACGGTCGGCGGAACGGGCAAGACGCCCATGACCATGTGGGTAGCGGAAAAACTGTTGGAGCAAGGGAAAAAACCTGGCATTCTCAGCCGGGGATACCGTCGAAAGAGCCCGCGGAAATTTTTGCTGGTCTCCGATGGAACGTCGATCCTTGCAGGGCCTCGGGAGGCGGGTGATGAACCGTATCTGATGGCGACACGATGTCCGGGTGTCGTCGTGGCCGTTGGCGCTGATCGATATGAATTGGGTCGTTGGGTCTTGAACCAAATCCCCATTGACTGTTTCATTCTGGATGACGGGTTCCAACATTTGGGCCTCGACCGTGACGTGAACCTGCTGTTGGTAGACAGTTCCGACCCTGCCGGAATAAAGGCGCTGCTTCCCGTGGGAAGACTTCGTGAACCGCTTGGCGAAGCCAGAAGGGCGTCGGACATTGTGCTGACCCGGGTTGAAGATGTCTCGATGATCCCCAACGTCTTGGAACCCATCGAGAGGGCCATGGGTTTGAGCGTCGATCCCATCACGACGACATTTACGGTCAAAAAGTTCATTGGCGCCTCGGATGCGGTAACGCTTTCCGACGTCCGCGGGAAAAAGGCGTTCATCTTCAGCGGTATTGGCAACCCTAAGCCGTTTCGCCGGACCGTGGACGCGCTCGGCGTGCAGGTGGTGGATGAACGTATTTTTCGAGACCATGAGGCGTACAACCGTTCCAGGGTCGAAGACCTTCATCACCGTATTGAGCAGAGCCAGCCGGATTTGGTGCTTACGACGGAAAAAGATCTGATAAAAGTGCAAGCGCATTGGTCAATTTCTACGCCGCTTTTTGCCGTTTGCCTCGAATTGGAGTTTTTGAATGGCCGGAGTCGATTGGAAAAAACGCTGTCGGCTTTGTAGGGTGCGTCCTAAGAAGAAACAGCTTTTTTGCGTTGGAAAATAATGGATAATCGTACAAGAGAAAATTCAAAAGATGAGCCATGGTGGCAGGAAGAGCAGATTCGCTATTGGCAAGAAACGACGGATCATTATCTGAAGTATGGTACAACCTTCCAGGCTGGGATATTTCGCGCCGACGATTCTGACGGTCAGTCCTTCGACGACAACAATCGTACCATCTTGACTCGATCCTGTCTGCGAAGCGGTCAGGTTGTATTGGATGCCGGATGCGGCGTTGGCGGACCAGGTCTGTATGCGGCTACGTGCATTCCAGACCTTGAGATACACGGTATAACCATCTCACCGTATCAAGCTGAGGTCGCGAAACGCCTGATTGCCAGTTCCCAGGCCCGTGACCGGGTTCATATTCACGTTGGGGATTACCATGACCTGCCATTTCCGGAAAATACGTTCGATTGTGCGCTTTTTCTTGAATCTGCAGGATACTCTTTTCAGCTTGAAAAGCTCTTTGGGGAGATTGCCAGAGTGTTGCGCATTGATGGAAAGGTATACATAAAGGATGTCTTTTGTAGACCGGGGAACATGAGCGTAGCGGAATGGAAGCAAATGGAAGAGTTTCGCCGGATATACGTTCAACGGACGCCAACCATGAAGGAGATGGTGTCGGCGCTTGAGGAATGCGGCTTTTCAATCGTTTCGGCATTGGATATAACTCCAATGGTTCTCAACAAACCCAGGGAAATAGAATTTGGCCTCCCTCGTTTTCGGACATTTCCCAATCTGCCATTTCAATGGGGGGAAATTGTTGCCAGGCGAACTGCGGGGCAGGAGTCTTCGCCGTAGGGATGGGCCTAAGCGGCAATTTGATTGTGCCATGAACAACCGGATGGAAGCAGGAATAGGGATGACGCGGTTTCAGGACGTATTGCTTGGACTGCGCACACAGATTCCGGAATCGTTGCTTGCCGGACGCGGCTGGGATCGTCTGCTTCAGCGTATCGGGGGATTGCCTGCCGCCGCCGCGGCCTCGTTATGCGGTTTTGAACTGAAACTCGATGATCCGGAACCTGCCGCGGACTTCTCCGGCGTGGTTGCTCCGGGTCCGGTCGCGCACTATTACATTGCCAACGGCAAAAGCGCAGCGGCGACACCCACGGACGCCTGGCTTAGCAGACGTCTGACAGACTCATCCGGGACGGACGACTGGTCCGACTGGATGCTGCTGGCTTACGATATCGTCGATATCCCCTCGGAGCAGCCGGTGACACCTGTCGTCTATCTGAGCCCGCTGCCTGGACGACAGCCCGGCTGTATTGCATCCACGTCCGATAGGCTTGCAGGCACGCTTGCACGCGCGGCTGGCCGGAGCAACGACGACCACGAACGTCGTGCCCTGGCCAGGGCGCTCAAGGCATTGCCGGCCGAAGCAGCGCTTGTGTTCGCTGCGGCGACCCCGAGTCGCAATCCAAGATCGATAAGGCTGGTCGTCGCGGATATCCAGGCTTCCGCAGTCGGGCCGTTTCTCGATCAACTCAGTTGGCCGGGCTCGGTCCCGGCCGTCGTTGAGTTCCTGTCTGGAATGCAGGATTTGTCCGATCGTTTCATGTTGGCGCTCGACGTTGCCGCGGACGGCGCATTGCCCCGGCTCGGCTTTGAAATGTACCCGGCGCGTCGGAACTTTGCTGACAGGTATGCTCTGCTCACGTCCTGGCTAACGACGACGAGAGCCGACTGGAAAGGTCTGGCAGATCGTCTGGTCGACATGAAATTGTGCTTGCCGTCCAAGGCCGCCGGGCTACTGTCCTGGCCGAGGCACCAAAACGTCTATGGCAATAACGAGGTATTCCGTCTGTATATGGGAATCAACCACGTCAAGATTTCGATGGCCGGAGAGCGCTTGCGCGCAAAGGCCTATGCGGGATTGAGATTACTTCCGCTGGGGCCGGTTCAGCCAAAAGAGACTGCCGCTTCCTCTGGAGCATCATCCGTATAGCATCTGCACCGGCCCTGTGGCCTGGGCAGTCAGGGGCTGTTCGTCGGACTTTGCTGCCTGAGTTGACCGTTGGGCCGGTTTCTCGACTACCGGGGAACAAGAGCCCTTCGACGACGCGCCGAAGTGTCCCGGCTAGCCGTTACGCCAGTCAACCATCTCTTCATGGCGCCATGTCGAGATCGTACCGTCGCGTTGGACCATAGGAACCTCGGCCTGGAATCTCGCCCGTCTGCGTGTACGTTCAGGATCGTTCTCCCGGAAGATCGCCAGGACGCGTGCTTCAATGGTCTGCCGCCAGGACGCGTCTGCCTGCGTTGTCGGATCCTTGAACGCGACATGGAAGGTTGCACGCCGGCTCGCGTCTTCCTGACGCGTATCGTATTGTTTGAAAATCAACGCCTCGTCTGCTGTCATCCGCGGGAAGTAGTACCAGCCTTGACCCGTATCATGAACCAAGCGGCAATCGACCAGCCGAGTTTTCGGTTCGGTCCGCCGCCGGGCATTGGCATAAACGATGTCGGTGCCGGCAACGGTGGTGACGTCGCAAAGGGCCAGTGGCATGCACTCGATCTCCCGTGCCGGATCGATGTTGCGCCAGACGTTGAACAGGCCAAAGTGCCGCCCCTCCGGCGCACGCAGGACGTCCTCGACGTAGGGGCACACGTCGGCGTGGACCATCCGCGCGTAGGCGGTCCTGCCGGCCTCTCCCTCCCCCGTTTCCCGGCGGAACTCATGCTGGAGAACCCTCGCGGCCAGGCATCCGGTCGCCGCTTTGACAAGGTCCGCGCAATACTCGTAGAAGCGGGTCGTGACGAGCTTCCGATCGCCAAAATCCAGGCGAATGGGAGCCTCAAACAACTGAAAGCCTTCGACGTCAAGACGTGGGGCCTGCCCGAGCGAACGGGCGTCATGGACCCGGATTGGTTTGTGAAGAAACATCTCACGCCGCTCAGTGGGATCCGTCTCCGCCATGGGCGGCAGGCGGGTGCCCCGGTACTTCGGATTGACGAAGATGCTGTCGGAAACGACAAAGGGCGTTTCCACCAAGAACGGCAAATGTCTCAAACTTTCCACGTCCCGGGCTCCGTTCAAGCCATTTGCCGCAAGACCAGATCCCGAAAGGGACCGTCCGCGGCGAACAATTCGTCGAACCGGCCAACCTGTACCACGCGACCGGCCCGGAGTACGTAGATCCGGTCCGCCAGCCGGATGGTGGACAGACGGTGAGCGATGACGAAACGCGTGCTGGTGGATTCCTCGATCCCCTTCATCGTCTGTGCCTGGCTCCGGGTGTCGAGCCAACTCGTGGGCTCGTCGAGGAACACGATGCGAGGGTTCCGTACCAGTGCGGCGGCGATGCGAAGCCGCTGGATCTGACCGCCCGAGAACGTTGCTGAGTTCTCACCCACCGTGGTGTAGAGCCCCATGGGCATGGCCCGGATCTCCTGGTCCACCGCGGCCTGCTGGACGGCGCGCCATGCATCGTCCACGGTGAGATCGTTGCCGACGCCGATAATGTTGTCCAGGAGGCTGCCGTTCTGGAGCGTGCCGTCCTGGGTGACCACACCGATCTGCCGCCGCACCGCGCCGACGTCCAGGTGGGCCAGGTCCCGCCCGTCGTAGTACACCGCGCCCGACGACGGCTTCTCGAGCCCCAGCGCCAACCGGAACACCGTGCTCTTGCCGGCCCCGGACTCGCCCACGATCGCCACGAACTCGCCAGGCTTCGCGTGAATCGAGACCTCTTGCAGCACCATCGACCCGGCCTGTGAATAGCCGAAGCTTACCTTGTCGAGGAGGATCTCACCTTCGAGTTTCGGCCGAGCCGTGCGCTGGGCACCAGCATCCACCGGGCTTGCGAGTATCGGACGCACTTGCTCGCAGGCCGGCTTGATGAACGCGACGGCCCTCACCGAATTGCCCAGCATGACAATGGACAGGCAAAAGACCATAGCCGCGGTATGTACGGCGAGGAAATCCGCGGTGGCGAGTCCGGCGGCATCCTGCAACGCGACCACCGAGAACAGGACGGCGCTGCCGAGCGCGGGCAACCCGGCACTGAGGGCGGCAATGCGCTCGCTCAGGACGGAGAGCCGAATCTCCGCCTGCTTGTGCTCCCGGTACCGCCTCGCCCAAGCCGCAAACGCCGAGTCTTCCGCGCCGGTGGCACGCAGTTTCGCGATCCCGTTGAGAAACTGGTGCAGGTCGCCGACGAGCTGCCGCGAGGTTTCCAGATACCGGCGCTGGGGTTCGACATGGAGGACGTAGAACGCGGCGGTCAGGCCCAGCGCGGCCACGCCCAGACAGGCTGTGGCCCAGCCCAGTGCCGCACCGTAGTAGAACAGCAGCCCGAACGCCGGCAGTACGAACAACGTTGACAACACTGCGTCAGCCGTGACGCCGGAGACATGATCTCGGACGTCCTGAAAGACCATCGATCTCGCGGCCAGTTCCCCGGCGTTGAAGTCGCGGAAGAACGCCGGTCGCAGCCGCAGCAGACGGTCCCAGACGGCCGAACCGATCCGCGCAGCCAGACGCCCCTCCAGACGCATGAGCGCCATGCCGCGAAGGACGTGCGCCAGCGCCGCCAGCAGGGCGAGGCCGACCAGAACCGCCGAGAACTGAATCAAGAGCACCGCGTCGCCCGTTGGCATCACCCTCGCGATCAGTACGTCGGCGGCCACGGCCGGAGCGAGCGCCAGCAAACCGGCGCCGAGGCCGGTTACCACGAGCCGGGTGAGTTCGGCTGCCGCTTTCGCGCCGCCGACGCGAAGCAGGTCCCTCATACCGGCGGGGCCGTCGGTGTACAGCCTGGGATACAACGCCCGCGCGCCGTGAATCTCGTCGGTGGTCTTCGCGTTCGCGGGGTTGGATGCCCCGGTGACCGGGTCCACCACCCGATACCGGCCGGCGCGGCCGGGCAGGAGCACCACGGGCCGGTCATCGTCGCGGCGAAAGGCCAACATCGCGCCGCTGTCTCCAAGCCACCAACGGTCTTCCACCGACAGTCGCACACGGCGCTCGCGCACACCCGACGCCTCGCAATAATCGTTGAGCGAAGGCTCCACCCTGCCGGCGAGATCCGGCGTCTGGATGCGGATGCCCTCGTGTCGGCCGATCATTCGCAACGCGTCACCAAGCGGCGTGCGGCCACTCTCCGCCTGGTTACGGGCGTTGAAAAGGAACGACAGGCGCTGTCTGGCCAAGGCCTTCTCACGACGGCGCCGGGAGGTTTGCGCCACCTGCAGATTCGCGTCGTCGACTAGCAGCAGGCGGCGGTTGAAGGACTCGGCACCGAGGGCCAGACGGTGAAACTCCGGCAATCCCTTGCTCAGCACGATGTCGATGCCGAGTTCGTGGGAGGACCTGCAGACGGTTCCCGACGTCGAATGCAATCGGATCCAGGTGTCCTGGGTGACCGGCATCAAGCCCGGCCCGTCGGCCGCGGTATCTGCCACGTCGAGGAACGCGGCATCAAGGTCATCGGCGACCACCCAGATCACGCCGCGCTCGGCCGACGCAATGCCGCGGCCCGGGTCGCTTCCGGGGGAGAGTCGAAACTCGGTACGCGGACGCCCTTCTACTTCGCGCGCCACCGCGGCAGCCAGGTCCTCGATCCAGGCGTCGGCTTGCCTGATCAGCGCACACGAGAGTTCGTCGGCGTCGTCCCTCTTCCTCAACTCTTCAACCAGTCGGTCGAGCGGCAGACAACGGAAACAAGACGCTTGCAGTCCCTTGGCTACCAGCATGAGAGAGTGGCCGGCCTCGTCCACGCCGAACGCCAGCCGGCCCTGCTCTAGGCGCATGACGTGTTTGAAGGGCGACTGCATCCGGTCGTCGGCACACTCCGCCGCCAGAATGTTGATGGCCCCGCGCTCAACGAACCACACGACGCGGGGATCGTTCAGGCGGGTGGGGCGGTTGGCGGCGGCGGGCCGGGGTTCGCCGAACGCCACGGCGTACTCAGCCAGGATGTCGCTCGGCGTCTTCTCAGTCGCCATCGAGCAACCTCCGGTAGAAGGTGTCCTGGGCGTGGAGCTCGTCATGAGTGCCCTGTTCCACGATGCGGCCCTTGTCCACGACGACGATCCGGTCGGCGTCGCGGATGGTGCTCAACCTGTGCGCGACGATGAGGCAAGAGCATCCCCGGCGGCGAATCCTATCATCGATCAACAACTCGGTGGCGGCGTCGAGTGCGCTGGTTGCTTCATCCAGAATCAGGAGCGACGGATTGTTGACCAGCGCCCTGGCGATTTCCAGGCGCAAGCGCTGTCCGCCGCTGAAGTTTCGGCCTCCCTCCTCCACCATCGCTTCGTACCCCGCCGGCCGTCCGATGATGTCCTCGTGAATCGCGGCGTCCCGGGCCGCGGCAGTGACGAAATGGTCAGGAATCGTCGCATCCCACAGGGTGAGATTGTTGCGCAGGCTTGCGGCAAACAGAACCGGGTGCTGATCGACGACCGAGACGGAGCGGCAGAACACCTCACGCGGGATCTCCGCCAGCGGGTAGTCGTCGAAGAGCACCTCTCCGGACCACGGCCGATAGAGTCCGGCCGCCAAAAGCGCCAACGTCGACTTGCCCGACCCGCTTGCCCCCACCACGGCCACGCGCTGGCCGGGCTCAATGATCAGGTTGAAGTCCTCGATCAGGGGTGCGCGGTTTCGTTGGAAACCGAACGTGACGCCGCGCATTTCCAGTCGGCCGACCAGGCGCAGCCGGCCGTCGAGCACCCGGATTCCCCGTGGCGAGTCGGCGCCGTGGTCGGTGGAAGCCGCCTCTCCCGGCGCGTTGAACACGTCATCCATCCTTGCCAGATCCGCTTCCAGGGTTTCCAGCAGGTCGGCGATCTGGGCAACTCGAGTCATCGGACGAAGAAAATTGCCGGCGAGAATGTATAATCCGATCAACACGCCGACGGTGATCTCTCCGGACATCGCGCGCCAGCCGCCAAGTCCAAACACCACCGCCGCCGAGAGAATCACAAACAGTTGTGGCAGCGAGGCCGCCACGTGACCGAACTCGACGAACTCCTGCCGGGCTCCCAGTTCGCGGGCCTGCCTGCCGCTCCAGCGCGAGAAGAAGTCGTTCTCGCGAGCCGTCGCTTGCAGGGTCTCGATCATCCGGAGGCCCGCCGCGCTCATCCCGGTGAACATGCCTTGCTCGCGCCGCAGTCGATGGTTCATGTCCCGACGCAGGCGTGTCAACACCCTCATGGCGACAATGCAGGCGATTCCCAGCCCCGCGACGGCAAGGCCCAGCCAGACATCGAAGACCAGCATGACCGCCAGGAACGCCATGCTCATCACCACATCGACGGACAGGCGCACCAGTTGACCGGCTCCGGTGTCGGCCACTTGGTCGATCAAGCGCATGCGGAACGCCAGATCACCGGCATACCGGTGCGCGAAGAACCTCATGGGAAGTCGAAGAAGATGATCCAGGTAGCGGTCCGACTGGCTGATGGACAGTTGGACTACGAGTTCGCGCAGGGAACGCATCTGAAGCCAGGTCCACAGGCAGGTCAGTCCACCGGCGGCCAGCATCCCCGCGATCAGCATCACGTTCCAGTCCGTCTGCCGGTCTTCCAGAACACGGTCCACGAAAGCCGCAACCAACACGGGCAACGCCAACGAGGTCAATGCCAGGAGCAGGCCATAGATGACCGTGCGCGTCAGGAAGGAACTGTAACCTCGCAACCACGGCACTAGCCGGCGCACCACGCTTGGCCGTTTCCCGACCGGTCGAAACGCGGTACTCGGCTCCAGTACCAGACCCACGCCGGTAAAGTCGCGATTGAAGACGTGCGCGTCGACGACACGATGCCCTTCGGCGGGATCGTTCAGATGGTAACGCCCGTGCGCCATGCCTTCCAGGACGACGAAGTGCTTGAATCCCCAAAACAGGATCATCGGCAACGGCAGCCTGGCCAACCCCTCGATCTGGCTGCTCCAGCCGGTTGCCTTTAGACCGTATCGCCTGGCGGCGAGCGCAATGTCTTCGAGGGTCGAGCCGTCGCGCCCGACGCCGCACTCCTCGCGCAGTTCTTCCGGGGATACCCAGCAACCGAAATGGGCGAGCACGACTCCCAGGCAGGCGGCGCCGCAGTCGGCAGCCTCCAACTGCATGAACAGCGGTGTGCGGCGGCGGCGCCATAAGCGCCGTTGCTTGGGGGCGACAGGGGACTTCGACTCGCGAAGATCTGCCATCCGGGATCACAGCCAAACCGAGAACGCAGCCCAGGCAACCAGCATGAGCAACAGGACGAGAAGCGTCACCGTGAAGATTCGCTCGTGCGGGGCCGTCACTCGAGGCAGATCGTCCAGCGCTTCAGGCTGCACGTTGCGAATGAGCGATTCTCTTCGATAAAAGGACCTGCCGGTCATGGCATGGGAAAGTGCGTAAAGAACAGCACGGCCGTCGTGTTACTGACGGCCGTGCCTTGTTGAAACTGTCGATTGTCAACCATCCTGTTCAGGAGGACTGCGGGTCGTCCCGGCGCACCGTAGGACGGTTGACGGTTGATTGCCGTTTACCAGCCATCGCTTGTTGGTGCGATGCCGCCGGAGGCATCGCGTATTTCCTGATCGGAGAGGCGGCCGCCTGCCGGTGACAGGACCAGATGGAAATCAGTCGCGCTCTCTTCGTGGACGTGGATGGAAAAACCCTCCGGAACGGTTAGGCCAGTCACTTCCTTGATCGCGCTACGAGGATCTTCCAGGAGCCGGGCACGGAAGACTTCGTCCTCATCTGCCTTCGCCTTGAGCTTGGTTTCGATTTCTACCGCTGTCTGCATGATTGCTTCTCCCTATACGTTTAAAGTTCCCGGGCAGGTCTGAATGTATCGTCCATAAACAACTATCCTGACCATTCTTAAACAAGAGAATAACAGAAAAATATAAATTGTGCAATGCAAAGCACAGCACAGCACAGCACAGAAAGCAATACATGGGAACACATATATGCTGTGCAAATGCTTTATGGGACAACGGTACGGTGGGTGACCGGTTTACGGAAAGGGAGAGAGCGGAGCATAGGTCATGGGATAGGTGAACAACTCCTCAAGCCAAGCGGTCATCGCGGTTATGGGTAGAGGCATCATGTTCAACCGGACTTCGAGTTGATAGTGATGATCCATCCCCATGATTCCGACAATGGCGGCGGCATCCGGGTGATCGGGAAGAATCGCTTGTGTTCGAAATTCGGAAACGGTGGTGTACAGCCGGCCACCCTGTCCCACAATGTCCAACAGAGCCGGAAGGTCCGTCAGGCAGGTATGCGCGGAGCAGCGGTATACTGTTCGCACGCCGGGCTCGATGGCCTTGAATTCATTCAGGGTTTCCCGGGAAAAGCCTGTCAGATAGATTCGAACTGTTGCCGCCGGTAGTCGATGCGTCGAAGCCAATCCGCTGGCCGGTACGAGGAAGGCGAACGGGTCCGAGGAATTGAATTCGAATTGGCACGGTCCGAACGCATCCGGCCAGGAACAAAAAAACGGAACTTCTTCGTGAGTGTTGCGAAGCGTGATTCGGTTCTTTTGAATCGAAACGTCTATCGGTAAATCAAGCAGGTCAATGGCTTCCCGGAACGCCGCTTGTCGCTCATCCAGCCAGACCGGCCGTTGGTGGGGGGCATAGGGTTCCCCTTGAGCAATAATCGTTGCGGTATGGAAACGGACCCTGATGAATGAGTGCGTATGGCGGAATCCGACCCAGAACATGGCAAGGGGCTGAAGGGTGGCCAAATGGCCCGAAAGGTGCCACGGGTGGCTGATGGAACAATACGCGCTGACAGATTGGTGGCGTTGAAAAGTTGAATGGTAGCGGCCGGCCAGAAGAAAAAAATCGTCTTTCCAATCATCGAGTACATGAGTCATCGTCACGTCTTCCAGAGGCCATTGATCGAGTCGTTGGATGGCTTCAGGCGATGGAACCGGCCACTCCTCGATATAACAGATGCCTTCTTTATCAGGATCAACGGGACGCAATTCTCTGGTGTGCAGACGGTCGAGCAGGTCGAGGACCTGAGGGAAACTCAATGATTGACGAGATTCCCAGCGTTGCTCACGCATGCCGGCATTCCTGCAGAACATGAAGAAGTTGATTGAGCCTTAGGTAAACTTGCATGCTTGGATGGAGAGAAAAAAAGGAAGGCGGAAGAGATTGATGAACGGCGGAGAGGGCGTTCTTTCAATGATGCGCGAAACCCCTCTATGCAATAGTTTTTCGCAGATCATGTCGTGTATCGTTTTGATCAGCGCGTCGTCGGCCTTGGGGTCTCGTCGGTCAAACGAGTTCTGGATCTGTGCTTCTCGTTACCCACCGCTGTTAACCATAGTAGCAGCATTCCTATCGAAAGGGCTACATGAAAACCGTCTTTCGATCGCAAACTGTTGTCGTGCACGCCATCGACCCTATGACTTTTGAACAGGTTGCCCCGTATTCGTGCTCCCCGAAGATGAACACCCATGCCGAACGGTTCAATCGCACTCTCCAGGCAACAGTTCGTGGATTACCATGAGGACTTGCTCTTTGACGACCTAGCCGACTGGTTGCGGGCTGATAATACCGTCTTGTCCCACCGGAGCTTCGGGCGCCAATCTCCGGTACAATTCCTTCTTCAATATCAACCCGAGTGCCAAAGGTGGTGGACCCATACATAAGCTTGCATGGTGCAAACACCTGATATAGTGTTTTCACGAAGTCAGGTCTGGTGAAAATAGGAATGACCAAAAGTAAACCATGCTGAAATTATCCGACCAGGAGAAACAGGAGATTATCCGGTATCTGGAGGCGGATAAGCCGCTACCGGAGAAGTTTCGCTTCTTGCTGTTCGGAGACAAGCGAGAAGTGGAACTGGTTTGGAACGGCAAGACCAACGAGGTCTGCAACATCGTCCTACCGTTTCAGACTATTGAACAGGTGGATGAGCCTCGGGCTGAAAAGCCGTCGGATGCATCCTTGCAGATGGGTTTGTTCTCGACGGACGAACGTGGGCGGCAACTGAGGGGCTGGACCAACAAACTCATCTGGGGAGACAACAAGCTGATTTTGTCTTCGCTCAAGAACGGGCCGCTACGCGAGGAGATCGAAGCCCAAGGGGGACTCAAACTGATTTATATCGACCCGCCCTTCGACGTGGGTGCAGATTTTTCTATGGATATTGAAGTTGGCGACGATACCTTCACCAAGAAACCGAACATTCTTGAAGAAATCGCCTACCGTGACACCTGGGGTAAAGGCGCGGATTCCTTTATCGCCATGATCTACGAGCGGTTGGTGCTGATGCGGGATCTATTGGCCGAAGAGGGCAGTATTTACGTGCATTGTGATTGGCGGGTGAATAGCTCTATTCGACTGGTGTTGGATGAGGTATTTGGCTCATTGATGTACAGAAACGAAATCACATGGATGCGAATCGCTTCTCACAACGATCAAGTGGATCGTTTTGGTCGCGTCAAAGACTCAGTTCTTTACTATGGTAGATCTCAAGCTACGAAGCAAAACGAGTTATTTGCACCATACAGTGAAGAATACATTTCTGCAGAATGGCGGAGGCTTCCCAATGGCAGATATTGGAAATCAGAAAACATGTTGGACCCTCAGGGACGAATGGAGGAATACGATTTCCACGGAACCAAGGCCCGATGGCGTTCTACTTCTGAAAAGATGGAGATGCTGTGGAATGCCCCACAGACCGATGTTCCAGGTAGCCATGGACGAATCAAATTGGGCAAAGATGGGAAACCTATTAAACGCTGTCGCATTATGTTTCTTGATGAGATGCGTGGGGTGCCATTGAGTGATCTCTGGACGGACATAAAGTATATCTCAGGTGGCTCAGGTGAATCAGCTAATTATCCCACTCAAAAGCCTGAAGCTCTGATCGAACGCATCACCAAAGCATCCTCCAACGAGGGCGACTTGATCGCTGACTTTTTCTGCGGCTCGGGCACCACTGCGGCGGTGGCGGAAAAGTTGGGCCGCAAGTGGATTTGTACCGACCTTGGCAAATTTGCCATCCACACGACCCGCAAACGTATAATTGGTGTGCAGCGACAGTTGAAGGCCGACGGCAAGGACTACCGCGCCTTTGAAATTCTCAACCTCGGCAAGTACGAACGCCAACACTTCATCGGCATCAACCCCAACCTCCGTGAGGAAGAAAAGCAGAAGCAATTGAAGGAGAAGGAAGCGGCCTTCCTCGAATTGATCCTCAAAGCCTACCGCGCAGAAAAAATAGAGCATTTTGCCACCTTCCACGGCAAAAAGGCTGGGCGGCTTGTGGCAGTGGGGCCAGTCAATTTGCCAGTCACCCGTCTGTTTGTGGAAGAGATTATTCTGGAGTGTCGAAAGTATCTCATCACGAAGGTGGATATTCTCGGTTTCGAGTTTGAAATGGGGTTGTTCCCTCACGTGCTGGACGAGGCGCGCTCCAAAGGCATCGACATCGCACCGAAATACGTCCCCGCCGAAGTCTTCGACAAGAGGGCAGTCGAGAGGAACCAGGTGGTGTTCCACGATGTGGCGTTCATTGAGGTTAAGCCGCACGTGAAAGCGGGTAGGGAAAAACAGCCCGCTACAGTGGTCGTAGAACTGACCGATTTTTCGGTATTCTACACACAGGACTCTATTGCCATAGCGGAAGAAACATTAGGCAAGAAACAGTCAGGCAGCGAGACCGTGGTGGAAAAAGGCCGGATTGTGAAACTGACCAAGGATAAGAACGGTGTCATGAAACGCGAGATATTGACCAAGCATTGGACGGACTGGATTGACTACTGGAGCGTGGATTTCGACTTCGAGAGCAAGCGCGAGATTATCTGCGTCAAGAAAGAAGAACTTTCGCCAGATGCGCAAACAACCCTTGAAGGGATGGGCGATGCCCAGCAGAATCTCCCGGTCTGGGAAGAGCAGTGGACCGGCGACTACATCTTCGAGAACGAATGGCAGAGCTTCCGCACGAAGAAAGACCGCTCGCTGGAACTCAAGAGCGTGGCCCATGAATGCCCGCCCGGACGGCGCAAGATCGCCGTCAAGGTCGTGGACATCTTCGGCAACGACACTATGACCATTGTGGAGGTCACGATATGAATACAATCAACAAATTTTTCTTGCGTAACGTACGATGTTTTGAAGGCGAACATGAATTTAATATACGTCCGTTAACTTTTCTGATCGGCGAAAACAGTACTGGTAAATCAACTGTCCTTGGTTGTCTCCAGGCGGTAGGAAATTTATTCAATTACAGAGGGGTTTCTGAATCTGAAATAGATTTCAATTTCGATCCGTACCAGATGGGTGCCTTTGCCGATATTGTCAGAAGGTCAAATCCGAAAAAAAAGGATTTTGAATTGGGAATTGAGCATGAATATGGAGGAAAAAGAGTACGTTATTTTCTCACTCTAGTCGAGCGAGGCAGGGGCTCTGAGCCGATCATTGATCACACGAGATGGGCCTTTGATGAAGGTGAGATTGTTTTTTTTATGAACGAGAGCAAGCAAGGCCAAAACCAAGAGGATGAGATTAGGGTCGTATATGGGAAAAAAGAGAATGAATTTCATGTTTCAGGAAATAGATATTGGTTTCGTGGGCATTGGCTCACTTTAGACAGCTTATATTATTTTTTGTGTGACTCATCAGAAGATTTAGATGAGGCGGCTGAGAGTCTCTTGCAGCTAATAAACCGGATATTCTCGATGGAGCAAGAGACGAAAGAGAGTCGTGCTCGTCGCTTCCGAGTGAGTCGTGGCCGTCGTGTTCGACTTGGACGAACATTTCATTTTAGTCTGCCAGAAATTCACAGCATTGCGCCAATCCGCTCGAAGCCAAAACGCACCTATGATCCCCTGAAAGAGACAGTTACTTCAGATGGCAGCGAAATACCGATGGTACTGATGAATCTAAGTACATCCAGCGAGGATGAATGGGAAACCCTAAGAACACAGCTGTTGAAATTTGGTCACGCTTCCGGTTTGTTCACCGACATTGCACTTAGAAAACTGGGCCGTTCCAAGAATGATCCTTTTCAGTTGAGGATTAAAGTCAGGGGTCCAAGTACAAATTTAATGGACGTTGGATATGGCGTTAGCCAAGTTCTTCCTATTTTGGTGCGCATTTTTACAGAGCAAGATGTCAAGTTTTTGTTGCAACAGCCAGAAGTCCATGTGCATCCCAAAGGGCAAGCGGAGTTAGCTTCCCTACTGGTTGAGACGAATAAGCGAAATGAAAACTCCTTTGTCATCGAAACGCATAGCGATTACATGATAGATCGCGTTCGGATAGAGATCCTTAATGGCAACATCCATCCGGATGATGTTTCGCTCATTTATCTGGAGGCCGTGGGCAACAGAGTGAAGACACATAACATTTGCTTCGATGCTCAAGCCAATATGATAAACGTTCCTGACGGCTATCGAAACTTCTTTCTTAATGAATCGGACAAATTGCTTGGTTATGATTGAGTTATGTGTCTGATACTGGATGCCGATAGATTCAGTCAGTTTCTTGACCCGGGGAATAGAGATATGAAGCCGGTAAGAGATTGGATCAATAAACAAAATGGAAAAATTGTTTATGCTCCGACCGAAAGGTTACAGGAAGAACTTGAATGGCATAAACCAATGAAAAAGCGATTTAGTGAATACAGACAGGCGGGACGAATAAAAATATTCGATAAAGAAAGAGTAAACGAAGAAGAAAACAAGTTAACGGATCTGTTATCCAACGACTCGCATGTTATTGCATTGGCTATTGTATCTGGCGTCAAACTCTTGGTCGGCGGCGACAAAAATTTACAAAAGGATTTTAAGAAAAAAATAGGCGGAAAAATTTATAAAAAAAGGAATCATAAACATCTTCTCCAGCATGACACTTGCCCATAACGTGCTACACCTATTTCGAGATAATGGCCCTCCACCCTGACTTCCCTCACTCCCCGTACGCGATTCTTGATCCTGGACTCCGCTGGTTCCCGGCCGACGAAGCCCTGCGTGAAACGACGATGGAGAAACTGATGCCGCCGCTGGTAGTGGAGCTACGGCGCAAGGTGAAGGAATTCCGCGATAAGGGATACGCAGGGACATCCGACACGAGTCGGAGCCTGCTCAACTGGTGGTTTAAGGAGCCTCATCTGTTGCCGAGGTCAGACGGCAGCATGTTCAATTTTGAATATTACTTCGCCCAACGGGAGGCGATAGAGACGATTGTTTACCTCTACGACGTTGTCGGTGCCAAGGATAAGTATGACCTGATGCGTTTTGATAGCAGCGATCTGGTATCGGCCGGTATGTTCGACGAATCTTGGCGGCGCTACGTGATCAAGATGGCGACGGGCAGTGGCAAGACAAAGGTGATGAGCCTGGTCCTGGCGTGGAGTTTCTACCACAAACTTTATGAAGAAGAGTCGGAGTTGTCGCGCAACTTTCTGGTGATCGCACCGAACATCATCGTCCTAGACCGCCTTTATCGGGATTTTCAGGGTTTACGGATTTTCTTTACCGACCCGATCATTCCCCGCAACGGCTTCGGCGGTCGTAACTGGCAAGACGATTTTCAGTTGACCCTGCACAAACAGGACGAGGTGCGGGTGACGCACCAGACGGGAAACATTTTCCTGACCAATATTCACCGGGTGTATTCCGGTGAGGACATGCCACCCTCGCCGGACGACGAGAACACGATGGATTACTTCCTTGGCAAGCGGCCCACAGGGGCCACAACTGATTCCAGTGTCGATTTGGGGATGATCGTGCGCGACATTGACGAATTGATGGTGCTGAACGACGAGGCACACCATATACATGATCCCCGGATGGCTTGGTTCAAGTCGATAGAAGACATTCACAACCGGCTGCTGCAGAAAGGCGGCGGCCTGAGTTTGCAGGTGGACGTGACGGCCACGCCCAAGCACAACAATGGGGCGATTTTTGTACAAACGGTAGCCGATTATCCCCTGGTAGAGGCGATTTCCCAGAACGTGGTCAAGCATCCCGTACTGCCGGATGCTCCGAGCCGTGCCAAGCTACAGGAGCGGCAGAGCGCGAAGTTTACCGAGAAGTATGCGGACTACCTTGAGCTGGGGGTGATTGAGTGGCGTAAAGCTGACGAGGAGCACCGGAAACTGGGCAAGAAGGCGATTTTGTTCGTCATGACGGACGACACGAAGAATTGCGACGAGGTCGCCGAATATCTGGAGAACCGATTCCCTGATCTACAGGGCGGTGTACTGGCGATTCATACAAAGCAGAACGGGGAGATTTCCGAGGCATCCTCCGGCAAAGCGAAGGACGAGTTGGAGAAGTTGCGCAAGCAGGCGAACACAATCGACGATCCGGCGAGCCCGTACAAAGTAATTATTTCGGTGCTGGTACTGAAGGAAGGTTGGGACGTACGGAACGTCACAACGATTGTTGGATTGCGCGCCTATTCGGCGAAAAGCAATATCTTACCGGAGCAGACGCTGGGGCGCGGCTTGCGCAGGATGTATCCTGGCGATGCCGAGGAATATGTCAGCGTGGTGGGCACCGAGGCTTTCATGGATTTCGTCGAGTCTATCCAGGCCGAGGGCGTGGAATTGGAACGCAAGGCCATGGGCGAAGGTACGGGACCGAAAACACCGTTAGTGATCGAGATTGATAAGGAGAATAAGCAGAAAGATCTTGATGCACTGGACATTGAGATTCCGGTGCTGACGCCGCGGGTTTATCGGGAATACAAGAACCTAGTCGTTCTCGATATCGGCACGATGGAGTTTCACCCCTGTGAATACCGAAAATTCAGCGAAGAAGAACAGCGCGAGATTGTGTTCAAGGACATCACCACAGGGGACGTGACTCACACGACAGTGCTGGATAGCGCGGGCGTGGCCGACTACCGTAGTGTTATCGGCTACTTCGCGCAGACGGTGATGAAAGAATTACGCTTGGTGAGTGGCTATGATGTACTCTACGGCAAGATCAAGAGCTTCATGCAGGACAGGCTATTTGCCCGATCAGTCGATCTGGAAGCGCCCAACACCTTGCGGAACCTTTCCGAGTTAGTTGCAACCAGCACGTTGATCGAAACGTTCAAGAAAGCGATCAACGATCTGACCGTGTGCGACAAAGGCGATGCGGAAATCCGCGATACCGTCAAACTGCGCCGGACACGGCCTTTTGTGGTGAAAAATCAGAGCTACATGATGCCGAAGAAGTCAGTGTTCAACCGGATCATTGGTGACAGCCATTTTGAGTTACAGTTTGCCGATTTTCTTGAACAGTGCAGCGATGTCGTTTCCTACGCGAAGAACTACCTAGCGGTGAATTTCAAATTGGATTACGTGAAAGCCGACGGTGACATCTCGAATTACTACCCGGATTTCATTGTAAAATTGACCGACGGACGAGTCGTGATTGTGGAAACCAAAGGGCAACAAGACTTGGATGTGCCATTAAAGATGGACCGCCTCCGCCAATGGTGCGAGGACATCAATAAAATGCAAACTGAAACGGATTTCGACTTTGTTTTTGTGGATGATACGGGGTTCGAAAAGTACAAACCAAAGACCTTTGAAGACTTATTCGCTGCCTTCAAGGAATATCGGACCCCTTCTGCAGGATGGACGAGTTCCTCCGTTCAGTAGACGCTTCCCGCTGTTTCTTTGACAACCACCTTGGTTGTTGGAACAGGACTACTTACAGGGCAATCTCATGGGGAAAACCGTGGGGCTCTGGCACGACGCTTGAATTGAAGCCACATAAATAAAGGCGATTCACGGCGTGTGGCTCATGCCTGGTGTTTCGGACGGAAACCATAGGGGCACGGCTTGAAGTCCGGCACCACCGAAGGTACGACTAGACTCAAAAGGAACGACCACAACGATCTCGGAAATGGAGGTATGAGGAATGGAGTCCGGCAAAGGACGACGATACCACCGGTTGTTGGGGACTCAAGATCGTACCTTGATGGTGGCAACCGACGACGGTTTGATAAGTGGTCCCATGGGACTATTGAGTAGGATGGGAGAGATTCTGAAGGAAACAACAGATGCGGATGGCGTACTTATGTACAAGGGCTGCCTTGAACGGAACTGGCAGGAGTTGGGTCAAAGGGCGGCGGTAGTGAATTTGACTGCGAGTGTGAAGGGTAAGATGCATACAGAAAAGATCATGTGCGGAACAGTAAGCGGAGCGGTGAGAAGCGGAGCGGATTGGGTAGCGGCGCACGTAAATGTTGGGAGTATGTTCGAAAACAAGATGATCAAAAATCTAGCGAAGATAGTGGAAGATGCTAGCAAACTAGGAATTCCAGTGCTCGGAATCATGTATCCTCGGGAAGAAGGGAGCGAAGGCGACGAGAATCATGACGAGGAGAAACGACGGGACAATGGCCGATATGTTAAACGCGTGGCACACGCTGCCCGCATCGGGGCGGAGCTAGGAGTAGATCTGATTAAGACGCAGTACCCTGGCACGGGAGAAGGTTTCCGAAAAGTCGTTGAAGCCACCGGAGGGGTGCCAGTAATCACCGCTGGCGGACCGTTGAGAGATATGGCCGAAGTGCTGAACGAGGCTCGGGAGGTAATGAGGAACGGTGGTGCCGGAGTCAGTTTCGGGAGAAACCTGTTCCAACAAACATGCCCACGAGAAGTTGTGGCGCGATTGCGACGGATTGTTGACGATACGGAGTGCTAAACGGTGTGGGAAAAGGTTATGAAATGGACGAAAGTATTGCCACCGTCAAGGCCGTCGCGCGAACACATCCAATGGTTCAGAAAACACCTGCAAACGCGAAACCGCGAAGCTCGGATAGGAATCCTGGGAAGCACACCAGAACTGAGAGATTTGGCGGGCAAGCTGCAATTCAGAAGAGTAGATGTCTTGGACCGAGATATGGAAGTGTATGCACGTATGACAAGACTGCGAACCGGGGACACCGATGAGATCTTCGTGGAAGGAGATTGGCGGGAAACCCTAGGCGTGCGCAGGGGGCAGTATGCCGCTTTGCTATCTGATCTGACGGGCGGAAACATTCCGTACGACGAACGAAACGCATTCTATAAGATGATAGCATCCGCTCTAGAGGAGGATGGGTTATTTCTGGACAAATGCCTAACACATCCCGGTCCCCACGAAAACCTGGACAAATTGCTTGACAAGTACGAGGGGCAGCCGGTGAATTGGGGCACTGTAAACAGATTCAACTGCGAGGTTTTCTTCTGTAGTACGTTACTCGACAATAGTGAACGTGTAGACACTAGCGATTTCTACAGGAAGCTGCGAGAGCGTCCTCATGGCGAGAATGTCGCGCGGATCCTGGAGATGATGCCACACGTAACACCGGAAGGAATGGTGTGGTATTACGGACAAAGATGGACTGAAATAAAGGCGATGTACGAGCAGCACCTGGTCGCGACCGACACCCTAGAGGAGAAGAGTGACAGCCCATATTACCGAAGAATGAAGTGCATCGCGTGGCGCAGACGATGAAGAGTAGAATTCCAAAATTAAGATGGTACGAAACGTGGATCGGGGATTCGGCCATTTCCATGGCACTTGGTCTGTCGGTGATTGCCTTGAGGTGGCTGGCTGTAAAGCTGGGCGCAGCAAGCCCAAGCATCGAGACGACCTTAGCAACCTTTTTGGGCACCACGGTCGCGACAATGATCTTTTTCGTAAGGAAAAGAGTGGGGAAAATAGAGATCGCCGCCCGAGAACATAATAAGGCATTAGCCGCAGGAGAGGAAACAGATGATCTCCTTATGCAGTTGCAGGCACGGTTGCGTGATGTACAGGCTTGCCGATCAACGGTCTTCAATACCTATTGTAAGGAGGAGCTGGAAGATTTCGTCACCCGCGTAGCGCGAGCCGCACAACAGGGCGAGCTCATTGTCCACGAACATAATTTCCGGACAGTGGAGGACGTCCTCGACGCATTTGGCAGAATAAATCGGGTCTACCGAGGAGTTTGGAAAATCAAGGAAGGGGAGGCACTGTTCGACACCGCATGGCAGCAATACATGAGGGAACTCGTTAATCTCACGGTAGCAGCGGAGAGAACGAAACGAATTACTGTGGAGTTGCTACTGGTGATAGACAAGCGGGAAACACTCGACCGTCAAGCCGTGAAAATTGTCGTAGGCTACTTGCGATCAAGAAAGAAGAAGGGACTCAATTACCAAATTGTAACAGAAGAAACCTACGATGAATTTGTCCGTGATAGCGACTTGGACAAGAAGTTCATCGACTTTGGCGTGTATGGTGAGGAACTCTTGTATCGAACGGAAACATACGATCCCAAAAAAGGAATGTTTAGCGAAGACGAGGGGACGATTCGGAAATACCGAGGGACCCATGAAGCTGCAATGGGAAGCGCCATGGCGTTGCCAGATCCAGCAGGCGTGGAAGATCATGATGACCTAGAGAAGTTCCTTCATGCAGATAAACTCGGAGATGGAACATGAGAAGAAAAGAGATGGAACGTGAGAAGAAGCGTGAGGGAATGGACCGTGGGAGACTAGTGAAGATAACGGCGGGTGACGGATATGAGTTGGATGGAATCCTGTATGAAGCGGACGAGAGCATTGCAACAGTGTTGCATGTACACGGGAGCTTAGGAAACTTCTACCACCAACGGTTTATTACGGTGTTTGCACGGGTCCTGACGGGAGAAGGAATCAACCTGTTAAGCTGCAACATGAGGGCCCATGACGGAATCGCTGAAGGGTACGACACGGAGGGCGAGATGAAATACGTGGGCGGTTCGCTCGCGAGATTCGAAACGTGCGTGGAGGATATTAAGGGCGCGATAGCATGGAGCCGAGAGGTGGGGCCGAAGGTGTACCTGCAAGGCCACAGCTTGGGATGTGATCGAGTCTTGCACTACTTGGAATGTACGAGGTCGGGGCTGTCCCCGATCTTGTTGTCCCCGTGTGATAGCCGCCAACTACAAAGGGATTGGTTGGGAGTAGAAAAATTCAGCCAGCAAGAAGCTGCGCTCAGGAAGAGAAATATGGTTCGGGCAACCGACGAAGGGAACGCGTGGGCTTTGGCGCCGCAAGAGACTTACGGATTGAAAGGGGACGATGGTTGGACGTATGCAATACCGGTGACGGAAGAGGTACTGGGGTCGATCCTACTAGGTCCTGTAGGCCGGATACTCGCCATCGAGAAAGGCGGCACGGAAGTCACCAGAGTGGACGCCCTGGCTTATCTGGGTCAAGAAGACCCTATTCGAGGGGCGAGTATGGAGGCCATGAAGGCACATCTAGAAGTATTGCTACCAGAAGTGACGCTGATCGAAGCAGCAGGCGGCCACAACTTGGAAGGATGCGAAGAGGAGATAGCAAAGAGAGTTGCAGAGTGGATCAAAGAAAGGGAACGTGGAGACCAGGGGGTGGGATGATGGTACGGAGAGTTCTCGTGACCGGTGGAACAGGAACTATTGGACAAGCGCTGGTTAGGCGATTCGCAAAAGAACACCCCGTAATATTTCAGTATTGGCAAAACAGTCAGGTGGCTAACCAGTTAGAACAGGAAACGGGGGCACAAGGGTGGAAGGCGGACCTCCGAGAGGAAGACATTGAGGTGCCCGAAGAGATAGCGATTTTAATCAACAATGCTGGGATCAACGAGGGCCACGAAAAAGCAGGTGATGTGCGTGAGTCAACTTGGCGCGAAACGATCGAGATCAACCTGACTGCCACATGGCGAGCGACACGGCAGTGCCTGCCGGCGATGGTTGCGGCAGGCTGGGGGCGGATCATCACTATCTCGTCAATATATGGATACTGTGCAGCAGTCGGGAATTTGCCGTATACCGTGAGCAAGCACGGGTTGCGAGGACTGACAGCAACTCTGGCACTGGAGTACGGCGATAAGGGGATCACAGCAAATGAAATCTGCCCAGGGCCAGTCGACTCCAGCATGCTGAGACGAATAGCAGCGGAGCGAGCTGGCACTGAGGGATCGGAGCAGTACCTGAAAGAAGTGAGCGAAGACCTGCCAATCAAGCGGTTGATCAGGGCCGACGAAGTAGCCTGGGCGGGAGCATTTTTGGCAGCTGAAGAAAGTGGTGGAATCAACGGAATCTCACTGCCGGTAGACGGAGGAATGACTGCATGACAGAGGTCGAAAAGAAAGCCGGAGAAATCCTAAAGAGAGTAAAATTAGCGACAATTGGGCTCACCCAGCGAGACGGAACACCTCATGTTTTTACGGTCTTCATCGCCGCCGACGAGCGGTTAAACGTGTACTTCATTTCAGCGAGAAGGACCGGACATGGTAGTCTTCTGAGAGAAGAGAGAGAAGCGGCAATGGCAGTGTACGACTCGCAGCAAGAATGGGATGACTCGAAAGATGGAATACAAATGTGGGGTCGACTGCGCCTAACGGGAGGGGATGAGGAGGAGGAGGGCCGAAGGTGTTACGAAAAAAGATTTCCCGAGTACAGGGAATGGTTAAAAGGAGAGGGACAGGGCAGTGAGAAGGCCGAGGTATATCGTTACGAGTGGGACCGGATGAGAGTACTGGCGGAAGCCGATTGGGGTGACGAAGAATTCCGTGAAGCCTCAAGGAAATAAGAGGGACGAAGCGTTCCTAACAGGTGGAAGGATAAGGTCTGAAAAGACAAGGTTGGCAATTTGTACTACCGGTCTGTACAGACATACTGTTGAACGACTCAATGTAGGCATAATCGCTAGATTGTCTGGGTATCCTTCGTTTCCCTCGTCGCATCTTGTTGAGCAGTAGCACGCAGTAGATTCGCTACATGCGCTTGTGATTCCAGGCATACTGCTGCTTCCTCAGCAGCTTGCAATACATCCAAATCCCCACCGGGGGTAGCGATGCATCAACGCCAGTAGCACCTCAAATATAGAACTGCCTCTTCCGCCCTGCTGAGGGCGCCCGATACCAGGCTGCCGCTTTTATGAAATTCTGACTTCTGGCCTCTGCATTTCAGAAGATCCTTTGGATCACGACGCGCTGTATTGGCAGAAGATTGACATGTAGGGGATTTCTGGTTTACAGAAGTACTATAATCTAGTATCATTAAGGCGTGAAACGCAAGAATGAGAGGACGCTTGCATTAATTTTCAAACATCCAGTCAGCGGCAATATCAAATGGACGGATATGATGGCGCTTTTCAGAGAACTGGGTGCTGTAATCGAAGAACGCGAAGGCTCACGCATTTCAGTTTTTATTTTCAACAGGGTCCACGTCTTTCATCGGCCACATCCCTCACCCCATACGAACAAGGGTGTCGTCACCACGATCAGAAAATTATTGGAAGAGAACGGAGTCAGACCATGAGCGTCATGACACTTGGGAACATGAAGGCAAAAATTGAGTTTGATCAGGATGCGGAATTGTTCCGTGGAGAGATCCTGGGATTAACCGGGAGCGCTGATTTTTACGGGAAAACGGTGGCTGAGTTGAAACGCGAGTTTAAAAAATCTCTGAAAGTTTATCTGGATGAGTGTGCACGGAGAGGAATCGCACCCTATAAATCCTACTCCGGTAAATTTGTCGCCCGGGTTGGCCCGGATGTTCACGAAATGATCAGCATCGCGGCGGCAGATGAGGATACAACCTTAAACGCGTGGGTGAAAGATACCTTAACGCAAGCGGTTTCTTCACATGAGCGCACATAAATTGTTCGGGGTTGAATCCATTGGTGTTAATAGCAAATAGAAACGCGATTATCCCATAAATAAATGTGTTATGATTGAACAGGCGGGGACATCGTGTATCACGGAATACTACGTGAGATTGCGTAAATGGCGGAGAGGGCGGGATTTGAACCCGCGGTAGGGGGTTAGCCTACGACGGTTTAGCAAACCGTTGCCTTCGGCCGCTCGGCCACCTCTCCGACACCACGTTTTTCCTGATGTATTGCTTTAAATTTTCCGCGTTCAGTCTGTCATCGACAATGTGCACTCTAGGCGAAATCTCCGAAGAAGTCTACCTTTAACGGTTTCGTTGGTTGGGTTCACGTCGCGTAGCCGGGCAGCCTCTGTTCCTATGCATGACCCGACAACGAATCACCGCCTTCGTTTTCAGGTACGGATGGTGCATCGGTTCCCAGTTGCGCCGCAAGCAACTGCAGTTTTTTGACTTGTGGATGATCAGGCGGGAGGGGATTCCCATATTCGTCCGTGAGTAATTCCTCCATGTCTTTGAGCATGGCCTCCAATTCGGGGATGGCGACTTTTGGTAACTTTTTTTTGCTCATGGAAATATTCCTCCGATAGGCATGCCAGGCAAATCGTGGTGCCGATAGTCACGCTTTGCCGTGACGAACCTTATGATTTTTTGTCTTTTTCAAGAATGCCGTTGATCACGGTGCGGAGATTGTCGATATCCAGATTCGAGACGCGCAGGTTCCCGTCCAGAACGACAGTGGGGGTATGCTTGACCTGAACCCGTAGACCCCAGGCGATGCCTCGTTCCAGGGCTTTGTATGGCTCACCGCTGGCCAGTCCATCCTCGAAGGCTTTGGCGTCCAGCCCGACTTCGCGAAGCAGCAGTGAGCGGAGGCCTCGATCCAACACGTGAATCTGCTTGTTATGGATTGTACGGAATAGGACCGACTTCATTTCGGAACCTCTTCCCATGGCCCTGGCTTGCTCATACATTTCAAAAGCCGTGGGCAGTTTTCCACGAATGACGGGAAACCCGATCAACCGGACTTCCAGTCGTTCGCCGAATTCTTTTGTCAATTTGGAAGTGACGACCTTGTCGAACAGATGGCAATGAGGGCAATAAAAATCCGCAAATTCCAGGAAAAGGACTTTCCCCGGTGTATGAAGAGAAGGTTCACCCTTTATGATCTCGTACTTCCCCGGCAAGCGATCCGTAGCCTGGACGACCATGACTGACAGATAGAGGAACACGATTCCGAACAACAGAACGGTTCTTCCTTGTTGCCTGACGTTCATTGATCGCTCCTTGGCTGGATACAAAACTCCGTGCCGCAATGACCACGGTATCATGAGTGACCACGATGGAGCAAAACCTATGAATGTTCGATTCAGCTTGTCCCTGACGTGCTTGGGAACGTCACGTGCCTTTGATACAATAGCCGGGTTGGCGATTTTATGATGGATGCGTGTTTAGGCAAGGGAGGTGCAGGAAGGATGGAGGTCATCAATCTGGCTGATTTTCAAGGATTTTCCAGTGAAAAAATGAAAAAACAGAACGTGTTTGAAACGCCGCGATTCTTTTGCGACGTCTACTGTTTTGAACCGGATCAAGTGCAGAAAAGGCACGTCCATGCCAATGAAGACAAAATCTACATGGTGCTGGAGGGGCAGGGCACCTTTCGCGTCGGCAACGAAGAGCAGGTCCTGGGACCGGGGCAGGGGACATTAGCCCCAGCGGGTGAAGAACACGCCGTCACCAACCATTCCGGCAGCAGACTGCGTGTGCTCGTCTTCATGGCCCCTCATCCTTCGTAGGATTTATTGGCCAAGCAGTGTCTCGGGAGTGGGGATCTGACCCAGTATCAAGGAGCGGGTCTGATAAACGCCGGGCAAGCCGGCTCCCGTGGCGTAGACCAAACCTTTCTCGCGTATTCCCAATGCCAAGTGTCCGCGGGGCCGGCCTTTTTGGTCGATGCCTGCGATTTCGATAGCGGGTGACATCAGACCGTATTGATCCGGCTCATCGTTGGTTTCGCTGACGGGCAGTTCCGCCGGGAGGTCCACGACACGGCTGACGAACAATGTGACTTGCTGCTGGTCGATCGGGTCCTCTTCTTTCCCTTCGAGATACCATTCTCCGTGCTGTTGCATGAGAGTGTACCGCGAGTCATTGGTTGTAACGGTCAAAAGCGCGACTTTCTCCATTTCCATGCCGAATAAGCGTTTGTCCTGCAAGTGAAACGTTTCACGCGGCAGATCCTGGAGTATATGGGCCGGTATCCGGTAGATGGGATCGTTCGAGGTCGTGACGGCGTATGCTTCTTCACCGGGAACGACCGGTTTGAAGAAGGCCACGTGATGACCACGTTGTTTGGTATGAACGGTTGCCGTTAAGGATGGGGTTTCGAGTTTCATGAGGAGTGCTTCTTTCTCGGCTTGTGAATCGATAAAGCCCGTTGCCGTCAGATCTTCGAGTGTCATCAATAGAATGCCGACCGCGGTTTTATCGGCAGGGGCGTTCACCGGAGACGCAAAATTCCACTCGGAAACCGGGCCATGGAATCCGGCTCCACGCTGGAGTGTGATGGTTTGCCCGGTTGTTTGCAATTGGATGCGTTCAGCACGGGTCCTGTCGAAGAAGAGGATGTCTTTCAGACGAAAGGTGTCCAGGGTTTTTGCCCGAAAATCTCCGACCATGAGCGTGGTCAGCAGAATGTTCTGATCTGATCCTCGTTGCGCATAGAGAGTGGAGGATAAGGGCCCCGTATGACCCAAGGCTAACGATTCGGTGTATTCCGGCGTGGTCAGGTCGATGGTGACGTAGGGAGATTGCAATCCGTATTGTTCGACGGTCTCGTCTTGCTCCTGCCCTTTCCTTTGAATAATGCGGGAGATTTTGCCGATTTCCAGGGCACGCAGTACGCTTTCAATTTCACGTGCATCACCTCGGGCTTCCACGGGTTCGACGATCCGCCAACGGTTGCGTTCGTCACGGCTCATCAGGATCCGTTCGGTGCGCGTGGCATACGCCAGATGAGTCACGTCGCGGTAGTCGAAAGGCAGGAGCCGCTGTGCCTCGGTTTCTTGGAGCACGTCCCGTTCCATGGTGGGAACTTCGATGGTATAGACGTAAACTCCCAGCACCACAAAGATGATCGCCAGGAGGAGCGTGGTTCGGAACGGTGTCATGGGAATAATCAGAGGCGGCTGCGTTGTCGCCACACCGTCAGGCCTGACAAGAGCATCAGGAACGGCACTGAAAAGACCTGTACGGCGAACAGCATATGTTCCTGGGCGGGATTCGGAATAAACGGCGGGAAGGCGGATTCTTTGGGGGTGATCGAAATCAGCGTGTCTTCATGCGCCAACCAGGCGACGGCGTTGGACAAAAAATCGGTGTTCCCTGGAAACTGCAAATAGGTGTTGCTGGCAAAAGCCGAATTGCCGATGACCACCATCGCGGGAGTCGGCTCCAAGCCGGTGCGTTTCCGGCTCAATGCGCCGGCGAGCGCAAACGGACCTTTCTCATCGGTATCTTCGTCAAATTCCGGAGTGGTTTTCACAAAATTCGTTTCGGCCCAACTCTCTTCCGACGATTGCAAAAGAGAGGTGAACTCCAGATTGGTATCCGGAGTTTGCTCAAACGAAACCGGTTGCAGGACGGGCAGCAGGACCGGAGAGGTAAAGCCTTTGGTAATGTGATGGTTGGTGAATCGACGGGCGAGTAACGCCGTCGGGCTGCCTTGGGCCACACGGTCTTCGGGATCGACAACGATCCCTGGTCCAAGTGTCAGTCCCCATTGCGAAATCCATTCTTCGAGACCATTCGTCACCTGCGGGTCGAGGAGGAGCAGAACCCGTCCACCCTTGGCCGTGAAGTTTGCTATGTGTGTTAATTCTTCCGGTTCAACGGACTCGCGAGGACCGGGAATAACGAGGGTCGCGGTATCGTCGAGCAATGCCGGATCTTTCCGGATTGAGCCACGGGCGACTCGATATCCTTGTGCTTCGAGGTTTTGCTTGGCCAATGACAGCCCGCCACGTTCCTGGTTCGTGATCTGGCGCTCGCCGTGTCCTTCCAAAAAAACGAGGCGCTTGGCGTCTTCGGTCGTCACCCGGATTAAGGCGCTTGTCAGGTTCGATTCGCTGGGTTTGGGGACGTGGACGGTCCGTTCACCACTTTCAAAGACGGCCGTGTCGATTTTGGAAATCTCATATGTGCGAGCCAGGCCCGGTTCTTTCTCAGGATCGACGTAGGTGACGGAAATTCGGGGGCTTGAATAGGCGTAGCCTTCCAGCAGGTCACGATACATCCGAAATCCCGGACTTCGTTCATGAGCAAACACCAGGACTCGGACGTCTTGTCCGAGTTGCCCAAGCACTTGCAGGGTTTGTGGAGCCAATGAGAAGTTCCGGGTTTCGGATAAGTCCCACCGGCCACCGTGCCGGATCACCAAAAAATTGATGATGGTCAGGATGCCGGCCATGAGCAGGATGGCCAGAACGCCGTTGAATCCAAGTCGCGTCGACCGCGAGCCGGAAAAGGTTTTGAGTCGTGTCCAGTTCCCGGCAAAATAGATCACGAGACACACTAACGCAATCCCTTCCAACAAGAAGGCCGTGCTTGGGGCAGCGGTTTGGGGAAGGAGCAGTCCGCCGATTCCCGTGCCGACTCCCAGAATGCCGAGGATGGGTAAGAGGTGTTTTATGACCATCGGTGTGAATCGACGACGCGATGCGCAATGAATAACGTCAGCACGATGCCGGACAGGTAGTACACAATGTCTTTCGCTTCCAGAAGGCCGCGAACGAGCCGGTCATAGTGTTCGCTGAACGATACGTAGGACAGGATGGTTCCGATTGTCGTGTCGCCCAATAATGAACCCAGCTCACCGAGTAGCCAGATCAGCAGGATCATCCCGAAACTCAAAAACGCCGCGACCACCTGATTTTCGGTCGTGGCGGAGGCCAGAAGGCCGCAGGCCAGGAACAAACCGCCTTGGAATGCCAGTGCCACGTAGCCGGTCAGAATAGGGTGCCAATGAAAGCTGGCGTACAAGGACAGGATGATGGGGGTCAGGCTCGTCAGGGAGAGCAATCCCAAATAGATGACCAATACGCTCATGTATTTGGCCGAAATCAGTTCATTCATTCCGATAGGCGAAGTGAGCAGGAGTTCAAACGTGTGCAACTTCCGTTCTTCCGCGAACAGCCGCATTGTCAGAATCGGGAGGAGAAACATGAGGACGAAATCCAAACTGTAAAACAGTGAACGGAACACCAACTCATTCAAATTCAGTTGGGCGTAGGTGTTTTGGACCTGCAAAAATCGAACGGCTTGTTGGCCGGCGTTCACCGTCATCAGGTGAGCGATCAAACCGGAGATGAAAAGAAAAACCGCCCCGACGATGTATAAAATGGGTGAGACGAAAAAACAGCGCAATTCTTTTGCGAGGATGGTTTGGAACGGTGTCATGTGGGTGGTTGCTCACTTGAATCGGGATGGCCGGATTCACCCGGCTCGGCGCCTTCCTCCTGGTGCGTGAGTTGGAGAAAGACTTCTTCCAGGGAAAGGGAGAGGGGTTTGAGTTCGAGGAGTCCGTACCCCTGGCTGACGACAAATTGTGAGAGTTTTTCGCGGAGGTCCTGCCCCAGTTCACAATCAACGGTACAGGTATTGGGGGTGGAAGTCGGCAGGACATCGAGGACGCCGGGAAGCATCCCGAGACGTTCCAGCCAATCAGGTTGCGGCTGTTTGACCGTGAGGCTCATTTTCTCGGATTGGCGCAACCGGCTGGAAAGTCGATCGGGAGCATCTTCCGCCACAATGCGTCCCTTGTGAATAATCATGACGCGATCACAGGTGGCCATGGCCTCGGGGAGAATATGGGTGCTCAGAATGATGGTGTGTGATCCGGCAAGACTCTTGATCAGTTCACGTATCTCGATGATTTGTTTGGGATCGAGCCCGACGGTGGGCTCGTCCAGAATCAGTACGGGAGGATCGTGGATGAGAGCCTGTGCCAGACCGACCCGCTGGCGGTATCCTTTTGACAGGTGACCGATGACGCGGTGATGCACGTGGCCGAGTCCTACTTGGTCGATCACGCAGGACTTCCGTGAAACCAAGCGTTGTGGCGTTAATCGCTTTAATCGGCCCACGAACGTCAAATATTCGTCAACGGTGAGTTCCGGGTAGAGAGGTGGTATTTCGGGTAAGTAGCCGAGGTGTCGTTTGACGTCCATCGGCTGGTCCAGACAATCGAACCCTGCAATTGCTGCAGACCCTTCACTTTGCGGCATAAAACAGGTTAAAATGCGCATCGTGGTGGTTTTCCCGGCCCCGTTGGGACCCAGGAAAGCCAGAATCTCACCCTTCTTGACGTGAAACGTGACATCGTCAAGGGCCGTGTGGTGTCCATAGTGTTTTGAAACGTGTTGTACGGCAATCATGAAGCCACAGAAGGGGAAAAATCAGGTACTTCCCAGGATGTCACGTCAAGCCTGGTCGAGTCTTGGGATACCAAGTACGGCAAGGTAGAAGAGCATACTGGGAGGACAGGTCTTCGTCAAGACGACTTCTGAACTTAGGAAAACCAAGAAATAATACCAGATTTTCTGTTGACAAGTCTGCCGAATTATCTTTTAATGAGTAGGGTTTCTAGTGATCAAGTTTTCCGTTCTTGAGATAGACCGCTCTCTTCTCCAGTTGTTGCCTATCCCTGTTTCAGCAAATGCAGAGACATGAAAAACCGACAATTTCGGGAGCCTCTATAAATTTGTGCCGAGTTTGTGCCGATAAGGAAAGTATGATGAAAGAAGATTTCAACGTGGGAACGGTCAAGGGTTGGGTTGCCCTGATTATCGGCGTGAGCCTTCTGGTAACGTTGTCGGCATGTGAAGGATCCAGACATGCTGAAATCATGAGCACTGAAGATTTACGTGCTAAGGCTGAAGCGCCTCCGGCCCCTGAGCCGAAACCGGCACCCCCGGCTCCTGAATCGAAACCGGCACCTCCGGCCCCTGAATCGAAACCGGCACCTCCGGCCCCTGAGCCGAAACCGGCACCTCCGGCTCCTGAGCCGAAGTCAGCACCTCCGGCCCCTGAGCCGAAGTCAGCACCTCCGGCCCCTGAATCGAAACCGGCACCCCCGGCCCCTGAATCGAAACCGGCACCTCCGGCCCCTGAGCCGAAACCAGCACCTCCGGCCCCTGAGCCGAAACCAGCACCTCCGGCCCCTGAATCGAAACCGGCACCCCCGGCCCCTGAGCCGAAACCGGCACCCCCGGCCCCTGAGCCGAAACCAGCACCCCCGGCCCCTGAGCCGAAACCAGCACCCCCGGCCCCTGAGCCGAAACCAGCACCTCCGGCCCCTGAGCCGAAACCAGCACCTCCGGCCCCTGAGCTTGAGATCGCCAAGCTGGAGCCTTCCGATTTCGTTCCGGAAGAGCCAGCACCAGCACCAGCGCCAGCTTCAGAGCCAGCGCAATCGCCAGCGCCGGATCGAACAGTCGATTCAGGTTTGGCAGACGTCTTTTTTGATCTTGATGAGTATGCGATTCGTTCGGATGCCGTACCCGTGTTGGAGAAAGATGCCGAACTCCTCAAGAATACTTATAAAGACTCCAGCGTACTGATTGAAGGCCATTGTGATGAACGCGGGACGGTGGAGTACAACTTGGAATTAGGGAAACGGCGTGCCCAGGCCGTCAAGGATTATCTGGTGGATCTGGGAATCGAAGAGTCCAGAATTCACATTGTCAGCTATGGGAAAGAAAGACCGTTTTGCACGGAATCCAAACCGGGTTGCTGGAAGCAAAATCGACGCGGGCATCTTGTGCGCCAGTAGTATATTTTAAAAAGGCGGCCCTGTTCCCTTTCATTCTTCCAACGTTGAAATATCTCCGGGATCCTGCCCGAGTTCCTTGGCTTTCAAGACACGACGCATGATTTTGCCAGACCGGGTCTTGGGAAGCGAGGTGACGACTTCTATTTCTCGAGGAACCGCGATTTTGCCCAATTCAGTTTGGACGTGGGATTTGAGCGTGGTGAGTAGTTCCGCGCTTTCGCTTTGACCCTGTTTCAGGATGACGAAGGCTTTGATCATCTCCCCTGCGGTTTTATGCGGTTTGCCGATGACCGCCGCTTCCACTACCGCGTCGTGACTGACCAGTGCGCTTTCTACTTCAGCGGTCCCGATACGATTGCCTGCGACTTTGACCACGTCATCGGCCCGCCCCATAAACCAGAAATAGCCGTCTTCATCTTTATGGCACACGTCGCCTGCGGTGTAACAACCCGGAATGTTGTTCCAGTACCCCAAGTACCGATCAGGATCCTTGTGGATGGTTCGCATCATGGAAGGCCACGGTTTTTTTATGACCGCAAACCCCCCGCCGGTTCCGATACTCTTGCCGCTCTTATCCACAACGTCTGCCTCGATTCCTAAGAAGGGACGAGTGGCCGACCCCGGCTTCAGGGGGACACAGGGGAGAGGTGTCACCAGAATAGCTCCGGTTTCCGTTTGCCACCAGGTATCCATAATCGGTTTGTCTCCACCGGTCACGCGGTGAAACCATTCCCAGGCTTCGGGGTTGATGGGTTCGCCGACAGATCCCAAGATGCGTAGGGTCGAGAGATCATATTTCCCGGGCCAGTCTTCACCGTATTTCATGAGGAGGCGGATAGCCGTTGGGGTGGTATAGAAAACCGATACGCCGTGTTTTTCGATGAGATCCCACCATCGGCCAGGGTTGGGGTAGTCGGGCTTGCCTTCAGCCGTGAGGATGGTTGCGCCATTGAGGAGTGGGCCGTACACGATGTAACTGTGACCCGTGACCCAGCCCGGGTCGGCCACGCAAAAATACACGTCTTCGTCTTTCAGGTCGAACACGTATTTCGCGGTGATATACGTTCCCACCATGTACCCGCCGTGCACGTGGACCACGCCTTTGGGTTTGCCCGTGGTGCCCGAAGTGTAGAGAAAATAGAGCGGGGTTTCGGCGTCAAGCTGTTCGGCTTTACAGGTCGCTGATTGTCCGTTTAGCCACTGTTCCCAATCGAGTTCTTTACTGGCGTCCAGGGCGAGGCCGGGTTGTTCCCGTCGCACTACAATTGTCTTTTCCACGGTCGGGCAGTTGGCAATCGCGTCATCCACCACCGTTTTGAGCGGCACGTGTTTTCCTCGATCGTAGCCGTAGTCGGCCGTGATGACGAGCCGGGATTCCGCATCATTGATGCGGGATTCCAGCGCGGGCGCGCTAAAGCCCGAATAGACCACGGAATGAATCAGGCCGAGGCGCGCACAGGCCAGCATGGCCACGATTTGTTCCGGAATTTTCGGAAGATAAATTGTGACACGATCACCTTTATTCATCCCGAGGGTTTTGAGGGCATTGGCACAGCGATTGACCTGGCGGTACAACTCGGCATAGGTGAAGATCCGTTCTTCGTTGTGCTCGCCCACCCAGATGACCGCGACCTTGTTCCGTCGCCACGAATTCACGTGACGATCCAAACAGTTATAAGAAATATTGCAGCGCCCTCCTAAAAACCATTTTGCCCAGGGATACTTCCACTCCAGCACCGTGTTCCACGGAGTGAACCATTCCAGATCCTTAGCCACACCGTCCCAAAATTTTTCAGGATCGGCGATGGACTCCTGATAGGCAGTTTCATAGTCTTTGATATGAGCCTGCTCAAGGGTTTTTTGCGTCGGGTGATGTACGGTCGACGTTTTCAATAACGTTTCAATTTGTTCTGCCATGGACGGATCCTCATAACGGGTCAATCGTGGAAGAAAAGTGAGCACGTTGACGATGATGCGTGCATTATGCGCAGGTCCGAATGCCGGTGCAAGATTCCTTCTTCAGAGACGTTCCGGCGGTTGGTGTTCGGACAAGAGCAGGTCCAATACGGTCTTGACCGGATTAAACGTCTCACGTGGTATCTCGACAAATACGGAATGCCATTTGGCCATCCCTCCGTTCCACAAGCCAGGCAACTCCAGAGCCTTCAATTCTCTGCCTTTGTAGGACTTTTGAGCAATGAACCCCGTATCGGGATCGACGAACCGGTCAAGGTTAAAAGGTTTGCCTTGATAGTCCCGGACGCCGCATACCATATCCACCGGGTTAAAGTGGGTTGACGATGCGAAGACCTTCTGTTGAGTTGGAGAATCCGGATCGACTTGGGAGGCTTCCACGATCTGCAATGAGGTGGTGCCGTCCTCCTGTTCGACCCAGAATGGTCCGCCACCCGGGTGGTTGACGTTTGGGACCATGCCGCAGACTCGGATGGGCCGGTTCAGCCACGTGAACAGCCACTGTGCTTTTTGTGAGACGGTCCGCGCGTTCCACCGATTGGGTATGGTAAGGGCAAGCGACTGGTTGGCCCATTCCGTTATCCGTTCGAGGAGAGCCGGTGACGACGCGCCGGATTTGAGTTGCGTTAAGAATGAAAACACCGTGTCTTGCAACCCGACGAGGAGCCCTCCAAGTATTCTTTTATAGTGAGAGCACGTTTCTTTTAGATGATCGGGCACGACGTTATCGATGTTTTTGATGAACACCACGTCGCCGTGAAGTTCGCGAAGATTCGAAAGTAACGCGCCATGTCCTGCAGGTCGAAACAGGAGATTATCGTCGGAATCGCGGAAGAGGCTGTTGTTCATGGTCACGGCCACGGTATCCGTTGAGGGTTTTTGAGCGGAGCAGCCGACGACCCACGAGACGTGATCCAGACCGAGTGCGTGACGGGCTTTCTCGATATGTTGTTGGATGGCAAGTTGATGGTCCGGCGAAACCGTGAAATGAACGCGGGCACGACCTTGGTCGTCTTTGGCGTAATCCGCGGCTTCTACCAAATGTTCTTCGATCGGGGTTCTGGTTGTGTCGGTATATCTGTGAAATGCCATTAAGCCTTTTGGCAGCCTGACATAGTTCAGTGAGTCCAGAAGGGCATCGATGACAGGATGATAATTGTTCCTGGCAAGGAGCCGGTCGAGTTGCTGTCCTTGACCCGACAGTATGTTCTTCAGATCATGATAAAAGGCGAATTTCGGAAGACTGGAAAAAAAATGTTTCAGTTGCTCTGTGGCTGCGGGAGCGTTGGATATTCTCTGGAGACGAGCAGTCTCCAGGAATTTGAACATGCGCGTGCCGATGCCGGAAGCAGGCACAAACTTCATGATACGACCCGCGGTTCTAGCCCGTTCAAAGTTTTGTATCACGGCAGGGGTATCCAATGAACGGAGCAAGTTGATCCCGTCGCCTGGATGACATGGCCGTTTGAGTCTTGCAAAGGGAATTCCGCGTTGGAACGTCACAAGCTGGTTTTTGAGCGTTTGGACGGAAATGCCACGCTCCTTGAGATGCCGGCGATCCTGTGACGTCAGGCTTGTTTCGATTTCAACTTGCAATGACATATTACTGGGAGTCTCGTTAACCGTGTCAGTCGTCCCCTTTCGCGCATCGTGTTCAAGGAAGAGGACTTTGTATCGTACGGCTAGTCTTGGGCTCCGCCCTGCAAGTATCCGAGCCCGATCTTAATGGCACGGCGCGTGATTTCACACCACCGGTTGGGTGGATATTCCTCCAGGATTTTTACGATTTTAGGATCCTGGACGTCCAGTTCAGTGACCTTGAGTATCCCATCTTCAATTTTGACTTCCGCCACGGGTTCTTCTCCTTTTTCTGTCAAACAATGAGTAAGAGTTCCTTCAAGTCTTCCATCAATCGGTCTGTCCCGTACGCTCACGTAGCTTTGGCAGCATGATGTTTGTCATACGTTACGTATGCTGGTCGAGTGGCACATTTTTTGTTAGAATGCGCCAGTTTTTGCCGTCGTTGCAAGGAAACTTCTGACGGCTTCGTGTCCTGCCGGCCATGCCGCGTGCGTATCGAGGGGAACTTCATGGAACAGTTCAATGTGTTTATCGATAAAGTCAATGCGTTTGCATGGGGGCCCCCTATGCTTGGCATGTTGGGTTTCACCGGGGTTTTACTGACCCTTGGTCTGGTATTCATGCCGTGGCGAAAAGTGGGGTACGGTTTCAAGCTGCTTTTCGAAAAAACCGATCCCGGCGATAAAGGAGAAGTCAAGCCCTTCAACGCATTGATGACGGCCTTATCCGCCACGGTTGGCACCGGAAACATTGCCGGCGTCGCCACGGCTATTGCCCTTGGCGGACCCGGTGCCATCTTTTACATGTGGCTCATTGCGCTGTTTGGCATGGCTACCAAGTACGCAGAAGCCGTCTGTGCCGTGACCTATCGTGAGGTGGATGAAGAAGGCAGATACGTGGGAGGGCCGATGTACTACTTGCGTAATGGTGTGGGGGCATTCGCTCCGGAGTTGGGCAAATGGTTGGGTCTGGTGTTTGCCGCATTCGGGGCCGTGGCTGCTTTTGGTATCGGGAATGCAGTGCAAGTGAATTCAATGGCGGTTGCTCTGGGGGAGAGCTTCAGGGTTCCCAAGTTCGTGACCGGAATCATTGTGGCCACACTGGTGGGGTTTGTCATCATCGGTGGTATCAGAAGAATAGCCGACGTGGCCGGCAAACTGGTGCCGGCCATGATTACGCTCTACATTGGGTCCGCGCTGCTGGTCATCTTCATTAATATTAACGAAGTGCCGCAGGCTATTGCCTTGATTTTCAAATATGCTTTTACTCCCGCGGCGGCCACGGGTGGTTTTGCCGGGGCGGCCGTTGCCGCGGCCGTGCGTTTCGGGGTAGCCCGCGGGGTGTTTTCCAATGAGTCCGGGTTAGGTTCCGCCGCCATCGCTCATGCCGCGGCCAAGACGAATAACCCCGTACGGCAGGGCATTGTTGCCATGCTGGGCACCTTTATCGATACCATTATCGTCTGCACCATGACTGCACTGGTGATTCTGACCTCCGGCGCCTGGACCGTCATGGGTGACGATGGTGCGGGCCTGACCGGCGCGGCGCTTACGTCCATGGCTTTTCACACTTCGATCTCCGGCGGACAATACATCGTGACTATTGCGTTGGCTGTCTTTGCGTTCACCACTATTCTCGGTTGGTCCTACTACGGTGAGCGGTGCTGGCAATACCTGTTCAGCGCAAACAGCCTGATCATCTACCGTATTTTATGGGTGGTCGCGGCACTGGGTTTTGCCAACGTGAAGGTGGCATTCGTCTGGAATTTGTCAGATACTTTGAACGGCCTGATGGCCATCCCTAACCTGGTGGGCTTGTTGTTGCTGGCGCCGATGGTCTTCAAAGTGACGCGGGACTATTTTGACGCGCGAAAGCTGTCCGCCTGAGTGCCGGAGGCCTTAACGGATGATGGGAAGAGGTCATGGATGATTGAAAAAAGGCTTGCTCGAAATCCCCCACGTGTCTTTATTAAGAAATTCGTCTTATTGATAACGTCAGCTACCTGCAATCCCAATCGTGCTGCAATTCCTGTATGATTTCTTGCCATTCCATGGTTTGTTGATGAAGGTGGGCATAAATATCCGAGTCCGTCCTGGTGACGGAATTGTTCTCCAGTGCCCGGACGGCATGTTGCCTTCCCAGGGAAAGTAACGAGCAGGTCCCTGATGAGACAGGAGTGCGTTCTCCGCTTTGTTGAAACAGGGCCATGGCCCGATAGACCTGTTCCTGGGTTCGAAACAGATCGACCATGATCCGGTAGGGCAGTTGATCCGTTTGTAGGGCCTCTTGTTTACCGAGTTGGGAGGCCAACAAAGCGGCCCTGCCAATGTTGTTGGCCGCGCCCTGGGGGTCGCCTTGAGCCATCGCGTCCTCTGCTCGTCCTTGAAGCCGGGAAATTTCTCTTTCCGTATTGCTTCCCGGAGTCCCAACGGATGGAAGAGCAACAACGAATACGAGCAGAGCGAAGACGCAGGTGAGGCTCCTATGGCTCAGAAGACAGGGGTGACACGCGTTCATTCTGTCAGCGGATCAACGACAGGTCTGGTTTCCGAGTGGACCGCCACAAGATGAGGCTACATGATCTGATAATCGAGATCCACCATCTTGGTCGCAACGTTGGCGGCTTCCCGCAGCTTTCTCATTTCATCCGACGTGTCTCGAATGAGCCAGATCCTGGTGTTGAGCTGTTCAATCGGTTCGATGGATTTGTCGTTTCGGAGTTTGGCGATCGACCAGACGACTTCGGTGAGCACCGGAAAATCGATGTCCGAGGATTCGTCCATGTCTTCCAAATTTTTGTTGAGATAATCGAGCAACGGTGGAGTGATGTCGGGGTCTCCGGTGTGAGCGCCGACCAAGCCCAATCCTTTGGCCGCGGCAGCTTGAATCTTCGAATTTTGTGTCGTGACAAAGATATCCGTGAGTATGGGCGTTGCCGATCTTCCGAGTCCGGCCAGGGCGATAATCGCTTTTTCGGCGTATTCGGCGTTTTCGTCCCTGGACAATTTCACTAAATGAGGAAAGGCCTGTTTGGATTGAACCCGTGAAAGCGTGGAGAGAATCCGCAATTTACGGCGTTTATCCGTATCCGGATTCTCCAGGAGTTGAGCCAAACGGTCGGTATGTTTCCATTCCGTGGCGATCATGACCGGGAAATCAAACTCTTGCAGCTTCAGGTTCAATTGTTCCAAGGCGTATTGTCCGGAGTTTTTAGCTTTGGCCTTTTGTGCCGCAGCATAGGCGTCCACGAAATCAGTTCGGGTTTCCTTATACCAACCCAAATCCCGACCTTCGAGGCGATAATTGAAGAGACACGCCGGTCCCTTCCACAGGCGAGCAGGAGCGTCGGCTAATTCCGCGTCTCCACCGGAGCGCGTGGTACCCGTCCACCGTTTTCGTTCTTCGCACTTGATCCGAAACTCCACGTCATGAGGCTCTTTCCGGTCGGTGACAACTTTGTATCCGATGGCTTCCAACCGCGCTTTTGCCGTGGTCAGCAGATTGGCCGGCGGGACTCGACCGTTCTCCGTCAGTGCAAGGACATTGAGGTACATCGTGTTGATCTTGGCTAATTGGCCCCTTTGTTCGTTTGTGATGTGGCTTCGGCGTGCCATACTTTCGGTCGTGACCGCCAAAAGTAGTAAACAGACGAGTATTCCTGAAACGTATCTCATTATGAATCCTCCTGACAGGGATCAGGGTGAACCTGGGAAACCGGCAACTGGGATCTGAATAGTACCGAATAATGGGTGTGCATGGGAAGAGGGGTATTCCCTTATGCGTTCGTTGCTTCTTGCCGGGAGGATAGATTGCCCTCACCACAGTTGTCATTCTGAACAAAGTAAAGAATCTTTTGTTCAATAACCGAACGCGCTGAAAAGCAGATTCTTCGCTTCACCCAGGATGACGGATGGGGCGTCAACTGATGTGTCCGTCCAGATCGAGTTGCTTATACGTCCAATTCGCTGCCTCTCGGAGGTTTGCCATTTCTTGTGAGTTATCTCTGATTAACCAAACTCTCTGATTCAGTTCATCCATGGGTTCGATTGAGTGTTCGTCTCTCAGTTTGCCGAGACTCCAGACAACTTCGGTTAAAACGGGAAAATTAATATCGTCAGAGGAATCGAAGTTCTTTAAGGCGGCCTTCAGGTATTCAAGCAAAGGGGGAATTGCCGCGGGATTTCCGCTGCTTCCGGCCACGTCACCCAAGGCCTTGGCGGCTGCAGCTTGGATCTCGGGTTGTGTTGACGATTGAAAGAGGTCGGTCAGCAACGGGATGGAATCTTCTCCCACGCCGGTGAGCGCCTCCACGGCTTCTTGGGCCAGATCTTTATCCTGCATCAGCTTGGTCAAATGCGGGAGCGCCGCTTCGGCTTCGATGTCGCTCAGCGCGGACAGGATGAACAGTTTACGGATTTTGGGCGTGTCCGGAGCGTCGATCAGTTGTATGAGCCGGTCAGGCTGTCCCCATTCTGCAGCCAGCAGCACTGGAAAATCATATTGATTGAGACGCTCGGCCAATTTGGTCAGAGCGTAGTCCCCTGCGTCTTTCGTTCCGGCCTCTTTGGCGGCTTCCATGGCATCCTGGAAGGAAGTCCGGATTTCCTTATACCATCCAAGGTTCTTCCCATCGACCAGATAGGTCAATAAACACGCCGGCCCTTTCCAGAGCCGCGCCGGTGCATCGAGCAGTTCGGCATCGCCTCCTTCCGCTGTGGTGCCGGTCCACGTTTTCCGCTCTTCACACTTCACCTTGAATTCAACGTCGTGGGCTTGTTTGCGGTCGGTGATTACGGAAAATCCGACTTCCGTGAGACGTTGCGAGGCGAGAGCCTGCAGTGGTTCGGAGCTGGTTCGCCCTTTTTCCGTGAGCGCAAGTGCGTTCACGAATACGGTCTGAGCTTTCTGGAGTTGTTGCTTTTGTTCCGGAGTTAAGTGGGTTCGACGAGCAGAACTTTGAGGAACAAAAATGAGTGAAACGCTGAAGATCGCACAGATGATGAAAACCACCGGCCGATTTTTCAAAAGAAGCCTCTTTTCGCATGGGTTGGCATGCCATGAGGGTGGCTACTCAATCGTGCTTTTTACTATACTCCCGCCTCGAAAAAAATCAACACGTCTTTCAGAATCGAGCAGTCAAGGCCGATAAGTTGAACGGGTGTGCAATCCACGATATACTTAGCGGCATTATGTTGAAGAAAAAGCAAATAGCCGTCATCGGGGCAGGGAACATGGCGGAAGCCATTGTCTCCGGTTTGTTGAAAAAAGGTATTGTGAACCCCGGTCAAATTTGTGCCACGGATGTGGACGCCCAACGGTTAACGCATTTCCGCAAGACCTTCAATGTCCGGGTAGCACGTGATAACCAAGAGACTGCTGCCTCCAGTGATATCATTCTATTAGCAATAAAACCTCAAGTTGTAAATAAGGTTTTGGATGGCTTGGGACTATCTCGCGGTTCCGGTCAACTCATTATTACCGTGGCGGCGGGAGTTTCTATCTCGACCATTATTGCCGGGTTGCATTCTCGGGCTCGTGTGGTCCGGGCCATGCCCAATACTCCGTCTGTTGTCCTGGAGGGTGCGACGGCTCTCGCAGGCGGACCTGGGGTGACGACCGACCAAATGAAGGTGGCCCGGGCGGTGTTCGAGGCCATGGGACAAGTGGTGGTGCTTGATGAGCCGCTCTTGGATGCGGTGACCGGCCTGAGCGGCGGCGGACCGGCGTACGTGTATCTTTTTATCGAGGCTTTGGCCGATGGCGGCGTAAAAATGGGGCTGTCCCGTGCGCATGCCCAACTCCTGGCGGCGCAAACGGTGTTGGGGGCGGCAAAGATGGTGATCGAAACAGAGCAACATCCTGGAGTCCTGAAGGACCAGGTGGCGTCTCCCGGTGGAACGACCATTGCCGGCTTGCACCGGCTTGAAAAAGGACGATTGCGAGGAACGGTGATCAGCGCTGTTGAGGCTGCAACCCTTCGTTGTCAGGAATTACGACAACAGGCTATGGTTTCCAGGGAGTCCTCTGTTGCATCTCGGCAAGCAAAGCGGACCATAACGTGAATTGCCGTCAAGGGACGTGACGGAGAATCGCCTTGGAACAATACAGTTCAAGCGGGCGCGAAGAGAAGAAAGGAGTTCATTGTGCAGTATTGGGTCAAAGTGGTGTTTACCGATAACCAGGAACTCATGGTCAATGATGCTCTTCGTCATACGATCAGCGATGATATGGAAATCCTGGAAATTGACACTCCCAAGGAAGTTATCATCATTCCCCTCAAGCAATTGAAGTATTTTTCGTGTGATGCAGCGGTTTTCAGTAATAAAAAATAGTTGTTTCGGAACGGTCATCGAGGTGCGTTCGCGGTGTTTGACGTGAAAGATCGTGTCGTATGGATATTGTAGGGCACAGGAATGGAAAGACGAGTCACATCCCATACTGAGGAAGAGGAAATGAATCAGCGCCGGCACTTGCTGGAGCTGGCTCGGAAAGGGGACCAACAGGCCGTCAATCAACTCATGGAGTTGTATCAGGTTCGGGTCTATAGCGGAGACAGTCTCAAATCCCTGAAGATTCGGAAATCACTGCCGGTTCTGAGCCCTCCCAAGCCCAAGGACACGCCATCTTCTTCCAGGACAAAGCCTGTTAAGAGACACAATACTGCGGCCAAACAATCTAAAGCCGCACCGAAAGCGACACGGTCTGCAGCTTCGAAGTCCACTCCAAAGTCTCCATCATCCAAGCCGAAAACAAAAATGACCCCCAAAAAGCAGGCCAAATCCCTAAAGGCCTCAAAACCCGTTCGAAAAGCGAAGGCGTCCCTCAAGGCTCAATCTACTCCCAAAAAGGTTTCTCGCAAGGCTTCTTCTAAAGGTGTCACGAAAAAGAGTGTGGTGCAAAAACGGAGTACGCGTAAGCCCACCTCCAAGCCGCAGGCACAGTCTCGTACTCCAGCGAAATCCAAGGCAAAAGCCCAAACCAAAGGGAAGACCAAGGCGACGAACAAGGCAAGGTCCGCGCCGGTTTCAAGAGCAAAGCGATCTCGTTGACAGGTTTATTTTGGCAACTGCCGAAACAAGCACGTTTCAACTTTTCACGCTGGAAAAACGGCACAGGGATCGTCTGGGTGAAAAGAAATCAACGCGACCGGACGTCGCCTAGCGAACGGAGACTCGCAACCCGCCGGCTGTCAGTTTCTGGGCGATCGTTTCAGCCGTCTTTTGAGTTCCCTGGTAGACTTGGGTGTTTCCGTGATGGTCGATCCGCCAAGCCAACTCAAAGGCTTTGGACGAGGTCATGCCGGGAATGTGCCGGCAAAACAAGTCGATGACTTGTTGATACGTGTGGCAATCGCAATTGTATACGATCACTTCGGCTTCAAAGTCACGGCCGGTACCCTGATCGGTTTCCTGTTCCGTGACTTCCGTCACTTCTGCGGTGGGAAGATTACTCATACGGCACGTCGGTAAGGCCACATTGTACTCATGAGCCGTCTATCACACAATACAGGACGTGACCTGAACGTTGCGTCACGCTTGCATAGTGGAAAAGGGAGGGGGCTTGAGTAGAACCCTATTAGTGACGGGGGTGGCGGGATTTATCGGTAGCCACACAGTCCAGGCGTTGGTTGCTCAAGGCGACCGGGTTGTGGGTTTGGATAACCTGAACGACTATTATGACCCGGACAGGAAACGCGCCAATTTGGAGGAAGTCCGCCAAGCCTTGAGTCAACGTGGCTCAGGAGAAGCCGTCACGTTCGTCCATGGGGACATTCGAAACCGGCAGACCGTGGAAGAACTCTTTTCGTCTCATGAGTTTGATGGAATTGTTCACTTGGCGGCGATGGCCGGGGTTCGAGTTTCGATTGAGAATCCGCATCTCTACTGCGACGTGAATATCAATGGGACGCTGAATCTGCTGGATGCCGCCGTTGGAAGGCTTGGACGCCGAGGCCGGCGTGAGACGTTGCCCACCTTCGTGTTTGCTTCAACTTCGTCCGTGTATGGGAATACGGAAGCGATTCCTTTTCGCGAAAACGATCTCTGTGATCGTCCGCTGGCTCCTTATGCCGCCAGCAAGAAAGCCGGAGAATTGTTGGGCTATTCGTATCATCACCTGTATGGGTTACCGTTTACGGCTCTCAGGTTTTTCACGGTGTACGGCCCCAGGGGACGCCCGGATATGATGGCGTACAAGGTACTGGACAATATCTTTTTCGGGCGTGACGTGCCGCTGTATAATTCGGGGAATATGCACCGTGATTGGACGTTCGTGAGCGATATCGTCCATGGCGTGGTCAGCGCCGTCGACCGGCCGTTCGGGTACGAGATCTTGAATCTCGGACGAGGAGAGCCCGTTTCATTGGCTGAATTTGTTCAAGTGATTGAAGAATGCGTTGGACAAAAGGCGCACGTCGTTTCCGCTCCCATGCCGGAGGCCGACATCGTTTCCACTTGCGCCGATATTTCCAGAGCGCGAGAGCGATTGGGCTATGCTCCGCAAATCCCGGTGCGCGAAGGAATCAGCCTGTTTTGGGCGTGGTATCAGAAGAGTGTGTTAGGCCGATGAAGCACTCACCCGTGTGAATTCTTGCCACTCCGGTAGCGTGATGATAGAGTGAATTTCCCGTGCTGGAGTGGTGAAACAGGCAGACACCCGGGACTTAAAATCCCGTGCTTCGCAAGAAGCGTGCCGGTTCAAGTCCGGCCTCCAGCACCATTTTCACGCTCTATATCAGTCGCGTTGCCTGACGTTGCTCTGATTGGATTTTTCAGTGACCCCTGAGGAGTTACGCATGCAAAACGTTTGCCGATTTCGATTTGCGTGTCCTGATCGGATGAACCTTGACCTCAACCCGATGATTGAGGGTTGCCAGGATTTTTATCATTCGGTCCATGGAAAAGCCCTTGAGGTCGGCATTTCTGATGCGGGTAATGTCTGCCGGATCAATTCCTGTGATAGTGGCGGCCTTTCGTTTTGAGAGGTTTTGCGCATTGAGAATCCCAATAATTTCCGCTGCCAGTGTCGCGCGGGCATTTTCCAGTTCAGGATTGGGAAGACCAACGTCCCGAAAGGGGTTATCACTGCCGCGTACGACTTCGAGTCGTTCTTTTTTCATCGTATATTCTCCTTCAGCCATTTTGTCCTTTCTCTAATCACGTCGATATCTTGTTTGGGCGTCGAAATGCCTTTCTTTGATTTTTTCTGAAAGGCGTGAATCACCCATAAGTCAGCACCTATCTGCACGGCATAGACGACGCGATAGGCACTGCTTTCGTGCCGTAGCACGATTTCATAGACTCCGGATCCGAGACCTTTCATGGGCTTGGCAATATCGGCCTTTTGCCCTTGAGCCGCTATTTTGAGGGCGCGGATCATTTTTTGTCGGGCTTCAAGAGGGAATTTCTCGAAATCCTTTTGAGCCGCCTTGATCCATGAAATCACCCTCATTGGCATATGGTGGTATATTTACCACTACCCGTCAAGGTGTGTAGGTCGGATTAGCAAAGCGTAATCCGACAACGTTGGGCGGGCAGAACGGTTATTTCGTCCCAATGACCATGGATTCGGGACCGGCCAGGTGTTCCACCCGCGTTTCCCGAAAGCCGGCTTCTTTCATCCATCCGCAGCAATCCGCGCTCGTATAGTCGAATCCTCCCGGCGTTTCAATGAGCATCGTGAGACTCAATAGCAAGCCGAAAGCATTTTTCCGGCGTTCGTTGTCAATAATCGCTTCGAAGACCAGCAGGATGCCGTCCTCGGGCAGGGCGTCGTAGGCTTTTTGGATCAACGTCTTTTTTTGCTCCAAATTCCAATCGTGCAGGATGTGACCCATGGAAAGCACGTCGGCGGAAGGCAGTGCATCGGTAAAGAAATCCCCGGGAATGAATTTGAATCGATCGCTCAGTCCGAATGATGCCACGTATTTTTCAAAGATGGGTCCGGTGACGGGAAGGTCGAACCCTCCGCCGGTCAAATGCTGATGTGCTTTGCCGACTTCGACGATCAACCCGCCTTGAGCCGAGCCGATATCGATCACAGTTCGATAATCCTGCCATGGAAATTTTTGGGCGATGGCTTTGCTGCTGCCCATGCTGACGCCGGTCATGGCTTGCATGAAACTCGCCAGTTTGGCCGGATCGCTGTAGAGGGTGTCAAAAACGTTTCCCCCGTTCTTGACTTCGTTTTGAGGTTGACCGGTTTTCAACCCCTCAGTCAGGGAGCCCCAAAATCCATACAGCCGGTTGTTGGCCATGGCCAGGAATCCGCCGATATAGGACGGCTTGGCTTTATCAAGGTACAGGTTCGTTTCCGGGGTGTTGGAATAGAGCCCGTCCTGCCGGTCCAGCATGCCCAGGGCCACCAACGCATCAAAAAAATCCAAGGCGCTCCGCTCGTGCAGGCCCAAGCGTTTTCGCAAGGTTTCGGCATCCATCGGCCTTGTTGCCAAAATCGTAAAGACCTCGAGTTCGACGGCGCTTAATAAGGTCTTGGATCCCCAAAATGCCATGCCCAAGTGCATGATTTTCTCAGGCGTGTGGTTCATGTGTGTGCCTCCGGCTGGGTTGTGATTGTGAGCGGTTGAGGAGAATGCGATGCTGCAACAACGTGACTTTCTATCGCGAATGAGTTGCAATGATCAAGAATCCTCAGGTGGCTGGTGTGGATGGATGCGAGGAAGGAACGCGTAGTCGTTGAGTGCCGGATGAGTCGGCGTTACACTTCAGGGCAGGGCACAGACCAATGACGACAGTCACTGATTTCAAGAAGACCCTTGGGCGGATGCAGGTTGAAACCCTGGGCATCTACGTGCACGTCCCTTTTTGCCGGGTGCGTTGCCGGTTTTGCGCGTTTTATATGGAGAGTCTCAGGGAAGACCGCGTTCAAGCGTTCATGGACGGTTTGGCGCATGAACTTCGTCTGTATGCGCGTACCCTGGGACTCCACAAGATGCCGGTTCACACGATTTATTTTGGTGGAGGAACCCCGACGAGTCTGGCTCCGCGGCAACTTGCCCGTATCTTGAATGACATCCGGTACTGGTTTGCGGTGGAAGACGATGCAGAGATCTCCATAGAAGTGCATCCGGGAACGGTCTCGCCGGACGGTCTTGAAACCCTCCGGCGGTCCGGGTTTACACGGCTGAGCGTAGGGGCACAATCATTTGATCAGAACGAACTCCGGGACTTGGGAGGACGAGCTTTTGGGGCAGCAGTGCGGCAAGTGATTTCTTGGGCTCAATCTGTAGGATTTACGAATATTTCGCTTGATTTGATGTACGGATTTCCCGGGCAGTCAATGGAATCATGGCAACGGACTTTGGGCGAGGCTCTTTCCCTCTCACCCACGCATCTCTCGTGTTATGCCTACACGCTGGAAGAAGGATCACCCTTTTATCGGGAAATGATGCAGGGAAAGGGATCGGCACCGGACCAGGGATTTCAGTTGGTATTGGAGAATGAAGCCGTCGATCGTTTGGTTGCCGCAGGATTCGAGCGATATGAGATTTCCAATTATTGCCGTGCTGGCTATGAATGTCGTCATAATATGCGGTATTGGCACGTCCTGCCTTATCTGGGGCTTGGTCCCAGTGCCCAGTCATCCCTTGGCCACGTCCGATTTGGGAACATGGCAGACTTGGAATCGTATGCTGATTTCTTGAAGAGGGGAACATTGCCGTTAGATGAGGTCACGAGTTTGTCGCCAGGCCAGGTGGATCGTGAACGCATGGTATGGGGATTGCGGATGTTATCCGGAGTGCCGGTCAGGATGAAAGCGACGGAGCAGAAAACAGCCTTGCTTCAAACAATTCGTCAATTGGGAGAGCAAGGGCTATTGCACGTGGAAAAGCAGGGACGAGTGCGATTGACTGATTTGGGCATGCGTTTTGTTGATACCGTGGCTGTGGCGTTGCTGTGAAAAGGGAATGAGATAACGAATTGCACGAAAATTAGGCAATTCGCTCTTTGGTTCATGGTTTGTGATTGGATGGGAATTATCAACACTGTAATCCACATGAAATTAAGAAAATTTGTGGACAGAATTAATGGTTTTTTAATAATGCTGTTACATTCAATTAAATTAATGTATTAGTTTAAATAAATAAGAAAAAGACTTATACGGAAAGGTGATTGGTCTTGTATCATCTAAAAAGCATTGCAGGCAGAGAAGATCGGAGTCCAAGCCGTTTCAACAACAGCATTGAAGCGCCCATCGAGATTTTGAGAATGTTATCCACAGTAATAACGAGGCGTTTGATGTGTGGCCGGTTCAAAAATATGGTTTCACAAGCTCCATAGCGCTTTGAATCCCCACAAGATCAGAGCAAACGTTCCAATGGCGATGCCAAACGTCCCTACCAGCAATCCAATGACGAACAGCCAGTCTCCGGGAGTCGCACCTGTTGTGTGTTTACTGGTATAACGCCGTAACAATCGCGCATTTTTCAGGTTGCTCCGAAACCAGATTGAAAATACGTCGCCGATACCCGGGATGGTGCCGATCAGGGTGTTGACTCCCAGGTTGAACGCCATGCGGACGATCACGATTTTCGGTACTTCGAGTTTGACGGCGAGGAAGAGAATCGTCGTTCCGATGAAATTGGCGATCCAATCGCCCGGGCCCGGTATCAGGCCCAATAGGGCATCCAATCCGACCCGGATCGAAGTGCCGGGAATTTGCACGACCGAATCGAGAAGGCGAGCGAGAGAATCAGCGGAAGTACGGAGGGCTTCCCGTTGCCGTTCCTGCTCGTCGTCGAGAATGGGTTCCGGGCGGTGTCGAGAATACTCAGGTTCGTCAGTCATGGAATCTCACGAATGGGTCATAAGTTGAAGGAATTGTTTTAATAATGCAGGCTTTTTGTCAAGATCCGAGGGAGCCGTTCCGGCTCGACATGGATCACGCACGCCATCTTTGAAGAACAATCATCCATGACAAGTCCTCGTGATCCCTCTCGCCTTTCCAAGTCCAGGTTTCTCTCCGGACTGCAATGTCATAAACGGTTGTATCTGGAGATCCATGCCCCGCAGTTGGCTGCCGAAATTGGTGACCGGCGTCAAATGATGCTGGAGATGGGAAAGGAGATCAATGCAATCGCGCACCGGTATTTCCCCGGTGGTGCGTTGGTGGCCGAAGGGCATCGTCAATCAACTGCCGCCCTGGAAAAAACGGCGGCCCTCATGGCCGATCCGACCGTGCCTGCTATTTTTGAAGGCGCTTTTCAATTTGAAGGAACCTTGGTTCGAGTGGACGTGCTCGAACGAGTCGACGATAGCTGGAGGTTGATTGAAGTGAAAGCGGCTTCACGCGTGAAATCCGTGCATCTTGATGATTTGGCGGTGCAAACCCACGTGCTTCGGGGAAACGGCCTCAAGCTTAGTGGAATTTTCTTGATGCGCGTGAATCGACAATATGCCTATCCCGGCGGGGACGTGGACCTGCAACAATTGTTCGTAGTCGAAGATCTCACGGAAGCCATTCAGGAAAAATTGCCTGATATTCCTCCACGACTCGATGAGATGCGAGCGATGCTCGCTCAAAGCCGGGTTCCCACTGTCGAGCCGGACCACCATTGTCACTCGCCCTATGAATGCCCGTTCTGGTCGCATTGTACTGCGGCCAAACCTGCGCGATGGATCTACTATCTGCCCGGTCGGAAAGATCTTGTACGTCGGTTGCGCCAACAGGGAATCGAGACGATCGACGAGATCCCTCCCCAGGTTTCTCTGCCTCATTTGCAACAACGCGTGCGGGAGAACGTGGAATGGATGTCGCCAAAGCTGGCGGAGAAACTTCAGTCGGTCCGGTACCCGGTCCATCATTTGGATTTCGAGACGGTGATGCCCGCAGTTCCCTTGTACGCACACACCCATCCCTATCAGCCCATCCCGATTCAATGGTCGAACCATACGGAGGCGGAAGACGGTACGTTGCGGCATACCGCTTATCTGTCAACAGAACAGAAAGATCCGCGTGAAGGCATTGCCGTGAGCCTGTTGGAATCGGTCGGGGAGGAAGGCAGTATCTGCGTCTACTCCGACTATGAACATTACATCGTGAAGGCGTTGGCCGAAGCCGTGCCACACCTGCGGAAAGACCTGCTTCGAGTGGGGGAGCGCCTCTGGGATCTCCTGGAAGTGCTGCAAACCCATTATTACCACCCGGACTTTCAAGGGTCGTTTTCCATCAAGTCCGTGCTGCCGGCCCTCGTCCCGTCCTTGGATTATGGAGATTTGGAAATCAAGGACGGCGCAACCGCATCGGTCATGTATCATCGAATGATGTTTGTGGTGACCGATTGGGTCGAGCGTCAACGCCTGGAGTCGGCACTCCTTGCCTATTGCGCGCGGGATACGTTGGGCATGGTGGAACTCCGCCGGGTTCTGTCACAAAAAATGCAATCAGCCGCCGCATCCTAGACGGTCGACTTGAATCAAGGAACAACGTGTATTGCGAAACATGGCAACCGTCAGTGAAACCCGGAACATCGACATTTCGTTGACCGACTGTTTGCACCTTGTTAGAATCCCTTCTCTGTCAATCACTTGAGTGCGCCAGGGGGATTGAGCTTTGGCATGGCCGTCCCTTCCTCCCTTCCCTCAAACATGCTTCCTTGCTTACACGGTAAGGGTATTCTTTGAAGATGCGAATCTTGGTATTGCATGGGCCTAACCTGAATATGCTTGGGGTACGAGAGCAGGAGATCTACGGGGACCAGACCCTTCAAGCCATCAACGATCGACTCATGGAACTGGCGAAGGCCGAAGGAGTGACCCTTGAGGCAAGACATTCGAATGGCGAAGGAGAATTAGTCTCGTGGATCCAGGAAGCCCGGGGTCAATTCGATGCGATTGTGATCAATCCTGCGGCCTATACGCATACCAGTGTGGCCCTTCGGGATGCCATCTTGAGTGTCACATTGCCGACGGTTGAAGTGCATTTGTCGAATATTCACCAACGGGAGGAATTTCGCCAACGTTCGTATCTGGCTGGAGTGGCCATCGGCCAGATCAGCGGCTTTGGGGCGTTCAGTTATGAACTCGGGGTTCGGGCGGCTATTGATCACGTCAGAAGAGCCCGCAAGCAGTCTGGGTAGATCGGATTAGCGTCGCGTAATCCGTGTAGATGTTCAGTCATTCGTTGACAGAATGAGGCGCTGCCCACAAGAAGGGAGGGTGAGCCCCCCTTCCCCCCTGATAAGGGGGATGGAGGGGGTTGTCTTCCAACGGCGGGGCAGTGGGGCACAAAAGGAAGCGGGAAACGTGTCAACGAATGACTGAACACCTACAAGAATGACAGTTATGACGTTGGAAGTTCTTATACTTGTGAGAGAAAGGATACGGAAATCGTGATTTCAACCGCAGAGTTTCGAAATGGTGCCCGGATGGAGTTGGAGGGTACACCTTACTATATCGTGGAATTCCAACACGTCAAGCCGGGCAAGGGCGGAGCGTTTGTCCGGACCAAGTTGAAGAATTTGAAAACCGGTCAGGTATTGGAAAAGACGTTTCGGTCCGGTGAAAAGTTTGACGAACCGGATTTGGAGGAATGCGAGATGCAGTTTCTCTATGCTGCCGGTGAGTCCTATACGTTTATGGATACCTCCTCCTATGAGCAGTTCACCTATCAAAAAGGGCAACTTGGCGACAATACCGATTTGCTCAAAGAAAACACGGTGGTGGAAATTTTGCTCTACGAAGGCAGTCCCATCTCCATGCTTTTGCCGATGTTTATGGAGTTGAAGGTCGTGGAAACCGACCCGGGAGTACGAGGTGATACCGCTTCGGGCGGCGCGAAACCCGCAGTGGTTGAGACCGGAGCGACCATCAAAGTCCCGTTGTATCTGGAGAACGGTGAAACGATTAAAGTCGATACCCGGACCCGGGAATACGTAGAACGCGTCCGGTCGTGAAGTATGAACAGCGAAGAACGAAAAGAAATCCAGGATTTGGTTGACATTCTAAACGAGCAGAATTTGAACGAGATCGAAGTTCAACGCGGGGACGTGCGTATCCGGATCCGGCGTGAATCCAGGACGACGGCGAATGGACAGGCGTCCTCTTCCATGGAATCCGGTCAAACTTCCCAACCGGCCGCAGATTTTGTGGACAGGGATTCATCCCGTGTATTGACTGTCACCTCGCCCGTTGTCGGGACGTTCTACCGTTCACCGTCGCCGGACGTCGAGCCTTATGTGGAAGAAGGAGACCTGGTGAGCAGGGGACAAGTCCTTTGCATCGTCGAAGCCATGAAGCTGATGAACGAAATCGAATCCGAAGGGGACGGGCGAGTCGTCAAGATCCTGGTTGAGAATGAGGCGGGCGTGGAATATGGACAACCCTTGTTTGTCATCGAACCCCTTCCGTAAATCCTGTTCGCTGTACGAGGACACTCCGTGTTTAAAAAAATCCTGATTGCAAATCGTGGAGAAATCGCCCTGCGTATTGTCCGTGCCTGTCGGGAATTGAGCATCAAAACGGTCGCCGTTTTCTCCGAAGTCGATGCGCAGGCTCTTTTTGTACGTCAAGCGGATGAGAGCGTGTGCATCGGCCCGGGTGACAGTGCTTTGAGCTACCTGAATATTCCCAACGTATTGAGCGCGGCGGAAATTACCGGGGCCGATGCCATCCATCCCGGATACGGGTTCCTGGCGGAGAATGCGCATTTTGCCGAGATCTGCGAATCCGTCGGCATGACGTTCATCGGTCCGACCTCCGAGCACATTGCCCTGCTGGGAGACAAGGCCAAGGCTCGAGAAACCATGCTTCGGCACGGGATTCCCGTCATGCCGGGCAGCGAAGGTGAACTGCAAAACCTTGATCATGCCGTCCAGGTTGCGAGCGAGCTCGGATACCCCGTGATGGTCAAGGCTTCTGCCGGAGGAGGAGGACGGGGCATGCGGGTCGCCAGTCGTGAAGCCGAACTGGGCAAGGCCATTTTATCGGCCCAGGTGGAAGCGAGAACGGGATTTGCTCACGACGGCGTCTATCTTGAAAAGTTTTTTCCCGAACCCCGGCACGTCGAAATTCAGGTGTTGGCCGATGAACACGGGCACGCCGTTCATTTGGGAGAGCGAGACTGCTCGATCCAACGTCGCTACCAGAAATTGGTAGAGGAATCTCCGTCTCCCGTGGTGGATGATTCATTGAGAAGGGAGATGGGGAAAGTCGCCCTTCAGGTGGTCAAAGCCGTGAATTATCGAAACGCGGGCACCGTGGAGTTTTTGCTTGATCAGAATCGAAAATTTTACGTGATGGAAGTGAATACCCGTATCCAGGTTGAACATCCGGTCACGGAAATGGTGACGGGCATTGATCTCGTCAAGGAACAAATTCGCGTGGCCTCGGGGATTCCATTGGGATTTCGACAGAAAGACATCCAGTTTCAGGGCCACAGTATTGAATGCCGGATCAATGCGGAATGCCCGGAAACCTTCGTCCCGAGTCCGGGTGTCGTCTCGCGTTTTCGAGTGCCCGGAGGTGCGGGGATTCGTGTGGATACGGCCTTAGAAGCGACGAACCGGGTTCATCCTCACTACGATTCCCTGATCGCCAAATTGATTGCGCACGGCCAGGATCGTGCTGATGCGCTGGCTCGGGCACAACGCGCACTCGACGAGTTTGCCGTGGAAGGGATCAAGACGACAATCCCCTTGCAGCGGCTTATCCTGCGTGATCCCGACTTTCAAAAAGGCGGCGTTTCCACCAATTTTCTCGACCGGTTGTTAGCCGGCCGTATGCTGTAGTCTTTCAGCCCGTGTCGCGGTCTTCCCTTTCAGGCATCTATCTTCTCTTGGATGAGCAATGGGCTCCCCGTCATAATTTGCCGGCCGTCATGGAACTGGCAGCCAGATGCGGTATCCGATTGTTTCAATATCGGAATAAGACAGGATCTCCACGTGATGTCTTTGCCAAGGCTAAAGAATTACGGGAAGTGGCCGCTCGCTTGGATGTCTTGTTCATCGTGAATGATCGGTGCGACGTCGCCTTGGCGGTAGAGGCGGACGGCGTGCACTTGGGCCAGGATGATCTCCCCCTGGAGTTGGCGAGAAATATCATGGGACGCCATAAGATCATCGGGATCTCGACCCATCGACCCGAGGAAGTGACGCAAGCGACCCGGGGAGGTGCGGACTATGTCGGATACGGCCCTCTTTTTCCCACAAGGACCAAGGAGGCTCACGAGGTGCCCGTGGGATTTGCCGGGTTACGGGACATTCGTCCCCTGACCTCGTTGCCGGTGTTTGTAATCGGAGGGATGACTCCGAATTCCGTTGAGCAAGTCATCGCATCCGGAGCGAATGGCGTGGCCGTCGCTTCCGCCGTGTTCGATGCCTCATCCATCGAGCAGACCATGCGCGACTTTGTCAGTTACTTTCCTGCACCATCCTCGCCACTTCGCGAATAGTTGAATGGTTTGCGAGCGTTCTGATGCTGTCTCCCCACTGTGAATCCATGTGAGGTTGAAAGGGGAGAGGGTCCAGAACCGGTGCGTCGCTGAGTTCACGGATCAGTTTGACGGTGGATGCCTGCTGTTCTTCCGGCGTGGTGTCCGTGTGATTGAGCAGAATCCCGAAAACCGGAATGCCTGCCTCCTGGAGTCCCCTGAGGGTTAAACGCGTATGGTTGATCGAACCCAAACAGGTTCGACCGACGATCAGACACGGAAGGCCCAGAAGCCTGATCAGATCGCAGACGTCATGTGTTTCAGTCAGGGGTACGAGAATGCCTCCGGCGCCTTCCACGAGCACGTAATCGTGATGAACGGCAAAGGTTCGGCAAGCATTGAGAATCACGTCAACGTCGATGTCTTGTTGCGCGGTCCGCGCGGCTTCGAGCGGAGCCGCAGGCTGAGGAAGGCTATAGACATTTTGGACGTCCACGTTCTTGCAGGATGCAAAGACAGTCCTGAGCCGGTGGACGTCCGAATTCGTCTTGTCGGGCGTGGAGCCCGTCTCAACGGGCTTCATGACCCCGACCTTGGCGCCGGTTTGTTGCAGCGCCAGTCCCAAGGCAGCCGTCACCACGGTTTTCCCCACGTTCGTATCCGTTCCGGCAATGAAGATTCCGGGTTGTCGAAGCTGGTTGGGCATGCGTCTACCGGATACGGTTGTCCACGTTGTACACCTGACCCGAGATATCCCGAGACGTGGTTAAGCGATAGATCAAATCAGCAACCTCATCGAGCGAAGGCGTGCGTCCCAGAACGTGAGCGTGGAGTTGGTCCGGGTCAGGAAACGCGTCTCCGGCGAGAGGCGATTGATGCCAACCTGGAAAGACCGCATTGACGCGGACGTTGGCCTTGCCGAGTTCCTTCGCTGCCGATTTGACCAATCCCAAGGCTCCGGCTTTACATGCGGCATAAGCCGCTTGACCCGTTCCACCCATGGTACTGCTCAGGGAATTCACGACAGTCACGGCACCTCCGCGTTGTTCGGAAAACAACCGCAGCCCTTGTTGCAGACAAAGAAACAGGCCTGTGAGGTTGACGTACAGCATGCGCTCCCATTCGGCTGGTGTGATGCGGACGGTGAGGCGGTTGGTGGTTGTGCCCGCTGCCCACACAATTGCGTCGAGTTCGGGCCAGACCGTTTGAACCTGATTAAAGAGTGTGTGGATTTGACGCCCGTCACTCACGTCCGCTTGAAAAGAGCGGCTCTTTTGATCCGGATTTTCGATTTTGCGAACAATAGCATCGGCTGAGTCGTGCCGGGCATGATAATGGACGCCGACGTTCCATCCATCCTGCGCAAATCGAAGACACACCGCTGAACCGATGACTCCGGAGCCTCCGAGGACGAGCACTGTGGGAGGACCTGCTGAGCCCTGATCCTGGTGCCGAATCGTGTGTGTGGATGCCGAGGGCATATTGTAGTGATTATCCCGAACGAAAGAAGCCAAGGCAAACCTCAGCACAAGGATGATGTCGCCTCTGTCTTGCCGTGCTGAGGGGGCTATGGTACGTTGGCGTAGGGGACGGCTGCTGTGCCGTCCCTCGTGTCAAAACCGAAAAACAGGGGAACGTGTGGTCAGATTCACCGTGTTGAGAGCCGTACTGGTTGCAGGTCTGGTCGCGGGTTGGTGCAGTCCTGGGTTCGGGCAGGCTACGCCTATCGTGATCCAGGATGCGGGCGTCTATTTTCCCGATCAAACGGGAAATGAGTGGAAATACCAAGGGCGTATCGCCGAAGGCGTCGTGAACCAGATCGAGGATAAAACGTTCATGAACGTTTCGAAGGTCATGGGAACAGAAAAAAAGGACGGCGTCATGGTCACGGTGTTTCACGATACCAATCCCGGTGACCAGGGGCCCACCGACAGTTATTATCTGCGAGACGTCGCAGGTATTCGTTACTATGGCTCCAAACCGGGGACAATTCTGGAACGGCAGTTGATTCCCTATCAAATCGTACGGTTTCCTCTCGAAGTTCCAAGCTCCTTTCATCAATTAGACCGGAAAAATCTCAATTTGGGTTTGGACATTGATCGTGACGGACAGGCAGAGACCGTGGACATCCAGGCTACGGTGAGTCTCGCGGGGCAGGAAGCCGTGACCGTGCCGGTCGGGACGTATGAGAAGGCGATTCGCATGGAAGCGCACATGAATCTGTTGGTGCATTTGTCCGGAGACGGCACGCGCATCACTGGATTCGACACGATGACGCTGTGGTTGGCGAAAGGCGTGGGGTTGGTCAAATACATTGAGCGTCAGATGGTTCCAATGGTCGGAGCAGGCAAGGACCGGTTGATTGAAATTACCGAGGAATTGGAAGAAGCCAGCTTACAGAGTGGAACTGTCCGACTCAGCCGGCACAAACCCGCGACGTATGGTGTTCTCGCACGTCAGTCGTTGAACCATGAATTGTTCCAGGTACCCATCCCCTCCGGTCTTGATGCCTATCCTTGACAAGCGATGCCCGCCAAAGGATAGTTCCGATACGCGGGTTCGGAGAAGATTCGCATCTTGCTTTTTTGTGTAGGTCGAATTAGCGTAGCGTAACCCGACGAATCCGCTGTTCCGTAACACGGAAATCAATTATGGCGAATCACAGTCAATTCAAGGTCGAGCTTGAACAAGAAGAAGATGGCCGCTGGATAGGAGAAGTTCCGTCTCTTCCCGGCGTGCTGGCTTATGGCGCCACTCGGTCTGATGCACAAGCTGCGGTTCAAGCACTAGCCCTTCGGGTCCTGGCTGACAGGCTGGAGCATGGAGAAACTCTGCCTGACACGCTACTCAACGTATCATTCCACGCGGCATGAGTCGCTGGCCTTCTACTCGGGCTCCTCGTGTTCTCTCTGCATTGCTTCGCATCGGTTAGTCGATTAAAAGAACGACCGGTTCTCACAAGGTCCTGGAACGACAGGGGTGGGCAGACGTGGTCTTTGCCTTTCATGATAGCGTTGAAATCGGCCCTAAAATGCTTGCTAACTAGCACCCTCTTCCCTGGCGGGTGTATTTTTGTCATCAACGTGGTTGCTGGCAAACTATTTTTATTTCCCGTTCATACGTTTTTCGGCCAACACATCCGTCGTGTAATTCCAAGCCGTCTGGAGAATCTGGCACGTGATCATGTCAATACCCGACGAACCGAAGATCTACCACATCGTCCATATGGACCGGCTCGCCTCCATTGTGGAAGACGGCTGTCTCTGGTGCGATGCGAAGATGGCAGCGAGAGCCCCGAGTGGAACAACGATCGGCATGAACGAGATCAAGCAGCGGCGTCGCACGAATGCCCTGAGGAGCCAGGCAGGCTTGTGCGTGGGTGATTGTGTACCGTTTTATTTCTGCCCACGCTCCGTCATGCTCTACCTCATCTACCAGGCAAACCATCTCGAATTGGAGTATCGCGGCGGACAAGGCCCTATAGTGCATCTGGAAGCAGACTTACGGCGGACGGTCGCTTGGGCGAAACGAAACAATCGGCGCTGGGCATTTACGACATCCAATGCCGGCTCTCGGTTCTTTGACGATTATGCCGATCTCGCCAACTTGGACAAGGTTGACTGGGACGCCGTGCATGCCAGAGACTGGCAAGGTTGCAAGGATGGCAAGCAGGCGGAATTCCTGGTCGAGGACTCATTCCCGTGGGAGATGGTATTGCGGATTGGTGTCAATTCAAAAGAGATTTATGCTAAAGTGCAGCGTGCGTTGCATGAAGCGCGCCATCGCCCAACCGTTGAGGTCATGCCGGACTGGTATTACTGATCCAGGAAAGGCATCCGACAATGATCGAATACAAGACTGGCAATATTCTTGCCGAAGAAGCCGAAGCCCTGGTCAATACCGTCAACTGCATGGGTTTCATGGGGCGCGGCATCGCGCTTCAATTCAAAAAAGCTTTCCCTGCGAACTACAACGCCTACGTTGCCCGCTGTAAGCGCAATGAGATGAAACCTGGGCACGTGTTCGTCTTCGAGACGGGTCAAACGGTTCTCCCACGCTACATCATCAACTTCCCTACCAAGCGGCATTGGCGAGGCAAGAGTCGCATCGAAGATATTGAAGCCGGTTTAGCATCGTTGACGAAGGAGGTCAGGTCGTACGGCATCCGTTCGATTGCCATCCCGCCGCTCGGTAGCGGATTGGGTGGATTGAATTGGCAGGAGGTACGTGCCCGCATAGAAACGGCTCTAAAGGCATGCGAAGACGTCAAGGTCGTGATATTCGAGCCGGGCGGTGGACCAGCGGACGACCGGACCAACCGTTCAAGTGACGTCCCGAACATGACGGCGGCGCGAGCGGCGCTGGTCGGGCTGATGGACCGCTATCTCCTGGCCCTACTGGATCCGTTCGTGACGCTCTTGGAAGTACACAAGCTCCTGTATTTCATGCAGGAGGCTGGTGAGCGGTTGAGGCTTAACTATCAAAAGGCTCCGTATGGCCCTTACGCTGAGAACCTGCGACACCTTCTGCACACAATTGAAGGCCATTTCATTTCCGGTTACGTCGACGGCGGTGATGCGCCTGACAAGCAATTGGAACTGGTGCCCGGTGCCGTCGAGGATGCAAACGCTTTCCTTGCGCGCCACCCGGAAACACACCGACGTTTCAATCTCGTTATCGATCTGATCAAAGGATTCGAATCGTCATTCGGCCTTGAACTTCTGTCTACGGTTCACTGGGTTGCGAGCAAGGAACAAGCCAAAACCGTGGATGACTTGGTACAACGCACCTACGCTTGGAACGAGCGGAAGCAACAGTTTTCCCGGCGACAGATTGACCTTGCGGTTGATGTGTTGTCGCAGAAAAAGTGGATCGGCACCCTGAACACTTGAGTCCGGGCGTGACTCCTACCGGCGTATAAGGCCTTGAAAACCTCATCGTGCCCCCCCTTCCGTCATCCCTGTATTCCCCCTTCTGTCATCCCCGACTTGATCGGGGATCCAGTGTCTTTGCCTTTTTCTTGCCCCCCCCAACTTGATACAATTTTCCCGTTACGCTCCTCAGGCGACCCTTGTCGGGTCTCCTGTGAAATACAAGAGCCTGATCTGGTGATCGCGGGTCGCTCCCGTGCTCGGCAGATTGTTTCACCCACGGTAAATACGCAGGACTTCCTTCACCTGAGGAGGCGTAACAAGGCCCGACCTGTGTGCCGGGCACGTCTCCTTGGATTTTGAGGTAAAAGTGCTTCATTGGAAAAATTCAGCGTGCTACTATTTGCCGCTGGGCAGGACGCAGATTGGCATTCTTGGCGAACCTTGTTTCAGTAGTAGGCAGGCGAGTTAGCGAAGCGTAACCCGACAGCCTGCATTCAACTATGAAAGGAAGGAACATGATACAGAACCGGTATATTGCGATGGTTATCGTGATAACCTTTCTTCTCTCACTGGCCGCTTGCGGCGGTGGTGGAGGTGGTGGTTCCCAGCCTACCATCGTAACTCCTGCTCCTGAGCCCACACCTCCTCGTGACCCCACAGCTAATCCCTCATATCACCTCCGCACGGCACGCTTTATGACATACCAGCCAAAGGTGCTCGAACAGATCGGGGCGCACCATGCCTACGCCATGGGACTGACCGGCAGTGGCGTCAGGATCGGGATCGACGACAGCATCGTCGACTACACGCAAAGCGGCGAGTTCGGGGGGCGGGTGAAGCTGACGGAAGCGGATGGGGCGAGTCTCGCCTATTCCCGCCCGGATGGCGACCTGTTCTTCAGCGATGTCGGCACGTGTAGATTGTTTGACCCAACATGTAACACGTGGGTGGGCAACAGCGCGGGAGATCCGGAAGCGGTCAACAGTTGGGTCCGCCAGATTGTCGATACGGATGGCTGGCCCACCAGCGATGACTCCGTATTCGTGGTTGATGAGTACTACGACGAAAACGACCAGATCGAGAGGTTGTTTCGCTGGACGGAAGTGCCGACACCCTATGGTCAAGAAGGATCCCACGGGACCATCGTCGCTTCAGTTGCAGCAGGAAAGAATCTCGGGGTTGCCCCAGGTTCCACCATTATTCCAATCGCGCAAAATTTATCGGACGACCAAAGAACGAACGCCTTCGCAGATGAAACCTTGCGAAGGTGGATCTCAGTGTTACCGGCAACGACACGCAGTGCTCTTGACAATGAACTCGCAAACGTCCAGCGAGATAACTACGCGAAGTTCGACATTATCAACCGGTCCTACGGCGTGCCTCTGTTCGATCCTGATGGAGTCTCCAGCGCCGTCAATTCGGAGTTGCAATGGTATAGACGGTACCTGCCGAAGTACTTGGATTCCATCTTGCAGGCCGATAGAACCGATGCCGAGAAGACCATTCTTGTTTACGCCGCTGGCAATGAGGGACAACCGTATTCCGGCTTGGGGGCGGACTTGCCCTTTTACATCCAGGAACTACGTGGGCACTCCCTTGCCGTTGCCGCGACGAATCCGGACACAGGGGCCATTGCGGCCTATTCCAACCGATGTGGCCCCCTCCCGTCCAACTGGAATGCTGCGAGACATGGGCGGCACTACTGTCTCACGGCTCCAGGTACGGTGCGAGGCCTCGTGCCCAACTTGAATAACCCTGGAAGAGGCGACGTGAGGGATGAGGCGGGCACCAGCTTCGCCGCGCCGCTCGTCTCGGGCGCACTTGCTCTACTGATGGAACATTTCCGGGGTACGCGCGGCAATACGGAAGTCGTGAAGCGCATGCTTGATACCGCAGACCGAAGTGGCCGGTACGCCGACCTGGAGACGTATGGCGCCGGGCACTTGGACCTGGATGCCGCGCTTTCACCCGTCGGCACGCTGAGCGTGGGACAGGCGGCACGCTCGCTCCACAACACCTCGCTCCAAACACCGGCGGCGTTCGGCTCGGTTGCGCAGCGCATTTCCGGCATCGAACTGGCGGCATTCGACGAGCAGGACTTTCCGTTCTGGGTACCGTTGTCATCCACTGTTTCAAGCGGAGTAGCTTGGCGTTCCACGGTCCCTGTGTTCCGAAGTATTCAGCAGAACCTCACACCGGCGACCGGCCTTGATACCCTGGGATTGCAATGGACGCAGCTGCAAAACGCCAAGAACTTAGGACTACCGAATGGACAGGAATGGGTGGTGGGCTTCGGTCCGTCTTCGCTCAGCCTTGCACACCGGCCACAAAATGGCGGATGGGGGTACGGTTTCAGCTTCAACGACGGTAACTACCTGGGGGCGCAAACATCCGGCGCGTTCGGGTCGGACCTGCGTTCCGGCATGGTCTGGACATCTCATGCCTTCAAACATGAACTTGGAGGTGGTTGGAAGCTTGATGCCACGGGTACGTTGGCGATGAGCCTGCCGGACTATGAAAAAGACGCGATTTTCGAAGCGTCGTCCTCCTTGCTCTCCGCACTGTCGGTCCGCGTTGGCACTCAAAACACCGGACTCACGGTCGCGCAGCCATTACGTGCCGAGACGGGTGTCGGCACGTTCCGTATTGAGAACGGGCGGATGGAAAACGGGCGACGGCTGTACGACAAATATCGCATTCGGCTCAGCCCGGATGCCCGGGAAGTTCGATTGACGTTGCATCACGAACGCAAAGCCGCCGGCGGAAGAATTGCGGTCGAGGCCGGCAGTACCATGAACGCAGGCCATATCTCAGGCCGCCATGATTCGCGTGTCGGCTTCGCATACCGGCTGATTTGGTGACGAAGTGAAGCGTCTCTGCACTTTGATGGTTCTTGGGTGCGCGGCTGTGTTCGGTGTGGCTTGCACAAGTCAGCAGAACCCAGAAATGGTACATCCGCCAAACGGCTTGGGCCCTCCGGTCGAGCGGGAAGGCATCATTTACACCCCCGTGAGCGTCGGCTCACAGGGGTGTCTGCTTTACCACATCAGAATTCCGGGCGGTCAAGCACCGGCAGCCTTGGTGTATCAAAGTACGGACGGGCAGTTCAGCTATGGACGTCCGGATCAATGTGTGAAGCGGGTGGGAATCCATGGTGGTTTTCTTCACACAAAAGGAAAGAACAAAGACGCTGGATCCTCGATTAAAAATGTCGAGGATGACGGAAGGAGAGGAGGGAATATCAACTCCCTATTTCCCTGCACGGTTTGACCCGGCGACCGGTGATGTTGCCGTTGGGGCCCAGGTTGTTGACGAAGGTGCCTGAGAGGAGTTGATCCTTCTCGCTCAGCAGCAGGCTTTCTTCCTGTACGATTCCTCGCGGGAATTCCCACCGGATATAGACGGTATCCCCCTGGACGCGGACCGCGGCCGGCTGGGGGTCCATCCGGTGGTATTGTGAGGGGGGAGGGTAGACCATGATTGTTTTATGGTCGCCGTGGTTCTGGTGATTATGAATGAACCATTGCCACGTCCCGCACAGCCGTCGTAGACCTTGTTCGTTTTTTCGATCGTTGCTCCACGTTTGAATCGCTTGCCACGTCGTCCATGCTTGTTGTTCGTTTCTGACTTGCCATTGCAAGAGTCCGGTCTTGACGTGCGCCGTGGCTATCGGCAGAAAGGATTGCCGGAGAAAAAGATTGATGGACGGAGCCGGGTTGCGCTCAGGTGGCTTCCCGTGCCGGCTATCCTGTGCAGGCAGGCGCTCCCAGGAATCCCGCAGTCGCTTCTGCACACCTGTGACTCCTTCGGTTTGTGCCAGCGTTAACCAGCTATCCGGGGTGCCGGTCCAGTCCGGGTATTGTGCATGGAGGAATTGCGTGAAGACGGCGTCGTATGGAGAGAGAGGTTGCGTGGATGGTACCGGAGGCTGCAATTGGGCAATCGTCTTGACCAAGGCCAAAAGACCGGGAAGATCCGGTTGGGCTTGCTTGAGCCATTCGATCTGTCGTTGTCGTTGCTCGATAATCGTTTGAATCAGGGTTGGTTTTCCCTGAGCGAGGGCCGTCAGGAGGTCATGTGTGAGATGCCACGTCGCGAGGTTTGTCACAAAGGGTGACAGGTGTCGCGTCAACTCCTTGGGGAGGGGTGGGGGCGTCCGCCTGTGTTGCAGCCGTTCTCCGGATAATTCGAGAGAAGGACCGAATGTTTTCAGGAAAAAAGCCGTGGCGGCTTTATCGGAAGCCACAACTCGAGGATTGTTGTCTTGCAGGAAATCTGCAAAATCGGCCGCCGAAAGAACGTGCGGCCATGCCAGAAAAACCAGGATAAGAAATGCCTGACCCATCGCGTAGCGACCTAAGCGTGGCCGGCTGAACCTCACCACGCAAGGAACGTTCGGAATGCCATTGGGGATGCACACGTGTTCGGGTGCGCTGTGGCTTTGATTGAGCCTCGGCGAAGCGTTACACGGGCAATTGTTTTTTGAGAAAAGCGATGGTGTCGTCCCAAGCTTGCTTGGCCGAGGATTCATTGTAGCGGTCAGGCTGCACTTGGTCGCAAAATCCAATGCCCGTGCCGGGATATTGACGTATTTCTACGGTCTTTCCCGCTTCCTGTGCGACTTTCGTCAGTTGTGCGAGTTCTTCGGGCGTCGCGGTATTGTCCGTTTCAGCCGCGTGGTAGAGGAGCGGGCAATACATATTCTTGATTGAATCCAGCGGGTCGGGAAGTGTTCCATAAAAGGAGACGGCTGCGCGTAGCCGCTTTCGTTTGAGGGCAAAGAGCAGGGCCAGGGTGCCGCCCAGGCCTAACCCGACCGCGGCATGCGCGTTCCGCACCGTAAACTCCAGGTTCGGGTCTTCGGAGAGATTCGCATTCAAGAATTCGCATGAGGCATTAATGTCCTGCAAGGCCATTGTGAGGTCGATTCTTTCCGCAAGAGCGTCGGCCACCTCGGCGTTGGCCGTGACCATCCCACCCTGCCGGCCGTAGACATTCGGAAGCATGACCACGTATCCCTCGCAGGCCAGACGCATGGCCAAACCTTTCGCGTCCGGTGTCAATCCCCATTTGTCATGGAGCAGCATGACGCAAGGGAATTTTCCTTTTTCCTGGGGCCAAAATTGAAAACCTTGAACCTGGTGTTCTTTGGGGATTTTGGTGGCGGCATAGGGATCGACCATCTGGTCTTTATGCGTATCGAAAACGCCTTTGCTGGAAAAGCGGACGGCTCGATACCCGATTTGCTGTTCAGTATAGGGTGTGACCTGTTCGGACATGGTGCATTGCCTCAAGGGGTGACGCTTGAATCGCCGGATTGCGTGACGCACATCCGACCTACCCAAACCTGATTTGACCAGCCCGGACTATATCGACCGGATTGAAGTTCTGTCAACGAAACCGGGGACTGTTGCGGGCTAGGAAGCGTGAAAAGACGATTCGGCGAGTTCGGCGGTTTCGATCCCGGCGCGGACCATGTCTTGGACCGGGAGCGCGGCTTCGGCTTGTTGAATGGCGTCGGGCCGGCAGCGTGTATTCGGATGAGGCGGGACGAACAACGTACAGCAATCCTGGTCCGGTTCGATGGAGGTTTCAAAGGTTCCGATCCGCTCGGCTTCATTCGTGATTTCTATTTTGTCCATCCCGATTAGGGGACGAAGAATGGGCAGGTGTGCCACTTGGCTCACGATTTGGAGGTTTTCCGCGGTTTGGGAAGCGACCTGCCCGAGACTGTCTCCTGTGACCAAGCCCCAGCAGTGTTCTTTTTCAGCCAGTTGCTCCGCAATTCTCATCATCATCCGCCGGTACAGGACCACGCGAATCGGAGCGGGAGAGCCGAGGACGATTTGCCGTTGAATGTCTCCGAACGGAACGAGATATAAGCGGGCTGCCAGTTGGTAGCGCGTGAGCAGGGAGACGAGGTCCCGGACTTTTTCTTCGGAGGTTCGTGAAAGATAAGGCCGGCCGTGGAAATGCACGAAGACGACCTTGCAGCCCCGTTTCATCATCCGGTAGGCGGCGACCGGTGAATCGATGCCGCCCGAGATGAGGCACAGGACGTTGCGACTGATGCCCGTGGGGAGCCCTCCTGGTCCCGGGTATTTGACGAGAGAAAAGTACGCGGTATGATCGACGATTTCCACGACCACGTTGACGTCGGCTCCGTTCAGGCGCACTCGCTTCCCGGTCGCGGCGCACACGTGGGCGCCTATTTCCCGGTTCAGTTCGACGGAAGTTTTCAAAAACCGTTTGTCCGCGCGCTTGGTCGTGACGCGAAAGGTTTCATACGTTATTGATCGAAGAGCGGTTTCAATCGCTTTGCAGAGCGGCGTGATATCCGGCGCTTTGTAGTCGATCGGCAGGGAATGGGCCAGGGAATAATTCGCCACCCCGAACGTATGGCGGATGCGGTCCCGTACGTCCGCCCATGAAGATTCGTCCGTGAAGGTGATCCGGATACGGCCGGAGAGGGGTTTGATTTCGGTGACGTTTGTTTTTTTGAGAGAATTGCCGAGGTGCTGAATCAATCGTTGTTCAAAAAATCCCCGGTTGCGGCCCTTGAGCGCCAATTCGTGATAGTGGACCAGGGCATAGGGCATTACCCTTCAGTCTCCAGAAACCGTTCAGCATCCATCGCGGCCATGCAGCCGGTACCCGCTGCCGTGATCGCCTGACGATAGTGAGGGTCCTGCACGTCGCCGGCAGCGAAAACTCCGGGCACGTTGGTTGCCGTCCCATGCGACGTTTGAATGTACCCGTTGGCATCCGTATTGATTTGTCCCCTGAAAAGTTGGGTGTTCGGCGTATGCCCGATGGCCACGAATACGCCCTTGCAATCCAGCGTCTTTGTGTCATGGGTGACGGCGTCCCGCAGGCGAAGACCGGTGACCACGTCGTCACCCATGACTTCTTCCACTATGGAATTCCAGTGAAACGAGATTTTGTCGTTCTTCATGGCCTTGTCCTGCATGATCTTGGACGCGCGAAGTTTGTCTCGACGATGAACGATGGTCACGTGAGAGGCGAATTTCGTCAAAAACGTGGCTTCTTCCATCGCACTGTCGCCGCCTCCGATGACGACAATAGGTTGGCCCCGGAAGAAAAAGCCGTCGCAGGTGGCACACGTTGAAACCCCGTGGCCGAGTAACCGGCTTTCTGAATCCAGGCCCAGGAGGTTGGCCGACGCGCCGGTGGATATAATCAGCGACCGCGCCTGGATAGTTTCTTCCTCGTTGATCGTGACGGTAAAAGGCCTGCGGCTCAGGTCAACCTTGGTCACGTCGGCCGTCTGAAACGCCGTGCCGAAGCGTTCTGCTTGGGCCCGCATGTCCTGAATCAGTTGTGGTCCCATAATGCCCTGGGGAAACCCGGGAAAATTTTCCACGTCAGTTGTTAACGTGAGTTGCCCGCCGGCTTGCGAGCCTTCGATCATGAGTGGCGCAAGATTGGCCCGAGCCGTGTAAATGGCGGCTGTGAGTCCGGCAGGACCCGATCCGATAATGACAACGTTGTGCATGTCGTTCTATCCTTCGTGCGAAATGAGAAAACGGTCAGGCGTGACGCGGCTTGCCTGATCGCTACGGCATAGCCGCTTCTTGAAGAAACTCCCGATAGAGTTGTCGTACCTTTGGCCGGAGCCGGGCAATTGGCAACGTGCCGTTCAGGATATAATCCGCGAAACGACGTTTGGTACGCAAGGGCAGTTGTCCTCGAATGCGGGCCAATGCTTCTTTTTGGGTGAGGCCGTCCCGTTGCCGGGCGCGTTGAATTTGTATGGGCTGGTTGGCGGTCACCACGATGATCCGGTCCATTCGTTCATGTGCCCGCGCTTCGATCAAGAGCGCCGCATCGTATATGATTACGGCATTTGGCTGTTGCCGGGCAATGACGTTGGCTTGCCGGACCTGTTCGCGTGCCACGCGAGGGTGTACGATGCGATTCAGGATCGACAATTTGTGGGGATTCTGAAAGACCAGTTCGGCCAGGACTCCACGGTCCAGTGTGCGGTCGGCTTGCAGAACGTGGGGCCCGAATGTTTTGACGATTTCTTTCCAGGCTATTCTGCCCGGTGCCACGACGGTCCGGGCCAACTGGTCAGCCTGAATCACGAACGCGCCGCATTCCTGAAACAGGTCGGCTATCGTTGTTTTGCCTGAAGCGAGCCCGCCTGTGATGCCTATCAGTATCATTTTTCCCGTAGGTCGGAAGCGTAGTGTAATCCGACGGATTTGCCGATTGTCGGGTGACGCCCTTCGACAAGCTCAGGGCTAACCCGGCCTGCTTCATCCAGTATAGGAAATTTTTCCGGTCTCCGAAAGCCGCCTGCCGGATGACGCATTCGGCTTGACCAGGAAAAGGCGCTTCCTGTATGTCCCCTATGCATTCAATAAAGCGGTAGCCGTGGAACGAGACGGCACGCGGTCAATAATAAGGAACAGGGTCAAATGCCGAGGTTTTACATGAAATCTATTATTTCCGTTGGGGCATTGTGTGTCTTGCTCGGCGCGAACGTCCTGCTTGCTCAAGAGCCGGGTGGGTCCGGTGAGGGCACGGGAGCAATCTGGAACGTAGCCCTGGACGGGTCCGGGCACTTCACGTCGATTCAGGAGGCCATCGATCAAGCACGGGATGGAGATACCGTCTTCATCAGGGCCGGGCGCTACGCCGAGGACGTCACGGTTCACAGCAAAGAGGGGCTGAAGGTCATTGGCGAAGGTCCGGAAAAAGTTTTTCTCGCGGGGCTGAAACGGGTCGGCACGCTGCATATTGGAAAATGGCCTTATGGGGCTACGAACGTGGAAATTCGCGGATTGACCGTTCAACAACACGGCGGGTTGGGTGTCGGCATTTTCAATGGTTCAGGCGTAACCCTCAAGAATCTCAAAGTCAATGGTTTCGTCTTCGGCCAACAAGTTCAAAACGTGCACGTCGAGGATTGCGTGATAGGCGGCAGTGAAACCACGGGCATTGCGTTTGCGGATTCTCAGGCCACGCTGATCGACAATCTGATTCACGATAATGACCATGGCGTGTCGGTCGGGGGAACGTCGGTCGTGCATCTGGAACGGAACGTCATTACGCGAAGCTTGTTTGAAGCCGTTCTTGTGGCCGATCAAGGTCAGGCCACGTTGCTTCAGAATACCCTTGTCGGAAATCAGGGCGGGGTCAAGTTTCAGGACGAGGCAACGGGCAGGGTGGCCGGTAATATTATTGACCAAGCCCGAGTAGGCGTCGCGTGGTCAGTCAAGAACAAGGTGGCCGTTGCGCATAACGGATTATATCAGATTACCGTGAAGTATCAGGTCGATGGCCAAACCGCGTCTTCCGAGTCCCAGGCTTTTTCGGACGTGTACGTTGCCCCCAAGTTTGTCGCGCCTGATCGTGGGGATTATCGATTGCAGGCTGACTCCCCACTGCTGAACGTCGGCGAGTTTCCGTACTTGGGCGCCCTCGGTCCGGTGCGGGAGTAGCTTTCTCTTATTCCCCCTCCTTTGCCTGCCCTGAGCGAAGTCGAAGGGTCAGGACGGGAACTTTTTCCGAAGAGGGAAAAGTTGGGAGGTAGCGGTTCGAGAATCCTGCTTCGTCAGACCGGCCATTGCTCTTCACGCCAAGCCATATCCCAAAACATCCATTCATAGCGCGAACTGACCAGGAATGCTTCGCTCATCCGCTCCTTTTCGGCTATGCCGGCCCGTTTGGCTTCTTTATCAACCAAGGCGCGCATCCATCGGGTGACTTCGGCGAATTCCGGCGATCCGTAGAGCAGCAACCAATCCCGATAGGGATGCTTGGATGAGGGTGGGCCTTTTTGCAACAGGTGTTGGCCCACCGCACAATAGATCCATGCGCAGGGAAGGGCTACGACCGTGAGTTCGGCCAAGGTGCCGGTTTGGGCTATGCTTCGCATGTGCCGGCAATAGGCGTAATTTGTCGGCGCGAGCGGCGTGTTTCGCATGTCGGTCGCCGTGAGCTTCCATTGTTTGCCGTAGGTTTCATGCAACCCCCGTTCGACAACAATGGTTTCTTCCACCAGCTTGGCAAAGCGAAGCGCCGTATCAGGATCCTGAGCTCGTTGGGCACCCAAGGCGAATATTCGGGCCAATTCTTCGAGGTAGCGGGCATCCTGCAGGATATAGTACCGGAACTTGCGTTTGGGGAGCGTACCGTTCCCAAGGGCCACTACGAAAGGATGCGTGACTTGTGCGTCCCAGATTGGCTTGGCCAACTGCTGTAGACGTTTGGTGAAACTCACAAGGTCTCCGGCGCGTTAGAGTAGGGTTCTCGCGGCAGCGAAGGCTGCTTTCAAGGATGAAAGGACCAACAATCGTTGGTCCCTCTTTATTCGATCCGGATCAGGGTCTCGTCGGAATTCACCATATCACCTTCACTGACGTATATGGCCTTCACCGTGCCTTCAATCGGCGCGGTGACCTGGTTTTCCATTTTCATCGCTTCAATCACGATGACCGGCTCTTCGACCGCGACGGCACTGCCTTCCGTGACAAGGACTTTCACAACGCGGCCAGGCATGGGTGTTGTGACGTCTCCCGGTTCACTGGGTTTGGGGCGTTCTCCTTGGGTTGCGTCGCTTGCGGCGGCGGTCTGAACCGGTGCATCCGGTCCACTGGCCAACACTTCCTGCAACGGTTCGAGGTAGATTTCTTCGAGTTTGTCATCGACCTTGATATAGTAGGGTTTTTTCCCGTCGACTGTCCGTCCGGAGCCTGAAACCCGCACGTGATACGATTCGCCGTGAAGCGTGACGTTAAATTCGATGGGGGCCAGATGAAGCCCCTGTTGTCCACCGCCACCTTTTCCTTCGATTAGCGGTTCAAGAGGTTCCGGCCGCAAATCTCCGCTTGCCCGTTCGTGGAGAAATTGTAAGGCCACGGATGGGAACAGGGTATACGACAACACGTCTTCCTCCGAAACGTCATGCTCGCTCAGTTCCTTGGCGGCTTCTTTCAATTCAGGCGCAAGGTTATCCGCCGGTCTGTTTGAGATCGGCGTATCATTGGCGATGGCTTTGTCTTTTGTGGCCGAATCCACGGATCCTGGTGGTTCACCATAGAGACCCAAAAAGTAGTTTTTGGCTTCGTTGGTGATGACTTTGTACCGTTCTCCGGTTATCGCGTTCAGCGTGGCCTGGGTGCCGACGATTTGACTGGTGGGGGTGACCAACGGCGGGTAGCCCATGTCTTTTCGGACACGCGGAATTTCCTCCAGCACTTCTTTCATTTTCTCGATGGCGTTCTGTTCAGCCAATTGGGAGGCCAGGTTTGAAATCATTCCACCAGGCACCTGTGACAACAACACGTCCGTATCGATACCCGTGTATTCGCTTTCAAATTGGTGATATTTCTTTCTTGCTGTTCGCAGTGTTTCCGTGATGGGCGGGAATTGGGATAAATCCAATCCCGTGTCATACGGGGTCTTTCTCAGGGCCGCAATAAACGTCTCGGTGGGGGGATGTGACGTGCCTCCGGCGAGCGGAGACAGGGCCGTATCCAAAATGTCGAGTCCGCCGAGGACCGCCATCAGAGACGACATCGACGCCATCCCCGACGTATAGTGCGTATGAAGGTGGATGGGGACCCGAACCGCTTCCTTTAACCGTTTGATGAGTGCATAGGCCTCGAAAGGCGGTAACAGTCCGGCCATATCCTTGATGCAGATGCTGTCCGTGCCGAGATCTTCCAGTCGTTTGGCCTGTTCAACGAAGTGATGCAGGCTGTGCACCGGGCTGACCGTATAGCAAATGGTGGCTTCCACGTGTTTGTTGCATTGCCGGACCACCCTGACGGCGGATTGAAGGTTTCGAATGTCGTTCAGGGCGTCGAAAATGCGAAAGACGTCGATGCCGTGTTCCGCGGACTTGACGATGAACTGTTCCAGGACGTCGTCGGCATAATGCCGGTACCCCACCAGGTTTTGACCGCGCAGCAGCATTTGCAGCCTGGTGTTGGGGGCGGCTTGGCGGAAGGCGCGTAACCGTTCCCATGGATCTTCTTTCAGGAATCGCAGGCAGGCATCGAACGTGGCGCCTCCCCAGACTTCCAAGGACCAGAACCCGATTGCATCCAGTTGTTCGGCCGTCGGGATCAGGTCTTCCGTACGCATGCGCGTTGCCAGCAACGATTGATGCCCGTCTCGTAACGACACGTCCGTGAGGTGTATTTTGCGTCCCGGCGAAGTTTCCAGTTCAAACGTCTCCGAACGTTTGGCTTTTCGTCGCTTTCGGGATGAGACGCCGGTGCGTCTTTTGAATTTGTCCCAGAATGTCGGTTTCTTTGCCATACAGGGCCTTTATGTTAGAGAGACCTCCTGCCGCTGAGTCTTTACAGTCCTTCATACGCCGCAATGGCGGCAGAGAGCGTCACGACAAGATCTTCCGATGCCAAGGCATAGTCATATTCATAGAGGTCCGGATGAGAGTCAAGATACGATGTATCGAATTTTCCGGAAAGGAAATCGGGTTCTTCCATAATGTTTTTCAGAAAGGGAATGTTCGTTTTGACTCCCCGCAACAAAAATTCCTCCAGTGAACGGTTGGTTCGCCGGACGGTCTCGCCCCAGGTCCGGCCATGGACCGTCATTTTGGCCAACAATGCGTCATAGTAGGGGGGAACGGTGTAGTCCTTGTACACCGCGCCGTCGATCCGCACGCCAATCCCGCCGGGAGAGAGGTACGCCGTGACTTTGCCCGAAGACGGACGAAACCCGTTTTGCGGGTCTTCGGCGTTGATTCGACATTGAATGGCATAGCCTTGAAGATTGACTTCATGCTGCCCGAACACCAGCGGCCGTCCCGCGGCAATCCAGATTTGGGTTTGGACGATATCGATGGTGGTAATCTGTTCCGTGACCGTATGTTCAACCTGAATCCTCGGGTTCATTTCCATGAAATAGTAGCGGCCATCCTGATCCAACAGGAACTCGATGGTGCCGGCGTTTTGAAACTCGGCGGCACGGACCAGAGCGACTGCGGCATCGCCCATTTGACTCCGCAGTTGCGGGGTCAGAATCAATGAAGGGGCAATTTCGATCATTTTTTGATGGCGGCGCTGAATGGAACAATCGCGTTCACCCAAATGCACGATATGCTCTTCATTGTCCGCGAGGAGTTGGAATTCGATATGATGCGGTCGTTCAATGTATTTTTCAAGAAAAAGATCGGCGTTGCCGAAAGCCGCCAACGCTTCCCGCGCCCCGGACTCCATGGCCTCTTTGAGTTCTTCGTCGGAACGGACGACGCGAAGGCCTCGCCCTCCGCCACCGGCACTGGCTTTGACCATCACCGGATAGCCGATGGATTGGGCGAACTGCTGGCCTTCTTCAACGCTTTCAACGCGACCCTCCGTTCCCGGCACCACGGGGACCCCGATTTGTTTGGCAAGTTCCCTGGCCCGGACTTTGTCTCCCAACAGTTCCAACGCCTCGGGCGAAGGACCGATAAACGTGATCCCTGCCTCTCGACATAAATGGGCAAACTGGGCGTTCTCCGCCAAGAAGCCGTATCCCGGATGAATGGCATCGGCTCCGATGCGTTTGGCCAGGTTGACGATTTGCTCGGCATCCAGGAACCCCTGGACCGGCCCCGGGCCGACCAAATACGCTTCATTGGCCTTCTTGACGTAAATCGCCGTGGCCTCGCATTCCGCGTAAATTGCGGCCGTGGCAATATTGAGTTCACGACAGGCCCGGATGACCCGCATGGCGATTTCACCACGATTGGCCACGAGGATTTTTTTAAACATGGCACGTCCTGAGGAAGAGAAGTGTCTCCAGTTGACTTGAAAAGTTCTCGCCACTGTTCCTGCGAGACGACGTCTCAAGCGAGCTTAGTGAGATCTGTGGGCGAGAGGTCTATGTAGCATGGATAGGAAGGCTCCTGTCAATGGGATTTATCTGGGACTTACCCCTTTAACTTGACAAAGCCGCTTTAATCTGATAGACTCTTTTCATCATCAACAAGGAGAATCTATCATGCCGAAACGCAAAGCTGCCACGTTAAGCCTCTTCCAACTCAACGAATTATTTCCCACTGTCGAGAGTGCCATGCGGTACTTCGAACAGGTCCGTTGGAACGGGTCGCCTGTCTGCGCCAAGTGCGAAAAGGCTGAAAAAATCACACCACAAAAGAAGGTCGGGACGTACTGGTGCGGCTCCTGTCGCGCCTACTTCACAGTCTTCACGAATACCCCACTCGAACGCAATAAGATTGACGCCCGGAAGTGGATCATCGCAGCCTATCTGTTCCTCACGGATCGCAAAGGCATCGCGTCGATTGAACTCAGCAAGAAATTGCAGATCAAGCAACAACACGCTTGGTATCTGCTACAAAGATTACGCACGGCCTGTGAGTCAGCTTCCACCATGCTCTCCGGCGTGGTCGAGGTAGATGAAACCTTTGTCGGGGGCAAAGAGCGCAATAAGCACTTCGTGAAGAAGGGCCAGAAGGATGCCAAGCAACCAGTCCTGGGCATGCGGCAACGCGGCGGGAAGACCGTCGCCAAGTCCATTCCGGGCACGGATCGGTTGACCCTCATGACAGAAATTCAAAAAACGGTGACGCCTGGGAGTACAGTCTACACCGACGATCACCCGTCCTACCATCGGCTCCCGCAAAAAGGCTATCAGCACGAATCGTTGAACCATTCGGCGAATGAATACGTCCGGGACTTGGCCCACACCAACGGGATTGAGTCCGTATGGGCGGTGTTGAAGCGCGGGATCGAGGGCACGTTTCACCAGGTCAGCACAAAGCACCTGGATCGGTACGTGAATGAGTTTGCCTTTCGGCTCAACGAGGGGAACTGCCAGGTGGATACTGCCGACCGGATGGCCGCGCTGTTCGGCGCCATGGTCGGGAAACAAATCACGTACAAACAGTTGACGGCGTAGCTTCCTCGTATCCTGCCGTGGTCGCCATCGTGATGAGCGCATAGCGGCCGAGTGCCGCACTGAGGCCGCGCAGATGGAACTGGATCGCGCGATGGTCCGCCTCATGTTTTGCACGAAGCTCCTTCGCGGCTTGGGCCACGTCCTCAACAATCAGAACCGTGGGCTGGGGAGTTGTAGAATCTGTGGGATCTTGATAGGATTGAGACGGATGCCTGGCCGACATCATTGACCTCCTGGGTAAAGGGTTTAGGTCAAGCACGCAACGCCTAGGACCTCGACAGTCCTAGGCGTTTGTGCGTTATATGGTTGGTGAGATCACTCTAGCAGAGTCCGCCCTCTCATTCAAACCGCGCCGTGGCGCCGTAGAAGGCCCCGGTTAAAAACGCCCGACTCCCCCCAACTGTTTCCAGATAACCAGTATTGGTTCCCGCTACGGCGCGGGGATTGCCGTGAGCGTCTTCGACATTTGAGAACTGACCCGCCCAGGCTCCCGACGATGAAGTAAGCTGCATCTGAGGATCACGGCTTATAAACTCGACATTGTTGCCGTGAAAGAGTCCGGCTTGCGTGATTGAAACCGGCCGGAAAATCATTTCAATGTTCGTGGCTTCGTAGTATGGCTGTTCAAACGCCACGCCGTTGGCATGTTGCCCGTAGCCAATATTCGTTTGGATCTGATCGACACGCCCTTCTATTTGCATTGTGCCAAAGTCGGCGGTTAAGCGCGCACGACCCCCATATTCGCCGATGCCCACTGCTCCGGGGGAGAACGAGTCTGTCCCCCATCCAGCCACATACACGCCCCCTGCGGCACCGCGATAGGTAGCCGTGCCTTGCGGAGGCAGTGAGGGGGCTACCTCCAGCGAATAATCACGGCCATCAATGAATGCACCCATATCCATCGCATTCGCTTGCGCGTCAACCTGCACCCAATACCCTGCGGCCATATAGTCCGTATAATCGGGATTCGACCATTCCACCGTTGCCCCGGCAATCGTCGCTTGTTGGCCGCTCACCGACATGAGATAGCCAGAGGCAAACGGGCGATTCGTGACGGGATTCGTGGTGGTGGTGGAATCAGCCACGACGTCGACGTAATGCCGATTCGTATCGAGCGTAAAGCCCGTTCCGTTCTGCCGTCTCATGGAAAGGGTAAAGCGATCTCCCGTAAAGGTCGTGTCCACCCTTCGGACACTCGCTAAGCCTGGCGTATAGAGATTCATGGCAACGCTGCCGAAGGCCGGCGCACCTTGACGGACTTGACCGCGAATAGCTGACTCGGAATCAAGGGGATTAAACGTGGGTTGATTGCCACCCTGCCCGAAGGCGTTTTGCGTGTCTTGGATGGTGGGTGGCGGATCGGGCATATTCGGATCAGGCCTCATGGTGGTCTGTCCACCCCCACCGCCACCACCACAGGCCGTCAGCACAACAAGACTCAACGCGATCGCGCCCATTCGTACGTGCTTCATGGTGCTACTCCTTATAGAAACTGAAAAAGGTTATGGGATCGCCCGGACATAGGCCGGGCTGGCCCATCGCATGAGGCAAGAGACTTCCTGTGTATTTACCGGTTGGCAAGGCCTCGCGCCGCTCTGGTGGCCACCAGGGTACAGCGCACACGGCTCTTGTATTTCACAGGCAACCCGACAACAATGGGTAGCCTCATGCGATGAACAAATGGAGAGTAACAGGCAGGAATCGCTACGTCAAGTTAAAGGGGTAAGTCCCATTTATCTCGTGAACTTGCCAGGCTGGACGTCCACTGTTGAAACCTCGAAGAATATCGACATTGTTCCCTTCAAAGACGGTGTGGTGAGAGCCACATTCAGCATAGCACGTCATGCTCTGCCGAGTCATGTGACAAAAGGCGAGAAGAGCAATTTTACCAGGTAGACCCCCGGCCTGAGCGGCTTGGCGAAACTCGATTTTACCGTGGAGCACGACACCTGTTCGTGCCGCTTACCAGAGGGCGCGGAACTCGAACCCGACCGTATGTTCCGGTTCGGCCGCGTCGCTCTCCCGTCGCACCGCCCGCAAGTCGAACGACAGGTTGCGTGCGCTCGATGCCTCCGGCGTCAGCCTCCAGCCGAGCGTGTAGTCCCGCGCGCCCGTGGCAAGCCCGATCCCGGCATGCGGGCTGCCGGTGAAGCGGCCGGCGAAGGCCGGGAAGCCGTACGCCGCCTCCATGTTCCAGCGGAAGTTCGCCTCGCTGCCCTGGCGCTTGTCGAGCGTCGCCGGCTGGAACAGCGCATCCAGGCCACCATTGGCCTGGCCGCCGAACTCCTGGTGCAGGCCGAACGACGCACCCCGTTTCGTCGACGGATCCGGGTCGAAGGCGAGCGAGGCCGCATAGCCCCGGTCCTTCAGGTCGTCGTTCCCGTGTGCCAGCAGCGTGCGTCCCGAGACATCGAGCGAGAGACCGAGCGCCGGATCGACCCAGGCGATGCCGCCGCCGATCTCCACCCCGAAGCCCGTCTCCGCATCGCCGCCGTCATGACGTACCCCGCTCTCCAGCTTCGGCGTCAGGCGGCCATCGCCTGCCAATGCGATGTTGTAGCTGCCCTCCAGACCGAGCCGAAACCGGGTCACGTCGGACTCCGAGGACTCGATCCCGCGCGCCTTGTCCGAGAGGGTCTGCGCCCACATGGCGTCCGAGGTCAGCGCCAGAGCCGGGCCAAGCCCTTCGTCGAGCGGAACGAGCACGTCGCCGCGTATACCCATCGTCGCCATGGTCCAGGAGATATCGGCCTCGATAGCCTCGTCTATCCCGGTCTTCAGCCCGATCTCGCCCGCGCCGTGACCCAGAGCGCCCCAGAGCCGGAGCCGTTCGGAAGCCTGGAGCGACGCATAGGGGACCGCCGCCGTCAACGACGCCTCCACCTTACCGGCCATATCATCCGTGCTGGGGGCATTGCCGTTGGTATCGATCTCATCTCTATACCCACCTTTGGCAGAACTCTGCATCAGCGAAAGTCCGAGCAGCCACTTGTCCCGAGCATAGTCTGCGCCCAGCATCGTCGTCGTTACTTCGCCGTCGAGGGAGAGCGTTCCCTCCTTGCCGTCAAAACTGGAATGCATTGCACGACCCCAGAAGGCCACATTGCCACCCAACGCATCCTCCTTTCCGGTCAGAGTGAAGCTGCTGTTGAGAAGCAAGTCCTTTGCCGTCACGGATTGCGACTGAAGTTCCGGCTGCGTTCGGTCGTTGAAGCTGGTGTCGGTATTCGATTCGGTATTCGATTCGGTATTCATCCCCTGTCCCGCCAACGTGACTTGCATTCCCGCATTGCGTGGAGCGGCTATGCGATTCGAGATTCCGTCCAGGGCCTGCTCTGCAACCGTCCGCCCGAAACGCCCCAGCCACGCCGCGGGTATCGGGTCGTCGTTCACGATGGTGATGGTCGCCGTCACCCTGCCAAGAAGATTCCTGAGAGTTTCCGGGACGGATGGGTCCGCTTCCACATCGATGTAAAACTCTTCCCGCCCCTCGTCGTGCGAGTCCTGTATCGTATGAAGGCGAATGACGCACCCTTTCGCTCCACCTTCGACGGCGACACAGTCGATGGGGGTATTCCAGTGAGCATAAAAGTCACGAGGTCCCGCCTTGCCGGGAGGCAGATTGCCTTCCCTGTCCATTTCGGCATAGCGCGTAGAGTAAATCAGCGGTATACCGGTTTCCCCGGATACGTCTTCCGGCCACGGGTCGATGACGGCCCTCAGTTCGGCGACGGCTCCTTCCCGCACTTCGACGTTTTCAGCAGAGAGAAGTTGTTCAGTCGGAACGGGCGCAGGCTCCTCTTCCAGAAGCCGTATCCTGGCCAATGTATGATCAAGTTGATAGATGGTGTTCCCCAGCTTGAACACCCTGTTGGGAGCGGTTGACGTGTCCGTGAGAGTTGCGCTTTCGATGGATATGCGAATGTCCTCGCCCAGCAACGACTCATGGATGCGGTCGTAATCTCTGAATGAGAAGTTCTTGACAAGAGCTATCTCGCTCAACCCCGTGGAGGTCGACGGCGTTACTGGCAGCAAAGGGGAATTCACTGTCTTGTAATGTTCTCCGCTTCCTATTTCCGCCTTGAACACGACTTGCAACGTGTGATTTGCCGGGACGGGATTCGACAAGGAAAGTTTGCATTCGTTGCCGGTCAAGGCGGATATCAGTTCATTGTTATGAGCTACACGCGTGCCCAGAACGTACTCGTTTGTGCAGGTGATCTCGCTCGTCCATTTCTCGTTATCAAGGATCTTGACCGTGGCGGTTTGGGCCAGTTTCCGATCCGACGCGGCTGCCAAACCATGCTCGGGGGTTGGAGACACGGTGCTGATCGTCGCCGTGAACGTTTCGTCGTTTTCAGCGATGGTGTCATCCACCATCCGGACGTCATAGCTTACCCGGGTCACTCCGGCGGGTACGATGAATTCGGCCAGGTAAGGATCATTGGAACCATCCACTCGCCACCCAGGAGTTACGTGCCAGTCCTTCCCCGCTCCTGTGCCTTGAAGGGCGGTGCCTTCTGCATGGACGATCCTTACTCTTGTCTCCTGAACAAGAGGACGACTGAGCACCAGCACAGGCTGCGCCGGTCCATTGTTTTCGTTGACGGCATACCTGTCCTGCGACCACCCTATGTCCAATGAAGACGTGTTGTCCACATCAACGATAACGAACGTGTGTTTTGTCGTGCCGTAGGCGTGATGAGCCCCATGTTTCAAGTAACCATCCGGCGGCCCGAGGTTCTTCAGGTACGGAACGGGAGTGGCGTAGCACGGAACCAGGACCTGGGCGAGACTGCCGTGTATCCTCCTTGGATTGTCTGTCGCGGATTCCGGTTTTTTGCTGTCGAAGAGAGGGTTGGATATCTTGTGATCGGTCCTGATGCCTGTTACACGCACGACCGCTCTTTGCGTACCTTTGCCCTCGAATCTCAGGATCTTGCCCATGGGCCTGCCACGGCAGGATGCCTCGTCCGGGGCACTTTCAAGCGATACGCCTTTCGGGTTGTCTGGGGCAAGGCTGTAGACATACTGCGGCCTCTCTGGCGTGAAATGAAGTTCGTATACCTCGTTTGCGTCCAGAGGTCTGGATATCTGGATCACGAAGTCACCCGTTCCCCCGTCTTCCCGAATGCGTGCCGGATAGGATCCGTCCGCCGTCATGGTGTTGTACCGGACGTCCTCGACGTCGCTGCCCTCGATGTTCACGACCGCGGTCACTGTGTCGATGGTTTCGCGAACATGAACCGGAACGGACGGATCGGCCTTCACGTCCACGTAGAACTTTTCCCTTTTTTCGTTGATATCGGAATCCGTCTTGGTGAATACGCTGAAACTGCACCCGTTCTCCGTGCAAGTGACAGGTTCGTCGACGTAGTGATGGAATTCGTCAGGTCCGGCGTAGCCTTCAGGGACTCGATTGTTTTCATCCAGTTCGTGATACCTTGTGGAATACAGCAGCTTGATGCTTTCGACTCCCTTTGGCCACGGGTCTATGACGGCCCTGAGTTCAGCTTGTCCGCCTTCCCGGGTGCTCACATCCTTCACTTTCAGTATGGATGTCCCGCCGAAATACCGGGTCTTGACCCAACGGCCATTAATGGCGTCTATGTAGACGTCGGCCTCCTGTCCGTGAATCCTGGACTTAGGGTCCGTGGATGTGTCGTGCAGGGCCGCTTCGAACAGATTTACTGTGATCGACTTTCCAAAGTTGGCCGCATGGTAGGGAATGGAGAAGCTGAATGACTTCGTTGTTTCTCCGCTGGAGAATACGAGATTTACGGTTTTATTCACACTACTCCCCAAGAGTGCTTTTGCCTTCAAGGACAGTTCCCGGTTGCTGGCGACTGGATCCTGCAAGGTCATGGTGCATTGAAGGGTGACTTCGTTTTCCCCGTTCGGTGTCACGCTTGCCGGACAAGTCAATGACAACGGACGGTCGGTCGCCTGATGGTCGAAAATGTGGACCGTCGAGCGCTGCACGAAGGTCCGGTCGGCCTTTGCCTTGATATTGGTATTGGGGGTTACGCTCTCGATCTCGATCCCGATGGCTTCCGGGCCTTCTGCGATGTTGTCATTTTTGACAATGATGATATCGTACCTGGCAGTCCTCGCACCGGCAGGTATGACGATCATACCCAGATACCGGTCGGCTGCATTGACCAGATTGCTGACGTGCCAGTCGTCACCCTCCGTTGAGCCAATGGAATTGTGGCGGACGTTCACGGTGACGTCGTGCGGGAGCGAGCGGCTGAGCTTGATTACAGGCTGGGCAGGTCCGTTATGCTCGGGCACGTTGAAGTGCTCTTGGGTCCAGCCAATGTCGGCGTCAACGGTAACCGCGTCTACATTGATGATGTTGAAGTTTTGCTTGATGTCTCCATGGGTGAGGCCACTGGCAACGTGCCACACGGGCTGAGAACCATCTGTGTAGGGACGCCCCGTGGCGTAGCCAGGGTGCACATGGGTGCCAGCCAGGCTGGCATGCACCCTTTCGGGGTTGGTTGCGGATTCCGGTTGGTCCGAATCGAACAGGGGATTCGGTGCCGTGAGCTCTTCGTCATGGACGCCAGTCACCCGTACGATGGCGGTCTGTGCCCCAGCGCCCTTGAAACGCACAACCTTGCCCAGACCCCTGCGGCTCGGAAATTCAACCCCCGATTGCTCCTTCGTCAGCAGGGCAGACCCGGCGGGGCTGTTCGGCGCCAGGCTCAAAGTGTACTGGGGCGTGGTTTCGTCATCGAAGAGGATCAGGTCGTACACTTCGCCCACGTCAAGCGGTTCCGACAGCCGGAACGTGAAATCTCCCGTCGCGCCGTCTTCCTTGATGCTCAGAGGAGCCGGCCCGTCATGCGTGAGATTCCATGTCACTGGATGGGTCTGCCTGTCACGGATCGTGAAGGTCGCGCGCGGCTTCTCGACCAGGAAACCGGGCGGGAGCTGAGTGGTATCAAGGTCGAGGTGGACGACGTGTTCAGGATCGCGATTTGTGGTTGGCTGTCTTGCCGTTATGAGTCCACAATTGCGGGTGCCTCTCCTTTGTGGGTCCACTGTGATCGTGCCGCCTCCCGCCAGTTCTTTTGGCGAGCCACCCAGACCGTTGTTTCCAAGGTATTCGGCAAAGAACCTTGCACCTGGCGATCCCTCTGTGGTGGCCGTGAGCTTGAATTCCACGGTATCTCCATCCGGGTCGTCGAGGGGTCTGCTCAGGTTGACGCAAACATAGAAGGCTTGATCTTCATACAGGACAGGATCATCGGAGAAAGCCTCGGTTACGGAGTTAAATCCCGTAATCCGGACCTTGACGGGATTGACGGGCGGTGTAGACTTCTCGTCATCAACGACATCGATGCTGTCCTCGGTCCCGAAAACCGGGTGGCTCGTCACGAGAGTGTATCCCTCGCCGTGCTCCGCCTTCGCGCTGATCGTGCCGCCGGATGTGTTCACTACGGCATCGTTGCGCAAATTGAGTTTCAGTGTCTGCCTGGTGAAGCGGTTATTGAACCCGGATCTGGGTATCTCTACCGTGTACCGGTGCTTTTCCTGAAACTCGCCGTCAATGAGCGGCAGCCGGGAATCGCCTGTCACTTCCACGTCCACGCTCAACGCCTTGTTCGTCCCCTCCACGAAGCACGTCGTGTGCTCGGACGTGTAATGGCCGTCCCAATACTTGCGGCAGAAGGCAGGGTCGTTCACGATGGACCATGCCGACACGTTGATCTTGAGAACGCCGCCTTCGTCCACCGTGTTATCGGGAATGTCAAGCGTCACAAACGACGCCGAGGCGTCGTCCACTTCGTTGACCGTCACCGTGGCCATCTTCCCGGACGTGACGGCGTAGGGCTGCTCTCCAGTCGGTTTCCGGTCGTGGCCCAACGCCAGGATACGAATTGTGTTGCTCGCCGGCGGCTTGTCCGACTTGATAGTCGGGATATCCACCGTCACCGACGGGTTCGCCCTGGCCGGTAGCAGGGCCGTTCTGAGCAGCCGGCTCTGGTCGATGTACACGCGGCTCTCGTCAATCAGGTAGAAGCGGATCGGGTAGGCTCTCTTGGGCCTGTCCGGCGACGACACCTTCACCGTGAATGACTCGCCCTCGTTGATGACCGCACCATTCGGCATCTCGAACCGCACGCTGATGGTCTTGAAGTCGTCGTCCTGGATGATCACGTCGGTTGAGCAGAAGACCTCGCCGTCAGGAACTACCGGAACCGTGGCCGTGACCCGGAAAAGCTCGTTGGCTTCATCGTCCCTGTCGTTGATGATCCGAATCTGGAAATCGCCGTCCAGGCTCTGCCCTGGCCGGTATGTGTGCGTCCCCTTGACTACCTCGTAGTCCACGCCCTGAGTGGTGATGTAATCGACAATAGGATCCGCCGTAGCCGTGACGGTAAAGGGCAGCGGCCGGGAGATCCTGAGCGGAAGGGAAATGACCCCGTCGCTTTCTTTCTTGAGATAGGTCTTCGAGTCGAAACAGAACGTGTATTCATCGTCCGCGATGGTGACCGTCGTCTCCGCGCCGCCAAGGGACGTGTCCCCGTTCATGGAGACGACGTTAACCGTAAACTCCTCACCCTCTGGCCAGTTGCCGTTTTCGTAGAGAAGATCATCGAAGATCGTAATTGTCTTAGTCGCAGTGCGCTGACCAGCCGGGATGATCATCGCTTCATCCGTGAAGCCCAGGAAGTCCGCCTCCGCGGGGACTCCTTTCGCCGTGCCTGACGACGCCGTGTTGCCAGTTGCGGAGATCCGGACGGTGGTCGCCGTCGTCGAAATATCCCGTAGCCTCACCGTCACCGCCACCGTGCCGGCGTTCTCCCACACAACCGTATTGTCCCTGGTGAAGAAAACGGCCGGCTGTGGCGTCACTTGAAACACGGGAGAGACGCCGTAAAGCCTGCGCATGTCGCCGCGATTATTCTCCGAGGCACCATCAATGGGACCGCCCGGATTCCGGCCCGGATTGCCGATCACTGCCGGGCCGAAATTGGCTGCTCCAAGATGCGCCGTCGTCGCTTTCATTCCGCCTTGCGTCGTTCCCGTCCACGGTCTCCTGTCAGTTGGCAGATTGACGTAATTGCCGTGCTCATCTTTCAGGTCGGACAGCGCCTCGTTGTCCCATGTCCCATCCCAGAAATCAGTGTAGCTGTCGGCGACCTTCTTACCGCCTACCCACCAGATCGAGATCCTCGTTCCCGCACCCGTCATGCCGACATGATCTATGGCATTGACTGTCGATGTTGATACCAGCGCCTTGAACTGGTTCACGTAGGATCTCAAATCAGCATTGCCGTTCACGTCAGACTGGACGGTGCCGTCGTAACTCGCAACATTGGTGCTGTCGTGGTCCCTGAGGGTGGTCGTGAGGAAGATCAGCCGGAACTTCGCACCGTCTTGCAGTCCCGCAGGTTTGGCGGACCAATTATACGGCACCTGAACTTGCGCATGGGCGTTTCCTGCCCACGGGCCAAGCAGGAGCAGGAGGCCCAGAAGTGCCGGGACAACAGGACGGCAGGCGGAGCCGGAACAGGCGCTGGAGTGCATCGCCTGGGCCGCTCCGTACCCCGTTACGAGACTGGAATGGAGTGTTCTCGTGAGCTTCATGGCTCACCGCTCACGAGACCCTGAGCCGCGTCGCGGAGACTACGGCAGGCAGGCAGGCAGGCAGGCAGGCAGGCAGGCAGGCAGGCAGGCAGGCAGGCAGGCAGGCAGGCAGGCAGGCAGGCAGGCAGGCAGGCAGGCAGGCAGGCAGGATAATTATATCCTACCGTGTGTGTCGCTGACAATGAATGAACCATTGGACCAGCCTGACCTTTGTCCGCTCTGACCCAAGATGGCGTCTGTCGCCACGCTTGGCGAGCAGAATAAATGGAACGAATATTCCAAATAACAATATAGCGCCTATACCGTGGCTTGTCAATGGAAAATGGAACGAATATTCCATAAAGGCATGGCACCTGCACCGTGGCTTGTCAATGGAGGGTGTTAGGAATGCCAGGAACAGATAAACTGTTCGATCTATAACACATCATCTGTCCGGTTTTATCATGTGGGCTTTTGGGAGGCATGATGAAGCAGACAGAATGGTTACAGGAGACCAGGCACATGCGATTTGAAGAAGCGTATCAAGGCTGAACCGAGCGGCGGTTCAGCCCGGAAGAAGCTGCGCGGGTACTGGGCGTATATGCCCGGACGTTCCGGCGGTATATCGATCGGTATGAAGAAGATGGGGGGAGGGAAATGGGTTGGGACCGGAAACCGGGATTACTCCCCGTCGAGGGGGTAATATTTGATGACCGAACTGGTCTTGTCCTGGAACAGACCGCTGGCGCCTGCTTTGACGGCTCGTTGTCCTTGCGGCGACAGCACGTACTCCAAAAAGGATTTGGCCACGGGAGAGGCTTTGGGATTCATCACGAAGACCACCGGGCGACGAAGGGGATAAGTGCCGTCCAGAACCGTTTGGTATTCGGGTTCAAAGTCGTCGATGAACAGGAGGGTCACGCCGTACCCGTCTTTACGCGCTTGTAAAGCAGGTCCCATCGAGACGTAGGAAATGGAATAGATGTCGCCATTGATAGCCTTGAAGGTTTCATTTTCTTTTTCGACGACCTTTGCCCGGATGCCCTTGTGGGTTTCAAGACCGAGGAATTTTTCGAATGGTTGGCGGATATTTTGATTCCAGGTCCGGTGAATCAACGAAATTCTGGCTTCCGGGCCTTCCTCGTACACTTGCGACCAGAACTGTATTTCGCCGGAGAAAATTTTTGCCAATTGTTCCCGTGTGATGTCTTCAATGGCATTGGAAAAATTCGTCACGACGGCGATGCCGTCCCAGGCCACGGTGGTTGACGGAAGATCTTTTTCCGCTTGACCCGTCACGGCGATGTCCGCTCCATTTTCCTGAACCTCTTCGACGGGCCGGGCGTTCTGGTGCCAGAAGAAATCAATCGAGGTTTTCGGATGCGATGCTTCAAAGTTTTTTGCCAAGGCTTCGACCGCGTACCGTTCCGGTCCATTCCCCACGATTAAGGCTGATCCTGTCAGTTCCCCGGCGGCGCTAAGCACCGGCCATCCGAACGGCAGCAAGGCTATCAGGTAGAATGCGGCCAGGGCGTTGATTTTCGGTAACGTGGTATGTTTTTGAACGCGTGGCATGCAAGGTCTCTTATTCAGTGGAATTGGGCTTTCCTGGACGATTAAGCGATCTCATCGCAATGATAAGATGGGGCAATCCGGCAAGTTTCCTGATGTTGTGATTATGCAGGGAATCGACGGGAGTGGTGAGCGTTAACTTTCTCCTGAATCTGAGCTTGAGCCTGAATCCGTCGGCTGCGTCATCATGGGCGTTCCGGGAGCCTCACGGGCTACACCCATGAGAGGCGGAAGTTTTTTGAATTTATCCATTCGCTCATTGTACATGTCGTAGGCCTTCATTTCACCGAATCCGGGTTTATGATCGCCTTTGATCTGGGAAGCGAACGCGGACATGAGCCGTTGCGCATTGGCTTCATGACATTGGGGACAGGACGTGTCTTCCGGCCTGGCGTTGACGGATTGGAGCAGTTCAAATTTATGGTCACAGCTATTACATTGATATTCATAGACAGGCATGGATCAAATGCTCCCTTGTTACGGATTCATGTGTAGGAACTAAACCAGGGGTTCCTGTACGTCGTGACGTTAGACCCTATTATACAGGATTGAAAATGCCCTTGACCATGACCCAATGAAATTATTCTGTCTCTCTCTTGGATTCCGAAAGAGAGCCTCTTTCGGCCTCACTCCGGAGGCGGGATCAGGAAGCCGCTCTTGACGTCAGAAGGTTTTCTTCTTTAGATTCTTATCGTTCCAATTGATTTTCTTCATTCTAACGGGTTGGAGGATTGCAGATGTCTGTCTTGGTGAGAACGTATCGGTTGGCAAGTGGGTTGCAGCAGATTGAACGGATTGATGACCCGGACCGGATTGAACGGTATATGAAACTGTTTGATCGTGAAGACGTGAAGAAAATCCAGACCGGGGCAAAGGTCAGGATTGAAAAAGATGAATGGCAGCTCGTTGAAGACTGAAGCTGATCATTTCTGAGACGTACTGATGGCTCTTTGGATCAATATTCGAAGGTCTGTGGATGAGGCCGTTCTGCATAAGGAGCGGTGCATTGAAGTTCCTTCCGTTCCCACACGGTCAGATTTTTGGGAAGGCGGATGGTTTGAATATCCCGACAAAGACACGGCCTTGGATGCCTTGGAACAGTCGGGAGTGATGCGCCAAGTGAAGTGTCGTCTGTGTAAGCCCTAAGATGTATTGCATAATCGGGATATGGCGGAAAAATTCGGCGGATACCGGTGGGTCAAGGAAGGCTATCTGGACAATCGCACGCCTGGTGTCGTGGTCGGGGCGATGACCTTCGCTTCCCTGGGGCCCATTGAATTTTATTTGAACGGGGATTTCAAGCCAGACATTGCCGGCTGTATTTTTTCCTTTAAGAACTCTCAATTCGCCGATGATCCCAACGCCGCGTCTCGCCTGCTTGATTTGGCCAATCCCCAACTCGGCACCGTGAGTTCGGTTTCCTTTGACCCGCACCCTCTGCTTACTCCACATCCCTATATTGAGTGGTTTTCGCTAAACGGCGATCATTATCGGATTGAATTACAGGAGGGTGACGCGTGGTTGCTCGATTCCACCGAAGCCGCATCCTATGAAGCACAAAGTCAACGGATCAGAGAAGCCTGTGCCGGTCAATCCGTTCGACCCCCGGAAGATACCCCGTCTGCCGACCAAGAGTGGTTTTAGTATCGCGTGGCCGGGCCCGCCGCCTCGGCCAACGTCTCTCATTCATTGACAGTCTTTTCCTCTCATCCGTACAATTTCTTCCCTTATGATCAATGATCGTTTTCTGAAAGCCTGCCGCCGGGAACCCGTGGATCGAACACCGGTCTGGTTCATGCGACAAGCGGGTCGCTACATGGCGGAATATCAACGAGTCCGGGCGAAGCACAGTATTCTTGACGTCTGTAAGACCCCCGATTTGGCCGCGGAGGTGACGCTCCAACCCATCGAGCGTTTTGATTTGGATGCGGCCATCATTTTTGCGGATATCCTTTTACCCCTGGAGCCGATGGGGTTGCAGTTGGCCTTCAAGGAAGAACGGGGGCCGGTCATTTTCAATCCGGTCAGACATGAAGATGACGTGACGCGGCTACGCCCTATAGAGCCGGACGCCTTTCGTTTTTCCTTCGATGCGGTCAGTTTGACGAAGAAGGCGTTGGCCGGACGCGTGCCCCTCATCGGGTTTGCCGGAGCTCCGTTCACCCTGGCGAGTTACGCGATCGAGGGCGGCAGCTCACGGAACTATCTCAATACCAAACGGATGATGTTCGGCCGGCCTGATCAGTGGCATGCGTTACTTCGCAAACTTTCGGACGTGGTCGTCACGTATTTGAACAACCAAATCCGGGCGGGTGTTGACGTCGTGCAACTTTTCGACAGTTGGGTGGGATGCTTGTCTCCGGCTGACTATGGCGAATACGTGTTGCCGCACGTAAAATCGATTATCGACCGGTTGAAACCTCAAGGGATTCCGATCATTTATTTCGGAACGGGAACGTCGACGCTCCTGCCGCTCATGCGCACTGCCGGCAGCGACGTCCTGGGGTTTGATTGGCACGTTGAACTCGATGAAGCGTGGCCGCGTGTCGGGTTCGACGTTGCCGTACAAGGCAACCTCGATCCCGTGGTCTTGTTTGCGCCCCTGCCGGAGATCGAGCGCCGTGTCAAGGACGTTCTGGACAAGGCAGGGAACAGGGCCGGGCACATTTTCAATCTCGGCCATGGCATCCTCCCCCAAACACCGGTTGAGCACGTCGAGTCCGTCATTGAGTTCGTGCATCGATACGGTACTCGTTGAACGTGGTCCGGCCCCCTCAGTGGCCCTTTCTTGCCGCACGTGATTCATGATGGCGACTTCCAAACGAGTGGTGATTGTCGGCGGAGGGATTTCAGGGCTTTCTGCTGCATTTGCTCTGCTGGAACAAGCAAGAAGCAAGGATCTGCCGTTTCAATGTACGGTCGTGGAGGGGCAGGATTATCTTGGCGGGAAAATTCTCACGAATCGTCGAGACGGCGTGATCACGGAGGGAGGCCCCGATTCGTTTCTGACGACGAAACCTGCGGCTCTAGCCCTCTGTGAAAAACTGGGGCTCTCTTCGCAATTGATCAACACCAATCAAGAGAACGCGCAAACGTTTACTTATTCGAAAGGCCGCTTGCGTCAATTCCCGCAGGGTCTGATATCAATGGTCCCGACAAAAGTTGGCCCCTTGTTTCACAGCGGGGTACTTTCCTGGACCGGTATCGTGCGCATGGGAGCCGATTGGATGATCCCTCGCCGGGCTCGCACGAACGATGAAGAAACCTTGGCGGAGTTTTTTAGCCGGCGTCTGGGATCCGAGGCCTTTGATCGCCTGATTGAACCGTTGGTTTCGGGAATTTACGCCGGCGACGCGAATGAGTTGAGCGTGGACGCGACCTTTCCCCATCTCGTTGAATTGGAGTGCAAGTACGGCAGTTTGATCAAAGGCGCGTTGGCTATGCAGCGGCCCCGGCCTTCGCACACGTCTGATGTGAAACCCCGTACCCTGTTCACGACCTTACGGGGTGGGCTGGGTGATTTGATAGCGAGTCTGACGGAGAGATTGTCCGGGGCTGGAGTGTCTCTTCGTCGAGGTACGAACGTGCGGGCAATGCAAAGACTCAGTTCACGGGTGGGTCCGTCGTATCGACTGGAGTTGGAAGGGGGAGACGCCTTGGAGTCGGAGGCCGTGATTCTTGCAACACCGGCATACGTGTCCGCGAGCCTTCTCCGCCCTTTCGACGATGAGGTCTCGACGTTTTTGAATCAAATTCCCTATGCCTCGACAATGACGATCTCGATGGTCTTTCCCGAGCCTGAGGTCAAACGTCTGATCCGGGGGTATGGATTTGTGGTCCCGCGCGTTGAAAATCGTTCTTTGATTGCCGCGACGTGGTCGTCGATGAAGTGGGCGGAACGTGCGCCTGCGGGTCAATGTCTGGTTCGTTGCTATTTGGGCGGGCGAGGCCGTGAGCATTTGCTGGAGTTGAATGATTCGGAGTTGACGGGACGAGCCTGCCGTGAGCTGGAAACCATAGCGGGCATTCAAAGCCGGCCTCTCCACGTGGAAGTGTATCGTTGGCCTCGAGCGATGCCTCAATATATCCGCGGGCATCGTGAGCGTGTGAGACATATTCGTGAACGTGTTGCCCGGCAGCCCGGATTGTACGTGACGGGGGCGGCCTATGATGGCATAGGGATTCCGGATTGTATCCGCGACGCGGACCAGACGTCTGCAACGGTGAGTGCGTATCTGTGGGATCGCGCGTCGTGAGGTACCGTTGACCGGTTGTGGAAGATCATGGATCGAGAAGTCGAGGGAAAACCCGTTCGAGCTCACGTTGTGGCCCAAGGTCGCGTGCAGGGCGTTGGGTTTCGGGTGTTTCTTCAGTCTCAGGCGACCAGACATGGGCTGGGTGGGTGGGTCAGGAACTTACCGGATGGTCGAATAGAAACGGAAGTTGAAGGCACTGCCGTTCTCGTCGATGAATTTATTCAGGCCGTGAAACGTGGCCCACCTTTAGCGTGTGTTCAAGATATTGAAGTGGAATGGATTAACCCGAGTAGCCAGGGTTCGTCCGATTTTATTATTTTTGCCGGCAGTGGCTGAGACGGTTTCTTTTGGGAGCTTGGCTGGAAAGGATTGATCGATATGGATTACAAATCATTAATTCGTGAGATCCCGGATTTTCCCAAACCCGGCATTTTGTTTTACGACATCACGACGTTGTTGAAGGACCCCCAAGGGTATCGAGCGGTTATTGAGGATTTCACGGCTCACTACCGGGATGACAAGATCAGCAAAGTCGTTGGAATTGAATCTCGCGGCTTTATCCTGGGGGCGCCGTTGGCATACAACCTGGGTGCGGGATTCGTGCCGGTCCGCAAAGCCGGCAAGCTTCCCGCTGACGTGTTTGAAGTGAAGTACAACCTGGAATACGGGGCAAGTTCGTTGGCGATCCATCGCGACGCCGTGGCGATGGAAGAACGAGTGCTGGTGGTTGACGATCTTCTGGCCACCGGTGGGACTGCGGCTGCAACGGTGGATTTATTGCGGAAATTGGGCGCAGAAATTGTCGGATGTGCGTTTATGATTGAATTGGGGTTTTTGCAGGGACGTCAAAAAATTGAAGATTGCTCGATTCATTCCTTGATGACTTATGAATGAACTGCTATCTTTTGCAGCCTCGGCGTCGTGAACCGATGAGAATCGTTGTTTATGTTGGCCGAAGGGATTGCGGTTGAGGGAAAAAAGGAGACCGGATATGGCAGCGAAATTGCCGAAGAAAAATCCAACTGCAGTCGCCAAGCCTTCACCAAAAACGTCCAAGACGTCCAAGACGAAATCATCTGCCTCTTCCGAGGGCAAAACGATGAAAGTGACTGCCAAAGCTTCGTCTCCTTCGGCCAAACGCAAAGCCACGGCCTCTTCGGTCAAGAGTGAGTCCCGTGAACGGAAAGCCGTGAAAAAAAGAACGGCGGCGACCGCGAAAACTCCCAAACGACTGCCTTCTTCACGATCGACGACGTTACGGAAAATTATGCTGGAAAAGCGAGTCCAGCTCATGAAGGAAATTCAAAGTCAGTTAGGGCAATCATTGACGGAAGAACAGCAACGGCGATTTGAGTCGGCCATGGACAGCGGCGATCAGGCCTTGCTGGACCTGGAACGTGAAATGGGTATTTCCCTTCAGGAAAAACGGAACCGGGAACGGCAAATGATCGATGAAGCATTGGTGAGCCTGGAAGAAGGAACGTATGGTATTTGCGTCGAGTGCAACACGGAAATCAGTGAAAAACGATTGGCTGTCATGCCTTTCGCCAGGCTCTGCGTCGAATGCCAGGAACAACTCGAACTGCTTGAAAAAATTGAACGCGGAGAGCAACGGATCTGACCTGCCCAATGACTTGACTTTGAATCCCACCTTTTTTCGTTGCTTCTCTTTCTCTCTGGAATCAATTTTTGGGTGTGTCTCTACCTCCCCTTGCCTCTCCTTACAAAGGAGGGGAATGATGCTTGAACCCGTGAATACTTACGATCGTCTGAGGTTACGATGAAAGCCGTCGTACTGGCCAGCGGAGGGCTTGACTCAACCGTGGCAGCCGCCATGGCTCGTCATGATGGGTATGCCCTGTATTTGCTCACGATCGAGTATGGACAGCGTCATCACGTTGAAATTCAAAAGGCACGAGAAATTGCAGCGTGGCTCGCGGCTGCGGAACATAAAATTTTTCGTTTCGACTTGCACACGTTCGGCGGTTCGGCTTTGGTCGGCTCCGGAGACGTCCCGAAAAATCGGTCGGACCAGGAACGACAGGCGGGCATCCCATCCACGTATGTTCCAGCGCGCAATACGGTATTTTTATCGTTGGCATTAGCCTACGCGGAAGTCGTTGATGCTTCTTGCATTTTCATCGGAGCGAACGTGTTGGATTATTCCGGATATCCGGATTGTCGCCCCGAGTTTTTGCGCGCATTTGAACGGGTCGCCCGGCTTGGTACGAAAAAAGGCACTCATGGCGACACGGTTCAGATAAAAGCCCCACTCCTGCTTTTGAGTAAAACCCGGATCATTCAACAAGGCTTGGCTTTGGGCGTGCCCTTTGAGTTGACGCACAGTTGTTATGATCCTCGTGAGGATGGTTCGGCATGCGGGCAATGCGACAGTTGCCTGATCCGGTTGAAGGGGTTTGAGGATGCCGGTCTTCGAGATCCCGTTCCCTATGCGGCAAGAGCCTCCGGTGCATCACCGGCCCCCTAAAAGACAGGTGACGGAGTGCGCAAATGATGCGAGGTGTTGATATGAAACTGACGTGGTTTTGTCTGGCAGCGTTGCTCTGCGTGGCCGGTTGCTCGGAAGGGCAAGGTGAAACCAGTTCAAAGCATGCCTCTCATGATAGCACTGCGCAAAGCACTGCCGCGTCACGGGATGAGTCCGGACCTGTGCCCGGGGAATATCAAGCAGGGGAAGAACGGTTCAATGAACTCTGTGCGCGCTGTCATGGCATGGCCGGCCTGGGGACGAATACGGGACCGCCGTTGGTGCATAAAATTTATGAGCCTTCTCACCATGCCGATTTTGCGTTCATGCGAGCGGCCATGCAAGGCGTCCGCGCCCATCACTGGAAATTTGGAAATATGCCAAAAATTTCCGGAGCCACGCCCGATGACGTCACGCAGATCATCCCGTACGTCCGGTGGTTGCAACGCCAAGCGGGAATCTATTGAAGACCGTTGAAAGCTGATTATTCGTGGAGCGTGTAGACCAGGTGGGTGTCGGTTTGAGCGACTCCTTCGATGGCATGGATTTTGGTGAGGACCAATTGGGTTAAGGCTTCCTGGCTTGTCACTTCGACTTTGACGAAAATATCCGGCTTTCCCCAACAGGCGTCGATCGTTTTGACTTCCTCGATTTGCGCCAACAAATTCTTTACATTTGCCGTTTGTCCAGGTAGCACGTTGATGAGAACGTAAGCGCTTTCCGGCATTTGTTACACTCCCTTTTTCAAAATCTTGCCCTTTCAGGGCATCCGGCAACTGTCAAAAAAATAAGCTAACGCAATAAATGTCTTTAAATCAAGGAAAGATGCCTGGCGCACCATGGCAGCAGAATCGTGTTTTCTGAACGGCTATTGTCATGGCATGTCAAATATACTATTATACATGACATATGTCATGTATACTTTCCTTTAATCTGATGTATTATCTATGCCCAAGCTTCAACGGCTCGTGACGAACCGTTTGCGTGAAACGCGGATCGCCGCCGGTCTGTCCCAAGGAGATTTGGCGCAAAGTGCGGGTATCACGCGACAAGCTCTCTATGCCGTGGAAAGAGATCAGTATCTTCCGGGCACGGAAGTCGCGTTACAACTTGCCCGTACGTTGGGCGCGTCGGTTGAGGATCTATTCTCTTTACGTGACACCCGGGAAATTCTGGAGGCGGAATTACCTGCGGGTCATTCCGGGGCTTTGAAATCTACCAGGGTCAAGTTGGCGATCGTAGGGAATCGCCTGTTGGCCAAGCCCGTGACGGAACTGGGGGACGTCTTGAATTATACGATTCCCGCAGATGCCTTGATTGTAGGGGTGGCTTCCCGAAAAAAACGTTCGGTTTACGTACAGCTCCTGAAAAGTCAGAAGGACGTGGAACGGCAGATCGTCGTGGGGGGGTGCGACCCGGCCATTTATCTGGCCGGAGAGCACGTTCGTCAGCAAGAGAGTCGCGCGTCGGTTGTCGGGTGGAACATGACGAGCCTTGCTGCCTTACGTGCGTTAAAACGGGGAGACGTGCACGTGGCGGGAATTCACATGAGGGACCCTCGTTCCGGAGAATATAATATTCCTTTTTTGAAAAGGCATTTAAAAGGTCAGGCTGTGACCGTCGTCCGGTTTGCCACGTGGCACGAAGGGTTGTTGGTGAAGGAAGGGAATCCCAAGCAAGTCCGTGGCCTCGAAGATTTGACCAGGCCTGACGTGCGGATGGTCAACCGTGAGAAGGGAGCGGGTGCTCGCTTGCTTTTGGATCATTTGCTGTCGCGTGATCGCATTCCGAGTCAAATCGTGAGGGGCTATGGAGTCATCGCTTTTTCCCAGATCGGACTCGGGCGATATATTTCAGAAGGGAAAGCGGACGTCGGCATTGGGGCACAGGCCGTGGCCCAATTGTACAATTTTGATTTCATTCCCCTGCAGGAAGAGCGGTATGACCTGATCATCCCGACGGCGTACGTCGACTCGCATCCCGGTATGAAGATATTTCTGGATACCTTGGCCACGCGTACGTTTCAACGGGAAATTGAAGCCTTGGGAGGGTATGACGTCAAAGAGAGCGGGAAGGTCATCAGGCAATCATAGGCAATCCGACGGAATGTAAAGGTTAATTGTCTTAGAGTAATTGATAAAATAATATCTTTGCTGTGGACATGAACATCCGAAAGAAGAAATTCAGGGCTTTGGCGTGGGCGGGTGGTTTGGCCTTGATCGCTTGGGGCGGCATGGCATCCGCCTCCACGGATGGTTTTCCCCGAGCGGGGGACGAGTGGCTTGAACGGGCCTTGGTGACGCAGCCAACTGAACCCGCGGATGCCGTACTTGTTCACACGAGGGAATGGAAGTGGAATCGGTACCTGAAGGCTGCTCTCCATCTCCCTGATTGGCTGGATCTTGGACTCGAACACCGGACGCGTTTTGAAACCTATGACCATCCATGGCGACGAAGCCAACCTGCTGGTCAAACGGACTCCCAAATTCAACAACGGTCCCGTGTTCGGTTGGGTTTAAATGGGAGGTACGTCAAATTCCTGTTTGAAGGGCAGGATGCCAGAGTCCACCTCGATGGCGTTGAAAGCTACGTCACGACGGCCATCAGAAATGAAATGGACGTACTGCAACTCATGGCGTCCTTTACGGTCAACAACGTATTGGAAGCCGGCCTTCGTACCGACCTGCACGTTGGACGGCTGACGATGGATTTCGGCCGGGGCCGCCTGATCATCCGGAATGATTATCGGAACACGTCGAATGCGTTTGATGGGGTGCATTGGCAACTGGCACGGGGGAAAAAATGGCGCCTTCGTCTGTTTCTGGTGGAGCCGGTCCTACGGGACGTCGTCCAACCTGACGAACAGTCGCAACGAAGCGTCTTTTGGGGCAGCGCCTTTGCAACCAATGACATGCTGCGGATGCGCCTCAATGCCTACTATTTCGGATTGAACGACCAACGGAGTGTCAATGTCGATAGCCGGAGAACGTTTTCGACTTTTGGAACGCGCCTCTATGATGAACCGGGAACGGGAAGAATCGATTATGAAATCGAGAGTGTCTGGCAGACGGGGAAAAGGGGCAACGTCAATCATTTTGCTCATTTCCAGCATATTGATATCGGCTACACCTTCAATCTCCCATGGTCGCCGCGATTTTTGATTCATTATGACTACGCCAGCGGTGACCGTAACGCACGGGACAGCCAGGATTCGGCGTTTGATACGCTGTTCGGCGCCCGGCGTTTCGATTATATGCCCACTGGCAATTTTGGACCATTTTTTCGGTCGAACTTCAGTTCACCGGGTTGGCGAGTGATCGCGATTCCGTGCCGGGGCTGCGAAGTGCAGCTCAAACATCGGGTATGGTACCTCGCGACCTCACGGGGTGCGTTTGGCCGTAACGGATTGCATGATCCCACGGGCGGGTCAGGAAACTTTCTCGGCCACGACCTTGAACTGCGGGCTCAGTGGAAAACCAATGATAACCTGGAATTCGAATTGGGCTACACTCATTGGTTTAAAGGCAGTTATTTTGACAGGCTTCCCGACTTGGCAGGGTTGCCTTCCAGCGGAAACAGGGATAGCGATTATTTTTACATACAGACGAAATTCAGACTGTAAGAGTCAACAGGCCATGAGAAGACGCCGGTGTTTCAGAAAATCTGCGGTGATCGCTCGAAGGCATGGTGTTCTGCTCTTTCTTCTCTTGGCGATGCATCCGGCCGCGAGTGTCGCCGAAGAGGTACGCGTGGCCGTTGCATCAAATTTTCTGGCGACCCTCAATACCATAGCGACCAGGTTTGAGCAGGACAGTGGGCACACCGCCCTTGTCAGTTCAGGTTCAAGCGGCAAGCTGTATGCGCAGATCAAGAACGGTGCTCCGTTCGACGTGTTTTTTTCCGCGGACGCCATGCGTCCGAAATTGCTGGAAGAAGAAGGATTTGCAGTTCCAGGAAGCCGGTTTACGTACGCGGTGGGACGATTGACGTTGTGGTATCCCGGACCGGCCATGATCGAGGGCAATGAACAATCCATACTGTTGCGTAGCGACGTCAGGCACGTGGCCATTGCGAATCCCAAAACTGCGCCCTATGGTGCCGCTGCCAAGGAAGCCTTGCAGGCATTGGGACTTTGGGAACAGGTTCAGGACCGGTTGGTCCGGGGAGAAAATATCGGACAAACCTTTCACTTTGTGTTTTCGAAAAATGCCCAACTGGGATTCGTCGCCCTTTCGCAGGTTTTGGGGCCCAAAGTTAACGGATCCGGAAGCCGGTGGGACGTGCCGACGCATTTGTATGCTCCTATCCGGCAACAAGCGGTATTGTTGCGTTCCGGTCAGCGTCAGGAAGTCGCACGCGCGTTCCTGGACTACGTGAAAGACGGCAGAGCCCGGAACGTCATTGAACGATTCGGTTATGGCCTGGAATGATCGAGGCCGGAGAGCCAGAGGATGAACGTGCCGGAAATGGATTGGAGCCCGTTGTGGCTGACCATGCAACTGGCAGGGGTGACCGTTATCGTGTTGTTGCTGGTTGGCACTCCAGTTGCGTGGTGGTTGGCATGCACGCGTTCGCGCTTCAGGACACTGGTAGAGGCTATTGTGGCGCTGCCCATTGTGTTGCCGCCAACCGTACTTGGCTTTTATCTATTGACGGCACTCGGGCCTCATGGATTGATTGGCGGGGCCTGGAAAGATCTAACCGGCTCGGCGCTCTCGTTTACGTTTTCGGGATTGGTGATCGCCTCGACGTTCTATTCATTGCCTTTTGTCGTTCAACCCCTGCACGGAGCATTCGAGGCCGTCGGCAAAAAACCTTTGGAAGCGGCTTGGTCGCTGGGTGCTTCAAAGCTTGACGCCTTTTTTACCGTTGCATCGCCGATGGCAGTTCGTGGGTATCTCAGCGCCGTTGTCTTGGGGTTTGCTCATACGTTGGGAGAATTCGGCGTGGTTCTGATGGTTGGCGGTAATATCCCAGGGGTCACCAAAGTCCTCTCCATTGCCATCTATGATCACGTCGAGGTGCTTGAATATACCCAAGCCCATTTCCTGTCGGCTGTGCTTCTCATATTCAGTTTTCTCGTCCTTGCGATCGTGTATACGGTCAACAGGCGTTTGCCCATTCACGTCTCATGAACCGGCTCGACGCACGATTTTGCATCGACTATCCCGGTTTTCGTTTTGACGTGGCTTTCACCGTTCCGCTGGAAGGGACGACTGCGGTGTTCGGTTCGTCCGGGAGCGGCAAGACGACGCTCTTGAGGTGCATCGCCGGGTTAACCCGCGTTCCATCGGGCTTTCTTCAATTCGATCAGGCGGTTTGGCAAAACGATGTTCAGGGGATTTTTCTGCCGGTCGAGCACCGGCGCGTTGGGGTGGTCTTTCAAGAAGCACGATTGTTTCCGCATCTGACAGTCACGCAAAATCTTCAGTATGGGATGAAGCGCAGCAACCCATCCCTGCGGCGCATTGATTTTGCTCACGTCAGTGAATTGTTGGAGCTTGAGTCGCTCTTTAAACGCCGGGTATCTCACTTGTCCGGTGGCGAACAACAACGTGTGGCCATAGGACGAGCGCTGTTGACCAGCCCGCAACTCCTGTTGATGGATGAGCCCCTGGCTTCTCTCGACCAACAACGAAAGAAAGAAATTCTTCCCTTTATCCAGAGATTGAATCAGGAATTGCGCATTCCGGTTCTGTACGTGAGTCACGACCTTCAAGAAATTTTGCCACTCGCCAATCACATGATTCTGTTAAAGGAGGGGAAAGTGGCTGCGACCGGGCCGATTCAGGAAGTCTTTTCGCGGTTGGATTTGCCGGGGTTGGTCGAATCAAACATGGTCGGGGCTATCCTTGAAACGCAAATTGTGGAACATGAACCGCAGTTCGGGCTGACACGAGTTGAATTTTTGGGACAATCCCTTTTCCTTCCTCAACAGGCTCTTCCGCCCGGGGCACCCTTGAGGGTACAAATCCTGTCACGTGACGTGAGTCTGGTGGTGGGCGATCCTCCTGCGACAAGCAGTGCGTTGAACACCCTGGAAGCGACGATTGTCGAGGTCAGGAAATCACCTGGCGATCAGTATGCAGTCGAAGTGAAACTCGACGTGGGGTGTCCGTTGTTGGCCATGATTACGAGAAAATCTTTTTATCAACTCCAACTGCGACCCGGCCAAAAAGTGCATGCATCCTTCAAGGCCGTTGCCCTGAGCTAAAGAACCGCTGCTTTATTCCACTATCGGGCGCATGGCTGCGTTGTGTCCTCGCTCAACCCTCGACTATCTGGCTTGATATGTCTCGGATCTCGCTGCGGGACGCCTTGCCCTGCATCCCGCTATCACAATAAATCAGCGGTTCTTGAAACTGCGACTCCCGGCCAGAATTCCATCCATGACGTTATTTCTTCTTTGCGGGCGGCAGGCATTGTTTCCCATCAAACTCGGGGCAGGCTGAATCACCACTCGCCAATTTCCATAATTTGATAATCGGCGGATTGGGTTTGCCTTGAAAGACAACCACCACGTCAATCAGTCCACCGACGGGCAACTTTGCAATATGCGGCATTGCTGCCTCGCTGGCTTTGATCCAGAGAATGCCATTCCCGCTATTGATCAGGATAAAGCCTTTGTCCGGGACCACACGAATGATCGGACTGTAAAAACTTCCTTCTTTGCCGGGTTCATCGGTAAACGCCCAAGCGAGCATAGCCGTTGACATCATAAAGACGAGTAGCAGGACGAATGTAAAAGGACGAAACATGACGACTCTCCTTGTTATGAGGGAGAAAAAATTTGCACATTATGGCAATTTGAAAAATGGTTGTCCACACCGGCATGCCATAGCGTGATTATCGGCGTTCGATAGGCACTTCGGTCGCCGTCGAATTCCGGATCCGGTAGCCGCGAATGACGGGATTCGTTTTATCCTGGAGGGAAATAATGACGTGTACGGGTTCGGGTATACCGAGTTTTTCCCTGTAACTCTCGAATTCCATGGCGATTTTAATGTCGGTGATGGATGGGCGGGCAGGGCTGAACGTATGCGAATGGTAAAAGGCCTTGAGCGTGATGTCTTTTTGACGAATATCCTTTTGTGCTTGTGACATTTCCTGTGCATCCATCTGGAAGGCAATATCGGCCCGTTCCGCGGGAGAAAGTTGTTTCAGGTCGGATAGCTTGGCTTGATCGAAACGGGCCAGTTCAGCGTCACTCATCTTGGCCAGTATGTTGGTGATTCGGTAGTGTGCGGTAATGGTCCCGTTCCGGCCGGCCAAAATGCCGCAGCATTCATGAGGGTCAAGGGCCCGCGCGTGCTCGATCATGTCTTCCCAAATGTCCGAAGGGATCGAAAGCATGGCGATCAAAGACAGTCAGCGGGTCTGCGGCTTTCCCGGGATCACGCCGCAGACGATCCATGGCCGTGTTGGAGTCATGGCCGTTACACGCTGCACGAGACGTGATGTTCTTCCAGCGCGGTGATCGTTGGGTTGGTGCTGCAGAGTGGACAGCGGGGATCTTTGGGGCGTCCGACGCTGCGAAACTTCATTTCGAGCGCATCATAGATCAGCAAACGGTCGGCGAGCGTGTCCCCGATTTCCAGGATTTCCTTCACGGCTTCATTAGCCTGCAGAATACCGATCGTGCCCGCGAGGACGCCCAGTACTCCGGCTTCCTGGCAACTGGGGACCAGCCCGGCAGGCGGCGGTTCAGGGTAGAGACACCGATAGCAGGGGTAGCCCTCATGCGGTTTGATCGTGGCCAGTTGCCCTTCAAAACGAAAGATACTCCCCGAGATTAAGGGCTTTTTTGCAAAGTAGCAGGCGTCATTCACCAGGAACCGGGTGCCGAAGTTATCGGACCCGTCCAACACCAAGTCATAGTCCGGTAACACGGTCATAATATTTTCGGCGCTGATGTGCTCCTGATACGTTTGCACGTGGACGTCGGGATTCAACGCCTCCAGAAGCCGACGGCCGGATTCGACCTTGGGGACTCCCACGTGGGGTGTCGTGTGGAGGACCTGCCGTTGGAGGTTCGAAAGATCGACCACGTCGCCGTCAATCAATCCAATCGTGCCGATACCCGCCGCGCCCAGGTACAGGGCGATCGGAGAACCCAGGCCTCCGGCACCAATCACAAGGACCTTGGCCCGGCTCAGTTTTTGTTGCCCTTTACCGCCGACTTGATCGAGGATGATCTGCCGGCTGTACCGTTCGATTTGGTCTTCGGTAAAATCCACGTCCAACCTCTATTCCACCACGTTGAGTTCAATCGGGTCTACGAGCACGCCCTTCTCCCGCAAACCTGCAATCGCGCGTTCAATTTCTTCGGTTTCGCCTGAGAATTCCACGTCCATCCAGCCGGTGGTTTCGCGTACGTCGGCCCGGCGAATGCTGGTGACCACCTGATATTCATGCCCGATCTGATAAATGACGGGTTCGGGAATCTTTTCTTCCGGAAACCGGATGTGAAATCGCAGTTTAGTCATGGCCGCCACCGGCGATAGCGGGAACGATGGACACCTCGTCACCGTCCTTGACGGGCGTGTCTTTGCCCGTCAGGAACCGGATGTCTTCCTCGTTCAGGTAAATGTTGATAAACCGCCGAATCTCTCCCTGTTCGTCGCAGATCCGGTCTTTTAACCCCGGATGTGCTGCATTCAATTGTTCGATCAATTCGCCGATATTGGCACCGGTTCCTTCGACTTCACTCTTGCCTCCGGTCATCGGCCGGAGGGGAGTCGGTATGCGTACGGTGATCATGCCACCCCCTGCTGTCCAAACATTTGTTCAAATTTTACCAGGCTCGGCGGAATGCGGAACGGCCGTCCGACTGAATCCACAACGGCTTCCTGGGTCTTCAATCCATTGCCGGTGATATAGGCGACGGTCACGTCATGTTTCTTGATGTCGCCCTGTTTCACAAGCTTGCGGAGGGTTCCGATGGTCACGCCTCCCGCGGTTTCCGCAAAGATTCCTTCCGTTTGAGCCAGGAGCTTAATACCTTCGATGACTTCATCGTCGGTGACTGCGTCCATGGCCCCTTGACTTTCCGCGACGGTTTTCAAGGCATAGTAGCCGTCCGCCGGGTTCCCAATGGCCAGGGATTTGGCAATGGTGTTGGGCTTGACCGGTTTAAAGAAGTCGCGACCGTCCTTATACGCCGTGGCGATCGGGGAGCACCCTTCGGCCTGGGCACCGTTCACCTTCGTGGATACATTCTTGAGAAGCCCGATTTTTTGGAATTCGTTGAATCCCTTCCAGATTTTGGTCAATAACGATCCTGATGCCATGGGCACGACGACCTGGTCAGGAGCCCGCCATCCCAGTTGCTCCGCAACTTCAAACGCCAGAGTCTTCGAGCCTTCGGCATAATAGGGACGGATATTCACGTTTACGAAGGCCCATCGCCGTTCGCCGGCAATTTCACTGCATAAACGGTTCACGTCATCATAGTTGCCTTCAATTTCCACGACTTTCGGTCTGTAGATCAAGTTGCCGAGGACTTTGGCTGCTTCCAGGTCACCTGGGATGAAGACGTAACATTGCATGCCGGCCTGTGCCGCGTGCGCGGCGACCGAATTAGCTAAATTGCCGGTGGACGCACAAGCTGCGGTTTCATATCCCAGTTCCCTGGCGCGGGTCAGGGCCACGGCCACGACGCGGTCCTTGAACGATAGGGTCGGCTGGTTGACGCAGTCGTTCTTAATGTACAGTTCATCGAGTCCCAAAAAAGCCCCCAGATTTTTGGCGTGAACGAGTGGCGTCATGCCGGCGTGCAGACCGATCGTCGGGCCGCCTTCGATCGGGAGCAATTCCTTGTACCGCCACAGCGACTTGGGACCGGCTTCGATCGAGGCTCGTGACATCACCTCCCTGATTTCATCATAATTGTATTTGACTTCCAAAGGCCCAAAGCACAGCTCACAGACGTGAAGGGCTTCCGTGGGATATTCTTTCCCACATTCGCGGCAAATGAGGGCTTTCATCTTTGCCATGGTTCAACCTCCTTCCGCATCCGGATGGGAAACTAGGAAATACCGAGCGCCCCGGGCGCTTGCAGTTGGCACGCCTCCTGTTCGTGCTCAAACAGTTCGGTAACGTCCGGATGGTCCCCACACAAGGGACACCTGGGATTTCGTTTCGTCCTTATCTCACGAAATGCGGTTTTTCGAGCATCAAAGTCGAGAATACGGTCGGTGAGTGGGTCCCCGATCCCAAGAATCAATTTCAGTGCCTCTGTGGCCTGAATGGTTCCAATAATACCGGCTACGACGCCGATGATGCCAGCTTCCTGACAACTCGGCACGAGCCCGGGAGGCGGGGGCTGCTGGAAGATGCACCGGTAGCAGGCCGATTGTCCGGGCACGATGGAGAACACCCGGCCTTCGAACCGGAGGATCCCGCCGTGGACAAGGGGTTTGCCGGCAAAATAGCACGCATCGTTGATGAGGAACTTGGCCGGAAACGTATCCACGCCATCAATCACCACGTCATAGGGCGCAATGTAATTCATCGCATTGGAGGCGGTAAATCGATCCTCGTACGTTTCAACGTTCACGTCGGGATTCAGGAGAAAGATTTTTTCTTTCGCCGATTGCACCTTGGGCCGTCCAACGTCGGGAGTATGGTGCAGTACTTGTCGTTGAAGGTTGGACCGGTCGACCACGTCGCTGTCGATCAAGCCAATCGTTCCGACACCGGCCGCGGCCAGATATAAGGCCACCGGTGAGCCCAGCCCTCCGGCTCCGACGACAAATACCTTTGCTTGGGCAATTTTCTTTTGTCCCTTCCCGCCGACTTCGGGTAACAGGATATGCCGGCTGTACCGGGTGATTTGTTCTTCCGTGAAACTCATATCAATCGACTCGTCAGATATTAAAATATTTTTCGATGCTCAGATAACGTTCGCCCGTGTCACACAACACCGTGACCACGTTTTGGTCGGGTCTCAGGTCTTTCGCGACCTGTTGGGCTGCAAAGACGTTAGCTCCTGCGGATATCCCGACGAGCAGCCCCTCTTTTTTAGCCAGCAGTTTCGTGGTCTGATAGGCTTGGTCGTCGGTGACCCGAATAATGTTGTCAATGATGGAACGATTGAGGACTTTCGGCACAAAACCTGCGCCGATACCTTGAATCTTATGCGGACCGGGTGCTCCTCCCGAGAGTACTGGGGATCCCGCCGGTTCCACGGCAATGATTTTGGTGTCCGGAGCACGTTCTTTCATGACCTCTCCGCAACCGGTAATGGTTCCGCCCGTGCCGACTGCTGCGACAAATGCATCGATCTTGCCGTCCATGGCATCCCAGATCTCAACCGCGGTCGTGACCCGGTGAATGGCGGGATTCGCCGGATTGGAAAATTGGTCAGGCATGAAATATTCCGGATTTTGGCCAATGATGTTTTCGGCTTCTCGAATCGAACCCTGCATGCCTTCCCACGCCGGGGTCAAAATCAATTGCGCACCATAGGAGGACAACAGGCTTGCTCGTTCGAGACTCATGCTCTCCGGCATGACCAGGATCAATTTATACCCGCGAACCGCAGCGATTAAAGCCAATCCGATTCCAGTGTTCCCGCTGGTCGGTTCGACGATCGTTCCTCCGGGCTGGAGCGTGCCGGTACGTTCCGCCTCATTGATCATATTGAGGCAGATCCGATCTTTGACGCTCCCGCCGGGGTTGGCGAACTCCACCTTTCCGAAAATCGTAGCGCCGCCTTCCTCGGAAAGGCGATTCAACCGAACCAAGGGTGTCTTGCCTATTCCCTCCGTAATCTTTGATAAATATCGGGTGGTCACGCCCCTCCACCCATATAGAACAGAAATTCTACCGTATCGCCGTCTTGAACGTTCGTGGTTGAGAGCCGGTCCCGTTCGACGATTTGCGTATTGAGTTCAACGGCCACCATATGCGGATCGATATCTTTCTGTTTCAGGACGTCCATGACAGTGTCGGCCTGTACTTCTTCGGGTTTACCATTAATGGTGATTTGCATCGATTTCTCCGACGTATGCTATGCGATTATAAACAACTAAAGATTACAGACTCGTAATAATTTCGTCAAGAAAATGCGAAAATACAAGGGGTTATGAAAGTAGTTGAGGTACCAGGTCTTTGGCACGGCCCTGGAAGGCCGCGTCGACGAGGCCGGAATTGGGCGTTGGGTCCAGATTCAATTCCGCCACAAAGGCTCCATTCTCTTTGGCAATGGGTCCGAACGACGCAGCCGGGTAGACCACTCCGGACGTGCCGATAATCAGGAGTACGTCGCAATTTCGCAACGCGTTGGAACTTTGTTGCAAGTCTTCAGGATCAAGAGATTCTCCGAACCAGACGATATGGGGACGAAGAAGCCCGCGGCACGTCACGCATTCCGGCAAGATGGCAATGGGCACGTCCCGATTGACCGTGACCTTTTCGCATTGCGTGCACCGGACCTTCCAGATATTTCCGTGAATCTCCGACAGGCGTTGAGAACCCGCCAAGGGGTGGAGCCCATCGACGTTTTGCGTAATGAGCCAAAAATTTTTAATTCTGTGTTCCAGTTCAACGAGGGCGGTATGGGCCGGATTCGGCTGCGTGGTCGCAATGAGTTCGCGGCGCCAGTTGTACCATTCCCACACGAGTTTGGGATTGCGGGCAAAAGCCTCGGGTGAGGCCAGTTCTTCCGGCCGGTGATCCTTCCACAGTCCATCCGCTCCCCGAAACGTCGGCACGCCGCTATCCGCGGAAATGCCGGCTCCGGTCAGGACCGTCACCGCGGTGGCGCGGGCAAGCCTCGCCTTCAGTTCCTGAATCGGGGAGGAAGCGCTCATATCCGATCAGGAAAGTTTTGAAGCTGTCGAGGTATCCGACGTGAAGGACAGACGTGGAGGAGCAAAAATCATATTTGCCGGAGGTATTGCTCCAGCAATGAGTGATAAGCGCGGATGCGTTTCACGTACCGCACGGGTTCCCAGCCGCGAGCATACCCGTATTGCAAGGTTTCGTAGTAAGCTTCCTGGGTCAAAAGGGGGAGCGTCGTCTTGAGATCATCCCAGGAATGGGGATTTTTATCCATCCGGCGGGCTAGAATCTGTGCGTCCTTGATATGCCCCATGCCTACGTTATAGGCCGCCAAGGCGATAGCGATGCGATCGGCTTTACTGATGTGGCTTGGAAGTTGTTTTTTTAGATTCCGAAAATACCGGGCTCCACCTACGATGCTTTTGGTGGGATCTTCCCGATTTTGGATGCCTAAGGACGAAGCGGTATCGCGGGTCAGCATCATGATGCCTCGAACTCCGGTTGGGCTGACGGCATGCGGATCCCAACGTGATTCCTGATACGCTTGGGCCGCGAGCAACGTCCAGGAAATCTTGTAAGCCTTTGCGACGCCTTCAAATTGCTGCCGGTACTGTGGCAAGCGCGTTTCAATATGGCGACGGAATCGGATTCTTTCCCACAAGGGGAGATCGGACGAGACCGGGGCCGGGTCCGGCGCACGTTGGACGGTTTGGGGTTCGAGTTGGGGATTGGATGGAGAAACCGTTTGGGTGCCAGGAACGGTCCACCACAACACGGCAATAAGGCTCAAGAGAGCCGTACAAGCAGCCAAGCTCTTTCCAACGATAGTAGCCGCCCGAAAAAACTCTGGCTTCTTCAGAATGCGTTTCGACAAAGACGAAACCATAAAACTCCTCGTGACCCAAGAAGATTTGAGCTCCAAGGCATAGGAGCCTTCAATTCTTACACGGATCAGGTGTCAATCTCAAGCTTCTTTTTTGGGTGTGAGTAGCTTGAAGGGTGTCGCATGAACTCAGCCGGAACGCGTCCAGTGTCATGTATCGTGATCATTTGAAATGAGATGCACTTGGCGTTCGGGCTACCCGTTGGTGTTCTTCTTCTCGAACGTGTTAGTCTATGCGGAGCGCAGGATGAATATGAACGTCTGCCGTTACCAATGGATTTCGAATGAGTTGATGAAGAAAGGATGAGTAAGGATGGTCGAACGAACGTTAGCGATTATTAAACCTGACGCCGTGAAAAAACAGGTGATCGGCAATGTCATTCAGAGCTATGAAGCTGCGGGACTTCACCCGGTTGCCATGAAAATGATGAGTTTATCCAAACCAATAGCCGAAGGATTCTACGCCGTACATTGTGAACGTCCGTTTTTTCATGATCTGACCACGTTCATGTCTTCGGGGCCTTCGGTCGTCCTTGTCCTCGAAGGGGAAAACGCAATCCAGGCAAACCGGGACCTTATGGGAGCGACCGATCCTCAAAAAGCAGAGTCCGGAACGATTCGAGCGGCTCATGGAGCCTCAATCGAGGCCAATGCGGTTCACGGATCGGATTCCCCTGAAACGGCCGGGTTCGAAATAGGATATTTTTTCCCTGGCATGGATTTGCAAGCCGGTTGCTGAACGTTACCACAAGCAAGGAACCACGCTTGCGGTCCCTTGTTTTTCGCCATATGCCGGGTTCCTTCCCACATTTACGTTTCATCATCGTCACGTTATCCGTTCTCCTGTTGTTAAGCGGGTGTGTCCTGTCCGCAGGTCCGGATTTGCGCGGGCTGGAATTGCGTGACGAAATCGAAAAACTCTCATTGCAACAGGCTCAACAGGCCTTTCTTCGGGCCGATTATTCGAAGACGGTGCAGTTACTGAACCGGTTTTTACGTACGTATCCACAATCATCTCGATCGCTGGAAGTCCGCTGGTGGTTGGCCCGGGCGTATCAGAAGACGGGCAGACTGTCTTCTGCCGTCGAACATCTGCGCTTTTTGGCCAACACGCCGGCCTGGAACGTGTATCAGACAGATGCCCGATACCGTGCGGCGCAACTTGAGGAACGCCTGGGCAAATCGATGGCGGGTAGGGCCAGAAAAGGAGTTCTGCTCTCTCTCGGCTCCATCCAAACGCCCGGTTACGTGGATCTTGCGCTCTCGGCAAGCCAGGAAATCGCAGGTGACACGATTCTTTTAGATGTTCCGTGCCGGGTTGATGGAGTCTCCTC
>CBDBNQ010000001.1:0-24313 GCA_965207835.1 Nitrospirales bacterium | reverse complement strand
TACGGAGAAAGGATAGGAACCATGACAGGAACGGTAAAATGGTTTAACGATGCCAAGGGGTTTGGGTTCATTGTGCCGGAGGATGGAGGTCCGGACGTGTTTGTCCATTTTTCAGAGATCCGCAGTCAGGCCGGGCGGAAGACGCTGACAGACGGGCAGCGGGTTGATTTTGAAGTGGGCACCGGCGCGAAAGGGCCACAGGCGAATAACGTGATTTGTACATAACCGGAGGGAAGGATGCATCTCTGGAAACAAGTTTGGCTCTGCCTCTTCCTTGAGTTGTCGATGGGCATCTCTCGTTACGTCATGCAACCGGCCAACTAGACATGATCAGACTCGGACTCACCACAGCTGGAGCCGCCATAGCGGGCGGGGGAAAAATGGGACTGGTCTTAGGGGCCCTCTTTTTCATCACGCTCGGAATCGGCTGGGTGACGTATACAATCTCCAGTGGCGCGGCGGCCAAAATTGAATTGGACATCCAAGCCGAGGCCCGGGCGCGGGATCAAGAACGGCATGCGGTGCGAATGCGACTCATCCAGGACCAGTCCCAGCGCAATCAGGAGGTGATTGCACGATTGGAACACGAGCGGGCTGGGTGGCACGAGCAGGCCACCAACCTGCGGGATCGTGTGCAAGCGTTACGAGACGCTCCGGCGGACCCTCGGTACTGCCCCGTGGATTGCATCTTCCCGCCAGGGTTGTGGGAGAGTCCATCGCCCTAACGTCGGGGTTTAGGTTGGCCCAGACCGTATAAGGGAAGAAAAGGGGGGATCACATGCACGGCAAGGCGGGCAGAGCGGATCGGGGGTTGGTGGAGTCGATGGTGGAACTGGGTGCTGGACAAACGGACGATTGCCGATGAAACTTATCTCACCCGCTGGCATCTGCTCCCGGACAATAGGTGGGGCAATGTGTTTGTGCATCGCTTTGTTGGTGACGACCCCTCGACGGCGTACCACGACCATCCGTGGAACTTTCTGACCATCATGCTATGGGGAACCTATCTCGAAGACTGTCCGGGGAAGCCCGAACGGCTCGTGTCCACTGGTTCGATCCGCTCTTATCGGGCCGAGCACATTCACCGAGTGCGCTTACCTCGTGGCGCGGGACCCGCGTGGACGTTGTTGGTGACGAGCTCCCGGCGTCGGATATGGGGGTTTGTGACTCCGGCGGGATGGGTCCCCTACCACCAACAAATTTCCCAAACCACAAGCCCGCCACAAAAAGGAGTGTGACCCATGAGAGATCTCATCAAAGAATTTCACTCGACACGGCGTCTCAGGTCCGGGATTGGTCGAGACGTTCAGGCCGGACCAGCGGAGTACCAAACGATTACGGTGCATACGGGAAAAGGGAGTACCGCCCGCTTTCAACTTCCCTCTGTCCCGCCAACGAAAAGGGAACGACCACGGAGGGTGGAACATGGGTGAGATTCCGTCTGTCTTGTTGTTCATGGTCATTTTGGTGGTCCCCCATGGGGAAGCGGAGGTGCGTATTGTGGATACACACGTCTCTCCCCCGTTTAGTGATTTTGGCGCGTGCATTGCGGCGCGGGATACCGTGGTTGTCACACCCGTCCCCGACGGGCTCACCCGGACCATTACCGCGTGCCAGTTTGTCGCGGCGCCGCATGTGCAATCGGTGTGGGTCCGTCCCTGTCCATCCGCGGAGGAACCAGACACGCCAACAGACCCCGCCCCCGTGACTCCATGGGGGTTTTAATCGGGACATGAAACCAGAGGGAATCTTGAATTGGATTGTCCCTCTACAAATACAGCTAGCTTGGCTTCAGATTTGGGAGTTGACTGTGCCTAAACAGGTAAAAAGAAAGAAAGCTATCCTCAGTAAGCATCGACCGTTCGCATTAGAAAAAGTGCGTAATGTGCCTAAGATGGTGATTGATCCCAGCATTAAGCCTCCACCATCCTTTGATGCAAACACCACTCATTCGTTTTTCTATGAAGTAAGAGGACACGACGAACTACCTCATGTAATGAAATTCTCAGGGGGCCGGTCAAGTGGAATGCTTCTCTTTATGCTTTTGGAAGGGGGACTGTTAAAGCCTGAACGAGGCGATGTCGTCGTGTTCAACAATACCTCAGCGGAGCATCCGGAAACCTATCATTTTACAGCAAAGTGCAAATGCATTGTTGAGGAGCAATATGGCATCCCGTTTTTCTGGGTACAGTTTCAGACTTACGAGGATGCCCGGGGCGGAGAATGGGTTCGTTTGCCAACATACCGTTTGGTGAAACCCGTCCCGTGGTCAGAAGAAGAGCCGGATGGCTACCATTGGAGAGGAGAGACGTTTGAAGAGATGCTGTCATGGTCAGGGTATGTGCCGAACCAGTTTCAGAGAAATTTGCACTAAGAAGTTGAAATTGGAGGTCACGCGGTCGTTTCTTCGAGACTGGTTTGCTTGTAAGGAAAGCATCGAACATTTGGGGCACTACGGGAACAGCAGTCGTATAGACGATAATGCAATGTATGCTCGCCACCAAAGGAAACAAGGACAGGTTCCCCAGGAAGTGTTTCTGCAAAAAAAAGCGTATGTCCGTTCCTGTAGAGTGTTCCGGCCAGAGCAGCCCTATGTGACTTATTCGCGCGCGGCGCGAGCAATCGAAAACCCACATTTAACTGGAAAACAGTTCGGCAATGGAGCTTTTTCGGTGACGACGGAGTCGAATACGTTACATTTGTGGGACTCCGCCACGACGAGATGCGCCGTGTAGTTAGGGTACGTCAACGCAATTCTGGTGGCCCGGAATCTAACGGTTATGAAGGAGAGCACGTGTATATGCCATTGGCCAGCATTGGTGTGACGAAAGAGGATGTAACGGCCTTCTGGGCCCAGCAAACCTGGGGCTTGGAACTGCCGAACGATACTGGTCTTTCCAACTGTGTGTATTGTTTTCTGAAAGGGGCAAGTGGGCTCCGAACAATCCACGAGCAGATGGAGAACCAGAAAAACGACGACTTAACTTCCGGTCCGCTGCTCAGAGATTCACCCTGTGACATTAATTGGTGGAGACGCATGGAAAGACTCTATGGGCGGAGATATGGCTGCTGAACACCGTGTTATACGAAGTGAAGTGAAAGGTGGCATTATTGGATTTTTCGGCACACAAAGTGGATTTTCCTATAATCTGTTGGCTGCAAGCGGGAAGGGCGTGCTGATATTTCCGAGTTTTCAGATACCGTGCTGCCTTGCGATTGTACGGACTGACGGTATCGTGAGTTCTCAATCATCTATCTCAATAACCAGCGACTACACCGGGTACCCCCAAGACCGGGGACCTATATACTTAGGGAATTATGGGACTTATACGGAATGCTAGCCAATGAGTAGTTTTAAGCCCCATGATCACATTCTAGATCCAGGCATTGTTGAAGCTGTCAGGATTTTGCAAGAGCACGGGGTCGAAACATGCCAATCTTGTGAAGGCGGGGAAGGGCATGCTTATCCTAAGCCAACCGTGGAATTTTTGGCTGGCGATGCGGGAGCGGGATTCAAAGCACTCGGCGTCGCCTTCACCTATGGCCTGCCCGTATCAGAACTGAGCCTGTTTTGGTCTGTGCAAGACGGAAAGCCTACCGGTCCCTATTGGAAATTGACATTCACGGAAAAGTTGTTGCCGCGCTCTAAATATAACCCTAACAACGACCTTGCGTAGATAGTGCTTGGCAATGATGGCAACGGCGTTTACCCCCAGTTCCTGAACGTCGGTTTCTTGATTCAATGTTATTGCCTTCTGTGCAATTTGTGCAGTCATGATACACATCACTATCTTCAGCGTGCCATGGGTTTACTCTACTCATAATGAGAATCCTTTCCATTGTAAGTAAGTGGTTTACGTAAATTTCTGGGACTTATACGGAATGCTAGCCAAGCCTGATTAAGCTACTTCAAGTCTGTCTCGGAATAGCCCATCAACGATAAAATCCTGTCTCGTAGAAGAACCCCAACAATTTTTAGAACATCTTCTCTTGGGATGCCTCTAGTATACGCAGCAAGAGAGATCGCCTTGAATTTGTCAGGTGATTTTCCATAAGTTCCTTGGCTAAATCTTCTTGTGCATATCTGAAACATAATTGTTGAATTTCGTAAGGCCCAAGATTTACTGCTTTTGCTTGTAAGAGAGGAGTATGAGTAGCTGCCATAGCATCAAAATCAAGTTCGTTTGCAATCTCTTGACCAAGCTGATTGAGTTTTATGGGACTTTTGGATTCAAGCGTAGACGCGATTCCTCGCTCAAGAAAAACCTCATAAATTTTATCAACCCTCTTTGTCAGATCAGCGACTTCTTTTGCTAATTTGTCAATAGCTTCCCTGACTTTCCCTTTCCATTCGCCTTTACTGAAAATGATTGTACCAACAGTAATACAAAAGCCTAAAAGAGTAGAATAACCAAATGAGTCATTGTCAGTTCCATAGTACCCTCTTCTTCCTCTCAACAGTATACACGCGCAGTAAACATGCCGACAAAAAGCTGGTCCATGGCAACACCCATGGTGTGAAGCAAGCCGTTGTCGGAATGAAGTCACGTGCCACCAACGAAGTCAAGGCCCAAGTCATTCAGACGGTCAGTGCCAAGACCTTACAACGGTTTGTGACGACCAACACGGAAGCCGGTGGAACCGTCTACAGTGACCAGAACCGGGGCTATTTGGGCTTGAGAAAATCAGGCTATCTGCTAGAATCCGTGAACCATTCCGTCAAGGAATATGTGAATGGGCAAGCCCATACAAATGGTATTGAATCCTTTTGGGCCTTACTGAAACGGGGCTACCACGGCACGTATCACAAGATGAGTGCCAAACACCTTCCACGGTACGTCAACGAATTTGCCGGACGGCATAACATCCGCGAACAGGATACGTTCGATCAAATGGTTCTGATATTCTTTTGGGTATCGAACTCAAGGGTTGGTACTTGTTGGCAAAAGAAGAAGTACCGACATTTCGGTTTACAGTAGCAGAGGCGGCTTGTGCCCCGTGGGATTTTCTTGTGGTCGTGCCTTGGGTCTTATCAAACGTACTGGCTGGGACACCGGAACTCTACCGACCATTTGTACAAACGGCAGTCTAATTGCGCTCAAAAGAGAAATTATTACTGGGTAGAAGAGAGAAAGACGCGAGGCGAGAGTCGTGAGATTATATCGCCTAAAGGAATTCACCCATACCCGCAAAAATCAGACAATATCGCCGACAAAGCGGTTAGTGATTCTGGGTGGCAACTTTGGAAGATTAGCACGTTACGGTGTAATGAATGAGTACATCGAACAAATGCAAAGGTCTTTGATTCGAGGCATTGCCGTGAAAAATGGCAGTCATTTTCAAAAAACATAGGTCGTAGGAATCTGAATCATGAAACCTCTAAAATCCTCCAAACCTAAACGTCCCCGTGGTCGCCCTTCAACTCGGATTATCAAGTTGAATGCCACGCCGGAGCAGGTGCGCAAGCCATTTTCAAAGCTGGGCGACGGCCTAACGCTTCCAAAGCCTAATCAGGCGTGGCTAGCATTCCGTATAAGTCCCGAAAATAGAGAACATGAAGATATCTCTCGGACAGTTTTCTATGAAAAACGGTGTAAAGGCTAAGGCTGTTGCGACACCCAAAGAGTAACTGACATCACTCGCATTGAAGATAAGTTACCATCGTCATCAGAAAACAATCCCTTCGTTTTAACCGTTTCGTTCATTTCGACACCTTTACAGTTGCAATTTCACTCGTAAGTACTCCATCCCCGATCCCCTTTATCCGGTTACAGTTCCCACAGAGTAATTGCAAGTTTGAGAGATGATCGGTGCCCCCGCTCCGCTTGGCAATATATGATCCACTTCCAAGTGTCGGGCTTCGAAGTGAGTCTGGCATCCCGCACAATGACCGGACTGTTCCCCGTACAGGGCTTTCCGGTTGTCCTCACTGTTATAGCGTGGGAGGGGACCAAGGTCTGTTCGCCTGGGAAGATCGGTGCGGTTAACAATTTCTTTGAACAGGCCTTGACGTTTGGCAATACGTTGGACGACTAACTCCGCCGCCTTCTGGCTAATATCAATGCCCACCCAGTTTCGTCCTAAATCATTTGCAGCAACAAGGGTTGTGGCGCACCCACAAAACGGGTCTAGGATTGTATCACCTTCTTTCGAGCTTGCCTTGATAACGCGGTCAAGCAGAGCTAGTGGTTTCTGTGTGGGATACCCTACTCGCTCATCAGCGTTCGCATTCAAGTAGGAAATTTCCCAAACATCACGCATCGCTTTTGTTCCTGAATATTCACGTATGCCTGGCTCAATGAGCCATCAGATAAGACTGTTGTAGTGCGATTCAGGCCTTTGTGTCGTTTCTGCCCTTTTGGACTATGTGCTTCTCGTAAGATATTGAATTGATTGTCTTGAGATTTGGCAAAGGACAGAAGGGTGTCGTGCATTCTTTGAAAATATTTGGTGGCCCCGTCCATCGCTGATACGACCAGACAATTTCATTCCTGAACTGCTCACGCCCAAACACGGCATCCAGCATCAGCTTAAGATAATGACTCATGGTCGGATCACAATGCAGATAGAGCGAACCTGTAGGTTTCAAGAGTCGATGGAGTTCCAGGATACGCGCCGCCATATAGACCAGGTAGGCCTTGTCACTCTTGGTCATGGCAGCTAAGATGACGCGATGCAAGGTCAGGTGTTTGTTTCAATCAAATTGATCCACTCGGTATCGACGTCGGAGAGGGTCCACGTGTCCTTGAAGGCGGCTCCGGCCGCTTTGGACCCTATGGGAGCCGCATAGTTATGTTTGGAGTTAAACGGGGGATCGAGATAGATGAGGTCGATGGACGCGGTATTCATGCCCCGGAGAATGGGCAGATTGTCGCCCGTCCACAGTGTGAAATGATTTGCCCAGTTGTGCGTTCCCATGGAAGGGAACTCTAACAGGGCTGGTTGGTGGCATCAAGTTAAAAGGATAATTCCCCAATCATAATTTCATTGATTAACATATTTTCAACATTTGTTGAATATAGCTATTTTAATGAATGAAGGAACTGTGAGATTGATACAGTAGACCGCATGGCGTCGCTGTTCGGAGCCATGGCAGGGAAGCCCATCACGTACAAAAAATTGACGGTTATGATGGATCGTGGTAGACTGTAGGAATGATGAGTGTTACAGATATTTTATTGATTCTACTTGGTGCAGTGTTCGTCTTGCCCATGCTCATTATTTTGGTGAAATCCGCCCTGAAATACTAATCGTCTTTACCTTTCTTCCAAACTTCTTTTGCATCGCTTTTCCCCTAATGAGGCCCCGAAGAGGAACGTGCATCATCGCCAAAGGCCTGATCGGGAAGCAGCTACCCTATCGGGAGTTGGTGTCATGATGGAGGCCACAGCAGGCGTCGCCGTGGCGCGTTCAGGGAAATCTAACTCCCCCTTCCGCTATCCAGGTGGGAAATTCTATGCAAGGCGACTGATCCTTGATTGCCTTCCGGCCATACGTACTATTGCGAGCCGTTTGCGGGCGGGGCTTCGATCTTTTTTGCCAAAGACCGAACGCGGTTTTCGTGGCTCAATGATTTAGATGACGATGTGATGAACACGTTGGTCCACATTCGTGATTCCGTCGAACCGTTGATCGTATTACTCGAAGGCATTGAAGCCAGCAAAGACCTCCATGCCTTCTACAAAAATAACTACCGCCCGACCAATGCTCTTGAGCGGGCCTTTCAATGGTATTATCTGAATCGCACGTCCTATAGTGGCATCATGCGTGCTGAAAACTGCTATTGGGGCTATGGAGAAAAGTACTCCATGAGACCGGAAAATTGGCCGGGCCATCTTCGGACGGTCTCGGACAAACTCAAAGGGGTCAGGTTGACAGCTTGGGATTTTGAGCGTGTCATTCACAAGGCACCCAATAATGCGTTGTTGTTTCTCGATCCCCCTTACTACAACGCCGACCAGCAAAAGTTTTACAATGAAATCTTCTCCATCGAAGACCATAAGCGGTTGTCCACGTGTCTAAAAAACACGCAAAACGGTTGAGATTTCTGCTGACCTACGACGATCATCCCGACGTGAGGAACCTGTACCGTTGGGCCGTCACAATCCAGGGGCAGCAGTGGAATTACACGATCAATCGAACGGACGACCAGAAGAACGGAGCACAGAAAAAAGACGGATTTCGCAGCAAGCGGTATAAGGGGCAAGAGTTGTTTATTTGCAATTACCATGTCTAAGTCGTTCCCGCCAGACCCCAAGGACTGGAAGTTTTCTTAAGAAGTCGAAGCCAGCCTAACGGCTTTGGGCACTTCGGTATATATTCCCCCTACAAGGCATTGACGGGGAAGGCGTGAGGATATAAAATATTTGTATGGATGACTTACTGGGTGTCCTCATATTGTTCCTTTTCCCCTTTGTACTGTTGTTCGTTGCTGTCGTTATTTTCAGATTCATTTGATTCTGCGGGTTTTCTGCTAGCGAACCAATACGTAATTATGCCCGTCGCAATAGGGAGTACAGCGTAAAAGATTTCTTTAGCGATTTTAAGTTTTCTATATCAAGTTCATTGATCAAAAGAGCGGAGATTAATAGACCACTTCCCGCAAAAGTATAAATCGCTGCGCCATACGTGATCCATCTTCTTACGGCACTTCGCTTTCTTCCACTGTCTTTCTCTTTGTCATTCTCTTCCACCAACAAGTGTTCATTCTATTTCACCGATAAGTAGAGACGTATGAGATTCATGCTTGGACTGCTCATTTTCTTGGTGTGCATCGTCCTTACCCTCTACCTGATTTTGGTAATTATCCCCTCTTGACAAGTAACTCGAATTCTGATAGTCTCCTGTTATCATCAACACGGGGAGGCCATCATGCCAACACGATATACCTTTCAACAGTTCAAACGCGAGTATCCCGATAACGACGCCTGCTTGGCAAAGATCATGGAGTTACGCTATGGCTCGCGTCCGTTCTGCCAGGAATGCAAACGTGAAAGCAAGTTTCACCGGATTGGGAAACGACGGGCGTATGCCTGTCAATTCTGCGGAGCCCATCTGTATCCATGCGTGGGGACGCCCTTTGAGAAATCTACAACACCCCTGCATCACTGGTTCTTTGCTATGTATCTCTTCACCACGACACGTCATGGCGTGGCCGCGAAAGAATTAGAACGGCAATTAGGAGTCACGTACAAATGTGCATGGCGGATCGCCCACGAAATTCGCAAACTCATGGCCGACATGCAGACTGGAGGATTGTGGGGGCCACGTCGAAGCCGACGAACTTATATCGGGGGAGTCAAGAAAGGCCAATTCTGGCGGAACAGTGCCACGGGGAAAACCGTAGTGTTGGGCCTCAAGCAACGCGAGGGAGCCGTCCAAACCCATATCGTGGATGATGTGAAGCGACGCACTCTTGAGCCGATTATACATCAACAGGTCCGGCCGGGCTCCGTCATCCATACGGATGAATGGTCAGCCTATCGAATGCTGAATCGACAAGGCTATGGACACCAGACGGTCAATCACGGAGCCAAGGAGTGGGTGAAGAACGGGAGCCACACCAACAATCTCGAAGGCTATTGGTCACACATCAAGCGGTCAATCCTCGGTACTCACATTCACGTGTCGAAGAAGTACATGCCGCTCTACTTGGCCGAATTCAACTTTCGTCACAATACTCGGACGATGCCGGCGCAGATGTTTCAGGTGTTGATGGGGTTGCTTCGTCCGGCACCGCTTGCCTAAGAATAGCATCAAAGACGGATTTGTTGCCGACAGGTGGGCTGCTCTTTGGTTGAGCTAATGGCTTTGGCTTGTGCGCTTTCATGATAACTGACCTCTCACAATATCAGCCATCATTTGAATATCCGGCTGATTATCGTTCTTGACTGGTACGCTCACCTCAATTTCATGCAATCTTACCGAGCGGGCATAGTGATACCGCCATGCGTTATTAGACGTAATAGATTCACAAAGATACAGGATTGCCTCGGGTTGCGCCAGTAGTTCCTCAATGGGCCGAAGGACCAAAGCCTTTCCGACTAACGCTGAAAACCTGTACGGGTGCCAAAAGGCTTCACAGGGTTTGGTGTTATGCAGAATAGAAATCGTGATGCAATTTTCCAAACATAAGCTCTCTGGAATATCGAGCCATTCTGCCACACCATTGTCCTGTGCCGTCGCTGAAACAACAGGGACATGCCCACGAGGATATTCCTTGATGGTTTTGAGCGGAGCTTCAACTTCTTGCTCAATGAACATCTGCAATGGGAATGACTGCATACGGTAGGTGTTCAAAACATTTGTAGATTTCAAGGCGGCTCGTCTTTTGGCCGCGTCTACTCCGATTGACCGAAAGGCTGCCTCGACTCGTGCCGTGCCGCTCGACAGATACCCTTCGGGAGAGAAATCACAAGACAAATCAAAATTAACAGTCGTGACACACTGCTCACGAGTCACATTCTCTTTCACGGGCTGTCCAAGAATAAATCGGTGTACTGCGTTGGTCATTTTCTCAAGGTTGTCAATGGCCTCATGGTCGGACAACATTTTTGAGCGTCGAGGTCTGTGTTTATCATCAAACAGACAACCCATGAAAACTTGAGCATTGGGTTTATGTGGTCGATGTCCTTTCACAATCAAGGCATATGTCGCCTCGGCCACTGGATAGAAAAGGCTTTTATCAAACTTGATGCTGCCGATTAAGGTATGGCGCTTGAGGAGTTCCCGCCGCCAGTCTTCATAATTTTTCCCAGTCATGACCACGGCTGGCAACACGGCAAACAACAGGCCGCCTGGCCGCATTTGACGTAATCCGTAATCAACAAAAGCTGTTTCCTTATTCGATTTCAGTTTGAATGGTGGATTCATGAGAACGCGAGAAAAAGGTCTGATCGCGCCATCTGGTCGTTGGTCACTGGGCAGCGTATAAAACACCTGTCCGTCTCTGAGCCAAAATTCATGATCGAAACAGTTGCCGTCGTAAACCCGTGATTTGCCGTCTCCCCGAAAAATCATATTGACAATAGCCAAACCATACACATCATCGCGTTGTTCAATCCCAAACAAGCCGTCATTACGAAAGCCCTCATAGGATTTGGGAACCTTACGCCTGACAGCATCCATCGCTGAAATGAGAAAACCCCCGGTGCCGCAGGCGGGATCGAAGATGCGATCTTTCGGCCCCACCCCAAGTACGTCAACGGCAAACTGAGTGACATGACGGGGAGTCAGGACAATACCCATTTCCTTGGCCCCATTCGCATACTTCAGGAATGTTTCATAAAACTTTCCAAGTGCGTCGTCACCCGCATTGATCGCGGACCTGACATTCATTTCTCGCCAAATGCTGGAGCGTATCAATGATTGCCTTTCGGTATTTCTTGTGATTTTTCCGCGGTGGCGGGCAGCCTCAATTGAATCACGTCCGCAAATTCTTCTTTTCCGTGATCTTTGAGCAGATCTTCAATGTTGCCGTTAATTTCTCTGATTAGCGCACTGGGAGTGGCATGGATTCGCAGGGTTCCATCTTGGGCAAGGGCGAGCAACAACGCCGCCATGATGCTGGCCCGCGAACCAACAGGAACCTCGTTGTCATGGAGTGTTTGATTGATCTTGTTGGCTTTCTTGAGAAAGCGGCCAGGATCGTCGTCGAATAGGGCAAGAGAGTGTCGGTTTTTATCAAGGATGTAGCGGCATTGTTCAAGGGTAAGAAATCCCGTCGTCTCATAATTATTGATTGAGACTTCCCGCCAGTCCATCCCATTCCAATAAGAGGTCGTGATATAAAACGATTCATCAGGCGTTCCGGCAACACCTGTGGCGAAACGTGCGACCCCAGGAAAATGGGCGTTCACCTTGTTGGCGTACCCTTGGGCTTCCCGTAACGCCTTGGTCTGTTCACGGTGGGAAGCTTTGGCCTCGACGATCCAATAGCGCGGGCCACCGTCCCACGGAATGACAATGATGTTTTCTGGTGATTTCTTGCCAAAGGCCTGCGTGAGCACTGTATCGTGGTGGTAAAACTCATGTTGGGTGTAGACGGACCCCCCATTCTTGGGATTACGAATGTCCCAGCCTATCCCGTGAAGGACTTGCTCAATGTAGGGATACGCCCTAACCTCACTGTTGGCAGCCATGCGGGGCATTGAAACAAAGCCGACAATACTTTTGTACTTGTCTGTAAGGGATAATCACCCTGATTTTGGGGAATTATCCGGGGACTTATATCGAATAGTCACATTTTAGCTTGACACTTGCAAGTTATCGTGATATCTTTTAGTCACATTCTGACTAGAAGGAGCATGAAGGCATGGCACACAAAGCACCCGGAAAAGCACATCGAAAAGGATTGACGTTGCTTCAAATCGCGGACATGTTTCGTGACGAAGCGGACGCGAAGGCATGGATTGAGGAACAACGCTGGCCGAACGGTCCTGAATGCCCGTATTGTGGAACGTCAAACGTGCAATCAGGCATCAAGCACAAGACGATGATGTACCGGTGTCGGGCATGCCCCAACAAAGCGATGTTTTCCTTGAAGACAGGGACCGTGATGGAAGGGTCTAATCTGAAATATCGGGTGTGGGCTGTGGGGATGTATCTGTTTACGACGAACCTCAAAGGCATTTCCTCAATGAAACTACATCGAGAATTAGGTATCGGGCAAAAGGCGGCATGGTTCATGCTGCATCGGTTACGGAAAGTATTTGAAGCACAAGTCAGTCCATTTGTCGGACCGGTGGAAGTGGATGAGACCTATATCGGTGGCAAAGAAATGAATAAACATGCAAGTAAGAAGCTCCGTGCCGGTCGTGGTGGGACTGGGAAAGAAATTGTGGTCGGGATGAAGTCGGCGTGTCACACGTCAGGTGGTAGCCAATGTCATTCCCACGGCTTGCGCGGGCACGCTTCGGCAGTTTATCAAGAAGCACTGTGAACCGAAATCCCAAATCTATACAGATCAAAATCCCAGCTATGTCGGATTGAAAGAACATGGGTTTCAAGTGGATTCCGTGAATCATTCTGTCAAGGAATATGTACGGGATCAGGCCCACACCAACGGCATTGAATCCTTCTGGTCTATGCTGAAACGTGGGTATCATGGGACGTATCACAAGATGAGTGAGAAGCATTTACAACGCTATGTCCATGAGTTTTCAGGACGGCATAACTTCCGTGAAGAAGATACGATTGAACAAATGTCTCTGATTGCTAAGAAGTCAGTGGGGAAACGGCTTAAGTATCGGGAGTTGGTGGCGTGACGAAAGTTCCTTGCTTGGAGCACTTATATGGTGAATGAACGAAAAACGGAAGCTATTGTTCGCAAGTTGTTACAGCAAAACGGCTATGTGGATAATGAACATGTCGTTATCGAGGAACAATCGTCTGACAATCCTAAAATTGATAAGTTACTCAAATCGGCTTCTAAATCGGGCGATGGAAAAGGGTATCCTGAATTCATTATTTCATGCCTGCATGCGCCTGAAATCTCGTCATTATTGAATGCAAGGCGAATGTTGCCAAGCACGAAAGTAGAGACCGAAAGCAGTACAAGGCTTTTGCAGTAGATGGAGCCATTCTCTATGCCTCTTACCTCAAAGATCACTTCAATGTCATGGCAATCGCCGTTAGTGGAGAAACGGAGAGAGAACTTAAACTCTCTCACTTGCTGTGGCTCAAGGGGAAGCGTACTTATAAAGACGTTACTGATAAGCACCTTCTCAATTATCAGTCTCTTTTCAACGTCATAAATGAACACTCGCAGCCTATCCGTGAAGAAGAACTCATTAAGAAGGCCATCGAATATAATGAGACCCTGCAAGACTATTCTATTCCCGAAGTCGAGCGATGCACGTTGATTAGTTCAATATTGGTTGCTTTGCAGGATGATGTGTTTGTGAATAGTTATCGAAGTCACCATACAGAAGAAGAAAGCGAAGAATATAATCCGAATGATTCTTTAGTAAATGCTCTTCTTGAATCTTGTAAGAATGTCCTTCGCAGAAATAATCTGCCGTCACCGAAACAGACCATTATCCTGAGCGAATATCATAAGATCAGACAAAATCATCGGTTCACTTCTAAGAACAATACGATTCTCAGGGATCTCATCAATGACATACACGCGAGCGTTCTTCCTTATGTTCACAATAATTGGTTTGATGTTTTAGGAAAGTTCTATACGCAATTTATTCGTTACGCGGGCAGTGACCAGAAAACCGGACTCGTTTTAACCCCGAATCATATTACAGATTTATTTTGTGACTTAGCCTATCTCACTGAGCATGACAAAGTATTTGATCCTTGCTGCGGCACAGGCGGATTTCTTGTCTCTGCGATGGGACACATGTTGAAGAAATCAGGCAATGACAGCAGAAGTCATCGTCGGATTATGAGTGAACAGATTATTGGCATTGATATTCGAGCAGACATGTTTTCGCACGCCTGTTCCAATATGATGATGCGTGGTGATGGGAAAAGTCACATCCATTGTGGTGATTGTTTTGACGGAACCGTGAAATCGTCGGTACGGAAGGCGAAACCGACGCGGGCCTTTCTCAATCCTCCATATGACAAAAGCGAGGTTGAGCAACTTGGATTCATAAAAAACGCTATGGAATGCGTGGAGCCAAACGGCTATTGCGTCGCCATTTGTCAAATGTCCACTGTGGTATCTTCCAAGAAAGCGACCATCGAAGTTAGGGAGAGACTCCTCACGAAGCACTCATTAGAGGCCGTGTTGAGCATGCCGGATGATTTATTTCATCCTATCGGTGTCGTGACCTGCATTCTCGTTTTCAAAGCCTATGCCCCACATCCGACAAACAAGGAAACGTTTTTTGGCTATTTTAAGAACGATGGGTTTGTGAAGGCAAAACACAAAGGAAGACTAGACTCCCGAAACGCATGGAACGGTATAAAACAAACATGGCTGGATGCTTACATGAACCGTAAGAGCCTTCCCGGATTAAGTGTAATGCAGAAAGTCAAAGGGAAAGATGAGTGGTGCGCTGAGGCCTATATGGAAACGGATTATTCGACACTCTCCGAAAAAGATTTTGAAAGGACAATCAAGGAATATGTCGCATACAAATTCTTGAATGGAGGTCGAAGTTGCGACACGTAAAATTGGCAAGAATTTTCGACGTGAAATATGGTGATGCCTTCACGAAGGTACAGGATTACCCTAAGGGGTCAACGCCTGTTGTGAAGTCTCAGGGTGCTGGCAACGGAGTTATTGGATTTTTTGATATCTCTCCCAATTATTCAGAAGTCATTTCAGTTGCTCGTACAGGAAGTGTCGGCGCAAGTTTTTTTCATGATTACCCGTGTTTCATCACTGATGATTGTATGGTGGTTATCCCAAAACAGAGACTGAGCCATAAGCAAATGTTTATCTATGCAACCTATATCGAGAGAAATTCTGGCAAATATAATTACAGTCGTAAAATAACCCCAGCGAGGCTCAAAGGAACAGCAATTCCACAACCAGACTCACTGCGGAATTTATGCGAATCTTTATCCATCCCCAAGGAACCGTCCAAGGAATCCGTCTTGCAAGAACAAATCTCCCCGAAAAGTTTGGCCTGGAAAGGGTTTCAGGTTAATGAATTGTTCAATCTCAAAAAGGGCAAAAGACTTACCAAGGCGCATATGACTAGAGGGCAAGTCCCTTTCATAGGCGCGATCAGTTCAAATAATGGACAGAGAGAGTGTATTGGGCAGAAGCCACGACATGAGGGTGTAACTATTACGGTTAATTACAATGGTTCGGTCGGAGAGGCGTTTTATCAAGATACTCCCTTTTGGGCCTCTGATGATGTAAATGTCTTGTATCCTCGATTTGCGATGAATCGGTATACCGCGCTATTTCTCGCAACGGTCATTAAAGCGAATAGATACCGTTTTAATTATGGAAGGAAATGGCATCTCAATCGGATGAAAGCCACGATTCTCAAGTTACCTGTAAATCCTCAAGGCAATCCCGACTGGGCCTTTATGGAAAACTACGTTAAGTCATTGCCATATTCTTCTAACTTATGACTCTCTCCGTTAAACAGGCTCTAGACCGGATGCTAAAAGCTTTAGCGAATTACCAGCCACCGGCCAAGTCGAAGGCCGGCAAGAAACCGGGAGCCAAGAAGCCGAAGAAATGAGAGCGTCAACTATTCTTGATAATTCCCAAAACAAACATGGCTGGATGCTTACATGAACCGCAAGAGCCTTCCCGGATTAAGTGTAATGCAAAAAGTCAAAGGGAAAGATGAGTGGTGCGCTGAGGCCTATATGGAGACGGATTATTCAGGGCTATCTGCGAGGGAGTTTGAAAAAACGGTAAGAGAGTATGTGGCTTATCTCTTCGTCAACAAGGTATCCTCTCAATGAACCTCGTTAGATTGGCAGAGGTTTTTGAACCCCGATATGGTGTCAATTTGGCCTTAAATTCATTGTCCTTGGCAAATGATGGGATTCCGTTTGTTTCAAGGACTGCGGGAAATAATGGAGTCAGTGCGCATGTTGCCGTGATGAATGGCGTACAACCCAACTCAGCCCACACACTATCAGTAGCGGTAGGTGGTTCGGTTCTTGCAACCTTTTATCAAGCACAGCCTTATTATAGTGGACGAGATGTATATTACCTGATTCCGAAAAATGAATTAAGTGCCAAAGAAATGCTGTTGTATGCCAAGCTGATCAATAGTAATGCCTACAAATATAATTACGGGAGACAGGCCAATAGAACATTGAGTGGCCTTTTGATACCGGATAAAAAGTCTATTCAAAGGTTATGCACTGCCGTTAAGGTGCCTTCGGTGCCTTCTTCTCAAGCCAAATCACAAGAACAGGTGAACTTATCTGATCGGGTTTGGAAGGGCTTCGAGTATCATCGTCTGTTTTGCATTAAGAAAGGAAAGCGATTAACCAAGTCCGACATGACCGTTGGTGATACGCCTTTTATTGGTGCCGTTGATTTAAACAACGGACATCGGGAATGTGTTGGCGAAGCAGCTAACCATGAGGGGAATACTATTACCGTGAATTATAACGGATCAGTGGGCGAGGCTTTTTATCAACCTCGTCCTTATTGGGCTTCGGATGATGTGAATGTCCTGTATCCAAGATTCTTGTTAAACCCTTATATAGGATTATTCATTATTACGGTCATCAAAGTAGATCAATACCGTTTCAATTATGGGAGGAAATGGAAGTTGGATAGAATGAAGGAATCTATTATCACCTTGCCAATAGATTCTCAAGGCAACCCCGATTGGAAGTTCATGGAACAGTATATTAAGTCATTACCGTATTCTTCTAACTTATGACTACCTACATCAAACACGCCTTGGACTGGATAACAACATGAAAAAACGCACCACCAAGCCCAAAACCTACAAGCCTCCACCCACTCCCGTCACCATTATCATGCCACCACGGGATTATCAGCCGTCGAAGGCAGAGAAAGAGGAAGAAGTTATTTTTCCAAACGCCGATGCCAGTTTCATTGCCGGGGCCTTTTTTCTACCTGTCAACGCCAAGGTCACGCCTAGTGTGAAACCAGGAAAATCAAAAAAAGTTAAGCGGTAATGTGACTATTCGATATAAGTCCCCAAATAATGGACAGAGAGAGTGTATTGGGCAGAAGCCACGACATGAGGGTGTAACTATTACGGTTAATTACAATGGTTCGGTCGGAGAGGCGTTTTATCAAGATACTCCCTTTTGGGCCTCTGATGATATAAATGTCTTGTATCCTCGATTTGCGATGAATCGGTATACCGCGCTATTTCTCGCAACGGTCATTAAAGCGAATAGATACCGTTTTAATTATGGAAGGAAATGGCATCTCAATCGGATGAAAGCCACGATTCTCAAGTTACCTGTAAATCCTCAAGGCAATCCCGACTGGGCCTTTATGGAAAACTACGTTAAGTCATTGCCATATTCTTCTAACTTATGACTCTCTCCGTTAAACAGGCTCTAGACCGGATGCTAAAAGCTTTAGCGAATTACCAGCCACCGGCCAAGTCGAAGGCCGGCAAGAAACCGGGAGCCAAGAAGCCGAAGAAATGAGAGCGTCAACTATTCTTGATAATTCCCTTTTTTTGTGGGCTTCTATTACCGAATCACAAAGATCGACTAATATTGTGGCGGGATAACCGTAGGCCATTGCCCCTGTTGGTAATGTAAATAAAATGTATGATTTGAGCGCCAATTCTAAGTCATTAGAAATAAAAGGATTTAACCACCTTTGAGCGGCAAATCTTGGTAGTTCGGCACCACCACTTTTAGGTGTTCGCGGTCCTCCTCGTGAGAACCCCATCCCATAAAAAACTCCGCGCTGACTCAAGACTCTCGTTTCATCTTCCAAAACGTAGCAGGGGATTTCAATGTTTCCTATAATTAACGGTCTATCAGATGCTCCGGCAATAACTTGCAGTGGTTCCACTATTTGGGCTTTAGGGTTGTTGCCCACAGCCACCCGTTCAACAATGTCTTCAAACTTTAGGGAATTATCCATTTAACTTGACGCCACCAAATAGCCCTGTTACAGTCCTCTGCCATGGGAACGCCGAACTGGGCCAACAAAAGGGAATTATCCATTTAAGTTGACGAACTTCTAGAGTTGCAGTTTCACCCTCAGATAGTCCGTGCCACGGTCCCCTTTGATCCGATTGCAGTTCCCACAAAGTAATTGCAAATTGGCTAAGTGATCCGTGCCGCCATTCTGTCTCGCAATAATATGGTCCACTTCTAGGTGACGGGATTCAAAGTGGGTTGAGCACCCCGCGCAATGGCCGGCTTGTTCTCCATAGAGCGTCTTGCGGTTTGCCTCACAGTTATACCGAGGCAGTGGTCCTAAAAATCTGTTCTTTCTGGAGGCCTATCCGTGAAAGTCACATTACCGAACAGCCCCACTTCCCTTTGCATCCGAATCTGAATCAGTTCTGCGGCCTTTGGGGATAAGTCAATCCCGATCCACCGCCGCCCAAGTTTCTCAGACGCAATGCACGTTGTGGCACATCCACAAAACGGATCAAGGACGACGTCGTCCTCTTGTGAAGAGGCCTTGATGATTCGCTCTAAGAGCGCGAGAGGCTTTTGCGTCGGGTAGCCTAACCGCTCTCGTGACGCTGGTTGAAGGCATGGTATCCGCCAAACATTATCAATCGTCTTATCGTTCTTTATGGTATACACAACTTTTCCAAAATCATCCTTAAAGTTCATCATTTTCCCATCAACATTTTTCCGCTTGAGTTGCTTCACAGGAGTCTCGCGTACTTCTTTGAGTTGATGAAAATAAAACGCTGATCCACTATCTTTGACGTAGAAGAAAATTGTATCTGTTGCAGCAGGAAACAACTTTTTTCGACTATCATGCATTTTATTATAATAATACCAATGAATTTCACTTCTAAAATTCGCACGCCCAAAAATCGCATCCATCAAGAGTTTCAGATAATGGGAAGCGGTCGGGTCACAATGCAAATAGAGTGAACCCGTCGGCTTCAAGACCCGTTTCAATTCTATCAGACGAATCGCCATATACATGAGGTAACTCATCATGGAATCCCCATGGACAACTTTTACGACATTCAAGAAGGCATACAAGACCGGATAGTCTTGTTTGATTTCTCCATGCCAAACCAGCTTAATATCGTTCAGTCCCCACGTGTCTTTGAAAGCGGCTCCCGCTGCATGACTGCCAATCGGCGCACTATAGGTTTTATTGGAATTAAACGGGGGATCGAGATAGATCAAATCAACGGAGGCACTGTTCATCCCTCGCATGATCTCAAGATTGTCACCTGTAAAGATGGTTTGATGGGCAACGTTTATGCTACCGTGAGAAACGCTCTTCTGCTCGTCTGCTCGTCTGCTCTTCTGCTCTTCTGCTCTTCTGCTCTTCATTAGTGACCACCGGCCTTCGCGGTCAATTCCTTATAGGTCATCGACTTGCCTGGCTTGGGAGAGATCTGTTCGGGACAAGTCCGCTCCGGTGATATTGACCCGAACAAGATAGGCCCCCAAGACGTTCGCTCCGGATACATCGGCATTAGAAAGATTAGCCCCGAACAGATTTGCCTCGGAGAGGTTGGCTCCAGCCAGATTTGACCCGGAGAGATTGGCCTTGGCGAGACAAGCCTGAAAGAAAGTCGCCCCGGAGAGATTGGCCCCGGACAGGTCCGCTTTATAGAAGTCGATATTGGTAAAATCCGCCCCGACCAGTGATGGGAGATTCTCGATTTGTGTGACACGACGAAACACCTCTGCGACCGGAAACTCCCAAGGCGATTGACCAAACGGATCATGAGGAGCGCCACAGGTCCGGAGGAGGACAATAGCGTGTGCGACAGTGCCCCCGATCAGTTTAGCCCAGGCGTTCAACCCGTCACGAAAATTCACTTGTCCGGCCAGGCAGTGGGCGAGGTGAGCGCCGACACAGCACGGGGAGTCTTCTCCGTAATATCCGTTGGCTTGATCGATTTGAGCGGCCGGCAGGGTCTCAAAGTAGCAGATCACGGTTTGTTGTGTGTTGTTCATGGTATCCTCTTATACGTCTAGTTTCGCCAATTCTTGTTGGATGCCTTCCAGCGATTTGAGATGTTCGTCAAAGTCGTTCCAGCAGCTGAAGTTCCTTTTCTTTGGTTCCGGTAAATCGTCCAATCTTTGTCCAATATAATCAGGGATCTCTGTACGACAGAGATAGAGGGTTTTGTAGGCTGAACGAAAATGACCGAGACGCATTTGGTCGAGGGCGTACAATTTAAATCGTGTTTGTTTCGGGTAATCTTCGGGGTCCAGCATGTCTTTTATCACTGCTTCCAATGTGTGCACCATCACAGCGCCGGCCAAGCACACTCGGCAATGGTTGAAGTTTCTGTCAAACGTATGATAGGACAGGGCATAAGGCCTGTACAATTGGCGGTCCAAGATTTTGGCATCTTTGATGGCCACCGCGAGTAACTCGTGTAATGTGTTGGGCAATGTTTTGTGTTTCATGGTGTTTTTTCCTTTGTTCTCAAGTTAGAAAATAGCGAACTAACCGTGCCAGAAATTCCGCATACGCGGGCGGAACGGATTCTCCGACATCCCGAGACATTAATAACATGAGATACAGCGGGGTTATGACCCACCTCGCTTTCCTAATGCGCCTTGCGTTTCGTAGTGGAAGAATCGTCTTTCATACCCCCATCCTTTCTAATTCCTGTTGGATATGGCGCAGGGATTGGACATGCCGGTCAAACTCTGGCCACGAAGTAAATGTTGGGCTATCTGGTTGGGGAAGAGTTCCGATATCTAGTTTGTAACCATAAAATTCTTGGCTGGCTACGAGATAGTTTCCGGTCCGCAACAAATCCAATGTGCGGAGTTTTTTGATCGTGTCTCCGTCGTAATCTGAGGGGGACAACCTCCGCAAACTCCGATCCCGTGAAGCTGCTAACGTCCCGGCAATGACCACCCCGGCTAAACACACAAGGCAAGGTCCGTCTTCTCTTGGTTTGTGGTGGTACAACATGCAAAATGGCGTGTACAGGTCACGGTCCAAACGACTCGCGTCGATGATGGCAACATCCAGTAACTCGTGCAAAGTATCAGGTAGTAACACGTTTTTGTCGGGCTTCATTTTTTCATCTCCTTTGGGGGTTGCTTGCGTTATTGGTCTACGCGAACACGTCCGGCACAGGGGGTCTTGATGATCCGCCCAGCCCGCGTGAGGTGCAACGTTAGCCAGTCCACTCGACACGCCTCGCCAGAGCGAGTATCGTGGTAGATGCTGGCCCGCTGGACCAACCCAAGGACCTCGCTACCGGAAACATGTGGTGGGACGCAATAATTGATCGTTCATGGTGCCCTCCTTTGGTTGGTTGTGGGGGCGTGCAATTGCGCCATGATTGCCTCGTAGTCGTCCACACTCATCGTCCCGGCGTTCAGTTGCTCCATTAGTACCTGGGCAACTCTGGTGAGTTGTTTCTCTCGTTCGGTGCGTATCATGATTTGGTGTATCCTCGCTCCCTCAGGGCCTCGGGGTTTTCGTCAAACGCCTCAAAATAGCAGTGTTGGTGGAATGCGTGCGCCGTGCGCGTGGGGTAGTGATACGCTACAACGCCCGCATCAAACGCGGTGATGTCCTGATCGCACTCTGCGCAGAATTTCGTCCCCTGAAAAATTTGTCCGCCGATGATTTCCGCCCGGTTGATCTGTTTTTTTGTGCCCGTCATGCTGTCCTCCGTGGTTGTCGTTGTCGTTGTCGTCGTCGTCATCATGTAAGCATAATAACACGACCATCCCCCATTGTCAACACTTTTTCCACTTCGGACGAACCCCATTTGCCAGCCATTCCGGGTCCACGTCGAGCAATCGGCAGAGAATAAATAGGTGTTTGGCCCGGATGGAATCGGTGACACCGCTCTCCCAGTGCATCACAGCATGGGGAGTGATGTTGAGCGCCCGGGCCACGTCGGATTTTGTCAGTTGCTTTTTTTCCCTTGATGTTTTCACTCGTTCGGCTAATGTCATTTTTATCTCAATCTCCTTTAGCGTTAGGGTGTCCCTCCGGCCGATGGCGTGTAGGGTTCGGCGGGATACCGGGACGTCCATTCCCCATACCCGTTGATTTCCTCGCGTACCATATCCTGGACCAGCAAGGGAAATTTTTCCCGTACCATGAGGGCGACGGTATCAAACACTAAGCGGATCTCCTCTTCAGCATGCCGGCTTGTCCGGAGTTGGAGAATGTGTCGCAAGGCCCGGACATTCGTACTCCAGACCATGGCGGTGGCGATCCCGTTCGGAGCTAATCGTCGGATGTGAGACGTCAAAAACTTTTTTTGGCTGAACGACATGTCCTCGCGTAGGAGATGTTGTTGTAATTCTCGGATGCCCGTTTCCACCACGGACAACGTATTGACCCAGGCATTATAGGCGGCCAGATTGTCGAGAATGCACGGTGGGGTCCACACTGGTAGGTCGTCCAGGGCCACGTAGCGCATGGACTCCTGGGAGATGCCCACGCCCACTCGGTGCCGGACTAATTCATGCGTGAACACCCGGGACACATTCTCGAAGAGGAACGACATGGACGCATGTTCCAGCACGCTGCCATGGGCAACTTTGTACAGGTTCTCCATGTACTCACCGACTGGCTCTCTCACTTTCTTGACATTTTTGTTGAGCCCTGGCTGGAACGACCGATAACAAATTTTCCCGGCAAAGGCTGTGAGGGCGGACAACCCATCCGCCTCCCCTTTCGGATCGAGTTGGTAATTGTCCCCGCCAATGGTCTGCACATAGTGTTCCGCGGATTCTTGATCAAACGACGTCCAGGCGATCAATCGGACGTGTGGCTCGACAGGTTTCATCGCTCACCCTCCTTGTTGTTGTTGTCCTGCGTACGTAAACTCCTGAAAATGCAAGCTGGCCGCGAACACGTAAGCGTTGGAGGCGTCTTGCGCCGTGTCAAAATAACCTAAATGATACCGCTTCCCCTCCACGCAGATCCGGGCTTGGAATCGGTTTCCGCTAGTGGTGACACCCTTAAAAAAATTGCTCCCATCCCGGTGCTTCCTGGAATTTGCCAAATTTTGTGACCGAGTGGCTAGCCGCAGATTGGTCCAACGGTTATCGGCGCGATTCCGGTTCCGGTGGTCGATGTCCAAGCCCCGCGGAGGCCATGTGCTGTGTACCAATACATACGCTAACACGTGGGCATAATACACTCGTTCATTTAATTTCACCGTGAGGTATCCAGTGGGATGACGAGTGCCCGCTGGCTGCCCGGCATACCTCGTATTCCACCACACTGGCCGATCCGTCCGTGTGAGCCAGGTCAGGGTGCCAGATCGTTTGTGATAGACCAGCGCTGCTTGGATGTCCTCGACCTCGACTCTTTGTGGATGATGCGTCATGGTTGTGGTTTCATAGACTCCGTCCCAGGGCAGAGGTCATCGAAGTTCGCCGTACGGGACAGCACGGCTTGCATAAAATTCCGCCCGGCTTTGGCGGACGTGGCAATGGACTCGTCATAGGTTCCCCGGGCGACCAGGTCGATAATGGTGCACGGATACTGTTGCCCACTCCGATAAATTCTCCGCTCCGCTTGCGAGCGGCGAATTGGCCCAACCGGAGACTCGAAGAAGACCAGATAGTTTGCCGCTTGCAAGTTCAGGCTCATGGAGCCGACCGTTTCGTTCACCACCAGCACCCGCTCGTCCGGGCGATGGGTGAAATCTCGCAACATCCTCTTCCGTTCGCTCTCCCGGACCTGTCGCCCGATTTGCAAAAACGGGATTTTGTTCTCGGTGAGGGC